>NZ_JAEKEM010000002.1:0-2358609 GCF_016651095.1 Peribacillus sp. TH16 | reverse complement strand
AATTTGAAAAGATCAGCCATTCTGGCTGGTCTTTTTTTGTGTTTATAAAATGGGAAAGAGTATCGAATAAAAAATCTTTAAGAAATTTAATGGGTTAAGTAATCGATGGTTGGTAATAGTCCCGATTTTTTCATGGATTACATATATGCTGGGGTTCAGGGTAAATTCTGATTTTATTACAATAAAAAATTTGTGAATTCAATATTAGACCTTAAAGCCAGTAGAGCCTAAAATAGCAGGTGCCAAAAATTCAAAGGGTAAATGTAACTGAGATATTGATAAAAGAAAATATATGAGAAAAACATATTTAGAGTTAAAATTAGTCACAATGCACACTTAATTATACATACGGAGTCCTGAGCCCATAGAAGACAAACCATCCTTACGTGGGGCTCACTCGGTTAAGAATGTGTTGAGGAATAATCGTCAACTCTAAAGAATGGAGTTTTAGAGAGTTTAAAGAAGCATTCTTTAAAGAAACAGAATTTCCTTGAAATAGGCAAAGAGATTAAATGCCTAGCCTATGCAAATTTATGAATAGAGGGGACTGTTTCATAAGTTTGACACAATTTAATTAGCGCAGTATAATAACTTCAGTAGAACGATATACTAAATGTAGTTAAGTAAGTAACTCCAGTAAAGGGCATGGATTACAGCTGTGTTTTTACGTATTTAATTTGGACATACTGATTTCATTTTGAACAACATTAGACCCAATTAATTCTGCGGGGGAGTTCAATTATTTAGTAGAACGATATACTAACTTTGGTTTGAATTTTAGTAGAACGATATACTAAAAATGTTTAAGCTTATATTTATCGTTCGTTTTCTTAAATATACTGGCGCAAGGGGGAAGCTTTAAGAAAGAGCTTAATAACTAAGTTGCATTTCTGACAACTTTTGAATAACTAACATAGGGGTGTGTTTTATGAAAAATCCATATATAAAAATGGCAATAGGTTTATATATTAGTTACTTTATTTTAGGTATGATCAACATCATCATTGGGTCAAATATGGAGAATTTGTCCAACCAGTTAAATACGAGTACATCAGGAATTAGCTACCTGGTTTCAGCAATAGGTATTGGTAAGTTAGTTTCTCTGTTTTTTGCTGGAAGACTGTCGGATAAATTAGGAAGGAAGCCTTTTGTTGTATCGGCGTCTTTCATCTACCTGATTTTTTTAGTGGGAATACCATTGGCTCCTAGCTATACATTAGCATTTATTTTTGCAATATGTGCTGGTATCGCTAACTCATTTTTAGACGCAGGGACGTATCCTGCACTTATTGAAGCTTTCCAAAAGAAAGCAGGCTCTGCAACTGTATTAATTAAAGCTTTTGTTTCAATTGGTGCAACAATTCTTCCATTTATTATGGCGTTTTTTATTGCTAGAGATCTATTTTACGGATATACATTCTTCTTGATGGCAGCTGTTTACCTTGTTAATGGATTTTTCTTACTTAGGGTATCATTCCCGAATCATAAAACTCCAAGTGATATCCAAAGTGAGGATAAAGTTGAAACAGCTGAACCACAATTTTTATCAAAACCAAAGTTTGGCCAAGAAGGATTGGCCGTTATTCTTCTAGGTTTTACATCAACTGCTCTATTCATGCTTGTTCAAGTTTGGCTCCCTAAATTTGGACAAGAAGTATTAGGTCTAACACAGGCTAAATCTGTTCAATTGCTTAGTTACTATAGCATTGGGTCCCTTGTTTCAGTCATTTTACTAGCAGTTTTATTAAATAAAGTAATAAAACCTATAACAGTTATGATTATTTATCCGGTAATTGCCGCAATATCTTTATTGTCTCTTATTTATATTCAGCAACCATTCATGACTGTTTTGAGTGCTTTCTTTATTGGGTTATCAACTGCAGGTGTGTTCCAATTGGCCATGACAATTATTACCGAATTCTTCCCAGCTAATAAAGGAACCATTACATCTTATGTAAACATTGCAGCTAGTTCAGCTTTTATTATCATACCATTCATTACAGGTATGATTTCTAAGAGTGCAGGTCTAACTGCTGTATTCTTGTTTGATGTTGGAATTGCAATCGTTAGTATTTTATTGGCTGTTTTTGTTGCCTATCGTTATAAAAAGGTGATTAAAGTTCCATCTGTTTAAAAAAGTCATAAGTCAGGTCATAATCTTTTACAGGTTTTACTAACAAACATCAGTGAGGTTCGAAAGCCCTCACTGATGATAAAAAGGGGAAAAATCCATGCAAACGATTACCATCAAAAACGTTAAAATCGGAGAAGGCGTTCCAAAGATCATTGTTCCATTAATGGGGACAACTCAAGAAGAGCTACTTCAAGAAGTTGAAACGGTAAAATCTTTGGAGCCAGATATCATTGAGTGGCGAGTAGATGTGTATGAACATGTTGAAAGCTTAAACTCCGTTTCGAAAATGATTTCAAAACTAAGAAAAGCCTTACCGAGTACTCTTCTTCTTTTCACTTTTAGAAGTCATAAAGAAGGTGGCAACAAAGAAATTACGGATCAATATTATTTTGAATTACTTCATACAGCGATTCGAACAAAGAATATTGATCTTGTGGATGTAGAATTATTTTATGAAGAGTCAGATGTCAAGGCAACTGTAAAGGTTGCTGAGGAAAATGGTGTATACGTAATTATGTGTAACCACGATTTCCATAAGACACCAGCAAAAGAAGAAATCATTTACCGCCTGCGTAAAATGCAGGAGTATGGAGCTCATATTCCAAAAATTGCTGTCATGCCTCAAAGTGTAGACGATCTACTTGTTTTATTAGATGCAACTCACACGATGAAAACTAAATATGCGGATCGTCCGTTTATTACCATGTCTATGTCAGGGACAGGCCTGGTTAGCCGGTTAACCGGTGCGGTATTTGGTTCAGCTTGTACATTTGGTGCTGGAAAAGAAGCATCGGCACCTGGGCAAATTCCTGTATCTCAATTAAGAAGTGTTTTAGAAACTATTGATCAAAATATTTAATTCATTGGATTTCTTCCTAGAAGGAATTTAAATAAAATTTTATGAATCATACATCAGGGGGATTGAATCATGGAAAGTTTAGCACGTATTAATGGAAAAACAGAATTAGTAGGACTTTTAGCAACACCTATCGGACACTCTTTATCACCAGCTATGCACAATTTAGCATTTGATAAATTAGGATTAAACTGTGCTTATTTAGCATTTGAAGTTGGAAATGAATCATTGGAGGATGCTGTAAAAGGAATGCGAGCATTAAATGTAAAAGGTTTTAATGTATCAATGCCAAATAAAATGAAAATCCTTCCACACTTAGATGAATTGGCAGACAGTGCTAAATTTTCAGGAGCAGTTAATACAGTTGTCAATGTTGATGGGAAATTCGTCGGTCACAGTACGGATGGAATGGGATATACTCGCAACCTTAAAGAACATGGTATAGATATCAAAGGCAAAAAAATGACTCTTATCGGTTCTGGTGGTGCTGCTACACCTATTGCTATTCAATCTGCACTAGAAGGACTTGCTGAAATTAGCATTTTTGCGCGTGATGATGCTTTCTTCCCACAAGCAGAAGAAAACGTACGAATCATTAATGAAGATATGAAGCACTTAAATGTGAAAGCAAATGTGTATCCACTTGAGAACCTTGAACAATTAAGAGCTGAAATCGAAACTAGTGATATTTTGGCAAATGGAACAGGCGTTGGTATGAAACCACTTGAAGGCTTAAGTGTCATTCAAGACGAATCAATGCTACGCTCTGATTTAATTGTTACAGACGTTGTGTACATTCCACGTAAATCAAAACTTATGGAACAAGCTGAAGCTGCCGGGGCTACAGCGATTAATGGTCTTGGAATGATGCTTTGGCAAGGTGCTTTAGCATTTGAATTGTGGACAGGTCAACAAATGCCTGTTGATTATATTAAAGAGCAAATTTTTGCAGATTAATAAGCTTCCACTGTGGAGGTTGCTCTCCAGCTTATAGTAATAGAGGTTTTTTGCGACCCCTGCTGAACTCAATTGTTTTTTAGTGTTTGGTGTTAAGGAACTTACAGCATATGAATGCAATAGACCTCGGAGCTAAGAAAAACAGGGAGTGTACTTCCTGTTTTTCTTAGCTCTTTTTTTGAAAAATTGTTTTTAATTTTATGGGATATCATAATGGGGATTGAAAACTGTATTTTTATAAAAAAATACAGTAATTAAAAGATCAGATTAAGTTTTTTTAGAGATTTCATTTTTTCAAACTTTCGTTTTCTTTAATGGGAGAAAAATTACATCGTGATTTACTATGGGGGGTAATTAATGAAATATCAGTATTTTAAAGCGGCATCAGGGATGTATATTAACTATTTTCTATTAGGGATGGTCAATATAATTCTCGCTTCGAACATGGTCGCTTTAACAGAACAGTGGGATACAGATTCAACTGGCATCAGTTATCTTATTGCTGCAATAGGTATTGGAAGATTGCTTACGTATGGTATAACAGGAATATTGTCAGATAGATTTGGAAGGAAACCGTTAATCATTGTCTCAACTATTGTCATGTTATTCTTTTTAGTGGGGATTCCATTTTCTCCAACTTATGAGATAGCCTTTGTGTTTGCGTTACTTGCGGGTGTTTCTAACTCTGCCATGGATGCGGGGACATATCCAGCGCTTACAGAAATGTTTCCGAAATCTGCTAGTTCTGCAAGCGTAATGGTTAAGGCTTTTGTTTCACTTGGCGCAACGGTTTTACCATTTATCATCTTGTTTCTTTCTGAAAACAATTTGTTTTATGGGTATGCTTTTTTATTACCGGCGGTTATCTATTTTTTAAACATGATATTTTTGTTTTTTACTTCATTTCAAAAAGTCCAAGACGGTCATAATAGTAAAGAAGACGAATTGCAATTGAGTAAGTTTATTAGTGAACCTGAATTCTGGAAAGAGGGGCTAGCGCTTATTATTATTGGTTTTACATCTACTGCCTTGTTTACAGTCTCGCAAATCTGGTTACCGAGTTTTGGGCAAGAAGTCGCTGGGATGTCTGCTTCCAATTCGATTAAATTGTTAAGCTATTATAGCGTTGGATCCCTTATTTCTGTTCTGCTTTTATCCGTCTTGTTGAAAAAATGGCTGAAACCTGTGACGGTCATTTTACTTTATCCAATGATTACTTTAATAGCTGTCATTGTTATTCTTACCGTTCATACACCACTTGTATTAAGTGTAACCTCTTTTTTCCTTGGAGCTTCTACAGCTGGAATTTTTCAATTGACCATTGCAATAATGGCTGAGCTTTTCTGGAAGAAAAAAGGAACAGTAACGGGAATCGTTTCAACTGCCTCTAGTTTAGCGAGTGTTGTCTTACCCATCGCAACAGGGTTAATCGCTAAAAGTGGAGATATATCGCATATATTCCTATTTGATTGTTTCATCGCAACTTTAGGGATTCTAGCTGCAGTTTTTGTGAATTATCGGTATAAAAAATTAACTAAACATCCGATAATACTTAAATAAGGATAAGAGACTGATTACTCAAAACTCCATCTTCAAGAATTAGGATGGTGTTTTTTTTTGCAATAGTAATGAATAGGGGAAACTTCTGTGTATATAGCATTAAAATTACTAATAAGCGGTGACTGAACTATGTACAATAAAGCAATTTATATAATGGGTATAATAATAACTACAACTATATTATTATTATAGTAAGAATTGATGATTATTATCAATACATCAAAAATACACTCAAGATGGTGATTGAACGATGAAACAACCCAAAAAAGGTCGAGTCACATTGCAACAGGTAGCGAAGCATGCTGGCGTATCTACGTCCACTGCTTCCCTTATCGTTCGTAATAACCCTCGAATTTCGGAAGCAACACGAAAAAAGGTTTTAAAGTCCATGCGTGAATTGGGTTACGTTTACGATAGAATTGCAGCAAATCTAAGGTCGCAGAGTTCCGATACTGTAGGAATAATTATTACTGATATTTCAAACACTTTTTTTTCTGAATTCCTGATAGGTGTACACGATGCATTAGAAGAGGTCGGATATACGGTCTTGTTGGGAACTACATTTGATTCAGTTACGAAGCAAGACCAACTCCTTTCAACTATGTTGGAACATAGAGTAGGCGGCTTAATTCTTTGTCCCGTCTCTGAAAGTACACAAGAAACGATTAATCGATTAAATGAGATTGACACACCATTTGTTCTTGCTGTTAGAGAATTACCTGAAGTAAATAGCGATTATGTAGGTATTAACTATCCAGAAGGAGCCCGAATAGCTGTTAATCATTTGATTGAAAAGGGACATAAAAGGATTGCATTCCTTGGAGGGATTAGGGAATCTTCTACTTGGATTGAGAGAATGGAGGGGTATCGCGAAGCCCTTACCAAAGCGGGCTTGGAAGTTGACGAATCGTTAATGATAGATAGTGCTCCGACACGAGAGGGAGGGTTAGAGGCTGTATTTAAAGTCCTTAATAATCCTGACCCCCCTACAGCAATTTTTTGCTTTAGCGACCTAATTGCTTTCGGCGTTATGCAAGGGTTAAGGATGAAAGGATTGATTCCTGGTAAAGATATAGACATCGTAGGATTCGATAATGTTCCAGTTGCAGAAATCTATCATCCGCCGTTAACGACTGTTTCTTCATTTCCTCAACGTATGGGAAAAGAAGCTGCAAATCTTTTGCACCAAAAAATGGTGAATATTGATCATGAACAACAGCGTATTATATTAAACCCCGAACTGATTATTAGAGAATCCTCCTAAAAAGAAAAAAAGGTGATTAGTTTACAGGAAGAGGGGGGGTATCCCTTATCGCTGTATTCTTTTCATCTTTTCTATTATTCTTTTCTTAGGTTTTATAGGGCTTGGGCAATCAACTCGTGGAATTACTTAAGTGGTTCGTAAATATCCCAAGCCACTTTCAATGATTCAACAATATAATCTGCTACTTCCTCAACATCAAGATCATTCGTATTCACTTTTGAGTGGTGATAGGAGTAAATTTCCTGTCTAGTATTAAAAAGTTCTTCTATTTCTTCAAGGCTTCGACTTTGTAACACTGGTCTACTATCAATAAGCAAGCCTATTCTCTCTTTCCAATATTCCCAAGATAAGTCAAGGTAGAACACAATACAATTAGAAAGACAAATTTTCCGTATATCCTCTTGTAAAAAAGCCCCTCCACCAACGGAAATAATTTTCAATTGCTGTTGGCTAAAGTAATCAATCATACTTTTTTCTTTTTCGCGGAAAGTCTTTTCCCCAAACTTCTTGAATATTTCTGTGGTGGGCATGTTAAATTCTCTTTCAATTTCTTGATCTATATCAATAAAATCCCTATATAATTTCCTGGCTACTTTTTGTCCGATTGTGGTTTTACCTACCCCCATAAAACCTATAAAAACGATACTTTGCATCCTCAAAGATGTGTTTTTATTAATCATTTATAAATCCCTCTCCCAACTATTTTTATAATGATTAAAAGTCTGTCCTCAATCTTTTAAAATAAATTTATTATAGTACATGACAGTAAATTTGTAAAAAAATATTTTTCTAATATTTAGATAATAGGTATGTAGGATATCAGCTAATATTTCTTTAATATTTACTCATTTTTCAAGATTCGTTCAATGAGTGGTTGAATATGCATCACTCTGCTTTTTTACTAGAACTGAATCTAACACAGTAATGCTTCTTCAGACATGGATAAATGTGTTTTTTTGCTTCATAAAACTTGGTTTCAGACTTTTATCCAGTACGAGCATCAGTATCGATGGTAGATTGGAGCCTATTAATAGACAAAAGCTTTACATTTTCCACATTCTCTAAGAAAGAGTAGGTAAAGAGGGGAATTTACTATTTTAATAAAAATAATTGTTAACATTCGTATATAAAGGATAAAGCTACTTTCTTTGGTTTCATTGTCTATCTGTAGATATCTGTTGATAAAAATGTTTTGACTCTTTCACCTCTTTAGGTGAATCCTTTAATATGTCCAATGCGTCTGTATTAACCTTAACAGGTTTGCTAGGTTCTTACGTGTGCTTGAACATTGAGGTATTGTAATAGAAGCTATTCAATAACTATTTGTGAGTTAATTATGGATTTTGATTGAATATAGATGACCACGACTTTATCTTTCTTCCAAGTGCATCTTTCATGTATCATTCCCTGATAATTAGATTAGTCATTGCCCTCCGGAAGGATTTCTTTTTAGAAATTCACTTTACTGACTAATAGTTAGAGAGAGGACATTTAGATTTTTTAAGAATAGAATCATGAAAGGTTTAAATGTCTTTAGAGGAAAAGCCATAGTTTGAATTATTACTAGAATAAGCATTTATACTAAGTTAACACCTTTATATAATCTAATAAATGAATTAAAAAAGAAAAAAAGATTCATAGCTAAAAATCAGTTGACTTTAAGGTAGGAAAGGATTAATATAAATAAGCACCAAGTACGACAAACAAAAAACTTCATCCACTTTTGGTAGATTACTAAAAGAAATAATAACTATTGACTTCTTATTATAAAAATGTTAAGATGAAATGGTCGCTGAAAAACACAGCGATTTAAAATAAGTTAAAAACTTCGCAGAAGTTGACAACTAATCAATAGCGTGTTATGATGAATAAACAAGTTGTTCGAAAGAACGACGACAAAATTGCTCTTTGAAAACTGAACAAAACAAAGCGCCAACGTTAATTTTTAAGTGAGCACACACTATCAAAAAGCAAAATGAGCAAGTCAAACATTTCTTCGGAGAGTTTGATCCTGGCTCAGGACGAACGCTGGCGGCGTGCCTAATACATGCAAGTCGAGCGAATCGATGGGAGCTTGCTCCCTGAGATTAGCGGCGGACGGGTGAGTAACACGTGGGCAACCTGCCTATAAGACTGGGATAACTTCGGGAAACCGGAGCTAATACCGGATACGTTCTTTTCTCGCATGAGAGAAGATGGAAAGACGGTTTTGCTGTCACTTATAGATGGGCCCGCGGCGCATTAGCTAGTTGGTGAGGTAATGGCTCACCAAGGCGACGATGCGTAGCCGACCTGAGAGGGTGATCGGCCACACTGGGACTGAGACACGGCCCAGACTCCTACGGGAGGCAGCAGTAGGGAATCTTCCGCAATGGACGAAAGTCTGACGGAGCAACGCCGCGTGAACGAAGAAGGCCTTCGGGTCGTAAAGTTCTGTTGTTAGGGAAGAACAAGTACCAGAGTAACTGCTGGTACCTTGACGGTACCTAACCAGAAAGCCACGGCTAACTACGTGCCAGCAGCCGCGGTAATACGTAGGTGGCAAGCGTTGTCCGGAATTATTGGGCGTAAAGCGCGCGCATAGTGGTTCCTTAAGTCTGATGTGAAAGCCCACGGCTCAACCGTGGAGGGTCATTGGAAACTGGGGAACTTGAGTGCAGAAGAGGAAAGTGGAATTCCAAGTGTAGCGGTGAAATGCGTAGAGATTTGGAGGAACACCAGTGGCGAAGGCGACTTTCTGGTCTGTAACTGACACTGAGGCGCGAAAGCGTGGGGAGCAAACAGGATTAGATACCCTGGTAGTCCACGCCGTAAACGATGAGTGCTAAGTGTTAGAGGGTTTCCGCCCTTTAGTGCTGCAGCTAACGCATTAAGCACTCCGCCTGGGGAGTACGGCCGCAAGGCTGAAACTCAAAGGAATTGACGGGGGCCCGCACAAGCGGTGGAGCATGTGGTTTAATTCGAAGCAACGCGAAGAACCTTACCAGGTCTTGACATCCTCTGACAACCCTAGAGATAGGGCGTTCCCCTTCGGGGGACAGAGTGACAGGTGGTGCATGGTTGTCGTCAGCTCGTGTCGTGAGATGTTGGGTTAAGTCCCGCAACGAGCGCAACCCTTGATCTTAGTTGCCAGCATTCAGTTGGGCACTCTAAGGTGACTGCCGGTGACAAACCGGAGGAAGGTGGGGATGACGTCAAATCATCATGCCCCTTATGACCTGGGCTACACACGTGCTACAATGGATGGTACAAAGGGCTGCAAACCTCGCGAAGGTAAGCGAATCCCATAAAGCCATTCTCAGTTCGGATTGTAGGCTGCAACTCGCCTACATGAAGCCGGAATCGCTAGTAATCGCGGATCAGCATGCCGCGGTGAATACGTTCCCGGGCCTTGTACACACCGCCCGTCACACCACGAGAGTTTGTAACACCCGAAGTCGGTGAGGTAACCTTTATGGAGCCAGCCGCCTAAGGTGGGACAGATGATTGGGGTGAAGTCGTAACAAGGTAGCCGTATCGGAAGGTGCGGCTGGATCACCTCCTTTCTAAGGATAAATACGAGAGCGCTTTTGTTTTGTTCAGTTTTGAATGAGTAATTCATTCAGATACGAAAGATCTCATCACGTTGTGATGAAGTTCTTTCTTCTTTGTTCCTTGAAAACTAGATAATAGATAGAAGGCAATTAATTTTTTCAAAGCATCAGTAAGATCTTTTTTAACGGTTAAGTTAGAAAGGGCGCACGGTGGATGCCTTGGCACTAGGAGCCGATGAAGGACGGGACTAACACCGATATGCTTCGGGGAGCTGTAAGTAAGCTTTGATCCGGAGATTTCCGAATGGGGAAACCCACTGTTCGTAATGGAACAGTATCTTTACCTGAATACATAGGGTACTGAAGGCAGACCCGGGGAACTGAAACATCTAAGTACCCGGAGGAAGAGAAAGCAAATGCGATTTCCTGAGTAGCGGCGAGCGAAACGGAATTAGCCCAAACCAAGAGGCTTGCCTCTTGGGGTTGTAGGACACTCAACATGGAGTTACAAAGGAACGGGGTAAATGAAGTGATCTGGAAAGGTCCGTCAAAGAAGGTAAAAACCCTGTAGTTGAAACTTCGTTCCCTCCTGAGTGGATCCTGAGTACGGCGGGACACGAGAAATCCCGTCGGAAGCAGGGAGGACCATCTCCCAAGGCTAAATACTACCTAGTGACCGATAGTGAACCAGTACCGTGAGGGAAAGGTGAAAAGCACCCCGGAAGGGGAGTGAAATAGATCCTGAAACCGTGTGCCTACAAGTAGTCAAAGCCCGTTAATGGGTAATGGCGTGCCTTTTGTAGAATGAACCGGCGAGTTACGATTTCATGCGAGGTTAAGTTGATAAGACGGAGCCGCAGCGAAAGCGAGTCTGAATAGGGCGAATGAGTATGAGGTCGTAGACCCGAAACCAGGTGATCTACCCATGTCCAGGGTGAAGTTCAGGTAACACTGAATGGAGGCCCGAACCCACGCACGTTGAAAAGTGCGGGGATGAGGTGTGGGTAGCGGAGAAATTCCAATCGAACCTGGAGATAGCTGGTTCTCTCCGAAATAGCTTTAGGGCTAGCCTCAAGATGAGAGTATTGGAGGTAGAGCACTGATTGGACTAGGGGCCCCCAACGGGTTACCGAATTCAGTCAAACTCCGAATGCCAAATACTTATTCTTGGGAGTCAGACTGCGAGTGATAAGATCCGTAGTCGAAAGGGAAACAGCCCAGACCACCAGCTAAGGTCCCAAAGTATACGTTAAGTGGAAAAGGATGTGGAGTTGCTTAGACAACCAGGATGTTGGCTCAGAAGCAGCCATCATTTAAAGAGTGCGTAATAGCTCACTGGTCGAGTGACTCCGCGCCGAAAATGTACCGGGGCTAAACGTATCACCGAAGCTGTGGATTGACACCGTATGGTGTCGATGGTAGGAGAGCGTTCTAAGGGCGTTGAAGTCAGACCGGAAGGACTGGTGGAGCGCTTAGAAGTGAGAATGCCGGTATGAGTAGCGAAAGAAGGGTGAGAATCCCTTCCACCGAATGCCTAAGGTTTCCTGAGGAAGGCTCGTCCGCTCAGGGTTAGTCGGGACCTAAGCCGAGGCCGAAAGGCGTAGGCGATGGACAACAGGTTGATATTCCTGTACCACCTATACATCGTTTGAACGATGGGGGGACGCAGAAGGATAGGGTAAGCGCGCTGTTGGATATGCGCGTCCAAGCAGTTAGGCCGGAAACGAGGCAAATCCCGTTTCCATTAAGGCGGAGCTGTGATGGCGAGGGAAATATAGTACCGAAGTTCCTGATTCCACGCTGCCAAGAAAAGCCTCTAGTGAGATGTAAGGTGCCCGTACCGCAAACCGACACAGGTAGGCGAGGAGAGAATCCTAAGGTGTGCGAGAGAACTCTCGTTAAGGAACTCGGCAAAATGACCCCGTAACTTCGGGAGAAGGGGTGCTTTTTAGGGTGAATAGCCCAGAAAAGCCGCAGTGAATAGGCCCAGGCGACTGTTTAGCAAAAACACAGGTCTCTGCGAAGCCGCAAGGCGAAGTATAGGGGCTGACACCGCCCGGTGCTGGAAGGTTAAGGGGAGAGGTTAGCGCAAGCGAAGCTTTGAACCGAAGCCCCAGTAAACGGCGGCCGTAACTATAACGGTCCTAAGGTAGCGAAATTCCTTGTCGGGTAAGTTCCGACCCGCACGAAAGGTGTAACGATCTGGGCACTGTCTCAACGAGAGACTCGGTGAAATTATAGTACCTGTGAAGATGCAGGTTACCCGCGACAGGACGGAAAGACCCCGTGGAGCTTTACTGCAGCCTGATATTGAATTTTGGTACAGCTTGTACAGGATAGGTAGGAGCCTGAGAAGCCGGAGCGCTAGCTTCGGTGGAGGCGTTGGTGGGATACTACCCTGGCTGTATTGAAATTCTAACCCGCGCCCCTTATCGGGGTGGGAGACAGTGTCAGGTGGGCAGTTTGACTGGGGCGGTCGCCTCCTAAAGAGTAACGGAGGCGCCCAAAGGTTCCCTCAGAATGGTTGGAAATCATTCGTAGAGTGTAAAGGCACAAGGGAGCTTGACTGCGAGACCTACAAGTCGAGCAGGGACGAAAGTCGGGCTTAGTGATCCGGTGGTTCCGCATGGAAGGGCCATCGCTCAACGGATAAAAGCTACCCCGGGGATAACAGGCTTATCTCCCCCAAGAGTCCACATCGACGGGGAGGTTTGGCACCTCGATGTCGGCTCATCGCATCCTGGGGCTGTAGTCGGTCCCAAGGGTTGGGCTGTTCGCCCATTAAAGCGGTACGCGAGCTGGGTTCAGAACGTCGTGAGACAGTTCGGTCCCTATCCGTCGCGGGCGCAGGAAATTTGAGAGGAGCTGTCCTTAGTACGAGAGGACCGGGATGGACGCACCGCTGGTGTACCAGTTGTCTTGCCAAAGGCATAGCTGGGTAGCTACGTGCGGACGGGATAAGTGCTGAAAGCATCTAAGCATGAAGCCCCCCTCGAGATGAGATTTCCCATAGCGCAAGCTAGTAAGATCCCTGAAAGATGATCAGGTTGATAGGTCAGAGGTGGAAGCGTGGCGACATGTGGAGCTGACTGATACTAATAGATCGAGGACTTAACCACGCTTTAAAAAATGAAATACCTTCTTATTATCTAGTTTTGAAGGAACAACGTTCCTTTATTGTTTGGTGGCGATAGCGAAGAGGTCACACCCGTTCCCATTCCGAACACGGCAGTTAAGCTCTTCAGCGCCGATGGTAGTTGGGGGTTTCCCCCTGTGAGAGTAGGACGCCGCCAAGCTATTCAAAAAGATCAGCCATTCTGGCTGGTCTTTTTTTGTGTTTATAAAATGGGAAAGAGTATCGAATAAAATAGGGTTGATAATCAGGGAGTCGACATGTGATTAACCAGGATGGCATATTTCCAGAAAAAATCTTTTTCTAGGTTGGAATTATTTTTGGAATTTTATAAGTATTCACTTATTAAAATGGCGATGGATTTCTTCGGGAATAAATCTTGCCTTTATCTGTTCTTTTCATTATACTAGGAAGAATTTATTAATGAATATAAGCGAAGTATTGATGCGAAGGAAGGTAAACAATATAGAATTCGGGAAAGGAACGGTTTTGTGAGTAAGAAGAGTAAGGAAAAGTTTGAAGTAATAGATGGAGAAACAATTGATGCATGTCTAGATCGAATTAAAGCAGCAGGTTACTTTCCTGTAAGACGAACAGAAGAACCTATTTTTGCCGAAAGAATCGAGAATGGAAAGGTTCATTATGAGCCAGTTAATAGAAAAATCGTATTCGAAGCGAAATTAATCGAGTAAAACACGAACGATTTTTTGATATCCTGTAAAAATATTCGATTTTATCTTGACATTAAAATGGCGTGAAGGTAAGATGAAGTTAGATTAATACATCTCATATAATCCTGGGGATATGGCCCAAAAGTATCTACCTAATGACCGTAAATCATTGGACTATGAGAAAAGCATCTGACTAATTCGGAAACTAGCCAAGTCTTTTTGTGTTTTTTTAAAGGCTTTCTTCCGGGCAGATTGCTTTCTCTATGAGGAAGCAGTCTGCCCGGTTTTTTAATTTGATATAGATAATTATAAGCGTCCATCTGCATACTCAGGACGTTTTAATATGAGTGTTGGAGGGAAAGATATGAAGCCGCAAGTTGGGGTTATTATGGGAAGTGTCTCAGATTGGGAAACGATGAAATATGCATGTGAATCATTGGAACAGCTCGAGATTCCCTATGAAAAAAGAGTCGTTTCCGCCCACCGTACGCCGGATTTGTTATTTGAATATGCAGAGAGTGCAAAAGAGCGAGACCTTAAAGTGATTATTGCTGGTGCAGGTGGGGCAGCTCATCTTCCAGGTATGACGGCAGCGAAAACGATTGTCCCTGTGATTGGCGTGCCTATTCAATCGAAGGCGTTAAATGGTATGGATTCGTTATTATCGATTGTTCAGATGCCTGGTGGCGTACCGGTTGCGACGGTGGCAATTGGGAAAGCTGGAGCAGTCAATGCTGGTTTGTTTGCAGCTCAGATATTAGCTGCTTTCGATTCTAAAATTGCTGATAGATTAGAGGCTTTACGAGACGAAACCAGAGAAAAGGTGTTACAGAGCAGTGAACAACTTAAATAATACAATCATTTTACCGGGACAGACCATTGGAATTATTGGCGGTGGGCAATTAGGCAGAATGATGGCCTTGTCGGCTAAGGCATCGGGCTTTAGAATAGCAGTTCTTGAACCAACTACAGATGGCCCATGTGCGCAAGTGGCAGATATTGAAATCACTGGTGCTTATGATGATATCGATGCATTGAAAAGATTAGCGGATGTCAGTGACGTCATAACCTATGAATTTGAAAATATCAGTTCAGACGCTCTAGATTGGTTAAAGCAACATGCGTATCTTCCACAAGGGTCAGAATTATTAAAGCTTACACAGGATCGCTTGACTGAAAAAAAAGCCATATCGAATGCAGGAGCATCTGTTGCTCCATATGTAGAAATACAGGATATTTCAGAAATTTATCTTCATATAGAAAAAATAGGGTACCCTAGTGTGTTAAAAACGACGCGCGGCGGTTATGATGGAAAAGGGCAGTTGGTCATTAAGGAAGAAGCCGATATTAGAAAGGCAGAAACCCTGCTCCAAACAGGTGTATGTGTGCTAGAAGCCTGGATCCCTTTCGTAAAAGAAATCTCAATTATCGTGACGCGTAAAACAAATGGCGAGGTAAGTCATTTTCCGATTGCGGAAAATATTCATGTTGAAAATATTCTTCATAAAAGTATTGTACCTGCTCGTATCAGTAAGCAGGCTGAGAAGAAGGCGATTCAAGAGGCCTTACAGCTTGCTGAGAAACTTGGTTTGATAGGGACATTGGCTGTCGAGATGTTTTTAACCGATCAGGATGAGATCATCATTAATGAGCTTGCACCAAGGCCTCATAACTCTGGTCACTACACAATGGAAGCGTGTGAGACGTCTCAGTTCGAGCAGCATATACGTGCTGTATGCAATTGGCCGCTCGGAAATACGGCATTATTGAAACCAGTTTTAATGGTAAATATTCTAGGTGAACATATGGAACCTTTACTGGTTGAAATTCCAAAGCTTTCAGATTGGAAGGTTCATCTTTATGGAAAGAAAGAAGCCAAGCTGAAACGAAAAATGGGGCATGTGAATATTTTACGTCCAACAATTGAGGAAGCTCTTTTAGAAAGTAATCGAAGTAAAATATGGAATCAACAGGTTGAAACGGAGGAAGTAAAATGATTGAACGTTATACCCGCCCTGAGATGGGAAATATTTGGACAGAAACTAACCGCTTTAACGCGTGGTTGGAAGTAGAAATCTTAGCTTGTGAAGCATGGTCTGAACTTGGTGTAATTCCAAAAGAAGATGTACAACTTCTTCGTGAAAATGCAACGTTTAATGTGGATCGGATCAATGAAATTGAAAAAGATACACGTCATGATGTGGTTGCCTTTACGCGTGCCGTATCTGAAACATTAGGTGAAGAACGGAAATGGGTGCATTACGGATTAACTTCTACGGATGTAGTTGATACAGCCCTTTCATATGTGATTAAACAAGCGAATGATATCCTTTCGAAGGATTTAAATAACTTTGTTGAGATTCTGAAAAACAAAGCGAAAGAACATAAATATACGGTCCAAATGGGACGTACACATGGAGTTCATGCAGAACCGACTACTTTTGGTTTGAAACTTGCTCTTTGGTATCAAGAAATGAAACGCAATGTCGAACGTTTCGACGAAGCCAGAAAAAACATAGAGGTTGGAAAAATTTCTGGGGCTGTCGGAACATATGCAAACATCGACCCGTTCGTTGAAAAATTCGTTTGTGAAAAACTGGGCCTTGAAGCAGCGCCTATTTCAACACAGACATTGCAGCGTGATCGCCATGCTCACTATATGAGCACGTTGGCTCTAATTGCGACATCCATTGAAAAATTCGCAGTGGAAATTCGTGGCTTACAAAAAAGTGAAACACGTGAAGTCGAAGAGTTCTTTGCTAAAGGACAAAAAGGATCTTCGGCGATGCCTCATAAACGGAATCCAATCGGTTCTGAAAATATGACAGGAATGGCACGCGTAATCCGTGGTTACATGATGACAGCATATGAGAATGTAGCATTATGGCACGAACGTGACATTTCGCATTCTTCTGCTGAGCGTATCATCTTACCGGATGCAACAATTGCTTTAAACTATATGCTAAATCGCTTTAGCAACATCGTGAAAAACTTAACTGTTTATCCAGAAAATATGAAACGTAATATGGACCGTACACTTGGATTGATTTTCTCACAACGTGTGCTGCTATCCCTTATCGATAAAGGTCTTGTCCGTGAAGAAGCATATGACACGGTTCAACCGAAAGCGATGGAAGCATGGGAGCTTCAGGTGCCATTCAGAAGCCTGATTGAAAAGGATGATAAGATCACAAGCTTGCTTACAAAAGAAGAACTTGATGATTGTTTCGATGCTACACATCATCTGAAAAATGTTGATGTAATCTTTGATCGTTTAGGTTTATAAAAATAAAGGCGGCAAACATACCATCCCAAGCGGTTGATATGTTTGCCAAGCCTAACTAATAGCAAGAAGATTCATAATATTCACAATGTGGAGGTCTGGACAGATGGAAAAACGAGAATTGCTGTATGAAGGTAAAGCGAAACAGATTTATGCAACTGACAACAGTGAAATAGTATGGGTGGAATACAAGGATTCGGCAACAGCGTTTAACGGTGAAAAGAAGTCAGAGATTGCTGGAAAAGGTAAGTTAAATAATCAAATTACTAGCTTACTATTTTCAAAGCTCGCCCAAGAAAATATTCCATCCCATTTTATTGAAAAGCTTTCCGACCGGGAGCAGCTAGTTAAAAAGGTCTCTATTATTCCTCTGGAAGTGGTCGTTCGAAATACAGCTGCTGGCAGTTTTTCTAAAAGAACGGGCATTGAAGAAGGACAACCACTGAAGAAAACGCTCGTTGAGTTTTATTATAAAGATGATGAACTCGGTGATCCTCTGTTAACAGAAGACCATATTGAAGAATTAGAACTTGCAAGCAAGGAAGACGTAGCCATTTTAAAAGAAAAAGCTCAAGAAATTAATAAGGTTTTAACAACCTTGTTTAAAGAAATGGACATTAAATTGATTGACTTTAAATTGGAGTTCGGTAAAACATCGGATGGAGCCATTCTACTGGCTGATGAGATTTCACCCGATACGTGCCGGTTATGGGATGTAGCAACGAACGAAAAATTAGACAAAGACGTATTCCGTCGTGATTTAGGTAGTTTAACAGACGCTTATGGAAAAATTCTAGCAAAGTTGGAGGGTATTCAACATGTATAAGGTTAAGGTATATATCACATTACGCGAAAGTGTATTAGATCCACAGGGAGCAGCAGTTCAGCAATCACTTCACAGTTTAACTTATAACGAAGTAAGTGATGTACGCGTGGGGAAATACATTGAACTCACAATTGAAGATACGGACCGTGATTTGGATCAGCTGGTGAAGGAAATGTGTGAAAAACTATTAGCCAATACGGTAATTGAATCTTACCGTTATGATGTTGAGGAGGTTGTCACCCAATGAAATTTGCTGTCATAGTTTTCCCTGGTTCCAATTGTGATGTCGACATGTACCATGCGATAAAAGATGCACTCGGGGAAGAAGTGGAGTATGTTTGGCATTCCACAGACAATCTAGATGAATATGACGGGATTCTCCTTCCAGGCGGTTTCTCTTACGGAGACTATCTACGCACAGGTGCAATTGCCCGTTTCTCCAATGTAATGGCGGAAGTTGTAAAAGCAGCTCAAGCAGGAAAGCCTGTTCTTGGCGTCTGCAATGGTTTTCAGATTTTACTTGAAGCAGGCCTTTTACCTGGAGCGATGCGCCGTAATGATGGCTTGAAATTCATTTGCCGCAATGTAGGATTGAAGGTTGAAAATAATCAATCCATGTTTACAACAGGCTATTCATTACATGAAACGATTACGATACCAGTGGCTCATGGTGAAGGAAATTACTACTGTGATAATGAAACATTGGCTGAATTAAAACAAAATAACCGCATCTTGTTCACTTATGATGGTGAAAATCCAAACGGAAGCTTGGAGCAAATAGCGGGAATTACAAATGAACAAGGAAATGTCCTCGGAATGATGCCTCATCCCGAACGTGCTGTTGATTCGCTGCTTGGCAGTAAAGACGGCTTAAAGATTTTTCAATCCATCGTAAAAAACTGGAGGGAATCACATGTTATTACAGCTTGAACCAAGTCCGGAAAAAATTAAATTGGATCGTTTATATGCAAGTATGGGACTATCCGATGAAGAATTTGCAATGGTGGAGAAAATCTTAGGCAGACTGCCGAATTATACGGAAACTGGATTGTTTTCGGTTATGTGGTCAGAGCATTGTTCCTACAAAAATTCAAAACCCATCTTAAGGAAATTCCCGATTACAGGGGAGAAAGTGCTTCAAGGTCCTGGTGAAGGAGCAGGTATTGTCGATATCGGTGACAATCAGGCAGTTGTTTTTAAAATAGAAAGTCATAATCACCCATCGGCAATAGAACCTTATCAAGGTGCTGCTACTGGTGTCGGCGGTATTATCCGTGATGTTTTCTCCATGGGTGCCCGTCCCATTGCGATGTTGAACTCGCTTCGCTTCGGTGAGCTTGAGAATGATCGTGTGAAATATTTATTTAAAGAAGTGGTTGCTGGGATTGCAGGATACGGAAATTGTATCGGAATTCCAACTGTAGGCGGAGAAATTCAATTTGATCCATCTTATGAAGGAAATCCTCTAGTTAATGCAATGTGTGTCGGTTTGATCGATCATAAGGACATTAAAAAAGGCCAAGCGCATGGAGTAGGCAACACAGTGATGTATGTGGGTGCTAAAACAGGACGTGATGGTATTCATGGAGCAACATTTGCTTCTGAAGAGTTGTCGGAGTCTTCAGAAGAAAAACGGCCTGCCGTACAAGTAGGTGATCCATTCATGGAGAAACTTCTTTTAGAAGCATGCCTTGAATTAATTCAAAATGATGCTCTTGTTGGTATTCAGGATATGGGAGCAGCAGGTCTTACAAGCTCATCTGCTGAGATGGCGAGTAAAGCTGGATCAGGAATAAAAATGAACCTTGACTTGGTACCGCAACGTGAAACTGGAATGACAGCATATGAAATGATGCTTTCTGAATCACAAGAGCGGATGCTGATCGTTGTTACAAAAGGACGCGAACAGGAAATCGTTGACTTGTTTACGAAATATGACCTAGAAGCGGTTGCTGTTGGTGAAGTAACGGATGATAAAAACCTAACACTTTCTCATCAGGGTGAAATCGTTGCTGAGGTTCCAGTTGATGCATTGGCTGAAGAAGCACCAATTTATCACAAGCCATCTGCAGAACCGCAATATTTCCGTGACTTCCAAAGTATGACGGCAGAAGTACCAGACATTGAAGATTACAGAGAGACCCTTTTGGGATTATTGCAGCAACCGACAATTTCGAGTAAAGAATGGGTATACGACCAATATGATTACATGGTGCGTACGAATACAGTCGTTTCACCTGGATCAGATGCAGCAGTTGTACGTGTTCGAGGCACAAATAAGGCCCTTGCGATGACGACAGATTGTAACTCCCGCTATATTTACTTGGATCCTGAAACAGGCGGTAAAATCGCAGTTGCTGAAGCGGCTCGTAACATTATTTGTTCGGGTGCAGAACCTCTAGCAATTACAGATTGCTTGAATTTTGGAAATCCAGAAAAACCTGAAATCTTTTGGCAATTGGAAAAAGCGGCAGACGGGATGAGTGAAGCTTGTCGAAGTTTAAGTACGCCTGTAATTGGAGGAAATGTCTCTCTTTACAATGAAACGAATGGGGAAGCGATCTATCCAACACCAGTAGTTGGGATGGTTGGCCTAGTGAACGATCTTCAACATATCACAACGCAAACGTTCAAAAATGAATCAGATTTGATTTATGTGGTCGGCGAAGCGAAAGTGGAATTTGGGGGCAGTGAGTTACAAAAAATGCTTGAAGGAAAAATATTTGGGCGTGCTCCAGAACTTGATTTAACTGTTGAACAAAAGCGTCAGCAGCAAATTCTTTCAGCGATTCAATCAGGACTTGTTTCATCAGCTCATGACCTCGCGGAAGGTGGTTTGGCTGTTGCTTTATCTGAATCTCTATTCGGAGCAAGTAACCTTGGAGCAAAAGTAAATTTATCTGGAGAACTCGTATCCGAACTGTTTAGTGAAACGCAATCACGCTTTTTACTATCTATAAGTCCTGAAAATCAAAAGGCTTTTGAAGCACTTGTTGAAGATGCCGTTTGTATTGGTTCAGTAACAGCAGATAATAAATTAGTAGTGACGGCAGGCGGCGATAACAAGATATTGGTAGCAGACGTTGTAGATTTACAAACAGCTTGGAAGGGAGCTATACCATGCTTGCTGAAATAAGAAGCCTAAATGAAGAGTGTGGCGTAGTTGGAGTCTGGGGACATCCCGATGCAGCACAGCTTGCTTATTACGGGTTGCATAGCTTGCAACATCGTGGTCAAGAGGGAGCAGGCATCGTTGTTACGGATGGTGAGCAGATGTCTATCTCGAAGGGTGAAGGTCTTGTCACTGAGATATTCACAGCTGAAAAAATGCAGGAACTTTCCGGTTCAGGAAAAGCCGCGATCGGACATGTCCGTTATACAACGGCAGGCGGCGGCGGGTATCAAAATGTTCAGCCTTTCTTGTTTAATTCACATACAGGGGGGCTGGCTCTCGCTCATAATGGGAATATCGTCAATGCTCGTCAGTTAAAAGCACAGCTAGAAGGACAGGGCTCAATCTTTCAAACGACATCGGATACGGAAGTTCTAGCACATTTGATTAAACGTTCTGGTTATTCCGATGTGAGAGATTCAGTGAAAAGCAGTTTAAGTATGTTGAAGGGTGCTTATGCATTCGTCGTCATGACAGAAAACCAAATGATCTTGGCAAGAGATCCGCATGGTTTCCGCCCACTTTCCCTAGGGAAAATAGGCGATGCGTATTTCGCTGCATCTGAAACATGCGCCCTTGATATAGTAGGAGCGGAATTCGTCCGTGATATTGAACCGGGTGAACTTGTGGTCATTAATGATGAGGGCATCACATCCGAATACTTTTCACTTTCAAGTCAACATGCAATGTGCACGATGGAATATGTGTATTTTTCCCGTCCAGATAGCAACATTGATGGAATTAATGTTCATACCGCTCGGAAAAATCTTGGTAAGCAAATGGCACTTGAAGCTAAGATTGAAGCAGATGTCGTCACAGGAGTTCCTGATTCAAGCATTTCTGCGGCAATTGGCTATGCTGAAGCTGCAGGTATTCCTTATGAAATGGGCTTAATTAAAAACCGTTATGTTGGCCGGACTTTTATTCAGCCGTCACAAAGTCTACGCGAACAAGGTGTGAAGATGAAACTTTCACCGGTAAGAGGGGTCGTAGAGGGTAAACGGGTCATTATGGTTGATGATTCAATCGTACGTGGAACAACGAGCAGAAGGATTGTTCGCATGCTAAAAGATGCAGGAGCAAAAGAAGTTCACGTTGTAATCAGCTCACCACCAATTAAAAACCCATGTTTCTATGGTATTGATACATCGAAAAAGGAAGAATTAATCGCGAGCTCTAAATCGGTGGAGGAAATACGTGAAATCATTGGTGCTGATTCATTAACTTTTTTAAGTGTCGAAGGTATGGTCGAAGCAATTGGTCGTCCGTTTCCTGGAGAAACGCGCGGTTCATGTCTAGCTTGCTTCACCGGAAATTATCCGACAGAAATTTATGATTACGAACGAGAAAAAGCAAAATGTTAATAATGTCGGAAATAAAGAGTGATTTTCGGAGGAGGATTTCAAATGGCTAATGCATATAAGCAGGCTGGTGTTGATATTGAAGCTGGTTATGAAGCAGTAAATCGAATGAAAAAACATGTAAAGCGCACATTTCGTCCGGAGGTAATGAATGGACTGGGCGGTTTCGGAGGAATGTTTGATTTGTCTTCCCTGAACCTTAAAGAGCCTGTGCTAATTTCAGGAACGGATGGAGTCGGGACAAAACTTCTGCTCGCGTTCATGATGGATAAACATGATACCATTGGGGTAGATTGTGTAGCTATGTGTGTTAACGATGTTGTCGTTCAAGGCGCTGCGCCTTTGTACTTTTTAGATTATATTGCCTGCGGTAAAGCGGATCCTGAACGAATTGAAATGATAGTCAAAGGTATTGCAGACGGCTGCGAGCAGGCAGGCTGCGCTTTAATCGGTGGTGAAACGGCGGAAATGCCAGGTATGTACGAAACGGAAGAGTATGATGTGGCTGGATTTACTGTTGGAGCTGTTGAAAAATCACGCTTAATTACGGGTGAGACAATTTCGGCGGGTGATGTTGTTATTGGGCTTGCTTCAAGTGGTATTCACAGTAACGGATATTCTCTAGTTCGTAAAATCCTCCTTGAAGATTCAGGAATGGATCTACATGAATTCGTACCGGAGTTTGACTGCAAGTTAGGCGATGAATTATTGAAACCGACAAAAATCTATGTCCAGTCTATTTTGTCCACACTTGAAAAGTTTGAAGTTAAGGGACTTGCCCATATTACGGGTGGAGGATTCATCGAGAATATTCCACGTATTCTTCCTGAAGGTTGCGGTGTTGAAATCGGGCTTGGAAGCTGGACAATTCCACCTGTATTCTCGTTCCTTGAAGAAAAAGGGAACCTTGTTCAAGAGGAAATGTTCAATATTTTCAATATGGGGATTGGCATGACTGCTGTAGTGAAAAAAGAGGATGCGGCCGCTGTGGTTGCTCATCTACAGTCATGCGGTGAACAGGCTTCAGTTATTGGAACAATTGTGGATGGAAATGGAGTGTCGTTTAAACAATGAAGCGACTCGCAGTCTTTGCATCAGGTAACGGAAGTAATTTCCAATCAATTGCTGACGCAATAAAAGATGGAGTTCTGAACGCGGAAATCTGCCTTGTTGTTTGCGATCGTGAAGATGCTTATGTGCTTGAAAGAGCTAGGCTTGAGAATATTAGAACCTTCTCTTTTTCAGCGAAAAAGTACTCAAGTAAGGTCGAGTTTGAAACGGAAATTTTAGAGATACTTCGTCAACTTGAGGTTGAATTTATTATTCTAGCTGGTTATATGCGTTTAATTGGGCCGACATTATTACAGGCGTATTCACACAGAATTGTTAACATTCATCCTTCACTTTTGCCTAATTTTCCAGGCAAGGATGCAATTGGGCAGGCTTTTGACGCAAGAGTGGAAGAAACCGGGGTCACGATTCATTATGTCGATGATGGTATGGACACGGGCCCAATCATTGCCCAAAAGACAGTACCGATTCTTGCAGGAGATACGAAAGACATTCTCCAAATAAGGATTCAGGAAACGGAACATGGCATGTATCCATCAGTTTTACAACAGCTATTCCAAAAGAAATAACATACATTATGGAGGGACCAACATACCATGAAGAAACGTGCTTTAATTAGTGTATCGGATAAAACAGGTATTGTAGAATTTGCTAAGGGATTAATAGAAGCAGGGTTTGAAATTATTTCAACCGGCGGTACGAAAAAAACGTTGCAGGATAATGGTGTAGACGTGATTGGAATCAGTGACGTCACTGGTTTCCCGGAAATTTTAGATGGACGCGTTAAAACGCTTCATCCGAATGTCCATGGAGCAGTTTTAGCAAAACATGGTGATGCAGATCACGCGGCACAGCTTGCAGAACATAATATTGAGCCTATTCAACTTGTCTGTGTAAACCTATACCCATTCCAAGCTACAATTTCTAAACCGGATGTTACTGTAGAAGATGCAATTGAAAACATTGATATCGGTGGACCGACAATGCTTCGTTCTTCTGCAAAAAACCACGAGTATGTGACGGTTATCGTTGATTCCAATGATTATCCAACCGTATTGGCTGAACTGAAAGACGGAGGAGTTTCAAAAACAACGAATCGCCGTCTGGCTGCAAAAGTCTTCCGCCATACAGCAGCATATGATGCTGTTATTTCTGAATACATGACAGAGCTTGCTGAAGAAGAGAATCCAGAATCATTGACTGTTACTTATGAATTGAAACAGTCGCTTCGTTATGGGGAAAATCCGCATCAAAAGGCAGCTTTTTATAAAAAACCGCTTGGTTCTGTTTTCTCAATTGCTGAAGCGAAGCAATTACACGGAAAAGAGCTTTCTTTCAACAACATTAATGATGCAGATGCTGCACTTCAAATTGTTAAAGAATTCAATGAGCCCGCAGCAGTAGCTGTCAAACATATGAATCCTTGCGGCGTCGGTGTCGGAACGACCATATTAGAAGCGTACGAAAAAGCATACGAGGCGGATTCTACTTCCATCTTTGGTGGAATCATTGCCCTGAACCGTGAAGTAGATAAAGCAACTGCAGAAAAGCTTCATGAAATTTTCCTTGAAATCATCATTGCTCCTGGGTTTACGGAAGAGGCAGTGGAAGTATTAACTAGCAAGAAAAACCTTCGCTTATTAACGATTGATTTCAACTCAGCTAAAAAACCTGAGCGTAAATTGACTTCAATTGAAGGCGGATTACTTATACAAGATCGTGATGCACATAGTTTGAAGGATGCAGAAGTAAAAGTAGCAACAAAACGCGAACCTACCCTTGAAGAGTGGAAAGCCCTAGAACTTGGCTGGAAAATCGTGAAGCATGTGAAATCAAATGCAATAGTGGTATGTAACGATCAAATGACATTAGGTGTTGGCGCTGGTCAAATGAACCGTGTCGGAGCTGCAAAAATTGCGCTAGAACAAGCCGGTGAAAGAGCAACAGGCAGTGCTTTGGCATCGGATGCTTTCTTCCCAATGGATGATACTGTTGAAGCGGCAGCGAAAGCAGGAGTTACGGCAATCATTCAACCGGGTGGCTCTGTAAAAGACCAAGATTCAATCAAGAAAGCTGATGAATATGGAATTGCAATGGTATTCACAGGGATTCGTCACTTTAAACATTAATCAAAGATGAGGTGCGATAATGAATGTACTAGTGATTGGCCGGGGTGGCAGGGAGCATGCTATTGCCCGCAAACTGTTTGAAAGTAAACGGGTGGAGAAAGTTTTTGCAGCACCAGGAAATCCGGGCATGACCGATGTAGCAAATCTGGTGCCCATTGAAGAAACAAATCATGAGGATTTGGTTGCTTTTGCAAAAGAAAATGCAGTTTCATTGACGGTAATTGGCCCAGAAACGCCATTATTGAATGGACTAGCTGACGACTTTGCTAAAGCGGGCCTACAGGTGTTCGGCCCAAATAGCAGGGCTGCGGTCATTGAAGGAAGTAAATCTTTCGCTAAGGATTTAATGAAGAACTACAGCATTCCGACAGCAGAATATGAAACGTTTACTGATTTTGATTCTGCAAAGGCTTATATTGAAAAAATAGGAGCGCCCATCGTTATTAAGGCAGATGGCTTGGCTGCAGGCAAAGGTGTCGTAGTCGCAATGACGATGGAAGAAGCGTTAGACGCCATCCACGATATGCTTGTCGGGGCTAAGTTTGGAGAAGCTTCTGCCAAAGTTGTTATTGAGGAATTTCTCGATGGTGAGGAATTTTCGTTGATGGCATTCGTGAATGGTGAAAAAGTGTATCCGATGGTTATCGCCCAAGACCATAAGCGCGTTTTCGACGGAGATCAAGGTCCGAACACAGGCGGAATGGGAGCCTATTCACCTGTGCCGCAAATTTCCGATGAAATGGTTCAGACAGCTGTCGAAACAATCTTGCAGCCGACAGTAAATGCGATGATTTCAGAAGATCGTCGTTTCACCGGTATTTTATATGCCGGATTAATTGCTACGGAAAAAGGTACAAAAGTCATTGAGTTCAATGCTCGTTTTGGAGATCCGGAAACGCAAGTTGTTTTACCGAGGCTAAAAACGGATTTCGTTGATACACTTGAAGCGGTCCTTTTAGGTAAGGATTTACAACTTGAATGGCATGAAGATGCAGTACTTGGTGTAGTAGTGGCAGCAGAGGGGTATCCTGGAGATTACAAAAAGAATTCAATCATTAAAGGGTTGGACAAGATTAATCCAGATGCTCATATTTATCATGCTGGAACTGCTAAAAATAGCAAGGGATCTTTTGTTTCAAACGGTGGCCGTGTGCTTCTGGTTGCTGCAAAAGGAAAAGATTTAGCCTCTGCTCAAGCTAAAGTATATAAAGAATTGAGTCATGTTGAAAAAGACGGATTGTTTTGGCGTACAGATATCGGTTATCGTGCCATTCAATACAATTTATCATGATAATTTGAAAGAAGCTGACTCTAAGAGAGTCAGCTTCTTCTTTAGAAAAAGATTTAATAAGAATCAGGTGAATTAAAATCATTTTCCGTTTTTTGTTCTTTTTTCATTAATGTTTGTCCATTCTCCATAGCGTCCACGATTGGACAATAGCGTAGAATGCCTTCACCAATTTTCATAGCTGATATCATGACGACAAATAAGTAAGATTGGTTTTTCCAAGGTTTTTTAACCATTTTTGCTGTTGCCCATGATAGAAAGGTAAAACCACAGGTAATCCGCATAAGTGCATTTATTATACTAATATTTTGTTTAAACTTCATAATAAGTCCATCCCTTCACAAAAAATTAACAATTTTTCAGTTAACATTACTGTGCTATTCTGGTAAGTATGTTAGTATGAAATAAAATTGGGTTTAAAATGGTTTTTTTATTGCATTTGTTTCAAAAAAATTATGGGGGAATGTTTATGCTTGAACAGCGCTATAGATGGAAAAATAAACATCTACGTGAACATATAGATGTGCTGGATGGCAATAGGGCACCACACATTCTGCTTAAAAATACGACTTATTTAAATCAGGCTTTACGAAAATGGGTGAAAGCGAATATCTGGATCTATGATGATCGCATAATCTATGTTGGCGAAAAGCTTCCTGAAAATATAGACCGCTGCGAAATGGTTGACTGTACAAATCAGTACCTGGTCCCGGGATATATTGAGCCGCATTCACATCCTTCTCAATTATATAATCCCCTTTCTTTTTCACGTTATGCATCTCATTTTGGGACAACGACATTAATCAATGATAACTTGCCATTTCTATTGCAGTTAGAAAAAAAGAAAGCGTTTTCTCTTTTGAAAGAACTTCGTAATATTCCTGTTACAATGTATTGGTGGAGTCGTTTTGATGGACAAACGGAATTAGTAGACGAGGATATGGTATTTTCACATGGTGCAGTTAAATCTTGGCTGGAGCACGATGCCGTACTACAGGGCGGCGAACTAACGGGATGGCCGAAGCTCCTCGACGGGGATGACATGATGTTGCACTGGATTCAGGAAGCAAAGCGGATGAGGAAGAAAATTGAAGGACACTTTCCGGGTGCGTCGGAGAAAACGTTGGCGAAGATGACGTTGTTTGGTGCTGATTGTGATCATGAGGCAATGACAGGCGATGAGGTCATGTCTCGTCTGCTACAGGGTTATTATGTTTCACTAAGGCATTCTTCTATCCGACCGGATCTTCCTAAGTTGATACAAGAAATACATGATATGGGCATCGATCATTATGACAAATTCTTTTATACAACAGATGGATCACCTCCGTCTTTTTATGAAGGTGGTTTTATAGACAGCTTAATCAAAATAGCAATAGAGCAAGGTGTTCCGGTCATTGATGCTTATAATATGGCAACTATTAATATCGCCCGCTATTATAATATTGAATATCTTCATGGTAATATTGCTACTGGAAGGGTTGCCAACATTAATTTTCTGACAGATATAAAGGAACCGGCACCAGTTTCTGTAATGGCAAAAGGGAAATGGGTGAAACGGGATGGTGAAGTAATTCCCGATTCTCAGGAAATCAACTGGAGCGATTTTGATTTTAAACCGCTTGAACTTGATTGGGATCTTAGTTTAAAGGAAGATTTTGAATTTTCTATGCCGTTTGGAATTGAACTGGTCAATAACGTAATCACGAAGCCATATTATCTTTCCAATGACGTTGGCCATGAAGAACTGACCTTTAAAGATGATGAATGCTTTTTCATGCTCATTGACCGTGAAGGTAAATGGCGCATTAATACGATATTAAAAGGCTTTGCCAATAAATTGTGTGGTTTTGCAGGTTCTTATACAAATACGGGTGACATAATCTTAATTGGTAAACGAAAACAGGATATGCATTTAGCATTTAACCGGTTGAAGGAAATTGGCGGTGGTATCGTTTTGACTGAACAAGGCCAGGTGATACATGAACTGCCTTTAAAATTAAAAGGAGTCATGTCCAATAAGGAGGTTCCTGAACTAATTAAAGAAGAGAATGAGTTGAAAAAGCTGCTACGTGAAAGGGGTTATCGCTTTGCTGATCCGGTGTATACCCTTTCATTCTTTTCAACAACTCATCTTCCCTATATAAGGGTAACCCAGCGAGGAGTATATGATGTAATGAATAAAACTATACTCTTTCCTACTATAATGCGTTAAAATATAAGAGAAGAAATGGTTAAAAAATCAGGGGAGTGGAAAGATGAAATTTAAGAGAGTTCTTTTCATCATTATTGCTATTTTTCTGCTAGCAGGCTGTTCGACTAAAGAAGAACCTGTACCAGATGACAGTAAGCCGAAAGATGCAGCTGTCATTAAAAATACAGATGTTAAAAACGAGCCTTCCAACATGTTTCCACTTACTGGTGTAGCCACGAATGAAGATACCGAGCAAAGGGCTGTAGCGGTGATGATTAATAATCATCCAAAAGCGCGTCCACAATCTGGTCTCTCAGATGCGGACATAGTCTATGAATTGCTGGCGGAAGGCGACATAACCAGATTTTTAGCTGTTTTCCAAAGTGAAATGCCGAACCAAATCGGACCGGTTCGGAGTGCAAGGGACTATTATATCGAAATGGCCAAAGGTTTGGACTGCATCTATGTGTGTCATGGGAATAGCCCAGAGGCAAAAACCATGCTAGACAAAGGATATATTGATAACTTGAACGGCCTATATTATGATGGTACTTTGTTTCAGCGCTCAACAGATCGAAACGCACCGCATAATTCCTACACTTCTTTTGATAATATTGAAAAGGGTGCGAAGGAAAAAGGATATGAGCTGACAGGTGCACCAGAGCCATTTACTTTCCTGACAGAGGAAGAGGCGGTTGGTCTGCAAGGAGAATCGGCTTTGAAAATTGAGATATCCTACGGATCGGCAGAGTTCAATGTAAAGTATGAATATGAAGGAACAGAAGAGAAATATAAACGTTATTCTAATGGTGAGCAAACAGTCGAGCATAAATCAAGCAAACCGATTTTACTGGATAATATATTCATCATTGAGACCACTCATCAAGTGGTTGATGATAAAGGACGCCTTAAAATTGATTTAAAAAGTGGCGGAAAAGGTTATTTACTTCAAAAGGGGAAGGTCAATGAAGTAGAATGGGTTAATAAAGATGGTCGAATTATACCAGTGAAAAACGATAAAGAAGTAGGGTTGATACCGGGGAAAACTTGGGTCAATATTATTCCGAATCAACCTGGTTTAGTAGAAGACGTCTCATTTTGATACCCATGAAAATTGAGGGGGAGAAACATGCAAATTGATAAGTTAAGAGGGAAAGAAACGGATCAGCTGTTTAAGTCGATACTTTCCTTGCGCGATTTAGACGAATGCTATCGATTTTTTGATGACTTATGTACAGTCAATGAAATTTCATCATTAGCACAGCGCCTTGAAGTAGCCCGTATGCTTGAAGAAGGTAAAACCTATCATAAAATCGAAAACGAAACAGGGGCTAGCACGGCCACGATTTCTAGGGTTAAACGCTGCTTAAACTACGGAAATGATGCCTACACCATGGCTCTTAACCGTATAAAGGAAAACGTTGAAGAAACAACGGAATCTTAATGAATTCGATTTTTTTATATTGTATGAAATAGAAAAAGCCGAGGAATTCGTTTCCCGGCTTTTTATTTTGAGCAAGCGTTTTCTATAGCAGCTACCGTCCAGTCGAAACCGTGTTATATTGGATTTTAGATTCAGAGGTTTCCAGTTGGTAAACATTTTATCGATACTTCTCTTTTTTAATGAAAAATCTTAATGCTATAATGGTGAAATGGGAAGTGTGAATGGAGGATTATAATGTACGATTTTCGCGAGTGGAAACATGTTTTCAAACTCGATCCAAATAAAGAAATAAGCGATGAGGCGTTAGAAAAAGTCTGTGAGTCTGGTACAGATGCAATTATGGTTGGAGGCACCGATGGAATTACGCTTGAGAATGTACTTCATTTGATGGCGCGAGTTAGGCGATATACAGTCCCATGTGTGATGGAGATTTCATCGGTTGAAACAGTGACGCCGGGATTCGATTTATATTTTATTCCGAGTGTCCTAAATAGCACCAATCCAGATTGGATGATGAAACTGCATCAGCAAGCAGTCAAAGAATACGGATACCTTTTGAATTGGGATGAAATTTTCGTAGAAGGATATTGCATCTTAAATCCTGAGTGTAAGGCGGCTCAATTGACGAAAGCCAATACGGATCTAGATATAGATGATGTGGGTGCATATGCAATGATGGCAGAAAAGATGTTCAAACTGCCGGTTTTTTATCTTGAATACAGCGGTGCTTATGGCGATGTCCAGATGGTGGAAGCGGCTAGAGAGAGTTTGGAGAATACTGTACTATTCTACGGCGGTGGGATTAAATCAGTAGAGCAGGCCAAAGAGATGGCGGAGTTTGCGGACGTAATCGTTGTTGGTAATGTGATCTATGAAGATTTGAAAACGGCGCTTGCAACAGTTGAGGCAGTTAAATGATAATTTGGCCAAAATGTAAATAGGGAAAAAATGTAGTATACTAAAATAGAAACGAATGTTCGTATAGGTGGTGTGATAATGCAATATTTAGCGGAAAAATTACTAATAGGTTTGAATGAACAGCAACAAAAAGCAGTAAAAGCAACAGATGGTCCACTTCTAATTATGGCTGGGGCAGGAAGTGGAAAGACGCGTGTGCTGACTCACCGTATTGCTTACTTGATGGTTGAAAAGGAGATAGCACCTTGGAATATCCTTGCAATCACATTTACTAATAAAGCCGCACGTGAAATGAAAGAAAGAATCCGTAGCATTCTGGGCGGTGCGTCCGAAGATATCTGGATTTCAACGTTCCACTCTATGTGTGTCCGTATTTTGCGAAGAGATATTGATCGGATTGGATTTAATAGGAATTTCTCAATTTTAGATACGACGGATCAGCAATCAGTCATTAAGCAAATTATGAAAGACCGTAATATGGATACAAAGAAATATGATTACCGGGCCATTTTAGGTAGTATCAGTTCAGCAAAAAATGAATTGGTCGGACCAGAAGAATACCTCAAAACTGCGTCAGATTATTTTACTAAAGTAACGGCAGATGTATATACAGAATACCAAAAACGTTTGCGGAAAAATTCAGCCCTCGATTTTGATGATTTGATCATGATGACGATTCAATTGTTCCAACTTATACCGGAAGTGCTAGAATATTATCAGCGGAAGTTTCAATACATTCATGTTGATGAGTATCAAGATACAAACCGGGCTCAATATATGCTTGTTAAACTGCTAGCTTCACGATTCCGTAATCTCTGTGTTGTAGGGGATTCAGATCAGTCGATTTATCGCTGGCGCGGTGCGGATATTGCGAATATCCTTTCATTTGAAAAAGATTATCCTAATGCCAATATGATTTTCCTTGAACAGAATTATCGTTCAACGAAAAAGATTCTTGAAGCGGCGAATAAGGTCATCGATAATAATCGAAACCGGAAGCCGAAAAATCTTTGGACTGAGAATGTAGATGGTAATAAGATTTTCTATTACCGTGCAGACAATGAACAAGGGGAAGCGCAATTTGTAGCAGGAAAGATAAATGAATTAGCTAAGGACGGTAGTAGAAAATATTCCGATATAGCAATCCTTTACAGAACAAATGCACAATCACGGGTAATGGAGGAAGTTCTGCTTAAATCCAATATTAACTATGCAATCGTCGGCGGCACTAAGTTCTATGATCGTAAAGAGATTAAGGATTTACTTGCCTATCTGCGTCTTATTGCAAATCCTGATGATGACATCAGTCTTCGCCGTGTAATAAATGTACCGAAACGAGGTATTGGTGCAACTTCAATGGACAAAGTAGCAGATTATGCAGATCAATATGATCTTTCCATTTATAAAGCACTTGAGTCCGTGGAAATGATTGGGATAAGCGGGAAGGCTACCAAAGCAGCAAGGGAATTCCACACGTTAATTACTAACTATACAAATCAGCAGGAGTACTTATCTGTGACGGAACTGGTGGAAGAAGTCATTAAAAAAACCGGTTACCGTGAGATGCTGCAAGCAGAAAAAACAATTGAATCACAAAGCCGTCTTGAAAATATAGATGAGTTTTTATCTGTAACGAAAGCATTCGAAAGTAACAGCGAGGACAAATCATTGATTGGCTTTTTAACTGACCTGGCGTTGGTTGCTGATATTGACCAATTAGATGAGAACTCCGAAGAAGCAACAAATACGGTAACGTTAATGACACTACATTCGGCGAAGGGATTAGAATATCCGGTAGTCTTTTTACTGGGCCTTGAAGAAGGAGTTTTCCCTCATAGCCGCTCGCTCATGGATGAGGAGGAGATGGAAGAAGAACGCCGTCTTGCTTATGTGGGGATTACAAGGGCTGAAAATGAGTTGTTCATCAGTAATGCCCAAATGCGGACACTGTATGGACGGACGAGCATGAATCCAGTCTCACGGTTCATCGGAGAAATACCCGAGGAACTTCTTGAAGATCTTAAACCGAAACCTGCTCCTAGATCCAAGCAGACTCCATTCAGTTCTCCGGCGAGAACAGGGAACACTGCGACGGCTTCCACAAGAAAAATGCCTACCTTTGGGCGAGCTGTTTCTGCCCCATCTGCAACAGGCGGTGAAGAGATTGGTTGGGCCGTTGGTGACAAGGCTTCCCATAAAAAGTGGGGGATTGGAACCGTGGTGAGTGTAAAAGGAGAAGGCGAAGGAAAGGAACTGGATATTGCATTCCCAAGTCCAATCGGCATTAAACGCCTATTGGCGAAATTTGCACCAATAGAAAAAGCATAAGCTATGAATATGCGTCTACTGGTGAAGAATAGGGATATCTGACTTAGACACCGCTCTTCTAAGATGAAGTGCGGTGGAGTCTTCTTTAGAAAGGATTGAACGTATGGACATACAAGCTGCAGAGAAGATTGTTCTTGAGCTGCAAACTTTATTGAACCAATATAGCTATGAATATTATGTGAAGGACCAGCCATCCGTACCTGATGCTGAATATGATCGGCTTTTACGTGAATTAATTGAGTATGAAGAGAAATTTCCCGAGCTGAAAACAGCCGATTCTCCAACACAGCGGGTCGGTGGGGCCATCCTGGATATGTTCGAAAAAGTGGAGCATACGACACCGATGCTTAGCCTAGGTAATGCTTTCAATGAAAGTGACTTACGCGATTTCGACAGAAAGGTCCGACAGGCTGTAGGTGACAATTTTTCCTATGTATGTGAATTGAAAATAGATGGACTTGCCGTCACACTTCAATATGAAAATGGATATTTCGTAAGAGGAGCAACCCGAGGAGACGGAACAATTGGTGAAGATATTACCGAAAACCTGAAAACAATCAAGTCAATTCCTTTGAAGGTACGGGAGCCTATCGCCATAGAAGTGCGTGGTGAGGCATTCATGCCAAAAAAATCATTCGAATCTCTAAATAAGGCGAAGGAAGAACGCGGGGAAGAACCTTTTGCAAATCCTCGTAATGCAGCTGCTGGCTCTTTGAGACAACTTGACCCAAAACTTGCTGCGAAACGGAACTTGGATGTATACCTTTATGCGATTGCTGATTTAGGTGAAACAGGGGTTCGTTCTCACAGCGAGGGTCTAGATTTATTGGATGAACTAGGGTTTAAAACAAATAAGGAACGAAAAACCTGTACGAATATAGAGGAAGTTCTTGCCTATATTGAAGAATGGACTGAACAACGTCCAAACTTGGCCTACGATATCGATGGAATTGTCGTAAAAGTGGATTCACTTGAACAGCAGGATGAACTAGGCTTTACGGCAAAAAGTCCGCGATGGGCGATTGCCTACAAATTTCCAGCCGAAGAAGTCATCACAACACTAAGAGGTATCGAGCTGAATGTTGGCCGTACGGGAGTGTTGACACCAACGGCTGTTTTGGACCCTGTTCGGGTAGCCGGAACGACTGTGCAACGAGCTTCGCTGCATAACGAAGATTTAATCCGTGAAAAGGACATCCGTATTGGAGATCAAGTGGTCGTGAAAAAAGCAGGCGATATCATTCCAGAGGTCGTCAATGTACTAGCAGAACGTCGTACGGGGGAAGAAGTCGAGTTCCAGATGCCGAATGAGTGCCCAGAATGTGATAGCGAGCTTGTCCGACTGGACGGGGAGGTCGCCCTGCGATGCATCAACCCGAAATGTCCGGCACAAATCCGAGAGGGCTTGATTCACTTTGTATCACGGACAGCAATGAATATCGACAGTTTAGGTGAAAAAGTCATTAGCCAGTTATTTAAGGAAGCGCTCATACAGGATGTAGCTGATATTTATAAGCTTACATACGATCAAGTGATAGCATTGGAACGGATGGGAGATAAATCCGTCAATAAACTCCTTCAGGCAATCGAAGCTTCGAAAAGCAATTCGCTAGAAAAATTACTATTCGGCCTTGGTATCCGCCATGTTGGTTCGAAAGCAGCGAAGACCCTTGCGAGGGAATTCGGCACTATGGAAGCATTAAGCAAGGCGAGCCGTGAAGAACTTACAGCAATTAATGAAATTGGAGAAAAAATGGCTGATTCCATCGTGGCATATTTTGAATTGGAGGAAGTGCATGCACTGTTGAATGAGTTGGAAGCAGCCGGTGTGAACCTTATCTATAAAGGGGCAAGAGCTGTTTCTATAGAAGAAATCGATTCCATTTTCGCTGGAAAAACAGTCGTTTTGACAGGGAAACTGCATCAGCTAACACGTAATGAAGCGAAAGAAAAATTAGAGGCGCTAGGAGCTAACGTTGCTGGAAGTGTCAGCAAGAAAACGGATTTGGTCGTGGCCGGCGAAGATGCTGGTTCCAAACTAGAAAAGGCAGAAAGCCTAGGCGTTCTCGTATGGGATGAAGAGAGACTGATTGAGGAACTAAAAAAATAAGAGGTGTAGCTATGAGGAAACACTCTATTTTGGGGATGATTCTTATACTACTTCTTGCTGGATGTGCACCTAGTTTTGAGGATAAGCAAGAGGTAGTTCAAGACTCCAAAAACGAAAAGGATACAGCAATTATTCCGAAGTATAAAATTTCGGAAGAATATTATCAAACGATTCTTCCGTTTGAGCCATCAAAAGCCCGCGGTTTGGTCGTTTCGAATTTAAATACTCGATATGATATCGAAGAGTTTGAAAATGGACTGATGCGGTTGGCACAAACTCAATTTGACCCGGAAGAATACCTATTTCAAGAGGGGCAAATGCTCGACAGTTCCAAGATATCATCCTGGTTGAACAGAAAATATACAAAAAGCCAGTTGAAAGAAAAGAACAAGAAAGAAAGTGATAACGTAGGTTTAAATCCAGTTGATTCAGGTACAGGTGACATTGATAAGCGGAATGCGGAAAATCCAATTTACCTGGCTCATATTTTAGAACATAACTATTTGGTGAAATCAAAGGATAGCACAGTTAGCCTTGGTGGAGTTGTAATAGGCCTTGCCCTAAATTCAGTCCATTACTATCAAAAAGAAGCATACGGGGCAACCTATGAAAAGAAAATTGATAGTAAAGAACTAAAACAAGAAGGGGAGAAAATTGCTGAGGAAGTCTTAAAAAGATTGCGTAATATGGACAAGCTGAAAAATGTTCCGATTACCATTGCCTTGTTTGAGCAAAATGAAAAATCCTCTGTAGTGCCTGGGAATTTTATTTCCTATACGAATATAGGGAAAAACTCTAACAATATTGGAAAATGGACAAACTTAAACGAAGAATACTTCCTATTCCCTTCGGCAAGTGCAGAAAAAAAATATAGGGATGACGTCAACACATTCACAAATTTTAAAGAGGATGTTGAAGAATATTTCCCTAACTTTAATGGAGTTATTGGCAGGGCATTTTATATGGATGACCAATTACAAAGCTTGAACATCGATATCCCTATCCAATTTTATGGAAACTCAGAAGCGATTGGCTTTACACAATATGTGGCTGGTCTTGTAATGGAACGTTTCCCTAAATATATTGCAGTACAAGTATCGATCACTTCTGTAAATGGACCCGAAGCACTTATTGTTCGCGAGGCAAATCAAGACGAACCAACCGTGCATATATACGAATAAAAAAAAGATGAAGCTTAACAAGCTTCATCTTTTTTATTTGGAACAAATCTAGCCATGAGTAACCTTAACAAAATGGCTTTATGCCTGGCTATTATTCTTGAATGATATTATCTTATTTATACATAATTTGAAGAGTTTAACAGTTTTAGTTAGAATAAGATTGATAGTGTTGAAAAGTTATTTAAAACAGGGAGGGATTGTTTTGGTGCAATTGTATAAACATGAACCGTTTACGGATTTTTCTCAAGTGGCAAATAGCGAGGCGTATCAACAGGGGTTAGGCAGGGTGAAAACATACTTAGGTCAGAATTATGATTTAGTCATTGGTGGAGAAAAAATCTCTACAGAAAATAAAATTATTTCTATTAATCCAGCTAAAAAAGAAGAAGTGATAGGCTATGTATCGAAAGCCAATCGTGAGTTGGCTGAGAAGGCAGTTCAGGCAGCGGATGCGGCCTTTCAGACATGGCGTAAGGTAAAGCCTGAAGTAAGGGCAGATATACTGTTCAAAGCGGCAGCTATTGTCCGACGGAGGAAACATGAATTTTCGGCCTTGCTGACGAAAGAAGCTGGCAAGCCGTGGAATGAGGCAGATGGTGATACGGCTGAGGCTATCGATTTCTTAGAGTTTTATGCAAGGCAGATGCTCAAATTAAAAGACGGAATTCCTGTACAGAGCAGACCGAATGAAAATAATCGCTATGATTATATTCCACTTGGAGTGGGAATTATTATTTCCCCGTGGAATTTTCCTTTTGCTATTATGGCAGGAACGACTGTTGCGGCCATCGTAACGGGAAATACGCTTCTGTTAAAACCGGCATCGACTACTCCGGTTATCGCGGCTAAATTTGTGGAGGTGATGGAGGAAGCAGGTCTGCCTAAGGGGGTATTGAACTTTGTCCCGGGGAGCGGTTCAGAAGTAGGCGATTATCTTATCGATCATCCCCGCACTCGTTTTGTTTCATTTACAGGATCTCGTGAAGTAGGTACGAGAATTTATGAACGTGCCGCAAAAGTGAATGAAGGTCAAATTTGGCTGAAGCGGGTGATTGCGGAAATGGGTGGTAAAGATACGATTGTAGTTGATAAGGAAGCGGACCTTGAATTGGCTGCTCAATCGATCGTGAATTCGGCATTCGGTTTTTCCGGGCAAAAGTGTTCTGCCTGTTCCCGGGCGGTCATTGTTGCTGAAGTATATGATCAGGTGCTAGAGCGTGCTTTAGAACTGACAAAGGAATTGTCCGTTGGTAATCCAGAAGATGGTGCAAACTTCATGGGGCCGGTCATCGATGGTCAAGCTTATAAAAAAATCATGGAATACATTGAAATTGGGAAACAAGAAGGTCGTTTAGCCGCTGGTGGAAAGGGTGATGATACAACCGGTTATTTCATTGAACCAACGATCATTGCCGATCTTGATCCGTATGCCCGGCTCATGCAAGAAGAGGTTTTCGGCCCAGTTGTTGCTTTTTCGAAAGCAAAAGACTTTGATGAAGCGATTGAGATTGCAAATAATACGGATTATGGCCTGACGGGAGCAGTAATTACAAATAATCGTGAACATATGGAAAAAGCACGTGATGATTTTCATGTGGGAAATCTATACTTCAACCGTGGATGTACGGGCGCGATTGTAGGCTATCAGCCGTTCGGAGGCTTTAATATGTCAGGTACAGACTCAAAAGCAGGAGGACCCGATTATCTTATCCTTCATATGCAAGGAAAAACGACTTCAGAAGCATATTAATGGAAATGTAATCCCTTCCTATTTAGGAAGGGTTTTTTCAAGAATCGAGAACATTTGACTAATTTGACCGCCTTCTTGGAATTTCCCCGGAAATTTCGGCAACTTTCTCATATTTCCCGGAAAATACTTCTTTTTCTTTAAGAAATATTTGAATTTCGACATGGTATCTCTTGTTGCTTTACTGTGCAATAGTTTGATATGATTTAAACGATGATTTTATGGAGAAAAGCGACTATTTTAGTCGATTTGGATATTTTTTCGGAGGTGAAGAGAATGTCACGAATTTCTATGGAACAAGTAAAACACGTTGCCCATTTGGCTCGTTTGGCAATTACGGAAGAAGAAGCAGAACAGTTTCAGAATCAGCTTGAACAAATGATTTCATTTGCGGAGCAGTTGAATGAACTTGATACGGATCAGGTAAACCCGACTTCTCACGTTTTGGATATGAAAAATGTAATGCGCGAAGATGTTGCAAAACCAGGATTACCAGTAGAAGAAGTAGTTAAGAATGCACCGGATAGCAAAGAAGGATATATCCGTGTACCAGCCATTATGGAATAAGGAGGGACAATGATGTCGTTGTTCGAACAAAAAGTTTCCGAGCTTCATCAACGTTTACATAATAAAGAGATCAGCGTTACTGATCTTGTTAACGAATCGTATAAGCGAATCGGACAAGTAGAAGACAAGGTGAAGGCATTTTTGACATTAGATGAAGAAAACGCCCGCAACCAAGCAAAACAATTGGATGACCAATTAGTAAAAGGCGAGAGCCAAGGCGCCCTATTTGGCATGCCAATCGGTGTGAAGGATAATATTGTTACTAAAAATTTACGGACAACTTGTGCGAGCAAAATTTTGGAGAACTTTGATCCAATCTATGATGCAACCGTTGTTCAAAAGTTACAGCAGGCAGAAACGGTGACAATTGGAAAATTGAACATGGATGAATTTGCGATGGGTTCTTCAAATGAGAACTCAGCATATCAGGCAACACGCAATCCATGGAATACGGATTATGTACCAGGTGGCTCTTCAGGTGGTTCAGCTGCATCTGTCGCTTCTGGTGAAGTCTTATTCTCATTAGGTTCTGACACAGGTGGATCGATTCGCCAACCAGCTGCATACTGCGGAGTTGTCGGCTTAAAGCCTACATATGGACGGGTTTCCCGTTTCGGACTTGTAGCCTTTGCTTCTTCATTAGATCAAATCGGTCCGGTGACAAGAACGGTTGAAGATAATGCATACCTTCTTGAAGCGATTTCAGGCGTCGATCCAATGGATTCCACATCTGCTAACTTAGACGTACCGAATTTTGTGAATTCATTAACAGGCGATGTTAAAGGGTTGAAAATTGCAGTTCCTAAAGAATATCTTGGTGAAGGTGTTGGGGAAGAAGCACGTAATTCTGTACTTGAAGCTTTAAAAGTATTAGAAGGACTTGGAGCTGTATGGGAAGAAGTTTCCCTGCCGCATTCCAAATATGCTCTAGCTGCTTACTATCTGCTTTCTTCATCAGAAGCATCGGCAAACCTTTCCCGTTTTGATGGCGTTCGCTTCGGTCACCGTACAGATAATGCAGAAACCTTAATTGAAATGTACAAGCAAACTCGATCGGAAGGATTCGGTGACGAAGTAAAACGCCGTATCATGCTTGGAACTTTCTCCTTAAGCTCTGGTTATTATGATGCTTATTATAAAAAGGCTCAAAAAGTGCGTACATTGATCAAAAAAGACTTTGAAGATGTATTTGAAAAATATGATGTAATCGTTGGACCGACAACACCTACACCAGCTTTCAAAATCGGTGAAAAAGTTGCCGATCCATTAACGATGTATGCGAATGATATTTTAACGATTCCTGTCAACCTTGCTGGCGTACCAGGTATTTCCGTACCTTGTGGTTTCGCTGCTAATGGTCTTCCGCTTGGTCTGCAAATGATCGGGAAGCATTTTGATGAAAGCACGATTTACCGCGCTGCTCACGCATTTGAGCAAGCAACAGATTTTCATAAACAATTTCCTAAGCTGTAAGGGGTGAAAAAAATGGACTTTGAAACGGTAATTGGTCTAGAAGTACACGTAGAATTAAAAACAGATTCAAAAATTTTCTCATCGAGCCCGAACCAATTCGGTGCCTCTCCAAATAGCAATACGACTGTAATTGATCTTGGCTATCCAGGTGTATTGCCTGTCGTCAATAAAAAGGCTGTTGATTTTGCAATGAAAGCTGCTATCGCGCTAAATTGTGAAGTGGCAGAAATCACGAAATTTGACCGGAAAAACTATTTTTATCCAGACAATCCGAAAGCTTACCAAATTTCTCAATTCGATCAGCCAATCGGTGAACATGGCTGGATTGAAATCGAAGTCGGTGGCAAGAAAAAGAAAATCGGCATTACACGTATTCATATGGAAGAAGATGCTGGTAAGCTGACACATAAAGGGAACTATTCACTTTGTGATTACAACCGCCAAGGTACTCCGCTTGTTGAGATCGTATCCGAGCCGGATATCACGTCTCCTGAAGAAGCGTATGCTTATCTGGAAAAATTGAAATCCATTATTCAATACACGGGTGTTTCCGATTGTAAAATGGAAGAAGGCTCACTTCGCTGTGATGCTAACATTTCCTTGAAACCAGTTGGGCAAAAAGAATTCGGTACGAAAACTGAATTGAAAAACTTGAACTCATTCAACTTCGTTCGTAAAGGGTTGGAGCATGAAGAAATCCGACAAGCAGAAGTATTGAATGAAGGCGGCGTAATCGAACAGGAAACACGTCGTTTCGATGAAGCTACAGGTAGAACAGTTCTAATGCGTATTAAAGAAGGCTCTGATGATTACCGCTATTTCCCGGAACCAGATTTATTGACTATCCATATCGACGAAGAATGGAAAGCACGCATTACTGCGGAGATTCCAGAACTTCCAGATGCACGAAAAAAACGTTACGTTGAAGAATTTGGTTTACCAGAGTATGATGCTGCTGTTTTAACGGTAACAAAAGAAATGGCTGATTTCTTTGAAGCAACAGTTGCTTCAGGTGCGGATGCGAAACTTGCATCGAACTGGATCATGGGTGAGGTTTCTGCTTTCTTAAACGCAGAAGGGAAAGAACTGCATGATATGGCGTTGACTGCTGAATCATTGGCAGGAATGATCAAACTGATTGAAGATGGTACAATTTCTTCTAAAATCGCGAAAAAGGTATTCAAAGAGTTGATCGAAAACGGTGGTAACGCAGAAACGATCGTTAAGGAAAAAGGACTTGTCCAAATTTCTGACGAAGGTGCATTACGATCAGCGGTTGAAGAAGCTTTGAATAATAACCCGCAATCAATTGAAGATTTTAAAGCTGGTAAACAAAAAGCAATCGGCTTCCTTGTCGGACAAATTATGAAAGCGACAAAAGGCCAAGCTAATCCACAACTTGTTAATAAAATTTTGGTTGAAGAAATCAATAAACGTTAATAATTGACCGTATCACTTTCTAAGTGATGCGGTTTTCATATGGTTATCAAAAGAGTTTTACGAGGAAATACTGGAACTTATAAGTGAGAAATTAATTTTATATTTTTTTGGAGTTATCTGTAGGGGTAACTCCTTTTTGTGTCGTCTATTACATGAATGCTTAAATGAAAGGGGGGAGAGAAGTGACAGATGAGTTAGTGGAGAAGGTGAGAGGTGGAAATGATCATGCTTTCCGGATATTGATAGAAACGTATAAGGAGACGATTTTTAGAACCGTCTATTCCGTTTTACGCAATCAAAAGGATGCAGAAGATGTCACCCAGGAAGTCTTTATCAAAATCTATACTTCTCTTCCTCAATATAAAAATCAAGGTTTTAAAACATGGATTACGCGTATTGCCGTCAATCATGCAATAGATTTGAAGAGAAAACGAGAAAGGCAAAAGGAAGAATCACATGAAGTACAGCCTTCGGAAGCTCATTTAGGCCTATCTGATGATGTTGAGGCAGTGTTTTTTCGAAATGAAAAACGAAAGCAAGTATTACGGAAGCTGAATGACCTTCCGGAGGGGTATCGGGACGTTGTGTATGGCTATTACATACAAGAAAAAACATTCCAGCAAATTGCAGAGGAACAGCAGATTCAAGTCAAATCTGTTGAGGTAAAGCTATATCGGGCAAGGAATTGGATGAGAAAACATTGGAAAGAGGAGGATTTTTCATGAACCATGTTTCTGAAGCAGGGTGGATTGCTTATTTGGCGGATGAAATGCCTGATAATCTAAAAATAGAATATGAAAATCATTTATACTCCTGTGACGAGTGTTTAACAGTCTATATGGAGGCGATGGAAAGAGCTGAATCTAGTCTGCTCGTTGAAGAACTTGATATAGCAGATTCTGTTATGAGCTCGATTGCTCAACTAAATGAAGTATCTAATGAAGAGGTTAAGCAAATCAGAAAAGAAAAATCTCTTCGGACGATTACAAGACATTACCTGATTGCCGCTGGTTTTACGATTCTATTAATGGCAGCCGGAGTTTTTCAATCCCTGACTGAATACGTTGATTCTGTAGAATCCAGTACTGTAAAGGAAACTCAGACCTTAACCGATGGTCTTATTGATAAAACATTTAATTGGATGGACTCTATTGAAAAGAAAAATAAGGAGGGGTTTAGAAATGAATAAAAGTCCGATATTAGCTTTTTTGTTATCATTTCTTCCGGGTTTTGGTCATTTTTACCTAGGTAGGAGATATAAAGGTTTATTTTATTTTCTAGCCACGCTTGGATTAGGGCTGGGAGGCTTTTTTCTTACATTGATTAGTCAATTGGAAGCGTTTCTTGCCTTTTCCATTATAGGAATGGTGTTTTATTTCATCAGTATATTTGACTTGGTAGTTACCTCTCTAAGAAATCCTAAAAGCGAAACGGATGCAGGGGGAATAGTGGATCAGCCGGAAGCAGAAAGATTCTATGTAATTGTCCTTTCATTCGTGCCTGGTCTCGGACATTTTCAGCTCGGCCTCATGAATCGGGGACTTATTTTTCTAATTGGCTTTTTAGGCCTTGGCATTATGGTGATATTCATCAGTGTGATGACACAAATGGAAGGTCTGCTAATATTCATGGCTTTATTGCCAGTTATCTGGATTTACAGTTTTTTTGATTCTGTTCAACAGCTGAATAAAAAGCAAAGGGGTGAGGAGCTTATTGATCGGACCGTGTTGGAAGATTTCGAGGAGAGACGGGAATCTGGGAAGAAGAGTAAATCGGTCGCGACTTTATTCGCCATTTTCCCTGGGGCAGGTCATTTATATTTAGGGCTGCAAAAACGCGGAATCCAATTAATGGCCGGCTTTTTATTCGCCATTTATATATTGGATTTACTCCGTTTAGGATTCTTCTTTTTCCTTATTCCGATCATCTGGTTTTACAGCTTTTTTGATGGATTACAAAAAGCGGCTAAAATGGAAGAGGGTCCTGTTGAAGATACGCCCATAATTTCGGGAATTGTCAATCAGCAAAAATGGGTAGGCCTTGGTTTGGTGGGGCTAGGAATTTATTTCTTGGCAAGTAACATTATCGTTCCGGCAATTGCACCTCATTTAGATGAATGGGTTGGAAGCAACTTAGAATATTGGTTTAGAGATTATTTTCAAAAAGGACTCGTGTGTATCCTTCTTATAGGTGGAGGAATAAAATTGTTAGCTGGAAGTAAAAAAGCGAGAGACAAGGAGGAGACAAAATGAGAACATGGAGAGTCGGAACAATTTCAATGGGAGTCTCTCTGGTTGGTTTAGGTATGATTTTACTGATTTCTCAAATCGCAAATATGAATATGACGACGATTCTTCTTTCTTGGTGGCCGTTGCTTTTCATTATTTTGGGAGTGGAAATTCTCTTCTATATCTATTTTTCCAGAAAAGAAAGTTCCTTTGTAAAATATGATATTCTTAGTATTCTTTTCGTAGGATTGCTTGGAACGACGGGAATTGTTTTAATTCTGCTGACATCAAGTGGAATAATGGATCAAGTCAGGGCAGCCGTGCAAAGCGAAGAAAAAACAGTGAATTTACCTGGGTTCAATGAAAAGGCTGGAAAAGACATTCAGAGGGTCGTTCTAGATTCTGGATCATACCCATTGACGGTTGAAAGTGGGACCGATGAAGAAGTTTCTATATTCGGGACATATGATGAGCTTGTAACAGTAGATGCTGAATCCCTGTTGAAAAAGACGGAAGATTATTTAATGGTTGAGAGAAACGGTGATACACTTTATATCAGCTTCAAGGATTTACCGGTTCAAAATAGCCTTTTAGGCGGAGGCAGGACGAATCTCAAGGCTACTCTTATTATCCCTGCTGAATTATCATTAGAGATTAATGGACAAAGCACGGATCTTGTCTTAAAGCCAAGACAGCTTTTAAGTAATTGGAGTGTAAAAGATAGCGGCTACCTTAGCGTATACCTTCAAGAAAATAGTGATATCAAGATTGAAGCAAAAGGTGTCGAGGAGCTCGAGGGGCCTGAAAATAGCTGGAAAACGACCGAGATAAAAGAAGAAGACACGAATGAAGAAGGCACTGAAAAAACTGAAAAAAAGAATGGTACACTAAAGTCTGGAAAAGGGAATCATATCTTAACTGTCTTCGATACATATAAAGTGAATGTTCATTACCCATAATTTTAAACCATTTACTAGAATAAAATTGTAAAAAGCTTTATAATTTCCCTGATAAGATTTCTAGAAAAAGCATATAAAGAAATGGGCCGAATGCGGTCCTCTTTTTTTTCGAATATTGCTTTTCATGTAGTGAACGATTAATATGTAATTTATGGAATCAATTTGTATAAGGATGATGGGAAATGAAAAGAGCAAGGTTGATTTACAACCCGACATCAGGCCGGGAAGCCATTAAGAAGAGTTTACCAGGGGTGCTTGCAAAGCTTGAAGCAGCTGGATATGAGGCTTCTACACATGCGACGACCGGTGCTGGTGATGCAACGAATGCAGCTAAAATTGCCATTGAACGCGGCTATGATATTGTCATTGCAGCAGGAGGCGACGGAACGATTTATGAGGTTGTTAATGGACTGGCCACTGCAGAAAAGCGCCCAAAACTAGGAATTATTCCGACAGGAACGACGAATGATTTCGCGCGGGCACTGCATTTACCGAAGTCAATCGAAGGGGCAGCTGATATTATTGCCAGTGGGCATACGATGCCAATCGATATTGGAAAAATGAATGATAAATATTTCATCAATATTGCTGGTGGGGGTCGATTGACTGAATTGACCTACGACGTGCCAATCAAGCTGAAAACAATGCTTGGGCAGCTAGCTTACTACATTAAAGGGATTGAAATGCTACCTTCTATCAAGCCGACAGAAGTTTCAATCGAATATGATGGAAGGCTTTTCGAAGGCGAGATTATGCTATTTTTAGTCGCCAATACAAATTCGGTCGGTGGCTTCGAAAAACTCGCACCAGACGCATCCCTTAATGACGGCATGTTCACGTTACTTATTTTGAAAAAGGCAAATCTTGCTGATATTGTCCGAGTCGTAACTTTGGCAATGCGCGGTGAACATATACATGATAAAAATGTCATTTATGAAAAAGCAAATCGGATCAAAGTAACTGCCAAAAAAGACATGATGCTTAATTTGGACGGGGAATTTGGTGGCATGGCCCCAGCTGAATTCGTAAACCAGTACCGTCATTTTGATGTATTCATCCCGGAAGGAATATTGCCGGACGATCCAACAAATAAATAATGAAAAGAAGGTCACTAAAGTGGGTGGCCTTTTAATTTTAATCTAGCAAGGAGAATGGGTAACGTGTACATCAGAAGAGCGACACCAGAAGACGCAGAAAAGGCAGCAGTATTAACACGACTTGCGATAAAGGAAATTGCCGAGGAGTTAACTGGCGAAACAGAAGAAGAAACAATACTCGCCGTTCTTGCCGACTTTTTTAGAAAAAGTGGAAATCGAATCAGCTATGAAAATACCTTCGTTAGTGAACATAATGGGGAAGTATCTGGACTGATCATTGCCTATCATGGAAAAGATGCTAAAGGGTTAGATGAACCAATAGTTGAAAGATTACGGCGGAAAATGAAAGATTCGAGTATTACACTCGACAAGGAAGCAGAGAGTGATGACTTTTATCTGGATACATTATGTGTTGACCCGAATTTTCAAGGGATAGGAATTGGAAGTGCACTGATTCAATATGTTGAGGAGTATGCTAAGGAAAAAGGCTACCCAAGGGTTTCTTTAGTCGTTGAAGATGTGAATGAAGGGGCAAATCGACTCTATAACAGGTTAGGATATAAGAAAATAAAAACCATTATGATAAGTGGCTATGAATTTGGATATATGGTAAAAAAATTAGAAGAACCCCTTGTTTAACAGGGGGTCCTTTTTACGTGTGTTTTTGATATATCTCTTCTTCCACCATTCATTGAACTTTTCTTAGTGGAATGGGATCTACATTTGCTGTCCGTTCATCGCAGCCCAATCAGCATAAACTCCGGTTCCGTTGCAGCCGGGACAGTCGTGTATATCGGAAAAATGATATTCCGTTGGTACGAAAGAGCTGTATCCTCGCCCATAACAATCCGGACAGAGGCCCTTTTCCTCCATGCTTACTCGATGTTTTTCTAGCCTGTTTGCATTCCAGGCAGATATAGAGTTAAACAAACCCATTTCTTCACCTCATCTATTTTTCCTTATTTTTCTTTTTTTACCTCGCTTTTATACATGGAACTATGAAAAAACGTAATTCCTTCTACTATTATTTTATGAAAACCAATGTAAATTGGTGAGTCGTTTTGTGGCAAGGCTCTGAATGTGGTAAAATACAGGCTAGCTTATAAAAGAAAAGAGAAGATGATATGAAAAAAACAGCACCCGTTGCTAAAAATGATATTATAGAGGTTTTATTCGAAGATTTAACGCACGAAGGAGCTGGAGTAGCTAAAGTTGATGGCTATCCGATCTTTGTTCAGAACGCCCTTCCTGGTGAAAAGGCAAAAGTTAAAGTAATGAAGACAAATAAAGGTTATGGCTTCGGACGTTTGATGGAGATTATAGAAAATAGTCCGTATCGAGTTGAGATTACAACTGAAGACTTTCATAAATACGGTGGCTGTCAGCTACAGCATATGAGCTATGAAGGACAGTTGGAATTCAAAGAAAAACAAGTCCGTGAAGTGATGACTCGCATTGGAAAACTTGAGGATGTGAAGGTACACCCGATAATTGGTATGGAAAACCCAACTCATTATCGTAACAAAGCCCAAGTGCCTGTTGGTGAAAAGGACGGCAAGCTAATAGCGGGATTCTTTAAACCACGGACACATGAAATTGTAGAAACGAAAGAAAGCATTATCCAAAATGAAATGATTAGTGAAGCTGTTCAAGTTGTAAAAGAAATCATCAGTAAACTTGGTATCCCTGCTTACAATGAAAAAACCCATAAAGGTGTATTGCGTCACATTATGGCTCGTTATGGCAAGCAAACAGGCGAATTGATGATAGTACTCGTTACAAGAACGAAAAGTATCCCTTTCATCGAAACAATCGTGAAGGAAATCGTTGAACGTCTTCCACAGGTGAAATCAATCGTCCAAAACGTAAATTCGAAGAAAACAAATGTTATCTTGGGCGACAACATGACTTTGCTATGGGGTAACGAAGTAATCTATGATTTGATCGGTGACGTGAAATTTGCGATTTCCGCAAAATCCTTTTATCAAATTAATCCAGATCAAACGAAGGTTCTTTATGATAAAGCACTTAATTATGCTGGTCTAACGGGCGAAGAAACGGTGATTGATGCTTATTGTGGCATTGGTACCATTTCATTATTCTTAGCACAAAAAGCGAAAAAGGTTATTGGTGTGGAAGTTGTATCAGAAGCGATTGAAGATGCACGCCGCAACGCTGAATTAAATGAAATCACAAATGCAGAATTCATCGTTGGTGATGCAGGAAACGTCATTGCTGAATGGTATCAAAAGGGTAACATGGCAGACGTCATCGTTGTTGATCCACCTCGTAAAGGTTGTGAAGAATCTCTTCTAAACACAATCATTGAGATGAAACCTAAAAAGGTCGTTTATGTATCTTGTAACCCAGGAACCTTGGCACGGGACCTTCATATTTTAGAAGAAGGCGGATATAAAGCAGTTGATATCCAACCTGTTGACATGTTCCCGATGACTACACATGTTGAAAATGTAGTGTTGTTAGAATTGAAATAATGGCGTAAGTGCCCAGTCATTGGACTGGGCTTATTTTATATTGATTTATATAATAAGTGTCTTTGTTAGATAGAGATGATGAAGCAGGACCCATTAAGGGCTCTGCTTTTTCAATGTGGTGTCAAAAATTGTAGTAAGGGTGCTGAGGAAAAAATTTTTTACATGTATATTCTTGACGTTCTAACTTGGACATATATTATGGAATATCGAATGGGAGGTAAGGTGATTTTATTAAATTCCAAAAAGTGATGGCTGTAATCGTTGGTAGCTTTTTGATAGGTATTGGAATTAATGGTTTTTTAGTTCCATATCATTTAATAGATGGCGGTGTTATTGGAATTGCTCTTATTATTCATTATTTTTTGGGCTTTCAAACGGGGTTATCCATGTTAGTTCTTAGTATTCCTTTATTTATATATGCTTGGTACTATGAACGTCACCTTTTCTATAGCAGCATCCATGGATTACTTTTGACTTCTCTTTTTATGGATTGGTTGAGTCCATTAAAAAAGGCATTTTCTATTTCCATTCTCAGTAGTTCGTTAATTGGCGGAGCTATCATTGGGCTGGGCATAGGGCTTATGCTTCGATATGAGACAAGCAGCGGAGGAACAGATTTGTTAGCAAAATTCATTTCCAAATCTTCCTCCATAGATATTGCTATAGTTATTATTGTCATTGATACACTCATTATTACAGCTGCCGTCTTTATCTTAGGTATGAGAATTTTTCTTTTTTCATGTCTGACGATTGTCATTATTGGACTGATTACATCACTTATGAAAGTGAGGGATTAAATTTTCTTATCAACCCAAAAGTATAAAATAAATTAGTTTTTTAAGATGAAGGCTACATGGTCAATTGCCTTTTGCAATTTTTCACTATTTTTGCTATACATTTCTTTAGCTTCCTTTGATTCAGTTCCAAGGGCAAATAACTCTAAGTCTGCTTGGCATTTTTTCAAAGTTGCGAGCATCAAAGGCTTTTCTTGTGGAGATGGCACTTTAATTTTATCATCAAAAAGATCCACGTTTAATTCACCATTGGAATTTGCTTGTCCAAGAAAGACATTCTCGATGGTTACGCCTAGCTTATCCAATTCGGTTTTCAACCAATTTCGGTTTAGGCCAATCGTGGAAAGTGGTTCATCAAGGATTTCTCCATCCATAATGACAGTCTGAGCCTCCTTGACTGAAGCAACTGCCAGATTCAAATCTTTTGCTGTTAAAGGTTGATTTTGCTTTTTTAACATAACAGAAAAGTCACCGTTTGCTTCTAACAAACCAAACTCGACATCAGCTACATCAAAGACATCCTTCTTTCGAAGTAACCCTAACAATTCATCAGTTGTATACTTTTCCTTTTTTAAATTGTCTTCCATGACTTTTCCATCTTTAATAAACACTGAGGCTTTTCCTTCCACAAGATCACGAATAGTTTTGCTTTTCAAAGAAATTAATCCTGCTATAAAAGGTGCGAGTGCAAAAACGAGAATAGAAAGCACCCCATTTATAATACTTCCTTCAACCTTTGTGGCTAACTCTGCCCCAACGTTCCCGATGGTTATGCCAGTTACATATTCAAAAAAGGAAAGCTGAGATATCTGTTTTTTACCTAACCATTTTGTGATTAAAAAAAGGACAATTAAAAAAAATAGTGACCGTAAAACGATTTGTAACCATTCAGGCATTACTTAGCACCTCCTGCAAATCATAGGTTTAATCAAAAACCCTTATATTGTGGTTCCTCTCGTTCTAATTCTCCAACTCGCTTGTGTACATCCTTCATCACTTCATTCACTACCATCATCGTTTCATGCAGGATACGTTTCGATTCATCATCTTGAGTTCGGAGTGCAAGGCTAGATAAACCAGCTTCTACACCCTTAAGGCTGGCGACACATTGTTTCACTTCAGATGCAATAGTCATCCTATATTCTCCTTATCCTTTTGGTTTAAAAATAATAGCTCCTATCATTCCGAAAATAATTGCTGCTGATATCCCGGCACTAGTTACTTCAAACATTCCTGAAATTACACCAATTAAGCCATGCTTTTCTGCCTCGGCCATTGCCCCATGCACAAGCGAATTCCCGAAACTTGTAATGGGGATCGTTGCGCCTGCACCTGCAAAATCAATAAATGGTTCGTATAAACCAAACCCATCTAAAAGAGCACCTACGACAACAAAGGTACTTAATGTATGGGCGGGTGTTAGCTTGAATACATCAAACATTATTTGCCCGATTACACAAATAAAGCCTCCTACAACAAAAGCCCAAAAATAAATCATCATTGCTATTCACCACCATATTCAATCGAAACGGCATGGGCGATACATGGAATCGTCTCGCTTTGCTGAAAGGATAGAGGAGATAATAATGCGCCGGTAGCTACGACTAACATACGTTTGAAATCTCCCTTTTTCATGCGGTTTAATAAATGCCCATATACAACCGTTGCTGAACATCCTGGTCCACTGGCTCCGGATAAAACTGGTTGCCCCTCTCTATAAATCATTAATCCGCAATCTTTATACTGTTCTTCACGTATAGGGGTTCCATGTTTTTTAAATAATTCTAATGAAGCTTTTTGCCCAATCTTTCCTAAATCTCCAGTTACAATCAAATCATAATAGGAAGGGTCGATGTTTCGTTCTCTTAGATGGGTCTCAATTGTATCGACAGCTGCTGGAGCCATGGCTCCTCCCATATTAAATGGATCGGTCAATCCCATGTCAATGACCCGGCCGATTGTGGCTGAAGTAACTCGAGGGCCTTTTCCGGAACTACTTAATAAGGCAACTCCTGCACCCGTAACGGTCCATTGGGCAGTGGGAGGCTTTTGACCGCCGTATTCAGTTGGGTAACGGAACTGCTTTTCAACAGCGGTGTTATGACTAGAAGCACCTGTTAACAGATAATCCGCTCCTTTAGTGTTAACAAGGTAAGCGCCGAGAGCAAGTCCTTCCATAGAGGTAGAACACGCTCCAAACAAGCCAAGATAGGGTGTACCCAAAGTTCGACAGGCAAAACTTGTAGGTGTTATTTGATTAATGAGGTCGCCGCCAAGGAAAAACTGAATCTGATCTTTTTGAAGGCCAGCCTTTTCGATTGCTTTTGTACTTGCTTCTTCTATGAGGACTTTGTGAGCCTTTTCATAGGAATCTTGATTTATCCATAAATCGGAATGAAGTAAATCAAAATCATCTGCAAGTAATCCTTCAGCTTCAAATGGTCCCCCGACAGTTCCTGTGGAGAGTATGACAGGTTTTTGATCGAAAACCCATGTACGATGACCCGTCAGCATTATAAACCACCCCATTGAATAAGAATTGTTTTAATCAGAGCAACAATAAAAGCGGAAAAAACGCCGAATAAGATGACGGAGCCTGCCAATTTAAACATATTACCACCAACTCCTAAAACAAATCCTTCTGTTCGATGTTCAATAGCGGCTGATATGACAGCATTCCCGAATCCTGTAAGCGGTACTGCAGATCCAGCTCCCCCAAATTGAGCGATTCGGTCATACACTCCAAATCCAGTAAGAAGCATAGCAATGAAAATTAGCGTTCCTGCAGTGGGGTTCCCAGCCGTTTGATCTGTGAAATCAAAGTAATGAATATAAATATTTTGAATAAACTGCCCGATAAGGCAAATGATTCCACCTGTTATAAAAGCTTTAATGCAATTTAGTAGTACTGGTCTTTTTGTTTCCAGTTGGGTTTGAAGTTGTTGATATTCTTGTTGGACAGGGGTTAATTTTTTCTTTTTATTATTTGACATGCTTGTATCACCTCTTCCATCTACGTCTGTTCCTTCATTAAACTTTTGATTTCTTTGAAGTCTTTTTTCAGTGAGTCCATCTTAGTCTTATCTTTTTCGAGCTTTTGTTCCAACTGGTCAAGTTCTAAAAACATCTTTTGGTCAGTTGAGATAAGAATTTTATAATCTGGGAACATGTTTTCTAAGTCTGATTGTGCTTGTTTTTTAACGCTCTTTAAACGGAAACGATCAAAATTATCTACTTTGACTGCCACTAACAATTCCTTATCGCTATTTACGGCTTTTACATCCGAAACCTCTTCCTCTGCTAATAGCCTATCTTTAGCTTGATTGGCCACGGATTGCTTTATTGGACTGCTAGTATGTACCTTCGAAATATTCAAGTTTTTATTATTATCTATTTGATTCGAATTTCCGGAACATCCTGAGACAAACCCGATAACAGTTATTAAAAAAAGGAATGTTTTTAATGTCTTCATTTTGTATTTCAAGGAATTGCCTCCTCAAATTAAAGATATAAAAAAGGTTGGTTGCCTCAACCAACCTTTTTATATGATTACTTATTGCTTATATTGTGGTTCTTCTTGCTCAATCTGATCAATACGAGGAGAAACGCTGTCAACAATCGATTGTGTTTGTTGAGCAGCTTGTTGATAAAGTTGTTTGGCTTGCTCGTTGTCCGTTGAAAGGGCGAAGGTCTCGAAGCTTGCTTGAGCACTTTTTAGTCCTGCTAAAGTCGTTTTAACATCACTGATTACTGTCATGGGTGTTACCTCCTTGGTTTTTAACTGCCTTTTTAGAATAAGGAAACATCAATTTTTATATACCTACCAAAATTCTCTAGATTGTGAAAAATAGTGATTTCAATCCCTTGTTTGCTTAAAAATCGCATGGCCTTGAGGATGAAACTTGATAAGGTTTATAAAATAATTTGTTTCCGATTCAAAGTATTTTATTGAGGGGGTTTAGTTTTGCTTCTTCAGTATAAAAAGGTAGCAAACGCCGATTGGCTGATACTTCTTTTGAACAAGTAACCCGGATTACTGAAGAACCAGTTATCAGTATACGGCGGATGTGGCTTTAGCGTCTGATGGAAACAGTTTGTTTTCATGAAAGTTAACTGCCACTCTGTTTCGTCAAGTGATGGTTGGTATATTTAAACTGAGGGTGTGCCGGGGGAACTGAGCAGTTTTTATGTGTAAAAAAGTAAAGGGACTGAGTTCGATTATTTAAGGGGAATTGCGCTTATCTATATTTAATCAAACGATTGATTAATAGCTGGAATAGTAATAAATATGGGGAGATAGCTAGCTTTTTTTGTATGTAAGGGAGTCAGCTATTTAAACAAATAAGTGCATTGTACGATTCAATTATTCACTCTAATTTAAAAACTGCCATAGTGTTTTAAAATTTTTAAAAAGTTGACTCAATTCAGAATTATACATATAATCATATTAAAGCTAACGTGATAACGTGAGGTGATATAACATGATGGTGGTTTTAGACGATTTGTATAATAGAGTGGTTTTTCAAATTTCGTTGGAAGAAGTAATGAAAGTTCTGCAAGGAATCAAGAGCAAACAAGAGTCGGAGATTGAATCAATGAAAAATAGGATACATAAATACGAGCAAAAACGAAGAGCAGAGGAAGCGTGGTATCAATCGCTATCCCCATTTAAACGGTTTTTTACGGGACGGGCTCCGAGCCATCATCAGGCTGTAGAGCATTTGGTGAATGTTAAAGAAAGATATATCAAAATTGAGAGTATAAAACAAAAGGTCGCTATTATAAATGAGGCGATGGGCTTACTGGAAGCAGACCCGGAAAAACGCGAAATAATATTGCCACCTACCATCATAGAAGATATAAAGGCTTGGCGGAAAGTGGAGGGACTACCAATATGACATTAGAAACGTTAAATGCTGGATTGGATACAATCTGGGTTGTTCTGACAGCAGCCATGATTCTATTAATGGAGGGCGGCTTTGCCTTATTAGAGGCAGGGTTTGTTCGTACTAAGAATAATGTGAACATCATTATGAAGGTTTTTGCTGATATTACGATTGGTACGCTTTGTTATTTCGTATTAGGTTTTGGGTTAATGTATGGGACGGATTTAATAGGGAGTATCGGGACGAGTGGTTTTATGCTGAAAGGTGATTTGTCGCACATCGATTTGACCATTTCAATAGATGCATTTTGGCTATTTCAAGGGGCGTTTGTAATTGCGGTAATCTCCATCGTTTCCGGAGCCGTTGCGGAAAGGATTAATTTTCGCGCGTACCTTATCTATGTGGTCATGATGACGGCGTTTATCTATCCGATTGCCGGTCACTGGGTATGGGGCGGCGGCTGGCTAAGTGAGTTAGGGATGCGGGATTTTGCAGGCTCAGCGGTCATTCATGCACTAGGTGGTTTTTCTGCACTGGCAGCAGCCATGGTGATTGGTCCGAGAGTGGGAAAATTTCCGTCAGAGGGACCTAGTTCTATTTCCCTGCCTAGTAATCTCCCGTTGGCATCGGTTGGAGCGTTCCTCTTATGGTTCGGCTGGTTTGGGTTTAATGCAGGAAGTACTCTGCAGGCTACAGATGGTCGTATCGGACATATTGCCATTGTCACGATGCTCTCAGCTGCATCAGGTGGTGCAGGTACTATGCTTTATACGTTATTTCGCTATGGACGATCAGATGCTCCGTCCGTCATCAATGGTTCACTAGCAGGACTTGTTGGCATTACTGCTGGCTGCGCTTTCGTTAGTGATATTGCTGCGATCCTAATTGGGGCAGTTTCCGGAATGCTTATGATAGCAGCGACTAACTGGTTAGAAGCCCGTAAGATTGACGATCCAGTGGGGGCCTTTCCTGTCCATGCGGCTTCTGGTATGTGGGGAACAATAGCTGTAGGTCTTTTTGCTACAGAAGGTGGTCTATTTACAGGTGGAGGATGGCATTTACTTAGGGTTCAAGCGTTGGGATTAATGGTATTGTGTATTTGGGGATTTGTATTAACATGGATGGTTTTTAAAGTCATCAATATTTGGGTACCAATTCGGTCTACGGATGAAGAAGAAGAGCTAGGCCTGGATATCAGCTATCATGGTATCATGGCCACTCATACCTCTCCAGAGTTTATTAAGTCAGAGAATTACTTTAAGCAGGAAGAAGAGGTAAAAAGGTAAGATTTATCTTAGAATAGAGTAAGAGGTGATTTATAAATGGGTACATGCAATCTAAATCATTCCCAGCAAGATGTCAGATTGAAATTAGAGAGTCAAATGAGATTTTTACCAAAGGACTTAGGTAAGAAATTGGGCCGCTTTCTAGAAAACGAAAATTCGCAGGAAACACTGAACGAATTGTTTCATCTTTTAAAGAAGTACGATTTGGCTTCTAAGGAAGAACAAGATGCAAGAAATGAAAAGTTAAATCATTTTATGAGATGATCGAGAAAGAACGGGAGTGCAAGAATGGCTCCTGTTCTTTTTTTGTTTCTGGTTTAAATTTGTAATATTTCCGAAAATAAATGGTTAAACATTCTTTTTGAGCGGAGTGAGAAATGAGGATCATGGGAGGCTTTAAAAAAATTCTTAAGTGATAATTTCATGGGGTATTTACATACTTATACAGAGGGCGCAGGGAAACTCGCTCCTTGATATTATTAGATACCTGTTTCGAGGAGTATTTAATGTAATAACAAGTAAAGGATGGAGGTGATTTATTGTTCAACGGCTATTCATGATATTTGAACAGATGAGGTGAGAAGGCATAGATTTCCGAACATGAATTTGAGAGTTATTTTTAGAAATTTAGAATATGGATATTAATTAACAATAATTTAATAATATGGGTAATAATAGTGCTCGTTATTTCCGTCGTTATTTACCTAAAATGTGTAATTATTGAAATGAATTATTTATGATGAAAAAGTACTAAATTTATAGGAGTTTATGTGTTAAGTGAGTAGGAAAAGGGAGAGAGTCCTAATAAATGAAAAATTGTAAATCATGTGGTAAGACGGTGAGTGAGGATTCTAAACTTTGCCTATCATGTGGCGCTTCTGTAGGAGAAGACCAAAAAACAGAAGAGGAAATGGCTACTTCTGAATTGAGGCAAGAACAAATCGAGGAAAAGCCCTCAAAAAAGCTATTCAAGAAAAAAACGTTAATTATTACGGCAGTATTAGCATTTATCATCATTACCAGTGCAGTTGCAGCTATTATTCATAAATCCCCGAAAGAGCTGTATCTTCTGTCTGAATACAAAACGTATCAGAATTACAAAGAGGAATGGACCAATAAGTATGGCAATTCAATTGAATTCCAAGAGAAAATGATGAAGCAACCTTCTAGTTCAGATATGACCCTTAGTGGAAGTGTCGAAATGGATTCATTAGGAAATAATCCAGACTTTGAAATGATTCAAGAATTATTGAGCCATATATCTTTTACAGCCAATACTGAACAGGATCCTATAAGCAAACAAGGTCACTACAAATTAGCCTTGAATGTCGAAAAGGAGAATGCTTTGGAAATTGAAATGTTCCAAAGTAAGGATAAACTCGGTTTGAAGGTTCCGGAGTTATATGAAAAATTCTTTTATTTGAATTTTGTTGAATATGGTGAGTTCATGCGTATGATTGATCCCTTATATGAGGGGCCTGAAACCTTAGAAGTATCGGATCTTAAATGGCAGGACCTGAAATTAACGGAGAAAGAACAGAAATATATTCAAAAACGGTATGGGTTATTCTTATTGGACCGATTAGAGGGTGAGAACTTTAAGGTACAAAAAGGCGTGGAATATAAGCATGAAGGCGAGACGATGAAGTTAAGGGAAGTGACTCTTAAGTTATCTGCCTCGGAAACTAAAAACCTTGTAAATGATTTTATGGATCAATTAATTGAAGATAATAAGCTTCATAGCATGATAGTTAATCGAGCACAAAAAGTGGCGAAGGCTAATGCGATGGCAGATGACGTAGAGGTACTTGATACAAAAGAAATGAAACGACAATTAATTAATGGGTTAAAAGATGCAAAGAATGAAATGAAGGATATTAGTTTTCCAAATGGGTTTTCGTCTACATTACTAATTAACAAGAGTGAGCAAGTTATCGACCGTAAAGTAACAATGGCGGTAGGAGGAAACTCAGATCAGGTCAATATGAAAGTGAACAGTAAAAATATTCCTTATGGGAATGATCAGATATTTGAAGAATTTAGCGTTGCATTATCTCCTGAAAAAGATGAGGATTCCCAGGTTATGTTCCAAGTTACAAATGATGTGGCTGTTAATAAAGATACGCGGGCTGAAAATCTTAAGGCTTCCTTTATGTATGAAGAGTACGGGGAGAGTGAGGAAATCAAGTTTGCGATGAAGAGTGATATTAACGGAGAAAACGGTGGTAAGCAGAACATCATTAGGAATTTTAACCTGAACTTCGCCGGTGGTGATTTATCTGATATGCCTTCTGCCTTTAAAGGAACAATTAAACAAGCGAGCGATCTTAACCTAAAGAAAGACTATTCCAATAGGAAATTTGAAGTAAAGCTTGGTCTAGAGGGTGATTTGGATTCAGGAACGGTTACAGTCAAGCTAGATTCTAAGACGAAGCTAAAGGATAAAGCCGATTTGCCAGATTTGGAGCTTGATTCTGGTGAAGGGTTAAGCGTAGTGAACATTTCTGAAAATGAGATGTATAAAATTCAGGAAGAAGTAGGAACGAATTTAATGGAGCTTGGTGTCAAATATGGGCTCATTCCGGAAGATAGGTATCAGTTCGATATTTACGATGAAGCTAGTTATGACGGTTATTATCAATTTGAAGACAAACATTCGGATGATAAGTTTTAGGTAGGGTGTGTTTTACATGAGAAACACGTTGGTTTTTACTTCCTTTTATTTGAAGGTGCTATTAGAAAATAGGAAGGCAGCCGAAGGAATGGCTGACTCCTATTTTCTTTTTATTGGGCGCAGCAGTCATTGGAAACTACTTTTTGAAAGAAGAGAGCCGAGTACAGCCATTTAAAGTAGCGATAGTAAAGATGATCCTACGGTTGAAACAAAGTTGGTCATCGAACAGCTTACAGATAGTCCACATTTGAACGGGATTATGACCAAGTTTGGAGGTTGATCAAAAAGAGGCAGAAGAGCTACTGCAAAACCAAACTGGAAATTAATCATTGTTGAAAAAAGACGGCCCAGCAAGGAAGAACAATGGTGTACATTACATATGACATGAGTGAAATCATGAAGCTCTGTGACCGAATCGGTGTTCTGCAATATGGCGTCATGAATCACAGGTACCCTCAAGGAAGCGGCCGAAAGCTTCGGGGAATAAGGCTGTTACAACATATCCCTAGAAGAAGTAGTATACAGACTATTAAGCGAAACGGATGATTGTTTGGAGAACTGGTAAATCAGTTAAGGCAACCCGAAATGACCGTTTTGTTAAGCTTTATACCTCTTAATCAATCGTTTGATTAATTTCATGTTCTTTTGATGAAAGAGCTAGTGAAAACGTAAAAAAACAGCAGAGGCCCATAATGAGCTCCTGCTGTTTTTTTCCTAAAAGCCATCATCTGTAGCGGAGAATGGGATACTCAAGTTCCTTTCCACGGCCCGCAGTCTTTGATTAAGTCTGTTCAATCTGTTCGTATGACGCTGATCATTTTGGCTTAGCCTAGTTATTTCTTGGTTAACACGGTTCACTTCTCGATTCACCCGCGTAATCTCTTGGTTCAGTCGATTGATTTCTCTCGTTTGTTGCTCATTTTGACGCTCAAGCTCCCGAACTCTTCTTTCAATTTGTTGAGTTTGCGGCGGTTGTCTTTCAAAATCAAACTCCTCGGGCAAATGGTTATATGGATCGTCTTGAATCTGCTGAAAATTCCAATCTTGCTGTGGTACATATTCATATCGTTCGGGTTGTTGGAAGTATGGGTTGAAATTAGCCTGAATGTACTGATGATTTCCATTTTGTTGTGGAAAAGGATAAAAACCGTGTGAATTCATAGTTAGCTCTCCTTTGCAAACGGGATAGATACCCTATAACTTATGTGAGTTGTAGTAAAGTGGCAAGGCGATAGCCTAAAAAGAGTATAATGAAGAGGGGGCATTTTCCAATGAAAATATAAATTCATCGCTAAATTTGCAGAAACCATCCTGTTCCTATATCGTTTAAGTAGGAGAAAATTTTCTTCCATCTTGAAACCAATTACTGTGATAATCGTATATATAGAAAAGAGTGTAAGTCAGGAGTGTAGTGAAAATGAATCGCTTTCTTGCCGATGTTGTTCCAATATTAATTGCATTTCCAATGGTTTTGCCGGTTTGGCTGATTAGCTATTTTGCATTGAATCAATCGTTTGTTCTTTCTGTTGTCTTTTCCTTAGTTGGAGGGGGCCTCGCATACTGGCTAAGTTCCGTCTACTTTTCCTCACGATTCCTCAAAAAACATGAATTGACAAGAAAAGAATATCAATATATAAAGAAAAATTTAAGTGAAGCAAAACCGAAAATATGGCGAGTGCAAAAGGCACTAATTTCGGTCAGGCATATCTCTTCTTTTAAACAGAGGAAGGATATGATAAAGATGATCAGGAAAATATATAGTCTTACCAAAAAAGAACCGAAGCGCTTTTACCAGGCGGAACAATTTTATTATTCCCATCTGGATTCAGCCACGGAGTTGGCAGAGAAATATGTTTTTTTATCTCAGCAGCCCAGAAAGAATAAGGAGCTCGAACTATCTTTAACAGAAACACGTAAAACTTTAAAGGATCTTACTAAAACTATAGAAAAGGATTTATATAAAGTGATTGCCGATGATATAGATAACCTCAACTTTGAATTGGACGTTGCGAAGCAAACCATTAAAACTAGAAAAGAGTCACAAGTAATCGATGAAAGCAGGAGGTTAAAATGAATAATAATGATCCAAACCTGTTAAATAATACGACTAACGCCAATTTAATTGATGATCTTTTAGCCAATCCATTTGACGAGGTGCAGCAGTTGGAGAAGCTTTCTCCCCAGGAAGCAAAGCCGGTCAAACTGATTGATGTCATTCCGGAAGAAAACCGGGCAAAGGCCTACCAGCTTGCTGAACAAATTGACCCAACAAATCACCAGGCAATGATTTCCTATGGTACACCCGCTCAATCAAAACTCTTAACCTTTTCGAATTCGATGCTTGAGCATGTACAAAAAAAGGATGTAGGTGAAGTGGGCGACATTATCAGTGATTTAATGAAGAAGTTAAATGATCTGAGCCCGGATGAGCTTAAACCGGATAAGCCCTCGTTTTTTGCGCGTATGTTCGGGAAGTTGACGGGATCTGTACAGGAAGTACTTTCTAAGTATCAAAAAACAGGGGCTCAAATTGATCGAATCAGTGTAAAACTCGATCGGAGCAAGAATATCCTGCTATCGGATATCGTAATCCTTGAAAAGCTTTATGAAACGAATAAGGAATATTTTCAAGCGTTAAATGTCTACATTGCAGCGGGGGAAATTAAACTTGAAGAAATTCATGAGAAAACAATTCCAGAGCTAAAGAAATCTGCGGAATTAAGCAATGATCAAATGAAGTTTCAAGAAGTCAATGATATGCGCCAATTTGCTGAAAGATTAGATAAAAGGCTGTATGATTTGAAATTGAGTCGTGAAATCACCATTCAAAGCGCCCCGCAAATTAGGCTGATACAAAACACAAATCAGGCGCTTGTCGAGAAAATCCAATCTTCAATAATGACGGCCATTCCACTTTGGAAAAATCAGGTTGCAATTGCATTGACCTTGATCAGGCAGCGTCATGCTGTGGAGGCACAAAAGCAGGTTTCCAAAACGACAAATGATTTGCTATTAAAAAACTCGGAAATGCTGAAAATAAATACCATTGAAACGGCTAAGGAAAATGAGCGAGGGCTTGTCGACATTGAAACATTAAAGAACACCCAAGCTAATTTAATTTCCACGCTTGAAGAAACAATGCGAATTCAAGAAGAAGGCAGGCATAAACGTCGACATGCTGAACAGGAACTGGCTGCGATGGAGAATGAACTAAAGCAGAAACTTTTAGAGATAAAGGGATAAGGAGAGATTACATGGAAACTATTGAAGCTATAAAAACGAGAAGAAGTATTGGGGTTGTTAAACAAGATCCGGTACCAAAAGAATTGATTGAACAAATAATTGAAGCTGGAACGTATGCACCTAATCATCATCGAACAGAGCCTTGGCGTTTTTTTGTACTAACAGGAGAAGGAAGAAATAAACTAGGGCAGGTCTTTGAAGAGATAACAAGAATTGAAAATGCAGATGATACCCCGGAGAGTTTAATAAGTAAGATGGAAAGACAAAAAAAGAATCCACTAAGAGCTCCGGTCATTATTGCAGTAGGTATTGAACCTAGTGATAAGAATAATGTTTTAGTATCCGAAGAATATGCAGCAGTGAACAGTGCCGTTCAGAATATGCTTCTTGCCGCACATTCTCTAGGTCTTGGGGCAGTATGGAGAACTGGCAAAATCACCTATAATACGAAGGTTCGGGAATTTTTCAACTTATCCTCAAAAGGAGAAATACTAGCATTCATTTACTTGGGTTATCCCGATATGGAGCCAAAACCGGCTAAAAAAACACCGATTGATGAATTGACTACTTGGATCGAATGAAAAATTAATGGGAAGTAAATATAGGAGCAGTTGCATCAGTATAAACACACTGCGGCAGCTGTTTTTTTGTTCGATAAGATTTCTTTAATAGGTTTTTACCATATAGGATTTTGGCTTTCTTATGCTTCGTTTCAAGTGACGATTGAGGTTTTAGGTTGTACAATACATAGGGTGAATAAATTTTGATGAATTAGGATGTGTCTATAGATGAGAACGATTGATCCATTTGAGATTCTAGATGGAAAAGCGATTAAATATTTGGATGTTTTTGGCGTTGAGGATGGAATTGCTTTAAAGAGTAAGTATGAAGATAAAACGTATTGGATATATGATTATTATTGCATGCATCAGACCTGTGATTGCCAGGAAGTGTACCTTGAATTCGTGGAGGAGCGCAAGACCACCAGTCAGGCCGGACAGCATTTTGGAGTTCGGGTTTCATTCCGAGATAATCAATTCGTCCTAGAGGATTATAATATTTCCAAGCAAAAGGCGATGGATATTGCTGAAGACACGTTAAAGTACAGTAAAGACGTAATGGAACTGTTTAAGAAGCGCTATCAGCAAATGAAGGAAAAAGGCTCACAAATTATCATGGAGAGTGCAAAAGCGGCTAAAATGCCTCATGTTCATACAGAACCAGTCATCGGAAGAAATGAGCCATGTCTATGTGGCAGCGGGAAAAAATACAAAAAATGCTGCGGTGCAGCTTAAGTTCATTTAAGGGAGGCTGACTCGATTCGGAGTCGCTTCTTTTTTGAAATCTAACATGGAAAAATAGAATGATTTCATAAATAAAAAAAATACTATAGTATTACAGGAACGTTCGTTCTATAATAAGGGTACCAGATAATGACAAGAAGAAGAAATAAAAAGTAGTAATTTAGACGGAATTTTCCGAATACTCCTTTTTTATTTTCGAAAATCTGGTATATATAAGAGAGAAGAGTTTTTTGATCTCATCTCTTTCAACGGTAGACGGCAACCAGACGGGATAGAAGATCCCCCACTGATGGCAGTTTAACTTATTGAACGAAGGAAGGGGTAATCAAATGACAAAAGAAAAAAGATTAATACCTTACAAAGTTCTTGAAGTAATGGACACGGTTAAAGAAAAAATTCCTGAGGGTGTAGAGCTTGTGAAAGCCCCGGCAATTTGGGAAAAGAGCAATTATGGTGAAGGCGTGGTCGTTGCTGTCATCGATACAGGCATTGATAAAGAGCATCCAGACCTCAAAGAAAGAATTATTGGTGGAAAGGATTTTACCAATACCGGGGATTATCAAGATGATAACGGGCATGGAACACATGTCAGCGGTACGGTTTTGGCTGCCCTTAATAAAGTTGGAGTAGTTGGAGTGGCTCCGAAAGCAAGTATTTTAGCGTTGAAAGCCTTAAATGGAAAAGGACAAGGCGATATAAATTGGATTAATGGAGCTTTAGAGTATGCGATTAATTGGCAGGGGCCTAATGAAGAAAAGGTTTCAGTTATTTCACTTTCCCTCGGTGGTCCTCCAGATGAGGCGGAACATAAGCTTATTCAAAGAGCGCTTCAGAAAGATATCCTTGTTGTATGTGCAGCTGGAAATAGTGGGGATGGGCGTGATGAAACGGATGAATTGGATTACCCAGGGGCATATCCCGAGGTAGTGGAAGTCGGAGCCGTGGATTTAAGCAGAAATTTGGCGGATTTTTCAAATACAAATGATGAAATTGACCTGGTAGCGCCAGGAGTTGATATTCTCTCTACGTATCCAGGAAATAGATATGCTAGGCTGAGCGGAACGTCTATGGCAACGCCTCATGTAAGCGGTGCGGCAGCTCTTTTGAAAGTGATTGCTGAAAAGGAATTTGGCCGTAAGCTAACTGAAGCGGAATTATATGCACAGTTAGTGAAAAGTACAGAAGATCTGGGAATAAGCAAAAGAGCCCAGGGGAATGGGCTACTAAACTTAACAATAGCGGAACAAAGAGTTGAAAAATCCATTAAGATTACCATAGAATCAGAAAATCTTCAGTTACCAAGTAAAACGGTGGTCATGGAATATTAAAAATAAAAAAGGTGTCCCAAGAAATTTTGGGACACCTAAAAGATTATTTTTTACTTTTCCTAAGGGCTGCTAAAAGGGCTACAATAGAGAGAATCAAAGATATCCCTGCAAGAGTAATGATCAGTGTTTCATTGCTATCATCTTCTGTTTTTGCAGAATCCTTTGAACTGTCGGCTGAATTTGAAGCTGCGTGATCACTTTTTTCTGCATGGCTATGGCCCTCAGATCCTGTATTAGCTTTGGAAGCTACCGAAATCTCAGTTACAGAATGCGGTAGATTGGAGCTTTCATCTCCACTCCATTCAACAATTTCACCATCTTCATAATATTGAAAGGCATCCCAAGCTACATTTGTTTCTTCTTTAGGGTTTTGGGCAACGAATAAAAATTGCTGGAATTGTCCAGCGGCAATTCCTTCATCGGTCGCTTCCCATGTTACCGTTTTTACATGACCTTCTTTGTTGCCTTCAGTTGTTACTTTCCACCCTGGTACAGGCTGGTAGCTTTCAAAAGTAATGCCTTCCGGTATCTTTAAAGTCACCTTGGTGGTGGCAGTTTCTTTTTCAACGGGTACTTTAAGTGTATAGGTTTCCCAAGCCTCAGGTGCAGATGAACTAGGCTTAACAGTAACGTGTGCATTCGCTGAACCAGAAAAAATGAATAGTGCAGCAAATGTAGAGATAAGAAGCTTTGAAATGTTTTTCATTTAAATAAATCCCTTCTGTTATGAATTTCCTACTAATATTGTAAAATCGGCATCAATTGAATCTAGACTTTCAGTTAATCCATGGACCTGAATCTTCCACTTTCCTGACATGGTTAGAATCGACTTGGATGTAAACGTACCTGTATTTTCTCCCTGAAGTTGAAGTTTTATTTCTCCTCCGCCGGTATCTACAGGCTCCATTATGATTGTAAGCTGTTCAACTTCGGTATAAGGCATGCCTTCATCATTGGATATGTTTACTTGGATTCTGTTTTCACCGACTTCATTGGGAGTTACCATTAACGTAACCTCATTATTTTCTGCAGTCATCAAAGTTTTCTCAATTGGTCCTGGAGAAGACATGGCCGTTTGGACATTTGTTAATAGAGCGGCTACAAGGAGAACGACGATTCCTACACCAAACTCTATTCCCACACTATAACCAAGTTTTTTTTCTTTCTTTTTCCCCCTGAAAAAATGAAATGCTCCTAAAACGATCATGACTAACATGAGACCAACTTTCGCAAGTAACAATTGTCCATATGTTGTTTTTAACAATGAATGGATAGTCGGTACATGCTGTAAGCTGCTATATATCCCGCTAACGATCAGTATGATTACAAACAGAAATGCCCATCTGGAAAACCTTTGAATGATTGACCAGTAAAATATTTTCTTATCTTCTGTCTGCCGATCAGCAAGCCCAGGCAATATCACCAATAAGGCCATAAGGCCGCCCAACCATAAAGCCATGGACAATAAATGGAGGAAATCCATCAAAACGGCCAGAACCTGATTAGGAACAGCTGCCGTATGTCCAATTGAAGCCTTACAAACCATCAAGCTGACTATTATGATGAAAGAAAGATAGGGTAGTGATTTATTCAGGGAGTTCTCCAGCATGAAATAAATCACTAAAAATAGAAAGAGCAATATTAGAATTTCAACGATCCAGATGGCTCCAAAGTTTGTAGCATTCAATACTTCTTTTATATAACTCACATTAAATGCATCAGTCCAACCTACGCCAGCGTCAATCGTCACCTTTAAAGGCAGACTGAAGAAGATGGAAAATGCTAGACCTGCATATGAAAGCCAAAGGTATAGACGGGCTCTTCTGCTGGCTTCAAAAAGGCGAGAATCCTTCATTAACGATAATTGGAAAAAAAGGATTCCGGTAAGGGCTGCAAAAGATATGTATTGAAGACTTTGCAGGAAAACGTTGATGGAATTCGGAAAACCTGCATTCATTTCGGGATTTTCTTGGTCTGATAGGCCCGCTGAATCTCCGAATTGAAAGGGGATTGTCCCCTCAATGGGGTGGCCATCACTCGAAACCACTCTCCATTTTATGTTGTAAATTCCTTCATCGATAGTGCCTTTCCACTTAGCTTCCAGTATTTTTTCACTTTGTTCCGAGATTGTACTGTCTTGAATTTGTATTTTGTCCCCATCTTGGCTGAATACCTCAAGTGAATGGAAAGCTGGTTGTATATTCTCACTGAATTGAATGCTGATCTTTTCAGGAAGAGTATCCATTGATTCATTTGGACTAGGATTAGAACTTATAACAGAAGCGTGACCAGAAGCCGTTACTGGATATAAAAGCAAACTGAATAGGCTGATAACCAGCCATAAATAATTCTTCATATTGGTGCGTCATCACCCTTTCATAAGATTATGCAAGCTCAGTATAAAATAAAAATGTGAAAAAACAGTGAAAAAAAAAATACTTATATAAGGAAATTAAGAAATACTAGAAAGAGATAAAATACCTATAATAAATTTACCACTTAACGTAACTAAAATGAAAAGAGGACAGAAAATGAAATTTCAAAGTTATCCCAACACCTATGTCGGCTATGTAAATATCATTATAGAGGATTTATCGCGTAGTTTAAAATTTTATAAGGAGATTATTGGATTCGAAGTACTTGAGCAATCTGCTGATAAAGCAGTGTTAACAGCAGATGGGAAGACACCACTACTGATTTTGGAACAACCAGATGGTGTAACACCGAAGCAATTGAGGACGACTGGTTTATATCATTTTGCGCTTTTAGTACCGTGCAGAGCTGATTTGGCTAAGATATTACTGCACTTGATTCAATGTCGATATCCGCTGCAAGGAGCTTCGGATCACTATGTAAGTGAGGCCATTTATTTAGGGGATCCTGACGGAAATGGAATTGAAATTTATTGTGATAGGCCGGAAGAAACCTGGAAGTGGCAGAATGGGCAAGTCGAAATGGGTACGGAGGCCCTTGATGCAGAAGGACTATTAGCAGAAAATGATGAATCACCTTGGGCAGGTCTGCCAAGTGAAACCGTAATGGGCCACATTCATTTACACGTAGCAGACATTGGTGCTACCGAAGAGTTTTATACAAAAGGACTAGGCTTTGAAATTGTTGTACGATATGGAGGGCAAGCCCTATTTGTCTCTACAGGCAACTACCATCATCACATTGGCCTTAATACATGGAATGGAGTCGGGGCTCCTGCACCGGAGGCAACAAGTGTAGGACTGAAATCGTTCACGCTTATTTTACCAAGTGAAGAGGCACGAAAAAACACAGTAGAGCGATTACAGCAATTAGGATCATTTATAAACCAGGAGAAAGAAGCTGTTGTAACAAAGGATCCGTCAGGAAATGTCATCCATTTAGTCGTTCCCACATTAAGAAATAATTAAGGTTTCTTTGTTAACCTGACCCTACCACATTTGCAGGAATAATAGGGGGGATAGGCGTTGTTAAAGAAAAGGTTTAAAGAAAAAGGTGTGAAGGTGATCTTGGTCGGTTCTCTTGTGGGAATGGGAACGTTCACTTATATGCCTACAGCAGAGGCTACGGAGGATACAGCGGTCACACAGGGAGAGGCCCAAACGGTAAATACTCTATCTAAGCTCGAAATAGATGGTATAACATTGAATCAACAGTTTTCTGCCGATGTTTTAGAGTATAGTGCAACAGTAGGGAAGAATGTTAAAAAAATCAGCTTACTTGCTGAGAGTTCCAGTGAGACTGCTACCGTATCAGTGAATGGTATACAACTGACAAATGGGAAGGCTGAGGATTTTTCTCTTCAAACTGGTAAGAATACGTTCACGATCACGGTCAGTGATGGGATAAATGAAACGACTACCTATACCATCCAGGTTGATAAATTGGAAAGCGATGACAACCTTTTAACTGCGATTGGATTATCAAAAGGTTCTTTCACATTTGATGCGTCTGTAACAGCTTATAAGGTTTCTTTGGCGAATAAAGTCAATACCATTACGGTGGCTCCAACAGTGAGTGACAGTACTGCAAGGGTAAACGTAAATGGAATAGATGCAACGAGTAAAGGAGTAAAGGTGAACCTTCCAGTTGGTAAGACAACGGTGAAGATTGTCGTTGCAGCAGAAAATGGAGATAAAAAAACATACACGCTTACGATTACAAGGGCTGCAGCTAAAGCAAAGAGAACCGAAGATAAGGATACCTCTAAAGGAGATGAAGCTAAAAAGGAATCTTCAACGGGAACAAGTAAAACTCAACCTTCCTCCGATAACGGTGACAAACCATCATCAACTCCTTCGGATTTATCCAAAGGTCAAGTGCTAAGTAGCCAAGCACCTAAAGCACAGCAGATTGCAAGCATTTCCACACAAAAACCCTTATCGGATTCTGTTAAAAAGGCAATTTCAGCTGGGTCCGTAGGTGAAGAAGGCAATAACACACCAGTGTTGAACACTTTGACAGTATCAAAAGGAACGTGGAACAAATCTTTTGATTCTGATGAGCATACATATCATATCGAAGTCGATAAGGATATTACCTCAGTCCAAATTGAAGCTATAGCTAGCGCAAGTGGAGCTACGATAAAATATGACGGTGAAAGCAGTAAAACCGTAACGATTAAGAATAAAGCTAAGACTGCAATTTCAGTTACAGTCTCAAAAGATGGAGCACGACATACCTACGTCCTTGTTTTCGATAAAGATATCGATGTAGACATGGATGAGGAAGAAACTGTAGATGATGCCAAAACTGAAAAAGAGGCAGTAGTTGGAGCAACACAAATGAGTACATCTAGTAAATCGGAAAACCTTAAATCCAATAACAGAGGTAGCCAGATGATGCCGATGGATAATCAATCAACAGAATCCATCCCATTTTTGGGGAAAATAAAGAAATTCGTTCTCTCTCTTTTTTAATATTACCAAGGGACTGTTTCAAAAAATTTGAAGGGGGTCTTTTTTTAGACTACAAAAAAGGACAAGATTTAATAGGCTTGTCCTGAAATTTATATTGGTAAAACAATTTTGACTTCGGTTCCATGATTTAGCTCGCTGTTAAAACGAACCTTTCCTCTGTGCGCCTCAATAATTCGGCAGCTAACGGTCAATCCTAGACCCGTTCCTCTTTCTTTAGATGAATAAAAAGGTTCTCCTAGATGTTTCAAACGATTTTTTTCGATTCCACTTCCATTATCCCTGATGGTTATGGAAAGGGTATTGTCTATTTGCTCGAAATCAATCCAAATGTGATCGGCGGAGGCCTCCATAGAGTTCTTAATCATGTTTATAAACACTTGTTTGAGCTGATTTGCCTCACATGAAAGAAGCGGGATTTCATTTTTTACATCTATCGATATTTTTGTAGAATATGAGTCTGCCTCTGGTTTAAGCAAGGTTTTGACTTCATCCATCAGTCCAATAATTTGGTGTTTACTGAATGGGAGTTCCTGAGGTTTTGCAAGAACAAGTAATTCGCTTACAATCAGATTGATTCGGTCTAATTCACTGAGCATAATAGTGTAGTATTGTTCAAAGGGGTGGTCGCTCTTTTTAAGTAACTGGACGAATCCTTTTAAAGAAGTTAATGGGTTACGTACTTCGTGTGCTACACTGGCAGCAAGTTCACCGACTATTGACAACTTTTCGGTTCTTCTTAAGCGTGCTTCCGTTTCTCGGATTTGAGTTACATCTTTAGCATAGGTAATAATTCCGACTAATTCATTTCCAATAAGCATCGGGACAAATGTACATGAAAGTAAAAGAGACTCCCCGTATTTCGTGAGAAACTCTATATCTTTTCCTTTTTTTATCCCCTTTTGGTTTTCGACGACGTATTGACAGGATGTACGAATCAGTTCTTCATCTTCTGCGGAAAAGTTTAACTCAATAAAAGAGGCACCTTGGATTTCTTCTTGATGAAAGCCTGTAACTGTTTCAAACCTTGGATTGACGGTGGTAATTATTCCGGTTAAATCAAGCATCAGCATCGGATAAGGGTTGTGTTCGAACAATGATTTATAGCGCTGTTCACTCTCAAATAATTGATTTTCTGCGACAACTCTTTCAGAAATATCCCTGCCAATGACCACTAATCCTTTTCGGGAACCATCTTCAAAGAACAAAGGAACTTTGATGGTATCAAAGGTCTTATGATTGCCGTTGGGTAGCGGGATGATTTCCTCACACCGCGTAATCTCCTTTTTTATCCACGTTTCTTCATCTGAAATTTCACAGTAGATTAACGACTCTTTATAAAATTCGGAGTATTCTGCGAGCTCACTGTCTTTTTTTCCCTTATAGTCTACATGTTCCAATTGAAATAATTGCAGACCAAAGGTGTTGGATTCAAGCCATCGGCCATCTCCATCCTTGAAGTTAACGAAGTCTACCATTGAATTAATGAGCGTGCGACGACGCTGTTCCTCTTCTTTTAATTGCTTGAATTTTTCTCTTTTAGCCAAATAAAGAAATAAAATCAAGCCTATTGATAAAAGAAAAACAATTCCTTCTGCTCTTTGGAGTTGAATAAAGATCTCTTTGTTTTCAATATTAGTAGTTAAAAAGTAGTCGAACACGACTAGTGTAAGAATCCCAAATAGGATATATAGTACTAAAATGGAGCGTTTGGACATGGAGATTCTCCCTGATTTACGACATTTCAAAGGTTAAAAATACATACACATTTTAACAAACTATCAAAGAAAAATATATGCAGAATCATAAATAAAAAAACAGGAACCCTAACAGTCACCTGTTTTTCCTGAAGAAGGTTACTTTCTTTTTCTTCTTAAAGCGTTTATAGATAAGGAAAAATAGTAAGAAGAGGAAGGCGAGTACAGCTAGTGTATATTGGTTCATTTCCACAGATAGGAGACCATAAGGGATTAAGGATAGAAAGAAAAAGTATATAAGATTGCCGAGTGCGGTCGCTAATAAAAAATCCTTGAAGGTTACAGAACTGACTCCTGCTGCCAAGTTAATTAAACTTGTTGGTATGAGTGGGAATATCCTTCCGGTAAACACGTACATAAAGCCATGCTCTACAACGGATTCTTTCCATTTTGGGCCCATTTTCTTTAAGAGAGGTGCCTGAAACCAGTTCCTGGCTGCATAAAAAATGAATCCTGATGCAACGACACTTGTAACCCAACTCCATAGGTACCCATATATGAATCCAAATATCGCGACATTGATGGTTAGGAGTAAAATTAAGGGTATAATGGTAAAAGAATTTTGGACAATCATCAACACAAATGTCACAACAAAAGTAAGCAAAAGGTTTTCTGTCAATATGGTTATAACTGAATCCAAATCACTTTTCCAAACCATGGTGAACAATTCTGCATTGGAAACGATAAATATTACTATTACCAGTAGACCGATTAAGGTCAGTATTTTTTTCAAAAGGTCACCACCATTCATTCTAATAGTTTATCATCTTCAGGTTCAATGGTGAAAAAAAGAGCTTCCGCATGAAGCAGACAGCTCTTTTCCATTATAGTGGGCTAACGACGCAAAGATTCCTTTATAGCCACTTTTCAAACTGAATTCTTTTGTTCATTCCATAAATGATTGGCGCACCAATCAAGAGGACAACGCACTCACCGACAGCCGTGGTCATCCAGCTAAACCAGAAAGGTAAGCCAAAGGCAAGGTTCAGTTCAATTGCAATTAAAAACATTGTGAATGTGAAAAAGATAATCGTGGCGATCATTCGTCCTTTAATGCTTTTTATGAACCGAGATACAAAAATGACAAGCAATAAGGCGAGCACGGATTGCCCTACCCCAAAAATCAAATCATACGGCACCATCGGCGAAAAGAGCAGATTCGATATGAAAACGCCGCCCACTATGCCGTAGATATATTTTTTATTGAATACAATCAGATGATTCAACATTTCCGGTACACGAAATTGAAACATCTCAAAAGCTATTGGTTTAAACACCAATGAGACCGCCACATACAAGGCAGCCAATAACCCGTTTATCACAAGTGTACGAACATTCATTTTAATCTCTCCCTAGTTTTTTATCGTGGGATGGTTACGAACCACGGTTAGGCGTTTGCCCAATGATTAATAGTATCCCATGTAAGCTTGTTTCGTCAATTTGTAAAGAATGGTTTCAAAATAATAAGGTTTCAAGCTGTGGATGTCTCAATGATTTTGATTTATTGCAATAAAGGATGATATTATTTTTACATGTACTTCAAAGGAGTGGATATAATATGTCGATCGAGAGTGTCAAGAGCCATTTTAAAAAATGGAATCGGGAAGGCGATGTAATGGAGTTCGAAACATCGAGTGCTACGGTGATTGAAGCAGCAGAAACCATCGGTGTTATTCCAGCGCGAATTGCTAAGACTCTTTCCTTTAAGGGGGAAGGTGAGCATGCGATTTTGGTTGTTGCCGCAGGGGACGCAAAAGTGGATAATAAGAAATTTCGTCAGACGTTCGGTTTCAAGGCACGAATGCTGTCAGCTGAGGATGTGCTTGAGCAGACTGGTCATGCCATTGGAGGAGTCTGCCCGTTTGGGTTGGCAAATGACCTAGATGTTTTCCTTGATGTGTCGATGAAGCGCTTTGAGTCTTTATTCCCAGCATGCGGAAGTGCGAACTCTGCAATAGAACTTAAACTCGCTGAATTATTTGAATATTCAGGAGCAAAGGATTGGGTTGATGTTTGTAAGGCATGGGAAGAAGAGCAGAATGAGGAAGCAGCAGTAGGTAAGGCAGTTGATGGATTTTGATTTATCGTACCAAAAAGAACCACATAGAATGGAAATGAGTCCACTTGGGTGGACTTTATTTGTTGATAACGAGAGACATTACCTGTTCCCTTTTTATTACTGGGTTTTTAGTTATAAGCTTTTAACTTGTTCCGAATAGGTTTGCTCCCATTTTCTTCTGAAAAGTTGACCGCAGATGTAAATTAACGGTCTAATTAGGGGAGGTTTGTTCAACATGGCGCATAGGCAAATCGTTCAGAAAGTTCGTAAGTGGAGGGTAAAAGATGTTCAATGAAAGCTATAAAAAAAACAATAGCAGTTACCTCAGTCTTAAAACTCTTTATGAAGAAAATATCACGGTTAAGAGCATTGCCCAGGAACTTGAGTTTTGCCATAAAAACGATTTAGCACTGGGGATACAAAAAGAATTGGAAAAAAAGAATTTCGATATATTGGCGGTAGAGGATCAAGGGGAAATTATCGGATATATCGAAAGGCAAGAACTTGGTGAAGGTAAGATTGCGGAGTATTTGAAATGTTTTACACCAAGAGAATTGGTTTCGGACTCAACCCCTTTGATTCAACTTCTTCATATTTTTAAGAATAAAACGAGGGTGTTCGTGTTAGAGAATAATTCAATTAAAAAGTTGATTACCCACGCTGACCTTCAAAAGCCTCCAATCAGAATGCTGATTTTTGGATATATTACCCTTTTGGAAATGAGGATGAGCGATATCATCATGGATAAATTCGGGGATGACAGTTGGTATCCAATGATCAGCGGAGATCGTTTAGAAAAGGCTACCGAATTATATAGGAGGAGAATCGATAAAAATGAGGATATCAATTTAATAGAGTGTCTGCAAATCAGTGATAAATTCGATATCATTCATAAAGATCAGGAATTGAGGTTCTTCTTCCAAATTCCTTCTAAAAGTAAAGGAAAGAAAGATGCGAATGCCATTCGAAAATTACGGGATAAGATTTCTCATGCTAATGAACTTGGGTTGGACATGTCCTGGATAGAAATCATCGAAGTGGTGGAATCCTGTGGCCAACTGCTCGAAATCTCTGAATCCTATCGGTATGAAAAATAAAATGATGGTGAGAGACGTTTTAGGTAGACCATACTTCAAATAACTCTGCAATTTTTAAAGCAGAGCTGTAAAGCATCCTCAAGACGAACTGGAATTAAGGAGAACCAGCTACTATGCTGGTTCCTTTTTGTTTAACCCCCCTGACAGAAAAAACTGCCCATACGTGAGGCAGCTTCTTCAAATAGTTAGAACTCCGGTAGTTCATCCAGGTTATTTTCCTTTACCCCATCGGGCTCACTCCGCAATATGTCACGGCCATATTTATGGAAGACATCAACATTGGCGAGGTTGCCTGCCTTAGCTTCCGAAAGAGCGGTGGGATAGTCAAGCTCCCGCCCAGAATTTGTTTTGATGGCAATAATATTGTCATCTTCATTTTTTCGTACTGCGATAATTTCTTCTTTTCCAGTTGTATCATGTTGGTTTACTTGTGGGGTTCCCTGCTGTTTGTAGGATTCATATGCTTTTTCAAATTGGTCCATGCTTGGACACCTCCTATTTATAGGGTGAGCTATTTGGTCAGCAATATACAAACCAGGTTTCGTCCAGATTGAGCCGCATTTTTGTCAAAATGGGCCGACTTTTCGGCATTTTTTTATGAAAAGACTGTTGTCCGGGCTTTATTCTTCTGGCATGGCACTTGCATCATAAATAAGTGGAAGTGAGAAATATCCACTTAAAAAAGGGAGGAATATGAATCATGAATGTAAAACAAGGGGCAAGTACTGCGGATGCAAAAAAAATACAAGACGTTAAGACAATGAAGGCGGCGGTCGTCAATGAATTTAATCAAGAGCTTGAGATTAAAGATGTACCAATCCCTGAATTAGAATATGGTGAGATATTAGTGAAAATTAAAGCATGTGGCGTGTGTCATACCGATTTACATGCGGTACATGGTGATTGGCCGGTAAAACCGAAGCTGCCGCTTATTCCTGGACATGAGGGAGTAGGCATTATTGAGAAGGTGGCAGAAGGCGTTACTACATTAAAGGTTGGTGACCGCGTTGGGATTCCATGGCTTTACTCGGCATGTGGCGATTGTGAATACTGTCTGACTGGACGGGAAACGCTTTGCCTGGATCAATTGAATGCAGGATATTCTGTGGATGGCGGTTATGCGGAATATTGCAAAGCGCCAGCAAAATATGTGGTCAAGGTTCCTGAAGGTCTTGACTTTGCGGAAGTTTCACCGATTTTCTGTGCTGGTGTAACGACTTATAAAGCGCTTAAAGTGTCAGAAGCTAAACCTGGAGATTGGGTAGCAATCTATGGAATTGGTGGATTGGGTCATGTTGCTCTTCAATACGCGAAAGCTATGGGCTTTAATGTCATTGCCGTTGATATTCAAGATGATAAGCTTGATCTGGCTACAGAATTAGGAGCAGATTTCACGGTTAATGGTCTTAAGAGCGATCCTGTACAAGCCATTAAGGAAAAAGTTGGTGGAGTACAAGCGGCCATTTCTGTAGCGGTTACGAAAAAAGCTTTCGAACAGGCTTACAGTTCAGTTAAAAGGGGTGGAACATTGGTCGTTGTCGGATTGCCGAATGACGAACTTCCAATTCCAATTTTTGATACGGTACTAAATGGGGTGACTGTAAAAGGGTCAATCGTTGGTACAAGAAAAGATCTACAAGAAGCTGTTCAATTTGCGGCTGATGGCAAAGTAAGGACGAATATTGAAACGAGAACGCTTGATGAAATCAACGACGTGTTTCAAATGATGGAAAAGGGCGAAATCAACGGAAGAATCGTATTAACTTTAGAATAGAAATAAACAAACGAGGGGGTCCTAAAATCGGGCACCCTCGTTTGTTCTAGGTAGCTTATAAGAATTCTATAATTAGATTATGTCTGATTCTTCTCATTTAATATATATCGCAATTTTCTCATGGAGATCTGCAAACGCTTGGCCGCTTCATTTCGGTTTCCATAGGTTTTTTGAAGTGCCTGCATGACGAGTTCTTTGCCAATTGTAGATTCGAGTTGTTTGATTTCCTTAAGGATTTCCTCGAGCATTAGTTCATCTTTCTCATTAAAGTCGGCAACCAGCTGTTTACGCCATTCTTCGAGATGATTTTCAGTCGACTGATTCGCATTCGGCGGGTCTTTTTTTATTGGAATAACCTGGTTGGTAGATAGAAGGAGATCATTTGCCGAGATTTCCTGTTTATGGTCAGCAAGAGTGAGAGTTCGCATGATTACATTAGATAATTCGCGTATATTACCGGGCCAGTCGTATTGCTGTAATTTTTCAATAGCTTCATTGGAAAAGGAGATATCTGCCTGGCCAGTTCTTTCAACTAAATGTCGGACAAGGAGGGGAATATCTTCTTTTCTGTTACGCAAGGCGGGGATATCAAGAGTGACGACGTTCAGTCGATAAAATAGGTCTTCCCGGAATTTGTTTTTTTCAACTGCCTGCTGCAGACTTTCATTGGAGGCGGCTACTAAGCGGGCATTTGTTCTTAATGTCCCACTACTTCCGACACGCATAAATTTCCGTGTTTCCAAAACTCGAAGCAATTTGACTTGTATGGCCGGACTCGCGTCGGCAATTTCATCGAGGAAAAGGGTGCCATTCCCTGCAATTTCAAAGAAACCTTTTCGTTGTTGGGTTGCTCCGGTGAAGGCCCCTTTTTCATGCCCAAATAATTCGCTTTCGAGAAGGGATTCCGAGATTGCTCCACAATTAATACCAATAAAGGGCTCGTGGCTTCGTGGGCTTGCTGAGTGAATGAAACGGGAAAGTACTTCTTTGCCACTCCCTGTTTCTCCCTCGATCAAGACATTGACGGATTTTTGAGCCACTTTGAAAGCCATTTCAATCAGTTCCTTCATTAATAAACTTTCTCCTACAATGAGACCCGACTCTTTGGCAAGGTTATGGATAAAATGTTGATTCAAATCGTCGTTTTCATTCAATAGGTTGTCAAGTTGCTTTTCCAATACTTCAATATCCACAAAGGGTTTTTCCATATAATCACTCGCTCCAAGTTTCATTGCCTCGACAGCGGTCTTGACTGTGCTGTATCCGGTCATAATCAGTGCCTTGCAAAGCGGTTGTTTTTGTTTCAGATGCTGCAGGAGAGAAAGGCCATCACAATCTGGAAGCTTTAGGTCTATCATCGCGGCATCAAAGCGCTGCTGATTAAAATCTATTTGGTGAAATTCCTTTCCACTGTTCACGACCTGTACGTGATATCCTTTCATCGAAAAAAGGCGGGATAAAAAGGTACCAACTTCTTTTTCATCGTCTACCACAAGTAAATTAATCATCTCATCATCTCCTTTCATCTTCAGGCTGCAAGGGAAGCCTCAGGAAAAATACACTTCCTTTTCCTGGTGCGCTTATTACGTCAATTTTGCCTCCATGGTCTTTCGCAATGCCAAGGCTCACAGATAATCCTAGGCCTGTACCTTTTTCACGGTCCTTAGTCGTATGAAAAGGATGAAAAATGAGCGGCAGCCGCTCTGCTTCAATCCCAGCCCCGTTATCAGCAACCTTCACCACCATGAATTCTTCTTCAGAATAGGTATGAATCGTAATGGATTTTTCCGATATATCACAATCATCCAATGCATCCTTGGCATTCAATAGCAAGTTGATGATTATTTGTTCTATCTGAGGCTGGCTTCCCTTTATGAAAGGAAGATCTTCCTGAAGGGAAAGATGAAGGGAAATTTGTTTCTTCCCTAGTTGAAACTTCAGAAGGTTCATTACCTGATGTATGGCCTCGTTAATAGAGTAATAGTGGAATCTATATTCATCTTGACGGGAAAAGGTAAGTAAGCTTTTCACGATTTGCCTGCACCGGTCGCCGCAATTTTTAATATCGTTTAGAAGCATATAATCTTCGTTGTCTGGTAAAGTGTTCCGTAATAAAAGCTGTGAGTTTCCAAGAATGGCCGTTAATGGGCTATTCAATTCATGGGCAATTCCAGCTGCCATTTCGCCGATGGCTCCGAGCTTGCCTGCATGTAACAATTGAGCTTCCATCTGTCTTCTCTCGGTGACATTTTTATAATAAGCAATGACTCCATAGACCTGTTGATCCTTATTTTGAATCGGATAGGCATGCATTTCCAAGATCGCTTCAGGCTGAAGCAAAATTTCTTGAAACCCTGGCTTATCCTGTACAAAGGTCTCTTGAATCAGTGTCTGAGATTTCTCAATTAAAGGACTTAAGTCAAAAAAAGCTCTGGCTGCATCATTTGATTGGTAGACTTCTCCTTGGCGATCAAAGACGATGATCATATCTTCGACGGCCTTAAAGGTATCCTCCCATTCTTGTTTGGAATGGAGAACTTCTTTATAGAGCTGGGCATTCTCCAAAGTCAGTGCAAGCTGGTTGGAAAGTTGCTCAAGAAAATCCAACTCATCTTTATGCCACGTTTTCTTTTTCTTTCTGCCGAAGGTCCAAACCCCTATTTTTTTATTTTTCCCATACAGGGGCACCAATAGAAGCGTTTCAATCTCAAGAGATAGCAGTCTTTTTTTTTCCGGGAAGTCTTGTAGCATTTTGATTTCCACCTGAATGGATTGTTCGTCTTTCAAGGCAGATGAGAAGTCCTGAAAAGGGTGTAATAGGTTGTTGGATTCAATTTCAAGCTCGCATTGGCCATTAGGACAAATATGGAGAAGAGTTGGTTCTTCTTCGTATAAAATGACAAAATGACTGTCATCGAATGTAATTAGGTGCTTGAGCTTTGAGATAACATTTCGGAGAATTTCGTGAATATCCATGTCTATATTCATGTTTTTAGTGATATCGTTCATAATTTCAAGCTGCATATTTTTCTTCTTCAACTGATCCACGGTTTTCTTAAGTTCCGTGTAATATGTTTTTTTCGAAGACTTAACGCCTGTCATTAAATCGATCAACTCAGATTTGTTCATGTTTTCACCTCTTATAGGGCTGTAAGGAGCAACTGCCTAATCTGTTCTAATGACATATCCCGAGGGTTCGTAATCATGCAGGCATCCTCGAGGGCGGTCATTCCTATTGTATCAATCATGTCTTTGGTAATGCCCACGTCACCTAGGCTCCTGGGTGTCCCGATATCCTGGGACAAGTCCCTTACAAAGTGTACGGCAGCGGTGCCGGCTTGCTGCTCAGTTAAAGCTCTCGTATCAATCCCCATGATCTCTGCTATTTGGCTGAATCGCTTCGGGGCCGCAATTCGGTTGAAGTCCATGACATGGGGAAGAAGGATAGCATTGATTTCACCATGCGGAAGCAGGTACTTTCCGCCAATGGCATGTGAAATTGCATGGGCTGCTCCCAATATGGCATTGGAAAAGGCAAGACCTGCTTGCAGGCTGGCCATCGCCATCGCTTCTTTTGCTTCCTCATTATGTTTAGACGCAACGGAAGGGCGTAGGTAACGGGAAACAATGGACAAGGCGTTTTTGGCTTGTACATCGGTCAAAGGAGTTGCAGCGATAGATACATAAGATTCAATGGCGTGTGTCAAAACATCCATTCCAGTAGCGGCGGTCAAATCTGCTTCTAAGGTCGTTAAGGTAGCCGGGTCAACAATCGCAATATCAGGAACGAGGGATTTTGAAATGATCGTCATTTTTTTCTCCCGGAACGAATCGACAATCACAGAAAACTGTGAGACTTCCGAACCCGATCCGGCAGTGGTCATGATCATCACCATAGGGGGTAGAGGAGAATGGACTTTATCAACCCCTTCATAGTCACTGATGGTTCCACCATTCGTTGCCAAAAGGGCGATCCCTTTTGCCACATCCAAGGCACTGCCTCCCCCCACACCTATGATGGCGTCGCATTCATGATCATTAAAAAATAAACAACCGGCTTCTATCTCCCTGTCTTTCGGATTGGTCGTCGTTTCAATGAAGGTGGCAAAAGCAAGCCCCGCATTTTGGCAGGCTTCCATGACAATATCAAGCCAACCAGCATTGGCTACACCGGAATCACTAACTATCAGTGTCTTTTTGGCACCCAACCGCAAGCAAGCCTCGCCAGCTTGTTCAATAGAACCTTTTCCAAAAATAACTTCCGGCATCACAAATTTAGTTATCGACATCTTCGCGCCTTCTTCCCTGATTAAAGTCATTTTCTCTTTGTACTATTTTCCCGAAGAAAGGCGAAAATCCTGTTTGAATCGCAGGAATTTTTATATAATGTGACAAATTATTAAATAAAATACAACTTTTGGTATAGATCAAATTTCCTGCTAGTTTCTTAAATTTGTAAATTTGTTACTTAAGGCACAGATTAATAGGGATAAACCTACCTAGTTAGAATTTTCTGTATATTGTAAAATAATGGAGGGAATCTATTAAACTGGGAGGCAATCTATGAAAAAACAATTTCTATCCTTATCATTAGTCGCAGCATTAACATTCGGGGCAGCCGGAACCACTACTACTACTGCTACTGCTTTAGCGACACCGCATTCTTCTCCAGTACATCAGGCGCCATCCACAGACAAGCAAATCGTTAAAAGGATCGATGTCGACAAAATCTACAAGAATATTGAATACCTTTCACAAACACCTCGAGTAGCCGGGACGGAATCTGAGTATAAGGCCGTCCAGTTCATCAAAAAGCAATTTAAATCTTATGGCTATAAAGCCGATATTGAAGAGTTCAGTTTTTTATCCTATACAGACCCAAATCTGGTCGAGCTGTCCGTTGACGGATTTGATGGGGAAATCCAATCAAACCATTTAACCTATTCAGTAAATGGTGATCTATCCGGTGAAATGGTATACGCCGGTTTAGGAACGAAGGAAGAGCTTGAAAAAGCGGGTGTTACAGGGAAGATTGCCCTTATTCGAAGAGGCAGCCTCACTTTTGCAGAGAAAGTATTGAATGCAGCAGAAAAAGGAGCAGCGGGTGTCATCCTATTCAATAATGCAGATGGGGAATTAAATGGGACCCTTGGAGGGGCTAATGATAAGTATATTCCATCTGTCACGATAACGAAAAAGGATGGAGAAGCCCTGCTTGAAAAATTGAATGCTGGAGTTAAGCTAACGGCATCATTAAAAATTGAAGGGGCTTATTCTGGAGAAAAAACCTCTTATAACGTAGTGGCCACAAAAAAAGCAACCAAGAACAATAAAGCAAAGAAGAGCGATATCATTTATATCACAGGTCATCATGATTCCGTCGCCGGGGCACCTGGAGCGAATGACGATGCATCAGGAACGTCCGTTACACTTGAACTTGCACGTGTTTTGAAGAATCTTCCTACAGATACGGAAATTCGTTTCGTTACCTTTGGCGCCGAGGAAAATGGATTGCTAGGTTCGCAGCATTATGTGGACAACCTCTCTGATGAAGATATCAAGCGGACGATTGCTAACTTCAACCTAGATATGGTAGGAAGCAGGGACGCTGGGGATTTGGTTATTTTGACTAATGATGGAGAAATGAACCTTGTAACCGAGCTGGCTCAGGAATCAAGTACAAGACTGAATGGTGAGCCGACTCCATATGGACAAGGCGGGCGAAGTGACCATGTATCTTTCGCTGAGGCTGGGATTCCCGCTGCTTTATTCATACACAGTCCATCAGAACCTTGGTATCATACTCCTGATGATACCATTGATAAAATCTCAAAAGAAAAGCTTCAAGATGTTGCTGAAATTGTCGGCACCGCTGTCTATGACCAAGCTAAATTGGAAGCTAAAAAACCTAATCCAAATCATAAAAAAGGGAAAAAGGTGAAAGCGCCGCATTTATTTGACGAAAAGGAATTGAGATAATTCATTAAAAAAAGTATGAATTTTAGAGGGTGCAGCTTGCACTCTTTTTTTATGTTTAAAAATGGAAAAACCACGATGCTAAATATAGAGAAAAAAGCTATGAGTGCAGCAGGCACCATAGCGCATGAAGCGGATGCTCTTTTAGGAAAAGGAGAAGCCGTCATTGATCAATTGGAAAGTAAAATATCATATTTAAAAGGGTGGTTGTTTTAATGACGACAATCAAACTGAATCATCCTGCCGTAACGAAGCAATTGGAATTCACCTCGAAGTGGATTGATCGTGAAACCAACCTGAAGAAGGTCTTTGAGCAATATATCAAAATCGTCCAAAAAAATGTAGAAGATACGATATTGTTATTCTTAGTCAAAATCTCATTAGCTTTGGCAAAATCATTTCCCCATTAAAAAGCCCTTAAGGTTAAGGGCTTATCATCATTGCTATTACGACTGAGGCAGCGAATCAGCACGAGTCCGAAACTGAGAGAATCAGTGCCAAAAGAACAAACTAGAAACCGGATTCGATCTGGTAACGGCAGCAAGCTGCAAGAAGCTGAAACCATATCGGTCGCAGCGCCGGAATTATACCAGCTTAAGTAGAGCCTGTATACCTGTTAGGATAATCCCTATTATAAAACCACAAACCGCTCCGTTCACACGAATCCATTGTAAATCTTTTCCTACACCATTTTCCATCATATCAATTAGAGTTTCGTTGTCTAGCTTATCTAAATTTTCTTGTACAAGATTGCCGATCTGCGTATGATTATTTTCAATGAGAACAGTAATTTGTTTCTGAATCCAATTATCAATGTGGGTGCTATTTTCTTTTATGTTGTCTAGTATGTGATAAATCAATGGAGTAAGATAAGTATCCATGAAATTTTTATCTTCAACGAAATCTAATGCATCTTGTTGAATTTGTTGTAGACTTCCCATTATTGTTGCTTCAGGTTCCCATTTTGTTAGAAGTTGTTTTTTCCATTTTTCAACTCCTTCTAACAGTTCCCGGTTATGGTCAATGCCTTGTATCTCTTTCCTGATATATAAGATTAAAGCCTCTCTATTTGGTTCTTCCTCGTTTTGTAAATTATTTACGACACTTAATAAAAGGTTTTGTATGATATTCCCAAGTTTCTCTTCGTTAAGTAGACTTTGAATGGATTTAACGGCAAACTGAAGCATACCATCTAGTTCAATCTTACTAAGTACATCCATGGAAACAGTGCCTAGTTGGTGACTTGTTTGTTTTTTTCTTAACCAATCTTCAGCTTTTTTCAAAACATGATCCAAAGCTTTCCTATCAAATTGTTCATTAAGTAGCTGTGAACTTACTAAATGAAGAAGCTTGCTCATTTCTATGTTAGAAAGTGTAGCTTCAATTTTTTTTGCAACGAAAGGTGTAATCTTTTCAATATCTATATAACAAATCATTTGCTTGATAAGTTTAATAAGAACTTTTCTAAAAGCATCACTTTGTATCTCTTTTACTAAAATAGGGATCAATTTTTCTGTAAAAGGAATATGTTTTACTTTGTCTTGAATACTTTCCTTTGAAAGCCAGTCATTTTTTAACATCGAAACAAGTGCATTTGTCATTCTTTTACGATTGTTGGGCAAAAGAGCTGTATGAGGGATTGGTAATCCAAGCGGATGGCGGAATAATGCAGTGACTGCAAACCAATCTGCTAATCCACCAACTAGACCTGCCTCAAACCCTCCATGTAATAAATCTAACGGCAACGAACCTTGAAATGGAGTGGTTGCAATATAACCCAACCCCATGATAATTAGTGAATATCTAGCAATTTTTCTTGACGATTTTATTTTTGGTGACATTATATTCCCTCATCCTTAAAATGATATTCAATTACTATATCCAAATCATTAGCAAGAGTTTTATGTCTTACTTTTATCTAGTAGTATAGCAGGTAGTTCAAAAAATTACCCCCAACAAAGGCAGTAAGTTCATTTATTCAGGGGAAAAAGCATATCACTTATTAAGTAATGGAACCTTAAAAATGCATCACAATATGAATCAGCCCTACAATCATTAATATATCACGTTGAATATTTGTTATCTTCCTTGAAATGTTCAATATGCAGATAGTTAATTCACAATAAAAAAAGCCGATTTACTCAATCGGCTTAATCCACTAATTTAATTAAAAGAGTCAAAAAAGCCCTCCAGATTATCGATTTTTTGGATCATATACACATTATTATGCGCCTATTTTTATCGAATTATTTTTAGCGTTCTCTCCATTTTTTTTATCTTTCATGCGACTGAAAATAAAGGCTAGAACGGAGCCAGATATATTATGCCAAACGCTGAAAATGGCACTAGGTACCGCGGCCAAAGGCGAGAAATGAGCTGTTGCTATTGCTACACCTAAACCGGAATTCTGCATACCAACCTCCATTGCAACTGCTTTCTGTTTAGCTAAATCCATCCCGCATAAACGAGCAAAGAAAAAGCCGAGGAAAAAACCAAGAACATTATGAAGAACGACTACTGCAAAAATCAGCAATCCTGTTTTAGCCAGCTGTGCTTGGCTGCCAGCTACTACAGCAGATACGATCAGAACAATAGAAATGACAGATACTAGAGGCAAAGCCTTTGCACCAGCCTCTGCTTGTTTGCCGAAAAACTTTTTAACAACAAATCCAAGCATCAGTGGGATAATCACCACTTGAATGATAGAAATAAATAATGATCCAATACTAATATTAACCCATTTACTTGCCAAGAGCAGAATAAGCAGGGGGGTTACGATAGGTGCTAGAATAGTGGAAACAGAAGCAATGGCAACTGCAAGCGCAACATTTCCTCTCGCAAGAAACACCATGACATTTGATGCTGTTCCACTTGGGCAACACCCAACCAAAATAACACCAACAGCCACTTCTTTCGGTAAATCGAACCCTATTGCTAATACAAACGCTAATAATGGCATAATGATAAAGTGTCCTGCTACCCCTAGTGCTACTTCTTTCGGTCGACGGAAAACTTCTTTAAAATCCGCTGTTGATAGTGTAAGTCCCATGCCAAACATGACAATTCCTAATAATGGAACAATATAGGCTCCAATCCATATAAAATGATTAGGCATGATATACGCAATAATTGCGAAAATAATGACCCATAAGGTAAACGTTTTACCAGCAAAAGAGCTGATTTTCTCTACTAAACCCATAGTGACCTCCTAGATGTTTTAAAATAAATCAATTATAAATTATATTCAGAATATTTAAAACCCTTTTAAGTAATAAAAAATATCAATGCGTTTCTAACCAGCCATTTGGGAATCAATTTACTACTTCTTATGTTTATGAAGATAAACTTTAATAAAAAAGCGGACAAGGTTTTAAAAACTTTGTTCGCTATTTTTATTTAGATAGGCCTATATATTATTGGCAAACTAATTTATAAGGAAAGTAACCACTGGTTTTCTAGAGCGCGAATCAGTATTGGTTGTTTTAAAAGCTCAATTATTGCTATTGTAAGAATAACTAGGGTTATTAAATGAAGTGGAGATGTGGTTTCTTTGATACATATATTAATTGCTGATGATGATCGTCATATTAGAGAATTATTAAAATTTCACTTAGAAAAAGAAGGGTACATGGTGTTCGAAGCAAAGGATGGAAATGAAGCTTCATCAATACTAGAGAAAGAACGAATCCATCTTGCTGTTGTAGATATTATGATGCCATATAAAAACGGACTGGATCTTTGTAAGGAAATACGGGATCAATATGATCTACCGATTATTTTATTGACAGCTAAAGATCAACTTATCGATAAAGAAAAGGGGTACTTTGCTGGTACTGATGATTATCTCGTCAAGCCATTTGAACCCCGAGAGCTATTATTTCGAATTAAAGCTCTTTTGCGCAGGTATCGCATGGTTAATTCTGAATTGATTTCCTTGAATCAAACGGTTATTGACCGTAAAAGTTATGAAGTGCGAATAAAGGGGAGTACGTTGCTCCTGCCGCTTAAGGAATTTGAGCTACTAGCTCAGCTGGGGAGTTTTCCTGATCAGGTCTTTACACGTGAGCAGCTAATTGAACTGGTGTGGGGTGCTGATTTTGAAGGGGATGATCGGACTGTTGATGTCCATATTAAACGGTTAAGGGAACGTTTTGCAGGGCGGACCGATGATTTTGTGATAACGACTGTCCGTGGCTTAGGTTATAAACTGGAGGTCAATAAGAAGTGAAAACACTTTATTTCAGGATAGTTATTCAAACCATTTTGATCATGGTACTTGCCAGTGTCATCGCTTTTTTAATTTCCAATGTCTATTATCATAAGGTTCAGAAACCACACAATGGTGAGAAGATAAGCAAAGTTGCTGGTGATATCGTCTCCTTATATGAAGAAAATCCAGGTCAGGATATTGATGCGTATTTAAATCATATTGCAGGATTGCACTATCAAATGTATTTATTTAATGAGCAGGGTGAAGGGACTTTGTATGGGGAGCCGTTTCGGGAAACAGCTTTGGATTCAGACACGATTTCAGGAGTTTTGAACGGGAAAACCTATCAAGGGATCGCTAATTATAATAATGGGCTGTTTATTACGGGTTTTTTTGAGGATGTATTAATCAATAGCGTTGGGGTACCAATTAATGTGGATGGCGAGAAATATGCCTTGTTTGTAAGGCCGAATATAGAACTGCAGTTTGGAGAGTTCCGCTTTTTCCTTGCTGTTTTGCTCGTACTTACGCTCCTTCTCAGTTTTTTATTTGTGATCATTAACACGCGATTCATTGTTAAGCCAATTACGAAATTAACAGAAGCCACAAAGAGAATCGCTGATGGGGATTATAGTAGTAAATTGAATGTAACCCGAAGCGATGAGATAGGGGATTTGGCACAGCATTTCTCGAAAATGACTCAAAGCATCCAGCGGTTAGATGATATGAGACAGGAATTCGTTTCAAATGTTTCTCATGAAATTCAATCTCCGCTCGCATCTATACAAGGTTTTTCTCAAACCCTTCAATCGGAGGAATTAACAAAGGAACAAAGAAATAATTACTTGTCTATTATTGAAAAAGAGAGCCGGCGCATGTCCTTGTTGAGTAAACAGCTCCTAATGCTTGCTTCCTTGGATATAGAGGATGACCCGCTGCAACGGTCAAATTTCGATTTAGCGCAACAAATACGGCAAGTGATGTTCATGCTGGAATGGAATTGGCGGGAAAAAGATATGGTGATCGAAATGGATTTACCTTCAACCATCATTTCTGCTGATGAGAAACTATTAAACCAAGTATGGACTAACTTGATAACCAACAGTATTAAATACTCTGATATCGGTAGTTCGATTGTTATTCAAATCAAGAAAATTGATGGCTTTGTAGAAGTGAAGATTGCGGACACGGGTATGGGAATTCCAGAAGAAGACCTCCCTTATATCCTTGATCGCTTTTATAAAGTTGATAAAGTGAGAAATCGCAGTGAAACAGGCAGTGGCTTAGGACTTTCGATAACAAAGAAGACGGTTGAACTACATGGCGGAACGATTGAGGTTCAAAGCGAACTTGGCAAAGGGACCACTTTTTATATCCGGTTGCCCCTTATGTAATCATTCGTTCATCTTCCATTCATATTGATTGATTACAATCAAAACATACCGATTGAAGTAGGACTTGATCGGTAAATAAAAGGAATGGGAGATGAAATAATGTTTTTAGCAATACGTGAACTAAAGCATTCAAAGTTACGTTATCTGCTGATTGGACTGATTATGGTATTGGTCGCTTTGCTTGTCTTTATCATTTCAGGATTAGCTAATGGACTTTCTTCAGATAATGCTTCATCCATTCAAAATATGAAGGCCGACTATTTCGTTATGGAGCATGACTCTAAAAATAAACTGAACCGATCAATTATATCCATGGAAAAGCTAGATGAAATCCGGGCTTCATCTGATGTTAAAGCAGCCGAAGGTCTTGGGCAAATGATGATTACTTTAAACAAAGTTGGCTCATCGGAAAAAACGGATGTCACTATTTTTGCGACCAATGCTAGCGGTATATTGGCACCGAAGATCATAGAAGGAACGAACTATGACAATAAGAAGCAAGGTGAAATAGTTGCGGATCGTTCCTTAAAAGAGTTTGGCTATAGATTAGGTGATTCATTAAAAGATGACTTGTCAGGAAAAGTATTAACCATTGTTGGTTTTACTGAAAAACAGTCTTACAGCCATTCCCCGGTAGTTTACATGAATATTAAGGGATGGCAGGAGATGAATCCTGTATTGAAGAATCAAGACAATAATTCAATTAGCACTATAGCAGTTCAGATGGATTCAAAGGCAGAAGAAGCTGTACGCAAATCAATGTCTGGTGATGTAACACTCATATCGAAAGATGAATCACTTCAGAGTATTCCAGGGTTCAAAGAGGAACAGGGTACATTGACGATGATGATTGCCTTTTTGTTTGTTATAGCAGCTTTTGTTTTGGCAGTGTTCTTCTATGTCATTACTTTACAAAAAACGAATCAATTTGGTGTACTTAAGGCACTTGGAGCTAATACGAGCTACCTTGCAAAAAGTATCGTTGGTCAGGTTATGCTACTTGCCGTGGCATGCATAGCCATTAGTGTTACACTGACATATGGCGCCACTTTAATTATGCCAGAAGGAATGCCATTTGAATTGAGTACCAATTTGGTTATTAAATATTCCGTGTTACTTTTGGTTGTATCCGTATTGGGTTCGCTGCTATCACTTTATCGAGTAGCGAAGATAGATGCGATCGAAGCAATAGGGAGGGTATCATGATGGGAGATAAACTATTATTTGAAAACGTCAGTAAGATTTATGGGGAAGGCGATAATAAGGTGACAGCCCTTGATAATATTTCCCTGAATGTGAGAGCGGGGGAATTCGTCGCCATCGTGGGTCCATCAGGCTCAGGAAAAAGTACTTTTCTTTCCATAGCCGGTGCGTTACTTTCCCCGAGTAAAGGACGTTTACTTTTGAATAATGAGGATATTACATCACTATCTTCAAAGGAATTGACTCGAGTGCGCCTTGAAAAGATCGGGTTTGTATTCCAATCATCGAATCTTGTGCCATATCTAACCGTACGAGATCAGCTTCTGCTCATTTCTGAACTGATTGGCAAACGGGATAAAAAAACTGTGAAAAAAGCGGACGAATTGCTTAGCCACCTTGGACTTAGACATCGGGCAGATCACTTGCCAGAAGCACTGTCGGGCGGAGAGCGGCAGCGTGTAGCCATCGCCCGTTCGTTGATGAATGATCCTGAAATCATTTTAGCGGATGAACCAACCGCAAGTCTTGATTCCAAAAGAGGCAGGGATGTTGTTGAAATGCTTGCTCATGAGGTGAAGTCAAGAAATAAAGCAGCCATTATGGTGACACATGATGAAAGAATGTTAGATTTATGTGATCGAGTAGTCAATATTACAGATGGCCGGGTTTTCGGGTGAAAAAGTTAAACGTAAACACATTTTCATCTTAAGATGATTTGAGTAATTTTCAATTGAAATAAAGGCTGAAATATTCCGATTGGACTGAACCTAAAATAATAAGACAATATTAATATTCTTTTAAAAGAGAACAAGGTTTGAACGGACCTAGTAAAATGAGACACAATAAAAAACTTTAATTAGGCCGCCGCTTCTCCAAAGGAATTTGGAGAAGCGGCGGCCTAATTTTTCTTGAATTGGAACCTTGTTTAGTTAAATTCAATAACAAGATGAGCTCTACTTATTTATAAAAAACTAATCCGAATGCATGCACAGTAAGCACCTGAATTCTAGAGGAAACAGTAGTCTATATAAATACTTTATAGAACGGACTTAAATTATGTAAGGAAAGACGGGAAAAGGTGATCTCCCAGTATATTTTATAAACGGCTATAAGATAGAAAAAGGATACTATGCTGGTATACCAGACCGTTATCTTCGGATTAAGGTGTTAGGGTGCATGCTTTTTTATATTAAAGAACAAACAATGATAGGTTGCCTTCACACCTGATTCATCTTGGTATTTTGTTTCGTATATGTTGATTAACTCTCGAAAAAAAGAAGGGCGCTGGCAGTAGTTTTCTTTGTTGCTGTTAGCTGCACCAATCTTTTTAATTGAAGTGAAAAATTCACGTACTGTATGAAAGTACTCTAGTTCAAGCTTTTCCATTTTTGTTATCTCGATTGGAAATGCTGATGAAAAGGGGAGTGCTTCTTCACAAACTTGGGATAATTCTTCTAGTGTGTAAAACATTTGGCCTGGTGAACTATCAATGGAAAGTTGAAGCTTTTCTTTCGCATGTTCATATGACATATGAAGCTCTTGAAAGGTATCGATTCCGAACGTTGAAAATATCAGGCTTCCTTCAGCCGTTAATCGTGCAATCAATTTTTCAAGAGTTGCAGGAAGATTATTCAGCCATTGAAATGTTGCATTAGAAATAATCAAGTCGTAATTTTCATTAAGCGCCATTTCTTCGATATCAGTACATAAAAATGTAACACGATCTTCCTTTGTCATTCCTTTCGCCACTTCAACCATTCCTGGTGCCAAATCAACAGCGGTAATAGAAGCATTAGGAAATGTATTAACGAGTAACCTCGTTAAGTAACCAGTGCCGCAGCCAATTTCAAGGATGTTAATTCTTTGTTTGCTGTTTTTTTGAGGGAGCAAATCCACTAATTGTTTCGCCATGTTTTTTTGAACATTGGCATACGCATCATATGTTTTCGCGTGTTCACTGAACCGCTTACTTAACAATCGTTTATCTATCATGAATGTACTCCTTTTGAATAAATGTTTTTATATGCTCCATACATTCCTGTGGTTTTGTGAAAAATGGAATATGACCAGCGCCTTCGATAATATGAACCTCGGCTTTCCCACCCAGATTTTCTTTAATGAAAGATGAGGCTTCGAGTGGGCAAATTTTGTCTTCTCTCCCATGAAGCAATATAAAGGGGACTTCAATCCGGTCGAGTCTTGATCTAGCATCTTTCTGAATTAGATAATCCAAACCAATCAGAAGCGAAAATACGTCATCCCCATGAAACTCGCTTTGAATTGTCGTGATGAATTGATGATAAAAACCTTCTTCTTTTTCAGCTTCGGAAAACATTGCTTCATAGAAAGAAGTCAAAGTCTTCTCTTTATTGCGCTGCAGTTGTTTCTTCATGCGCTCGACCATTCGTGGATCCCAGCCAAATGAATAATTATCTCCTGTGGTAAACCGACTTGTTGCGCCAAAAAGGATATAACCTTTTATTTTTTCTCGATACGAACTTGAAAGTTCAAGTGATACTATTGTTCCTAATGACCAGCTCAGTAAATAAACAGGACCATCGATGGAAGCGATTGTGTCTATGACTCGTTCTTCAAAGTCATTTAGTGTTTTCATATCTCTCCATTCTATGAATGAGAGATGAAATACTTCTGACAGCGGTTTGATTAACGGTTGAAACGCATCTTTTTCCATTCCCCAGCCAGGAAGCATGACTAAATTCGGCTGTTTCATTCAATAACACCCATTTCTTTTCCAATGATCGAAACTTTTTCAACTGCCCAATCAAGATCTTTAATATCGTGGAGAGCTGTTACGGTAAAACGGATTCTCGCCTCATTTTCAGGAACGGTCGGCGGCCTGACAGCAATAGCTGCAATTCCTTCTTTCTGCAAACGTGTGGCAAATTCCATCGCTTTTTCGTTTTCCCCGATGACGATAGGAACAATTTGTGATCGACTTCCACAAATATTAAACCCGTAATATGTGAGTTCTTCTCTAAAGTGTTCTGAATGTGTTTGGAGCAGTGAGCGGCGTTCTGGTTCTTGCTGTACAAGTTCTATCGCTGTTTTCATAGCACCGAGTATGGCCGGGGGGAGCGCAGTTGAATATATGAATCCGCGCATGCTATTTTTTAAATAATCGATGAGCCATTTTTTCCCGACGACATAGGCCCCGAATGAACCGAGCGCTTTACTGAATGTTCCCATTTGGATATCTATTTTATTTTGAAGATGGAGATGACCGGCATAACCTTCACCGTTTTTACCGTAGATGCCGCTTCCGTGTGCTTCATCAGTCATTAACATAGCGTTATAACGTTCTTTTAACCAAACAAGGTCTTCAAGATAAGCAAAGTCACCGTCCATGCTGAAGACCGTATCCGTCACGATTAATTTACGTGCTTCCATCGATGATTTTTTCAATAATGCTTCTAAATGATCTAAATCATTATGACGATAGCGCAGATGCTTTGCACGGCTTAAAAGAGCTCCATCGACAATGCTTGCATGATTCAATTTATCGCTATAAATAATATCGTTACGGGACAGCAGGGTGGAGATAATTCCAAGGTTCGCGTTATATCCACTGTTAATAATGAGTCCTGCTTCGGCTTTTTTCCAATTGACAAGAGCTTGTTCTACTTGCTCGTAAAGAGGATGATTGCCAATAATTAAACGTGAAGCCGTTGCTCCTGCACCATATGTATGTACTGCATCTACCATAGCCTTTTTCAGCCGCTCATCCCCTGCATATCCTAAATAGTTATTAGAAGCTAGATTCAGCATCCTGCACCCGTTGATCATAAGCCATGGCTGCTCGGCGAATTCCGTTGAAACGAGTTCACGTTTTTGCGATATCTCTTCTAAATAAGCCAGTTCTTTCTTAATTTTTTCTTCCCAACAAGGTAATTGTTTTTCACTGTGCATAGCCATTCTCCTTTTTATATGTTAACTAAAAACAATATAGGTTAACATATAAAACATTCTAATCATGACTCAATGAAACTGTCAAGCTTTGAAAAGGAACATGATAATAAATTGATTATCCATTAATCTAGGAGAAATCAAGGGGCGAAAAAAGACACTTATCATAAGCATGCTGTTGGTTATTTGAACCAATTCGAGGAGCATGAAACTAACATAATAATAGGTTAATGAGAAGGAGACAGTGGCTTTGTTAAGCTAATGTATAAAAGAGCTTAGTGAAAATTAGTGCCTTTGTATGTATTAATCTTGTTCATTGAAGATAATCTAACTTCCAACGTAGTCTTTTTGTTAAACCTTCAAATCTTTGAAGGATTAAATGGAATTCCATGTTACTATAGAGCAGTGAAATTAACCTATTTCTTTTCACATTAACCATTACATAAAGGAAGGTAATTAAATATGAAAAAGATTTCTTTAGATGTTTTCTTTATATTAATAGGAGCTTTTATTTTCGCTTTGGCAATAAATCTTTTCGTTATTCCCAATGAACTTGGTGAGGGAGGAGTCACGGGGATAACCATCATTTTGTTTTATCTTTTTGAATGGTCACCAGGGCTGTTAAGTTTGATTATTAACGCTTTCCTGCTCATTGTCGGTTATAAATATTTGTCGAAAATAACAACGGTTTATACAATCATAGCCGTTGCATTTAATTCACTTTTCCTCCATTTAACCGAAAGTTGGAGTATATCTTCAGATGAATTGGTCGTCAATGCGATATTTGGCGGTGTTTTTGCCGGTGCAGGTATTGGCATAATCATTCGAGTTGGAGGCACGACTGCCGGTACAACGATCTTAGCCCGAATTACGAATAAGTATTTGGGATGGAGCTTAAGCTATGGACTTCTGTTTTTCGATTTAATCGTTGCGTTCTCATCTTATTTTATTATTGGTGCAGAAGGTCTAATGCTTACTATCCTTATGCTTTATATTGGAACAAAAACGATGGAATTCATCATTGAAGGATTGAACCCGAAAAAAGCTATTACTATTATTTCAAAAGAAGCAGATCAGATTGCAAAACAAGTAACCGTTTTGATGGATAGAGGGGTGACTGTTTTTAGTGGTCATGGATACTATACAAAAGAATCCAAGGAAATCCTATATATTGTTATTAGTAAGCAAGAGGTACTCAAATTAAAGAGAATTGTACAGTCTACTGATAGAAGTGCTTTTATAGCCATACATGATGTTCGTGATGTATTTGGGGAAGGATTCTTAGATATTTCGAAGTCTTAAAACCATATTGAGGAGCCAATGAGGTTCCTTTTAATGGGGAATCCTATATAGTATTTTTGAAACATTTGATTTGGAACTAAAGAAATAATTGCAAAGAGCCTAAATAGGCTTTTTTTATTTTTCCAAAAAGAGAAAAATCTGTAAATTAAGAATAATTTGTTATATTATGTAAGTAAGAATCCAAACACCCTGAGGAGTGCAGCCATTAAATATGGAGGTGTGTCCAATATGATCCTTTTAAAAGTGGATGACAGAAAGTTTGGGAAAAGCAATATCAAGTACAGCATAGTTGATAAGGAAACGAATGAACTGATTATTAGTGGTGTGTTTGAAGAATTTGGACAAGCAAGTGATAAATATTATGAACTAAAGGATGAGTATGGTTCATCCAATGTGAAGATGATATTGAAGTGAATAGAGGGGAGCCTTTGGGTTTCCCTATTTAAAACTTATTTAGAATAAATGTCCATTACGATAATTTTTATAATCAAATAAAGGAATAATCTTAGGTTTGTGAATCATATAATTAAGTAGACAAGGCTTATATCCTACTTGTTGTTTACAAAAAAATACAAATTAATTGTAAAGTATGGAATTTAGTGGTAATATAAAACGCATAAATGAAAACGTTTACAGTATTCCTGTAAGGAGGTGATGTATAAAAGGTTGGATAGAATAATAATATAGTAGATTTAGAAGTGTATATTTTTTTATCTTTTTATGCAAACGTTTTCTTGAATTTGCATAAGATCTTATGAAAAAGGGAGAGTTGGTAGGCATGAAACTTCAAAAATGGTACGGGGGAATCTTTTCTGTTTTATTAATTTTTAGTGTGATTTTGGCTGGATGCTCTTCTTCTACAGGTGGAGACAGTGACTCTAAAGACAAAGATAAAGTGACGCTGGATATCTTTCAATTCAAAGTAGAGTTTAAGCAGCAATTTGAGAATTTGGCAAAACAATATGAAAAAGAAAATCCAAATGTAAAAATCAAGATATCAACAGTGGGTGGTGGAAATGATTATAAATCAGCCATTACTGCAAAGTTTGCTTCAGGTGAGGAGCCAGCAGTTTTTAACATTGGCGGACCAATAGATGTTGAACAATATAAAGATAGATTATTAGATTTAAAGGATACAAAGGCTGCAGCTGCTGCGCTTGATGGTACATTGGATGGCGTGGAAGAGGACGGGCACGTTCTAGGGCTTCCATTTAACCAAGAAGGATACGGCTTGATTTATAACAAACGAATTTTAGAAGAAGCCGGAGTTAAACCTGAAGAAATTACTAGTTATTCAGCATTAGAGGCTGCGGTTAAAAAACTGGATTCACAGAAAGATAAATTGAAAATCGAGGCGGTTTTCGCTTATCCGGTTAAAGAGAAGTGGGTAACAGGAAACCACTTATCAAATGTCTTTTTAGCACCTGAATTTGATGGGAATGTATTAACTGCGAGCAAGTCACCAACCGTTAAATTTACGGATGGAGACAAGTTTAAGCAACTGGTCGATATTCAAAATAAATATTCCGTTCAGCCGACGGCAAGTCTAGATTATTCACAACAAGTGGAAGAGTTGTTCTCGCTTGAAAAGGTTGCAATCATTCAGCAAGGAAACTGGGTGTATAACACAGTGTACGATATGGATCCTGAGTTAGCCGAAAACGGTATTGGTATTATCCCGATTCCGAATGGGGATACAGCTGCGGGGATGCCAGTTGGGGTTCCAAACTATTGGGCAGTGAACAAAAAATCAGATGAAAAAGTTCAGGAAGAAGCGAAGAAATTCCTCGACTGGATGTATACATCTGATGAAGGAAAAAAAGCTGTTTTGGAGGATTTTAAATTCATTCCAGCTTATGAAGGGTATGACGTAGAAAAAATTGCCGATCCACTTTCAAAAGAAATTTATAAATATTCACAAGATGGAAAGACGACTGGCTGGGTTTTTAATGGATATCCAGTTGGTTGGAATGATGACCTAGGTGCAAGTGTCCAAAAATACGTAACCGGTAAACTAACATGGGATGAACTTGTGCAACAAAATATTGAAAATTGGGAGAAAATTCACAGTAAATAAGTATTCCGTAAATGGGAAACAACCAATCGCCGTCGAAAGCTGTGTCGATTGGTTGTTCCTTGTTACAAGAAAGTCGTTAAAGGGAAAGTTCGGTTACTAGATATTCTTCGATTTTCGATTCCGAAATTAAAACTCATTTTCTACTAATATATCTTTCATAAGGAGGTCGGTTTCATTGAGAAATCGGGATGCCGCATATTGGCTGTTTTTGACACCTGTTCTGGCTGCACTCATTTTGGTGGTGATTGTGCCACTCATTTACGGATTTTATTATTCATTTACGAATTGGAACGGTCTTGGAACTCCGGACTTTATAGGGCTTAAAAATTATATAGACTTGTTTACGGATAGAGGGTTTCTGGATACATTTTGGTTCACCATTAAATTTTCAGTAGCAGCTATTGTGGTAATTAATATTATCGGCTTGAGTTTAGCGCTTATCGTGACGTCGAAAATTAAATCAAGCAACCTACTTCGGACAGTTTTCTTTATGCCAAATTTGATTGGTGGCTTGATTCTCGGTTTTATTTGGCAGTTTATTTTTATTAAAGTATTCGGCGCAATTGGTGATTTGACAGGGATTGAAGCTTTTAATGGCTGGTTGTCAACGACAGAAACCGGTTTTTGGGGATTAATCATTTTAACGTCTTGGCAAATGGCTGGCTATATCATGATCATTTATATTGCTTATTTACAAGCGGTTCCTGAAGAACTGATCGAGGCGGCTAAAATTGATGGGGCCAACAGCTTTCAACGTTTTCGCCATATTACTTTTCCGCTTGTAGCACCGGCTTTTACCGTTAGTTTGTTCTTAACGCTTTCCCACTCCTTTAAAATTTATGATCAAAACCTTTCTTTGACTAACGGAGCGCCTTATAACTCAACTGAAATGGTTGCGATGAACATTGTTAAATCCGCTTTTACCGAAAATGATATGGCATATGCACAGGCAAAGGCCGTTATCTTCTTCGTAATTGTGGCAGCAGTTTCTCTAACACAAGTGTATATCAATAAGAAAAGGGAGGTTGAGCTGTAATGAGAAAAAAATGGAAGCTATGGCTGGTTGGATTCATCGGTTTCATCTTGGCATTATTGTGGCTCGCTCCGTTTTATTTAATGATTGTCAATGCTTTTAAAATGAAACGTGATATTTTTGCCGACACGCTGGGGTTGCCTAAAACTTGGACATTCGAAAACTTTACTCAAGCTTTCGAACAATTGGATTTCCTTCGGACTTTATTTAATTCTTTATTGATATCGGGCGTCAGCGTAGTAATAATTATTATCTTTTCAGCAATGGCGGCTTATGCGCTTTCACGAAACAAAAGTAAAGTCAGTTCTTTGCTCTTCTTCGTGTTTGTGGCAGCCATGTTGATTCCATTTCAATCTGTGATGATACCGCTTGTTGCCCAATTCGGACAGCTTGGGATGTTGAACAAGGCTGGGTTGATTTTCATGTATTTAGGCTTTGGCAGCAGTCTCTCGATATTCTTGTATCACGGTACTTTAAAAGGGATTCCTACCTCGCTTGACGAAGCTGCGAAAATAGATGGAGCGAACAGGTTTCAAGTATTTTGGTATATCATTTTTCCTTTATTAAAACCTATGTCGATTACAGTTGGAATCTTAAATGTTATTTGGATTTGGAACGACTACCTGTTGCCATCCCTTGTTATTGGAGGCGCTGGCTCGGAGACAATCCCGCTTAAATTATTCTTCTTTTTCGGACAGTATACGAAACAATGGCATCTAGCCTTGGCTGGGCTTACTTTATCCATTATTCCAGTCATTATCGCGTATTTTTTTGCTCAGAGGCAAATTATCAAAGGAATTGCGGATGGTGCCGTTAAATAAGTATTTAAATATAGGGAATATTAAGCCATGTGCGGTGAACGGGAAGTGGTGTTGAATATGTCTGTTACGATAAAGGACGTTGCCAAAAAAGCGAATGTCGCTCCATCAACGGTATCGCGTGTTATCCATAACAGTCCAGCAATCAGTGAAAAGACAAAGCGTAAGGTACGTAAGGTATTAAAGGAAATGGGCTATCATATGAATGAAAATGCCCGGAATTTGGTCACGAAATCCACCAAGGCCATTGGAATCGTCATGAAAAATTCAGCCAGAGAATCGCTTTACAATCCTTTTTTTCCAGAGGTTATCCGTGGAATCGGGGATTTTTGCAATAAAGAGGGATACAGTCTTTCTCTAACGACCGGTGAAACCGAGGATGCTATTTTTGAAGACGTCGTGAAAATGGTTCAGGGTAGACGGGTGGACGGTATGATTGTTTTGTATTCGAAAAAGGATGATAAAGTGGTGCCCTATTTATTAAAGCAGGGCTTTCCATTTGTTTTGATTGGGAAACCAAGTACGAACATGAGCGGAATCACCTTCATTGATAACGATAATGTTCAAGCAGCCAGGGAATTATCGGAGTTTGTAATCAATCTTGGTCATCAGAGAATCGCTTTTTTAGGGGGGAGCCCTGAGTTTGAAGTGATTCAAGCCCGTTTAAGAGGGTTTCAACAAGCTATGGAACAGGCCGAATTAAATGTGCCAAAGGAATATATCAAGCTGATCCCTTTAAATCGAGCAGATGGAATAAAGGCAATCAAGGAATTACTAAATCTACCGGAAGCTCCAACCGCTTTTATGGTAATGGATCTTTTATTGGGAGTACTTTTACTAGGGGTGTTGGCGGAAAAGAATTTAAAAGTACCTGAGCAAGTTAGCGTCGTCTGTTTTAATCATTCAGAGTTTATTGAATTTTTAAGTACGCCACTTACAACAGTCGATATTCATACGTATCAATTAGGCTTTGAAGCGGCAAAATGTGTGTTTGATTTAATTGCAAATCCCGAAATGATGGAAAAAAGTATCAGGATTCCAACTAAAATCATAAAGCGAGAGTCGCATTTTGTTGTTAAAAAGGAAAATAAATGAAAAGTGTAGAAATGTTTTTCCAATTAAAGCTTGATTTTTGCTAACATAAATTTACAATAAAGATTATCACTAACAATTTTTTGAAATTCATACTTTTCGAAATGCCAAGTATGTTCTTATAATCGACTGAGTTTTTATTATTTCAAACGCAAACGTTTGCGTTCGAAATTAAGAGGTAGTAGTTAAACATATAGAGCAAGTTGCCGACAAATTAATGTGGAGGAGATTGTTCATGAGAGTTCTAGTATGGAATGAGTATCGCCATGAAAAAGAAAAACCTGATGTTGCTGAAATTTATCCGGATGGAATCCATGGTGCGATTGCTGGCTTTTTACAAAGCGAACAGGTCGAGGTGAAGACGGCTACACTCGAGGAAGAAGAGCATGGTTTAACTGAAGAGATACTGATGAAAACCGATGTACTTCTCTGGTGGGGACATGTCGCACATGAAGAAGTTCATGATGAAATTGTCACACGGGTTCATAAGCGGGTACTCGAGGGAATGGGTCTTATCGTCCTCCATTCTGGACATTTCTCAAAAATCTTTAAACAATTAATGGGCACGACTTGCGATTTGAAATGGCGGGTAGCGGATGAAAAGGAGCGGCTTTGGGTTGTTGATTCAAGTCACCCAATCGTTGAGGGAATCGGAGAATATATAGAACTTGAAAAGGAAGAGATGTACGGGGAACATTTTGATATCCCTACGCCGGACCAACTATTATTTATCAGCTGGTTTGAAGGTGGGGAGGTATTCAGAAGCGGTTGTACGTATCAGCGTGGTAAAGGTAAGATTTTTTATTTCCGGCCAGGTCATGAAACATATCCGACATACCATAATCCGCAAATACAACGGGTGATTAAGAATGCAGTTGAGTGGGTCAAGCCGGAAGTTAACAATAAATCGGTATATGGAAAAGCCGAACCGTTGGAAACTATCTCAATAAAGAGATGAAGTGAAGGAGAGAGTAGAATGGGCAGAGTGAAAGTAGGCGTCATTGGATGCGGCAGTATTGCAAAAAACAGGCATTTTCCAGAATACGAAGCGATCCAGGAAACAGAGATAATTGCCGTTTGTGATATTGTGCAAGACCGGGCGAATACAGCAGCACAAAGGTATAAGGCACAAGCATATACTGATTATATAGAACTTTTGAAGAATGAGGAGATTGAGGCTATCAGTGTATGTACCCCTAATTACTTGCACGCCCGAATCACAATTGCTGCCTTGGAAGCAGGTAAGCATGTTCTTTGTGAAAAACCAATGGCAACTTCTTTAAATGACGCAGAAAAAATGAATGAAGCAGCTTCAAAAAGCGGCAAAATATTAATGATTGGTCATAATCAGCGTTTTGTCCCCTCTCATCAAAAAGCGAAACAGCTTATTGATAGTGGTGAGATAGGGAGGGTCTACAGCTTCCGAACGGCTTTTGGACATTCCGGACCAGAGAATTGGGCCGTGGACGGACGGGACAGTTGGTTTTTTAAAAAAGATCAGGCAGTTATCGGTGCTATGGGCGATTTAGGCGTTCATAAAGCTGATTTATTGCGTTATATCCTGGGAGAGGAATTTGTTGAAGTAGGAGCATTTGTAGAAACGACTGCCAAGAAAAATACAGATGTTGATGACAGTGCTGCCTGTATTCTGCGAACGGAGAGCGGAATTATTGGTACTCTCACAGCCAGCTGGTCGTATGCGAAAGAAGACAATGCGACGGTCATTTATGCTGAAAAAGCCGTATTACGTCTTGAAGACGATCCTAAATACTCTCTGATTATTCATCATGATAATGGTAAGACGGAAACCATTGAATTAGGTAGCATCCAGACAAATGACTCTGAAGGACAGCATGATTCTGAAGTAATCAGCCACTTTGTAAAATGTGTGGTAAACAATGAGGTGCCTCTCGTCTCAGGAGTTGAAGGATTAAAATCATTAAAAGTCATTCTTGGCGCGATGGAATCGAATGCATCCAGAAAAATCATCCGCTTATAAAGGGGTTAATAGTCATCATGTACAAATTAAAAATGGGAATAATCGGTGCTGGTGGAATTGCTCAACAAAGGCATATCCCAGCTTTTCAAAAATTTCAAGACAAGGTAGTTTTATACGCAATTCAGGATATAGATGAACTGAAGGCGAGAGATGTGGCACGTGAATATCATATCGAAAAGGTCTTTACCAATTATGAAGAAATGTTCGCGGAAGTGGATGCAGTTACGATTGCCACGCCAAACAAGTTTCATGCGGAAATTTCTATCGCCGCGCTGCAAGCAGGTGTACATGTGTTGTGCGAAAAGCCTATGGCGATTACAACCGAGGAATGTAAAGCAATAACCGAGGCTGCAAATTTATCGGGGAAAGTACTATCTATCGCTTACCATTACCGCTTTATGAAGGAAGCTCAGGCTGCGAAGAAAATGATCCAGGCCGGTGAAATTGGTGAGCCGTATGTAGCGCGTGTGCAGGCAATCCGACGTCGGAAAGTTCCTGGGTGGGGAGTTTTTACGAGTAAGGAATTGCAGGGTGGAGGAAGCGTTATTGATTACGGTTGCCATTTACTTGATTTGGCCTTATGGCTGATGGATGACCCGGAGCCGATTGAAATTGTAGGTTCAACATATAATTATGTCAGTAAGGGTGTCGATCAGGTCAATCTATGGGGCAATTTCGATGCCTCTGTATTTGAAGTAGATGATCATGCTACCGCGTATATCAAATTTGCCAACGGTGCATCTTTATTATTCGAAACATCATGGGCCGCGAATATCCGTGAAGAAGCAACAGTCTTGAGTTTATCCGGAACGCAGGGCGGACTGGATGTGTTCCCCTTAATTTTGAATCAGGCAAAGCACGGTATGCTATTAAATAGTGAGGCGGTATGGATGCCTGGAGAGGATACACCCGATCTCCAACAGGCAGAGAATTTTATTGATAGCTGCCTCGGAATTGCCGAACCATTGGTAAAACCATCGGAAGCCATGAAAGTTTCGAAGATAATAGAAGCCATTTATCAAAGCTCAGCAAGTGGAAAGGTTATGAGTATCAATTAATGTAAAGGTGGGGTGGGGCTAGTGAAGTTAGGGATTTTTACAGTACTATTCGCACAAAAATCATTCGAGGATATGCTTGATTATGTGGCAGCCTCCGGTTTAAAAACAGTTGAAATCGGTACAGGCGGGTATCCAGGTAATATCCACTGTCCGTTAGATGAACTGTTGGAAAGTGAAGAAAAGCGCAAAAAATACTTGGAATCTGTTCAAACAAGAGGCCTAACTATCAGTGCATTCAGCTGCCATGGCAATCCCATCTCTCCAGATAAATCATTTGCCAAAGAAAGTGATGAAACGCTCATAAAAACAATCAAGCTTGCGTCCTTATTGAATGTCCCAATCGTCAATACATTTTCCGGTACGGCGGGTGACCACGAAGGAGCTAAATATCCAAACTGGCCTGTTGCGCCATGGCCGAATGAGTATACAGATGTTTTGAAATGGCAATGGGAAGAAAAGTTGATTCCTTATTGGAAAAAAACTGCAGCAATTGCTGATGAACACAATATTAAAATCGGACTCGAACTGCACGGAGGCTTTCTCGTTCACACACCTTACACTTTGCTAAAACTACGGAAAGCTACATCGGACGCAATCGGCGCTAACCTTGACCCAAGCCATCTTTGGTGGCAGGGGATCGAACCGGTGGGAGCCATCAAAATCCTTGGGAAAGCGGGAGCAATCTACCACTTCCATGCAAAAGACACATACTTGGATCAGGATAACATCAATATGTATGGCCTTACCGATATGCAGCCATATGGAAACATCCAAACCCGTGCCTGGAACTTTCGCTCGGTGGGCTGCGGCCACAGTCTTCAAGAGTGGTCCGACATCATGAGTGCACTTCGCACATATGGCTATGACTATGTCGTTAGCATTGAACATGAAGACCCGCTAATGTCAGTTGAAGAAGGTTTTCAACGTGCAGTAACCAATTTGAAAACTGTCCTCATCAACGAAAGCCCAACTGATTTATGGTGGGTGTAATTTATAGCCGATAACGAGCAGCCTATCGCAGGTTGCTTTTTATTTTGGAATTTACGAGTAAATAATCGAAACTCACGAGTAAAATAGTCAATTTCACGAGTAAAAGTGCAAAATTCGCGAGTAAAGTTAAGTCTATGTTGAAAAGTCTAGGACAGATTGAATTAAAAAAGAATGCCCCCGAACTCAGGGGCATCCTTTTGAGTCATCTCTGCCTAGGCGTATAATCCAACTCGGTAAACAGTTCCCTCAATTCATCCTTCGTTAGGTCGCGCCATTGTCCGAGGGCTAACCCATCCAAATGGATGTTCATGATCCGAATTCGATGTAAATCGCGGACCTCATAGCCTAGCGCTGAGCACATACGGCGGATTTGTCTGTTCAATCCTTGCATTAATGTAATGTTAAACGTATATTTGTTCAACTGTTTGATCTTGCAAGCAAGTGTCTTCGTACCTAAAATCTCCACGCCAGATGCCATATCTTGTATGAAAGAAGAGGTAAGCGGCTTATCCACAGTTACGATGTATTCCTTTTCATGCTTATTCTCTGCACGCAGAATTTCATTCACGATATCACCATCATTTGTAAGCAGGATGAGGCCGCTTGAGTCTTTGTCAAGACGTCCAATATGAAAAACCCTTAGTGGATGATTAACAAAATCAACAATATTTCCTTTAATGTGTTTTTCTGTCGTACTCGTAATGCCTATTGGCTTATTCAGCGCAATATAGACATTTTGCTGTTCTACCTTTATGGGGTTACCATCAACCCGAACATCATCGCCTGGTTCAGCCTGACTGCCAAGCTCAGCAACAGATCCGTTAATCGTTACGCGGCCTTCGGCTATCCATTTATCCGCGCCTCGTCTCGAAGTAATCCCGGACTCACTAATATATTTATTGATCCTCAACTAAAGCACACCTTTACATTCAGATTTTCTTCTTTAAAGGATAACGTAAATCATGATAGATAGACAAGAGGGAAAGGCAAGAAAGCGTTCATGGATGCAAATTACCGAATGACTTTTACATGGACTTCGTGACAGCTTGAAGGTCCTTTTTCTTTTTACTCGTCAAGTAGACGCCAGTGAAGACAAGTAGCCCCCCAAGGATTTGGACGATAGTAATCGTTTGTCCTAAAATCAGGCTTAGAATGGCGGTAAAGACGGCAATCAGATTAAGATAAATTCCAGCCTGGCTGGCATTGATATGACGAAGCGAAATATTCCAGAAAATAAAGGAACCTACGGATGGGAAGATTCCAATATATAAAAGACCTGTGATTGCTGGGCCACTTAAATCAAAGTTCAGTCCAGAGCCAATGGCAAATGGAGCAACGAGAATCAAACCGAGAAATACAGAAACGGCTGTGGCTGAAATAATCGGAATGCTTTTCAGCTTTTTCCCGATTATTGAATAGAAGGTCCAAACGAGAATAGCCAGAATCATCAATAGGTCGCCTTTATTATAAGTGAGATGGAAAATTTCCAGGAGATGTCCTTTTGTTAAGACTAATAATACGCCGAATAATGAAATGATAAGGCCTAGTACATGATGGATTGAAATTTTCTCCTTTAACAGCAATGCAGAAAAAAGAACGATTAATGCAGGATTAATTGAATTGACAAGAGCAGCATTCATGGATGTTGTATAGGTCAGAGCCCAATAAAGGAAAAAATTATAACTGATGATGCCGAGTAAACCCATTGCTAAAAGTACTTTCCAGGCTTTCCATACACTCTTCCAATTTGGTTTTTCAATCCAATGGGCTAGTGGGAATAATAAGAAAACGGCAATTAGCCAGCGGGTAAATGTTAGTTGGATTGGGGAAAGTTCAGTCACAACGTATTTGCCAAATATATAATTGCCGGCCCAAAACAGATTGGCCAAGATGAGAAATAAGAGAATATAGGATTTTTTCATAAGGTAGCCTCTTTTCTAATTGAAGGAATATTCACTAAATATATCAAAGTAGAAAAATGTAAGCAATCTACAAAAGGAAGCAATTTAATAGAGGATCCTATGGATCAGCCATTTTAGCAGGATAATTGAGGAAGGATCTAAAGGGAATCATTATATAGAAGAAAAGAACACTTCCATAACCGAAAATCACAAAGCTACATTGGTGTTACTGCGACGAATATCGTCCAATATTTTCGTGAAATTAGAAATCCTCTAACAGCAGTTATGGGGTTTGATACCCTTGAAAAGGGAGAATACCGCCCTGATACATCTCGATGTAATCGATCATGAAATTCAGGATTATACAAAAGCTCGTCTTGAATATGTTGGTTTTAATCAAGGATTCAGAAGGAAAAGGCTCTGGATTCTTTTTTTGTGCAAAAATTACTATTCGCATAATTTTAGGGTTAATTAGCAAGATTATTCATAAAGTTGGCATGATTCTTCAAGAAATTCGCTTAATTTATTGATTTGATAGCATATTTTGTAAGCAGTCTATGTACATCTAGCATTCGAAATGGGAAGGTGGCCGCCTATATTACTCATTTCTATGGAGAAAAGCATTCTTTCAGCGTCGAACAAGACTCCCGTATGATTTTTCCTGTTGCCTTAATAAATTGTACCCATCGATTTTCAATTTAAAGACAGCGTAGCTCATGGTGAGTTACAGGTTGATGATCTCTATTTAAATAAATTATTGTGTAATTTCCCAATAACATTAAAATATTCATTGGATGATTTGAGGGGAAAATTTAAAAAATATTTACAATTAGTGAGTCTATGGTACTATGAAGATAAATAATTTATATATCTTTAAGCACTTTGAATATATAAAGTCATGTTTATTGAAGGTGAATAAAAAGGAAATAAGGTTATCAGCTATGTCCTCTTTAAACGCTGAAAAAGAAGAGGGTAGTATTTTATTGTTTGATAATGCCAAAAAGATCCAAATTATGACCAACCAATAAAATAGATAAGATGGAAGGGGTAATAAAATTATATTACCTCTTTTTTGATGAATAGGCCGAAGTGAAAGCTTTTGATGAAATAAATATTAAATTGGGGTTTTTGGACTTATATATATGGGACACTTCTTCTATTTGGTACCGATTTTTCGACAATCTCATTATACCGAAGAACGAGTTGGTTTCATCTTTTACTAATCCAATGGTTCTTACGTATAATCACTACAGCCAACTTATTGCGCACTAATTGTGTGGGTGCGAAGTTGATTAAGTAAATTATAATTATTAAGGGGTTCTTATGAACAAAGCTGTTGTCTTTAGAAATGTTACGAAGCGTTATAAAATGTATAAAAATAATTCTGAGAAATTTTTGGATTTGATTTTGCCCAAAGGGTATGGGGAAGATTTTTTTGCTGTACAGAACATTAATTTTGTGGCAGAAAAGGGCGATGTGATTGGTATTATTGGTGTAAATGGAGCCGGGAAGTCGACTTTATCCAATTTAATTACGGGTGTTGTTCCTCCTAGTGAGGGAAGTGTCGAAATTAAAGGGGAAGCGTCTTTGATTGCCATTGCATCGGGGTTAAATAATCAATTGACAGGTCGGAATAATATTGAGCTGAAATGTTTAATGTTAGGGTTCAACAAAAAGGAAATAGAGGAATTGATGCCTGAGATTATTGAATTTGCGGAGCTTGGGAAGTTTATTGATCAGCCGGTGAAGAAATACTCAAGTGGTATGAAATCGAGGTTAGGGTTTGCCATTTCTGTAAATATCGATCCTGATGTTTTGGTCATTGATGAAGCTCTTTCTGTTGGGGATCAGACTTTTGCCGAAAAGTGCTTGAATAAAATTAATAGTTTTCAAGAAAGAGGGAAGACGATCTTTTTTATCAGTCATTCAATTGGTCAGGTGAAAAAATTCTGTAAAAAGGCGATATGGATGGAGGCAGGAGAGATAAAGGCGTATGGGCCAATCGAAGAAGTAGCTCCCGCTTATGAGAAGTTTTTAAAAGATTACAAAGAATTGTCTCCTGAAGCACAAAAGAGCTTTAAGCAAATGATTATGGAAAAGAGAAGCAAGCTTAATACAGCTATCGATGACAATGACGGGATGATTACGAGAACAGATGTTTATAAGAAACAAATGAAAAGAAAAGCGCAGGGAAAAAGAAAAAGACTTATAGCCAGTGCCTTTTTAGCGATAGGAATAATAGCGGCGGCTCTTCTTTTTTCACAATCGGAGAGACTTTTGGCCATTATCCAGAAAGAACAAAATGGTCAGGACCTTAAAATTGCAGAAAAGCCGGATAAACATGTAGGTTCTAGTACGGATGCACCAATCCCAGAAGAAAAGGACATTCGATATGTGAATGTTAATGCAGGATTTGTTAGAGATAATCCGGATTTGTTGAAAAGTGAAAAAATAAGTATGATAATTTTTGGAGATTATTATATTATCGAAGAAATTCAAAAAGATCCAGTGGAAGATTTTAATTGGTTGAAAATTATGAAGAACGAGCAGGCTGTTTGGGTAAGTGAACAGATTCTGTCAAAGGATGTTAATACGATTGAAGAAGAGCAGTTATTTGAGAATATTAGTGATATGTTTCAAGTAGATAACCTTGAACAATTATTATCGTTCATTGGGCAAAGTAAAGAGGAAAGTAACGCCACTGAATTAAATGAAATTGTGAAGTTTGCCTATACCGATGATGAACACATAAAAGGGATTAGTATAGATACTAATCACCAAAGTAGGTCTATTGAAGAAATGATTGAATTGTTTGGTACTCCAAGTATACAGCTTGTGCACAAGGCGATTCTATATCATGGTGAAAAATATGATGCTATTTTCTATTTTAATGATAGGGGATTGCTGCGGGAAATATTGATTAAATAGGGGGTTCAGCCAAACAGATTATCTGTAAAGTGGAGGTGATGCATATGCTGGAAAAAGGACAACTTCAATAAGTGGGGAAGCCTGTCCAAAGCGAGATTTAATGCATACATAAATTATTAGGAGTAGTAATTCATAAATGAAAAGTATATTGAGGTTCTATGTTTCTAACCATATTTGTTAGAAACATAGAACCTTTTTTATTATTTTTTTCCTTTGTCTTTTAAATCCTATTTAAGCGAAAATCGCGCTGATTTCGGCAATTTCATCCATGGTTAATTCCACTTCTAATGCTTTTAAGTTGCGTGTGACCTGTTCTGGTTTTTTCGCTCCAGGAATTAGGACATCTATCGAGTGCCGAGTTAAATACCAAGCTAGTACCACATCAGCAACATCGGCATTTCTTCTGTTTGCTATCTCTCGGACTTCTTCTACTTTTTGCAGGTTGCTAACAAAGGCTTGTCCTTGGAAAAGTGGACTTTTTGCACGGCCATCCTCAAATGTCGAATCTTGAGAATATTTGCCACCGAGCAAACCGGAAGCAAGCGGGAAATAAGGTATAAAGGAAATATGATTTTCAGCTGTATAGGGCAGTAAATCTTGCTCTGCTTCCCGTCTGAATAGGTTGTACTCGGATTGCAGGACATCGATATAGCCGTCTTTATTCGCTTCCTTTAATTGCTCAAAGGAAAAATTTGAGACGCCGATTGCCTTGATTTTACCTGCATCTTTCAATTCCTTTAAGGCACCGACCGCTTCATCCTTTGGTGTATCTTCATCAGGGAAATGAATGTAAAACAAGTCGATATAATCGGTTTGGAGTCTTTTTAAACTAGATTCTACTGCGTTTTTCAGAAAAGCAGGAGAGTTATCTAATACGACTTTCCCATCGACAAATTTATGCGCCCCTTTTGTAGCAAGGACTACATCCTCGCGTTTGCGGGTCTTTTTAAGAATTTCACCGATAATTTCTTCTGAACGCTCTGGACCGTAAATGAAAGCTGTATCCCAAAAGTTAATTCCCTCATCAAGAGCTGTTATTAAGACATCTTTTCCTGTATCCTCGCTTAGATTAGGAAAAAGGTTATGTCCGCCAATGGCATTCGTGCCAAGACCAATCGGATTCACATATAGATCTGTTTTACCAATTCGCGTTTGCTTCGACATATTACTAATCATCTCCTTTAGCATTATCATAACAAAAAGTGGCAGGTAAATACCAAAATAAAGAAATGTGAGCAGAGTGGGAACTGTTAAAAACACTATCGTGCAAAAAAAGCAGATGATTTGTACAAAATCATCTGCTTTCCTATTATAAGGTTGCGCTTTCCAATTCCTCAGATTGGGCTGCTTGTCCGATCTGACTGAGTAGAAGGCCACTGGCAATTCCGACAAGAGCTGGGATGATCCATTCCATTCCGTATGAAGAAAGAGGAAGGGCATCACTAAACGTTTGTACGGGCCCTAATGGTAAGCCGAATGCATTTAATCCATCTATTAGAGCAAAAACGCCGGTGAAGATCATTGCACTCCGATATACTTTTTTCGGGTTGTTAAAATGACGGCTGAAGAACGTTAAAACTATCAGGACAATTGTTAATGGGTAAGCCATCACAAGGAATGGTACCGATACTTTTAAAATTTGATTCAGACCCATGTTTGAAAGAATGAAGCCGACAAGTGTTACAATCAGAATTAAGGTTTTGTAGTGGGCCTTGGGAATAAGATTTGAAAAATACTGTCCGCAGGCAGTTGTCAAACCGACGACGGTCGTGAAACAAGCTAAGGTGAAAATAACGCCTAATAGAATCTTGCCGCCTGTTCCAAGTAAAAGGGTGGATGCGACAGTCAGGATCTCTGTTCCGTTTTCAAATGAACCATCTGCTGCCATACGAGCTCCCATTACACCTAAGGAGATATAAACTAAAGAAAGCAATACACCGGCGATGAGGCCTGCTTTTAATGTATATCTCGTCAATTGTTTCCGATCTGAAATCCCTCTTTGCTGTATCGAAGTCAGGATAACTATCCCGAAAGCAAGGGCAGCTAAAGCATCCATCGTGTTATAGCCTTCGATAAAACCTTTTGAAAATGCTCCTGTTGCATACGCATCAGTTGGAGCTTGGAATGGAGCATCAAGCTTTACAAATCCAACGACACAGAGAATGACCATGGCCAAAAGCAGGGTAGGTGTAATCCAGCGTCCCATAAAAGTTTCCATTTTTTTAGGATTCAAAGAAATGACATAAACAATGGTAAAGAATACGGCCGTGAATAAGAATAGAAATAGGGATTGATTCATCGAGTCGCCAAGGTACGGCTTGAATCCCATTTCGTAGGCAACGTTCGCATTCCGTGGAATCGCAAGAAACGGTCCGATGCTCAAATAGATGACGACCATGAACAGTGTACTGAATATAGGATGCACACGCGCTCCGATTGTTTGCGCCCCACCTTTAACAAGTGAAACGGCGAGGAGTACTAAAATTGGAAGGCCGACACCGGTGGCGACAAAACCTGCAATGGCGGGCCAGAAGGAAGTCCCGGAAGAAGCTCCTAAAAATGGAGGGAAAATAAGGTTTCCAGCTCCGAAAAACATCGAGAAAAGCATAAGGCCGATAAATAATGTGTCTGTTTTTTTCATGATGATTTCTCCTTTTTTAAAAATGATAGTACCCGCCGACTGGCCCAAAAAGGCTATTAAAAGTGTTATTTTGCAAATAAAAAACTCGCCCCTAATAATCAGGGACGAGTTTGTGCTCGCGTTACCACCCATATTCCGCGCTTCATAAGAAGCTACGGCACTCAGTCAACGTACGAATTCATACGTGATCCATTGTAACGGCGGAAAGCCCGTCAAAGCCTACTTCATTTTCAGCTTTGCATCTCAGAGATGATTTTCGGATAGGCCTTGGACATCGACTTCCACCATACGTCGACTCTCTGTAGAACAGGGTTCTTATCTTACTCTTTCTCTTCACAGATTTTATAATATAAAGATAATTTAGCAAATTCTAATTATTAAGTCAACATAATTTGACAGTACAAATCATTCAATTTTCATTATTCAAGAGCAGGAGATTAGTCCCCTATAATCGATCCTTCCTTTATTTGGAGATACTATTTGTGAAAAGAATCGGATATAACTCCCTATTATCTTTCTAACCGCATCTATATTATAATAGAAGACAGAACACTAAAGGAGACAACATTATGTCTGAAAATAAAAAGTTAAGCCTGGCGGATGCAGTCAAACAAAAATTGGCACAAAAGCAAGCGGGCTCAAGTCAAGATAAACTGGAAACCGGCGTTGTGAAAAAAACGAAACAGCTAAAAAGCCAGTTAACTAAAAAGCCAAATAATCAACGTAAGCGTACAGGGGTATAATCCCAATTTGTCAAAGGACAATTACTGTTCGGTGCTTATCAGAGAGCAGTTACCTTTCATGAATAAAGGTACTGCTTTTTTTATATGAACTTTCAAATAGAAATTTATTATTATTAGGGAGAAGATTGTACTTTCGCTTTTAGGAAGTATTCAAGTGAAAATTATTTTTGTTTTCACCACTTATAGGTAGTTTACGGGCGGGATTTCTGGTAATTTAATGGTATAAGAATTGTTCCCTCCTACCTTTTCGGATATTGGTAAAACTAAATAAAACATATTTTTACAAAAGTAGAAATCACTTCTCAAGTCTTATATTAAATTCATTACAATTCTATTTGTTTCTGTTTTAAAATTGTAAGAGTCATGAAATGTTGTTACCATATTGTTTTGTTAAAATAATATTTTAAAGGTTTATAAATAATTTTCTTAACTAAAGGAACCTATAAATCTCTTTTCATAGACAAAGTCTTGAGAAAAGTTATTATTCGATTTTCATAAAGACTCCATATCGATGATTATCCTTTAATTGAAAATATGAAATATATCGGGGGAATAAAGATGGACGAACGACTGATTGGAAAAAAATACTATGAAACAATGATTGAGGATACACGCAAGCACCCAATTCAAACATTAGGTGAAATGTTTCTCGTGGAACAAAAAAAGGAAAGAGCGGATTTAACTGCAGTTCGGTTTGCTCAAGGAGAAGTATACTTCCAGCATCATGACTATGAAGCAGCCATTTTTAAGTGGGAAAACATAGAAGGTGAACTTGGTTCATGGGCGAAAAAGAATATTGCTGATGCTTATTTTGAACTAGAGATGTATTCGACCGCTGAGGATATATATAAATCCGTCAGTACGGATGAAGCGGTATTGAAAACGGAAGTCCTTCTACAGCTGTTCTCTCTTTACATAGTAGAATCAAGAAATGATTTGGCATCTAAAGTTGTTAAGGAAGCAGTCGATTTTCAACCTGATTACCCGAATGTCACCGCAATTGCACGCTCCTTTTTTGAAGAACAAAAGGATTGGAACAGTGCTGTAGTTTTAGCCGCGAATGAAAGTATCCGTACGGAATCAATGATTTGGTTTGATGTGCTGAAAACGTATATCCAGCAAGGTGTTGCTCAATCGATGGCTCCGGATTATTTCTCAAATGTTCTCGAGGCGTTATACAACCTTGATCAGGATCGCTTTGAAAAAATGACGGTTGCACTTTGGAAAAATTATAAATATACAGATTCCTACTTTGAATGGCTTAGAGTCATTAATAATTTGATAGATGGCATCGAATTACATCCAGGTGATGTATGGGATGAGCTTTCTGTCTATTACCGGGATGCTTATGCCGGTTTGCTTGAAGGAACACACTTAATCAAAGATTTGAGTCCTGTTGTGCCGAGATTGTTGGAAAATTGGTTAAAAATCGCGGATGGAGAGCTTTCGTTATTTGCAGCGGCGTCCGTTCTGTCATGGAATGAAATTTTCCCTGATACAATTAATGCACTGGTTGTTCAGGATGCAGAAAGTCTGTTAGCAAAATCGCCTAAATTGGGAGGCGGATTGGAAGCGGGCGAAAAACTGTTCAATTCCATTATTCAGTGGGCTGAAGAGAATAACTTAACAGTTGGCAATAAGCTGAAATGGATGGTAGACGGACTTAAGGATACCGAAAATTTCAATCTTCTTCTTGTCGGAAGCACAGGCAATGGCAAAACATCCTTTATTCAGTCACTTGCTGGAGAGAGTATTGCTGCCGAGGACCATTCGTCCCTTGTCAGTGTCAAAGATGGAGATAATCTGGAAATCTATGAAATTACAGATACAGATCACAAAGTCGTTGGTGAGTTAACTGAATTGGATGAAACACGCCGTCAGCGCGGAACCATTGTCGACGTGACCCTTATTAGTGACTACCTAAGAAATAATCGCCTGCGTTTACTTGATACACCAGGGTTCAATGGGGAAAAAAGTGTAGACTCTGATTTCCAAGGGTATTTACAGGGCAGCGATGGATTGATGTTTGTTCTCGATGCACGAGCGCCTTTCACCGGTAGTGAACGAGATTTGTTATTGGAAATTCAAATGATGGCACCGAAACTTCCGATTCATTTCTTACTAAATAAGATGGATACGATTTACAGTGACCAAGTGGCAGTCCGGATGGAAGATGAAACATGGGATAAAGTGAATGCGTATTTCCCGAACGCAAAAGTATTTGCGTTCTCCAAACTTTATGACAGCAAACAGCAGTTACAGGACCTTTCATCCTTCCTTGATTCGAATTATCAAGCTGATAATTGGAAGGAAAGAAGATCTGAGAAGATTCTTGCATTCATTCGCAAAACGTTATCTTACCTGCTAGAAAAACGGGCAGCTAATGAGCGGAAATGCGAGCACTCCATTTCTTGGAATGAGCAGATGGAAGTCAAATTGAATGGAGCCGTCAATCAACTGGCAGATTTGGAAAAAGAAAAAAGTGAAAATATCATAAGGTCGTATCGTTCAATTAAAGAAGAAGTGAAAAAACAGCTTTCTTCAAGAATCCCTGAATTACTAAGAGAATGTTCTAAATCATTAACGGAAAGTAGCGATTTCAGCCAAGTTCATATACAGTTGAACGATGAAATGAATGAGCAGATTCAGGCATATATTTCAGACAAGATTATGCCGCAATATTACCGTTCTCTTCAAGACTGGATTGCTACATCTCAGTTGGAATTTACACAAATTCAACAGTTTATGGATGAGATGAGCACAGGGTTCAATGAATTGTACAAAGAAGAGCGAATTACACTTGCGGGAGACTTTAGAGTTTTGGATGATTGGCGCCGTGATGCGGATCGGATGACAAGCAGTATCCGCATTGAAGACGTTAATATTTTACTACGCCGGACCCCATCGCAATTGCTGCTTAAAGGGGCAGGGAAGCTGTTTGGAGCGATTCCGCAAAATAAAGCTAATATGTACAACCGGTATAAGAAGTACCTAGAAAGTGAAGACTACCAGGATGTTGCAGAGATGATCAGTGACCGTTTCCTTACACAATTCGGATTGTTTGAAAAATCTTTGGATAGAGATATCTCACTTTTCTATCGCGGTTCATTTGCCTTACTTCAAAAAACGATAGAACAAACACAGACTGAAATCAAAGATCATCAGGCAGCACTGGAGCATATGAGAGAAAATCCGGAAGTATACCGTGACCCGATTACTCTATTTGAAGTGAAACTACGTCAGTTAGAAAGACTTGAAAAGATCGAGAAAAAGCGTCTGGCTAAGCTACAAAGAAAATAAGTGTAATAAGAAACATTTTAAATATTCAAAAATCTATTGACTTTACGACTATATCCCTATAAAGTGGTAATTACGAAAAACGTAACACATTATATTCTCTTATCAAGAGTGGCGGAGGGACTGGCCCTAAGATGCCCAGCAACCGTTCCATTAGGAATTGGTGCTAAATCCTGCAAAACAGAAATGTTTTGACAGATAAGAGAGGGACAAGTCTGCAAATCAGCTGATTAAACCTCTCTATTCTAGAGAGGTTTTTATTTTGGGATTTACACCAACCTAATTGATAAGATTAATGAGTGAAAAGTAGGGGGAACTAAAATGAGGAAGTCAATTTTTAAAAGGGTTTTCGTTTCGGTCATAGCTTCGGCTTTGCTTTTAACGGGCTGCTCTTCAGGACAAAGTTCAACAGAATCAAAGAAGGATGAAAAAGTATCTTTTAAAAATGTCCCAGAACGATTTGCAAAAGGGGAAGGTGCCAAAATCAAAGTCATTCGTAAAATTGGCGGAGATGATCATACGGCTCAATATTTAGCTGGAGCGAAGGAAGAAGGAGAAGCATTAGGTTTTCAAGTGGATACGTATACAGCAAATGGCGATACGGCTAAATTCCATGATGCAATCGCCCAGGCTTTACAAGAAGATTATGACGGCTATATTATCTCCCATGGTGATGATGCAGCAACAGTGAATGACGTTCAAAAGTTGGTTGATGCAGGAAAGAGCGTTGTTACATTCGACTCTATTAGCGACTTATCTAAAATTGACGGTGTGACCTTAACTTCACAGGATGATGAAGCATTGGCAACACTGGCTTTTGATAAATTGATAGAAGAACAAAAAGGTGAAGCAGCGATCGCATACCTTTGGGTAGATGGTTTCCCGCCAATGGTGAGAAGAAATGCGGTGTATCAGGAAAAATTAAAAGAAAATCCTGGGATTAAAGAAGTCGAAAGATTCGGAGTAGCATCTGCAGATACTTCGGTTCAGACACAAAATGCGGTAGCCGCAATGTTGAATAAATATCCCAAAGGCAAACTAGATGCGATTTTCGCAACATGGGATGCATTCGCAATTGGAGCGGCTCGTGCGATTAAAGAAGCTGGCCGCGATGAAGTGAAGATATACGGAATCGACGTATCTAATGCTGATCTTCAAGAGATTCAAGCGAAAGGCAGCTCTTGGTCTTACACGGCAGCTGTCGATCCGAAATTGATTGGTGCAGTGAATATGAGGATTTTGGCAAAAAAATTAGCGGGTGAAGAAACACCGCAAACATATGACTTAGAAGCTTCACTTATTTCACAAGAGCAGATTCAAGCTTCAAAAGAAGCGGTCAACATGGCCAACTTGTCCGGTATTGTCGAAGGATGGGGAGTATCAACGGAATTTGAAGAAGAATGGATGAAAGTATTGAAAGATCATTATAAAAAGTAAAAAACAGAGTCATTAGACACTCTCTTTCTAGTGAAGAGAGTGTCTGTTTAATAGGGGGAATGGGCATGAGCACACAACTAGAAATGAAAAAGATATCGATTGAATTTCCGGGAGTAAAGGCGCTTAGTGAAGTTGATTTTTCAGTACAATCAGGGACAGCCCATGCAGTGGTCGGCGCAAACGGAGCAGGGAAATCTACGCTAATGAAGGTCTTATCGGGCGCTCATGCCCATTATACAGGTGAAATTTTTCTGGATGGAAAGAAGCAGGATATCCGTTCACCGAAGGCTGCACAGGAACAAGGTATTCAAATTGTTTATCAGGAAGTAGATACGGCACTCATTCCTTATTTAACTGTTGGGGAAAATGTAATGTTGAATGATACGGTGCAAAACATGGGCAAAAAACAGATGGTCCATTGGAAAGAGTTGCATAGAAAAGCCACTTATATCCTGGCAGAGATGAAAATTGGTGTCTCTTCGAAAAAGCTGGTGAGAGATCTTACCTTGGCTGAAAAACAGATGGTTCTGATTGCAAGAGCAGTCTCGACGGAATGCAAATTCCTGATCCTCGACGAACCAACTGCTCCGTTAAGTTATACGGAGACGTCAGAACTATTTCGAATTGTAAATGAATTAAAGCAAAGAGGCGTTGGCATCATTTTTATTTCCCATCGTCTTCCAGAGATTTTTGAAATTTGTGAAGAAATTACGATTATGAGGAATGGGAAAAGTGTTGCATGTCGAGAAGTAGCGGATATTACCCAAAACGAAGTGGTCGAGGGAATGCTTGGGAAAACAATGGATGAACAGTTCCCTGTTGTAAATGCTGCGATTGGTGAAGTTGTTCTGGAAGTGAAGGGACTGTCAGATGCCGAAAAAGTTAAAAATGTTAGCCTTCATCTAAAAGCAGGAGAGATTGTTGGTTTGGCAGGATTGGTTGGAGCAGGGAAAACAGAGCTGTGTAAAACCCTATTCGGTCATACTGCTATCACAACAGGGGAAGTCGTGATGAATGGTAGAAAGCTTTCATTGAAAACACCGCACCATGCAGTAAAAAGTGGTCTGGCACTTGTACCGGAAGAACGCAGGAAAGAAGGCATTCTTGTTCAGGAATCAGTTGCAACGAACTTGACTGCAGCAAGTGTCGGAAAATTCAGCAAGATATTCAGCTTTGTAGATCGTAAGGCGGAAAAGAAAAAAGCGAAGGAACTTATTACGAGTCTTGGTATTAAAACCCCTTCAGAGGAAGCTAAGGTTGAAAACTTGTCAGGTGGTAATCAACAAAAGGTCGCTATCGGAAAGTGGCTGATTGCTGATGCAGATGTATACATATTTGATGAACCTACAAAAGGCGTCGATGTAGGGGCCAAGAAGGACATATTCGAATTGATTGCCCAACTTGCCAGAAATGGGAAGGCAATTATATATGCATCATCTGAGTTGTCTGAAATCATCGGTATTACTAATCGAACTTATGTGTTATATGGTGGAAAGACAGTCATCGAATTAGAGACAAGCAAAACCAATGAAGAAGAACTACTATTCTACTCAACAGGAGGCAAATAGGATGAGCACACCGATTCCTGTTCTCACACAGACAACAAAAGCGAAGAAAAAAGTAGACTTATTCGACTTTTTCTATAAATACGGCACAATCTTGACGATTATCATTTTGGTTGGGATATTTGCCGTTTCAAATCCATCTTTCATTCAAGCTAATAATCTAATTAACATTCTGCGTTCTATTTCAATCGTGACCATTATTGCGATTGGAATTACGATATCCTTAACTGTGGATGGTTTTGACCTATCCGTTGGTTCTGTAGCATCATTGGCTAATGCGATCGTCATTTCGATGTTTGTTTGGTTTTCGCAGGATACCCTGATTGCCATATTAGCTGCAATCGGTGCGTCGCTTGTAGTAGGAGCATTAAATTCATTCATGATTGTAAAATTGAGAATTCCTGACATGCTTATGACATTAGCGACCATGTTCATCATCCAAGGGATTGCTCTTACCTATACAAAAGGAGCAACGGTTTCACAAAATATGGTCATGCCTGATGGAACGTTCGCTGAAGGACTGATCAGCCCATTTTTCGCTAAGATTGGACAGGTCCCTTGGATTATTCTGATCATGGCAGTCATTGTGATAGCTACCCATATCTTTTTGACTTATACCAAGCACGGTCGTTATATGTACATTATTGGGGGAAATAAGGAAGCTGCCAGACTTTCTGGAATTTCGGTAAATAAATACAAAGTACTGGCCTATCTCCTTTCGGCTCTCTTTGCCGCAATCGGGGGAATTGTCCTTGCTTCCCGTGTCATGACATCCGAAATCAATTCCGGGTCTCCTTACTTAATGGATGCTGTTGCAGCAGCATTTATTGGTTCATCCGTTCTAGGAGCAGGGAAACCGAATGCCTTCGGAACCTTCATCGGTGCAGTCCTGATTGGAATCCTTCAAAACGGACTGATTATGATGTCTGTCCCATACTACGCGATGGACATCGTTAAAGGAACCGTACTTGCCCTAGCGCTAGCGGTTACCTATTATAAGCAAAAACACTAGACTTATGTGTGAATGACACCTTACTTTTCATCGTAAAGTAATCCGCAAAACGTTAAATATACCAGAATCGTTACCTATTGAATGCAACAGTTCTGGTATATTTTTATTTTGGATTATGCATTTTCAAAACTAATCCCATCATAATTTTCTTCCTGAAAAACTCCAAACACTCTGATCGTCTGATGTACCCAATATGTTAAATCACTTTCTTTCGAAGATGCTTTTTTCATCCTCGTTCTTTTAAAAAATAGAAACTTGTTATTTCAGGTTCTGTTTAAGCATTCTCCTATTTAAAGTTTTGGATTTCCTCGTTGCCTTTGAATTTGTTATCTGCCAATATGCCGATTTCTTCAATATGGTTTCGGGCTGTTTCATCGCCTAATTTATAAATGATGGCGTACAGCTTTTTCATAGCTTCATCGTATTTATCATTTGCCCGGTCATGATGATAGAGAAGATAAGGTACATGAGAACGAGCGTATGACTCCAAGTCATCTGTTCGATGTTCCTCTAGGCATTGCTTTAATTCTGCTAGTTCTTCATCTGTAGCGTGTATAGTAAAGCTTGGATTTTCCTCAAGTTTTTTTCCTAGTACATCGCCGCTGACCAAATCCACATGATAGGTCTGTTTTTCCTGCATCATTTTTTCATCACCCTTTCAAGCGTTTATCTATGATGTACCACTATTTGTAAAAATATAATCATAAAAGTGAACATTCTCCATAATAAATCGATAGAGATAAAGATGTCAGATATTTCTTGTGAAATCGGGTAAGATAGATTTATAGAATAATATGGAAGTGTATGTGTATTCAGTAAAAGTGAGGAGTGACTTTTTGAAGAGATTACTCATATTTATTTTAATGATGGCATTAATTGTTTCAGGCTGTACAACCAGGAGTTACGATTCCAACATGGAGCTAGGAAAAAGTCAGGTGGAAGAGGGAAATTATTTAGAGGCCCATGAGGCATTTGAATTAGCGTATAAAGAAAACCAAACAGGGGAGACGAAAGAGTTAATGGAACTTTGCGTCCTTTTGGCAGATGGAATGAAGAAATACGAGGAACAAGATTTTGAGGCGGCTCAAGTGTTTTTTGAAGAAGCTGCTGCATATAAGGCAAATTATGAGAAAGGTAAACTCATGGTACAAAAGGCAATTGGAATGTCCTCAGAAGTTGGAGAAGCCAGTGCAGAGCCAGTTGAAGACACTGAGGCAGAGCAATCGAGGGGTGAGTCTGAAGACCCAGTTATCGAGTCAGAAGAAGAGGATGAGCCAGTGGAGGCCCCCGCCACATCGAAGCTAGCTGATAAAGGAAATCACGAGAGTAACAAGGATTCAGATAAGACATTGACGAAAGCTCAGGCGGAAAATCTGGTGAAAGACTACGCTGACATGGAAAACTATCCTCAGCTTCAAATCCAATATGATCGTGAAGATGAAAAGGGAGATTACATATTCCAAGTGTTTGAAATGGTCAATGACAGTAAGGGAAGTGGGCATAAGGCTACTTGGGGTTGGTATGGCGTGAATAAGAAGACAAAAGAAGTCTATGAGCTTATGTAAGAAATAGTATGGATGAAAAAGGTGCCTTGTTATTTGAGGCATCTTTTTTCGTAATGGGGGGTAAGAAATCTCAGAGCTATTAACCAGTCAATATTGTTCTTTTTTCGGTCAAATCTACATTAATTTTATCTTTTTTGTAAAAAGTTTGCCGTATTCTTTATTTCTTAAGAATTTTTTAATAATTACTGTTTATGATGGAGCCAAGTAAAGGACTTTCATAGGAGGGATAAAGGATGGAGAATTATAATGGGGATGAGCAAGTTCGGGTGAAAGCTGAACCGAAAAAGGGAAAGTCGCTTTGGTTAACTAGTCTTGTTTCTGGAACTGTTGCTTCTATAGTTACATCTTCTGTGTTTGTATTTGGCGGAGATTTTATAGATGCAGAGAAAAATACAGTGACCGAATCATCACAAACTGCAGGGGCAGAACAAACCGAGAGCGTGGAAAAGAATAAGAGTATAAATACAGAAAAGTTATCGACAAGCACAGATTCAAATGAAAGAGCAGATATGGTTGAATCAGCTTCAAAATCGATTGTAGGTGTCGTAAATTTACAAGAGATGCAAAATCAGAACCCATTCCAGCAGCAAAGCACGGAGAGCGAAACTGTTGAGAGCGGCACGGGGTCAGGAGTTATTTATAAAAAAGATAATGGTAAGGCCTATATCATCACGAATAATCATGTTATTGAAGGAGCTAAGGAAGTAGAAATTTCATTGTATGATGGACAAAAGGCAACTGCAACAGTTGTTGGTGCAGATGCTTTAACAGACCTAGCGGTTTTGACGATTGATGCCTCGGTAGCACCAGAGGGAATTAATTTTGGGGATTCAGATAGAATGCGTCCAGGTGAAGAAGTTTTGGCCATTGGTAACCCTCTCGGACTTGATTTCTCACGTTCGGTTACGCAAGGAATTGTAAGTGCAACTGGGCGTTCTATATCAGTCGATACATCTGACGGAGAGTGGGAACTTGATGTCCTTCAAACAGATGCGGCAATTAATCCTGGCAACAGTGGAGGTGCATTAATCAATACTGCTGGTGAAGTAATAGGCATAAACAGTTTGAAAATTTCTGAAAGCGGTGTGGAAGGCTTAGGTTTCGCTATACCAAGTAATGACGTAATACCGATTGTAACGGAACTGATAGAAAATGGAAAAATCACGCGGCCATATTTAGGGGTCAGCTTGGCGAACACAGAAGAACTTCCACAGTATTATCTTCAAAATGTCCCTGAGGCTGCAAAGTCAGGAGTAATGGTAACGGGTATAGAAACTGGATCGGCTGCTGCAAATGGTGGACTTAAGCAACAGGATATCATTGTAGAGATTGATGGAACGAAAATTAGTACCTCTGCTGAATTAAGGAAACATCTATACACAGATAAGAAAATTGGCGACAAAGTAAAAGTTAAAGTGTATCGAGGTAATGAAGAGAAAACCTTAACGATTACGTTACAAAATTCATAAAAAAAGAGAAATGACTCCTGAGCAATTGGCAGGAGTCATTTTTATAGCTAATGAGTCGATAAAATATTTGGGTAAATAATAAAAAATAAATGATAGTATAAAAAATGGATATTATCGGAAAAATAGGTAGTGTATTTTAACTATTTGGTTTATTTTCCATATAGTCTTGAATACCTAAAAGTGAGTTGTAATCACTTTAATTTGTCAAGGTTTTCATTGTGAATATATTGAAAATTATAAAAAGTTTGACAAATTTGTGAAATGTCATAAAATAGAAAGAAAGGGGATGAAATAATGGAAGCTAATCAGAAGATGTTAGATGCAGTGAAGTGGGTATCAGGCACAGGTTGTGTAATCGGAATTATTATTTTTGCTTTAAGTTTATTTGTAAGCGATTACAATAAGGATTATATTTTAACTGCTGTTGGAATGGCCATTACATTAAGCGCAGCTGCCATTTTCCTAGTTGGTATATTTTTTGTCCTGACAGAAGAAATGGTGATGAACACACATAAGGGTGAAAGAGTTGTACCGGAAACAACTAAAATCATAAAAATAAATTCAAAAGTTAAAACAAAAAGAAGTACCGAATTCAGTAACTAAAGCAATTAATAGAGGGTAATAAACGTTTGTATAGATGGCCTTCTTCATCAGATTCACAAACATGCATGAACATAACTATTTGTTCGCTACTTGCAGGAATGAAGCTACTATAAGGACTATCATTCCTGTTCTGAAAGAAAGGTCATATATATCAACACCAAGAGCTACGGCTGTAAGAACCATGGAGAATATGAACCCCATTACATGTCTACGTGGAAATAACTGTTTCATACTCAAATTTCCTTTCAGGTAGATGAATCTACATCCGGAATGCTAGTGAAGAATCAGCTGTCGGTACGATAGTGAAGTTGTATTCTGGAACTGGGAACAGAGAGTAGCCCACTCTAGAGAACGTGTATTCAAAGGATCGCTTGAAATATTTCTTGGGTATGGCAGTAGGTTGTACACGATTAAAGCGTAACCAACTAGTAAACAAGTGCTCCAACAATGAAAGCATATTCAATGATCCAAATCCAGTTGATTTAGAATATGTGTACATACAACATGGCTTGGCCATCCACACCAAACTCACTACATTCCTGAATGAAAAGTTCTAACTCTACATTCTGAACTCTGATCTATACCACGAAAAATGGACACTTTAAAAAGGTCCATTTTTCGTGGTTTTTCTATGTGCATATAATAAAAGAAACAAAAGGGATGCAGTTGTCAAAATTGGATATTTAAGTAGTGAGTTTCCTTTATTCGTAGGTGGAGGAATTCCAGAAAAGTGAATGGACTAATGCGCTAGAAGTAACATGTGGAGAAACGGCCTGCCCCCTGGTCACTTTATAAATTTTGAGGTGTGAAAGGATATCCCTTTTTCATGCCCCATTCATATTTACAAAACACAAATAGCCTGCTCCCGCAAAAATAGGAGGACAGGACTAAACAGCAGTTTAGGAAAAGTAATACTGACAGGGCAATAAGTATTGCGAGAAGAAGGAACCTGATTACCAATCATATTTTATTATTGTTCTTAAATAAGATTAACCCGATTATAGAGTACAAGCCCCCATTTTCCTTTCCCCTATTTTAACCAAGCCTATTAGAATGGCTAAATGTGCCACAGCAAATGTCCTAGAAAGGCATTCAAGTAGGCATCATAAAGGATCAAAATGTTCATTTCACACTCTTTGTTTCCTTATATATATTTAAGGGCAAGTGTTGTACGACAAGGGTAATGAAGCAGGGAACACAACATCATATACAATGCCGTTACCGAGTCCATGGTCGAGTGAGAAAAATTCGTTTTTAATCCTGGATACCATCAACATCCAATAACGATTCCATTGATAGCTATCTTCTTAACAGGAGAGGTAATAAAATTCTAAATATTCGGTAATTTAAATCAGGTCTTGAGTAATGTACGAGGAAGAATATAATGTGAAAATTCATTATATTAAAGTAACATTATATGGAAAATAAACCGGGGATACTTGCAAATCCTCACTAATAAGCGAATTCTCCGTAAGTAAGATATTAAACATTTATTATATTTCATTTCATAAAGATTTTCGAACATTTCAGTTCAGTTACCATCTTCTTACTGCTCTTTCATGAACTTTATGTGACAGATGTCACTTTGTATTGTCTTTTTATACACTTGGGATTAATATTGGTATGTCGGGGTTTGTGAACATGGTAACACTTTGTCCGAATAATTACCAATAGGAATTTTATTATGTAAGAAAGGGGTAGTACTATGAAAATAAAATGGGCTTTATTAACTATACTTTTTACTATTGCCACTGTGCTAACCGGTTGCGATAACCCATTAATGGTCTTGGACCCTAAAGGGCCAGTAGCTGCAACACAAGCAGATGTTATTATGATTTCGATATGGACAATGGCCTTTGTCGTTCTTGTCGTTATTGTACTGTATATCTTCATGATAATGAAATATCGTGCTTCCAAACAGCGTGATGATTATGAACCACCTCATATTGAAGGAAGTAAGGTTCTTGAAATAATTTGGGTTGCGATCCCAATTTTAATCGTCGCTTTCCTATCAGTTGTTACTGTTAAAACAACAAATGAAGTTGAGGCAACACCTAAAGGATACCAAGAGCAAGAACCGTTAGTTATTTATGCTTCATCTTCTAACTGGAAGTGGCATTTTAGTTATCCGGAAGAAGATATCGAAACAGTTAACTATCTGTTTTTACCGACTAACCGACCAATTGAATTTAAACTTTATTCATTCGGACCAATCTCTAGTTTCTGGATTCCACAACTTGGAGGACAAAAATACGCGATGTCGGACATGGTTAACACGTTGCACTTAGCAGCTGATGTACCAGGAGAGTATATGGGTCGAAATTCAAACTTCAGTGGTTCAGGTTTTGCTCAGCAAACGTTCAACGTTAATGTACTGTCTGCAAAAGAATACGATAAGTGGGTAGATGAAATTAAAGCTACTGCTAAACCGCTTACTGAGGAAAAATTCAATAAATTATTAGAACCTGGTCATGTGGGACAATCCACTTACACTGGAACTCACTTAGAGTTTTCTCCAGCTCCTGAAGGGGAACATGCTGGTCATGACCACGGATCTTCTGATACTGAAGAAAATGATTCCAAAGATTCACACGAGGAACATTCAGAACACAGCAACATGAATCATGATCACTAAGAATTAATTTCGTTCGATAAAACAACTAGGTTTACAAGATAAGGAATATTTTCCTGAAAGGAGTCACAAAAGTATGGATTACTTTGATCGATTTGCCGTACCTCATCCAAGTCCTGCAATTTATGCATCCATGGTTGCCATTGGCTTAACCATGATTGCGGTTGTTGCCGGAATTACCTATTTTAAAAAATGGGGTTACTTATGGCGTGAGTGGTTAACAACGGTTGACCATAAACGTATTGGTATCATGTACATCTTGTCAGCACTACTTATGCTTTTCCGTGGTGGCGCCGATGCTATCATGATGCGTGCTCAAACGGCTGTGCCTGATAACGGTTTGTTGGATGGACAGCATTATAATGAAATATTTACAACACACGGGGTCGTCATGATCCTGTTCATGGCTATGCCATTTATCATTGGGTTAATGAACATTGTTACACCATTACAAATTGGAGCGCGTGACGTAGCATTCCCACGTCTAAACGCAGTAAGCTTCTGGTTATTCTTCATGGGGGCAATGCTATTTAACATCTCTTTCGTAGTCGGTGGTTCTCCTGATGCAGGTTGGACATCTTACTTCCCGCTGGCAAGTAACGATTTCAGTGAATCAGTAGGTTCGAACTATTACGCGATTGCAATTCAAATAGCTGGTATCGGTACATTACTGACTGGTATCAACTTTATCGTAACCATCTTGAAAATGAGAGCACCTGGTATGAACTTAATGAAAATGCCAATGTTCACATGGTCTATCTTGATCACAAACTTCATTATCGTTTTCGCTTTCCCTGTATTGACAGTGGCACTTGCGTTGATGACAATGGATCGTCTATTCGGAACTCAATTCTTTACGATGGCCAATGGCGGTAGCGATATGCTTTGGGCAAACTTGTTCTGGGTTTGGGGACATCCTGAAGTTTATATAGTTATTCTTCCGGCATTCGGTATTTACAGTGAAATCATTTCAACTTTTGCACGTCGTAACCTGTACGGATATAATTCGATGGTTATCTCTATGGTAGCTATTTCTACTCTATCTTTCGTTGTATGGGCTCACCATTTCTATACAATGGGTCACGGTGCAATGGTTAATGGTATCTTCTCGATTACCACGATGGCAATTGCCGTTCCGACCGGTGTTAAGATTTTCAACTGGTTGTTCACGCTTTGGAAAGGTAAAATCGTTTTTACTGTTCCAATGTTATACTCTCTAGCTTTCATTCCGATTTTCACGCTCGGTGGGGTAACAGGGGTTATGCTTGCCATGGCAAGTGCTGACTACCAATACCATAATACAATGTTCTTAGTAGCTCACTTCCACTACGTTTTAATCCCTGGTACTGTATTTGCCGTACTTGCTGGTTTCACGTACTGGTGGCCAAAAATGTTTGGTTTCATGTTGAGCGAAAAAATTGGGAAATGGTCGTTCTGGTTCATTACAATCAGCTTTAATGTAACATTCTTCCCGATGTTCATCACTGGTTTGGATGGGCAAGCACGTCGTATGTATACGTACTCTGAATCAACAGGCTATGGTCCATTGAATATGCTCTCTTTCGTTGGAGCGATTGGCTTAGCAATAGGGTTCGCGCTTATTGTGTACAACATCTATTGGAGTACTCGTTATGCATCAAGAAATATTTCAAACGATCCATGGGATGCACGTTCTCTAGAGTGGGCTACTCATACACCAATACCAGAATATAACTTTGCAATTGTGCCTACAGTTGATTCTACAGAAGCATTCTGGGATTCTAAGAAAAAGGGCTTTAAATTATTTGGCGGTAAAGTAGAAAAGATTCATATGCCAAATAACAGTGGCGTGCCGTTTATCATGAGCTGTATCTTCTTCGTTTGGGGCTTTGCAATGGTATTCAGCATGTGGATCATTGCAATCATTGCAACACTTGGTATCTTTGCTTGTATGGCTCACCGTTCATTCGAAAAAGATCACGGACGTTATATCTCCGTTGAAGAGATTGAAGAAACTGAAAATAAATTGCGAGGTGCTAAGTAATGAAAATAGATAACTCGCTGCCACTAGAATATAGCACGGAAGAAAATCGCTTAAAGATTTTTGGGTTCTGGATTTTCCTAGGAGCAGAAATAGCTCTTTTCGCTACACTGTTCGCCACTTATTTTGTATTAGTTAACGGTACTGGAAATGGTCCAACAGGGGAACACCTTTTTAAAGTACCAACCCTAATGCTTCAAACAATTTTTCTTTTAACTAGTAGTTTTACCATTGGACTTGGAATCAATGCAATGAGACTTGGTAGTAAGAAAGCGATGCTTAGTTTCTTCGTTATTACTCTAATTCTTGGTTTAGGCTTTTTGGGAGTCGAAATCTATGAATTCGTGGAGTATGTACATGAAGGAGCAACGATTCAAACAAGTGCTTTCTTATCTAGTTTGTTTACGTTACTAGGTACGCATGGAGCTCACGTTACACTTGGTTTATTCTGGGGAACATTCATCATTCTGCAGGTTAAAAAACGCGGTCTGATTCCAGAAACAGCAAACAAAGCTTTCATCTTTTCTCTTTACTGGCATTTCTTAGACGTTGTCTGGATTTTCATCTTCAGTTTCGTCTACCTGAAAGGAATGATGTAATATGAAACAATTATTCCCACGGGGCCAAGTTATGGGATTTGCCTTTTCACTAATCCTGACTTTGGTTGCACTATCAGTTATAGTGTTTGATCTCTCACTTAAAATGGCAATGATCATCCTACTTGTTACAGCCTTCATGCAAGCAGCACTTCAATTGGTAATGTTCATGCATGCAGGAGAGTCTGAGGATAAAGCATCGATTTACACAAACGTTTATTACGGATTGTTTGTTGCATTGGTTACAATTTTCGGTACAATGCTAACAATGATTTGGGGATATCAATAATCCATTCCTACAAAACTGGGCGTCTTGATGACGCCCAGTTTTTTTGTATTTAATTATAGTAAGTTTTGGAATTTATATATCATTCTATTCACTTCATCATAGAAATTTGTATTGTTATGAAGGATGAAGATGAACCAATTAAGTTTAGTATAACCATTTCAGAATGTTTTATTTACAGGGAATGGTAGAAAATATGGGTAAGAAGATAGGAGCTAGATTCGTTATACACAAGAATTCCTTGAAAATTCGAGGAATCTTCAAAAAAAAACATCTTTTTTCATAATAATTTAAATAATAAATGTTGAGTTTTTACCCTGATCATTGCTCATTATTTCTAGGACGAGATAGCGGCCCCTTTATTGGGTCTTTTACTGTTTGATCGGATTATCGACGGGCTTACCTTAGATTCATTTGGAGGAGAGGGTAATGGTAATGCCTTTAATAATTCTTCCGGGTTTTGAAGAGAATAATAATCATCCTTTTATATAAAAAAGAAAGCAACAAGCCGTTAAAATAATTTAGTGGCTTCTATAATTTCCTTAATTTCTACTATACTGTGTACGTTTTAGACTGGTTAAGCATTAATCTACGTCTTCGTATCTTTAGTGCCCTTCTTCAAGAACCCGTTTGTTTAAGTACAACGTTTCACAATAAGTGAAACGTTAATAGAACGGTCACATCTTCAAAGAAATACTGTCCGCCCCCTTTGATATAATAAGGGATATAATAATTAATTTAGAACTTAGCGGAGATGATGAAATATGACATTGCCTGTTTTGATTTTAACAATTCTCATAAGCTTGGTTAAGCTATTAGTTACCTGTCTTCCAACCGATGCAGTGAATTGGATTATAAGCAAATTTAAACTGCATTCAGAACTTAGTGACGCGAATTGCATCGTAACCTTTGACGGAAAACGCTTGGAAGGTGAAGATAAAATTCAAGTTATTAATTATTTTAATGAAGCTAAATTTTTGAAAAAAAATCATATATTTCCAGGGAACGAGCAATTGTTTTTACATCCAGAAAACAGTGGGACCCCATTAGTCATTGATACTAAAAGAGGCAAAAAGGATGTTAGGTTACTTGTGTACATTTACAACGACCACGTGGATGTAGTCAAACAGTACAAGAAGAAGTTAGTTGCGTATAGTTTGCTTTCCGATAGCCTGCAAGAACGTTCTATGCCAGTAATAAGGGATTTTGTTTAAAAGGAACATAAAAAAAGACGGTCTTTAAAAAGACTGTCTTTTTTTCTAAAATTATTTATTGTGTAATCCATTTTTTTATTCGATGGTAAAAGTTATAGTTAATAAAGCCCTGTTCATTTAGGGACCTTTCTTTCCTTCTTTATTGAAAATACTAAAAATTACTAGTTATTCAGATTGAGTGTAAAAGCGTTCACAAACTGACGTCTTTATATTAGTATCATATGGAAAAAATAATTAAAAGTGGGGGGATTGAAATCGAGGGGTTCTTCGAATAGAAAAAATTCAAAAAAATGCATTAGGATAATAAAACAATAGAAGTACATAAATAAAACAGTATTGAAAAGGGTTAATTTGTTTATTAGTATAAGTGCATGTAAAAAGTAATTTAGGTAAATTACATCTGAAAAGGTAATAAAAAAAGCAGGTTTCTAAAACGAAGCCTGCTTTTTTATGCTTTCCATTGTTTTTCCACTTGATGAAGGGCTTGTTGTAAAATTTCTTCTTGATTAGTACCTGGTTTAGTAAGGACGTTAGTTTGATAAGATTTTCCTTGGAAATCAACTGTTACTGTAACTTTTACCATTATGCATCTTTCCTTTCTTAATTCAGTATTAAATGGGAGTATTGTACGTACTTCTTTTATTCCCAAAGATGAATATTTTTCAAACATTTCGAAAGCAATGAATGTGAAGATTTAATATTCATAATTATCTGATATTTAAAAAGAAATGTCAACACTTTTTGGGGCCAGACCCCATTTCCCGAGATTTTGTATGTGCATAAAGATTGTTGTATCAGTGTTAAAGGTTTGTTGTGTAGGGGTCAGACCCTATTTCCCAAATAAAAACAACCTGGCTAGTTTGCATAACAGGCAGGTTGTTTTAGAAAATTTATTATTCAAATTTTGGTTAAGATAATTCCGATTAAGGCTGCAAATACGCCGGCAATTTGATAGGATTTTAGTTTTTCTTTGAATAAATAACATCCAGCAAATACGACCACTAAACAATTTAGGCTGACGACAGGGAAAATGATGCTTGCGATGCCGCTATTCAACGCAAAGAAATAACATCCATAGGCTATGATGCTTAAAAAACCTACTAAGGAACCAATTTTAACTTCTTGTAGCTTGATTTTTTCATTCTTAAAGGCCAAAGCCGAAAGAAGATAAAGAGTTCCGCCCCCATACATTGATACTAGAATATCAAGGGAGTTTAAATGAAGACGTGTTGATGTCGTCATTAAGATGCCGAGCACACCAAAAGATAAAATGGAAAATAAAGTGTGCATAATCCAAGGTAAATATTGATGATTACCTTTAGCATTAGGTGTATACTGAATGACTAAGGTAGCGAGAAGCATGCAGGCTATTCCACTCCACTGCAAGGAAGAAATATGTTCGTGAAAAATTAATGCTGCACAGAGAATGGGGAATATTGCATTCGCTGCAATTAGTGGAGATGTCAAACTTGCCGGACCTTTTTCAAAGGCGCTTGCCATCTGGATATTTCCATTAGTGTTCAGTACACCAATTGCTGCACCTAGCATGATAGAAAGCAAGTTCAGGTTCAAACCATCCACAAGTACTCCATAAATTATGGACAAAATAAAAGCTACAAAATAAAAGAAAAATTGGATATGTACCTTTGAGTAACCCTTTCCGCTACTCCATTTAAAAATGCTGTTATTGATTCCGAAACACAAACTGGTGATGAGTGCTGCAAAGATCCACATTACTTTAATCTCTTCCTTCATGTAGGATAAACTTCTTCTACATTTTAAGCTGAATACATGTAGGAATCAAACTAAATTAAAAAAGTATGATTGACAGATTAGATATTTTTTTCTATATTTACTATGACAATTTTAAAATATTTCCCGAAAAACGGGAGAGGTTCATAGCATCACCCTCTTAAAAAAACTATGGCTTTGATATTTTTCGCGAATCAACCATATCTTTGAGGAGATATGGTTTTTGTTATATAGAGGCCCACTTTATGAATCTCCCTGTGAAACGTGGAAGAGGAGGACTTTTTATGTCTGGAAGAAAAGAAGAAGAATTAAAAAAAGATATCACATTACTTGGGAATCAAGGCACAAAATATACATTCGACTATGCGCCTGAAATTTTGGAGTCGTTCGATAACAAGCATCCGAACCGGGATTACTTTGTCAAGTTCAATTGTCCGGAGTTTACTAGCCTATGTCCAATTACTGGCCAGCCGGACTTTGCAACCATTTACATTAGCTATATTCCTAGTGTGAAGATGGTCGAAAGCAAGTCTTTGAAGCTTTATTTGTTCAGCTTCCGCAACCATGGTGATTTCCACGAAGATTGCATGAACATCATCATGAACGATTTAATCGAGTTGATGGATCCGAAATATATTGAAGTCTGGGGCAAGTTCACACCTAGGGGCGGAATTTCTATTGATCCATACACAAACTACGGGAAACCAGGGACGAAGTTTGAGGAAATGGCGAATTTCCGCTTGATGAATCACGACTTGTATCCGGAAACTGTAGATAATCGCTAAACATTAGAGGAGCCTCTTATGCGGTTGGAGCCCCTCCGGTCATTTTTCAAAAATGACTGTTACGAAGCCTATTGTCTGGCAGACGCAATGTACCTATCACCGAATGCAGAAGAAGAGGATCTTCATTCTGTAATCAAAGCTCATTAAGAATGGTGCTCTTAGGCAGTTATCGCCAGTTACTAGGTTAGGGAAAAGTACAGAAAAACACAGCTACACAGGATGAATCCTATCGAGGGATTCACTGATTCTAAGATATTTAATTTAACCCGTCAAAACAGAATCTAGGTATTTTGTTTTGACGTTTTTTTTTGTAAATGAACCGTATAAAATGTGAAAAGTGCTACAAAGAAGAGTGATTATTATACGTTTTTCTGCATCCTCATTCAATAATTTTATCGACTTTGTCTTTATTGAAAACACAAATGTCCTTGTGAAACGGAATTAACTCTTGATTGTTTTGTCAAAACACGTAATAATAGGGAGAGTTGATTTTGACAGAATATTTTTAAAAATAGGGGATGTCGGGATGAAAGTTGCGAAGTTTGGCGGGAGTTCACTTGCGTCAGGTGAACAGTTAAAAAAAGTATTCGAAATTGTGGTTTCTGATCCAGAGAGGAAGATTGTTGTTGTTTCGGCTCCAGGGAAACGCAATTCCGATGATATAAAGGTGACGGATTTATTGATTGAAGTTGCCGAACAGCAACTGCGCGGTGAGAATGGCCAGCTCTTGATAGAAGATGTGGTCACTCGGTATGCGAGTATTGCTGAAGAATTAGATATTTCAGAGGATGTCATTAAAGAGATTCGTGAAGATTTGCACACGTTGTTACGTGCAGATCAAAATAATCCGAAGCGTTATATGGATGCTTTAAAGGCAAGCGGTGAAGATAATAATGCGAAGCTGGTTGCGGCTTATTTTCAAAGCCGTGGGGTAGAGGCGCAGTATATGGATCCGAAGAAAGCTGGCTTGATTGTAAAGGATGAAGATGGATACACTAAAGTGCTGCCCGAATCATATGAGCGGTTATATGCTCTACGTGATGAGCCGGGAATTGTAGTATTCCCAGGGTTCTTCGGTTACACGTTAGATGGCGATGTTTTAACGTTCTCAAGGAGTGGTTCGGATATTACGGGTTCGATTCTTGCCAATGGGGTTAAGGCCGAATTGTATGAGAATTTTACAGATGTGGATGCCGTTTTCGCTGTGAATCCAAACGTGGTTTCCAATCCAAAGGGGATCCGAGAGTTAACGTATCGCGAAATGCGTGAGCTTTCTTATGCTGGTTTCTCGGTGTTCCATGACGAGGCTTTAATTCCTGCATTTCGTGCCGGAATTCCTGTTCATATCCAAAACACGAATAACCCAGCGGCTCAGGGGACGCGTATTGTGAGCACACGCGATAATACGAATGGCCCGGTTATTGGGATTGCGAGTGACAAAGGGTTTTGCAGTATTTACATTAGTAAATACTTGATGAACCGTGAAGTCGGATTTGGACGCAAACTGCTTCATATCCTTGAAGATTACGGGGTTTCATATGAGCATATTCCATCCGGTATTGATGATGTGACGCTTATACTAAGGCAGGATCAAATGACAGAGGAAGCTGAGAAGAAGATCGTTTCGCGCATTAAGCAGGAGCTTCATGCTGATGAAGTGATTGTGGAACATAACCTTGCGTTAATTATGGTTGTCGGGGAAGGCATGCGTCATAATGTGGGTACAACGGCAAGAGCATCAAAAGCGCTGGCTGAAGCTAAGGTCAACATCGAAATGATCAACCAAGGCTCTTCTGAGGTGAGCATGATGTTCGGTGTAAAAGGTCATAGTGAAGAGACGGCAATTCAGGCTTTATATCACGAGTTTTTTTGAGAATGAGATTTTAGAAACCTCCTTGAAAAGGAGGTTTTTTACTGTAAATCAAAAATCTCGCCAGGTAAAAGACGCGCTGAGAGTTCAGCGCGTCTACTTTAATTCAATACCCATTTATCCTTCAAAAATAAAATCCTAGATACAGCAAAGAATAAAGCAATTGAGACAATGAGGCTACTGGCTGTAAGGAAGATGTTTTGATAATCAATCACGCCATAAATCAATTCTTTAAAGAGAGCAAAAATATTGAAAATTGGAATCAAGAAGTGTTTGGTTGTTAATTCATGTAAGCCTGTTCCGCCTAAGAATAGTGCAGGCATAATGACGAGCATTGTTATCGGTGATATATAGTTTTGGGATTCCTTGACGGTCTTGGATATAATGCTAGCTGACATTTGCAAAGCCCCCATGAACATTGAAAATAATACCGTAATCAATAGGGCAGTAGGGAGGATCATCCATAGGTCGTTACCGAAATCAAATCCTTTTCTAAGTTCTTCCGTTAGAAAAATGAGCTCCAAGGTGACTACTAGAATAGAGACAATTCCTGCAAGCGCCCCGATGGATGAAATTGTAAGCCATTTGGCTACAAGGATTTTCCCACGGCTGACGGGAGTCATTAGCAGGGCTTCCATCGTTTTGCGGTCTTTTTCTCCTGCAAATAAGTCAGAGGCAAGCGGGTAGGCCCCAGTGCTGATGGCCATCGTGATAATCATCGGTAAAAAGATTGAAAGAATGCTCAGTGACGCCCCGTTATCGGTATCAAGGCCCACTTCCTTGATGTTGACTTGCAGCGGACTAATCAGACTAGAGTCAGTATTGATGTTTTGCAGCCGTTCTTGAATGATTTGCTTTTCAAAAAGTGTTAAAGCTGACTCGACCTGTGAAAGGGCGAAAGAACTATCTTGGCTATACGTGTCACCGGAGAGGCTGAACGTGACTTGTTCGCCCTTTTTAATTTGTTCCATGAAACCGTCGCTTACTTGCAGGGCTGCAGCGGCTTTGCCTTCTTCTATGGCTTTGGTCGGGTTATCGAATGATTTGACTTCGATTTGTGGAAAATCACTAAGCAAGGCTTTGCCGTCTTTGCTGAATGACGGATCGACTGCCAGGGTATAGGTTTCATTCTCATCTGTGGTCATCAAACTTTCGTAAAATAGTGTTAACCCAGTCAATAAGAGAATAGGTAGGAATACACTCAAAATCAATGTGCGACGATCTCTTAAAGCTTCCTTCATTTCTTTCACATACATATTAAGAAACATGAGATTGGTTCCCCCTTACAAGTTTGGACATGAAAATATAATTCAGGTCACGACTATTTTCTTCTATATAAAGAGACTCAAGCTTTCCTTTATAAATCAGTTCCCCTTTATGCATCATTGCTACGGAGTCACAGAGTAAAGTAACCTCTTCCATGATATGGCTTGAGAAGATAATCGTTTTACCCTGCTGTTTCAGTTGAAGAACAAGCTGGCGAAATACATTAGATGAAGTGATATCAAGTCCTGTCGTCGGCTCATCGAAAAGTATGATGTCAGGATCATGAATTAGCGTACGTGATATGGCGACCTTTTGACGCATACCTTTGGAGAATCCTCCAACTTTTCGGTCGAGATAATCTTTCATCCCGAACATGACAGCGAGCTCTTCAATCCGTACTTTTGTTTCGTGCTTGCTTAATCCGTAAAGTGTGGCGAAGTAAGCGAGGTTTTCACGTGTGGTTAAGCGGTCATATAAACCGGTTTCACCACCGAACAAGACGCCGATTCTTTTCTTAATTTCATTCGGGTTATCCAAAGTATCAAATCCGGCAACTTTGATATATCCATCTGTTGGAGTCAAAAGTGTGGCAATAGAACGCAGCAAGGTTGTCTTTCCTGCCCCGTTTTCTCCAAGCAATCCGACAATCTGGCCTCTTCTCACATCAAGGGAAACATGTTTAAGAGCGGTTATAAATATTTTTTTATCTTGGAACGTTTTTGTGATTTCATGAATTTCGATCATTTCGGTACCTCCTACAATCTCTTTGGTTGTTTTAATCATACAAATAAACTAAATGAGAAACTGTAGTTTTGTCGCGAAAATGCCGTTTATTGTCGCGAAAAGGTCATTTTTCCAAATCTAAATGGTAAAATAAAGATAATTTTAGATGAGGAGAGTTGAAAATGAAGGTAGGACTTGTGGATGACCGGAGAATTGATTTGGACAAGCTGAATGGTATTGTGATCCAGATACCGGGTATCGAGCTTGTCTTTTCTACTGATTCCGCGGAATATGCTTATGAGCAGATTAAGCAGGAAACGATTGACTTACTTATAGCGGATATCGAAATGCCCAATTTGTCAGGATATGAATTGGCAGACATCATTCATTCTCATGCACTGAATATTGCTGTCATTTTTGTGACTGGTACCAGTGGGTATGCTGTCCATGCGTTTGAGCTAAATGTACATGACTATATCATGAAGCCTTACTCGAAGGATAGGCTCGTCAAATCAATCGATCGTTTTCTGGAAAAATCAAAAACAGCTGAAGTGGCGGGAAGGCTTTTTTTAAAACTGAAAAATGATATTCATATTTTACAAAAAAAGGATATCGTTTTCATCGAACGCTCTGGACGTTCGACCACAATACATACGAAAAACGGTCCGATTAAAACCTATCAGACTTTGAATGAACTGGAAGGTGAGTTGCGGGAAAGAGATTTTATCCGATCTCATCGTTCATTCATCATTAACATTCATTTTGTGAAAAATTTTTCTTTGTATGCAAAAAATTCTTACCTCGTGAACTTCGAGGGGATCGAGGAGCAGGCGATGATCACGAAGGAAAGAGTGGACTTTTTGCAAGCTCAATACTTTTAAGGTGTGAAGACTATGAATGCATTACCGATAATTGTGGCTCTATTAGGGGCATGGAATGTTTATGGATTAACAGAATTACTTTCTTTGCCTTTCCCGCTATACATATCAGCGATATTCATCTGCTTTCTTGCTTTTTTCCTTTACCGAAAGTATTCTCACCTCTATAAGCAAATTTCACTGGGAAACTATGTGACTGCTATTCTATCAGGCACGCAGCTGATTGTTGCGATACTTTATGCATGGATAGAACCTTCAATCGCGTATCTGGGTCTTTTCCTTTTGTTCATAGGGATAGAAATGATTAGGGTCAATATGGGGAGAAGTTTCCTCCGGCTTAAAAATCAGCAGAAGCAAATGGAAGAAGAACGGATGCAGGTTAATGAAACCTTCCGGGTGGTACGCAGTCAGCGTCATGATTTTCTGAAGCACGTGTCTGCACTTCAGTTTATGATCGAACGTGACGAGGTGGCAACCGCAAAAGAGTACATAAATGAATTAGTAGATGTGTTTGAAGAAACGAATCTATCAATTAAAGGTGAAAAAGGGGTCGTTGCCGGGATTCTTCATCAAATGTACCGGAGGGCAAAGGAAAATCAAGTACAAATTGTGTATCATCTCGATGTCCCGCTTTCGTCTTTACCTATAAAGGATCAGGAACTAGTCTCATTGATTGGGAACGTGCTTACTAATGCGATTGAAGCAGCTGAATCATGGCAGGAGGAAAAAGGGGAGATAGCACAAATCACGCTTCATTTTTATAAACGGAGCGGTATGTACCTTTTATCATGTAGCAACAGCAGTCTGCCCATACCTAATCCCATTCTGGATGCACTGTTTGAAAAATACGGTCAAACCACGAAATTGGGGCCGCATGAAGGGATGGGAACGAAAACCATCGCTGATATCGTGAAAAAACATCAAGGCTATTTGGATTTCACCTATAAAAGTGAAGAATTCTCCCTGAAAATTAAAGTTCCCGCGATTATGTAATAGTTTTTTTGTGGCAAATGATTATTTTCTACAGGAAGGGAGAGGAAGTTTATCAATATTAAAGGGTTGAATCACTTTTTATTTTCAGTTTCTGATTTAGATAAATCTACTGAATTTTACGAAGCTGTATTTGGAGCGAAGTTGCTAGTTAAGGGAAATTCCACGGCCTACCTCGATTTGAATGGTATGTGGATCGCTCTTAATTTAGAAAAGGATATATCAAGAAATGAAATAAAAGATTCATATACACATGTGGCGTTTTCAATTGATGAAAAAGACTTTGATGAAATCTATGAGAAGCTGGAAAGCTTACAGGTGAATATCCTTACAGGCAGGGAGAGAAATGAGAGAGATAAAAGGTCTATTTATTTTACTGATTTAGATGGGCATAAGTTCGAATTCCATACGGGAACACTACAGGAAAGGCTGGATTATTATAAACAGGAAAAGTCTCATATGAAGTTTTATTTATAAAACGTAATCGACATCTATAATAAAGAAAAGGAAAGCCTCCAAATTGAAGATTGGAGGCTTTCCTTTTTAGTTAGTTCATAACTGTTAGTAGTTGTTCAATCGATTTCCGTGGACGTGGGGTGGGAATCATATCGGGGTAGCCAACGTGCAGACTACCGACGATTTTTTCACCAGGATTTACGCCTAAAGCTTCACGGAACTCTGTGCTGTGAATCATGCCGTATGTTTCCCAAATCATTCCGATTCCTTGTTCCCAGGCAAGCAGGCTGAAGTTCTGAATCAGGGCACTTGTAGCTGCATAATCTTCTTCGCGAGTCATCGGATTTGGGTTTTCGTCCATTACAACCGCGACAAACATTGGAACATCTTTTAGTTTATTATATCCGCGCTGTCCAGCTTCTTTTTTCTTTTCTGGATCCTTTTCCTTGCCTGCCATAAAAGCACGGGTTGCTTCAGCCAGTTTTAAACGGCTATCCCCCTGCACGACGATGAAGCGCCACGGCTGGGTCATTTTGTGATTAGGTGCCCATGTCGATGTTTCCAATAAGGATTGAATGGTATCAAGGGGAACAGGAATGTCCTTAAATCGTTTAATACTGCGCCGTTCTTTAATGATTTGTTCAAGTTTCATGCTCATCCTGCTCCTTTTATCTATATATGTACGTTTATTAGTTTTCAAAAAAAATAATCCCCGGCTGCCTAATATGCTTTCAACGTGAATAAAATGACTTGAATAAAGAGGGGGCAATATTCTAGTGACTTGCATTCGCTACTAAGCATATAATTTTTACTAGGCACAGAGAAGCCGGGGCGACATTGTATCTATGTACAATATCAAAAGGGTACGATAATAGATTATCGTATTTACTTATCAAATTTCAGAGATCGATAATGAAATTGAAAATCATTATCAATTAGAATTTTCTCTTATTTCCTGTTATTTGTCAAGAGTATTTCTAAAAAAAATTTCAAGTTATTTACCAATCCTATTAATTATTTCAAAATCTTTTATAAATTCTGTATAAAAATGTATAATGAAAAGATAAAAATGCTTTCTACATATGAAGAATTGAAGGGTGTCATAGATGAAAAAACTGTTCTCATTTCTAAAGCCATACCGACTCTTAATTACTCTCGCTTTATTTTTAATGATTGTTGAGCTCGGTGTTGAACTGTTACAACCGCTATTTATTGCAAAAATAATTGATGATGGTATTTTACAGAAAGATCTATCAGTAGTGATTAAGTGGGGAAGCATTATGGTGGGACTTTCTATTTTTTCATTTCTTGGAGGAATCGTTAATTCGTTTACAGCATCTCATGTGAGTCAGAGTTTTGGCCATGATGTCAGGAAAAGCCTTTTTGGAAAAATTCAGGCGTTTTCTTTTGCTAATTTGAATAACATTCCGACCTCATCTTTGATTACAAGGATGACGAATGACGTGACTCAGCTTCAAAATACGGTTTTCATGGGTCTGCGTATCATGGCAAGAGCTCCATTAATTGTACTTGGTGGCGCGATCATGGCGATTACGGTCAATTTGAAACTGTCTCTTGTGTTAGTCATTTCGATTCCCATTCTTGTGTTCTTTTTAGGGTGGGTTATGAAACGAGCGGCTAAACTATTTAAACTCGTCCAGAAAAAGCTCGATAATGTTAATAGCGTCATGCGGGAAAATCTGATAGGCATGCGCTTAATTAAAGCTTTTCTTCGTAAGGAGCATGAAATCAAACGATTTGACGAGGCGAATGACGAGTTGAAAAGAAAGACTGTAACTTCCCTTCGTTTAATTGAAACAACGATGCCGGTGCTGATGCTGGTTATGAATTTGGCCATCCTGGTCATTCTTTGGCTTGGAAGCGAATTTATTGCAACTGGAGATATACAGGTCGGGGAAGTGGTGGCGATTGTTAACTATGCAACGAGGATTGCAGCATCACTTTCAGTTTTTTCGTGGCTGATCATGGTCATTTCACGAGCAAAGGCTTCAGCTGAACGCGTGACTGAAATATTTGAAACCCCCATAGATCTAGATGAAGGTAAGATGGAAAGTCAGAGTGGGGCCGTTAAAGCAGGAAGCATCGAGTTTCAGGATGTATCATTCCGTTATCCTGGAAGTGGTACACCGGTATTGAAAAATTTGAGTTTCACTGTTGAAGCGGGAGAATCGCTTGCTATTATCGGAGCGACAGGCTCAGGGAAAACCTCCTTATTTCAGCTAATTCCAAGATTGTACGAAGTTGAAAGCGGATCCATTTTTATAGACAGCCAAGATGTGAAAAATATTCCCTTGGATTCCCTTAGAAAAAGGATTGGCTATGTACCGCAAGAAGCCTTGCTTTTTTCAGGATCCATAAAGAATAACATTGCTTGGGGGAAAGAAAACGCCACGATGGAAGAGCTTATGACAGCAGCCGAGCATGCTCAGGTTCACGAGACCGTGATGAAACTGCCAAAACAATATGAAACGCAGTTAGGGCAAAAAGGAGTGAATCTGTCAGGTGGGCAAAAACAGCGGTTATCGATTGCAAGGGCATTGGTGCGTAGACCGAAGATTCTTCTGCTGGATGACAGTACAAGTGCCCTGGATTTAAAAACAGAAAGTAAACTGCTTAATGCTTTAAAGTCCTATACATGCACGACACTTATCATTACACAAAAAATTAGTACAGCCATGGAGGCAGATAAAATTTTATTGCTTGAAAATGGTGAAATGCTTGCGGAAGGAAAACATGAAGAGTTGATTAAAACAAGTACTCTTTATCGAAAAATCGTTCACTCACAGTTTGGGGAGGAGGGGATTTCACTTGAGTCGAAAAATATCTCCCGCTAATGCAAAGTCAAAACCATCCAACTCATGGAATACGATAAAACGAATAATCCCCTATTTAGCAACGAATAAAGGTCTGCTATTCTATGTCCTGCTTATGGTACTAATAAGCTCGGTATTGGGATTACTCGGACCCTTTCTTGTTGGGATGGCCATAGACGATTATATTGTCACCAAGGATAGCGGAGGGCTAATAAACCTGTTGTTCGGGCTTCTTGCGGTCTATATTTTCTATTCACTTTCGATGTGGTTGCAGAATTATTGGATGATCGGGATTGCGCAGGATACGGTGTATGTGATGCGCAATCAATTGTTTAAAAAGCTTCATCAGTTGTCGATCCCCTTTTTTGACCGCCGTCAGCATGGGGAATTGATGAGTCGGGTAACGAATGATATTGAAAATGTCAGTTCTACTTTGAATAGTTCTGTGATTCAGGTTTTTTCAAGTATACTGACATTGGTAGGAACAATCGGAGTGATGCTGTATTTGAGCCCATTGCTAACGCTTCTTACTCTCTTTATCGTTCCGCTTATGTTCTTCGGGTTGAGATGGATCACAAACCGGACAGGAAAGCTTTTTAAAGAACAGCAGAAAAATCTTGGGGAACTGAACGGGTTTATCGAGGAGACAATTTCCGGACAGCGGATCGTGAAGGCTTTTTCACAGGAAGATAAAGTTATCAGCGATTTTATTACCCGGAGTGAAAACTTAAAGAAAGCTGGGTTTTTATCGCAATCTTATTCAGGGCTGATTCCAAAGCTAATGAATTTACTGAACAACTTAAGCTTTACGGTAATTGCTGCTGTCGGTGGATTTTTGGCACTGAGTGGCGTTGGTACGGTTTCCATCGGGGTCATTGTCATTTTCACCGAGTACTCAAGGCAATTCACCCGGCCATTAAATGACCTGGCTAACCAATTTAATACGCTGCTTTCGGCTGTTGCTGGTGCTGAGCGTGTATTTGCCATTCTTGATGAAAAAGAAGAGGAAATGGATGAGAAACAGGCCGGTAAACTTCGGAATGTCTGTGGTGAGGTGGACTTTGAAGGAGTTTCCTTTTCATATGATGAAGAGGATCAAACAATACATGATGTCAGCTTTCATGCTGAAAAAGGAGAAACCATCGCCCTTGTGGGGCCAACGGGGGCAGGTAAAACGACAATCATTAATCTGCTTGCCCGTTTTTATGAACCAAACAGTGGTCGGATCTTGATCGACGGCCAGGATATCCGGCAGGTAACGAGAGCCAGCCTCCGTAAGCATATGGGATTTGTTTTACAGGATTCTTTTTTATTTCAGGGGACCATTCTTGAAAATATCCGCTACGGACGATTAGAGGCGGGGGATGAAGAAGTTGTGGATGCAGCCAAGCTTGCAAATGCCCATTCCTTTATCATGAAGCTTCCAGATCAATATGATACCATTTTGAATCAGGATGGTAGTGGAATCAGTCAGGGGCAGCGCCAGCTTCTATCGATTGCAAGAGCGATTTTAGCAGATCCCGTTCTATTAATCTTAGATGAAGCGACAAGCAGTATAGATACGATTACCGAACTGAAAATCCAGGAAGCGTTACACCGATTGATGGAGGGAAGAACGAGTTTTGTCATTGCTCATCGATTGAATACGATTCAGCAAAGTGATCAAATTCTGGTACTTGATGAAGGAAGAATCATTGAAAAAGGTTCTCATAATGAGCTTTTGCAGCAGCGAGGATTTTATTCCGAACTATATCGAAGCTCATTAAAGGAAAATCAGACCGGATGAAAAAAATGTGTGCCGCTGGGCGCACATTTTTGCGTTGGTACTGTAAAGTCAAAACCCTATCCCTAGGAATTGCATTCGATTTCATTTAATGATGCAATTGCTTCGTCTAAAAAAGCAAGGAGCTCTGCCTTTACCGGGTACAAGCCTGCGGAAGAAGAGTCAGTCTCCGATTTACGCACATCCCAGAATTTCTCCTCTAGTTCTTTGTTTCCCTCGAAAATCAACTCAGACAAATGTAAGTCTTCAGCAATCAGCCTTCCTTCCTCTGAATCAGCAGGAATGCCTTTGTTCATAGTTAATTCAATGTGTTTGATGAGGTTAATCCATTGCTTCGTTTGGATACATGGATTAGTTAACGGAATAGCTGTGGTATTGGCGGCCCGTGAAAGTGCCTACAAATCAGGAAGAAAGACGGTATATTCCATAAAAGTGGTTATAAATCCATTACAAATTGACTAATTAACTATTGCTAAGTAACCATTTAATGACATATAATTCTGAATATATACAAAATTCTTTAAATTCGTTTGATTAAGGGGGAAGTATGTAAGCATATTGCCATATGAAATGAAGACTTTTTATAGTAATTAATAATTTTAATAGATAGGAGATGAAAAAATGAAAGCGCTTAAGTCAGTCATTCTTTGGGGGATTATATCGGCGGTTGGTGCAGTAAGTTTTGGGTTCGTTGCTTTAAACCGAGGAGAAAGTATTAATGCTATGTGGATAGTCACTGCAGCTCTCTGTGTATATTCGGTTGCGTATCGCTTTTATAGTAAATTTATCGCACAGAAAGTGTTTGAGCTAGATGACAATCGTCAGACTCCATCAGAAGCAAATAATGATGGAAAAGACTACGTCCCTACAAATAAATGGGTGTTGTTTGGTCACCATTTTGCAGCAATTGCTGGAGCTGGTCCGCTTGTAGGACCGATCCTTGCTGCACAGATGGGATATTTGCCGGGAACACTTTGGCTTGTAGTTGGAGTTGTTTTAGCCGGAGCGGTACAAGATTTTATTATACTCTTCGGTTCGATGCGCCGTAACGGCAAATCGCTTGGTGAGATGATTAAAGAGGAAATTGGACCTATTACAGGTTTGATTGCAATGGTGGGGATTCTTGGTATCATGATTATATTATTAGCGGTACTTGCCCTTGTAGTCGTAAAAGCCTTGATTGGCAGTCCTTGGGGGATGTTTACGATCGCTTCAACCATCCCGATTGCAGTCCTTATGGGCGTCTACATGAGATATATCCGGCCTGGTCGGGTTGGTGAAGGTTCAATTATTGGTATTATCTTATTGATGCTTGCTTTATATTTCGGTCGATTTGTATCCGAAAGCGCGACATTGGCGCCAATGTTTACGTTCAGTGGTGAAACAATCGCTATCATGTTGATCGTATACGGATTTGTTGCTTCTGTTCTGCCAGTATGGATGCTATTGGCACCACGTGATTATTTAAGTACATTCTTGAAAATCGGAACGATCATCGGGCTTGCGCTTGGTATCTTTATCGTCATGCCAAGCCTTGAAATGCCTGCTGTCACTCAGTTTATTGATGGAACAGGACCTGTTTTCTCAGGGAATCTATTCCCGTTCTTGTTCATCACGATTGCTTGTGGAGCAGTGTCGGGATTCCACGCCCTTGTTTCTTCCGGTACAACACCTAAAATGATTGAACGTGAATCTCATTCGCGTCCAATAGGATACGGAGCTATGCTGACTGAATCCTTTGTTGCCATCATGGCGATGATAGCAGCCTGTGTACTGACACCAGGGATTTACTTTGCGATTAATAGCCCAGGTGCGGTTGTTGGAACGGAGCCAGCTCAGGTAGCAGCGACGATTTCCGATTGGGGATTCATTTTGACACCAGAGATGATTACTGGTCTGGCAGATGATGTCGGAGAAGAAACGATCTTATCCCGTACTGGAGGAGCACCGACCTTTGCAATTGGAATGGCTCATATCTTCTCGCAGGTGGTTGGTGGAGCTTCACTGATGGCGTTCTGGTATCATTTCGCGATCCTGTTTGAGGCATTGTTCATCTTAACGACCATTGATGCTGGAACAAGGGTAGGGCGTTTTATGATTCAAGATATTCTCGGAACCTTTTATAAGCCATTTGCACAGACGAGTAAATGGCTGCCAAACATCATTGCGACGGCCATTTGTGTTCTTGGTTGGGGTTATTTCCTTTATCAAGGAGTTATTGATCCTCTTGGTGGAATAAATACACTTTGGCCGTTGTTTGGTATTGCAAATCAGATGCTTGCAGCCATTGCATTGCTGCTTGGTACAACTGTCCTTTTCAAAATGGGCAAAAAAGCATACACATGGGTTACGCTTGTACCGACTGTATTCTTATTGATTGTAACCATGACGGCAGGTTGGCAAAAGCTATTCCATGAAAACCCGGCGATTGGCTTTTTGGCGCATAAGGACAAATTTAAAGCCGCCTATGATAAAGGGGAGGTTCTTGCCCCGGCAGCTAACTTAGCCGAAATGAAACGAGTTATCATCAATGATTATGTGGATGCAGCCCTTTGTGCCATCTTCATGATTGTTGTCATCACTGTCCTGATTTCAGCCATAAGATTATGGATCAAGGTCTTGAAAAATCAAAAAATAGATTTACATGAATCACCTTATGTATCAAGGTCATAAGGGAGGGAAGACAATGTTGAAAAGATTAACAAAGATTCTTAGCTTCAGAAAGCAGTTTGTAAGTTTGCTTGTCGGCGTACCTAGTTATGAAACTTATGTAGACCATATGAAGGTCCACCATCCCAAAGATCCAGTAAAAACTAGGAAAGAATTTTTCTGTGAAGCGCAGGATGAACGGTATAATGCTAAAGGTGGTAAATTGTCTCGTTGTTGTTAACTAATTATTTTTTTGAAGGGCCCTCGATTTGAGGGCCCTTTTTGGTTCGTTTTTTAGCGTGGGAAATAAGTAGGGATGGATTATAAGAACATTAGACTAAAAAAATTTCTTTTGAAATGGTATTAAGGCAAAATTCTTTAGATTTACGGTTATTTATTCATACTAATGTTATAAAATCTAACGCTCTTTTGATAAAATATAAAAATAAAGTTGAATTATTAGAAAATTAAGTATATGATAAAAAAAATAACATAATGATGTTAAATAACATAACATAACATATATAAAAAAGGGGGAAACAAAATGCAAATGGCAGATTCGGTTTTTATGTTTTTGGCAACAATGATGGTTTGGCTAATGACACCAGGGATTGCCTTATTTTATGGTGGGATGGTAAAAAGTAAAAACGTCCTGAATACGGCAATGCATAGTTATATGCCACTGGCCGTCATTTCTATTCTTTGGGTACTAGTTGGATATTCATTATCATTTTCACCAGGAAATGCACTCCTTGGCGGTCTGGATTGGGTTGGTTTAAAAGATGTAGGCTTCGAACCAGGTCCATACAGCGAAACAATTCCTCATAGTTTATTCATGTTATTCCAAATGACTTTTGCTGTATTAACCGTTTCAATCATTGCAGGAGGTATTGCAGAGCGGATGAAGTTTTCAGCATTCTTAATTTTTACAATTCTTTGGTCTCTATTCGTATACGCTCCTGTTGCTCACTGGGTATGGGGAGGCGGCTGGTTAGCTGAACTCGGTACTCTTGATTTTGCTGGTGGTAACGTTGTTCATATTTCTTCCGGGGTTGCAGGTCTGGTTTTAGCAATCATGTTAGGAAAAAGGAAAGAATCAGGTAACAGTGCACCACATAATCTTCCATTAACATTCCTTGGCGGATCATTAATATGGTTCGGTTGGTACGGCTTCAATGTCGGAAGCGCACTGACAATTAATGCGGTAGCAATGAATGTATTCGTGAATACAGCTGTTGCAGCAGCTGCAGGTATCCTCGGTTGGTTAATTGTTGAGTATATGGCGAATAAAAAAGCAACATTGCTAGGTGCAGTATCTGGAGCGATTTCTGGGTTAGTTGCCATTACACCAGCGTGTGGGTTCGTAACACCAGCATCTTCCATCATTATCGGTGTCGTTGGTGGAGCAGTATGCTTCTGGGGTGTATTCTTCCTGAAAAATAAACTAGGATACGACGATGCCTTAGATGCTTTCGGTTTACATGGCATCGGTGGAACTTGGGGTGGAATCGCGACAGGATTATTTGCTACTACTTCCGTAAACGAAAGTGGAGCTAATGGTTTATTCTACGGAGATTTCAACTTGCTTTGGAAGCAGATTATAGCCATCGTTGCAACGTATATATTCGTGGCCGTGGTCACTTATATCATTGCAAAAGTAATAAATCTTTTCGTTCCATTGCGTGTAAGTGAAGAAGATGAGTCAATGGGGCTTGATCTTACACTTCACGGCGAAAAAGCCTATCACGAATCACTTTAAATGGAGGTTGATCATATGTCTGAGGTTTTAACGAAAATTGAAATCGTTACACGTCCTATTAAGTTTGAACAATTCAAAACAGAGCTTGCAAAAATAGGGGTAAGCGGAATAACTGTATCGGAAGTAAAAGGAACAGGACTTCAGAAAAGTTATGTGGAAACGTATCGCGGTCGAAATCGGGAAATGTCGTTACATGATCGGATGAAAATCGAGATTGTTGTTTGTGAAGTTCCAGTTCAGGATGTTGTGGATGTGGCAAGGAAATTTTTGAGCACAGGGAAACCTGGTGACGGCAAAATCTTCATTTATGAATTAGCGAATGTCGTGAATATCCGAACAGGAAAAGAAGGACATGATGCTTTAAAAAACGAGAACTAGAAGGATTAATTAATCTAACATTATGTGCCGAATTCAGCAGATTAGAGAAAGGAGCTAAATATGGGGAGACTGGTCCGAATTGTTAATGCAAAAAAACAAAAGATTGTTAATACACTCATATCAGAGAATGTATATCAACCTGCTGACCGACCCTTTTTATTAGAATTACCATTGAAAAATTTAGAAGAAATTTTATCACTTCGAATAAAATCCTCGTTTCAAAATCAGAGTTATAAAAAATAACATTTTGCAGCCGTTTCTTCTATATAAAGGAGAACGGCTTTTTTATGCTTTTACTGCATTTCATCGGCAATTGATTTTAAAAGTTTATAGCTTGGAAGTGATTTTTATTATATAAGGGAACTTTTTTTTATCTCCCATAGAAATCGATGAGTATTCCTACTATAATGAATATGGACAAAAATTTTAATCCAATTTATTTGCTTTTTTTGACGTTTTTAGCTTAGTTAATTCAATTTTTCTTTATTTTGCGAAAAAAAACTTCAAAAAAATTGTAAGTCTTCCATAAATAATGAAGTAGGTTCGAGAATGCCCTGTTTATAGTGAGGGGAATTTATAAATATGTTCTTTTATGAGGTGAGGGGAAATGGATCAATTTACGGTCGAGTCCGTTTTAAATATCATCAGGGAATTTGTTCCGCAGGATGCTTCAATCTCTGTGGCTGACTCAGAAAAATACATTTATTACCAACCGAGCAAGCAGGTTGACTTAGGAATTAAACCAGGAGATTTAATAAGTGAAAAAACAGCTACTTATAAAGCGTTGAGTGTCCGAAAAAAAATTGGTGTACAAGTTGAAAGTAATGTATTTGGCGTACCTTATTATGGTTTGAGCGTACCAATAATGGACGAGGGTAATCCGTTAGGGGCAGTAACAGCCATTTTGCCGTCAAAGCAGTTAATATTACCGACTTCATTTTTAACAATCAAAACAGATGACCACTGGATACCACTTCCATATGACGAAATTATGTATTTAGAAGCGCAAAATAGGAAAACTAAAATTCAGTCCGAACGCGTGAATGGATTTCATAAAATGAACTTAAGTGAATTGGAGTTTATTTTACCGAATGATTTGTTCATTAGGGTTCATCGTTCGTACATCGTCAATATTAATTATATTCAGGAGATTCTTCCTGATTTTCACTCTACATTTTTACTGGTAATGAAGGATCAGTCTAAAATCCAAGTTAGTCAAACATATGCAAGTCAATTCAGAAGAGCTCTAGGATTTTAATGTTTCTCCTTGATGTGATAAAAATGCTGGTTTGTGCTCTATTTAAGGCTTTTCATTCGAAAACGAATGTGACAATTACACGGGCTTGATAAAATTAAGTGTAAGAAAAGCGAAAAATGGGGGTCTTTTGTATGAACGAAAGCGTTTTCAAAAAAATTCGCAACGAACAATTTAAGGGGAAAGTTGTTACAGCGGAAGAAGCAGCTTCTTGGATTAAAGATGGGATGAAACTTGGTATGAGTGGATTCACTCGTGCTGGTGATGCTAAAGTTATCCCGATGGCTCTAGTTGAAAGAGCTAAAACTGAAAAATTTAAAGTTGACGTTTATACTGGTGCTTCATTAGGGCCAGAAGTCGACCAACATATGGCGGAAGCCGGTATCATTAACAAACGCTTACCGTTCCAAGCGGATAAAGGTATTCGTAATAAAATCAATGCTGATGAAGTCACTTATGTGGATCAGCATTTATCTCATACAGCTGAACAAGTTCGTCAAGGCATTGTCGGACCTATCGATTTTGCAATCATCGAAGCATTGGCTATTACAGAAGAAGGATTAATCATCCCAACAACTTCTGTAGGTAACTCAGCCATCTTCGTTCAAGAAGCTAAAAATGTAATTATTGAATTAAACGTGTCTCATCCAGAAGGATTAGAAGGCATGCATGATATTTATACACCCGCTAAACAAGGTGAGCGCCAACCAATTCCAATGACTAGCGCAAGCGATCGTCTTGGATCAATTGGTATTCCGGTTGACCCTGAAAAAGTTAGAGGGATTGTGGTTTCTACAGATCTTGATGCACCTTCTACAATCGTGCCACCAGACGAAGAAACAGCAACAATTGCCAATCACCTTATTAACTTCCTTCGTGAAGAAATCAAGGCTGGCCGTTTAACTGAAAACCTTGCTCCGCTCCAATCTGGTGTAGGTTCAGTAGCAAACGCAGTATTCGCTGGTTTCCTTGATTCTGAATTTAAAGATTTAGAAGTGTATTCTGAAGTTTTACAAGATGCAGTATTCGATTTAATTGATGCTGGAAAAGTAAAATTTGCTTCAGGCTGCTCGATTACATTAGCTGAAGAAAAAGGAAAACAAGTTTACGGTGAGCTTGATAAATACCGTGATAAACTCGTTCTTCGTCCACAAGAAATATCTAACCATCCTGAAATCATCCGTCGTCTTGGTTTGATTTCAATCAATACTGCGTTAGAGTGCGATATTTACGGTAACGTAAATTCTACGCATGTTTCTGGTACAAGAATGATGAATGGTATCGGTGGATCAGGAGACTTTGCTCGTAACTCACGCCTAGGTATTTTTGTAACGAAATCATATGCTAAAGGCGGCAAAATTTCTAGTATCGTTCCTTTCGTTTCTCACGTGGACCACACTGAGCACGATGTGGATGTACTAGTGACAGAGCAAGGTATTGCTGATTTACGTGGTCTAGCACCAAAAGAACGCGTAGAATTAATCATCGAAAACTGTGCACACCCGGATTACCGTCCGCAACTTCGTGCATACTTTACTGAAGCAGTTGCTCAAACTGGTGGACATCAAACTCCACATATTCTTGAAAAAGCATTCTCTTGGCATACAAGCCTTGCTAAAAACGGTACAATGCTTGAAGCTGCTCTTCAAGATCAAAAATAAGATATATGACCACCCCGCTATTATAGCGGGGTTTTTTTAGGGGTTCAGCACATAGCGCTGAGCCTCTTTTTATATGTATTTACTGTAGCATGTCATTGGATAGTGATTCTAAGAGTCATTCCTTTCTTCACTAAAGCATGGTTTCTATTATTGATGTTGAGATGCCTGCTCTGACCCTACAGCAAAAATTGCTGATCGAATTCAAATGACCCGTTTTCATTGTATATTTTCTTTTTGTATTATTTGCAATATATTAACTGGTTTTTAGATTTTAATAAATAATAAATCATGCTTAAGTATCCAAAAGAGTGGGAATTGTATCATAAGGTTTTTTTAGATTATTTTTGTATATAATTATACGTTCAGGTTATAGAAGTATGGTAAACTGCTAACAATGAAAGATTATCATACATAGAATTTTACATTATATATGTCGTTTCCTTAGAAATAGGGAGTTATATAGAATGGTTATATTGGAGGAGATAATTTGTTCAAGACAAAACTGCATTTTTGGACGTTAGAGTTATTATTATTGTCTTTACTTTTTTATGTTGGTACAAAGATTTCTTTTCTTTTTGAGCCAATTGTGATTTTTACCTCAACTTTGTTCTTTCCAATCTTGATTTCAGGTTTCCTCTTCTTTTTGTTCAACCCAACTGTTGACTTTTTAGTTAAACGGAGATTGCCGAGGGGATTGGCGATTTTATTGCTTTACGTATTTTTCCTTGGATTGATTAGTTTGTTGGTCGGCCTAGTGGGCCCATCGCTTTCTAGACAGGTCACAGATTTAGTCAATAACCTCCCGGATTATTTCAATCAAGTAAGAAAGTTCATTGAAGATTCAGCTGAGTCAAAATGGTTTTTGTGGACTGTGGAACAAGATTATGTCCCTTTGCAAGAAGTAGGAGATTCGCTTCAAAAATATTTGACGAATTTACCGAGTAATATAACGAATAGTTTGTCTTCGGTTTTCAGTGTAGTGACGAATATTACGTTAGTAGTCGTGACGGTTCCTTTCATCCTATTTTATATGCTGAAAGATGGGGATAAGCTTCCAAGTTCCATCATGAAATTCGTACCCGTTCGTTACAGAAAACCAGCTTTAACGGTACTTAAGGAAACGGGAGAGACGCTTACTACTTATATTCAAGGACAGATGCTAGTTTGCATGTTTGTCGGGATTGGAACGTTTATTGGATATTTAATCATTGGTTTGCCTTATGCGTTCTTATTTGCGCTGATTGGTGCGGTAACCAATATCATTCCATATGTAGGTCCGTTTATCGGAGCGGCTCCTGCGGTCATTGTGGCGTTGATTCATTCACCGACAGAAGCGTTATTGGTCATTCTTGTTGTAACGATTATTCAGCAGCTGGATGGTAATGTCATTTCACCGTTAGTCATCGGGAAAAAATTGAACACTCATCCGCTTACGATAATCATCCTTTTACTCGTTGCTGGAAACATTTCAGGTATCATCGGAATGATTTTGGCAGTTCCGACATATTCCGTTGTAAAAACGATTGTGTTGAATATCGTAAAGTTCATCAGGATCCGGAAAGAGGAAAAGCTTGAAGAAGATATATTAGAATGAAAAACGGGACCAACTCAAAAGAGTTGGTCCCGTTTTTCTTTTTTAAGAAAGGTTCCCCAATAATCAAGGGTACTTGAACATATTACAAACCTAAAGAAATATATTTTACTTCTAAGAACTCTTCAATTCCCTGGTGTCCGCCTTCGCGGCCGAGCCCACTTTGCTTGAAGCCACCAAATGGAGCCTGTGGAACGGAGGGAAGTCCGTCGTTTAAGCCGACAATTCCGAATTCTAGTGCTTCAGTAGCTTTGATGCCTTTGGTGATATTTTCGGTAAACACGTATGCAGCTAACCCGAAAATGGAGTCATTTGCACGCCTAATAGCTTCTTCATCCGTCTTAAAGGAGGCGATTGGAGCTAATGGACCGAATGTTTCTTCCTTCATACAGAGCATGCTGTCATCGATGTTGGAAAGAATTGTTGGCTCTAGGAAAAGCCCGCCGATTGATTTTCCACCAGCTTCGAGTTTAGCTCCGCTACTGATTGCTTCATCGATTTGTTTTTGAACCTTATCCACCGCATCTTGGTCAATAAGTGGACCAATGTCGACGCCTTCTTCTAGCCCATTGCCTACTTTAAGTTCGTTGACTTTAGCCACAAGTTTTTCGATAAAGGTTTCTTGAATGGATTCGTGAACATAAATACGGTTTGAACAGACACATGTTTGTCCAGCATTACGGAATTTAGAACTGATAATGCCATCGACTGCTTTATTAATATCAGCATCTTCAAAGACGATGGCAGGCGCGTGTCCGCCAAGTTCAAGTGAGACTTTTTTTACTGTATCGGCGGAGCCCCTCATTAAGGTTTTACCGACTTCTGTTGAACCGGTGAATGTCAATTTACGGACACGTGTATCTTTAAGCCAGGTTTCACCGATTTCTGATGAGTTCCCTGTCACGACATTGATGACGCCTTTTGGAATACCAGCCTCTTCTGCTAATTCTGCCATTTTTAAAGCTGTAATAGGAGTCAGGTTGGCCGGCTTAATGACGACCGTACAGCCGACAGCAAGGGCAGGTGCCACTTTTCTTGTAATCATCGCTGCTGGGAAGTTCCATGGTGTAATGACGGCTACCACTCCGACTGGCTGTTTAGTCACGAAAAGTCGCTTATTAGACACGGAAGCAGGAATTGTTTCACCGTACACTCGTTTTCCTTCTTCGGCAAACCAAGATAAAAATCCATTAGCATAGGTCATTTCCCCAAGAGCCTCTTTTAAGGGTTTACCTTGTTCCTCTGTCATGATTCTAGCTAATTCTTCTTTATTATCTTCGATTAATCGATGCCATTTCCAAATTAAATCGGCACGTTCATAGACTGAGAGAGCTGCCCAACCTGTAAAGGCCTCATAAGCAGCATCGGCAGCCTTGGCCGCTTCAGCTGCACCACCTCTAGGTACGGTGGCAACGACTTCATCCGTTGCCGGGTTTTTCACTTCAATTTTATCCAGTCCAAAATCTGACCACTCACCGTTAATAAATAATCCGTAATCCTTCATGATAAAACCTCCTATTTTGGTTAAATCCATCAAACTACTTAAAAATCTTTTACCTTTATACCAATACCTGTTATATAAAATTATAAACACTTTTTGGAGTTTCTGAAATTTATTTGATTGGCTATTTTTTTGAGCCATTGTAATAAAGTGAAGAAAGGGGAAAAGACATGGGAAATCAGGATGAAAATCGGGAAGGTTTTTATAATAATAGATTATCAAAAAAAAGAGGTGCAAGTTGCACACCTCTTTTTTTATAGCTTATTTTATTTTTCCGAGGAGACGGCTACTTCACCGACATTGTCGGAGAGAGCTTGATTTGGATTGAATTCGCCTTCTGATTTAGAGATGACTACAGTCGCAACACTGTTACCGATAAGATTAGTGATGGCACGTGCTTCGGACATGAAGCGGTCAACCCCTAATAGGAGAGCCATACCTTCAACTGGAATCATCGGGAATGCGGCTAATGTTGCAGCAAGTGTAATGAAACCAGATCCTGTTACACCTGCAGCCCCTTTAGATGTTAACATCAAGATTCCTAGAAGGGTTATTTCCTGCCAGATGCTTAAATCGATACCATATGCTTGAGCGATGAAAATCGCTGCCATGGATAAGTAAATGGATGTGCCATCAAGGTTAAAAGAATAACCAGTTGGGACGACCAAACCGACTACGGATTTTGAACAACCGTATTTTTCTAGTTTTTTCATTACGCTTGGAAGAGCAGATTCCGATGAAGATGTTCCTAATACTAATAAGATCTCTTCTTTTAAATAGGCAATGAATTTGAAAATATTAAAACCGTAGATTTTTGCGATTGAACCAAGGATAAGAATAATGAATAGGGCCATCGTGATGTATACGCTACCCATTAATTGTCCAAGAGAACTTAGAGAACTAAGACCGAACTTACCGATTGTGTAAGCCATTGCCCCAAATGCTGCCAATGGAGATACTTTCATAATCATACCAACGATGCCGAAGAAAATATCAGCAATATGCTGAAGGAAGGAGACGACAGGTTGTACTTTTGGTCCCATCGCAGCCATTGATAATCCGAATAATACAGCAAAGAATAAAATAGGGAGCAAGTCGCCACCAGCCATCGCAGCAACTGCATTATCTGGAATGATGTTAGAAATGAAGGCAACTGCGCCATGTTCCGTTTCGGAAGCGGCTGTTGTATATTGTGATACATCTCCGCCTTCGACTGAATCAATGTTGAAACCTTTACCAGGTCCTAACAGATTAACTACGATAATTCCGATAGCAAGGGCGAAGGTGGTAACGATTTCAAAATATAGCAGGGCCTTTCCTCCGATACGGCCAACCTTCTTCATATCGCCCATGCCGCCAATTCCGATTACGACCGTTAAGAAGATGATTGGTGCAATGACCATTTTAATCATTTTAATAAATAAATCAGCTAATATCTTCAGTTGTTCACCGAAAGTAGGGAAGAAGAAACCGACTGTAATACCTAGAATAATACCGATGATGACCTGAACGGTTAGATTTTTTAATATTTTCAAGGTGCATTCTCCTTTGTTATATGATAGCGCTTTCTTAACTTAACTTTAGTGTAACAGAAGGAAGAGTCAGAATATTCTTTTGGTGATATTGTTCTTTTTGGTCTTTTTGGTCTTGGGGATAGTTTAGTAGCTGAAGGGAAAGAAGGAATTTGAAGTAATATTGAATTCATTAAGGATCTACTTTGAAAAGCCGCAAAAAAAGTACCGGTGTAGTAGCACCGGTACTTGAGAAAATCAATTTTCAAACGGTTTTATGAGTCCATAAAGGGTTTCAATAACGGGAAGTTTTAAATTGACCTTTTCAGCTAGACGCAGTGCACCACCTTGTAAATGCTCTACTTCAAGGGTTTGGCCTTTTCGAAGGTCTTGATGCATGGAAGAGGTTGATTCGTCCGGTAAACCTGCCATGTTTTCTAGTGCCTGAGCAACATTCTGTTCTGTTATTCCGACGTTATAAGCATTTGCAAGTTTCTTCATTTCAATAAGGACATGTTCTAGTAACCTATTAGTTTCAGGGAATCTCCGTATTGTGCCAATAGGGAGGTTGGAAGCGGTTGTTACACCGGAGAAAGCGGTAATGAACATATATTTAATCCACATCCTGATTAAAATGTTTTCTGTTCTGCTTGCCCCCATGATAGCTGAACTGACTGCCTGTTCAAATTCGTCGCAAATCTTTGTTTGTGAGGGATGAAGCGGGCCAAAGATTAAATCGTGATTCTTATTGGAGTGAATTACATGGCCCTTTTCGTTTAGGGTAGCGATAATGAAGGCGCTTCCCCCTATGACGGCTGCTTCACTTAGTTCGTCTTGCAAAATGGAGATATGTTCTATTCCATTCAAAAGCGGAAGGATCTTCGCGCCTTTTTCAACAAGAAGCTTCAAGTCAGGGATGGTCCCCTGCAAGTGCTGGCCTTTTACGGCAAGAATCACTAGATCAACTTGTTCTATTTTCTTTACATCTTCTATGATATGTAGCTCGTTAAAATCATAGTTTCCATGAGGACTAGTTATTTTTAGGCCATTTTCTTTCAATTGTTGGGCACGTTTTTTTCGGACAAGGTATTGAACATGCTGTCCGGCCTGTTGTAACCTTCCACCAAAGTAGGAACCTAATGCACCAGCCCCAATAATGACAATATTCAAAGTGCGCACCTCTCTTTTAATTAGGATGTCCTAATCATAACATCGACTGAATTTTCAGTAAATGTTATGTGGAATAATAAGGTTGTATTCTTAAACTATGTATTTACGAACACAGCCAAAAGATACAAAAGCGGTGTAGTTTAAAAATCGGAGGCTGATGAAATAAAGAAAGCGGTTCCATTTTTTTCTTGACTAACTTGTATATACAAGTTAGTCTATCAATAACAAACATGTATATACAATTTTAGGGAAGAGACGAACAATAAATGTTAAGGGGAGGGATTGTTATGGCAAAGGAATATAGTCAGATAGTGGAAGGAATCGTCAAAGGAGTAGGAGGAAAAGAGAATATCCAGTCTGCAACGCATTGTGTTACAAGGCTTCGGTTTGCATTGAAAGATGAAACGAAAGTGGATAAGGAGGAACTCGATAAAATCGATGTGGTGAAGGGTGCCTTTTCCGCTAATGGTCAATTTCAGGTCGTGATCGGGCAGGGGACGGTAAACAAGGTATATGCGGAAATGGTCGAAGCCACCGGAATTGGGATTGCTACGAAGGAAGAAACGAAATCAGTTGCTGAAAGTAATTTAAATCCACTTCAAAGGGCGGTTAAGGCGTTAGCTGATATCTTTATCCCAATCCTTCCTGCAATCGTGACGGCTGGTTTATTATTGGGAATCAATAATATCCTGACTGGGACAGGTATCTTTTTTGAAAAAAAATCCCTTGTCCAAGTCTATACCCAGTGGAGTGATTTTGCCGATATCATTAACCTAATAGCCAACACGGCCTTCACATTCCTGCCGGCACTTGTCGGTTGGTCAGCCGTGAAGCGATTTGGTGGTAATCCATTGCTTGGAATTATTCTAGGATTGATGCTGGTTCATCCAAGCTTATTAAATGCTTGGGATTATCCAAAAGCAAAGGCAGCTGGCGATATTGGTATGTGGAATTTATTTGGCCTTCAGATTGAAAAAGTAGGCTACCAGGGTCAGGTGCTCCCTATTTTAGTAGCTTCCTATGTACTGGCGAAAATTGAAGTGTTTTCAAATAAACGGGTTGCCGATTCCTTTCAATTGCTGGTAGTCGCACCGATATCATTACTAATCACTGGTTTTCTAGCCTTCATCGTCATCGGACCAGTGACTTTTACGATTGGAAACTGGATCACTTCCTTATTCGTTGGAATATTCGACATGGCGCCTGTTATAGGAGGGCTGCTATATGGTGCATTATATGCTCCGCTGGTTATTACTGGCATGCATCATACCTTCCTAGCGGTTGACTTTCAGCTCATCGGTTCGATTGGAAGTACCTTCCTGTGGCCGATTCTTGCACTTTCGAATATTGCCCAAGGTGCATCGGCACTTGCCATGATGTTTCTGGCGAAAAATGATGAAAAACTGCGAGGACTGTCGCTGACGTCATCAATCTCAGCGTTTCTTGGTGTAACTGAACCAGCTATGTTCGGGGTAAATCTGCGTTATCGTTTTCCGTTTTATTCAGCAATGATCGGTTCGGCACTTGGGGCTGTCTATATTATGCTAAATGCTGTCACATCACCCTCTATCGGTGTTGGCGGAATACCAGCAATATTCTCGATTTTTCCAAATAAATGGATTCCGTTTAGCATCGGCATGGTCATAGCAATTATCATCCCCTTTTTTCTTACTTTTTTCCTGGGGAAATCAAAAAAATATACTCTAAATAGTAAAGAGAATACAAGAATTGAAGACCATAGCGTCTAAGTTTAATAAAAGAAAGGACGTGACATGATGAAGGAATGGTGGAGAAAAGCGACTGTTTATCAAATCTATCCGAAGAGCTTTAATGATACGACCGGAAATGGCATCGGTGATATTAAGGGAATTATTGAAAAGCTTGCCTATTTAAACGAGCTCGGAGTGGATGTTATCTGGCTTACACCGATTTACAAATCACCTCAAAAAGATAATGGCTATGATATTAGTGATTATTATTCAATTGATGAAGAATATGGATCGATGAGGGATTTTGAAGACCTGGTAGCTGCAGCTCATGAACACGGAATTAGAATCATCATGGATCTTGTCGTAAATCACACCTCGACTGAGCATGAATGGTTTAAACGAGCATTAGAAAGTGATGATTCTCGATTCCGCGATTTTTATATTTGGAGAGATCCGATAGACGGTCATGAACCGAACAATTGGCTTTCTAAGTTTGGCGGATCAGCCTGGAAGCTGGATGAAAAATCCGGTAAGTATTATTTGCACCTTTTTGATGAAACTCAGGCTGATTTAAATTGGGAAAACCCTCAGGTTAGGCAGGAAATTTATAAACTGATGCATTATTGGTTTGAAAAAGGGATTGATGGCTTTCGGCTTGATGTAATCAATCTCATTTCTAAGAATCAGCAATTCCCCAATGACGACGGTACACTTGCACCTGGAGACGGCAGAAAATTTTATACGGATGGGCCGCGCGTACATGAATTTTTGCATGAGATGAACCAAAGTGTACTTTCCAATTATGACAGCATGACGGTCGGGGAGATGTCTTCGACGACGATTGAGGATTGTATCTCTTATTCTTCTCCTGAGCGGAATGAACTGAGTATGACGTTTAACTTCCATCACTTAAAAGTGGATTACCCAAACGGAGAAAAATGGGCGGTTGGCGAATTTGATTTTCTATCTCTTAAGCAGATTCTTTCAAAGTGGCAGATGGAGATGCATCAGGGTGGGGGGTGGAACGCACTATTTTGGTCCAATCATGATCAACCCCGAATTGTCTCACGCTATGGAGATGATGCGTTATATCATCAAGAATCGGCGAAAATGTTGGCAACAACGATTCATATGATGCAGGGGACACCATTCATTTATCAAGGCGAAGAGTTTGGGATGACAAATCCGAATTTTGACAGAATCGAGCAGTACCGGGATGTAGAAACATTGAATTATTTTCGAATTATGAAGAAGCAGGGGATGTCAGAGCAGGAGATTTATTGTATATTACAGCATAAGTCACGAGACAACTCGAGAACGCCTGTACAGTGGAATGAATTGAAGGAGGCGGGTTTTACGAAAGGGACCCCATGGATTCCAGTGGCAGAAAACTATCGGGATGTTAATGCAGCACAAGCATTGAATGATCAGGATTCAATTTTCTATCATTACCAGAAACTAATCCAGCTTCGCAAAGAATATGAAATAATAACGAGCGGTGATTATAAAATAATTCAGTCAGAACATCCTGAGTTATTTATCTATGTCCGTAGCTACCAAGACGAACAGCTTCTTGTGGTTAATAATTTTTATGCAAAAGATACAAAATTAATTCTGCCTGCGGAACTTCTGAATAATGAATCTGAGACTATACTCATCGGAAATTATTCTCAGTCATTGCCTCTATGTCGCAAAATGGAAATTCGACCTTATGAATCCGTCGTTTATCAATTGAAAAAGAAATGGTAAAATACTTTGGGTGATAATTAATGAAAAATAAATTTATGAAGATATATGAAAATATTTCAAAACAAATACTTGATGGACGTCTAATCGCGGGGGATATGCTGCCGTCTGAAAATGAATTGGCTGAAAGTCATTCTGCGTCAAGGGAAACGATTAGGAAGGCGCTGAAGATGCTGTCGGAAGATGGGTACATTCACAAAGTCCAGGGTAAAGGATCAATTGTTCTGGAAATGAAGCGACTTGACTTCCCCGTTTCCGGACTTGTCAGCTTCAAGGAGCTAACCCAAAAAATGGGCGGGAGGGCGAAAACATATGTTGAAACCTTCGAGAAGATTAATCCGAGCCCTGCCTTGCAGGAAGCATTAAAGCAAACAGAAGATGAACTAGTATGGAAAGTCATCCGTGTTCGTGAAATTGATGGAGAACGAATTATCCTTGATAAAGATTTCCTTGCAGAGAAGTATGTCCCTCTTCTGACCATAGACATTTGTCGGAAATCCATTTATGAATATTTGGAAGAAGATTTGGGTCTTTCAATTGGCTTTGCCAAAAAAGAAATCACGATTGAGGAGCCAACAAAGGAAGATCGGAAACTACTCGACCTTGAAGGTTTTCACAGCATAGTCGTTGTCAAAAGTCACGTTTACCTTGATAATGCTAGTTTATTTCAATTCACCGAATCTCGTCATCGTCCTGATAAATTTCGATTCGTCGATTTCGCAAGAAGAAAATGAGAACATTACAAGAAGGTGCCTCATACGTAGGCGCCTTTTTTGGTCTCCTTAGGCATTACCAATATTATTCAGCAAATATAAAGAAACCTATAGTTTAGTAGTTAGTAGAGCATGAAAAAACAAAAAAACAGCCTGAAATCTATCAGGCTGTTTTTTTGTTAATTATAGATTTTTACTTTAACGGTTTTTCTGCCCCAATTGATAGCTTTTGAGTGAGAAGAGTAGAAGACGTCAATTTTATTCCCTTTGATTGCGCCGCCTTTATCTGCCGCAATGGCATCCCCGTATCCTTCTACATGAACTTTTGTTCCTAGTGGAATGACCTTAGGGTCGACTGAGATCGCTTTTGCGTTAGGGTTTTTCTTTAAGTTAAGACCCGATGCTGTAATACCGCTGCAACCTTTGCAGTTCGCAGTGTAAGCTGTAGCCTTCACGGTGATCGTTTTATATTTCTTGGATGATGACGTTTTAGCTTTAGGTTTAGCAGAGGTCGAAGTCTTCTTGACCTTTAAAACTTGTTTTGGATGGATGTTATCTTTTTTTAGGTTGTTCCAACTTTTGAGTTGATTGACTGTTATATTATGTTTATTGGCGATACTCCATAGTGAGTCGCCGCTTTTAACTTTGTATGTAGTAGTAGCAGCCGATGAAACTCCGGAAAAACTAAATACCAGGAAGAAAGCAGTGAAAATTGGAAGTAGTATTTTTTTCAAATGAATAGTCTCCTTTGTTTTAAATCGTAGACTTAGAATAACAGTTATATATGACAATAATGTTTCGCTGGAATAGTAATTGTGTTACAAAAGCGTTTCTGCTGATAAACAATTGTAATATAAACCAGGTAAAAAGAACTAATCATTTAAATGTTCCAATATTATGTATTTTGTCAATATAATAGATTTTTTGTTTAATACCCTTGATATAATGGCATAATTTGTTTAAAAAAATAAAATATGGTTGTGTTTTGTTTAGGTTTAAAGGCCTGTATTTTTTGTAAAAAAGCAACACATAAAGAGCTGAATTCTTCTGTTTTTTTAGTGGATAGCGTTATCAATTCTTATTCACTTGTGAAATGAAGTTCGTAGTTCTTGAGGTTTTCTATTATTTGCGGGATTTTCAATGATTTCACTATCATCTCTTCATCTAGTAAAAAGAAGTTTATCATTGTAATAATAGACGCATGAAAAAGCCGACAGCTATAAGGAATGTCGGCTTGTAACATGTAATAAATTAAGATAAAACGAATTCAGAAGCAAAATCGACGAGCATTTGTTGATAAACAGCAACAGATTCGAGACTTACACATTCCCTGTCGCCATGCCAGTTCTCACCTTTTGGGCCAAACTCAATAGCCGGGATATCATATGCCGCAAAAAAGACAGTATCAGCGGAGCCATGCTGCCCAAAAATGATAGCTTCCTGATTAGTGTTCTTTTCAATAATTGGACGAAGAAGAGTGATGAATGGGTCATTCTCTTCGGTTTTTACAGGCTTGCTGTACATGTTCAGATGGATATTATTTCCTGTCACGCTTTCAATCTGTGCAATAATCTCTTCCATGGTTTGGGTAGGGAGATAACGGATATCAAGACTGAGTAAGCAGGCATCCGGTACCTTATTATAGACATCTCCACCTTTTATTTTAGCCAAATTAAGTGAGGGGGATGTGTAAAGTGGAGAATTTTCCCGAGTGAAGGGAAGTTCTTTAATTTTTTGATAGAGATCATACGCCTTTTCAATAGCATTCACTCCTTCCCATGGCCGGCTTCCATGTGCGGATTTACCTGAAACTTCAATATCCAGACGAAGGGCTCCCTTGGCCTGCAGGCCGATCCCTAACTGCGTCGGCTCTGCACAGATTACAAAGTCCCCTCTATAACCATGCTTCGCTAAATATCCAGAGCAGTTCAAACCGCCAATTTCTTCATCTGATACGATTTGGAGCTGGATTTTTAGACCTAAGTCTCTATCTTTTAGTTCTGAAAATGCACACATCATGCCTGCAATCCCCGCTTTCATATCAGCTGCCCCACGTCCATATAATTTCCCTTCATGAATCTCAGGGAAAAATTGATCCGGCGTCCCGCTGACAACATCGACATGGCCATTCCAAATCACGGTTTTTTCTCCACTGCCAATTTCGCTTACAAGCATTTTGTACCCGTTATTTACTATTACATTCACGGTAAGTCCTTGCTTGTTAAGCCATTCCGCACAGTATTCAACTGCTTCGTTGGCTCCTTCTTTTGATGAACTGTCAATAGATACTAAATCTTTAAGTAACTCGATGAGCAAATAGAAAACCTCCTAAAAATATGCATACTATAATTATATATACCCTTATTAAGAAAGGGTTAAATCAAAAATATTTTCCTATTAAAAAACGTTTATTCTTTTCATTTCTCAGGGTATGTAAAGGGGGAGCGACAATTTACATTCTTTAAGGAGGATGATAGATATGGATAAACGTATAATTGGTGTATATGAAACTGGAGAAGAGGCCATTAAGGCAGTTGAGGCTTTGCAAGCTCAAGGATATAATCGTGAAGATATTTCAGTCGTAGCGAAAGATAAAGAAGAATTAAGGACAGTGAATGAAGAAACGGGTACAAAAGTTGAAGAAGGACTTGCTGCTGGTGCAGCGACCGGAGGCATCTTGGGCGGTGCAGCTGGTTTATTAGCAGGAGTAGGGGCGTTAGCGATTCCTGGAATTGGACCTGTATTAGCGGCTGGACCACTCGCTGCTACATTGGCTGGTGCAGCCGTGGGAGCTGGTACAGGCGGCCTGGCCGGCACATTAATTGGTCTAGGTATACCTGAAGAAGAGGCAAATCGATATGAAACAGATGTGAAGAATGGCAAGCTACTTGTGTTAGTTGATGCAGATGCGAGAAAAGCCCATTCTTCCTACTCAGGTATTACAGAAACGGATGAAACGCTTACTAAAAGTAGACCGCTTTAATAGATTTGGATAAAAAGGGACGGATCCTTAGGGTCCGTCCCTTTTTTGTTAGAATGTGAATTTTTTTATTTCGTTGTGCATTTCCTGGGATAGGGTATCTAATTCATTAGCAAGGGCATTTAATTGCTCCATTGAGGCATTCGTTTCTTCGACAGAAGCAGTTACTTCTTCAGTACCGGCAGCCGTTTCCTGACTGATTGAGTTTAAATGCTCTGCATTACTAGACATCTGTGAGACCTGAGCAACCATCTCGTTCATCATCATTTTAATTTCGTCAAAATTGCTGAATGTGTTCGCAATTATCTTTGCTATGTGACTAAAGGCGTTTTCTGTATCGGTTACAAAAGTATCCTGGTGATGGATTTTTTGATTGACTTGGTCAATTAAATTAACCGTATTCGTTGTATCAGTTTGCATGGCATGAATGATTTTCGAGATTTCCTTAAGAGATTGCTCCGTTTGCTCGGCCAATTTCTTAACTTCATCAGCAACCACTGCAAAACCCTTTCCATGCTCACCAGCTCTTGCTGCCTCTATAGCTGCATTCAAAGCGAGTAAATTAGTTTGCCCCGCAATTCCGCTAATGGTCTTTACAATATCGCTAATATCACGGGAACGTACATCCAATGATTTAACCGCCTCGCTCATATTATTGGAAATCAGGGTCGTTTCATTGAATTGCTGTTTTAGGTTTTGGACTTGAACGATTCCATCTTCCGAAGCCTTGAACATATTATCGGATTCCATGGACATTTTGCTCGTACGTGTCTCAAGGTCATGGATTTTATCAGCCAAAAGCTTTACAGCATTTTCATTATTCTGACCGATTTCAATTTGGTCTATGGCCCCCGCCGCAATTTGCTCCATCGTCAAAGCTACTTCGTTTGCCGAAGCAGAATTCTCATCTACACTGGCGACGAGCGTCATAGAGGAGTCAGCTACTTTATGGGAGAGGTTATTAACTTTTTCCAGCATGTGACTCATATTCCGGGTCATTATGTTTGTGTATTCTGTAAGCTGCCCAATCTCATCTTTCCTCCAAATGGAATTAGTGGAAGTGAAATCACCATCAGTCATTTTTCGAATGGATTCTTGCAGCCTATTTATAGGTTTTGTTAAAGATCGAGTGATGAAGATTGCAGAAACGGCAGTGATGGTAAAGACGATTATCAGTGTGATGATATTGTCGATTATCATCGAATTGGCACGTAATTTCACATCATTTTCATCTATTACACCTGCAATTTTCCATCCCGTTTTAGGGTTGGATACATAACTGATGATTCGGCTTTGTCCTTCATATTCCTCAATCATTGTTCCAGATTCGCTATTCATTTTTTTGAAAATATTTTCTTCTGAAATATCCTGTTGGATTTTCTTTTTATCTGGATGCGTAACGAATGATCCTTTCTTATCTAATAAAACGGTATAACCAGTTTCACCCAATTCCGTTTGATTAACCATCGTGATTAAAGTATCAATCGAAATGTCGACACCGAGCACACCAATCAATTTATCTCCATCATAAACGGCTTTGGCTGCGGTAATGACAAGTGTGTTCGTTGCTTTATCGGTATATGGTTCCGTCCAAATAATTTTATTTTTTTCTTTCAATGCAGCTTGATACCAATCTCTTTGTCTTGGATCAAAGTTAACTGGTAAAACAGTTTTAGGGAATATTAAGGTTTTTCCTTCCTTCTCGGTGGCTATGTACAATCCATTTATTTCCTCATTGCTGGAATGTGTCGTAGAAAACTCAGCCATTATAGATTCAGGGTCCTTATTAAAAGAATTCATGATGGGATACTTGCTTATTCTATCTAAATGATCTTCCGTTTTTTGAAAGAAAATCTCGAAAGAATTATTTATTGATTTTACTTGCTCTTTCGTCGATACCGTTAGTTCCTGGGTCCTCAAATCAACACTATTATTATAGCTATTATAAGAAATGACCAATCCACTAATCATGATCAAAGCTAAAAAAGGAATTAAAATTTGTTTTTTTAGAGAATTAAAATACCATTCTGTTAGTCTTTTCATGTGGGAGATGCTCCTTAAGTACTTCAAATTTTTAAAATGGTTTCAATAGATATTTCGGCATGTTTTTACTTTTTTGAAGCTTTTAGTTGGAATATTCTTGTAACTATTAATAATGTTGTTAGGTATCTTTATCAGAGCAGATTACAGATGGAAGAGAGGGGGGAATATAGATGAAATAAAAAAAGAGCTGACTGTCATAGTCAACTCTTCCGTTTTTTAACCTTATTCGACTTGAATATTTTGCGTTCGGCAAGTATACCATGTGTAAAACTCGTCAGCATATTCAACTGATACGTCTTGAAGCTTTGTATGATGCACTGGTTTGGAGCGGTTAACAGTTTCAATTGAGGCAAGCCCGAAGAGTTTTTGTAATTTCGAGCGTTCTACTTCAATTTGAATGACTTTGCTTCTTTTTGTAATAAACAGTGACGTTTCTAAGCTTCCTGATTTGAACTGAATAATCTCGTTATTTAACAAATAACGACTATTTTTGTAATCTAATATTCGCAATGTGTAAATAAGGACGAGTAAAATCACTGATACATACCATATGGCCGGTTTAAAATAATAGATTGCCACGGTCGTAATGATCCAGAAAAAGCTGGGCCGCAACATTCGTACTTTGAACGCTTGTTTCGATAAGCGTTCCATCGAACGTTCCACTTTGTAAGTAGGTAAAATCTCTTCTATCATCGCATACGCACGGTCAACCGATAAAAACGGATAGAGAGTATTTGTTTCTAGTTCTTTATCGCCTGTACTTCCTGCGCTTATCAGTTTTACTTCCGCTAAACCAAGCATTCTTTTAATGAGTGATTGGGTGATCTCGACTGCTTGTACTTTTTCTTTCTGAATCGAAAAAGCAGATTCGTCAAGTACACCTTTCTTAATATACACGCGTTCATGGTCTGATGATATTTCATACTTCCCATATTTAACGAACGTGGAAATAATTCCGAATGCAACGGCTATACAAATAATGCCGATGAGAGCTATGGTTACAATCCACCATGTATCTAATAACGTTGCAAGCAACCCTTCGGCATTTTCCATATTGAAAAAATCATCGAGTGTATTATAAATAGTAGCGACAATCGGAATAAGCGCCAGGAAGCTGAGTGATGTAAAGGAGGCTTTCAGCACATCCTGTTTGGTAGGTGTAAAATGAATCGTCTTTTCAGAAACCGATTCAACAATTTCCAGGATATCCTCTTCAGTACCAGCGACTTCGATAACAGAAAGTTCTTGTATTAACGATAATTCCTGTTCAAGTCGTTGGGCCTCTTTTTGAGAAATAACCTCAAATGGTACAGAACCTTGATCATCAGTCATCCCGGTTTCAAATGTTAATGAAGTTAAGTTGAAAAGTTTGTGGAATAGAGTTGTACGTCGCTGTACGTTTTGTACTTTAAGAAACGGAACTGTTCGAAACGACTTGGAGATAAGCCCTGATGTAATATGAACGGTTCCTTCTTTAATTTGGTATTTATATGTATACCATTGAAGGATAACTGAAATAACTCGCCATACCAAGTAAACTAGAAACCCGATTTGGAGCACCTTCATATATGTCTTTTCAGTACCGAAGTTTAGTACATAAAGCATGATAATAAAAAACAAGTTCCCTTTCATTACTTTCCCTAATTCGAAAGGGATTTTGAACGGGTGTAACCGTTTTGCATGTTCTTCCATTGTTAATCCACTTCCTTAATTTTTGCGAAATGGGCAATTTTATCTCGTAGTTCATACGCTTCTTTCTCTGAAATGGCAGGTATGTCATGGGAAGCACCCATTGTCCCGATACTTATCGAATAAAGATTATATTTCCGCAAAAGTGGACCTTGGTTCAACTTGACTGATTGTACTTTCGTCATCGGAATGAGTTCGTGAGTTTCCTTCCATGCTCCTTGTTTTGTTTGAATGAATTCTTCGCTCACGTCGTAACGCCAATACTTTTGCAAAAGGATTGGTTCAATAAAGATGGACCATATTGCATGAAAAAATAGTAATACGATAAGGCCGGTTATAGTCCATCCAATCCATTCTTTCCAAGCAAAATAATTATCGACATACAATAGAATGCTAAGGACGGCGAGGATTACAAGATTGGTAATGGTTTCAGTCATCCGCCAAACTTTAACGGATTCTTTGGAAATTTTCTTCGTGGGCGGTTGAATCATTGAATACATATGTTCACTCCTTACTGTGTCTTAATACTAATACGAATAAACTTTCAGAAAAGTTCCCTAAATATCATCTAAAGGGATGAAAAAGAGCCCTATTAGGTATGGGGGCCGTTTATTGATAAAAGTCTAGATTTGTTAGCTGAAACACCGCTTGAATAATTGAGGATTTCTTGTGTATGTATTAGGGGAAACTTTCAAGTGAATCTTCACTATTTATCTGACCATAAAATGGACAAGATAGTAGGGATGAGTTTTTTTCAGAGTAGGAGTGGTATGTTTGTCATATAAAAGGAAGTTGAGTTTTATATTCTTCCTGTTTTTGATTTGCTTTTTTAATGGAGAATCGATGCAGGCGTCGAATGAAGAGGGAATTCTAGGTCAGCAAATTCAGCGGATTTTGAATGAGTCTCCAGCATTGGCAGGTGCCTTAGTGGGAATTTCCATTCGTTCAGCAGAAACGGGAGAATTGATTTATGAACGCGGTTCGCAAACGAGACTGCGGCCTGCCTCGAATCTAAAGCTTTTGACTGCTGCGGCAGCACTTGAAACATTAGGTGATGATTATGTTTTTCAAACAGAACTGTACATAAAAGGATTGCAGGTCGACCATGTTTTGCAGGGGGATGTGTATCTGAAAGGAAAAGGAGATCCTACTTTATTAGAAAAGGACTTTGATGAGTTGGCAGCTTCACTGAAGCAAAATCAAATCCAAATCGTCCATGGAAATCTCATTGGGGATGACACCTGGTATGATGATGTTCGTTATTCCAAGGACTTAGTTTGGAGTGATGAGTACGAATACTACGGAGCTGCTGTTTCAGCATTAACCGCTTCCCCGAATGAAGACTATGATACCGGGACAATTCTCGTGGAGGTATCTCCAGGTAAGAAAGCTGGTAAAAAGGCAACAGTGAAGATGAAACCGGAAACGGAGTATGTGGAAATCATAAACAAAACAAAAACCGTAGCAGCGGATGGAAAGAAGAAAATCGATGTCGAAAGGTTTCATGGCAAAAATGTTATAACGGTAACTGGGACCATTCCGGAACATGCTGGGCAGATGAAAGAGTGGTTTTCGGTGACAGATCCTACAGAGTATGCACTAAACCTATTTGAAAAATCAATGAAGAAACAAGGAATCAAAGTGGTCGGTGAAAAGAAGCAAGGTAAAACGCCAGTAGATGCAAGGATGATTGCCACTCATGAATCAATGCCGCTTTCACAACTTCTTATTCCTTTCATGAAGTTGAGCAATAACAGCCATGCCGAGGTTTTGGTAAAAGAAATGGGTAAAGCGGCAAATGGAGATGGAAGCTGGGAAGATGGATTGAAAGTGGCAAAAAACCAGTTGACGTTATTGGGCCTCGATATGCATACGATTAAGATGCGTGATGGATCCGGCATTTCCCAAGTCAATATGATCCCTGCAAATGAAATCACGAGTTTGCTATATGCCGTTCAGGAAAAAACATGGTTTCCTGCATACTTAAATGCATTGCCAGTTGCAGGGGTTGAAGAACGAATGGTTGGCGGAACGCTAAGAAAGAGGATGAAAAAGACTAATGCAACTGGGAACGTTCGCGCAAAAACAGGGACAATTTCAGGGACGAGCTCCTTATCTGGTTATGTGACGACCAAAAGAGGGGAAAAAATCATCTTTTCCATTCTCTTGAATAACTTTGTAGAAGAAAAAGGCATCACGGCCATACAGGATAAGATAGCCGTGATGCTGGCAGATCAGGAAAACTTGTTAGAAAGTGGTCTTTAGTATCCCTTAGAAATGTAAGTTTGTAGTTCTAGAAAATCAGCGATGAGTATATCTGCATCTTTCAATTCATTTTCAGCGGCAAATCCGAATTGACAGCCTACAGCCACTAAGCCATTTTCCTTTGCTGCTTCGATGTCGGATTTTCGGTCACCAATCAGGATGGCTTTCTCGATTTGATAGTCTTTCAATAGCATTCGCACTAAGTCGGTCTTCGAGCCTTTCGAAGACCTTTCCACACTGTATATGTCCGTAACATATTCATTTAGCCCAAAATATGAACAGATTTCTTCCAAGTATTTTTCAAGACCGTTGCTAGCAATGAAAATGGAAATTCCAAGCTGTTTGATCGTTGACAAGGTCTCCAAAACGTGAGGAAAAAGCTGACCTTTTCCTTCTTTGATTTCTTGATTCAAACATTCTAAAAAAAGTTGGTCCGCCTGACGGCGAATATGCTCGGGATGCTTTGGCAATAAGGTTTCCCAAACGACAGTTAATGGGACGCCCATAATCCTTTGGTACGTGGCAAGCGGGGTATCTCCTGTCCAGCTCCCTTCTGATCGAAGGATTTCAAACGTTCGTTCAAGTGAAGGACCTAATATCTTATTTGTTTGAAACAAGGTGCCGTCCATATCGAAAATGGCGGCAAATTGGATTTTATTCAATAGTTGCACCTTCTTCTTAGATTTTTTATCCTCTCAAGGAAGGAATATAAGGGAGGGAGGATAGAAATAAGTAGTATAGGAGGAATGTTTTATGAACTTTCCAACACTTCAAGGACCTTATACGATTCAGAGTCTTATAGCTAACATTCATACGTTATCCAAAAAACAATCTCCATATTTAATCGCCATAGATGGTCGCGGAGGATCCGGAAAAAGTACGCTCGCGGCCCGTATTCAATCAGAATGTCCGGGTAGCACGGTTGTTCATATGGATGATTTTTATTTGCCGTCATCACAGAGAATCCAACTGCCTCCCTCCAAAAAGCAAATTGGTGCGGACTATGATTGGCAACGGGTTTTTGGTCAGGTTCTCCAACCGCTTAACTGGAGGGGTGAAGCGAAATATCAACGGTATGATTGGGAAACGGACGCAATGGGCGAATGGCATACTATTCCTGCTGAAGGCCTTGTTATTATTGAAGGAACGTATTCCACTCGTAAGGAACTAGCTGAACTTTATGATTTCACAATCTGGGTAGAATGTCCCCGAAATCAGCGTTTGGAACGGGGACTTGAGCGTGATGGTGAAGAAGCGCGTCCGATGTGGGAGGATAACTGGATGGTGTATGAAGATCTCTATGTTGACACACATAGGCCGCAAGAAAGAGTGAATCTTGTGGTGGACGGAACCAGATGAATTCAGACTCTTTGTCCTGCCTTTCACTAATGCCCCATTGCAATTGGGGCAGATGTAATTTGTTTTTCAGTACGCTCATCGCAAAAGGTATATTCATGGACTCAAGAATATAGGCGAGTGCCTGTGCTGTTCTCCATTGTACATGTTTCACAGGTACTTCTCATCTCCAATCATCATAGACTATGAATAAGGCTCTATGTCTGCATAATTTCAGTGAATTTCATTATGCAGATTTGCCAAGGAAATCTGGTAATCAATTCTGCGCTATAGCACATTCCATCAGGGCCTATCCGCTCAAATGTAGCGGTCGCATCTTATCCTAAGATAGGAATGAATCCGAGGTTACCGGACATCCGGGTGGTGGTCTCTACGCAATGATTGGTCGTTAATCCAGTAATGACAACCTGGGGACAAGCCTCTTCTCTTAAAATCTTCTCAAGATTGGTAGCGATAAACGCACTATTCACATATTTTGTGAGAATCCATTCAGTTGACTTTGATTGACTGAACGCTTTAAACCGGCTTGTTTCATTCTCGGGATAAAAGAGGGAATCCTTTGATTCAGATAAGTACAGTATATAAATTACCTGCCGATTAGACTCCCGCCATGCTTGAATGGACCGGGTAATATTAAATTCTGCCTGAGGATTATTGTGCCTGCCTTAATTAGGATCATCGAATGCCTTTTGGATATCGACAACGATAAGAAGGACATTCTTTTTCAGCTTTATTCCCATCATTCCTTTTCTGTGTCGAAGTTACTTTTAATTGTAATGGTTTACCTGTAACATTTATATTGAATTTTTAGATAAATTTCTGAGAAGCCGGAAACATTGGGGGAGAACTATGTTTACTAATGACGAACAAGCAGCCGTATATAAAGCTATTTATAACCGAAGGGATATCAGGAGTTTTTTACCCGATCCCATTTCAAAGGAAATACTGCAAAGAATTTTGGATGCGGCACACCATGCCCCATCTGTAGGATTTATGCAACCTTGGAGTTTTATTGTTGTTTCATCTCAGGAAATCAAAAACCGCTTGGCCTGGGCAGCCGATAAAGAGAGAAGAGCGCTCGCAATTCATTATGAAGGCGGAAAAGAAAATAAATTTCTTAGTTTGAAAGTTGAAGGGTTAAAAGAAGCACCATATACCATCTGTGTAACCTGTGATCCGACACGGGGAGGTTCCCATGTGTTGGGGAGGAACTCGATTCCAGAAACCGATATTCTATCCACTGCCTGTGCGATTCAGAATATGTGGCTAGCTGCCTGTGCCGAGGGATTAGCAATGGGGTGGGTCAGCTTTTACAAGAAAAATGATATCCGTGATATTTTGGATATACCGCCGCACGTCGAGCCTATCGCACTAATGTCGGTTGGCTATACTGATCAATACCCGGATAAACCTATTCTTGAATTAGCTAACTGGGAAAAGAGACGGTCTAAGGATGATCTTATTTTTGAAGATAAGTGGGGTAAAAAATAAAACTCTTTGTACCTTCATTCATGCTAGTGAGGAGAAAATTTGGTGATGCAGCTTTATACTTTTAATAATAAAAACAGGAAAAACAGTGAACAAATTTGACTCCAATCTTATCCTCTCTCGAATTACAATCCACTACGCATATTGAGTGTAGGCATGTGGAGAGGTTTGGTGTGATAGGGTATCATCGGGCTGTCGTTCTTCAGTTGCTTTTGATTGTATCGGTCAGGGTAAAGTCAGAGGAGAAGACGATAAATGGGAAGTCGTTCAAACTAGTGATGCCGTTTCCCGATGTTAAAGTTTAACTATAAAGAGAAAAAAACTAGCTGTACTTTTACACAGCTAGTTTTTTTATTTCAAAATCTCCGGCGTTTAGAAGATCCAGGTATACCGAGGTCTTCACGGTATTTTGCGATGGTCCGACGGGATATTTTGGTCCCTTCATTTTCAAATATTTGACAAATCTTTTGGTCAGAAAAAGGCTTTATTTTATCTTCATCGGCGATCAAGACTTTTATTTTTTCTTTGATGGTAATAGTGGATTCGGTTTCTTGGCTGTTCACTCGGTTTAAGCCTCTAGTAAAGAAGTTCCTTAATTTGAAGAGGCCTTGCGGCGTTTGGATATATTTATTGCTCGTGGCCCTGCTGATTGTTGATTCATGAAGCTGGAGTTTTTCGGATATATCTTTCAGTGTCATAGGTTTTAATCCAGCAATCCCTTTCAAGAAAAAATCCTGTTGTTCCTCTACAATTGTTGCTGTCACTTTGTAAAGGGTCATTTGCCTTTGTTCAAGACCTTTAATCAGTAATTGAGCATCATTTAAGTGATTTTTGACGTAATCTTTAGCTGGATCGCCCGGCTTAGTCGCTAATATATTCGTATAGTAATGATTGATTGATAGTTTAGGTGCGAAACTATCGTTAACCGTAATCAGATAGCCATCCTTTTCTTTTTCTACGAATACGTCCGGAACGATGTAATGAGTCATATCGTTAGAAAAATGACTGACGGGACGGGGATTTAACGTGCGGATAAAATCTGATGCCTCTTGGACTTCCTGAATAGTTACTTTGTAAAGGTTGGCTATTTTCTTGTAGCGCTTTTCAGCTAAATCTGTTAAGTGCTTATCTATAATAGTGTACGCCAATTCATTATAATGCTCATGCTCACGCAGCTGAATGAGTAAACAATCAGTCAAATCTCTGGCACCCACTCCGATGGGGTCAAGGGATTGCAGAACTTGAATCATGTCTTCAATTTCTTCTATAGACACGGAAAAAAGAGAGGCTGCCCAAACTGCATCCACTTCAAGAAATCCATATTCGCTTAAGTTTCCAATTAAAAATGCGAGGATCTTTCTTTCAAGAGGTTTCAAGAATTTCAGCATACTCACTTGTTCTAGTAAATGATTTTCTAGTGTTTCTGTTTTTACTGAATAATTATTGATCGGGTTATAATCACTGTCTCCATTGAATCCTTTACTTATAGCCGAAGATCCTCCTGCCTGAGTGTTTATTTTATTTGTACGTATACCGGATTCAGAGAGAGAGGCGAGAGGGTCTTTAAATGTTTCGGTTATTTCGAGAACAGGATTTTCGTTAGCCTGTTGGTGTAAAAAATCTATAAGTTCATGTGCAGAATATTGTAGAATATTGATCGATTGCTGTAATTCAGGGGTCAAAGCTAACTTCAAAGTTTGCTTTTGATACAGTTCAAAGCCTACCTGCATTTATATCAACTTCTTTCATTTTAGATTAACCGAGGGCTCAAAAGGGAAATGCAAATGTTATTACCATGATAATAATACAAATTTTTAGAAAATTCAATAATTTATGTCAGGTTATGTAACATCATTAAGAAATTAAATACAAAAAACGACAATATTAGTAAAAAAGTATTAATTTTTGTTGATAAATGGAAATTTAAATATGTTTGATTTGAATATGAATCGATTGATTTATATTCGAATCAATATGCGCTATTTTTGATTTATTTATGAATCATTTTCTCTTTGAATACTATTATATAAAGCTCATATACTTTGGCATGCATCTTGCTATATAAATACGTATAGCAAATGATAAAAAAATCTATTAAGTGAGAAGGGTGTTTTTTAGATGATTAAAGAGAAGACGGGGATTCAGGAATTAATCGATTTGGATAAAAAGCATTTTATTCATCCGACTACAGCAATTGCACAACAGCAGGCGGATGGTCCAAGTTTCATTTTTACAGAAGGTAAAGGAATATATCTTACGGACATCACGGGTAGAACTGTCATTGATGGCATGGCCTCACTTTGGAATGTGAATATTGGGCATGGACAAGAAGAGTTGGCTGAAGTGGCGAAAGAACAGATGGCAAAGTTGGCGTTTACTTCAAGTTTTGCTACCTTCAGCAATGAGCCGGCTATTCGTTTAGCGGCTAAAATTGCTTCTATTGCGCCTGGGGATTTGAATGCAGTTTTCTTCACTTCAGGTGGATCGGAATCAAATGATACGGCAATTAAACTTGCTCGTCACTACTGGATTTTAAAAGGCCAGCCTAATCGTCAAAAGATTATTTCCCGCTCGAAATCTTATCATGGGGTGGCTATGGGAGCGACAAGTGCAACTGGCTTGAAACCATTCCGTGACTTCACGAATTCCATTGCTCCGGATTTTTGTTATGTAGATGGTTCTTCCATTGAAGAGTTGCGTAAGGTCATTGAACAAGAAGGGCCAGAAACGATTGCTGCATTTATCGCGGAACCGATTCAAGGAGCTGGCGGTGTGAATCTACCTCCTGAAGGCTATTTTAAGGAAGTAAGAGAGATTTGTAATGAATACGGCATTTTAATGGTAACAGATGAAGTCATTACAGGCTTCGGAAGAACAGGTACGTATTTTGGAATTGAGCACTTCGGTGTTGTGCCAGACATGATGTGCTTTGCAAAAGGTGTGTCGAGCGGATATGCCCAGTTAGGTGGCGTGGTCCTTAATGATAAGATGCATCAGGATTTTATAGCCCTGTCTAAAGGCACGCTTTTACATGGATACACATACAGTGGGCACCCAATGGCTTGTGCTGTCGCCTTGAAAAATATTGAAATTATTGAACGCGAAAACTTAATAGAAAACTCGAAACAGCGTGGCGTAGAATTGCTTGAGGGCTTTAAAAAGCTACAAAGCAAACACCCGATTATTGGGGATGTTAGAGCACTTGGTCTTATTGGAGGCATTTCTATTGTCAAAGATAAACAAACCGGGGAAGGCTTTGAAACACAGCTAGCACCAAGACTTGTGGCTGAAGCTGCGAAGAATGGTTTAATTTGCCGGTCTGTTACGTTTGATCAAGATACACTCGTGTTTGCACCACCTTTAATCATAACTAAATCAGAAGTCGAAAGAATAATTGAAATCCTGGATGAAACATTTACAGCTGTCGAAAAAGAAATTTTATAAGAGGTGATAAGGATGGTAATGACGGAAACTCTGAAAAAGAAACTATTTATTAATGGAAAATGGCAAGAAGCCCAAAAGTTCACGACACTAAAGTCTCCCTATAGCGGGGAGGTTTTAGCGGAGATTCCGGCTGCTACCCCTGAAGAGGTTGAGTTGGCGATAGACTCAGCTTATCAAGCTAGAAAAGCAATGGCTGCTCTGCCAAGTCATAAACGGGCTGCCATTCTTGAAAAGCTTGCAACTCTTTTGGAAAGCCGTAAAGATGAGGCAGCTGAAATTATTGCTAAAGAGGCAGCGAAGCCGATTAAAACAGCGATAGGAGAAGTCTCTCGGACGATTGCCACATATAAATTTGCAGCAGAAGAAGCAAAGAGGATTCATGGAGAAACATTAACGATGGATGCGACAGCTGACGGGGAAGGTAGAATTGGTTACACCGTACGCGAGCCAATTGGCGTAGTGGGTGCAATTACTCCTTTTAATTTCCCGATGAACCTGGTAGCTCATAAAGTCGGACCAGCCATTGCTGCTGGAAACCCGATTGTCTTGAAACCTGCGAGCCAAACGCCACTATCATCGCTATTGTTAGCTGAGCTATTAGCAGAAACAGATCTTCCTGATGGAGCGTTTAATCTGATTACGGGAAGCGGTTCGGTAATTGGTGATAAATTAGTGACTGATTCACGGGTGAAGAGCATTTCATTCACCGGAAGCCCTGCTGTAGGAATCGGTATCCGTAACAAGGCAGGCTTGAAGAAAGTGAGTCTTGAACTTGGTTCCAATGCAGCGGTTATTGTGGATAAAGGGATTGATATTGATAAGATTGTCCCACGCTGTGTAACGGCAGCATTTGCTTTTCAAGGGCAAGTCTGTATTTCCTTACAACGAGCATATGTTCATGAAGAGGTGTATGACGAGTTTGTAGAAAAATTCTCTGAGGCAACGAAGGGACTAATACTCGGCGATTCTTTGGACCCGGCAGTGGATGTCTCAGCGTTAATAAGCGCTGGTGATGTAGAACGCAGTCTGGACTGGATCAGTGAAGCAAAACAGTACGGTGCCGTTGTTGCAGCAGGAGGTAAATCTGAAGGGAATATCCTGCATCCTACTGTCTTACTGGAAGTGGATGCGAAGCTTAAGGTATCCTGTCAGGAAGTCTTTGCTCCTATTGTTTTGATCAATAAGGTGTCGTCGGTTGAAGAAGCAATTGATTTGGTCAATGATTCCGAATTTGGCTTGCAGGCAGGGGTTTATACAGACAATATCAATTTGGCCCTTACTGCAGCTGAAAAACTGGAAGTCGGTGGCGTTATCATAAATGATATCCCAACATATCGCGTCGACAACATGCCATATGGCGGAGTCAAAAAAAGCGGGATGGGCCGTGAAGGGTTAAAGTATGCGATTGAAGAAATGACGGAAATGAAGCTGGTCATTTTTAATCGGAATTAATAATGAAAAAGTATGGAGATGAGCAGCTGCTCATCTCTTTATTTTTGAGAAAATATATTTCTTCTACATATATTTTTTATGATTCTTTTAATAGAAATAAAGAGGTTGTGGCGAAAGTAGAGAAGATTGACTGAAGTTATTATGCAAAAATGAATAGATAATTCACGATTGAATTTATATGGGACAGGGAAGAGAAAGAAAATGCGATTTACCTAATATTCCAAACTGGCATGAATCTTGCTTATATCTTGTATATAGGTAGATAACTTAAAACCGAGGAGGAATTAAAATGCAGGAAACTTTACAAAATAACACACAAAAAGAAGGAACGGAAGCACTAGACTTAAAGATGTTTATCAATGGGGAATGGGTGAGTTCGACTTCGGGTGAAAAAAGGGATGTATTGAATCCGGCTACGGGAGAAGTTATTGCTACAGCTGCAGAAGGAACACAGAAGGATGTAGATGCAGCGGTTGAGGCAGCTAAATATGCTTTCTATGAAGGAGGCTGGTGGGGAACTCCGGCAGTGGAGAGAGCCAGACTTTTATTCAAAATTGCCGATAAATTAGAAGAAAAAGCTGAAGAACTAGCTGCTTTGGAAACGTTGGATAATGGAAAACCATTGCGCGAAGCTCGTTTTGATATAGATGATGCAGCAGCCTGTTTTAGATATTATGCAGGGTTAGCTACTAAACCGACAGGACAGACGTATGAGGTGCCTGACGGTCAGCAAGCAATGGTCGTCCGGGAACCAATCGGTGTTTGCGGGCAAATCATTCCTTGGAACTTCCCTTTGTTGATGTCAGCCTGGAAATTGGCTCCGGCGCTAGCTGCAGGAAATTCCGTCGTTTTCAAACCATCAGAAGTAACACCAGTAACGGCTGTTAAACTATTCGAAATCTTGGAAGAGGTCGGAGTACCCAAAGGTGTCGCAAACCTAGTATTAGGGGCAGGACCAGTTGTCGGACAGGCCATTGCTGAACATGAGGAAATCGATAAAGTGGCCTTTACAGGCGGAACAGCAACAGGCCGTAAAATCATGGAAGCATCGTTAGGGAATTTGAAAAAAGTGACTTTGGAGCTTGGTGGGAAATCCCCTAATATCGTATTTGCAGACTCTGACTTTGAGACTGCTGTTGATTACGCTTTATTCGGGATATTCTGTAACCAAGGACAAGTATGTTCAGCGGGCTCTCGATTACTTTTGGAAGAGTCCATTTATGATCAATTTATTGCAAGTCTTACCGCGAAAGCGAAACAAATTAAAGTGGGGTCAGGTTCTGATGAAAAAACTCATATGGGACCAGTCGTTTCTGAAGCCCATATGAACAAAATTTTATCGTATATCGAAATTGGAAAAGAAGAAGGAGCCAAATTAATCGTTGGTGGGAACCGGATTAAAGGAGAGGGCTTGGAAAATGGGTACTTTGTTGAACCAACGATTTTTGTTGATACAACACCTGAAATGCGTATCGTGCAGGAAGAAATTTTTGGACCAGTACTTGTTGTTCAAAAGTTCAAGGACGAGGCAGAAGCTCTTCGACTGGCCAATGACACGAAATATGGTTTAGCTGGAGCGGTGTTTACGAATGATATCGCTAAGGCGTACCGTGTAATCAAAAAAGTACGTGCTGGTATCACGTGGATAAATTCTTATCACCCAACATATAACGAAGCTCCTTGGGGTGGCTTCAAACAAAGCGGAAATGGCCGTGAGCTAGGTACTTTCGGATACGAGGCTTACACAGAAGTGAAGCAAATTAATAACAACTTGGATATTCAACCAACAGGATGGTTTGATGAAGAGTAAAAATAGCTAGATGAAAAGGCTGTTCCTTAAGGAACAGCCTTTTTGTGGAAATGAAATTCTAGAAACGTAAATATAACTCCAGAATCGTAGATAAACTCCAGAAATCGAACATATTTTAAAAAATGCACTCAAAATAAAATGAATAATAGACACTTTTCAGTAATGAGTATAAATCATGATAATCAATCAAATCCGATACGACTATAATTTCACAGTTTTAAAAGATCAACCCGGCCTGAAAAGAAAACGGCGCCATTTCCCATATCTGCCACCCTGTCTGGAGTAAGGGCATTGATATGTTGCTTTGTTTCAGGTGTGTTCTGCCATAAGCCTTGGCTGACAAGAACACCGGCTAACACATTTTCCCCGGGAGCAGCAGTTAGCACACATTCACCGCGCTCGTTCCAGATACGGACCATATCTCCTGTATCTATTCCTAATTTTAGGGCATCTGCCGTATTCATGTGTAGTTTCGGTTCTTTTTCCATAGAGATATGTTTTTCGTTATTGGAAAAAGTTGAATTCAAGAAATTGTGATTAGGTGCTGGTATGAATAAAAATGGCAGGTCACTGTCTTTGACGATTGGCATATACGTTGGTAGCGGTTCGTATCCATGCTTCTTCATCTGTTCAGAATAGAGTTCGATTTTGCCGCTCGGTGTCTGCAGTTTACCCGGGAACAGCGGACTCATCTTGGCTTTGACAAATTGACTTTCTGAAAGGGATTCATAAGTGATTCCTTCTAAATACGGGTTATCTGGAAAATTGAGTGCCTGGCGTATCATATCATCCTCTGAATCTCTAAAAGCTGGTTCTTCAAAGCCCATACCCCGGGCTAACAGTTTGAATAATTCGACATTTGATTTCGACTCTCCATACTTTTCCACTACAGGTTTTTGTATTTGGACGTAATTATGCCAGTATGAATTATAAAAATCCTCCGTTTCATAAGATGAAGCAGCAGGCAGGACGATGTCAGCATACATTGCCGTTTCGGTTAAGAATAAATCATGGACCACAGTAAATAGATTTTCTCTCATCAGACCTTCCTGCACTTTATTCGCATTCGGAGCGACAAGGGCTGGATTGGAACTGTATATAAATAAGGAAAGAATCGGGTTTTCTTTTTCTAAAAGGGCTTGACCGATTTGGTTCATATTAATGATACGTGTTGTTTTATCCTTCAAAAGGTCAGGACGTCTTAGGGCGTTTGTATTAAAAGCCAGGTATCCTGAATTCCCCTTTATCGCGCCACCGCCCTTCGAAAGCCATTGACCGGTAAGTGCAGGAAGGCAGGCGATGGTCCGTACGGCCATGCCGCCATTATCATGGTGCTGCAGACCGTTGCCTATTCGAATGAATGAAGGAGTCGTGCTACCGTACATTCGTGCTAACTCATATAGATCATCAATCGGAACACCAGTAATCGCTGAGACGGTGGCAGGGTCATATTGGCGGACATGCTCGCACAATTCAGCTGAGCCCACAGTGTATTCATCTAAGAAAGGTTGGTCGACTAGATTTTCAGCATATAAAATATGCATTAAACCGAGAGCGAGAGCACTATCTGTTCCGGGCAGAATAGGAATGAACCAATCGGCCCACTTTCCAGTTTGGTTTTTATGTACGTCAATGACCACAACTTTTGCCCCGTTTTTTCGGGCCTGCTGGGCAATTGTTACTTGGTGCATATTTGTGCTCACAGCGTTAATGCCCCACAGGATAAAAAGCTTTGTTTGAATCGTTTCTTCCGGGTCGATGCCGAACGAACCACCCATCGTATAGTTATATCCAACAGAACCGGCCGCGTTACAAATGGAACGTTCAAGTCTGCTTGCCCCGAGCTTATGAAAGAACCGACGATCCATTCCTTCTGCACTGAGGTTTCCCATGTTTCCATAAAAGCTGTAAGGAAGGATGCTTTCTGGGCCATGCTGTTCAATTAAGTTTTTCCATGTTGAAGTGATTGTGTCAATGGCTTCCTCCCAGCTGATTGGAACAAAATTCCCTTCTCCTTTTGAGCCGATCCGCTTTAATGGCTGCTGAAGACGTTTGGGGTCATATATGCGAGCTGTCATGTTTCGGACTTTGTTGCAAATATTTCCTTTAGTAACAGGATGGTTAGGGTCTCCTTGCACCTTAATGATTTTCCCATCTTTTTTGTGCAAAAGTAAGCCGCATTGATCAGGACAATCAAGAGAGCAAACTGAGGGAAAGACTCCATCTGGTTGATTGATATAGGGTTGCATGGCGTTATTCCTCCTTATTATCTAATCTTATATCTTGCATCGATAATCTATTTATATCTTAATTATTATTGAATGTGAAATAGTAGATAGTTGCAAGAACTTCTTAACATATGATTTTTTTCTGATAAGCTTACAAGATAAAAATGAACCTTTTTTATCACAAAATGAATAAGTAATAGGAGGATATATTTTTGGATTATGGAGTAATAATATCTATTGGAATATATATGGCAGGTATGCTATTAATTGGTTATTTAGCTTATCGAAGAACTGCCAACTTAACCGATTATATGCTTGGAGGCCGCAACTTGGGCCCGGCTGTAACCGCATTAAGTGCAGGGGCTTCCGATATGAGCGGATGGCTGTTAATGGGTCTTCCTGGTGCGATGTACATAAGCGGCTTAAGTGCCGGGTGGATTGTTGTCGGCCTGTGTGCAGGGTCTTATTTAAATTGGTTATTTGTAGCGCCACGACTTCGGACATATACGGAAGTGGCCGACAATTCGATTACGATACCGGACTTTTTGGGAAATCGGTTTAAAGATAGTTCTCGAATATTAAAAGTGGTATCAGCCTTAGTCATCTTAATCTTTTTCACCTTTTACACCTCTTCAGGTATGGTAGCAGGTGGGGAGCTTTTCCGAACTGCTTTTAATATGGATTACCGCTGGGGCATCTGGCTGACAGCGAGTGTTGTTATTCTTTATACATTATTTGGCGGTTTCCTTGCGGTTAGCTGGACGGATTTTGTACAAGGTACGATCATGTTCATTGCCTTAATTTTAGTCCCTGTTGTCACGATTGTAAATATTGGCGGCTGGGATCCTACTATTAATGAAATAAAATCGATTAATCCGAATTTATTACATGCTTTTGAAGGAACTTCAACTATTGGTATTATATCGTTGCTAGCATGGGGTCTTGGTTATTTTGGTCAGCCTCATATCATCGTACGATTCATGGCGATTTCATCTGTGAAAGAATTGAAAAGCGCACGACGAATCGGTATGGGCTGGATGATTTTCGCTATCGTAGGAGCGATGTTTACGGGCTTGGTCGGAATCGCTTATTTTAATCTGACAAGCGGACCTCTAGGGGAAAAAAATGCCGAGTCTGTCTTCATCATTCTGGCTAAAGAACTATTTCCTTCTTTAATTACAGGCTTCTTATTAGCAGCGATTTTAGCCGCGGTCATGAGTACGATTGCATCTCAACTGTTAGTATCGGCAAGTGCGCTGACTGATGATTTCTATAAGCAGTTTATTCGCCCGAATGCATCGGATAAGGAATTAGTGCTGGTTGGACGATTTGGTGTATTAGCGATATCTGCTATTGCCCTTATTTTAGCTTTCAACCCTAGTGGTACGATTCTTAAATTGGTCGGTTATGCCTGGGCTGGGTTTGGAGCAGCATTTGGACCGGTCATTCTGTTAAGTCTTTACTGGAAACGGATGACGAAATGGGGCGCGCTAGCAGGAATGATTGTGGGTACCGCAACCGTGATCGTGTGGGAAATGATTGATAAATTTGCTGAAGTCTATGAAATCATCCCTGGATTTATTGCTGGTACAATAGCAGTCGTGTTTTTTAGCCTGTTATCAGCCAAACCTTCTAAAGAGATAGAAGAGGATTTCAATCAAGCTGTAAAAAATCTCTCTTGATTATTGACGCTGCTCAATCAAATGGGCGGCGTTTTTTATATGATAAATAACCAAAATATATGGTACAATATCCGTAAAGTCCTTATGTGTAAAACATGAGGACTTTTTTTGAGTGGTTTGGGTATAATAAACCAAAAACAACTACAAAGGATATAAAATGAACCAGTCTCATAAAATTGCAATTAAAGTAGCTATTATATATATAATCATTGGGGTCTTATGGATTATCATTACAGATTCCTTCTCGATGACCCAGGCAAAAGAAGATGTCCAGACATATGCGATGTTTCAGCATTCCAAAGGGTGGATGTTCATTTTCATTACCGGGATTTTTTTATATATTATAATCCGATATTGGACTGGGAAAATGTTGCGCTCCCAACAGGAATTTAATCTTAAGGATGAGCAATATCAGTCGCTGTTCAAGCATAATCCGGATTGTGTCCTTGAATTGAACCTCGAAGGAAATGTCGTTTCAATTAACCCGGAGGCTGAAAAGCTGTTAGGTCACCAAAGTGACAACTTGAAGGGTAAGAATGCCAATCATCTCATCAACTGGAATGAAAGTGAAAAAGTATCTGTTTTCTTTACACAATCCCTTCAAGGAGAGGCTGTTAAATTCGAAACGACCATCCAGAATATGAGTGATGAAAAGCGGATAATTCGTGTAACTTTTTTGCCAATTATTGTTCAAACGGAAATGCTTGGAGTATATGCAATCGTCAGGGATATTACCGAATTGCGGCGAGAAGAGGAATTGATGATCATGTCTGAAAAGTTATCTGTAATCGGACATCTGGCTGCTGCCGTCGCACATGAGATAAGGAATCCGCTAACATCGCTAAAAGGGTTCGTGCAGTTAATGGATATGACGAAAGAAGTCAACCCGATGCATTCTGATATCATGTTAAAGGAAATTGATCGAATTAATATTATTTCGAGTGAGCTGCTGGTTCTCGGGAAAAAACAGGACGTTGCTTTATGTAAAATTGATCTTGGTGACTGTTTACAACAAGTATATACGTTAATGAAAGCAGAGACGAATTTGAATAATATTGAGATGGGGTATCAGGTAAAAAAAGCCGAGCCGGTTTATATTATGGCTGATTCCATCGAACTTAAACAGATGGTCATTAATATTGTCAAGAATAGCATTGAAGCGGTTAGTGATAATGGGAATATAGACATATCCTTGGATGTCATTGATGATCATGCTGTAATCAGTGTGAGTGATAATGGAGTAGGTATGGTGCCTGAACGCTTGAAACGAATCGGTGAACCTTTTTATTCGACGAAGGAAAGGGGCACAGGAATCGGACTTGCAATCTGCCAGAAGATTATTCACCGCCTCGACGGAGAGATGCATTTTGAAAGTGAGAAAAATAAGGGAACCACGGTTACAATTCGGATTCCGTTGGCTACTACGCTTTAACAAATGGTACTATAGAGTATATGAAAAGTTTTTTTATTAAAGGAGAACGATATGAGCGAATTACCAGCATTAGTGAACGATAGAAAGCCATTTATCCAGGAGGCCTGGAAAAAATCTGGCTTCGGCCAACTTACTCCGATTCAAACGAAAGCGATTCCTGTAATTGTACAAGGAAAAGACATCATGGCTGAATCACCCACGGGAACAGGAAAGACACTTGCTTATTTACTGCCATTGCTTGAAAAAATAGATCCTGATAAAAAATCTCCCCAAGCTTTAATTTTGGCGTCATCACGTGAATTGGTCATGCAGATTAATGAAGAAATTCGGATTTGGTCAGAAGGAAGCGGTATTTCAGGTGCAGCATTCATCGGTGGAGCTAATGTAAAACGTCAGTTGGACAAACTGAAGAAGCATCCACAGGTCATTGCTGGAACACCAGGACGGATTTATGAATTGATTGCCCAAAAGAAATTGAAGATGCACGAAGTAAAAACAATTGTCCTCGATGAAGGTGACCAATTAATTATTCCCGAGCATATGGGAACGATTAATAATATTATCAAAACTACGCTTAAAGACCGCCAAATCATGGTGTTTTCTGCAACTCTACCAGAGGAAACGGAAAAAGTGGCTCGTGGATTCATGAACGAACCAGAAATGATCAAGGTCGATAAGCATGAAAAAATGGAGTCAAAAGTAGACCATCTTTACTTTGTTGTTGAGAGACGGGAAAAGTCCAAGATTCTTGAGAAAATCACGAGGCTGAAAGATGTGAAAGCTCTTGCCTTTTTAAACGATATCGCAGAGCTGAGCGTCTTACATGAAAAGTTGAGTTATAAAGGCGTTGAAATGGGTGTCCTTCACGGTGAATCTAATAAAGTAGACCGTGAGAAAGCGCTGCGCAAGCTTCGTTCAGGTAAATCTCCGATGTTGATGGCAACAGATGTGGCGGCTCGCGGACTTGATATTAAAGGACTGACAGCCGTCGTTCATATTGATATGGCTGAAAACATTGACCAATATATTCATCGATCCGGGAGAACAGGGCGTGCGGGTGCAAATGGCACGGTTATCTCAATTGTAACGGAAAGAGAAGAGCGAGAATTGAAAAAAATGGCACGTGAACTTGAGATTCCGTTAACGAAAGTAACATTCTATGGTGGAAACATCGTAGTCGAAGAATAATTTTTGAATGTAGAGATGGCCATTTAGGCTGTCTCTACTTTTTTTATCAAGACTAGGCAGATGTATTAATACATACCCTCTAAACCAATCATTAACGTCATGAATAAAATATAACAAAGAACAGCTCCCAAAATCGTTTGGTTATGAATACTTTTACCTGCTTTTAGATTTTTCAAAAGTGAAACCATATTACGAAAACACATAACGCTTATTGATGGGATAACGAACAAGTGTATAAACAATAGAGTATCATCTCCACTCATTTTCTTGTTCCCTCCTACAGTTAGAGTATATTTTGAAGAACACTCTACATGGACTTTTCTATTGTCGCAACTTGATGGGATGTCCAGTTAACCAGAAAGATCCCTACGAAGATGAGTGAACCACCTAACGCAACGTACCAGTGGATCGGTTCATCTAGCAAGATGAAACCAGATAAGACGCCAAAAAAGGGAGCTAGAAATAGAAAGGCACTCGTTTTGGCGGAATCTCCTTTTTGTAGTAGGAAAAACCAAATTGAAAATTGTACGATAGAAGCCATAATGGCTAGCCATAATAAAATGAGCATGGATGCCGTTGTGATTATGAAAAAGGGCTGTTCAAAAAGATAAGAGCCAATTAGCAGCAGTAACCCTCCGCATAGCATTTGATAGGCTGACATGACCCAAGTGTCGATTGCGTGTCCCCAGTTTTTCATCAACAGGGTGGCGAGGGACCAGGAAATGGCTGACATCAATCCGAGAAGGGTTCCTGTTTTTAAATCAAGATGTGCCCCCATTGTGATAAAGACACCGATAAATCCTAGGAAAACCCCTGCCCATTGCTGTGGGGCGTATCTTGTTTTACAAAAGAGCGTTCCAAAAATGATAACTAATAAAGGATTCATAAACGTCAAAATCGAAAGTTCCCCTGCTGAAATGGTCCTAAGGCCTACAAAGATGCAGCCCATGACACCAGCTGTCTGGAATAAACCGATGATAGCCAATTTAGCACAGTCTATGGTCTTGCTTGGATGAGGTCGTTTGATGAGTTTAACAATTATGGCCATGATCAAACCTGCAAGGATAAATCTTATGGCTGCAAGCAACATGGGAGAAGTATAAGCTAATCCTATTTTTCCGATAGCGAATGACGAACCCATTAAAGCAGTCGTTAAAATGACAAGTAAACCAAAAATGACTTTGTTCATCGTTTCCCCTCCAAAAATCCTTATCTATGAATAGTGAAAATTAGTATTGAATGATTGTGAAATTATAGCATTTTGCTGAAGATAGGAGTTTAATAATGAGTGGAAAACACAAATGAAAACGCTTCCTTTATATGGGGTATTGACATATGATAGAAATAGACATTGGTGAGGAGGAGACGGTATGGCAGAGAAATATAAGCATATTGAAACGGCAGTAATTCATGAAGGATATGACTCGAAGGAGCATTTAGGAAGCTTAACAACACCACTGTTTCAAACCTCAACATTTACCTTCGAAACGGCCGAGCAAGGAGAAAGACGTTTTGCCGGTTTAGAAGATGGATATATTTATTCGCGTCTTGGAAATCCAACGGTACAGGTGCTTGAAGACAAGATTGCGGCATTGGAGGGCGGGGAAGCAGGGCTTGCTTTCAGCTCAGGGATGGCTGCGGTATCGGCTGTGCTTTTTGCATTAACTAAAACAGATGACCACATCTTGTGTTCACAAGGATTATATGGTTGTACGTTTGGCCTCCTTCAGTTGATGAAAAGTAAATATCGTATTAATCATGATTTTTGTGATATGGATACAGAGGAACAGTTAAGGAAGATGATCCGCCCAGAAACAGCCTGCATCTATGTGGAAACCCCTATTAATCCGACAATGAAAATGATTGATTTACAAATGGTCATGAAAGTCGCGAAAGAATGCAATGTACCGGTTGTAGTCGATAATACTTTTTCGACACCTTATTTACAGAAGCCTCTTGACTATGGCTGTGATGTCGTACTTCATAGTGCGACGAAGTATCTTTGTGGACATGGAGACGTCGTTGCAGGTCTTATAGTTGGAAAGAAAGAGTTTATCAATCAGGTAGCGGTAACGACTCAGAAAGATATCGGAGGAATTATTTCGCCGTTTGATGCGTGGCTACTACTGCGGGGGTTAAAGACTTTACCAGTTAGGATGGACCGGCACTCTGCCAATGCGTGGGAAATCTTTCGGGAGCTGAAACAGCACCCCCAGGTGAAGAATGTATATTATCCAGGGGATACTAGTTCTCCGGCCCATTATATAATGGAAAAACAGATGAAACATGGTGGAGGCCTTATCTCCTTTGAATTGCGAGGTACGAAGCAGGATGCCCAGAAATTCCTGAATAACTTGAGACTTATCAAAATAGCTGTCAGCCTAGGAGATGCCGAAACATTGATTCAGCATCCAGCTACCATGACTCACTCGGCAGTTCCTGAAGAATCCAGACATCAAATGGGTATCAGCGACCAGCTTATCCGCCTCTCAGTAGGCCTAGAAGCTTGGCAGGACATCTGGCACGATCTTCAGCAAGCCTTTTAGATGGAGTCAGACCCTATTTCCTGGTTTTTTTTGATGAAAATGGTGAAGGATAAGATAAGGATTAGAACAGCCAGGATGTAGGATAAAGTGGTGATTGTCGGGTAGAGTGTGCTGTTCCGTACACCAATGCCGATGAACGCCCAGACGAAGACAAGCGGATAGCACCAATCCCGGTTTTTAACTGCGAAGACAAAGGCCAGGATTGTTGCTGCAATCATCATGACAAACGTCCAGGTTACATTAGATATCTCAAATCCTTTCCAGCTAATATAGGTGAGATAGTAAGAAATGTCAGCGATGGCTGTGAAGCTTACCCAACCTAAATAAATGGAAATAGGGAATAGGTAGAAAGAGGCATGCTCCACTTTTTTAATGTTTGTATAAATGACAATCAAGTTAATCAAAAGCTCAATAATAATGAACACTAATTTTACTTATTTAACCATTTTGAGCACATAGGAGGTTTTGAAGAAAAATATGTACATTCTTCCTTATACATAGTAAGTTCTTGTTACTAATGGTTCATTTAAGGTTAGAAATTTTACATCTTTACTTTAAGGTGATAAAATATTCAGAGATTCATAATAATTTAGTCCTTCGGGGTCGGGTGAAAATCCCAACCGGCGGTGATGAAGAAATTCTAAGCCCGCGAGCCTGATAAAGGCAGGATTTGGTGAGATTCCAAAGCCGACAGTATAGTCTGGATGGGAGAAGGACGTGTGGAACCCAAGTGTATACGTGCGCCTAATTTTTCAAAAATGAAAATTTTAGGCTTTTTAGGTATACAATTTTTCACTCATTTCTCCTGCTAACTCCTTAGGTCAATCTAAGGGGTTTTTTATATTCTATAAAAGGGGGAAAAACATGTTTACGGGAATCATTGAGGATATCGGTACCGTCCATTCCTTGAAAAAAGGAAAAAGCAGCATGGAGTTGGCGATTCGTTCTGAGAAAATCCTCGAAGATGTTCATCTGGGGGACAGTATTTCTGTCAACGGAGTTTGCTTAACCGTAACGTCCTTCACGCAAAGTCTGTTTACTGTCGACGTGATGCCAGAGACGGTCAAAGCTTCTTCAATCCGGACGTTAAAACTAGGATCACCTGTGAATCTGGAACGTGCCATGAGTGCACAGGGCAGGTTTGGCGGTCATTTTGTTTCAGGCCATATTGATGGTACGGGAACGATAATAAAAAAAGAGCGAAAAGAAAATGCTGTGTATTATGTGATCAATTTGGAAGAAGGACTTAGTAAATTTTGCATCCCAAAAGGGTCAGTTGCCATTGATGGTACGAGCTTGACAATTTTCGGGATAGAGGGAAACCTGCTTACTGTATCTCTGATTCCCCTGACTCATCAAGACACAATATTGGGGCGGAAAGCAGCTGGCGATATCGTTAACATCGAAAATGACATGATAGGGAAATATATTATACATCAAATAAAAAAAAGTGATTCAAAACCAGGACTGAATTTAGAGTTTTTGGCAGAACACGGATTTTAATTAAAGGGCGGTGTAAAAGATGTTCCATACAATAGAAGAAGCGATCGAAGACTTAAAAGCTGGTAAAGTAGTAATCGTATCCGATGATGAAGACCGTGAAAATGAAGGTGACTTTGTTGTATTGGCAGAAAAGGCAACGCCTGAAGCGATTAATTTTATGGCGACCCATGGACGCGGTTTGATTTGTACAACCATTACCGAAGAACTGGCGGCAAAATTGAATTTGCATCCTATGGTCGGTGAAAATACCGATCATCATGGAACTGCTTTTACAGTTAGTGTCGATCATAAAAGTACTTCTACAGGAATAAGTGCATTTGAAAGATCCTTGACCATTCTGGAGCTTCTTAAAGAAGATTCAGTTGCTGGGGACTTCCAACGACCTGGTCACACTTTTCCGATTGTCGCTAAAGAAGGTGGCGTGTTAATACGGGCAGGGCATACGGAGGCATCCGTAGATTTGGCAAAGTTATGCGGGGCTGCTCCTGCAGGTGTTATTTGTGAAATCATGAATGAAGACGGGTCAATGGCACGAGTATCTGATCTAGAAGTTATCGCCGAAAAATTCGATCTTAAATTCATTACGATTGCCAAGCTAACTCGTTATCTCCAACAAAGAAAAATATATGAGAAACAGGAACTTGAATTAAATATTCCGAATGCTTGAAGGATATAAGTGGTTGAAAAATAAAAATACGAAAAAAATTGGCATTTTTTTAAAATTAGGAGGATATGGACATGGGGAAAATTATTGAAGCACAATTAATCGGATCAGGTTTGAAAGTAGGCATCGTGGTAGGAAGATTTAATGAGTTTATTACAAGCAAGCTTTTAGGAGGTGCATTGGATGGCCTTAAGCGTCATGGTGTTGATGAGAATGATGTTGACATAGCTTGGGTACCAGGGGCTTTTGAACTTCCGCTAATTGCGAAAAAACTAGTGAACACAGGCAAATATGATGCAGTTATCGGCCTTGGAACAGTAATTAGGGGGGCCACTTCTCATTATGATTATGTGTGTAATGAAGCAGCTAAAGGCATGGCAGCAGTTTCTCTGGATACAGGCGTACCTGTTATCTTCGGTTTGTTGACTACTGAAAATATCGAGCAGGCTATTGAACGTGCAGGAACAAAGTCAGGCAACAAAGGCTATGAAGCAGCCGTTAGTGCTATTGAAATGGCGAACCTTGGAAAATTGATTGAACAGTAAATGGTACACATTAAAAAAGCCGCAGAGAAGAAAATTCTTTTCTGCGGCTTTTTAATGTAGCGAATGTACAATTACCTGTCAGATTGAGCTAGCTTTTTCAACCCATTAAGCAGTTCTTCAAAGTTCGGGAAATTTCTTGCTATTTTATTGATGAGATTATCCTAATCATTGAAGCTTGCCGCCACTTCTTCAATGAAGAAGCGTGTTCACCTGCTCTAGCAGCTTCAATTGAGGCATTCAGAGAAAATAAATTCGTTTGTGTTATATGTCTTCAATCTTTACTAAAACCGCTTGGATGTCTTTATTTTGCTGATCCATTCATCCATTAGTACTCCTTCTGTTTAGCCTTTTCACCAAGGGTATGATGTTCTTAGCAAGGGTGACCATTTCCTTGCTTCTATACTAGTCCTCGTTCCACTTTCCGTAGTAAAGGACTTCATTTTCTCGACAGTGGCGTGCTGGATTCACTTAGAATACATGAAAATATCTCGATTCCAAAGTAATATCTTACCTTTATAAATCGAATAAATACTGGGAAATAAAGAATTTTATAGGTATGATATGAAAATATTTTATTACAAAAGCTGTTCGTAAATGAAGCATGTTAAAATATGCGGATATGATTATGCTACAATTGTAAAGATTGCAATTGAAATTCATATCTTAGGGAAAAGTAATTATATTAGTATTTAGGAGGGGTTTGTGTGTACCATCTCTTTACACATAATGATTTAGATGGAGTCGGATGCGGTATTGTAGCGAAGCTGGCATTCGGGGAAGAAGTAGTGGTTAGTTATAATTCAATCGGGAGACTTAATCAGAATGTAGCAGCATTTCTTGAGCAGGCCAAAATTGAGGATACGTTGCTGGTTACTGATCTTTCAGTTGATGAAGATAATGAAAAAGCGATTTCACAGTTTGTTGAAGATGGAGGCAAAGCGCTTCTGATTGATCATCATAAATCAGCGCTGCATTTGAACGAACATGAATGGGCATCTGTAACAGTCGAGCAGGAAGACGGTAAACAAACAGCAGCGACTTCATTATTCTATCAGTATGCAGTTGAAAAAAAATTGTTGGAACCTTCGCGGATTGTTGCTGAATTTGTTGAATTAGTTCGTCAATACGATACTTGGGAATGGGAAGTAAACAAAAATTTAACGGCAAAACGGTTAAATGATTTGTTCTTTATGATTCCGATTGAGGAATTTGAGATGAAAATCGCCCATAAATTATCAACGGCTGAAAGCTTTACTTTTGACGAAGTTGAGCAAACGCTTTTGGATGTTGAGGAAAGCCGGGTTGATCGGTACATAAACAGGAAAAAAAGAGAAGTCTATCAGGCTACGGTTGGTCCCCATACAGCAGGTGTGGTCCATGCTGAGTCCTATCATTCGGAATTGGGAAACGAACTGTCCAAAGAGTTTTCCCATCTGGATTATATTGCAATTCTAATGGTCGGAAGTAAAAGAATCAGCTTTCGGACAATCCATGATGACATAGACGTTTCTGAGGTTGCAGGTAAATACGATGGGGGCGGTCATCAAAAAGCCGCAGGTTGCACAATGTCCGAAAAGGCATACAGTCAATACGTAGAAAAGACCTTCTTTGCCGAGCCTATTAAACGCGATGCTCATAAAAACCAATTGAATATCAAGGAATCCCCAGAGGGTTGCCTGTATTCAACGAGAGAAAAACAAGATATTTTCATCTATGAAGATGAAGAAGAAGAATGGATTGTGGAGATCAACGGAAAACAACAGAAAAAAACATTTGATACATTTGGGGAAGCGGATAAATATATAAAGCGGAAATACGCTGCGTGGCTGGCCCATGATGAAAGATACGAAGAGTTTGTCAATAGAGGGTGAATAGGAAAACGGCTGTCCGAATGTGGGCAGTCGCTTTTTGTTGTGTCTCTAAGACGGAAACCTGACACTTTGTGTAGAATCATCCATAAATCGAAGGAAACGAAGATAAATGGAGACTTTCCGTAGATTAAACTGAAATTTCGTAGATAAAAAGAAAGATTCGTTGATAAAAGTTGTTGATCCTACTCATTTACGTAGGATTGGACTGAACTTTCATAAAAATCAGGCTCAAAAGGGATGCCTTTTGAGCCTGTTTAAGCTATTTCACCTTTTAAGTGGGACAGGATGTACGATGGTACGGGATTGTTTTTTTGGTATAGAATTTTGGCGATGAAGAATTGCGTTGATTTCGCCACCGATTACAAAGATCAGACCACTCAAATACAACCATAACATTAAGATGATAACGCCCCCTAAACTGCCGTAAGTGGACGAATAGTTAGCAAAGTTGCTGACATAGAATGAGAATCCAAGTGATATTCCGAGCCACAGTACGGTTGCGGTCACGGCCCCAGGGATAACGTGTTTAATTGGAAAACTCTTATTCGGTGCAAAGCGATATAAAAAGGTCAATACTAGTGAGATAACGACAACTGCAATGATCCACCGTAATAAGCTGAATAGACTTTGCATTTCTTCAGGAAGCGAGATGACTTGTTGTAATAAATCGATGATCACTTTCCCAAAAACGGGCAGACCTAACATAACGATAAAAGCTACAACCAAGCCTAAGGTTAAGATAATAGAAATAAAGCGGGCTTTAATGAAGTTCCTTGTTTCTTTCACATCATAAGCGATGTTCATTGAATGAATAAACGCATTCATACCGTTTGAGGCTGACCATATGGTGCCTAGGAAACCGAAAGTAAGTAAGCCGCCGTTCCGCTCACTTAATATGTTGATAATATTTTCCTCGATGACTTCCACCGTTTCCGTTGGCATGAATGTTTTTATAGTATCCATGGCTGTCTGAATGTCGATATTCAAATAAGGTAAAATCGAAAGTAGTAAAATGAGCAAAGGGAATAGTGCGAGTAAATAATAATAGGCCTGTTCTGCTGCCAACCCTGTTACACGATCTTCTTTTATTTCTTTGATAAGCTGCTTGCTGAATTTTATCGACTTATTCATCCGGGCATCACTCCTGAATAGTTACTAAGGTTATCTGCTTCTTTTCCCACAGTTCAGGTAAGTTAATCCTCCTATCTAAAGAAAAGAAAAGAAAATGGAAGGTACTTTTTTAAAAAAGGTCTTGATAACCCTTCAGGTTGTCTTTCATTGTATATCTGTTGGTTTTCTTATACTTGTAAGAACAATATAACCCGCAATTATTCCTGTAATTGAATTAAATGTGGTTGATCCATCTGCTCCGAAGTATCCTCCCCAAACCAATGTGGAGAAAGGTAATTCGAATTCAATTATTTCAGTGAAATACAAAATTGGAATAATGGACATGTAAATGAACGGTAATCCAAGGATGAGTAACCTTAGCCAATTCATTTTCCAGTGACCTTTTGTTAAAAAGTTTTTCACGATACTAGGTATCGCGAATATGCCCCCGATGAAAATTGGAAAGAAAGATTGAAACAAAAAATATCCCTTAATCTCATATGTTTCGCGACTAATTAATTCTAGATGATGTTGGTACTTTAAACCATATAATAATACACTTAATAATAGAATTAAGTAGGATAAATAACTAATTGTTCTTTTCCAAGAATGGCTCATAAAATGTTTCCCCCCCGTCTTTTTACTATTATACGGGAAAATAAGGAAAAAGTTTCGGCGGTTAACATTTGCAGAGCTTTAAAGAAGAAGTGTAAAGAAAGGCCGAACATTTTGTCCGACCTTCCTCTATTACACTTCTTCTTTTTGTTGTTCCTTTTGGACCTTTGGCGGCGTCCATTTGAAGATTTTATTGAGGATATTATAGATATGTTTGGATTCTTTTGTAAGGATCGGTCCAAGAATCGCTAAGGTCAAAACATATAGTGCCGCAAACGGGGTTAGTATTGGCATTAAACCACCTGCAATACCTAGATTGGCGAGAATAATGGAGAATTCACCACGTGAAACAATAGTTAAACCGATATTGGCTGAGGCTTTGTGAGATAAACCAGATTTTCGTCCGGCTATCATACCAGCGACAAAGTTACCGATTATAGTGATGATAACGGCTCCAAGGACCATCCAGACAGCTCCACCAAGGGTAGTTGGATCAATGCTCAAGCCAAAGCTGAAGAAGAATATGGCGCCAAAGAAGTCTCTAAAGGGAATGACAAGTTTTTCTATCCTGTCGCTGTGTTCCGTTTCAGAAAAGACTAGACCAAGCAGTAATGCACCGATGGCCTCTGCAACGTGAATTGTTTCTGAGAAACCTGCGACAAAGAATAGCAAGGCAAACACAACAATAATAAATATCTCATCAGAGGATATATTAAATAATTTGTTGAGTAAACCAGAGGCTTTCCGAGCTATTACGAAAAATATCAGCATATATCCGATGGCGATGAAGGTAGAAAGTAGCGTTCCCCAAATGGAACCAGAATCGCTTAATACCAATCCAGATACGACTGATAAATAAACAGCAAGGAAGATATCTTCAAACATGATGATACCAAGAATAAGCTCTGTTTCGTTATTACCTGTTCTTTTAAGATCGACAAGGACCTTTGCTACAATGGCACTTGATGAAAAGCTGATAATCCCTGTTAATATTAGAACTTCTCTTAAAGGTAGTCCTAGTAGGAAACCGTATAGTAAGGCCATTCCAGCGTTGATTAAAATGTAATACGTTCCGCCTGTTACTATATTTTTCCCTGACTTCATTAGCTTTTTAACGGAAAACTCAAGACCTAAGTAAAATAAAAGGAACAATATCCCGATTCTTCCGAGGAACGCTATGATTTCATCACTTTCGATGAAGCGCAGATCAATCAATCCGAAGTTTGGAGCATGGGGGCCAACGAGCATGCCGATGATAATTAATAATGGAACATTTGATATTTTAAATTTACCTGCAACGAGAGCAGCTAATGCTACTAGAAGCAGGGCAGTTCCTACTTCAAAGACTAAATGGTCCATATGTGCTTAGTCACTCCTTTCGTCGGTCAAAAGTTCTCTTGTCAGGTTACGGATATCTTTTCTTTCACCAGATATTACTAGCGTATCGCCTGTTTCGATGATAGAGTCTGGACCAGGATTGTTTAGTTGTTTTTTTCCTTTTTTCGAATGGGCAATAACGGTTACGTTGTAATTGCTCCGAATATCAATCGAGCCTATTGTTTGATTGATTGCTCTTGAACCTGGTTCCACCTTGAACCATTCAATAACCAAGTCGCCTAATGACATCTCAATCGTTTCAAGCGCTTGTGGTTTGTAAACCATACCGCCTATGATGGAAGCCATTTGTCGCGATTCCTGATCGTTAAGGGTGATGCTCGATATAACTTCTTCATGTTCATTATCAAAATGGTACAATTCCCGACGGCCATCATCGTGAATGACAATCACTAACTTTTCATCATTTCTCGTTATGATTTCAAATTTTTGGCCAATACCAGGAAGTTCGCTTTCTCTAATTTTCACTGGAATTCCTCCTTAAGATAGTTGGTTAGAGTTTTAGAAGATAGAAATATGTTTATAAATTAACGTCAATAATCGTTTTGAATTTCTTCTCCTTAGAAATGCCGATGTATTTTAGTGTCTCTGATGGACTTGAATGATGGTAATGCTTTTGTATCAAAGAAAGAGACACTCCTTGTTTATAGGCATGATAGCCAAATGTTTTGCGCATCGAACTCGCTCCGAATTTACCTGTCAGACCTGCACCTTCCACAGCATCATGAATGATTCGGTGAGCTTGTTGGCGCGTAATCGGCTTTTTTGTTTTAGGGGATAGAAATAAAAATTGACCTTCGATAACCTTCGAGCCTTTTAGGTATTCTTGTAAGGCGGTACGAACTTTCAAGTTCAAATAAATTTGAGTGATTTCTTCATTCTCCATTCGTTGCTCAAAAAACTCTTTGATTTTTCCTGTTTCATCGAGAACGTTGGAAACAGTGATTTCCAGCATTTCATTTATCTTCATACCCGTATTGATTCCGAGTACAAATAATAAATAATCCCGACTGGAGTGAGCTCGTAAGTACGTTTTTATTTTGCTGATTTGATTGATATCCTTAAAGGCTTCCACATATTCCATAGATCTTCTCCTCTTACCAATGTAACATAATTATATTATATCACAAATTATGTTACATTACATGTATTAAGTCCTATAAGAAAGATTCCCCCAAAAAAAGCAACTCATATGGAAATAACAAAGTGGTGTCCAAAAATAAACCTTCTTTTACTTATTCTCTACCTAAACAAGAAAAAATATATCAGTTTAGTGTGTTATATCTTACTAAATGGAGGGGATGTAGGGCATTTCAAAAAAACGTAGTTTGGCAGCATAAAACATAAAAAAAGAGGGAATTCCTAAGTTGGAATTCCCTCTCTAAATTTCTTTTTTTAATAGACTGCTTTTTGTAATTTATGAATGACCTCAAGTGAAAGGCCAGTTCCTATGGCAACTGATTCAAGCGGGTTATCAGCAAGTTTGACTGGTACTACAATTTCATTAGTTAGCCAATCTTGTATTCCATTAAGGAGTGCACCTCCACCAGATAAGATGACACCTTGATCAACAATATCACCACTTAATTCAGGAGGACAGTCTTCCAAAGTGGCTCTGATTGCTTCTAAAATATGAAGAAGCGATTCCTGGATTGCTTCCTGGACGTCAGTGGATGATATCGTAATCGGTTTTGGAAGACCAGTTACAAGGTCGCGACCTCTGACTTCCATGGTCACAACGGAATGTTCAACGAGGGCGTAGCCGATTTCCATTTTTATTTGTTCAGCTGTCCGTTCCCCGATTAACACATTATGTTTTTTTCTTACGAATTGGGAGATATCTTCATCCAATTGATCTCCGCCAATTCTGATGGAATTACAAGAAACTACGCCGCCGTAAGAAATAATTGCCACCTCAGTTGTACCACCGCCGATATCAACGATGACATTAGCAACTGGTTCTTCTACAGGCAGACCTGCTCCGATTGCTGCTGCTACTGGTTCCTCAATAAGGTGGACCTGCTTGGCTCCACAGCTTTTGACTGCGTCCTGAATGGCTCTTCTTTCCACAGATGTTGAGCCTGATGGTGTACAGACTACTACACTTGGCTTTCGAATTGATAAGCCTAAAGCCTTGCTTGCTTTTTTCATGATTTCCCGTAGCATTTGTGCGGTAACATCAAAATCCGCAATGACCCCGTCCTTTAGTGGCCGGATCGCAACAATATTTCCAGGTGTTTTTCCAATCATGTTTTTTGCATCCACACCGACTGCTAATACTTTATTAGTCTCTATATCAATGGCCACAACAGATGGCTCATTAAATACGATTCCTTTATTTTTACTGTAAACTAGCGTATTTGCAGTTCCTAAGTCAATGCCTATTTCTGTATTTGATAACATTTAGTCACCCCTCCATAAGAGTTTGACCCCTATATAAACATTCTACCTTGAACTGAGAGTTTGTGGGGGTGGGAAATCTAGTAAATAGTGGAATTGCTGCACTGTTCTTTTTCATAAAGGGAAAACATGATGAAATATAAAACAGCGCTTGCGATTGCCAGCGCACTAAGAATGCCAAATGTCCAATTGTAGCCAATCCATCCTGTCATGGGAATGGCCAATGGTGCTAACATTGCCCCAGGCGAAAACAAGAGAGGGTAGTAGACTTGAAACAGGTTATTTTATGTTAAGATGAAAGATGAAATTATGGTAGATAAAGAAGGGTAATAATATGAAAACATATTTAGTTGAGAGTAAGATTTTTAGAGTTATTTTCACCGCTTTTCTAGCTTTCATAGGTGGGTTCGTGTTCAATCGTCTTGGAATATATTTACCGTGGATGCTCGGACCATTATTTGTGGTGATGATTGCTAAAATCAAATTAGGAAAGTACATGTTATGGTCTAAACCCTTTAGAAGCACTGGATTGGTTATTCTTGGTTTACAACTAGGAAGTTCATTCACGAAACAATCGTTAAATGAAATGATTGAATATTTGCCCATCATGCTTTTTACGACGGTTGCTATCATTTTATTTACGGTATTAACTGGTTGGTTTGTTGGAAAGCGAATGAATTTATCTTTGAGTACGTCCATGCTTGGCAGTTTTCCTGGTGGTCTGTCTCAGATGGTGGTCCTAAGTGAGGAAATGAAGGATAGTGATGAAACAATTGTTGGCTTCATGCAGACGCTTCGAGTCATCCTTGTTATATCCATTGTTCCCTGGCTTGTGACTCACGTTATGACAGTTGATTCGGTTGCGGTAGTAAGTGTTTCGGATCGGCCCTTTTTCATGTTTGATTATGATTGGAAATTAGCCATTCTGATGATTGTAACCTTTCTATTATTCATTTTCATCACTAAAAGGGTAAACTTCCCGCTGCCATTTTTACTTGGGCCTCTCATGGCGGCAGCCCTATTTAATTTGGCAGGACCTGGGGCACCGCAAATTCCTGATTTTTGGTTGAACTTTTCACAATTGCTGATTGGCACGCATTTAGGGTATACATTGAAGGTCGACAATCCTCGACTTTTCAGAAAGATGTTCGGAGCAGTATTCGTTAGTAATGTCCTGTTAATTGGATTTTGTTATTATCTTTCGATTCAGTTTGCTCCCATCCTATCTATACCGGCTAACGAATTGTTTTTAAGTATGGCACCAGGCGGTGTGGCAGAAATGGCAGTAACAGCTATGTCTGTTCATGTGGATTTATCTGTGGTCACTAGTTTCCACTTATTCAGAATTTTATTCATTTTATTTTTACTCTCACCCATCATCAAATGGCTGGATGGTAGAAATATATGGTACCAGAAAAAAGAACGAGGCTGACATGCTTCGTCTTTTTTTGTCTAAATATTTTTCATTTTAATAGATTAATAAGAAAAGGGTGAATGAGATAGAGCGGAGGGCACATTGGAACAATAGAGAAGATATCGTAAAATTCCTTTTTAAACAAGGTTTTTATGGAAAAAATTAATATATAAAAACAGGGCGGCTTGAAATTCCCTTTTGACGGAAACTTTGTCTGAACTGAAATATGCTATGGAATCTGTCCTTAATAAGGAGTAAAGCAGGTAGATTTTGTGATAATAGAATGAAATTTTAAATTCTATCCAATGGAATAGTAAAATAATACTCATTTTTTTCAAACTTCATCCGATATAAAGGGCAGATAAGACTTTTAATGAATGGGTGAGTATTATGGATATAACATCGGTTTTGGGAGTAGTTCTAGGGATTGTGGCTATTTTAGTGGGAATGGTATTGAAAGGCGTAAGCATTACAGCGCTGATTAACCCGGCAGCTATCTTGATCATTATTGTAGGGACAATAGCTTCTGTTGTAACGGCTTTCCCTTTTTCAGAATTAAAAAGATTGCCAAAAATATTAAAAGTTTTATTCTTAGAACAACAATTAACAAAGCCTGAAGAACTAATTAAAACCTTTTCTGAATGGGCGGTCATTGCCAGAAAAGAAGGCTTATTGGCTTTAGAAATTATTTCGGATCAAGTCGACAATACCTTTTTGAAAAATGGGTTGAATCTTGCGGTCGAGGGTCAGAGTGCTGATTATATTCGTGATATTTTAGCAGAAGAAATAGACGCAATGGAAGAACGTCATCTAAGCGGGGCTGCAATTTTTAGTCAGGCTGGCACATATGCACCGACACTTGGAGTATTGGGTGCGGTAATCGGGCTGATCGCTGCATTAGGTAACATGGCTGATACCGAGGCATTAGGACATGCCATTTCTGCAGCGTTCGTAGCAACCTTGATGGGAATTTACACAGGGTATGTGTTATGGCATCCATTTGCGAATAAGCTTAAGCGGAAATCGCAACAAGAAGTCCGGATAAAAGAAATGATGATAGAAGGAATTTTATCGATCATCGAAGGGGAAGCGCCAAGAACGATAGAACAAAAACTAACATCCTATTTGCCTGCTGAAGATCGTAAAAAGTGGTTAGAAGGCGATGTGAGAGAAGATGGCTAGGCGGAAAAAAAAACAGCGGCATGAAGAGCATATTGATGAGTCATGGTTAGTACCTTATGCCGATATCTTAACTTTGCTTCTTGCACTTTTTATCGTCCTTTTCGCTTCGAGTTCGGTTGATGGAGTTCGATTCCAACAATTATCTAATGTGTTTAATCAAGTGTTTACGAGCGGGACGGGATTTATGGATTTCCCCAGCGATTCTCCCAGCAATAAACCAACATCACCGGAACAAAGTACAGGGGCAGAAGAACTTAAGAGGTTAGGTAAAAGCGAAAAGAAACAGCTTACAGAGGTTCAGGAACGTGTAAATGCATATATTAAAAAGAACGGTTTAACAGATAAATTGGGTACGAACCTCACGGATGAAGGCATGCTGATATCAATTAGGGATAATGTGCTGTTCGAATCAGGCGTGGCAGAGGTTAGAAGTGAAGATCGAAAAATGGCTAAGGAAATTTCAAATCTTCTAGTTATGGACTTACCCAGAAACATTATAATAAGCGGACATACCGATAATATACCGATTCAGACTTACAGGTATGATTCGAACTGGGATTTAAGCGTTATGCGTGCGGTTAATTTCATGAAACTTCTCCTCGGAAATAAAGACTTGGATCCCGAAATGTTCAGCGCAAAAGGTCATGGGGAATTTAAGCCAGTTGCTTCTAATAAAACAAAAAATGGAAGAGCGAAAAACCGGCGTGTTGAAATACTGATTGTTCCGCGGACGGCAATAAATGAGTGAAAACCTGTCTGGTATGGACGGGTTTTTCTTTTTTAAAGGAGTATGTATGGAAAGAGAATATACAAATGTTATGGAAGAGATTGTTGTGACTTGGGTGCAGATTTTAATGGCTGGAATGGAATATCAAACGTTTTGCTCGTGCAACAAATGTAAGAATGACATTATCACATTATCTTTGAATGCCCTGCCCAATTATTATGTAACAACGGAAGAAGGGCGGAAGCGGATATTTGAAAACTTGAATACAGATGAAAACCGAAAGTGGATTAACAAAAGACTTATTAGTGCCATACATGTGGTAGGTAAATTCCCCAAACATAATCAGAATAGAACATGACAGGAGCTCAGAGTCTTGGATCAAAAATCATCTATAAATTTAATAACCTTATACGAGAGTTATTGGTATATATATGGAGGACATTATTATTTTTTATCATTTCCCACCAGAAGACTCCCTCTTAAAGCGTGTGAAGGGCGAGAGCACAACGGTAAGGGGGAGATGAATGGCGGTTGGCATAAGCCAAAGTAATCTTTTTGCAAACGTACGTTCGATGGTTAATAATAACTATAAGGGGGTGAAACCAATGGTCGTAAACAAAGCTTATAAATTTCGAATCTATCCAACTAAAGAACAACTAGTTCTAATCAATAAAACGATCGGCTGCTCCCGTTTTGTCTATAACTTCTTTTTAGGCAAACAAAAGGAGAAAGATGCCTACTGGTATATTTGTGAAGAAATGAAGCAGAACGGCCAATTACCCTCTAATGAACGGAAAGGTTCTTTTCTGAATAAATACGAAACAATCAAAGAACTTCCAGCTTTAAAGAAAGAGTACTCTTTCCTGAAAGAAGTAGACAGTATTGCCTTACAGAAATCGGTGGAAAATTTAGCAGATTCCTATAGTCGATATTATAAAAAGCAAAACAAGTCACCACGCTTCAAATCGAAAAAGAATCCTATCCAGTCCTATACGACTAAACATACGAATGGGAATATTGGAATTTTTGGAAACAAAATCAAATTGCCAAAACTCGGTCTAGTTCGTTTTGCTAAAAGCCGCGAAGTCGAAGGGCGAATCATCAATGCCACAATTAGGCGGAACCCTTCGGGTAAATATTTCATTTCCGTTTTAGCCGAAACCCATGTACAAGTACTTCCTAAAACGAATCGTTCGTGCGGTGTAGATGTTGGTTTGAAGAACTTTGCTATTCTTTCAGATGGTACGGTCTATCAAAACCCAAAATTCTTCCGGACGGTCGAAAAGAAATTGTCCCAAGCACAACGGATTCTTTCAAGGCGACAAGAAATAGCCTTGAATCAAAATAAACCATTGGCTGAAGCCAAAAACTATCAAAAACAAAAACGAAAAGTGGCTATCCTACACGAAAAAATTTCAAATGCCCGAATGGATTACTTACATAAAGTTTCTACCGAAATCATCAAAAACCACGATGTTATTGGAATGGAAGACTTGCAAGTGTCGAATATGATGAAAAATCAAAAACTAGCTAAAGCTATTAGTGAAGTATCTTGGTACCAATTCAAAAAAATGTTGGAATACAAAGCAAAACGGTATGGTAAACAAATCGTGACCGTATCTAAAACGTTTGCTTCTAGCCAATTGTGTTCTAGCTGCGGTAACCAAAATAAAGACGTTAAACATCTGAATCTTCGTGAATGGGATTGTCCTTTTTGTTCTACTCGCCACGATCGAGATATTAACGCAGGACTCAATCTAATGAATGAAGCCTTAAGGCTTCTAACCGTAGGAACTACGGGAGTAGCCTAATTAAAAATTGGCCGATAGGCTAATGTTCTTAGGAATCCCCCACTTCAATCGGACCGTAAGGTCGATAAGTGGTGGGTAGTTCAAGTGTTTATTTATTCTACATGAGGGAACATAAATGGAGTAAGTTCATTCGATCTAAAAATGGAGGAGATGAATTTTTTATGAGTAAAAAAATCGCATGTGTAGTAACGAATATGTTTGAAGACTCGGAGTACAGTGAACCGGCAAAAGCATTTGAGGAAGCCGGCCATACGGTAACTACGATTGAAATGGAACAAGGGAAAACTGTTAAAGGCAAACAAGGTGAAGTCGAAGTCACAATAGATGAAAGCATCGATTCAGTAAAACCAGAGGAGTTTGATGCTTTGTTCATTCCTGGAGGTTTTTCCCCAGACCAGCTACGTGCAGATGCACGCTTCGTAACGTTCGCAAAATCGTTCATGGATGAAAAAAAACCTGTATTTGCAATCTGTCATGGACCACAGTTGCTGATTACTGCCAAAACACTTGAAGGACGTCATGCAACAGGGTATAAATCTATTAAGGTAGATATGGAGTATGCAGGTGCTACATATTTAGACAAAGAAGTCGTTGTTTGCGGCGATCAACTTGTCACCAGCAGGACACCAGAAGATATCCCAGCCTTTAATCGAGAGTCACTTAGATTATTGAAATAAAAAAATCCCGACGCCGTCGGGATTTCAGACTGTAGACAAACTCGATGAAAATCGAGTTTGTCTACAGTTTTTTTGAGGGGTTGTAAAAATTCGAACGTTGATTTCCACTCCAGGCACTCGCTTTCCGCGGGCGGTCAGGGAGCCTCCTCGGCGCCTTTGCGCCTGTGGGGGTCTCCTTTGGACACGCTTTTCCCGCAGGAGTCTCGCACCTTCCGTTCCAATCAACTTTGTTTTAACAATTAGAAATAAACACTTTTTCCTACAGTCTTTTTTGTTTTAATATAGGAGTATTAAAACTTGAGGTGATGACGATGCTTTCGAAACATAATTCTATTCAGCGAGATCAACTTGAAATGATTACTTTGGATCAACTGGTGCCAGCGAACCATTTGGTTCGTAAAATTGAGGGGGCCATTGACTTCACTTTCATTTATGACTTGGTGAAAGAGATGTATTCAGAGATAGGCCGCCCAAGTATTGATCCAGTTATTTTAGTTAAATTGACATTCATTCAATATACCTTCGGTATTCGTTCGATGCGTAAAACGATTGAAGAAGTTGAAACGAATATGGCTTACCGTTGGTTTTTAGGTTACGGTTTCCATGATAAAGTACCTCACTTCTCAACGTTCGGGAAAAATTATGAGCGTCGCTTTAAAGATACAGACCTGTTTGAACAGATTTTTTATCGTATCTTAATGACAGCCTCAGAAAGAAAGTTAATTAGTGCAGAGCACGTATTCGTTGATTCAACACATGTGAAAGCCAGTGCGAATAAGCGGAAATTCGAAAAGAAAATCGTTCGTAAGGAAACACGAGCATATCAAGGACGCCTTCAAGAAGAAATAAATCAAGATCGTGAAAACAATGGAAAGAAGCCTTTTCCACCGGATAAATTTGATAAAGAAGAAACCAAAGAAATTAAAGAAAGTTCAACTGACCCTGAGAGTGGCTACTATGTAAAAGATGAACGAACAAAACAGTTTGCCTAGTCATTTCATGCGGCTGCAGACCGCAACGGTTTTGTGCTGGGGACGATTGTAACACCAGGAAATACGCATGATAGTCATATCTTAGAGCCTCTTGTTGAACAAGTGATTGAGAAAGTTGGAAAACCTGAAGCTGTTGCCGCAGATGCAGCTTACAAAACACCAGCCATTACAAGCTACCTTTTTGGGAAAGAAATCACACCAGCTTTACCCTATACACGTCCACGAACAAAAGAAGGGTTCTTTCGCAAGCATGACTATGTTTACGATGAACATCTTAATTGTTATCTCTGCCCATCGGGCGAGATTTTAAAGTACTCAACAACAAATAAAGAGGGCTATCGCGAGTACAAATCACCCAAACACACTTGTGCGACATGCTCATTTTTATCACAGTGTACAGTAAGCAAAGACCATCAAAAAGTGGTGACACGCCATATCTGGAAAAATTATATGGAAGAAGCAGATCATCTGCGTCACCACAAGGATGTAAAACCTATATATGCGAAACGCAAAGAAACAATAGAGCGTGTATTCGCAGATGCAAAAGAAAAGCATGGTATGCGTTGGACTACTTTAAGGGGACTTAAAAAATTGTCGATGCAGGCGATGCTTACATTCGCTGCCATGAATTTAAAGAAGATTGCCAATTGGACATGGCAAGGTCCAATAATGGCTTAATAAAGTGGGCTCGTAGAGGCCCAATCTCTTAATCTTGATCAAAATTCAAAGGGAATTTCAAAAGGGGTCCAGAATTAAAACATTCTGGCCCCCTTTTGTCTACAAACTGAAATCCCGACGCCGTCGGGATTTTTTCTTTAATATGGTTTTAAGGATTCATATACTTCCATCTTTGCAGTAAAATAAAAGGAGAGACGAAAAAAAAGGAAGTGTAACGATTGATCGTATTAAAATCTGCACGTGAGATTCAAGCGATGCATGACTCAGGTAAAATTTTGGCAGCTTGTCATAGGGAAATTGCAAAATTAATTGTACCCGGTGTGACAACATGGGAAATTGAAGAATTTGTTGAAGGGTTTTTAAAGAAACATGGGGCGAAGCCAGAACAAAAGGGTTACAAAGGGTATGAATATGCGACATGCGCAAGCATCAATGAAGAAATCTGTCATGGTTTTCCTCGAAAGACACCTTTGAAAAATGGCGATATCGTAACAATTGATATGGTTGTTAATTATAACGGCGCGCTTTCAGACTCTGCCTGGACGTACCCGGTCGGTAAGGTTTCAAAGGAAACGGAACACTTACTGCATGTGACAAAGGAATCTTTATATAAGGCGATTGAAGTATCTGTAGAAGGCAATCGTATTGGCGACATTGGTCATGCTATTCAATCATATGTAGAAGCGGAAGGCTTCTCTGTCGTCCGTGATTTTATCGGCCACGGGATTGGAAATGTTATTCATGAAGAGCCTCAAGTTCCGCATTATGGATTGCCAAATAAAGGGCCGCGTCTAAAAGAGGGCATGGTATTCACAATTGAACCGATGGTGAACGTAGGTACATATAAAGCCAGCAGGGATGCGAATGGTTGGACCGCCTCTACTGCAGACGGGAAATACTCGGCTCAATATGAGCATACGATTGCCATCACAAAGAACGGTCCACTTATTTTAACGGAACAATAATGATTTGGTTATCTTATCTCCTAAAAAGCGAAAAAAACAGCATCGAAAATTGATGCTGTTTTTTTCATTTCATTTAATTGGTCGTTCCAATGAATATAAATCTTCTTCGATGTTCCCAATTCGGTCCTCAATTACTGTTTTAGCATCTTTAATGCCCTCGTTATATATAAAGGGAGCGATGTTGTCGAGAATGAATTGTAAGTGGTTTTCAGCAGCAATTTCGCCAATTTTTTCACCATTCTCCTGGTAGACATACTCTTGAATGCGTTCAATCATCGCGCGTCGCTTTTCTAAGGGAAATTGAATAAACATAAAAAAACTCCTTCATATCTGTTCTAAAAACCATGAAATGAAATGATCCGAATTTAAAGGGAAGACGGGTACTGAAGCATTGCTCATTGATTGCTCCAAACAGTCAGGCCAAGCAATAATTGCTTTGATATTATTAAGCTGTTTTAGTAATAGAAGGTCATTTTCCTCTTTGATTAGAATTACCTTAGGAAAGTCTTCCTGTTTGTATCCTTCGATCAAAATCACGTCGGGATGAAAAAGAGCCAGCAATTGAATCAGCTCTGCTATAGAGGTTCCATTTCTAAAGTTGCCAAGTAATTCAATCGTCCCGTCTCCTTCAACAAGTGATGCAGCTGCCCCAGCCTGAAAGTGTTTGGTCGAATCCTTTATACTTGTATGATCGGGTTTTCCGCCATGCCCATGATGCTTTAATACGGCTGTTTCCAAGTTTACTGCGCGAAGCTTCTCAATTATATTCGTAATGAAAGTCGTTTTTCCTCTATTTTGGTAGCCGACCACTTGAAATATAAATGGTTTCACCAAGGCCATACGCATCCTTCTTGGTCATCAAGAAGAAGGACGTCCACGATATCGCCAGTTTTGAATCCACGAGTGCCTCCAGGTAATACGGTTAGTGAATTTGCTCCTGCAAGGCTTGTTGTTATATTGGATTTATCTACACCACTAGGGATAACCTTCAGTTGGCCAGATTCGAAAAATAAACGAGTTCGCAAAAGCCGTGAGAAGGGATTGGGCTTTAAGAAATCCTCAGCCAATTGCGCTTTTTCTTTTCGTAAATGAGGCTGCTCAGAAAACAGCATGGTTCGAATAATCGGTCTTGCAAATAACTCAAAGCCGACATAACTGGCAGATGGATTACCAGATAAGCCGAATAGAAATTTATTATTAAATACAGCAACTGTTGTTACACTGCCAGGGCGCATGGCTACTTTATTGAATAAAACATCAGCTCCTGTTTTCTGGTAAATGTCAGGGAGAAGGTCGAAATCACCGACGGAGACGCCCCCCGTTGTAATGAGAAGGTCGACTTCCTCCAAGGCTGAGGAAATCGCCTCATAGCTTAAGTCAAATTCATCCTTAAGTTTTCCATAAAAACGAACTTCTCCTCCTGCTCTCTGAATTTGGGCGGAGATGGCATGAGAGTTGCTGTTGCGAATTTTTCCCGGTTGCAATGGTTCACTGACATCTAGAAGTTCTGACCCTGTAGCAAATAAGCCGACGACAGGCTTTTTGGCAACTGGAACTTCAGCGTAACCGAATGTAGCAAGCAAGCCGATGATGCCTGGATTAATCATTGTGCCTTTTTTGACAAGAATATCACCTTTTTTTGCATCCTCTCCTTTGAAAGACACATTTTCGCCTGCGTTAAGAGAGCGTTTAAAGGATATGTATTTCTTCCCGTCCTTTTCAAATTCCTTGGTGAGCTCGAGCATAATAACTGCATCACATTCATCTGGCATCTGGGCTCCAGTCATGATTCTTGCTACCTGGCTTTGTTGCACAGGAAGAGTAGAAACCATCCCTGCAGCCAACTCTTCTATCACTTCGAATTCGAGCGGATTATTAAGGGAACCTTCAGCCGTATCTTCAGACCTGAGGGCAAAACCATCATACGGTGAACGGTTGAAATGTGGAACATCATTTGTGGCTATAATATCTTGAGCTAAAAAACGATAATGACTTTCCTCAAGAGCAACTATTTCCACCTGTCCTTCTAATTTATGTTTCATCACTTTTTCTACTGCATCTGCGAGACTAATGGGCGTTCTTCTTTCTACCATACCTACAACTCCTGTCTGATTGTCCAATAATATTCACTATAACAAATTTAGCAGAATTCTTTAATAAATAAAAAACCCTCACCATTATGGGAGGATTTGGATGTTATTTATTACGGAGTCTTCCAAGTTCTTCAGCGATTGCTTCCATTTCACGGACACTAAAGTTTGTTTTTTTCATCACCATTTTATAAATATCATGAAGTTCTTCATACATTTCGATATCGAAATGGGTGGATTTGATTGCTCCGAAGTTCATTACTTTTAGTTTATCCTTGATTGCTTCTACCATAAACTCGACACTTTCGGCTGTATTTTGTGTTAAATCCATTTCCCTCATCCTTTCACACGTTTCTAAATTATTTTCATCTTTGCATGATTACCCCTATAAGTCAATGAATATTCAGTAGGAAAACGACGCATTATCTCCGATTTACTTGATTGTCTCGCGTTTTAATGTGAGCATGTTTGGGAAAAGATAGGAAAAAACTTTTTTAAACACTGTATAATGGAGATAACCACCATTACCCATCAACTAATATATGACGAGGAGGAGAATATATGAGCAACATTCGTGAAGAATATAAGTGTGCAAAGAAAAGTAAATTTATGCAAGCGGTTTTTATAGGGGCTCTAGCTGGGGCTGCTGTTAGTCTTTTTGATAAAAACACGCGAAGTTCCGTATTGGCAAACAGCAAAAGTTGCATAAATAATATGAAAGAACTAGTGAAAAACCCCAATGGAATCCTAACTCAAGTACGTGAAACATCTTCAAAAGTTCGTGCCACAGTTGAAAAAATTTCCGATGATGTATCCTTCATTTCCCAAAGAGTAGAGGAGATGAAAGATATTCCATCGCAAGTTGCGCATGTTGTGATGGAGACGAAAGAGGTCTTCTCTGCGGAAGGACAGCAAGAATCGTCTTCAAACCATGATTTAGAAGAGCGTATTCCCTTAAATTAGATAATGAGGTGGAGGTATGGCCGATAAAAAAGAATGGTTGAAATGGTCATTCTTCAAAACTTTCATAAAACGGTTACAAGTGGATGATGTGTCGGGACTTGCCGCCCAGCTGTCCTATTTCTTTTTACTTTCCCTGTTTCCGTTACTTATTTTCCTATTTACTTTATTGGCCTACCTGCCATTTTCACAGGAAGATATTTTACGTATAGTCCGTTCATATGCACCAGATGGTTCTATGGCAATCATTGAGGGAAATCTAGCAGAAGTTATGGAAGGGAATAGTACCTTATTGTCGTTTGGTGTCATCGGAACAATATGGTCAGCATCTAATGGAATGAATGCAATTATTAAAGCCTTTAATCACGCATATGGTGTAAAAGAAAGTCGAACTTACTTTATTTCCCGGGGAATGTCGATTATTCTCACATTAGCGATGATTTTTGTTTTTATTGTCGCTTTGTTGCTTCCTGTATTCGGAAAGCAGATAGGTATATTTTTATTTGCCGAATTTGGGCTATCTGACGAGTTTTTGTCGATTTGGAATCATATGCGCTGGGTGATTAGCACAATTGTATTATTTATCGTGTTTACGATCCTCTATTTGATTGCGCCCAACAAAAAGTTGAAATGCCTGACAGTGATTCCGGGTGCTATTTTTGCCACGGCTGGCTGGAGTCTCGTTTCCTTTTTATTTTCTTTTTATGTAGCGTACTTCGCAAATTATTCTGCAACTTATGGGAGCCTTGGTGGGATAATCGTGTTAATGGTCTGGTTTTACTTATCAGGGCTAATCATAATTTTAGGCGGGGAAATTAATGCCCTCATAAGTAATAAAGAACAGCCAAAATGTGAATGAGCTTCCTAAAGTTCCCGTAATAGCTATAAGTCCTGCAGCTAATGCTAATCAAGAAATGACGACTTAGTAGTAGGGAGGAATTCTTTCATGGGTAAAAGCAACAAAAAGCAAAAAGGAAAAAAAGGTTCGAACCATAAAACGTCAGGTTCTGCTAATGGGAAAAACGGCTATCACTAAGTAGAATGAACACAAAAAAAGGGGCCTTTTAGGCCCCCTTTTTTGTTTAGTTTTTCAATAATCTTAAACTGTTCAGAATAACTAGAATGGTGCTTCCTTCATGGCCAATTACGCCATATGGAAGGTCGAGGAATTGAAGGAAGTTGGATGCAATCAGAACCATAATGACAGAAATCGAGAAAACGACGTTTTGTTTAATGATTCGGTTCATTTTCTTAGATAACCTTACTGCTTCGGCAATACGCGGTAGGTCATTCTTCATTAGGACAACATCCGCTGTTTCCAACGCAACATCTGTGCCTTCGCCCATTGCAATCCCGACAGAAGCAGTTGCAAGTGCAGGTGCATCATTAATTCCATCTCCAACCATTGCTACAGTACCGTATTGTTCTTTCAACTTTTTCACTTCAGTAACCTTAGTTTCAGGTAAGCATTCAGCAATATATGCATCGATATGGCTCTCAGACGCAATCGCTTTAGCGGTCTTTTCACCATCGCCTGTCAGCATAACGGTATGAATGCCTTCATTTTTCAATGCTTCGATAGCAGTAATCGTTTCTTCACGCACCACGTCTTTCAATGTAAGAATGCCGGCAATACCTTGATTGTCTCTTGCATAAACTATCGTCTTTCCTTGTTCAGCTAGTGTTAGTGCAATCCCATTTTGAAATTGTTCGGCTTCACTTCTTCCGACGAAATCAGCTTTTCCTACTTGCCAAAGCACTCCGTTGAAATATGCTTGAACCCCATTACCTGAGATATCTTCCATATTATCCGGTTTAATGATGTCTTTTGCTAATTTAGTTTTAGCGTAGCGCACAATTGATGTTGCCAAAGGATGGTTCGAATAATTTTCAACAGATGCAATATGGAATAGGAAATCTTCTTCGTTTAAATCTTCACGGATAATGACATCCGTTACCTCTGGTTTTCCTTTTGTTAGTGTTCCGGTTTTATCTAAGGCAATTGCCCTCAAGTTACCAAGATTCTCAAGATGGATACCGCCTTTAAATAGAATTCCATGACGAGCACCATTAGAGATGGCAGATAGCGTAGCTGGCATAATAGAAGCTACGAGGGCACAAGGTGAAGCAACAACAAGCAAAATCATTGCCCGGTAAAATGTTTCGGTCCAACTCCACCCTAATACAAAATGCGGTACGAACAACATCAAAGCGACAACGGTTAATACAATTTTTACATAGGTTCCTTCAAAACGTTCAATGAACAGCTGAGAAGGAGACTTTTCACTTTGTGCAGATTGAACGAGAGTAATTATTTTTTGAAATAACGTTTCGTTTGCTGGTTTTGTAATTTCTACGGTAATCGTTCCACGCAGATTCACTGTTCCCGCAAATACTTCATCATCCAATGACTTACTAACTGGAATAGATTCGCCAGTGATCGCCGCTTCATCAATATTGGTACGTCCGTCCGTGATTTTTCCATCAGAGGGTATTCTTTCACCTGGTTTTACCAAAATTAGGTCCCCGACTTGTAGCAGGGAAACGGATACGGTTTCTTCATATCCATTTGTGATTCGCAGCGCTTCTTCCGGCTGTAAATCCATAAGTGCTGAAATTTCTTTATGACTTTTATTCATTGTGTATGTTTCAAGCGCCCCGCTCAAAGCAAAGATGAAAATTAAAATCGCGCCTTCCGTCCAGTATCCGATAATCGCAGAACCGATGGCCGCGAAAATCATTAGCATCTCAACATTCAATTCCTTATCGGCAAACGTATCTTCAATTCCCTCTTTTGCTTTGGCATAACCGCCGATTAAGAAGGAAGCTAAATATATAACGATAGAAGGAGTTTCAAGTCCATTCTTAGAAAGCGCCCAGCCTAATAATATTAATACACCGCTAAACAATGCGGCAATAAGTTCTAGATGGGGTTTTACTTTTTCCAACCAAGAGGTTTCGCATGCAGTCGGTTGTGTTAATTGTTTAGTATCAGTGGTCATAAGATTCCCTCCCATATTCTTTTCTATTTTTGTGTAAATGATATAGATTATCATTTGTATAATATCTAATTGAGAAAGATAATCAACGTCATTTCTCTGAGTAAAATATGAAAGCTGTCACCGAAATTGCGATGACAGCAACGATTTAAAAGGTTTATTAACGTGATGTTCTTTTTATTAATATTATATTAACACATATCCTATTCAAAAATAAAGAATAATGATTCTAATGTAGGAAAAAATATAAAGAACCATAAATTATATCATTTGACCACTATATGATAAAAACAATACAAATTGAATAATAAATGGAGTAGTTCAGATAATAAACTATACTACAAGCTTGGAGCAGGCATTTTTTCCTTAAATAGCACCAGTGAAATAAAGACAAGAAGAAGCATTATACTAATTAGATAGAAAAAATTACCTCCTTGTAAGTATTCGATGACTAAACCACCGAAAAACGGACCACCAATGCTGCCGAGACTGTAGAAGATGCTGCATAACAGATTTCCTGCAGGTAATAGGTTGCGAGGCAAAAGGTCTGCCATATAACTGATTCCTAAAGAGAAAGTCGAACCCACCATCATCCCGCCAAGCAGGAAGCAAATGAACAGACCGATTACGGAATATGAAACAATTCCAGCTAGAGTAAATACGGTAAAGCCTGAAAAAAGAATGATCAGCAAGATTTTTCGTCGGCCAAATCGGTCACTGAGCACTCCAAGCGGAATCTGTGAAAGCAAAGTACCACCTGAAAATGCTGGAATGATAAGCGATACTGCGGTTAAATCAATTCCAGAGCGCAATGCGAATACTGGAAAGTTGCTATTCAATGAGGATTCAAGCACACCAAAGGTGAATGGAAGTAAAAAGGCGACCCATGCGATGCGACTCACTTTCGTAAACCGTTTAAGTGTACCGAAGAATGATGTGCTTTCTGATTCATCCTGTTCAGGAAGCTCGTTTTTAATCAGGAATACAGTCATCCACGTAAGCAGGCTTAGTATGGATGTAATGATGAATGGCAAAGACTGATTAATCTCCAGAAGCTTCGTCATTAGCGGACCAACCATGAAACCAAGACTGAAAAATAGTCCATAAATAGCGATATTCCTTCCGCGCTTTGCTGAAGGGGAAATAGCGGTAATCCATGTCTGGGTAGCAAAGTGAAGGGTATGATCACCGATCCCGATGAAAAAACGCAGAGCAAACCAAAACCAGAATGATTTCCAGACCGGAAATAAGGCAAGTGAAAGAATTACCGTTATTCCGCCAAATAATATTAATGGCTTATAGCCATATTTACGGAGAGGTGCTTCCATAAAAGGAGAAATTAAAAGAATCCCAATATAAAGTGACGCAGCATGAAATCCATTTAAGGAAGAGCTAATTCCGTCATTTTCGAAAATGATTGCGATAATTGGCAGAAGCATTCCTTGAGAAAATCCAGATATGCCGACCATACAAATTAAAACACTAATAAGCAGCTTTTGATTCATAAGTTTTCGTCTCCTAAGATATGTATACCTTGTTGATGTTACATCCAGGGGAGAGGGTTAAGCAATAGAAATTTGGGTAAATGTTGACAAGAAGAGAATATCGTTAAAAATCCCCTTTTTCATTTCGGGAAAATTATGTATGATAATTTTTGTTACATATTAAATTGCATATAGGATTGTGAGGAGAAATATCGTGGATAAAATATTTTTGGGGCTCGTCCTCTTAGGTGTCCCTTTATCAGTTATAGGTTCTTTGATGCATTGGCCGAGTGTAATCATGTTTATTGTGTATTGTTTAACAATTATAGCGCTCGCAGGTTTTATGGGCCGGGCAACGGAAAGTCTAGCGATTGTGATGGGACCAAGGATTGGTGGACTGTTGAACGCAACCTTTGGTAATGCAGTGGAACTGATTATTTCCATTTTTTCATTAAAGGCAGGGCTAGTGGGCGTCGTATTAGCCTCTTTAACTGGATCGGTATTAGGAAACTTATTGTTGGTGGCAGGACTTTCCTTTTTTATTGGGGGGACGAGGTACAAACGGCAGAAATTTAATGTGTTCGATGCAAGGCATAACGCTGGTCTGCTAATCTTCGCCGTTATTGTTGCTTTCGTGATACCGGAAGTGTTCACCCAAAACATGAGCGAATCAAGTACAATGTCGTTAAGTGTCGGAATTTCCATTATTTTAATCTTATTATACTTAGCAGCATTATTCTTTAAATTAGTTACTCATCGCGGGGTTTATCAGCATGCGGAAAAAAGAGAAGCCCATGAGGAACATGAAGAGGAAATACCGGAATGGAGCAAGAAAAAGGCCATTACTATCCTTGCAGTTGCTACATTGGCTGTTGCTTACGTATCGGAAAAACTTGTTCATACTTTCAGTGAAGTCGGGGAGACGTTCGGGTGGACAGAGTTATTTATCGGGGTCATTATCGTTGCCATCGTAGGTAACGCGGCTGAACATGCATCAGCCGTTATTATGGCATATAAAAATAAAATGGATGTCGCTGTTGAGATTGCAGTCGGTTCTACGCTGCAAGTAGCGATGTTCGTTGCTCCTGTCCTAGTGTTGATATCATTAATGTATCCAACACATATGCCGCTTGTTTTCACATTGCCTGAGTTGATTTCTATGGTTACGGCTGTCTTTCTGATGATTATGATTTCGAATGACGGGGAAACGAACTGGTTTGAAGGGCTTACCCTGTTGGCTGCTTACTTTATTATGGGGATTGGATTTTACTTATTATAAGAGTGTCAGGCCTTCCAAATCGGGAGGTCTTTCATTATGAGAAATGCGGATACATAAAAATGACTCTGCCCAGGTTATTTAGCAGAGTCATTTCTATATTAGTAAATTACCATTCATAAATTAATCCAAAATTTTTCATCATGCTTCTGTTAAAGTTGAGAAATAATTCTAGAGTGTTACACCATCCTTTTACATCAAATTTAAGTAAGTGGCGAATTCGTTTTTCTGTCATCCTTGAAAAGGGTGTCTTAGATCGATAAGCATACCTCCTGAACGTTTATTAGGTATGAACGATTTCGCCTCCTTTTTATAATGTAAGTTAAGTATAACCGATTTATATAAAAAAGTAAATATTCTGAACTTTACAAATTTATTACAAAATCAACATGTTATTGAAATGTATAGAATGTTGAGGAAAAACAAAATCTATAAACAAAATGATTGAACCTTTTAAAGGAGTGCTACATCATGAGACGACTTATTCTTATTACAGTGTTTGCCCTAACTGCCTTTATTCAGGCGAATGTAAGTTTTGCAGCCCCTATATCAGCCGGAGATAAAACAACTCCGAACAAGGTGAATATCCCACCTTCCGTATTAAATATTGCGAAGGAGAATACGTATCCGAACTCGACTCAGGATCTTCCAATGCTGCAGCCGAGTGAGTTTGCTAAACAGTTGATTGATTCATCGGATATTAAGATTGAAAATCCAGAACTCATTCATATGTTGAATGAATCAGCAATTGCAAAAGCACCGCTTGCTTTTGGTTACAGGGCGACCATTTACCTTGGCCATTGGGCGTTGAATTACGAGTCTTCCGAGACGGCCCCCAATTGGGAATATCAAAAGATCAATATGAATTACTATGATAATCGCGGCGGTGATGTTCCATACAGAATCCGTTATGTCCAAGAAAACCAAAAGGCAGTGAGTGGTGGACTAACAGCGAAAATTCCTAAGGCCGAGGATGTTAAAAAGATGATGCTATTAAAAGCTACGGAAAAGACCCATTTGCCACTCGCTTTTGAAACGATTGTTGGAGCTGGTACGAAAAAAGATGAAGTATACAATGTTGCTTCAAATCGGATTGGTTATTTATCTAGCTATGCTTCTGCCGTCAATGAAAAAGGTAAGGTCACCTATGGAGAAGTATATTTGAACCTTAAAGGAAATAAACGCTCGATTACGATTAAAAATATTACCTCGCAAGGCATAGGAGCTTGGATACCAGTTCAGGACCATGTTTCCTTCAGCTTTACTGTTTCGCAACAGCCACGGTAATGAAGGTGAAGTAAAAAAACTCGCCTGATTGGCGAGTTTTTTTCTCATATATTAGACTTTCTTACGCTGAAGTCTTCTTTAGGGTAATATGCATTTTTGACAAGAACATTCGGACCGAGACATTTAACCGACGAACAGTGGCAGTTTAATTCATTGGCCAGCTTCGAATTCATCCATGTTTCATAGGATTCGGTTAACGGTTGATCAATGATATTTCCCAAAGTGGGTGCATCCCCAAAATCGGTAACAATGACTTCTCCGGTAAAAATATTGACATTCAAACGAGAGCGTCCATCAGGGTCATTCCGAACTGTCACTTTTTTAGCACTGTAAAGCCGCTGAAGCAGCTCTAATTCTTCTTTGTTGTTGTTACATGGATAGAATGGGAGCGTTCCGAAAAGCATCCATACATTTTCATCCCGAATATCAAGTAGATGATGAATCGCCTCGCGCATGTTCTCCAATGATAACGTTTCAAGTGCTGAGGCGAAATCACTTGGGTACATCGGATGTATTTCATGGCGCTGACATCCCATTTCATCGACAATCTGTCTGTGGATATGCTCAAGATGTGGCAAGGTGCGTTTATTAAGCATCGTTTCTGCAGAAACTAGTACACCTGCTTTTGTCAGGGCACGGGAATTTTCAATCATTTTATCAAATAATTTTTTTCGTTGCTCGCGCGAAGGTTTGCGGTCCATCATGGCAAAACCGATATCGATGAATTCATCGATCGTTCCCCAGTTATGGGAAATATGAAGAACATCCAAATAGGGTATGATTTCCTCATACCGTTTCAAGTCAAGGGTCAAGTTAGAATTGATTTGGGTACGAACTCCACGGTTACGAGCATATTTTAATAAAGGTAAAACATAATTTTTCACTTGTTTTTTAGAAAGCATTGGTTCACCGCCAGTTATACTTAGCGAGCGAAGCAATGGTATCTCATCGAGGCGCTGAATTATTAATTCTAAAGGAAGAGCATCCGGGTCTTTTGGCTGAAGTGTGTAACCGACAGCACAATGTTCGCAACGCATATTGCAAAGGGTAGTGGTTGTGAATTCGACATTGGTAAGACTGAGCTTTCCGTATTGTTCAACGTCCATATATGCTTCCCAAGGATCATACTTGGGTGTGATTGGTGTTAAAAGATCTTGCTTGATCATAGACATGTTTAAAACTCCTTACGTAATAATGCACTAACCCATTATGAACAATGGGCACAAAAATTGTCAAATGGCGGAGAGCTTCATTTTAGCTTGCCATTGCACTTTCAAGAGGATTTCGTTACGATGGAAGAAGAACGGAAGGAGAGTGCCTCATGGGAAAAACCATTACAGGTAAAAACGAACAATTAACATACTTAAAAGAACGCCTCACGATGTTCATGGAGGTTCTTGACCATATTGAACCAGAAAATACAGAATTAGAAGATATTGATCGCTTAATCGGCATGCTTGATGATTTGGAAGTTAAAGTAGAACAATTTAAAACGCGCAAAGAAGGATAATATCTGTACGATAGTATGATTTTTTTATAATTAATATTCGTAAAGGGATGACGCTATTTACTCGTCATCCCTTTATATATGTAATGAAGAAAAATGGTTATTCAGTATTAGGTAATGATTGGGAATGTTTTTTTTGCTTTATGCTAATCTTAGCGCCCCTGATTATTTCTCTTTACACCGATTTCCATTAAGAAAATTAATTACTTGTTTTCGAAAGATTATGTTAGATGTATAATAAAACGGGTGTTGTATCATTCGCTCTTAATAGAGAAGCGGTGAATGATTAAATCTAGGGGAAATAAGAGGGGGAAGAGAAATTTGGATATTCAAAAATTCCAAGAAAGTATGTACAGTCTTATCGTTGAAACTTCAACGAATCTTCCAAAGGATGTTCGTCGTGCGGTCAAAAGTGCGAAACAACGTGAAAATGCAGGTACGCGTTCAGCGTTGAGCCTAACAACAATCACGAATAATATTACAATGGCTGACGACAATGTATCACCGATTTGTCAGGATACAGGTCTGCCGACATTTAAAATTAAAACTCCAGTTGGTGTGAACCAACTTGAAATAAAAGAAGCAATTCGAAATGCAATCATTTTAGCAACAAAAGGCGGAAAGCTTCGTCCAAACGCAGTTGACTCTTTGTCAGGTGAAAACAGTGGGGATAACCTTGGGGAAGGTCTTCCTGTCATGAAATTCGATCAATGGGAAAAAGATTACATTGATGTGCGTCTTATATTAAAAGGCGGCGGCTGTGAAAATAAAAATATTCAATACAGTCTTCCGATGGAGATTGAAGGATTAGGTAAAGCCGGCCGTGATTTAGACGGAATCCGTAAATGTGTTCTTCATTCCGTATACCAAGCGCAAGGACAAGGCTGTAGCGCAGGGTTCATCGGCGTTGGTATCGGGGGAGACCGTTCATCCGGATATGATTTGGCTAAGGCTCAACTTTTCCGCAGTAACGAAGATGTGAATCCGAATGAGGATCTTCGTAAACTAGAAGAGTATATCATGGAGACGGCAAATGAATTGGGAATTGGCACAATGGGCTTTGGCGGCGAAACAACACTGCTTGGCTGTAAAATTGGTGTCATGCACCGTATTCCGGCAAGCTTTTTCGTATCGGTTGCTTATAACTGTTGGGCTTTCCGTCGCTTAGGTGTGAAAGTGAGCCCAGAAACAGGAGAAATCAATGAATGGCTATATCAAGATGGCGAGAAAATTGACTTTGCTCTAGAAGCAGAAAAAGCAGCGAAAGAAGAAGTAGCCGCAGCAATAGAAGCTGAAGTTGAAGCACCGCGTGAAATCATCCTTCAGGCACCAATTACGGAAGAACAAATCCGTGAGCTGAAAGTTGGTGACGTAGTCCGGATTAACGGAAGAATGTATACTGGCCGTGACGCGATACACAAGCACTTGTCTGAAAACCCTGCACCAATTGACCTTGATGGACAGATTATCTATCATTGTGGGCCGGTTATGCTTAAGGACGAAGAAGGTAAATGGCACGTGAAAGCTGCAGGTCCGACAACTAGTATTCGTGAAGAACCATACCAAGGCGATATCATGAAAAGATTTGGCATTCGCGCTGTTATCGGTAAAGGCGGAATGGGTCCAAAAACACTAGAAGCACTAAGCGAACACGGTGGTGTTTATTTAAACGCGATCGGTGGCGCAGCTCAATATTATGCAGACTGCATTAAATCAGTCGAAGGTGTGAACTTCACTGAATTTGGTATTCCTGAAGCAATGTGGCACCTGAAAGTTGAAGGATTTACCGCAGTTGTTACCATGGATTCACATGGAAACAGCCTGCATAAAGACGTACAGCAATCTTCATTAGAAAAACTGTCACAATTCAAAGAACCTGTATTTAAATAAGATGTATGCAAAAGACGCTCACCAATTCGGTTGAGCGTCTTTTTACCTTACTCTTCTATTTTCGGCAATGGATCAATCCTTTTTGAATCCCCTAAATTCAATCCACTTTTCACAAAATAAACAAACAGCCCCGCACCTAATCCCAGACAACCAATAAAGCCTAACGTAATCACCCATTCCAGCATTGTATACGCCCCCTTGCTAATGTATATGAAAAAAAAGGCTATTATTGCCTTAAAAAAGTACAATCTTTTTGCACCTTTGCTCATACATTAGAAGAGAAAGGGGGGAGTAAAATGCAAAATAGCATCTTATTGTTCTTTGTCGCAATGTTAACAGGTTTTGCTTTCATCCATCTTCCTGTGGCAGGCACGATTTTCTCCGGACTTGAACCAACTTTAGACGTAATTGGAATTGTAACCGTTATCGTTTTTGCCATCGTCATCATTTGGAAGGCGGTACAGGCGTTATTTAAAGGGTAAATAGATAGGGGGCCAATCCTTTTAGGAGGATAGGCCTTTTTTGCGTGGAATTCGTCCGTAACCGGGGACAATTTGGCCTATAGAACAAAAATTCGGCCGTCATCGGCAAAAATTCGACCTACAGAACAAAAATTCGACCGTCATCGGCAAAAATTCGACTTACAGAAAGATAATTCGTCCTACAGAAAGATAATTCGTCCTACAGAAAGATAATTCGACCGTCACCGGCAAAAATTCGTCCTAAGAACAAAAAATGACCGTCACCACGAAATATTCGACCTATGACAATATCATGCATATAAATCTTCATGTTCCAAACACTAAGAAAAAAAGAACATGGGGGATAATCCAATGAAAAAAATGGCGATTCTATCCGTTTTTATATGCTTAATCTGCTCTTTAGCAAGTCCGGCTTTTGCGGAGTCCTATAATTGGGGCTTCAATAAAGGGAAAAACGGAACTCCTGCCGATGCAGGAAAAAACTTCAATGAAATGCTGCCTAAATATGAAGCAATTTATAAAGGTGACACAACGAAAAAAAACATATATTTAACGTTTGATAATGGTTATGAAAATGGATATACGGCACATATCTTAGATGTGTTAAAAAAACATAAGGCCCCAGGAACTTTTTTCGTCACTGGTCATTATTTAAAAACCGCACCGGAGCTTGTTGTCCGTATGGCGAATGAAGGTCATATCGTCGGAAACCATTCCTGGAATCACCCTGATATGACCGGTGTGACGGATGAAGTCATTCGCACGGAACTGCAACGGGTTAAAAAAGCAACTGAAAAATTAACGGGCCAACAGGGGATGAACTACCTAAGGCCGCCGCGTGGTGTATTCAATGAGAGAACAATGAAAGTCGCACAAAAAGAAGGATATTACCACATTTTCTGGTCGCTTGCTTATAAAGACTGGGTCGTTGACCAACAAAAGGGTGCAGCTTACGCTCATGATGAAGTGCTTAAACAGATTCATCCAGGGGCGATTTTATTACTGCATACTGTTTCAAAAGATAATGCAGAGGCGCTTGACTCGATTTTGACTGATCTTGAAAAACAAGGATACAAATTCAGCAGTCTGGATGAATTAATGATTGAAAAACACCTGCCAAATCGAATGCTTTATTAAAATAAAAAGCGGAACCTGAAGTGAGATTACAGGTCCCGCTTTTTTCCATTCTCCTCATTTTTAAGTAATATTTCAGGAAACATGCTATAATACGTGGAAAACTGCTAAAGGATGGATCGCTTGTGTGGACGGAAAAATTACAGGTCCAGGGACCATATAATTTCGACCTTGTTCTCGAACGATTATCGTTAGACCCACTTCAAGTAGTTGATTTTACTAACAGAACGGTAAAAGTTCCGCTTTATATAGAAAAAGAACCAGTCGTTTTGCATGTTCAGGCAATAGGAAACATCGAAGAACCGACCTTTATCATTAAAGGTCAATCAGAGGAATACAAGTCTAAAGCAATCGAACGGTTAAAAAAGGTTTTTCATTGGCATCAGCCATTAGAAGGCGTTTCCCAGCATTTCCGAGAATCTGATTTGAGGGGAATCTTTGAAGAGCACCGCGGTACAGCCATAGTCTTGGACTTCGATTATTACAGTTGCCTCGTCAAATGCATCATACATCAGCAATTAAACTTGTCTTTTGCGCATATACTCACGGAGCGGTTCGTGAAAACATTTGGCTACCAGATAGATGGTGTGTGGTTTTATCCAACACCAGAAACGACCTCACAACTTCAGGTGGAACAGTTAAGAGCCATTCAATTCAGTGGCCGAAAAGCTGAATACGTCATCGGACTATCCCAGCAAATCACTCATGGCCATCTTAATCTTGATCTGTTGTCAGAGCTATCCGATCAAGAGGTTATGGATATACTAATAAAAATACGCGGAATCGGTAGATGGACGGCTGAAAACTTCCTGCTTTTTGGACTCGGAAGGCCGAACCTTTTTCCAAAAGCCGATATTGGCATTCAAAACGCCATAAAACTTTTATACGGCTTACCGCAGAAGCCAACCCAAGAAGAAATGGAATCCTACAGTGCAAAATGGTCTCCATATCTAAGCTACGCTTCCCTCTATTTGTGGAGAAGCATTGAAAAACGGAGTGAAAAGAAATGACAAACATGCAAGATACAACACTAGAAGTAAATCAAACCCTTCCATTAACCATTAAACGGCTTGGCATAAACGGAGAGGGAGTCGGCTACTTTAAAAAGAAAGTCGTATTCGTCCCAGGAGCATTACCAGGTGAAGAAATTGTAGCTTTAATAACAAAAGTGCAGCCAAACTTTTCTGAAGCAAAAATAAAAACCATCCGGAAAGAATCGCCACACCGCATTGCCGCACCATGCCCAATCTACGCAGAATGCGGTGGCTGTCAACTACAGCATTTAAGCTATAGTCAACAGCTTATTGAAAAACGCGATATCGTCATTCAAGCGATGGAACGTCATACGAAATTCCCGATTTCTTCATTAAATATACAAGAAACAATCGGCATGGAAGATCCATGGAACTATCGCAACAAAAGTCAGTACCAAGTCGGTCAGAAAGATGGCAAATTGATTGCCGGTCTTTACGGTTTGAACTCCCATAACTTGATCGATATTCCCAACTGTCTTGTCCAACACAAGGCTACTAATAAAGTAACCCGTACGGTGAAGAAGATACTAAAGAACCTGAATATCTCGATCTATAATGAAAGAAAGAGAAAAGGTGTGATCCGAACAGTCATTACAAGAGTTGGCTTTGAAACAGGCGAAGTACAGGTGGTCTTAGTTACAGGAGCGGAAGAAATTCCACAAAAAGATCAATTGCTTAAGCAAATTCGTGACCAACTGCCGGAAGTGAAATCGGTCGTTCAAAATATTAATAACCAAAACACATCACTTATTTTTGGCGAAAAGACGATCCATCTGGCTGGCGAAAAAGTCATCAACGAAACATTGGGTGATCTATCGTACGAACTATCGGCCCGTACTTTTTTCCAACTTAATCCAGTTCAAACAGTCCGCATGTATGACGAAGTGAAAAAAGCGGCAGCCCTAACCGGTACCGAAAAAGTCGTTGACGCGTATTGCGGCGTAGGAACCATCGGACTTTGGTTATCGGAAGATGCAAAAGAGGTTCGCGGAATGGACGTCATCAAAGAATCCATTGAAGACGCCAAGAAAAACGCCATAAAACACAAACGTACCAACATGCACTACGAAACAGGAAAAGCCGAAAACATCCTGCCGCGCTGGAACAAAGAAGGATGGAAACCGGACGTATTAGTCGCCGACCCACCAAGAACTGGCCTGGACCAATCCTTACTGCAAACTATCCTAAAGGTCAAACCAAAAACCATTGTGTATGTATCATGTAACCCATCCACATTGGCAAAAGACCTACAAGAATTGAGCGCTTTATATAACGTAGAATCCATGCAGCCTGTGGACATGTTCCCGCAGACGAGTCATGTTGAAGTTGTGACGAAGTTGAAAAGGAAAGAATAAGCAGAAGGATCCGAGAATCTGTAAAAGGTTCTCGGATTTTCATCTGCGTTTATTTCAATCCATTTGTGAAATAATGAAGGTACTGTAAAAAATAAGAAATATACAGGAGGTTTATGGATGCATAATCATGATATTTTAATTCGATTAAGATATGCGCTGGATATAAAAAATAAAGATATGGTAGAGATATTTAAACTTGGGGATATTGAAGTAACAAGAGAAGAAGTCATGCAGATGCTCACAAAACCAAAAGACGGTTTCTATGATGAATACGACGACGATGATATGGATGATGAAGGTATAAAATGTAACAATACGATGTTGGAATCTTTTTTAAATGGCTTGATCATTTTTAAAAGAGGGAAACAAGAACCAAAACCCGGCCAGCCAGAAAACCCGGCACCTACTGCAAAGAATAAGGAAAGCATGAATAATATTCTGCTAAAGAAATTGAAAATTGCGCTGACATTAACAAGCGAGGATATGATTGATATCCTGGATGAAGCAGGAGTCATGATAACTAAAGGAGAATTAAGCGCCATCTTAAGAAAAGTTGGTCATAGAAATTATAAAGAGTGCGGGGATAAATTCGCCAGGAATTTCTTAAAAGGGTTAGCTTATAAATATAGGGGATAAGGGAGCAGTAAAGTAGTTGAACTAAAACTACTATATGAATGAGATGCTCATACCAATGCTCAATTTTTTTGGAAAGTTACTTAACCGTTAATAAGAAATAAAAGAATCCTAATTTCTCATTTATGACCCTGAGAAAATTAGGATTTTTTGCAAACTTCACCAAAATCCAATGTTCCGCCACATACGCTCTACACATGTTGAAGTAGTAACAAAATTAGTTTTAAAATAAAATAGTAGACACTAATTAAAGTTGTGCATAAAGTGTGGACAAAGGAAGGAGAGAAGAAGGAGAAATCCCAATCCCTCAAGCCTTTCTCCTATCCTTGTGCATAACTTTTTTTAGAGGGGAGAAAGAACGACCTTATATATTATGGAGAAAAATGAAGTACAGCAATGAGGGTGTTTCATTGTAAAAAGCCCATTCTATTGAAACTTTTTTTAGTATACGTTTCAATACCAGTTTCTAATTACCATCAGATAGACAAGATTAGGAAAAACATCCATTAATATTATTTAAAGAAAATAATATATATTCAAAAAATTCATATTATAATACTTTATACTTATGCTATATTATAGGGAGAATTATTAATTATCACGTATAATCTAAGAATTGGAGTGATTTGAATGAAGAAACTTGGTTTATTTAGTATGTTTTTGATTCTTACTATCATTATCTCAGCTTGTGGAAGCAATGATGAAAAAAATGCAGGTGAGAAAGAGAAAAGTCAAAAGGTATATAAAGTTGGTGTGGATACGACATATCCTCCCTTTGAATTTAAAGAGGGAAACGACTATAAAGGTATTGATATTGAATTAATCAATGCAATAGCAAAAGACCAGGATTTTAAAATCAAATTTTCTCCAATGGATTTCGGTGGAATTATTCCAGCGATGCAAGCCAATCAGCTTGATGTCGCTATTGCAGGAATGAGCATTACAGAGGAAAGAAAAAAGGTAGTAGATTTCTCAACGCCGTATTTTGATGCAGGATTAACAGTGGTTGTTAAAAAAGATAATACAAGTACTAAATCAGTCGATGACCTTAAAGGAAAGACCATAGCAGTGAAAAAAGGGACAACCGGTGCTAAATATGCACAGGATAATTCCAAGGAACTAGGAATTAAAGTTGTTCAATTTAATGATAGTCCAGCTATGTTCCAGGAAGTAGCAAACGGTAATGCCGAAGCACTTATAGAAGATTATCCTGTTATCTCCTATGCAATTGCTCAAAAGGACCTTGGGTTAAAAATCGTAGGTGATCGTTTGAATGGAGATCAGTATGGAATTGCTGTATTGAAAGGGCAAAACCAGGATTTATTGAAAAAAATAAATGACGGTCTTGCTAATCTTAAAAAAGATGGAACATACGATGAAATATTAAAAACTTATCTTGGTGAATAGATTTATGCTTATTAGGCGCGCTTAAAGCGCGCTTTCTTTTTCTAAGGGGTGAATAGAATGGATATAATTGTTGCGGCATTGCCTATTTTATTAAAAGGACTTCAGGTGACACTTTATATCTTTGTAATTGCCATTATCCTAGGTTTTTTGATTGGTTTAGTGGTGGCCTTGCTGCGACTTGCTCCTATCAAGATCTTGAACTGGATTGCAAAGGTTTATGTAGATGCGATACGAGGAACGCCGTTTATTGTGCAATTGTTTTTTATATATTTCGGTGTGAATTCACTGAATTTGATTTCTTTAAACAGTACTACAGCTGGAATAATTACCGTTGCCATCAATGCAGGGGCCTATTTTGCTGAGATAATAAGAGCGGGAATTCAATCCATCGATAAAGGGCAAACAGAAGCGGCAAGATCAATCGGATTCACTGGTACTCAAACAATGCGATATGTAGTACTGCCACAAGCCTTTAGAAGGATGCTTCCTACCATTACGAACCAATCGATCATTAGTCTAAAAGATACATCTCTATTATCCGTTATCGGTATAGCGGATTTAACACAGCAAGGGCAGATTCAGGCTTCGGCAACCTTTGAAGCGTTCAAGATTTGGCTTGTTGTTGGTGTGATTTACTTTATCATCATCTATTTGTTAACCCTTATTGCTAACTTCATAGAAAGGAGGGTACAAGTTCGATGAGCATCATTACTGTAAAAAACCTGAGAAAATCATTTGGAACTATCGAGGTTTTAAAAGATATTAATGCAGAAATAAAAGAAAAGGAAGTAATTTGTGTAATAGGACCTTCTGGATCTGGAAAGAGTACATTTCTGCGCTGCCTGAATCTTCTTGAGGAAGTTACGGGCGGTGAGGTGGTCATTAATGGACATGATATTACTGACCCTAAAGCGAAAATCAATATCAACAAAGTTAGACAAGAGGTTGGAATGGTTTTTCAACATTTCAATCTATTCCCTCATAAAACCGTGTTGGAAAACATAACGTTGGGGCCTATTAAAATTCGTGCCACCGATAAAGCTGAAGCGGGAAGATTAGCGCTTGAGTTACTGGATAAGGTTGGGCTAAGGGAAAAAGCAAATAGCTATCCAGGAGAACTATCCGGAGGACAAAAACAACGGGTTGCCATCGCAAGGGCATTGGCCATGAATCCGAAGATTATGCTATTTGACGAGCCGACTTCTGCACTTGACCCTGAAATGGTCGGAGATGTTTTAGAGGTAATGAAACAACTTGCTAAAGAAGGTATGACAATGGTCGTTGTTACCCATGAAATGGGCTTTGCCCGGGAAGTTGGAGATCGTGTCATATTCATGGACGGAGGGTATATTGTAGAAGAAAATGAACCGAATGAATTATTCGGTAACCCTCAGCATGTTCGAACCAAAGCCTTCTTAAGTAAGGTGCTTTAGGAAGGTAGAGTGTGGGAATGAATGGCTAAAAGAGTGAATGCTTATCACTTAAGAGGCTTATAAAACTCACCGACGTAGAAGTTAAAATAAATTAAAGTTGTGCATAACGTGTGGACAAAGGAAAGAGAGAAAAAGGAGAAATCCTAATCCCTCAAGCCTATCTTCCATACTTGTGCATAACTTTTTTTGTTTTAGAGGTAAAGGTTAATCGTGTTCCGCGCCAAGCTTCAATAAGGCTAAGCATTCATACAAAAAAGTAACCTATGCATTCAACACCTGCACAGGTTACTTCTCTAGTTACTGGGCTCCGTAACTAATCAAGTTCGTCATGATTCGATATCCTCCTGGTACTTGGCTTTGAATTTGCCGGTAGAGGACAAGGTTGGTGTAGAGATAGGTTCCTTTACCGTAATTGGCCATTAGGATTCCACCATCAAATGGTTCTTCATTTGGATCAGCCATGGAAATGAAAGTTTCAAATCGTTCGTCCCATTTCATTGGGAAGTACAATCCTCTTTCTTGAACCCAATTGTTCCAATCGTCCGTTGTTATTTTGTTTGGATAGTTGAAAAGCGCTGATTCTGGTTTCAATACGTTTACTGTGGCTTTTTCATCGGTTACTCTCCAGCGAATGGAGGGATTTCCGATTGTAAGTGGATATGGAGCAGTCGTCAGGGCATCCCATCCATCACCAGGTTTGTGGTATTGAACGACAAGGTGACCGCCGTTTTCTACGTATTGAAGTAAGCGCGCGTTATTTGTCTTTAGATCTTCTCGAGATAGATAAGCGCGTATACCTGTAACAATCGTGTCGTATTGGCTCAAATCACCTAATGCTAAATCATCAGCTGTTAGCTTTGTAATATTAAGACCTGCGTTGCTTAAGTAATCGGCTACTTTGTCAAATCCACTCTCAATGTAACCTACTTTTAGTGAAGCTGGCATTAAAAGCTCAAATGCAACGGTGTTGATTGCTGCTGGGTATTGGTAATAGAATGTTCCAATATGGTCATAGGAAATTTCTTGAATGGTAGAATCAAAGGTTTTTCCATTGACAGTAGCTTCTGCTTTTAGCTGATATTCACCATTTTGAATCGTCTTCGGTGGTATAAGGGTGAATTTTACTTGTTTTTCTTCTGATTTTTCATTAAATGATACGGTTGCTTTTGTAGGTGATACTTTCCAATTTTTTGGTATTTTTAAAGCGACATTTGCTGATGTTTTTCCTTCTGTATAATTTTTTACAGTTACGGTTACTGGTATTTCTTCCTGTACATCTGCTGTGTTTACCACGATGTCTTCAGGTGAAAGGGTAAGACCCACATCAGGTAGGACAGCGATTGTTCCTTCCAATTCTTCTGTGATGGTAGTCTTGGTTTTACCGGATTCATATGAAATGTTGGTTGTAATAGCTGATTTGTCATAAGCATGGTAATAGGAAGCATCTTTTGGAACGTTAACCTGGTAGGTGATGGTCTCTGATTTATTTGGTGCTAGATTGATTGCTTTAGATTTTGTTTTAGCTTTCCATCCTTTAGGCACGTTCAATTTAGCAGAGAATTTTTTCAATGTTTGTTTTCCGGTATTCTTCACTGTTACGGTTACGTTCGTGTTTTGACCTTTTGTAAGGATCGCGGAGGCTGATTTTGCTTGAACATATAGTCCTGAAGAGACATAACTAACGTTTTGTAATTGCTCTTCTTTTAATGAGAGCTTATGAAGCAAGTCGTTCTTCAACTCAGAGTTTAGCTTTGCCTTTTTAATTTGCGAAGTAAGTGAACGTACATGAGAAAGAGCTGTTTGGGATGTTGTGAAAACACGTTGATCATTCGGATAGGCCGCAACAACAGCGTTCAAATCCCGTTGTACATTTTTAAAATCAGATTTTAACTTTGAAGCTGAAACTGGGAGTTTATCAGCCCATTCGGTAAAATTATAAGGTACTCCTGCAAAAAGGTCTGACTGGCCTTTCGTATCAACTGCACTTTGTTTCAAATCTAGATGAACCTGGCGAGGTGCTGCAGGGATATCAGAGCCCATTCCTTGGCTTTTATGCAGATAGCGGGATTGTTCTCCAAGCTGTGGATAAGTCATACCGTATATTGGGTCATAGGTACCGATTTCAATGGATGTGGTGGCTTTATCTGCGGAGGAAACAGGTAAATATAATTTTTTCACTTGCCATACCGATAGACCTTGTTTCAATTGTTGTGGAAAAACAGATGGATTAGCCGCATCCTTAAAAGCACGTTCACTTAAGATTGTCATTGTACGATGATGTCCATGCTGGGTATCATCATTTTGGAAGGATGGCATCAATATATCAGGCTGATATGTTCGGATAAACCGGATAAGCCGTTCATATGTGAGTTCCTCGCCCCATTTTTCTAATGTTTCTTCTGGTGTTTTCGAGAAGCCGAAATCATAGATGGGATCAGAGGTTGTTTCACTGAGATGATAGGCTTTAACCCCGGTAATTTTTGCAGCTTCTATCATTTCTCTTGAACGGATAATTCCAAGAGCATTGTCCAGTTCATCCCCAATTTCATTTTGTCCGCCTTCACCACGGTTCGCAATTAGGCTGGAGGTCTTCACACCTAACCCTCTCGATAAATAGGCGAGAAAGTCGCTGCGCTCATCATCTGGATGGGCACCGCTGTTTAAGAATGTAACGGTTGTCTCGAGTGGCTTGACCGCATTCCATAACTCAACATTAGGTTTTTCCTTTTTTGCTGCGTTACCTGCGAGCGGCAATAGTGAAAAAACTAACAAAAGTGAAAGCAAAGGTACCAAAATTTTTTTCATGCCTTCCTTTAACCCCTTTCAAATTTAATAAAAATCCTAAGCTTTTTTGAAGACTATGAAAAGTATGTTAGTAATATTACCTAACTAACTTGATGAAAAAGCTTATCTAATAAATAACATAATAGGTTATAATTGTAAATGAACCGAAATAACTACTAAAAACAGAGTATTCGAAATAATAAAAAAATAACTTGTGCACTTTCTTGATTTAAGTTATATTTTTACTTAATTAGTAAGATTTACTAACTAAATAATGTAAGGCCGTGATGTGATGAGTTTTAAGCGAACACCCAATCATCAAAAATACGTAAATAAAAAAAGAATCATTCAATGCATCCAAGAATGTTCATCTATTTCAAGGGCTGAAATCGCTGTTAAGCTTCAGCTTAGTAAACCGACAGTTTCTCTTGTTGTAGATGAACTTATACAGGAGAAATGGGTATTTGAGAAAGGAATAGGAGAGTCCTCTTCTCAAGGCGGGAGGCGGCCAATCCAGCTCTTTTTCAATGAGCGAGCGGCATATATCATAGGAACCGATATTGGCGGAACAAAAGTGAAAATCGTTTTATGTGATTTAAGTGGCAACATCCTTGCTGATACTAGTTTTTCAACAAATATTTATCTACAATCAGGTCTTCTTAAACAAATGGCTATTGAAACAGAGCGGTTAATTGCAAAGAATCAGATCGCGAAAGATAGGATTTTAGGGATGGGAGTTGGGATTCCTGGTATTACACAAACAGCAAGTGGACTAGTGATTGAGGCACCGAGTTTAGGGTGGATTCAGTATCCATTTATAGCCGAAGCGAAACGGTATTTCGATTTCCCTATCTTTGTCGACAATGATGTGAATGCTGCTGCGCTAGGTGAACAGTGGCTAGGGAACGCACAGAATAAGCGAAATGTACTGTTTATTGCAGTTGGCACAGGGATAGGAAGCGGCATTATCTTGAATAACCAGTTATACAGAGGAGCTTCGAGTGCAGCTGGAGAGATGGGATATATGGTAACTAATAAAGAGGATATGAAGCGTGAATTTAAGCCGATTTTCCACAGATATGGCTATTTAGAAAGTGTTGCAGGAGGAAAGTCCATTGGTGCTCATTTTACTAGAGCAGTTCTTAAGGATCCTCATCATTCCTTTTTTGAACGGGCCCAGTCTTCTGAACTATCAGGTGAAGATGCTTTTTTGTTTGCAAAAAAAGGAGATTCGACAGCTATAGCTGTCATTAATGACGCCATCGAACATTTAGCCTACGGAATTGCCAATGCAGCCTGCTTGCTAAATCCAGAGGTCATTATTTTAGGAGGTGGTGTATTAAATTCATCTGAATACATTTTACCTAGAATTCGGGAGATTGTTGATCGATATCTGCCAAGTTTAGTAGAAATGAAAACTTCACAACTGGGAGAAAACGCAGGAGTTTTGGGAGCGGTTTCCCTATTTTTAAGAGAACATGATAGCATTTTGAATTTTCATAATGAGGGGGATTATTAATGAAAAATAAGAAAAAGTCGTTTGTTTCAGTGCTAACCTTATCGGCAGCTTTATTGATTTCTGGATGTAGCAGTACAGATACAAAAACGAATTCGAATGCAGGCGGTGCCAAAGAAGAAAAAAGTGAATTAGAAGATAAGATTGTAGTTTATTCACCGCATGGAAAAGATATTTTATCAAAATTCGAGACTCAGTTTGAAGAAAAATATAGCATTGATGTTGAGTGGCTTGACATGGGGTCTCAGGAAATCCTTGATCGTGTTCGATCAGAGAAAACTAATCCGCAGGCAGATGTTTGGTGGGGAGCACCTTCCACGAACTTTAACCAAGCAAAGGATGATGGACTGCTAGCTGCTTACCAACCTACCTATTCTGATAGTCTTGATGAAGGGTTCCACGATCCAGAATGGTATTGGACGGGAACGAGCCAGACTCCAGAAGTCATCATGTATAACAGCAAGGAACTATCAAAAGACGAAGTACCAAAAGATTGGGATGAGCTGCTTGACCCGAAATGGAAAGATGAAATTATCATTCGCTATCCGCTAGCATCTGGAACGATGAGGACGATTTTTTCTTCGATGATTTATCGCACGTATAAGGATACAAATGATCCTCAAGAGGGCTATGATTGGTTAACGAAGCTCGACCAAAATACAAAAGAATATTCAGCCAACCCGGAAATGATGTATAACAAAGTAGCCAAAGGAGAGGGTTCACTATCTGTTTGGGCAATGCCGGACGTTGTCATGCTGAAAGAAAATAAAAACTATCCGTTTGAGTTTGTTATTCCAGAAAGCGGAACACCGGTGTTGACAGAAGGAATTGCCATTGTTGAAGGTGCGAAGCATCCAAAAGCAGCTGAAGCGTTTTATGAGTTTGTGAACTCACCAGAAGCTGCGAAAATTTTAGCTGAAGAATTTTATCGGATTCCGACAAGAAGTGATGTGACGGATTTACCTGAATGGATCACGGAAACAGATATTAAAACGATGGATATTGATTGGGATGTTTTCCAAGAAAAAGGTGACGAGTGGATGAAATATTGGGACGAAAATATTAAAAGTGGAGATAAAGAAATAAAAGAATAAGGAAGTGTCGTTGGGATGGCGTCAATAAAAATAGAGAATGTCCAAAAAGCCTTCGGAAAAACGATAGCTATCGATCATTTAAATCTGGAAATCAAAGACGGTGAGTTTTTTACCTTTTTAGGTCCAAGTGGCTGCGGTAAAACGACAACCCTTCGGATGATTGCTGGGTTTTATTATCCAACAAAGGGTGTCGTCCGATTTGGCGACAAAGATATGACGCGAGTCCCTCCGGAGAAAAGAAATACTGGCATGGTTTTTCAAAACTATGCCCTTTTTCCTCACATGACGGTTTTTGAAAATGTAGCCTTTGGATTGCGCGTGAGAAAAGTTTCTTCAAGCGATTTAAAGGGGAAAGTGCTGGATGCACTTCGCAAAGTCAGGCTGGAGAACTACTCGGATCGTCAAGTGAGCCAGTTAAGCGGAGGACAGCAGCAGCGTGTAGCCCTTGCGAGAGCACTTGTTATTGAACCGGAAATATTACTGTTGGATGAACCATTAAGCAATTTGGATGCCAAGCTTCGTGATGAAATGAGAGCAGAAATCTTAAGACTGCAGCGTGATTATAAGATTACCACCATTTATGTCACACATGATCAGGCAGAGGCATTATCCATGAGTGATCGGATCGCCGTGTTCAATTTTGGGGTGTGTCACCAGGTCGGGACTCCGGCAGAAATTTATAATCAGCCCGCTAATGATTTTGTGGCGAGTTTTATTGGTGAGATTAATCTATTGTCCGTTCAAGTGAAGAACGTTCAACAAGAGAATATAGTGGTTACCCTAGAAAACGGTGAAGAACCGGTAAAATTACTTGTACATAATCACACTAATGAAGGAGAGTTAATTCAACAGAATGAAAAGAACCTTGCAGTTTCGATTCGTCCTGAAGCAATCCGTATTCTTGATAAGGTCAAAGAAGGAACAAATATCTTAAAAGGAAAAATAGAATCTGTCCAATTCTTTGGATCTGTTGTGAATGTAATGGTGGGTGTTCATAACGTGTTACTGAGGGTGGACGTGTTAAACACACACGAATTCGGATACTTTTATCAAGGGAAGGAAGTGTATGTACAACTTCCGGAGAAACAGTTGCGCCTCATCCCGGTCATAAGCGGTGATGCTCCATGATTAAAAATCGTGATACAAGGTTGACGATTTGGCTTCTTATACCAGTTGTATTAGTGCTCGTAGCGTATGTTCTCTATCCATCATTGAGAACCTTTTTTGAAAGTTTGCAAAAAGACGGATCGATAACTTTCGGAAATTATCAGGATTTTTTCGTGCAGGAATCGAAAACGAACTTAGAGGCTCTATGGAACTCTGTTTATATATCAATTTTAAGTGTATTGGCTAGTTCCTTGATTGGTATTCCGCTTGCGATTATTTTTAACCGTTACGATTTTCCAGGCAGAAGCTTCTTTTCAACTGCAGCGATTTTGCCGATTGTTCTTCCATCATTGGTAGGGGTTATGGCCTTTATGTTTTTATATGGAGAATCAGGATTAATTCCAAATGCTATTAAGGATTTGTTTGGTCTTGATAAAGTTCCTTTTAAAATTGGCGGGGTTTCGGGAATCCTAATCGTGCATGCCTATACGATGTATGTATATTTTTATATGACCGTATCCGCTGCGATCAATAAAATTGATCCGTCTCTTGAAGAAGCTGCATATAACTTAGGTGCGAATAAGTTCAAGGTATTTTGGAAGGTGACATTTCCATTATTAACACCTGCCATCGTTGCCGCTTCTTTACTTGTATTCATGATTTCAATGGCTTCATTCAGTGCCCCGTTTTTATTAGCTGGTGGGTACAGAGTGTTGAGCTTGCAAATATATTTTTCGAAAATTAATGGTGATATGGAAATTGCTGCTACTCAATCTGTAATTCTTTCCATTGTTTCGATTTCATTTCTATTATTCATGCGTTGGTATCAGAATAGGAAAGATTACCGCATGGCTTCAAAAGGAATCGGGGCACACAGGAGTGAAGTGAAAAATCCGCTTATGAAGTGGGTGATGGTGGTAACGGGTATCATCGGCGTACTTATTCTGCTTTTACCGCACTTTACGATTCTATTGCTTTCACTTGTACCGGATGGAACCTGGACGTTTCAAACGTATCCAACAGTATTTAATGTGGAAAATTACCGGCTTTTGTTTGAAGACCCTAATATTTTTAAACCGTTACGAAATAGTTTACTAATGGCTGTTATTGCCACACTAGCAAATTTGGTGTTTGGGGTCATAGCGTCCTATGTTCTTGTCAAACGGAAATTCATTGGGAAAAGCTTTATTGATATTCTAGTCATGATTCCATGGGCCTTGCCTGCAACGGTTATTGGGATGAACTTGATATTTGCATTTAATGAACCTAGCGTTTTTTCTTTCGGTCAGATATTAGTAGGAACATTTTGGATTCTGCCCCTTGCCTATTTCGTTAGACATATTCCGCTTGTTGTCCGCTCAACTAACGCCGTTCTAGAGCAGCTTGATGACTCGATTGAGGAAGCAGCAAGAAACTTGGGGGCAAAGTGGTTTTATACCTTCAGAAAGGTCATTTTACCGATTATTATGCCTGGCGTTTTATCAGGGACATTATTAGCCTTTATCGAGTCTGTAGGAGAATTCCCAACCTCAGTCCTATTGTATACGATTTCTAACAGACCTATATCTATTGAAATTATGAATCAGCTTCGGATGTTCAATATGGGGCAGGCAGCTGCTTATGGGATGATTCAAATCACGCTGATTGTTATTGTTCTCTTTATTTCGAACAAGTTTTTTGGAATCAAAGCAGAAAAAGCCTTATAAATCGGGGGTAAAAAGATGAGTAAGCTGGATGAATTTATCAAAAATGAAGGTAGTGTTTTTCCAGGAAAAACATATGTAGAAGAGCTTCTAATGCCAGTTTTTAATGATCAAAGAGATTACTTATTTCATGTGATGTTCGATATTCATCGAGCACATGTGATCATGCTTTCAGAACAAAAGATTATTAAAGAAGAAGAAGCAAAAATTATGCTGGATGGGATTCGGAAAGTGGCTCAAACAGATCTCACCCTCCTGACCTATCAACCCCAATTCGAAGACTTATTTTTCATGATGGAGGCAAAGATTGGCGAAGAAATCGGTCATGAGCTTGCAGGAAAGATTCATATCGGTCGCAGTCGTAATGATATGGGAGTTGCAATGTATCGGCTTGTTTTGAGGGGCCATCTTCTTCAATTAATTGGCTATGCAGACCAATTGAGTGAGTCATTCTTGGTGCAAGCTGAAAAGCATATAGAAACCTATATTACGGGTTACACGCATACTCAGCCAGCTCAGCCGACTACATTAGGCCACTACTTTCTAGCCATTTATGATGTTCTTCAAAGAGATATTGGAAGGTTATGGGCAGCCTATGAAACGGTGAACCTATCTCCTCTGGGAGCGGCCGCATTAACCACAACTGGTTTTCCAATCAGCAGGAATCGTACCGCTGAACTGCTTGGATTTGAGGCGGTTGTTGAAAATTCCTATGACTCGATTGGCGGGGCCGATTATTTATTAGAAACTGCAACTGCAATTATGACGTGCATGGTCAATACTGGAAGATGGATTCAAGATTTTTTGCAGCATGTGACAAGAGAGTTTGGTACATTTTATGTGGCAGATCCTTATGTTCAAGTAAGCAGTATCATGCCGCAAAAAAGAAATCCAGTATCAATTGAACATTCCCGATCGATTGCCAGCAGTGCGTATGGTGATGCGCTTGCTGCAATGAATATGATCCACAATACTCCATTTGGTGATATCGTCGATACGGAAGATGATTTACAGCCGCATTTATATCGAGCATTTTCGAATGCAGGCCGTGTCATGAAACTAATGTATGCAGTCATATCAACCTTGAAAGTAAATGAAGAACATACAAAAAAGATGGCCGCAAAATCAAGTATCACGGTTACTGAATTAGCAGATACTCTATCAAGAGATTACGAGATATCATTTAGGAAAGCTCATTCCATAGCTAGTCATATTGCAAAACGGTCGATAAGTGAAGGGAAAGAGTTATATGACTGGGACACACAAGACATTAATAAGATTATTAATGAATTCGTTTCAGTGAATATAGCAGAAGACGAATGGAAAAAAATCATCTCTCCCGAATATTTTGTGGAGATTAGAAGCATTCAAGGTGGACCTAGTCCGAAAGAAGTTTCGAGGATGATTGTGAATAGAAAACAAAAACTAGAACAACAGGTGCAGGAATATAAGGAAATTGTTAAAGCTTTGAATGATAGAAGGAAAGCTTTAGTGGAATATTGAGGTTGCAGCTTTGGAAAATCCCGTAAGCAGAACAAGTGGAAAAGTCAGCATAATGATTAAAGACCCGGGAGGAAGTTGCCTGGGTTTTTTTTAGGTTCATTCCATTTTATTTAAATGTCATCTAACTATTTACAGGGCTAGGGCTCTGATAAATAATGCTGTTGATAATTGAATATAGCGAACGAATGTTCTAAAATGAGGGGACAGAACGAGAGTGAGGTGTATCGAATGGCTTTATAAGAGAATATAGTAAATTGACTAGAAAGCTTTAAAATGGAGGATTAGAACAGATGGATGAGAAAAATCAAGACTTATTAGAATCAGATCTCAGCGTTCAAAATTCCGGGGCTTCCTCTGACACAATTCATAGTGACCTTCTTGCAACAAAGGAACTTGTTTATAGCCCGTGCAGGTTTGAGTTCTCACAACCACTAATAGAAGCACAAAACGCTGAATATGGAGCCTATATATTCAAGTTGAATACCCTTTCCATTAGATTTCGTGTGGCTAAAATTACACCTACAAAGGTTGGACAATTTGTGACTTTGTGGGAGAGAATTGGGGATGGAGCGATTCAACCATATGACATATCAGATCCAGTTGATTTGTTTGTTATTAGTACTCGCAAAGGTAATAACTTTGGTCAGTTTGTATTTCCAAAAGCGGTTTTATTTGATCAGAATATAGTATCTAATAAAGGTAAAGGTGGTAAACGAGCAATACGCGTTTACCCACCTTGGGACAAGCCTACTAGCCGTCAGGCACAAAAAACTCAGATATGGCAGCTAAAATATTTCATAGAGATACCTATAAATACACCAATAGACTGTGTTCGTGTTCAAATGCTTTACAGTCCAAATCACGCAAGTCAATTAGAAAAATAATTATGGTCTCTATGGATTTGGGAATATGGTACAAAAGAGTTGTTAGCATTTGATGAATTATTATCAGTATCGTTAAACATAGGCATGAATAAAAGAATCTTTTTATCATTTCCCGCCAGAAGACTCCCTCTTCAAGCGTGTGAAGGGCGAGATGAATGGCGGTTGGCATAAGCCAAAGTAATCTTTTGGCAAACAAACGTTCGATGTTTAATAATAACTATAAGGGGGTGATACCAATGGTCGTAAACAAAGCTTATAAATTTCGAATCTATCCAACTAAAGAACAACTAGTTCTAATCAATAAAACGATCGGCTGCTCCCGTTTTGTCTATAACTTCTTTTTAGGCAAACAAAAGGAGAAAGATGTCTGCTGGTATATTTGTGAAGAAATGAAGCAGAACGGCCAATTACCCTCTAATGAATGGAAAGGTTCTTTTCTGAATAAATACGCAACAATCAAAGAACTTCCAGCTTTAAAGAAAGAGTATTCTTTCCTGAAAGAAGTAGACAGTATTGCCTTACAGAAATCGGTGGAAAATTCAGCAGATTCCTATAGTCGATATTATAAAAAGCAAAACAAGTCACCACGCTTCAAATCGAAAAAGAATCCTATCCAGTCCTATACGACTAAACATACGAATGGGAATATTGGAATTGTTGGAAACAAAATCAAATTGCCAAAACTCGGTCTAGTTCGTTTTTCTAAAAGCCCGAAGTCGAAGGGCGAATCATCAATGCCACAATCAGGCGGAACCCTTCGGGTAAATATTTCATTTCCATTTTAGCGGAAACCAATGTACAAGTACTTTCTAAAACGAATCGTTCGTGCGGTGTAGATGTTGGTTTGAAGAATTTTGCTATTCTTTCAGATGGTACGGTCTATCAAAACCCAAAATTCTTCCGGACGGTCGAAAAGAAATTGGCCAAAGCACAACGGATTCTTTCAAGGCGACAAGAAATAGCCTTGAATCAAAATAAACCATTGGCTGAAGCCAAAAACTATCAAAAACAAAAACGAAAAGTGGCTATCCTACACGAAAAAATTTCAAATGCCCGAATGGATTACTTACATAAAGTTTCTACCGAAATCATCAAAAACCACGATGTTATTGGAATGGAAGACTTGCAAGTGTCGAATATGATGAAAAATCACAAACTAGCTAAAGCTATTAGTGAAGTATCTTGGTACCAATTCAAAAAAATGTTGGAATACAAAGCAAAATGGTATGGTAAACAAATCGTGACCGTATCTAAAACGTTTGCTTCTAGCCAATTGTGTTCTAGCTGCGGTTACCAAAATAAAGACGTTAAACATCTGAACCTTCGTGAATGGGATTGTCCTTTTTGTACTACTCACCACGATCGAGATATTAACGCAGGACTCAATCTAATGAATGAAGCCATAAGGCTTCTAACCGTAGGAACTACGGGAGTAGCCTAATTAAAAATTGGTCGATAGGCTAATGTTCTTAGGAATCCCCCACTTCAATCAGACCGTAAGGTCGATAAGTGGTGGGTAGTTCAACGTATACTTACACGAATTCCTGGAGTTTTTCTTTCAGGGATTTTGATTTCTTGAATCTGAAAAAAGTGTACAGCTGACTGAACCGTAAATTATATCTTGTACTTTTCATCAGTATGATCTTTTGAAAAACATTTTATCTGCTGAGTGCCAAGGCTCTTCTGTCTTTCATTACACGTGTATTAAGAGAAAAATAGACGGTTTAAGGGAGAAAAACGCCGAAAAAAGAAGTGTGTATCCTTTATGGGGTATGAGATACATAACAATCGAAAGGCTCAGTCATTTGACTGAGCCTTTCGATTGTATAATTTACGGTGCACTTTTAATCCCCAAAAAACCACCGTCAAAGAAGTACTTCATATATCTTTAACAGATTTAGATTATTTTGCGGGATCTACCTGAACCGAGAGCTTTCTGAAAGCGAGACTTACAGTAATCATAACAAAGAAATTGACCGCCAAGGCAATGATTCCAACATTCAAATCCTTCGCTGCCTGTGGTAAGGATGGAAACATGGTACCTATGGTTGAATGACTAAGCGTAATGTAGGTTACGATGGCCAATCCGCAGATGATCCCGGCGATCGCTCCATATTTGTTGATGGTATTAGTCTTTTTCAGGCTAAAGAGAAGAGACGGAAATAACTGTGTGATAAGACTGTATCCCATGAGAATTAATGCTGACATCGTTTCGCCGCCGTTTAAGGTAAAGTAGACTGCAATTAATGCAATAACAGGAACGAGGAACTTTGCTAATCTTACAACGTTCCGATCGGATACTGTAGGTGCAAATTCCTTATAGACGTTTTTCGCGAGCAGTGTAGCCACACTCATTAAAAGCATGGATCCTGGTACTAATGCGGTCAGCACTCCAGCTCCGCCGATTATGCCTATAAACCATGGATCAAAGGTCTCAATAGAAAGGCGCAGCAACGAGAGGTCTGCATCTGCCCCAACGAGTCCAGGCACTTTCAATATAGCAGTAAATCCTACAAAAAAGACAAATAACAACATGAGCGTATATAACGGACTGATTATAGCATTTTTACGAAATACTTTCCCGCTGCGCGCCGAATAGACAGCGCTGAAAACTTGGGGCCACATGTAAAAACCAAATACAAGCAATATTACCGTGGAGATAAACCATGAAACACTAAGCCCCTGTTCAGGAAGCTTTAGAAAACCAGGCTTGGCTGCATTTACGGCCTCAAACATCGGTTGAAAACCACCAAAGTAATGAATAGGAAGATAAATTCCTAAGAATCCTATAATCACGATCATCATGATATCTTTAATGACTGCTGTCCAAACTGAGCCGTGTATTCCAGAAATCATAACATAAATGGTAAGGCTGATTGCTCCCATCCAGACCGCGGTAGACATTGAAATTGCTCCATAAGATGCTTCTGAAACAATAATCCCTAATCCTTTAAGTTGCACGACAATCACTGGAATCATAGATACCACACCGACAAGTGCTGCCAGAATTCCTAAGCTTGGGCTCTTATACTTGCTTACAAAGAAATCAGATTGAGACATTAGACTATTTTCTTTGGCATATTTCCATATTTCCGGAAGAAGCCAATATGACAATACATAAGACAAAGTAATGTAAATAAGGACGTATAAAGCGGGTGCACCCTTACCATAAGCCCAGCCGCTGCCGCCAAGGAAGGAAAACGTCGTATAAATTTCTCCAGCCATCAATAGAAAGACGAATATAGCACCAAAACCACGGCCTCCAACCGTCCATTGTTCCAAATTCATGTCTTTTCCTTTTGAAGATCGAATACCTAAAAAGATTGATAAAAGTAAAAATCCTAAAATAATTAAGAGGGAAATATTCATTCCTGGTCACCTTCCCGATTTCTGGGGTCCAACTTATACATGATGCCCAAAATAACGGATGTAAGGACCACCCACATAGCCATCCAAAACATATTAAAAGGCATCCCTAATACATAAGGTTCTATTCTGTTAACAAACGGAAGAAATCCTAATATGCCTATAAAAGGAACTAGAGTAAGTATATATATAATCTTCATTAATCCAACCCCTCCATTCTAAGTGAAAAGTCATTCATATCGACTTACAGTACCTTACACTATTTTATTATAAAATTTACTGTGGCTGCAGTATATATTTTAGTAGCACTTCTCTGTGTTAGCAAAATAAATTGAAAAAAAGGAAGGGAGTGTCCCTTCCTTTTAATTCCTGCGACCATGAAAAATAGCTACTTTTTTTTCTGATAATTATAGAGTACGAGTAGAAGAATGAACCAGATTGGCGTCATTAACAGTGAAAGTCGTGTAGCTTCAGCGAATAGCATAACGATTAGGATGAACAGAAATAATCCTAAAATAACGTAATTGATAAAGGGTGTAAAAGGAGCTTTGAATGTAGAGTGGGCTCTCAAGTCCGGACGTTTTTTCGTATATTTGATATGTGAAATCAAGATGATGCTCCAAACCCAAATAAAACAGATGGCACTGATTGTAGTTACTATTGTAAAGGCCTGTTCAGGTATCATTTTGCTTAGCAATGCCCCTAGGGAGACGACGATTGCCGATGTAACCAAGGCATTACTTGGAACAGCATGTTTATTTAATTTTGCTAATTTTGCAGGAGCATCGTTATTATTGCTTAATGTATAAAGCATACGGCTTGTTGAAAATAAACCGCTGTTGCCGGCAGATGCAGCGGATGTCAGGACAACAAAATTGATAATCCCTGCAGCGATTGGAATGCCGATTAGTGTAAAGACTTCTACGAATGGACTGCTTGATGCATCCAGCTGTGTCCAAGGATTGACGCATAGAATGACGAGTATGGCACCTACATAGAAAAGTAAAATTCGGACTGGGATTTTATTGATGGCTGATGGTATATTTTTTTTCGGGTTAGCTGTTTCTGCTGCAGAAACACCAATTAATTCGACCCCTACAAAGGAGAAGACAACCAATTGTAAAGATAGCAGGAAGCCGGATACGCCGTTCGGAAACATGCCTCCGTGGCTCCAAAGGTTGGTGAGTGAAACGGTTCCTGTATTGGTTTTAAAGCCAATGACTAACAGGATGATGCCTACAATAATCAAGGCAATAATCGTGATGACTTTAATGAGCGCGAACCAGAATTCAAGTTCTCCAAACAATTTAACCGTCAATAGATTCAATCCTAACAGAATGACTAGGCATGCAAGAGCTGGTATCCATTGAGGGATATCGAACCAATATTGCATATAGACACCAACCGCAATGATATCGGCCATGGCTGTCATGATCCAACAGAACCAATAGGTCCATCCGGTTACGAATCCAGCCCACGGCCCGATATATTCGGTAGCGAATTCGGTGAATGACGTATAACCGGCGTTGGATAAAAGTAATTCCCCTAAAGCCCTCATAACAAAAAATAAGGCAATCCCTATAATAAGATAGGAAAAGATAATGGATGGGCCTGCTAATTGGATGGCTTTACCGGATCCAAGAAATAAACCGGTGCCAATGGTTCCTCCTATTGCAATTAATTGTATATGGCGATTTTTTAAATCTCTTTTCAATTCCTGTTTAGCCAATTTGAGCATCTCCCGTTGTATATGATCTTAGTCGTGTGGAGCGTTATTCCACATTCCGTGTAGCTCGTTGTTTTCACCTCGCTTATGCCATTGAATGGCAATATCTTGGATTTTGGACAATAAAAAAAGAGATTGGATACTACCAATCTCGTCAGGTTTAAGAATAACAATTCATCATTCGTTACTCTTCTGTCCTTTTGCCTGAGATTGTGAATCCTTCGGCGCTGTACTATGTACAGTCTCTCCAGAAGCTGCTCCTGCTATAGTGTGATCCATAGCATTCAACGCTTGCTAGTATGCGGTTGTAATAAATGTCCGTTTGTAGAAGAATTGAATCTTCCTTCGGTCATTTGTCATTATACTTAAATAACGTCAATATAATATTGGAATTCTATCATTGTTTATTCTATAGGTCAATATGAAAATTGGAAAGTTAGCGGGTAATGTAGTTGGTATATATCAACTCTTTAAAAATAGTGATTGGAAAAGCCATAATGACTGTAGCTGATAGTTAACGGGTACACTTTAAAATCAATACAAAAAACAACAACAAATTTTGTGGTTATCGTTCCTCAGAAAAGTAGACTTCGTTTAAGCCTTAATTTTCCTTTTGGTGATATATATGAACCAAAAGGAAGCTGTAAGGGATGTTACAAACCCCTCGTGTCATTATTGGTATTTCACAATATTGTAGCTTTTCTAGGTGGTTTTTTTCTAAACAATTCATACCATAGAACTGGCATTTTAATCGCGACCGTTTTCCGAATAGTGTGATAATATTTAGGTAAAAAGGTGAAGGGAATTAGAGATGCTATGGCGATAAAGACAGTATCAATTGTTGGATTAGGAGCACTGGGCATTTTATATGGACATCATTTATCAAAGGAAATGCCGAAGAAGAATGTGAGGATTATTGCGGATACAGCTAGAATAAAGAGATATGTCCAGGATGGGGTTTATTGCAATGGTGAGCTTTGTGACTTTCATTATGTAACGCCTGAAGAAATATGCGAGCCTGCAGATTTGATGATTTTTACTGTTAAATTTAGTGGATTGGAAGATGCTATTGAAGCGGTGAAGAATCAAATTGGAAAACAGACGATTATTATTTCTGCTTTGAATGGGATCACAAGTGAAGCGATTATTGGTGAGGCGTATGGAAAGGATAAAGTCTTATATTGTGTTGCGCAAGGTATGGATGCTGTTAAAGAAGAAAATAAGTTGACATACGACCATATGGGCATACTCTGCCTTGGTGAACGGGAACCTGGATTGGTTTCAGAAAAGGTTCAGCAGGTGGCAGATTTTTTTGAAAAAATGAAGGTCCCATATGAGATAGATACGGATATGTATAAGCGGCAATGGGGGAAATTTATGCTGAATGTTGGTGTTAATCAAACTGTTGCTGTCTATAAAAGTAATTATGGTGAAATTCAACGAAAGGGTCATGCAAGAGAAATGATGATTTCTGCCATGAGAGAGGTTATCGTTCTGTCAGAGAAAGAAGGAATTCATTTAACGGAAAGAGATCTGGATTATTGGTTAAGTGTATTGGATACATTAAGCCCAGAAGGAAAGCCATCCATGGCTCAAGATATCGAAGCTCGACGTTACAGTGAGGTTGAGTTATTTGCAGGTACGGTATTAAAATTAGGTGAGAAATACGGAGTGCCTACACTTGTAAACAAAGAGTTATATGAACGAATTGAATTTCTCGAAAGTCAATATAATTTCAACTAAAGTTTGACTTTTTTCTATGATAACTCCCTCACCTTGCTCTAGAACAAGGCCATTTGAACTGAGCTCAGTCTTTAAAGACTGGGTTTCCTTTGGTTGTGTTAAATTCCCTACTTTATCTTATTAGGGTCATGTTATTTTATTGATTTCTTAAAATACTAATATATCTAATATCACTTTTAGTGATTGAATTTTTTATACTGGTTAGTGTTTCCTCTAGAAATACATTTGTTTTTTTACAGAATATTTATTATTATAAGATAAGATTATAAATTATGCGATATGAAAAAGAATTGGAACTTTTTAAATCTAATCTAAGTATGGAAAATGAATCAACAGTTGTTTTGATCTAAATTGAGAGTTAATTAGGGGCTAGAAAAAAACTTTAATAACCTTGTACGAAGTATAGTCGCTAATATTACATCTGGAGGAATTAATCATGTCAAACAAAGAATTAAAGAGAGGGCTAGAGGCACGTCATATTCAGATGATCGCTTTGGGCGGTACCATTGGTGTTGGGTTATTTATGGGATCAGCAAGTACGATTAAATGGACTGGACCATCTGTAATGCTAGCTTATGCTATCGCTGGTCTTTTTATATTTTTCATCATGCGTTCTATGGGAGAAATGCTTTATTTAGAGCCTACTACGGGTTCGTTTGCAACATTTGCGAGTAACTATATTCATCCTTTAGCAGGTTATATGACTGCATGGAGTAATTGGTTTCAGTGGGTAATCGTCGGAATGTCCGAGATAATTGCCGTTGGAATGTATATGAAGTATTGGTTCCCAGATTTACCCGCATGGATACCAGGTGTGATTGCCATGGTTATCCTAGGGGCTGCAAACCTCATTTCTGTAAAATCTTTCGGGGAATTTGAATTTTGGTTTGCGCTTATTAAAATTATAACGATTGTACTGATGATTATTGCTGGACTAGGTCTTATCTTTTTCGGATTTGGAAATGGCGGTGATGCAATTGGATTATCAAATCTTTGGGCAAATGGCGGCTTCTTCACCGGGGGCTGGACAGGGTTCTTCTTTGCGCTTTCCCTTGTTGTAGCATCCTATCAGGGCGTTGAACTTATCGGTATCACTGCGGGTGAAGCGAAAAATCCAACGAAGACTGTAACAAAAGCTATCCAAAGCATCATTTGGCGTATTTTAATATTCTATATTGGCGCTATTTTTGTCATCGTGACAGTCTTTCCTTGGAACCAACTAGATGACATCGGTAGTCCGTTTGTTTCAACCTTTGCTAAAATAGGTATTACTGCAGCAGCAGGTATTATTAACTTTGTCGTAATCACAGCGGCGATGTCTGGATGTAATAGTGGGATTTTCAGTGCAGGTCGTATGCTTTACACTCTAGCAATGAACGGTCAAGCTCCTAAAATCTTTGCGAAAGTATCTAAAAATGGAGTGCCAGCTTATTGTACGATTGCTGTCCTTTTAGGTTTAGCAATTGGTGTTGTCTTGAACTACCTTGCACCGCCACAACTATTCCTTTATGTTTACAGTGCTAGTGTTCTACCTGGAATGATTCCATGGTTTGTCTTACTTATTAGTGAGCTTAAATTCAGAAAGGTAAGAGCTGCGGAAATGGAAAACCACCCGTTCAAAATGCCTTTTGCCCCTTACAGCAACTATGCAACAATTGCATTTTTACTGATGGTGCTGGTTGGTATGTGGATTAACCCTAGTACTCGTATTTCCCTGATTGTTGGGGTCGTTTTCCTAGCTATAGTCGTAGCAAGTTATTACATTTTAAAAATGGAGAAGCGAGTACCATTAGAGGCTAAGACCGATGATGATATTTCCAGCTAAGAAGCAAGTAAGGATTTAGGGACATCATCTTGTTCAAGGAAACATTAAAATACTATTAATCTACGTTCATCATTCTAGCTATGCTGAGTGTGTTTCACTGTTAGTTTAAATATAATAGATACTAATTAAAGTTGTGCATAAATTGTGGACAAAGCAAAGAGAGGTCTTCATCCCTCAGGCTTTTTCCCCAACTTGTGCATGACTTTTTTTGCGGAAGAAAAGAACACTGGGAGTAAAGGGGGAATAATCCAGTGAAATTGAAAACCGATAAGGTATTTTAGAAATATGGGGGATTTATATCCCATTGTGGTCATGGAACCTCCCCACCGTTATGGTTGATTCTAGCAAATCGGTTATTTCGAACAAAGTTGCTTTGATATTATTGCAATAAACCCGAACCTTAAAAGGAATAAAGAAAATCGGGAAACCCATTAATTTGGAACGGTTTATTTTGCACATATAAGCTATTAAAGATTTTTAAGTATAATGTTAAAGGGAAATGATTATATTGTTGAAGGATATAGTTCTAGAAATCGAATGTTTGTTTTTTGGAGCTTAATCCACCTAATTTTTTCAAATTAAAAAGAATATTAATAGTGAATTCCGAAAAAAACAATGGGATTATTTATAAAATATAAATGTTTTTCAAGTATTGTGAAATTAAATATAATCCTATATACTAAAAAAAAACTATTTTTCTATATGTAACTGGCGCAACATGGAGTACCATGGGGGAGCATATAGAGTATAAGCCGCGCGCCTGGGCAAACACTTGATTTTTTTAGATCAAGTGTTTTTTATTTTCCTAGGAAGAGGTGTAGGTAGGGATGAGTAATATGCATAGAAAGATGGGGACTTTTGCTTTAACTATGACAGGTATTGGTTCTATTATCGGCTCAGGTTGGTTGTTCGGAGCGTGGAAAGCTGCCCAGATTGCAGGACCAGCAGCTATTTTTTCTTGGATTATCGGTATGGTTGTAATTTTATTTATCGCATTATCTTACGCAGAGCTTGGGGCAATGTTTCCTGAAGCTGGAGGAATGGTTAAGTATCCTCAATACTCGCATGGCTCTTTTATTGGATTTTTAGCTGCGTGGGCAAACTGGATATCTATCGCTTCGACTATTACCGTTGAGGCCATTGCTTCAGTACAATATATGAGTACGTGGCCTTGGGAATGGGCCAGATGGACTCATTCTTTAGTTGATAACAATATCTTAACGATCAAAGGATTATTCATAGCTTCTTTACTACTATTGTTCTATTTCTTCGTCAACTATTGGACAGTTAACCTTTTTGCTAAGGCAAATTCATTTATTACTATTTTTAAATTAATTGTTCCAGGTGTAATGGCAGGATCGTTATTTTTTGCTGGATTTCATGGTGAAAACTTTACAAGTTCTCAAGGGATCGCACCATATGGTTGGGCAAGCGTTTTAACAGCAGTAGCTACTTCTGGTATCGTGTTTGCGTTTAATGGATTTCAAAGTCCCGTTAATATGGCAGGAGAAGCTAAGTCTCCGAATAAGTCTATACCTATTGCTGTTATTGGGTCTATTCTAATTGCAGGTTTTATATACGTTATATTACAAGTTGTGTTTATCGGTGCAGTTGATCCGTCTATGATCGTGAACGGATGGAGTCATCTGAATTTCAATTCACCTTTTGCTGATTTGGCAATTGCTCTTAGTCTTAACTGGTTAGCGATTGTATTGTATGTAGATGCATTTGTATCACCGTCTGGTACAGGTGCTACTTATACAGCGACAACTTCGCGTATGCTTTATGGAATGCAGAAAAATGGGTACTTACCGAATATCTTTGGTACATTACATCCACTTTATGGTGTTCCTCGTCCAGCGATGTTATTAAACTTAGGAGTATGTTTTATCTTTTTATTTTTATTCCGCGGATGGGGCGTACTTGCTGAAGTGATTTCAGTTGCTACACTTATTTCGTATATCATGGGGCCAGTTGCATTGGCAACATTAAGACGTACAGCTTCTCATTTTAATCGTCCATTTTACTTAAAAGGTGCTTCTATTATTGCACCATGTGGATTTGTTTTTGCATCGCTTACTTTATATTGGGCGCGTTGGCCATTAACAGGAGAAGTGGTTTTCATCATTGCCATTGGACTTCCTATTTACTTTTATTATCAAGCGAAAAATAAATGGAATGGATTCAAAAAACAATTTTTATCAGGTGTTTGGATGCTTCTTTACTTAGGTTGTATGATTTTGATTTCTTATATTGGTAGTGAGAAGTTCGGCGGAAAAAATATTCTTACATTTGGCTGGGATATGGTGGTCATCGCATGTCTAGCACTTGGCTTCTATTGGTGGGGAGTTAAAAGCGGGATTAAAACAGAATACATGGCTGAGGCTGAAAAAATTAACAAAGAATTTTTCAATAAATAACTTTTAGTGTAGACACCGCTATATGAGTAGAATGAAAACATGGTTACTTTATGACCATGTTTTTTTTGTGTGCTGGCGATTGGAAGGGTATTCCCATTAATGGGCATGGAAAATTTTATAGTTAAAAAAAATAGCGTATTTTGCCAGATATAAAACCAATCCATAATCAGTTAATAGTGAGCTATACAAAATCTTCATCGTAATTATAATGGAAAATGGGGATTTACTCAGTTTGTATCTTGATAAGATTAAATCCGCAATTAATGTAAAAGCTGAATTGAGATCATAAAAAAAGGTGTCAGGCATCCTTTTGGGTTTTTGTCCTTAAGATACCTGACAATAGTAATGAAGAATTTACACTTTTACCACACGTTTATAGCCAACCTCGCTGAAAAATTGATTGGCAGGAAGTACAAACATTTCATCTTCCAAGTCTAGTTGTATCGGATTAGAGAAAATGTCTCCGTTATATACGAATGAGTGATATTCACCAAACTCACCACATGGATCTACATCATCTGGTAAATCTTCAATAAATTTTTGGTCCAAATCTCTTCCTAAAAAAGAAGGATCGAGCTTATCTAAACGAATGCTGACAATTTTCGCTTTATACCCTAAATCAATAAACTCCTGGACTAACTGTTTCGTGTTGATTCCCGCTAAAGGAAGGATTAGTTCATAACCATTAGACTCAACTAAGTTCTTTTTGTATTCGATACAATCCTCCAGAAAAAGATCTCCAAATGCAATTTTTGAGATACCTTGATTGCCAAAAAAATTCATGGCGTCAATAAGGCCTTTTTCAAAACCTTTTCCATTATATAAAGGATATTGAATTTTGTATAATGGAATTCCAATGGATTCTGCTTGAGCTTGAATCAATTTAAAATCAACCATGTGTCCGGATGTTTCATCATCAGTTGTTACGGTTGTAAGCAAAGATACGACTTCATATTTGTTTTCTTTTAACATCTTATGAAGCATATACGTGGAATCTTTGCCACCACTAAAGCAAGCAATGATCTTTTCTTTCAACATCAATCCATCTCCCTTTTGTTCCGTTTATTTCTATCGTACGCACTTTAGCTGCGTGAATCAACAAAGAAGGGGGGGGCGAGTAGAGTGCATACAGTCATCACTTGTTAAGTTAATTGAAATTGTTACGATTAAATTGGTGGAATTCACGAGTAAAACTGCAAAATTCACGAGTAAAACATGAAAACTTGCGAGTTAAGTGTGCTCTATCATATAGAAAAACTATATATCCTACTTTTTAAGGTACGGATGTTGAGTTAAAAGTATGAATTAGATTAATTTAAATCCTTGCCTGCCTATAGAATGTGTCTTCTCCTAAAGATTTTCATAGTATATAGCATCTTCTCTATATCATCTGAGAAAGGGGGTTATATTTTGGGAAAGACAAAGCTTACCGGGCGGATCGTTACACCTGGTGATTCTGAATATGAGCAGGCAAGAATAAATAATAATTTAAGCTTCCCAAAATTCCCAAAGATAATTGTATTTTGTCAGAATACAAAGGATGTACAAAATGCATTGAAGTGGGCGAGGGAGAATCATATACCTTTTCGGGTGAGGAGCGGCCGACATAGCTATGAAAATTTTTCATTAGTAAATGGCGGTCTTATTATTGATGTCAGCGAAATGGATAGAATCAAGGTCAATCGTGAAAAAATGATTGCAAAAATAGAAGCCGGAGCTAATTTAGGGAAGGTATATAATAAATTATGGGAATACGGCACGACTATCCCTGCAGGTACCGAAAGCAGTGTAGGCCTTGTCGGCCTTACGCTCGGCGGGGGAATTGGCATGTTAACGCGGTTGTTTGGACTTACTTGTGACAATCTTATTGAAATAGAAATGGTAAGAGCGAGTGGGAGTAAAGGTGCCGAACTCATTAAAGCAAACAAGAATCATAATAGTGATTTATTTTGGGCTTGCTGCGGCGGGGGAGGCGGAAACTTTGGCATTGTCACGTCCTTTACATTCAAGGTGCACCCCATTTCTAGGGTTTCAGTTTTCTCCATTACATGGGGATGGGAAGATTTCGAAGCAGTATTTAATGCATGGCAAAATTGGGCACCTCACACGGATGACCGACTAACATCAGAAATAGAGTTTAAGTCAAAGGAAGTAAATCAAATTATCACTCAAGGTGAATTTGTCGGTACGTCATCTAGGTTAAAGCAACTTCTTCAGCCTTTAACGACAACCGGTTCACCAACTAGTGTATTGATAAAGGAAGTTCCATATATTGAAGCTGTACGGTTCTTTGACGACCCGAGTGGAAACCAATCAGCCCATCGAAAGAGATCAGGATCTTTTCTTAATAAACCTTTTCCAAAGAAAGCGATCTTGACGATGAAACAATTTTTAGAAAAAGCACCAAATGAAAATTCAGGCATTTGGCACCAATCTCTTGGAGGAGCAGCAGGCAAGGTCGAACCAAAGAAAACGGCTTTCTATTACCGGGACGCCATTATTGCACAGGAATACCTAGCTACTTGGAACAATCCTGAAGAAGAAAGGGAAAACATACGTTGGATCAAAGAATTAAGGAGTGCCTTATCACCGTATACGACTGGTGACTATGTGAATTGGCCTGATCGGCAAATCAAAGATTGGCCAACAGCGTATTATGGAGAAAATTTTAAACGGCTTCGAGAAGTAAAAACTGCATATGATCCATTTAATACGTTTAAATTTCCTCAAAGCATTCCACCTTATAATAGTGGTTTTAAGAAAAACAGGGGCGCTCCTTTTTTATAAGGTTTGCTAAACTATGTGAATAACTAAAAAGGCCTAATCCACTTATGGGGATAGGCCTCTTATCATATAGCTTTTGTGACATTCTATTCTTAATTTACTCCGTTTTTTGAGTTTGCATTACACTGTAAACTTGACTTACATATGATTGGGCTTGTGCGATTTCCGAAGCAGCTTGTTTAATTGCTTCTTGTGCCAATGTTGGGTCCGATGAGGATTTTTCAATTGCTTGACTAAGTAAAGTTTGTGTAAGAGTAACATTTGCTTTTGCTTGATTTAATTGATTGACATCGATTTGTTGTTGAGGCATTTATTTTCTCTCCTTATTTCCTATTTTGAATTACTCCTTTAGGATGACCCTTCTTTTCTTTTTTATAAGGAGAAAAAAATAATAACGTAAATATGTCAGTTTTATAATAAAAGGAGAAGTCGGAGCTATTCTAGCTTACTGAGTTCAATTGATGGATACGAGAATCTCTAACGAATGATGGATGTTCCATCTTTCTTGATTTTAATCCACCTTACAAATGAAAGTAATGTCTGAGGAGTTAATTCTACAAAGACCTAGATACCTGGAAAGTTCCAGCCCGATTTTAGCATATGCATCCCATGATACAAAGTAGAAATTTGTTGGTGTTATTCCATAACTATCCCAAATGGAATAACAATTCCTATTAATAAAATAGCCATTAAGGTGATCAATACAGCCACTAGACTGGATTCAGATTGTCCGTTTACACAATGAAGTGGGTGGTATTTAATTCACTTTTCTCCAATAAGGTATGCGCCAATACTTTTTAAATTGTGAATTGTTGGTCTTTCAACTAAATAAAATACACTTTACTTATTGGAATTATATGATTAAAATCGAATAAAGTCTCTATAAAATGGAAAAATCTTTCATTGCTCCATAAAGCGACAAGCGAAGGAGCCTGCTTTCATATTGGAGATAAGGAGTTGGATAGATGAATATTGATCATATTGAAGCATTTTTATATGTTGTTCACTTTAACAGTTTTCATAAAGCTGCAGAGGCACTGTTCTTGTCACAACCAACGGTTACGGCAAGAATTAAAACACTCGAGAATGAACTCGATTCGGTATTATTTGAGCGGCAAGGCAGGGGGATTATATTAACTGAAAAAGGGAAAGCATTTATTCCATTTGCGGATCAGATTATTCGTACCTATCAACAGGGAAAAAAACAGTTAAAAAAAGGAAGTTATCGCGAAGAAATAACGATTGGCGCCAATATCATTACTTCGCAATACTTTATTCCATATGCTCTTCCTTTATGGAAAAAAGAAAACCCTGATTTACGCTTTAAGTTTATTTCTGCTCCAAACGATGCATTAGTTGATAAATTGCTTCAGAAACAGGTGGATATCGCATTTATGAAGGATGTTACGCATAGTGGTCTCCAAAATCATAAGGTCCTTGATAATTCGATTCGTTTAGTTGTGTATCCAGGCCATCATTATCAATTTCAAAAAGACCTGTCAGCGCAGCAATTGGCAACTGAGCCGCTAGTATTTTTTGAATGCGGCGCATTTGATTGGAACCAAGTTCATAAAATCTTTGAGGTGTCACATGTAGAGCCACGTATTGAATTTCAGGTAGATCATTTGGAGGTGGCTAAATCTCTAATTCTTAGCAGGAGTTGTATTGGATTTTTACCGTATTTATGTATTAAAAAAGAGTTAGAACAGGGAACCCTGGTTGAAGTGGATGTGTCGCATTTAATCAAGATAAAGCAGCACATCCATTTGACACATTTAAAATATGGGGTTGAAGCTCCTTTATTATGGAATGAAATCCTGTCTTCTGTTCAGAAATTTGAAAAATTGCTCCTTTATTGATAGAGATTTCCTATCCATACAATAATTCTTTCTATCAGTTTAAGTATTGCCATTAGCATGTTTAAGGTGATAGGATAAATCACAATTACAAATAAACCATTATTCTTATAAGTAAGCTATGAATTAACGTGGAGGAGATAGTATGAGTTATAAGCTTGGCATTTTAGACCAGAGCCCGATATTTCCAGGAACTTCGGCTTTTGATGCACTACAGCAAACTATTAATCTAGCTAGACATGCTGAGGAATGGGGGTATACCCGTTTCTGGGTATCAGAGCATCATCATGCAGAACAGCTGGCTGGATCTTCCCCAGAAGTATTGATATCGTACTTGTTGGCCCAAACAAAATCGATTAAGGTGGGATCTGGAGGTGTAATGCTTCAGCACTATAGCCCATATAAAGTAGCGGAAAACTTTCACGTGTTATCAAATCTTTCACCTGGCAGAGTAGACCTTGGTATTGGAAAGGCACCAGGTGGTCTCCCCTTATCAACGAAGGCGCTACAGTTTGGTACTGTGAATGATGGAAAAGATTTCGAAGAGCGGTTATCTTTTTTGCAAAAAATAATTGAAAATTCGGTTAATGAAACTCACCCGCTTGTAGGTATTCAAGCGACACCACTCCCTTCGAAAAAACCAAAAATGTTTCTGCTTGGTGCGAGTGCTGACAGTGCCAGGCTAGCAGCCGATCTTGGTATAGCTTATGTATTTGCTCGATTTATCAATAGTAATGAGACTGTACTCGAAGATGCTGCACGCATTTACCAAAGTATCTATCCAACTGGGAGTTTTAAGGTATCAGTTTCAGTGATTGCTGCTCCTTCACAACAAGAAGCAGAACAGTTAACAGGTGATCAAAAGATTGTGAAAGTTCATCTCCAAAGTGGTCGTTCTGTTACGGTCCAAACACTTGTGCAAGCAGAGTTATTTGGGAAGCAGTCTGGGGAGTCTTTCGAAATAGAAGAACAGGATTCCAATATTATTGCTGGAACTCCCTCTTACGTGAAAGGGATATTAACAAATTTTCATGAAAACTATGGGGTAGATGAGTTTATCTTACATACGCCGGTTTTAAAAGAAGCAGAACGATTCAGGTCTTTTCAGCTGTTAAGTCCACTTTTACCTGAAGAGGATCACTTTACGGGCCAAAAGAAAGCCTTCATTAATTAAAGATGTTCAGTAGATAGCTGCAAAGTTAAAAATGGATTCACTTGTTTTCTATGAAAATTAAAGGAGGAGTATCAATGTCCATGCAAAGAAAGTTGAAATTGGGAGCACTTATACATGGAGTTGGAGGGAGTATATCTGGTTGGAGGCATCCTGACATTCAAGCAGATGCCAGTGTTAGTCTTGAATTTTATAAGGAGCAGGCTCAGAAGGCCGAAGAGGGAAAGTTCGATTTACTTTTCATTGCTGACGGTGTATTTATCAATGATAAATCAATTCCGCATTTTTTAAATCGATTTGAGCCACTTACCATTTTATCCGCACTTGCTGCTTTCACATCAAGAATAGGGCTTGTTGGAACTGTTTCCACCTCATACAGTGAACCATTTACTGTAGCTCGGCAATTTGCTTCACTTGATCACATTAGTCATGGTCGTGGCGGATGGAACCTTGTTACTACACCTCTAGAGAGTACTGCCTTGAATTATAACAAAACGATTGAAGAACACCCTGATCATGCCAAACGCTATCGGATAGCATCAGAATATTTACAAGTTACCAAAGGACTTTGGGATTCATGGGAGGATGACGCGTTTACTCGGGATAAAGAGACCGGTGAGTTTTTCGAACCTTCTAAATTGCATCAATTAAATCATAAAGGAGAATTTTTCTCAGTGCAGGGACCACTTAACATTGCTAGATCTAAACAAGGGCGGCCTGTCATTTTCCAAGCAGGTTCATCAGAAGCAGGCAAACGTCTTGCGGCTAAAGAAGCGGATGCAATCTTTACGGGTCAACCAACATTGGAAGAAGCGCAGAACTTTTATCAAGATGTAAAAAACAGAGCTATTGCATTTGGGAGAAATCCTGATGAACTTGTAATTCTGCCAGGAATCGCTCCAATCATTGGTGCAACTGTGGAAGAAGCAGAGAACAAATATCAAGAACTCGCTAACCTAGTTTCTATAGATAAGGCGCTTGACTATTTGGGACGATACTTTGATCATCATGATTTTTCTCAATATGAACTGGATGCGCCTTTCCCAGATCTCGGACACATCGGAAAAAACAGTTTCCGAAGTACGACTGACCGAATTAAACAGGAAGCCAAGGAGAAACAGTTAACGCTCCGTCAAGTAGCACTTAAGGAGACTACACCTCGGACTTCTTTTATTGGAACTCCAGAGAAAATAGCGGATTTGATCCAGCAATGGTTCGAAGAGAAGGGTGCGGACGGGTTTATTTTTACTTCAAGTGTTCCAAATGCTTTGCGCGACTTTGTAGACTATGTGGTGCCTATCCTTCAAAAAAAGGGAATATATCGTACTGAATATGAAGCAGAAACATTAAGAGGCAACTTGGGGCTTCCATTTCCGAAAAATCGTTATGCCAAAGAAAAGATTAACCAATAATTGAAGTATCATTTAAAAAAATGAAGGAGGAATACGAAATGGGAGAAGCGTTATCTGTCGTCGTTTGGTCAAAACAAGGATGTCACTATTGTGAAGAGGTTAAACAATACTTAAAAGAAAAGAACATTGTTTATCAAACAGTGGATGTTACCGATCATGATGAACGGCGAGATATTTTAGAAATCAAATATGGTGTTCGGTATGTGCCTATAATTGAAATTGGGCGAGGTAACGTATACGAGAGTGTTACGGAAATTGGAATACCTAATCTTGAAAAAGTACTCGAACGCTTACAATAACAAAATTTAGCGGACTTAAGAAGTTGACATATTCTTAAATGGAAATGAACATGATGAAATAGAGATAGAACGAGTGTTAAAGGAGAAATTGTTGATTTAAATCCGACTATTCTTGTGTAAATAATATGTTATAGAAACGGGGAGTTAATCATGACACAGCTAATCCGTCTTGCTACTGTAGAGGATGCTCCAGAAGTGATGAACCTTACACTTCGGGCTTATGAACCAATTCGAGAATTGAATATTTAATTTCTGGCTGCGACAGCTGATTTGCAGCTAGTGACGAATAATATTCGGCGGAATCTCACTTACGTTTTAGAACAGGATGGCCATATTATTTCCACTGTTACAGTTCGTCATCCATGGAATGATCCTGATTATTTCAGTCCGTACCCATTCATTTGGTGGTTTGCGGTCGATCCCCTATACAAACAAAAAGGCATAGGTTCGACTTTGTTAACTTGGGTGGAAGAAAATGTACTTCGGGATCAGGTGAAAGCGCCGGCTGTCTATTTGGCGACATCTGATCGTCACCCTTGGCTTGTTTCAATTTATGAAAGAAGAGACTATGAGATTTTTGCTGATCGAGATCACGATGGAGAAAAAATTGTGTATCTTCGTAAAATTCTAGATGAAACGTTGTAACGCATTAGTGAAAATAAAGAACCAATTGTTAGTAATTAAAAAGGGTACGGGGGAATTTGAGATGAAAAAAATATTATTAATTGTTATGGCACTGCTACTAACTTTTTTGGGAGCTTGCTCTTCGAAAGAAACAACGAGTACAGCAAAATCAAGTTCTGGAGATTCAGAAGATAAAAAAGTTCAGAAAATCATTGTCGGAACAGGGACGCAATTCCCGAATATTTGCTTTTTGGATAAGAATGGTAAGTTGACAGGGTATGATGTCGAGTTGGTTCGTCAAATCGATGAAAAGCTGCCTGAATATGAATTTGAATTTAAAACGATGGAATTTTCGAATCTATTATTAAGTTTAGAAACGAACAAAATAGATTTTGTTGCTCACCAAATGGAGGTGAATGATGAACGAGAAGAAAAATTTCTATTTAATAAAGAACCATATAATGTCTTTCCGCTTCAAGTTACAGTTCATCAGAACAACAATGATATTCATTCCATTAAAGATCTAAAAGGAAAAAAAGCGATAGTGAGTGCAACGAGCAATTCTGCTGTTTTTCTTGAAAAGTATAATAAAGAAAATAATGCCGGTATTGAAATTGTCTATTCTGGCCAAGGCGTAGATGATACGAAGAATCAAATCAAAACTGGTCGGGCGGATGCTACTATTACTACCCCATTTGCAGTCAACTTCTTAAATAAACAAGCAGATGCACAGCAAAAGGTTGTGGGTGAGCCACTTCTTAATTCAAAAGTATACTTTTTGCTAAGAAAAGACGAAACGCCTTTACAGAAGAGAATTGATGAAGCACTTGTGGAGCTGAAAAAAGAAGGGGTAGTTAGCGAACTAAGTAAAAAGTGGCTGGGCGCAGACTATTCAGTAGGATTTTAATTAGATAGTAGTAAGCGCGGAGGTGCTAAAGCATGGGGAAAGCATTCGATCCTTCATTAATCGTCGATTTCATTCCGACGTTAATATATTACCTTGGAGTAACATTGCAAATTCTGGCAGCATCCGTTTTATTAGGAATGGTCATCGGGATAGCGGCAGCCATCCTGAGATTATTTCGTATCCCTGTTTTGAATCAATTTGTCATTTTGTATATTTCATTCATTCGGGGAACTCCTATTTTAATACAATTATTTCTAGTTTTTTATGGACTGCCTGCAATCCTTTTATTCATTAATATTGATATTTCAAGAATGGATGCTCTTTATTTTGTCATTATTACGTATGCATTAAGTAATGGGGCGCATTTCACAGAAATATTCCGAGGAGCGATTAAGGCTGTCGATTATGGGCAAACGGAAGCAGCCTATTCTGTTGGTATGGATAATAGTCAAAGTTTTTTTCGAATTGTGCTTCCGCAGGCATTACGGATTGCTTTTCCGAATATCGCAAACTCTATTATCGGATCCTTGAAGGATACCTCACTTGCCTTTACCATCGGCGTAATGGATATGATGGGTAGGGGGGAGACATTAATTGCTGCAACTGCACATGCTCTCGAAGTCTATCTCTCATTAGCTGTTATCTATTATGCAGTCGTGCTATTGTTTGAGAAAATATTCAGACTTTATGAAAATCGCATTAATCGGCATCAAACTGTTGATGTGTCTGTTACTGGATAACAAAGGGAGGAGAGAAGGACTTGACGATTGATATTCTATTTATTTGGACTGCTTTTAAGGAGATTATTAAAGCACTTCCGATCACACTTATCTTAACGATTCTTCCTCTTCTTGCAGGTTTTATTATCGGTCTCGCTGTTGCCTTGATTAGGGTATATAAAGTGAAATTTCTATGTAGAGTTGCAAATGGATATGTTTCCTTCTTTAGAGGAACACCGATTATTATGCACATAATGCTCATTTATTTCGGTTTTCCATTATTAATCGATCAAATTTCCAAAAAATTTGATTTGGGTATTCAATCTAATTCCATTCCGATTATTTTATTTGTCTTAACCGCCTTATCGTTGAGTGCGGGTGCCTATTTATCAGAAATATTCAGATCGGGAATTATCAGTGTCTCCAATGGCCAAATGGAGGCAGCCTATTCCGTGGGTATGAATTCGTTTCAAGCCATGACGCGAATTGTTTTGCCACAGGCCATTGCCCAGTCCATCCCGAATTTCACGAATATTTTCATTGGATTCTTGCATACGTCATCCATTGCTTTCATTGTATCGCAAAAAGAAATGACAGGAGCAGCCAATATAGTTGCATCCACCAATTTGAAATTTTTGGAGTCTTTTATCGCTGCTGGTTTAATTTATTGGGGCCTCACAATCATTGCAGAGGGGCTTTCGTTTTTAATTGAGAAAAAGGCCACTGCCTATAATCGAGGAGGAGTACAATGATTTATTTAAAAGATATAAAAAAATCATTTAACCAGCAGCCCGTTTTAAAAGGAATTAATTTGAAAATAGGCAAGGGAGAAGTAGTTACCATACTTGGACCAAGTGGATCAGGGAAAACAACCCTGCTTAGGTGCTTGAACTTTCTGGAGAAACCAGATGAGGGAATTGTTCAAGTGGGAGATATACAGGTGAAGTCTAAGAAGGCGACCAAAAGGGAAATCTTATCCCTTAGAAGACAATCGGCAATGGTTTTTCAGCATTATAATTTATTTGCTCATAAAACTGTTTTGGAGAATGTAATGGAAGGGTTAATTGTTACAAAAAAATATAAGAAAGCTGAAGCGAAACGGGAAAGCGAGCTGTTATTGGAAAAAGTAGGTTTGGGAGATAAGCATAACTATTTCCCTTCGCAATTGTCAGGAGGTCAACAGCAACGTGTTGGAATTGCTAGGGCACTTGCTTTAAATCCGGAGGTCATTCTATTTGACGAGCCAACTTCGGCACTCGACCCTGAGTTGGTCGGTGAGGTGCTTTCTGTCATAAAAGCAATTGCACAGGAAGGCATCACGATGGTGATTGTAACCCATGAAATGAGTTTTGCTAAAGAGGTATCGGATCGTGTTCTTTTCATGGATGGCGGGGTCATTGTAGAAGAAGGTTCACCATTGGAGATTTTCAATGCTCCAAAGGAAGAGCGAACACGTCAATTTTTAAACCGGATATCAAGAGATTTTTCCGTATCGTTTTTAGAAGAAAGGGCCAATTAAAGGAAGGGGCAAAAGTATGATTAATACAATCGTAGTCGATGAATTGATTGAAGAAGATAAAGAGATGGTGCGCCGCTTATTGGTAGAAAGTTATCAACAATATGAACATGAATATTCGAACCCGGAAGCTTGGGAAGGATATTTAAAAAATATAGAATCCTCGGTGGATAATCCACATGTTGATAAGGTGTTGGTTGCAAAGTGCAATCAGGATATCCTTGGTACATTACAGCTTTTTCAGTCATCTGAAAAAGCATATGAAAAGCCGGAACTTGGGATTTTTTCACCAATCATTCGGTTGTTGGCCGTTCATCCCGAATCAAGGGGACGCGGTATCGCACAGGAATTATTAAAAGCTAGTGTAATTTATGCAAAATCGCAAGGTGCGTCCAGTTTGTATCTACATTCTACTGATAAGATGCATAAAGCCATTAAACTATACGAATGGTTTGGCTTTAAACGGGATCGAACGAAAGAATTTCAAAATCATGATATTTTAGTAAAATGCTATCGCTTAGATTTATAGAAGGAGGCGACTGTATGAGTCGAGAGCTGGAAAATCGCTTAATATCGATACGGCGCCATTTACATCAATATCCGGAGTTATCAAATGAAGAATTTGAAACGACAAAATCGATACAAACGTGGCTCGAGGAAGAGGGCATTGAGATCCGTCATACAGGATTGAAAACAGGTGTTTTTGCAGATATAAAGGGTGGTAAACCCGGACCGACAGTAGCCATAAGGGCGGATATCGATGCTCTTCCGATTGAGGAACGAACCGGGCTTCCATTTGCTTCGAAAGTAAAAGGAGTGATGCATGCTTGCGGCCATGATTTTCATACGGCAGCTGCAATAGGTGCTGCCTACCTTTTAAAAGAATATCAATCAGAGTTGTCCGGGACAGTGCGATTGCTTTTTCAACCCGCAGAAGAATTAGGTGGTGGAGCGGTGCATGTGATAAAAGATGGTCAAATTGACGATGTAGCGGCTGTGATTGGACTGCACAATAAACCCAATTTGCCTGTCGGCACCATTGGGATAAAAGATGGTCCGTTAATGGCGGCAGTGGACCGTTTTCATATTGTTCTTCAAGGGAAGGGGAGCCACGCGGCCATCCCTCAAAACGGAAAAGATCCAATAGCGGCAGCGGCTCAGCTTATTACCGCTCTTCAAACTATCGTCAGCCGGAATGTATCCCCATTAGATTGTGCTGTGGTGAGTGTTACGAGAATAACAGGTGGAAACACTTGGAATGTAATTCCGGGTGACGTCATATTGGAAGGAACGATTCGAACCTTTAATTCTGGGATCCGCGAAGAAGTAACAGAAAAGTTTTATTCGATTGTGAATCATATTGCAGCTGCTTTTTCACAGGAAGCTGAGATTGGTTGGTTTCCTGGGCCCCCTGCGCTACTTAATCATCCTGCAGTTACAGAGATGGCACGCGTGTCTGCTCGGCAGCAATCATTGCATGTAATCAATCCAGAATCTTCAATGGGTGGTGAAGATTTCGCTTATTACCTTCAACATATCCCCGGTACCTTTGCCTTTTTTGGTACAAACGGAAACGAAGACTGGCATCATCCAGCTTTTACTGTTGATGAAAAATCCATTATTAAAGCCGCTTATTTTTTATATGAAAGTGCCAAGGATTTATTACATAACCAGGGTAAGTGGTGAACATACATGACAAAGGTGTCAGACACGATCTAAAATTGGTTCGTGCCTAGCACCCTAGTTGTCGTAATTCCAAGGATATCTGCAACTTAATTTCAAGCAAAGGCATGATATATCCACCACAAATTAACTATTCAGATAGCTGCTTTTGTGTTGTGGAAGCTCCGTGAATGACTTATCCGATTGGGAGCTTCTTTTCTCTTCTGCAAGTCAGCTGATGCGAACATTGCCCCCTCCATTTTTCCTTAACTACATAGCCACTCTTCGTTCATTAATTCATTCAAGTTTTTCATAGATTCCTCTATCCTTTTCTCTTCCTCTCATTGATGATTCTTAGTTCTGATAGGGTTTAGAAGATTAGGTCTCTATAAAAATATTTCTTAACCCTAATAGGCGAAAGTGAGTTTAAGTAATTTGGCAAAGGTATTCCATACTCATAAGCGAATGATAGAGTTTTTTTATCAATTAAATAAATTTTTCTATCAAATAAGGTGTTGTCAAGTGCTTGTTTACAATGTTAGGATGAATTTCAATCGAATTAAAACAACTAATTCGATTTGTTAACTTGGTATTGATGATTGGAGAGAGATATATGAGTTTTAAGCTTGGAATATTAGATCAAAGCCCCATTTTTCCTGGGAATTCGGCAGTTGATGCGCTTAAGCAAACCGTAAACCTAGCTCAAAAAGCTGAAGAATGGGGATATACCCGTTTTTGGGTATCGGAACATCATCATATGGAACAAGTTGCTGGATCTTCACCGGAAGTATTAATTTCTTATTTATTATCGCAAACCACATCCATTCGTGTAGGTTCGGGAGGTGTCATGCTTCAGCACTACAGTCCTTATAAAGTCGCTGAAAATTTTCATGTTTTATCCACTCTTGCCCCGGGGAGGGTAGATCTTGGCATTGGTAAAGCACCAGGTGGATTTCCTTTATCAACAAAGGCATTACAATTTGGAACTGTAAATGATGGAAAAGATTTTGGGGAACGTGCATCCTTATTGCGAGAGATTATTGAAAATTCAATCAATGACGATCACTTGCTCTCTGGTATTCAAGCAACACCGATACCGCCTGAGAAGCCCGAAACTTTTCTGCTTGGTGCCAGTTCAAACAGTGCTCAACTAGCCGCTAACCTCGGAATGGATTTTGTATTCGCCAGATTTATTAATAGTGATGATACCATGCTGAATGAAGCTTCCTCTGCTTACCGAAGCAAGTACCCAGATGGTCGTTTTATCGTATCTGTAGCCGTTGTGGCAGCTCCTACCCAACAAAAAGCAGAGGAGCTGGCAAGCGATCACAAACTATTTAAAGTTCATCTTCAAAGTGGCCGAACGTTGACAGTTCAATCACGTGAACAGGCTGAATCATTTGAGAAGCAGGCTGGTGAGGCTTACGAAATAGAAGAGCAGTCCGCAAGTGTTATTGCTGGGACTCCAGGATATGTAAACGGAATTTTAAAGGAACTTCATAAAACTTATCAAGTGGATGAATTTATTTTGCATACACCGCTCCGAAAAGAAGTAGAACGGATCCAATCATTTCAGTTGTTGAGTCCGCTTCTCTTAGGGGAAGAGACTATACATATAGAAGGAAAAGAAAACATCCAGCGGATATGAATCAGCTGATAAATATTTGCAAGTATTTATTCCAATATAAAATGATAAAAAAAGGAGTGAGGAACATTGAAGAAAATTAAATGGCTGTCAGTGACGATTTTAACAGTAGTATTACTGGTATTAGGAGCTTGTGGAAATAATGAGCAAACATCATCGGAGAGTAAAGGAGACAAAGATGAGGAAGTGACTTTGAAAATTAGTGCAGCCTCGATTCCACATGCCGAAATTTTAGAGTTTATCGCACCGGATTTAGAAAGACAGGGCGTGAAACTAGAAGTAGTGATTTCTACGGATGGTATTCAAACGAATCAACAAACAGCAAACAAAGAATTGGATGCAAACTTCTTTCAACATACACCGTATTTAGAGCAAGTAAATAAAGATAGTGGTTTAAATTTGGTTAATGTGAAGGGCGTACATATTGAACCATTTGGTGTCTATTCCAAGAAAATTAAGTCTATAGGGGAATTGTCAGACGGAGCGAAAGTAGCCGTACCGAAAGATCCAGTAAACTTTTCACGAGCGTTACAGCTTTTTGCGGCAAATAATATCATTGAGTTGGATTCGTCTAAGTCAGGGGATTATACGATTGAGGATATTACAAAAAATGATAAAAAAATGGAATTCATTCCAGTCGATTCCCCTCTTTTAGTTCACTCGCTTGACGATGTGGAAGCGTCGGCCATTAACACAAACTATGCGCTAGAAGGAGGGTTAAAACCTCTCGATGATGCACTGATAATTGAAGGAAAGGATTCCCCATATGTTAACATTTTAGTTGCTCGTCCAGACAATAAGGACGATAAAGCGATCCAAAAGCTTGCGAATGCATTAACGACGGAAAAGGTCAAAGAATTTATTTTAGATAAATATGAAGGAGCCGTCGTGCCTGCGTTTTAAGTGAAGTGAGTTTTCTAAACCAAACTAGTTAAAAAGAGGAAGTGGCCACTTTGATTGAATTTCGTCAGGTTTCAAAAGTATTTGATGACGGAGAGAAGAAAATTGAAGCGTTAAAGGAGATTAATATAACCGTTGAAAAAGGGGATATATTCGGAGTCATCGGTTTTAGTGGAGCAGGAAAAAGTACACTCATCCGAACTGTGAATCTATTAGAATATCCTACTTTAGGTGAAGTGATTGTAGAAGGAAAAGATCTAGCAAAGATGTCTGAAAAAGATTTGCGTGAAGCTAAGAAAAATATTGGCATGATTTTTCAGCATTTTAATTTACTTAATTCCAAAACAGTCTTTGATAATGTGGCGATGCCATTATTGTTAAGTAAAAAAAAGAAAAAAGAGATTGAAGAACGAGTTTATGAGATTCTCCGCTTTGTTGGTCTAGAAGACAAAGCAAAGAATTATCCAAATCAGCTATCAGGTGGACAAAAGCAGCGTGTCGGGATTGCCCGTGCGTTGGCTACAAACCCTTCGATTCTATTATGTGATGAAGCAACATCGGCATTGGATCCACAAACAACAAAATCAATCTTGAATCTGTTGAAACGGATAAATGATGAATATAAAATTACCATTCTAATTATCACGCACGAAATGGAAGTGATTAAAGAAATTTGTAATCGGGTTGCAGTGATGGAGGATGGTAGCGTGATTGAATCAGGAAATGTGTTCGATATTTTTGCCCGTCCACGAACAGAAACAACACGTAACTTCATTCGATCGGTTGTTCGCGATGAAGTGCCATCAAGTGTATATGGGTTGCTAAAAGAGGATGCCTATTTCAGCCGTATTTTTAAAATTGATTTTTTTGGGTTGAGCTCTGGGCAGCCTATCGTTTCAAAAACAGCGAAGAGGTTTAGTGTGGAAATAAACGTTCTGTTCGGCAATATTACTGAGTTACAAGGCATCCCATTTGGTAATTTAATTGTTGAAATAATAGGAAATGATGATGAAATAAATCGGGCATTACAGTTTATAAAGAATCAAAAGGTTGAAGTGAAGGAGGTTACGAAGGATGGAAGTCAGCAAAGAGCTCATTTTAAACGCATTGTGGGAAACGCTGTACATGGTTAGTATTTCACTTTTTTTTGGAAGCATCATTGGAATATTCTTAGGCATATTATTGGTTGTAACAAGAAAAGGTCATATTTATGAAAATAGATTTATTTTTTCTATAGTGAATCCAATTGTCAACATTTTCCGATCGATTCCGTTTATTATCTTGCTTGTGGCGATTATTCCATTTACAAGACTAATTGTTGGTACGTCGATTGGTACGACAGCAGCAATTGTACCACTCGTGCTTCATATTGGCCCATATATCTCAAGACTTGTAGAGAATTCGCTATTAGAAGTAGATGAAGGCATTATTGAAGCTGCGAAAGCTATGGGAGCAACACCGTTACAAATTATTTTCAGGTTTTTAATGCCTGAGGCTTTTGCGTCGTTAATTCTGAGTATAACAACTGCAACAATTGGTTTAGTAGGCGCTACAGCTATGGCAGGAGCTATAGGTGGCGGTGGACTTGGTGATGTAGCGATAACATATGGCTATCAACGCTTTAGCACTATTACGATATTCGTCACCGTTGTAATTCTAGTAATTGTAGTTCAGGGAGTACAAAGTTTAGGAAATATACTCGAACGAAAAATTAGAAGAGTGTAGTGGTGGTACTGAACAGACAGAGAGGGGAATAAATGATGAAAAAATGTATTTTACCTTTATTGCTTATCTTGGGGGTGTTATTGACAGGTTGCTCAAGTGATTCAACTAATGCGGGAGGGAAACAAACGAAAGTGAAGGTCGGGATTAGAAATTCTGAACTTCGAACATGGGAATTTTTAAAGGAACAGGCTGAAAAAGAAGGGGTGGAAATTGAAATTGTTAATTTCTCATCGGCTTATGATCCGAACGAAGCGCTGGCAGAAGGGGATATTGATATCAACGCCTTTCAACATGTTGCCTATTTAGATTCATTTAATGCGAAGAACGATACAGACATCGTTCCAATTGGGACTACAATTATTGCTCCTCTCGGTTTGTATTCAAGTAAATATAAATCGGTGGAAGAAATTCCAAATGGTGCACAAATTGCTGTGCCCAATGACCCAGCAAACTGGGGAAGAGCTTTATTGTTATTACAAGAAGCAAAACTCTTAAAGGTTGTTGATGACTTTGACGGAAGTGGTGGACAGGACAAAATAAAAGAAAATCCGAAGAAAATCGAAATTGTTCCTGTCGATAGTGCCAGTGCTCCACGTGTGATGGAAGATACAGCTGGTTCGGTGATTAATAATGGAGTTGCGGTAGAAGCGGGACTCACTTTAAAAGATGCTCTTGTTCATGAAAATAATACTGCAAAGCCTTATATTAATATCATAGCAGCTAGGAGTGAAGATCAAGACAATGAAATTTTCCGAAAATTAGTTGATCTCTATCAATCAGAGGAAACAGCTAAATTTATTGAAGATACCTATAATGGAAACTATATTCCAACATTCATTACCTTGAAAGAATTGAGCAGTTATAAGGAGATATATTCTAATAAATAAGGAGAGATTAGAATGGCTCAAGACAGACAGATGAAGTTAGCTGCTTATCTGATTGGAACAGGTATGCATGTTGCGTCGTGGCGACATCCGGCATCAAATCCGAATGCAAGTATTGATGTGAAAGCTTTGCAAAGACTGTCAAAAATTGCGGAGAAAGGGAAATTTGATCTTGCCTTTGTGGCAGATAGTTTGGCCATTAATCATGAATCGCATCCTCAAATACTTAATCGATTTGATCCGATTGTACTAATTACAGCATTAGCTGCAGCGACAGAAAAAATTGGCATTGGGGCGACAGCTTCTACAACGTACAGTGAACCTTATGTACTCGCTCGCCAATTTGCTTCTGTTGACCATATAAGTGGCGGACGTGTGGGGTGGAATGTTGTTACAACAGCTGATGCGACCGGAGAGACAGCCTTGAATTTCAGTCGCGATAAACATTGGGCGCACGATCATCGTTATGAACGAGCAGAGGAGTTCATCGACGTTGTGCAAGGATTATGGGATTCTTGGGAAGATGATGCATTTGTGTATAACAAAGAAACGGGACAATTTTTTGATCCTGATAAAGTGCATGAGCTTCATTATAAAGGCAACTATTTTTCGGTTAAAGGTCCGTTGAATATTGCACGCTCGGTGCAGGGACAGCCGGTTATTATTCAAGCGGGTGCCTCTATACCAGGGAAGAGATTAGCCGCTCGAACAGCCGAAGTCGTTTTCACACATTGGGATAACATTGAAGAATCGAAACGATATTATCAAGAATTAAAATCGTATTTAATGGATTTTGGAAGAAGCGGAGAGGAGCTCCACATCCTTCACGGCATTTCCCCTATTATCGGAGAAACCGAAGAAATAGCAATTCAAAAATATCTCAAACTCCAAAGTCTCGTCGACCCTTATGAGAGTTTGAAATTCGTTTCTGGTTATATGGGCAATGTTGATTTTTCTAAATATTCTTTAGATACGCTAGCGAAGGATGTTGAGTTTCCATCAGTAAATAGCATACAAAGTCACTTTAATGAAATGAAGAAAATTATTGATGAAGAAGACTTAAAAGTCGGTGAATTATATGCGAGATTTTTCAGTCCTGCCAGACGTGATAGATTTGTCGGTACACCAACTCAAGTAGCCGATGAAATGGAGGTATGGTTTACCGAAAAAGCTGCAGATGGCTTTATGCTTCAATTTCCACTGTTACCAGGTGACTTAGAGGATTTCGTCGAGATGGTTGTTCCAATTTTACAGGAGAGGGGCTTGTTCCGTTTGGACTACGAAGGAGACACTCTCCGTGATCACCTTGGATTAAAGAATCCAAAAAATCGCTTTGTTAATGAAGAAATAGCAAATTAAGGGGAGTAAGGATTAGATTTCTCACATCTTCGTTATATCCATCAAATGAAGGCTTATATTAGGTGCGGACAAAGGAAAGAGAGACAAGGAGAAATCCTAGCCCCTCCATTCTTTTCTCCTACCTATATATATGACTTTTTTGTTTATAGAAGAATCACCAATCATGATGCTGCCGGAAATTACCGGTACACAGCAAATAACTGACTGAATGCTCAAAATATAATAGTTAGTTAGCCCTAGCTTTTAATTGTAATTAGAGTTTTCCCTTTTCACACGAGAAAGAAAACATGTTTTTACTTATCAGGCTGCTGTTAGTGATCCACAACTCGGAAAATCTTGTTGATTATTAGAGTGGAAACAATGAAATCATAAGTTGTTTATGGTACTTTTAAATAAATAAAGATAGGAGAATTATGATGACGACTTTGAATGAATGGTTTGAAAAGGGGATTCCTGCTAAAGACTTTGTTGCATCGATGAATGTTCATAAAGAAAGCTTACAATCGATTTATGATCGGTTTTCTGTTTCGGAGGTAGACCAAGATTTTTTTAATGATTTAAAAGCGAAAGACCTTCGAGTTATTATCATTACTGAAGACTGGTGCGGAGACGCGATGATGAATATACCTATTCTTTTAAACATTGCAGAAGCCGCAAATATTGAAACTCACATGGTTTTACGTGATCAAAACCTTGAGCTGATAGATCAATACTTAACAAATGGAACAGCGCGTTCAATTCCTATTTTTATATTTATTGATAAGAATGGTGAAGAAAAAGCGGTTTGGGGGCCTCGTGCACCAAAGGTACAAGAGAAAGTAATGGAGTTGCGATCAGTTCTGCCAGCTAAGGATGACGAAAGCTTCGAGGCTGAGCAAAAAGAAGTATTTAAAAAAATGACTAAAGCTTTTTCTGAAGATAAACAGCTTTGGAACGAAGTATACAGCAGTATAAAAGAAGCCTTAGTAAAGATATAAAATCTGAATTACTTCCTCGTTTAAAACGCGGATATTTTATTGTTCTATAAACCCGACTACCTTACTGAAAGCCTCTCCGATAAGAAGAGAAGCGTCGGTGTAACCCGAAAAATCGAGTGTAAAACGTAGGCTGTTTTACACTCGTTTTGTTATTTGTAGTGTTTTTTTCTATATGTTAAGGATATGGTTCATGGCGCCTTGTTTTGGGGCAGCCTTTTTTCATTTGTTTATGATTCTGGAATAATGGTAACGCCAATGGTTCGAATTGGAGAATCCTGTTTAGCACTTTGGTTCGTGGCTTTGTAGTATTTTAACATTAGATCGTTTAATTCATTTTGAAAGTTAATAAAACTTTCATCATCAAGCTTTAGTTCTAAAAGTGAAAAGGTTGAACCATCTTCTGAGCAATCTCGTTCTTCTAATTTAGTAAGGTAATTTTGATATTGAGTCATAAGTGATAATTGATAATACGAATAATAGTTCAACTTTTTCTCATTAGAAGATTTTTTCCACTCTTCTCCACTAAGTCGTGCCTCTTCTTCATTCAAAACGTAGTATTTTTCGGAAACTGATCTCACTTTTTTCTCTTTCACAATGCGAATAACTCCAGAATCTAACAAAACTTGTATATGTCGATACAATGTTGCCTGAGGTACATCTTTAATGATTTTTAACATTTCTAGTGGTGTTAATCCATTTTCTCTGTTTCTCATTAAAGCTTGGGAGATCTTTATTCTTACGGGGTGCATTAAAATTTCAGCTTTATTAACCATTTTATTCTCCTTACATTAGAAATTTGATACTACATAATGATAATCAATTCGATAATCCCAATATTGTTCTTTTCTTATCATATAGATCACGAATAATAACTTCATTTTGTCATATAGTGTATGGTTAAATCATTTTCATTTAAGTAAGATAATAGTAGAAGAATACATTTAATCAAATTAGAAAATTTTTATCGTAATGTATTTTGAAGAAAGTAATATGCATTTTTTTAAAAATATATGTAATTATTTTTTAAAAAGATGAAATGAGTTCATACAATAGGATTAAAAAATCCTAGCTTTTAGCTTACATAAATCCCACTATATTTTTGTTATTATTTATAATGATAATATTATCATTATAAATAACAATAAAAACTAAAACAATATTTTTAAAAGAAAATAAATAGGTGCAATATTCCAATTATCATGTTATCATTATCAATAATGATAACATTTTATTTTGAGTTATTAAATTATAGGAGTGGTAGTTATGCAATTGCATTACGGATGGGACGAATTTAAGAATATTGATTTCATGTCTTTTCTGCCGATTATTTTACCGGTAATTGCTATTGGATTTATTTTAGTCCTTATAGCTTTAATTGATTTATACAGACATCGAAAAACGAGGAAAAATATTTTATTGTGGACACTCATTATTATTTTTGTAAACACTCTTGGTCCAATACTGTACTTTGTTATTGGTAGAAAGGACAGTGACAGAATATGAAATTAGAAATCAAAAATGTTACTAAAAAATTTAAAGAAAAAACAGCGGTTAATAATTTTTCAATGGAACTACAATCAGGGGAATGTGTTGGATTGATAGGGCCTAATGGGGCAGGTAAATCGACACTAATAAAAGTTATTGCAGATATTATAGATCCAAGCATGGGAGAAGTCTTACTTGGTGGTAAGAAAATTTCTAAAATGAAAAGGGAAATAGGCTACTTACCACAATACCCAAACTTTTTTCAATGGATGACTGCCAAAGAAACCCTTACTTTTATGGGACAGCTATCAGGAATAAAGAAGGAAGAATTAACACGAAGTATTCCAGAAATAATGTCGAAAGTAGGGTTAAGTGGGGAAGAGAATTCAAAGGTAAGAACCTTTTCAGGTGGAATGAAACAGAGACTTGGAATTGCACAAGCATTGTTACATAAACCATCTTTGATTGTAATGGATGAACCGGTTTCGGCATTAGATCCAATTGGTCGAAGAGAAGTTCTAAATATAATAGAAGAAATAAAGAAAGAGACGACCATTTTATTATCAACACATATATTAAGTGATGCAGAAGAAATATGTGAGAGATTTGTCATTATAAAGAATGGTGAAAAAATTGAAGATACTACAATGACAGAATTATTAAACAGGAATAGTGAAAATAAAATTAATGTTGATTTAACAGTTAAAAATCAAGAATGGATTGAAATCGTTAAAAGCTTAAACTTTGTAAAAGGTGTAGAGGTAATTGGAAATAAATTAAAAATAGAAGTGGAAAATATAGAATTAAATAAGAATTTATTACTGGCGAGTGCTCTGGAACACAATGTTGATCTTGTACGGTTTGAAATAGATAACGATACATTGGAAGAGATATTCTTAAAATTGGTGGTGGGAAAATGAATAATTTTACCGTTTTAGCGAAAAAGGAATTTGTGCAGATGGTACGTGAATTCAAAGTTATTTGGCTGCCTCTTGTATTTATATTTTTAGGATTAACTCAACCAGTTGTTAGTTATTACTTACCTTCAATATTAAAGGCACTAGGTGGAGGCCAAGGGATCACTATTGATCCAAGTATGGCTGCTCAAAAAGGCGGCGAAGTACTTGCTAGTACATTAGGGTCTCAATTTGATCAATTAGGGGTCATGATTATAATCGTTTCCATGATGGGGGTCGTACAGTCTGATAAAGCAAATGGTATGTTAGCCTTTATTCTTACAAGACCTGTTACGGTTGTTTCTTATATAAGTGGAAAAGTTATTTCCAATTATTTGTTTGTTGCTTGCAGTGTAGTGCTAGGATACTTGGTCTCATATCTGTATGTTATTTTATTGTTTACGAGAGTTGATTTTGTGGACTTATTAGTAGCTTTGTTGTTCTATCTGATGTGGATTCTATTTATAGTTTCATTCACGACAATGATCAGTACTATTTTTAATAGTCAGGGTATTATTGCATTAATATCAATAGTATTTTTACTGGGCTGTAGAATCGTAGTGGGTTTAAGTCCTGTTATAGACAATGTGAACCCGGCAAGTATGAGTAAACATGCTATGGAAGTACTTATTTTAGGAACAGTCAATACAGATGTAATCTGGAGTGTAATATCGACAATTGTATTGTCAGCACTAACAATCTTAGTAACAAACATATGGATTTCTAAAAAGAAATTTAATAATGAATAAGTAGAAGGCAGAAATGTGTTAATCATGAAGTGATGGGGGGATGATAACATTGTTAAGCATCACAGATTTAGAAAAAAGTTACTCAACCAAGAAAATTTTAAACGGTGTAAATTTACAAATAAAAAAAGGGGAAATTTTAGGTTTTATAGGAGCAAATGGTGCAGGGAAAACAACGACATTAAATATTATTACGGGCATATTAGATTATGAAAATGGAATGGTTGAAATAAATGGGCTGACCAAAGAAGACGGCATAGAATATAAAAAACAATTTTTCTTCATCCCTGATACCATTAATGTATTTAAAAACGTTTCGGGGTTGGACTGGATTCGTTTTTTGATGAACCTATATGATAATGAGGACAACGAAAGTTTGGATGAATATATCAGTCGGTTTGGTATGCAAGAGTCCATTAATAAGCCAATGGGAAGCTATTCCTATGGAATGATGCATAAAGTATCATTGATAGCAGCTTTTACAATAAATCCACCGATCATCATTATGGATGAACCATTAAATGGATTAGATCCAAACGCAGTGTTAGTTTATAAGGGTTTAATCAAACAATACGTTGAAAAGGGTGGTACAGTATTTTTCTCAACACATTTGTTAGATGTAGCAGAGAAAGTTTGTAATACAGTGGCTATTTTAAAAGAGGGAAAAATCATCTTGCATGATGAGATAAAAAATATTATAGGTGAAAGTTCATTAGAATCTATCTTTATGGAGGCGCAAGTATATGAAGGAAAAACTTCAATTAACTAGATTTATTGTTTCCTCCTTCTATAAAAAGCCCAAGCAGACAATGCTACAGGTTGTATTAATAATAGCCGTTTTTTATATGTTTTTACAATTAACTGTTGTAAACGCCTTTGTTTATTTTCTTGGAAACACTCAAGTTTTTATGTTTTACAATCTAACAATTTCTAGTGTTCTCGTCTTTGCATTGGTTTGCTATTTATCTACTTCACAAGTTTTTGCTTATTATGAATTTAACGTACTAGCACCTCTCCCACTCTCATATAAGAAGATTTCAACAGCAAAAGTGATCAGTAGCTTATGGGTGCCTATCGTCTTATCAATGGCAGTCCAAGTACCGACCTTAGGGTTCTTGATAATCGATCTAAAGTTTGTGGAAGCGATTAAATTGTTGTTATTTATACCAGTTGTCAATGGATTAATAGCATTGCTCCTTTTATTTATTCTATCTTGTATAAATAGATATTATTATAAATTTAAAAATAAAGTAGCATATTTAATGGTGAACATTGCTGTCATTATACTGCTTTCGATTATTTCAATTATTTATTTTGCTAGCAAATCAACAATTAAAATGTCAAAGGTTTTTTCGGGAATTGATATAACTTCTATTGAAGGGCTAAAAAACTCGATAGAATTTATACTAAAACACATTTATGAAACCGCAAACATGATTCCAGTGATAAAGTGGATCATCAATGCTTTTGCTTCAAATCAAATAACTGTTCAATTTTTTATAATTTATATTTCTATAGTAATACTTAGTCTCTTATTATTTTCTTTTATTATAGAAAATATTTCTGTGAATTATTTTAAAAATGGGTTATTAGAAAATAACAAAACGAGCTTGAAAAACTCAAGGGTTCATATCACTAAAAATCAATGGAATAACTATTTACAAAGAGAGATATGGATTATTAAGTCTGAAGCTTATTTTAAAATGCAAGTAGCTTTAGGTCTTTTATTACCGCCAATATTTTCAATTGTAATGCTATTGTTAATACAGAATGAAGTGCTTCCGAATTATTTAAACATAACAAAAGAAGGAGTTTTTGATAAATACTTTTCATATTCGGTCCTTTTCTTGTGTTGTATAAATAATATAAGTGGAACCCCTTATTCAAGAGAAGGGAAATACCATTATTTATTGAAGAGTGCACCGTTTAATAAAGGATATGTGTATTTTTCTAAAGTAATATTTTCATCAATAATGAGTATTATAGCCGTAGTAGTTAGCTTTTTGTTCTTTGCACTGTTTGGTCATTGGAAATTAGAAAATGTAGTCATGTTAATAATTATTTCTTGTTTAGTAGTTTGCTACAATCTTCTAACACCAATATTTGATATGAAAAACCCAAGTATAGAATGGGAGAATCCATCTGAGGCAATTAAATCAAACCCAAATGTATTAATAAGTCTATTATATGGATTGCCAATTTTAATCATTATTGCAGCCATTCATTTTTGCTTGATTTGGTTCAGTGTCCAACCTCTCTTAGCAGCTCTGATAATATTAATGATCGTAATAATAACAATTTCTATTTTGATAAATAGGTTGAAAGTGGCTTTATAAAAATCTTTATATTAGAAAAATATTCTTACTATGTTAAAGGGAGATATAGAAAATTGGCAGCACTAAATAAATTTAAAAAAGGAGTGTCTATTTATGGGGAAGCACCATGATAAAGATTTTAAAATTTACGCTGCTCGATTAGTATTGGAAGAAGGCAGGAAGCCTAGAGAATTGGCTGAAGAGCTTGATATTTCTATACCAACTTTACGAAATTGGATCAATACCTATAAAGAAAATAACGAACAGGGCTTTGAAGACGCAAATAATGTTTCTTCGGAGCTTAGATTGACAGAAGAAAAGGACAAAATAATCAAAGATCTAAAAGAAGAGAACGAGATTTTAAAAAAGGCAATGTATATTTTTACGAAACAACCAAAATGATTCTTAACCATAAAGGATCGGATATTGAATATATACGACATTACGAAAAACCATATTTTATTTTTTTCACAAAATTAAAGTGGAAAAAAATAAAATATGGTTTTTTGTTGTTTAGTAAGAAAGCAATCAATTTGATTTTTGATGTTTTTTGATCTGTTGACTATCCATAAATTATTAAACGAACTTATGAAAAAGAAATTTTTAATCACAAAATTCGCACAAAAAATGTTATGAAAATACTCTTTTAGAGAAAAAAGTTCGAAAAATTGGTAAAGTTGCTATGTATTGTAGAAAATTTACAAATTTTTAATAGACTCTGTAAAATTGTTGTGATAAAGTGTTATCGATAATGATAATAGGTAACAATTCATCCATAAAAACCATTTATTGTATAAAAAGTATAACCTTTATGTAAGAAAGTGGATGAAAAGTGAGGACTTTTTCAGTGATTCTAACAGTTGAAGAGGAGGAATATAGTAATTGATTGAATATTTTATGAATAGAAGCAATATTTACAAATCTTTCATCAAGTTTTATGAATCAACTTCAGTTAATTTGGAATATGCTGATGAAATATTCAACGAACAAGAATGGAAATATTTAAATTTGCAAAAGGGAATCAAAAGAATCATAGAAGCAAAGAAAAGTTTATACTGTGGAAAATTAGCAATTATGGAATTTCTAGATATCGGTTTGAGTGAAATAAAGAATATATCCCTGTTGAAAGGTGTCTTTGGACAACCGGTTATTGTTAATAACCTATTACCGTCAATTAATTTAGGGATTTCCATCACACATACAGATAAAACTTTCGGAATATTAATTTTTGATCAATTACATCCAATGGGAATTGATATTGAAACTAAAACGAAAACTGATTCTGAATTTTTAGAGACATATCTAACAGAATGTGAGAAAAAGCTGATTAAGGAAAGCAATGGTGTTTTAAGTAAAGAAATTTTCTTTAGTGCAAAAGAAAGTTTATCAAAAATACTAAAAACAGGATTAACATCTCCACTTCAAATCTATGAAATTTCGAAGTTTGATATTAAAAATAATAGTATTTCACTTTTTTATGAAAACTTTACTCAATACAAATCAACTGTTGAGCTCGTGAAAGATGAAATAAGAAGCGTTACATTTCCAGTAAATTCTAAAAAAATAAATTAATAGGGGAAATATCAATGGAATTAAAAATGGAATCAAATGCGCAAGGTAAAAGTAATAACAAACTAGCACAATTTCTTTTTAAAAAAGAGGGAAAAGTTTACAAATTAATAATATCTCTATTAATGCTTAGTTTAATTGCTGGTATCGAAACAACACTTTTATTATATTCTGCAGATCAAAAAGGGATGAGTGTTTTAAATGGCATGTCCATTTCTGAGATAGGGGCTATGAATTTTGTCATTAATACAATTGTAATGGGGTCTTTAGGATTATTGGTCACATTTATTATTCAAATATTAATTGTATGTCTATTATTTTTAGTTCTAAAGGTAAGACCTGTAAACATAAAAGGGATATGTCAAGCTGTTATAAATGCAGGGATATTCATTGTAGTTGGATCTGGTGTTAATGCAATCATCGCTCTCTTAGTGAAGAGCAAAGAAACAACATTTACTAGTTTAGCTTTACTAGTGCATGATGAAAATTCTTTACTTCACACATTCATGGCAGAGTTTGAACTGTTTTATATTATTAGTTTAATTGTATTTAGTTATAGCTTAGAAAAATTAGCACTTATTAAAAGGAAAAATGCATTAATCATAACAATTATCATAGCCTTAATTTCTTTAGTTTTTCATATGTTGACGGTCGCATCAGGCACATATTTAAAATAATGGGGGAAAACAGTGAATATGAATTCTTTAGTATATTTGTTTGAAGAAAGTGTAAGAAGACATGAGGATAATATTGCGATAAGAAATAAGGATAAGCACTTTACATATAAAGAAACGAATATCTTAGCAAATAAAATGGCAATGTACTTAAAGAATAAAGGGATAAAAAAAGGAGACAATGTTGGGATTTATATTGAAAAATCCGAGTATGTTTTATTTTTAATAGTAGCATTACTTAAATTGGGTGTAACCTATGTACCAATTGACCCTAAAAGTCCGAATAAAAGAGTAAAACATATTATAAAAAATTCAGAATTAAAGTTATTAATAGGGGACATAGGTAAGATAAACGACAATGATTGTGATTATTTAACAATTGATGAAGTGATAGAGAAATCAAAAGATATGACAGGTGATAATTCAAACACATTAGTTGACCCTAAGGATCCAGCCTATATTATTTTTACCTCTGGCTCTACAGGTGATCCTAAAGGAGTATGTGTGTCACATGAAAATGTTATGAACTTGTTTTTAGGATGCGAGGATTTGTTCGACCTTAATAATAAAGATAAATGGACATTTTTCCATTCCTACGCATTTGATTTTTCCGTATGGGAGATGTGGGGTGCATGGATTTATGGCGGAGAAGTTGTAGTGGTTTCATTTGAAGAAAGCCGAAATCCAATATCATTTGTTGATTTAATGGTACGTACACAAACGACAATTTTTAATTGTACTCCAAGCGCTTTCTTCGAGGTGAGTGAAGAAATCATAAATCGTCAAAATGAATTGAATTTAAAATACATAATTTTTGGTGGAGAAGCATTAAACTTCAAAAAGTTGACCCATTGGTTTTCACTAGAAAATAGTAAGTTACCAAAACTAATAAATATGTATGGAATAACTGAAACTACCGTTCATGTAACATACAAAGAGATTGAAAAAAGTGATGTTGAAAAAGGGATTACAAATATCGGAAAAGTCTTGCCACACCTTGGGTTTAAAGTAATAAATCAACTTGGAGAAGAAGTAACTTCAGATGAAGAAGGCGAGTTGTATATTTCAGGAAAAGGTGTTTCGTTAGGTTACTATAAAAATATCATAATGAATGAGAAGAAATTTACATATATTGATAACGTTCGTTACTATAAGTCCGGGGATGTAGTGAAAGTTTTAAATGATGATGAACTTCAATATGTTTCCAGGAATGATGAGCAGGTCCAGTTAAGAGGTTTTAGAATTGAATTAGGAGAGATAGAGAGCGCGTACAACAATGTGAAACACATCAAAAATGCTGTTGTTACAACGGATACAGCATTTAACGATGATATGCATTTATTTTTATACTATGTTGCGGATGAAGAATTAGCTGCTGACTATTTGAGGGAAAGTGTAAGAAGCTCGTTGCCAGCTTATATGATCCCAAGTTTTTTTATCAAGATAGAAAAAATTCCTTTAACTGTAAATGGGAAACTAGATAAATTATTATTACCCAAAGTAGATAGTAAAAAAGATTGTGAAACTACCTCTACTACTGAGAGTCTGGTAGTAGATGAAAAAATAAGTGAGAAAGTAAGAGAAATGGTTGTAAGTATTATAGGTAATGAGGCTATAAGAAACAATCAGTCACTACTTGAAAGTGGAATGAACTCATTATCGATAATGAGATTAATTGTCAATATAAAAAATCTATTTAATATCGAGTTTGCTCCATCAGAGATGTTGGAAAACGACACGATTACAAAATTATCCAAAGTTATAGAAACTCGGAAAAATGAAGAGGAAAAGCAAGAGTATATACCTATAAAAATAAATGATACGAGAACATACCCTTTATCATATGAGCAAGAAAACTTGTGGTTTATTCACCAAACAAATGTAGACAAATCCTTATATAACATAGTTTTTTCTTATGAAATATCAGGAGGAGTGAATAAAGGAAATCTGGAAATATCGTTAGATAAGATGAGCAGGAAACATCATATTTTAAAAAGTGTGATTCAAGAACAATCTGGAAAAGGTATCTTAGCTTTTGATGAGTCGACTTATCATTTTATTAACTACTTTGATATTTCGAATATTCCTTTAGACAAAAAGGAAGAAAAAATAAATCAATGGGTGAAAGAAGAAACGGAACGACAATTTGATATAGAAAATGGTCCTCTATTGTCGGTTACATTAGTGAAGACAAACGAATGTGAATATCAATTGATATGTAATATCCATCATATTATTTTTGATGGTTGGTCGATTCCATTAATGATCAACGACTGGTTTGCTATTTATGAGGAAATCGAGAATGGAAAAAAGAATGATTTAGATAACAGATCTATTCAATATGGAGATTATGCTTTATGGCAAAAAACCTCACCAAATTATATAAGTAGCAAGGACAACGAGTTCTGGAGTAATGAAATAGCTACAATGCGTCAAAAGTCCCTATTACAATATGATTATCAAAAAACAGATGATAGTAAAAATACTTCCGATATTATCAGCTTTTTATTACCAAAAGATATTCAAAAAAATCTTGAAGATCTTCACAAAAGAACAAAATCAACCTTGTTTATGAGTTTACTAACCGCATATCAAACCTTTTTATCTGTATATTTTGATGAAGAAGAAGTTGTTGTAGGAAGCCCATTGGCGAAGAGAAACAATGTCGATACGGAACAATTAATAGGTTATTTCGTTAACACCTTGCCCTTTAAAATTAATGTTTTTCTGGAAGATTCATTTGAAGAGATTTTGAGAAAAAATATAAAAAATATAACAGCTGTTTTTGACCACCAAAATTTACCGACAGAGAAAATTTTGAAACATTTATCATTAGATAGGACCATAGATTCAACGCCTTTGTTCGATACTGTTTTTGTACTACAAAATAACCAAAAAGAAAAGTTAACATATAAAACTTTAAAATTAAAACCTAAAAAAATTAATGCATTTAAAGCAAAATTTGATTTGGTTGTACAAGTAGAAGAATTTGATGATGCATTAGTCATTTCTTTTGAATTTAACAAATCATTATTTAATAAAACTACGATTCAAAGAATGGCTAACAATTTTCAACATTGGCTGCAAGAAATTACAACGCAGGATGACAAGCAGCTAAGGGATTTGTCTTATTTAGAGCCCGCACAGTTTCGAACAATAATTGAAATGAGTACAAGTAAAGTAAATCTGGAAATAATGGATGATCATCACTTTGAAGATGTAATTACTAGGTTTGAGAATAAAGTAAAAACAAATTTCGAAGATATTGCCATTGTTCATGGCGATGACGAAATAACATTTGGCGAGCTAAATGCTCGTGCAAATCAGATTGCACATCACTTATTCCGAAACCATGTTGGTATAGAAGATAAAATTGGTGTTTTTATGGATCGATCAATTAATATGGTTACGGCTATTTTAGCCATTATGAAGGTTGGAGCGGGATATGTACCTTTGGACCCATCACAACCAGAGTCGCGACTAAAACACATGATTGAGGATTCTCAAATCATGTATTGTTTGAGTAACGATGAGGGAATTTCAAAATATCCTGGCGAAGAAAGTAAGCTAATATTGGTCGAAGAAATACTAAAGCAACAAAAAAGTGAAGTAGAAGAGTTCCATTCTATACGAATTTCGAAAAATAATTTAGCCTATATCATCTACACTTCAGGAACAACAGGAAAACCTAAAGGGGTCATGATTGAGCATGGTGGATTAGCAAACCTCTGTGACTGGCATATTAATCATTATTCTGTTTATGAAAAAGACGCAGCAACACTAGTTTCAAATACTTCTTTTGATGCTTCTGTTTGGGAGATATTCCCGTATTTAACAAATGGGAATAAACTCGTGATACTAGATTACTATGATTTACTTGATGTAGAAATCCTTTCAGAGAAGTTAGAAAAAGAGAGTGTCTCACTCGCATTTTTTTCAACGGGGTTGCTTGAGCAATTATTTATTAACGAAATGAAATTTCCAAAATCAATAAGAGCTGTTTTGACAGGTGGAGATCGTTTAAAAACGATACCTAATCGCTTGAGCTTTGATTTATATAATAATTATGGGCCAACAGAAGGTACTGTTGTTTCAACATCATATAAGATACTTCCAAGTGACGATACAGTGATTCCCATTGGAAAGCCTATCTTAAATGTAGAGGCATTCGTATTTAATTCTGGAATGAAGCTTACTCCTAAAGGGCAAATAGGTGAACTGTATATTGGCGGTAAAGGTATTGCAAGAGGATATATAAATAATACAGAGAAGAACCTTGAAAGTTTTATTCCAAATCCGTTTAATCACTCTAAGAAACTATATAAAACTGGGGATTTAGTTAAGTATACAGAAGATGGGAATTTACTATTTGTAGGTAGAGTGGATGACCAAGTGAAAATACGGGGATATCGAATAGAACTAGGTGAAATCAATGCTGTTCTTAAAAAATGTACAGGTATAAAGGATTGTTTTATCACAGTAAAAGATGAATCTAAATTGAAGAAATTTATTATTGCGTATTATATTTCAGACAATGACTTGGAAGAAGATCATATCCGTGTATATATGAAAAATCATCTTCCTCATTATATGATTCCTGCTTACTTTATTAAAATGAATTCTTTTCCCCTAACAGTTAATGGAAAAGTGGATATAAAGAGCTTGCCAGATCCAAGAACTAATCAGGAAGAGACTAACAAAAAAAGTGTCATTAATGGCACGGAACAAAAATTGTTAAATATATGGAAAGAAGTGCTGAATAATCAGGAAATAACTATCTTTGATAACTTCTTTGAATGTGGAGGAGACTCCATCCTAAGTATTCAAATTTGTTCACTTGCAAAGAAAGAAAATCTTTTTATTACTTCAAAAGACATCTTTGAAAAACAAAGCATTGAAGAACTGGCAAAGGTTGTGGAATTGAAGGGCGATTTAACAATAAACCAGTCTGATGTTTTTGGAAAGGCATCATTTACACCCATTCAAAGTTGGTTTTTCTCTCAACAAATTGATAATTATAATCATTGGAATCAATCTGTAACGTTAAAAGGCTACCCGCTAATGAGTGAGAAAAAGCTTCAAAAGATCATGACACATATCGTTAAACATCACGATGGGCTGAGATCAAGGTTTGATAGTAAAGAAGCATTTTCAAAAGTTGAAAAGAATGTGAACCACAACGAAATGTGGAGTACAAAATACGTAGATCTATCAAACATGAATAAGGACTTACAAGAACAAGAAATTTCTAAACTCGAGAACGTTGCACAGCAGGGTATAAATATTTCAAACGGGCCACTGATGAAAATTGTTTGTATAAAAACAGACGAAGATGAGCATACAATCATTTGGATTATTCATCATTTAATTGTTGATGGGGTTTCTTGGAGAATCTTAATCGAAGACTTTGATCGATTATATATTCAAGATATCAACAATCAAGAACTAAAACTGGATAACAAAACAACATCATTTAAAGAATGGGCAAACAAACTAAAAGAATATAAAAAGAGTATTCCTGTAGGTATTAAAGAGTACTGGCTAAACGAAAAAAGTGAAGTGTATGAAAGCCCATTAGTTAAAACAGAGAATGTATACGATGGAAGATCATTTGAAATGAAGCTAAATAAAGAGATCACAAGCAAAATCTATAATCAAATGACAAGAGCTTATAAAGCATCTATTGATGAACTCTATTTATCTCTGTTTGCTAGGATAATCGGGAATTATTTCAATAAAAAAGATATTCATTTTACTTTGGAGGGACATGGTCGCGAAGAATTATTCGACGATGTCGATTTGTCTAGAACAGTAGGATGGTTTACGACGATGTGCCCGGTTTATCTAGAAAATACAGAATCATTGTCAAAAACGATTCAAGTTACAAAGCAAAAGTTAAGAGCTTTGCCTAATAAAGGGATTGAATATGGAATTATAACAGAACTATGTGGTGAAACACATGTGAAACAAAATAAGCCAATTATTAGTTTTAATAATTTAGGTAGGTTTCATCAAAGCAATCAATTAGTTGCGAAGGAAGTTATCTTTTTTAGTGAACAAGATATTCAACATAACTCCTATACTGAACATGAAGTAGATATTGAATTACTTGTAGTAAATGATGAGCAAACTATAAAAATAAATTACAACAGACATTTTGCAAGAGAAGATTTTGAGAATTATATAGAAAAAAACTTGCTGGAATTGCTACGAACATTAGAAGCAGAGACAAAATTGAAAGAATCAACGTATTTGTCGGAAGACTTTCCATTAGTAAAAATGCCTGAAGAGGAACTTAACCAACTCCTAATCAGCGAATCACGAATTGTTGATATTTATGATCTGACTTCTCTACAAAAAGGGATGTTATATCATAGTTTGCTTGATAGTGAGAGCAGCCAGTATAAAGTACAACTCATTTTTGATATCAAAGGTTGTTTGGATGTCCGAAAATTAAAGAATGCCATTAAAACAATAGTAGGGAAACATGATATTTTAAAAACCAAATTATATTCAAGTAGAAAAGGAATATTTTATCAACTATTAATGAGTTCTCTAGATATCGAAGTTCAATATGAAGAAATGAATGATCATCATGTGATGCTGGAAAAGTTGTTAGCAGATCAATACAAGAGCATAGATATCGAGAACAATAGGTTAAATAGCTTCATGATCGTTAAGCTAGCGGAGAATGAGTACCAATTAATATGGACATTCCACCATATTATTATGGACGGTTGGAGCTACTCGATGGTGATTAATGACATTTTTAATACTTATCATTCAAAAACACCTTCTTCATCCGTGAGTACCTCATTTAAAAAGTATGTTGAATATATGAAAGATTATACGAAGCATAAAGAACTACAAGAGTATTGGGCGGAGAAACTGCAAGATGTTCAAGTTCCAGGGCCTAGTTTAACAGGAGCATTAGTAAGCGAGGAATATATTGAGAATTGCTACTTGAAAGTATTAGATGAGGAATTGAGTACTTCCATTCAACGATTCTGTCAGGAAAATAAGATTACCATTAATACTCTCTTTCTAACTATTTGGCTTGCTACATTAAAGGAAGTAAAAGGAACAGATAATGTGTGTTGTGGAGTAGTGACATCGGGTAGAAATATCCCCGTTGAAAATATTGAGATTATGGTTGGTCCATTTATCAATACTGTCCCGTTTATTAAGAAAATCACCCAAGAGAAGTCTTACAAGGAACTACTAAAAGAAGTTCAAAAAGAGTTTTTAGAATTAAGTGCCTATGAAAATACACCATTATCAGATATTTATGAGTGGGCGAACGCTAAAGATCACTTGTTTGATTCTTTGTATGCTTTCGAAAATTACCCAATGACACTACCTAGTACTAGTGAAATCAAGGTGAGTTTGAAAGAAGGAAGGGAAACAACGCATTATCCAATCGTCATTATCATTACTCCTGGTTCAAGTGTTCAAATTAAGTTTAATGAGACAGTAGTCAATCCGAAGTTAAGGTCATCAGTCATTTCGGTATTTAATCAACTACTCAATGAAATGTTAGAAAAAATAAAAGTTAAGTGAGGCGAAGATATATGGAAACTACCATAGTCGTTAAGGAAAGGTTAATTGAGGAAAAGCTTATTGGATTTTGGAAAGAAATTTTAGATCAAGAAACCCTTAGTACAGATTCTAGCTTCTTTGATTTAGGAGGAAACTCTCTTTTAGCAATGCAGTTTATTCAAATGGTGAAGAATAACATGGGAGTAAAATTACCAATCAAAGTGATGTTCGAACAATCGACTATTAAGGAACTTTCAGTACTCATCAAACAACTAGATGATATTAATAAGTTAAGTTGAATGGAAAAGAATTGAGGTGATTTCCTATGAACAGGAAAATTAGTGGAACAGAAGAGAAGCTAGTAAACATGATTTCAAATGTTATCGATCCTCTTAAAATAACACTGTTAGAAAACATAAATGAATTGTTAATAACAAATGAAAAACATCATGAGTTTTTGTCTTCAATAAAAAGAGAGTTTGGTATTCAGTTAACACCTGAGATTATTTCAAGTCAATCGAATATTGAAAAGTTAGCGAGTTTCATAGATATGCTTCTCAGTATGAGAGAAGACGAGGAAAACAAACCTTTCAAACGAGGAGAAAGTGAAGGATTACTTTCGCATAATCAAGATCGAATGTATCTGTTTGATAGACTCGAGGAAAAGAAAATGCTTTATAATATGCCATTTAAATTTATTTTAAATGGCGTAGTAGATATCGATGCCTTACAACAGGCACTAGATATTATGATTGAACGCCATGAAACTTTGCGGACGAATTTTAAAGGTGAAGAACATCAAATTCTTCAGTTCGTTATGAAAGATTGTCGTAGTGTAATAGCATATGAAGACTATCGAAAAGTAGACCCCGAAGTGATTAACTTAAGGGTTGCCTCCCATCTAAATGAAGAAATGAAAAGATGTTTTAATCTAGAAAATGATCCGTTATTTAATATGAAGCTATTTCGAATTGAAGAAAAAAATATTATTTAGTATGTAATTTTCACCATATTATTTTTGATGGAGTATCGTTTTTGACATTTTTCGAGGAGTTAATGGGGATTTATGAATTGATTCAAACGGGACGGATTGAGGATATTCCCCCTATTGAAATGCAATATTTAGATTATGCTGCCTGGCATAAGGAGTGGGTCAAAGAGAGCACGCCCAGTCAAAGAAAGTTTTGGGGAAGTTATTTGAATCAAGAGGAAGAAGTATTAGAACTTCCATTTGACTTTCAACGCCCAAAATCACCTTCTTATTCAGGTGACAGATTAGAAATGGATATAACGGATGAACTTCGTTTATTGATAGACACGATTTTAAAGAAGAATGGTATAACTTTATATACTTTTATGATGACCGCTTATCAAGTGTTTTTAAGTCAGTATACCGGGAAGAATCAAATCATTGTCGGGAGTACCGTCGCAAACCGAGGCCAAGAAGAATTTGCTCGTACAGTGGGCTGCTTTGTTAATACATTACCTTTTAAGTTAACAGTAGATGATACACAATCATTTCACACCATCTTAACCAGAAATCGTAAGTTGATTTTGGATGTATTAGAACATCAGGCTTTTCCATTTGAAAAAATTGTTGAGATCATTAATCCAGACAGAGACTTGAGTTATTCTCCATTGTTCCAAACAGCTTTGGCAATGGAAGAAAGCTTCGATGGAAACTTTAGCAATTCATTTTTCACTCTTGAAAAAGATAAATTCGACATTCCTTTTTCAAATTATGATCTTACTATAAAAGTAAAGGGTTCTCAAAAGCTAGTACTTGAATTCGAGTATTCTGATGAACTATTTCATCGGGAAACAATCGAAAGACTCATGAAGAGTTTCGAAAAATGGTTATTCCAAATTTGTCAAAATACAAATATTCCTATTTGTCATTTAGATTATTTAGATGACAGTCAAATGAATCAATTATTATCTGAGTGGCAAGGTGAAGTTTCGGATACATATCAAAATGAGACAATCATCTCCATTTTTGAAAGGATCGTAGAGAACCATTCGAACAAATTAGCCGTTACTGATAATGGAGAAAGTATAACCTATCTAGAATTAGATGAAAGATCAAATGTGATTGCAAACTTGGTTAGAAACCATATGAAGAATGGTTCAAATAAGGTAGGTCTGCATGTATACAGATCTATTGATATGGTAATCAGTATGTTGGGGATCATTAAAGCTGGATGTGCATACGTACCGCTTGATCCTATGCTGCCAACTGAAAGATTAGAATATATCATTAATGATTCGAAAATAGATATATGTATTACGAATCAAGAAGAAGAACCTGAGATTAAAAAGATAGCAAATGTGATAAATCTTGAATCCGTAGATTACATAGATACAGAAAGCTTTTCTAAATTGCTTGCACCTTCAGATTTAGCTTACATTATTTATACTTCTGGAACTACAGGAAAACCGAAAGGGGTCATGTTATCTCATAGAGGTGTAGTGAATTTAGTAATAAGTCAAAACAAATACTTACAACTTAATGAGACATCAAAGGTATTACAATTTGCTACCTTTAATTTTGATGCTTCTATATACGAGATATTTGGAAGCTTATTAAATGGTGCAGAGTTGCATATCGGAAATAATAAAGAGGAAATGTTTGATTTATTCGCACTTGAAAATCAAATCATAAGTGAAAAGTTAACGCACCTTGTATTACCGCCGGCGGTATTACAAGAGCTAAATATAGAGGATTCTGATGTGACGTTCGTTGGTTCAGCGGGGTCAGAATGCCCAATAGACTTGCTAAATCGATATCAAAAGATAAACTTTTATAATGCGTATGGCCCGACAGAATACTCTGTATGGACTACATTCGAAATGTTTAAGGCATTTGAAAACAATAGGATTCAAAATAATAAAGTATCGATAGGTAAACCAATACTGAATACTAACATTTATTTATTAAGTCCTGAGCAAAAGCTTGTCCCAATAGGTGCTACTGGTGAAATATACATTGGTGGTGAAGGGTTAGCAGTTGGATATGTTAATAATGATGATTTAACAATAGAGAAGTTTATTGAACACCCTTTTAAAGTTGGAAAGCGTTTATATCGTAGTGGTGACCTTGCAAAATTCACGAGCAATGGCGAGTTGATTTTTCTAGGGCGCAAGGATAATCAAGTGAAAATAAGAGGATTTCGAGTTGAAGTTGATGAGATTTCGGTCACTCTCAGCACGTATCCGCAAGTAATTGATTCATTCATTAAAATTCAAGATCAGCCAAACTTAAATAAACAAATAATTGCCTATTTCACATCAAAACAACAAGTCGATTCCAATCAGTTAAAAGCATTTTTAAAAGAGAGATTACCAAATTACATGATCCCGTCATTCTTTATACAAGTGGACAAATTTCCGTTAAACGCAAATGGGAAAATTGATTCAGCTATTCTTCCGGTTCCGGACACTAGAAGTAGTACCGATTTAGAAGTACCTAAGACGAATAATGAGAAAGTTCTTCTTCAAATTTTCAAAAGTGTCTTAGGAATAGATGTCTTAAGTATCCGAGATAACTTTTTTGAACTTGGTGGGGATTCTATTCAGAGTATTCAAATATGCTCTCTAGCAAGACAAGAAGGCATTATCATTAGTCCGAAATCAATTTTTGAAAATCAAACGGTAGCTGAGTTAGCTGCGATTGCGAGAACTGAAAATAAAGTCATGGTTCAACCTATTGATACCAGAGGGAATGTGGAACTGACCCCAATCCAAGAATGGTTCTTTGCAGAACACACGACTGCTATCAGTCATTGGAATCAGTCTATTGTGTTTAGTAAAAATATTTGTGCTCAATTAGAGGACATTGAAAAAATTCTATCTCAGATAGTAGAACATCATGATGGATTGTTAACCCTATTTGAAAACCATAACAATAAATATTTAGGGAATATAGACTCTGATCATAAAACATGGGAGTTAGTCTATAAGGATATTCATCATTTAGATGAGGAAACACGAATAAGAACAAGAGATGAATGGGAAATGACGATACAAGGTTCATTGGACATAAGAAATGGGCCGATAATGAAAATGCTAGTTTTGAAAGAACAATCGAACAAGTATCGCTTCCTTTGGGTAATCCATCATTTATTAGTTGATGCTGTTTCTTGGAGAATTTTACTTGAAGACTTTAATTATCTCCATGATCAAGTATTAAACAATCAAACAGGAAAGCTGGCAACTAAAACTTCATCATTTAAAGATTGGTCAAACTTCTTAAAGAAATACAATGAAACGTTAATGGATTCTAAAACAATCCGTTATTGGGAGCAAAAAATAAAAAATAAAATAGCTGATTTTAAGATAATAGAAGACTTTATAGCAAAAGAAGAAAGAACAATAGAGAAGTCATTTAGTGAAGAAGAAACTGAGTTTTTGATCCATGAATTAACAAGTCAATCTAAAGCAACTGTAGAAGAAGTTTTGTTGTCATTAATCGCAAAGAGTGTGAACAAATCTTTTGAAGTAGAGAATTTTTGGATAGAAGTGGAAGGCCATGGCAGGGAAATAGTAGACGAAACAATAGATGTTACACGAACAGTTGGCTGGTTTACTGCGATGTATCCAATATTATTACATTCAGATGCGACATTTAATAATACGTTAAAAAACACAAAGAATGCAATAAGGGAAATTCCAAATAAAGGTTTTGATTATGGTGTGATCAAGTATTTAAGACCCGGAGTCATCCAGGAGCCAGATATCCATGTTACTTTTAATTATTTAGGAAAATTGGACTCTCAATTTGAATCATCTAATAGCAAGGATTTTGGTGAATTTGAAAATAAACCGAAACTACATTTCCTGGCCTTGATTCAAGACGGAAAACTAACCATAAAGATAATATCAAAATTAGCTAAGAATAAGATAGATCTATTAATAGAAGCTATTGATAAAGTGGTAATGGAAATCGTGGGCACTGAATCTAAACAAAGTTCGTTAATAGAAAGTGATTTTCCAGATGCCATGATTACTGAGGAAGACTTGTTTCATATATTAAATTCTAATAAATGAGATGATTACTAGTTTCCTAGAAGGAAAGAAGTAAGTAGATATGGATGGAACACAATGATAATGGGATCGGGAGGCGCAAAATTGGAGAAATCAATACAAAATATCTACTCATTAACTCCGCTTCAAGAAGGAATTCTCTATGAACTTGAAATGAATAAACAAACAGAAAATCTGTACATTTCTCAAATGCAAATCAGAATAACAGGCACTCTAGAAGTAAACGCATTATTCCAGGCATGGAATCAGGTTGTAGATCGTCATGAAGCATTAAGAATGAAGGTCATCTCTAAAAATATAGAAAACAATGTTCAGGTTGTATTCAATTCAATCGATTATCAACCAGAAATATTCGACATGACATCGCTAAATGAACATGAACAATTAAAGGAAATACAGAGGATATCCAATGAATCCCGTGATATGGACGTAAATAACTCGAATTTGATGAAATTCCAGTTGATAAAAATCGAAGAAAATCAATTTATAATGATTTGGACTCATCACCATATTATTTTAGATGGCTGGAGCACAAGTATTGTCCTCAATGAACTCTTTGAAATTTACAGCCAAATAGTAGGAAAAGACACAAAAGGGCTTATTGAAAAACCAAAACAATATGGCGACTTTATTCGGTTTATGAATAGAACCAATACGGAAGAGTTAAACCGTTTTTGGAAAGTGCTAGCAAAGGATATTGAACAACCAACGATCACATTTCCTGTTATAAAACAAGCGAAGGAAAACCAGAAGGGAGATAGTCTCTTTTGGGAGTTAGATAAAGAACAAAGTAAACTATTAAGAGACTTTTCAGCTAAAAACCATGTAACGATTAATGTATTATTGCAATTAATTTGGTCGATGGTGCTAAAGGAAATGTCTCATCAGAATCGAATAGTTTTTGGGATTGTGAGCTCTGGTAGGTCGAATAATTTATTCAAATCAGAAGAAATTGTTGGACTGCTCATTAATACGATTCCTATGATAGCAAAAATAGAAGATACAGATAGCATTGCTGATTTATTGAAACAATTTCAAGAAACATTAAACAACATGTTAGATTTCTCCCAAATTTCTTTAGTAGATATCAAAAATCATACGAAATTAAAGAAGGAAGATCCTTTATTTGAGACTTTATTTGTTTATGAAAATTATCCAGAAGCTAAAGATGAAGGATCGAGTATTAATTGGGAAGTACAAGGTGGAACAGAATCACACAGCTTTCCTTTATCATTACAAGCCCAGGATAATAAAGAAACAATAAAATGTAAATTGTATTTTAATCGAAGCTTTTTAGAAATTTCACTTGTACATGATATTCAAGAAGCCTTTATGCAAATTGCTAATCAAATTACAAAGGCTCAAAACATCAATGAAATTTCTGTGGAAGTTGATTTTCCAAAAACAAAAAATAATGTCAGTAATGACTTTAAAGCTATACGAAACCGTTCTGTCTCTACCTCAACTGTTAATGAAGATCTTAAAGAAATCTGGCAAGAGTTTTTCTTGAACAGAGAGATTAATGAGGATTCTGATTTCTTCCAGCTAGGTGGGCATTCGATAACAGCTATGAAATTGGTGTCAAAAATAAATAAAAAACTTGATACCAATATAAAATTAAAGGATTTGTTTGAAAATCCTACCTTGAAATTGCTAAGTCATAAGATGTTTCCAGAAATAATGATATCCACTAAAGATGAAACTCAATTTGAAGAAATAGTTATATCATTTGTAGAAAAGACTTTTTTGGAAGTTTTATCAACAAGTCAAATCGATAAAAACGCCGATTTTTTTGAAATAGGCGGCCATTCGATATTAGCCATGAAGTTATTAACAAAATTAAACAAAGAATTTAATCAAATTCTAACTTTAAAAAATATTTTTCAAAATTCAACGGTCCAATCGTTGTCTGACTTCATCATTAATAAAATTTCAGATACTGCAAGTGAACACAAAGAAACGCAACCACAAAATTATGTTCTATCTAGTAACCAAGAAGCTTTGTGGTTTAACGAAAAACTAAATGGTAAAACGACTAATTATAATATACCTCAGAAATATAAAATTACTGGGAAAGTGGACATTACACTTCTAGAAAAAGCCGTTAATCATGTCATTAATAGACATGAAATTTTAAGAACTATCGTTCGTGAAAAAGATGGTATAGGCTATCAAGAAATAAGAGAAGATTTGTACGTTAAAATAGGTGAAATAGACCTCACTGAGTTAAAAGCAGAACAGCAAACAACTCATGTTTTGCAAATAGAAGACGACATACAATCGGAAATTTTTGGAATAGAAAAAGGTCCTCTCTTGACGATAAAACTTGTTAAATTGAGTGAAAAAGAGTTTGTACTATTTGTTAATCTTCATCATTTTGTTTTTGATGGATGGTCAGTGAGTATATTTTTAGATGAATGGTTATCGTTTTATGACAGTGAAGTGAATAAAAAAGAACTTATCCTTGGAAACGATTTTATACAATATAAGGATTTTGCCGTAGAACAAAAAAGCTGGTTGGAACGTAATTTTAAAGAAGAAATGCTATTTTGGAAAAGAAATTTATCAGGCGATTTACCTAAATTAGAGCTTCCTTTAGATACGATTCGAAAAAAAGAAAATCGCAATAATGGCAGTAGTTTCATAGTGGAGCTAACAAGGGAAGAGCTCCAAAGCCTAAAGCGGATGTCACTTGAAAAAAATTCAACACTATATATGACTCTACTAACTATGTATCAGTCTTTTCTAGCAAAATATACAGGACAAAATGATGTAATTGTTGGAAGTTCTTTAGCGAATAGAATGATTTCTGGAACAGAGAAATCAATAGGCTATTTTGTCAATACACTACCCTTTAGATTAAAGATAGAATCTGAGGAAACATTTGAAGAGATTCTACATAGAAATACGGATCATATCGTTGACATCTATGATCATCAACAAATGACATTAGAAAAAATTGTTGAAGTTATTAATCCTGAAAGAAATTTGGCGAACACCTCATTATTTCAAACGGTCTTTATTTTACAAAACAATGCTAAAGCAGCATTTCAAAGTGAATACATAAACATAACGCCTGAAGTTATAAAATCAAAGGTAGCAAAATTTGATTTAAGTTTAGCTGTGGAAGAATTTGAAGATAAACTATTATTCGCTTTTGAGTATAATTCAGAGATTTTCAATGAACAAACCATTCGATTATTAGGTGAAAATTTTTTAGAGTGGATTAAAACAATTACAAATCAGCCTGAACAATCAATTGATCTTGTATCTGTTGTGAGTAAGAAACAAGAGAAGATATTATTAGAGGATTGGCAAGGGGAAACTATTTGTTTTGAGGGGATCAATGATTCCATTCCAGAAGCTTTCTATAAAATTGTTGAACAATTTCCTGATAAAATGGCCATTGTTGATGGTTCGAGAACCATTACATATAGGGAATTAAATCAAAAGAGTAATCGACTTTCACACTATTTACTAAGCAAAGGAATTTCTAAAGAAGAGAAGATTGGAATATATGTGAAACGATCGATTGATATGGTAGTCGGGATGTTGGCAGTAATTAAAGCTGGAGCTGCTTATGTTCCATTGGATCCTCATTATCCAAACGATAGATTAAGCTACATGGTTCATGATTCGTCCATTTCATATTGTTTGACTCACAAAGAACTTGAAGAGAACGGATTAATCGATCAATCTAAAACAATATACTTTGAAGATATTGAGAAAGAATCGAATACGTTAATGGAAGAAAATCTTCACATTGCTGATCATAAAGATCTAGCATATGTCATTTATACTTCCGGAACAACAGGTAGACCAAAGGGAGTAATGATAGAACATAGAGGAATTATTAACTTAGTTTTTAATCAAAATAAAATGATGTGTTTAGATACTTCAGCTAAAGTGTTGCAATTCGCTACGTTTAATTTTGATGCATCCGTTATTGAGATTTTTAGTTCACTTTTATTTGGTGCTGAACTACATATAAGTGTAGATAAAGAAAACCAATTTGACATGAATAAACTTGTTGAACAAATAAAGGACGAAGAGATTTCGCATATTATTTTACCACCTGCTGTGTTGAAGGAACTCCCAATCACTGAATTGAGTAGTATTAAAGTGTTAGGGTCTGCAGGTTCTGAATGTCCAGTTGAACTCGTTTCAAAGTTTAAACATATATCGTTTTTTAATGGTTATGGGCCTACAGAATATTCGGTGTGTACAAGTTATAAAATATTTCCTCCGAATGAAGATGTAACAAATGAATTCGTTGTTTCAATTGGAAAGCCTCTGACTAACACTGTTGTACTTGTATTAGATAAACATAAAAAAATAGTACCGGTAGGATCTGTGGGTGAACTTTACGTGGGAGGACTTGGGTTAGCACGAGGATATTTGAACAATGAGAGTCTGACCAATGAAAAGTTTGTACCCAATCCATTCAACCCTACAGAAAAATTATATAGAACTGGGGATTTAGTTAAGTTTAATAAAGCTGGAGAATTAGTTTATATAGGTAGAGCAGACGATCAAGTGAAAATAAGAGGATATCGTGTTGAACTATCAGAGGTTAATGTTTCATTACGAAAAATAGAAGAAATAAAAGATAGTTTTGTAACGGTAATGCAAGATAGATTTGAGAATAAAAGGCTAATTGCTTACTATACGGTGAATAATGAGGTTTCGGTAGAAATAATCAGAAGAAAATTAAGAGAGACTCTGCCTACTTTCATGATTCCCTCTCATTTTATGAAATTAGATACGTTTCCTTTGACGCCGAATGGAAAAGTAGATCAAAAAGCACTTCCTAAATGGACGGAACAAATGGATGAACGTAAGGAAAACATGCTAGATGTGAAAGGATTGTCTAAAACTGAAACAGAGCTTTTGACAATTTGGAGAAATGTTTTAAACGATCCATTAATAGGTCCAGATGATAACTTTTTTGAATGTGGTGGTGATTCAATCATCAGTATTCAAATATGTTCTGCTGCAAATGAGAAACATTTATTTATAACACCTAAAGATTTATTTGAATATCAAACGGTACGAGAGTTAGCGAGTATTGTAAATGAGCAGGAGCAAAGCCAAGTGGTTCAAGAAACAATATCAGGTTATGTCCCGTTAACGCCTATTCAATCTTGGTTTTTTAATGAAAATCATGAGAATATTCATCATTGGAATCAGTCTGTCGTTTTAATGAAGGATAATACAATGTCAACTGAACAATATAAAAAAATCATTATGAAATTAATTGATCATCACGATGTTTTAAGGACATTATTTGAAAAACAAGGTGATTCATATATAGGCAATATTCGGAATGTAGATACAGTATGTGGTTTTTATGAGTATCATGTTTCAAGTTTTAAAGATGAAAATAGTTTGAAGGAAATTAAAGAACTAGAAGAAAGTGCCCAACAAAGTTTAAACATTCACAATGGACCTATGATGAAGTTTCTTCTTTTTAAGGATCAAAGAGAAGTAAGAATTTTTTGGGTAATCCATCACCTCGTAGTTGATGGTGTTTCGTGGAGGATACTTCTTGAAAATTTCGAAAGATGTTGTCAACAGATAAAGAATGAACAAGAACTATCACTGCCTTTAAAAACGACTTCTTATAAACAATGGTCCGAGAAACTTAACGAATATCAGAATACTGAACGATCAGAAGAAGCCGTCCTATATTGGGAGAAGGAAATGAATAAGACCGTTTCTCCGCAGACGAAAAGTTTAGGAGAAACGTGTGATTTTGAAGGCATGTATAAAATAGAAGTGGATGAGGCCAAAACACAAAACCTCATTAAAAATATATTAAGAAAATATAAAACGTCGATTGATGAAGTTTTATTATCTGTTATCGCTCATGTGTTTTCCAATCGAATAGGAATCCATGAATTTTGGCTCGATTTAGAAGGCCATGGAAGAGAGGATATTGAGGATGGTATTGATCTATCAAGGACGGTAGGATGGTTCACCTCTATCTATCCAGTAAGGATTGAAGGAAAATCGTCTTTGGGGTCAACGTTGAGAAATACAAAAAACACATTAAGAAGTGTGCCAAACAAAGGGTTTGACTTTGGTATCCTAAAGTATATTTCTAATAAGAATTATAGCTATCCAGATAGCCTTGTGAGTTATAACTATCTAGGTCAGTTTAACAACACAGGTGATATGGAACAAACCAATAGTAGCAATATTGATTTAAACTACAAGTTTCCATATAAACTGAATTTCGTCGCAAGCATCGTAAACAATAGACTCATTCTGAATATTATTGGGGATAGAAAAAATGAGAATTTCCAAATAATATGTAAAGAAGTTGAATCGCAAATAAACAAAGTTTTAAGCGGAAGTGTAGATTTAAATGATTCCATTGTTGAAACGGATTTCGAATCCGAGAAAATAATTGATGGAAGTACGATCACCCATTTTATTAATAAGTTTAATAATATTGAAGAGATTTACCCAGTGACATCACTTCAAGAAGGGATGTTATTCCATAGTGAAGTGAATCAAAGTTCTGAATATATTTCACAGCTATCTATTGATTTAAAAGGGAATCTTGACCTGGATAAATTAGAAGAAGCTTGGAATGATACCTGTAGAAAATATGACGTTCTAAGGTCAGTTTTTAGGCGAAATCAAATGGGAGACCGCTATCAAATTATACTCAATGACATTTATTATGTGTTTAATCATGTGAATCTAACGATGTTTAATGGCGACGAGTTAGAAGAGAAAATAGATAATCTGTTAGTGCAATGCAGGGGTAGACAAATTGAGTTAGAGAATGGTCCACTCATGAATATAACATTAATTCAACTATCGAGTCATCGCTATAAATTCATTTGGACACATCATCATGCCCTAATAGATGGCTGGAGTCTGCAAATTGTTATTAATCATTTCATAGATAATTATCTAAATGCATCCAGTATGTCAAAAGACGGTGAAGAGCATAAGCTTGCTTATAAACAAGTCATGAATCATGTTCAGAATGTTAATAAAAAAGATGAAGCAGCTTTCTGGAATAAAGAGTTGGAGGATTTCGGACAAGTAAAAGCACTAGCAAGTACGAAAAAAAATAAACAATCTTTTTCATCCGATAAGGTTATTGAATATAGCTTATCTGAGGATCTTACTGAAAAATTAATAGATATATCCAAGCGACACAGGAAAACAATTAATACAGTGGTTCAAGGAGTTTGGGGCATCGTCCTATCCTACCTTAGCGAAAGCAAGTCAGTATGCTATGGTGTGACAAGCTCAGGAAGGAACCTTAGCATTCCACATATCGAATCAGCTGTAGGTTTATTAATCAACACACTTCCATTTTCTTTGAAAATCGATTGGGAAGATGATTTACAATCTTATTTCACCGCTATTCAAAATAAGCAATTACAAATGAGAGAGTATGAGTTTAGTTCACTAACGGATATTAAGCGATATGCTGAAATTCCATGGGATAAAGATTTATTTCAACATATATTTGTGTTCGAAAATTACCCGAGCACAGAACTAGCAGAGGATTCGCGAATAATGATTGAAAATTCTGTTGGAAATGAATCGACTAATTTCGATCTTACGTTTTCTGCCGCTTTAGTGCAGTCAAAGCTCCATTATAAAATTATTTATAAAGACAGTATGTATGATGAAAATGAGATCTTACGTTTTATGGATTCGATGCAAAGGATATTCTTAAATCTAACAGAAGATGAAACGTTATCTATTGGTAAATTAATAAATAACTTGAAAGTTGGGGCACTATGATAAGTAAATTGATGGCGACGAATAAATTGATGTCAATAACTGAAGCTTTTAGAAAAATAGTAGAGGATAATCAATCAAAAGTTGCACTTTGTGAAAATGAACGGCAAATTACCTATAAAGAATTAGATATTCTCTCAGATAATCTTGCCAAAAAAATCGTTGATTTAGGAATTCAACAGGAAACAATGATAGGGATTCCAAGCCAAAGATCCATTGAACTGGTCATAGGGATGCTTGCAATTTTAAAGTCAGGTTGTTGCTATGTTCCAATAGACGAAAAGTATCCATTAAAAAGATTAGAATATATGCTTGCAGATACGAATATGAAGTTCTTCTTATCTAATGGCCCTCAAGGGAAGTTTAGTGAATTAGGTATTCAACCAATTCTATTTGAGCTTAATGAGCTAAGTAAGGAAGGACACACTTCTGTCAACCGTTCATCAGAAAATGGTCTAGCGTATGTAATTTATACTTCTGGAACAACTGGAAAGCCAAAAGGCGTAATGATAGAACAAAGTAGTGTAGTTAATTTAGTATTGAACTCTAAAATGCTTGAAATAAACGAAAATAATAGAGTGGCTCAATTTTCTAACCCCTGCTTTGATGCCGCAACTTTTGAGATATGGGGAGCGTTACTAAATGGAGCTACATTATTCTTGATGTCAAATGAATTTACTTCTTTTGATGATTGGAAAGAAGCAATATCAGTTGGAAAGGTAGATGTAGCGTTTTTTACAACTGGTCTTTTCAATGCAATGGTAGATGAGGATCCATTTATTTTTGAAGGATTAAAGAAAATCGTGGTTGGTGGAGATAAAATCTCCATTTCTCATGTAAATAGATTGAAACAAACGATCGGTCATGTTTCTTTAATTAATGGGTATGGGCCAACCGAATGCACAACCTTTGCTATTTGTCATGAAGTTGAAGACAAAGATGTAGATGTTATTCCTATTGGAAAGCCGTTGAGTAATGTTGAAATAAAAATTCTATCTGAAGAACAAGTTGAGGTTGGCGATGGAGAAATAGGAGAGATCTACATTGGCGGTCAAGGAGTTATGAGAGGTTATTTAAATCAACCAGAATTAACAGAACAAGCTTTGATTATAGATGATTTAAATCAGACGAAGTGGTATAAAACAGGTGATCATGGCATCCGTTTAAATAATGGTGAGATTCTGTATAAAGGACGAAAAGATAGCCAAGTAAAAATACGCGGTTTTAGAATTGAGTTAAATGAAATTCAAGAAAAACTTGATAAATATACAAAGGTTGAAAGTTCAGTAGTAGCTGTTAAAAACATCAATAATGAGAATTACGTTACCGCTTATTACACACATAAGGGTGAGAACACGGAAAACGTCGAGAATGATATAAAAGATTATTTGAGTAATGAATTGCCGAATTATATGATTCCACACTTCTTTGTTAGAGTTGATAATTTTCCTCTTAATGCCAACGGTAAAGTGGATAAAGAGAAATTGTTAGAAATGGATATAATGCAAAATAAAACTTCCGTAGCTATTCAAGAAGATGGAAAGAAAAAAGAAGTATTAGAGATTTGGAAAAAGGTATTAGGAAATCAAAGTTTAGGATTAGACGATAACTTCTTTGAAAATGGAGGGCATTCCATTTTAGCTACCAAACTGATCTATGTAATGAAAGAAACTGTATTACCAGAAGCCACTTTACAAATATTATTAGCAAATAATACAGTAAATAAATTTGTTGATGCACTTGAAATGGATTCATCTGGCAGTATAGAAGTCGTGATGGAAAACGATTCTACGCTCGATCACTCTTTGAAGGAGAAAATAAGAGAAATATGTGCTCAACCAGTTCAATTTGAAAAAAACATGTTGATTACAGGAGGAACAGGGTTTTTAGGAGCACATCTATTAAACAAATTGTTAGTGGAAATAGATCATGTCAAAATCTATTGTTTGGTTAGATTTCCTTCGAAAAATAGATTAAAAGATACATTAATAAAATATGGTCTTTGGCAGGATGAGTTCGAAAGCAGAATAGTGGTAATTGAAGGGGATTTTAGTAAACATCAATTTGGTTTAGATGATATGACATATGAGAAATTAAGCAATGATGTTTCTCAGGTGTATCATGTAGGTGCAGAAACGAACTTCTTCGAACCGTATAGTAAATCAAAAATTTCGAATGTAGATGGTGTAGTAGAGATTGTTAAGTTTGCTTCTTCCAACACTCGGAAAAATATTTATTACGCATCAACGCTTTCTGTATTAACTGGAGAAAGAAAATGGGACGAAGAAGACGAATTAGTTTATTCATCCGATTTAATGATCGGGTATAGCCAGTCAAAATGGGTTGCAGAGAAACTACTTCTCCAAGCAAGAGATTATGGACTAACAGTCGATATTTTCCGATTAGGTAGGATTTCATCTAATTCATCAAATGGGGTCTGGAACGAGAAGGATATGTTGTACAAAGTTTTTGAATCATTTATTGATCAAAAGATATTACCATTTAAAGAAGAAATTCATTTTGAATTAATGCCAGTCGATTTTGTAAGTGAGTTTATTTACAAAATATCAAGATTAGATGAGAACAATAAACTCGGAATCTACCATATGTTCAATGATCAGAAAGTTTCAAGTGAATTCGTAACCTCTTTCTTTGAAAAGAATGATATATCTTACTCGAATATGGACTTAGATGAATGGCTGCAATCTTTAAAAGAAAAGACACAATCTAATGAGATTCATTCATTAAGTGCTTTGTCCCAATTAATTGACGAATCAACAAAATTAAAAGAATCAGAAATTCTACAATCCAAAACCAAAAAGGAATTAGATCTGCTGTCAATGAGAATGCCAGAAATTGATTCGAGATATGTTGAAAACTTTATGAAGTTTATGTTGAATTAATTCTTATTTAGGTGGAGGAGTAAGGGGATGAAAGGACTGAATAAAAAACTTTTTTGTTTTCCTTATGCTGGGGGAAGTGCATCTTTTTATAGAGAGTGGAAATTTGATAACAATGAGATTGAGGTAATCCCGCTAGAATACCCTGGACATGGAAGTAAATACTGTGAACCATTGTGTGATCGTATGTCTGCTCTGACGGATATCTTAATGGAAGAAATGCAAACAAAATATCAAATAAATTCACTAAAAAATATCTCCTTTTTTGGACATAGTATGGGTGCGATAGTAGCATATGAAATTGCGGCAAAATTAGAAGAGAGATACGGAAATAAGGTAGAACAATTATTTATATCTAGCAAATCGTCTCCAGATTATAAGGTAGATCAAATCGATTGTTCTAATTCAAACAATTTAAAACAATCACTAAAAAAATCGGGGGAACAAACAAGGAGCTCTTAGAAACAGAAGATTTCATGAATATATTCCTTCCGATTATCCAATCAGATTTAAATATATTAGCAAACTATCATGGTGAAAATAGACGTCAAAAAAAGTTGAATAATAAGGCTGTTTTGTTATTAGGTTCTGAGGATTCTGTGACGAAGGAAAGTATTGAAAGCTGGAATCAATACATTGAACATATTAACGAATTGCATATTTTAAAGGGAGATCATTTTTACTTAAATCAAAATCAAGATATCGTATTAAAAATTATTCAAGATTATTTACTCAGTAGTCATTGTGAAAATTCTGATTTAAGTACAGTCGTATCAAGTTAAAACCTTCGATTAGGAAAAATTGTGAGAAAAAAGAATAAGACCCAAAAGTTGTGGTGATTTCAGACACTTTTGGGTCCTTTTTTATTATGCCATCGGTTTCAGAGACAAGGTTTTGAAGTAACGTGACACCCGTTTCTATCTGCTTAGGATCTGAGGCCTACTATCCTTATAATTGGTTTGGTGGAATAACAATCTACCATATTGACCGCTTTGATTATTTGCGTTAATCGCAAGGGAAAGACTGAAATTTTAACGAAAAGGTTAATTCGGAAAAGAAGTGACGACTTATTAAAATTTTCAGGGTTTATTATAAAACAACAAGATATTAATGGATGAATCGTTTCGTGAATACCGTTCATCCACTGGTCTCATATTCATGGTCCTCTATACCCCAATTTTGAAGAAACTCGATTGCCGGTTTCAATCACATTTTTAATGAGAAAATCAAGTCTGTCTTCTGTCAAGTTAAAGCTGACAAAACCAATACTCACTGCCCCATGCACTTCTCCAAAATGGTTTAAGACCGGAACAGCTACAGAAGATGTTCCTTCTGTTCTTTCACTGTGACTGATTCCATGTCCCTTCATTTTAGTTTCTTTCAATATATCCCAAAAAGCTGCTCTTTCTTGAACTGGCAAAAGAGCATCTACGATTTTTTTCGCTTGATTATATGGCATATAGGCGAGCATTACCTTATTAGCAGCTCCAATATGCATAGGGACTCGTGAGCCAAGCTGGTCATAAACACGGATTTGGCTTTTTTCACTGTCGATTCGTTCGATAATGAGTGACTCAATTCCTACTGGCTGGCTGAGATAGACGCTTTCCTCCACTTTGTTCATAAGCCTTTCTAGTTCAGGCCTTATTTGACTTATGTAATCCATTTTGTCATACATACGCAAACCATATTCGAGCCAAATATTTCCTAAACCATATTGTTTGGATTGTTCGTCTTGTTGAATTAGGCCATGCTTGGACATTGCTTTTAACAAACGGTGCATGGAACTAACCGGAAGTTCACATTCTTGAGATAGTTCCGTAATAGACAGCCAGTTTTCCGATGAATCGGAAACTAGCACCTTAATAACGTTCATGGCCCGGTCAATTGATTGCATAAACTTACCACCTATCTTTCATTACGAGTTACAAAAAACTGAAGATTTAAAACATATTGACATTATACCATATTTAATTTTATAATTTAAGAAAATTTCCTATTGTCGGAAACGTTTTCCGATATGCGGAAAAAGGAGGAAAGGTAATGACATATTGTTCGTCTATGTACCAACCATTAGAACGTGTCATTGTAAAACATCCGAACGACGCTTTTATTAGTCAAGAGCATATAAGCCAAGAATGGCAGAATTTCAACTATGTAGAAGAGCCAGATTTCAAAGAAGCCCTAACAGAGTATGGTGACTTTATTTCTATTTTGGAGAAATATGTTCCAAACATCGATTATTTGCCCGCATCTTCGGAAGTCGGAATGGATTCCTTATATGCGCATGATCCTGTAAAATTCACGAGTGAAGGAGCCATTATTTTAAAGTCTGGGAAAGAATTGAGACAGCCTGAAGCAAATGTATACAAGGAGTTTTGTAAGGAGAAGAACATACCGATTATTGGTGTTTTAACTGGTGATGCTGTCGCAGATGGCGGTGATATCGTTTGGCTTGATGATCGGACACTTGTTGTCGGACATGGTTATCGTACAAACGCTGAAGCTATTCGGCAATTAAAAGAAATGACCGCTCATCTTGTCGATGAATTCATCGTAGTCCAGCTTACACATGATCAAGGCGAGGCAGAGTGCCTCCATCTTATGTCCTTTATCAGCATGGTAGACCATGATTTAGCAGTAGTCCATTCTCGTCTTATGCCAGTATTTTTCAGAAAACTGCTTATTGATCGCGGTATTCAGTTTATTGAAGTGCCGGATGATGAGTACATGAACTTAGGCTGCAATGTGCTTGCATTAGCTCCGCGTGTTTGTGTAATGTCTTCTGGTAACGCTTACACAAAACAACAGCTTCTTGATGCTGGAGCCACAGTATATGAATACAAGGGAACTGAAATCAGTTATAAAGGCACTGGAGGACCAACTTGTTTAACCTGTCCAGTTGTACGTACGAATATCAAATATTGAGGGGGAAATTAAGTATAAACATGTAATTGTAAAAACACTGGGAGAAAGTTATGTAAATGGTTTAACAACCTCCGACCTAGGCAAGCCAGATTATGAAAGATTATTAGAGAAGCATGCTGCTTATGTGGAAGCATTAAAAAAATGCGGGGTTTCAGTTACACACTTGCCAGCAAGTGAGGAATTTCCAGATTCAACATTCGTCGAAGATACCGCTGTCTGAAAACAGGAATCTCTTACCTTGGGGAAAACTTGATTGTAGCTGCAGGTGAATTTATCAATCATCATAATTTTTCACCATACAAGAAAATAACGGTTTCAACTGAAGACGAATACTCAGCAAACTGTATCCTTGTAAATGATTATGTGATTATTCCAAAGGGATATGAAGAGTCGAAACGTAAAATGAATGAAGTTGGTTTTAAAACGATTGAACTGGAAATGTCTGAGTTCCAAAAGCAGGACGGTGGATTGAGCTGTTTGTCACTACGCTTTTAAAAAAACAGAAAATTTAGATAAAAGAAGGTTGGTTTTCCCTATATTCTTACATTTATTAAAAACCGGAAGGGGGATTTCGATGAGTCGATCACTATGGGGTACACCTGAAACTCTTCGTGCTTTATTATGTGAACTTGTTAGCTGGGAAAGCCGTACTCTTACTGAAGGGGAATGCATGTTTCCTTATAAAGTTCAAGAGAAATTAAGTAAGCTTGATTATTTTAAAAGGAATCCAGAGCACTTATCACTTCACGAAGTTGATCTAGGGAGAAACTTTGTCAATGCCTTTTACAAACATCCTGAAGCCAAGGAGACAGTCGTATTAATTAGCCATTTTGATACGGTCCAGACTGAAGAATACGGCGATCTTGAGACTCTTGCTTTTCAACCAGAGGAGCTCACAAAAAAACTTCATGAACGAAAAGATAATTTACCGGAAGAAGCTCGCATTGATCTTGAATCGGGAAAATACTTGTTTGGAAGAGGAACGATGGATATGAAAATGGGACTTGCCCTTCATATGGCTCTCATCGAAAAAGCAAGTATCGAACAATGGTCTATCAATCTTCTGCTATTAACCGTCCCAGATGAGGAAGTGAATTCAGCGGGAATGAGAGCTGCAGTTAAAGAACTTGTGACTTTGCGTGATAAATATGACCTTTCTTATAAAATGTTTTTTAACAGTGAACCATCTTTTTCACAGAAACCGGGAGATGATAGACATTATATCTATTCTGGAACGTTGGGGAAAATCATGCCGGCTGCTCTTTTTTATGGAAAAGAAACTCACGTTGGTGAGCCTTTAAAGGGAATTACAGCTAACTATATTGCCTCGTTCCTTACTCAACTCATGGAGTGGAACACTCTGTTTCAGGAAAGTGATCTCGGAGAGGATACACCTTTACCCGTTTCGCTTCAGCAAAAAGATTTGAAATTACAATATTCAACACAGACTCCTTATCGTGCAGCCGCCCTTTATAATGTTTTCATTATGAAAAGAAGCGCTGCTGAAATTATGGATATATTCGAGCAGGTTGCACAGGAAGCAGCGATAATGTGCAATGAATCATATAAAGCTGTTTGCCGGCGTGAACAGATTGAAGGTGTAGGCGAAGTAAAAGTATTGCGCTACGAAAAGTTACTTTCTTATGCCGAGGGGAAATTTGGTGCAAATTTTGTTGCGGAAATAAAGAGTGAAGTCCAAGGAAACATGGATTGGGATGAGCGGGAAAAATCACTGCGAATCGCTGATAAACTGATGATTCAATGTCAGGAGCTTGCGCCGGCTATTGTATTGCTGTTTGCGCCGCCCTATTATCCAGCTGTTAATACGTCCGATGATCCGCTTATCATTGATTCTGTGCAATTAATAAAGGAAACTGCAGCCAGGTTTAATAAAGAAGTCAGCCAAATTCATTATTTTAATGGTCTTTGCGATTTAAGCTATGTTCAATATAGTGATGAGGCTGATGGCTGGACTGCTTTTGAAAAGAATACGCCAGTCTGGGGCGATACTTATAGCATTCCTTTCGCTGATATGCTTCAACTTCAAGCACCCGTGCTCAATGTAGGGCCGTTCGGCAAAGATGCACATCAGCGTACTGAGCGCCTTCACATCGATAGTGCCTTTGTTCATACGCCCGTTATGCTGGAGAGACTAATAAAGAGTATGTTTAAGAGTTTGGTTGAGAAGTGAAAGATAGGTCCTATCGTTTCAACAAGGTTAGTGGTGCCGAAAATCCAATAACTAAAAAACTGCTTGTACAGTTTGGAGCACAAGTGCAATAAGGTCCGGAAGGTTCAGATGGTTTAACTGTCCCTATTTTAAAAAAATTAAGTTAACTATATTAGGAGGAATAAATATGTTTAAACATGCGATTGTACGAAAGATTGGTAAAAGTTATGTAAATGGCTTAACAACATCGGATTTAGGAAACCCGGATTATGAAAAAGCGCTTGTACAACACGAGGCTTATATAGAAGCATTAAAACGCTGTGGTGTGAAAGTGACTGTTCTCGAATCGGATGAAACATACTCTGATTCTACGTTTGTAGAAGATACCGCCGTGTTGACGCCAAGATGTGCCCTTGTAACGAATCCTGGTGCAGAAAGCCGAAATGGTGAGATTATTGAAATGAAAGAAGTTTTAAAAGACTTTTATGACACAATTGAGTATATTCAATCTCCAGGTATGTTAGATGGCGGAGATGTCATGCAGGCTGAAGATCGCTTCTATGTTGGACTTTCTTCAAGAACAAATGAAGCAGGTGCTCGGCAGTTCAAAGATATTATGGGTAAGTATGGCTATGATACGACCATCATTCCTCTTAAGAAATTCTTTCATTTAAAAACGGGTGTGAATTATCTAGGAGACAATAATTTATTAGTGGCCGGAGAATTCATCAATCATGAAGCTTTTTCTAGCTATAATCAAATTGTTGTAACAGAGGACGAAGAATATTCGGGTAACTGCGTCCGAATGAACGACTACATTATTGTCCCGAAAGGATTTGAGGGAACAAAGAAAAAGATTGAAGATATTGGATACACTGTGATTGAAGTGGAGATGTCAGAATTCCAAAAACAAGATGGCGGTCTTAGTTGTCTCTCATTAAGATTCTAAGTTAGTTAGGAAGAAGGTGGATTAATAGCAAAGAAAAGGACGTGATAATATGGGGAATGGTTTGGAAAACAATGAACAACTGCAACGCTCAATGAAAAGACGTCATTTATTTATGCTATCGCTTGGTGGCGTTATTGGGACAGGCCTATTTTTAAATGCAGGCTATACAATTAATCAAGCAGGGGCTGGAGGGGCTCTGGTGGGTTATTTAGCAGGTGGTCTTATTTTGTATATGGTAATGGTCTGTCTAGGCGAGCTAGCTGTTCATATGCCGGTTACAGGTTCATTCCAAAAATATGCTGCTACATATATTGGACCTTCCGCTGGTTTTTCGCTCGGATGGATGTATTTCGTCGGTTCAGCCGCAACTGCAGGAGTTGAGTTTACAGCAGCGGGAATATTGATGAAACACTGGTTCCCTCATGTTCCTATCTGGATTTGGTGTGCTGTGTTCATTGTACTTTTATTTACATTGAATGCGTTAACGACAAGAGGTTTTGCAGAGGCAGAATATTGGTTCGCTGGAATAAAAATCGTTGCGGTAATCTTGTTTATCTTAATTGGAATCGCTGGCATCTTTGGCTTTGTCTCCTTATCTGATCGTCCAACCCCATTCTTTGAGAATCTAGCTCCTTCTGGACTTTTCCCAGCAGGTGGTATTGCAATTGTCTTTGTGACAATGATGAATGTAATATTTTCTTATCAAGGCTCAGAACTAATAGGGATTGCAGCAGGGGAAAGTGAAAATCCTGAAGAGAACATACCTAGAGCTATTCGAAATGTAATTTTTAGAATCATTGTATTCTACATTGCGTCCATTATTATTCTTTCTGCCATATTCCCTTCTTCTGAATTAGGTCTATTAGAAAGTCCTTTTGTAACTTTAATGAAGATTGCAGGGGTCCCTTATGCAGCAGGTATCATGAATTTTATTATTTTGACAGCTATTCTTTCTGTTGGAAATTCATGTCTTTATGCATCTTCACGTTTACTTTGGTCGATGGCACATGATGGAATGGCACCTAAGATATTTGGTATTTTGTCTAAGAGAAAAGTACCGTTGAATGCCCTTCTTTTTACAATGTCTTTTTCACTCTTATCGTTATTGACCAGCTTTATTGCTGCTGATACTGTGTTCGTATTACTTATGTCAATCGCAGGTATTTCTGTCACGATTTCATGGATGGGAATTGCTTTATCGCAATATATGTTTCGAAGGAAGTTTTTAAAAGCGGGTGGGAAAACGGAAGAATTACAATACAAAGTACCATTTTATCCATTTGTCCCATTGTTTTGTTTAGGATTTTGCTTTTTGATTCTAGTATTTCTTGCTTTTGATTCTACTCAACGAGTCGGATTATTTTATGGGATAGGATTTTTAATCGCCTGTATATTATTCTATAAATTTAAACTGGCTAAGAAAGTAGAGTCAACAATAAATGTTGATAGTAGTAATGAAAAAATAATGTAGTTTAGAATCTACAGGGCATTATCTCCTTGGATTACTGGATTAGGATAAAATTCGATTTTTATTTAAAATGTAAAAAGGACTGATCTTTTTTTTCAGTCCTTTTTCATATGGAAATTACTTCACACATTCAAATCTAGATCATCAAGTATTGTTCTCGTTTTTTAATACCCAAGCACATTGGCCGTATAAAAAGTTATATGAGAAACATCGCAACTATTGTTGTGACTACTAATCCAATGGTTACCGGTAGCAGATTCCGGCGTGCAAGTTCGAAGGGACTGACATTACATATTGCAGCGGCTGGGATGAGTGCCCAAGGAATCAAGGTTCCGCCGCCTACCCAAATTGCAGTTATTTGCCCAAGTGCAGTCAAGGTGGCGGTTCCGCTTCCAATGGCCGTTCCAAATAGTTTGGCAACCGATCCTGCTAAAGAGATTCCTGAAAACCCCGACCCATCGAGGCCAGTGATGGCACCGATGCCCGTTAATGTAACGGCGGCTATTTCTTTCGTTAAAGGAACTGAGGCCGCTAATGCGGCACCGAGATCATTGACGATGCCGAGAGACGTTTTTGGTAAATAGTCACCGATGATTTGGTTGAAGCCAGAATCACCTAAATAGAAGAATGCAGCGATTGGAATGACGGGTCCGAATACTTTGAATCCAAATTGAAATCCCTGAATTAAATAGGCCGTTGATTTTTCAAGTCCTTGTTGTTTATGTGCGACAAGGGATAAAATGAGCAAAATGAAAACGGCAGTACCGCCAACCAATGCGGTTGCATCTCCCCCTTGTAACTTCAAAATCGATAATGCCACAACATCCAACAGAAATGCGATCGGAATGAAGACTGCAAAAAACTTCTTTTGTGCCAGTGTGAGCAGATCTTCACTAAATGTTTGATCTTGGAGGATACCTTCATTATCCTCCACCTTGATTCTTCCAAGTTTCATATCCCGCTTCAAGAGGATAAAGGCGGAGAGGGTGGTGACGACGCCCATTGTGATGACAAGGGGAATGCTCGCAGCGATAACATCACCGACTGGTATCGAAGCGGCATCCGCCGTCAGTTTAGGTGCAGCTTGAATGATGAAATCCCCTGACAATGCTATTCCGTGACCAAAAAGGTTCATCGCCATCGCCACACCGAGAGCAGGTAAACCAGCCCGTAATGCAACGGGGAGCATAACCGCCCCAAGTAAGGCAACAGCCGGTGAGGGCCAGAAAAACCAGGATATGATCATCATGACGATTCCGATTATCCAAAAGGCAAGTGTAGGATTTTTAATGAATTTAGCAAATGGTGCGATCATGACATCATTAATTCCAGACTTTGTTAAAACCGTGCTCATGGCAACTATGATTGAAATAATTAAAATCGTGGACATTAATTCTGTGATTGCGAAAATGAAGCTGTTAAATATACCGCTAATGGATGAAGCTAAACTGCCTGTAGCAACTAATGCTAATAGGAAGATTCCGACTATACAAATGAGGGTAGTGTCACGACGTTTTACCATAAACCCGATTATCAATGCGATAAATACAACATAAATCCAATGGAGTGCTGTCAATTCCATCTCCATGATCCGTCCCCCTCATAAATGTGCCTAGTTACAGATTATGAGGGGAGATCGGGGTGGTGAGTTGTTTCATAAATTTAAGGGCTTATCTTCATTATTTTCACTAATGATGAAAATATCGAGTTCAAGAAGCAGCAACATGAATGCTTGGCCAATTGTGAAGGGTGATACCTTTTACTCGATTGCTAAAAGGTATGGAACAACTGTGGACAATCTGAAATCATTAAATCCTAAAGTGGATCCTAGTTCTCTTCAAATTGGCTACAAGCTTGTTGTAAGTGGATTAAAAGCTACTTATCACACAGTTGTGAAAGGCGACACAGTATCTGCTCTTGCTAAAAAATATGGGGGCACAATTATACAAGTAAAGGACTGGAATAAACTTGATAGTAGCTATACAATCATGGTTGGGAAAAAGCTGCGCGTACAATAAGTTGATAACAAAAAAAGCCCCTCTCAATGAGAATGGCTTTTTTGTTATTTAAAGTATTATTGGCTTGATACTTATTTGAAAATTAGAAAAGGATAAATTGTACAATGATTATACTCAGTATATTTATAGCAGAAAGAATATTTATATACTTTGTTGATTTTTTTACTTCTTTTCTTATTAAAGAAATACAAACTAGTAAAACTAACAATGTATATAATGCTGGATAAATTACTGTAAGTGTTGGAGATATAGCTATACAAATAATTGTAATTAACCCGGTAAAATACAACGACCTTTCATATTTTATAAGATTTTTGCCCTTCAGAACAAGTAACATGAAAATGATTAGTGCTAGCGTGATGCTAAAAATTATTATTCTCTGTGCAAAATACATCATTTGTTTTTCCCTCTTATCTGCGTTTGCTGAAATCAATATATTCCATAGTAACCTTTTTACAAATCCACCGGGGAACTTTTCTGGTACCGTACAACATACCAATAAAGAAGTATAACAAAAAATATTTTTACAAACTTGAACACAAAAAATCTCCTTCTATGTATTTCATAAGTAAGAATTATTATCTTTTTTGTAAAAAGTGGACTTTTGAATTCTTTTCAAAATAACTATTAATTCCATATAACCCATAATTAATAAATAAGATTGGTGATAAATATAACATATTTGGTTTATTGTGTAAGTATATAGGAGCTTGACAAATGTAATATTTAACGAAATAAAGAATGTAGGGGGGGATTTTATCGGATTTATCCAGTTATGAATGTTGTGGATTTAATGAAGTAAATTCAGATGTTTAATCTACATCAAAAGCCAACATTGCCATTTCGTTTGAAAAAATTCTTTTGCAAGCCATCATCACGCCAAGCCCAGATTAAATTGCCCATAAAACAACGGTGAGCAGAACAGGCCCTAGTAAGTTGTTTCATAAATTTAAAGGCTTATCTTCTTTATTTTCAACAATACATCAAGTATCCTTAATTTGAATGGCCATTACTGTAAATGAGGGATAAGTCGTGAAACAAATATATAGTAATATTATACAATTTCGGGGTACACATTATGAGTTTGGATACATGCAAGGTGAGGAGTTAAAAGATTCACTAACGCTAAAAAATCGTGAAGATCAGTGGAAGATTAGGCAGCCGCGGTTTACGGTTGAAGAAGAAGAGGTCAAGAAAGCGATTACACAATTTGCCCCTGGTGTGTGGGAAGAATTACTTGGCCTGCAGGAAGCACTGAAATGGCCAATTGAACGTGTGTTGCAGGAGTTTGGAGGGTACCGATTGGATTATGTTCGTTCGGGATGTTCCATTATGACAGGTGAGAATTATTTCATTCGTAATTATGATTACCACCCAAAGACATATGAGGGACGCTACGTCCTATTTCAACCAACCGATCAGGGCTATGCTAGCATTGGTCCAAGTCAACGTGGGACTGGACGGATGGATGGCATGAATGAAAAAGGGCTAGTGGTTGGATATAACTTTATGAATCGAAAGAATCCAGGAGATGGATTCATTTGTTGTATGATTGGTAGATTGATTGTAGAATCTTGTGCGAACGTTCAGGAAGCGGTCGCGATGTTGAAGGAAATCCCACATCGGCATTCATTCACTTACGTTGTCTACGATAAAAGTGGTGATACCTATATTGTGGAAACCTCTCCGAGAAATGTAGAGGTGCGCAGGTCAAATGCCTGTACCAATCACTTTGAAATCATGAAAAATGAAAATCGTAACCATCTTATAGATTCGAAACGCCGATTGGAAATTATACAAGATCATGAAGGGAAACTTTCATCTGCCTACGATGCTTATAGATTGTTTAATGATACCAACCAAGGTGTCTTCTCAGATTTATATAGCAGCTGGGCAGGAACGATTCATACATCCGCTTATTTACCTAAGGACATGAAAGCTTGGATGGCCTTGGGAGGGAACCAGGAACCTACTTCAATAGATTTTGCGAAATGGCTCGAAGGAGAAGATGTTGAGTTAGACCGAATTAGAGGTGTAATTGATACGGATATTCCATTTGTACATATGGAAGAGGGGGCAAATTGGTTTCGGAATTGATCGCTCCCTTTGGAAATTCAGATAATATAGCTTGAGTCTTGAGTGTTGTGACAAAGCTGAAGACTGGGAATTTTTATGATTAGAGAATTAAATGGACAAAACAGTGATTGCTGTAGAGACAGGATTTGGTTTTAAACGGTAAGTAAGGCTTATGTAATCTTGAAAATTATTTACGTATCGTTAAAGGAACAGTAATCATTTTTAAACAGAATTGCAAAGGATTTGGAATTAAATACTCGTAATTGGGGGCATTTATAATGGATGAAAATGAAAGCTCGAAAGGATCACGAACAGTTCAACGCTCAATTAACATAATGAACTGCTTTACTATGGAAGAATCTGAATTAACTCTGACAGAGATCTCGAATAAAATTAATTTGGCAAAATCAACAACTTCCAGGTTAATAGATACTTTGGTACATAACGGTCTTCTTCAAAAAAAATTCTCAAATTCAAAATACCAGTTTGGCTACAAAATGTATCAATTTGGTCGTATTGCAGAAAATACCATCTCATTTGATATAACAGAAATTGCAAAACCATTCATGAAGAAGTTAAGAAATGAAATTGGAGAATCAGTAAGTTTATATATGCTGGAGAATAAAAAACGAAGGTGTATTGCGCGATACGGGAGCAATCAATCAATCCGTCATGTTGTAAGTATTGGGGAGATACTTTCGTTGGAGATTGGTTCAGGGGGAAAGGTGTTATTAGCTTTTCAGTCTCCATCGTTTATTGAATCCACATTAAATGATTTAGATTCAGAAAGGTTACGCATAAGTCTTACAAATGAATTGCCGATCATTCAAAAAGAATCTATTTCAATAAGTTTAGATGAGAGGGGAGCAGGGGTTAATTCAGTTGCATCACCTATCTTTGGATTAGATCGAGAAGTGAATTTTTGTCTATGCGTATCGGGCCCAGGTACACGATTTACGGAAGAAAGTATGAATGCTATAAAAAATGAAGTGAAGACAATTGCCTTGAAAATTTCCGAATGTTTTAGTAATCCAAAAGAAAATCATTCATTTTAGAAAAGATACACCCATCCTATTACTAGGCAGCGCCTCACTGGCGCTGTCTTTTATTTTTAACCTTTTAAAAAAACAGAATTTTATAATTTTTATAGTGACATCTAAAAAGTGCTTTGTTATAATCAACACATAAAGTTCTGTTAGATGGAATTATTTGTTCCATCTAATGAAACTCAAATCAGTTTAATAGTAATCGATGATAGGAACATTTCATATTTCCATTGCGTCTAGCAACAGTAATACTGAAATAAAACATCAAGGAGGAAGTAATTACTATGGATAATCCTACAAATGGACCTTTGACAGGAATTCGTGTTATTGATGCATCTACTGTGATTGCAGCTCCTTTTGCAGCCACTTTACTAGCAGACCTGGGAGCCGAAGTTATTAAAATAGAACTTCCAGATAAAGGGGATCCTTTGCGTGGACTGGGACCTTGGAAAGAATCTGAACCGTTAAGGTGGCCAGGGCTTGCACGTAATAAACAGTCTGTAACATTAGACATTCGCACTAAAGAGGGCAAGGAGATATTTAAAAAATTAATTAGAACCGCAGATGTATTAATAGAAAATTTCAGGCCTGGAACCATGGAAAAATGGGGACTAGGATATGATGTGCTGAGGGAAGTGAATCCCAGTCTCATTATGACTAGGCAATCTGGTTATGGGCAGACAGGGCCATATGCAGAAAAGGCAGGATTCGGAACGCCTAGTACTGCATTTTCGGGATATACCTACCTACAGGGATTTGAGGACCGACACCCAGTAAGCCCTTCATTTTCATTACTCGATTATATATCTGGCATATATATTGCTTTTGGAACTGTAAGCGCTCTCCTTCATCGTGAAACATCGAGTAAAGAAAAAGGTCAAATCGTTGAGATGGGACTATACGAAGGGATGTTCAGGATGATGGATTTCTTAATTGCTGAACATGATCAGCTCGGAAAAGTACGCGAGAGAGCACCTATGCTTCACGGTCATTCAAGCCCTTCGGGTACTTACCAAACAAAAGACGGACATTGGGTTGTCATGGTATGCAGTACACAAAAAACATGGGAACGTTTGGCTCAAGCTATGGATCGGACGGATTTGATAGGAAATCCTGATTATTTAACAAACCAAGCACGAATGAATAACAATGACATCCTTCAAGAACTTGTTATGACTTTTATGAAATCTCTAAATAAACAAGAACTTTTGAAGACAATGGATAAGTTTGGTGTTCCCATTTCTCCTATATTAAGCATAAAAGATATCTTCGAAGATCCTCATTATCAAGCGAGGGAAAATATTTTGGAAGTTGATCATCCTCGGTTAGGCAAAGTTAAAGTTCCCGGCATCGTGCCAAAGTTTTCAGAAACACCTGGGCGTATCCGTCATCGTGCACCGGAACTGGGAGAGCATAACAAGCAGGTATATAGTGAACAACTTGGTATATCTGAAGAGGAATTAACAAGTTTGAAGGAAAAGGGGATAATTTAACATGCAAAATAAAAAAAAGTTTGTACCCGAACAAGTGAATATATGGGAAGTCCTGCCACGAGATGGTTTTCAAATGGAAGAAAAATGGATACCTACAGAGGAAAAGGTTAGTATTATTCGTGGTCTGGCAAGTACAGGAATTAAACACATTGAAGTTACATCATTTGTACATCCGCGAGCAATACCCCAATTAAGAGATGCTGAAGAGGTTGTAAAACAGGTTCAGGATTTAGATGGAGTAAAGTTTCGGGCGCTAGTTCCTAACCTGCGCGGTGCAGAACGTGCTATTAATTCAGGAATGAAAAAAATAAAAATATTATTATCGGCTACAGACTCGCATAGCCTATCCAATTCTAACTGTTTAGTTAGTGAAGCACAAAAGGATCATTTGCCTATTGTAGAACTTGCTAGAAAATATGGTGTAGAAGTTGGAGGTTCAATTGCGGTAGCTTTTGGTTGTCCTTATGAAGGAAAGGTACCTTTGGAAAAGATCTTATCAATTCTTGAAGGTTATAAAAATATGGGGGTTACTGAGGTTTCATTAGCAGATACGGTTGGAATGGGAAATCCAAAGCAGGTTTCTGAAATGTTAAGTATTTTAAGAAAATTATTCCCTAGTTTCAAGTTCACTTTGCACTTACACAATACAAGAGGGATGGCATTAGCTAATGCAGTTGCAGCGTTGGAGCAAGGAGTTACAGACTTTGATAGTTCTACCACGGGATTGGGTGGATGCCCTTATGCTCCTAACGCTGCTGGAAATATACCCACTGAGGATCTCACTCATGCTTTTCATGAGATGGGAATTCAGACAGGAATTAATCTTGACTCATTACTCGATGTTGCTAGGGATATCAAAAATACAATTGGGCATGATGGTGGAAGCTTTATTCTTAAGGCAGGTCCAAATAGTAGGCTGCACGCTAAACCTAAAAATCAAATAAAACTGGGATGATAACGAAAAGGGATTCATGCGAATCCCTTAAAAAACTTCAAAGGGTAATATTTAGAATCGAAAATTGTTCCAATTAATCTGAACAAGTATGAATTAGAAAGCGCTATTCTATTGCCAAACATGAAATGAAAACGCATTCAAATAAAGGGGAGGTATTTATGTTATCAATTTTAGGATTTATGATGATTGTTGTTTTTATGTATTTAATTATGAGTAAGCGTTTAAGTGCTCTTAATGCCCTGATTATCATTCCAGTCATTTTTGCACTAATTGGTGGATTCACTGACCTAGGACCTATGATGATGGATGGAATTGGAACTATTGCACCAACAGCAATCATGGTTACATTTGCCATTTTATATTTTGGGATACTAATAGATGCAGGTATGTTTGATCCTTTGGTGAACAGAATGGTGAAAATATCAAAAGGGGATCCGTTAAAAATTTCAGTTACTACTGCAGTTTTGTCTTTGTTGGTAGGATTAGACGGAGATGGAACGATCACATACCTAATTGTTGTTACGGCATTATTGCCATTATACGAGAGATTAGGGATGAATAAGCTAATACTTGCTTGTCTCCCCGCAATGTCAATGGGAATTATGAATGTCCTTCCTTGGGGTGGGCCAACTGCAAGGGTTATGTCTATATTTGGTTACGATGCAATGGAACTACTTGGACCAATTATTCCATCTATCATTGCTGGGGCATTATATGTAATTGGGCTTGGTGTATTTTTTGGCTTAAGAGAACGTAAAAGATTAGGTGTATATGGCAATAAAACGGAAGCCGAAGTGGAAATAGCCGCATCAATCGAGGACGAGGCTGTTCAATCATTAAAAAAACCAAAATTGTATTGGTTCAACATAATGCTTACACTACTATTAATTTTTGCATTAGTTAAAGCCATTTTGCCACTCCCAGCCCTATTTATGATTGGCTTTGTCATTGTCATAGTCGTGAACTACCCTAATTTAAAAGATCAACAGAAAAGAATTGAAGCACATGCAGGAAATATTCTAACTGTTACTTCCTTGATTTTTGCTGCAGGTATTTTCGCAGGTATTTTGGAGGGAACGGAAATGGTTGATGCAATGGCATCATCTTTGGTCAAAGTAATTCCTGACTTTTTAGGTCCACAATTGCCAGTTATCGTAGGACTAACAAGTATGCCATTCACTTTTGTAATGGCGAATGATCCTTATTATTTTGGTATAATTCCAATTATTGCTGAGACAGCTGCGGGATTCGGTATTGATAAACTTGAGATTGCCCAAGCATCGTTATTAGGGCAGCCTTTACATTTATTAAGTCCTTTGGTCGGTTCCGTTTACGTATTAATCGGGCTTGTTGGTATTGAGTTTAGAGAGCATATTAAATTTTCATTTAAATACGCTGTTGGAACAGCTCTGGTTATGATTATTACAGCTATCTTTTTTGGTGCATTATCAATTTAGTTATGTAATCAGTTGTCGATTTGAAAGAAACTATCATTTTCATTCGAGTAAATAACGAAATGGGGTGTAAACATATGACTAGATTGGACTCAGTTCCTGCTCTTTTACCTGTATCAATCATAGAGAGAGCTAAAGCATTAAGTACGACCCTTATAGCAGATGCGATGGATTGTACCGGTGTAATGGATTATAAGATAAAGCCTGTGGCATCTGGAATGAAAGTGGTAGCGACAGCTATGACTGTTAATATGAGAGCGGGAGATAATTTAATTCTTCATCAAACCATCTATTCTGGAAGAGAAGGCTTTGTATTAGTCGTAGATGGAAAAGACCACAAAGCAAATGCCTATTTAGGGGAGTTAATGGCTGGAGCTGCAAATGCAGTCGGACTTGAGGGTATTGTAATTGATGGATTAGTTCGTGATAAAGAGGCTCTTTGTAAATTGGGATTTCCAGTTTTTGCAAAGGGATTCACGCCTAGCGGACCATTTAAAGATGGACCTGGGGAATGTAATACAACTATCTCGTGTGGTGGTGTAACTGTTCACCCCGGTGATTTAATCATTGGTGATGAAGATGGTGTAGTTGTTGTTTCAAAGGAAACTATTGAAGATGTATTTGCCAAGGCAGAGAAAAAGTTAGCTTATGAGCAAAAGCGCCTCAGAGAAATCTCAGAATATACTCGAAAAAGTAAAGAAGGTGATCCAGAGAGAACTATTGAGCCTTCTTGGTTAAAAAATAAAACAGAAAAATTTTAAATTGTTAATTGGGAGTATTTTGCGGTACAAACACTAGAGGTGAAAGATCGGGTTTTTCATTTAAACTAGTCCGATTCCGAAGTCTCTTTTGAAGCTGTTAGAAAACACTTAGGCTCAGTCTTTGGACTGGGCTTTGTTTGTTTATTCTAGACCTAAGAAATCATGGATACTATTTATTAGTGGAGCGGCTAGCAATATAATATGATAGAGAAATAGACTGGAAAATTAAAGTAGCAAGTAGATAGAAACCTTTCATGTGAACCGTTCCTATCAATTTGTACTTGTAAAAAAAGTAGGGGGGATGAACAAGTGTTTTCTACAGCTCTTGGATGGTTTAGGTTTATTACAATAATTGAGGGAATCTCATATGTTCTATTGCTGGCTATTGGTATGCCCTTTAAGTACATATTGGATATTGGAGAAGCAACACTCATTTTAGGCAGCATTCATGGTTTCCTATTTGTCCTGTTCGGACTTTTACTACTTTATGTGAGCATTAAATCAAAATGGTCATTTATAAAAATGGCGATGATCTTCATCGTTTCTTTTATCCCGTTTGGGAATTTTGTTATTGATCGAAAACTATTGAAGCAAAGCTAAATAATAAAGAAACATTCAATTTATATCAAAACAAATGACTTTTTGATGGCATATTGGATTAAAAAATTACGTGATAGAGTAGCTTGAATGCATAGCTACTCTTTTTGTTATTTCCAGAATTGCCACCAATTAATTGGCTGCAAGTTGTTTTTTCACTTCTTGAGATTCTCTTATGCTTTCATCTCGTTCATTTTGTCCGTAGCTAACTTAATAGTTGGTCCTTCTATAACCTCATAATAACCATATGTTAATTTGGTGGGATGATGTGGGCGAGGAAGGAAATGGGAAAATTGTAAATAAACAGTTAGAAAGGGATATTTAAGTGCAAAATATATTTGACTATCTAAAAGAACAAATAGATATCTTAGATGAACATCTTTGGAACTTAATGATGGATGAGGATGAAATATTAGAGCCGCTCAGAGGAGTTATATATTTTATAAAAAAATATAATTGAGAGAAAAGCGCATGTTAGGATGAAGAGCATAAATTATTTTCATGAAAAGAGGGAGAGAAATTGACAGCCTATACACAACCAATCTATGTGGCAGCCATCTTTTTTGCCATATTGGTGTTTATGTTATTTATTCCATGGCTCATTTATACATATAGAAAATATAATCACTTGCCACTTTCTACTACATTTATCACATTTTCATTTATCTTTTATTTTCTATCAGCGTTGTTTTTAGTATTACTGCCATTGCCAGAAATACGCGATACTTGTTCGTTACAGCATTTTTCACTGGTGCCATTTCAATTCGTGGCGAATACCTTTGAGAACAGTGGTATTGTATTAACACAACCAGGTACATATATGCAGTTATTTAAACAACCTTCATTTTATCAAGCGTTTTTCAATTTCCTATTATTATTGCCCTTTGGCGTTTATTTACGCTATTTCTTCCAAGAGAAAAAATATTGGAAGAAAGCTCTTGGCTTCACATTCGTATTAACTCTATTCTACGAAATAACACAGGTAACTGGCATTTATGGCATTTATAATTGTGCTTATCGAATTTTTGATGTAGATGATTTAATGTTGAATACTTCAGGTGGCGTACTCGGCTTCTTCATTGCCCCAGCTGTACTAGCGTTATTTCCGTCGAAGCAGAAAGTTAAGGAGAAAGCAGATAAACTATTAGCCCATGATGAATGTCTGTATTGCTAGCAATAATTATTGATTTATTCATATGTAAAATTGTAATCCGAATTGTTTTGAACATGTCCAATGTTAATGAGGTTAGTGAATTTGTTGTAAGTACAATTGCATTATTTGTAATGTTTTTTTTCATTCCAATGCATTGGAGTGGACATACAGTTGGTAAGAAGATTATGCGCTTTCGCTATGACAGTAAAGTATGTAGGGCAGAAACAAACAAGCGATTGTTTAAACGCTTTGGTGCAATTTATGCCATGTATTTTATAACAGTGATTGCGAGCACTTTAAATAATATGGAAGTACCAATGGACTCTCCTTATTATAAGTCATCCGTATTTTTAACACTGGGTACTTGGGTCATCTTTGTTACTTTAACAATCGTGTTATTCATTCACGTTATGTTAGTCGTATTTGGTAAAGAAAAACGCCGTTTCTACTTCGATGAAGCATCTGATTTGTATACAACTAGAAAAAAATAAGGTAATAAATCGTCTTCTATACAATAGAAGACGATTTTTTTATAGATTTAAGGTTGCTGTAAGGTTGGCACAAAGATGCTGTAAGGATGGGCATTTATAGTATAAGTATCAGCAAAAATGACGAGGTGAAACACATGGAACCATTATTAAAAGTAGAAAATATTAAAAAAACATATGGTAAATTAAGCGCTGTTTATACTGCGTTAGAAAATGTATCTTTTGACATTCATGAAGGAGAGTTTGTGGGCATCATGGGGCCTTCTGGAGCGGGGAAATCGACTTTGCTTAATATGTTAGCAACAATTGATTCACCAACTGAAGGGAAAATCTATATGAATGATACGAGTATTCACGATTTGAAGGAAGCTGCTTTAGCAGATTTCAGACGTGACAATCTTGGTTTCATCTTCCAGGATTACAATTTGCTCGACTCATTGACTGTGAAGGAAAATATATTATTACCACTGGCGATTGCGAAAACCCCAGCTAAAGAAATTAATATCTTAGTGAATCGTATTGCTAAAGTATTTGGTATTGAAGATTTACTAGCAAAATATCCTTACCAAATTTCCGGTGGACAAAAGCAAAGAACAGCTGCAGCCAGAGCTCTTGTGACAGAACCTGCACTGATTCTAGCGGATGAACCAACAGGTGCACTTGACTCAAAATCAGCGACAAATCTACTTGAAAGCTTAAGTAATTTAAATGAAAATAATAATTCTACCATCATGATGGTGACACATGATGCATATGCCGCAAGCTTCTGCCGACGTATTATTTTCATCAAGGATGGTACGCTATCAACAGAAATTTATCGTCGTGACCAAACACGTAAAGCATTCTTCCGACAGATTTTGGATGTCCTTGCAACAATTGGGGGTGAGGTAGATGACGTTATTTAGTCTAGCGAGAAAAAATATTGCACGTAACTTCTCCCAATATTTTTTATACATCGCATCTATGGTTTTTAGTATTGTCATCTACTTCACATTTGTGACATTAAAATATAGTGATACGATTGCAGAAAAAACAGCGTCATCACAAAAATTAGATTCACTAATGAGTGGTGCGGCAGTCATTCTAATATTCTTCGTTGCCATATTTATCGCATATTCGAATTCATTCTTTATGAAAAAACGTAAAAAAGAAGTGGCATTGTATGCATTACTAGGCGTACGTAATCGTCAAATTGGCTTTATGCTCTTTTTTGAAAACTTATTATTAGGTTTGGTTTCATTAGTAATGGGGGTTGTTCTTGGATTCCTTTGTTCAAAAGGATTTATGACGATTTTGATTCATTTAATGGGCTATGATGTCATAGCACCATTTACATTTTCGGGATCAGCAGCTTTGAATACAGCTATAGTATTTCTTATTATTTTCTTAGTGACATCATTCCAAGGCTATCGTTTAATTTATCAATTTAAACTAATTGATTTATTCCATGCATCGAAAAAAGGGGAAGCTGCTCCGAAGCCATCTATGATTGTAGCCATTCTTGGAGTATTACTAATTGCCATCGGTTATTGGTTGGCGATGCAAGATCTTTTTACTTCTAAAGTGTGGCAAAAAGTCGGCTTTTTAATGACAGCACTCATTATTTTATCAACAGTAATTGTCGGTACGTTTTTATTGTTCCACAGTGTGACAGGCTTTGTGTTAGCTGTGATTAAGAAAAATGAAAAATGGCTATGGAAAGGTCTTCATATAATGACGATCTCACAACTGCTATATCGTATTCGGGGTAATGCACGTACATTGACTGTAATTGCGGTGTTAAGTGCTACAACTGTAACAGCAGGCGGTGCAGTGTATGGTCTTTATTACAACACAAATGACCAAGTTATGACCGCTGATCCGAATACCTTTATGTATCAGCAAACAGATGCAAAAAGCGATCAACAAGTTAGCAATGTATTGTCAGATACAAAGTACGATGAAAATATCAAAGCACTATCAGTCACATTTAATACAAAAGAATTAAACTCGGCATCAGTTTTCGATAGCTCAGATAAAAGAATTTATACGGTTATCAACGAAAAAACATATAACAAATTAGCAGCAGTACAAAACAAGGAAGAACTACATGTGAATGCTGACAATGCGGTTATTTTAGATATTGGATATGACAAAAGATTCTCACCTAAATACAAAGGAAAGACCATCACGACAGAAAACAACTCTGCAATCACATTCCAGAGCTTTAAAACGCAAACAGTTTTAAATGCCGGCACAGCAGGTATTGCAGTTGTGGTATCAAATGATCAATTTAAAGTATTACAAAAAGAAGGAGAAGCACTAAAATATCGTGTCATTGGTGTGGACAAAGCTTCTACGGATTTATCTAAAAAAATTGCAAAACAAATACCTGAAGAAGCGCTATTTTCTAGTGCCCCTCAAGATTTTCAGAGAAGCATTGAAGGCGTGGGATCACTGCTCTTTATCGGAAGCTTCCTGGGTCTGGTATTTTTAGCTGCAACAGGTAGTATCATTTATTTTAAAGTATTAACTGAAGCAGAGGAAGATAAATCACAATACAATATGCTTCATAAAATGGGCGTTAGCGCAAAAGAAATGCGGAAATCCATTGCATCACAAGTATTCGTAATCTTCTTCGTACCACTAACAGTAGGGTTATTACACAGTGTTGTTGCTTTAAAAGCCTTCTCTAGCTTACTGATGATGGACCTTGCAAAACCTGTGATGATCTGGATGATTGCTTATACAGTTATCTACGGTCTGTATTATATCTTAACGGTAGCTTCTTACAATCGTATTATCACACAAAATAATAAAACAGAAGGATGATCGAGATGAAAAAATTTCTAATGGTAGTGGGCATTTTGTTTTTGCTAGGAGTAGTAGGAGTCTTCGCGCTTACTAATATTGACTTCAACCGTATGAATGCCAGCAATTATTATTTACAAATTACAGAGGATGGGGAAGAGCATGAAACCAAACTGGATGATGGTACAGTGATGACCTCCTACTCTTATAAACTGGACGCTACTAATGCTGATGGTGAAACAATTCCACTAGAATTCACTGCACAAAAAAATCTTCGGAAAGATGCCTACTTGAAGATGTACGTAAAAAATGGTGATGAAGTATCGTCATATGATGAAGTGAAATTTGAGGAAATTCCGGAAAAGGCACAAAAAAAATAAAATATGAAAGAAGGGCTGTCTCCAATAAGTAAGTGGAGTACAGCCCTTTTCTCTGCCTGTTAAGAAAAATATAATTAGCATTATAAAAGAATAGTAATGGCGGTGCCCTTATTTTCAACGCTAGTCAAATCGATTTTCCCATTATGGGCTAGAATAATATCCCTTGCAATCGCCATACCTAAACCAGTTCCATGTGTACTGGTAGTATTCGTGCCTCGGTAGTAGCGTTCAAAAACCTGTTCTAAATCTTTAGAGGGGATACCACGGCCATTATCGGCAATGGTAATTTGGGTATGAAAGATTGAAGCTGTGGATATGTTGCTTGACTTTTGCTCTTGTCCACCCAGTAGATAAATATTATCAATTCGAATATTCACAACGACATTTTCATCGTTATGCACAAGTGCGTTGTAGATAAAGTTAAAAATCGCCCTTTTCAGTAATTTTTTATCCACTTTATGCATGGCTTTGTCCACATTTGCCTCAAATTCAACCTGTCGATCCCCAAATGATGAATCATTTAAAAGCTCAATCGTCATTTCACGAATAAACCCAACAATATTTACATCTTCAAATTGTAACGGGAGTTGTTGATTGCGCAAACGCATCGTTAAATTGAGGTCGTCTAACAAATCTTTCATATAAATAGACTGTCTATTTATAATAGATGTATACTCATGCAATTCTTGTGGTGTTAAATCTGTGGAGCTATCTTTCATCAATTCTGCATACCCATGGATAGAAGCAAGTGGTGTCTTCATATCATGCGAAACATTGCTAATCCATTCCTCACGCATTTGGTCGATTTGATCACGTTCTTTCTCATACTGATCTAATTTCACCGAAAGTTCATTCATATTGCGAAACACATCTTCATAAACGCCTTTTGGTATGCTCATCTTCTTAAAGCGTCTCTCCCGAAGCTGCTGAATTCCTTCTATTAATAAGTTAAGTGGACTCGTTAATCTTTTACCAAATAAAAATCCAATGACTAATGCAATAATAATATCGACGATTAAAAATAATAAAAGTAAGATGTTAAAGTTTTTAAAACTTTTTCCATAATCATAGGTTATTACATAGCGACCTATTTTCTGTTCCTTAACACCTACAAAATAGCTGAAATTATGGGCTTCGCCGACAAAAACAGTCGTCTCTGCATCAATTTCTTTATACTTATACATTTGTACGATTTCAACAGGAGAATACATGGTTTGCAAATTTTGAGGTGTATAAAAGGCTGCTACTTGCTCACCCTTATTATTCAAAAATTGTATCCAGGCCTTTTTGTCTTGGAGTTTTTCTAGCCCTTCTTCATTTACCATCGGTTTGTTATCTTGCAGTTCTACATATTGTGAAAATGTTCGGCTAAAGTTTTCCGCAGATACTTCTTCTGTCCCCAAATTAGGAAAAAAGATTAAGCAGAGGAGTAAAATTGTATTTACAATCCCTACGATTACAACAATTGTCACAACGGATCCTAAAAAGCGCCGTGTCAATTTCCACTTCATTTGTCTCACCCCTTGGTATGTAATTTATAACCAAGTCCTTTAACAGTTAATAAAAACGAAGGCTTTGAAGGATCTATCTCAATTTTTTCGCGTAAACGGCGAATATGTACCATCACCGTATTATCGGAGCCAAAGAATTCATCGCCCCAAACATGTTCAAACAAAGTTTCCTTGCTCAAAATCTGATTCGAATGATGCATAAAACAGCTCATCAGTCCGATTTCTTTAGCTGTGAGCTCAATCGTTTTTCCATCCTTTTTCACTTCTGTTTCATTGGCACTAAGCTCAAAAGGACCAACTTGCAAACTTTTCGGAGCTGCTTTTTCCTCTGAAAATCCAGCCCGTCTCAACTGTGCCTTCACCCGATAAGCAACTTCTTTCGGACTAAATGGTTTGGTAATATAATCATCCCCACCTATCGCCAGCCCTAAAAGTTTATCAATTTCCTCATCCTTAGCCGACATAAATAAAATTGGCACATTTGACACTTCACGAATTTGCTTGCATAAATCATAGCCTTCGCCATCAGGCAGCATAATATCTAGCAATACAAGTGCAGGATTAAACTCCTGAAACTTTGCCCAACCAGCCGCAACGGTTCCCGTCGTTACAATATTTGTAATACCTTCTTTATGTAAAACTGTCTCCATGAGACGCGCCAAATCTTCCTCATCGTCAATAATTAAAATCCACTGATCATTAGCCACTCTTCTACCTCCCAAACATCAATCTTAACCTACAGTATAGAGTACCCTGTAGCAAAAAATAAGGGGAAGGGAGAGATATTTCTGGAATAAGCGGCGTCTTAGGCATCCGTTTCATAATTTTTCATTAAAGATTATATTTAATAGCGAAGATAGGCTGCGAAACAAAGTAGAGAAAAGCACATAGGTTCCATTAAAAAAGAAAATGTACTTTCGATGAAAGGATCAGGACCTTGTTGCCATAAAACGTAGAGGCCTGATCATGGCTTGGTTTTAAATGAGGTAGTTTATGGTTGTAGGCTTATTTATTTGAGGTGGATATAGATAGTACTAAATACTGATTTGGTAAAGGTTGTATGATAAACTGTTTAAAGTATTGGTAGGTAGATAATGATATAGCTATTATGTTTTACTATGCAATTAAGTCTAGGTCTTCGATAATATTCTTTCTAGACCAAAATCATTTTCTATCAAAGATCATTAGAAAAAGTATGCAGCAAATGTGAAAGAATAAAAGGAGAAAAAAATAATGGAAACAAAAAAGGTGTTGCCTGTTCTTTTTTTAGTCATGTTTTTAGTGATGGTCGGCTTTGGGATTATTATTCCCGTAATGCCGTTCCTAGCTGAAAAGGTGGGTGGCAGTCCGACAGAGCTTGGTCTTTTAATGGCTGTCTATTCGTTAATGCAATTATTATTTGCCCCAATGTGGGGACGTATCTCAGACCGAATAGGTCGTAAGCCTGTTATGATGATTGGAATCGCAGGATTAGCGCTTTCTTTTTTCATCATGGCGACAGCAGATTCTTTATGGGTTTTATTCGTAGCTAGAATTGTTGGTGGGGTTTTATCCTCTGCTAACATGCCAACTGCAATGGCGTATGTAGCTGATATTACGACGCCAGAGGACCGGGGGAAAGGGATGGGGATCATTGGTGCTGCTACAGGACTTGGCTTCATCTTTGGTCCGGCAATTGGAGGTATCTTCTCAAAATCAAGTTTGAATTTACCTTTTTATATTGCTGGAATTTCATCTTTAATTACTCTAATTTTAGTGTTTATAATACTGAAAGAATCACTTACAGTAGAAAAAAGATCTCAGCATTCGAAAAATAAAGAATCAATGTGGAAAGCCTTTAATGGACCTCTGAGTATTATGTTTATTCTACAATTGATAATCACACTTTCGATGGCTGGACTCGAAACGACTTTCGCCTATTTCGCAGCTCAAAAGGCTAATATAAGCCTTGTACAATTAGGCTATATCTTTATGATCATGGGATTTGGCAGTGCGATTGTTCAAGGTGGATTAGTGGGAAGGATGACCAAGAAATATGGGGAAGGAGCGGTCATCCGAATCGGGATTATCGTATCGGCCATTGGATTTATTCTAATACTGTTCTCTAATAATTTCTGGACATCTGCAGTTTTCTTAACCATTTTCGGATTAGGGAATAGTTTCATCCGGCCGGCCATTTCGGCACTGTTGACCAAAAATTCTACAACTGGACATGGCAGTGTTACTGGCTTACTTTCTTCATTTGACTCATTCGGTAGAATTGCTGGGCCTCCAATAGGTGGATGGTTATTTTCCATTTCGATAGATTTGCCATTTATTTCAGGAGCTATGCTTTCAGTTTTTGCATTGGTTCTTTATCAGATTTATCATGCCCAGACGAAACAAGTTAAAGCATTTGTTTGATGTATGTGCAACCCTAAACAAGCCTGTAGATAACGTCCAAAGTCGGGCAAATCTACAGGTTTTTTCAAAAAGTTCGTACAGTCGAAATTGAGATTATACATTTAATTTAAATGAGCAAAAAAACCCTATTTTGCAAATAGGGTTTTTCTATTCTACTTAATATAAGCGCCTTTTTATTGAATCATATTCAAAAAACGGCGTGTACGCTCTTCTTTAGGGTTTGTGAAAATTTGTTCGGGGGTTCCTCGTTCCATAATTTTTCCTTCATCCATAAAGATAACTTCGTCTGCTACATCACGAGCGAAACGCATTTCATGTGTCACAACAACCATTGTCATTCTTTCTTCTTTCGCTAGGTCTTTCATTACTTGTAAGACGTCACCAACTAGTTCAGGATCAAGAGCAGAGGTTGGCTCGTCAAACAGCATTACTTTTGGCTCCATGGCCAGTGCCCTTGCAATTCCCACGCGCTGTTGCTGGCCGCCGGACAACTGGAACGGATAAAAATCAACTTTGTCACCTAAACCCACTTTTGTAAGCAATGCCTTGGCTGTTTCTTTCGCTTTTTGTTTTGGTATGTTCTTTACGATAATGGGACCTTCCATTACGTTTTCTACTGATGTTTTGTGTGGGAAGAGGTTATAGTTTTGAAATACCATTCCTGTCAAACCACGAAAAGAAGTAATGGATCTTTTACTAACAGGCTTTTTAAACTCCATTAATTTCTGATCAATTTCAATCGTCCCGTCTGTAGGCACCTCAAGGAGATTTAAACACCGAAGAAAGGTTGTTTTACCTGAACCTGAAGGACCGATTAATACAATGACTTTTCCTTGCTCCACTTCCAAATCAATACCTTTTAATACTTCAAGGTCACCAAATGATTTATGAAGATTCTTAATGTTAATCATTTTAAAATCTCCTTTTAATACTTCAGCTCTTATTTTGCTACATACCGATTAAGTCTGTCCTCGATATTTCCTTGAATGAAAGATAAAATAGTACACAAAATCCAATATAAAGCAGCTGCTTCGATGTAAAGTAATAGAAATTCATAGTTTTTTGCAGCAATTTCTTGAGCTTTACGGAACATCTCTGCTACAAGAATTAGTGATGCAAGCGATGTATCCTTTAAAAGGCTAATAAAAGTGTTTGATAATGGGGGAATGGATACTCGAGCTGCTTGCGGTAAAACAATTCGCTTTAATGCTTGGGTATATGTCATACCAATTGAATAACCTGCTTCCCATTGTCCTTTTGGTATTGATAGAATAGCAGCCCTTATAATTTCTGATGCATAAGCTCCGACGCTTAGAGAAAATCCTATAATAGCCGATATGAAAGGATTAATCGTTATACCTAAGTTTGGCAGCCCGTAGAAAATAATAAATAATTGCACAAGTAATGGTGTCCCGCGGATGATTGACACATATACACGCGCAATTATTTGTAAAATTTTTATAGAAGATAATCGAGCTAAGGCTGTTAGTACAGCGAGAATAAGGCCAAGAACAAATGAAATTAATGTTAGTGGAATTGTATTTTTAATAGCTCCCTCTACCATAGGATAGAGGGAGGTTTGAGCGATAGAAACAAGTTGGTTCATACGCTCTGGGTCAGAGAAAATATTACTTAGGAGAAACATCTTCACCAAACCATTTTTCGGAGATTTTTGCGTACGTACCATCGTCATTCATATCTTTTAGTGCTTTGTTTACTTCTTCCACTAACTTGCCGCTGTCTTTTCTAAACATTAACCCACTAGCTACACCGTTTTCTTCCTCATCAGCCACTTTGATAGGTGCATCGGGGTGTTGTTTTTTATAATCAAGGTAAGATAATTTATCATTTATCGTTGCATCTACACGTTTAGAACCAATAAGCTGTACAGCTTGAGAAAATCCTTCAATACCGGTAACTTCAGCACCATGGGATTTTGCTATATCATTGTAGTTACTTGTTAAAGATTGTGCAGATTTCTTCCCTTTTAAGTCATCGAATGATTTAATATCTGAATTGTCTTTGTGAACAAGTAATACTGCTCCTGATTGAATATATGGGTCAGAGAAATCGTATTTCTTTTGACGGTCTTCATCAATTCCAACTTGGTTTGCGATCATATCAAAACGTTTGGCATCTAATCCTGCAAACATACCGTCCCATTGTGTTTCTTTAAACTCTGCTTTCACACCAAGCCGCTTTGCTACTTCCTTAGAAATTTCAACATCAAACCCAGTTAGTTTGTCTGAATCATCGTGGAATGTGAAAGGAGGGTATGTACCTTCTGTTCCAACTGTTAACACGCCATCTTTTTTGACTTTATCATATAGACTTTCTTGTGAAGAAGATTTATTGTCGGTATTATTTGCCTCATTTTTTGTATTTGAACCACAAGCCGTAAGTACAATTGTGAAAGCTAACAATAGCGATAAAAGAGCAATCGATTTTTTCATTTGATAAACCTCCTAGTAATCTGATAGGGATTGATACTCTGTGATACTAAATTAGAAAGGGCAAAAAGTCAATAGAAACAACTTATATCATTAGTGTTAATGTTTCTTTGCGAATTATACAGATTTTAAGGGATTGAAGTGAATTAGTACTCATAACGAAGAGCTTGTTCTTTTCTACAACTTTTCATTTCTAATATCAACCATTTCGTAAAAATGATGCCTACATAGATTTTCTTTTTATCCTTGAGAACGTTTGTCCTAATTATTCTCAAGATAATAGGAGGGATCCACCTATCCTTTCTACTTATATGGCATCTGTTCTGATACCGAACTCGCAAGTGAGTTTCAAGGTTTTTTTGTCTGGAGGAGACTAAGGAGATTAGAAACGATGGATTTAGAACTTTCCAGAACATAAAGACTCCCATCCACCTTTAGAACTAAGCAGGGGATGGGAGTGTTATTTCTGGATTTGAACCGCCCGAAACTATTGCAGCATCTTTATTATTGGCTTAGTGATTGTCATGCGTTCTTTCCTCTACGCTTACGAAGATAGGGTTCGAATAGAACCAAAGGTCTTTATAGTTACGATTGTTGATCTCGGCAAAACGTGATTCGTTATCCTCAATATCAGTCTTTGAATCGATTAGCGGCTCACCGTTGCTCGTTTCTCCAGAGACATTTTCCCCTAGATTCGTACCTCTTAAACGGAAATATTGGTCCTTACTCGCTTTGACTTTGTAAGTGATAATATGGTAACCGTCGCCATCAGTTTTCCAGTCTTTGCTTGTAAAGCGTTTAACTACTTTTGTCGTATCATTGGTGTCTTTACTGTAAGCAGGTGTTCCAGGCACAGCTTTCCCAGTTACATCACCGGAAATTAAATCCACGTGATCCACTTTAACCGAATCGCCGTTGTTGTTCTTTTTAGGGCTCTTAAATCGGATTGTAATTTTGACCATTTGTCCTTCCTTCACTTTAAGGTCCCCACCCATATCTACCTTGCTGCTGCCGCCTTTAGCTTGGAAATCAAGTGCGTTAATCAAGTCACCAAAAACAGAGAATGATTTCCCCGACCGCATGCCGTCCAAGATGGATTGCATTGTGGAACCGTTCACCCAAGTGTAATTTTTGGAATATTCGCCAGGCCAGTATCCGCTTGAGTAAAGGCGGTTTTCACTGATTTCGAAATGGGAGTCCGAATTGGAAAAGTTCCAGAACTGACGTCCTTCTCCAAGAAGCGCATCCCATGCACCGCCTACCTTAGCAAGCATGTAATCGGAACCGCCGTAAGTTCTGTTTTCAGGCGTTGTCAGGTTTAAGCCGCCTCTGTCAGGCTCCATCTGGTTTCCGGGCATGCCTTCAAATCCGAACAAGACATCCGGTGCGATATTGTTGAAGTCTCGGAAATCAGATATGGTGTACACCTTTTTTCTCGAAGGGTGATTCAGGATGGCATAACTTGTATTCTTATAATTCTTCTCAAGCCATGCCAAGGCTGTTCGAGCATCCTGGGGTGTCTTATTGGCTCTTTGATCCTGTGATTTCCAGATGGCTACATCCGTTGAATTGAACATCTTTTCATCCTGGTTGGTAAACAAATACTCGAATTGATTGCCAGCTTTTAAGCTTTTCGATGATCCTGCCTGATCTCCCAAAATTCCTATGCCGACATGCTCGTATGTAGGCATGTCCCATTCGAACCCCGAAAAGATAATTTTATTTTTATATTTGCCTTTTTTCTGCAGTTGTTTCATTTTCGGAGCTTGATATTGAATGATTCCCTGAGACAGCGGAATCGGACCGCCTGGAAGCAATTGTCCTTCATCATCCCGTGAAGACATTCTCAAATGGTCGGAAATCCCCATCCAATCCATACCATACTTGTCAAATGAGTTGTTGAGCACGTTTTCAAGGGTCTGAGACCCCTCTGCATCGTCGGACTGAGTGGTATGGGCATGATATTCCCCTTTCATCCATCTGCCTCCAGAATTTGTCTGGTTGTTTCCTTCTGCATCTTTTGCAGCGACCGGCAGACTTTGAGAAAAGATGGCTAAGCTGAGAGCCAATACCGTGAATGATTTGAACTTATTTAACATCTTTCTGATACCTCCGAAATATTGAAATAATATTGAACAAGCCAATTTTATTGTAAAAGTATTAAGTAGCTATTTGGGGAGAGTATGGTTTTTGTAAATGAAGAGGGGGAATTTCTGGAATAATCTTTGTGGATTTCATTCGAGAACCTATAGAAAAACCCCTGTGTTTATTGACGAAATAAGGGAAAAACTCTGAGCCTCAGATAGTCTTGAAACCCTCAACAGCCTTTTTATTTATCATCATTCTTTTATCCATCACGTTAAATTAAAAAGAGTATACTCCTACCATTTAATGTAATTGGGTGATATAATTTTTGTGAATAAATTCACAAAAATAGAAATATCTAGTTAAAGTTTTAGCTATTAACTCTTGAAAGAAAGCGAGTTGGTTATATGAAGAAGAAAGTAGTTTTGGCTGGCGGGACTGGGTTTGTCGGTAAATACTTTGAAAATCATTTCATGAGTTTAGGATATGAGGTAAGAATAATCTCAAGACAATCTCCACATATAAGTTGGAGCAATAACGAAGGGATAAGAGAATCAATTGAGAATTCTGATATGCTAATCAACTTGGCAGGGAAAACAGTTAACTGTCGCTACAATGCTAAGAATAAGGAAGAAATCTTACAGTCACGAACTGAAACTACTAAAATACTCGGAAATGCGATTAAACAATGTGAAAATCCTCCTTCATTATGGATAAACTCAAGTACGGCGACTATTTATAGGCATGCTGAAGATAATCCAATGACAGAGGATGACGGAATCATTGGTTCAGGTTTCTCGGTTCATGTGGCCAAAGAGTGGGAGCGTTCATTTTTTGAATTTCAATTACCTGAGACAAGACAAATTGCTTTAAGAATTGCGATTGTGTTGGGCGACGATGGTGGGGTAATGACTCCTTATAAAAATTTAGTTAAATTTGGTCTAGGCGGTCATCAAGGATCGGGAAATCAAAAGTTCAGTTGGATACATATAGATGATTTATTTAACATTGTCCTTTTTCTTAGAAAGAACGAGGAGTTGAGCGGAGTATTCAATTGTTCTTCGTCTCACCCAGTTACAAATCGTGAGTTAATGGCTCACCTGAGAAAAGCCATGAATAGAAAGAGAGGATTGCCATGCCCAAGAGCCATGCTTGAAATGGGAGCTTTCTTTATGAGAACCGAAACTGAATTAATCTTAAAGAGTCGCTGGGTTATTCCTGAAAGATTGGTAAGGGAGGGTTACGAGTTTAAATTTGATAAACTCGATGCAGCCCTTCAACAAATACTCAAGAGTTCTAAATAAGGGTATAAAACACTAGAGAGTGATTTGCTATAATAATAGATAAAAAGATTATTGATGAAGGGGAATCCATATTATGAATATTACTCCATCTGAAAAAGTCGGAAGATTCATAACAGGAATTTTTTCGGAGTTGGCGACTCGTAAGCAGGATGCGATGAAGCGCGGGATAGATGTTATCGATTTGAGCGTTGGTAGTCCTGATTTGCCACCGCCTGCATTTGTAGTGGATACGCTGGTCAAATATGCACAGGATACAAACTCATACGGTTATACGCTAAAAGGTACAACTGAATTCCATGAGGCTGTTTGCTATTTTTATCGGCAGCGTTACGGGGTAGAGCTTGATTCAGATAAAGAGGTCCTTCAACTGATGGGCTCACAAGATGGGCTTGCACACTTAGCAACAGCGATGATTAATCCGGGCGATTATGTGTTAGTACCAGATCCGGGATATCCAATTTACGAAGCAAGTGTAAAACTTGCGGGAGGTAACATTTATCCGATGTCACTTACTGCCGAGAATAAATTTCTGCCACAGCTCAATCAAATCCCAGTGGAAATATTGAACAAAACGAAAATGATGATCATCAGTTACCCTGGAAATCCAGTCACTGCACTTGCTGATGAAGCTTTTTTTTCAGAGGTTATTTCGTTTGCTAAAAAGAATGAGATTCTGGTTGTTCACGATTTTGCCTACTCTGAGTTAATTTTTGATGATCATCCTCCGATTAGCTTTATGTCTATTCCGGGTGCTAAGGAGGTTGGGATTGAATTTAATTCGCTATCGAAAACGTTCAATATGGCAGGCTGTCGTATTGGATATGTGGTCGGCAATCATGATGCGTTACATATCTTAGGTACATTGAAATCACACATCGATTATGGAGTTTTTTATCCGATTCAAAAAGCTGCAGAAATGGCGCTTACATCCAACCTTTCGCTGCTGTCCGATCAGGTTAAGAAATATGAGGCCCGTCGGGATGCCTTGATAACAGGTCTTGCAAAAGGAGGATGGCATGTACCTAAATCCTCAGCTACCATGTTTATTTGGGCTCAAATTCCTGCTGGCTGGAAGTCACGCGATTTTGCTTATGAATTGATTGAAAAAGCGGGGGTTACGGTCGTCCCTGGGGATGCTTTTGGAGAAGAAGGCGAAGGGTATGTTCGAATGGCCTTGGTCCAACCGGCTGAGAGATTGACAGAAGCTGCAGAAAAGATTCAATTGTTTCTGGAAGAATATCAAAAAGTGGTTCAGGATTGAATATGAAAAGTAAACGGAAAGAGTGCGGAGGGTAAGCCGCACTCTTTCTTTGCAGGTCCTTCTCATTCAATTCTTTTTTGCGACTTTATTCAAAATGAAATAGGCTGATATAGCAGATAAAACAGCAATTATTAATGTAGGTATTTGTGAACTTTGAACAAAAATCACTTCTTGAGAAAGTGTATGACTCATGCTCAATGACTCTGAAAAATCAGGGGTATATGTAGCAGTTAGAAATAGACCAGATGAAATTTGCAATAAGGTAAATAACAATAAGAAACTAATAGTGAAAATTAGATACTTTTTCATTTTACACCTCCTCATTTGATTACGAGTATAGCGTACAAAAGTTTCGTTTAATTTTACACTTTTCTGGAAAATGTGAAATGGTGCATTTTTATTAGATTTCTAAAGCCATTCGTTTGGTTCTTAGCTTGTGTCTATAAAGTCCTCATCAAACTCTTCGAAACGTTTAAATCCTTTAGCTTTATAGTAATTTTCTCCGACTTAGTTTCCTATTTCAACATCGGCAATAACTTGCGATAACCCTTGTAATTCTTGAATTAGCTTCTGTAAAAGCTTTGTACCAATTCCCTTTCATTATGATATTTTATTCACTCATTCTTACTCTATCTAGTGGTGAAATCCTGCGAATAAGCTAGCATTCGTAAGAAATACTTAATTAACTGAGGGAGTTCAACAAGAAGAATGCAAAAAAGACCGCCTATACTGGCGATCTTTCGAATTTACGTATTAAAAAACTAAGCAGCATTTTTTATCTCTCTTGTTTTTTTAGCAAATAGTTTTTCTTTAAGAGTTGGCATAATCAAACCATCTACCCCATACCTTCCTGCATTCATAGCAGAAACTAGGATAAACATTGACAATAAAACAAGTTGTGGGTTGGTACTTGTAGTACCACTAAACATATAAGAAAAGTTCATCGCTATTCCAAAAAACACTGCTGTTTTTGTAAAACAACCGATTAATAAACCTACACCTACAAATAGTTCTCCCCAAGGTACTAAGAGGTTAAATACCTCTATATTAGGAATCGCTATATTTTTTAGAAATACCACCCACCATTCTTGAACAGCCGGGTGTTCTCCTGTTGAGTTAGCTAGAGCACCCTGTAAAAAGCCAGAAGCATCAAACTGTCCACTTGCTATCTTCCCCCAACCAGCCATAATCCACGTATATCCGATATATACACGTAATACAGCTAAGAGTATAGAAATGTTTTTGTTTTGTCTTAGAGCATCAATCATCATGTTTTCCTCCAGTATTTCAAAATAATAAGTACTAAGGAATATAATAACATCATCGAAAATGATTTTCATTATCAATTATATTAAAAATGTATTAAGAATATATAATGAACCTCCTTCTACAATCGGAAGTAAATCTGAGGATTCAGTAAGACTCTTCGGTTATTCAAAAATGCTATTGATCCAATTGTTGAAGTTGTCTCAGTAAACAGCAATTTATTGGAGTTCTCTATTGAAATTACCATCAGATGATCCCAATTTCGAAGCTAGCTAATATTATTGTTATTTAACCACTCAATCCCGAAGAATAACGCTATAATGCGAATACTAAACCACCTTACAAAAATATGACAAAATTGTAAGATGTGAACCTTAAACTGTTAGGTTAATCGATGGCGATTTATCTCTCCCTCTTTTAAGATTTAAGAAAAAGAGGAAAAAGGTGGTATGAAATGAGTTTTTTAGAACTGAATATTAATTTATTTAGAATGATTAATGATTTAGGGAAACAATACACATACTTAAATCCTGCTATGATTTTCATTGCTGAGTATATGGTGTTTTTCTTAGCTTTTGGTGTTATTGTAATTTGGTTTACTCAAAATAAAAAGAGTAGAATGATGGTCCTTTGTGCAACCATTACTTTTATATTTGCTGAAATAATCGGGAAGATAGCAGGAAAATTTCATTCCAATAATCAACCATTTGCTGAGTTGACAAATGTTAATAAATTAATTGAAAAAGCAGTTGATAATTCTTTTCCAAGCGACCATACAATATTGTTTTTCTCATTTTGTGTATCCTTTTGGATGTTCAAAAGAGGATGGTGGTTTTTATGGGTCATACCGGCTTTCCTTGTTGGTTATTCTCGTATTTGGGTCGGTGTCCACTATCCAGCAGATGTACTAGCAGGAGCTATTATAAGCATCATTTCAGGCTCAATTGTTTACCTTATTGTTCCTAAGTTACGCTTGACTCTGAAATTATTAGGGGTTTATGAGAAATGCGAACAATTGGTTATATCTCCTTTAACTAAATCGAAGGGAAAAAAATCTAAGGATATTTAAGAAATAATAACATTTTAAAATTTATGAATAAGTTTCAACTAACTGGTGCTTTACTTCAATAAGAGAGTTGCTTCGGCAGCTCTTTTTCTTATGTCACGAACAGGGCAGGTTAGTGAAAGGTGATATTATAAATATAGATGAGATTTTTTAGTTAAGGAGACTTATTATTTTGGAAGCAAAATGTATTAAATTCTATGAATTTGGAAGCCCGCAAAGCGTATTGAAAGTTGAAAGTAAAAACATTCAACGACCTGCTAATGGAGAAATCCTTGTGCGTATGAAAGTTCTCCCTATTAACCCATCTGACTTGCTACCAATTCGTGGGGTATATTCTCATCGAATCCCTTTACCTTCCATTCCTGGCTATGAAGGGGTTGGTATTGTAGAAGAGGTGGGCCCTTCAGTTTCTCAAGAACTAATAGGTAAGCGTGTTCTGCCTCTGCGTGGTGAAGGAACTTGGCAAGAATATGTTAGAACATCTGCGGAGTTGGCAGTTCCTATACCTCGTTCCATTGAGGATTATATTGCAGCACAATTATATATAAATCCGATAACAGCTTGGCTTACCTGTACAGAAGTATTAGCATTGAAACCGGATGATGTATTAATCGTGAATGCTTGCGGATCTTCTATTGGCCGTATCTTTACTCAGTTATCCAAGATTCTCGGTTTTCAGTTGATTGCTGTAACAAGAAACAATAAATATACGGAAGAACTACTTAAACTTGGAGCTTCTTATGTAATCAATACTTCGGATAGATCATTACATAATACCGTGATGGAATTAACGAATGGACGTGGCGCAAACGCTGCTATTGATTCTGTGGGTGGAACAGATGGTTCAGAGCTAGCTTTTTGTGTTCAACCAAATGGAATGTTATTAACTATTGGGCTTTTATCAGGAAAGCCTGTAAATTGGGCGGAAATTTCAAATAGGACAAAAGTGAATGTTAAAATGTTTCATCTTCGGCATTGGAATCAACAGGTATCAGTACAAACTTGGCAAGAAACTTTTAACCTTTTGATAAATTTTATAAACGATAAAAAGTTGAGGTTTATGATGCCAGACTCTCACTATGGCCTACAGGAAGTACAGGAAGCTATTCGTGTAACAGAATCCCCTATGAGTAATAGAGGGAAGATTTTTTTATCCAGTTAGCTACTAATTTTTCTTCTTTAACTATAAATCCGGCAGTTTTTAATAATAAGATCGTTTTTTTGAAAAAATAGTGGGATTGTTCTTTGAGAAAAGGAAAAAAAGAAGTTTTACTTTTAGTTTTCTATTTCGTAATATTTATTTAAAGTACAGTCGGGTGCGTACGTTCATTAAGAAGTATGGAAAAGGTATTAATAAAAGTATCATTTGATTAAATAAGTTAAGAGCATGATTTGACCAGTCTTTTTTCAAAACATGCTTTTTCTTTTGTACGTTTATAAAGGTTAATAGTAATGAAATTATCAAACTTTATTTCAAACCTACTATTATTATCTGCTTTATCTATCTTTCTCCCTTTTGCCTATAAAATGCGCATTGTTATAGATTACTTTCTGTTATCAATTTTTCTTTAAATTATAAGTAAGGAAATCAAAGTATAAAGCGATATATTAATTTCATAGGATTCCCGAACGCTAGAAGGACAAGCTACATAAAATATAGCAAGTCCGTACTATTTTATGAACTGAAGTGGGCTTAATATAAATAAGGGGCATAGCAATGATCAACTGGAAAGTGCGTTTTAAAAATCCGACGTTTATTTTTACAGTTCTTCTCCCTGGGCTTTTAATATTAACGCAAATGGTTGCAGCGTTCATTAATAACTTTATCCACCCGATTGGTTTTACCATTACCGATGATGCACTGAATGGGGCGATGGGGATTATTAACTTTATTGCGCTTACATTCTTTGGGGTCGGCGGTGTGGTTGATCATACTACTAAAGGTCTAAGCGACAGTGATGAGGCTCGGAAATATGAGGAACCTAAGTAATTGGACGAACCTTTTTCTACTAAAAATGTAGAAGAAACCAGATGTCACCGTTTATTTTATGTAACGGAACATGTGGTTTTTTTGTTTTTTATATAGAGAATTTATGGTGAATAAACGAAGGTGGTAGAAATAAAAAAGGATTTTAGGAATCAAATCTAAACTTCATCATATATTTAAAATTGTGTTTCATTTACAGATTGGGGAGGAAAAAGAATGAGTCTTAGTTTACCAGTTTCAAAATGGATTGTAGCAATTGTTTCACTTGTAGCATTGGTTGCAGCATTTATTTTCGGTCCAGCTAATGCATCAGCATCAATCAACTATGGTGATGAGGTTGCCGCCTTAGCGGAGAAGCAGGTGGGGAGCCCATATAAATATGGTGGGACGACACCAAAAGGATTCGATGCAAGCGGGCTTACTCAGTATGTTTATAAAAATGCAGCGACAGAAATGAAAATTCCGAGAACAAGTGCAGAACAGTATAAAACCGGTAAAGCCGTGAAGCAAAAAGACTTAAAAACAGGCGACTTAGTGTTCTATGCAACTGGCACGAAAGGAAAAGTATCATTTGTGGGTATCTATAATGGAAAAGGTACTTTTGTGGGAACCACAACAAAAGGTGTAAAGGTAGTTAAAATGAGCGACAAGTATTGGAAAGATCGATATATTGGGGCTAAACGGGTCATTAAGTAAAAGCTCTGATATTCATAACGGATACTTTATAATATGACTAGCAAAAAAGAGCATCGAAAATCTGATGCTCTTTTTGCTAGTCTAGGATAGTTGAAAAACACTTACTCAATGATAATATCTGTTAATACAACATTACCATTTCTAACCTTTACTATAGCAACTGAAGGTTTAGCCAAAGCGTCTGTTTCCATTTCCTTAGCCTTTTCTTCGGATGCATAATAATTGTCTAGGCCGTATCTAATCTGAACAGTTGTAGCTCTTTTTAAGTCATAAGGAATTTCTAATTCTCCTTTTAGATAAACACCTTTGCTGGGTTTTTCTTTCGTTACTAAATCGACTTTATATAGACCATCACTGCTTTGTTTTAGTCGTACATATACCTTTTTATAATCACCCATATTTCTTGTTTTAAACTCAGAAATAACAGAGTCATCAAGTTGTGAAGGCTTAACGGTCTCTATTTCGTAATTCAGAGCCACATAGCTGCCCCGGAACAGGTCCGTCGGGTCGACTGGGGCGGTTTTGATTTTGATTTCCTCTCCGGTCATGGTAGTCCAGACGGGAGGAATCGCCAAGACTAAAAGAATCAAGATTGGAATGGAAAATACGATGAGCGGTCGGAAGAATAGATTATTCTTCATTGAAATCGCCTCCTTTTTTCCGTTGGTTTTCAAAGAAGAAGCCAAAACCAATAAGCATGATGCCGCCGATTATGAATGTAAGCGATTTTGGCAGGAAGTCAAAGGAATCAATATAGTATCTGAAAATCAGTGCACATATTATCACAATGCTGGTTAAACTGCCCTTTAGAATGAGGTAAAGCAGGAAAATAAAATAAGCTATAGGGAACCATATCGAAAATTCAAAGGTAAGGAAGAGTGCGGTGATTCCATGTAAGATATGCCCTTGTATGTGGGTGGTGCTTTGTAATTTAGATGGAAATGGAAGATACGCCAGTATAATTCCCAATACAAACAGAATGGAAAGGACGATCGTATTCGACTGTTTAAAATCTAACTTCGGTACAAATTCCATTAGAAATAAGGCGATTGTATTGATGGCTAATGTGTTAATAAAAAAGCCCAAGGCCTTAGGATAATCGAATTTTTTTAATAGAACATATAAAAACGGTATAAATACAAGAATAGCAAGCGGGTAAGACGTTTCATCAAGGAATATACTTCCGTTAATATAAATGAAAAGCAGAAAGGAAGTAAAAAGAAGGATGAAGACGTCTTTTAAATAGTAACCAATGAATACTGTTCCAATGGCCCATAATAAAAAGGAACTGTTGAAATTGATGCTAATGTTAAACATCTGCTCAACTAGAAATATGCCTGCTCCGAATATCAAAATTCCAACATAATGTAAACTCCGGGCTGTTTTGGGAAATCGTTTCTGCCACTTAACACCAGCGAAGTTTACTCCAATTAGACACGCAATTATTATTAGGAATTTTACTCCCTTATTTAAATATATCCAGTTACTGGCAACGAAGGTTAATACCCCAAGACCTAAAAGAAGCGCCCCGATGGACAATAAAATAGTAATGAAACTTAAATTCTCCTTCACATCATAGGAACCTAGCATCTTTTCTTTTTCTTGCTCAGAGATAACTCCTCCTGTTTCAAGATACTTAAGTTCGTGTTCAAGAAAATCAAACTGCTTTTTCGTTATTTCTTTTTTTGCCAAAGCAATTCCTCCTTCCATATATTTCTATTATATAACTTATTCTCCGTTAGCTATTAATATATGTTAATTTTCTCTTACCCTCTTTTGATTACACTTAACGGAAATAACGATATATACAATTCTGATTAGTTAGGCGGTCAGCTCAAATCATAAAAAATAGGATAATTACAAGGAAGAGGGTAAGCTTTTAAATATTTTTTTACAGTACCTTGCAATAAATAGTACCATGTGGTAAATTATTTGCATAAGATGTATTGTTCGTCGTTTGGTACTGTTTAATGAATAGTACTGGAAACATACTAGAAGGGAGTGATGGTACATTGAATGTACAATTTAAAAAAGGTGTTTTGGAACTGTGTGTCCTTGTGCTGTTGGATAAGCAAGACCGTTATGGCTATGAACTTGTTCAGAAGATTTCAGATCAAATCGAAATATCGGAAGGTTCGGTTTATCCACTTTTACGACGATTAACGAAGGAAGAGTATTTTACGACATATTTGCAAGAATCAACTGAAGGGCCACCGCGTAAGTATTATAAGTTAACTGACAAAGGCCGGGAGTACCTTCACGAATTGCTGACAGAATGGACCGAATTTTCTAATGGGGTCAATCAATTAATCAAGGAAGGTGTGGGCCAATGAATAAAGAAGAATTCTTAAAACAATTGGATGCCTCATTAAAAAGGCTTTCTCTAGAGGAACGGCAGGATATCCTGCAAGATTATGAAGAGTATTTCGAAATTGGGTTGGAAAAAGGAAAAACAGAGCAAGAAATTTCAGAAGCTCTTGGAAACCCGAAACAAATTTCCAAGGAACTATTGGCATCCTACCATCTTGGTCAAGTCGAGGAAACGACTTCCGCTGGAAATGTCATGCGAGCTGTTTGGGCAGTTATTGGTTTAGGATTTTTTAATATTGTGATTGTATTAGGACCTTTTATTGCATTGCTAGGGGTTGTTATTGCAGGATGGGCATCAGCGATAGGATTCATTCTTGCTCCGTTTGGCGTACTTCTTAATCTGATTTTAGGGAGCTTTCAATTATTTGATTTGTTCTTTGCATTGGGACTTTGCGGGATTGGAATATTCATAGCGATGGGGATGTTTGTCGCTACAAGTGCTTTAATTAAAGGATTTATTCGCTATTTGAAATTTAACGTTTCCCTTGTGAAAGGTGGTTTGAAACATGGTTAATATTAAAAAATTATCGATTATTGCACTTGTTCTGTTATTGGTTGGTGTAGTAGGCAGTTTGTTTACATTTTCGCAAGTGACGGATAAGGAATCCACTACAGAGAAAAAATCGATTACAGATGAGGTAACGGACATTCAGGTTATTTCTGACAATGCAGCTGTTGAAATTATCCCAACGACAGGTACTGAGACTAGTGTAGAGTTAGTATCAAAAGGTGTGGATGTTTCTAAGCTGAATTTTTCTGCAGATGTGGAAGGAAAGAAGCTTGCGATAAAATTAAAAGATAAACGTTCCTTTAGCTTTGGGTTTCAAATTCAATCATTACATTTAAAAGTGTATGTGCCCGAGAAGTCTTATAAGTCCTTTGTCGTTAAAAGTGATAATGGAAAAGTGCAAATGGCTGAACTGGAGATAAAGAATCTGAACGTGGAATCACAAAATGGCCGAGTTGAATTAAATGATATAGTAACCGAAAAAGTAGAGGTGAAATCTGCTAACGGAAGAGTAGATCTTAATAATGTAGAGGGAAATCTGGTAGGTTCCTCGAATAACGGCAAAATCTCCCTTGTCACAAAAGACTTAGATCGGAATATTCAATTGGAAAGTGACAATGGCAAAATTATGATTAAAACAGATAAGGAGCCGACCAATACAACCTTTGATGTTCATGTTGATAATGGGAAAATCGATATTCTCAATAAATATGAGGGGAATGTTGTCATTGGTAAAGGTGAAAACATGGTTAAATTAGAAACGAATAATGGGAAAATTGAGATAATAAAATAGCAACAAAGCGAGAAAAAAGCCGATTCCGTTGGAATCGGCTTTTTTCAGTTAAGCAGCCATTTTATTTTCTTGAACTGGCTTAGGCTTATGATAATACCTGTTTAAGAATGAACCATAAACGGAAGCGAGTATTTGTTGGAAAAGAGTACCGAGAATGACAGGAACAGCAACGGCGGCAGGGAAATAAGCAACGGCAAGAGCAGCTCCTGCAGCGATATTTCTCATACCTCCTGTATAGGTGACGGTAATAATCTCTTCTTTTTCCCACTTCAGGAATTTTCCGACCATCCAGGATAATAGATAACCAGAAAAGGCAATAAAGAAGACCATAATAGCCATTTTGATTAATTTTGCATCGATATGACTTAAATATGGAGCAACTTTCGCGCTGTTTAAGGTCACACATATACCAAGTGCTATTTTAGAAAAGGGAGCTAAACGCGGTCCAAGCATCGGTTTTATTTTTCCCTTGGTAATCTGATTCAGTACCATCCCAATCAGTGAAGGAATGACAACCATTACGATTAACCCTTTCATGATTGCCATGGTATCCATTTCAACCGATGTTCCGCTGAAGAAAGCAACGCTATACGGCACAATAATCGGTGACAAGAGCGTATCGATTAAGACAATCGTCAAAGTGAGCAGGGTGTTCCCTTTGTAAATGGATACCCAAAGCAAACTGGTAACACCAGTTGGAATCACAACACCTAGAACTAAACCAGTTATGGTCAGATTGTCTCCAGGAAACACCAGGTGTCCAAGTAGCCAAGCCCAAATTGGCATGACAATATGGAGGATACAAAGGACCACAATTATCGGTAAGGGATTGGAAGCGATACGCTTCAATGAACTGAAATCCGACCCTAAACTTCCGGAAAATGTAATAAATGCAAAAATCCAAGGGACGAGGAATATATAGGAATCTAAATAACTGGCAAGCAATACGCCGACCACTACACCAGTTGGCGTGATAAAAGGCATAGCCTTTTCAAGAAAATGATTTAACTTCTGTAACAACAATTTCACTCCTAGCCAAATACGTATGATGATAAAGGCAAGCTGCTTCGTACTATCATGTATGTAAAATCCCTGTGAAAGTCCCAGCAAAGGAAGTTTCACACTATCATCTGTAGATCAGGTGGAGAAGAACAAACGAAGTTTTTAATAATAATAGAAGGTGCTGATAGTCTTTTCGTTTTTCATATTATCATAGCGGGGGTAATTTGCTATGGTGCGGTTTTGATATTGTGGAATAAAATTGCCACAGTTTTTTGTTTATTATGGGTAATAAATCCATTGGAGTCGAAAACCTTTGTATCCTTGGAATGGATATACATTTTAAGCAGGAGCTTTATTTTTTTCGTTTCTTCAATACGGTCAGGCATTCCATATGCTTTTGTAATTCGTGAAACCATGGAATAGCTTCTTGTTTCTTGAGTATCTTCATTATTTTCCTTTTTTTATGAAAGTAGAAATCATAAACTTTACTTTGAAAAGATGATCTTCTTTATGGGGAAAAGGGGGTCCTACATTCATCCCCTTAATCATAACCATTCTTAGTTCCTTTGTTAGTAAAGTGATTTAGACCCTTTCTTTAGACCCTTTAATAACTTTTTTGCCGAAAGCCTTGGTATGACTGATTCGAATAGAATCTATCAGGGGAAAGAAGAGCATCATTTAGTTATCCACAGCATGTAAGGCACTATTCACAGTATAAAGAGTTCAATGCACACCTGGATGAAGGGTGTCTACAGTCAGGGAAAAGCTAATTCACAGAACAACTTCAAAATTATCAGTCCTCAAAATCAGAAAAAGGGAGGGAGGCAGCTACATAAGGGAATAGGTATTGGAGTGGAATGGAGAAAGGAATTTTTATGCATGACAAAAAACACTCGCCCAAAAGCCAGTGTTTCTGTTAGCCATATTTTATCCTAATTTTTCATATGATCTTTTTGGATAGCAAAATAGGATCGTATAGCTTCTTTTTTCTGTTTCAATACATCTAGGACGGATTCGTTATTATTTACATTTTGGTACATCGTACTATGTTTCTCAAGTTGTTCGTATGTATGCTTTTTAAGTGTGTTGAGGTAATCGGAAATAGACTGATCCTTTTTTAGAATTCGCTGTTTTCCGCGTATAGACTTTTGATCAGTATCTTCTGTACCTACTATGACAGAATTCACGCGTGAGATCACCCAATCTTCACACCATATGCTTAGTGTTCTATGAATCTTAAACGCCTTGTCATGCTTCACACGGATCATTTCAATATGCTCATTCACTTCTATATAATCCACATTTCTCGCTAAAGATCCCTCCGAAATTCCGCGGTGCAAGTGTTCGCGCTCCATTAAGTTTTTAATGCAGGCAGCCTGGTGTGCATACGTGGCCAATTGTTCCAGTACTTCATTATAAACGATTGTACTAAAATAAGCGGAAGCCTGTTTTGGATCGGCTAATAGATGCTTTTTGTTTGACAGGACTTTACCTAACTTTTTAAGTGAAGTGCTATACACAAATCGAGCCAGTTTTAACAAATCATCTTTTATAGGTCCATGTGCAGCTTTAAGAAACGAACGGTAGATATATTTTCCGACCCGTTCTAGCTCCATACAGACTTTATCTTCTATATATTCAAGGAATCCTGCTTCATAAATTGTTTTCCGTACCAACATCCTCTCCGTACGATTTTCAAGATAATCCTTCAACATTCCTTCTTTGAAAGAAGCTAAAATGATTTCTTTCCGTGTGAAAACGGAGCTGGCAATAGTGAAGGTTACCATGTCGCCTAATGTTTGGTTAACTGTTTCCATGGCATCAAGTACATCCTGTCTTTTGAAAAGGGAACATTCTGAATGGACAATTTCATCGTAGTGCAGCGAGACTTCTTCAGATTTATTGACAGACATATTGAATGCTGCCATGAGCATGAGTCTCTTGGAGGGCAGGGATAGGCTTTGGAAGGCATTACTATAGAAGAAACGGTATTTTTTACAGTATCGGTCCTTTTTACTGTTGAAGCTGAGACTGCCTGTCGGCCCGAGATTGAATTTATATTTTGTTATCTCCTGTTGAATGGGAAGGAAGATTTTTCGGCCGCAGCCAACTTGTGGGGATGAAAATTTCTTGATGATCTTTTTCAGATATTTTTCAGTCGTTCCAATCCCTTTAGCCATTTTGTGGAGGGGACTCTGAATCACACCATCCCAATCCATATGAAGGAGGGAATATAAACATGTGTCGAACTCCTTGGAGGATACATGGCGTATTAAATATCGGTAGGTTTCTTCATAAATCATTGTTTTCGGCTCCTTTTTTTCACAAGTCAAAGGCTATTTTTCTTTCACAGTCTATATAAACTTTTAAAAGGAAAAAGTAGCATGTCTTTTTAAAAAAAATAGAGACAAAGAAAACGATGCCTAAAATGAATTTAGTGAATGCAGATATTATGGGAACCTTAACAATTGGAAAGGCAGCTGCAGCCAGTAAAGAAATAGTAAGTGCGCATACAGATGGGTAACATACCATATGCTTCTTAGGGGATAGAATAAACGCTAATGTAAAAACATACATTACTCCTAAATTATGAGATTTTTGTGTATGTACATATCAATCTTTTATGTTCATGAAGATTAGAAAACTTGGTCCAGTTTCAAGCTGGGCTTATCATTTTGAATTTTATTTAGGAACACGAAATAAATCATTCGCTTATTGTATCTATTTTTAGTAAACTGGCAATAACTATTTGGATTAGAAGGTGAAGGAAAATGAGGGAAACCTTAGTGGATGAGAGGGTAAGAGGTTCTGATAAAATATGGACACGTGACTTTATCATGATTTGTTTGGCAAATCTGTGTATTTTCATGGGTTTCCAAATGACGATGCCGACCATCCCGCTGTTTGTTGAGCAGCTTGGAGGTGACGATCGCCTAGTAGGGGCTGTCCTAGGGATTTTTACATTTTCCGCTCTGCTTGTTCGGCCAATTGCCGGAAAATTATTGGAAACGAAAGGAAGACGTATTGTTTTTCTTATCGGGTTAGCCATTTTCGCTATATCCGTGGGTTCCTTCGGTTTTATGGGGAGCATCGGATTGTTATTTTTAATGCGCATTGTACAGGGAGTCGGCTGGGGTTTTTCTTCAACAGCTTCAGGCACCATCGCCTCTGATATAATTCCGGCCAAACGCCGTGGCGAAGGGATGGGGTATTACGGATTATCGGGCAATCTAGCACTCGCATTCGGTCCATCACTGGGGCTTTTTCTAGTTACAGTCCTTCCATTTCAAGAGCTGTTTCTGATTTGTTCTTTGTTAGGATTGTTTGCTGTAATAATGGGATCGATGATTCGATATCAAAAAGTGGAAATAAATCCGTTAACTGCTGTGGCTGCAAAGAGGTTTGATATTTATGAGAAAAGTGCCCTGCAGCCATCTCTGCTTATTTTCTTTATTTCCGTTACATTTGGCGGAATCGCAACTTTCCTGCCACTTTATACAGCAGAAAAAGGTGTGAGTGGAATTCAGTGGTACTTCTTGCTTTATGCAATGGCTCTCATGGTCACGAGATTATTCTCTGGCCGATTATATGACAGAAGAGGCCACCGGGCAATCTTTGTGCCATCAACAGTGCTAATCATGACAGGTATGCTCCTGTTAGCTTGGATGCCAAGTGAAGCGGTACTATATATAGCTGCGGTGCTATATGGATTCGGATTCGGTTCAGTTCAGCCGGCCTTGCAGGCATGGTCGATTGAAAAAACAGCACCCAATCGTAAAGCGATGGCAAATGCCACTTATTTCTCATTTTTCGACCTTGGAGTTGGTATAGGAGCTATTGTTTTCGGACAGATTGGCTACCTTTTCGGCTATCGGAGTATCTATGTCACAGCAGCTGTCTCGATTTTCATTTCGATTATAGTTTATTTTTGGATTGTTAGAAGTGAGGGTAAGTTAAAAATAGTATAGAAATTTTGGATGACTCCATTGAGGGGTTATCTTTTTTTTGTAGCAAAATTTGTCCGATTGAATGGAAATGGTTTTTGGTAGATTTAAGGGGTTATCCGACTAGGATACTAAATATATAAAAAATGGAAAAACTTTGTTATTATCTAAAAGAGATTATACATACGATAATATAAGGTCTAAGTGAAGGAAGGGGAATCTTTGGATGGATGATTCTTCAAATCAAGAAATGACATTAGAAAGAAGGAAGCAGATTTTCCAAGAAGAGCTTGAAGTTTTATGGGAAAGGCGGCTCATCCCAAAAACAGAATATATACGTATTAGCAGGGCGTATGATCGGCATTTTCAAAGAGCCCTTTATAAACAAAAACGATTAGATAATGAAAAAAAGCAAGCTAGTCTCAAAGCAGAGACAATATTGAAAAGTGAGGCAGCTGAGAAGAAGGTTCAGGATAACCTCGTTATAGATGAAGAATCACATCAAGAAGGAGTACAAGGGATACCTATATTTGACGAATCAATAATGAATGATAAGAAGGTTTCGGATGTCCCTAACGAACCAGTTATAGTAGAAAGACCTGAACTGGTCATCGCGAGCATCCCTGAAAGGAAACCTGTTAATCAACAGCGGGTAATCAAGCAGGAGAAGCCTGTTCAACCAATAAAGCCAAAGAGAACACCCGAGCAAATCCGGGAACGGAATATCTCTGTCGTCCTGCTCACGGGGGTAATTTTACTTCTATTTGGAGGTTTAATTTTGGCAACCTCATCATGGGGGAATTTGAATGCGGTTCTGAAGGTGTTTTTCATAGGAATGGTATCCGTCGTTTTCGCGGGAATGGCCTTTATCGCCTGGAAGCTGAAAATTAAGCAGACGGCTTTTGCTTTCCTGACGCTTGCAGGATTATTTATTCCAATTACGATTTTATCAGCTTCATATTATCAGATATTTGGAGAGTACTTATCGCTTAATGGTGAAGGGCGGGCTCTACTTGGTTTTCTTGGAGGATTACTTTGCTTTGGCATATATTTCAAGATTGCTGATTACTTTAAGTCAAAAATATTCATTATCATATCCATATTAACGTTTGCTGTTACCTGTTACTTCGGTTTTGCTTTTGCGACTCCAACGATTGAGTGGATGTTTTTGACGGTTAGTGTCCTTAATCTATTGCTTTTATGGAATGTTGAACAGTTGAAAAATAGGAATAAATTAGTGTTATTCAAACCGTTCATTTTTCAATTCATCCTGTTTAAAATCATTGTGGAAACCTTTGTTATTTTGACATTATTTTCAAGTAACCTGGTTTATTCGATAACATTGATTGTCATTTCTGTTTTGTTTTTAATTTTTGCAGTCAAATTTCAAAAGAAATATTATGAAATTGCTTTTAGTGCTATCTTCACTTACGGATATATCCATTTTGTTTATAATTCATTTTTCAATGAATTCATGGTCATTGCTTTTGCACTTGTGCCAATCATTTTTATGGCGCTTTCGACTTATATGGCTAAAGCAAAGGAGCCTAAGTTATCTAAGAACTTTATGTTTACCAGTTTGATTGAGAGCGGAATCGTTTTTTTATATATAAACGCGATGGTTTATCAGGAAAACTATGCGCAAATTTTTGTTGCGCTTATGATACTATCTGCTCAGTTTGTCTATGTTTCACTTCAATTGAAAAATACGAGCTTCACGTATCCAGCTGTTGTTGTTTTTAATTTAGCATTTGTATATCTTTGCTTTGCTTTTCAATTCTCGTTTTCTACTGTTTTAAATCTAATATTCGTGCTTCAGGCTTTCAAGTATATTGGGCTGTATTTATATAATCGCCACCCAAGCTACAGTCTATTTAAGCAAAGTGTCTTATTTATCTCTCCAATGATAATGGTGGGGGTATTAACTAGTAAATTGATTGAAATGGATTGGCTTGCTGTTAGTGCAGCTCTCGTCCTGATTTCTGGACTTTTCTTTATTACCTATGTAAAAGATGATACAAAATCTATGATGGAAACAGCCGTATATGGATTTCCGATTTCTTTCGTATTAGCGTTGGTTGCCTTCTATCCATATTTGTTGGAAGGTAGCGTTTGGGTCAGTTCAAATATCACTGTCAGCCTTTATTTAATGGGGACAGCACTGATTTCAATCGGAGCGGCCTACGCTTTAAAGAGTAGATTTCCAATATTCTTTCCTGTCTTTACCTATAGTGGACAGATTCTTTCCTTCCTTGCTTTTATACTGATTCCATACAGTGAGTTGAATCCAATGGGTGTAACAGGTTTAATTACTATGGCGACTGCAATAAACGTATGGTCTGTTCATGTACATCGGAAACATATATTCTGGCTGCCCGTTATTATTACAAGTGCCAGCCTATATGGTTCGCTTTACGATGTTTTTGATTTTAACCAGGTGATATTTAAGATTGGTTTCGCGTTGTTTGGTCCTTTTATCTTTTTCATTGTAGGAGAATGGCTTGGGAAATATTCAAAAAATGGGAGACTATACTTTCTTTACTCCAGCCATCTTGCAAATTTAGTGGCGATACCTGTTGGATGTTTACTCATTGTCCATACGAATAGCTCGCCGTTTCTATATGTTACGCAGCTATTGATATATATCTTAAGTGCCTTGCGTACGAAAGTGAAATGGGAAAAATACGTCTTTACGTACCTTGGGTTTTCAGTGCTTTTCTTACAGGTGCTTCTGTTTTTAGCCAACGTGGAACAAATAAAATTTGTTACTTCGATTTGCTTGATGATTACAGCAGGAATCATTACCATTCTATGGGCAGTATCTAATAAGAACTGGAAAGATATCATGGAATATTACCTCATTCCATTCATTCATTTGGCGGTCAGTGTTTCGATATTTGAAACGGCAATCCGTGATGTCCCACTAAATCGGGAGATCATTTGGGTGGGGTTTGTGACTGTACAGATTGTGTTTTCCTGGTATCTGCTCATAAGAAGGAATTGGCAGAACTTTGTTGTGGTTCCTCTTAGCCTCGCTTTCATTTTCTATGCGATGTTTGTAAATAGTTTACCTCTGGTTATGGGGATAGTTGTACTGTTTGCATGTGCAGCTGTGATGGTATTTGCTAGCCGTCGCTATTTTAAAGGGCTAATTAAACAAGAAGGTAAAACGAGGTTCATTGATTATTATAGGGTATACGGCTTGTTATTTTTGATTTATATGAATGTGAAATTTTTAATGACCGAAACAGGTTATGAAATCCTAGGAATTTTCGTTTCACTATTGTTGCCGAGCTACTTTATCCTGATGAGAAGCTTTTCAATTCAAGCGAAGGAAAGAAACATCTATTCAGGTATAGCGACTGTCGTCAGCCTATATCCGTTTATGAACATCCAAGATTACGCGCACAGACTCCCGATTTTTACGAGTATGGCTGTTCTTTTCGTCTGTATGATAGGGATGTTGTTGCTAAGCAGACGCTATTCCAAAGGACTAATCAAGAAGAACGGATCAGGCACCACAATTGATCCTTTTAGGATTTACGGTTTGTTATTTTTGATTGATATGAATGTGGAAGTGTTTACGAATGAAACAAAATATCAGGTGCTTCAAGTCTTAGTATCGCTCTTGATAACGGGCTACTTCATATTACTGAGAAGCTTTACAGGCGAACTAAATGAACGGAAAATCTACTCCAATATTGCAGCAATCGTCAGTCTGTATCCTTTCTTAAGCATTATGAACTATGTTCACACCCTTTCGATTGTATTAGGATTGATTGTTCTTTTCATCTGTATGTTAGGAATGGTAATGCTAAGCCGTCGCTATTTCAAAGTATTGATTAAGAAAGAAGAAACAGGCGCAACGATTGATGCTTTCCGGATTTATGGTCTTTTATTTTTGCTGGCCATGAATAGAGAAGTACTAGTGAATGAAACGACATATCAGTTACTGCAAGTCTTTGTATCACTCTTGATAACGGGCTACTTCATCCTGATGAAAAGCTTTACAAGTAATGTGAAGGAAAGAGATATCTATGTATGGCTTGCTGGAATTCTAAGTTTGTATCCGTATTGGATCATCATTAAGTATGCAGACACGTTAGCTCTTCCGATTGGCATCACGGTCCTTTTTGGATGTACGATCATAATGGTGATACTAAGCAAGAGATATTTTAAAGGGATACTAACGAAAAGCGAAATTGGCCTTAGTATGGATTTTTACCGGGTATATGGGTTGCTGTTTCTTTTTGCAATGAATATAGAGGTTCTGATGAGTGGATCAGTACATTTCATTCTAGAAGTTTTCGTAGCACTTCTGATTCCGGCCTATTTCATCTTGATAAGAAGCACGACGACTGATCGAATGGAAAGAAAAATCTATTTGGCTGCCGCCATATTGCTTAGTTTGTATCCGTATTGGGTCATCATCAATCAATTTTCGATTCCTGCTGTCCTCGAGGTAGAGACCGAGATTCTGCCACTGTTTATTGTCAGTACTATATTATTGAGGAAAATCTTTGTTAAAGGCAAAACTACGCAATATATCGAGATTGGAATTGTCTTTCTCTTGTTTTTAGTCTTGATAGGCGATGCAATGGCGAGCAATACCTTAAATGATGCGCTTATTATCGGAACGATTTCATTATCAGCATTGCTCTTCGGATTCATGATGAAATACAAATCGTATTTCATAGTAGGGACCGGGACAATTTTATTCAATATTTATATGAATACGAATTCGATGTGGAGTGAGATGCCATGGTGGCTGTATTTAATCATCGGCGGAGGGGTGCTTATCGGAATTGCTTCCTTTTTTGAATGGAAAAAACAAAAAGATAATAGGACATCGAAGGAAGTTCTTGAGAAAAATAAACAAAGAATTAAAAATTGGTTCAATCGATGGAATTAATAGAGCTTAACTAAACTAAGGCAGTAGCCAAAGGCTTTTACTTGAAGGAGTAAGAAATGAAATTTTCAGTATGATTCAGTTAAAGTGCCTCCTTTAGTAAAGGGGGCACTTTAACATTGGTGCATCTATTATTGATGAAATTCATATTTCGGGTGACTAGAAAATAATAGACCTCAATTTTTTAGGAGGCTCATTTCTTCTAATCTCTAATACAGCAAACTATAAATTTCTTTTCATTTCACAAAAGGGTTCTTGTACATTGAACTACCCACCACTTATCGACCTTATGGTCTGATTGAAGTGGGGGATTCCTAAGAACATTAGCCTATCGGCCAATTTTTAATTAGGCTACTCCCGTAGTTCCTACGGTTAGAAGCCTTATGGCTTCATTCATTAGATTGAGTCCTGCGTTAATATCTCGATCGTGGTGAGTAGAACAAAAAGGACAATCCCATTCACGAAGATTCAGATGTTTAACGTCTTTATTTTGGTAACCGCAGCTAGAACACAATTGGCTAGAAGCAAACGTTTTAGATACGGTCACGATTTGTTTACCATACCATTTTGCTTTGTATTCCAACATTTTTTTGAATTGGTACCAAGATACTTCACTAATAGCTTTAGCTAGTTTGTGACTTTTCATCATATTCGACACTTGAAAGTTTTCCATTCCAATAACATCGTGGTTTTTGATGATTTCGGTAGAAACTTTATGTAAGTAATCCATTCGGGCATTTGAAATTTTTTCGTGTAGGATAGCCACTTTTCGTTTTTGTTTTTGATAGTTTTTGGCTTCAGTCAATGGCTTATTTTGATTCAAGGCTATTTCTTGTCGCCTTGAAAGAATCCGTTGTGCTTTGGCCAATTTCTTTTCAACCGTCCGGAAGAATTTTGGGTTTTGATAGACCGTACCATCTGAAAGAATAGCAAAGTTCTTTAAACCAACATCTACACCGCACGAACGATTCATTTTAGGAAGTACTTGTACATGGGTTTCGGCTAAAACGGAAATGAAATATTTACCCGAAGGGTTCCGCCTGATTGTGGCATTGATGATTCGCCCTTCGACTTCGCGGCTTTTAGCAAAACGAACTAGACCGAGTTTTGGCAATTTGATTTTGTTTCCAACAATTCCAATATTCCCATTCGTATGTTTAGTCGTATAGGACTGGATAGGATTCTTTTTCGATTTGAAGCGTGGTGACTTGTTTTGCTTTTTATAATATCGGCTATAGGAATCTGCTAAATTTTCCACCGATTTCTGTAAGGCAATACTGTCTACTTCTTTCAGGAAAGAATACTCTTTCTTTAAAGCTGGAAGTTCTTTGATTGTTGCGTATTTATTCAGAAAAGAACCTTTCCTTTCATTAGAGGGTAATTGGCCGTTCTGCTTCATTTCTTCACAGATATACCAGTAGGCATCTTTCTCCTTTTGTTTGCCTAAAAAGAAGTTATAGACAAAACGGGAGCAGCCGATCGTTTTATTGATTAGAACTAGTTGTTCTTTAGTTGGATAGATTCGAAATTTATAAGCTTTGTTTACGACCATTGGTTTCCCCCCCTCTTATAGTTATTATTAACCAAGGAACATACGTTTGTAAAAAGATTACTTTGGCTTATGCCAACCGGCCATTCATCTCCCCCTTACCGTTGGGCTCTCGCCCTTCACACGCTTGAAGAGGGAGTCTTCTGGCGGGAAATGATAAAAAGTGCCTTCGATTGAGGCCTTATATACTGCTAATTCAACTTGTAAAAACGCTTGGATATCTGTCCAAGTGCTTAATTTTTCTCTGCATATCGGAACTATATAACAAAAATTTCATGACGAGCACGAGCTGCACGAAGAACAGCTAGAAGAAGAATCAGAACCAGAACTAGAACTCGAACCACCGTCATAGGTGCTGCTATGATCTCCACCATGATTAACATTGATTGAGTCAGAGGAGGTAGTGGCTGCTTTCACCCCGAAAATATCATTAAAGTCTGTATCATGATTATCGGAACTGGCATAGATGAAGTAGGCAGGAGCAGCATAGTCTGTTTGATCGTATCTTTCTCGCCAATCCAATACTATTTTCGGACGATTCTCTTTAAAAAGGGAGGTGAAACATTCAAAGGTCTGTTCCGCTTCTATACTTGTAGGAGTGCGCATATATTTCTCCTTTAACTGTTCCAACTCCAGCGTTTCGAATTCATGGAGCAATCCTTTTCCTTTATCATGCTTGAAAAATTTCCCCCATTTTTGAATCGAACTTGAATCAACCGTAAACAGTTGTACATAGTAAAAATCAAACAGCGTGCGTTCTTCAGGTTTAAAAACAGGCTGTGAGTGGGGATTATGCTGAATGGGTTGGCCAATGAATGTCTGGCAAAAATCATCATATTCTTGTTTGTAATTCAGCATGATATGCCATAGCTCATCGATGACCCCATTAAACATTTCAACTTTGCCAAACACAGCAGCCATAATCAAGTAGCGTTTAAATTCGCGCCACAGCTCATTAACCCTTTCCTGTGAGTTTCGGGGATACTTCAGCCGGAATTCTGTATTGACCTTTTCCATATAATCGTAATCCAGTGCTTTGTTAAGCTGTACGATTAATGCTTCTGGTACAATTTCGGTTACTTCCACGTCCAAAGTGTCCGTATATAATTTACCAAATTCATTTTGATACCGCTCTATTCTAGCTGGCTCACTTCGCCGTTTCACAACAATGACTAGAAGGACAGCGAAAATTGCCGCAAGTATTACATAAAATAAGGTCATTTGGTCAACTCCTCTTAATCTATAGATCTATCACTTAGTATTATCTTACATGTTATTGGAAGGGTTTGTAAGTTATTACTGTGATTTGTTTTTGAGATAGCCATTTATTCATAGGTTGAATTTTTCTGAGACTGAGGTTTAGACATCGTCCTTTCACCCCTTTACATACTTGCGTGAAGCAGGGAAACTGACCCAAATTCAAGTAAGGGTTAATAAATCGATAAACAAAAGACTGGAACAAAAGTATCGGATTGGACCACATGGTTGGATGGAGATAAAAAATATCAAATTACTCCAATAACAGCAACCGTAAAAGATCTAACCGCCATAGAAACCCCAACCTTCGTAAAAACGAGTTCTTGCCAATTCGTTTTAGGTAAAATCGAGGCAAAGGTAAAAATGAGGGTTAAAGCAGGGTACAAAGAACTTTAAAAAGCGACCGAGGATATAAAAAAGAAACGGATAAAGTGGCGTTAAAAACAAAAGAAAACTCTAAGCTATCTGTCGGTGCAATCGATAAAACTGGAAATGCAAAAACGGTAAAAGTCACTTTGTAATAAGTTAATGGCCTCTCAAATTGAGAAGGCCCATGTATTTGTATGGATTAGGCACTTCAAATGAAGACTCTTATCTAGTATAGTTAAGAGGAAAAGGGGTGAAGGCATGTACTTGACAGTAAAAGAGACTGCGGAATATTTATCAATGCCGGAATCTTATATAGAAAGCATGATTGTTCAAAATAAAATTCGCACCGTCTATGATGGTGAGCAGTATTTAATTTTTAAAGAGCAGTTTAATACGCATCTGGAACAGATGGAAAAATATAAGAAGCAATTAGCGGACTATTATAGTGAACCCATCCCAGAAGATATCGATGTGAAAGATGAAGATTAGCATCTGCCTTATTGGCAGATGTTTTTTAAAAATATAGATCTAAATCGTCGTTGAAGTCAGTGGATGTTCTAAAAAAGTGAGTCTAGAATAATAATCTAACCTCCTAATAAGACTTACTGATCATTCAAATAATTTTGTCTTCAATGGAAGGTAATTGTAGTAGAATCCCTCAATTCCGTGTAAAATACATGTAGAAGGAATTATCACGGCAGAATGGTAGTTAGGAGATAGGTAAGTGGTAAAAGAGTATTTACAAAGTGAAGGTTTTTCAAGGTTAATTACATTAATAGTGTTAGTCCTGTTTCTAATAAGCATTGGAAGTATGGTTAATATTGTATTATTCACATTTGTTTTCACTTTCCTAATGGGAAGGCTGGAACAATTTATCATGATTCGACTAAATAAAGTGATGCGTATTAACTCTAAAGTTGTCATAAGCTTTTTATATATAGTCGTCATTTCTTGTTTAGCCATCGTTCTTTATAAATATTTGCCGGTCATTACGTTGCAATTTACAGAATTAGTAACACAGATTGTTTTTTTCTTTCAACATCCACCCGATAGTCGGGTCATTCAATACGCCATTAGTTTAATGAACGAGACTGAATCGCCGCTCGATCTTCAAAAACAGATGAATACGCTCTATCTTTATGTATCTGATTTCGGTAAACTGGCATTACAGATTTTCCTTTCCATACTGCTTAGTCTGTTTTTCTTATTGGAAAGAGATAAAATTATTCGCTTTACTTCTAAATTTAAGCGAGGTAAATTCAAATCCTTCTTTATAAACCTTGGTCACTTTGGAGTAAAATTTATCAATTCATTTGGAAAGGTAATTGAGGTCCAGTTCTTAATTGCCATTACGAATGCAGTCCTTTCAGTAACTTTCTTATGGATTCTTGGGTTTCCACAGTTGATCGGTCTTGGAATTATGATTTTCTTCCTAGGGTTGATTCCAGTTGCAGGAGTTATTATCTCCCTAATTCCACTTAGCATGATTGCCTACAGTATCGGCGGTATGCCAAAGGTTATTGCTGTGTTTGTTATGATTGGGATTATACATGCACTTGAAAGCTATATTTTAAATCCAAAATTCATGTCGGCAAAAACAAATCTGCCAACGTTCTTCACCTTCATCATTCTTCTGTTTTCCGAGCATTTTCTTGGGATATGGGGTTTGATCATTGGGATTCCGATCTTTATCTTCCTATTAGATATGTTAGATATTGAAGAGGGGATTAAAGAAGTGCCCTAAATAAAAATAAAATTTAAGTAAGCAGCGACCAAGCTAATGAGGTTGCTGCTTATTTTTGTTTCCTATTTAAAATCTGGCTAATAGTTCTAATAACTGTTTTCAATATAATTTCAATAATTACTTAATAAATGAGGAAATGTCTGCCGTCTTTATAATTAAAGCCTATTTAACTTCTTGGTTTTTTGAGTTAATTGGATAAAATTTTATTTTACTAAAGTTATTTACGGACTTTTTATTGCATAAAAAAACAAATAAACGTATAATATTTTTAAGTGAAAATACTGAATATTCTTTCTAATTTGATTTGTTTTCGTTCTTTAAAAGAGAGTTTACAAGAGAGAAGAGGGGATTATTTTGAAAAAAGTTTCGTTTTTAATGTTTGCCATGGTAGTTTCTTTGTTACTGATTATGACTGGATGCGGGAAAGAAAAGGAAGTAACGACAACTAGCGAAAAAGAAGAAGCAAATGGGAAAACACTTAGGATCGTGACGGATGCAGCATATGCTCCATTTGAATATCTAGAAGGCGATAAAGTTGTTGGATTCGATGTTGATTTTATCAATGCTGTTGCAAAAGAAGCCGGTTATAAAGTGAAAGTTGAGCATGTTGGCTGGGATCCGATTTTTGTGGAAATCGAGTCTAAAAGAGCGGATGTAGGGATATCTGCAATTACAGTAAATGATGAGAGAAAACAATCGTATGATTTTTCGGTGCCTTATTTCTTATCCACAAACAAAATCTTAGTTCCTGAGAAAAGTGATATAAAATCAGGGAAAGAATTGAAAGGAAAGGTTATTGCTGTTCAAACAGCTACAACTGGACAGGAAGCAGTCGAGTCACTTCTTGGGAAAAATCATAAAGACATCAAAAAATTCGAAAATAATAACCTGGCCATTCAGGAATTATTACAAGGCGGAGCTGAAGCGGTAGTAGCGGACAATACCGTTGTTGAAGAATATGTGAAAAATAACCCTGACCAAAAGCTGAAAGTTGTTGAAGATAGCAGCAGTTTTGATCAGGAATTTTATGGTCTTATGTTCCCAAAAGGTAGCGAGTTGAAAGCTGATTTTGATAAAGCCGTCAATGCTATTTATGAGAATGGAAAGTACGCAGAAATCTATAAAGAATGGTTCGGCACAGAACCAGATGTTGAAACGTTAAAAGCACAGCAATAAAACAAATTAATAATAAAAAATTGCGTAACTTTACGTGTGAAGTTACGCAGTTTTTTTGGTCTTTAGGGGGGGAACAGAATGAATTTTCGCTGGGACATTATTTTTGAATATGCTCCTTTCTTATTAAAGGGAACGATACTCACAATTGGGCTATCGGTTTCCTCTATTCTCATCGGAACTTTTTTAGGGTTACTGATAGGTTTAGGGAAAATAATGAGAAACAAGGTGCTCGCATTTCCATTTTACTGTTATGTCACGGTTTTTCGTGGAACTCCGCTATTAGTTCAGATTTTTTTAATCCATTTTGGTATTGTGCCCCTTTTTACTGGGAAGACGAACGCAATCACAGCGGGAGTCATTGCTTTGTCTTTAAATGCAGCGGCTTATATTGCGGAAATATTCCGTGCAGGAATTCAATCCATTGATAAAGGACAAATGGAAGGGGCTCGTTCTTTGGGAATGACCCATACTCAAACAATGATTCATGTTGTCTTACCTCAAGCATTCAAACGTATGATCCCTCCGTTAGGAAATGAATTCATCGTATTATTAAAAGATTCCTCCCTCCTTTGTGTCATTGCAGCCCCCGAATTAATGTATTGGGGAAAAGCGATGGGGGGGCAGTACTTTAAAGTTTGGGAGCCGTATTTGGCTTGTGCCTTTATCTATCTATTCCTGACCCTTATTTTAAGTTTCGTATTAAATAGACTCGAAAGCAGGTTGAAAACAGAATGATTAAGGTCGAGAATTTAAAAAAGTCATTTGGAGATAACGAGGTATTAAAGAATATCAATGCAATCGTTGCCCCACAGGAGGTAGTTGTGGTTATTGGGCCTTCAGGGTCTGGTAAATCTACTTTTCTCAGGTGTATTAATCAACTTGAAACGATAACGGGAGGACATATTTTCATAGAGGGGCTTGATACGACAGATAAGAAGGTCAATATCAATAAAGTACGCACTGAAGTTGGCATGGTATTTCAGCATTTTAACTTATTTCCGCATAAAACAGTTATTGATAACATTATGCTTGCGCCGCTAAAGGTTCGTAAAGTTTCCAAAGAACAGGCATCTCAAAGAGGCATGGAACTACTTAAGAAAGTAGGACTTGCTGAGAAAGCGAACGCCTATCCGGATTCATTATCGGGTGGACAAAAGCAACGTGTGGCAATCGCAAGGGCATTGGCAATGGAACCCAAAATCATGTTGTTTGATGAACCGACTTCTGCTCTAGACCCGGAAATGGTCGGTGAAGTGCTTGAGGTTATGAAGCAATTGGCTAAAGAAGGTATGACAATGGTCGTAGTGACCCATGAGATGGGGTTTGCTAAAGAAGTTGGTGATCGTGTGATTTTCATGGACGAGGGCTTTATTATCGAAGAAAATATTCCAAGTGAGATCTTTGATAATCCGCAGCAGGAAAGAACTAAAGCCTTTTTGAGCAAAGTGCTCTAATATTAGAATAAGAAAAAAAACCTTCCGTAAATCGGAGGTTTTTTTTGGGAACATATCAGGGGGTGTTATTTAATGTATGATGAGCCTAAAAGTGATTCAGGGCTTTTACCGAGCACTAGCATACTGATTTTAGCATATCCAATATTTTCATTTTGGGAGAAGGTTTGTTGTAAAACCTGGATATTAGGATCATCCTTTAACTTTTGAACTTCCTCTATATATAAGTGGATAACGGAGGGCATAACGAATTCAGGGGTGTATTCGTTATGGTTTTCATCCATGATTAGTGTGCCCATAAATTGATATTTAAATTGAAAAGCTCGTGTTAAGGCAACGACATGGAGTAGTTTATTAAATAATTCGGGGTATGAATATTTAATTTTCTCCAAAGCTTCTTCGGTTGCTTGTAACTCATCGACACTAGATAAAGTGATCATAAATATCTCCTTTCTGAAAATATAGATTCCATCAGTAATTACAGTGCTTTTTACTCATACCAAGTCTAACTCCGCGGTTAAGTATTGTAAAATGGTTAGATGTTATCATGAGCATAACTTAAATCTATGATAGTGCTTACATGTCTAATGCTTTACTATCGAGGTAGTTAATCTTTATGAGTTAACGCTTCTCTTGTATATTTTAGCCATTCTTTTGCCGCATATGAAAGGTATTGATCCTTACTCCAAATGAATCCTAAGTTCCAACTAATGGAAGGGTTTTTGACCTTAATGGACTTGATGCGTTTATCATGGCGGCATAAACTTTCCGGTAAAAGAGCGATTCCAAGATTACAGTAAACCATTTCCTCTATAAAATCCCAACGTGAGCTTTCTGTGACAATGTGTGGAGAATAACCAGCTTCTTTACAGGACGAAATTATGAGATCACGCAAGACATAATCTTTATTAAATAAGATAAAAGACTCGTCTTCAAGGTCGGCCAAATCAATCTCTTCCCGACAAGCAAGTGGGTGGGAGGGGGGCACAATCAAGTTAATGTCTTCTTCTAAAAAGGCAAAATGATGAAAAAGTACGGTGTTAGTTGGCAGGACTATTACGCCAATGTCGAGTAAGTCATTTTGAACAGATTCTTCAATTTTCTTTGAGCCATCCTCTACTAATTGAAAGGTAATATTAGGATAATCCTCATGAAAACGGCTAAGAATTCGGGGGAAGAAGGAGGCGTCAATAATCGGCGGTAATCCGATTCGTATATGTCCCTTTTTCAAGCCTAATAAATTGTCCATTTCTGTTTCTAAATTATGAAATGCTTTATCAATTAATTTTGCCTGCTCTAATACAACCCTTCCGGCATCAGTCAGAATCAGTTGTTTACGGGAACGATCAAAAAGTTCAACACCGAGCTCAGTCTCCAAGTTTTTGATCATCTTACTGATGGTCGGCTGAGTAATGAATAAATGATCCGCTGCCCGAGTAAAGCTGTTGAAATTGGTAACCTCTATAAAGTATTGTAAATGCTTAATATCCATCACTTCACCTGCTTATCCTCTTTTAAATTTCTTTCATTTTACCTGTTAACAGAAGGGTTTGTAAAACATGAGAAGCTTTGTTGGTAAGATTTCCTCTTTGTTTCGTGAGCGTATAAAAAAGCTGGGCTCCAAATAAGAGCCCAGCTTCTTCTAATTGGTTAGTCATAGGGTTGTCGCAAATTGTTTATTTAACTAATAAGACAGGTACCGGAGAATTCTGGACGATATAGTGGCTGACGCTTCCTAGGAATTCCTTGAATCCACTTAAGCCTCTGCTGCCCATTATGATAAGGTCGCAATTTTGAGATTTCGCATGTTCCAACAAAGTAGTGATAGCTGAACCTTCTACGACAAAAGACTGAGATGCATTAGGAATTTCGGATAACAGTGCATCCGCTTTTTCGATAACTTCGTTGCCATACTTAAGCATGGCTTCTTCAATTTCTTGAAAAGCATTGCCATATATATTTGGATGGATTGGAAGTGTAACAGCGTGAAGTACCTGAATTTCAATAGCAGGATCCAGCTTCGCTAATTCAATCGCTTTTTCTAAAGATTTACGTGCCAATTCAGATTCATCATAAGCAACTAATATTCTTGAGCAGAGCATAATTAATCCGTCCCTTCATTTAAAAAGAATATACCCATAGTATATCAGTTTATAACTTTCATTCAGTTTTATATATTTAAAATTTTGTGAATATTTATTGAAGTTTACGTTAACGTCAATGTTAAGATAAGGTAAATAATCCCTTTGCAAAGTGTGGTTTTAACATGTACACCATTTCTGAGTTAGCAAAAGAATTTGATTTGACAACAAGAACACTACGATATTATGAGGAACTAGGTATGCTAAGGCCAAAGCGGACCGAAACCGGAAAAAGAGTATATGGAAAGAAAGAACATGCTCAACTTAAAATCATTATGCGTGGCAAGAAGTATGGCTTTTCTTTAGTTGAAATAAAGGATATTGTTCTGCTATTTGATAAGGACAGGACGGGTATTAAGCAATTGGAGAAAACAATTGATACAGCTGGACAGAAATTAAATGAAATAAATGAACGTATTAAAGAGCTTGATGAATTGAAGCAGGATTTTGAACAGGTGATTAAAGGTTTTACCGAAACACTTCATAGCTTAAAAAGTAAACAGTGAGTCAGGCATTCCAAGCAGTAAAACCATCAGAATAAAAATACTTCAAAGTATTATTGAAATGAGTTTTGACGATAGGTAAAGATGAATATATATTCTAGACGAAAACAAATGAGGTGAAGATTTGGATATTCAAGAAACTATTGCAGTAGTGACAGGTGGGGCTTCAGGTCTGGGAGCGGCCACTGTAAGAAACATCATTAAAAAAGGTGGAAAAGCCGTTATCTTTGACCTCTCAGAAGAAAATGGCGTCAAAATGGTCGAGGAATTAGGAGATTCAGTCATATTTATTAAAACAGATGTGACAAGTGAAGAAAGTGTACTAGAAGCGTTGGATCAGGGAATTGAAAAATTTGGATCAATTAACACAATTGTCAATTGTGCTGGCATTGCGATTGCTGAAAAGGTCATTGGAAGAAAAGGTACGCATGAATTGAAAGCGTTCTCAAAAGTAGTGACGGTTAACTTGGTCGGTACATTTAATGTAATTCGTCTTGCGGCTGAAAAAATGGTCAATAACCAAGCAAACGAAGAGGGGGAGCGTGGTGTCATTATCAACACAGCGTCGGTAGCTGCATTTGAAGGACAAATCGGACAAGCGGCATATAGTGCCTCAAAGAGTGGGATTGTCGGTATGACTCTTCCGATTGCAAGGGAGCTTGCTTCCAAAGGGATACGTGTCGTATCGATTGCACCGGGGTTATTTCATACACCGATGTTTGATTCATTACCTGAAGAAGCGAGGGCGTCATTAGGGAAAACCGTGCCATTTCCATCAAGGCTCGGATATCCGGAAGAGTACGCTAAACTTACGGAAAGCATTATTACGAATCCTATGCTGAATGGAGAAACGATTCGGTTGGACGGGGCCATTCGAATGTCACCTAGATAAGGTAGGTTCAAACCCTTCCGGGGAATTTTAAATAATGGATTAGAAAACTAAAGTGTATTTTTTATAAAAAGGAAAAGGTTGATACGAAAAAGCTAATGACAGAGGAGATAATGCAGATGGAACATCCATACTTAAGTGAAGATCACGAGATTTTCCGTAAATCATTACGCAAGTTTTTAGAGAAAGAAGCGGTTCCCTATTATGAACAATGGGAAGAAGACCGTATTATTCCTCGTTCGTTTTGGGGGAAAATGGGGGAGCAAGGCTTTTTATGTCCGGATCTTGGAGAAGAGTATGGGGGTTCTGAAGTAGATTGGGGCTTTGCGGTCATAATTAATGAAGAACTAGAAAGAGTGGGTTCAGGTTTCATAGGCTTCGGGCTCCATAGCGATATTACGGTTCCGTATATTTCCGCATACGGAAATGAGGAGCAGAAACAGCGCTGGCTCCCTAAATGCACGACAGGGGAAATCATTACAGCCATCGCCATGACAGAGCCGGGAACAGGTTCGGATTTGGCCAATATTAAAACGACTGCGATTTTGGATGGAGATCATTACATACTAAACGGCCAAAAAACATTCATCACAAATGGGATTCATTCGGACCTGGTCATCGTGGCTTGTAAAACAGATCCAAATGCTGTTCCGAAGCATAAAGGCGTCAGTTTAGTCGTGGTCGAAAGAGATACTCCGGGATTCACCAGGGGACGAAAACTGAAGAAGCTTGGTTTGCATTGTCAGGATACAGCAGAACTTATCTTTGAAGATTGTCGTGTACCAAAGGAAAACTTGCTAGGTGAAGAAGGCAAAGGGTTTAAGTATTTAATGGAGAAATTGCAGCAGGAACGTCTTGTCGTAGCAATTTGTGCCCAAACCGCATCCGAGGATATGCTAGCGGATACGATTGAGTACGTCAAAAGCAGGGAAGCGTTCGGGAAATCAGTGAGTCAGTTCCAGAACACTCAATTTAAAATCGCAGAAATGGCCACTGAAATTAAAATGGGCCGAGTTTTCCTGGATCAATTGATTGCTAATCATATGGCGGGTGAACAGGTGGTCACAGAAGTATCGATGGCTAAATGGCGTTTGACAGAGACTGCCCGGAAAATATCCAATGAATGCATGCAGCTTCATGGGGGCTATGGTTATATGGAAGAATACAAGATTGCTAGAAGGTACCGTGATGTGCCGGTAGCAAGCATCTATGCGGGTACAAATGAAATCATGAAGAAAATCATAGCAAAGAGCCTTGGACTTTAAAAAACAAAATGAGAAGGGGAGAGATTACATGCGGGAAGTGGTAATTGTTGAGGGAATTCGTACTCCGGTTGGCAGAAGAAACGGTGTCTTAAAGGATGTTCGCCCAGATGATTTAGCAGGTGAAGTATTAAAGAGGCTGGTCGAAATAGCAGGCATTGATCATGCCATCATCGATGATGTCATTTTAGGCTGTGTTTCGCAGGCTGGGGAGCAAGCCGGAGATATTGCTCGGATTGCTGCTCTGATTGCCGGCTATCCGATTGAAGTGCCAGGTACGACAATTGACCGACAATGCGGATCGAGTCAGCAGGCTGTCCATTTCGCTTCCCAAGCCATTTTGTCAGGAGATATGGATGTGGTCGTAGCAGGAGGAGTAGAAAACATGTCTCGTGTCCCAATGGGTTCAAATTATCAAGGAGCTGAAACAAGTCAAAAGTATTTAGACAGCTACGAGGTAATCAACCAAGGTATATCGGCTGAAAGAATCGCAGAAAAGTGGGGAATCACCCGTGAGGAATGTGATCAGTTTTCTGTTGAAAGCCATGAGAGGGCAATACGTGCTCAAAAGGAAGGCTATTTCGACCGTGAAATAATCACAGTTACAGGTACAGATAAATTAGGAAATCATATTGAAGTTACCGAAGACGAAGGACCAAGGGGGGGAACTACGGTAGAAGTCCTTTCAGGGCTGAAGGCAGTTTTTAAAGAAGAAGGATTAATACATGCCGGGAACTCAAGCCAAATAAGTGACGGTGCTGCAGCTTTACTATTAATGGAGCGTAGTAAAGCAGAAGAGCTTGGATTGAAACCACGCTTTAAAGTGCATACACGGGTTGTTGTCGGATCAGATCCTACCTTAATGTTGACAGGTCCAATTCCTGCCACTCAAAAAGCATTGGAAAAAGCAGGTCTTTCCATTGATGATATCGATGTCTTTGAAGTTAATGAAGCCTTTGCTCCTGTACCGCTTGCCTGGTTAAAAGAAACAGGGGCCGACCCTAAGAAGCTAAATCCAAATGGAGGAGCGATTGCCTTAGGACACCCTCTTGGCGGCAGTGGTGCCCGTTTAATGGTTTCGATGATCCATGAATTAGAAAGAAGAGGCGGCCGATATGGATTACAAACAATGTGTGAAGGTCACGGAATGGCGAATGCTACCATTATTGAAAGAATAGATTGAGACGGTATTTTCTCGTGAATAACATTAGAAATTCACACGAAAGTAAAGGCTGAAAAAGTGATAAAGCCGACCATCAGGAGCATGACGTGAAATCATCCTGCTGATAGTGGGTTTACTTGAGGAGGAAATGATATGTCAGTAACGATTAAAAATATCTTTGATCAGACGGTTCAAAAATTCCCCATTAAAGAAGCTATCTACGACGTGAGAAGAAATATCCGCTATACCTACATTCAATGGAATGAGCAGGTGAATAGGTTGGCGGCGGCTCTCCAAGCAGAAGGTGTCCAAAAAGGGGACCGGGTCTCTACCTATCTTTATAATAATGAAGAACTTGCCACCGCATTCTTTGCCTGTGCAAAAATCGGTGCGGTCTTTAATCCAATCAACTTTCGCTTAATGGCAGAAGAGCTTGCATTCATCTTAAGTGATGCGGCGCCAAAGGTCGTTTTATTTGAAGGTGAATTGGAATCGACTGTGGCAGCTGTTGAAAAACGCTTCCCTGAAATAGCATTCTGGTATATTGATGAGAATGTGCCTCGCTTTGCCGAAGGATACCGCCAAAAAATGGTCAGTACATCTTCTAAGCCTGTTGATGTAGACATTCACGAGAATGATGTCTATGCCATTATGTATACAAGCGGGACGACAGGACGGCCAAAAGGAGTAATTCACCTTCATAAAGATATAGTCGAGCAGGCTATGATTTTATCAGAGGCGATGAAGTATGAAAGCAGTGATATCGGTTTGATTACCGCGCCAATGTTTCATTGTGCGGAATTGCACTGTTCATTTTTACCGCGCGTGCAGGTTGGTGCAACGAATGTAGTTCTTCATCAGTTCAATCCTAAAAAGGTACTAGAACTGTTTGAATCCGAAGGGATTACCAAACTGTTTGCGGCCCCAACGATGTGGAATATGCTTATTCAGGAAAATCTGAATGATTATAAATTTCAAAGTTTGAAGCTGGGACTATATGGAGCCGCTCCAATGGCGCCTACGCTTGTACTTGCTTGTCAGGAAAAACTGGGCATTCAATTTATCCAAGCATATGGAATGACGGAAATGGGTCCGGCCATCACTCTACTATTAGAGGATGATCAAATAAGTAAAGCTGGCTCTGCCGGCCAAGCGTGCCGCGATCATGAAATCGTCATTGCCCGTCCAAATGACGAAGGCCCATCGGATCCCGATGATGCACTCGAACCCGGAGAAATCGGGGAAATTCTTGTAAAAGGCCCTTGCATCATGAAAGGGTACTTTCAAAGAGATGGAGAGACAGAGAGAGCACTTTACAGAGGCTGGTACCATTCCGGGGATATAGGTTTCCTTGATGAAGATGGATATTTGTGGGTCAAGGATCGTGTGGATGACATGATTATCTCTGGTGGCGAAAATGTGTATCCACGTGAAGTGGAAGACACACTTTATGAGCATCAAGGAGTACTCGACTGTGCAGTAATTGGTCAGCCTGATGATAAATGGGGAGAAACGGTAACGGCCTTTGTAGTGGCTAAAGATCCGTTGTTGACGGAAAATGATCTAGAAGACTGGTGTAAGAACAGCGATACACTTGCTAACTATAAACGTCCAAGAAGATATATCTTCTGTAAAGAGTTACCTCGAAACGCAAGTGGGAAAATTCAAAAATTCATGCTCCGTAAACAGTTGGAAGAAACTGTGGCTGAATAACAAAAGGTGGGGAAACCTCCTTTGTTTTAAGCAGAATGGCTTTTTTAGTTGAGTTAGTAAAATGAAAATAAATAATCCAGTCAAATCATTTTAGGGTAATGCTTTTTTATGTAAGAAAAAGAAAAGTTATCCACAAATGAAATGCAGTTGAATCAATGAGATCTTAGGGTTATCCACACTATCCACATAGTTATCCAGAAATTACATTATTTACATGTTGATACCGCGAGACAAACACCTATTATTTGTCAGTATTTTCAGAAAATATCCACAATATACACAGGGGTGTGGATAAGACGGTGTCAGTAAGCTAATTTAAGGGGCTGACTAACAGCCCCCTAAGGTGTAAAAGTTATAATTTGCGGTTATGGGCACGGCGATTAGCCGCATTGGATCGCGCTTGTGCTTCAATATCTTGTTGGTCAGCCAGTTCTGAAGAATATTCGACATCAAGTCCGTCACTTTTTAGGTTTTTAGGAACTTGTGGAAGTTTTTGAACGTTATTGTCTCGATTATTATTGCGTCCCATATCAGCGCCCCCTTAGAGTAAAGAAATAAATAAGCTAGCGATGATTTCCTTAATCATCGCTAGCTTATTTTGTGCTGAATGGTAGATCAAAATGTACGGGAAAATACTCCAAACTTAACGGCGAGATTTCTTCTCGTTAAATCCACCTGCTCGGTCTGCATTTTTAAATTCTCGAGAATAAAGAATTGCTTGCGTGCTCGTTAAGGTACTTTTTTCTTTTTCCTGTTTTTTGGGCAATTAGATCATCTCCATTTCACTTGATATCCCTATTTTTTCCTAAAAAGTTTCATTCATACATGAGAATTTTCTTTTAAGATATTGTGTAAAGCCGTATTAAGGGTTGGAAAAGTGAACGTGAATTCTTCCTCTGCAAGTTTATTAGGAAGGACTTTTTGGCCTTCTAGCACAAGTATGCTCATTTCACCGAGCATGGTTTTTAGCATGAAGGGAGGAACAGGTAACCAATGAGGCCGGTGCATGATAGTACCAATTTCTTTTCCGAATTTATCCATTTGAACCGGGTTAGGTGCTGTGAAATTGACTGGACCTTGAATGTGTTGATTGTTCATACAAAAAACAATTGCACGGGCGACGTCGTGAATATGAATCCAGGAAAGCCACTGACTTCCTTTGCCCATTTTTCCTCCGCCGAAAAGTTTATAAGGAAGAACCATCATTGGCAGTGCACCTTCTTTTTCCCCTAGAATCACACCAAACCTTGTAAGGACAACTCGCTTACTGTATGAGCGGGATTTGGTTGCTTCTTTTTCCCATAGCTTAACTGTACGAGCCAAGAAATCATCACCAATGGAATCAGAGGTTTCGGTAAAGGTTTCATGATCAGAGATACCATAAAAACCCACTGCACTTGCATTGATAATGACAGAAACTTTATCGGGAAGCTTAGAAAGAATCCGATTCATTTCTTTGGAAGCTTCAACTCTGCTTTCGACAATCCGGCGTTTTCGTTCCGGGGTCCAACGCCCACTGTTTAAAGACTCACCGGCAAGGTTAACGAACACATCAAGGCCTTCTAAATTTTGTTCAGGGCTTGAGTCTGGGGTCAGCCAGCCGATATATTGGAGATTTTCCCGTTTTTTATATTTGTCAGGATGACGTGTCAATATATATAAATCATGATTTTCTTTTAATAATTCATCGATAAGGGCTGTGCCGACAAAACCGCTTCCACCAGCAATGGCTATTTTCATGAAAACCACTTCCTTTTTCCTGTCTTTTATTCACTTTAACATGCCCTTGTTCTTTTTTCATTTTTAGACATGCTATATATAGAAAAGGTACTCGTAAAGGGGTAAAGTAGGGATGGGGGTGGATTTTATGCCAAACATAACAAAAATAACAACCCAAAAAAAACGTAAAGATCGTTATAACATATTTGTTGATGAAAAATATGCGTTTAGTGTGGACGAAGAAGTTTTATTGAAATTTCACTTGAAAAAGGGTACTGCACTTGATGATCTGCTTCTTGCTGAAATACAATTCCATGATGAAATTCAAAAGGCATTTACGGATGCTCTTAATTATTTATCATACCGCATGCGTTCAGAATTGGAAATTCGCCTTTATTTAAGAAAGAAGGAAATAGAAGAACCGATTATAAAGGAAGCGATACATAAGCTATACAGCTTTAACTATTTAGATGATCTTGAATTTTCCAAGGCTTACGTGCGGACCCATGTAAACGGAGGCAATAAAGGGCCTACTACCCTTAAGATGGAACTGAAGGAAAAAGGAATACAAGAAAAGCTAGTTGTGGAGGCTTTGAAGGAATACCCCTATGATATTCAAATTGAGCATGCGAAAAAGCTTGCGGGAAAATCGGTGAAAAAAGAAAAAAATATCTCGGAACGAGCTTTAAGGCAGAAGCTTGAACAGACATTGACACGAAAAGGTTTTCCAAGAGATGTCATTCTCGAGGCACTTGAGGATGTGACGGTAGAAAAGGATGAAGATGAACAATGGGATTCGCTATGTCATCATGCAGAAAAGACGCAGCGCCGCTATAAAAACTATGAAGGCTTCGAATATGAACAAAAGATGAAGCAGGCATTATACCGAAAAGGTTTTCCAATAGAATTAATTGACCGATATCTTTCCAATTCAGATATGGAATAAGTACATCGATAGCCAAATCGCAAAATTTTGTTTAATATAGAAGTAAATTAATATTTAATTTAAGGAGCCATATATATGAGCGACGTAAGATACAGCAAGTTGTCGGCCTATGAACTACAACAGGAAATTGCAGCGTTAACCGAAAAAGCGAGAAAAGCTGAGCAATTAGGGATGGTTAACGAATTCTCTGTGTTGGAACGCAAAGTAACTATGGCCAAAGCCTATCTGTTAAATCCGGATGATTTTAAAAAAGGTGAAATTTATCAAATTGAAGGCGATCCGGGAGTCTATTTCAAAATTGATTATATGAATGGTGTATTCGCCTGGGGATACCGTTTGGGTGGAAGCGGGAAGGAAGAAGCACTGCCGATTTCGATGTTGAGATAATAAGATTGAAGGAACCGGGAGGACCCGATTCCTTCTGAATATTGTTTCTAATTCGATCGCTCGTTTGATGCTTTCATACGTTCTTGAGGGTGTGTGTTAATGCTGCCATCCGCACGCTTTGAAGCATATCTCGCTTTTGCACGAGGCTCACCTTGAAATTTATTATTGTTTTGGTTGGGGAATCCTTTTTGTTTATTTCGCAAGTTTTTCTCCTCCAAACATCAGAATTAAGAAAACAGCGTTTCCGCTTACTACTAGTATGGGTAAAGAACAGTATAGTTCAGTCTGTAAAAATATTGGCAATGAGGTGGTTCTAATGAATGATTACCATGAAAGATTAACCAAGATCCTGCTTGAGAAAAATGATCACATCACGTATGAGCAAGCTTTAACTTGGGTGGAATTATTATGGGAAGATTTCGAAGCGACCTATGCAAAAGCTGGGCATGAGTATGCTGGCGAAGAAATGACGTCACGTGTTGTCCAGACCTGGATTGATAATTACGGTGAACAATTCCACGAATTCATTGCGAAAAATCCTAAATATAAGCATTTATTAAATCAACAGAATCGACTGCATTAAAAAAGCTGATTCCAGCGGGTTTCCCCTGGAATCAGCCTTTTTTAAATCTGCCTAGACCTACAAAATAATATTCAATTTCTTCTGCAGTTTCGCTTCACTAAAAATCCAACCGGTATACGAATTCAAGATATTTAGGTCGCTGTCTAAATGGACGACTGCTACAAAGGGGTAATACCCATTGCTTCGGTATCTTAAATCAATAAAACGGACTTCGTAATAGTCCTTAATTTGTTCAATTTCAAAGCGGTAAACAGGAGAAAAAGACAGAAAGGCAGCCAAATTGATATCAAGCTTGGCGGCTTCGAGAATTTTGCTTTCAGGCAATGGAATTCGATCAAATGTATCAAGAATCGTCACATAACCATTATCAGCTCTCGCTACATAATAATGCTTTTCGGTAATCACGGCTATTTTCCAGCGATGAAAACGCATGGTTGGTGATAAAATAATTTTTCTTGCTCCCGGAATTTGCTGCTTAACAGCTCTTTTAATGAAAGCCTGTTCCCTGAACCTAGAGATATAATAGATCACGAGTATCCCGTAAATGGAGAGAAATAAATAGCCGGGAGGAAATCCATACCCCCACAATATCAAGCCGGCAACATGGATTCCAAAAATGAACGGGTCAAATGTATTGATGACCCCTAGAGCTACCCAATTGGAAGAAATAGGCCTTAGCGCCTGTGTTCCATAGGCATTAAAGATATCGACAAAAACATGAAGAAATACGGCTAAAAAGGTCCAAAGCCAAAGATGAAGGTAATTTGCTTCAGGTATGAAGGCGAAAAGTGCACCGCTGATAATCAAGGGCCAAAGTAATACAGCGGGAATCGAATGTGTAATTCCACGATGATTTCGTATATATACAGCGTTATTTCGTAATTTTAAAACGGTGTCAATGTCAGGAGCTTGTGATCCTAATATCGTACCTGCAATGACTGCACTTGCAGTAACTGGACTTTGCGCAATAACAGGATCTAATGTGGCAAGTCCTCCAAGAGCAATTCCCATGACAAAGTGAGTACCTGTATCCAAAAGTCTAACCTCCCTGCCACAATTTGAAAAAAAGATCTTCCTTAATCATACCGTATTTATATATTATCCATCAAATGAATATATTTTTGACTTATTTTTGTGACCTATTACAATAAAATAAATATGAACATGATAAAAAAAAGAATGCCTACTATTATGTATTCCCATTTTTAATAAAAGTGTAACATCTTTGGAGGAACTGAAGTGAAAGAAATAAATATCCCAACAATAGAAAAAATAAATATCGAGGCGTTTCAAAAAGATTTAGTTTCCTGGTTTCTCGAAGAACAAAGAGAATTGCCATGGAGGGAAAATAAGGATCCGTACCGTGTTTGGGTTTCAGAAATTATGCTTCAGCAAACGCGAGTGGATACGGTCATTCCTTATTTTAACCGGTTTATAGACTGGTTTCCGACACTTGAGGATTTTGCCAATGCCGATGAAGAAAAAATATTAAAAGCATGGGAAGGACTCGGTTACTATTCGCGGGTCAGGAACCTGCATAGTGCTGTTCAAGAGGTAAAGGCGTCATATAATGGTGTTGTACCAGACAGTCCCGAGGAAATTTCTAAGTTAAAAGGTGTGGGTCCTTATACAGCTGGAGCGATTCTGAGCATAGCCTATGGCAAGCCGGAGCCTGCTGTGGATGGGAACGTCATGCGTGTACTATCAAGGATATTAATGATTTATGAAGATATTGCAAAGCCGAAGACGCGAAAGACATTTGAAGCTGCTGTTCGTAAGCTGATTGATCACAACCATACATCTGCTTTCAATCAGGCCTTAATGGAACTGGGGGCTTTAATATGCACACCTGGTAAGCCTGCCTGTCTGCTGTGCCCGGTTCAAAGTCACTGTCTTGCCTTTGAGGCAGGGGTTCAGTCAGAACTGCCGGTGAAAATCCAAAAGAAAAAAACGCGTGATGTACCAATTGTGGCTGTGCTATTAACGAATGAAAAAGGTGAATTTTTAATTCACAAGCGAGCATCTGAAGGATTGCTAGCAAACCTTTGGGAATATCCAAACTTCGAAAACCATACATCCCTTCAGCATAAACGGGAATTCTTTGAAAGTCGATTTCAAGAAATGTACGGTGTAAAACCGGAGATTACAGATCCGCTTGTGAAAATTGAACATGTTTTTTCACACCTTGTCTGGAAAGTGGATACGTATACTGGAACGGTCAAAGAAAAAATTAGTGAAGCGACGTTATTAGAGAATCAGCTGAAGTGGGTGAGTAAAACGGAGATGGAGGAGTTCGCGTTTCCGGTTTCACACCAAAAAATGATGAAGGCTTATAACGATAAAGAGGGTATCAATTAAGTTATCGTTTTTTTTATACCCTCCATACAACCAATTTAAATAGAACAAGCAGTGCGTTCCGGATAAGATAGTACATTGTTTTTATGGTAATATAAGGATATGGAGGGGGCATATAAATGAAGGTAGTTTTTCAAGCATTTATTGGTTCAATAATTCTTCATGTGTTTTATTTTGTTAGTACCATGATAGTCGGATCTATAAAAACAAGCCAATATAAACCAGGAATTGAAAACGCATGGGGTCAAGCGGAGACACTTCAAAATGAAGTAGTCTTTGGTAAAGTTATTTCCCCTTCTGTTTACTTGTTATCACTTGTAGGTGTAGCTCTGATTTGCGGAATTATTATATTTTCCTATAAAAAAATCTTTACGGAGAGATAGCTCAATAAATATGAAAAGCCAACAATGGTTCCTCTCAATAGTTTATACTCAAAAAGAGGATATCCGCTAAGATACCCTCTTCTTTTTCGCTCAATTTTCAATTGTATAAAGTTAAATTAATCGTAGCTTGTTTCTGTTCCATGGGTGTAATTGGCTTCTTGTCTGTTAATTCCGCCTCTATTTTCAATTTCTTTGACGATTTCGGTATGGATACTCTGTCCTTCTTGGTTTAAATAAGGTACCATTTGTTGAAGGGAGTGATGAAAATAGGCAAGTTCACTATTTTCCCAATCCGATTTTTTCATCATCGACAACTCTGTCATATCACGTCCAACATACATAAAAAGTAACACTCCTTTTTTAAAGTGATGGGTGTTTACTCAGAAAGGATGAATAAACAAATGGAACAAAAAGTAGCGCTCGTTACAGGAAGCAGTAAAGGTCTAGGAAGAAGCACAGCATTAAGACTTGCAGAGGAAGGATACGACCTCGTTATTAATTATGCCCGGAGCAAGTCAAAAGCATTAGAGGTAGCTGCTGAAATTGAAGCATTGGGTCGTAAAGCCCTTGTAGTAAAAGCGAATGTCGGTGACGTTGCGAAAGTGAAAAGCATGTTTGAGGAAATCGATGCGTATTATGGACGTTTGGATATCTTCATCAATAATGCTGCATCAGGTGTGCAGCGCCCGTTAATGGAGCTTGAAGAAACCCATTGGAACTGGACAATGGATATCAATACAAAAGCCCTCCTTTTCTGTGCCCAGGAAGCGGCGAAATTGATGGAAAGAAATGGTGGAGGTAAAATTGTAAGTATCAGTTCACTTGGTTCCATCCGCTATTTGAAAAATTACACAGCTGTCGGAGTATCGAAAGCGGCGCTTGAAGCACTGACAAGATATTTAGCTGTTGAACTGGCTTCAATGAATATTTGTGTCAATGCCGTTTCAGGCGGTGTAATTGATACGGATGCGCTAAAATCTTTCCCGAATCGGGATGAAATGCTTGCTGAAGCAGCTGAACAGACTCCGGCTGGACGGATGGTTGAGGTAGAAGATATGGTGAGCACCATCCTATTCTTAATTTCCGATGGAGCAAGTATGATTCGCGGACAAACCTTAATTGTTGATGGAGGCATCTCTTTGCTTGTTTAATATAACTGGTAAAATTTAAATGTTTTTAGCCGGATAACACTCCATGATATTGGTTATCTTATTATTTGTGGAGGTGATATTAATGGCTAACAACAATAAATCAAAAGCAGGTACTAACGCCCAACAAGTGAGACAACAAAATGCGCAATCTCAGCAAGGTCAAGGTCAAGGCCAATACGGTACTGAGTTTGCAAGTGAAACAAACGTTCAACAAGTGAAACAACAAAACATGCAATCTCAGCAAAATAAAGGCCAAGGCCAAGGTCAAGGTCAATACGGAACTGAGTTTGCAAGTGAGACAAATGTTCAAGAAGTGAAAAAACAAAACCAAAAATCTCAAAGCAATAAAAGCCAAGGCTAATTGCTGATACGAAAAGGCATCCTTCTTTTGAAGGGTGTCTTTTTATTTTTTTCCCTTCTTTTGTATTCGACAAATGTTTCTTTGCGTTTACATTTTATGTCAAAGGAGATATCAGATAAAAATAGAATATACATACTATAGAAAAAATACAGATTAGGATGGTGCAATCATGGAGCAATTTAATCAGCTTATAAACAATCAGTTGAAAACGATGGAAAAGCTTTTACTTTTACAATCTGAAATCGAAAGATGCCAAGATATAGAGAAGCAACTCCTTGATCTGCAAGAGGAGAGTGAAGCAGTTACCATTCAGGAAGAGATTCAACTTAAGAAGCAAGAATTGAAATGTATCCATGATATGTTCGAGAGGCAAACAGAAGAGGTCATTCGTTATTTTCAGCAAGGACAGGCTGCAGTACTATAAATAATTGGCTAATTTCTAAGTAGAAATGAGTGGAAGGTCAGATTTTTTTGGCTTTTTTTCACATTTTTACTGGGGGATTAGCCACTTTTGTTTTAAATTTATGAATAAATCGCTATAATATAGGAATATAGGGTAAATGGAAAAAAGTATATATATTAAATACACACAACAACTGCAAACGGAATAGGGCACAGTACGCTGAAAGGGTGTCTATAGAAAGTAGGGAGAGATAAATGGGGATTGTTCCTGCCGAAGGAGGAAAAATCCAAATTCATAGCTATAAACATAATGGACATATCCATCGTATCTGGGAAGAGACAACCGTTTTAAAAGGAACCCAAAATCTGGTGATAGCGGCAAATGACCGTACTATGGTGACGGAATCAGATGGAAGGACATGGATTACAAGAGAGCCGGCGATTTGCTATTTTCATTCAAAGTATTGGTTTAATGTTATTGGTATGTTGAGAGAGGACGGGGTTTATTACTATTGCAACATCAGTTCTCCGTTCACATGCGACCCAGGAGCATTGAAATACATTGATTATGACCTGGACATCAAAGTATTCCCAGATATGACGTTTAATTTGCTGGATGAGGATGAATATGAAAGGCATCGGAAAGAGATGAATTATCCTGATGCTATCGATCAAATATTAAAACAGAACGTAGATTATTTAATTTATATGATACGCCAGCGAAAAGGACCATTCTCCGCAGAATTTATTGATAGTTGGTATGAACGCTTTTTAACTTATCGATAATAGTAAAAAGGCCTGCTGCTTATCTAGCAGGCTTTTTTTCTATTGTGTATTCCCCAGTACTCTAACAAATCAATGCGACAGATTATACATGTTATTCATCTTATTTTTCTAGAAGTAAGCCCTATTCCTTTAACTGTTGCGGTTTTAAAGTTAAACTTACGAGATGCTGAAATGATTCCCGTTTATAGAAAGCCTCTGAATAATATGTTGTTGAAAAGAATATTTTGGAACTATTCATAAAATATTTGGAAGAGAACGTGAATATGTGAAAGACTAATGATAGCTTAATTTTCTAAAAGGAAAATAAAACTGAAAGTGTATCTTCTGGAATCTTTTACTCGATATTATACAGTATAAACTAATACTAGAGCATTACTATCTTAAATCTTCTTCAAAATTATTTGGAGAAATGGAGGAATCCCGTGGAGAGCATTAAGAGATATTTACAATTTGTTAAGCCGTATAAATGGCAGATTATCGGGACGGTATTGATTGGGCTGTTAAAATTCGCGATTCCACTGTTGATTCCCTTGCTTAGTAAATATATTGTGGATGACATCATCAATAGTGATCTGTCTACTGATATGAAATCGGAACGCCTTTTATGGGCTATGGGAATCATGCTTTTTATCTTTGTAGCGGTAAGACCGCCCATCGAGTATTACCGGCAGTATTTTGCTCAATGGACAGGAACAAAAATCTTATATGATATCCGTAATGATTTATTTACCCATGTACAAAAACTAAGCTTTAAATATTATTCCAACACAAGAGTGGGCGAGGTAATCTCAAGGATGATCACGGATGTGGAACAAACTAAGAACTTTGTTATCACCGGTTTGATGAATCTCTGGCTAGATATCGCTACAATTATTATTGTGATAGTGGTTATGTTCACGATGGACGTAAAGCTAACCATTGTATCCATCATTATGCTGCCATTTTATGCTTTTTCAATCAAACACTTTTTTGGAAAGCTCAGAACCTATACAAGGGTTAGGTCTCAAGCGTTGGCGGATGTGCAGAGTCATCTTCATGAACGTGTTTCAGGCATGTCGGTTATTAAAAGCTTTGCGATTGAAGATCGTGAGCAGGAACTGTTTGCGAAGCAGAATAAAAATTTCCTGGATAAGGCACTGAAACATACGAGTTGGAATGCTAAGTCATTTGCTGTCGTCAATACAATTACAGATATTGCACCCTTACTAGTGATTGGCTTTGCGGGTTATCAAGTCATCAATGAGCAATTGACGCTAGGTACTATGGTAGCCTTCGTCGGTTTCATAGACAGGCTTTATAATCCTCTCAGACGATTAGTTAACTCTTCGACGACAATGACACAAACATTGGCGTCTATGGACCGGGTTTTTGAATTTGTGGATGAGAAATATGATATAGATGATGAACCGGGTTCAAAAGAGCTGAAGCAGGTAGAAGGTCGAATTACGTTTCAGGATGTGTCATTTGCTTATGATGAGAAAGAGGCACCTGTTTTAAAACATATCAACCTGGATGTGAAACCGGGTGAAACCATTGCACTTGTTGGAATGAGTGGCGGAGGGAAATCCTCAATCGTTAGTTTAATTTCACGTTTCTATGATGTAACAGAGGGAAGCGTATTACTAGATGGAACGGATATCCGGAAATATCAAGTACGCAGCCTAAGAGATAAAATCGGAATGGTGCTTCAGGATAATATCTTATTTAGTGAATCGGTTAAGGCAAATATCCTAATGGGACGGCCTGAGGCAAGTGATGAAGAAGTATTTGCAGCAGCAAAAGCAGCAAATGCTCATGACTTCATTACGTCTTTAAAAGACGGTTACGAAACTAAAGTGGGTGAGCGGGGCGTGAAATTATCCGGGGGGCAAAAGCAACGGGTTGCCATTGCGAGGGTATTTTTGAAAAACCCGCCTATCCTTGTTCTGGATGAAGCAACATCCGCCTTGGATTTAGAGAGTGAACATTACATCCAAGAAGCGCTTGAAATATTGGCGAAAAAACGGACCACGATCATTGTAGCACACCGCTTATCAACCATTACCCATGCCGATCGGATTGTTCATATTGATAATGGGGAAATTACCGAAATCGGAACACATGAGGAACTAATGAAAAAACAAGCGCATTACTATAACCTATTTCAAGTTCAACAATTGGATGCTTAAGAAAAATAGCATATAGGAAATCCTTGTATATATTACGGATTCACTACAGAAGGAATTTTAAATAAAAGAGCAGATCATTTCGCAGTAGTGCAATGGTCTCTTTTTTATTTAAAAACTATCACAATAAGTGTAAAGCTCCCAAATTGTTAAAGTCGTTCATGATGTAATTTGCATACTAAAAGAGCATCGGTAATCGATGCTCTTTATTGTTGAATTTTCAGCTGTTTTAAATGTGAAAAGTAAAACAAAAAAGTAATTTAGCCTGCAATACTTCCAGTTAAAAGAACCTGCTATATTCATTAGGATACTCTTTTTTCGTGCGAAGTCCTTTTACTATTAGGAAGAAATCTAGTGAGATGCTTTATCCCCTCAGGTAATGCAATTCCGATAATAATCAAGAACATTCCGAACCACTGCAGGGATGTAACTTGTTCATCTAGGAAGATAACCGAAACGACCATCGCGGAGGGCAATTCTGCCGCACAAAGAATCGTGCCAAGCCCGACACCAACTTTCGGCATACTGACAGCAAAGAAAAAGAAAGGAACAAGGACACCCAACGTGCCAAGCAGTAGACCATAATACCATAGGTTTGTTTGAACCAGATTTGTTACAAGTGTGATAGGGTTAGTAGTGAATACAGCAGTCAGCATCGCCCCTGTTGCAATGAAAAACAACCGCTTCATGGAAGATTCTCCAACGGCGAACTGAGAGTTACAATACATATAAAGAGCAAAAAGTAACGCCGATAAAAGGCCAAACAATACTCCTTTAAAACTAAGTGCAGAGAGAGGCTGGCCAAAAATTGCTCCTGCTAATAACGTACCGATAAATAGAACGAAAATGGCAATGAGTTTATTTTTATCCGGACGTCTTTTATTTATAAAGCTTTCGATTAGGACGCCGATCCAGGTAAACTGAAATAAAAATACCACGGCTATCGAAGCTGGAAGCTCTGATACTGAGACGGCATATGCCTTCCCGACAAAAGTGGACATCATCCCTGTGAATAAAAGTAATCCGGCACTTTTCCATGAAACTTTATATTTAAACGAAAAAAGAAATAAAACAGAGACAATCAGCCAGCCGACCAGGTATTGACTTCCGACTAATTCTCCGGAAGAATGGCCGTCCATGAATCCAAACTTAATCATAGTGGATAATGTACCGTATGAGATGGAGCCGATTAAAACCATTATGGAATACTTCAATAGTTGCATAATTTTTCACCCCTATAAAAATAAAAATCGCCACCTGCCTAAAGGGCAAGTGACGAACGAAAAAAGGAAATCCTTTTAAAATTCCGTCTCTCAACAAAAGCTGAGTTTAAAAATGATGGTGTTGCATTACCTTAGCTTAAAGTCTCTGTGAATAATTGTCAACCAGAAAAAAAAGTAAAGTAAACTCGTCGATGGGTAAGCTTAAGGCGACAACAGCCCTTTAGATTCCCTTATACTCTGAATTATAAAATAAGATCCCCACATGGTCTAACGCCAATGTGAGGATCTTATTTTATTTGCCATTTTGCTGAATATCCTCTAACGTGCCGCGATATTCTTCATCCTTCATTTTGCGAACGGTTGGATTGTTTTCTTCAGATGAATCATCGTTTGAGTTCAGTTGACTGTGAAGATTAGAAAGCACCAAACGATAATCATCATCCTTCATTTTCAGTTCATCCCTGTCCTTTTGGACAATGATTTCGGTACTAAGGTCAATTTCTGGGGAAAAAGCGGACTCTTCTAAAGAGTGCTCTTCCTCAACGACCGGCTTCTCATCAGGGGATAACGCTTTGATATTAAAAGTAATTAAACCCGTAACCGCTAAAATGGCAACGATAATAATTAGAATTATGCCCATTGAATCAAGCCTCCTAGAGCTCGTTTATGAATGATCGGGTGACATGGGCAACCCGTTTTCCTAATGCTTCTCCAAGCTGGAAGTCCTTTGTGGTGATGCTGTCATCCACGCCGGGTGGGCAGCTGATTCCCACACCATAATAAGACCCGTATAATGCGTTTTCAGGAACAGTACCAGGTAAACCGACAATGATCATCCCCTGATGAAGCATCGGAGTAATCAAGTTCAGCATCGTAGCCTCCAGCCCGCCATGTAAGGTAGCCGTAGTACAGAATACAGCCCCGACTTTATTGATCAGTGTACCTTCCGCCCATAGATAGCCTAGTTTATCAATCCAGGTTTTCAGACTCGAACTGATGGTTCCGAAATGTCCGGGACAGCCCCAAATGATGGCGTCCATTTCTGGAAGCTTATAAACATCCGCCTCGTTTACATGATCAATTAGAACTTCAGCTCCAGGAACCATAGCGGCTCCATGAGCGATTGCTTCGGCAAGTGCCTTCGTGTGGTTGCCTTCACTGTCGTATATAACATAGATCTTCATTCTTATCCCCCTATTTGGTTAAACTGATTTTTTTACTGGTGAAGGCAATAAAGGTACATCCATTTTCTTTTGTTTAGTTTGTTTAAATGTTTTGTCCTTCCGAACGTCACGCAAAAAAAGTGAGAGAACAATGCCGACAACTGCAAAGCCTGTTGCCCAAAAGAAAGCATCATTGATTCCCATTACGTTTGCTTGACCCTGGATTTGGGTGGAAATCAGTGACATTGCGGTTTCCTGTGCCTGTTCGCTAGTTTGATTCATGGAACTCATGATGGATTGAACCATTGATTGGAAATTTTGCACAAAACCAGGGTCACTACCACTCATATCCGTTCCTAAAGTGATGCCATGAAAAGAAGCACGAGTTGTATAAATGGTCGTAACAAAGCTTGTTCCGATGGCCCCGGTTACTTGTTTCACCGTATTGCTCATCGCAGTACCATGTGTATTCAGATGCTTTGGAAGCTGATTCATCCCAGCTGTCATAATTGTCATCATCAGTAAAGACATTCCAAGAGAACGAATGGCATAGAAGATAACCAAAGTCGAATAGGTCGTCTCTGTAGTCAGGTTTGCGAATTCAAAGGTTGTGATTGCTGTAATAATCAAACCAACAAGTGCTAATGGACGAGGTCCGACTTTGTCAAATAAAGCTCCCGAAATAGGAGACATCACCATCATCACAAGTGCTCCCGGTAACATCAATAAACCAGATTGAACAGGTGTGAATCCCCTTAGCGTTTGTAAATAAATCGGCAACAAGAAAATACCGGTAAACATCGCCACCGTCACGATAGCTGAAATAATATTTGATAAAACGAACATATCGTACTTAAACACACGGAAATCGAGCATCGGTGTATCCGATTGTAGCTGCTGAACTACAAATAGGGTAAGAAGGAGAAGCCCAACGATGATGGTTCCTAGAACGATAGCGTCTAACCAGCCTTTTGAACCTGCTTCACTTACACCGTATAGTAGGGATGCTACACCTATCAGAGATAAGGATGCACCTAATATATCCAATTTGATTTTCTTGGGTTCTGCCACATTGCGCATATTTAAAAAGGCTAGTGTCATGATGATTATGCCAAATGGCACCATTGCATAGAACATGACTCTCCAGCTATATTCCTGTATGACCCAACCAGATAAAGTTGGACCGATGGCAGGGGCAAACATGATAGCGAGCCCAAAGATTCCCATTCCTTTCCCACGCATTTCTGGAGGGAAGATAAAAAGGATGATCGTCATGACTAATGGCTGTAATATCCCGCCACCAGCTGCCTGAATTAACCGGCCGGTAAGAATAACAGGGAAATTTGGTGCAATACCACAGATAAGAGTTCCGACTGTGAATAAAAACATGGCAGCGAGGAATAAGACGCGCGTGCCAAAACGCTCAATTAAAAAAGCGGACAAAGGAATCAATGCCCCATTGACGAGCATGAAACCAGTGGATAACCATTGAATCGTAGTTGCTGCGACATTAAATTCAGCCATCATTCTCGGCATCGCGACACTTAGCAAGGTTTGATTCAAGATGACCATGAACAAGCCAAGCATTAAGATGATTAACATGGGAGCATATTGTTTCATTCCTTTGTTTTCATTTACTGAGATTGTTTGAGGAGCCATTTAAGCCAACCTCCTTTCTGTAAACCTGAGTTGGCAAGATTATTTTGTTGATATCTTCACTTCGGCGTTCATGCCTGGTAATACTTTATCGGAAGGAGCCTTAATGGAAATTGTAACTGGAACCTTTTGAGTGACTTTTGTATAGTTCCCGCTACTATTTTGGTTACCCATCACTGAAAAGACTGATGTGGTTGCGTAACCGATTTGTTCTAATGTACCCTCGAAAACCGTATCGGGATCTCCATCGATGATAATATCGACGCTATCACCCTTTTCAATGTTTTTCAGTTTATTTTCTTCAATATTAGCTGTTATCGATAGTTCTTCCATATTTATGGTCTGTGCAAGAGTTTGACCTGCTTGGACAAGTTGATCCTCTAATACCTGTGTTTTAACAACTGTACCTGGAGCTGAAGTTTTTACAGTTTGGTCACCTTCTACCGTTGCTACTTTAGCCACTTTATTGTCTTTACTGACAATGTCGCCTTCTTTTAGGTCCCAATCTGTTAGTTTTCCAGAAGCAGGAGCTACGATCGTATATAAATCTCCTGTAACTTTTGCTTCATCTGTTTTGATGAAATTCGTGCTTTCATAATAGTAATAAGCCCCTCCGCCTACAACTGCCAAAATAACCACTAATCCAATGACATTGATTAAAATTAAACGTCCTTTATTCACGTGTTCTTCGCCTCCAAGAATTTTTGATAATGATTCAATTGAATTGCTCTAAAAAATTGCCACACAATTTGTTGCAGATCCTTCTATAAAAAACTGACGTGACCTAATTAACACCTGCCTTCTATGTTTATAGCATATTAGTTAAGTTTAATAAATATTAATTTTTATAAGTATTAATATTATTAAATAAAAAGTTTACCAGTTTACTTAATTTTTGTCATGTAATATATTCGGAGTTACTGATGGTAAATAAACCCTAATGGGAAAATTGAGGGGAAGAACTGCGGCTTTAAGGATAAAAGATGAGTAGATTTGACAATACTTTATCATTTATTTAAATTTAAGGTAGGATTGTCCTATATAAGGAGTGAGAAGGCTGGATTTTAAATGGGAAGTAACCAATAGTGTAGAAATGCAGATTTTTCGAATCAGGAAGAAACTTCGGAATATTGTTGTCAAAAATCTTCAGCCTTATGGATTGACTTCGCCTCAATTTTTCATATTGATGATATTAAAGCGAGAAGGGTCAATTAAATCAACTCAACTGGCTGACTTTTTGACGGTGAAGCCGAGTGCGATTACTGTTTTTGTAGATAAATTGGTCGAAATGGATTATGTGAAACGGCAGCCTTCAGAAAAGGACCGCAGAGTCATTAACCTTGAATTAAAAAAGGGCGGGGAAGAAATTTTGGGTAAAGTCCTTGCGGAGCATAACCGATTAATGGGTAAGAACTTTAACACATTCTCAGAGGATGAGATGCAGGATTTATTAATGAAATTGGATAGGCTTGAAAAGGCAGCAGATCAACACCTTTTGGAAGATTGAATAGAAGTACAATAAATAGAAAAACGAAAAAAGACGGTTCCGAGGAACCGTCTTTTTAATTAATCTTCTTCATATTGGACAGAGATTTCATTGTCATCCTTATGGAAGGACTGGAAGCTGACAATCAACTTTTCAAGATGCTCCAATTGTTCGTCATACTCTATGACGGCTGAAATCAACGGTACAAGGCGGGCAGAAAGATGGCCCAAGTTATCATGCATTTCGTCCACTTGATTTTGCTGTTCAAAAAAGTGGGCAAGAAGCTCTTTACGACTTAAGCAATCCTGATCCCAATCTTCAATTTCCTCAATCGCTTTAATTTTTTCGATATGCAGTAATATCAGCTGCTCATGCTTACGAATTAGGGAATCAAGCTGCTGTAAGATACTCCGTTGGAAATCTTCCGGCATTTGATAAAGTTCATTCTCGAATTTATGAATTCTCTTCAAAGTTTCAAACGCCTTTTTTGTGGTGATAATCATTTGCCGATATACAACTAGCTTCCTGGCTTTAGCAACACTGTTCTTTTTGAAATATTCACGTTCCTCTTTGTACATGGAATAGATATGTTCTAGATCAAGTAACTCTTCTTTTAACCTGCTGATGTCTTTTTTCAATAATATGTGTTCAGTAGCATGTCTTGTGCTAATTCGAATCCATTTTAAAATATCTTCCGTCACATCTGTTATGCGTGTATAAAGCTTTGCTTCATACTTAGGTGGGAGAAAAACAAGATTGACGATAAAAGAAGAGACAATCCCCAGTAAAACAGATGAGAGACGAATAAAGGCAAAGTTTAGAAATTCACCTTGCTGACTTTCCATAATGGCAATAACCGTCACGATAGAAAGTACAATCGTTTTATCCATTTTTAATTTTAAATTGATGGTTATGACGACCATCACGGCTAGGCCAATTATAAAAATGTCATTTCCGAATATCAATACGAAGGAAACAGCTACCAACGCCCCGATTATATTTCCTTGTACTTGTTCCAATACCGTTTGATAAGAACGATAAATGGTCGGCTGTATTGCAAAAATTGCAGCAATCCCAGAAAGAACAGGAGCAGGAAGATTAAGTAGTTCCGAAAGATAAAGAGCTAAAACAATCGCTATTCCTGTTTTGAGAATGCGGGCACCAAACTTCATATATAGGTTAATCCTTTCTTTGTAATGTAATAGGTTTTTATAACAAAGGCTCTAGTTATATATAGACTATTGCTTAAAGTTGTATTCTAACTTATTTGTTAGTACTTTACACTAAAATAAGAGGAAGTAAACAAAAAGTAATATACAGGAATTCCCTAAAAGTTACAATGGGTAATTTTAAGTCTAATGTATAAAGAAAATAGAGGCAATTTATCATACGTGTAATTACCTCATATGTCTTTCTCTTCAGGCAGTGTAAATAGAAGAATACTATTGGAAAAAGCTGATGCTCAAAATAAAGAGCATCAGCTTTTTCGATAATATTAAGACTTAAGCTGCCAAGTATCTTTCAAGTGAGAACTTTTTATTACTCAGTGGATACAGCTGGATCCGCTTGTTCTTTAACAGGAACAACTTGAAGGAAATGTTTACTAGGGTGTTGAAGCAAAGTCTCTAGAGAAGTTGCTTCTTCTGTTTGGCCTTGATCTTTTAACAGAGACACGTATTTTCCAAGAAGTTCAGTCACGTCTTGAAGACCTTTTTTAGAAAGCGCCTCAATTGAAATTTTCGCTCCTTTTGCAACCCGCTTTTGAATAACTTCTTTCGTTAATCCAGCTTCAGGTTGTTGACGTAAATAAACCACACCGCCGGTCATCCCTGCACAGATCCATGGACCCGGATCACCTAGAACCAATCCTCTTCCATTTGTCATATATTCAAAAGCAAATCCCTTAATATTGGAAGTTACCGCAATATTTCCAGTTTCTTTTGCTGGAATGGGTTGCTTCAGCAGTCCGCCAATAATCATATCTGCTCCGGAAAGCCGGATTCCTGCCCTGGCATCGGCATCGCCTTGGGCAATAAGGAGACCGTGCTGTGCGCCATATCCGAAGCCTTTACCGACTGATCCATTATAAAACTTTCCGTCTTTCCCGGGAGATTTAAAAATGGCGATATTTCCACCAATCGATGTTTTACCAATTCCATCCTGGGCGCCGCCATTTACGCTAATCGAGATTCCTTCGGTATTGTATGCCCCAAGTCCATTACCTGGAATCGAGCCATCCTGATAGGATAGGTGAACAGGAGGAAGTTTTTTGTATGATCCATCGAGTCTGCCTCGGACCCGGTGGCAGGATACCCGGCTACCGAGTACACGCTGCTCGGATGTGATCGAGCTATAGCTGCGGGATTGCTGCAGTTCTTCCACATGTGAATCCAGGTATTCTGCACCTACAGCAACCTGCATGGAACCCTCGTTCAAATAAGTCGCTTTTTCTTTATTAGAGAATGGCGTTATATCCAGGTTTTTTAATAAATATGTTAAATCCAGTGTTTGTTGACCTTTAACTTGCTGAAGCAAATCAGAGCGACCAACAATATCTTGAAGATTCTTCACACCAAGAGATCCGGTCAGTGCTTTAAGTTCTTTGGCAAACGCAGTGAACATATTCGTTAATCCTTGAACCGCTAAATCAAATTTTCGAGGAACAAAGCGGCGTAGCCCATGTTCTTTTGCTTGGGCTTCCGATTCGATTTGAGTGGCGATTCCAACATGGCATGTATCAAGATGACAGCCACGGCACGTTGTACAGCCAACTGCAATCATCGAAAGGGTTCCAAAGCCGACACGGTTTGCCCCAAGCAACATCAATTTTAATATATCCATCGAGCTTTTTAACCCGCCATCAGCCCAAATTTCAATGTTTTGACGAATCCCGGATTCAAGGAGCGCGTTATGGGCCGCCTTCACACCTATCTCAACTGGAAGACCAACATGTTCGAGGGCATGAATCCGAGCTGCACCTGTTCCGCCATCAAAACCAGAAAGCGTGATAATATCGGCGCCAGCTTTGGCGACACCGACTGCAATCGTACCAATGTTTGGAACAACTGGTACCTTAACGGCGACTTTGGCTTTGTCGTTTGCCGTTTTTAACTCATGAATCATTTGCGCCAAATCTTCAATAGAGTAAATATCATGGTTATTGGAAGGGGAGATTAAGTCAGAACCAATGGTTGCATTCCGGGCTTCCGCAATTTTCGCGGTAACCTTCGAGCCGGGAAGATGTCCGCCCTCACCAGGTTTTGCCCCCTGCCCAATTTTAATTTCTAATAGATTAGAAGAGTTTAAGAGCTCTGCGTTGACACCGAAACGGCCGGAAGCAATCTGCTGTCCGCGGGATTTCGGGTACTTGCCCAGCATATCCTTAATTTCTCCACCTTCACCATTCATACTAATCATACCTAACCGTTCGGCAGCCTCTGCGTACGCCCGGAAAGCTATCTCATTTTGAGATCCAAAGGACATAGAGGCAATGACAAATGGCAGCTCCTGTTCGCCGATAGAAAGACTGACTTCTTCGGAAGGGACAGATGAATCGGAAGCTTTTAAGGATGTTAAATGACGAATCGTTGTCGGATTGGACTCTTCTTGTTCAGTAATTTTTTCGCGATAAGCGTCATAGTCACCGGTTGAAGCAACTTCTCCAATCGATTTCCAAATCCTTGGGAATAAATGAAAGGTTTTACCCATCCGTTCTTTTTCATTATTGTAATCTACCGCACGCTGTATGGCGTCGGCTTTTATTTTGTCAAAGTTATAGTCTAAATCATTTGAACCAAAGAAGTTAGCGATATTTAAATAATTGGCAATTTCCTCATGCAAGCCGATGCTTGAGAAAAGTCGTCCATAGCCGCGTAGTTCATGAATGCCGATGGTGGAGATAACTTTCTCGAGTCCTTTTGTCAATGAGTTATATAGATTGGTAACACCCTTAAGATCATCAGAAGATAAGGATAGGAACATGAAATACGGACTGATTAAGTTGGCTCCAAGTCCATAAGAAACAATGATATCATGCAGGGATCTTAGTGATGCAGAACGTAAAAGAATGGAACAATCCCTACGTTTGCCTGTATTGACTAATGCTTGATCGACTGCTGAAGTGACAAGGTGTGGATCAAGCCAAAGATTTCCGTTTTGATGGGCGAGGGCATCATCCAAAACGAGCAGAGTTTTTCCTTCATCGATTGCGTTAACCGCTTCATCGGTAATTCTGGTTAATGCATCCGGAATACTTTCATCCTCTGTAAAAGTGCTCGAAATAAAATGTACTAGTTTTTGATCTTGATTATATTTAACGAATTGATCGTAGCTAGGCTGCGAAACAATAGAAGAGCATTCATAACCTGTTAATCCTTCAATTAGTAAAGGAGTTAGAAGCTCCGTAACTTTCCCCGCCTTTTTTGCTTCAAATAAAGAAGGTCGTTTCCCAATGATGGTTCTTGTTGAGAAGTGCTCGGTTTCCCGATCCCGGTCGATCGCTGGGTTGGTTACAACGGCGACACTTTCCTTAATGAAATCTGCAATATTTGTCCGCTGAGGATTGAGGGCGGCCAGTGGTGCATCGTGACCTAGTGAACGAATAGGTTCAGCTCCTTTTTCGGCCATCTGTTCGACTAATTGAACATGCTCTCTTTCCCAGCCAAAGGCTTTATATTGGCCGTTATGAATGGCTTGTGTGTTTGTCATGGAGACCACTTTTTCAAAAAACTGTGGCTGTAAGCGAACTAGATCATTGTAAAGAACAAAACGATTATTGAAAAGTTCAAACACCTTATCCTGGAAATCTTTGTAGTTGTACAATTCAATAGAATCGCCGTTCCATTTCAAGCCGACTTTTTCCCCTGGACCCAATGGTTTTGGATCTCCTGTATATTCATTAGAAGAAATGATACCTGGTTCAGAAGTGAACATATAGGATGTTTCCGTTTCAATATTCCAAAGTGGACGCAAGCCTAAAGAGTCGACAGAGAAAACTGCTTCGTCGCCAAAACGAGAGATAATTCCAGCAGGACCCTGTGCAAAATGTCCCCATGCTTCTCGTAAATACGTATATAAGTTTTGTAAGTGTTCAGGATATTCCTTGATTTCATTAATAATTGGAGGGAAAACAAGATCGATTGCCTCAAACAAAGAGTAGCCATGACGACAGATAAATGTTTCAATTGTTTTGTTTAAATCCTGGGAGTCACTCCCGTCTTTTGCGATTGGAACCCCAATCATTTTTGCTTCATCACGCAATTTGGCAATAGTATTGATTTCGCCGTTATGTCCAAGCACACTGAAGGGCTGGACCCTGAAAAAGCTTGATAGAGTATTAGTTGAAAAACGATTGTGTCCTAGGGTCATAGTGGAAGCGGCTAAAGGGTCAGCAAGATCATGGTAATAGGCAGGAAGCGTATCTCCGGCCCCCATTACTTTGTAGACCGCATGATACTGGCTTAGAGAAGCAACATGGATAAAATCACTTTTTTCGATGTCGGAAGTTAGTTCAAAAAGAGCATTGGAAAGCTCCTGGTGGTTTTCGATTGTGGATGAACAGGCAAATTGCCAGAACACTGGGTCTTCTTGAATGGCAATCGGCCCTAATGCTTCAGAACGGTATGCTTTATCTGTTTCGAAGATCAAGGAAAGCCCGTGTTGAAGGAGTTTCTCTTTGACTTCGATTTTCAAATCATTTGCTTCTGTTTTATTGCTTAAAAATAAGTGGCCGACTATGAAGGCATCTTGATCGACGATGCTGGAATCGATATTTTCCGCTTCAAGCTTCTTTTTCCAGAGAGCCCTAGGAATATCAATATGAATACCGGCGCCATCTCCTTCACCATTAATAAAGCCGCAGCGATGGTTCATTTTAACCAAAGCGTCGATACAGGCAAAGATATTTTCGTTGGTTGGGATTTTCTTTTTTTCAATGCAGGAAACAATTCCGCAGGCATCATGTTCTTCTCTGTAAAATTCTTTGAATGAAGCAGGTGTCCATTGTTGAGTCATATGTTTGGCGTGAATAAGGTTTTCCCTTATTTTCTGCCTTTCACCTCCTGTAGCATTTGATTTAACGAGGATAATATTAGTAAACTTAAACAAACGTTTAAGTTATTAATTGATTGAAAGAAATTGTATATAAATGTATTGATATCATATCATTTAAATATTCAGAAATCAATTTTTTATACAATAGATTGGATGAGAGGATGAGTGTCAATTTTATGAAAAAATGCTTTAAAGGCCAATTTCAATGATTTATTTAAAGGAAATAAGAAACCTCCAAGAATGATGTGCATCTTGGAGGTGTATAAAAATTGCATAATTATGCTTTTTTATTTCTTATATTAGGTTTTTGAATGCATGTTCAACCGCTTTTAGAGTATAAGCGATATCATCATCTGTGTGAGCTATTGTCAAGAACCAAGCTTCATATTTTGACGGTGCCAAATTGATGCCTTGGTGAAGCATAAGCTTGAAAAACTTACCGAACATTTCGCCATCCGTGTTTTCTGCCTGCTCATAATTTTCAATTTTTTCTGTTGTGAAGTAGATAGTTAAAGCCCCTTTAAGGCGATTAGTAGTGATAGGGACATTATATTGGCGAGCTGCTTTTAGGATACCTTCTTCGAGGATTTTTCCTAAGCGATCAAGCTCATCGTATAGACCTTCTTCTTTTAGAACTTCTAAGCATGCAATCCCAGAAAGCATGGAAGCTGGATTACCTGCCATCGTTCCTGCTTGGTAGGCAGGTCCGAGCGGTGCTACAGTTTCCATGATTTCTTTTTTACCGCCATAAGCGCCGATTGGAAGGCCTCCACCGATTATTTTTCCAAGGGCAGTCAGGTCAGGCTGAATTCCCAAAAGGTCCTGTGCTCCACCGTACATAAAACGGAAAGCGGTGATAACTTCATCAAAAATAACGAGTGAACCGGCTTCATGAGATAGAGAGATGACTTCTTCTAAGAAGCCAGGGTTTGGCTCGACGATTCCAAAGTTGCCGACAATCGGCTCGACTAGGACACCAGCAATCTCATTGCCCCATTTGTTAAGCGCTTCTTTAAATGGCTCGATATCATTGAAAGGCACCGTGATGACTTCTTGTGCAATACTTTTCGGAACACCAGCAGAGTCCGGTGTTCCAAGCGTGGACGGACCTGAACCTGCAGCTACGAGAACAAGGTCGGAGTGACCATGGTAACAGCCGGCAAACTTGATGATTTTGTCGCGTCCAGTATAAGCGCGGGCCACACGGATGGTGGACATAACAGATTCAGTACCTGAATTGGTGAAGCGGACTTTATCTAGGGATGGAATCGCTTCTTTCAGCATTTTGGCGAACTTGACTTCGTGTTTAGTGGGCGTACCGTATAAAACACCTGTTTCAGCTGCTTTTGTAATCGCCTCTGTTATATGGGGGTGGGCGTGGCCAGTGATGATCGGCCCGTATGCCGCTAGATAATCGATATACTTGTTGCCATCGACGTCCCAGAAGTAAGCTCCCTTGGCATGATCCATGGCTACCGGTGAACCGCCGCCTACGGCTTTATAAGAACGAGAAGGGCTGTTGACCCCGCCGACAATATGCTCCAATGCTTCTTTATGTAAAAGCTCTGAATTACTAAAATCCAATCTAAAAACCTCCTAAAAATACAATCATAATCCTCTTAATCATAGCACTTTTCTGGCCAGAAATCTGGGGTGAAAGGTTGGGAAATAGGGTCTGGCCCCTAATAAAAACGCTGAAACCCTAGAAACAGCAGGCTTCTTCGCATTTTATTTTGTTTGGGAAATAGGGTCTGACCCCAAAACTTCAGTTATAAAGGATAGGATGTTCAGGATGGTGATAGGGTTTTCGATGTCAAAGCTTTGGCGTTTGATTTCACCTTGGGCTTGGTAGAAGATAAGGTGGCCGGTTCCTTTTTCTTCATTAATATGCAAGTGGAAGCTTAAGGGGGTGTTTTCAATCGATCCGGAGGAATCCCTTTGAACAACTTGGCATAATATTTCATCGTATTCATCTTCGTAAAGGAAATCATATCGAAGATCGATAACGACCTTTTCGATTTGGGATAGTAATAATTGTTTAATATTCATAGCATACTTGTCTCCTTTATATATGTATCTCATGCAACGCCAAAATTTGCCCTGAAAATAGTCCTTTGCATCTAGGCATTTTTATTGTCTAAAAAGCTGAGGTTGGATAAACTAATTCATTAGGACAAGAGATTACGGAGGAAATAATAGAATGAGTGATGCAATTCAAGTGAAACAGCTGCGGAAGGAATTTAAGTCGGTATCAAGCCGATCTGGTTTAAAAGGGGCCTTTCGCGATTTACTTACAAGAAATTATAAAATTGTTCCTGCTGTTAACGATATTAATTTTACTGTAAAAAAGGGTGAGATGGTAGCTTATATCGGGGAAAATGGTGCAGGGAAATCGACAACGATTAAAATGCTGACAGGTATTTTAGAGCCAACAGCGGGTGAAATTACGGTAAATGGCATGAATCCACATAAAGAACGGGAAAAGTTCACGCAGACAATCGGGGTTGTATTTGGTCAGCGCTCCCAGCTGTGGTGGGATATCGCAGTCCAAGAATCCTTCCGGTTGCTGAAAAAAGTCTACAAAGTATCAGATGAACAATATAACGACCATATGGAACATGTGATCAAGACGCTCGATATCGGCCCTTTGCTCGACAAACCGGTGCGTAAACTTTCACTTGGTCAGCGGATGCGCTGTGAGCTTGCTGCAGCACTGATTCACAATCCACCGCTGCTGTTCTTAGATGAGCCGACGATTGGACTTGATGTGCTCGTGAAAATGAAAATTCGCGAGTTTTTGAAAGAAATCAATAAAAAATATAACACGACAATCCTTTTGACTACCCATGACTTAGGAGACATAGAGGCTTTGTGTGAGCGCGTAATCATGCTTGATGAAGGCCAGATTATTTATGATGGGGAACTGCAGAGTTTGAAAGATAATTGGGCGGAGGAAAAACAGGTTCACTTTCAATTTATTGAGCCAGTTGAGTTACACGAATTGCAATCCTTACCGCTGCCGTTTACCGCGAACTGGGTATACGATGAAAAACATCAAACTTACATGGCTATGATGAAAGAGGAAAGCGATCATATTTCACAGCTTGTTTCTGCGGTCGTATCACATTTTAAAATTAAGGACGTCAAAATTCATGAAACCTCTATCGAAGAGATTGTTCGTAATATTTATGAAGAAGGCACGGTCTGACTCTCGTACCATTAAGAAACAACGTGTCTGACAAGAAGGGAGAGGACCATGGGGAAATATCTTGCTATGATTCGCATGCGTTTTTTGATGATGCTTGCGTATCGAACGGATTATTATACCGGTATTTTAATTTATAGCATCAATATTGGTGCTTATTATTTCTTATGGAATGCGATATATGGGGATAAAAGCTCCATCGAAGGACTTTCAAGTATGCAGATGACAACCTATGTAGCGGTTGCCTGGATGGCGCGTGCTTTTTATTTTAATAATATTGACCGTGAAATTGCTAATGAAATAAAAGACGGCAAAGTTGCCATCGAAATGATTCGACCTTATAACTACTTAGGCATGAAGACGATGCAAGGACTGGGAGAGGGAATATTCCGTTTCTTCTTCTTTTCCATTCCAGGTATGCTGCTGGTAGCTTTTATTTTTCCTATCGAATTGCCACATGAACCGGCAACGTGGGGAATATTCGGCATTTCCTTGCTGTTCAGTTTCATCATTAATACACAAATTAACTTATTAACGGGAATCACTACATTTTTCTTATATAACAACGCAGGGTTGATCCGGGCAAAAAGAGTCATCATTGATTTATTTTCCGGGCTGTTACTACCAATCAGTTTTTACCCAATATGGGCGCAAGAAGTAATGAAGTATTTGCCCTTTCAAGGGATCAGCTATGTACCAAGTATGATTTTCACAAATGGTTATAGCTCAGGCGATATCGGCATGGCCTTATTACAGCAATTTATTTGGGTCATCATTCTCATAATACCAATTCAGCTTTTATGGATAGTCGCAAAAAAACAGCTGATTATTCAAGGAGGTTGATGAGATGTTCTATGTATCGATGTTTTTTCAATATGTAAGCCAATATATGAAAACGAGATTGCAGTACCGTGCCGATTTTTTCATGGAAATTCTTTCTGACCTATTGAATCAGGTTGTGAATCTGGTATTTATCTTAGTTGTTTTCGGACATACGCAATTTTTAAGCGGTTGGAGCCGTGAAGAAATTATTTTCATATACGGATTCTTCCTTATACCATTTGCTCTTTTTTCTTCATTTTTTAATATCTGGGATTTTAACGATCGCTATATCGTTAAAGGTGAGATGGACCGAATATTAACTAGGCCAATCCACAGCCTGTTTCAAGTCATTTTGGAAAGAATTGAGCTTGAATCATTATTTGGTGTTGTGACCGGCCTGATCATTATTTTCTATTCGGGTGCTTCGTTGAATCTCGAGCTTGTCTGGTATGACCCTATTCTCTTTGTGATTTTTTCAATCGGTGGGGCACTTGCTTATGCGTCCATCTTTGTAGCAATTGCAAGTATTGGGTTCTGGTCGGATGCGAAAACGTCAATCATGCCAATGATGTACAATATCGGGAACTACGGCCGCTATCCTGTTGATATTTATAACAAGGTCATTCGGTTTGTACTTACATGGGTGCTGCCATTTGCGTTTGTCGGCGTGTATCCAGCCTCTTATTTTCTTAGAAAAGAAGAGTGGTATGTTTATGCATTTGCAACACCGGTTATCGGGATTGTCTTTTTCACTGTATCTGTTTTCATTTGGAATCAGGGAGTGAAAAGGTACCGAGGGGCCGGAAACTAAAAAAATCCCTTCAACATTAACACTGTTGAAGGGATTTTTCTTATTTACGCTTATTCTTTCTTTCAATATATCTAGCTTGTGCTTGAACAAATTGCTGCTTTTCCTCTTCCGTTTCCGGAAATACCTGAGGAACGGGGGTGGGCTTTCCATCTTCGTCTATTGCTAGCATCGTTAAAAAAGCACGGGCTGTAAGCTGCTTTTCGCCGGTTAATAAGTTCTCTCGCTCTACTTTCACAAATACCTCCATCGACGTCCGATGGGCACAGGTGACATAGGCCTCAAGGTTAATCGCATCCCCTGTCTTGATGGGTGCCAAAAAGTCAAAGGAGTCACTTGATACGGTCACAACCGGTTTTCGGCAATGGCGCATTGCTGAAATGCAGGCGATTTTATCTACATAGGCCATCACCTTACCGCCAAAGATGGTGTTGTGATGATTCGTATCTGGTGGGAAAACAAGATCTGTTAAAAAAGTCCGTGACTGCCGGATAGGATTAGCATTTGTAAGATCAATACCTTTTTCAGTCATTTGACTGTTGATTGACCAGTAGGTTTTTGCGAACGATTGTTGCGGCTTCCACCATATTTTTCAAAGAAGCAACGGTTTCAGGAACGCCCCTTGTTTTCAGACCGCAGTCCGGGTTAATCCAAAATTGATCTTTATCCAATACTTTGATGCCTCGTTCAATCATATCGACCATTTCCTCGACTGCAGGAACCCGTGGACTGTGAATATCATATACGCCTAGACCAATACCCTTTTCATACGTTTTTTCCTCAAATGCGGTAGCTAGTTCACCGTGGCTGCGAGATGTTTCTATGGAAATTACATCGGCATCCAGGGAAGAGATGACATCCATGAAGCTGTTGAAATCGCAATAACACATATGCGTGTGAATTTGAGTTGTATCTTCCACACTTGAAGTGGAAATCAGGAAGGAGTTCACAGCCCATTTTAAATATTCATCGCGGTCGCTTTTTTTCAATGGCAGACCTTCTCTAAGGGCAGGCTCATCCACCTGAATCATTTTGATTCCGGAAGTTTCTAACGCTCTCACTTCTTTTTCCAAGGCAAGAGCTAACTGGTAGCAAACATTCTCCCTTGAAATATCATCACGTACAAATGACCAGTTCAGAATTGTTACAGGACCTGTCAGCATTCCTTTTACCGTTTTCTTCGTCAGGGATTGCGCGTACACACTTTCCCGGACCGTCATCGGCTCGATGAAATGAACATCGCCGTAGATAACAGGCGGTTTTACGCAGCGAGAACCGTAAGATTGTACCCAGCCTTTTTCGAGGAAAACGAATCCGCCCAGTTTATGGCCGAAAAATTCAACCATATCTGTTCGTTCAAATTCTCCATGTACAAGAACATCCAAGCCGATTTCTTCCTGGATATCGATCCATTTGCTGATTTCCTCGTTAACAAATGTTTCATATTGAGCAGCCGTCCATTCTCCTCGTTTGAATTTCCCGCGAGCTTGTTTTACTTCAGCTGTCTGCGGAAAGCTTCCGATTGTTGTTGATGGAAGGAAAGGCAGTTTGAAAAATTCCTGTTGTTTGTGATAACGCTCTTTAAATGGCAGCTGACGGCCGGCTGTTTGACTCTTCGCCTGTTCGACACCAGTTTGGACGTCTTTATGGTTTCGCGCGTTTGAATTTGCTAACGTTTGAAGTGCTAATTTGTTAGCGGCTACTTTTTCAGCAATTGCTTCGGCACCTTGATTACTACCTTTTACTAGTAGAGTGATTTCTTCAAGCTTCTCATCAGCAAAAGCAAGGGCCTGTTGCACTTCTTTAGTAAGAGCCGTCTCATTACGAACCGTTACTGGTACATGAAGCAGGGAGCAAGAGGGTTGAAGCCAAATTTGGTCTTCGGCTACGTTTTTTGTGAGGGTATTGATCAACTGCTTCTTTTTCGATAAATCGGAAAGCCATATGTTTTTCCCATCAATCACACCTGCACCGAGCACTTTGTCTTTCGGGAAGCCGAATTCTTGAAGATTACTAAGGTTTTTCCCTTTATCATGGACAAAATCAAGACCGATCCCTTGAACGTGTAATTCAATAACTTCTTGGTAGTGCTCTACCGCATCAAAGTATGTTTGTAGCATGATGTTCAAGTTTGGAGCTGCTTCATTCAATTTTTCATATAAGTAAGTAACAGTTTGCATATCATCTTTAGAAATGGATGAAACAAGGGAGGGTTCATCCATTTGCACCCACTTCACGCCTTCTTGTTCTAACTCTTGCAGAATTTGTGTGTATAAAGGCAGGAGACTAAGGATGATTCCAGGTACATCTTGCTTATTGTAGCCTTTAGACAGAGTAATAAAAGTATAAGGTCCGACTAAAACGGGCTTAGCTTCAATTCCTAGTTTTTCTTTGGCTTCGCGATAAGCAGCAAGTGGTTTATTTTCTGTCAAAGTCAGCTTCGACGGTTTTAATTCGGGAACGATATAGTGATAGTTTGTATTGAACCATTTCGTCATTTCAGAAGCAACTTCATCCTTGTTTCCGCGAGCCATAGAGTAATATACAGAAAGGGGAACAGTGCCGCCTTTATAGGCTGAATAACGCTCAGGAACAAGACCGAACATTACAGACATATCGAGCATTTGATCATATAAAGTAAAGTCATTGACAGGAATAATATCTATACCTTGGCCCTTTTGCTTTTGTAAGTTGCCTAAACGGATGGCTTCTAGCTGTGCCGTAAACTCCGATTCATCGATTTTTCCCGACCAGTAAGCTTCTAATGTGCGTTTCCATTCACGATCTTCCCCAATTCGCGGGTACCCTAAACTACTACTTTTCAATATTCCCATCCTCCTACATTCTTTTTTTAAAAAATATAATAACAACAAAAAAAGCACCCCTAACCGTCAAAAGAGAAAGTTAGAAATGCTTAAAATAAAGGGGTATACAAAAACCCCTTAAAATTATAAGGTCCCTAACACTTCCCTATTCTCCGTAGGTTAAAACAGTGTTGTCGAAACAGGCAGGTCTCCTGACTTTAGGAATCTTATTAGCGGCAGGCCTTCCCAATCCGAAAATCAGTGGCATATTGCATAGCGCTAACATTCCTATTACAGTGGCGGGACCGTGCCGGAATTACACCGGACTTCCCTTTTAATCCTAAAAAAATTAGGAACCTATTTCCACATATGAAATTTCACAAACCCGCTGTAAATTAAACTGCAGGCAACAAATATTTATAAAATAAAAACTATTATAAAAATTTAGACAAGCTTATCATATCCCGGCTAAAATGGTCAACAAGGAAAAAAGTCTCGGGAAATGGGGTCTGACCCCGCCCTATATCGACAAAACTATTGGTGCACCTAGGTTTGTTTAAGGATGTGAATGTTGGGAAATGGGGTCTGACCCCTAAATAAAGAATATATTGTTTGGACGGGGAGTATGTATAGGGGGAGTGGGTTGTTTTGAAATGAGGCGTGGGGGATGACTTTTTACATCTTGATTGCAGGGATTATTTTTTGCATGGTGATGAGCATTCGAACGTTATTTCTTGTTGAGTCGGGAGGAAAAAAGTTTTCTCTAGAGGATATGCTATGGCTCGGCAATTTATATGCGACGATATTAGTAGGTTTTGCACTGATTTATTTATTATACGAGCTTCAGAATCATTCGGTGATTCTTGATATGGGCAATCGTTTAGACGGCAGTTTTTACGAGCAACTGAAGACTTCTTTTTATTTTAGTGCAATGACAATGTTTTCAGTAGGGTATGGAGATATAGCCCCGATAGGCATGGGCAGGATGATTGCGACAATCCAGGCGTTCATTGGATACACTCTCCCGGCTGCGTTTGTGATCCGGACAGTGATTGACTTAGAACAGAAGGAAAGGAAGAATAAATGAAAGTTGTGTTTCTTTCAATTATTGGGTACGCTTACCATAATGAAAGAAATGGAGGGGTAAGAATGACTGTTAAAATTGGAGAAAAAGCACCGGATTTTCAACTTCCTGCAAACAACGGTGAAAAAGTTTCCCTATCGGATTTTAAGGGTAAACACGTTGTTTTATATTTTTATCCGAAAGACATGACGCCTGGTTGCACAACGGAGGCCTGTGATTTCCGTGACCACAATGAGCAGTTTGAGAAATTGAATGCTGTCATCATAGGGATCAGTCCAGATCCGGCGGCGCGTCATGAAAAATTTATTGAAAAATATGGGTTACCTTTTCTGCTACTAGCTGACGAAAATCAAGAAGCTGCTGAATTATATGATGTATGGAAATTAAAAAAGAACTTCGGCAAGGAATATATGGGCATTGAACGTTCAACTTTTCTGATTGATAAGGAAGGAACGATAGTTAAAGAATGGCGTAAGGTAAAAGTCAAAGGCCATGTCGAAGAAGCGCTTGAAACTCTTCGTGATCTAGAAAAATAAGGTACAGCCAGATGAAGGATAAGCGAATAACCAAGCTTGCTGAAAGGCTGATTCATCATTCCGTACAATTACAGCCAAAAGAGAGAATCTTGATACGGGGTCATATCAACATGAAACCGCTATTGAAAGAGCTGATTGATGAAACATACAGAATCGGTGCATATCCATATGTCGAACTGGAAGACGATGAAATAAGCCGACACTTGTTAAAAGGGAATGTGAAGGAACAACTTGATACCTTATCACAATGGACTTTGAGGAAATATACTGATATTGATGCGATAATAATCATCTCCAGTGAAGAAAACGATGCTGAATTGGCAGAAGTTCCTGCAGAGAGGCATCGTCTTCATGGGGAAGCGATGAAGTCGTCGACTCTTTTCTATGTAAACAACCGGCGTTGGGTTTTACTTAATTACCCGACTGTCAGATTAGCACAAAAAGCCGGTATGAGTTTTAGAAAGTACGAAGACTTTCTATTAAACGTGTGCACAATGGATTACGGGAAAATGGAAGTGGCACTGAAACCGCTTAAGCAATTGATGGAGCGTACTGAAAAAGTCCGGATTGTTTCACCTGGGACAAATCTCACCTTTTCCATTAAAGGAATGCCGGCTGTCATATGCGCTGGGAAAAATAATCTCCCTGACGGGGAAGTGTTCACGGCACCCGTAAAAGAGAGTGTTCATGGTAGGGTAGCCTTCAACACACCTTCAACATATCAAGGAATCACCTTTCGTGACATAGTTTTAACCATACAAAAGGGGAAAATCACGAAAGCAGTTTCTAATCAAAATTCTAAAATGAATGAGATTCTCGATGTAGATGAAGGGTCCCGTTTTATTGGGGAATTCGCGCTTGGAATCAATCCTTACATTTTGGAGCCAATGGACGATATTTTGTTTGATGAGAAAATATGTGGCAGTCTGCATCTAACTCCTGGCCAAGCCTATCAAGAGGCTGATAATGGTAACCGTTCTTCAACACATTGGGATATGGTTTTGATCCAGCGTCCTGAATATGGCGGTGGTGATATCTACTTTGATGACATTCTGATCCGAAGGGATGGCATTTTTATGTTGCCGGAACTAAGTGCTTTAAATCCAAATTTATTAAAATAAAGCCTTTTTTAACAGGGGTAAGGCTTTTGTCCAACTCAAAAAGAGGACACCTGAATATGCTTTATTAAGGGAATACCTCCTCAGAGAAAGTTGCACGGGACTTACAGAGCCCGTGTTTTTTTTATGTTAATTAAAAGGTGAGATAAACATGTTAGTACTTTCAATAATTATTCCAAAAGAAGACATCCAAAAGCAGATGGAGGATACCTTTCCTGCTTTGAATTTCATTTATCGAGGGGATTGAGAGGATGAACCACTTCGTGAAGCAAAAATCTTAATTCCATACGGCGAAGATTTAACAGATGAGACAATTGAGAAAGCACCGAATTTAAAGTGGGTTATGGTTATGAGTGCAGGTATGGATTAATGCCTTTTAAAGTCATTGAGAAGCGCGGGATTTTGGTAGTACACGATTGGGATGCTTTTACAGTACGAAAAGAAATTGAAACAGCTTATCATGAATGAAGCAGACGAGCTGTGGGATAGAAAGATAGAAGTATGAGAATTGAATGGGAAATCGATACTCATTCTTGGTGCTGGTGCAATTGGCGGAGAGGTAGCGCGTCTTGGGAAAGCCTTTAGGATGACCACAATTGGGGTCAATCGTAGCGGAAATCCTGTGCAGCACTTGATCGTCTTTATGGGCTCTCTGAGTAAGTTACATCGTATCTGTTCTGCCAAGTACGATTGAAAGACAAAATCTGTAGCAAAAAGAACACTTTAAAGCTATGAAAGGTTCTGCTGTCTTCGTGAATATTGGACGAGGTGATCTGGTTAAAGAGGAAGTGTTGATAGAGGTTTTACAAAACAGGGAAATTGCTCATGCCATTTTAGATTTATTCGATCCAGAACCTTTAGATAAGGAGCATCCATTTTAGCGTATGGAAAATGTAACGGTCACACCGCATCTTTCGAGTAAAAGCAGTGAATATTTACCTAGAACCTTTTCAATTTTCGAAAAAAACATGCATGAATTCCTGAATAGATTGAAAAGACTTTATCAACGTCATTGATCAATCAAAAGGATACTAGGCACAATTAGAAAATGGGAAAGAATTAAAGGGGTAATGAATAAACTAAAAATGAATCGATAAACAGATGAAATATTGACAAAATCAACGTATAAAAGGTACACTATTTATAAATATTATAATTTAATAATTCATACTTAATGAGAAAAAAGAGGTGGATGGCGGTGTCTGAAGTTCAGTTAAAAGAAGCGTTGGATTCCCTTAAAGATACCGGTGTAAGAATAACTCCTCAACGCCATGCGATACTTGAATATTTGATAAGCTCTATGTCCCACCCTACCGCAGATGATATATATAAAGCGCTAGAAGGTAAGTTTCCCAATATGAGTGTGGCTACGGTTTATAACAACTTGCGTGTGTTCCGAGAAGTAGGATTGGTTAAAGAACTTACCTATGGTGATTCTTCAGCAAGATTTGATTTTGTAACGACGAATCATTATCATGTAATCTGCCAAACCTGCGGAAAAATTGTAGATTTTGATTATCCGGCATTGGACGAAGTCGAACATTTTGCAGCACAGGTCACCGGTTTCAATGTTAGTCACCATCGGATGGAAATCTATGGAGACTGTACAGAGTGCTCAAAAAAAGAAGCACATTAAAAAAAGTTCCGCCACTTGGTTGGAACTTTTTTTTTGTTGCAAAAAAATGATACAATTAATCTTGGACCATCTGCCTGGGATAAATAAGCTCTCTTAAGGGGTTATTTAGTCTTGCAGGCTTTTGCGATTATATTTTTCGTTAAATTCTTCGCCTTCTAACTTTTTATCAAGGGTCAATGGTTCTTCACAATGCATGCAAATATCCACACGCCCTAATATTTTTGTAGGTTTACTACAGTTAGGACATACAACCTGGATCGATTTTGTAGAAAGCATTCCAATCCAAAAATAAACGCCGGTACTTGCAATTATGAATAAAAGACCTAGACCCATAAAAAGTGTCATAACAATAGGGTGTGTTTTAAAGAAAAGTCCAAGATACATCACAATAAAGCCGATGAAAATCAAACTTAAAGCAAATGTACGGATTTTATTGATTTTGCTAGAATATTTAGCCATGGATTGTCCCTCCTAAAATATAACTTTAACTATAACATAAACTACGGATGGAACAAAAAAGAAATAAAGGATACATATTACTTTTGAATATGTTGTTTTTGTAAATATCATCTAGGTGAAATACAGGATTTTGAAGAGTTTTGTCGAATGTAAAAAAAAAAAGGTTTTGGAGGAATTTATAATGGAAGATATCCTTCGCCCGATTTATCAAGAGCGAGCAAGTTTAAAATCTACACTTGGAATCTTGTTAATAGAAAAAAGAGAAAATAATAGCCCGATTACCGATACATTTGACTACATTCTTTTTGTTATTGTAGATGAAGCAGAAGAGGCAGTGTTTTTAAAACACTACACATATCAGGACAAAAAGGCAGCTTTACATATCGTAAAGGAAGAACAACTAAAAGAATGGCTTCTATTAGGTACAAACCGAAAAGTAGTTGACTGGATTTATAACGGAAAGGTCCTCTTTGACCGAAATGAATATTTGGATCATTTGAAAACCGAAATTCGAGAGTTCCCTTTTTATGGAAGAAAGTTGAAGATAGGGATGGAGTTTGCGAAGTTAATTCGCAGATATATGGATGGAAAAGGCTTCTTTGAAAAAGGTCATTATCTTGATGCATATAATCATATTGTTCATTCCCTGCATCACTTAGCTCGTTTGGAAGTAATAGAACAAGGTTTTTATCCAGAAGTTACAGTCTGGAACCAAGTGAAACATATGGAACCTGAAATCTATAAGTTGTATAAAGAATTGATTAGTAGTGAGGAAACGCTTGAAAAAAGATTGGAGCTTCTTTTCCTTGCGAGTGAATTTCTTATTTACTCTAGGACGAATACGGGTTCACAGCATTTAGTTGAAATAATGAGTACAAAAGAAGATCCTTGGACAATTGCAGAGTTAATGGATCATCCGGAACTTAATTATTATTCAGTAGATCTAGGTGTTCTGTTAGAATACTTAATAGAGAAGAAAGTAATTGATGTCATCAAAGTGGAAACAAAAGGACAAGACGTTTATCATCGATTTTATAGAGTATAAAAAAATATTTCAAAAAAATCATTTTTAGTGTTGACCAATAATAATCTAGGTGTTATATTAATACATGTCGCTGCGGGACATCAGCTTTCGCAGCTTCAACAAAACAAAAAACATCAAAAAACATGTTGACAAAATAGTCAACGACATGATAAGATGTAAAAGTCGCTTACAAAGTAAACGACAAAGAAATTGCTCTTTGAAAACTGAACAAAACAAAGCGCCAACGTTAATTTTTTAAGTGAGCACACACTATCAAAAAGCAAAATGAGCAAGTCAAACATTTCTTCGGAGAGTTTGATCCTGGCTCAGGACGAACGCTGGCGGCGTGCCTAATACATGCAAGTCGAGCGAATCAATGGGAGCTTGCTCCCTGAGATTAGCGGCGGACGGGTGAGTAACACGTGGGCAACCTGCCTATAAGACTGGGATAACTTCGGGAAACCGGAGCTAATACCGGATATGTTCTTTTCTCGCATGAGAGAAGATGGAAAGACGGTTCTGCTGTCACTTATAGATGGGCCCGCGGCGCATTAGCTAGTTGGTGAGGTAATGGCTCACCAAGGCGACGATGCGTAGCCGACCTGAGAGGGTGATCGGCCACACTGGGACTGAGACACGGCCCAGACTCCTACGGGAGGCAGCAGTAGGGAATCTTCCGCAATGGACGAAAGTCTGACGGAGCAACGCCGCGTGAACGAAGAAGGCCTTCGGGTCGTAAAGTTCTGTTGTTAGGGAAGAACAAGTACCAGAGTAACTGCTGGTACCTTGACGGTACCTAACCAGAAAGCCACGGCTAACTACGTGCCAGCAGCCGCGGTAATACGTAGGTGGCAAGCGTTGTCCGGAATTATTGGGCGTAAAGCGCGCGCATAGTGGTTCCTTAAGTCTGATGTGAAAGCCCACGGCTCAACCGTGGAGGGTCATTGGAAACTGGGGAACTTGAGTGCAGAAGAGGAAAGTGGAATTCCAAGTGTAGCGGTGAAATGCGTAGAGATTTGGAGGAACACCAGTGGCGAAGGCGACTTTCTGGTCTGTAACTGACACTGAGGCGCGAAAGCGTGGGGAGCAAACAGGATTAGATACCCTGGTAGTCCACGCCGTAAACGATGAGTGCTAAGTGTTAGAGGGTTTCCGCCCTTTAGTGCTGCAGCTAACGCATTAAGCACTCCGCCTGGGGAGTACGGCCGCAAGGCTGAAACTCAAAGGAATTGACGGGGGCCCGCACAAGCGGTGGAGCATGTGGTTTAATTCGAAGCAACGCGAAGAACCTTACCAGGTCTTGACATCCTCTGACAACCCTAGAGATAGGGCGTTCCCCTTCGGGGGACAGAGTGACAGGTGGTGCATGGTTGTCGTCAGCTCGTGTCGTGAGATGTTGGGTTAAGTCCCGCAACGAGCGCAACCCTTGATCTTAGTTGCCAGCATTCAGTTGGGCACTCTAAGGTGACTGCCGGTGACAAACCGGAGGAAGGTGGGGATGACGTCAAATCATCATGCCCCTTATGACCTGGGCTACACACGTGCTACAATGGATGGTACAAAGGGCTGCAAACCTCGCGAAGGTAAGCGAATCCCATAAAGCCATTCTCAGTTCGGATTGTAGGCTGCAACTCGCCTACATGAAGCCGGAATCGCTAGTAATCGCGGATCAGCATGCCGCGGTGAATACGTTCCCGGGCCTTGTACACACCGCCCGTCACACCACGAGAGTTTGTAACACCCGAAGTCGGTGAGGTAACCTTTATGGAGCCAGCCGCCTAAGGTGGGACAGATGATTGGGGTGAAGTCGTAACAAGGTAGCCGTATCGGAAGGTGCGGCTGGATCACCTCCTTTCTAAGGATAAATACGAGAGCGCTTTTGTTTTGTTCAGTTTTGAATGAGTAATTCATTCAGATACGAAAGACATCATCACGTTGTGATGGGATTCTTTCTACTTTGTTCCTTGAAAACTAGATAATAGATAGAAGGCAATTAATTTTTTCAAAGCATCAGTAAGATCTTTTTTAACGGTTAAGTTAGAAAGGGCGCACGGTGGATGCCTTGGCACTAGGAGCCGATGAAGGACGGGACTAACACCGATATGCTTCGGGGAGCTGTAAGTAAGCTTTGATCCGGAGATTTCCGAATGGGGAAACCCACTGTTCGTAATGGAACAGTATCTTTACCTGAATACATAGGGTACTGAAGGCAGACCCGGGGAACTGAAACATCTAAGTACCCGGAGGAAGAGAAAGCAAATGCGATTTCCTGAGTAGCGGCGAGCGAAACGGAATTAGCCCAAACCAAGAGGCTTGCCTCTTGGGGTTGTAGGACACTCAACATGGAGTTACAAAGGAACGGGGTAAATGAAGTGATCTGGAAAGGTCCGTCAAAGAAGGTAAAAACCCTGTAGTTGAAACTTCGTTCCCTCCTGAGTGGATCCTGAGTACGGCGGGACACGAGAAATCCCGTCGGAAGCAGGGAGGACCATCTCCCAAGGCTAAATACTACCTAGTGACCGATAGTGAACCAGTACCGTGAGGGAAAGGTGAAAAGCACCCCGGAAGGGGAGTGAAATAGATCCTGAAACCGTGTGCCTACAAGTAGTCAAAGCCCGTTAATGGGTAATGGCGTGCCTTTTGTAGAATGAACCGGCGAGTTACGATTTCATGCGAGGTTAAGTTGATAAGACGGAGCCGCAGCGAAAGCGAGTCTGAATAGGGCGAATGAGTATGAGGTCGTAGACCCGAAACCAGGTGATCTACCCATGTCCAGGGTGAAGTTCAGGTAACACTGAATGGAGGCCCGAACCCACGCACGTTGAAAAGTGCGGGGATGAGGTGTGGGTAGCGGAGAAATTCCAATCGAACCTGGAGATAGCTGGTTCTCTCCGAAATAGCTTTAGGGCTAGCCTCAAGATGAGAGTATTGGAGGTAGAGCACTGATTGGACTAGGGGCCCCCAACGGGTTACCGAATTCAGTCAAACTCCGAATGCCAAATACTTATTCTTGGGAGTCAGACTGCGAGTGATAAGATCCGTAGTCGAAAGGGAAACAGCCCAGACCACCAGCTAAGGTCCCAAAGTATACGTTAAGTGGAAAAGGATGTGGAGTTGCTTAGACAACCAGGATGTTGGCTCAGAAGCAGCCATCATTTAAAGAGTGCGTAATAGCTCACTGGTCGAGTGACTCCGCGCCGAAAATGTACCGGGGCTAAACGTATCACCGAAGCTGTGGATTGACACCGTATGGTGTCGATGGTAGGAGAGCGTTCTAAGGGCGTTGAAGTCAGACCGGAAGGACTGGTGGAGCGCTTAGAAGTGAGAATGCCGGTATGAGTAGCGAAAGAAGGGTGAGAATCCCTTCCACCGAATGCCTAAGGTTTCCTGAGGAAGGCTCGTCCGCTCAGGGTTAGTCGGGACCTAAGCCGAGGCCGAAAGGCGTAGGCGATGGACAACAGGTTGATATTCCTGTACCACCTATACATCGTTTGAACGATGGGGGGACGCAGAAGGATAGGGTAAGCGCGCTGTTGGATATGCGCGTCCAAGCAGTTAGGCCGGAAACGAGGCAAATCCCGTTTCCATTAAGGCGGAGCTGTGATGGCGAGGGAAATATAGTACCGAAGTTCCTGATTCCACGCTGCCAAGAAAAGCCTCTAGTGAGATGTAAGGTGCCCGTACCGCAAACCGACACAGGTAGGCGAGGAGAGAATCCTAAGGTGTGCGAGAGAACTCTCGTTAAGGAACTCGGCAAAATGACCCCGTAACTTCGGGAGAAGGGGTGCTTTTAGGGTGAATAGCCCGGAAAAGCCGCAGTGAATAGGCCCAGGCGACTGTTTAGCAAAAACACAGGTCTCTGCGAAGCCGCAAGGCGAAGTATAGGGGCTGACACCGCCCGGTGCTGGAAGGTTAAGGGGAGAGGTTAGCGCAAGCGAAGCTTTGAACCGAAGCCCCAGTAAACGGCGGCCGTAACTATAACGGTCCTAAGGTAGCGAAATTCCTTGTCGGGTAAGTTCCGACCCGCACGAAAGGTGTAACGATCTGGGCACTGTCTCAACGAGAGACTCGGTGAAATTATAGTACCTGTGAAGATGCAGGTTACCCGCGACAGGACGGAAAGACCCCGTGGAGCTTTACTGCAGCCTGATATTGAATTTTGGTACAGCTTGTACAGGATAGGTAGGAGCCTGAGAAGCCGGAGCGCTAGCTTCGGTGGAGGCGTTGGTGGGATACTACCCTGGCTGTATTGAAATTCTAACCCGCGCCCCTTATCGGGGTGGGAGACAGTGTCAGGTGGGCAGTTTGACTGGGGCGGTCGCCTCCTAAAGAGTAACGGAGGCGCCCAAAGGTTCCCTCAGAATGGTTGGAAATCATTCGTAGAGTGTAAAGGCACAAGGGAGCTTGACTGCGAGACCTACAAGTCGAGCAGGGACGAAAGTCGGGCTTAGTGATCCGGTGGTTCCGCATGGAAGGGCCATCGCTCAACGGATAAAAGCTACCCCGGGGATAACAGGCTTATCTCCCCCAAGAGTCCACATCGACGGGGAGGTTTGGCACCTCGATGTCGGCTCATCGCATCCTGGGGCTGTAGTCGGTCCCAAGGGTTGGGCTGTTCGCCCATTAAAGCGGTACGCGAGCTGGGTTCAGAACGTCGTGAGACAGTTCGGTCCCTATCCGTCGCGGGCGCAGGAAATTTGAGAGGAGCTGTCCTTAGTACGAGAGGACCGGGATGGACGCACCGCTGGTGTACCAGTTGTCTTGCCAAAGGCATAGCTGGGTAGCTACGTGCGGACGGGATAAGTGCTGAAAGCATCTAAGCATGAAGCCCCCCTCGAGATGAGATTTCCCATAGCGCAAGCTAGTAAGATCCCTGAAAGATGATCAGGTTGATAGGTCAGAGGTGGAAGCGTGGCGACATGTGGAGCTGACTGATACTAATAGATCGAGGACTTAACCACGCTTTTAAAAATGAAATACCTTCTTATTATCTAGTTTTGAAGGAATGAAAATTTCTTCTTGCATTTTCTCAAAAAGACGTTATAATAATATATGTCTTGAAAAAATGTTAATAATGTTTGGTGACGATAGCGAAGAGGTCACACCCGTTCCCATTCCGAACACGGCAGTTAAGCTCTTCAGCGCCGATGGTAGTTGGGGGTTTCCCCCTGTGAGAGTAGGACGTCGCCAAGCTTATATCGTTCCGCAGTAGCTCAGTGGTAGAGCATTCGGCTGTTAACCGAACGGTCGTAGGTTCGAGTCCTACCTGCGGAGCCATTATTGGAGAGCTGTCCGAGTGGCCGAAGGAGCACGATTGGAAATCGTGTAGACGGGTAACCCTGTCTCAAGGGTTCAAATCCCTTGCTCTCCGCCATTTACAACTGGCCCGTTGGTCAAGCGGTTAAGACACCGCCCTTTCACGGCGGTAACACGGGTTCGAATCCCGTACGGGTCACCATTTCGAAAACATATGGAGGATTAGCTCAGCTGGGAGAGCATCTGCCTTACAAGCAGAGGGTCGGCGGTTCGATCCCGTCATCCTCCACCATTTTTTAAAAAGCAACAAGTTGTTTCTATATATCATGTATAATGAAACAGTTAACACGAAAACTTGATGCAATAGCAGCATTATTAACGTCGCGGGGTGGAGCAGTCCGGTAGCTCGTCGGGCTCATAACCCGAAGGTCGCAGGTTCAAATCCTGTCCCCGCAATCTATGGTCCCGTGGTGTAGCGGTTAACATGCCTGCCTGTCACGCAGGAGATCGCGGGTTCGATTCCCGTCGGGACCGCCATTTTTATTGTTTGGCTCAGTAGCTCAGTCGGTAGAGCAAAGGACTGAAAATCCTTGTGTCGGCGGTTCGATTCCGTCCTGAGCCACCATTGTAGTGCCGGTGTAGCTCAACTGGTAGAGCAACTGACTTGTAATCAGTAGGTTGGGGGTTCAAGTCCTCTTGCCGGCACCAGTAACATCCATATGCGGAGGGGTAGCGAAGTGGCTAAACGCGGCGGACTGTAAATCCGCTCCTTCGGGTTCGGCAGTTCGAATCTGCCCCCCTCCACCATTTTATTTATAGGGGTATAGTTTAAAGGTAGAACAGAGGTCTCCAAAACCTCCAGTGTGGGTTCGAGTCCTACTACCCCTGCCAATTTTAATTTTATAATGGCGATTGTGGCGAAGTGGTTAACGCACCTGATTGTGGTTCAGGCATTCGTGGGTTCGATTCCCATCAGTCGCCCCATTTTTTAATAAATAATGGTATAATAAGTATAACGTTAATGGGCTATAGCCAAGCGGTAAGGCAACGGATTTTGATTCCGTCATGCGAAGGTTCGATCCCTTCTAGCCCAGCCATTCGCGAAAGTAGTTCAGTGGTAGAATACAACCTTGCCAAGGTTGGGGTCGCGGGTTCGAATCCCGTCTTTCGCTCCAAAAACGTTGGCGGCATAGCCAAGCGGTAAGGCAGAGGTCTGCAAAACCTTTACCACCGGTTCGATTCCGGTTGCCGCCTCCAACAAAAATGCCGGTGTGGCGGAATTGGCAGACGCGCACGACTCAAAATCGTGTTCCTCTGGAGTGCCGGTTCGACCCCGGCCACCGGTATCACCAATAGCGAAGAAAAGCTATTACTTCAAGCTTCACACTTAATTGTGTGAAGCTTTTTTGTGTTTATCACGCACTACAGAATATGTACAAATATTGTGCGGGGTAGTGTGCGATGAGTAAAGGAGGAAATTTACTATAGGAAGATGAATTAAGAATTGTTACAAAAACTACTTACGTTAAATCTGATGAATTGGAGTTTAAATTATTCTTTGAAGACTGCCAATTAAGGAATCTTTGTCCTCATACTTTGAAATATTATCGAGAACAATTTAATGCGATTAAACGACCATTGGTAACAATGACAGAAAAGGATATTAAATTGCTGATATTAAATACCGTGAAGTTCGTCATTTACCGCGTTCTGGTGGTAAAATACAGTTGTAGTATTATGGGAAGATAGGGGAAAATTTGAATAATATCGGTGAAGATTTTAAATTACGTGTTCATAGCAATCGTTGGGGCCATTATGACAATTACACTCTTATAAAAAAAGAAAATGGATGGACTGTTATTACTATGAAAATTCATGGTGACGAAGGCGATAAACTCGGCAGTCCTGCTATTGAAAAAGCATTTGACAGAGAATCATTTTCATATCCAAACGATTTAGGATATTTCTTATCACATATTTGGGATGCTTCAGAAACCAAAACTAAAGAAGAAGTTCAAAAATATTTCGATGAATTAGGAGAATGGATTTCTACCACTGAGAAAACGAAGCCTAATTTCGGAGCATTGCATTTATAAGTAAACAAAAAAGATGTGTCCAAATCGTGCACATTTTTTTTAGTATTCAACATTTTCTTCAATAATCGGATTTCCTTCTGCGTCAAGCAGCTCTGGTTCGTAGAGATCATAATTGAATGTTTTCTGTTCCTCTAAATATTTTATTTTTTGGTATTCTTCTTTACTCATGCCCTCCCAAATATTTGGCCTGTGTTCGACATGCCCCATCTTGTAATACTTCATATCTACTTCTGGCTCTGTGAAAGCTTTGTTGAAAAGTATAATTCCGAAAGTGAATATATGAGAACCTTGCAAATAATTGTTGCCGATAGTGTTTCATCTGGAGAGCTGCGTAACGTGGAAAGTCGGCTTTTATACAGTTGAGTTGATACGAAAAAGTTTCTTATCAACTCATCCAGTCTTGTGAGTTATGCAGTTCTGAAATTACCGAACACAGCTGTCATTCGCTTGTCTGGATGCTTCATTTGAAGATGTTGTTGTATCGCTCGGAAAAGCTCATTATTTTCTGGTCGGTTGGCATTATAGATTTCTTGTAAACTCTTCGATTTCTCCATGGCTTCTCCTACTTTCCATCAAGTGTGCATCCGTGTGAAAGCATTCACCTTCATTTCTTATGCAATTAACATTTGGGTTAAATCGGTAAATTTGTAAGGGTGATGCTTGCTTTGAGATGCAGTTCTATACATTCGGTGGAAGTTTAAAACTTCTTTGAGTACAAACTCCTTTGGGGCGACCTTCTCCATAATATAATATTCGGTCATGACGGTGCATTCACCTCCATTTCAACATTATTTTAAATATTCTTGGGGATTTTACGTGCATATTAAATATGCAGGTACCTCGTGGCTATCGAGGCACCTACATATCATTGCAATAATTACAGGCTATTTCAACGGGGGTAACTTTATTAGTGCTACTAGCTTTTTGACGTTAGGGCCTGAGGTGTATATTACGCACATCAGCTTTTTACCCACTTTATACATTGCATATATGCCTTCTTGACCTTCATGAACAATTACTTCATTCAGATTTACACCGCTACATTATAGCGGTCAATTTGAGAGGCTCAGTGAACTAGCGGAACAATAGGTTAAGAAAACTATTCGTACCCTAAAAATCATTATTGATATTAGAACCAGTTAATGGTAGTGGCCCGATGATTTCAGATTTCTATATTCATAGCATTGAGTTCTGCTTCCGTATAGCCAGAAGCGGATAGTGCTATTTCAATTTCTTCAGCAGCCTTATAATCAAATAATTTAAATTTAGACATTAAAGCGAAAGCATTTTGATCTTCAATTGCCAAGGCAACAGCTTCCACGTCTTGTAGTAACTTCAGGTCTTCAATGTAGAATTGAGCGGTTCGCATCGCTAAATACTCATTCAGTGTAGTTGAACTGTAGAAAAGTCTTGTTAAAGTAGCGATTGCGTTAGGAACGAAAATCTTATTCATAATTACCCCTCCAATATTCTCAATATTCTGTTATATTAATCACTACAAGTATGAGTCACCATAAAAATGTTGTCAATCTTTATCTGTTGAGCACTTTTACTCACCAGATGAATGTACATCTGTACTCAAATTGAGTAACTAGAAAATGTCGATAGACGCCTTTGCCAAAGGCAAAGAACCGATTTACAATGCTTTCACTTGAAATGATGGTGGAACAATATCAAGAAGAAATACAACCAATGATAGAAAGTTTTAAATTGAAATAAATAGAAGGAGGAAAGTATGGAAGAGTAATTAAAAGCAATCTCTTCCCTTTTAGGGGGTCTATAGGGGATTATTAACAATCTTCTCGTAGGACGTACACACCACTTCATTATTACATAGTAAATATTTCCTTTGTTTTCTAACTGTATGATTTTAATATCTAAACAGTTTATTATATTGATAAAGGAAGAATAACTTAAGCTAATACTATAATGAAATAAGTCTTTAAAAGGGAAGTGATAGTTAAATGCTTTATATAAGCGATATCGAAAAAATAATTAATAACACATTAAATGAGCACAATTTGGATATTATTTGTGAATTTGACAATAATCTAAGTGCACCTATGAGTTATAACGTATCGACCAATACTATAAAGTTTAATTATCTTCAAGTTAACGGTTATAAAGGAAAAGTTAGAATTAAAGAGACAGAGGAAGACTTTGTTAAAATTATTCTTTATCGTATTATTGGTTATTATTTAGATTTTAAGAAAAATAAACATGATTTAAGGATTATGATGTATGGTCACGAAGAGGAAAAAGAAAAGCTGAAATCTGAAATAGAAACTAATGCTTGGGATTATGGGAGAACATTAATACCTGAACAACTATTGGAGTCATATGATAAAGTCCGTGAGTTAGATAAAATGCTAATAAATTAATGTAATTAAATTGAGACCCGACTTTAAACTGAAAGCCACATCATTTTTAAGTATGTAATATTAGTTCCAGCAAACGTGAAGAGTCAAAAGAGCTTTTCCTCCCTTGTTCACTCTGGATTTCCCATTTTCAAGGCAACCTAGTAAGGTAGTAATGGAACAGGAACACTTATAAGGAAGCCTCCTTGGAGGGGCAACTGGTAGAATACTCTTTGGAGATTCGCTCTGGAGCTGGCTTTTTTGAGTGAGAAATTAAACTGATATCCAATAAGACAAGACCAAGAGAAAGAGGAGTTGTCTGAGAAAGCTTGACTAATAAATAAATAGAAAATGAAAAATGGGGTTTTTGAGATTACATAGCTCTCTATACGGTCCTCTCCTTTGTCATTATAAGTCAATCAGAACTATGTAACCGTTCCTCTATATCAGAAGCAATGCAAAGAGAGTGAATAGCCTCCTCCCACAATGAAGATAGTAGCTCCTGTAACTTTACTTCTTTTATTATCTGCTTCCTAGTTTTGCAAATAATAACTATGAAATATGGTAATAAATAATAACAACACTTCACAAGACAAATTTTCAAAGGGGCGGCAAATTGTGAACAATATGGGATGTCAATGCAGGTCCAATGAAGAATTACAGCAACTGGTTGATCAGGCAAAAAAATATACAAATAAGGGAAAAGTGGCGGACTATATACCGGCTCTTGAAAAGGCGAATCCTGAGGGCTTATCTGTGGCTATTTACTATCCTGACGGTAAAGGGTATTGTGCGGGGGATGTAAGTGGTAAAGTGACTCTGCAAAGCATATCAAAAGTTTTGACACTTGCTCTGGTATTAATGGAAAAAGGTGAGGAATATGTCTTTTCCTATGTAGGAAAAGAACCCACCGGTGATCCTTTTAATTCGATTGCCAAGTTAGAGACAAACAAGGCATCCAAGCCGTTAAACCCGATGATCAATGCAGGAGCATTGACTGTGACCCACATGGTTGCAGGTGACAGTGTAAATGAGCGATTCAATCGTATTTTACATTTTATCCGGGAATTGACGCAAAATCCTACTATCGGTTTTAATGAAGATGTTGCACGTTCAGAATACAATACAGCAGACTTAAATAGGTCGCTAAGCTATTTTTTAAAGCAGCATAATGTAATAAATGAGGATGTGGAGGACTTAATCGAATTGTATTCGAAGCAGTGTGCCATTGAAATGGACAGTCAGGATTTGGCGAGGATCGGCTGTGTGCTGGCCATGAATGGGAAAGATCTGTTGACGGGAAAGCAAATCATCCCCGGGGACATTGCCCGTATTTGCAAGACATTCATGGTTACCTGCGGCATGTATAACGCATCAGGTGAATTTGCCATTAATGTTGGAATTCCGGCTAAAAGCGGTGTGTCAGGGGGAATCATGGGGGCCGTCCCCGGAAAATGTGGGATTGGAATTTATGGCGCTGCGCTTGATGAGAAGGGGAACAGTGTTGCCGGGATAAAGATCTTGGAAATGATGGCGAAAAAGTATTCCTTAAGTATGTTTAATATGTAAACAAGGTTGTCCGTATTTATCAAAATGAACCTGATGACATGTATGGCCTTACAAGAGGAAAAGGCCTGCCAGGTGCAATTAGTGCAGTGGCATTAGTAAATGTGGTTCACTCCAAAGCCTTACAGAAACAAAGCATTTACTTCAAGCTGCAATTGTAATCGTTACTTTCAAAGCACAAAAAAGGACCTCTGCACATAAGGCAAGGTCTTAAGCTCGATTATAACAAGTTGGATAGAAGGGATACTTTTCTATACAAAGCATTTGCCTCTTTATTCTGATGTTCCCCCGCCTCATTTAGATGTCCTTCCATATCGGTCATTAAATCAGCTAATTTCAGTGCCTTTTGTCTGTCAGAAATATTACTGCGAATGATATATTCGTACTTTGCATTGTATTCAGTTAGTGTCATTTAATCCGTCCTCCTATAGTACAAAGCCATTTAAGCTGTCCTCTATTTCTTCATCAGCAATTCCTATGTACTTCAAAGTTATTTCAGGGTGTGAATGGTTAAGAATCAATTGTAATTTAGCCACGTCTTTACTCTGTTTATAGTACCAGTATCCGAATGTTTTCCGCATGGTATGAGTTCCTACACTTTCAATGTCTACCATATCTGCGGCTTTATTAAGCTGTCTGTATGCTTGTATCTTGCTTATCGGCTTATCACCTTTGCGTGAAGGGAATAGCCATTCGCTATCAATGGTATCTATATAAGTTGCTAACTCATTAAATACATTGTTAAGCTGTATTGTTCTAGGCTTCTTTGTCTTGCCTTCCTTAATGATAATTTTCATCTGGCCTTTAATATCCTTTACCTTCAACGATAATAGATCAGACACACGTAAGCCAGTATTTATTCCTAAAAGGAACAATATGTAATCTCTTTCGCTGCAATGTCTTTTCAATGACCATTTCATATCATCTAATTTTTCCAATGATCTGATTGGTTGAACGTCAATTAAATGTTCTTTCGCCATTTTGCATCAGCTCTTTCATCCTGCTAGTAGAATCAATGATTTGAATGTATACTTTTATCTGATAGTTAAAGAATAACACTTGAACAGGCAAGAAGTCAAAAAAATTACCGTTTTGAAAGTAAACTTTTAACTATTTGTTTACATTGGGTGTGCCTTGATTAAATTATTGGTGACGAATCCGGTGCACAAAGAGGGGAAGCCCTAGTATAGTCTATTTGCTGCATACAGAACACTGAGATTAGCTTGTTTGGGTCATAACCAAACAGGTTTTTAGTATGAAAGGAAATCCACAGGAAAAAATGGAATAGAATAAAATAAAGGAAAAAATTTTCACCCCCATATCTTTTTCTCTTTCTAAAACGTTTATAGGATAGAGGGTGTTGAAGGAGTGAGAAAAATGATAAATAAGTTGAAAGAAGATATTTCTGAAGGAAAAGATAACGACATGATTTTGCGTGAAGTCTATCCTGAATTGCTTCGGTTTTGCCGATTCCTTACCCAAAATAATTGGGATGGCGATGATTTAGCACAGGATACGATACTGAAGGTAATGCAGGGCTATGGGAATAAAACGGAGGTAACAACGGCTTTATTGAAGACGATAGCCCGTCATTCCTGGATTGATACGATACGTAAAAGAAAAAAAGAATCCGTAGAGGATCTGAAGGACACCGAACAGCAGGGGGCAATTGGGGAAAATGCCTTTGAAACGGTTGAATATATTATAAAATCCCTTACCCCAAAACAAGCTGTGGTGTTCATATTAAAGGAAGGGTTCCTCTATCGATCTAAAGAAATCTCAGATTATTTGAACACGACGGAAACGGCTGTAAAGGCCATCTTGAATCGTGTGAAAAAGCGTTTTGACAAAGATGGCATTGATGAGCGTAAGTTGTCCTGTGCGGAAGATTGGCAAGATGATGAGGAACAGAGGCTGATGTCTCTGATGACGCAGGCTTTGAAGGTCCGAAATCCTGATATCCTCATTAGAAGTATTCCATCTTTCAAATCCCTGAACAGTGAATCAATGATTCCTAAACTGATGAATCGTTCGATGCACTCCAAAGCATGCTTCACTCCTTCAAACACTCTCTCAATGGCTGCATAGCCAATCATTTTGTTAGGAGGAAGAAGAGATATGACTACCATTCCATATGTAATTGAGCAATCCAGCAAGGGTGAGCGCTCATACGATATTTATTCCAGACTTCTAAAAGACAGAATCATCATGATTGGGGAAGAAATCACCGATCATTTAGCCAATAGTGTGGTTGCTCAATTGTTATTCTTGGCAGCAGATGCCCCTGATAAAGAAATTACCATCTTCATAAATAGTCCTGGGGGATCGACTAGTGCCGGTTTTGCTATTTATGATACGATGCAATATATTAAACCTGATATCCGGACTGTATGTACGGGTATGGCTGCATCATTCGGGGCAATGCTTTTATTGGCGGGTACGAAAGGAAAAAGGTGCGCTTTGCCGAATAGTGAAATTATGCTTCATCAACCTCTTGGAGGGGCAAGGGGGCAAGCTACGGAAATTGAAATTTCTGCCCGAAGGATTTTGAAACTGAAGGATCATATCAATCAGATCATCTCGGAAAGGACTGGGCAGCCTATCGAAAAGGTGGCGAAGGATACTGATCGTGATTATTTTTTAAGCGCAAATGAGGCGAAGGAATACGGTATTATTGATGAGATAATCGTTCAGGGGAATTAATTCATAAAAAGGCTACTTGAATTTTGAACTTTCTCCCATTAAGTGGAGAGTTTTGTAAAAAGACCTAATTAAAAAATGACATCAGTAATGGATGAGGTTGCAGACAAAAATAAGCTGAAATATGGAATGAAGAGAAACAATCGATATAAATTTATCGGCTGTTTCTCTTTTTTTTATCTATTCACTGATGTGATTACATTCATAGTGGTAAACAAAATACAATTATACGAATTAAGGTCTGGTTGTATGGTTATTAAGATGGGAACAACAAAGAAATATCTTTAATATAGTGCCAATATGAGTTGAGAAAAACACCATCTAAAAGTCGTAAATTGAGGTTAAACGAATTTAGCTGACTGTATTATTGGATAAGATAGGTTGATTTCCTTTATGATAGGGAGGCATATTAACTTAGTAAAGTCGAATTAGAATATTAAGACTTGAAAAATATAGTAGGAAGTAACGATATGTAATAACTCAACCAAAGGAAGTGCCGTAAGAATGAATCTCGATAAAACAGCAATCACTAAAATTCGTACAGGTCCCATGTTTGCGGTGATGTTGGCTGGTGCTCTCGTCGCTTTCTTGAATCAGACTCTAATCAATATCGCATTGCCTCAATTGATGAATCATTTTGAAATATCGGCTGCAACAGCTAATTGGCTGACAACTATCTTTTTGTTGGTCAATGGGATTGTCATCCCGATCACAGCTTTCTTGATGGAAAGGTTTAACACAAGACAATTATATCTAACTTCGATGGGACTCTTTGCTTTAGGAACTTTTTTATGTGGAATTGCACCTAGCTTCTCCGTCTTATTGATCGGACGTGTGGTTCAAGCTGCAGGTGCAGGGATTTTATTCCCTTTGATTACAAATGTGATTTTCACTTTATTTCCTCCTAATAGACGTGGTTTTGCGATGGGGATATTTGGAATTGCGATGAATTTCGCCCCAGCCGTAGGACCAACGTTATCAGGATGGATTGTACAAAACTATTCCTGGAGAGTTCTGTTTTTTATCATTTTCCCATTTGCACTTCTTGACTTTCTTTTTGCAATTTTTATCATTAAAAATGTAGGGGAAACTAGCCGACCCAAACTCGATAAAATGGGTGTAATTCTATCCACTATCGGATTTGGAGGAGTTCTATACGGATTTGCTACAGGCGGTACTAAGGGGTGGGGCAGTTTAGAAGTCCTTATAATGTTCCTTGTTGGCGGAATCAGTATAGTATTATTTGTCTGGAGACAATTTACCGTAAGGCATCCTATTTTGGAATTTCGAATTTTTCGTTATCGGATGTTCACATTAACTACGATTATCAACGTCATCGCGACTATGGGTATGTTCTCTGGAATGATATTAATGCCAATCTATATGCAGAATATCCGTGGCTTTACTCCCTTGGAATCTGGCCTCATGCTATTGCCTGGAGGTATTGTAATGGGGATTATGTCTCCTATCACAGGTAAGCTGTTTGATCGGTTTGGGGCGAGATGGCTAGCGGTAAGCGGACTTGCTATTACTATTATTACAACCTATCTTTTAACACGGCTTGAAACAGATACGTCTTATTCTTATGTGGTATGGGTATATACTATTAGAATGTTTGGTATGTCGATACTGATGATGCCTATCTTTACAGCTGGATTAAATGAATTGGCACTTAGCTTAAATAAATACGGAACAGCAATGGTTAATACGTTGAGAATGGTTGCAGGTGCTGTCGGCATGGCATTCTTTGTGTCAGTTATGACAAATCAGGGAACGAAACATGTACAGGGAATTTTAACACAAAATCATATCTCACCAGAAAATAAAACCCAAATGGCAATGGCCATTAAACAAGGAAGTGTAATGGGGGTAGATGATGCATTTATGATAGCTACATGGTTAACCATAGTTGCGTTCATACTGGCCTTTTACATACGGCGAACTTCACCACAAGAAGATACCATCACCAATCGATTATCAAAAAAACAAGTTTGAATAAACAAGGCAAAGTTAGTGAGTATCACATCTAGTTCCCTAGGTACAATAAATCCTTTCATTATAAACGGACTTGCCTTAAGATGACATATAAATACCAGAATAAGGGACACTTTTTATGAGTGTCCCTTTTCATTTCAGACAGAAAGTTTTATTTCTTAATAAGTAGTCTACTGGATTCGTTGTCTTTATTTACAGGAACATCTTTTCCTACTGTGACACGGCGAACAACGCGATGTTGGCTCTCATAGTCTGCAATAGCATAATGCTGCGTGGCTAAGTTATCCCAAATAACAACATCCCCTTCGCTCCATTGCCAACGTACGGTATTTTCTAAGCGGGTAACGTATGAATCGAAGATACTCAATAATCGTTCAGATTCACTTGTTGTATATCCTTCAACTCTTCCCGCAAAGCCACCTAATAACAAATGCTTTTTCCCAGTTTCTGAGTGCACATGAACGACTGGATGTCTCGTTTTATAAATTGTCGATTCAAATACATCACGATATTTCTTTTTAATCTCATCATTGATATTTTCGGTTGGTTTGAATTGAGCGTAATCGTATTCATTTGTATGGATGGCCCATAGTTCGTCTGCTAATTTTTTCAATCCTTCTGGAAGATCTTCATATGCTTTATTCGTATTTGCCCAAACTGTATCTCCACCCACTTTAGGAATGGTTACGCCTCTTAAAACAGAGTATTTAGGAACTTCTGGAACGAAAGTAACATCAGTGTGCCAATGGTTTGCTTTAGCACCTTGTTCAGAATCAAGTTCGAAGATATAGTTTGTATTGTCTTTGACCGGTACTGTAGGATGTGCATAAGGCTCACCTAGTAGTTTGGCAAATGCTTCTTGACTAGCATCGTCCAAATGATTTTGACCTTTGAAGAATACGACTTTATAATCGTTTAGCGCTTGTTTGATTTCACTGAAAATAGCTAAATCCAAGTCTCCGCTTAATTGGACTCCTTGAATTTCCGCTCCAATTCTTCCTGCTACTGGTACCACTTTTAATTGTTGTGTTTTAGTTTCCGTCATAATCAATCTCCTCCTGAATGGTATGTTTTTTTATTTTTTAAAGGCTTCATCAATGTATTCATTGTGGATCTGGTTTTTAAAATTAAACGATTTCTTGATATAACCCACACCAGCTAAAGTATCGATTGATTCTTGTTGTGCTTTGATGGCCTCTTCAGTAAAGAAGATATTTGGCTCTTCAGCCGTTATTATTTTCTTGACTGTGTCCACAGGCAATTTAGTTTCTTTAGAATAAATTTCAGATGCTTCATCTGGATTTTCAATTTGCCAATCGGCTGCTTTTTTATAAACCTTTAAATAGGCCTCTACAATTTCAGGATGTTCTTCGGCAAAACCCTTACGTGCAATGATTGCACCAGGAGCTAATATTTTTCCTTTTACTTTAAGTGCGACTGCATTTCCTTTTTCAATATTATTAAGATAATAAGGGTTCCATATGGCCCAAGCGTCCAATTGTTTGGTTTCAAAGGCGGCCTGGGCATCATCCGGTTGTAAATTGATGAGTTTAATATCATCAGTCGTTAAACCATGAGCTTTCAATGCCTTAATTAAATACACATGGCCCGTTGTCCCCGAGGCAACACCAACCGTTTTTCCCTTTAAGTCTTCAATCTGCTTTATGCTACTATCTGCTTGAGCTAGGATCCGGACAGAAGACTCACCCTGACCTGTTTGTGCAATCACTTCGAATGGTAGATTCTTATCAATTCCGGCAATTAGTGCACCATCCCCTAAAAAAGATAGGTCAACCCTGTTGGAAGCAAGGGATTCCAACAGCGGGGGACCACTCGGGAATTCACTCCACTCGATTTGGGCATCCAGTTTAGAAAACTCTTCGTCGAACAATCCCTTTTCCTTTGCAATGACTAATGGCCCCATCTTGCCATTTAGGGCAATATGCACTTTTAGTGGATCACTTTTTCCGGAAGCTTTGCCGGCATCGGAATTACAGCCTGCTAATACTGCGATACTGATGATGGCAAGTAGTACTGCGGTTAACTGGCTACGATATTTCTTCATGAATTCCCTCCCTTTTTTTATTACACTTACCACATCTGGATAGTCAGATTAATGACAAAAAAGAGATTCAACGAAGAGTATGCCGGGGTTACTCTTCATTGAATCTCCGGTAGTCCAGTTGATTCACATGACTTTTATTGAATTGGCTCCTTTGTGAAGCGGATTGGTGTATGAATGCATCTTAACAGCTGTTAGAATAATCTGTCAATTATTTTTTATAATTAATCCGATAAAATAAATTGGTATTAGGTGTTGATATTAAATAATCGATAAGTTAATATAAAATGAAATATTGAATCGACTAGTTAACTAGAGATTCAGCAAAGGGACATTATGTGTCTTCTTGCTGGATCTCTATTTTTTTTATTTGAGAAAGGGTGATGAGTATTGGTATCGACGTTAGAAATTAATCACGTAAGCAAGACATTTAAGAATGATAATGAAAGAGTCCATGTTTTGGATAACTTGGATCTAACCGTAAACAATGGTGAATTCGTTACCATCATTGGTCCGAGTGGTTGCGGGAAAAGCACTTTATTAAAGTTGATCGCAGGACTTGATTTAGACTTTGAAGGCGCGATTATTGTAGGCAATCAGGAGGTTAGTGGCCCTTCCAAAGACCGTGGTTTCATTTTTCAAGAGCACCGTTTATTTCCATGGTTAAACGTGGAGAAGAATATTTCAGGTAACCTTCCATTAAAAAAGCCAGAAATAAGAAAAAGGGTGGATGATTTGATTTCACTTGTTAAACTTAAAGGATTTGAAAAGGCATATCCACGCCAATTATCCGGTGGAATGTCTCAGCGGGTCGCGATTGCCAGAGCCTTATTACGTAACCCTGAAGTTTTATTGTTAGATGAACCATTTGGTGCATTGGATGCTTTCACGCGAACACATCTTCAAGAAGCATTATTGGAAATATGGGAGAGGAATAAGACAACGATGGTGCTTGTCACCCATGATATTGATGAATCGATCTATTTATCGAAGAAAGTGGTCGTCATGGATGCAAAGCCTGGACGGATTAAAGGTATCGTTCCAATTGATTTACCTTATCCAAGAACTCGAACAAGCAAAGCGTTCCAAGAATTTAGGTCCGTTATTTTAAATCAACTAGATCATCATCCTGAAGAAAAGGAAGATTGGAGCATCTAATAAAATTTTTAAAAAGAAAGAAAGGATGAAGAAAATGTCTACACAGACCGTTGCTCAAAACAAGACGATTGTCATTAGGAAAACGACAAAACAATCCAAAATGGCCAAATCAGCATTTCGAGGATTATTCCTTCCTGTTGTAGTGTTGATTGCATGGCAATCATTAGGTTCAGTTGGAATCCTGCCTGCCCAATTATTCTCATCACCTTTATTGATCGTTACTACTTTTATTGATCTCGTTCAGTCAGGTGAAATGGCCATACATTTACAAATTAGTTTAACGCGGGCGCTTCTTGGCTTTGCATTAGGTGGTTTTTTAGGTTTATTGATCGGAGTCATTGTTGGTATGCAAAAAAAATCCGAGGAGTATTTAAACCCAAGCATTCAAATGTTACGAACAGTTCCTTTACTTGCCATTACACCTTTATTCATTATGTGGTTCGGATTTGGTGAATTATCTAAAGTACTGCTTATTGCGTTAGGTGCTTTTTTTCCTTTATATTTACAAACCTTTTTAGGACTTCGGAATGTGGATAAAAAACTATATGATGTTGCTCAAATCTTAGAATATAGCCGTCTGGAACAAATAACGAAGCTCATGATTCCTGCAGCTTTACCAAACATATTACTCGGTATCCGTTTAGCATTAAGTTCCGCATGGATGTGCTTGGTCGTCGCTGAATTATTAGGGGCAGATAAAGGGGTAGGCTTCATGATCCAAGATGCCCGTTCATTTATGCAAACTGACGTCGTATTCGTAGGTATCATCATTTTTGCTCTCGCTGGTAAAATCTCAGACTCTTTTGTCCGCTTTTTGGAAAATCATTTACTTAAATGGCAAGATAGCTTTAAAGCTTAATTGAAAAGGATGACCGCCCGTGATGGGAGGTCATCCTTTTTTTGTTTTGTTGGAGTTACTGGAAGGTGTTGTTTTTTATTCTTTTTCTTTATATAAAGGTAAAAAAATAGTGAAGGATGTTCCTTTATTCAATTGGCTTTTAACTATAATTTCTCCCTTGTATTTTTGGGCGATATTATAGCAAACAGTTAAGCCGATACCGGTACCTCTTTCTTTAAGTGAATAAAACGGCGTGCCTAGTATTTCAAGCTGTTCCTTAGAAAGTCCTATACCTGTATCCGTGATTTTTATTTTTGCCATATTTCGTTCTTGTTCTGTTTCTACAGTGATAAATCCGGGATTGTTCATTGATTCAATCCCGTTTTTAATAATATTTACTAATACTTGTTTAAGTTCAATCGGATTCATTTTGATGTATAGTTCTCCGCTAAATTTAAGTAGAAAGCCTACATTACAATTATTAGCAAAACTAGTTAATAGATCAGAGATTTTCTGAATTTCATGATTCAAATGAATAACCTGGATATTTCCTGATTGTGGTTTTGCTAATGATAAATAGTCATTAATTATTACCTGTGTATATTCAAGTTCTGTAAGCATGGTTTGTACATAAAATTTTTCTGTTTCGTTCAGTTCTTTTTCTTGATCTAATAATTGGGCAAATCCTTTTACGACTGTAATGGGGTTCCTTATTTCATGCGCAATGGTAGCGGCTAGCTGACCGACTGAATTTAATTGTTTAGCTTGTTGAATTTCTTTATGAAATGCATTTGTGGATTGCATTCTATTGTTTGTTCCTATAAATACAAATACTAATATTATTTGTATAGCTATAAAATTCAATGTATTACCAAAACTATCTAATGCGACATACTCGTACGTATACTGAAGATTTGTATGCGAAATAACTAAGATAAAAGTAGGTCCAAGTATGATATTTAAAGAAGCGACAATATAAAACCCTATTTTATCAAAGAGAAAAATGGGGATTAAGGGTGCTATTGCGAATAAAGACAACATAATTGCAGTATCTGGGAATACCCAAAATTTAATATATAAATAAACAGTAATTAAGAAAATGAACAGGGTTTTATATAAATTAGTTTCTTTTTTTACGAAAAATAACAAAGAAAGAATGATTCCAGATATCAAAATGACCTGTAAAGACATATCGTAAGGATTAGCTTTCCAACTTATTGGAGATACAGAAATGCCAACTAATAGTAAAAAGGATATCATTGCCATAAATGCCTTAAGTATAAATCGGTGTTTGTTTTGATAATACTGATAGTTTTTTAACATAATTCCCCTTGATTTTAATATTCTGTTTTTTTTAATAGTAATCTTTTACTAGTTTTTTGTAAATCAAAAAAACATAGATTTTGATATCTCATTTTACAAAGCTTTAAATTGGGAAGCAAATTAAGTAAAATAAGTCTAAAGGAACTGGATAGTGCATTCAAAATAGGTGAAACGAACTAAGTGATTTTTATCAGTATGCTGTTTTATGGGTTTCTTTCCTTATTTTTATAGAGGTGTAGTTTCTTTACACTATATTAGTTGTAGCTTTACATTTCCCTTCTAAAATGAAAGTAAGAATAGAAGGGAGAGAGGGAAATTGAAAACTAGTATAAAGAAATTAGGTCTATGTATTATGAGCGTAGGATTTATATTACAGGCTACATCGTTGGATGCTTCAGCTGCTTCAGCAAAAGAAAATCACTCAAACTCATCAATTTATGAGAAGAAAATTGTGAATATCGCGCATCGCGGTGCTTCTGGTTATGCTCCTGAACATACCATTCCCGCTTATCAATTGGGAGAACAAATGAAGGGTGACTACATAGAAATCGATCTCCAGATGACTAAGGACGGAAGATTAATAGCGATGCATGATGAAAAGGTGGATCGCACAACAAATGGTACAGGTCTGGTGAAAGATTTAACACTAGCAGAAATAAAAAAACTGGATGCCGGCTCTTGGTTCAATGAAAAATATCCGCAATTTGCAAAAACGAAATATAAAGGGTTAGTGGTTCCAACTCTTGAAGAGGTCTTTAAAAAATTTGGCAGACAGGCAAATTATTATATTGAGACTAAGTCTCCAGAGGTATATCCAGGAATGGAAAAAGAACTTCTAGAGGTTCTGAAAGATTATAAGATGGTAGATTCAAAGGGACGTACCAAAAATGTACTTATACAATCGTTCAGCAAAGAAAGTCTGTTGAAGGTTCATGACATGAATCCAAAGTTGCCACTGGTTCAACTTTTCTCTTATAAGAATCAGGCAACTATTTCTGATAAAGAATTGGAATCTATTAAGGAATATGCCATTGGAGTTGGTCCGAACTTCACTAAGATAGATGGACAATACGTGAAAATGGTCAGAAATCATGGTCTTCAATTTCATCCGTATACAGTAAATGAAAGAGCTGATATGAAAAAAGCTTTAGAATGGGGAGCAACGGGATTGTTTACAAATTACCCTGATGTATTTAATGAGGTAATAAAAGAGTATAAAAAAGAAAAACACAATCAGATTATGAGTAAATGAAGAATAGATTGAGAAGATCTATATAAGCTTATTAGGAATCATCAACTAAATAAAGGTATCCATAAGTAAGCTTCGATTCTTCGGGGCTTTTTTTTGTATCTCGTTTTTTAGAATTTAAACCTAATCCGAAACTTCAGAAGAAGGATGATATTATCGTACGTGTGACATCGACGGCAATTTGCGCGTCAGATCTTCATAGTATTATGATATAGAGAAGTATAATATGTGTTTTAAAAAAAGAAAGGCCGATAAATGATCTTGAATAAGAGTGTTTGATAAGAAAATGATACAATTTATTATATAATAATATTGATAAAGGGAGGTAGGTCTGATGGTATATAATTCGGCGGCTGAACTTTGTGAAGGGTTTGAGGCAGTATATCAGCCTATTCAAGTTCAATTAACGATTGAGATTGTTGATAAGAGATTAGGGCCTGTAAAGGCTGAAGCAGAGATTGCCATCAAGCCTGTTGAGTCAAAGGGGTTTTTAGAGGTGTTGGTGGAGGATCTGGAATCGGAGCATATTTTTGCTGATGAAAATGGCAGCATATACGGAAGCTTTGGAATTGATCAGAGCATCCAAATTTATGATGAAGTTCTAGACATTATTCCGTTAGATGATCTAATCGGAAAAGAAAATTGGAAAGTGACTGTCGATTCATTTATCGCGGAAGAAAAGCTAAAAGGACAGCTGGAAAAGGTACTGAATAATTACCAATTTAGTGATATGAGCGGTAAATATAAATTTAGAAAAATATGTACGATTACGGAACTCCAATTTTTGAAGTGAAAAAAATAGAGAAGGTAAAAGCCTTCTCTATTTTCATTATTATTCTTGGATCATTTTAAATCTGTTCTGGTTAGCTTTTCTTCGTATTCGGCCTCATCTAACCCTATTCACTCCTTATTCTCGTCCTTTAACTAAGAGCTTCTTCGAATTATGTTTAAATCAGACAAAAGTAAGTTCGGCATTGGTTAAAAACATATTCCCATCAAATATCTATTATTAAAAAATCCACTTTTTTGAATGCGATGGTAAGTATGCATGAAATCGCATCGGATTGTGAAATATGGTTCTATATTTTTCATCATTTGTTAGATATATTGAATTAAAGGGTACTAAAAAAGCACAGGAGTTAGCCCCTGTGCAACGAAATTATTTATAAACCTTACTTGGGATTTTTACGGCAGGATGGCCAGCGGCATAAGGAGCCACTTCATATTCTTGGAATACGAGATAGATCCCCCCGTTTGTATAATAGAACTGTGAATCCTTATTGACGGGAACATCGCTCTGTTTTTTCACATAAAAACTATCTCTTTTCCTCATGTAGTCATAAGCATATTTCTGCACCTTCGTATATTTCACTTTGGATGTGAGGATTTCACTGATTTTCACCTGTTTACCGGAAGATTCTTTGAAATTATAGGATGTTGTGTATCCCATTCCATGAGCTCCACCGCTATAGTAGTAATCGTCAATAAGAATGCTTAGCTTTCCATCTTGGTTGAATTTCACTTTATACGAAATACTGTAACTATACTGACAAGAGTATGGGGATTCTTTGCACCATTCCTCATTTTTATCTTTTTCCCTATCCTTTTTGGCTTGCAGATAAGAGGAATAGGCGTCCTTGGCATGCTTAGTTAACACCTGATTAATTTTATCCTGAGCTGCTTTACTTTTAAGTCCTGATACTTGCGGATACGACAAGTCACTGATATTTTTATATTTTTTCTTGGTTATCTTCACATTGCTGAATTTTAAATATTTTGTAGATACATAGGCTTTTTTTCCATTGTACCGAATTTCCGACCAGCCGGATTTTGTTTTCGAATAAACGGTTACGGCTTTCCCTTTCTCCAACGATCCTACTTTTTTATAGCTGGTGCTGGGGCCACTTCTAACAGTTAAAGGGGAACCCTTCGTATTTACCGTGGCATTTTCTGTAGTGGCTGCTGAGACTGAGTCGATTTTTATCAGTAAAAAAGAGATGCATGTAAAAGTTAATGCGACAGCAAGGACAATCTTAGTGAAATTCTTGAATAGCATTCAATTACCACCTTTGTATAATTTTTACATTATCTATTATATAAGTAGGTGGATCAATTAGAAAGTGAATTTTTTATTTCAAAAGTTAAAGAGGAGAAAAAAATGAAAATTGGTTTAGTACGACACTTTAAGGTGGCACATGAATTCCCAACTGGAAAATATGTGACGGCGGATGATATGAATCAATGGTTTAAGGATTATGATGCAGCAGATATTATTTATGGGACAACTTTATTGGACGATGTGGAATGGAAGAGATGTTATTGCAGCGATATGTCGAGAGCAGTGAAGACGGCTGAGCATATCTATCCTGGTGAGGTTAATCAGATGGAGGAACTTCGGGAAATACCATCTCCACCTCTTAACGGGAAGGTGAAGCTGCCATTCATACTTTGGGCCATTTGGATTCGCTGTTGCTCGGTAGTTAACAAGCAGACGAGAGCGGAGATTAAGATTGCTGAGAAACGGATCAATAAAGTATTGGACGAGCTTCTCGCAAAAGGAGAGCAGGATGTTTTGATTGTGAGTCATGCTGCTCTCATGGTATATATGAGGAAAGAGCTGATCCGACGGGGATTCGCAGGTCCAAAGTTTAAGATTGCTAGTAATGGAAAGTTGTATGTGTTCGAAAGAAAATAAGGAAAAACTCGCATGTGAACTTTTTTAAGTTTTCATGAGCAAATAGGGTAAGCCTTTTGATATTTCAAAGAAAGATGAAGGCATTTTACCGATAGTTATTCTTTTTCTAATGGTTGTGGTTTATTATTGTAATAGTGTAATTTTTTCGAATTCAATGGTAGGGAAAAGAGGGTGAGCATTTTGGTAAAGGCAGTTTTTTTTGATTTAGATGATACGTTACTTTGGGATCAGAAGAGTGTGAAAGAGGCTTTTATAGCGACATGCGAATTGGCAAAGGCGAAATATGATTTGAATGTTGACGAGTTTGAGGAAGCGGTACGGAAAGAAGCACGTGAGCTTTATTCTTCTTATGATACATATGAATTTACGCAAATGATCGGTATCAACCCGTTTGAAGGACTTTGGGGTAATTTTCAAGATGATCATGATGAATTCCGTAAGATGGCCGAGATTGTACCAGCTTATCGGAAAGAGGCATGGACAAGAGGCTTGAAGGCATTAGGGATAGATGACCCGGCATTTGGTCTTGAGCTAGCAGAACGTTTCCCTGCTGAGAGACGGAAAAAACCATTTATTTATGAAGAAACATTCCAGGTGTTAGATGAGTTAAAAGGGAAGTACAAATTGTTATTGCTGACGAATGGTTCGCCTGAGCTTCAAAATACGAAGCTTGAAATCACGCCTGAGTTAGTTCCTTATTTCGATCAAATCGTTATTTCCGGCGCGTTTGGACGTGGGAAACCGGATGCTTCTATTTTCGAGCATGCATTAGAAATCATGGAGCTTGATAAGCATGAAGTATTAATGGTCGGCGACAATTTAATGACGGATATCCTTGGTGCATCACGTGCAGGCATTAAATCGGTTTGGATAAACCGTCATGATAAGGAACGGAATGAAGTCATCCCTAATTATGAAATTACGCATTTAGAGGAGCTTTTTCCTATCCTTGAGAGTCTAAATAAATAACGGATATATCCCCTTCAAGTAGTAAGTTCAAAAAAACTTAACTTGGAGGGGATTTTATTTAATTCAAAACATGGCATTAAAATAATAGGTCTTTGAATTTATTTACAAACCAAAATGGATGGTATATAGTTACCATGTAATAATTAATATTATTCAGACTAGGGGTGTCCAATAAAAGTTGGGCTGAGAGAGAAGCGCGTTAAAGCTTCTTAACCCTCAGGACCTGATCTGGTTCATACCAGCGTGGGGAAGTTAGAATCTACTATTCAATGACATGTAATTTGGTCATTTCTGTAGTCATACTAACTTTAGCCGGGTCTTAAATATGAGACCTGGCTTTTTCGTGCGAAAATGGATTGGATTTTGTCCTTTTTAATCTAACTTAAAAAGGAGAAATGAAATCATGAGTAATTCAGTAAATGACATGAACGTTTCAATTATGTCCAATTTTGCAGGAAGTAAAAAAGTTTATGTAGAGGGGTCTAGACCTGATATAAAAGTTCCTATGCGTGAAATTAAACTAAGTCCCACAACAGGAGCATTTGGTGAAGAGGAAAATTTACCTCTACGCGTATATGATACTAGCGGTTTCTATACGGATTCTGAGTATTCTATTGATATTCGTAAAGGTCTTGACCCTATTAGACGCAACTGGGTTCTTGAACGGGAAGACGTTGAAGAGTATGTGGGGCGTAAAATAAAACCAGAAGATAATGGGTATAAAAAAGTTGAGTCTCATTCCAAAGCAGAAGTTTTTCCGGGATTGATAAGAAATCCTTTGCGTGCAAAGAAGGGGAGAAACATAACCCAACTCCATTATGCTCGTAAAGGTATCATTACCCCAGAAATGGAGTTTATTTCGATTAGAGAAAGTGTTTCCGCTGAGTTTGTACGAGATGAAGTAGCTAGCGGGCGGGCCATTATACCGGCTAATATTAACCATCCTGAAAGTGAGCCGATGATTATCGGACGTAATTTTCATGTGAAAATAAATGCGAATATTGGGAATTCAGCGGTTAGTTCATCCATCGAAAATGAAGTAGAAAAAATGACTTGGGCCACTCGCTGGGGAGCCGATAACATCATGGATCTCTCTACCGGAAAAAATATACACACAACCCGTGAATGGATTATTAGAAATTCGCCTGTACCTGTTGGAACAGTACCGATTTATCAAGCGCTTGAAAAAGTAGATGGAGTCGCTGAAAATTTAACATGGGAGGTTTTTCGGGATACTTTAATTGAGCAGGCTGAGCAAGGTGTTGATTACTTTACCATACATGCTGGTGTGCTTCTGCGATATATCCCATTAACAGCAAAGCGGATGACGGGAATTGTTTCCCGTGGGGGTTCTATTATGGCTCAATGGTGTCTGGCTCATCATGAAGAAAGCTTCCTCTATACTCATTTTGAAGAAATCTGTGAAATCATGAAAGCATATGATGTATCTTTCTCATTAGGAGATGGACTTCGTCCTGGATCTATTGCAGATGCAAACGACGAGGCGCAATTTGCGGAATTGGAAACATTGGGTGAACTAACAAAGATTGCTTGGAAACATGATGTACAAGTTATGGTTGAGGGGCCCGGTCACGTTCCAATGCATTTAATTAAAGAAAATATGGATAAGCAACTGGAAGTTTGTCAAGAAGCCCCATTCTATACATTGGGACCCCTAACAACTGATATAGCTCCTGGCTACGATCATATTACTTCTGCGATTGGGGCTGCCATGATTGGCTGGTTTGGAACTGCGATGCTTTGTTATGTGACACCGAAAGAGCACCTTGGTCTTCCAAATAAAGAGGATGTTCGAATAGGGGTTATTACGTATAAAATTGCAGCCCATGCCGCTGACCTAGCAAAAGGCCATCCAAATGCTCAAAAACGAGATGATGCCCTTTCAAAAGCAAGATTCGAATTTCGTTGGAGAGATCAGTTTAATCTATCGCTCGATCCTGAAAGAGCCGTTGAATATCACGATGAAACTCTGCCTGCTGAGGGTGCCAAAACAGCTCACTTTTGTTCAATGTGCGGTCCTAAATTCTGCAGCATGAGAATCTCACAAGATATTCGTGATTTAGCTAAAGAAAAAGGGCTTGGTTTTGAGTCTGTAATTGATGAAGGCTTGAAAGAAAAAGCGAATGAATTTAGAAACACAGACGGAAAAATCTATCAATAATATGGACGAAAAGGAGAATTCGATGAATCGAGTAATCCAGATTAAAGTTGAAATAAAACAGTTGGAAAATCAGCTGGATCAGCTTAAAAAAGAGCTGAGTATTTTTCGGGAAAATTGTAATCATGAATTTGTAAAAAATGATTATTTACAAGAATGCACAAAGTGCCACTTAATTGAGAGTCTGCAATGGTAGGGATTTCTCGATTAAATAACTTTGGATTCTTGGTATTCTAGTAAGTAGAAAAATTGCAAATCAATAAGACTTTAATGCTCCTTGGGATTATTCAGTTTTATAAGTATTAAGGAGAAAAAGGACTAACCATCCTTTTTCCTTATTTTTCATAAGCACCGAATCAGACTTTGAGAAAGTTCCATAGATACCCTCGGCATTACCTTTCTCTTTTATAAGTATAAGTTACCCCAGGTATTTTTCTTTATCCTATATGTCCCTCATTTCTTCGGATCATGTTAGTCATAAAAACCAGTGTATAAAGGAACGTGGCTTTATTAGGTTTTCATGGGAGGGTTTTGCACGGATATTCTTGTTTTGTTTTAACATACTAAGCTTGTCCACATCATAAAACAAGGAGGGAATTTACATGATGCAAAATCAACAAGGTCAAACACACGAGAATATGCAAACAGGTGCTATACCCCCACAAATGAATCACGGTGGTCACGAAGTATTCGATGTACATGAAGTGTTGTCGGGAACGATTGGTACTTTAAACACTTATATGCTTTTGCGTCAGCATGTACAGGATCAGGAATTACTGGACATTCTGGATCGTCAATATCAGTTCATCCAAGATGAATATAACCTTTCATTAGAGTGCTTTCAATCTGGCCAGGACCCATCCAAACGAACACAGAGTTACAACATGAATCAAGGTAACGATTTTATATATGGATTGACACCAACTCAGCCAAAGAAACCTTTGCAATCCGTATCGGAAATTACGGATGAATGCATTTCAGGCTTGATGCTTGGGGCAGTGAAGTCTGCTGCTTCTTTAAAAGCAATGTCTGCACTTGAAATTACAAACCCAGTTGTGCGTCGCGTATTTGCAGCTTCTGTTCCGAACTGCATTGAAATGGCATATGAGATTTCGATATATCAAAACAAACATCATTACTACCAAGTTCCACAGCTTGCACAGCAGGATATGCAACAAATGTTGAATTCATATTCACCCGCACAAGGAAATAACAACGTAAGCATTAATTAAAAAACAAACAAAATCTAAAAAAACTAGCAAATTTATTCCGACCAGTTAGATAACTATAGCAATTTATTAAGGGATAGGACTAAGCACCGTAAGTCCTATCCCTTCAATAATATTAACCAGTGTTGTTTCCTTATTATTGTTTCATCTGATTTATTTCCTTAACACAATTTTGGACAAGAGTTACAGCCTGGCTCATAGTTGCTCCTCCACCAAATGCTGCCGTCACTCCGATTGCTTCCAGGATTTCTTGTTCTGAACACCCTTGATCAAGGCATCCTTTAGTATGGTAGATAATACAGTATTCATCTTGAGAATATAAGCTTATGCCTAAAGCGATAAGCTGTTTCTCTTTCTTAGATAATAGACCTTCTTTAAAGCATTCTTCCGTAAAGGAATTGAATTTCTCAGCGAGCTCAGGCATTTTATCCGTAAAAATACCAATACCAGCTTTATAATCGTGAAGAGTAATTTCTGTAGTGTTTTTTGCTTCAAATTCCATATCCCATTCAACTCCATCCATAATAATCTTTCATCAAAAATTAGTATGAACTAAACAAGAAATGATTAATCAAAAACGATGGAGTTATTGTGAATGAATAGCCCGTTAGATCACGTGTAGATGCACTAATACATATACATAAGGATATTCTGTTGCATCGCCACATACAGCTCATTTGTATAGAGCATCCATAGACCGCAAGGCACTCCAGAATAGTTGAAGACTAAAATATGGACAAAGTATAATGAAATATGTAAAGAGTTAAGATACCTTTTTGCAGTGTCTAACTTAAGGGGGGAAATCGTAATGAATGAACTGAACGCATTATTCCGAAAAAGAATAGGGCTGCTGGAACATGAAAAAGTGACTTTTGAAAAATTAGATGAAATTCTTGAAAAGACAGCGAAAACAATTCCCTTTGAAAACTTATCCATCATGGCATCTCATCTTAGTGACATCAACAAAGAAAATATCATGAACAAAGTTCTTGTGAGAAACGAGGGGGGACTTTGTTATGAATTGAATACGGCGCTTTATTTTTTCCTAGTGGAAAATGACTTTGACGTTTTCTTAGTTCGCGGCGTAATTTACAATCAAGGGTGGATGACCATAGGTAGAACCCATGTCGCCATTCTATTAAATCATGAAGGTCAAACTTATTTAGTCGATACGGGATTTGGAGGGAATTTACCTTTAAAACCAGTACCGTTTAACGGAGAAACCGTTATTTCTCAAAATGGTGAATTTCGAATTAAAAAGGAATGTAACGAACATGGAGATTATATTTTTGAATTAAAGCTGAAACATAAAGATCCCGATTGGAAAATTGGGTATGCTTTCGATTCTTCAAATACCGTAGAAAATGTTGTGGAACTGAATGAGATTCAAACTATCATCAGGGAAAACCCAAAATCACCTTTTAACAAACATCCTTTAATCACTCGACTTACAAATAGCGGGAACATCACTTTAACCGATACATCCTTTACGCAGTGGGACGACGGGAAAGTGACAAAAGAAGAAATAGATAGCACACGATTCAAAGAGATAATGAAACAGTATTTTGATAGATAAGAGATAACGAAAGAAAGTTGCCCTCCCTCAGGCTGTCGAGAAACCTTTGACAGCCTTTTTTATGTTCCTTAACCTAGACATTGAATTTGTTAGGGTGCATACGGGAACCATTACTGTACGACCTTGAAGGAAGGAGACAATCTGATTTTGTTATCCTTATTAAATGCAGGACAATCACCCTTCCTTGTCGAACTAAGTACAAGAGAAGAGGCTGATGAAAATGAGTAATGCAAAATACAAATTTTATTATGTGAATGGGGAAACAGAGGAGTTAGAGACGAATGAACCCTATACTGATGAAGCCAATAGTATTCTGAATCTGCAGTTAATTCAAAATGCGACATGGTTACAAGCAGGTGGGAAGCATATCAACTTAGCTAATGTAATTAGTATCGAATTTGCAGGAGACCAAGATAAACGTAAATTAGAGCAAATTAAGTTTAGGCCTAATAAATAAAGCACCCAATACGGGTGTTTTTTTTTATCATTTGTTATAGTTTTAATTGAATAGGTGAAAAGGGAGGGATTCAAAATGGAGAAGAAAAATCGATTAGTTTTTACTAGATCAAACGCTGGTACTAAACGGAAATTCGATGAGGCTATTACAATTCTGGAATATAGCGTAATGCTTGTTGAACTCTTCGACTTAAAAGAATTTAATAATGTTATTGCCGGGCAGTTAAGACTAATTCTATGTGAGAACAAATATACACGAATAAAGAGGGAAAAAGTCACCATTGATAACTCCTTAATAAAGAAAATCAATCCTAACCCGAAATTGTATCCCGTTAAAGATTTCATTGAAATAAGCAAAGAAGGCAATACAGAAATACCCGAAGAACTTTTCGATTACACTAAGCCGAGGATTGATTTAAATATTTGGCGAAATCAAGTAATCTATAAAAGTAGTTTAGGGGGCATTCTCCAGGAAATTACAATCTTAGATTTTATTAAGGAGTCTGCTCAAAAGAGTGGTGGTGCTCACGTGGAATCAAGTCTTCCTGAAAAGTCTTTTATGGTGGACGAGCATGCCGAAAGTATTTTAAGGTGTATAGCAAGAGGATTATTTAGGTCTATTGGTAGAGATTTTGAAGAACATTCTTCTATGAACCTTACACATATAATAAAGAAAATTGAAGAATCAAAAGCCTCCGAATAGTTTCTTTATTGTAAAAAAGGGGGGGATTTACCCTTACTTCATGACATGAAAATCACATTGCCTGAAGATTGAGTAAAAAGCATTTAGGGGAAGATATAACAGAAGGCTGAGTAAAGGTAAGTTCTTTATGTAATGAGTAGAAGAAATTATCCAATTAAGTCTTCAATTGTAGCAGGTTAGGATAACAATAAAAGACGATTTTTCCACCTAGAGTAGGAAAAGTCGTCTTTTTATTTGTTTATAGGTCAGGAGATAAACCGGAATAAACCCACTAAATGAAAAAACAGTATGAAAGGCACTATTTTTTTGTCCTGAGCGTACTCCACAATTTCTGCATATTTAATTGGTACGATGTATTCAAATGTTAAAGGAGGATTTATTACATGCTGAAAAAAAGAATAAAAATGCCCATCATTTTATCATTATGTGCAGCCCTTTTCTTAGTATTGGGTGCATGCTCCAACACTAATGATGAAAGTAAAGAAAATAAGGAAGACAAGGATCATAGTAATATGGACATGAACCATTCTAGTTCAGGTGATGTTCCTAAAGGTTTAAAAGTAGCTGAAAGTCCAACCTATGAATTCGGAAGTCAAGCGATTATAGAATCAGATCACATGGAAAGTATGAAGGGTGCGAAAGCAACAATTGTTGGTGCCTATGATACTACAGCTTATGCTATTTCGTATACTCCTTCAAATGGTGGAGACAAAGTGGAAAATCATAAATGGGTTATTCAAGAAGAGCTTAAAGATGCTGGCGAGAAAACGTTAGAACCTGGAGCAGAAGTTACAGTAGATGCATCCCATATGGAGGGGATGGATGGTGCAACCGCTGAAATTGATTTTGCTGAAGAAACGACTGTGTATATGGTTGATTTCACTCCGACTAATGGTGGAGAAGAAGTTAAAAACCATAAATGGGTAACAGAAAGTGAATTAACATCGGCTGAATAATGTTGAAACAAATGAAAAAATTTTTACGTTCAAATCAAAGGTTAGCCAGTTCTTACTGGTTAACCTTTTTTATCATTTCCCGCCGGAAGACTCCCTCTTCAAGCATGTGAAGGGCGAGAGCCCAACGATAAGGGGGAGATGAATGGCGGTTTGGCATAAGCCAAAGTAATCTTTTGACAAACATACGTTCGGTTGTTAATAATAACTATAAGGGGGTGAAACCAATGGTCGTAAACAAAGCTTATAAATTTCGAATCTATCCAACTAAAGAACAACTAGTTCTAATCAATAAAACGATCGGCTGTTCCCGTTTTGTCTTTAACTTCTTTTTAGGCAAACAAAAGGAGAAAGATGCCTACTGGTATATTTGTGAAGAAATGAAGCAGAACGGCCAATTACCCTCTAATGAAAGGAAAGGTTCTTTTCTGAATAAATACGCAACAATCAAAGAACTTCCAGCTTTAAAGAAAGAGTATTCTTTCCTGAAAGAAGTAGACAGTATTGCCTTACAGAAATCGGTGGAAAATTTAGCAGATTCCTATAGCCGATATTATAAAAAGCAAAACAAGTCACCACGCTTCAAATCGAAAAAGAATCCTATCCAGTCCTATACGACTAAACATACGAATGGGAATATTGGAATTGTTGGAAACAAAATCAAATTGCCAAAACTCGGTCTAGTTCGTTTTGCTAAAAGCCGCGAAGTCGAAGGGCGAATCATCAATGCCACAATCAGGCGGAACCCTTCGGGTAAATATTTCATTTCCGTTTTAGCCGAAACCCATGTACAAGTACTTCCTAAAACGAATCGTTCGTGCGGTGTAGATGTTGGTTTGAAGAACTTTGCTATTCTTTCAGATGGTACGGTCTATCAAAATCCAAAATTCTTCCGGACGGTTGAAAAGAAATTGACCAAAGCACAACGGATTCTTTCAAGGCGACAAGAAATAGCCTTGAATCAAAATAAACCATTGGCTGAAGCTAAAAACTATCAAAAACAAAAACGAAAAGTGGCTATCCTACACGAAAAAATTTCAAATGCCCGAATGGATTACTTACATAAAGTTTCTACCGAAATCATCAAAAACCACGATGTTATTGGAATGGAAGACTTGCAAGTGTCGAATATGATGAAAAATCACAAACTAGCTAAAGCTATTAGTGAAGTATCTTGGTACCAATTCAAAAAAATGTTGGAATACAAAGCAAAATGGTATGGTAAACAAATCGTGACCGTTTCTAAAACGTTTGCTTCTAGCCAATTGTGTTCTAGCTGCGGTTACCAAAATAAAGACGTTAAACATCTGAATCTTCGTGAATGGGATTGTCCTTTTTGTTCTACTCACCACGATCGAGATATTAACGCAGGACTCAATCTAATGAATGAAGCCATAAGGCTTCTAACCGTAGGAACTACGGGAGTAGCCTAATTAAAAATTGGCCGATAGGCTAATGTTCTTAGGAATCCCCCACTTCAATCAGACCGTAAGGTCGATAAGTGGTGGGTAGTTCAAACTTTTCTAGACTGTTTATGATTTCACTCACACCTATTAGTCGACAAAGGGCTTGTCATGTTTTTGTGCCATTTTTTATTATATTTTTCCTTTCAGAATTTTTATTGTGAAGATCTAAGAAATAAAAGTTAAAGTTCATTTGTTTTTATGATACTGTAATCCATATTACATAGTTAATCTTACAATGACAGGTTTTTCCCTTACAGTTGCTATAAAGTTAGTAATACATAAACAGGCAATTGTTGGTGGTGAATTTTGTGAGATCCTATTTATTTGTTATGTTGATTATTAATAAAGATTACAGAATGGGAGATACAAATCCATGACTCTAGGCCCGCGTGTCCTTAAAACAGGAATTGCTGTTACATTGGCATTGTTAATTTGCTCGATCTTAAATTTGCAGCCTGCAGTGTTTGCAGGGGTGGCAGCTGTTTTCACGATACAGCCTTCTATTTATCGTACATGGAGGCATTTGTTTGACCAAATCATTACCAATGTAATTGGTGCACTGACTGCGCTTTTTTCTATTCATTTCTTGGGGGATAGTCCAATTATGATTGGACTTGTCATGATATTGGTAATTTCGCTATGTTTGAAATTGAAAATGGAAAGCACAATACCGCTTACACTCGTTACGGTATTAGCCATCATGAGTGCTCCAGGTAATGAAAGTCTACACTTTATATTAAATCGTTGTTTAATCATTTTAGTTGGCATTGTGTGTGCAATGATCGTAAATATTGCCATCTTCCCACCAAAATATAAACGAAATTACCTTGATAAAGTTCAATTGATTTTTAACAATCTTTCTTTATTATTACGTACGGCATTTTCCAAGGAAATGAAGGCAAAATCTTTTCAAGAACACTATGCAAAATTAATTAAAGACATTCCAAAACTAGAAGAACAATATAAGATTTTTGATGAAGAAAGAGGGAACCTTGTAAAACTAAACCAGCTGGATGTTAGGGAAATCGTAGTATTTAAACAAATGCTGAAGACCCTCAAGCAGGCAGAACAAGTAGTAGAAAACATTGATGAACATTATTTCCAGAGTAAGACGAATGAGGAGGAAAACCATCTCTTCGACCATCATCTTGAAGAGTTAATCAAAGGTCATGAATACTTGTTGCTAAAATACGAAGGGAAAATAAAAGGGGAAGATTATCATATTGAAAATGATATGGCGGAAAAAAGCCAAATATTTTTCGAGCGTGCTCTCGAAATATACAGTCAAAATAAAGAACAGAAATTACGCACAATGATTATTGCTTCTTCCATCGTAGAATATAGCCTTCAATTGCGACGATTAAGTCGATTAATCGATCAGTACCAAACGGCAAAAAGGTAATGGGAGTCATCTGATTATAATCAGGAGAAAAGGATGCTCACTGTACCATAGTATTAAAGGATCTTCATCATCGTTTGACTATTTCACTTAACAGTTTTGATATTTCGCCTTAATTTTCCAGTACACAAAAAATACAATAGTTTCAATGTAAGAGGACGATTCTGGTAAATGAATCGTTCTCTCTTTATTTTTGCTAGTTAACATTGTCATCAACTCTTCATGTGAATACTGGTAATCACCCTATCTCTGTAATAATTTTAAAAATATGTTCTAGAATTCCTATTCCCTTTACTAAAATATATAAAAATTCATGAAAACTTTACTTTTATTTACATACTTCTCGTATTGATGTCAATATTCAGTAATACATGTTTGTTATAATCGATTCACAGTTTTAAAAGTAGAATTGACTTGGGATAAGGGTCTTCTAAAAATCTTTCATTTACAGATGAGTAAGCAGGCTGATTGAAGATGACTGAAAAGTAGGAGTGAACAAAAATGGAGCAATCTATAAATCTAAATGAACTTACATTTAACGATAAAGATAGATATGTAATCATTACGAATGCTTATCCACACGAAAAGCAATTATATCGTAATGGGTTTATCCACCGAAGAGTCAAGGCTTATTTGGCAGAGGGTTTGAAGGTCGATGTCTTTGTTTTACATCCTGCCTATAAAAAAGCAGAAAAGTATTCGTATGAAGATGTGCCTGTTTATCGAGGAACTGAACAGCATCTACGCATGTTCTTAAATCATAAAGTACATAAAAAAGCGCTCATTCATTTTGTTAATTCAAAAATGGTACAAGCGATAAAAGAAACAAGCACAGATTTACCAATTATTACGTGGATACATGGTTTTGAAACGGAGGCTTGGCATAGAAGATGGTTTAATTTTCTTGAAAGCCCTGAAAGCTTACGGAAGATTCTTGAAATGGCGGACGACTATTATGTAGCACAGCTTTCTTTTATGAATTGGTTTTATCAAACGAATGAATTGGATACAACTTTTGTTCATATTTCCAAATGGTTCAAAGAACATATAGCGGAATGTGACGCGAGAGCAGAATCGAAAAATTCAGTAATCATTCCCAATGTAATAGATGACAATCTGTTTACTTTTATAGAAAAGCCAGTAGATATGCGGACAAAAGTCCTTTCAATCAGGCCGTACGCTTCTCGGAAATATGCCAATGATTTATCGGTGAAAGCAGTGCTAGAGCTTTCAAAGAGACCATATTTCAATAAATTAGAATTTGCTTTTTATGGTGATGGAAAGTTGTTCGATCAAACAGTTGAGCCAATCCGTAATTTTGAGAATGTAACTATTCATAAAGGCTTTATATCTCAAGAGCAAATCGCTGCATTGCATAAGGAGTATGGAATTTTTCTTTGTCCAACCCGTTTGGACTCTCAAGGGGTTTCAATGTGTGAGGCCATGTCTAGTGGGCTAGTGCCGATTTCAACAGATATCACGGCAATCCCCGAATTCGTTAAACACGACGTTTCTGGCCTTCTTACAAAACCTGAGTCTCCTATCGAAATTGCGGATGCAATAGAACGCTTATATTACAATTCGGACGTATTCTTAAGAGTGTCAAAACAAGCATCGCAGTCTATTCGAGATAAATGCGCCGTAGATGTTGTTATTAAAAGAGAATTAGAGATTATCCAAGGTTAATGGAGGGGAGTTTTTTCAATATGGACGAACGAAACGAATATTGGAAAACTATGTATGAGGAACTAGAATTACAAATGAAAGACATGATGTCCATGACATTAGAGCTCATAGAGAACGATAGCACTGAAAAACAAAACATTATTGAGAACGTTACAAAAGAAAATAATAGGTTGCGAGAAGAATTAGAAAAAAGTAAGTTAGCCCAACAAGAAAACATTAAGCTAAACAAAGAGATACGTAGACTTAAGTTATTAGAACACAAATTCAACGTTACATATATAGGGAAATTCACGTTGAAATACCTTGCACTCAAATCATCTATGAAAGAACAAATAAAAAAATAGAAATTCATATCACATTTCAGTCATTGGAGTGAAAACTTTGAGTTCACATGAATTAGTGCGTAACAGAAAAATGAAGGTACTTCTATTTGGCTTTATTGACATGAATTCAATGGATGGATCTGCAGTATTTTTATCTTCCCTAGCTTCGACTATTGCGTTAGATTCTAACATCGAGGTAGATTTACTTTTAGCTAGCCCAGTCAAACGCGATATATTAATTCAGCCACTTGAGAAATTTGACAATATAACGATTCTTAATCCTTTTGTTGATCCTTTTTTTAATGCCACCGATGAAGAATGGGTAAAAAAAGGTGTCATTAATTTTGATATTGCTGAAATGCTCATTTCTCATTATTGGAGTCAAAAGGAATATGATTGGCTATTTGTAAGAAGCATTGAGACTGTTGAAAAAATAGCAAGGCATAAGCATATCATAAAGAATACATTGGTTTATGCTACAGGCTTAACTCACATAGGTCAGGATGTTAATGAAGAAAAATTTGAGAGCATCAAAAATATATACAATCAATGTGCTTATTTCTTATGTCAAACAGAAGAGATGTGCGAATTTGTAATTGAGATTCTTAATTTGAATAAAGAAAAAAACAAAGTTTCCCTGCTTACCCCGATGATACCAAACGTTGAATCAGCAGGAGGGGAAGATCGGTTAAAACACAAACTTGTATATACCGGGAAATTTGACCCTGATTGGAAGACGATTCCTATCATTACTGCTTTTAAAGAATTAAAGCGTGAGATTCCGAATCTTTCACTTGATATAGCAGGGGATAAATTCAAATGGGTTAAAGGCGATTCTCAGTTTAAGGAAGAAGCAACATATCTCCTGGAACATACAGAAGGGCTTACATGGTACGGGGCAGTGACGAGGGAGAATGCTCAACAATTAATAGTGAACAGTGACATTGGGATAACCTGGAGAAGTGAGGAAATGGACAGCAGTCTGGAACTGTCTACGAAGTTATTGGAATACGGAATTTTAAGGAAGGCTGTAATAATGAATCCAACCAAAATGCATTTAAAGCTTTTTGGGGAAGATTACCCGTTATATGCTGTTACAGAGAAGGATTTCCGTGACACAGTCAAATTAGCTTTATGTAATAAGGATATTTATGAGTTTGCAGCCAAACGAATGTATCAAGTTAGCAGGCAGTTTTTGTTTTCGGAAGCATTAAAAAAACTGCAAGGGCTATTATGGAGTAGACGTATTACTGATTATTTATATAAAAGTGGAAATGCATATTATATTGATAAAGATGACTTTGATGAACTAAATAAGCATGTACCATCCCATCAGGTAAAAAAATTGCCTGCAGATATAAATGTTGAAGAAGTTTTCACCTATATTTTCAAAAGCATTCCAGAAGAATTAAAAAAAGTAGAAAAACTTGTTAAGCTGTCTGGGTTTGGTCAAATCATTCAAGCGGAAAAAGCAGGATGTTTTACCTTCCTTCAAATTCATAAAAGTTATAGCGGCTTTGAGGAAAACTTTCAAAATAATTTGCCATATCTAAAAACTATAGGATTTGAAACCAATAGCACTCCAAAATTAAAACCAAAAGACATGGAAATTTCAAAAAAAGAACGGATAATTGTAGAAAATAAAAACAATGATGTGAGAGTGAAAAACAAAGAATTTGTTAAAGAAGTAAAGAAATTAAAAAAACTGAACGCGGTTCAACTTAAACAAATTACTAAGCTAGAAAAACAAAACCTAGCACTTGGACGTAAATACGATTCACTTTCGAAGTCGAAAATGGGTAAGATAACATTTAAATATTGGGATTTAAGAAAAAGGCTTAACTTTTAAGAAGGGGAAGGTTTTTTTGAAGCTGATTAAGTAGACAATGCAATGGAAAGACTCAAAATAGAAAATCATTAAATTGTGAAAGAATAACGGCTTCCTTGTTGCTGTTATTTCAGAAAGCTATGTTGTCCCCTGAGAGATTAAAGTCAAAATCAGACTCAAGACTCCTTTCCAATGTAAACGTCAAGTAGCCCTAAATACACGATGAAAATTGTGTTTTCGGGGCTGCTTTTTGTTTGCTTCCCTTTTTACAGGTACCTTGCATATGGAAGGTACATCCGTTGACGAAGGTAAGACTTGATCTATTTCTTCTTTATTCGTTACATCCATATTTGGTAGGTGTAGGTAAGGATCATATACACTTATTATTATCTTGTTCGTCAAGTTTAGCACCCAGTAAAATCATGCAGTACCTAAAAGGAAGATCCTCAAGAATTCTGCAGGATCAATTCCCTGAGCTGAAAAAGAAGTATTGGGGGACAACATTTATGGGTAAGAGGCTATTTCTGAGCCACAGTAGGAACGATGACAGAAGAAACAATTAGAAATCATATAGCTAATCAAGTCACTGAAGAAAAGAACGGCATATTCAGGATTGAAGACTGAATATGTCGAAAAAATTTATTATGCTTAAGGACTTTGGGATGACTTTAGTCGTCGACATATATGTCCAAATCCACCTGCTTTAGCATGTGGTCGTTTAAGGCGTGTTAGCGGTTTTATTAATTTGGCTGCATTTCTAAATCCTTAATTTTTACATTTCTTTGAGCAAAAACTTTTTTTACCACCTTTAGAGCATTCAAGACACGCGGGAAGCCTGTATAGGGAATCAAGTGCATGACAGTTCCAACAATTTCATTTGGAGTTAATCCAATTGTAAGTCCTGTGTTGATATGCAATTCCAATTGCGGCTCCGTACCTAGAGTTACAAGAGAAGAGATTGTGGCAATCGTACGTTGATGATTAGTTAAGCCCTCTCGTGAATAAATATCTCCAAAAGCAAATTCGACAATATAACTCTCTAAATCAGGTGCAAGTTCTTTAAATTCGTCTACAATATTCATGTGTGTTCCAATTTCCTTGTTATCTGTTAAAGTATACTCCTTTATAATATCTACACCTTGTTGGTAACGAGTTTTTTCCATGTTATTTTCCTCCTAAAAAATCATTTGTATTTGACAGAAATAACTATAACGCAGTTTTTTTTATTCGTAAAATACATATAACTCATGCGATTCATTCGTTTTTTTCATGATTAAAAAGGTAATTCAGCTGAAATATACTGGATAAATTCACGAACTGCAGGTGTATTGGGCTACTTCTATAAAGTAAGTGAGGTGAACTAAAAGCCCCTGAACGCTACCTAGCGTACAGGGGCTTTTGTCATTTATATCGAGAAAAGGAGCAGGGGAAATGATTATGATAATTGACCATCTTGAAACTTTTTATGTATGTTGTCCATTTTAAGATGACGTTAAGTTAATCAAACTTTATTTCAGTATAAAAAGGATTTTACATCATATTCAACTGTTTTATAGATCGTGACAAAGATAATAAGTTGATTTCAGATGCACTAGAGACATTTGGAAATCAACTATCACTTAGTGTGCAAAAGTATGTCCGTATGATAACACCGTGGCCGAAGCGATGTACAACGTGTTTAGAAATGAATTCGCAAACGGGGCACATGTCGCTTCGTTTGAACAGCTGGTTCTTGAACTAGATAATTGTATATTGGTTTAACAACATTGACATTCATGGAACACTTGATTATTTGACACCAGTGGAATTTCAGCGATAGTACTTATAAAAGTCGTTCAATTTAGTGTTGACATACCCTCTTTGCTTGCCCGTTCTTCAAGTTAAATCGCATCCTCTTTCTCAATATTTCGAATCGCCGAGTAAGCAATTGTTACTCCGACTGCCGCGAGCGCTAATTGAAGAGGAATGAAAGTCACCATTGAGAATGCTGGATTAGAAGCACAAGCAATCATCACTACTATAAGGGATGAACTTATTGTGGCCGGAACAGAATGTTTACGCATCCCAAAATACAATGGAATTAAGCTGATTCCTGCTGTGGCAATGGAAAATGGAATCATTTTTAAGGCCTCTCCAAAATACTGATTTGCAGTTATTGAAAATGGAACAATGGGAAAATAGCTATTTATGATAGTAAATGATCCCGCAACAATGATATTAGTCACCAACATGGTGATAAATGTCAGCGCAGCTATAAATAACAGTTTGCTAGCAATCATTTTCTTTCGATTAATGGGATATGAGAACATAATCAAAATGGTTTTGTTTTTATATTCCTCAATGACTATTTTCGCAATCAATACTACGGCAAACACAATAAATGTAGCTCTCACCATTGCGCCGATCATTACAAAGGCTTCTTGATACATTGTAATCATTGAATCTCTTTCCTGCTGTTCTAAATACATAACGAAACACAGTATAGGTGTCATGATTATGTTTGCGATAATCGCACCTTTTATTTTGTTAAATAGCTTTCTACCATTTCTTGAATCGATAAATCATCTTCCACTAGCAAAATATTAGATTGCATTTCTTACCGCTCCCAACTTTTACATATATTAACACTTTTGATTATACTCCAAGATCTATTGAACGTGAAAAAATGTGGAAACCATTCTAGCAGAAATTCTATTGGTGAATACAACAGCAAATGCCAATTAATTCTCAAAACTTGTATTACTAAATTAAGAGCGATCATCACAATATTGAATTAGTGAAGCTTCTACAGTATCCTTGATATTATAATATTCTGAAAAATGTAGGGGGAGAAATGATGGAGGAGAAAGTGCTAAAAGCGATTCAAGATGATTATCCAGATGCATTTGCATGGTGTTATGGATGTGGTCGGTTAAATAAAGATGGTCATCATTTTCGAACGGGTTGGCAAGGAGAACAAACTAGGACAATTTATACACCACGCTCAGAACATATTGCAATTCCAGGCTTCGTTTATGGCGGCTTAATTGCATCGTTAATTGATTGTCATGGAACAGGTTCGGCTGCATTGGCATTGCATCGAAAAAATGGGCATGAAGTTGGGGATGGAATAGAGCCTCCTCGGTTTGTAACAGCTTCATTAAAAGTGGAATTTGTAAGGCCAACTCCAAATGATGTTCCATTAATAGCGGTTGGGAGGATACAAGAGATTCATCCTAAGAAGTGGAAAATTGATACAGAAGTATTTGCAAATGAAACACTTTGTGCTCGTGGAGAAGTTGTAGCAGTGGTGATGCCAAGCACTTTTACAAGCAAAGAATAATCCCTAGCATGATGAGTCATAAGTCATCAATACAACGGATCCTTCAGTTGAGAAGAAGTAAGGCCTAATAAAAGCTTTATAAGAAAAAGAGTATGTGACCGTCCAAGCATTTGGACGGTTATTTAGTGCACCTAGCAAGTATCTTCAAAATCAAAAAATGAAAGACAGTGCAGGGCAGAATGTTTTAACATACATATTCACCTTAGCTTGATGGAGAAAGTCCATCCAAGTGGGTGATTCCAAGGCGGTTGCGCTTTTTGTACCAAAATACCGATGTAACTGACAGCGCATTTTTTGCAAGTTAGAGCTATTTAGTTACATGTGGCTGGAAATCACAAGCGAAATTTCAGTTTATCAATATACTTAAAATATAAGCAAAGGGAGGTCGCAAAGATGAAAATACAGGTAGAGATAGATGAGGAGGTCCAAGCGATAGAGGTACTTATCCGAAATCATGAATGGAATGAGGAAGTGCAAGAATTAATGGAGCGCTTGAAGGAGAGAAAACGACCATATTTTGTTGGCAGGAAAGAAGATATGCAGCATGTTTTCAGGGCAGAAGAAATAATCTGTTTGTTTACAGAGCAAGATTCCATAATGGTGCGGACGAAACAAGGGACTTTTGAAATGAAAGAAAGATTATATGAACTGGAAAAGGACCTTCCAGGTAATCAGTTCGTTCGATTATCCAAATCGGTGATCGCAAATCTAAATGAGTTAAGCAGATTTGAGGCATCTTTCAATGGAACTTTATGCGTTTATTTTAAGTCAGGGGAAAAAGAATATGTTTCTCGACACTATGTTCAAGGAATTAAGAAAGCATTTCAATGGAGAAGGAAGGGATTATGATGAAAACACTTTTGTTTCGTAGTTTTGTAGGGATTTGTTTTGGAGCACTCGTGATGGTATTGACGTGTTTTGGAGTAATAGGTTTTGGTGATGTGACCTCATTAGACAGTGGGATTTTCGTGAAAAATGCGATAGGCTGCCTATTATGTGGCTGGTTTTTCAGCACAGCAACTATATTATTTGAAATAGAGAAATGGAGTTTATTATCTCAGACTATTCTACATTTTTTGACTGTTAGTATACTATACTTTCTTCTTTCTTTCTTTGTTGGATGGATTCCATTTAGTTTAAAAGGGTTAGTAACAGGAATTGGTATTTTCCTACCATTCTATGCGATCATCTGGATTATTTTCTATCTCTATTTCCGCTACCAAGTGAAAATTTTGAATGATGGGTTAGATAAGAGAGGGAATTGAGAGAGGATGGACAGTAATTTTTTAAGGTAAGAGAGATAAGTAGTTTCAGTAATAATGTTTTTACCTGATTGAGTTGCTTTTTTAGCAGCTCTTTGTTTATTGGCTCCTGCCTTCTGATGATTCTTCTTACATATCAGGACAAATACTTTTCGTAAATGGTGGATCAATCGCTACCTGACAAATTGTCTGAAAGGCCCCCTCATTTCCTAATATTTTGCCTTTTCCAAGAGCTATCCCCACAAAGAAAATACGAATATCTTATACAGTTTTTTGGTATATCTGACACATGTTACGTCAAAGGTAAAGCGTATTTAATGTCTCCTAAGAATAGTCCATATTGACAGGTGCTTTACTTCAATAAGAGAGTTGCTTTGGCAGCTCTTTTTTTTATGGAACTATCGGGGCAGGTTACGATAAGCGTAGTTGTAGATTTATAATAAAGTTTGATTGTTTCTAAAAAAGATTGATTATTTTTTTATGATTTGATAAGAACTTCCTTTAAATATGGAATAAAATTGAATATTTATTCCATATATTTATTGTTAACTATATCGCTTTATGATATATTGTTTTTAGATGTATCATAAAGTGATATAAAAAGGTAGGGTGAAAATGAAATCATTAGAACAGTTAACCGATTCTGTATTTTATATTATGGCAGGATTTACAAAACCAAGACATGGCTATGCGGTGATGAGTTTGATTGAAGAATTAACGAATGGGCAAGTAGTAATTGGACCTGCATCGCTATACACAATTATTAAAAAGTTAATAACCGAATCCTATATTGAGCTATTTGATGATTCAGATTCACGTAGAAAAGTATATAAATTGACAAATAAAGGTAGATATGTGTTGGAACAAGATATTTTGAGACGTAAAACGATGCTTGATTTCGCTGAAAATGGATTAAAAGGGGAGAACTAAAGTGGGGGAAACAAAATTTATAGTTTCAAACGGGATTGCTTTTTCAGAAAAAAAAGATTTAAAAATGCTAAGAAAGTATGCTGCAAAAGGATGGATTGTGAAACGCTTTAAAAAAATGGGATATGAATTAGAAAAGGGTGTTGCTGAAGATGTTATTTTTAGTCTTGATGTAAGAGAATTAGCAGAAAATGAACTAGAAGAATATATTGAAATGTTTGAATTGGCAGGGTGGGAGTATATTTGTTCAAGTTATAATATGCACCTATTTAAAGCGAGACCTGATACAAAGCCAATTTATACAGATAAGGAAACAAAACAGGAAAAGATAAAAAACCTTAGAAAACCAGTTATATTAGCAGTTGCCATCAGTATGGCTATGCTCATTGTAAGCTATATAGTTTTTTCAGTAAGTTCAGGATTATTAAGTACAATATTTTCAAAACTTTTTTTATTATCACTTGTCATTACTATTCCAATGTTAATGACATTAATGGCGACCTACTACCATTCGTTTCGAACAAAATAATATGGAAAGTGAATTTGTGAGTTTATAAAGAAATGGTGGTTATTATAACTTATTCGCTTACCAAAATTATTAATCTTTTTTATAACATTTTCGAGAGCTAAATCCCTTACATTTTGATCAATCTTTGTTCAAAACGTAGGGGATTCTTTTTATGATGAAATGAATGTTTTCAGCAACTTTTTAATCGAACTTTATTTTAAGCCAACAGTAGTGTATTTGAACTGTGCAATAAAGAATTTTATGGATAAAACCTAACTTCTTGTAAAAAATAAGATAATAATCTACAAGGAGACTTAATAATGAAAAAAATAGCCATACTCTTTCTTATCTTTTTCATTTCGTCTAGTAGTGCTACTGAAGCAAAAAACACAATTGAAACAATTCCTCAAAACAAGCCACCTTCCATTATGGAATTAGCTTTTCTAAGATATCTTGGTGGAACCATTCTTGAAGTTATGGAAAAACACGGTGATAGTCAATTATTCACATTTAATAGAATTGAAAAAATTTCAAGAGATATTCAAAATGATACATATGAAGTGTCATTACATGTAATTGGATATGAGGGACCCATCAACCCGCCTTTTAAGTTAATTCAAATGACTATTCGTATACCAGGAAAAAAATATACTAAATATAGTGTGATTTCATACAAACATCGGTATATTAATGACAAAGAATTGAATGAGCTAACTAAATATGTTGCAGATTAAATTAGATTTCATAATTTCGCAGTTTGTGTCCATTCTACAATAAGTCTTAATGAACGGGTGCGTTAGCTGAAGATCAGAGCTGTCTTTAAGGCAGCTTTTTCTTTATGCCTCTATCGGGGCAGAATAGTTGAAGAAGGATTGATAACTTTTTTCTAATTAGGAAAGATTAGAAAAGATGTGTGTTTTTATATAAAAAAACTTATTGTACTGATTTTGATTATATCTCTATTTACTTTAGATTCAGTTGGAGTGTATGCACTCAAAGAATGCCCAGAGTTAAATGAGTTAGTAGAAATATCAATAAGGGATAAAAAAGAAGTAGTTAAAGCATTAAAATATTAATTCCTAAAACTTACGAAGTAGGAGATTATCCTGTAATTCGTTCGAATCAATTACTAAAGGAATGTCTCCCGAAGAAGCGTTTAATTATGTTCCAAATGTCATTGAGGTGTTACTTACAGGCTTCCATTTCCCTACTATTATGTCTAGAGCGCCTTCGATATTACCACTAACTTCATTTTCATTGGGCTTTTCGGTTATAATGAAGTTGGAAGTCTTCGTTTGCGATTATGTGGAGACCCGAATTTTATATTATCTGAGGTAGTATACCTTACTTATCAAAGGAGTTTATTCATCATGAATGTGCTACAAAAAACACAAAAAATAGTTCGCTATCAGAATCAACAGGGCAAAATACATTACGGTATTGTTGAGGATGAGATGATATTACAACTGTCTAGCAGTTTTGCTGAACTTGTCAACAAGGAAATAAAGTATGACGGGGTAGAGCTGAAATATAGTGACGTTAAAATTTTGGAACCTGTAAAACCTTCTAAAGTGGTTAATTTCGGCTGGACCTATGCAGGTCATGCGAAGGAAACAGGGGGAGAGGCAAACCTTGTAGAACCATTTCTATTTTTAAAGCCATTATCTGCGCTTATTCCAGACAAGGAGAAAATTATCCTTCCTCCAAACGATCTATCCAACCAAGTAGAACTTGAAGGGGAAGTAGCCTTGGTGATTGGAAAGCGCGGAAAAAACATTAAAGAAGAAGATGCGCTTGATTATGTGTTTGGTTGCACAATATTTAATGACGTCACAGCAAGAGATCTTACAAAAAAAGATCCACAGTTTACGCGGGGCAAAGGATTTGATACGTTCGGACCTTTGGGGCCGTGCATCGTTACCGGGGTAGATCCTACAAATTTACGGATTGTGACCACTTTAAATGGCCGCGTTGTCCAGGACGGGAATACCAATGAAATGTCTTTAAGCATTCCGTATCTAATCAGCTGGCTTTCGCAGGTAATGACACTTGAGCCAGGTGACATTTTGGCCACGGGTTCACCATCTGGCAGCTGCCCGATCAAGTCAGGGGATGAGGTCGTTGTTGAAGTCGAGAATATCGGTCGGTTATGTAATGAGGTTCAGTAGGATTTGCCAGTATTCTTAATCCCAAATATGAAAATGTTCATAAATAGATGAGCCGACTTTTTAAAATGTTACAGGGGACATCGCAATAAAAAGAAAGAAGAGTTTCTTTGTACTTGCATTCGCATGTGGTACTGCTAGAGAAACGGCAGTATTAAAAGAGCTTGGTGTCAATTTATTTGAGATAAATGATAAACCTGATGGTCAATGGCTAAATATAGTTGAGTATTGAATCATTCCTTAATGAACTAACGGTGCGTTAGTTCATTAAGGAACACAAAAATGATCAATCTTTTTTATAAAAGAATAATCAAATTAAATAGTATAAGGGCATGTTTTGATTAATCTTTTTTCAAAACATGCCCTTTCTATTTATTCATATATAGGTTTCTTGTATTAATTTGATAAAACTTTGTTCAAAGCTACAGAAATATGATATGAAAATTTTGTAGGTTTTCACTTAAACTAAAGAAGCAGATACTTCAAAAAGGATTATTGAAAACTTTATAGAATTTAAGAGCTGAGAGGGAGGGGGTTCGGAGTGCTTAATGTTGAGATTGGAAGGCCAAGAACTGAGAACATTAAAGAGTTAAATCATTTTTTTAGGGTAGTGATTACAGACACGTTTACTAAAGAAGGTATCGGAGAGAAGTTGGATGATATAGAAGATGAAATCGAAGCTAAGAAAAAATACTTAGAAAGTGATCTTGAAAGCAATGGGGAAAAACGATATTTCTTGATTGCTTTAGATGATGATAAAATTATTGGTTCAATCGAATACGGTCCATCAAGCGAGCTGATATGCAATTGTACAAAAAATGCTTTAAATAAGCTAATTGAGGTAGGTACAGTATTTGTTCATCCTGACTACCAGAGGAATGGGGTAGGTAATTTACTATTGAAGACAATGTATCATACTTTGCAGCATAGGGGCATAGAAGAATTTTGTTTAGATAGTGGATATATTCGTGCACAAAAAATCTGGAAAAAGAAATTTGGAGATCCTGATTATTTGTTAAAGGATTATTGGGATGAAGGGTATGATCATATGGTTTGGAGAATCAAGGTCAATGATTTATTAAAATAGGATATTTTGCACTCGTTCGTTGTATGCTTTTATTCAATTAGACAGCATAAATGATCTCCACAATCAGGCGCCTTTGTTATAGAGAGCGTCCAAATAGCGTGTTTAAGGCCTCAGAATTAAATAAGTTTATTGTAACTTTACAGCATCAGTATAACGCACTGTACACTTTTACTGATGCTTGATTTCAACAAATATTTCGGAAGTCGAATGTTTAACAACCGCCCAACTTCCTTGAATAGCAAGGATCGTAGGCTTTTTTATTATTAAAATTCACTTTTCACCACGTCATTTCCTTCGATAAATTCTTTATTCAATGCATAGTAATCTTTTACATCAACTATAATCCAGCCTTTGAATTTTTCATTATAAGTTAAAGCTAACCAATATTCCTCAAATGTTTCTACTATTGGTTCACTGTCATTAAATCCATTGTATCTTTTTTGTTTATTATGAAATTCTACTGGAATTTCCACTCGATATTGTTCATTTTCTTTAGATAATTTAATATTCCCAAGATTGATTCGAGTCCCTAACGCTGTTCCTTTCCAATAACTTTCATTTGTTTTTGCAAACTGAATGTTTTCCTCATAGTCTTTAACGATATTATCAGCAGCTGTATTGATAATGGCAGCCTATTCTTATAGAACTATCGGGGCAGGATAGTTCAAGAGTGCATATTGATTTGTTCAACAATTGGTTCATTTTATGGAATAACACTTATTGAGCTAACTGAGGGTTGAAGAAAGAATGTTATAATACATTTTATTATTTTACTGTTTTGCATTGGAGGTACTTAACTTGGAAATTAGAAAAGCAAGGAAAGAAGATATAAAAGGCATATCAAGAGTTTATGTTGATAGTTGGAGGACTACTTATCGTGATCTAGTACCTGACGATTATCTGGACGAATTATCGTATGAAGATGCTGAAAAAAGATGGAATGATTTTTTATATAACGAAAATGAACCTTTTATATATGTTGCAATTAATGAAACAGGGAAAATTATAGGTTTTGCATCCGGTAAAAGTATAGATGAGAAGAATTACGATGGAGAACTATATTCGCTTTATCTCTTACAGGAATGTAGAGGATTTGGTGTTGGTAGGCAGCTTATTTCAGCTATTGCTAAACATTTTAAAGAAAAAGGTATTTATTCTATGATGGTTTGGGTAATGAAACAGAATAATTCTGGACTTGGATTTTATGAACGTATGGGAGGAAAAGAATACATTCATAGGACCAGTACGTTTGGAGGAACCATAGTAGAGGATATTGCTTATTGCTGGAAGGATATCTCAGAATTATGTATTGAGTAAGTGTAATAAAGATTTACAAGCGTGTAACTTGTTTAATTAACGGACGCGATTCTTGAATAAGATTCGCTTTTCTTAATGAACTAACGGGTGCTTTAGCGCCATAAGAAGGCCGCCAATTTGGCGGCTAATATACGAACTACTTTCCTTTTCTTATTGAACTATCGGGGCAGAATAGTTCAATAGTTGAAAGTTAAGAAACAGAAGAATTTATATAGTTTAATAGGTATACTAATTTTATCATCTGAAACAAAGGAATGGAGATTTACATGAAAAAACAGCGTAACATTATTTTATACATTGGTACTTCAATTGATGGCTATATTGCAAATGATGATGGTACATTAGAGTGGTTAGAATCAACAGAAGTAGAAGGAGATTCTGGCTACAATTCACTCCTGGAAAGAATTGACACTGTTGTTATGGGAAAAGGAACTTATGATGTCATTCGTGGATTTGATATGAATTATCCGTATAGTGATTATAAAAATTATGTATTTTCTAAATCTGTTAGTGGATCAGATGAATATGCTTCATTTATTGATGAAGATGTCAAAAATTTCATTAAAAATATAAAACAAAGGCCTGGTAAAGATATATGGTTAATTGGTGGAGGAAACTTAGCTCGTGAATTTTTTAAAGAAAATTTAATTGATGAATTTCACCTAGCCATTGCACCTATTATTTTAGGGAAAGGAATCTCCCTTTATAACGGAGATGATATTACTCTAAAATACACGTTAACCAAAGTAGAAAAATTAGGTCAACTTGCTATGCTTCATTATATAAAAAAATAATTTTCATCATCTTTCCCTTTTTTAGTAGGGGAAGATTTTTACCTTTTCAACTACATTTTTTACTGAAAACCGTTCGAAAATTAATAGATGTTTATATAACTAACGGGTGTATTAGCTGAAGATCAGAGTTTAAATATAAAATAAAGCTAAACCGTTTAAAACAAAGTTAAACGGTTTGTAAAAAAATTTCATTGAAACACCTCTTAGGAATGAGTAACAGTAAATATTATCAATTGAATTGTTGGAAATTTACCTTTTCAATAAACTCAATGACTTCCCCATTTGGGCTGTATACAAGTGCATTATTAACTTTAATTACTGGATATCCTAATTCCATTGTAGCTGGTGGAACACAGTTTTTTGCCCCAAAGTGAATAGCTGTTTTATAAGCTTCACTTGCATTCTCTACTGTTAAGGCAAAGTGTAATAATGCACCATGTTTTATTTCTTCATGCTCCAAAGCCTTTCTTCCTTGAGCAGCTATTTGTGCCTCGTAATCAAAGACTTCTATAAATGTATTACCATCGGATGAAACGAGCATAGCAGCTTTCTCTAAATTAAACTCAGGTAGTGCCCAAGTATGTGCAATTTTAAAATTCAATGCATTAGCATAAAATCTAATGACTTCATCGAAATCCTTTGCTTGGATTGCAATATGTGCAATTCCTTTTATATTAGACATAAAAACGCCTCCCTTTTTTAGTGTACTTTATTCTATGTGATGAATACATATGATTAATAAGCTAAATTTGATATAAAACCTTATAAATAATGGTATTTTTAAATAAATACCTAAGGAGTTGTAAGTGTGAAAAATTACAGTGATTTAGATGCGGTTGACTATAAAATAATGGAGATTTTACAAAAAAATGCGCGCATTCCTATTTCGAAAATTAGCCAAAAGGTTGCTATGTCACAACCTTCTGTGAAAGAACGCATTTCTAAATTAGAGGAACAAAAAATAATTTTAAGCTACAACACTGTACTTAATCCAGATAAGTTGGACAAAGGAGTAACAGCATTTATTTTATTCAAAACTGAGAAATGCCAATCTTTCATTGAATTCTGTAAAGATTCTAAAGAAGTTTCTGAGTTACATAGAATTAGTGGGGATTTCAATTATTTAATTAAAGTTCAAACGATATCTATTGAAGCGCTAGCAGATTTTCAAGATTCTCTTACCGAATATGGAAGTTCCAAGTCTCTTATTAGTATGAAAAATCATATTGAGAGTAGATTGGTGTTTTAGTGTGTACCTTTCAAAAAATTTCTATTTTATCAGGAAACAACTTCATTCTTAGGGAACATACAAATTGTCATTCTTCTTTCATTTTTGATTTCACAGATTTACTATTTAATCAATTTGATTAGAAGAAAAAGGTAATTTCATTTTTTCACTAACGGGGCAGTATTGTTGAAGAAGGATTTTACTTTAATAAGACGAACTTTTGCTATATTTAAGGAGTTTTGCTTATGAAATTTACATTATTTCTTGAGGCAAGTAATTCAGAAGAAACTAACAAACACTTAGATGATTTTAAGAAATTTGCTGTTAATTATAAAGTTTTCATGTCTGTTTCTGAAATTGGGGAGTATTGGAAAATTAAAGGTATGTACAAGGTTTTTCTTGATATAGATGAATCATCTGAATCTAATGTAAAACCTATGCTAAATAATATTGCATCTAAATGGCTGGAACTTCCCAACGAATTTTTAGCTTCAAACACTATGGATGGCTGTGAAATTTATATTCCAAACCTTCATATGATAACTCTTGTGATAGACGATAATTAAAACCTCTCTTGTTAAGCTAAAGGGTGCGTTAGCTGAAAATCGGAGCTGTCTTTAAGGCAGCTTTTTCTTTATGCAACTATCGGGGCAGGTTAGTTCAAAAGTAATTTTTAATATGCAACCCAATATATGGAATTATGTGTTAAAGTTTCACTAAGAAGATTTGAGACTCGAATTTAAAGGGAGATAAAGATGAGAAATGTATTTTATATATTTATTACTAGTTTAATTTGGTTATTATCAGGAATATTTTTGTTCATTCATAATAAGGGGGCGATGAATGTTAGTCCTTGGGGGATGCACAATTTTGTTAATATAACGATACAAATAGCAGTTATTCTATTACCGGTTATTGGACTATTTTTGTCAATTCTTATTAAGAAAAGAGTCATAAAGTATGTAATGATTTTGGGATGCTTAATAAACATTTATTATCTCTCCATTCCATTTATCTTTGCTTGGTTACATTACTTTAAGGTCATTTAATACGGTAGAATACTTTTGAAAATTAAACTAACAGGTGCTTTTCTTCAATCTTTAAACACTTTCTACTATATCGTGCTTAAGCTGTTCTTATGCAACTAAGGGGGCAGGATAGTTCAATAAGGAATGATATAGAATAAAGGGTGCTAACAACATTGGAAATGGAGATAGATATGATGTTTAGACTAAATTCATTAGTACCAGAGTTATCAGTTTCAGATATAAATAAAAGTCTTAATTTTTATTTAAACATTCTCTCGTTTAAGTTAGAGTATCAACGTCCAGAAGATAAGTTCGCTATGTTATCACTAAATGACTGTCAAATTATGATTGAAGAGATAAATGGGTATTGGCAGACTGGGGAGTTATCATATCCTTTTGGGAGGGGAATTAACTTTCAAATAACGGTAAGTGATATTAACGAAATATATAAAAGTCTAAGAATGTATCAGTATCCGATTAAGATAGAAATTCAGGAGAATTGGTATAGAGCAGATACTAAATTAGTAGGACAGAAGGAATTTTTAATCATGGACCCAGACGGATATTTATTAAGGTTCGTCCAAACCTTGGGGGAAAGAGAAAATGAAGGAGATCCAGCTGTTGGTGATTAACTTGTTTTCATGGAAAACTGCATGCACAATTGTATCTCGTTAATGAACTAACGGGTGCTTTACTTCAATAAGGAAGGTTGCTGAGGCAGCCTTTTTCTTATGGCACAAACGGGGCAGGTTAGTTGAAGAAGCTTTCTCGATATTTACTGTTTCCCAAAGTTGTTTCTTACAGCTACAATAATGGTGAAATACAATGGGAAACTGAGAAGGAGCTTATACTTTTTGAATCTTATTAAATATTTTGGAATCCAGTTTATTCTATTTACTGTAATAATCCTAACAGGGGTTTACTCAGATAGTTTCATAAGCAAGCCATTTACTTACACTGATTTAATAGCAATAATTATTTATTTTGCTATACTAATCGTCGTGCTAAATGGAAATTTTAAGCTGAAAAACGTCTAATGCCTATTCATTTATTTAATAGGGTTATACTTTCTTTGTTAGCATTTGTTATTACCATTATTATTATAGGGATTTTAACAGGAGAATGAGGTTCCTTATTCAACTAACGAGTGCGTTAGTTCATGAACAAACACAAAAATAAACAATTATATTCAAAGTTATATAAAAACAGTTAGCTAATAAGCAAGAAAAATAAAAAAAGCCTACTGTAGATTTAAAAAGTATCGATATGCAGGATTGTGTTGTTCCACAATCGGGCCAGATTGTGGAACAACACCTTCATAGAAAATTTGATATCTAAATCAAAGTTTAGAAGATTTTGTGAGGGTTTGTACTTATACTATCGGGAGGTTAGTTTAACAAGAACTGAAATTTTAAATATAAAAACACAGGGTTAAACTACCCCTTGTTAAATTACTTCTGTTTCTCTAACGATAATTTCAACCCTTTTTGATAATATTGTGTCTTCATCTCTTCAGGAACCATGCTTCCACCAGTCCCCCAAATAATATGTGTACCCTTACTCATCTTTTCCGTTAAACTATGCTTCTGTAAATAATCGATGCCCTCTTTACATAATTTACTTGGTCCTATCATGCCTGCTAGTGCAGAGGGTTCTAAATGGATCCCCTCTGTATCGACTAGCTCTTTTAGCAACTTATACAACTGTTCATCGCTAACCGTATAATTACCACTTAAAAAAGGTTCCATAGTTTTACCCACAAACCCAGATGGTTTTCCTACAGCAAGTCCATCCGCGTCTGTTACATTATCGATACCAACATCAAGTACAGAAACATTATCATGAAGTCCAGTCATTAAACCGAGTAACATACACGGTGAGTGGGTAGGTTCTGCAAAGAAACAGTGAACATAGTCTTGATACAATAATTTCAAACCAAAAGCTACGCCTCCAGGACCTCCACCTACTCCACATGGAAGGTAAACAAACAAAGGATGATTTTCATCTATTATTATCTCTAGCTCTTCTAATTGTTTCTTCAATCGAGATGCAGCCACTGCATATCCTAAAAATAGGTCGTGAGAATTTTCATCATCCACAAAATAACAAGATGGGTCACTATCTGCTTGGATTCGACCTTCCTCTACAGCTTTACTATAATCAGCTTTATATTCAATAACTTTGACATTTTTGCTTCTAAGCAAGTCTTTTTTCCACTGTTTTGCATCAGCTGACATATGAACAGAAACATTAAAACCTAACTTTGCACTGATGATGCCAATACTAAGTCCTAAATTTCCAGTCGACCCTACTGCGATTGAATATTGTGAGAAAAAGGTTCGAAACCTATCACTATCAATAATCGAATAATCATCTTGAATCGTTAACAATTGATGTTGAAAAGCTAATTCTTCTGCATGTTTGAGAATTTCATAAATCCCGCCTCTTGCTTTAATAGATCCTGATATAGGAAGGTGACTATCACATTTTAGTAATAATTCTCCTAATATAGGTTGTTGATAATCCTGTTCTAAGGATTGTTTCATGGCAGGAATTCTCACTAAAGGAGATTCTATGATACCATTCGTTCCTTTTGTTTCAGGGAAAACCTTGGCGATATATGGAGCAAAACGTTTCAACCTTTCATCTGCATCTCTTACATCTTCTTGAGTAAGGGGGGATTTTTTAATGCCCGTTTGAAATTTTTCGACATTTGGATTGAGCCAAAATACTTCATCCATCGAAATGAGATTGTTTAGTAAAGGATATTGGTCTTTCCATGTTTGTATTTCTTTGCTTTCAATCTCTTTCATTTGTTTGAACCTCCTAATTTTCTTGTAACGAGTTGTGTTATAAATTATAATTAAATAAATTTTAATACAGTTTAACACACAATTATCTTTATGTTAATTTAAATTTAATTCATTTAAATTAAATTTAACATTTTGTTAAGGAGTATCGATTATGGAAAATATAGATATTGGTAAGAAAGTTGAAAAATATAGAAAAGCTAAAGGATTGAGTAGTAGAGAGTTAGCAAAATTAGCTGAAATTACACCTTCAATGTTAAGCCAAATTGAACGAGGTTTGGCGAATCCTTCTATTCAAACCCTAAAGGTCTTAGCTAAAACCCTGAATGTTCCAACTTTTAGTTTTTTACTTGAAGAAACAATTACGGAGGATTTAATCGTTAGGTCTAGTAATCGTAAGAAAATGATCATTGATAATTTGTCTTATGAGTTATTGTCACCTAATTTTACGGGTAATTTAGCAACAGCGATTATGAAAGTTCCTTCGAATACTTCTTCGTCAGAAAATCTTCTAGAACATAGAGGAGAGGAAGTAGCATTTATTTTGGAAGGGAAAATTAAGGTGTATTTAGGTGAAGAAGAATATCTATTAGAAGCTGGTGATAGTGTGAAAATACCAGCAAATTTAAAACATAAATGGGAAAATAATTTTAGTCGAAATGCAGTTGTATTATTTTCAGTTACCCCACCTGTGTTTTAATGTAGAAAAATGTTACATATAATGTTCTTCTTCCACAATCAGGCGCTTTTCTGTAACAAGGAACAGCGCTTATTTCCATTATAGGGCCAGATAATTGATCAACACAGAGGAGGAGAATTTTTGTTAATACATAAAATCGATGACGAAGTATCTTTGAGGTTATTCAATGTGGGTGACGCTGAAGAGTTTTTCAATTTGATCATTAGTTCAAAACCTTATCTCAAAGAATGGCTTGGATGGCTTGATTACGTAGAAAAAGTAGAGGATACTGTTGAGACCATAAAATCTCGACTACAGAGCTTATTTAATATTATCTAAATAATACTGCGTTCATCACAATAATAATGAGAGGAGTATTCCGAGCTTTATCACGGGACGCTGCTCTTTTATTTATTAAAAAATATTTATTCTTTATTTCAATAATATGAGATTTATTAGGAAAACTTGGAATTTAAGTTGTTGTATATTAAGATAGTATATGATGAATATTTTCCATATATAGGAGGAGACATATGAAAAAGAAAATTTTACATACGGTACTTTCGATTGCAGTAGGAGCAGGGATACTGTCCGTTGGTGGTGTTCCTACCCAAGCTAAGAGTCAAAATCAGGAGATGAATGACACATACGCAATAGCTTTTAAAAGTGGATTACCAGAGAATTATCAAGAGGTAATACGGAAAGCTGGTGGTAAAGTAACTAAAGTTCTTCCCGAAGTTGGAGGATTAGAAGCTCAATCTGACGAGCCTTCTTTTCTTAAAAACCTAAAAAGTAATTCTTCAATAGAAGCTGCTAACAGAGAAATTCCCCTAACCTTAGACAAAACAGCAGTCAGCCCTTATAACTATGAGTCTAGTATCATCAGCCAGCAAAATTCAGAGAGTTATTGGGACTCCCAATGGGATATTCAAAGGGTGACCAACGGCGGGAAATCATATGATTTAGAAACAGGCGGATATAAAAATAAAGATGGTAGTATTACTCATAAAGCAGTGGTGGGAGTGATTGATACTGGAATTGATGAGTCTCATCCTGACTTAAAGAATAATATAATAGGTGGACGTAATCTTGTTCCTGCTGGAATGGATGAATCTGAAACAGGTGATCCTACTGATATAAAAGATCGCAATGGGCACGGTACTCACGTTGCCGGGATCATTGGAGCAAATGGTAAAGTAAACGGTGTAGGACCAGATTTAGGAATCCGATCCTATCGCGTATTATACTCAGAGCAAGCCCTTGGATTACCAGCTTGGATTATAGATGGAATTATTGCAGCAACAAATGACAAGGTAGATGTTATTAATATGTCTCTTCGCTTCTATAATAATACCAAAATGACAATTGAGGGAGAAAGTTATAAATCAGTCGCTGAAACGTTACTTTGGAAGAGAGCAATTCAATATGCAGTAAAGAATGGAGTAACTGTAGTAGCCGGTAGTGGTAATGAAAGTTTAAATTTAGATGACAAGAAGGAAGTAAACGAATTTTTAAATAAAATGTATGAACCATATGGAATGAGCGTGAAAGGGCCTGCAACTGTAGTACCAGCACAAATGCCAGGAGTTATTAATGTGTCTGCCTCCACAAAATGGTCAACTCAACAGCTTGCTTTCTACTCTAATTATGGAAACAGTGCTATTGACGTGGCAGCTCCTGGAGGAGATTATGGGTCTAAATATGCAGAAACCAATGATCCTGCGGCGGCTGATCCAAGTAACTTAATCCTAAGTACTTGGCCTACCTATTTAGGTACTTCATATGAGTTTAATGCTGGTACTTCTATGGCCACTCCTCAAGTAGCTGGAATTGCAGGAGTTATTAAGGCAGCTCATCCGGAGTATAAACCTGCCCAAGTAACAGCACGTATTAAGCAAACAGCTCTTGACTATGGAAAGAATGGACAAGATGCTTTATTTGGTTCAGGAGAAGCAAATGCTTATAGAGCATTAGAAAATATAAAGAAGTAGCTTATGTTTCTAAATAAGATGAAATATTAAAAGTACAAGGAAAGTAAATCATCTTTTCAAAATAAATATAGAGGCTACTGATTAGGTGAGTGGCCTCCATATAAACTGAATAAGGTCTTTTTTCTTTCATCTTTTTAACTTATTGCACAGTTTGTGTCAACTTTACTATAAGTTTTATAGTACTACCTCAGTATAATAGATAATGCTCACGAATACTCGCTTATTCGCAGGATTTCAAACCACATGGTATAGGTTGCTTTAGATGAACGAAAGAGATAGGACCGTTTTGATAAGATGAGAGCAGATTGAAATAGAGGATCTATTGAAAATCCAATATTATTAAATATAATGCGCACATTCTCCACGCTGCCCCTGGAGGCTTCCCTCCCATGTCTCAACGGGTCATAATCATATGCCCTTTCATTCCTTCGTCATGCCTATCCAAGGGGGGAGGCCGGTTTTGCTAACGGAACGGATCAATGCCCTTTTGTTCTATAAATCCAGTACTTCGTGCTTTCTTTGAAATTCTACGAATAAGCTAACTTTCGTAAAAAACAATGTGAATTTTAATTTACGCTGCTAGTTGTTCAAGAGGGAAGACCATTTCCGGTTTATAGGCAGAGCCATTACGAGCAATTCCTACTAGGACACGGGCCCTACGCCTCTTTCCTACCCCAGCTGAATTATGTTCCTTACAGCCTCAAGATATCGTAACCGGGTGGAAATCATGTATTTAGCTATCGTGGTAGGTCTTTAGATAAAGAGCTATTTTTACGTGCTAAAGCAGATGCCGAAAAAGCAGGATTCAATAAAGTTTTCCTTTGTACTGACCACATTGGATACTATGAAAAATATGGATTCACTTATATAGGTGACGGATACCATCCTTGGAGAAGTAGTTCAAGAATTTATGAGAGCAATAACCAAAATAATCATTTTTCAGCGTAGCGATTTTTTATTCAAGAATGGCTTTTCTGAACGAACTATCCTGTGTTTTACTTCAATAAGGGAGTTGCTTCGGCAGCTCTTTTTCTTATGGAGCTAAAGTCAGGATAGTTCAACAGTGCTGTTTGATCTTTGTTCAACAATTGGGCCATCCTAATGATTTTTGGAGAAAAATAAATATACCCCTATGTAAAATTCAGAATATTTCGTATAATATATTTATATTTGGTACGGACATCATGATGTTTATGAAGCTTTTTCAACAGCATTTAGTAGGGGGGGGGCTCTTTCTAGTTGTTTAAATGAAATATTTCTTAGAACATCATCGGTGTATATGGCATAAATCAAGAGGTGTTATGGATAGATCTTAAATCAGAAAAGGGGTTTTTTCTTGAAAAGAAATTTTTTAAGTAAAAGAAATTTGTTTATCTTCTCCCTTGTTTTTGTGCTTGCATTAGTAGGCTTTTCTTCAGGTACACTTCCAGACCATCTTGACCCTCTTGCACCTGACACTGTTTACTTTAACGGAAAAGTTATCACCATGGACAAAGATACTACTATTGCCGAAGCCGTAGCAGTCAAGGACGGAAAAATCATTGCTGTTGGTTCAAATAAGGAAATTAGCAAGTTAAAGGGACAGCACACGAAAGTCGTTGATTTAAAGAATAAAGTGTTATTGCCGGGATTCTATGATGCCCACAGTCATTTTCCGAGCTCCGGAATGGATGGGACTGTTCAAGTTAATTTAAATAGTCCACCGGTAGGTCCTATTAAAAATATTGATGATCTGATCATTGCCTTAAAAGATCGAGCTATGGAAACCCACGAAGGTGAATGGATACTCGGGCGAGGGTACGATCAGACACTTTTAGCGGAAGGACGTCACCCGACACGTGAAGATCTGGATAAGGTATCAACGGAGCATCCAATCTATATCGGACATACTTCCGGACATTTAGCAGTAGCTAATAGTGTTGCACTTAAATTGGCAGGAATTACAAAAGATACTCCTGATCCACCTGGTGGGGTAATCGTAAGAGACCCTAAGACAGGAGAACCGACTGGGGTATTAGAGGAATCTGCTAAAGGTCTTGTAAGCAAGCATATTCCTGTTGTTACAGAAGAGGAAAATCTTGCAGCGTTTAAAAAGGCTGTCCAGGATTATATCTCAAAAGGTGTAACGACCTCGATTATAGCTGGGGCAAATAAACAGGGTCTTATTGATTTACAAAGATATCAGAAGCAAGGTTTGCTGCCGTTAAGGGTTACAGCCATGGGTGCCGGGTTTGGTGGAGTTATAACCCCTGGTGAATTAGGCGGTTTTGTAACAGGTTTCGGTAGTGATATGTTGAAGCTTGGCCCTGTGAAGCTGTCTCATGATGGATCCATTCAAGGGTACACCGGCTATTTAAGTAAACCGTACCACGTGCCGCCGGGAGATGATCCAAATTATCGGGGATATCCGGCGACAAGTCGTGAGGAATTAACGAAGCGAGTAGTGGAATTGCATAAGGCTGGATACCAAATTGCGATTCATGGTAACGGAGACGCAGCAATTGATGATATTCTTTACGCCTTCCGTACTGCCCAGGAGAAGTATCCGCATAAGGATGCCCGTCATCGTATTGAGCATGCTCAAATGGCTAGATTAGATCAATTGGATGAAATGAAGAAACTGGGTGTTACACCATCATATTTTGTTTCCCATACCTTCTTTTGGGGCGATCAGCACAGGGATATATTCATGGGGCCTGAACGTGCCGCTATGATGAGCCCTCTTAAATCGTCCATTGATCGTGGTATTAAATTTAGCATTCATCTTGATTCTCACATTACCCCAATGGACCCGCTGCAGGCAGTATGGTCTGCTGTTAACCGGATTTCAAGAAGCGGCAAGGTGATTGGTCCGGAGCAAAGAATCACACCATTAGAGGCACTTCGCGCAGTAACAAGTGATGCAGCATGGCAAAACTTCGAGGAAAATGAAAAAGGCTCAATCGAAAAAGGGAAATTTGCGGACTTTGTTGTTCTGGAAGAAAATCCGTTAACAATTGACCCTATAAAAATTAAAGAAATCAAAGTACTTAAGACAATTGTGAACGATAAGGTTATCTACGAAAATTAAATTAAGGATAGGATGCACGGGGACGGTTCTACTGCTTCATTCACTTGCTGGTGAAGCACAAGAACCGTCTCTTTACTTCCTGCGTGCCCAGCAAGCCATTAATTGCTAGTTGGCGAAAGTCCAACCCGAGTAAGTGCCAAGACGCTCGGTAGCTGACAGGCAACTGGTGGAGAAATCCTAAGGTTGAAGCCCTGTGACAATCTTTAAGGGGGGGAATACCAGCTAATACAAAGTTATGTGCTTATTCAAGAAAAGGGCGCGATTCTTTAATAAGAATCGCTTATCTTAATGAACTAACGGGTGCTTTACTTCAATAAGGGAGGTTGCTGCAGCAACCTTTTTGTTATGCAACTTAGGGGCAGGTTAGTTGAATAAGGTAATATTTGGATTAAGATAGATATAAGTAGAAAAGTTAATAACAAGGGGTGATTTTTTGGAGAAAAATATTGGGGATGTAGATTTTTTTAAACAAGTAGTAAAAAGACTTTGCAAAAAAAACGATATTTCCCCTCAGAAACCTAAATTTGAAATCATCGAGAACGTAATGGTTATTAGCATTAAGAACCATTTAAAAGATGGAGTAGACTTAGATTGTTTTAATATTTTAAACCTTATTTACCGAACAATTGGACCTTTAGAAGAGAGCTGAACAAACAAGAAATAGAATTATTGAGGCTTATGCAGAGTGTCAAGGCATTTTATTTTGATTATAGCGATGAAATGAATACCATTTGGCGATGATTATTTTACTAAGTTTTTAATGTTTTTACTGATATATGCAAAGTTAGCAGTACACTAATAAAGTAATAAGGTTTACTTCAGTAAAATAAGGTATATTATATTTGTTGAATAGATTCTCTTTAAAGACATGAAAAGTAGGTGAACAAAGTGGGAAAATATCAATTGGATTACAAAGGTCAGGTAGCTGTGACAAAGTTTCATGAAAAACAGACGCCTGCCAAATTTGATAAAAAGCAGCAACTTGAAAAAATACGTGCGGAGTATTTGAAAAAGAAGCAAAAACAAACAGATAAATAATATGAATGAAAACATAGGAAGACTAAAATCTCCCTATGTTTTTCTTATTCGAAGTTCTTTTTTCAATTGACGATTGAGTTTATTATTCCCATAAATTTCAGATTCGGTGACAAAAAAATCGTCATCAGATATCCATTCCTCACTAAAAATTTCAGTAGCAGAATCAATAGACCAGCCGTTATTTTGGATACACCAGTAATCTCCAGCAGAAATTTTTAAAACATTTGGATACTCACTTGGCTTAGGTAGCTGAATAAAAAGATAAGTCTCGATCTTTTCAGCAAGATACTTTCTCAACACCCCACACTCAAAGAAAGTCAGGGAATACCAATGCGCTGAATTTACTTCTAATAACTTAAAGGTAAACCAATGAGTAAACCTATAAAAAACCTACTATATCAACGTTTATAGGTTAAAAGGTTTACAGGTTTACGCAATTATGGAATTCTTTATATAAAAAAATAGATAGATGATGAGTTAGAGTTAGCCTTAGACAAAATTAGCTTATCAATCATCATTAGAAAGTTTGAAAATCGCTTAGAATGGTTTTCTGAACACACAAAGCTGATTAATAAGCATAGATGGAATGTAGCAAGCTACCAGCGTTTAGCTTAATAGCTTTTATTGCTAGTAGTTTTCTTACCACAGCTAAACATTTCTGATATGCTCCAATAAAAAATAAAGCAACGCATTCCAATATAGAAACGGCTGCTTTAATTCATACTTTCAATTTTACGCTTGACGAGTTTTTTATAAAAATGGTTACGGTTTTGGTTACGTTTCTAAATGGTTGTAAATCAATTCTAGTCAATTGCGATAGTTAAGAAACATTGTATTCATCGTAAGAACTAATATAGAATAATTTAAAATAATTGAAAAAATATACCTCAATTAAATAAACTGCAATCTATTAAATTGTTGATATATCAATGTTTCTAACGTATTTTTTGATGAATTTATAAACTTAGTTACGCTTTTGATTACGTTTTTCCCAATTTTCTGTATATGGTGCAAACAAACACAAGAAAATAGGTAAGTTATTCATCGTTCAAATATATACAGGCTATTTTTTCAAACCTCTTACTTATGCAACTAACGCATGCGTTAGTTGAAGATCGGAGCTGTCTTAAGGCAGCTTTTCCTTACGGAACTTTCCATAAGGAGTGCTATTATAAGACCTATCGTAAAATGCCAAAAACGATGTGCATTGGTGGGCGGAATTATATCCTCTGACGTATTTATATTACCTCTTACTAAAATGCCTTACAGAGCCATTTAAGCAGTAAATAATTTCCACTTTTTAGTTTTTTATTTCCAGAAATAATGCTATTATTTGTAAAATACATATAATAAGGCGGGATCTGATGGATGAAAAAACTCAACTAGCTTTGATTTTTCTATTAATACCTCTGGCAATATCAATTTATTTTTGGTTTTCGGATTCAGCCTTATTACGAGGCGGATATGACTTAGCTATAGATGGTTTTGTAGTAGCCAGAGCCTTAATGATTATTTACACATTACATTTATTAGGAAAATTAGGAGAATTTATTATTAAGAACAAAAAAGATTAGTTATGAGCTAATCTTTTTTTGTTTTATAGATTGATGGATTAAATACTTCAATAAGGGAGGTTGCTGAAGCAACTTTTTTCTTATGGAACTATAGGGGCGAGGTTAGTTCAATAAGGAAAAATTATGAAACTATTGGGACTTTCTATCCGTAGAATATAGAGAGAGGGTGTGTATGTATTGATGTTTTCACGGTGGACGTTTCTCCAAGGGATTATAGTAATAATTTTAGGAATTCTCGCATTTATAACTGATTATTTTAAGAAAGATATGGCAACGTTAAATCCATCAAACACTGTAAATACAGTACAGATGTTAATGACACTATTATTTATTATTGCTGTTATTGGTTTATTTAGCTTACTTATGTTTTTTCAATCTAAGAAAAGTAATACTTTTTTATTGCATCCTATTTGGAAAAAAATGCACATAATAGTATCTTTCCTATTGGTTATATCAATAGTTGTATTTATTAGTGCGTTTTTTATAAGTCCCCTCAGTGAAGTAATTCAGAGTAGTAGGTGGATCTTATTCATAACCATTTATTATTTTCTATTTTTAATAAATATTTTAGTTTTAACCTTAATAAATAAAATAAAAAAGAATACAATTTCAAATGCGAAAAAGATTAAATCATCATTTATATGGACAGTATTAGTGCTCTTTGTAACTATTTTTTTTATTTAACCTTAACTAAAATTCATTTTGAATCTTATAGAACTAAAGGTGTGTTAGTTCATTAAGTCGTACAAGACCACAGAGTTGTCTTTTTTTTGTTCAAAAAACAATGTTTAACAGAGCCATAATAAAAAATCAAAACGATCGTTTTATCAGCATTTAAATACTTAATTCGCTTTCTCTCTGATTCTCGGAAAATAATAAAAAAAATATGTAATATAAATTAGTTTAAGAAAGAATTAAAATTTTTCATAAAAAATACAAATGAAAATAAGGTGAATTATTTAATGAAAATGAATAAGAGAAAATTAGCTTCTTTAATAGCCTCTTTAGGGTTAACAAGCTCTGTTTTAGTAGGTTGCGGATCTACTCCGTCTGTTAATAAAAGTGATGAAACGTACAAAGAAGACGAAGAACAAAATGATTCTAGTTCAGGTTCAGGTTCAGGTTCTAGCTCTAATACCAATACAAATTCCAACAGTCATACAGTTGTTCCTCCGGTAACCGGTTCTAAAACAACTAAAAATGGTGTCGTCAGTGGTTCTAGCAAAGCTTCTACTAATAAAGGTTCCACTGGTATTGGAAGCGGAAAAGGCGGGGCAAGTAGTTAAATCGAAATTTCAAAAAGCATCTAAGGAGAGACTAATATGGATAATAAGAATGAAGCACAATATCTTTTAAAGTGGATTGAATTAAACGACAAAATGGTCGAGAAAGGCTTTACCTGGGGAAGTTTAGAAGAAGATGAAGATTGGCACCAATATATGTCTTATGGTATACATACATATTCTCAAAGAGAAATAGATAGCATTAATATTGCTACCAAAAAAATAGGGAACGTATACAACAAGATGTATCACAAACTGTTGGACGGTTCTCAAGAAAGTAACGTCTGGAAGTCTGAACTAGGATTGCCTGTTCAAACCTGGGATGCTGCCAATGTTCCTAGTGATTTATTTAGCTACTTTACTAGAATGGATTTCATTGTTAATGGAGATGAAATCAAGCTAATTGAAGTGAATTGTGATACACCTACAGGATATATAGAATCATCTATTGTTAATCAAATCATTTGTGAAGAATATGAATTTGTATCTCCAAATAAACTTGAAGAAAATATCAAAAGAACTTGGGCAATGATTAGCAAAGAATATAATATAACAGATAATGACACCGTTCATTTTACTTCCTACGGTTGGCACGATGAAGATCGTGAAACTGTTTTATTCAATTTAAATAAGAGTTGTCTACATAAAACTAAATTTATAGCTATTGAAGATATTATCGTATCGGATGAGGGGCTGTTCGATCAAGAAGGAGATAAGATTAACCTCTTATATCGACTTTATCCGCTTGAATATTTAGTTGATGATAAAGATTCTACCGGAAATGAAATTGGCCTTTCTTTTTTGCAACATATTGCTGATGGTAAAGTAAAATTAATAAATCCGCCCGGATCCTTTCTTATGCAGTCTAAAGCGGTTTTAGCTCTTATATGGACGCTACGAGATGACAGCGGGATCTTCAGCTTTGAAGAACGAGAGAGCATCCGTCGATACTTCTTACCTACTTATTTAAAAAGTGGTTTTCCTTTTGAGAATAAAGCATATGTAGCAAAGCCAATTTACGGACGCGAAGGCGGAAGTGTTGAGATTTTTGACAACTTTTCAAAGTTAGTAGAGAAAGATGAAGAAGATTATTACACAGAATGGCAAAAGGTATATCAACAATATGTTGAGATGCCAACTAAAACGGTAAATACTTGGGACGGAGAATATACTGGAAAAATGCTTGTAGGGTCTTTCTTAATTGGTGGAGAAGCTAGTGGCTTATTCCTTCGTGTAGGAGAAAAAATAACCGGCAACCTTTCTATGTTTTGTCCAGTGGCCATTGAGAAATGGTAGGTAGTGTCACTGAGAAAATCATAGACACACTTTTCGCAGAAGAGCGCATATCAAGAAAATAAAGACACAGAATTCTAAGTAATTCCTTTTTAGTAAAGAATCGTAAACACATAAAAAAAGAATAGAAGGGGTTTAGGGAATGTTGGGAAAAAGCAGGTGGACAAGCATTACACTTGCCTTCATACTTTGTTTTTCACGATGAGGACGAATCATTTAATTTAAAGAGTAATCAGTGGATTGATGATGATGAAAAATGGTCATAAGTATTATTTTATGAAACTTGTGGCTTTACTCCCTGTTCAGGTGGGGTATGGAAAAAACAGTAACTGTGGTGCAGCGCTGGTCGTGCGCTGCATGGTTGGCTAACAGGTGCTTTACTTCATTATCAGGAGCTGATCAGCAGCTCCTTTTGTTATGGGGATTATTGTAATGAATCAAAAAGACCTCTTGATATGATGAAAGTGTCCCAAGCTCGCAAGCGAAAAGGACACTTTCATCATAAACATGAGGCCAAACATGAATTATAACCAAAACAAGTAAATCGGTCGAATTTTTAAAAAACGGTACAATTAATGGGTCGTCCCGCCTACTGTATGAATATCCGATTCATATTTAGCAGCTGTGACAGCAGCTATTTTTATGCCCTTAACAATTGTCTCAAGGCTTAAACTAGGCGCTTCTTTATTAATAGTTTGCTCCGGAATGAAAGGAATATGGATAAATCCACCCCGGATGCTTGATGAGGTTCGGGTGATATAGTCCATTAATCCATAGAAGATATGGTTGCATACAAATGTTCCGGCGGTATGGGATACCGATGCAGGAATGTTGCTTTCCTTCATGTTTTCGACAATTCTTTTGATGGGGATCGTAGACCAATAGGCTACTGGCCCTTTGTCTGCAATAGGCTCATCAATAGGCTGGTTTCCCTGATTGTCTGGGATTCTAGCATCATCCATATTGATTGCCACCCGTTCAGGTGTGATGTGAAGCCGACCCCCAGCTTGTCCTACACAGATAACGATGTCAGGATTATGCTGCTGGATAAGCTGCTCCATTACTGCAACTGATTTCCCGAATACAGTTGGGATTTGTTCAGCAACTAGAGTCACATCATCAATAACTTCTCCATGTAACTGTTTTACTGCTTCCCAGGAAGGGTTTACTCTTTCTCCGCCAAAGGGCTCAAACCCGGTTAATAACACTTTTTGCTTCATGAAGATCCCTCCTATACTCCTAATGAAACAAGTAAGTACATAAGTACGATATTGAAAGCTAATACTGCCAAAGCTGTTGGAACTTGAACTTTTATGACATGGTTTTTATCTTTCAAGTCCAGCAAGGCTGCCGGCACAATATTAAAGTTGGCAGCCATTGGCGTCATTAATGTTCCACAATAACCCGCAAACATAGATATGGCAGCTATATGATTTGGATTAGCGTCAAATTGGTTAATCAGAAAAGGAATGGCGATACCTGCAGCCATAACTGGGAAGGCAGCAAAGGCGTTCCCCATGATCATAGTGAATATAGCCATGCCGAGACAGAAAATGACCACAACCCAAAATAGCGAACCATCGGGAATGATTGCTGTCACAGCTTTGGAAACGACTGTACCAACCCCTGCATTTGTGTAAATGGTTCCCAATGTTGCAAGTAGCTGTGGCAGCAATACAGCCCAACCAATAGATTCTAGCAGGCGACGTGATTCTTTCACAGCTCCTGTAGGTGTTCCGCGTGTCATCACCATCGCAAAAATAATGGCAGTCAAACACGCCAGACCTAAAGCAACCATCGTTACATTAGATGGATCCAGCAAAGCCTTTCCGCCAATTTTAACACCGTCTAGCAGCTTAGAACCAGCTAAGGTTAAAATAGGAATCAAGATGGCGGGTAGGAAAAGACGGCCGCCAAGCCGTTTTCTTCGCTCTTCCTTTACAGTAATGCTTTCTTCAACATGTTCGCTTTTCTTTAACCCGCCACCTGCAATGATTAAAACCATAATAATAACCATAAGTCCAATGTAAAATGGCGGAATAATTTGGCCGAACATTAATGTAATTGAATAAATCAAGTAAAAGCTTCCCGTAGTCAACCGGCGGCTGTTCGTCCGATCAGTGAAAATATATAGGGAGCAGCCTAGAACAATGATGCCCATCAATACGTAAATCATTTCAACTGAGAATATCATAATAGATGCTCACTTTCTCTTTGGAGTGTTTATCATTATTGGCCACGACTGCCCAAACGTTTATCCAGCTTTTTATCAAACATACGGAGGCGAATGGCGTGTACAATAAAAGCAAAGATGGCAGTAGGAATTCCCCATAACGCCATTGATATTGGGTCAGCAGGGATATTGTTCTGTTCAAAAAATCCGTTCATCAATAGAATTGCACCAACCGCCACGAAAATATCTTCTCCGAAAAACAAGCCAATATTATCGGTAGCGGCTGCGTGTGCACGGATTTCCTGTTGCTCTTTCTCAGGTAGCTTACCATATTTTGTTAGAGCAGCCCCTTCTGCCATTGGGGCAATCAGCGGACGTACAGTCTGCGGATGACCACCAAGGCTGTTTAAACCAAGAGCAGCTCCGACTTCCCTGATCAATAAATACATGGTCAATACCCGGCCAACAGTGATGGCTTTAATTTTTGATACAACCTTTGAAGCTTGCTGCTGGAGACCATTTTTTTCAAGCAGCCCAATAACGGGAAGCGTGACTATGAGAATAGACATGTACCTGTTAGTTGTAAATGCTTCGCCAAATTGCGTAATAATACTGGTAATGGGAATACCTGCAATCATCCCCGTAACGAGTGCTGAAATAGTTACCACAACTGCTGAATTAAATCTAAGTACGAAGCCAATCATGATTAAAAGAACACCAATTAGAACCATACATATCCCCTTTCTTATTATTAAAACTATTCTGCAAAAATATAAACTACATGTTATTGTACATTAAAGTAAGAATTTTTGAAATAAATTTTTTATTAATCCAAGTGACTAATTATGTAAAAATTAAAGTCTTTTATAATGAAAGAATAGAAAAAATGCATCAAAAAAATACTTATTTACAACAGTAGAAAAACTAAAAATGGGACACGACTATTTCTGTGGAAGAAGCATTAAAGAGATTCAAGAATAATATCACCAGAAATAGGATTGTTATATAGTCTATTTAACTAACGGGTGCGAAGATCTAAGCTGACTTTAAGTTAGCTTTTTCTTTATTCATCTATCGAGCGCAGTTTAGTTGAAGAAGGATTATGGATTCTAGCTGCCGAATAGTTTAAATTAACCGATCCAGCTCCAGATACGGTGTAAGGGGTCATCTTAGCCACAAAATGACTAAGGTAAAAAAAATAGTTGAAATGAAAGAAGTGAAGGTTTTGATTAAATATAAATGCCTCCATCATGTAAGTCTTACTGTGACAGATTTGGAAAGAGCAAAAGAATTCTATGGTAAAACTTTATGTTTAAAAGAAATACAGCGTCCTGATTTTGATTTTCCAGGTGCCTGGTATGAAATAGAGGGACATCAACTTCACTTGATAGTCGATCCCTCTTCACAGACAATTCGTAAGGATAAAAGCTTATCCAGCAGAGAAGGTCACTTTGCCCTTAGAGTCGAGAACCACTATGACACTCTTAAATGGTTAAAACAGAATAAAGTTGAAATACTTGAAAAACCATACGGGAAAAGTGGATTTGCACAAATTTTTTGTGCCGACCCAGATGGTAATTTGATTGAACTAAATGTTAATCAAAAAGATCTATAAGTAGGCAAAGATAAAGGCTGCCATTACTGGCTCTTTTCTTATTGAAGTAACGGGGCAGATTAGTTGAAATAAGACAAGTAGGATTAAACAAATCTATTATTGAAAAAAAGAGTGATTAACAGAGATAATTTTATTAAGCTAACTTGTGCTATAGTTCAAGATGTGGGGCTGCCACCACCATTATCAAATGAATTTAGGTTGGAAATTGAAATGAAGAAAAATATGTTTAGTTTTACGTCAGCCATAGTTGGAGTTATGGCTCCATTACTTTTATTTGCTGCAATTGAAATAATTGATTACAAGTTAAGTGATATATTACTAATTAGTAGTTTGACCCTGTATGGTGTTTCTATTGTTTGTACGATTATAGCTGTAAAAAGGAAAGAAAAAAATAAGATAAAGTACATCCCACTCATTACATTAGTCCCCTTTACTCTTTATCAATTATTAATTTTATTGGTTTATTCATTAGGGAAATTCATAAATGGGTAGTAACAGGGGCGTTAGCTGAAGATCGGAGCTGTCTTTAAGGCAGCTTTTTCTTTATGCAACAACCGGAGCAGGATAGTTACAAACAATTAATAGGCGAGGTTACAACTGCAACAATAAGATGAATTAATATATATATAAAAATAGATGAATTTTACCTTAATGGATAATTATGGTATAAAAAGGATGTGGATACGATTTATACATAGACTTACTTACATTATTAGATATACAAGGAAGGTGTTATTATCATTGGAAATTAAATCGATTGTTTTACAGACTAAAAGTTTAAAGCAAATGAAAAAATTCTATATTGATACGTTAGGTTTTTCTCTAATTAATGAGGATAAGAATCGCTTTCGAATTGCTGTGGGTACAGGTGAATTTGAGTTTACAACGAAAGACGTGGTAGATAACCCCTATTACCACTTTGCTTTTAACATACCAGCTAACAAATTTTTTGAAGCAAAATCATGGGCAAAAGAAAGAGTAAGTTTACTTATTGAAGATGGGGTAGATGAAGCTAATTTTGCTCATTTACCTGCCCATGCTCTTTATTTCTATGACCCTTCTGGTAATTTAGTAGAATTTATTTCAAGATATGAAATTGCTAAAGATAGTATTGAGCCTTTTTCGGTTAAAAGTATTTTAAACATTAGTGAAATAGGTTTAATTGTAGAAAACACTATAAGTGTAAGCGGAAAATTAAATGAAATTGGTGTGACCGAGCGTGACAATAATACAATAAGTAGAAAATCCCTTAATTTCATGGGTGAAAGAAGGAATGGAATATTTATTATATTAGCCCAACCAGGGAGAAGATGGATATTTTCTGATAAAACATCTGCCATATTTCCTCTTGAGATTACATTAATAAATAACAATAAAATAATCATCAATTCCGATAATGAATTTCAGATATATCGGGACGAGCACAAAGGAGAGTTATTTTCTGAAACGTAACATCTATTAGAATACCAATTTTTGGTAGATATCTATCCTTCTTCAACTAAAGGGTGCTTTACTTCAATAAGAGAGTTGCTTTGGCAACTCTTTTTGTTATGGAACTATCGGGGCAGGATAGTTCAACAAGTGGTTGGGGTAATTTGGTAAAATTAATATAGATTTAGTAAAATCAATATAATACTGGGGGAAATCTTTTGAAAAAAAACTATTTCATTTTTAGCTTAATATCAATTTTATCCTTGATAATAATTTCTGGTTGCACTAATAAAGACAGCATAGCTACAATTTCAGTTAATTCCGATTCTGAACATACGAATACTTTTAAAAAATTAAATTTAGGGGAACTGTATGATTTTGATTTCAAATTAAATAATGCAGATATAACTTGGGTAAATGTTTGGATAGAAAGTTACAAAGATGGAAAACAAGAACCTCAACCGTTAGCTGAACTATCTTATGGGAAAAGCCCTAACAAAGTGGAGGAAGGAAATTTAGGATTTGGAATAATAAATACTAATGATACTCGTTTAGGTTTTCTTTATGCACCCAATGTAACTGCAACCCCACAAAAAATAGACAAAATACATTCTGTTGGTGTGTTTAGTAGATGGGATTATGCCATAGGGGAAGATAAAGTGGAATTAAAATTAGGAGAAACGTATTTATTAGGTGCATACAGGGAATCCAATGGAAACTCCATAAGGACATACAATTTACAAGACGAAAATGAAGTGAAGAAAATGATAAGTGATGATAAAATTGTATTTTTACTAAAAATTAAAATAGAAGAAAAATAAATGAATAATTAGTTTCCACAGCAGTTGGTTCAATTGGAACCAATTCAACTGTTACTCTAAAAAAGGTGGAAGTACATGGGGTTTAAAGTTAACAAACAACAATAAAAATAAATGTTGGTTAATTACCAATTGTACAAAACTACAGATCCTAATATGAAGATTGGGATTCAAGCCATAAAGACTCCGCGAACTCCTCAAATTATAGATCAGATTCAAGCCGAAGAAAAAGGGATCTGCATACTTGAAGTAATAATAAATGGCATTGAACAGGCAGGAAAGAAATGCAAAGGGAACAAAATCGCCAGCAGCAGAAAATAAGGGGCAAGAATAATACAAAAAGTCGTCAACATGTATGGGAAATGGATAGGTAACTTCTTACAGACGAATTTGGTAGCCTTAAAGGCTACTGATTTTTATATCGGGGGATATGCTCAACGCTTGGGGGAATTTGAAAAAGTCTAAAGGATTGTTATTAGTTTATATCTGTTACTGGTATTAATGGTATACCTTAAAATACTTTTTGTGAAATAATATTTAAATGAGGCTATGTTACTACCAAAATTTAATCACTGAACAAATAAAAAGAAAAAATAAAAGCGTATAACAAAAAAATGATTTCATTTTAAGCCTTTTTTTAATTGGTTATCCTCCATACATATTTTTATTCAATTGTATACCTAGAATGTATGAATAATAAAAGTGCATCTATTTAAAAAAAATTACATTTTTAGTATAATGAAGTAAAATTATAACATAAGAAAATATTTACAAGGGGAAAAAATGAAAAATTCAAAGTTGGATTACAACCTAATTACACTTTTACTTTTGCTATTTATAACTAGTTGTATAGCCATATATACTGCTCAAGAATTTGGTCAATACGAAGGGAATTTTTTATTTAGACAAGTATCTTGGTATTTTATAGGTTTCGGTATGATTTTAGGAGTTATGTATTTAGATTCTGAACAAATATTTCGCTTGAATTGGTTTATTTACTCGCTTAGTTTATTTCTATTAATTGCATTAATTTTGTCACCTGAGTCAATAGCACGAGAAATAAATGGTGCCAAAAGTTGGTTTCAAATTCCTGGGATTGGGTCTATACAGCCAGCTGAATTTACTAAAATATCTTTAATAATTTGTTTAAGTTACTTAATACAAAAACATCATAATAAATATGTAGACAAAACTTTGAAAACGGATTTTATTCTATTAATTAAGATGGGGGCCGCAACACTTCTTCCTATACTTTTAATTATGAAACAACCAGATTTAGGAACATCTTTAGTATTAATGTGTATTTTTATAGGGATATTATTTGTTTCAGGAATATCATGGAGAATAATTGGTGTTATTTTTATTATTTGCGTATTAATTGCCAGTGGAATTTTTTACTTAGTTTTTCTTAACCCTGAACTTCTTCAATTAATGGGAATAAAAACATTTCAATTAGGAAGGATTTATGCTTGGATTGACCCAGAGTCTTATCAATCAGGAGAAGGCTATAACCTAACCAAAGCCTTACTTGCCATAGGATCAGGTGCATTTTATGGTTATAGAGGAGACGGTGTATACGTTCCTGAAGCACATACAGATTTTATTTTTAGCGTTATTGCTTCTAAATTTGGTTTCTTAGGATCTAGTATTTTAATAACAATTTATTTTCTCCTTATTTCGAGCATGGTGAAGTTAGCCATAGATGTCAAAAATAGTTTTGAATCTTACCTATGTGCAGGTGCGGTTTCTATGATTTTTTTCCATATTTTCGAAAATATTGGAATGAATATAGGTTTATTGCCGATAACAGGGATACCTTTACCTTTTATAAGCTACGGAGGCAGCTCATTAATGGGGAATATGTTAGCAATGGGATTAATTTTTTCAATAAGCTATCGAAAAAGAGCATATATGTTTGACTAAGGTGGCTTAGTATTCCAGGATTAATTCAATTTTCTCTTTTCGTAATATTAGGTTTGTTTTTACTAAGAAAACTAGTGCAATTTATTAGACGGTAAAAACCGTCTTTTTTTTATGTCACAGTATGTGTCAACTCAAAAATAAGTCTTATGCAACTAACAGGGCAGGTTAGTTGCACAGGGATTATTTATTATCGTTGAAGAATATATACTCATAAATAGTACAGGTTGAGGAGAGATATAGGTGGATAAAGGCAAATTAGAGTTAATAAAAGTTGTGAGTTTAGCTGTAATTGCAATTAGTTCAGCAATAATAGCTTGGAGAATGGGGAAGGTTGTAAATTACTTGTATGACTTAGTTATGTTATCAGGAAATGGCTAATTCTTTTCTTTCCTTCGAGAGATATTCGCATTAAACTGAGGGAGTTGAAGAAGGATTTTTAAACTAATAAGCACAGATATGGGGCGTAAAATACAATAATTATTCACTTATTGTATAATGTTTTTAGTTGAAAACTTATAGCTTTTGGTAAGGAGTAGTGGATTTTCATGGGAAATAATACGGATGAAAAATTGTATCGTCAAATCGTGGAATCGACCACGGAGGCAATTATTATTCAACAAGATGGGAAATTTAAGTATATAAACCCTTCAGGAGTAGACTTTTTACGGGCAGCTTCCAGTGAGGAAGTTATAGGTAAATCTGTATTCGATATCGTACCCGAGGAGTATAGAGAGCTGACAGTAAGGCACACAAAATCGATCCTTGATGAAAATAAACCAACTGGAACTATCGAAAAACAATTAAGACGGTTTGATGGTTCACTAGTTGATGTAGAAACAAACTGTACTCCTGTTTTGTATAAGGATAAAAAAGCGATTCAATCTGTCGTCAGAGATATAACAAAGCGTAAAGAAATCGAAAGATCACTCGAAAAAGTGTCCAAAGAAATTAACACACTATCAGCTCCAGTCGTCCCTATATTGGAAGGGGTCGCTGTGTTACCCCTAGTAGGTTCTATCAATTCTGAAAGAGCGAATTATATTTTAGAACATGTGCCTTTAAAAATACAGGAACAGAGTGTCCATACTTTGATTAGCGATTTTTCAGGCATCTATGAACTTGATGCAATGGTAATCCAATGTCTGTTTGAAACTAGTGCCGTACTTGGTTTGCTTGGTGTTCGTTCTATTGTAACGGGAATAAGACCCGAAATTGCCCAAAGTGTTGTTCAGCTCGGAGCCGATTTATCCCTAATACAGATATTTGGAACTTTACAGCAGGCAGTACGTGATTGTGTTAAAGGATAGCTTCGTAAGTAAAAAGGTAACTCCTTATTCTAGTAACGGATGCGTTAGCTAATGATCAGAGCTGTCTTTAAGGCAGCTCAGGCTGTCGAGAAACACTCGAAAGCTGTCAAAAAGACAGCTTTATTTTTTAGAACCTACCTTTTATTTTTCCTTCTCGACTAATTCAAAACCATTTAATCCAATTGCAAACTCTACTCCTTGTTGGAGGGTTGAAAAAGTGCGAACTCTACTCATATTGAGGTTCAAAATGGAAATTTCGATGGCGAGCTTTGAAGAAATTCCTACTATGAAACACTCAGCTCCTAGCAAACGAACAGATTCAATTAATTTTCGAATGCCAAATATAGTAAAGTCATCAACACTAGTAATACCAGTTACATCAATTAGTAGGTAATTTGCCTTTTGACGAGATATTTCAATTAAAGCGTTTTCAACCAAATCTGAAAGTCGTTCTTGGTTAAACTTTCCAATTAATGGTATAACAAGAATTCCTTTTAAAACAGGTATAATAGGAGAAGATAACTCCTTAACCAATAAGGATAACTCTTCGGTGCGGTCTTTTACCTTTTCCTCTAATTCCTTAATACTTTGTTGTTCCTTTTGCCTCGCTAAGTCGTGAATATTTTTTGTTGGAGTAATGTTAGAAGGGAATACCTCAATTTCATTAAATTCTTCACCTTCCGCTTGACTCTTATTAATCTTATACCACATATCTTGTTGAAATAGTCCTCCAAAGACACCTGCCCAATGACTTGGTAATAAAACTCCCGCGTTTTCTTTATTGGAATTTTTAAAGATTCTATCTTCCCAGCTATTTTTTAATTGAATAACTGCTCTTTTTTCCTCAAATGAGTAATAAGTAATCTTAAAGTTCCCCCAACCAGCAGTTTTATAAATATCACTGTATTCGGTAAAAAGTTGTTCAATGTCTTGACGTTCTTGGTAATATGAACTTACTAAATGTCCCATCCGATAAAAGGTTGCCTCATATACAGTCTTGGACACGTCAGTTCCGGAAACCTCTTCAATTGTATTTAAAAACAATTCTATTGCAGAGTCCCATAATAAGAGTGCAGGTGCATCGTCAAAAGTAAATAACCCTTTTTCTTCATTCCAGATAATTTCATTTTTGTTTACTTGGACCTTTAAATTAGTTTTAGCCATTAATTTCACCTATATATTATGAATTATCTTTATTTTATAGGAATAACAAAAGATTTTCTACTTTCTTAGCTGTCTTTAAGGCAGCTTTTTCTTTATGCAACTATCGGGGCAGTATAGTTCATTAAGGATAATGGTTTTTTGTGGTAAAATTAATAGGAAAAGGATAATAAGGGGGATGACTATGGATGGGTTGGAAATATACGATTTTTTAAGATTAGTTTTTATTACTTTTATAATTAGTTTAATTGTTATATCCATTATTTTATTGGTTCAAAAGAAACGAAGCAACCTCGTTAATGGATTCACAGTTAGTATTACTTCAATAATTTCAATAATTGTTTCTGGTATTAATCTTATTATTATGGGATACATAGCTGATGAATTAAATTTAGGAGGAGACGTTATTTCCTCATATTTGTTTATTATAATTTTAGGGTTAAGCATATTTAATTTGTTTATTTACTTTAAAAATAAAAACAGTATTATTAGTGCCTAATAAATAAATTTTGTTCTTAAAGAAGTTGTTAAGGCAACTCCTTTCTTAATGAACTAACGGGTGCGTTAGCTGAAGATCGGGGCTGTCTTTAAGGCAGCTTTTTCTTTATGCAACTATCGGGGCAGTTTAGTTGAAGAAGGATAATGGGTTATTATGGTAATATGAGATTATAGGGGGGCTATCTAAATGAAAAATTTAATTATTGGTATCATAGTTTTATTGGTACTTTGGCTAATACTTCCGTTATTTAATATAAACTCATCATATTTAATTCCTAATGTAATTGAATGGGCTACAAAGTTCATACTTCCGTGGATAGTATTGTATTGGATTATCAGACTCACTAAAAATTTAGAAAAAATTTAATAGCCTTTATTGAACTAAAGGGTGCTTTACTTCAATAACAGGGGTTGCTGAGGCAGCCTTTTTTGTATGAAAACACTTTAGTGAAAGGCCATACTTAAATAAGCCCACCATATTCTAATTTTTTTGAAGGACGTAAATGTACTATGTCGTTATTTTAACTGGTTATGCAGTTTGTTGTTCAGATGGATCGATTGTATAGCCTTTCTTTTTTAGGTATTCGATCATTTTTAATTCTTTGTTATTTTGTTTTTCTTCAAGATAATTTGAGCCTAGTTCTTGATAGGGTTCCCCTGTTTTTAAGATGTTGTAAGCAATCGTTAGTAGTAAATGAGCAGAAGCGATTCGTCCCTTCATTTTTCCCTGCCGTTTGGTAATCCTTTTTCGATGTGAAGCAATTCGATTATTTTGTCTTGATGTCGCTAGTACACATTCTACAGCCATCGTTTTCAAAGCTTTGTTACCTTGTGTGGTTTTACTCGTTTTTTTTACCAGCACTTTCGTAATTTCCAGGACTCACACCAGCCCAAGAGGCAAGATGTTTAGCTGACTTAAATACGGACATATCCACGCCCATCTCTGCAATAAAAGTAGCTGCGGCAGCTTTGTTCACACCAGGTATTCCATCCAATAATTCTACTTCCTTACGATAGGGGGACAGGAGTTGATCGATTTGTTTTTCCAATTCTTCTATGGCTTTTTCTAAATAACTCATATGCTCCCAATGGTAACGCAACATATCACGATGATGACGGCGAATACGTCCATTAATTGCACTGGCAATGTCCGTAATACTAGCTTTTGTTCGCCAATCCACCATTTTTCGAAGACCATCGGTCTCTATTTTTTCACCGTTTAGAATCGCTTCAAGGATACGGCGTCCCGATACACCAAAAATGTCTGATAGTACGGATGTTAGCTTGATATTAGCATCTTGAAGAATTTTGTGAATGCGATTCTGCTCGGATGTGCGATGATGAATCAATTTTTTTCGATAACGAGTAAGATCCCGTAAATCACGAATATCCTCCGGTGGAACAAAATTGCTTTCAATAAGTCCGCATCTTAGAAGCTTGGCAAGCCATTCGGCATCTTTCACATCAGTTTTACGCCCTGGAACATTTTTGACATGCCTGGCATTGGCAAGAACAAGGTGAAAAGAATCTTCGAGAATATTCCATATTGGTTTCCAGTAGACTCCGGTACTTTCCATCACAACATCGGATACCTGAAGGGTAGTTAACCAATCACTTAAAGCCAAGAGTCCCGTTGTTGTAGTTGAAAACGTTTCAATAGAGGTTTTTGGCTTTTTATCTAATGGACCAAATAATACACAGGCTACTACTGTTTCTTGGTGTACATCTAGGCCAGCACACCGTTCAATCATTGCTTCCATAGGAGAATCACCTCAATAAAAGATTAACAATACATATGACAGGAGATTTGTTACAAAAATTTTTGTATACGTACTTGTAGTACACTAAATGGTTCTTCAATACTGTCACAACCAGTTTCTTATACAGGGTATCTTCCTTAAGATCCACCAAAAAAAGTTCAGCCTGGTTGTATTGTTATCATCCATTATTGTCAAGGGTTTAATGGGTTAGACTTTATTTTGGGTAAAGAGCAGGTTTTCGTGGTAGATGGTGGCGGCGAGGAGCGCCGCCATAGGAGTTTCTTATGGAACTAAAGGGGCAGGTTAGTGGAAGAAGGAAAGTACGACATGTATGATGAATAATCAAAAAACAAAGGGGGAACCAGTGTATGAATAATGAATTTAAAAAGGCCATGAATTTACTGGAAAATAAGGATAAAGAAACTTATCCTACATTTGCTTACTCTGTATTAAATAATTATATTCCTGGACAGGTCTATATGGATGAATTGAAGAAAACAGTTTTAATTGGAACTGATTCAGGTATTTTTGTTATTGGTGGAGACGAAATGAACAATGGTTTTGACAGCATATTTTTAGAAATTTATAGAAGCAGAAAAAATGATAAAAAGCGATTCACTTTGTTTTCTCCATCAAAAGAATGGGATCAAGTTATAAATAAGTTGTTTGAAAAAGAGTTAAGACAAATGCATAGATATTCTTTTCATTTTAATAAGGATACATACTCAACAATAAAAAAAGAAAAACTCCCTAAAGATTTTAAAGTAAAGAGAATAGATGAAAAAATAATTACTGATAGTCTAGAATTTAATGAATCTTATTATAATGAATATTGGGGTTCAGTATCAAATTTTCTTGAGAATGGTTTTGGGTATTGTTTGGTACATAATGATACCGTTGTAAGTGAGTGTACATCTATATTTAGTTCATTACAATTTGCTGAAATTGATATTGCAACTCAAAATAAGTATAGAGGAATGGGCTTAGCTCAAAATGTTGCAGAAATATTCATTGAACATTGTATTGAAAGAAATTTGAAACCCAACTGGGATTGTGATGTTAACAATTTTGCGTCGATAAAGCTGGCTGAAAGATTAGGATTCGAAAATCCAATAGAATACTCATTATTCGTTAGAAGGTAAAAAGTTCTTATTTCGCTAACGGGTGCGTTAGCTGAAGATCGGAGCTTTCTTTAAGGCAGCGCAGGTTTGTAAAAGAATGCAGGTACAAAGATTTTTCTGAATCTGAAAAAATTAAAATCTTGAGGGAGAGTAAAATGAAAGATATTCATGATGAAAGCACATGGCCCGTTTGGGCTAATGAGACAATAGACATTGTCGAACCAAATCCCAAGTGGGTAGAAAAAGGTAATCAGGAAAAAGCACTTCTTCTTAATCTTCTTTCAACTTTCGGCATAACGGAAATTCAACATTATGGAAGTACATCTATTCCAAATTTACCAGCTAAACCAATCATTGATTTAATGGCTAAAATTGATTCATTTCAAAAAATAAAAGAAATATCTTCATTGTTAGCTAATCACGACTGGAATTATGTACCACCTAACTTAGACAATCGACCTTGGCAAAGGTTTTTTGTGAAAGTAATTAACGACAAACGAGTAGTACATTTACATATTTTACTTGAGGGAGAAGAACGGTGGGATAATCAGCTACTTTTTCGTGATTTATTACGGACTAATCAGCAGTTTATTGATGAATACGCTATTCTTAAAAGAAATTTAGCAAAAAAATATAGCAATGATCGTGAAGCGTACACTAAAGCAAAAACAGAATTTATTAATTATGTTCTTAAATCTTAGTTGTGAACTAATATAAGTTTGTGAAGAAATGTACTTAAACTAACGGGTGCGTTAGTTCAACAAAAAGACCGATTATTTCGGCCTTTTTGTTTTCTTGTTATTCAGCAGTGAATGTAAATGTTTCTTTTAAAGGTCTGCCTTCGCTACCCTTTTGAGTCCAAACGATTTCCACTTCCAATTCCGTTGCTTTTTCAGCCAAAATGAAATTGCTAAATTTATAAGGATATCCATCATTCATTTGTTTTGCTAAAGAAATCGCTTCTTCAAAGTGGTCTTTATTGCAATCCTCTTCACCAGGACAACCAAAAAGTGCAAACTTCGTCGTAGAATTAGGTTCATTGCTAAACATATAAATTTCCGCAGACAATACATTCTTACCAATGTTATCAACCTCTAAAGAGTAAGTATGAAATTTTCCCTTTTCGGGCTTTCCTAATCCCTTACCTTGTTCAGCTTCGGCTACTTGAACTGACCATTGTTTCGATGTTTGTTTGGTTGGTAATTCACCACAGTTACTTTGCCCAAAATAGAATGGAATATGTTTTGAACTAACAGGTGCTTTATTTCAATAAGGAAGGTTGCTGCGGCAACCTTTTTTCTTACGGGGGTCCCACCAACAAAACGCGGAAAACATACGCTAAGCAAATTTCGACATAAAGAAAGCCGAAGTTTCCTACGTTAAGGATGTCAAGTTGATCGATATTTACGTATATTTTAAGTGTTAATTTGCACATCCAACTATAAAACCCAGCTACCTTCACATGAGAAGATTAGCTGGGTTTCTTAATTATGTACATCCAATCATTTATAGAACTACTCGGATTCGCCTAGTAGGCCCAGTGACAGGGTTCTGGCTCTAATCTGTCAGATATTTTCCGATTTCCGGAAAATAGTTCTTGCTAGTATCATGTAATTCACGCCTCTGCTGCTTGCATAAGTTCGTATATTTTGCGAGTTGTATTTACATTCCTAATTGTTATTTGTTGATATGGCTTTGAATCAACGAGTTTAGTCATACCGGATTTGCTAATATTCTTTTTTTCACCCGACCATAGAATGGCTCCAGGAACGTATTTTACCGTATCAATTTCTGGTTTGATGACCAGCTTATTAAGCACTGACTCATCATCAATTTCGTCCCATAAAAACAGCACATCGCTTCTCATTTGTTGGTCGTTCGTCCATGACTCTGGAAGGGAGTGTATGACTTTTTTTAAATCATCAAAACTACGGACTAAAACTTTGATTTGTAATCCGAAGTTTGTATGTATAGCCTCTTCTAAAATATGGGATATTGTTGTTTTTGATTGGCCATTCACTGTGAAAATAATATTACCTGAATTGATATATGTAACTACAGAGCTCATACCTACTCGTTCAAAAATTTTTTTAAGCAACTTCATGTCAATTTTATTTTTCCCACCAACATTGATTCCCCTAAGCAGTGCGACATAGACCATGATAATCCTCCTAGATCGATTAATTTAATTCAACTGGTGTTTATTGCAGAACTTTCATAAAGTGTCTTATCGGCAAAAAAGGTTGGATATCTAAAAAAGTACCTAACCTTTTTTGTTACCATAACGAGTGCTATAGGCAGTTGTTAATTTGTCATATTTTATTTTTCAGGTTTTCTAGATTATCTATATCTCCATTTACTATCAAACCAATATGATCAGAAATAACTTCAATATCTAAATCCCACCATTTTATTTCTAGCAATTTGCTAATGATTTCTGCTGAGAAACGGGTTTTAATTTTCTTTGCAGGATTTCCTCCAACAATTGTATATGGTTCTACATCTTTAGTAATAACTGATTTTGCTGCTATAATAGCACCATCACCTATGTTGATTCCAGGCATAATGACCGTATCCATCCCAATCCAGACGTCATTTCCAATTATCGTGTCCCCTTTAAACGGCAATTGATCTAGCGCTGGTGTGTATTTCTCCCAACCTTGTCCAAAAATATTGAACGGATAAGTGGAGAAGCCATCCATCCTATGATTAGCTCCATTCATAATAAACGTTACACCGGGTGCTATGGCACAAAATTTCCCTATAACAAGTCGATCACCAAAAAATTCGTAATGATACAACACTTGATCTTCAAAGGATTCTCCATTTTTTGCATCGTAATAAGAATATTCACCTGCAATAATATTTGGTCTAGTAATTGTATTTTTAATAAATTGTAAAATATTATTTCCTTTAATCGGATATTTATCTGTAGGATTCGGTCCATGCTGCTTATTTGATTCCATAGGTAGTCACTACCTTTCAAAGTTTTTATCCAAAGCTTAACCGGCCTAACTTATTGCATTCCTCAGCGAACCACAAGGCCTTGTCAGGTCCTACTACCATACCATGTGGCTCCGCATTTTTCGTAGGAATAGGATATTCCGTAATTTCACCGTTTATTGTAATCCGACCTATTTGATTACTTCCCCATTCAGTGAACCATAAAGCACGATCAGGGCCGGTTACAATTGCGTGTGGACGAGCATTCGGAGTAGGAATGGTAAACTCACTTATTATTCCAGAAGTAGTAATTCTTCCAATTTTATTTCCGTTAATTTCTACAAACCAAAGTGCACCATCCGGTCCATTTGTAATTCCCACAGGACCAGCCTGTTTTGTGGGTAACTTATATGTAGTCACTTCCCCGTCTATCGTAATCCGACCTATTTGATTACTCTGATTCTGAGTAAACCATAGAGCATAATCAGATCCAGCTACAATAAAAGAGGGATAAGAATCAGGAACAGGCAAACTATACTCAATAATTTCACCTGATGATAAGATTCTTCCTATTCTATTTCCGTTCATTTCTGTAAACCAAATGTCTCCATTATGTCCTTGCGTGATTCCAAAAGGTCCTGAATCGCTGTTTGGTAGCGTATATTCAGTAATTTCACCTGTTACTGTTAGTTTACCAATTTTATTTGTCCTATTTTCAGTAAACCATATATCACCCTGATCTGTAGAAGTGATAGATAGCACACCTGCATTGAAAGTAGGAAGATCAATATGAGTCACTTTACCATCAACAGTCATTCGACCTATTTGATTCGCTTTATGTTGTGTAAACCATAGGGCACCATCTTTTCCCCTAGTAATTCAATAAGGACCTGAATCTATATGAGGAAGTTCAAATTCTTCAATTTTTATTTTCACGTTAATTCCTCCTTTTTTTGTATAAAATTATTCTAGTAATTCGTTTTGAATACGGTGCATTTTCAGTTAACACAAATAACTCCGTTCGAATAAATTGAAGCGGAGTTATTTGTGTTGAAAAAATCCTAATCAATTACAGCATTTTATATATTTCAATAAGGTTCCTATCTGGGTCTCGAAAATGTGCAATACGTGATCTCCATTCTTTACGATCGTGTGGTTTAGTAATAAATTCAATCCCATTTTCTCTTAAACGGTTATAAGTCTTATCAACATCTTCTACTTCAAATTGAAGTAAAAATTTTGATTGAGATTCCCCTTCTAAAAATTTATTTTCCTCTCCGACCACTTCTGCCATGGCTTTTCGGGATAAAAGCTCGATTTTCGTTTCTCCATTATTGAAAAGTGCATATTCCATTTCTTCCTCGTACCAACTTATTGAAAGTCCTAATATATCTTTGTAAAAATTGGAGCTTTTTTTAAAATCCTTAACCAACAGTCTGATTTGTAATAACTTCAATTCAATCTCCTCCTAATAATATAATTCTCTTCATTTACAAAAAACCTTTATGTAAACTAAACCTGTAGACCATCTACATTTCTAGTTACCATAAACTATATAACATCTTCTGATTTAACTTCGATTTACTTACGAATAATCCCTTCTCTAATTCAAGAAAAGGCCCGATTGCTGAACAAAATTAATAAAAACACACACTTGCTATCTTTTATTGTATTCCATAAATAAAATTTTATTTTTAATAGAATTTGTTCCAAAACTCAAAACTTTAAGACACTCTTAAAATCAAACATATTATTTGTTAATTATTTTCTTGTTTCCTGTCTAAAAGTTAGTCTATAATTAAATGTGTAAAAGATTTAAGACTTATAGACAGAGGATGATACATATTGTTAATTGGTTATGCGAGGGTTTCAACTACTGGCCAAGATTTAGAAACACAAAAGGAAATTTTGGAAAATGAAGGGTGTAAAAAGCTTTTTGTTGAAAAAGTAACCGGAACAAGTACAAAACAAAGAGCCCAACTTTATGAAGCTATTGAATTTGCACGAGAAGGAGATACATTAGTAGTAACTAAAATAGATCGTTTGGCTCGTTCCATTATGGACTTAAATAAGATCGTTCATGAATTAGCAGAAAAAGGCGTGAATGTAAGATTTGTAAAAGAAGATATGAAGTTTGATGGTTCAAACGAGGCAAATAGCTTACAAACACTTCTTTTTAATATTTTAGGTTCTTTCGCACAATTTGAACGTGATCTTATTGTTGAAAGAACGACAGAAGGTCGGGAGAGAGCAAAAAGGCAAGGAAAACATATGGGGAGACCAGGGCAAGATGAAAAAACAATAAAACGAGCTATCAAGCTCTTTCATGAACGTAAAACAAATGGAATGAGTGTAAATGACATTGTAAAAACTACAGGTGTCCCTCGTTCCACGTTATATGCAAAAATTAGGGAATAGGGTTGCTATGGCAGCCCTTTTCTTATGGAGCTAAAGGGGCAGGATAGTTGAACAAGGATAATGCACAATTTGTATAGAAGATGTTGAGTGTAGGAACATTTGAAGGAAATGAGGTGGCTATCATAAAGAAAATTTTTAGTTTATTTTTTTTGTTTGTATTGTTTATTGGTGTAGTTGCTTGTAACAAGGATGTGGTCAAAGAAAACGGTGTGGAAAAAGAGGGGAAACCTGTTAAAGAGGAAAAAGTGGTCAATATAGAAAAGGCAGAAAAATTATTTAAAGACTATAGTACAGAACTATATACCATTAAAGATTCATCCAATCCTCCAACTTTTGATGAAATCGCAGAAAAAATTAAAGTTTATTTAACAGAAGAACAATATAATGCAGAAATCGCTAACCGTAAATTTCAAATACCAGAATTGGTATCCAAACAAATTAATAAAAGTATTGAAGTACAAGATGTGAAACTTGAAGAACAAAGCAAAAATGATGATGGCACAATAGATTACTTATATACAACGAAATTTAAAGTTTATGACGAGAACTCATCTAAAATTTATGAGAAAGTAGGAGAACTAACCATATCCACCACAAATAATGAATTAAAAATCGATCGTGATTGGAGTAGAGGAGTAAAAATTGACGGTTTAGATGGTGGACTTTAATAAAAGTTTATTTAGAGCTTATAGAACTAACGGGTGCTTTACTTCAATAAGGAAGGTTGCTGAGGCAGCCTTTTTCTTATGGCACAAACGGAGCGAGGTTAGTTGATGAGGAAACACCAATAATTGGTCAAAAAAAGACAGATTATCACCATATTTTAGGTATAATGAAATATATAATTAAAAGGGAAATTGGAGAATTTTTATGAAGTTAAATACTTTTTTTGAACCTGTTTCCAATCTTTCAAAAAAGCAAAAAATAGTGCGGTTGTTTTTCTTTCTTATTTTATTTACTGATATTATCACTCATATTCTAAAAATTGATTCAATGTTAGTTCAAAATATAATTGATTCAGTAATGGGGTTATGCGCAATTGCTTTCGTCTTTGAAATGATGTTTTTAAAGAACAAAAATTAAGATTCACTAGTTTTAGTTATTCAGCTAACGGGTGCGTTAGCTGAAGATCGGAGCTGTCTTTAAGGCAGCTTTTTCTTTATGCAACAAACGGGGCAGGATAGTTGAAGAAGGAATAAAATAGTTGGAATAGAATTATTTAATTAATGTTATAGGTTTGGAGGGGATATTATGGCAGCCTGGGGTACGGCAATTTTTTCAGATGATGTAGCTGAAGATGTTCAGTTACATTATAAGGATTTAATCGCAGAGGGATATTCTTCTGAAGAGGCGACAAAGATTTTAGTTGAGCAATCTTTAAAAGCCGAAGAGTTTGATGAAGAAGATACTACCGTGTTTTGGCTTTCATTAGCAGCTATTCAATGGAAATTGGGTAGGCTTGAGGAAAATGTGAAAAAAAAAGCAGTAGAAATAATAGATAATGGTAGTGACTTAAAACGCTGGGATGATGAACCTTCCCTTATAAAGAAAAGGGAAAGAGTTTTATTAAAACTAAAAGAACAACTAATTTCGCCACAACCTTTACCAAAAAAGGTTTCCAAAAGGTTTATTCCACAAACAAGTTTAAGAGCCAAAGATGTAATTAGTTATCGTCTCCAATCAGGAAAATATATTATTTTAAAAGTGTTAGGAATTGAAGGAGAATGGGATGGTAGTAAATATCCATTGTTTGAAATTTGCGACTGGATAGGCGACGAACCTTCATTTGATAAAAATGAAATAGAAGCACTGTCTTTATTAAGAGAACCTTGGGAAAACGGAAAATTAATAAAACTGGCAATTTTTCCACAAAGAAAGAAAGAAAGATTATCCAAAAGAAAAAGTAACATTAATTGCTGAAAATGTTCAAACAATTCAAGAGCCTAATACGCCATATACATTACTATCTTGGAAAGAGCTAGACTATACGCTTGTAAGCAATTATAAAATCAAATGAACTATCTTTTTTGATAGGTTTTCTTAATGAGCTAACACAGGTGCTTTACTTCAATAAGGCAGGTTGCTGAGGCTGCTTTTTTCTTATGGCACTATCGGGGCAGGTTAGCTCAATAAAAAAAGGACTTAAACTTTGAAAGGCGAAGTGAATCAATAAGAAAATACAGTCATAAGGAGAGATATATTGAAAAAAATTAGAGAAGCAACAGACAAGGATATGAAAGTAGTTTATATGATGGGCTATGATGTTTGGGGAGACAGAATGCTTTCTCAAGAATATGTAACGATGTGTCAGGGTTCCAGTAAGTACAAAAAGGGGAAATGGTATGTTCTGGAGGAAACTGATACAAAAGAGTTATTAAGTTCCCTAATAGTATATGAACTAAATCTTACAGAAGACTTACTTGTTAGAGGGATTGGGTCAATTGCTACTCCTTTACATTTAAGACAAAAAGGGTATGCTTCTATATTAATTGAAGAAGTGATAAACAAATTAGAGCAAAATATAGATTGTAATAATTTTTTCTTATATAGCGATATTGGGTCAGACTTTTATAGAAGATTTAATTTTATTGAAATACCTTCTTCTAAGCAAAAATATAAGGATAGTATTTGTATGTATTATTCAAAAGAAAATGATATTGACTCCATATCTTTTGATATTCCCGACTACTTTTAAAAGATATTCTTATGGAACTAACAGGTGCGTTAGTTCTATAACAGGGGTTGCTTCGGCAGCCTTTTTCTTATTGAACTAAAGGGGCAGGTTAGTGAAATAAAAATATTAAAACAATTAATATAGAATCAATACTTATTGGTAGGTGAAAACAGTGTATTTTAAGGCATTTTTAAAAAAGAAAAAAATAGATTTAATTATTTTTGCATTCGTAATGATTTTAGGATGGATTTCAAGTTATATACTTATTAATGGACCCGCATCCTGGGGAGGTCCTGTTGGTGTAATAATCGCATATTTAATAAGGTTCTTTTGGGAATATAGGAAATTTAAAAGAGATACTAAAGAATCAAATAAATTTTTACATAATAGACGGAGTTTTTAATAATATTAAGAACTTCGTTTCTTGTTTTACCAACTTTTTAATTGTGAATAAATACACTTAAACAAACAGGTGCGTTAGTTCATTATGGATTACTAAAAATAATCAAACTATTTTATAATAACTGTATACTGAATCACAAGAAAAGAATCCATCTCGATCAATCTTTTTTCAAAATGGATTCTTTTTATTTACGCTAATATGGGGGTTCAGGAGAAAATTTTGATCAATCTTGATTCCAAAAATACACATAGATCTTAATTAGTTCTATATTTTGATAAATCGACTTACTGATCATTTATCAGTTCCTATATATTCAACTTTTAGGGAATTTTCCACCTGATAATTATCCTCATGATTAATTGCATCTTTCAAAGCTTCATGCCTTTCCCCATTCCTAGTTTCTTCAGAAAAGAGAGTATGAGCTACAATACCATACTCTCATATTTTCTTCATCAGCATAATATTTTTTTTGTGATACACACTTAAAACCAGACCAAACAAGAAGGCGTTAATCATCGCTGATAAAGCACCATAACTCATAAATGGCAGGGATAGACTTATTAGTGGTAATAAGCCGAGAGACATTCCGATGCTGACAGTAACCTGTGCAGTGAATATGGCAAAACTGCCGGAAACAAGCATTTTCCCAAATGGGTCTTTCACAGTTTGGAATATACGGGAAATTCGCCAGATCATCCATAAAAACAGCAGACCAATGAGCAATGCCCCGGCCCAGCCAAGCGTATAGGTAATTGTTACAAAGATAAAATCCGTCATCATTTCATTAGAAAAATCAATCGCTCCGAGGGAACCAAAATGGCCAATCCATCCGGCATCCTCAATTAGCTTTTCTAGTTTCAAAGGCATATACCCCGAGGTCTCACTGAATTTTTCAGGCGTAACAAACGCATAAAGTCTTTCTAATTGATAGGCCCTTATATCTTTCAAGGATATAAGCAGAAGTGAAACACATGTAGTAAGTAGGACTGCTGCAGTGATAAGGATTTTCCTTTTATTTAGGCTACTCCTCCAGACCATTACAGCAACCATCAATGAATAAATCGCCACCGCCTGCTCGTTGGCTGTATTCAGAAACAAGAAGGCAGAACAAACGTATAAAATGGCAGCCAAATAAACATTCATCTTTTTTGATTGCAGCATTCCGGCCCAGGCAAGCAGAAAAAGTGGCAGAACCACAATAGAATCGACCGACAATAAACCCATAATATTAATTCGAGGATTGCCGTTTACTAATACATTGGAAAATTGGAACTGAACAAGAATCAGACATCCCATCGTAAAGAAAACCCAGCCCCATCTCTGAAATTTCCGATAATCGAAAAAAAGAAGGACACAGGCCAAAATTACACTTCCTGTGACAGAATATGCCTGCTTCAGCACTGAAAATGAATTACCATCCTTAAATAAGAACCAAAACAAAAACAGGCCCGCAGCTGACATGAACAGAAACATACTCATTAGCTTCCAATCAATCTTCGGCCTGTGCAGCTTGTCCATCTTCTGCCCAATGTCAGAGGGGCTTCCCATATTCCGGACAGCCAGTTCCTCTGCTTCTTCCTCTTTATATCCTTTTTTGACCAGTTCAGTTTTAGCTTGATGCAAATGGGCTTTTAATTCAGCTTCTATATATTTTTTTGCTTCTTTTGATCGGATATACGACGAAACCTCATCTAAAAAATGATTGCTTCTCAATCGGTTCTTCCTCCTTCAAACGCTGTCCGCCAACTAGCAGAGGCGGAACCACTTTTAGATTCCTTTTTCTTTAGCCACTTTTTCGCACGTTCATCCAAGGAATAGAGCTTCCTTTCTTCAGTTTCCCAAAAAGACTGGAGCCAGCCTTCCTTCTCAAGCTCATGCAAGGCAGCATACAAGGAGCCTTCGTTATTTTCAAATTTCCGGATGCCTTTCTGGTAAAGAGATTCATTAATTTGATAACCACTTTTCTCCTTATCCAATGATCTGAAAATACCAATTAAGATGTCTTCCCTACTTACATCCTGCTTTTCGATAGCAGTATGGATGGAGTTTCTATGGTTTTCCGTGAATTTCAAATCAAGAAATGTATGCTTTTTCATAGCCGATTTCAAGCGTGTTAATTTATCTTCCATCGGTGGATTCCTCCCAATAGGTTTTTAACCTTCTTTTCGCCTGGCGCATCCGGGTCTTCACCGTTCCAAGTTTGACCCCGGTAATTTCAGAAATCTCCTTGAGCTTCATTTCCTGAAAATAATGGAGATAAATGAGCTCGCGATACTGGATTGGCAGTTCCATGACTGCACCAGCAAGCTGCCTGTCTTCATCCTGCTGAATGATCTCTTCTTCCACATTATCGGTAGAAGTCCATTCCTGCTCCTCTTCTGCAGTCGAAACTTTTCGGAAGTACCAGCTTTTCCTATAATCCTTACAATGGTTAATAGCAATTCTCCAAAGCCACGTCCTTATATTTGATTGTTGGTTATACGTGGGCAGCGCCTTATAGCATTTGATGAAAATCTCCTGTGTCAGGTCCTCTGCCACAACTACATCTTTTACATAGGAATAGACCAATTGCAGAATATCCTGGCCATAAAGGGACATGATTTCATCCAGTAAGGATTCGTCATCTTTCATTTGAGACCATTTAAACACAAACTCCTCCAAAACAGTTCACACTTCCTTCCCTAGATATATAGACGATAGTACTTATAAGAAGGTTTTCTATTTTTAAAAATTATCCCTTTGTTATTGTGGAGTACAGCTGAAAATATAGAAAACATGTTAAGAATTAGTACAGCAATAGTAGAAAATCCTTGCCTGACAACATTCAATCGGAAAAGTTAAACCGTTTATAAACATGAAAAACCGAAATCATTACTGATTTTGGTTTTTTCTTATAGAACTAAAGGGGCAGTTTAGTTGAATAAGCTGTATTCTAAATACGGTTTGTAGAAAGAGGAGCGATAGATGTTTTTTAAAAAGAGAAAATTAATTAAAAATGACATAAAGTTTATGGCGGAATTGTTATATGAAGATGTATCATCTGAAAAATGGGACCAAGCAAACCTTACAAAAGATAATTTGAATCTTTCAATAGAAAGTGTTCGCTTGGTTGATGAGTATGCTGATAGGTTAATGCATACAGACTTTGGACAGCAGCTTTTAAAAGAACATCCAGATAATTTTCCCGTACGAATCGGAGTCTATCTAGGAGAAGTTATTAAAAACCATACAAACGGGCAATATAATTGGTTTGAGTTTAAGTCTATCCAAGAAAATACGATTCATTTAGATAACTATATGGTGAGTGTAGAAAGCGAAAGTGTTCTTTACTCAAAAAAATTAGACAAAGTGATATGTCCGATTTATGAAGCTATACAATATCTTAATGGAGAGTCTAAATATAAAACTCTTTTAAACTATGTAGACGAAGTAATAAAAAATCAATAAAGGAGACGAATATAAACTTTATTAACTAACGGGTGCTTGAGTTTAAGATTATGGAGCTGTTCAGACGGCTCTTTTTTCTTCTTCAACTAAAGGGGCAGTTTAGTGAAAGAAGTAATTTCCATTTTTCATACAAATGAAAAGGTGTTAAATGGTATGATTAAAAAGAAATAGTGCTGAACTTAATTTTTAGGGGGAAATATATTTTTGAAAATGGTTAGAATTATTTTAGCGATAGTGGTTATTGTTCTATCAGGTTATAGTCTAATAACTCAAACCTTTGAGTTATTGCCGTATTATATGTTTTTCCTTGGGGCATTTATGTTGGTGTCAGGATTTGTCGAACTTCAAAAAGACAGAAAAGGATTTTGGGGGTATATGAATATTGTTATCTCTTTATTTATTTTCTTTTTTTACATACCGTATTTCATATAGAACTAACGGGTGCGTTAGTTCATTAAGGATCACTAAAAATAATTAAACTATTTGATAAAAACTGTATACTAAATCACAAGAAAAGAATCCATTTTGAACAATCTTTTTTCAAAATGGAATCTTTTTATTTACGCTAATATGGGGGTTCAAGAGGACCTTTTGATCAATCTTTATTTCAAAGCTACATAAGGTGGTATGATAATGGAAATATCATTAAATGATTTTTTAGTTGGAGACGGTTTTTCATATATTTTTAAATCTGGGAAGAGAGGGATGATTAATTTTTATTTTTTTATTGATTCAGTTGAAGAGGATTTAACTACGAGTTATAGCCAAAGCTTAAAAGAATTTTTAAAAAAATAAATAAGTATCCGATTTATTTGCATGGAATTAGTGGTTCGAAGGAAATTAATATATCGAAAGGAGCAAAAACATCGAAAGTTGCGCCTAGAAATTATCATCATTTAGTAGAAATAAATAATATTGAAGAGCTAGTCAATTATTTTCCTAAAGCCTATTTGGACGCTTTTAACAATGATAGTATTTTGTTTTCTACTGAGAAAACAATAGAAATGGATTTTACGAGTGACATTGGTTTAGCGAGATTTATTTTGGATTATACAAAAACGACATCAAAAGATAGATATTATCTTTGGGTAGGCCATGACGGAATAGGTTTTGACTTCGTTTCGAATTTTTCTGATTATCCGTACAATAAAGTTCCGATTACAAGTGATGAGGATTAAACGAAAAAAGACCAGAAATCATTTCCTGGTCTTTTATTGAAGTAAAGGGGCAGATTAGTTCAATAAGAATTATGAGAAAATATAGGAGATAAGAAATTTAGTAATGCTTTATGTTATGTATAGAACTTTTCTTAACTGTTTTAGATATATCAAATCTTTAGGAGCTGTATGTAAAATAGAAGGTAAAGATATATATTTTAAACAAATACATAAATAACAATTGAGGGAGTTTTTATGATTAAAGGAAATTCTGTATACTTACGACCAATTAACGAAAAAGATATAGAGAGTATTCATATGTGTTTTCAGGATGAAGAGATCCTATATATGACTGGTACTAAAAAGCGATTAACTAAAGAAGAAATAGGAATAGATTTGAAACAATTTAGTAAAGATTCTACACGAAATGACTTTGCTATTTGTCTAATAGATACCAATAAAATTATTGGTGATTTATCTATTACAGAAATAGATTTAGAAAATAATAAAGCTATGTTCCGAATAGCTATACATAATAAAGAGTATTTTGGGAAAGGGTATGGTACTGAAGCGACTAGTCTTGCACAAAAATTCACATTTGAACAGCTTAAACTAAATCGATTAGAGTTACAGGTTTTTTCACATAATATGCGTGGAATGAAATCTTACGAGAAATCTGGGTTTAAGAGAGAAGGAATATTAAGGCAATCTCTATTTGTGAAGGATCAATATTCTGACGAAATTATTATGAGTATGCTTTATGAAGAATATCTAAGTTTTAAAAAAAACACTTAAACTATCAGGTGCAATAGAAGAATTGCAGGACTGTCATGTGACAGTCTTTTTATATGCAGCTAACGGGGCAGTTTAGTTCAACAAGCGTAGTGTCTTCGGACTGTGACATTTTTGATATTAATAGAGTATTCCTATAAAATTATTAAAAAATGGTACTAATACTACCAGGAGGATTTTTATGGCGAAATATATTTCGATTTCTTTATTAATATTTATTGGCTGCTTTATCTTGTTATTGGCATTACTTCCTGTCTTTGAAGATGTAATGATTTCATTCTCATGTATTTTTCTTTTGTTGTTATCTATAATTATTTCTTTTTTAGTTAGGATTGTTGAATTACTCAAGAAAAATTATAATTTACAAAAGGCCACTTTCAATAAGTTGGAGCTTTAAAAATAAAACAATTTGCTGCACAGTTTGTGTCAACTCAACAATATGTTATAGAACTAACGGGTGCGTTAGCTGAAGATCGGAGCTGTCTTTAAGACAGCTTATTCTTATGCAACTATCGGGGCAGGTTAGTTCAATAAGCGTGGTGTAGTCGAACGGTACGAGATATTTCTAAAAAGATTAGTTATCGGTAAAATAAGTTAGAGTTTCAGAAGTAAAGAGATCTAACAGAGGAGAAACAGACATATGCCAGAAAATAAAAATGATTCATTTCGTGATATGAATTTAAAAGAAAAGATGGCAACAGTTACCGGATTAGCATTTCTCATTATCCTGGTAGTGGGCTTTGTATTGGGGCTTTATTTCTTTGGACTGGCAGGGGTTTTTGAACTGCTCGGCGTTCAATATGAATCTATCTGGTCATTGATTGTTTTTGTTGTCAGTTTCTTTATTTTAGGCATCATTGTCGAATTGTTTTCCAAAGCAATTTTCAAGCTGTCTGTCCGAAATATAACAGGGAAAATAAAGGTGTTTTTTATCCGAATCAGTTTTGAAGGCACATCGAACTGGCTAGTCCTGTTCGCAGTGGATGAGTTTATGAAAAGTATTACACTTTCCTTGAAAACAGAGATTATTATTGCATTGCTACTTGCCATAATAGAAATTGTTTTCGATGATGATAAGGAAATCTCCTAATAAAAAAATTTACCTAAGTATAATTGGGGATTTTTTGTACCTCGGGTAGAGAATAATGGAATTGGGAAGTGAACAGTTCAAAAATAAAAAAGAGAAGTCTTGTTCAACTATCGGGTGCGTTAGTTCTATAACAAGGGGGGGCTTCGGCAGCCTTTTTCTTATTGAACTATCGGGGCAGGATAGTTCAATAAGGGGAATATTGAAAAATTCCCTAAAATTAGTGAAAGATAGATGAGGGATTTGTTATGAAAATTAGTCAAATCAGGAATTTCAATTTGGTCGCTAAATTAAATAAATATGTGCACGATTTACATTCAAATTTATATCCTAAATACTTTAAGGAAAAATGTGAAGGAAGTTTTCAAAAGTCTGGTTATTAACGAAAGTTTCATTTTCCTTTTGTTAGAAGATAACGAAGAAGCTCTTGGCTATGCTTGGATAGAGATAGAGAATATATACACCAGATTAGCATAGTAGGAACAAAGAGGAATAAGGGGTATGGTTCAAGTCTTATGGAATGTATATATGAAATTGCGAACGATCGAGGAATAGATTTAATAGAATTAGATTATTGGATTGAGAACATTGTTGCATAGAACTTCTATAAAAAGCAAAATTTTATAAAGTACAGAGAATTTGTTTATAAAGAACTTTAATTCTTACTGAACTAACAGGTGCTTTACTTCAATAGCAGGGTTGCTTAGAACCAAGAAGAAGATGTATCGTTTCTTAATTTGAAAAAAATATATATGAAGAACCTGGATAAACCATTGAATAGTACACTTATTTCATTAGTAAATGATTGGCACAAAAGAACATATTTATCTTAATATATACAAGGGGGAGTATTTATGCTAATTGTAACGAAGGAACAGATTGAGGGGTATAAAATTAAAGAAATAAAAGGGGCTTGTTTTGGCCTGGTTGTAAGAAGTCGTGGTTTTGCTGGTCAAGTTACTGCGGCGTTAAGGTCTCTTGTAGGCGGAGAAATTCATGAATATACAGAAATGCTTGAGGATGCAAGAAAACAAGCAATAGACCGATTAACACAGAATGCTCATGCAATGGGGGCTAATGCAATAGTCATGTTTCGATTTGATTCAGGTGAAATTGGACAAAACATGAGTGAAATTGTAGCATACGGAACAGCAGTTGTAATTGAAAAGGTTGAGTAAATATGAAATGGATTTGGTGTTATTTTCTATTTCAAATTTGTCTAATACTTCTCTTTTGGATTTTTTCCAAACGTAAAGATAGGCGTTATAAAGCAAATAATGATAACCTTTCAAAAGATTTTGAGCCCACGCAAGAAGTGTTTATTGACCCAATTTCAAAGGTTTTAATAAGAGTCTATGTTAATCGCAAAAACGGTGAACGTAGATATATTGAAGAAAAAGGTGAAGAATAGAAGGCTGCGCCTGTTCAACAAACAGGTGCTTTACTTCAATAAGGAAGGTTGCTGAGGCAGCCTTTTTCTTATGGCACTAACGGGGCAGTTTAGTTTAACAATAAATGGACTGCTTCGGCAGTCCTTTTTCATTTGTTGTTATAACTAAAGATAGGCTGTGGGATAAGTGGATGATAATCCTTTTAACCAATTTGCATCAATTTGGGGAATTTAAATGGGAAAAGCACCATATAAAACAATGAAAGGAGGAAGGTATAAAATGCAGATAATGAACGAATATTTCCGTGCGAATGCGAGTATGGTTTACATTATGACCAATAATGAAGTAATGAATCAAATCATTTCCTTTTACAGGGACATGAATGGAATGCTTACTTTTGTGGATTCCTACCCAACTTATGGTAGAGGTACTGGTACAAAGGAAGTCTCCACTGCAACGGCAAACGATGGTGTCGATCCGCTTACGTCACAAGGAGCCCTAACTTTGTCCCGTGATGGACGTTTCCTTCTTGCAGTGAACGCAGGCAGCCATAGTATCAGCAGTTTTATCATTACTGACAGCGGTGCACCCGTTCTCGTAGATGTGAAGCCATCAGGAGGTACTCAGCCCAATACCGTAGATGTGTTTGGTAATCTTGTCTATGTTGCCAATGTAGGGAATGTGGCTAACAATTTCGCCTCCAATATCACTGGTTTTCGCATAGATAATAACGGACGCCTTACTCCTATTCCTGGATCCACCCATTCTCTCAGTACTTTCAATGCTCAGCCCGCTCAGGTTCTCTTCACTCGTGATGGTAGTAAAATCCTTGTATCCGAGCTTACTTCAAACCATCTCAGTGTATTCCATGTAAATCAAAATGGTACGGTTACAGAACCAATCGTTAATGATTCTTATGGTCAAGGACCATTGGGTGCTTATTTTCTATCCTCTGGAATCCTCTTAGTTACTGAAGCAGATTCAAATGCCCTGTCATCCTATTCAATGAGTACCGACGGGATCCTTCATGTGATCAGTGGCTCTGTACCAACTGGATATAAAACCGCATGCTGGGTTGTAACAACTAGGAATGAACGTTTTGCATATATTACCAATACCTTAAGCGGCACCATCTCCACCTACCGAATCGATCGCAATGGAGCACTTTCAGTTGTAAGGCATATTACCAGTACACCGCCAGGTACAGCTCCAGGACTGCCCATGGATGTTGGAGTGAGTAAAGATGGACGGCATTTTTACACTCTTAACGGAAATCAGGGCACAGTCTCCGTATTTACTATTCAAGATGATGGAAGTCTGGTTAGATTGCAGGTTGCTGCTTGGACCAACTTTCCATATTTAGGATCACAAGGGTTGGCTGTTCTTTGATTCTATTTGGTCCATCACATTTGATGGAGTAGAAAGTTTCTCTTAGTGAATGAGTCATCTTCAACTAACGGGGGCTTGAGTTCAAGAGGGTGAGTTGCTGCAGCGACTCCTTTTTTCTTCCTTTCTATTAAAAAACATTCGCAAAAGTCAATTCAAAATCGACGAACGTTCATAAATGTTTTTATAGACACATACCTTGGTTTTAAAAAGGGGGAATAAAAAGAACTCTCCCTTTCTATTTTTGCATCTTCAATTTATCCCGAGCGATTATCGATACCTTATGATAACGTTTTGCATGCCATTTAGAAACATCCGCTTACATTCCCGTACCGCCAACAACTAATACATGTCCTATTTTCACCAGCATCCCTTCCATTGAAAATCTATCACTCTACCTTCGTAAAGTAAAAAGTCTTCTTCAACTAACAAGTGCTACTCTTCATTATGAAGGGGAGCCATTCGAAGAGAAAAGAGTAGGATAAGTCCAAAATGTATATGCCATTTTTTTGAAGGCAGTCTGAAACTTTATTTCATTTTATCCGTATATTTTATTATCATAACAAGGAGGAATATCTAATGTACGATGTTGGTGGAAGCGGAGATTGGCTTTTCACAGTTGCTCCGATATTTATAGGAATTATTTTCGTTATCATTTTTATAGTAATAATAGTTAATTTATTCAGTGGTCTTAGCCAATGGAAGAAAAATGAGGAATCTCCTTGCTTATCTGTTCCTGCAATTGTAAAAATTAAACGAACGAATGTCACAAGGAATAGTCATCTTCACGAACATAATAACAATGTCCACTCGCATGGCTCATCTACGACTTATTTTACTACATTTGAATTTGAGAGTGGCGATCGATCAGAATTTCGTATTTCAGGCAAGGAATTTGGTATTCTTGCAGAAGGAGATATCGGCACTTTAACTTTTCAAGGAACAAGATATATTAATTTTTCTAGGAAAAATTAGACTGACTGATAATGGATAACGCTTACGCTTTAAGGTAATAAAATTACATAATTTTATTTTCACTTAACATAGAACACACTGAAATAATTGGCTTTGTTCAGTATCTGTTAGTCCTGCCAAGATGAAACTATAGGATTTAATAGATAAGCTATTTTAATTAAACCTACATAAATTGGGGGATGAAGAATAATGAGTGAAAAAGGATGTATGAAATGTGGAAGCAATGATGCTGCTAAGAAAGACGTGGCAATGACTGGAACAGGATTGTCGAAAATGTTTGATGTCCAAAGTAATCAATTTACGGTTGTGTATTGCAAGAAGTGCGGATATTCGGAGTTTTATAATAGGCAATCATCAGCAGGCAGTAATCTGCTGGATCTATTCTTTGGTTGATCACGGCACGAGAAGAATCTCCTTTTTTAAAAAAAGGAGATTCTTGTTTTTTTCATTATGCATGACGTACATTACTTCTTCAAAATTCCTATACTATAAGACTTTGAATCTCAAGGGTTTCTACTTTATTGGTGTCATGACGGACTTGGGACCGGGAAATCACCGTCTCCTTTAGAAGATGTCAACCATGAAAGATTTGCTGTCGCTGCTTGATCATCTAGAAATCAATCAGGCGACACTCATCGGTCACTCAATGGGTGGTCAAATTGCTACTGAATTCGCTCTGAATTATCCTGAAAGGGTTTCAAAACTTGTTTTGCTTGCGCCTGGATTATCTGGGTTTAGCTATTCAAAGGAATTTGAAAAGAATATGAAGACGATTCATGAACTGCCCCCGATATCAATAGGGTTTTGGAGGGTTATTTGGCATGGCCAAAAATATATATCAGAAATAAAAATTTTAGAGAAAGATATTGACGTCCTATTAGTTTGTTTAGTTGAATAGTTAAAAGAGGACAAGATGATAGCGTCAAAATCAGACGATTACGGTACATTAACAATATAGTGGAACTAGAACATCGTTTCATTAAGAAGCGTGTGCGTTAATGTTGGGATTCAAGTCGTATGGAACACCCACTTCTATATTGAGTGGTATTAAAGCGATGCATGCGATGAAAAAAGGACAACTTCACCAACATGTGAAATCTGTCAAAAAAGATGTAAAATTCATACATAAGTTGTTTGGAATTGCATCATAATCAGTTTTTACACTAGAACCCTTAATCTGATAGTCACTGTAGTGATGAAAATAAGCTTGGTTCGGAGATAATTAATAAGAAAAAATCTATCATAAGGGAGTACCTGTATGGTCAAATTGTTAATTGCTGATCGCGATCAAAATGAACGAACAGGGATTGGCTGGCTAGTTTCTTCGTTTTCGATTCCATTTGATCACATTCTATTAGCAGGCTCAGTATCTGATGTATTTCATCTAATAGAGGCCGAAGTACCAGATGTTGTTTGCATTGAACTCGATATGATTCCAAAGGATACGTGGGACAGCTTTAAGGAGCTGACCAAACGGTACATACAAAAGGTCATCGTCATGACGGCTGAAGCCACATTTGAACGTGCGCTTCAAGGCATCGAGCTTCATGCCTATGATCTATGGGTAAAACCTCAGTCGCCTGACCATATCAAACGAGTATTAACCCAGTGCTGCAAGGCCGTTTCCCAAACTGAGGAGAAACAAGAGCCATCGGCCCAAATTGAGGTGCCTGCCGTATCTTACAGTTCTCTATTCGTGCATCAAGAAACGTTAGGCGCCAATTTCCGATTAATGCTGATGCAGTTGGAAAATTCGAAGAAACAACCTATATTGCTATCTTTTTTACAAGAATATCCATTTAAGAATCGGCCGGTTGTATTGCCGCTAAGCGACATGATCGTTTCTGTTTTTTCATTCGATAACCAGCAGCCACAGCCACTCAAACAATTAAAGCACATAGGCAATCGGATTCTAACCGAATGGGAAGAGCAGTTTTCGGAGCCCATGTCACTAGTTTTATATGATACTAATGACCCGTTGCTTTCGTTAAATGAAAAATATCTTCATGCGAAGCAAGCGCTAGAAATTCGTTTTTTCAAAGGGTATCGGCAGCTTTCGGTCATTGAGGATAAGGTGAACTGGGTTATGATCGATCCGTTTTTAACCCCGTCTGAACAGCGCGAATGGATTGACATGCTGAACGAAGGTGACAGGGACAAAATTAAGCAGTGGATGTATAAAGAATTTTTGAATAAGGAAGACCCCTATCCCGAGCCAGGTTTATTGCGAACCCGGTTAACAAGCTTATTAGCCCAAGTCCGACGCTTCATGAAGTCATTTTACCTTGATGAAGGGATGCTTGAGAGACGTTATCATCAAGTATTTGAATCCATCCTATACAATCCGATTCTATATCGGATCGTCCAGGAGTTATTGCTGTTCTTATATGAAGTTCTTGATCGGGCAAATAACAATCAAGAAAATGCTCGTACAAATGTGATTGAGCAGGCCATCCGGTACATTGAGGAGAATTTTACTAACCCTAAGCTAAGGCTTGAGGACGTTGCGAACCAAGTAAACAGAAGCGCAGCGTATTTTAGCTCGCTCTTAACAAAAAAACAAGGAAGCTCGTTCCGACAGCTATTAACAAAGACACGGATAAACGAAGCACAGCGTCTATTGATAGATACAAAACTCTCGATTCAAGATGTAGCAGATAAAACAGGATTTATAAATGCAAATTACTTTAGCAAAATTTTCAAGGAAAAAACCGGTACAACCCCTCGTTCATTTAGAAATCGTAAAAAAGTATAGAAATCTAAAATAATTATAGTTTTCAAATGTAAGCGTTTTACATTACACTTTAAATTCGAAAAAAATTAGAAAAATTCAAAAAATAGACGTCTGTTTTCAATCGCTTTCCTTCTCTAAACTAGAGATGTAGGAAGTGTCCCAAAAATTAAATATTGAAAAGGGGAAAGACGCTTATGACCGAACAAAAATTTAAGATGGATGACGCTCCACTTAACAAGTTCCATATGAAAATTACAGCGCTTACTTTTGGCTCTAATTTCTCTGATGGGTATGCTCTTGGGATTATTGGAGTGGCTCTTACACTCCTTAGCCCACAAATGGAACTCAATTCGATGTGGGTAGGACTAATTGGAAGTTCTGCTTTGGTCGGGCTCTTTTTCGGTAGTCTAGTACTTGGAGGGTTATCTGACCGCATAGGCAGACAGAAAATATACCTGCTTAACTTCTTATTGGTCACTATAGCTTCGTTGCTGCAACTATTTGTGGATGGGCCCGTAGAGTTGTTAATTTTGCGTTTACTGATAGGTTTTGCTCTCGGAGGCGATTATGCAGTCGGATCGACTTTACTTGCCGAGTTCGCGCCTAGAAAGTATAGGGGATTCTTACTGGCTTCTCTAAATGTGCTCTGGACGGTAGGTTACGTCTCTGCAACCATTGTCGGATATTATTTAGGTCAAGCTGGTCCGGAATCATGGCGTTGGATGCTTGCTAGTGCCGCAATCCCTGCATTCATTGTGCTGATACTGCGAATCGGAACACCTGAATCCCCACAATGGCTCATCAGCATGGGACGTATTGATGAAGCACGCCATATCGTAAAGAAGTATATCGGGCCTAATGCGGAAATCGACGAAACTGTTATTGAGACTCAATATAAAAATGGCTTTCGTGCTCTTTTTAACAAAAAATTCCGGAAGCGAACAGCTTTTGGAAGTCTATTTTATGTCTGTATTGTCATTCCGTACTTTGCCATCTACACATTCCTACCGTCTATCTTAAATAGTATGGGTTTAGCAGAAAACTTCACTGTAGACTTGTGGTTAAACATATTCCTAATCTTGGGTTCGATTGCTGGTCTTTGGCTTATGGAGAAATTTTCTCGCAGAGGTTTCACTATTAGTACGTTTGCAATCCTGACCGTCTGCTTGCTTATGCTTAGCATTTTTCACGAACCTAAACTTTTAGTAATTCCGATTTTTCTGGCTTTTACTTTTATATTATCAGCAAATTCAAATCTTACGCTAACATATCCGGCCGAACTTTTCCCTACCGAAATTCGCGCATCTGGGGTTGGTTTTGTGACAGCGTTCAGCCGAATTGGTTCTGCTATCGGGACATTCCTCCTGCCCCTTAGTATGAACACTATAGGGTTGGATGCCTCGATGATTGGAATGACGGCTATTCTGTTAATTGGTACTATCATTTCGATTGCCTGGGCACCGGAGACAAAGTCACTCTCTTTAAGCGAGGCAAGTAATCCTTTTAATGAAGCAAGTAATTCAAATTCAAACTTAAACCCCTTGAACCATAAGAAGATTAATTGACATGAAAAAAGGAGACCTTTCCATTTATCGAAAGAGAGGTCTCGTTGCGAAATTTTACTAATTCAATGGCTTAAACATCATAAAAGTTAATGTTTTGTCAAACTGCACAATATAGGAGATGAGTTTATTATGAAAACAGAAGAAAAAGTAATGATAACTGAAGATGATTTTAGTATCGGGGATTTGATTTCAGTAGCAAGGCATCATGCCCCTTTGGAGCTGTCTATGAGTGTAAAGAAAAGGATTAGCCAAGGAAGGGATATAGTCGAGCGTTTTGTCGAGGAGGAGCGAGTCATATACGGAATTACGACCGGAGTAGGAGAGAATTCAAAAATAAAAATTTCAGCCTCTGATTCGAGAGAATTGCAAAAAAATATAATTATGAGTCATGCTTGCGGTATGGGCGATCCGTTGGAGAAGGAAATAGTAAGGGCAATTATGGTGATGATGATCAAAAATTTATCCCTTGGTTATTCTGGAGTAAGACTTGAAACGGTAGAGAGATTAGCAGAGATGGTGAATAAAGATGTCATACCATTCGTCCCTCGAGAAGGTTCCCTAGGTTACTTAAATCATCAGGCACATATCAGTTTGGTCCTTTTGGGGATGGGTGAGGCCTATAATCAGGGCGTACTAACAGATGGCGAGACGGCTTTGAAGAAGGCCGGAATCAAGCCAATCGAACTGCATGAAAAGGAAGGGCTTTCTTTGATTAATGGCACGGTAGATATGACTGCTATTGGCGCTCTGGCCGTTTATGATGCCATTAATGTTCTTAAGGCGGCAGACATTGTTTCGATAATCAGTTTTGAGGCGCTGAAAGGAACATACTATGCCTTTGATCCCAAAATTAGTAAAGTAAAACGTCATCCTGGACAAAAAAAGACAACTGATAATATTCATAAGCTGATAGAAAACAGTGAGATCACGGAAAAATTTAAAGATTACCGCACACAAGATGCTCTTAGTATTAGGTCCATTCCACAAGTGCATGGAGCATGTAAGGACGCTGTTGATTACGTTAGGACGATTGTGGAGAGAGAAATGAATTCAGCCTCAGATAATCCGTTGGTGTTTGATGATCAAGAGGGTGCAAGAGCGATATCCTCTTCCAATTGTCATGGAGAAGCGATAGCCTTAGCCATGGACTTTCTGGCAATCTCTCTATCTGAATTGGCCAATATTTCTGAACGAAGGATTTTTAGACTCGTCTCGCCTCAGTATAGCGAGCTGCCCCCGTATTTGATCGAGCAAAGTGGGCTTAACTCGGGCTATATGATTCCGCAATATGTCGCGGCGTCATTGGTTTCTAACAATAAGGTTTATTCACATCCGTCGTCTGTGGATTCCATTCCGACAACAGGGGGACAGGAAGATCATGTAAGCATGGGGACATCTGCAGCTTTAAAGGCACTGAAAGTAATCGCCAATACTGAAAAAGTGATTGGGATCGAATGGATGTGCAGCTGCCAGGGGATTGAATTCCATCAGCCGTTACAGCCTGGAACAGGAACGACTGCAGCCTGCGATTTGTTTAGAAAATATGTGCCTCGCCTTGAGCAGGACAGAATTTTATACAAAGACATGCGTACAGCTGCGGAACTGGTTCATTCAGCAGAAATTGTAAAGCATGTAGAAGCAAAAATCGGTCCTTTGCAATTTTAAAGATATGATTCATAGCTGAAGTTGCAGTTTGAATCAATAAAAGAATATGTTAGCTTGATATTAGCATCTTGAAGAATTTTGTGAATGCGATTCTGCTCTGAAGTGCGATGATGAATCAATTTTTTTCGATAACGAGTAAGATCTCGTAAATCACGAATATCCTCCGGTGGGACAAAATTGCTTTCAATAAGTCCACATCTTAGAAGCTTGGCAAGCCATTCGGCATCTTTCACATCAGTTTAACGCCCTGGAACATTTTTGACATGTCTGGCATTGGCAAGAACAAGGTGAAAAGAACCTTCAAGTATATTCCATATTGGTTTCCAATAGACTCCGGTACTTTCCATCACAATATCGGATACCTGAAGGGGAGCTAGCCAATCACTTAAAGCCAAGAGTCCCGTTGTTGTAGTTGGAAACGTTTTAATAGAGGTTTTTGGCTTTTTATCTAATGGACTAAATAATACACAGGCTACTACTGTTTCTTGGTGTACATCTAGGCCAGCACACCGTTCAATCATTGCTTCCATAGGAGAATCACCTCAAAAAAAATTAACAATACATATGACAGGAGATTTGTTACAAAAATTTTTGTATACGTACTTGTAGTACACTAAATGGTTCTTCAATACTGTCACAACCAGTTTCTTATATAGAAGTTTCTTATGGAGCTATCGGGACAGTTTAGTTGAATAAAGGTATAAAAAAGAATGCCATAGTTTTCATCTTACTTAAAAACTGTAAGCTTTAAAAACTAAGCATTCTTATTTTATAAACAATGACATCAATGTAGGCTTTTTTTCATACTATATTTCTGGGGTGAAAAAATGCCAAGAGTAAATTACAAAAGTTCAGACGTTGACTTAATGGCAAGGATGATGAGAGCTGAAGCCGAAGGTGAAGGGTTACAAGGAATGTTATATGTTGGAAATGTAATTGTTAATCGTCTTAAAGCTGATTGTTTAGACTTTATAGATTTAAGAACAATTCCACAAGTCATTTATCACGTACAAGGAGGAAATTATTCTTTTGAAGCTGTTCAAAAAGGTAATGTATTTTATCAAAGAGCGAGGACTGCTGAAAAACGATTAGCAAAACAGAATTTGGAATACTGGAGACAACACCCAGGGAAATATGCCCTTTGGTATTTTAATCCATATGCTCCATGCCCGCCTACATGGTACGATCAACCCTTTGCTGGACAATATAAAAATCATTGTTATTATGAACCAAAACCTGGAACATGTGAAAGTGTTTATACCGGTTAGGTTGTCTAGGAGCTATTATTAATTCTTGAATTTTATTGTAATTTTGCCTTTTTGGTGCTACGAATACAAAATTTTTAGGTGTTGGTAGCCAACCATATTCATTCAATGCAACTCCTGTAGGTAATGTAACAGTTGTCGGTTGAAAAAAACGCTTGAGACCCTAACCGAAGCCTATTTTTTCAATCGTTGTTTTGATGTACTTTTATCTCACGAAATAAAAAGGGAACTTCCTGGTTAGCAGGTGTTCCCTTTTTATATATATCAAACATTAAGTATTAGTAATTTATCCAAGAAAGCAAGATTGTGAGATATTATACTCAAACTAAAGGGTGCTTTAGTTGAACATGAAGAGTATTTAGTTTACGCAGCTCGATATAATAGATGAAAACCATTAGGAGTTGACTTTATGCTTAATCGGATCAAGAATAAATTGATTCCCACACAAGTAACGGGAGAAGAAGTAGATAATATCTACGCTATCTTACCCCCTCCAGGAACCATTATCGGAGAGGCAACGGAAGAAGAAATGGAAAAGGCAGCAGAGCTTGAAATTAGACATATGGCTTTCATGAGGTTGCAGGAAATGAATATACAGTTTGACGGTGCATCTTATAAAGAACTATTAAAAGAGTTTCAAGATTTTGAAACCGATTCGAGTAAATTTTGGAGAGGTGTATCCAGCCGTTTATCTGTTCCTTATGAATGGCCAATCAGAATTGATCATGCAAACAGCCCTATTTATATTGGTGAACATGATTTATATGAAGAAGAAGTAGAGAATGAAGATTGATATTGAAATTTATGCTTGGCATAGTCGAATAGGTTCCATGTATTCGTTATTAATGTATTTTAAATCGATTTTAGAGCGTTAACCAAAAGGGTTAACGCTATTATTGTTTGCAAAATAGCTGGATAATGAAGTGAGTGGATTTTTCCTTCTTTTTTAACTAACGGGTGCGTTAGCTGAAGAATCAGAGCTGTCTTTAAGGCAGCTTTTTCTTTATGCAACTATCGGGGCAGGTTAGTTGCATAAAAAATAATTATTAAGAATGGTGTTTTTGTTCAATATTGAAAAAAATAACCTCGATCTTTCGGGGTTATTTTTTATTTTTGAAATTGGCCAAACTAGTGGTATCAAATCAATTGGAAAGCGTATTTGGGATTACGTTTTATCCTTCATCCTTCATTGATTTAAAAAAAGTTGACAAAGTCCACTAATAATACTAAAGTATTAGTGGATGAAGTCCACTAAAAAGGAAGGCTACAATGAAAATTAATAATAATACCATTGCTGATATACGGCAATTCAATAGATTTTATACGAATATACTTGGTGTATTAGATAAGCATATATTTGATACAGGATATTCTTTAACTGAGGCACGAGTCGTTTTAGAAATCGGTATGATGGAGCAGTGTATAGCAAACAATTTAGTTGATAAACTGGAAATTGATCGCAGTTATATGAGTAGAATAATTAACAAGTTAAGTAAAGATGGACTGGTTATTAAGGAAAACTCGACTTTGGATAACAGAACTAGTCTGATTCGGTTGACTCCTAAAGGGATGACTCTTTTTAACCAGCTTAATGAAAGATCCGATGAACAATTAGTGAGGTTATTCCAAGGATTATCACAAAATGAAATAAAAGAAATCCATGCTTCTATGATGTTCATTCAGAAGAAACTGGATAGTTTGGGGAGAATATAGGATGATACGTTTTGAAAATGATTATACAGAAGGTGCTCATAAGCAAATTCTAAAACGATTAATAGAAACCAATGAAGAACAAACACCCGGATATGGAGTGGATGAACACTGTGAAAAAGCGAGGGCTTACATTAGAAAAGAGTGTGATGCTCCGAATGCAGATATACACTTTTTAGTAGGAGGAACACAAACGAATACCACTATTATCGCTTCCATTTTGCGCCCGCATCAAGGTGCAGTTTCAGCAATTACTGGTCATATAGCAGCACATGAATCTGGCGCAATTGAAGCAACGGGACATAAAATACTTACTTTACCGAGTGATGATGGGAAAATCCAAGCAGCACAGGTGAAAAATTTATATGATGCTCATTGGAATGATGTCACTCATGAGCATATGGTACAGCCAGGCTTGGTTTACATTTCTAATCCTACAGAAAATGGAACGACTTATAGTAAAGTCGAATTGGAAGCATTAAGTAAAGTTTGCCGGGAATGTCGTTTGCCATTGGTAATGGATGGCGCTAGATTAGGATATGGTTTGGCTTCAATGGATAGCGATTTAACCTTGGCAGATATTGCAAGTCTATGTGATGTATTCTATATTGGCGGAACTAAAGTTGGTGCGATGTTTGGTGAAGCAGTAGTCATCATAAATGATGCCCTGAAAAAGGATTTCCGATATATTATCAAGCAAAAGGGAGGATTATTGGCAAAGGGAAGACTTTTGGGGATCCAGTTTGAAACCTTATTCGAAGATGGATTATACTATGAAATTTCTAATCATGCCGTGGAAATGGCAATCATGATTCGAGATGCATTTGTTGAAAATGGATTTTCATTACGATATGATTCTACATCAAATCAGCAGTTTCCCATTTTGCCGGATGATGTAATTTTGGAATTAGGCAAAAAGTATTCATTTTCCTTCTGGGAAAAAGTCGATGCCTCACACAGTGCTATGAGATTTTGTACTAGTTGGTCTACGAAAAAAGAACATGTTGAAATGCTAGTAGAAGATATTAAGGCGACTAAAGGATAAAAAATGGCAACGATAGAGTTATACGCAGAGAATAGTTATTTAAAAGAATGTACGGCGAATATTGTTTCAATAAAAGAACAATTTGTTGTGTTTAATCAAACGATTTTTTATCCAGGTGGCGGTGGACAGCCTTGTGACCGAGGGATTATTAAACAAGGTGATAAAACCTATAATATTTTAACAGTAAAAAAAATAGATGGAGAAATTATTCATGAACTTGAACGTCCATTACAGCACATTAATCAAACAGTAGAGATGCAGATTGACTGGTCTTGGCGGTTTCAGAATATGCAGTACCACACATTATTGCATGTCATTTCAGGTTATTTATATCAACATTACAATGCTTTAGCTACAAGTAGTTAAATTGAAAAAGAACATGCGAGATTAGAGCTGTCTTTTTCTCCTGGAATAATACAAGAAATACCATTTGATCAATTAGAACAATCAATAAAGAAGTTACTGGCACAACCCCATAATGTTTACACGAAAATATTAAGTAGAGATGAAGCCGAGCAAAAAGAAGGGACTATTAAGACGGTAATTAATTTACTTCCAGCTTCTCTTAACGAAATTCGAATTGTTCAAATAAATGATATTGATGCGCAAGCATGTGGCGGAACCCACGTCAACAACACAACTGAAATTAAAGACTTCTCCATTATGAAAATTCAAAATAAAGGTCCCATGAAAAAAAGGATTAAAATTCAACTACTGGATTAAGTTCTACTATCCCTTCTTTTTAGCAATGAGGGGATAATCAATTGGACAGTAGAAAATTTATACGGGAATAGTTCAATAAACGGTAGCATCAATATTGATTATTATTTTCATGTTCCAATTTGCAGCTGCAGTTTGTTATGCAATTAACAGGTGCGTTCGTTCTTTAAAGAGCTGTGATAATCAGCTCTTTTCTTATGGAGCTAAAGTAGCAGGACTGTAGTATAAGACTTGAGTAGTCAATTTCAGATGTTAATTTTTCTATCTTTGGTACAATAAAGAAAAATTAAAAGTGGGGATTACTATTAAAAAGAAAAGCCTTTATGCCCTTAATTTAATATTATTGCTATTATTAGTGGCTTGCCAACAATCATCAGAAAATTTGAATTTTAAGGGTGATAGTGAAAATTGATCAGCAAAACTTAATGTAGTAAAAACTGATAAAGGAAAAGATTATAAATCTGTTGAAAACCTTGAATTTAAGATTAATACTCCTAATTATGCTTGGGGTATGGGCGATATTGAATTGAATAGTACTGGTGTATACAAAACACATAAAACTGAAACGGGTGAATTTTCTACGTCAAAAACTGATGTTATCGATATAGAAGTGACGTGGAATGGAAAGGTTGAAAACTTTTCGTTAAATAATAAGGAGTAACTTTTTGATTATTTTTTGCATTTAAAAGGAAGATAGTCTGTTTGAACTTAAGCTCCTGAATAATGGATAGCAAGGTTCTTGTTCAACTAACAGGTGCGATTCTTCATTCTAAAAAATCTGATTGAAGGTTACTTTATTTTTAGCACAGAATAAGTTTACTAACCGTATTCAACTATCTTTTATATATTTACGACGTTCAATTCATACCATATTCTATCCTTTTCTTCGGAGTATGATTGGCAACAAAAATACCGATTAAAATTATCGTTGCACCAATATATTCTTGCATGACCATCTTTTCACCAAGGAATAGAAAGGCAAAAATTGCAGCGGTAATTGGTTCTAAGGAAAAGATAAAGCCAGTATTTTCAGGTGTTGTGTAGTTTTGCGCTATTGATTGAACGACAAATCCAAAAGCAGAGCAAATGATTGCTAAACTGACAATGGCTGCCCAACTAACAGCACCTATTGGCCATGAAAATGGCTCAAAAAGTAATGATGCAATTAGCCCCAGTATCCCCGTAAACCCAAGCTGAAAAATTCCAAGCTGAAAGGCATCAACAGTTCGTGCAAAATAATTATTTGCTACAATATGGATGGCATATAATAGGGCTGTTAATAAACAATAAATTATCCCGATTTCAAAAGTGAATGAATCTTTCAATGAAAGCAAAGTGAGTCCTGTGAACGTAATTAGAGTGCCCAACATAACTTTGCGTACTGGTAATTTCCTTTTAATTACAACCATAATCAAAGGAACAAAAATAACAGTTGTCGTAATTAAAAAGCCAGCTGTTGAGGCACTGGTAGTTTGCATTGCAAAGCCGAATGTAGCAAACACACCACATAATATAGTACCTAAAATCGCACTCGCTTGGATCGTTTGCCGATGCACGTGACGTATTTTTTGAAAAAACAATAGAGCCATTACAATGAATGCAATAATAAATCGAAATGCAACAAGCATAAATGGCTGCACTTCACCTATACTGAACTTCGTAAATATATAAGATGAACCCCATCCCATTGTAACGAAGACTAATAGAATATTAGCTTGTTTTTGTGTCATGTTAATCTCCCTCTCTATATAAGTGATATAATCGTAGCATCCCTTTTGTTATTAGGGAAACGAATGTTTTTAATAAAACTATTAGATTTACTAATATAGAGGTGATTAACATGAATGCATATTTCGCACTTCTTGCGGTACTTGAAACGGGTAGTTTTACAAGTGCAGCAAAACAACTTGGTTATACGCAATCAGCTGTCAGTCAGCTTGTTCATACAGTAGAAGCTGACTTGGAAACGCAGCTTATCATTCGTTCACGGACAGGAGTAACACTGACACCAGATGGAGAGCAATATTTACCGTTTATTAGAAGTATTTGTAATGCAATTAGAGAATTACATGAAAAGAAAAAGGAAATGCAAGGGTTAGAACGAGGGACTATTCGAATTGGAACATTTTCGAGTGTGGCATGTCACTGGTTACCACAATGGATGAAGGAATTTAAAATACTGTATCCTAATGTCCGATTTGAAATTCATTTAGGTGATTATACGGATATTGAAAATTTAATTAAAGAAGGGGTAGTAGATTTTGGCTTTGTGAATCCAGATGCAGTGACACAACTCGAAATGATTCCTATTCAACAAGATGAAATGCTTGCGTGTTTACCACCAAATCATCATTTGGAAATGCGTGATAAAGTACTATTACAGGAATTATTAGAGGAGCCTTATATCTTATTAGATGAAGGAGCTGTTAGTGAACCTCTTAATGTATTTCATCGACACCAATTTGAACCGAAAATCGAATATCGTGTACAAGATGATTATGCCATTATGTCAATGATTGAGCAGGGACTAGGTCTTTCAATTTTGCCTTCATTAATATTAGAACGTTTACAATATAATATTGTGACAAAATCGATTGAACCACAAGTAATGCGGACTATTAGTATAGCTTATAAAGAGAAAAGTATTTTACCGATTACAAGTCGATATTTCATTGACTTTATTGTAGCGAAAGGATAAAGAAAAAGCGATGCGAGCCATGGCAGATCACCCTGAATTGGTTCAATTTGCAACTGAAATTGAATGAAAAAGGACTTCTTTATTGCAAAGGGGTTCTTTTTTTGTGCATTTCTCTTGTAGAACTTAAGGGGCAGTTTAGTTTAAGAGGTATTACCTGTAAATTGTAGAAATTATATAAGAAATAAATATGAAGGTGGTTTCTATGGGACAGTTTCAACCAAAGCATTTCATAAAAAAGAACGGTGAATCATTTTTATTGAGAACAGCTTTACCCGAAGACACGGAGAAGGTGCTAAGATTTAATAAGGCTATTATTAGTGAAGCCCCTTATTTACTTACTACCGAGACTGAATTCAAAGTATCTTATGATCAAGAAAAACAATTTTTAAAACATATAGTTGATGACAATGGGAAGTTAGCAATTATAGCTGAATATCAAGAAGAAATAATAGGTTTTTTAGATTTTCATAATGGTCATAAAAAGCGAATTCTACATCAAGGTGCCTTTGGAATGAGTGTTGCCAACGAATATAGAAATCAAGGAGTTGGTAAAGCATTGCTAACTGTATTGTTGGATTGGGCAAAAGACAACCCTTTAATTGAAAAAGTTTGCCTTGAAGTATTTGCTGATAATACGAATGCAATTTGTTTATACGAAAATTTTGGGTTTGTTGAGGAAGGCCGTAAATTGAAAGCTATAAAGATTGATAATGAAACATACTATGACTTAATCTTAATGGCTTATTTTACGAATTAATCACAGATGTTATATAGCTAACGGGTGCTTTACTTCAATATGGGAGGTTGCTGCGGCAACCTTTTTCTTACGGAACTAAAGGGGCAGGTTAATTTAATAAGGATAATCCTGGTTATGATAAAGCCATTCTTTTTTGGAATTTGTCTAGTTATTAAGTAATAGTCTTAATGTCTTTTCGATTAACTATAATAAAGGTAAAATACCCATATTTATTGGGTGATTCTGGATATACAATCAAGGCGATTTCCTACCAGATAGGGGGACTTAAAAATGGCATCTATTGTTTACACAGTGATATTAATTGTTAGTTTTTTATTTTTAGTGTGGAAAAATGACGATAAAGAATCTTATTTTCCGTTAAAAATAATTGGATATTTTATATTAGGTTCATTTGCCTTTAATTTCAATCAAATTTCACTTCCACTTGGGTTTGTAGTGTATCTGATATTTTTTCGACCTAAGTTAAATGTACAGGTTAAACGAATAGCTGCGGTCTTTGGTTTTCTTGCATTTATATTCGTCCATTGGACCATACCATATGCAATGGATGAATGGGAAAGTCGCCCAATATTCATTGAGCATGAACTTGGTTCAGTATATACGATGAACTTTCAAGAAGAATATGAACTGGTTAAGCAAGATTTAAATCTAGAGAACAACAGTTTGAGGCTTGAGGATTTTGAAGTAGACTATACTGAAGATGGAAGAATTACAGACTTAAGCTGGCAACTACTTGGTCAAAATGGCAATAGCTATAATCTCTATCAAATTCGATATGATATTGATAAGAATAGGTATCAAGTTATGAATAGTCAGCTTGAAACATGGCTCCAATACAATCGATTAATTGATGCTGAACATTTTTTTGAAAATCTTAATGTGCTTGATATTAAAAATATTACTCATGCTAAGGGTGACTTTTCTTCCTATGTTATACAAAGTACAGGGGAACTTATCAATTATGCATTAGAAAATCGAACTCATGTCGTATCAAATGGAGAAATACAATTATTAGATGATGAGCAGTTACCAGTTGAAGGTTATTATATTTCAACATTTGCAATGAAGAAAACGGCAGAAGAAAGAGATGATCAAGGAAATATCACACAAGAAAGCTTCGAAGGTACTGAATTGTCTGATTATCTATTTGATGTAAATTTTGATGAGGAATGATAGAAATTATTGTTGAATATCTAGCAAGCTAAATTTCATCTAACGGAAGGTGTCTATCTAAAAGTTTCTTCCGTAATCAAGGCGAATCCTACTAAAGATTCGTCTTTTATGAATCTTTAAACTGGAATAGGAAAATATGTTAAAATATAACTGACTTTATGAAAAAAACTACTTCAGCTAAAGGGTGCGTTAGCTTAAGATCGGAGCTGTCTTTAAGGCAGCTTTTTCTTATGGAACTAAAGGGGCAGGATAGTTCCATAAGGGATACTGTTAAGTGACATTAAAGTCGTTTAAAAACGTCAGTCCTGTTATTCCATTAAAGGGCCGGATTGTGGAGGATTGGAGAATTTTGATTCTACAAATAATTGGGGGATTGGAAGAAGGAAAGCTATGTATAATTAGTGATGTAAGTTTATGCTTTTTATGTAATAATTATTTTGTAGAAATGTAAAGTTACAATTCATACATAGTGAAGGTGGGGATCATAATGGCAACGGGAACGCATACTGTAGAAGTTCCAGTAGATGTACAAGCAGTTTGGGATTATGTCAGTGATCTCGAAAAATGGGCAACGACAGTACCAGCCTATAAAGAACATGAAATCATAAATGACAAGCAATCTATTTGGACATTTGAAGGTAGTGTGAAAGGTATTAAAAAAACAATACAAGCGCAGGTAGATATTACCGAATGGAATGAACCTTCAAATATTAAGTTTGAATTAAAAGGTTTATCAGATAATTTTACAGGAAGCGGTCACTTTACTGCAGAAGATGTTAATGGTAAAACAATAATGACTTGTAAGGTGGAAATCCATGCAGGCGGATTATCTGGTGCGGTGTTAACACCAATTATTAAATGGGCTGTTCCAAAAGTAGCATCTCGTTTAACAGAATCTATCGCACGTAAAATTGCAGTATTCTCATAGTTTTCAAAGATTGAAAGCCAATTCATTTTGGAGATACCTTCTCTGAAGTATAGATGGTAACATTCTGAAGTGACCAAAATAATGATATCGAGCTCTACTAGAAATTTTATAATTAGCGGAAAGGGGGCTGTCCAAAAAGGATGGCCTCTTTTTTTCAATATTCCAGAATCGCTTTTCTTAATGAACTAACAGGTGCTTTAGCTTAGGGTCAGAGCTGTCTTTAAGGCAGCTCTTTCTTTATGCAACTATTGGAGCAGGTTAATTTAAAAAAGGTTTGTAATTTATGGTAAAACAAGATGTATAATTTGTGTAATTCAGAAGGGAGGTTGAAAAGAAATGAAGCTTTCTTTTTGGTTCTATTTGGGAGCTGTGTTTGTTTATTTTTTAAGTTTTATTTCTTCCTTTTCAGTTGGGTTATATGTATTATTTGGAGCAATTTTACTTTTACTATTTGGGTTGGTGATATCTTTTAAACTTCAAGAAATGAATATATTCATTTTAATAGGTATTTCCATTGTAATCTGTGTTGTTTCATATGTCATTTGGTATCTTTTAGTTCATAATGTAGATGACTATTATATATTTTTCCCTTTTACAATTTTCGTATAAATACTTCCTTGTTGAACTAACAGGGCAGTTTAGCTGAAGAATGGTAAAGTTAACTATAAAGAATTTATTAAGGGAGAGAGAGAGACATATGGAACAAGTAAATTTCTTAGATAATAGTCAGTCTTATGAAAATGTGGAGAAAGCTTTCTTAGTGCATAAAAAAATAATTAAAGAACTTCTGGAAGAAGCTGATATCCAGCACATAGGAAGTACAGCTATACCTAATTGCCTTACAAAGGGTGATTTAGATATACAAGTGCGTGTTATTCCTGAACACTTCTCTAAAGCCGTACAAGCACTTTCACAATTATATGAACTTAATGATGGCAGTGTAAAAACTTCATTCTTCAGGTCATTTAAAGACGATACAAAAATTCCTCCTTTAGGAGTACAATTAAGTGTCATTGATTCTGAATATGATTATTTTTGGAAGTTCCGAGATGTTTTATTACGAAGTGATGCTTACAGGATGGAATATGATGAGCTAAAGAGGAAGTATGAAGGCAAAAATATGGATGAATACAGGGAAGCCAAAAACGAATTTTTCCAAAGATTAATGAAGACTCCTGAATTTAATAATCTGTGATAAATTGCTTTTTTCATCTTCAACTAACGGGTGCTTTACTTCAAAAAGGGAGGTTGCTGCGGCAACCTTTTTCTTAATGAACTAACGGGGCAGGTAGCTGAAGAGCAGTGACATATAAAGGTATTGTCCTTTTTTACGTAGAATATTTTAAGAATAGCTTGTAAATAAATGGGGGTAGACATATGGAAATTTGTTTTATAGGTGGCGGAAATCACTTGAATAACGAATTAGGTGAAGTGTTCCTGGAACTTTCAAAAATGATTAAACCTGATGCTAAGATTTTAATAATCCCTTTTGCAACCGACAACTCCAGGTATGAAAGCTGGATGGAAAGTATCAAACAAGCCTTTTCAATAATGGAGAATGTGAGTGTTGAATTATTAAACGAAGACCTTTCAGAAAAAGAAATGAAAAAGTCTATAAAAGAACATGATGTTCTTTATTTTATTGGTGGAAAGCCAGAAAGGTTAATCCATGTAATAGAAGAAAAAGGACTTACCCCAATTATCAAAGACTTTCAAGGTTTAATCATTGGATATAGTGCGGGTTCATTAGCTTTCTGCAATGATTGCATAATAACAAAAGATAAAGACTATCCAGAAACGATAGTGATCAAGGGCTTAGGATTAGTTGGGTTTAGCGTTGAGGTCCATTACGAGGATAATATAGATGGAGAATTAATTCCCCTATCAAATGAACGAAAGGTATATGCAATACCAAATGGAAGTGCAATTTTCTCCAAGAACGGGAAACTATTTAAAGTGGCAAATGATATCTATTCCTTTCAAAATATGAAAAAGGAAATAGTAAATTCCTAATTCTTAATGAACTTACGGGTGCTTTACTTCAATAATAGGGGTTGCTGCGGCAGCCTTTTTCTTATGGTTCTAAAAGGAAATAGTACACACGGGAAAGAATATAATGTAATATATATCATTTATTTACATTTTTTTTAAGAGAATCCGAAAAGAAAAGGAGCTAAAAAGGTGTATATAATAATTGCATTTCTAGTTTTTGTGATAGTGTTTATTGCAACTACCCAACTAATTTCAAATAGGTATTGGAAATGTATCTATACTACATTTGGATATGAGAATTATTTTAAGGTGGTTTCCAAACTGAAAAGCGAAGGAATAACATACAAAACTAAAACTCCAATAAATATAGGTTCCGAAAATCTCCCAAATCGTATGGATTCTACTCAATATGATGTTTTTGTTAAAAAAGAAGATGAACAAAAAGCCCAGAAAGCACTGCACAAGAATAATTGATTTATCATGGACTAACAAAGGTGAGATCATTGAGTGTGGGCTGTCAGATATGGCAGCCTTTTTCTTATAGAATTAAAGGGGCAGGTTAGTGAAAGAGGGTATCTACCATATTTGTGGAATTATTATTGAAATATGTAAGGTAAAGGGGCTAATAATGATGACAAAAAATAATTTCCAAGTTTCCCTAAGAACAGGAAATTTAGATGATGCAGAAGCCTTGTTAGAAATTCAAAGGGAAGTTGTTTCAGAAAACGAATTTATGATTTCCGTTTTAGAAGAATTTGAAGAGACAACGGAGCAACAAAGAAGTTGGATACAGAAAATTTTAGAAAATGAAAGAGAAACAATAATTGTGGCTGAAATTAAAGGAAAAGTTATTGGTTTGATTGTATTTCGGTCAAAAAATACCAAAAGGCTTGCTCATACTGGTTATTTTACGACTATGATAAAGAAAGATTATCGAGATATGGGTATTGGTAAACTCCTTATTAAAGAACTTTTAAACTGGGCAGAACAAAACCCTTTAATTGAGAAAGTAAGTTTAGGAGTTTTATCAACAAATCAGAGGGCAATAGCCTTATACAAAAGTGTGGGATTTGTAGAGGAAGGACGTAAAATTAAAGAAGTAAAGTTTAGCGAGGACTTATATGTAGATGACATTCTTATGTATAAATTGGTTTAATCCTTCTTGAACTACTATGAAAATAAATTTCTGTAACTTCGAAAAAAGACAGTACCAAAGAATCTATTCTTGCGGATGACGTAATAAATCAAAAGGGAAGTTACCTTAATCTCAAGGGCTTATCTCTTATGATGGTTACTTCTCGTTTATTAGGAACCTTACTAGCTCAAGTATTTTTTATTCCAGGGGCAGGATATATTGCGTGGTTTACTAAATTTATTGTCTAATAATTATCTGATTTCTTATAGTTTAATAGGATGCAATAAAGGAGACCACAATAAGTGGTCTCTTTTATTAATGTTTAACAAAGCCTGTTTAATAATAATGTATGAAATAAATATCTTTGATGTATTTATCGGCTACTAAATCTGTGTGCTGTACCATGATCTGGATACTAGAAGATTCATGGCCATCTTATTCCGTTCAAAAAGATCTGAGGCAGCACTGCGGAAATGTAAGTAAGGGAATAAAAACTGTTTTTACATTCAGTAAGTGCCGCGTAGAACGTGCAATAAACCGTAAAAAACAAATGATTAAGCTCCCTAATATTTATGATTCATTTCTTTAATGAAATCACTTATAAAAGTCTAAATCTTTGCAGTATTTCCGCACTAACCGTGACGCTTTTGATTGGCTAATGGATAATTGATTAGCGACTTTTCTTGTATTCCTGAATTTTGTATAGGAGTTAACGATCAGGTTTCTTTCAAGTTCTTCTAACGCTTTATCTAATGAATAATCTTGGAGCATCTGACTCGATAGGTCTTGGGGTGTGCTGTTTCGACTAAGTGGTGTCTCTTGACTTGGGGTTACTCGAGCATTTTTTTGTTGTAGTATGATCGGTAAATCAGATACCTGAATGATAGCATCACTCGTTACAACTAAGCTTTCAACCAAATTCTCTAATTGACGTATATTTCCGGACCATGGATAGTCATAAAAAATATCGAGGACTTCCTTCGATATAATACGATTAACTTGATACTTTTTATTGAATACTGAAAGAAAATAGTAAGATAGCGGGATGATATCTTCTTTTCTTTCCCTTAATGGCGGTATTTGTAAATTAACCACATTAAGTCGATAATATAAATCTTCCCTAAATCGTTTTTTCTGCACCATCTCAAATAAGTCTCGATTGGTAGCGGAAATAATTCGAATATCCACTTTCTTTAGTTCTCTGCCCCCAACAGGAAGAAATTCAAGGTCTTGAATAACCTGTAAAAGCTTAGCTTGAATATTAAACGGGATTTCTCCTATTTCATCTAAAAACACGGTACCACCGTTTGCCATTTCAAGTAGTCCTTTTTTTCCGCCTTTGGTTGCCCCGGTAAAAGACCCCTCCGTGTATCCGAAAAGTTCTGATTCTATTAATTGTTCCGGTATGGTAGCACAGTTAATTGATAAGAAAGGCGAGTTCTTTCGAAGTCCTCTATTATGAATGTATTTAGCCAACACTCCTTTCCCTGTACCAGACTCCCCTTGAATCAAAATGGTTGCATCAACCATAGAAATCTTATCGCATATTTCCATTACATTGTTCATCTGTTCATTGTTCGTAATTACGTTTTCTTTATAAGAATTCTTTTCACTTATTTCTTCTGGTTCCTTTTCCTCTGAAATGTATAACCCTTTATAGTTTGGTTCTTGTGCTGTTGTAATAATAAGTTCAATTTCCTGTTCATCGTTGAGTAAAGGAATAGCTGTTGTAATCATTTCCTTTCCAATATATGAAACTTGCTTTATTGTAACCGATTTCTTTTCCTTCAGAACAAAGGGTAAAATACTAGGTTTCCAATATCCTTTGGAGAATATTTCATTATTATGTTTTCCAACTATTTCGCTTAACTGCTTTCCATAATGCCTTTCATAAGCTTTATTTGCGTAAATAATGCAGGCATCTTTGTTAAGAACATAAATCTCATTAGGTGAATGATCTAAAATTTTTTTCAATATCTCAGTACTCATTTCAATTTTTTCTTCATTATTCATTAAGTTTTGCATGAGTTAGCTCCCTTCATCTCCTTTTAAGATGTCAAATGAGTCTTTAATAACTAAAATGAGTCTATTATGGTTAAATTGAGTCAATTATAAATCATATTTATACATTAAAGAAGGGGGAAATAGTAAAATATCGGTAATAATAGAGAGCTTTCGAATTGGCATTATCCTTGCATAAGAGTTAAGTAAAGCATGCTACAGATATAAGGAAATATGATGCCAATAGGTAGAGGAGATTTAAAAGTAATACCTGTATCCTTATTCAGAGCAAGTCTTTAATCTTATGCATAATTAAAAGGAGGAACTGCCATTATGTCTACAAAAGAAGATATGAAAAAGTTGGAATACACACTACCTTATAATCAGTATGTGGATCCTGAAGTCATGAAGGGGGAAAGGGAAAATATTTTCTATAAAAACTGGATTATGGTTGGGCATACAAGCCAGGTAGAGAAGGTTGGAGACTTCTTTACATTTGATTTGGTTGGGGAGCCGATTATTGTAACACGGGGAAAGGATGAAGAGTTACGGGCTTTTTATAATATTTGCCCTCACCGCGGTGCGATGGTCGAGCGTACTGAACAGGGCAATAAAAAAATTCTCCAGTGTATTTATCATGGATGGACATTCCATTTAGATGGTAAGGTGAACAGGACTCCAAATTTCAAAACAAATGATATAGAAAAGCCTAGCTGCATGACTTCAATTCGATTAGAAGTACATCAATCGATGATATTTGTAAATCTAGATCAGGATGCCCCTTCTTTCGAAACAGATTATCAATCTTTTTTAAATAACATAAAAGAATATACTTTTCTTAGTTCCTTAAAAAAGGTCAGGGAAAACCGGCGAATTGTTCTTGCTAACTGGAAATCAATCATTGACAATTATTTGGAATGTGATCATTGTCAAATTGCACATCCTAGCTTCTCGAAGGCATTCGATTTAACTAAATATAGTATTACTCCTTGTGATAATTTTTCCTATCAGTGTACAACAGCAAGCGATGAAGAAGAAGGTTCTGGTGCACGTTTTTACTGGGTATGGCCGAATACCATGATTAGTATTTACCCAGGTACTGGAAATATGACAACGAGCCATATTATCCCGGTTGATGAAAAAAGTTCATTGGCTATTTATCGTTATTATTTTGCTGATGAAAAGTTAACTGAAGACGAGGAAGATTTAATTAAATTTGTCGATCAAGTGCGAGAAGAAGACTTCGAACTAGTTGAGTTATTACAAAGTGGATTACATTCTAAGGCTTGTGGAAGAGGAGTATATTCTCCGACCGAGCACGGTTTGAAACATTTTCATCAATTAGTCACAAAGGCGATGCAAAGCTAGTCTGTAATCTATAAATGGTCTATAGTTTATTAAAAATGAAAGCGTTTTATATGTGTTGTTCATTTGTTAGTGAATTATATAAAAGCTAGAGCTGAAAGTGTAGTTTGCATACTATCAAAAAGCAATGAAAGAGGGTTTTTTATTTTATGAAACAATCAAATGTAGATAAAGCAATCTTTTGGCCGGCTCTAGCTATTCTTGCTGCTTTATCAATTCCTGTACTATTAAATCCTAAACAAGGGACTGCTATCCTCGGAGATCTTCATCATTTAATTGCCGAGAGTTTGAGTTCATTATATTTATGGGCTGTGGTAGCGGCTTTAGGTTTCTTGATTTGGCTGGCATTTAGTAAATATGGAAAGATAAAATTTGGTGCGCCTGATACCAATCCGGAATTTTCAACATTTAGCTGGTTAGCTATGTTATTTACGGCCGGAATTGGTGCAAGTATCACATACTGGAGTGCCATTGAATGGGCGTATTATTACACAGCTCCTCCTTTTGGGGCCGAACCAAAAACTACGGCGGCGGCAGATTGGGCGTCTACGTATGGATTATTTCATTGGGGATTTAGCGCATGGGTACTATATTGTCTACCTGCTTTGCCGATTGCCTATAACTTATATGTGAGGAAAAATCCGAGTGTGAAATTGAGTTCAGCGTGTGAAGGTGTTCTCAAAAAGGGAGCAAATAGCTGGGTAGGAAAAGCGATTGACGTTTTTTTCATGGTTGGACTAGTTGGAGGTATAGGGGCTGCTCTAGGCTTGGGACTTCCGATGATTTCTGAAGGTATTTCTGAATTATTTAATATACCACGAAGCTTTATGTTAGATATGGCGCTTATAGTAATCTTGACATTAATCTTCTGTGTTAGCACGTATTTTGGTCTGAAAAAGGGCCTGAAAAGATTAGCTAACATCAATACGTATCTCTTTTTAGCACTTTCTGCATTCGTTCTTTTAGCTGGTCCAACTTTGTTTATTATATCCAGATTTACGGATAGCGTTGGGGTTTTGTTACAGAATTTCTTTCGTATGAGTTTCTATACCGACTCCGTTGCCAATTCTGGCTTTCCGGAAGCCTGGACGATATTCTACTGGGCCTGGTGGTTTGCTTGTGCTCCTTATATGGGCATATTTGTAGCGAAAATCTCAAAAGGAAGAACGATAAGACAAGTCATTTTTGCTGAATGCATTGGAGGAACGGTAGGATGTTGGGCAGCGTTTTCTATAATGGGTAATACAGGTCTTTACTTTGAACTTAATAAACTTGTTCCTGTCATTGACATTTTAGAGAAGAAAGGTGGAGAAGCAGCGATTGCTGCCATTTACCAGGGCCTTCCCGGCGGCAGTATTGCCTTGTTTGTCATTATCATTATCACCCTTATTTTTCTTTCTGCTACATTAGACTCTTCGTCATTCACATTAGCAAGTGCAGCTTCAAAAAAGTTGTCATTAGATCAAGAGCCAGCTCGATGGCATAAAATATTTTGGGCTTTGGTCATAGAGCTTGTAGCGTTTTCCATGATGTTCGGTGGAGGACTACATGCTCTTCAATCAGTAGTAGTCATTACCTCCGTTCCACTCATATTAATAATGGCGATGGCATCAATATCGCTCATTAAATGGATAAAAGAGGATCAGGCAGAAAGCAGTAGCATAGAAAAAACTATCAATGAAGAACCTACAAAACTAACATCTTGATGTATCATCCAAACTGGGAGGATACAGGAAAGGTGCAAAAGCTTAAGGGATAAACGCCAAACAGGCACCAGCTAAAAGAACAGCTGGTGCCTGTTTGGCGTTTGCTGATCCAACCGTATAAAACTTTTCTGGGAGTTGTGTAAAAAAACCTTAAATTATTTACATTCCTTTTATTCATCTTTCCGCTATTACTTGTTTCACTAAGTGTAAGTGATTTAGCTTAAAGGTGCCCAAGCTATTGATACAATTGCCCAAATAATAAGTACAATTGTGAGACAAAGCAATGTAAATTGAATTCTAATGCTTGTAATACCAATTGAAAGTAGGAACGTACCGATTGCTGATCCTAATCTACTTATTGCTGTTGCCAGTCCAACACCAGAAGATCGGGTTTCTGTTGGAAAGCACTCGAGCGGAGTAAAAAAAAATATATTTTCAATATTCATAATTATTTATATGATAACGCTTACAAAAATTATTGACGAAAGAAAGGGCATGAGTGATATTCTATTTATAGAAATATTTGGTTAGTTTACTAAACTAATTAAAAATATTTAGGTATTAAATGTAAGTAATTATTGTTTGTATCATTTTGTAAGGGCTTTCAACACAAGTAAGCAAGAATGCAATGAGATTTATCTGGTTAAAACCATACAGCGTTATTTCTTCTAGGATAAAAACCTGATGAATCAGTGGATTTCTAATGCTATGGAGGGATGAAAATGAGTCAATTAGAAAGGTTGGAATCCGTTGAAGAAGCTGTTGTATACGTTAAAGTCAGAAAATTTGGTATTAGAGATAAACTAGGTTACTTATTTGGGGATTTTGGGAACGACTTTTTCTTTATTTTAGTAAGTTCTTTCTTAATGGTTTACTATACGGATATTTTTCATATCAGTGCAGCTACAGTTGGAATACTTTTTTTAATTGCGCGTTTATGGGATGCTGTTGCGGATGTTACTTGGGGACGTTTCATTGATACAAGAAAGCCAGGCAAACATGGAAAATTTAAACCTTGGATTTTCAGGATGTCCTTTCCATTGGTACTGTCAGGTATATTAATGTTTGTGAAGATTCCAGGTATGTCTGATGGCTTTTATATGGCCTGGGCCTTTGTCACTTACATTGTTTGGGGAACTTTGTACAGCACAGTAAATATTCCATACGGCTCGATGGCTTCAGTTATAACAAGCGATCCTGTCGAACGTACATCACTATCCACATTCAGGACAATGGGAGCTATGTTGGCTAGTTTAATTATTAACGTAGTGGGTCCATTAATTCTATTTGTGGATAATAAGGCAGATCCAAACCATTTTCTGGTAGGAGCTATCATTTTTGGACTTCTTTCTATCTCTTGTTATATAGCATGTTATAAATTATCGACCGAACGAATTATTGCCCCTATAAATGAAAATCAAAAATCTTCTTTAAAAAAGTCTGTAAAAGGAATTGTCAAAAACAAGCCTTTATTGTCTATCCTTGCAGCATCCTTAATTTTCATGATGTGTACGATGCTGATAGGAGCAATTAATGTGTATTTGTTTAAGGATTATTTCAGCAATGCGTCAGCCCTAAGTTTAATAGGATTGGTACAAACTGCCGCAGTTTTCGTTGCTATGCCAATAGCAAAACCATGCGTTGCTAAATTTGGTAAAAAAGAAACGGCGTCAATAGGGATGCTGCTTGCGGGGGGAGTATATGGGCTACTGTACTTCATGCCGAACCTATCTGCGATACAATTCATCATCATTTCAGCAATAGGGATGTTTGGATTTGGATTCTTTAATATTGTGGTGTGGGCATTTGTAACAGATGTAATAGATTATCACGAATATTTAACTGGCCTTCGTGAAGATGGAACTGTGTATTCAATCTATTCATTTGCTCGTAAAGTAGGACAAGCAATTGCAGGAGGAATCGGCGGTTTTGCGATTGCAATGGTTGGATACGATGCAACACGAGAAGCACAAACACAACAAGCGCTTGATGGAATTCATGCACTGGCAACCTTAGTACCCGCAGTCATCTATATAGTTGTTTTCTTAATTTTGGCCTTCCTTTATCCATTAAATAAGAAAAGGACCATTCAACTGGCTGAAGACTTGGCTGAGAGAAGAAATATTAAGGATTAGTGAAAAAACTCCCCTGAAACACAGAAAGGGGAGTTTTTCGTTATTTCTTGGGATAGCTATTTTCATAAGAAAGATTCAGAATAGGAACATCAAGGAAATTTTTGATTGCAAGGGCACATGCTCCCATTACACATGATTTTTTTCCAATTGCCGATAGAGTAAGTTCACGGTAATGACTAATGGAGGAGGTCAGATTATTCCTGATTTTGTTAATGGAATCAGGATATATACGAAGCAATTCACTGTCTAATACCAGTACGTCCGGATTATACATGTTAATCATATTGTTTAGGCCAATGGATAAGTAGTAAATAAATCGTTCCATAATCTTATGTACCGCTTCATCACCTTCATCAATCCACCGTTGAATATTCTCATATGTCAAATTTGGGATTTGTTTTTCTTCTGAAAGAAATTCAAAAATACTCGATTCTGAAGCGTATTTCTCCCAGCAGCCTTTATTACCACAATTACACTGCTTTCCGTCCGGAACAACAATCATATGGCCAATTTCTCCTGCAAATCCATCATGTCCCCGAAAAAACTCATTCTTCATCATCATTCCAAGGCCTATTCCAGAATGAAAGGTTGCGCTTAAAAGGTTATCTGCTTCATGATGCACAAAAATACGCTCAGCAAAAGCACTTAGATTAGCATTGTTTTCAAGATGAACATCAATTTCAAATTCCTTTTCTATGTCGTTTTTTAAATTGATATCTTTCCATTTAAATCGTGGTACAAAGTGAATGAGTTCGTCTTTTCCTACCAGACCATGGATTGCAATGACTATACCAACAATTCCATAGCGACTGTCAGCGTATTTGGCTTTGTACTTTTTGATCGTTTTATTCAGCAGTTTGAGAATCTCCGAGTAGTCTGTAGTATTTATTTCTTTGATAGAGGAGGTGACACTACAGCCGAGAAGATTGCTTAGAGTGAAGGAAATCCGTCCGTAATCAATGTCAATCCCGAGCGCATATCCTGCTTGGCCGTTTAAGGAGAGCATGATAGGCTTCCTACCGACACTGTTATGCTCTAGTTGTGTTTCTACTATTAGATCTTCGTCCAATAAATCTGCAACCTGCGCTGAGATAGTTGCTCTTGTTAAATCCGTAGCTTTGGACAAATCTGCCCTTGAAATCATGCCTTCTTTTATTATTTCTTTAATAATTAACCCACGATTAATTTTTTTGATATATGCTGCATCACCGGTAATCATTAATATCCTCCCATTTTGGCAACAACTTTTAGATATATTTTTATTATAACAGTTTCTCGTATGTCAAATACTATTAGATTATAGTGTATTCAGATAGAGTTAATTGACGGAAAAGTGAAAAAATGATAAATTATTTATATAATTAATTAGTTTAGTAAACGAATTAATAGGATTAGCTAATTAAAAATGAAAGGGCTTACAGTGGAACAGATGCTGGTACCCATATAAACTTTTATCAGGAGGGAAATTTATGAAAGTCTTTTTGGATGATCATTTTTTGTTAAACACGGACACAGCAATCGAATTATACGAAAATGTTGGTGGAAACCTGCCGATTTTTGATTTTCATTGCCACTTATCCCCACAAGAGGTATGGGAAAACAAACCCTATGAAAATATTACACAATTGTGGCTTGGAGGCGACCATTATAAATGGAGAGCCATGCGTATGCACGGAATTGGCGAGCGATATATAACAGGTGATGCAGAGGATTGGGATAAGTTTGCTGCATGGGCGGAAACGATGCCTCACTTAATTGGAAACCCTCTATATCATTGGGCACACATGGAGCTGAAATTGTTTTTTGGTATTGAAAAAATCCTGAGCCCTGAAACTGCGCAAGAAATTTACGATGAGTGCAACGAAAAGCTTTCCAGGCACGAATTCAAACCAAGATCATTTATTGAAAAATCAAACGTTAAATTTATTGGAACGACGGATGATCCTATTTCTGAGCTCGAATTCCATCAGTTACTGAAGCAGGATGAATCCTTTCAAATAACCATTGCTCCGACTTTCCGTCCCGATGGCGCCTTATTCGTCGAACGTCCTGATTTTAAAAGCTGGCTTCAAAAATTAGAAAAAGTATCAAAAATTAAAGTGGATTCAATTGAAAGCCTAATAAAGGCCCTTAAACAACGAGTCAATTACTTTCATGAAAACGGTGGTAGGGGTTCGGATCATGATATTCAGAAAATGGTATATGTAGACACCACTATAGAAGAAGCGGATATCATCTTCAAGAAACGGATGAATGACGAACAGCTATCAACTGAAGAATTGACTGCTTACCGATCATTCTTATTGAAGGAATTGGGGAAAATGTATGCAGAAAAGCAGTGGGTTATGCAGCTGCATATGGGAGCTATGCGTAATAACAACACTAAGATGAAAGAACTAATTGGTACAGATATTGGATTCGATTCTATTGGAGAGACCAATTTAGCAGAAGGATTATCTAGTTTTCTTGATGCGCTTGATCAAGATGGATCCTTACCCAGAACTGTATTATTCAATTTAAATCCAAAAGATAATGCGATTCTTGCGGGAATGATCGGAAATTTCTTTGAAGAAGGGATCCCGGGAAAAGTTCAATTTGGTTCAGGCTGGTGGTTTAATGACCATATTGATGGAATGGAAAAACAAATGAAGGAACTTGCGAATGTCGGACTTCTGAGCCACTTTGTTGGTATGCTGACAGATTCCCGAAGCTTCCTTTCGTATGCTCGCCATGATTATTTCCGTAGGATTCTTTGCAACATCCTAGGCGATTGGACTGAACAAGGATTAATGCCTAATGATAAAGAGCTACGTGAGCAAATGGTCAGGAATATTGGCTATTACAATGCTGAAAAATATTTTGCGAAACGATAAAAAATAATTGTTGTCTTTTTTTGCTTGATTATTTAAATGTTAATGGAGTTAAAAGGAATAAATCATTTTATTTTTTTAAGGAGTGTTGGACATGTTATATCCCATCGTAACTGAAACTCGAAACCTTATAGACTTGAATGGAATTTGGAACTTTAAACTGGATGCAGGTGAAGGGTTTCATGAAAATTGGAAAGACGAAAAATTGGCTGGCACTATGACGATGGCGGTCCCATCCTCTTTCAATGATGTAGGAGTTACGGGTGAAATCCGCAATCATGTTGGCTGGGTCTGGTATGAACGTGAATTTACAGTGCCGGCCATTCTTGCTTCAGAACGTGTTGTATTAAGATTCGGTTCTGCAACACATGCTGCAAAAGTATATGTGAATGGAGAGCTTGCAGTTGAACATAGAGGTGGATTCCTCCCATTTGAAGCAGAAATTAATTCCTTTTTAAAAGCAGGAAAAAATCGGTTGACGGTAGCAGTAAACAATGTTGTCGATCATTCAACACTGCCAGTTGGAACCTATGTGGAAAAAGAGGTAGCTGGTATTGGAGAAGTAATTCGCAACATTCCGAACTTTGATTTTTTCAACTACGCTGGATTACAGCGTCCGGTAAAAATCTATACAACACCCCGTACTTACATTAAAGATGTAACGATAGTGACAGAATTGAATGGAAAGGTAAGCTACACCGTAGAGACAGTAGGGAAATCAGAGGTTCATGTCAGTGTAGTAGATGAGTCAGGTGAAGTAGTTGCCACAGCTAATGGAGTCTCCGGTACAATCATGCTCAATGGTGCGAAGCTTTGGGAGCCATTAAATGCATATTTATATACGATGAATATAGAGCTTTCAGAAAATGGAGAAACGGTTGATCAATACGAACAGCCCTTTGGTATCAGAACCGTAGATGTACAAGATGGTAAATTCCTCATAAACAATAAGCCTTTTTATTTTAAAGGCTTTGGTAAACATGAAGATACACCAATTCATGGAAGAGGCTTTAATGAAGCAGGCAATGTAATGGATTTCAAACTTATGAAATGGATGGGTGCCAATTCATTTCGCACTTCTCATTATCCTTATTCTGAAGAAATGATGCGTCTTGCAGATCGTGAAGGCCTTGTTGTCATTGATGAATCAACTGCTGTCGGTGTTCATTTAAACTTTATGTCAGTTTTAAATGGACAAACAACAAAAAAAACCACATGGCAAGAAGTGAAAACGTTTGAGCATCATCAAGAGGTCATGAGAGAACTGATTGCCCGTGATAAAAACCATCCTTCAGTTGTGATGTGGAGCATTGCGAACGAACCTGCTTCAGAGGAAGAGGGTGCCTATGAATATTTTAAACCGTTAGTGGACCTGACGAAGGAGCTAGACCCGCAAAAAAGGCCCGTTACAATTGTTACACATTTAGGTGCGACACATAAAACCGATAAAGTTGCAGAACTGATTGATGTCCTTGCTCTAAACCGCTACTATGGCTGGTATATTGACGGTGGTGACCTTGATTCCGCAAAAGCAAAACTACGTGAGGAATTTACCGGCTGGAATGAACGTTGTCCAGGAAAGCCAATCATCATGACGGAGTATGGAGCTGATACAGTTGCAGGCCTCCATGATGTTGATCCAGTCATGTTCACCGAAGAATACCAAGTGGAATATTTAAAAGCCAATCATGAGGTATTTGATGAATTTGATAACTTTGTCGGCGAACAAGTATGGAATTTCGCAGACTTTGCTACTAGCCAAGGAGTTATGCGGGTCCAAGGAAATAAAAAAGGCATCTTTACCCGTGAGCGAAAACCGAAACATTCTGCCCATGAGTTACGAAGACGGTGGACGGAAATTCCTGATTACTTCTACAAGAAATAAATGTGTTAGTTAATAAAAAAAGAAATGATTAGAATCATTTAACGTGATGTAGAAAGGAAGAACGTACGATGTTTTAGGTGTATGGATAAAGCGGAATTGAACAGTTGCTTTATTGAAATCACTTTCCGATATCTTTACAAAAAAAGACGATGAAACAAGGAATCCTCTAAGGTCGTTATCCTGGATACAGAAGGTTAGAAAGGTGTAGATAAATGGACAAGCCAAATGCAATGGTTTTAGGGTGCAACTGCCGATCATTACAGCATAAGTGTTTGTCTACTTATATGCATGACAGTGGGGCTCATTCGCAACAATGAGTAGATAAAGAAGAGATCTTCTTTAAGAACTGGATGGGGCAAGAAGTGAACTTACTAACCTAGCAACCAATTATCCTTTAAACTTCAGTAGGAGACAAAATCAGCACACAGGAAAAAGCTGGTTTTGTCTCTTGTTTTAATTACATTGTTTATCTGATAGTATTGTGCAAAAAGCAATATCAGTCAAAAATATGGAACAATTCAGCTTTTTAGGAGAATGCTTTTTGTTTCTGGCTCCGATAAAATAGAAGTATATCAATAGAATCAACATATTGATAGCGCTTACTTGATGAGGTGTGAGAGTAATGAATGAGCATAAAATATTTTCGTATCCAAAGCAGCCTATGGATGAATGGATTACCTCTTTTTACCGAGTGAGGGGCGTTGAGTCGCATCTATTTAATTTTCACTCACATCAAGAGTATGAGATCTATTTCTTTCATTCAGGAGATTGCAGGTATTTAATCAACAATCGAATCTATGATTTACAACCGGGCGATATCATTCTTTTGGATGGTATGACATTACATAAGCCCAATCCACAGCCAGGCAGTACTTACATTAGAAGTATGATTCACTTTTCACCAATATGGCTGCAAGAGTTGTTGATTATCCTAGGCATCCCAAATTTACTAGACCCATTTCAAAAGCTTAACAATTGCTTGTTTCGGACAGGGTATAATGAATCGGGGATTTTTGTGGATGAAGGAATGAAAAGGATAACCAGTTTGATGGCGCATCTAGAGGCAGAGCTACAGCAAAAAGGCAAAAAAAACGAAACCATTGAAGCAGAAATAAGGCTTGAGCTTGTTCAATTGCTGGTGGGAATCTATAAAATGAGCCAAAAAGAATTAGCCCAGCACTCTAACAAAAGGACAGAAAAGGAACATCATGCTGAAGGTATTGCTTCATGGATTAATAACCACTATACCGAAAAAGTAACTTTGGATCGACTGGCCAATGATATGAAACTGAGTAAGTATTATGCTTCTCACGTTTTTAAAGAAGTAACAGGATTTACTGTCATGGAATATGTGATGGGCTGCCGGTTTAACCAGGTGAAGTATCTGCTGGAAATGGAACCTGATCAAACGCTGGGGAATATATCTCGTGCAACAGGTTTTGAGAGTATCGCCCACTTCAGCCGGTTTTTTAAAGAAAAAGCTGGCATCACCCCATCTCAGTACCGTAAAAGCAGACTGAAAATGGACATCACGGGAAGGAAGGAGGAACAAGTTTAAATGAATCCAAATCTAATGATTTCAGGTTTTTCTGATGAAATTTCATCGGATTTTGATATCCAACTTGACACTGTCTCACAGCTTGGAATGAAGTTTATTTCTTTGCGAGGCATTGATGGGAAGAATATTGGGGATTTCACAGTGGAAGAGATAAAAGAGACCGTACTTCCAAAACTTCAAAACGCAGGAATCGGTGTTTCTTCTATCGGTTCCCCAATCGGGAAGGTTTTCATAAATGATGAAGCAGGTTTTGTAAAACAAAAACGTATGCTGGAAGTCCTATGCCAAATAAGCAGACTGCTTGACTGTAGATATATCAGAATATTCAGTTTTTATATTCCTAAGGACGAAGATCCGGACCAATTCGGAGAAGATGTGATCAGGAAGTTAACGGAATTTGCTGCGATAGCGGAAAAATACGATGTTATTTTATTGCACGAAAACGAAAAGGATATCTATGGTGACGTTGGCAGAAGATGTACAGGAATTTTGAGGAAAGTTGCTTCACCGTATTTTAAAGCGATTTTTGATTTTGCCAACTTTGTACAGTGTGGTGAAAACACACAGGATTGTTACAACTTGTTGAAAGATGAAGTGATCTATATTCATATCAAGGATGCTATAACAACTAGTAATCAAAATGTTTTGTGCGGAACAGGAGAAGGCAGAATACCTGAAATTCTTTCTCAATTGATAGAAAGCGGTTACAAAGGATTCTTAACGCTTGAGCCGCATCTGGTTCAGTTTGATTCATTAAAGGATCTAGAGCTGGAAGATGCTGCAATGGTTATCGAGAATAATAAAGGACTTGATGGAAAAAGCGGATACAAACTTCAATACGAGGCACTCCTAAAGATTCTTGAAAAAATTGATAATGAGGAGAGATGATCATGAAAGCAGTGAGATTGGGAATTATTGGTCTGGGAGCACAAGGCGGATTATATGCAGGATTTCTGGCGGAGGGAAAAGTGAAAAATATGGTGATAGGAGCCATTTGCGACATCGATTCTGCTAAAAAAGAATTGGCCGCAGACAAATATCCGGACATCCCTTTTTACGATAATTATATTGACATGCTTGAAAGCGGAAATGTAGATGCTGTTGTTACCTGTGTACCACATTATCTGCATCCCGAAATAGGAATGGAAACATTAAAGAGAGAGATTCATGCTTTAGTTGAAAAGCCTGCGGGCGTTTATACAAAGCAGGTAAAGGAGCTGAATGAATATGCAGCCAAGAAACCAGAGTTGACATTCGGTATTATGTTCAACCAACGGACAAATCCACTCTATCAAAAAGTGAAAGAACTCATCGACAATGGTGAAATTGGTCAAATTCGTCGAACAAACTGGATGATCACAACCTGGTGGAGACCGCAGGGATACTACGATTCAAGCGCATGGAGAGCAACGTGGGGGGAAGAGGGCGGCGGTGTCCTTGTGAATCAGGCCCCGCACCAGCTCGACTTGCTTCAATGGATATGTGGTATGCCTAAAAAGGTATATTCTAATGTGAAATACGGTTATCAGCGAAATATTGCAGTGGAAGATGAAGTAACCGCTGTACTTGACTATGGGAATGGAGCCACTGGGGTTTTTATTACATGCACACATGATATTATCGGTACAGATCGGTTTGAAATTTTAGGTGACAAAGGCAAAATCGTTGTCGATGACAGCAAAAAAGTGACTATCAAAAGACTCTCGAAACCTGAATCGGAATTGAGCGACAGCATGAACATGCAGGATGTTATGAAAATTTTCATGGGCGGCAATCAATCTGATATATACAGTGAAGAAGTACTGGAATTCGAAAGTGTCTGGGGTGCACAGCACACAGCCGTATTGGAAAACTTTGCTGCAGCTATTGTGGAAGGGACTCCTCTACTAGCACCTGGCAGCGACGGGATATATGGAGTTACCTTAGCGAATGCGATCCATCTATCAAGCTGGTTGGATAAAGAAGTCGAAATCCCATTTGATGAAGAACTTTACTTAGAAGAATTGAATAAAAGGATCGATGAAGAAAAAAATACTCTTGTTACATCTTAATGTGAATTAATAATAGAAACAGACAAATTCTCAGTCTTACTGGCCAAGAGTTTGTTAGAGAAGGAGATTAGCTTATGTTGAAAACAGCAGTTATCGGGCTTGGAGATATTTCTTACATACACATTCTTGCAATACAAGCTAACCCGAATGTTGAGTTGAGTGCTGTCTGTGATATCGATGAAACATTAAAAGATTCTGTACCTGGTGTTAAATTTTACAATGATTATCAAATCATGATTGAAAAAGAGGCAGTCGATTGTGTCCATATTTGTCTGCCTCACGACCTGCACTATCCTGTAACGAAATATTGTATGGAACAAAGGATACATGTATTTCAGGAAAAACCTTTGGGCTTGAACACGGAAGAGGGACTAGCACTAGTAAAACTAGAGGAAGAAAACAAGAATATAAGGTTGTGTGTGTGTTTACAGAATCGTTTCAATGAATCTTTTGAAAAGCTTCAACGGATTATAGAAAGCAGAGAATATGGCAAGGTACTTGGTGTAAAGGGGTTAGTATCGTGGAATAGACCGTCATCCTATTATGAAGTGAAGCCATGGCGCGGCAAAATGGCATGTGCCGGCGGTGGAGTGATGATCAATCAAGCTCTTCACACATTGGATTTAATGCAGCTGATCGGTGGAGAAATGGCTTCGATAAAAGGGGAAGTTGCTCAGCTGCTGGATTATGAAATTGAAGTGGAGGATACAGCCACTGCACATATTACGTTTGAAAACGGAGCACAGGGGCTGTTTTTTGCTACAATTGCCAATGCAGAAAACGACAGCGTGGAGTTACAAGTACTTTTGGAGAAGGGGAAATTTACGATTAAAGACAGTATTCTATTTAGCGTAAATGAAGAGGGAAAGGTAAAAAGATTAGCAGAAGATGCGAAGATGCCCGGCTCAAAATTCTATTATGGTGCCAGCCATGCCAAATTAATTGATATATTCTATGAAAGTATTCTATCTGACACTCAAGATTATATTCATGCTAGAGAAGCCGTTCAATCGATAAAAATGATTGAAGCTATTCGAAAATCATCAGAAACGAAACAAGCAATATTCATGGAGGGATAAAATAATGGGAAAAGCTAAAATTGGTGTTCAAATGATGATGCTTAAAGGGAAAGTAGAAGAATTAGGTGTCTATGAAACAATGAGAAAAATTGAGGAGCTTGGTTTTCATGCTGTTGAGGTTTCACAAATTCCGATGACTGCAGAAAATGTTGCAGAGTTAAAGAGAGCCAGCCAAGATTTCAATATAAAAATCGCCGCTCTATCTGCAGCTTTAGAACCCATGCTGCCAGGAATGGGAGGGGAGACATTAACGAATGATTTTGAAAAGATTATAAACGATTGCAAAACATTGGATTGCAATTTTTTACGAATCGGCATGCTGCCCTTTACGACAATCGGGGATAAAGATAAAATCATGAGTTTTGTAAAAAAAGCAGACGAAGCGGCAGAGAAATTAGCAGAGCACGGCATTGAATTGTACTACCATAATCACCATATTGAATTCCAAAAATATGATGGTGAATATTTATTAGATATTATCAAGAATAACACTGCCAAGATTGGATTTGAATTGGATGTACACTGGATTCAGAGAGGCGGATTAGATCCTGTTGAGGTAATCAATAAATTTGAAGGCCGCATCTCATTGATCCATTTAAAAGATTATCGTATTGGACAAATTGATATGAGCGGTTTTGAAAATGAATTTGACCAAGGTAAGTTTTTTCAAGCATTTAACAATGTGATTCAATTCGCAGAGCTTGGTGAAGGAAGCCTTGATCTCAAAGCTATTATTGAAGCCGGTATAAAAAGTGGCTCACAGTACTTCCTCATTGAGCAAGATGAACTATATGGCCGTGATCCATTTGATTGCCTCAAAACTTCTGCGGATCACTTACGAAAACTAGGGTATTCTGATTGGTTCTAATAATAAAATAATAAATTGGAAAAAGCAGAATTAAGGAACCTAAACAGCAACTGGGGTTTTGTTGAGAGGTTATTTTAATTGGCATCAAGCAAAGAAGATATCGGAAGACAAAAAAACAATTCACGATTTATTTTTGTGAATTGTTTCGGACTGGTTCAGAAAGATCAAACGGTATAAATTCACCATACTCTTCCAACTTGTTAATTAAGGAAAGAATGAGATTTTTCATTTTATCGCCTCCTGTTGTGTTGTTGCCTTTATTATCAACTAATGGATAATTTTGAGTCAACATCGATGAAAGCGATAACAATAGTTAAGAAAACGTACATCATTCACTATTTACGCTATCATGCTCTATTATTCTTTCTCTTTCATAAGCTTTGTTTTGGGAGCTGTTCTTCAATATGTAAACATAAATTGATAGGAAGTAATGCTCCAAATGGATTTACGGAAGAACGATAATGATATTATTCACTTTATTAATTTGTCTGGTAAACAAATTAATAAAGGCTTTTTTTAAAGTGATTTTAAAGGGTTTACACAAACGTTATTGACCAACAAATAAAAAGACGTAATGGAGCGGGCTTGACCGCCTTGTGGAACGGACTCGAATGACTGTTGAATCTTAACAAGAAAAAGCCGTTCATAGTTCCGAGTATTGGAAGCTACGGGAGAAGGACAACTTGGAGTTACAGAGGACAGCATTGGCTGAATAGGAGGAATAGTAGAATGACAAATTTATTTGATTTAACTGGAAAAACAGCCGTTGCAATTGGCGGAAACAGCGTATTAGGTTCTTCCATCTCCAAAGGATTTGCCGCACAAGGCGCTAATGTAGCGATTGTCGGAAGAAACCTTGAGAAAGCGGAAGAAGTCGTTAAGGAAATTGAAAGCAGCGGTGGAAGTGCAAAGGCTTTTCAGGCTGATGTATGCTCACGTGATTCTTTATTGAAAGCGGCAGATGAAATTGAACAATGGTCCGGCGGTTGGGACATTCTTCTGAATGCACCGGGAAAAAATAGTTCAACAATGTTCTTTGAACTCGGAATGGATGAATGGGATGACATTATGGATGTCAATTTAAAAGGCATCGTGTTAACCTGCCAGATCTTTGCGAAGAAGATGATTGAACAGGAAAGAACAGGCAGTATAATTAATATTTCTTCTGTTTCATCGACCACGCCATTATCCAAGGTGTTTACATATTCTGTTTCAAAAGCAGGGCTTAACAGCGTGACACAGTTTTTGGCACGTGAATTCGCTCCGAACGGCATTCGTGTCAATGCTATAATTCCAGGTTTTTTCCCAGCTGAACAAAATAGCAAAATCTTAAGCGCTGAACGAATCGAGTCCATTATGAATCATACGCCAATGAATCGATTTGGTACACCGGAGGAATTGCAAGGCGCTGCTGTGTGGCTTGCCTCTGAAAGAGCATCAAGCTTTGTCACAGGAACACTAATTCGAGTGGACGGTGGATTTGGCAGCATGACAATCTAAGATATCAGTAACCCTACAGACTTGAAAATCACGCAACGATGCATTGCATCGGCTGCGGTGGTATTTTTAGGAGAAGTACTTCTTTAACAATCATAACCGGCTCTTCCACTGTTCCTCGTGTACCGTCCACAGAGTATTTCCACCAAAGTAAAGCTTAATCATGGTTCCAAGAGCCAGCTCGATGATTAATAATGGCGATGGCATCAATATCGCTCATTAAATGGATAAAAGAGGATCAGCTGATAACAGTAGCATAGAAATAACTATCAATGAAGAATCTATAAAACTAACATCTTAATGTATCATTCAAACTGTGAGGATGAAGAACAGACACATTATTCATTATCATTTTTTTCTAAGTATAAATCTTGTATCCAACTTTTAATGTAACATCAAAGGTCATTATTTTTAGGCTTAGCATATGAAGCATTAAAATATTCTATCTACCTAGTTCGTAAAAGTTATACTTTTACGAACTTTATTTATATATTTACGAATGTTATTGAAAGATGAGTTAAAAAAATGAAGTTGGAGGAAATGATTATAAATGCTAAGGAACTGGGGATAAATCAGGTCATAATGGAACGTAGTTTTGAAAATGAGGTGAGGGAATTACAGCCAATACTCAGTTTGAGTAAAAGAGTTATTTTTGACGAGTTTCTTCTATAGTTTTAAGTTTGCTGGCTATCATTTTAATCCCCTGCCGCTAACAAGTATATTAATTTTACTACCATTTCTCTTTATTTTTCATCATGATAAATCTTTTTAATATGAAAATTATGTTATGTGAGTTTTAGGATTTTCTGTATAAAATATCCTGGATGAAGAAACATAGAAAAATGGAGTTAGAGCGACCTGCAAAAAAATGGGGGTAACCAGCTTGATTCGTAATGTGAGTAAATTGTTAAGAAAGACGAAAGAAAAAAAACCTCAAATACAAAATAATTACCAGGATTCTAAACCGGAGGACCCTCTTAATGGAGAGTTTAGTCAAAATGTAGAAACGCTTCGCTTGATTTATGATAATTGTTCAGATGTCATGTTCCGTTCGTTCTTACTTTTCGGTAAAACGAGAGCAATGCTTATTTACATTGAGGGTCTTTCAGACATCGAGGGGATAGAAGAATATGTGCTTTCTCCACTCATGCAGGAATCAGTAAATGTGCCACAACCATTAAATGACTTTCTAGTACATAAAATGCCCATTTCAAAAGTGAAAAGAGTGAAAATGATAGCGGATTGCATTGAATCAATCTCCATTGGAAATCCGATCCTTCTATATGAAGGGGAGCGTGATGGATTTTCTTTAGGGTTGTCGAAATGGGAAAAACGGGCGATTGAAGAACCTGTTGCAGAGGGAGGAATTAGGGGGTCGCGAGAGGGATTTAATGAATCTCTAGAGGTAAATACATCTCAATTGAGACGTATTATTAAAAGTCCTGCTCTTAAAATGCAATCGATGAAAATCGGGAAGTATACTCAGACGACTGTTGCGATTGCATATATTGATGGACTTGTGGATAAAGCACTGATTGAAGAGATTACGATTCGGCTGGAACGAATTGAGATGGACGGTATTTTAGAAAGTGGATATATCGAGGAAATGATTGAGGACAATCCGTATTCACCTTTTCCTCAGATCTTGTCAACAGAACGGCCGGATGTAGCCTGTTCGTGCTTGCTGGAGGGACGGGCAGTCATTCTTGTAGAAGGAACCCCTTTTACTTTAATTGCTCCAGTATCTTTCTTTTCTTTGATTCAATCACAAGAGGATTATTATCAACGTTTTATGATAGGAACTCTCATCCGTTGGTTACGTTATATTTTTATGGTGTTATCTCTATTGCTTCCTTCCTTTTATATTGCTATTTTGACGTTCCATCATGAAGCGGTCCCAACTGCACTGCTGCTAAGCATGGCTGCATCCCGGGAGGCGGTCCCTTTTCCTGCTATTATCGAGGCATTGATCATGGAAATTACGTTTGAAGCACTAAGAGAGGCAGGGGTTCGATTGCCAAAGCAGGTAGGCTCCGCTGTCAGCATTGTTGGAGCGCTAGTGATTGGTCAAGCTTCCGTACAAGCAGGGTTGGTTTCAGCACCAATGGTGATTGTGGTTGCGATTACGGGGATTTCTTCTTTTATGATGCCTCGTTATATTGCTGGAATTGCGATAAGGATGCTGCGTTTTCCAATAATGCTGCTTGCTGGTACCTTAGGACTGCTTGGCATAATAATGGGAGTTATTGCTATAGTCATTCATTTGTGCAACTTGCGCTCCTTCGGTGTTCCCTATTTAGCACCACTTGCACCTTTAAAAGGTAAAGAACTGAAAGATGTACTATGGAGATCTCCTATGTGGATGATGGATACACGCCCGAGCTTTACAGGGAAATCTAACGTATACCGTCAGTCTCCAGATCAGGGGCCAAAACCCAAAAGGGGAAGTGAAACGGAGTGAATACTGGTTGGAGGCGATCAAGGATATTGGAGAAGGTAAAGAGGCGTCACTTCAGGAAAAGCGTCCTGCTTTTTCTGGGCTTTTGTGGAACAATCCCTTTAGTAAGCGGGTGTTGGGATCGAGTGGAAATCAATGATTTGGCGATTGTCACAGCAGCAGCCATCGAAAAAAAGGAAGATAATCAAATCGAGCTATCCATCCAAGTATTTATCCCTAAGTCATTAAGCAGCGGAGGCGGTCAAGGCGGGCCAGGTGGAGGCGGTGGAGTACCTACAACATTGGTTAGATCCGAAAAAGGATCCAATATTTCAGATGCATTGTCTAAGCTTCAAAGCAAGCTTCCACGCAAAATTTTTTGGGGACAATGTAAAGTATTTGTATTCGGCGAAAAGGTAGCGAAGGAAGGAATACAAGAGCATCTGGATTTCTTGCTGCGCCATCCGCAGCCAAGGGAGAGAGCATATGTGTATGTCAGCAAAGGAAAAGCTAAGCCTATCCTTGAATCATTGCCTCCTCTAGAAACCTATTCAGGGGAGGTGATGAGGGAACTAACTGATTTACATATAGGGATGCGGGTCACATTACAGAATTTAGATGAAATGTTAACAGGTAAATCTCACGCTGCTGCACTTCCGTTAATTGACATTTTACCGCCTGGGAAAGGTGAAAAGAAATTACAGGGGATTCCATACATTGTCGGAGCAGCCGTGTTAAATAAAGATAAAATGACTGGCACGATGACGGAAAAAGAAACAAGAGGGATATTGTGGTTAAGAGATGAAATAGAATCCTACACAGTGACCCTAAAACCCAAAGGTGAGAAAGGGGAGATATCTTTAAATCCTGTGTCGGCACAAGTCAAGCTGGTTCCACAAATTCAAAATAAGAAATGGAAATTGCTAGTGAAGGTTAATACAGAAGGATCTGTTATTCAGAATGGAACGAATATGATTCTTTCAAGTCCAAAAGCACTAAAGGATGCAGAAAGATCTTATCAAAAAGAGATAGAAAAGCGTATCGAGATGGCTTTTCTGCACACTCAGAATAAGAAAGCTGACATTATAGGGTTAGGTAGAGATTTCTATCGGAAATATCCTAAGCAGTTTAATAAAATCGAAAACCACTGGAATGAGATATTTGAGGAGATTGAAGTGGAAATTGATGTTGTGGCCCATATTCGCAGACAGGGCTATATAGACAAACCGGCGGGGCTGCCTGAGAAAGAGGTGAAGGACAAGTGAGATGGGGGACATTTTTGTGTACAACCGTAATTGTAGCTCTAATCATTTTGTATGAGTGGCCGAAAATAAAACAAAATCCTAAAAAAGACAAAATGGCTTTTTTTTCATTGCTCCTCATGGGTTTGGTTCTGTCCATGTTCAATATTCAACAAATGTCAGGACCTTCTGCATGGATTGTAACTTTTTTTAAGCCGTTTGGAGAGTTTATGGAAAAGTAAAGGCCCATGATTGAGGCGGATATCGTTTACCTTATGCAGAGGAAAGGAGGAGGATGATGGAGAGAGGTAAAATTTCATCCCTGCAGATGGCGATCATGTTGTATCCTACGATTGTGGCTACAGCTATACTCGGGGCTCCAAGCATCACAGCAAAATATGCTCTAAATGATTTATGGCTGTCCCCCATTTTAGCTGCCCTCATCGGGTACGCGACGGTGTATATCGCTTATAAACTGCACAAACTTTATCCGAAACAAACGGTTATCCAATTCAGTGAACAAATTATTGGTCGGATTCCGGGGAAAATTCTCGGTTTGTTATACTTGTTTTTTTATATCCCTATCACGGGGGAAATCCTAAGAGGTTACGGAGACTTTATTGTCGACTCTTTTATGGTCAATACCCCGATTATCGTGATCATGGCATCGATGGTAATCCTTTGTGCACTTATCGTACGCGGAGGTATAGAGGTGTTGGGGAGAGCTGCCGAATTGTTTTTACCTGTTTTTATCTTTCCGATCTGTTTCTTAATCATCCTACTGAGTGCAGATCTTGATTTTAAGAATATATTCCCGATATTGGGGGATGGGATTATGCCTCCACTAAAGGGTGCTATTATACCGGGTGGATGGTTCAGCGAGTTTTTTCTGATTATTTTTCTCCTCCCTTTTTTAGCGGATATGAAAAAAGGAATGAAATACGGGATGATGACTGTTTTTGCCGTGATGATGACGTTAGTTGTGGTAAACCTAATCGTTCTTTTTGTACTCGGGTCAACGACACCCTATAAGGTTTATCCTCTGATGAGCGTATCTCGATATATCAGCTTTGCCGACTTTTTTGAACATTTGGAATCCGCCGTTATGGCCATTTGGGTAGTAGGAGCGTTTGTCAAAATTTCTGTGTTTTATTATGCGGCTGCTTTAAGTACCGCCCAGTGGCTGAATCTTTCCGACTATCGGCCTGTTGTATGGCCGATAGGGATATTAATTGTAGAATTCAGCTTTTGGTCGTTTCCTAGCTCTATGGAAGTTAGTCGTTATGATATCACCGCCTTCCCTTTTCATGGAATTTTGATGCAAACGATTATTCCTCTGCTTTTGTTGGTGATTGCTTTTGTAAGGAAGCGAAATAAGGGAACGAAAACCCGCTGAATTAGATTTTCTCTTGATATTGGTGGGGCTCGTTATATGGGCGGGAGCACTTATAAAACCGTTAAGAGAGTTTATGCAAAGTGAATCGATCTTTGGGCTGCGTGATTTCGATTTTCCATACTATCACAGAAAGGAGAAAGATGATGGAGAAAGGCAAAATTTCATCACTACAAATGGCAGTCATGTTGTATCCTACTATCGTGGCTACCGCTATTCTTGGGATTCCAAGCGTCACAGCGAAATTTGCCAAAACGGATTTTTGGCTTTCCCCTATTTTTGCGTCCCTCATGGGGTATGTGACGGTGTATATCGCTTATAAACTGCACAAACTTTATCCGGAACAAACAGTTATCCAATTCAGTGAACATATCATTGGCCGATTAGCGGGGAAAATCATCGGTTTTATATTCTTGTTTTTTTATATCCAGATCACGGGAATCATTATCAAAGAGTATGCAGAATTTGTAGTGGACTCCTTTCTAATTAATACACCAATAATCGTGATCATGGGAACAATGACAGTCCTCTGTGCCTTCGTCGTACAAGGTGGTTTAGAAGGAATAGGGAGAGCTGCCCAATTATTTGTCCCTCTTTTTATATTTCCACTGCTTATTGCAATTATTTTGGTGTTCCCCGATTTTGAATTTAAGAATATATTCCCTATATTAGGGAATGGGATTATGCCTCCAATCAAGGGTTCAATTGTTCCGGGTGGATGGTTCACGGAGTTTTTTCTTATGACTTTTTTCCTTCCTTTTTTAGCGGATAAGAAAAAAGGAATGAAGTATGGAATGTTGACGGTCTTTGCTGTGATGATCACGTTAGTTGTGGTAAATCTTGTCGTTCTTTTTGTACTCGGAACAACGACACACACTAAGGTTTATCCTCTGATGAACGTAGCTCGTTACATCAGTTTTGGCGAATTTTTTGAACATATGGAGTCCATCGTCATGGCCATTTGGGTAGTAGGGGCTTTTGTGAAAATTTCTGTGTTTTATTATGCCACTGTTTTAGGTACCGCACAGTGGTTAAATCTTTCGGATTATCGGCCCATTATATGGCCGTTAGGAATCTTAATGATAGTTTTCGGCTTTTGGTCAATGCCTAACTCAATGGACTTGGAGCGTTTTAACCTCGAAACTTTTCCTATTTATGCAGTATTAATACAAACTATTATTCCGCTGTCTTTATTGGTGATAGCTGTTATACGTAAAAGAAAAAGCAAACGAAATAGTAAGGGAATCAATTCAGGCTAATATTTCAGATTGTTGCCGTTTTATTTTTTAATTTTTTTAGGCATTGAAAGGGAATGGTGATTCTTCCTAGAAATAACAGGTTAGCGGGTCGCAAAATATCGTTCTCAATAACGTTTTACGATTCAGGAAATGATTACTGTAATGGAGGATGAGTCATTTGCAAATTTAGAACAATTGTTGATAAAGAAAAGAAAGAAAATACAAATCCAAATAAAAGACCTATGGCTTCAGGCGGATGAGATTGATGAGTTTCTTGCATCAGGGAAGGAGGAAAATGAATGATCCAATGGAAAGAAGAAAGGATAATCGAGAGTAATATTGAAAATGTGTGGAGTTTATTTTTTGATAAAATATTAAGAAAATTATGGATAAAGTGGAGGAGCATACACTAATTGAAAAGAAGGAAGAGGAAGTGGGCGCAAAGCATAGGCAAAGTTATCGTGAAGGAAAGGGATTGGAAACCTATATCGTTGAAACATTAAAGTATGAAGACCTTGAGGATAAAAAGCAGAAGCAAATTAGTTTTGTTTTAGGAAAGGCCTTTGAAATTACTCTAACGTTTACGTTGCTTAAGATCGATGATACACACACGAAATTTATTTATGAGGGGCAAAACAAAGGAGTTAATTTTGTAGGTAGAGCAATGTTGAAACTAGGTAGCGAGAAAAGCAACAATAAGGTAGTACAGGAATTTATGCAAAAGGTTGAACAAGAAGCGCTAAAAGCTTAGCGTATGGAGCGAAATTATTACTCTATGTTAATACAACGAATGAGCTTTTTCATACATTCGATGTTAGCAGTAAAACGGATACTGTAGTCTATCTCCTCTAAGAACTGAACGACTGGCCCCTGATAATGTTACCTGTTGAAATCTCTTCAAGCGTAAGTAATCAATAGTGATTTTCCTAAGGCTTCCTTTAAGCTTGTCTTACTTTCTCCTTATGTAATGTCTAATCCAATGATGGAGCCGATTTTTCATCCCTCCTGGATCAGATCTAGATTAACCTAGACCCCTCATTTTTAGTGCATATATGCTTATGCTTCGACTATCAAAATACGTCTAGAGTTAAAACTCACTTGGGCAAGAAGGGATGATATAATTTGGATATATGTGATTATTTTACAAAAAGATAGAATGTATCTACCAAATATTATATTTTTGGGGGAGGGGAAACAATGAGACATAATTTAGTAGAACATAAAGAGCATTTTCAGCGAGACGAATTAGAAGTTGCGCGCTGGATGAAAACAGATTTTGTTTTTTTGCGTAATACCACTACGTTAAAAGATGCAGCGGAGCTTCTTATAAAGAATCAATTGAATGAGGTACCGGTTGTTGATAAACATCAACATTTTCTTGGTGTATTATCTTTATCTATGATTATGCAATCCTTGTTAAAAGACACTTCCCTAGATGAGTCAATCGAAATACATTATGACCGGAGGATTAAACCGCTTTCCTTTCAAGAAATATTATCAGACATTTCGCCACTGACTAAAGCTAGTGTTCCTGTTGTTAATAATCAAAATATTTTGATAGGTGTGTTGACTCAGCATGAAATTTTAGAAGTTCTTGCCCAAACCTATCACAAAATGAACTTGCTAGAAACTAAGGTAGAATGGTTCAATGTTTGTTTTGATAATATTTATGAAGGTATTATTGTAGTTGATAAAAATGGTTTCGTCAAAATGATTAATAAAGCATATAGTAGTTATCTTGGGGTGGAACAAGGCGCAGCTATTGGTCAACATGTAGTAAGTGTAATAGAAGGAACCCGCTTACATATTGTTCTTCAAACCGGAATTCCAGAACGGAATCAAGTTCAATTTTTGCAAGGACAGGAAGTGGTTGCTCATCGTATTCCTATTTGGAGGAATAATGAAATAATCGGTGGGATAGGGATACTCGTTTTTCAAGGGGTATCTGAATTATATAGGATATTTGATAGAATCCAGGACTTACAAGTCACAAAAAATCCTTCACTTTCTAACATTAATATTGAACAACAGCCTCCAAAAGAGGATCCAATAACCTTTGCTCAAGTCATTGGTGAGAGTGAAAGCTTTGCACATGCAAAAAACATTGCTCGTCGTGCAGCAAAGTCACCTGCATCCATATTGATAACGGGTGAAAGTGGAGTAGGAAAAGAGATATTTACCCAGGCAATTCACTCCCTTAGTAATTACAGCGGAGGTCCTTTTATCAGTGTTAACTGTGCTTCTATACCTGAACAATTATTAGAATCGGAGCTATTTGGTTACGAAGAAGGGGCTTTTACTGGTTCAAAGAAAAAAGGGAAACCAGGGAAGTTTCTTTTAGCGCACAAAGGGACCCTTTTTCTCGATGAGATTGGTGATATGCCTTTACATATGCAATCAAAGATATTACGTGTCCTGCAAGAAAGAGAAGTAGAACCAGTTGGTGGATCAAAGCCTATTTCTGTCGATTTCCGACTTATTGCTGCGACCAACCGTCCAATCGAGGATATGATAAAAGAAAATAAATTCCGAGAAGATCTTTATTATCGTTTGAATGTCATTCCCATCTATATTCCACCTTTAAGGGAAAGGAAAAATGATATTCCACTTCTTATTGGTCACTTTATTAAATTAATTTGTAAAAAATATAAGATACCATCTAAAGAGATTAGTAGAGAAACGGTAGCAGCTATGATGGAGTATGATTGGCCAGGAAATATCAGGGAGCTGGTGAATGTAATAGAAAGGCTAGTTACATTGGTAGAAGGCCATGATATTTATTTTGATGATTTTCAGCGCTATTTTTTAGAACAAAAAAGGCAGATTCCAGAATTCACAACAATGGAAAAAACGAAACTTGAAAGTTTTAACTCATTTGAAAGCCTTAAAAATGCAGGATTAAATAAGGAAAAAGAATTATTACTTCTAATTATTAAAGAAGAAAAGGGAAATAAAACACGTGCAGCAAAAAAATTAGGGATCTCAAGAGCTACTTTATACAATAAATTGAAGGAATATAACATAGAATTGTCTACTTGATTAGACAACTGAACAAAATATTTTACAACTGTATAATAAGTTATACAGTTTTTTATTAGGAATTTAAAATAATTGTGTGTTTTCACATAAATCAAATGTGGCACAGTTATTGCATTGTTTATAGGTAAGAGTCGAATCAAAAAAACTAAATAATGGTGGAGGTGCTAAATGGTCATTAGCTTTATAGGATTTTTTGCCGCCTTAATTTTATTAATTATTTTTACTATGCGAGGAGTTAATATCATCATTGCTGCATTAGTATCTTCAGCAATCCTAGCATTAACAAGCCGGTTGCCTTTAGAGAAAGCGCTTACAGTTAATTACATGGATGGGTTCACCGGATATTTTGCTTCATGGTTTCTAGTATATTTACTTGGAGCTGTGTTTGGAAAGGTGATGGAAGAAACGAAAGCTGCAGACGCAATTGCAGAATGGATAAAAATCAAAGTAGGCGCTAACCGAGCGGTGTTTGCTGTTGTTACAGCTTGTGCTTTGATGACCTATGGTGGAGTAAGTATTGCCATCGTCGCATTTTCGGTATATCCAATTGCAGTCTCTTTATTTAAAGCAGCAAATCTGCCTCATCGATTTATTCCAGGTGCTATTGTATTTGGATCTATCTCATTCTCAATGACTTCACCAGGATCACCAGAAGTTCAGAATTTGATACCTATGGAATTCTTTAATACTCAGCCAACAGCAGGTGGTTTGATTGGTGTTATCATTGCTGTATTTATCATGATTCTAGGTGGTTTTTGGCTTAAGAGCATGGTCTCTAAAGCAGTGAAAGATGGAGAGTTTTTCAATTTGCCGAATTCGGAAACGGGTGGAGCAGCATTAGCAGAAACAGCAGCTACGGTAGAAATGAAAAAGGATGAAAAATTACCGAATATTCTGATTTCTATTTTACCCTTGGTTGTAGTAGTCATTGTTTTGAATATCGTGTCAAAGTTTCTTTCTCCAACTGGTGCAGCGTTAGTGGCTTTATTTTTAGGGGTTATCGTTGGGCTAGTACTGATGAATAAATATACCCGGAAATATGGGATGATTTTTGGTAAAGGAAGTGAAAACGCTATCATTGCAACTGCGAATATCTGTGGAGTTGTTGGTTTCGGTGCAGTTGCAAAAGAGTCACAAGCATTTACATATATAGTAGATTCGCTTGTTGGTATGCCTGGAATGGCATACGCAGGATTAGCGGCTGCTGTGACGATTATTGCTGGTGTTACAGGCTCAGCATCAGGTGGACTGGGAATCGCACTTCCAATTTTGGCTCCTCTTTATAATGCACAAGGGTTAGATCCAGGGGCAATGCACCGTATTTCGTCACTTGCTTCTGGTGGACTTGATTCGCTTCCGCATAACGGTTATGTGGTCACAACCATTAGAGTAGTAAGTAATGAGACACATAAACGGGCTTATAAGCCAATTTTTATTCTGAGTGTTGTTGTTCCAATGATCGCATTGGTTTTAGCGGTCTTGTTATATACAATTTTTTATTAACATGAAAACAATTAATAAATATGGAGGGAACTATATGAAGGAATTTCAAACAATAGCTTTTATTGGTTTAGGAAATATGGGACTGCCCATGGCTACTAATCTTGTGAAAGCTGGATATACCGTTTACGGTGTGGATACAAATTCTGATGCAGAAAAGAAGTTTTCACAAGATGGTGGAAAAATAGGTGTCCCTACTGAGCTTTTGGCTAAGCAAGTAGACATTGTCATGACAAGTCTTCCTACTCCACAAATTGTTGAGAAAGTCTACTTAGGAGATGGTGGAATCGTTGAAAACGCAGATTCTGCTCTAACTATTATTGATTTTAGTACCATTTCTCCTCAATTAAATGAAAAGATATATGCCATTACCAAGGAAAAAGGAATCGACTATCTTGGAGCACCAGTAAGTGGAAGCGTTTCTGGGGCAGTAAATGGCACCCTAACGATCATGGTGGGTGGAGACAAAAAGGTTTATGAACAAGCTCTGCCATTACTGAGAGTATTGGGTGACAATCCATTTCATTTAGGTGAAAGTGTGGGTGTGGGGACCGTTATTAAACTATTAAATAACTTAATGATTGGTTTTTATACACAAGCTGTCGCAGAGGCTGTTGCCCTTGGAGAACAAATGGGCGTGAAAGCAGATACGATTTATGATGTTTTAAGTGTTAGTTTCGGTCAAAGCAGAATATATGAAAGAAACTATAAAGGGCATATTGCACAAAACAACTTTAATCCAGGTTTTTCAACAAATCTCTTATTAAAAGATTTAAAGCTGGCAAAACAAATGGCAGACGAAAACCAGACTCCATTGCCAATTGGGGATAAGTTAATTGATTTATATTCCGAGGCTGTGGAAAAAGGATATGGCGAGCAGGATATGGCATCTGTATATCTAATGGTCAAAGAAATAATAGCAAGTAAAAATGATGGTTTAGTATCTAATAAAAATTAGGAGGAATAAAAATGACTACAATTAAAAATGATATAAAGAAATTAACACATTTTATTGGCGGAGAAATGAAAGCGGGGAAAAGTGAACGCTTTGGTAATGTGTATAGCCCTTCAACGGGTGAAGTAATTAATTTGTGTCCATATGCTTCTGTAGAAGATGTGAATGAGACAGTTGATGTGGCACATGCGGCATTTACAGCATGGAAAAATACCTCTGTCGGAAAAAGAGTGGAGGTCATCCACCGTTTCAGAAGTCTTTTAGTAGAAGAAACAGAAAGACTTGCCAATATAATAGGTTTGGAAAATGGGAAAACGATCGATGATGCAAAAGGGGAAATTAGTAGAGGGATTGAATCTGTTGATTTCGCTATTAACGCTCCGCATATGTTAAAAGGTGAATATTCGGTCAATGTTGGGGGAAATATCAATGCTTTCTCCATGAAACAACCTTTAGGTGTGGTTGCAGCGATCTCTCCATTTAATTTCCCGGCAATGGTGCCGCTTGCGATGACGACGATGGCGGTTGCATGTGGTAATGCAGTGATTTTGAAACCATCTGAACGTGTTCCGAATGCAGCTTTATTCATCTCAGAATTATGGAAAAAAGCTGGTTTGCCAGATGGGATTTGGAGCATTATTAATGGTGATAAAGAAGCAGTTGATGCCATACTTAAAAATCAAAAAGTACATGCTATCTCTTTTGTAGGTTCCACCAGGGTAGCTGAATATATTTATCACGAGGGATGCCGAAATAATAAACGAGTCGCTGCTTTTGGTGGCGGAAAGAATCATATGATCATTATGCCTGATGCTGATTTAGATCAAGCGGTTAATGCCTTCCTAGGTGCTGCGTATGGATCGGCTTCCCAACGTTGTATGGCAATTTCAGCAGCAATGCCAATTGGCGAAAAAACAGCTGAAGCATTCGTGGCAAAATTAAAAACTCGTGTTGAAGAATTAAAAGTGGGAGCATATAACGACGAGAATGCAGACTTCGGAGCCGTTATTACTCAAGAATCGAAAAATACAATCATCAAGTATATAGATGAAAGTCTTGAAGAAGGCGCAGAATTATGTGTGGATGGTCGAAATCCAGAAATTTGCGAAACAAACAAAGGTTTTTATTTAGGAGCAACACTGTTGGATCATGTTACTCCTGAAATGAAAATTTATCGTGATGAAGTGTTTGGCCCAGCTCGTATTGTAGTACGTGTTAATAACTTAGATGAAGCTATTGCATTAGTTAATAATCACGAATTTGGGAATGGTGTCACGATCTTTACAGAAAGCGGTGCTGCTGCTAGAAAATTTTCTGAACAAATTGAAGTAGGGATGGTAGGAGTAAACGTACCTATTCCAATCCCAGTAGGATATCACAACTTTGGTGGATGGAAACGTTCAAAATTTGGAGAAGGCCACATGTTTGGCCCAGACACCGTCCGCTTTTTCACAAAAACCAAAACCGTTTCAGAAAGATGGCCAGAATCTAAAGAAATCGAAAATAAAACGGATTTTTCTTTTCCTAGTAATTAATTAAAGTAATGCCCCGTTTGAAAAAGCACCCTTTTTCGAACGGGGATTTTTTGTATGAAATATTTTCTAAATATAATAGAAGAAACTAGCAAAAAAAGCATCTGTTTAAGCAGATGCTTTTTGATTTAGAAGTTTCCAGATTTAATGATTTACAACTGAATTAAGTCGGAAAATGTTGCGACCACTAATTTGAAAGTATGGCTATCCTAATAAAATTCAGAATGAAGGGATAAAGTGAATAATGAATACCTTGATAGAACTGTATTCGGTTTATTAAAAGATGAATGGCTTACTGATAAAAAATAAAAATTCTGCTTAGTTATTATTTTTAGTTTTACAAGGGAAAAACATTTTTAAATGAGGTAGGAAAATGTCTTTTTATTGCTGTGTCTCCATTCGGTTTAAACAAAATTCTAAATCATTCTGCAGGTGTTCTTTCATTAATCGCTCCGCTTCGTCTCCGTTATGAAGAAGGATGGCCTTGTAAATATCATGATGTTCCTCAATCAAAAACGGCCGTTTATGATAGACAACTGTTTTCCGGAACAAATAAATAATGGACTGCATTCGGTCAATTATATCGATCATCATAGGATTGTTAGTTGCGCCTACAATAATATCATGAAATTCATTATTCGCTGACATTACTTCTTCCGTATTACCTGTGCTGCCAATTTCCACGCACTCTTTGAGCTTTACAAGCGCTTCTTCCGTCATGAAACTAGCACAATGGCGTGCTGCAAATCCTTCCAGTAATATTCGCACCTGAAAAATATGACGAAGATCCATATCGCTTGGGTTCACAACGCGTTTTTGTTTAATAAGCCCTTCCTGTTCGAGTTTACGAATGGATTCACGCACTGGCGTCCGGCTAATACCAATTTCTTCTGCTAGCCTTTCCTCGACCAGCTTCGTTCCACGTTCTAATTCTCCGTTCAATATCCGATCTCTTATATATTCATAAGCCTGTACATAGGCATGAACGTTATCTTTTTTTACCAATACAATCGTCTCCCGAATCATGATTTGTTCTTACCTTAAAGTATAAGTTTAAGTAGGGTTATTTAAAAGTATAATTTTTTGTATACATTTTTTTAAAAAATGTATACAAAATTATAAAAAATGTGTACAATCGATTATAAGGTTTTGAAAACGCTTTATAAATCAAGTTTTGGACTGAGAATTGGGAAAAGGTCCTCTCATATAAAAGTAGCTGCACTTAAGCAGTTTTGTCTAAAAAACACATTAAAAGTGTTATTAGAAGAAGGGGGAATTGGAATTGACTAAAAAAATTGGATTTATTGGATTGGGTATCATGGGAAAACCAATGTCATTTAATTTACTTAAAGCAGGTTACGAATTAACTGTTTACGATATTAATACGCAAACTGTGGAGGCGCTTGTAGAAGCAGGGGCAAAAGCAGGTACACCAACTGAAATGGGTGAGACATGTGATGTCATTATTACGATGCTGCCTGCTTCTCATCATGTGAAACAAGTCGTGCTTGGTGAAAATGGTATTTTGGAAACGGCTACAGAAGGAACGGTAATCATTGATATGAGCTCTATTTCACCGGTCGTATCGGTTGAAATTGCAAATGAAGCAGCTAAACAGGGTGTTGAAATGATGGATGCTCCGGTAAGCGGCGGTGAACCGAAAGCGGTCGACGGGACGCTGGCGATTATGGTTGGTGGAAAAGAAAGCGTATTCGAATCTGTTAAAGATGTTCTCCACTCTGTAGGGACGGATGTTACATTAGTTGGCAAGAATGGCAGCGGTGTCACAGCAAAATTGGCGAATCAAATTATCGTTAACCTAAACATCGCGGCTATGTCCGAAGCACTTGTTCTTGCAGCAAAAGCGGGTATTGATGTGGAAAAAATGTACCATGCAATTCGCGGCGGTCTTGCTGGAAGCGCTGTACTCGATGCAAAGGTACCTCTTATTCTTGACAGGAACTTCGTAGCCGGAGGACGAATTGATATTAATTTAAAAGACATCACAAACGTAATGGAAACAGCTCATGAAATCGGAGTTCCACTTCCACTATCAAGCCAGCTTCTAGAAATTTTTCATGCGCTTAAAGTAGACGGCAAAGCGGGCGATGACCATGGCGGTATCGTGCAGTATTATGAAAAACTGGCAAACGTGGAAGTAAGGAGGGTGTAAATTGACAGTGACTTATTCAAACAATTTAAACGTAAAGAATACATTTGCCAATCTGCCGACAGTTCCGGATGAAATGGTTGTAAATGAACTACTCGCAAAGGAACTGCAAGATTTCAATAAAAAAATCATCGTTCTTGATGATGATCCAACGGGAGTTCAAACCGTTCACGGTATTTCCGTTTATACAGATTGGTCGGCTGAAAGTATCGAAGCGGGATTCGCTGAAGAGAATTCAATGTTTTTCATTTTGACAAATTCGAGAGGCTTTACAGCTGCTGAAACTGAACAAGCACATAAGGAAATCGCAAGTGTCATCCAGCACACAGCTGAAAAGCAAAACAAAGAATTCATCATTATCAGTCGTGGGGACTCAACGCTGCGTGGTCATTATCCTCTTGAAACAGAGGTGTTGAAAGAGACGGTCGAAGCACAATCAGATATGCAGTTTGATGGAGAAGTCATCATGCCCTTCTTTAAAGAAGGCGGTCGCTTTACGATTAATAACATTCATTACGTGCAGGATGAACATGACTTAGTGCCGGCTGGTGAAACTGAATTTGCGAAAGACAGGACTTTTGGTTACAAATCGTCGCATCTCGGTGAATGGGCAGAAGAAAAGTCAAACGGAGCATTTAAAGCGGAAGATGCTGTGTATCTGTCGCTAGAAAGCATTCGGGATCTTGATATTGATGGATTAGTTAGTCAACTGATGGCAGTTAAAGATTTTAATAAGATCATTGTTAATGCGGTTGAATATGTTGATGCAAAAGTCGTGGTGATTGCATTAATCCGAGCCCTAAAAGCAGGCAAGCATTTCATGTTCCGGAGTGCAGCGGCTTTAACAAAAATCATCGGAGGCGTGAGTGACAAAGCACTTTTAACGAAAGAAGAACTTATGAAAGACCATTCTGATCATGGCGGTCTGATTATGATTGGCTCACATGTGAAAAAAACAACGGAGCAATTTGAAGCTCTTCAAACATGTAATTTCATTGAGTTCATCGAATTCGATGTCCACCTCGTGCTGTATCCGGATAAGTTTGAAGCGGAAATTCAACGGATTATAGAGACGAGCGAGCAACTTATTCGTAAAGGCCAAACGGTTGCAGTATATACGAAGCGGGAGCGTCTTGATCTTGGTGAAAACAAAAAAGAAGAAGAATTGAAGCTGTCAGTGAAGATTTCCGATGCTGTGACAAGCATCGTCAAGCATCTTGAAGTACGTCCAAGTTTTATTATTGCCAAAGGCGGCATTACTTCAAGTGATATAGGGACGAATGGCCTTAGCGTTAAGCGAGCAACGGTAGCTGGTCAAATAAAGCCTGGTATTCCGGTCTGGTTGACTGGGAGCGAAAGCAAATTTCCTGGGATAGCTTATGTGATTTTTCCTGGAAATGTTGGGTCAAGAACAACCTTAAAAGAAGTGGCAGAACTGCTGCATCAGTAAGTTGAGCGGCATTTGCCGCTTACAAGGGTGATTGTAAGCGAATACAAATAGAAAGGCGGCATAGGCATGCTTGTCAATACGAAAGAAATTCTTTCTGCAGCACAAAATGGGAAATATGGTGTTGCTGCGTTTAATGTATATAATCTCGAAACCGTACAGGCAGCGATTACTGTTGCAGAAAAAGAAAATCATCCGGTTATCATTGCTCTAGGAGAGCGATATTTTGATACGGTCGATGTGGAAGGCTTTGCAGCATTAGTAAAAACACTCGCAGGGAAATCTTCCGTTCCAGTTTCTCTTCACCTTGATCATGCGTATGAAAAGGAATCGATTATTCGGGCAATCAGGTGCGGTTTTACATCGGTCATGTATGATGGTTCAAAATATGAGCTTACGGAAAATATCCGCCTTACAAAAGAAATCACGGAGATTGCACATATGGCGGGTGTCAGTGTAGAAGCTGAAATTGGATCGGTTGCCCGCGGCGCTTTTTCAGATGAAGAAGAAGGAGACGGCACATTGACAGATCCAAAGTCTGCTAAAGAGTTTGTCGAGGAAACAGACGTCGATTTTCTGGCTGCCTCAATCGGAACAGTACACGGGATGTACACGGGAAAACCGAATATTGACCTAGATCTATTAGAGGAGATTCGCCAGCTAGTTGGTATCCCTCTCGTTCTTCATGGAGGATCTGGTACACCAGATGAGATTATCAAGCAGGCTGTTGCAAGAGGGATATGCAAAGTAAATGTAAATACAGAGGTATCGTTGGCGGCCACCTCGTATTTAAATCAGGCTTTTGAACAGGAACAGAAGGCGGCTCATCTATCGGCTATTATGGCGGGTATGCAAGAAGCGATGGAACCGGTCATGACGAAATTTGTTCGTTTGCTTCAAAATTAAGACGTGATATAGAAGAGAAGTGAAAGAGTTGGTTGATGCTGGAGCAGCAGCAGCCAACTCTCACTTAAAAGACAAGGGGGATAAAAAATGCCGATATTATCTATCTGTATAGGGGTTGCCCTATTGCTAGTATTAATGCTTGCTTTTAAATTAAACGCTTTCATATCCTTGCTTATTGTTTCCTTAGTAGTGGGGATCATGGAAGGAATGACACCGAATGCTGCAATGGCATCCATCCAAAGTGGTTTGGGTGGAACGCTGGGTAATCTCACTATAATCATCGTCTTTGGGGCGATACTCGGTAAGTTGATGACCGATTCTGGTGGGGCCCAACGAATAGCGATGACACTCATCAAAGCATTTGGGAAAAAGAGAGTTCAACTAGCTGCTGTTCTTACAGCTTCTGTTGTTGGGATCGCCCTTTTCTTTGAAACAGGAGTCGTCGTTTTAATTCCATTAGTATTTACGATTGCTATTGCAGCAGGAGTACCTGTATTGTATATCGGTATGCCTGTTATAGCTGCTCTTATCACGATGCATGGATTTGTTCCTCCACATCCAGGACCAACAGCGGTAGCCAGTGTATTTGAGGCAAATTTGGGTAAGACCTTAATATACGGGATCATCATTGCGATCCCTGCCATTATTATTGGTGGGCCGTTATTTACGAAATTGTTTAAGAAAGAAGATTTGGAAGCGGATATTCCAAAAGAGCTATTTAATCCTAAAGAATTTAAAGAGGAAGAAATGCCAGGGTTTGTAACCAGTCTTCTTACATCCCTCATGCCGGTGATTCTGATAGCAATTAAAGTGTTTGTAGAAATCTTTATGCCTAAATCATCGATTATGCCAGTTGTTGATTTTATAGGTAATCCGGCTGTGGCTCTTTTAATCTCTGTTATTCTTGCCATTTTTACCTTTGGTCTTAATCGAGGTAAAAAAATGAATGAAATCATGAAATCCCTTACAGACTCGGTCAGCGGAATAGCTATGATTCTATTAATCATAGCTGGTGGCGGTGCGTTCAAACAAGTACTGATAGACAGTCATATTGATCAATATATCGCAGGTATCATGGCTGAATCAACGCTTTCTCCATTAATCCTTACTTGGCTAATAGCTGCTATCCTAAGGGTAGCAATTGGGTCTGCCACCGTAGCTGGTATGACTGCGGCTGGGATTGCAGCACCGCTTGTCGGGGCCACAGGTGTGAGTCCAGAACTTATGGTTTTAGCTGCTGGTGCAGGAAGTATAACTTTCTCTCATGTGAATGATGCAGGTTTTTGGATTTACAAGGAATACTTTAACCTTTCAATAGGTAAAACCATTAAAACCTGGTCCGTTATGGTCACCATTATTTCCCTAGTAGGACTGGCTGGTGTACTCATCATCAATATGTTCTTATAATAGAAAATAGAAAAACCCTATTCTTTCTATAAAGTTATAGAAAGGATAGGGATTTTTTTATGGTTCAACAAGAATTCCTTTATTCTCATCCATAATTTCGACAAAGAATCCACCAGGTTACTATATGAATCCTTTAAGTATTTACTTTTCGTTGGATATTACAATGTCCAGCTAGTCTTTTTTTCTTATCCCTTACTTTAAGTTTTTTAAGAAATAAAATACCCCAATAGCCTATTATCACACCCACTGTATTTAAAATTACATCGTCAATATCTGTGCTACAAAAAATTGAAAAACTTCAGCTATACAAGTGACACTTAGACCTAACAAAAATATTTTTTTAAAAGAAACCCATCTTTCCCAGATTAACGGCACGAAAAAACCCTTTGGTGAAAATAAAAGCATATTTGCAGAAATATTCAAAAGTGATATACTGCCCCAATCGTCTACATTCGCATTTAATTCAAAAAAATATTGATAGAGAGTGTGAAAAGGTATTAAATTCTTTTTGAAATATCACTTGATAAATCAAAATAGAGTTCACCTGTATTACTAATAATCCCCATATCCCATCTAGGAATGACTGTTTGTGAGGTTAAACCAACAATATATAAGACGAAAATTGTTAAAACTACCTCATTTTAAACTTTTATTTGTTTTTGTGTTTTTTAATAAAAATTAATCTATCTATTAAAAAAAGGTAGTGCGACAATCATATATCCTATCATGTGCTTTATATACATAATTACTAAGCACATAGTTCCCCACTTAACCTAAATCAATGAATATAAGTTGTTTACCACAATCTAACGGAATATGTGAAAATTTAGATGGAACTATTGTACACTAAATATTGTATTTACAATATATAGAGAAAAAAGTAGCTCCAAAAAACAGGAGCTACTTTGTCATTATTTTTCCTAGCAGCTAAAATCACTAGGAGATGAAATAGCCACTAGAATATTTTCTGTTTATAAGTTACCATTTGAAATTTGTTTCTTGGTCATTTTCCCTAATTTTGTTCAATGGATGGAATTAATAAAAAAGGTAGCTAATTCATGTTATTTTTATGAAAAGTAATTGAGATAGTTGTTCAAACATGTCGGTAATGAATAATGGAGGTACTAATGAAATACGAGGTTATATTGTTCGATGTTGATGATACATTATTAGACTTTAGTATATCGGAAAAAAGGGCACTAAATGGAGCCTTCCTTGAGTTCGGTTTACCTACAGGAGTCAAGGATTATGAAGCCTGTTATCAAGAGATTAGTAGGGTATTATGGAGAGAATTGGAACAGGGACTTACTAATCTATCAGATCTAGGAGTGGAGAGATTTAAGAGGTTGTTCCTCAAGCATGAGCTTGACATCGAGGCAGAGATGTTCAGCCGTGTGTATCTTAACTATTTGAGTAAGGAAATCCATCTTATACAGGGAGCTGTGGAAGTTTGCGAGAATCTAGCAGATTGTCGTCTAGCTATTATTACTAATGGATTCACCGATGTGCAGACATCAAGAATTGGCGGTTCTCCTCTTAGCGATACTTTTGAGCATATTATAATTTCTCAAGAGGCGGGATTCCAGAAACCTGCAAAGGGTATTTTCGATTACGCGTTCTCTAAGTTACAGATTACAGACAAAGCTAAAGTTTTAATTGTGGGCGACTCTTTGACCTCCGATATTCAAGGAGGAATAGATTACGGGATTGACACCTGTTGGTTCAATCCGCACCGAAAGGAAAATAATCTAGGAATTAAGCCAACATATGAAATCTGGAAGCTGATAGATATTATGCAGGTTGTAGAAAGTAAAGTAGTGGAGAGATTTTAAGTGAACCTTTTAAAAAGAGTTGATTGGAAGAGTTTATTCTGACAGTAGAATGTTAGATTTTTGGGAGTATAACAGGAAAGATTGATTACCTGTTTTTCTAATTATAAGCAAGATAAGAAATGACTAAAACAAGTATGGGTGTGTTAGCTTTTTATCATTTCCCGCCAGAAGACTCCCTCTTCAAGCGTGTGAAGGGCGAGAGCACAACGGTAAGGGGGAGATGAATGGCGGTTGGCATAAGCCAAAGTAATCTTTTTACAAACGTACGTTCGGTGGTTAATAATAACTATAAGGGGGTGAAACCAATGGTCGTAAACAAAGCTTATAAATTTCGAATCTATCCAACTAAAGAACAACTAGCTCTAATCAATAAAACGATCGGCTGCTCCCGTTTTGTCTTTAACTTCTTTTTAGGCAAACAAAAGGAGAAAGATGCCTACTGGTATATTTGTGAAGAAATGAAGCAGAACGGCCAATTACCCTCTAATGAATGGGAAGGTTCTTTTCTGGATAAATACGCAACAATCAAAGAACTTCCAGCTTTAAAGAAAGAGTATTCTTTCCTGAAAGAAGTAGACAGTATTGCCTTACAGAAATCGGTGGAAAATTTAGCAGATTCCTATAGTCGATATTATAAAAAGCAAAATAAGTCACCACGCTTCAAATCGAAAAAGAATCCTATCCAGTCCTATACGACTAAACATACGAATGTGAATATTGGAATTGTTGGAAACAAAATCAAATTGCCAAAACTCGGTCTAGTTCGTTTTGCTAAAAGCCGCGAAGTCGAAGGGCGAATAATCAATGCCACAATCAGGCGGAACCCTTCGGGTAAATATTTCATTTCCGTTTTAGCCGAAACCAATGTACAAGTACTTCCTAAAACGAATCGTTCGTGCGGTGTAGATGTTGGTTTGAAAAACTTTGCTATTCTTTCAGATGGTACGGTCTATCAAAACCCAAAATTCTTCCGGACGGTCGAAAAGAAATTGGCCAATGCACAACGGATTCTTTCAAGGCGACAAGAAATAGCCTTGAATCAAAATAAACCATTGGCTGAAGCCAAAAACTATCAAAAACAAAAACGAAAAGTGGCTATCCTACACGAAAAAATTTCAAATGCCCGAATGGATTACTTACAAAAAGTTTCTACCGAAATCATCAAAAACCACGATGTTATTGGAATGGAAGACTTGCAAGTGTCGAATATGATGAAAAATCACAAACTAGCTAAAGCTATTAGTGAAGTATCTTGGTACCAATTCAAAAAAATGTTGGAATACAAAGCAAACTGGTATGGTAAACAAATCGTGACCGTATCTAAAACGTTTGCTTCTAGCCAATTGTGTTCTAGCTGCGGTTACCAAAATAAAGACGTTAAACATCTGAATCTTCGTGAATGGGATTGTCCTTTTTGTTCTACTCACCACGATCGAGATATTAACGCAGGACTCAATCTAATGAATGAAGCCATAAGGCTTCTAACCGTAGGAACTACGGGAGTAGCCTAATTAAAAATTGGCCGATAGGCTAATGTTCTTAGGAATCCCCCACTTCAATCAGACCGTAAGGTCGATAAGTGGTGGGTAGTTCAAATAGGAATTCCTGTGTCGATTTATATATAAGCCGATTTCCTTAAGTTTAAGAATCATCGGCTCCTATTTTTTTAGATAGGGTTGCGTAGCGTCAGGCTATTCTCTTGGCAAGGTATTAGATTGCTTCACTTCCATTTGAATGGACTGGAAGGGTTCTTTTCCAAAGAAAGCTTGAGCTCTTTTAGCCATTTCATTTAACATCACGTCATTTTCAATTAATTCCCCCCTTATACGGTCTATCAATTGTAGGGCGTTTGGTCCTGTGACTTGCTTTGCTACACGCTCAAGGAGAACTTTCGTATCAACTGAATATTTTTGTGCGAAGCTGTGACACATCACCATATTTTTCCGAAGTGCATAAGAATATTCACTTGTAAAAGCCCTTCGGATGCATCCTCGTGTCCCGGCGTAACCGTATGAAATCTCGGAAGCGGCCCGATAAAAAAGAACCATTCCATCCGCGTGACTGGATTCTGGGTGCAACCGAAGTTCACTTATCAACGAAATTAAATGTTGAACCACTATTTTAGCTGACTCCGTTGTTTTCCACCATTCCATCAAATGTTGGTGATCTTCCATACTTATTTCCATGGGTTGTGAATTAGGCAATATGCTCTTCTCTCCTTCCTATAGACGTGGGATTGCTTGAATATTCTGGATTCTTGCACGACTGATCTTCCATTCAGGTCCAAGAAAGGCTTTGCCGAGACGTATCGCTTCTTTGATTGATTCTGCGATTTGGCGGTTTAAATATCTACTTTGTTCAATCAAATAAAAAGTGTCCGGCTTCGCACCTTTTACTGCTAGTTCAAAATTAGGGTTTAATTGTTTTTCGCTAATACGTAGTGTATCCAGTTCAAACACAAGCATATCCTTTGCAAGAGAAATGGATTCTCCTTGATGTATCCTCATGATTGTTCCACGTACTGCATCAAATCCGTAGCCAATATCAGCTACTGAAGCGTGGTAAGGATTAAGCCCTGGTGCAGTCCGGATGGATGGAATATCTCGAAATCCTGTGGTAATGGAACAGACAACTTCTTTAGCAGCTAGACCTTTTTCTAAGGTATTATCAATGGCTTCAAGATAAAAATCCCTTTGATTGGAATTCATCCCCGTAAAAGTAGATGTCATTCATTTGTTTCCTCCTTAGCATTATATGAATAGGATTTTAAATCCTAAATTTTGAAACTAATGATCTTGCTCTACTGTTAAGAAATATACTCCCTTGAATAAGATTATATTTCAATGTATTCAAAAATAATTAGTCGGAAGTTTTTGAGTCAACTGGACTAGATTTAAAACAAAATAGCAGACCATGCCCTTTTTTCAGCACTACCCAAAAAGAAAAAAGCCTTGCAGAAGTTCTGGATTGGTTACCCGCCTGCAAGGCTTTTCTTTTACTCAAAATATGTATGTGAATGTAAATTTTTTATATCAATTTACATTCAGTATTCTTCTTTGCTATTCATTCTTTATGTGTCATATCAGAATGATAACAAGTTCATGGTCACTCTTATTCTAATCCGAATTACCACACACGCAAGCTCGGAGACAGGGAGTAGTTGCTTGAAAAAATTAATTTTTATAGGGCTGAATTAAGAAGATTTGTAACAAGATATCATTCAAAAGTACTTCTTATATTTCTTTAATTTATAGATGACTGTAGGCTGGCTAACTCCCAAATATTCTGCCATTTCGTAAGTGGTTTTACATTGTTTGTATGCTTTAGTAATCAGTTGTAATTCAACCTTTTCTAAAGTCTTCTTTAGATCGTGATTCTCGTCTGATTCCTGCTCGATTGTTTGGGAAGAGGAATTTTCTGTTTGTTCTATTTGTCCTGTGATGGCTTGGGGAAGGTGTTTGGGAAATATAATGGGTTCCTCAATGATCAGAATTAACTGTTCAATTAAATTTTCTAATTCGCGTATATTTCCTGGCCATTGATAATGAGTCAATACTTCATAAGTCGTTGGATGGAATTTTTTTAATTTCTGGTATTTATCATTTGTTTTCTGTAAGTAATGTTGAATTAAGAGCGGTATATCTTCTTTACGTTCATGTAATGCAGGAATTTGGATAGGTATCACATTCAAACGATAAAACAAGTCTAATCTAAACTTTCCCTCACTTACCATCCCCTTCAAATCCTGATTTGTTGCTGCGATTAGCCGGAAGTTAATAAGGCTTTCTTTTTTTCCACCGATGCGCTTTATTTTTTTTTCTTGTAACACTTTCAATAATTTAGCCTGCATGGCAAGTGGAAGTTCCCCGATTTCATCTAAAAAAAGAGTACCACTGTCAGCTTGTTCAATCAGACCCTGCCTTCCTTGTTTGTTGGCTCCTGTAAAAGAACCTGGTTCATAGCCAAATATCTCTGATTCAAACAAACTTTCCGGTATTGTGCTGCAATTCACCTCAATAAAGGGTTCTTTCCTTCGATTGCTTTGATTATGAACAGAGCGTGCAAATGTACTTTTCCCTACCCCTGATGGTCCTAATAAAAGAATCGTGGCATCTGTTTTAGCAACATTGTGGATCGTTTTTAAAATCTGCTTGGTTGCATTACTTCTAGCAATCATATCGTGGTAATCTAGTTCTTTTTCCCTTAAATCCTCGACTTCTGTTTGATAGCCTTTTACTATTCGTTGTAATTGCTCGTATTGTTCCTGCAATTGCAATATCTCGGTTTGATCCTGGCCATAGCTAATTACCCTAACGAGAAGGCCTTCTTTATTAAAAATGGGATAGCCTGTTGACATGACAACATGCCCTGTTTGTGTATGCTGCATAATACGCATCGCTTTTTTTTCTTTTAAAACGAGTGCATTGATAGATGGTGTGAGAAGTCCCTCTTTTTCTAATTGATATACAGATGTACCGATGTATGAGGCAGGTTCCATACCATAAATCTCCCAGAGTTTTGGATTGGAGTATAAAATGATACCTTTTTCGTCTGTAATTGTAATGTTATTATTCGATGTTTCGATAATTTTTTTTAACTCCTGCTCAAGCATTCTATCATCCAATACGTTCGCCTCCTTTTATTTTTATAGGTGTTGATTAAAATATTAATCGAAAAGAGCGAATAATCAAAAATTAAATCAGGGAATTAGGATTTGATTTAATTTTAAATCAAATGCTTATAAAAAAATAGCTAAAATCGTCGTAATTATCTGAAAAAAGTTGGCGCGAATCTTGCTTAAGTAATAGGTAAGATGAAAATTATGAAAAACATGGGGGTGTTTACTATGCTGTAGCAAATATCCAGTACATATTGCCAGTGCGTCTACAATAGTTTTCACACGTGAGGGTCTCAAATACGGCGTTCTAATTAAGTCTACAAAAATAGTTGCAATAGAAAAAACAGGTGCTTGAGCACATGGTAATACTTTTAATCGATAGATTTACTATGACAATCTGAGAGTGTTCCTTCCTAGCTAACCGTAAAGTATATTTTAAAAATCACATTAGAATATATGCCAAGGTTGTGGCAGGAATGGAATTTGTAATTATACAAATATAGTAGGAATTTAGGAGGATATTACATGATGAAGTATCAACCGAAGGACTCATTCAAATCACCCCGTTTTTGTGGAGTGCGCACATTTATGCGGCTTCCATTTGTTGAACAGCTAGATGAACATATGGATTTTGTCATTACGGGTATTCCATTTGATTCAGGGCAATCATTTAGAACGGGGGCAAGATTTGGCCCAGAAGCTATTCGCGATTTTTCGATTCTTTTGCGTCCTTATAACCCTGAACAGGATATTAACATTTTTGATTATATTTCAGGGATTGATTATGGGGATATTCCAATCATTCCGGGCTATATTTCTGAAACATATAAAAAGATTGAAGAAGAACTTACTCCTGTTATTGAAAAAGGGATCATTCCTATTTCATTAGGAGGCGATCATTCTATTACTCTAGGAGAGTTACGCGCAATCGTAAAAAAACATGGGCCAGTTGCCCTGCTTCAATTCGATGCCCACTCCGATACATGGGATAGCTATTTTGATCAAAAATATAATCATGGAACCGTTTTTCGCCGCGCAATAGAAGAAGGTCTCATAGATGTATCTAGATCTCTTCAAATTGGAATGAGGGGCGGTCTGTACGGACCGGAGGATCTTCAGGATGCTCGGGATTTAGGCTTAGGCGTTTATACGACGAACGATTATAAACGAATGGGTGTTGAGAAAATGCTAGAGGTCATTCATGAGCGAGTAGCAAATGGCCCTGTCTTTTTATCCTTTGATATTGATTTTCTAGATCCTGTTTATGCACCTGGAACGGGGACACCGGAAGTTTCAGGGGCCAACATTGATGATGCTTTAACCTTTGTAAGAGGATTGACGAATATAGATTTTGTAGGATTTGACCTTGTTGAGGTTTTACCTGCATACGATCACGGACAAATCACCGCTGCCGCCGCCGCTAATATTGTCTATGAGTTCATCACACTTATTGCTCTTGCAAAAAAAGAAAAACTGGAGAAAAAAGAGAGAGTGGAAGATTTGGAAACACAGCTTAACAAATGATTTCCTTTTCAAATGGATGGAAGGAATCAGTGGAAATGCCATTCCTTCCATCTTTAAAACACAGCGATATATTAAACCAAACAACCGCAAAAGGAGATGTGTAAATGCATATTTTGGATATAACGATCATGATTCTATATTTTTCTGTTTTAATCATTGTAGGAGTAATTGGATCTAAACGGGCAAAAACAGCAGATGATTTCATTGTAGCTGGGCGTAATCTAGGGCATTTTATGTATTTATCATGTTTAGCTGCTGTAATATTAGGGGGCGCTTCTACTTTAGGAACAGCAAAGTTAGGTTATCAGTTTGGAATATCCGGTATTTGGCTAGTGGTAATGATCGGGCTAGGCATTATCGCAATAGGGTTATTTTTAACAAATAAGATATTTGATTTAAAAGTTTTGACGATTAGTGAAATGTTGGAGAAGCGTTACAATTCACAAACACGATTGATCAGTGCCTTAGTCTCGGTTATCTATACATTTATGTTGACTGTAACGCAAGTGATTGGAATGGGGACGATTTTACATGTTTTGGCTGGTTGGAATTTAACAATTTCCATGATAGTCGGGGGTGGAATCGTTTTATTTTATACAATATTAGGAGGAATGTGGTCAGTCACTATGACTGATGTAGTGCAATTCGTCATTATGACGATCGGTATTTTCTTTATCATGCTTCCAATGAGCATCTCTAAGGCAGGAGGGTGGGGCTCACTTAAAGAGAATCTCCCTGCATCACATTTCGAGTTAGGCAACATTGGCGGAGAGACAATTTTTCAATATTTTTTACTATTTACCTTAGGGGTAGTTGTGGGTCAAGATATTTGGCAGCGTCTTTTTACCGCACGAACCAAAGCTATTTCTCGTGGCGGAACGGTTGGAGCAGGAATATATAGTGTTTTTTACGCGATTGCAATCAGTATCATTGGAATGTGCGCTTTTATTATCCTTCCTAATTTAGGCGATCCACAAAATGCTTTTACTAGTATAGCAATGGAAACTTTACCTGCGGGTCTATTAGGTGTTGTCATTGCAAGTGTGGTCTCCGCTCTTATGTCCACTGCTTCAGGAACATTGCTTGCTTCATCTACTTTAGTTGTTAATGACATCATTAAAAAATATATCGGTCCAGGAATGAGTGAACGTCAATTTTTAAAAACATCTCGGATTACAACTTTAACGATTGGTGTATTGACCATAATCGTTTCGATATGGATTCAAGACATTTTAGTTGCATTAGATGTAGCTTACGCAATTTTATCCGGTGCTGTGTTCTTTCCGATCATTCTTGGATTCTTTTGGAAGAGAGTCACGGCTACAGCTGCATTTTACTCCATTCTAGCTAGTATGATCGTTATTATTGTGGGATTGGTGATTAATGGGCCGTCCTCCACTCAACCAATTCTGTACGGGCTCGCTACTAGTTTTGTGGTTATTACAATACTTACTTTAATGAGTTCCAAGAATGAAATAAATCAAGATGTAAAAGGTAATGACGACGTGGATACCATAGCTAATTGATGATACACCCAAACGAGCAAAAAATGATTTAAGGGGGAAAGAAAAATGACAAAGACAATTTCCTTGGAACCAGCAACATTCAATACATTGGTAGAAGAACGTAATCATCGGAAAGAAAGATTGGCAGCTTCATTCCGTCTTTTTTCAAAATTTGGTTTCGACGAGGGGATAGCTGGACATATTACGGTTCGTGATCCTAAATATACAGACCATTTCTGGGTCAATCCGTTTGGGATGCATTTTAGTCAAATTTCCGTTTCAGATCTTATATTGGTTAATCATAAAGGTGATATTGTAGAGGGTGAACATTCAGTGAATGGTGCTGCCTTTGCCATTCATTCAGAAATTCATAAAGCTCGACCGGATGCCATTGCAGCGGCACATGCTCATTCGGTCTATGGAAAGACATGGTCTTCTTTAGGGAGATTACTAGATCCGATTACGCAAGACGCCTGCCAATTCTATAATGACCATGCATTATTTGATGATTTTACTGGTGTGGTGTATGCATCTGAAGAAGGGAAACGCATCGCTAGGGCTCTAGGTCAATACAAAGCTGTCATTCTCCGCAACCATGGGCTGTTAACAGTGGGCCAATCTGTAGACTCAGCTGCTTGGTGGTTCATAACCATGGAACGTTCATGTCAAGCACAGATTATGGCTGAATCTGTAGGTAAGCCCATTTTTATAGAAGAGGAGTATGCCAAATTAACAGCAGAACAAACGGGAACTGAATATGAGGGATGGCTGAGTTTTCAACCTCTTTGGGATAGAATTAGAAAAGAGCAACCAGATTTCTTGAAGTGAACATAAAAAGTAATTCCAGAAAGAAGATAAAAAGAATCTAACGGTGAAGTCCTTGGTTGGGCTTCACCTATTGTAATGAAGATGGAATGAATTAGAAGAAGAATTCAAATTCACAGATTGCCGCCCCTGCAATGAATAAAAAAGGAATCAATAGGTTCTTGAGGAGGTTTAATAATGCCCAGTTCTAAGAAAGCAGCTCCTTCACTTTATGTAAGGGTCGATATACCGGAAAAATACATAAACAAGTTTAAAGAGATTTGTTCTGAAGTTGTTGTCGAACCATGGGAATTCGGCGAACCTGAACCACAGGCAACTGTAGATTTATCAAAGTTCGATATCCTCTATACGTCGGGACTTCACGATAATCTTAACATACTTAAAAAGGCTCCAAAGATTAAATGGATCCATTCAGATAGTGCGGGAATGGAGGCCATGCTGAATGAAGACATTCAAAACAGCGATATCATCATCACCAATGTAAAAGGCTGCACGTCTGTTCCGATTGCCGAGCATACAATTGCCATGTTATCTTCGTTAGCGAGAGGTGTGCATACAATAATCCGAAATCAAATAAATAAAAATTGGGTTGAAATTCCTGTGACGGACCTTGAAAATGCAACAGTGGGCATAATCGGGTATGGTGACATTGGCTTTGAAATTGCAAAAAGATGTAAAGTACTTGGAATGAAAGTGATAGGATGTCGTCGGAACCCCGACAAAAGGAACAAAGAATATGAACCTGCTGATTTGATTATGGGCATGGATCAAGTGGATGAAGTACTTTCACTATCAGATTTTATTGTATTAGCTCTCCCATTTACCAAAGAGACCTCTTATTTTTTTAATAAAGAACGGTTAAATAAAATGAAAAAAGGTAGTTACTTAGTTAATGTTGGTCGCGGAAATACCATTGTCGATGGAGATTTAATTGAATGTTTGAGCAATGGGCACATAGCTGGTGCAGCACTTGATGTGTTTGAAGTAGAGCCTTTACCTAAAGATCATCCTTTTTGGCAGCTTGAAAATGTAATAGTCTCTCCACATAACGCATACAACTCTTCAAAACATCTAGATCGTGTGATGGAGTTATTTTTGCAAAATTTAAAGCTTTTTTCTGAGGGGAAGCCACTGATAAACGTCGTTCATAAACAACTGGGTTATTAGTAGTAATGGGCTCGTTGAAAAAAAATACCTTATAGATATTATTTTGAGGATATGAAAAATTCAAATTTTACATGTGAAACAAGAGTCATAAATGTGAGAGACTGCAAAAGCCTAGAACGCTTTGTGGTCTTTTTTATATTTTAGACCTTATGATCTAGTAATTTATTAATATATTGCATTTATGAAAGATAATATTTCAATATTGAAATATTACTAAAGGTGTTTAGACGTTTTATTAGTCTAATAGTCTGGAAAATCGATAAATAATATGATTATCAGTTTTGGCATGAATATTGCAACGTTCTAGTATAAATCCAATAAATGAGGTGAAGTCCATTGACCCGTTACGAATATGGCGGCGATGAGTTTATTTTTGTTGAATTAGCTGAGGCAATGAGTCTTGAAACGAATTTTAAAGCAATGGCAATTACTAAGGCGTTACGAGAAAAAAAGGTATCAGGAATACTGGATATTTGTCCTTCCAATGCTTCTTATATGATTCGGTTTAATCCAGATCTCATTCATCCAGATGATTTAATTTCAAAATTGAAAGAACTTGAACAAGATGTTACGTTGGAGAACTTTGAAATAACTGCACGTGCAGTTGATGTACCCATTTTATTTGAAGACCCTTGGACACATGAGGCATTAATGCGTTTTAGAGATCGACATCAGGATTCGACATCAACAGATATAGAATATGTGGCACATACAAATGGCTTTCAATCAAAAGAAGATTTAATTAAATCAATTACGGATGCCCCTTATCTTGTGTCGATGATAGGTTTTGTACCGGGGTTGCCATGGTGCTATCAAATGGTTCCAAACGAGAAGCAAATCGAAGCACCTAAATATGTCCGTCCTCGAACATATACGCCAGAGAGAGCATTCGGATTCGGCGGTTCATTTGCTGTTATTTATCCGGTTCAAGGTGCAGGTGGTTATCAATTGTTTGGAACTGCTGCAGCACCGATTTTTGAAAAAGAGCAGCGTTTACATGATTTTAAAGAGTCAATGACCTTCCCTAGACAAGGGGATGTTTTTAGATATCGAAGCATTTCGATGGAGGAATACGAAGATATTCGAAAACAAGTTGAAAATGGGGAATTCCGATATTTGACGAAGGATATCACCTTTAAACCGAAAGATGTTCTCGAAAATCCAAATGCGTTTTCAGAATCTGTGATAAGGAGGTTATATGCATGATTAAAGTTATTAATCCTGGACTTCAAACGACTATTCAAGATTATGGAAGAATTGGCTTTTATGAAGTGGGGATGCCACCATCGGGAGCAATGGATAAATACTCATACAGAGCAAGCAACTTACTTGTTGGGAATGATGAAAATGCAGCTGTTCTCGAGATTACTTATATGGGGCCAGTCTTAGAATTTCAACAAGATGTAACCGTTGCTATTGCAGGAGGGGAAATACCGCCAAAGATTAATGATCAGTATGTTCCAATGTGGGAAACTTTAGAAGTTAAGGCTGGAGATGTGCTGTCATTTGATTTTGTTAAACAAGGAGCCCGGGTGTATTTAGCGGTAGCTGGCGGAATTGAAGTGCCGCTTATTATGGAATCACGGTCCACATATACTTTGTGCGGAATTGGAGGTTTCGAAGGAAGGCCACTCCAAGGTGGGGACCATTTGAAAATCGGTAATGCTAACCAATCAAAGATTGCGATTGGAACACGGATAAGTGATGAATTGATTCCGGTCTTCTCAAAAACGAATGAGATTCGTGTTGTTGTAGGATTGTGCAGTTATCGCCTGACTGAAGAAAGTAAAAAACGCTTTTTCTCCATCGATTGGACGGTTACAACGGAAGCAAACCGTGTTGGCTACCGTTTTAAAGGGGAGCGTTTGAATTTCGTAGAGCGTGAACAACCATTTGGTGCCGGTAGCAACCCTTCAAATGTGGTTGATCTAGGGTATCCAATCGGATCCATTCAAGTACCAGATGGTGTCGAACCGATTGCTTTGTTAAACGATGCTGTGACAGGTGGAGGCTATGCGACGATTTGTACAATTATTAGTACGGATTTAGACAAAATGGCTCAAATTAAAACAAATGAGAAGGTTCGGTTTGTTGCTGTTGATATTAATGAAGCCCTTGAGGCGAGAAAATTATACAAAGATAAAATCAATCAAATGAAAAAACAAGTATTAGGACAAATAGGGGGAATCAATCATGGCTGAACAAAAAACAGTTCTATCACCAATCCCAGGAGTATTTTATCGCAAACCAGCTCCTGATAAAGACGTGTACGTAAAAGAAGGAAATACAGTTAAGACAGGCGATGTTCTTGCTATGGTGGAAGTTATGAAAAACTTCTATGAAATTAAAGCAGAAACAGATGGGGTTCTTGCGCAATTCTTTGTTGAGGACGAGGACCTTCTAGACGCTGGACAGGAAATAGCGGTAATCATTGAACAGTAATCATTTTTGTGGAAGGAAGGAGGAAAAGTAAATGGGCTATTTTAAAAAGGTGCTGATTGCAAACAGAGGGGAAATTGCTAGGAGAATTATTCGTACATGTAATAAGGAAGGCATTCAAACAGTCGCTGTCTATTCCGAAGCCGATGCAGAGGCTCCTTATGTCAGTGAAGCGACTGAAGCTGTATGCATAGGTCCGGCTCAAGCGAAAAAGAGTTATCTTGATATTGAAAAAGTGATTCAGGTAGCAAAAGAAACAAATGCCGATGCTATTCATCCTGGGTATGGATTCTTATCTGAAAATCCGGAATTTGTACGCAGATGTGAGGAAGAAAACATTGTCTTTATCGGTCCCTCTGCGGAAACAATACATATTATGGGCAGTAAGCTTGAAGCTCGTACCCAAATGCAAAAGGCGGGCGTAAGGGTTGTGCCAGGTACGGATAAAAGCATTGAGTCAGTTGACGAAGCATTGCTGATTGCGAACGATCTTGGTTACCCGCTCATGTTAAAAGCTAGCGCCGGTGGTGGTGGTATTGGGATGCAGCTTGTTCAAAATGATGCCGAGCTAATAAAAGTGTTTGATGCGACGAAGCAACAAGCTACTTCATTTTTTAAGGATGGAACTGTCTTTTTAGAAAAATGGATTTCAAAACCCCGCCATATTGAAGTGCAAATTGTCGCTGATACATACGGAAATGTCTTACATTTATTTGAACGGGAATGTTCAGTCCAGCGCCGAAATCAAAAGGTGATAGAAGAAAGCCCTTCACCATTTCTAAATGATACCCTTAGAAAAGAATTGTTAGATGCAGCCATTCGAGGTGTAAAACAAATAGACTATACAAATGTAGGCACAATGGAATTCATTTTTGATGAAAATCAAAACTTCTATTTTCTTGAAATGAATACTCGTCTGCAAGTAGAACACCCAGTAACTGAAGAAATAACGGGACTGGATTTAGTTGAACTACAGTTAAAAATTGCTGCAAAGGAAAAACTGACAATCACACAGGAAGAGATAAACAAAACAGGACACGCGATTGAATGCAGACTTTATGCAGAGGATCCTAATACTTTCTTTCCTAGTCCTGGAGTAATTTCTAGGTTGAAATTACCTGAAAACGATGTAAGGTTCGATTTTGGCATCATTGAAGGCAGTGCGGTGACCCCTTTTTATGATCCGATGATCGGTAAAATTATTGTACACGGCATCACACGTGATCAAGCAATCGAAAAAATGCAGCGAGTCCTTGATGAGATTGACGTACAGGGAGTTAAAACAAACCTCATGCTTTTAAAACAAATCATGAAAAATAACCAGTTTATACGTGGTAATTATACGACTCAATTTTTAGCAGAAAATAAAATTCAAGTGCTTGAGGGGTGAAAACAATGTTTAAGGTAGATTTGAACTGTGATATGGGTGAAAGCTTCGGTCTTTATGAATTAGGTAATGATGAAGAATTAATGCAGTCTATTACCTCGGCTAATATTGCATGCGGTTTTCATGCCGGAGATCCCCATGTTATGAGAAAAACAGTGGAACTAGCAAAGAAATATGATGTTGGGATTGGTGCGCATCCAGGGTTTCCTGATTTATTGGGTTTTGGTCGTCGCTTCATGACCTGTACACCCTTAGAAATTAAAGACTATGTGATGTATCAAGTAGGTGCTTTAAGAGAATTCAGCGCTGCAGCAGATGTCAAAATCCAGCATTGTAAACCACACGGAGCTTTATTTATGAAAGCAATGGAAGATAAGACTATAGCTCGAGCAATATTAGAAGCAATTCATGCTATCGATCCAAATATGGTCATATTTGCACTTAGCCAATCTGAAGTGATGGAAGAAGCGATAAAAATGGGTGTCCCTGTTGCAAAAGAAGCTTATGCTGACCGGGAGCATACTGAAAGCGGATCCATTTTGTTAACGAGAACAGGCGCACAGATCAATGATTATGAAGAAATGGCGCAGCGAGTTGTTCGTATGGTCAAAGAAGGAAGAGTTATCACACACGATGGAAAAGATGTTTCCATTAAAGCAGAGACCATTTGTATTCATGGAGATACACCAGGAGCGCCGACTCTGGCTAAAAAGGTTGTAGAAGCTTTAAAAGAGGGCGGCGTCGAGATTGTACCTATTAAAAAGATTATCTAGTAAGGTACTGGTCCTAAAATGTATATTGGTATAGTAGTTGGCCTCTAAATATTGAACTATGCTCTTTAAAAAGATTTATAGATTAGTCGACTAGTAGATGACTCCGGTATTGAATGCCGGAGTCATTCTGTTTAGCCCCTAATATAACGAATTGTATTGTAATTGTATCCCTCTAGACACTCTTCAATTAATTTGTAAACTTCTCAAACTAAGCCCTAGTTCTTTCACTTGTCGTTGAAATTTCAGATACTTAATAAAAGATACAATTGACCTAATAATCAAAATAATATATATATTAAAATACTTCTGAATTCATATCCTTATCTATAAAAAGTATAATAAAATAAAGATTTAGTTATCGGGAGGGGTGAGTAAGTTGATTATTTGGAACGATATTCTTAAACCGATTTCAGTATATGTTAATATTCAGAGCACTATTGGATCTGTCATTCAAAAATTATCAGATCATAAAGCGAATATTGTGTTTGTAAAGGATAAGGGGTCTTTAGTGGGCTATAGCACAATGGAGATTCTAATGCACCAAATTGCTCAAAAGGAAGACTTATCACAGCCGATTAGCTATAAAAATGATATTTTAAAAGTCCCACAGTTCACGCCTGTTGAATTTTTCCATAACGTTTCTCTGATTATAGGGGAAGATGCTAATGGAGAAATTGTCGGCTACACTACAATTGAACAAGCACGGAATAAAATCAGTGAGTTGAATTTGAAGGATTTAAATCTCCTTTTACATGGAGCTGGAGTAGGAATTGTCCGAACGAATATCGATTACCAAATAGAACACATTAATGAAACAGCAGAAAGTATTTTAGGTCTTCACCGTTCATTTTTACAGTTTCGAGACTATAAAATGCTTTTAACTATCGATAAAAATCTTGATAGAGTCATGACTGGGGAAACTCTTATAAATGTGAACGCCTCTATTAACTTTAAACATACAGTGGGAAATTTTTACCCCTTAAGAATGGAAGATAAAATAAAAGGACTCATACATATTTTTTTCTCGCGTGAAGTTTTCGAGGATTCTGTTAAAGAATTAGACTTTGTTCGAAATCTGAATTCTGATTTACAAACGGTATATGCTTCTTCCCAGGAACAAATACTCGTCATTGACGAAGGCGGCGAAATCATTCGAGTAGCGGGTATGTTTCTTCACGATTTTTGGAAAGTGGATAATCCAGAAAACATAATTGGTAAGCATATAAGTGAGTTTACTAGAAAAAACATTTTTCAGCCTAATGTTTTTGAACTATGCAAGAAACAAATGAAAAAGGTTACATCGATTCAGGATTCCATGGGGAAAAGTAGAGTCTGGTCGGTCGCAACCCCGGTATACCACGAAGGGAAATTAGAAAAAGTAGTTGTACTTTCAAGGGACATTACACAAGAAAGATCCTCAATTTTAGATCAATCGGACGAAGGTTTTCAACCGCTACAAGATCATGATGATTTAAACATTAACGAAAAACAACTTGTTTATCGTTCGAAAACAATTGAGCGCTTAGTAGTAGAGATAAAGAGAGTAGCCCAATTTAATTCGACAATTTTACTCGAAGGTGAATCCGGTGTTGGGAAAGAAGTATTTGTTCACCATATCCATTCAGCCAGTCCAAGGAGTAACAAGCAGCTAGTTAGGATTAACTGCGGTGCAATTCCAGAGAATCTCATAGAAAGTGAATTGTTCGGTTATGAGAAAGGGGCATTTACTGGTGCAGATAAAAATGGGAAAGCAGGCTTGTTTGAGATTGCTGATAACAGCACGCTTTTTCTCGATGAAATTGGTGAACTCCCTTTAAATATGCAAGTGAAGCTATTACGTGTGTTGCAGGAACGAGAAGTGACTAGAATTGGCGGGACCCAGCCGAAACCTGTAAATGTTCGAATTATAACGGCAACGAATAAGGATTTACGAGAGTTGGTGAACCAAGGTGAATTCAGGGAGGATTTATACTACCGATTATATGTTATTCCATTTAGTATTCCGCCATTACGTGAGCGAAAAGAAGATATCTTTCCCTTGGCCATTTATTTTCTGGAACAATTTAAAAAAATGTATGATATCAAGAAAAGCTTCACCCCAGAAGCTATTGAAGTTTTAGAGACATATGCATGGCCGGGAAATGTAAGAGAACTTCAAAATATAGTGGAGCGATTAACGTTATTGGGCGAGGGAGAATGGATAAAACGAGAACATGCATTGAAATTTCTGTACGGGGAAGTTCAAAAAAAGAAAACACAACTAATGGTTTTAGAAATAATGCCACTTAAAGAAGCGGTAGAAGAATTAGAAACTCAACTTATTCAAAGAGGGATGCAAAAATACGGCACTGCCGATAAATTATCTAAAGTACTAGGTGTTAGTCCTGCGACAATAAGCAGGCGGATGAAAAAGTTGAAATAATAAAGGGGGCGACAATTATTGTTTAATTTGCCTGAAACTCATTTTAATTTCGGTGGAGACGAATACATATATGCTGAAATTTCTCGTGATATGAGGATTGAGAGTAACTTTAAAGCAATTGCGGTGACGGAGGAGCTGAGAAAAAGAGAGATTCCAGGCGTTATTGATATTGTTTCATCCAATGCCTCCTATTTAGTTCGTTATAACCCGGACATCGTCTCAGCAAGAGATTTGCTGGACTATTTAAAAGAAATAGATTTGACGAAAAGCAATCCTGAAAAGTTAAATTTATCAGTACGAATAGTAGAAATTCCAGCATGGTACGACGATCCAGTGTCAAGAGAATATTCCATGCGTTTTAAGAGCAGACACCCTGCCCCTGACTTAACAGACTTTGAATATGTGATGAAAGTAAATGGGTTTACAGACAAAGAATCATTTATAAAATCTCATTCAGACACACCCTATTTAATTACAATGGTTGGATTTCTGCCAGGAACGGGTTGGCATTTTCCGCTTGGATTGCAGCCAAATGAGATCATTCAAGCACCAAAATATAATAGTCCCCGTACAGAAACGCCGGAAAGAGGCATTGGTATAGGTGGTGCATTCAATGTGATTTATCCAGTCAATGGACCAGGTAGCTATCAACTAATAGGACGATCAGCTATCCCTTTAGTAGATAAAACAAACCCATTAGAAGAGACTTCCTTTTTGGCAAGACCAGGAGATATATGGAAGTATCGTCCTGTTAAGGAATCCGAATATAATGAGATCGAAAGCAGCGTACGTGCTGGAACGTATCATAATAAAGTAAAAGAAATTGATCTTTCTCCACTTGAATATGTACAAAAAGGAAAAAAGTATATCGATGAGCTCATGGAGGATTTTTAAATGATAGAAATTAAGGAGCCTGGGTTATGGACAACGGTACAGGACTTGGGACGCGTCGGGAAGTATCATCTGGGCGTACCGCCATCAGGAGCAGCTGATAAATATTCATTTATTATTGGGAACCTACTTGTAGGAAATCCAGCTGAGTTTGCATCACTTGAGATGACATTATTAGGGGGAGAGTTTGAATTTCATAGAAATTTAATTATTGCCCTTACAGGTGCTCCAATGGAAGCATACTTAAATCACCAGCGATTATCTTTCTGGGAAACCCACCAAGTAAAAGAAGGAGACATTTTAACGATAAAAGCTTGCCAACAAGGGGTGAAAAGTTATTTAAGTATCTCTGGTGGCATAAAGGTTCAAGATGTTTTAGGTAGTAAATCAACCTACGAACTAAGCCAGATTGGGGGCTTTGATGGCAGAAAGTTAGCTGTAGGCGATAGAATACAGATTAATGAACCATTGCCAGGGGCTTTAAAACAGGTTGGTAAATCTGCTCCACTAGAATTCGTCCCAACCTTTAATGATTTTCAAGAATTACGTGTCACGATGGGGTTATCGGGTTACTTATTGAGCGATCAAGGGTTAAAAACTTTCCTCAATTCGGAATGGATCGTTTCGCATGAATCCAACCGGGTTGCTTACCGATATACTGGCCCAAGAGTGTCATTCACTGAGCAATATCCACCATTCGGTGCAGGAACTAGTTTTTCGAATGTTGTTGATTTTGCGTATCCTATAGGATCTATTATGTTTACAAATGAGGAAGAACTGATTGTTTTACATAATGATGCAATGACAGGAGGGGGTTTTGTTACAATAGGAACCGTCATAAGCCAAGATTTAGATTTAATTTCTCAATCTAGACCTTTATCGAAATGTCACTTCATCACAGTTACTATTGACCAGGCCATCCAAGCGCGAGCAGAAAGAAGAAAAAGGATGGAAACGCTGGTCGGTCTTATTAAAAGGTAAGTAATGACTTAAACTTTGTACCAAAATAATAACTGGAGCAGGATTTATGAGTATTAAATGAAGAGGCTCAAAATAACTCGATAGCAGAAGCGGAAATCAAGAGCTTCTAGTCAGAGTTTAGATTGAAGTCAACTTCCTATTAATATGAACTTTCGATTTTTCAATGAACATGATTATTACGAGAGCACACTCTTACTGGGTGTGCTCTTTTTTTATTATTAATGCACTATTGCCATTGAAATGTCAGTACTTCATGTTTTCCTGTATAGGACAATCTCTGATCAGGAAATGCTTGATGTAAGGAGGCGATGTATGAGTGGGTACTTTTGAAGTTCTTTCCCTAATGCTAAGCTTTGGCATGTTTGTAATTGCTATTCTTGATTTTAAAAATCATGACAAGAATCCTTGAAGATACCGATATATGTTTTTAAACGATAGTCCGTTATTCTATTGATGGAAATGTTTTTATTAAAAAGGCCAGTGTCCTAAGGATGGTAAAAGTTTTCCGATTCTTTTTACTTGCAGAGAACACCCAATGAGGTGTTCTTTTTGTTGTTGATAGGTATACCTGAATCAAAGCAAATCCTATCATTGTTGCTATCTACATTGACAAAAAAATGATGTGTCAGTATAGTTCTAATAGACCGGTTGATATAATTTTAAGGAGTGATTCAGCTATGGCAGACAAAAGAAGCTCAAAAGAAGTTCTGATTGAAGCTGCTTCTCGACTTTTTCGAATACGTGGATATTATGGTGTAGGGCTTAAGGACATTATTGAGGAAAGTGGTATTCCTAAAGGCTCGCTGTATCATTATTTTCCTAAAGGAAAAGAAGAATTGGCTATTGAGGCGATTAATCATACAAAAGAAATGGTTGTAGGTGAAATTCAGCGAGAATTTGATGAAATTGAAGACCCTATTAAAGCAATTCAGGCTCATATTTATCAATTATCCGAGGTTTTTGGCGAAAATGGTAATCTTTTAGGCTTGCCAATCGGAACAATAGCGGCTGAAACATATACGACAAGTGAGCCTATAAGAATGGCCTGTCAAGAAGCAGTAACGGATTGGCAATCTATTTATGTGAAAAAATTACATGAGGCAGGAAACAGTGAGAAGCGGTCTAAGGATTTGAGTATCGTCATTAACGCTTTAATAGAAGGTGGTATTCTTTTAGCTTTAACGGCGAAAAGTGGGGAACCTCTCCACGCTATTGCGGAGCAGATACCATTATTGTTGAAAAATAAATAAGTCATACGGAAAAATTATTATAAGCTTAGGTCGATGCAGTTAGTAATTGGAGGAATTTTTTTATGTCTACAGATGCAACACAGCAACAAAACCCAGTCATTAGAACGACCCCTATATTAATCTCTTTTTTAATTGCAGGGTTCATTGGGTTATTTAGTGAGACAGCTTTAAATATGGCACTTGGCGATTTAATACAGGAATTTAATGTTAGTCCTTCTACTGTGCAATGGCTGACAACGGGGTATCTATTAACATTGGGGATATTGGTTCCAGTTTCGGGGCTCTTGATTCAGTGGTTTAATACTCGTCAATTATTCATTGCATCAATGGTGTTCTCTATTATCGGAACGCTCATTGCTGCAATAGCACCTGGTTTCGGCCTATTAATGCTAGCTCGTGTCATCCAGGCAGTCGGAACGGGACTTTTACTTCCTCTTATGTTTAATACCATTTTGGTAATTTTCCCAATTCATAAAAGGGGAGCAACCATGGGGTTGATGGGGCTCGTGATCATGTTTGCACCAGCCATCGGACCGACAGTTTCAGGTTTGATCATCGAAAATCTGACTTGGCATTTTATTTTCTGGGTGTCTTTGCCGTTCTTTGTGATCGCTTTACTATTTGGTCTCAAGTATATGCAAAACGTTTCAACGATCACCAAGCCTAAAATCGATGTACCATCCATTATTTTATCGACCATTGGTTTTGGGGGAATAGTTTATGGCTTTAGTATTGTAGGAGATCAAGGATGGAGAAATGCGATCGTTCTATCCTCGATCATTGTAGGCCTTGTAGCGCTATTCCTGTTTGCTGTAAGACAATTCAACATGGATAAACCGATGATTGACTTGCGTGTTTTTAAATATCCTATGTTCACGCTAGGGTTAATAACCGTCTTCATTACCTTCATGATTATCATGTCATCTATGATCCTATTACCATTATACTTGCAAACTGGGCTAGCGTTAGCTGCGTTTTCAGCAGGTCTTGTACTTTTACCAGGTGGCGTACTGAATGGTTTCATGTCTCCAATTACGGGGCGCATTTTTGATAAATTTGGACCAAGAGGGCTAGTGATTCCAGGCTTTATTATCATGATTGCTATGTTATGGACTTTGACGAACGTAACGACTGAAACCTCTATCATTATGGTAATCGTCATGCATACTTTCCTTATGATTGGTGTTTCGATGGTCATGATGCCTGCTCAGACAAATGGGCTGAATCAACTGCCGAAAAATCTTTATCCAGATGGAACGGCTCTTATGAATACATTACAACAAGTATCGGGAGCCATTGGTACGACGGTTGCTATTACCATCATGTCAGCATCTCAAAAGAACTATATGGCTAGTGTAGAAGACCCATTTGACCCATCAACCATTAGCGGTTCATTGACTGCAGGTGTTCAGGATGCCTTTGTTTTCGGTCTAGTCCTTGCAATCGTCGGTTTGATTGTGTCGTTCTTTATTAAAACAGCTCGCGATAAATAAGGAAGATCTCTTAACGTAATAACATAAAGAAGCCAGCAGGGAATGGAGTTTCTCTGTCTGGCTTTTTTATTGTTTGTTTGGCTCTGTTAAAGGATGTTGTTGATTTTGGTAGTTGAACAAGAAAACATATAAAATTTTAGAGGAATAAGGGTCAACCACTTGTCATCCCTCTGGATAGAAACAAAAAGATTATGAAGCGCCTTTGTCGTTTTGTGCTTAACAAAATTCACTAGCTGTAAGGAAAAGCCCATTCATTAAATTAGTTAGTATTGAGCATGTAAAGGTTCCCTAAGCAGGGAAGCCAATTCGAACAACTTAGATTTAACCAGTTTTATTTTATCTCCATTGCATTACATATTTCGATCACAGCTGAAATATTCAGAAGTTATAATAGGCACAGGTTGGTCATTATAATATGTAGGGAGATAAAAAATGAATACTTTCAAATTTACACTGTTAATACTCTTAACAACATTTTTAATGGGTTCTTCTTTTGCTGTAGGTAAAATAGGTTTGTCTTATTCATCCCCGTTGTTATTAGCAGCATTACGCTTCACACTTGCCGGACTCTTAATGGTAGTAATCGTTATCGCTTTAAAAAGACCGCACCCAGAATCTAAAAGAAACTGGATAAAGATGCTTATTATTGGTACTTTCCAAACAGCTGGTGTTATGGGGTGTATTTTCTTAAGTTTACGAACCATTACAGCTAGTGAATCCTCAATTCTAACATTCACTAACCCTTTACTTGTTGTTCTATTTGGTACCGTATTTTTACAAACGCGCTATAAACTTTATCAATGGATTGGTGTTCTTTTAGGATTAGTAGGAGTAAGCATTACAATGGGAACGCAAATTGAATTTAAGATTGGTATTCTTTTTGGCATTCTTTCTGCTGTTTTTTGGGCAATTTCAACATTATTAGTTAAAAAGTGGGGATTGTTTTTCGATACGTGGGTTCTATCTGCTTATCAGATGTTTTTTGGTGGATTACTACTTTTACTTAGCAGCTTTATTCTTGAAAAACCAGTCTTCATTTTGAACGGTAATTCATTGTTCATTTTATTATGGTTAAGTATTATGTCTTCTATTGTTCAATTTGCCGTCTGGTATTATCTTTTACAAAAGGGTGATCCAGGAAAAACGAGTGCCTTTTTATTTTTGGCACCTTTCTTTGGTGTATTATCTGGCTGGTTACTATTAGGGGAGACGTTATACCCTTCAATCATAGTTGGTGGCTTGTTTATTATAATTGGTGTCTATCTTGTAAATAGAAATTTCCAGCAGAAAAATAACCAAGTTAAAAGAGCTTTATAAATAAATCGTTTGCTCTAAGCTTTCAATCGCAAATGTAACCCCTCATAGTGTTCAGAAAAAAATAAGTTACCCTTATCTGTGAACTAAGGAGGGGTTTTTCTCAGCGTTAAATTACACATTTATATTAAAAGCTTGTTTAAACCCTACTTTTCCTTTATCTGTGACTTTAACAGCGCGAATTGATGGAACTTGTATTATCCAACCTAATTCAAAAAAGTGTGTCATAAGTCCATGCCCTAAAGAGCCAGCAAGATGATGATGACGCTCACTCCAGTCTAGACACGCGTGAGAAAATGAGCGGCGTTTTCTTTTTAAGATACATAAATCAAGGCCGAAATCAGTAAAAAACTGTTCTCCTTTAGGTGTAACTACAAATTCTCTTTCTTCTTTATCCAAATAACCAGCATTCAACATCGATTCGGTTAAATCGACTCCTAATTTTCCTGCTAAATGGTCATAGCAAGTTCTTGCTTCCCGAAGCAATTTTACCTGACTAGATTGTTTTAAAGAACGCACTTCAGGAGGTGGGGAAATCGCAAGGAACGATTCTAAAATGCGCGCAACTTCTCCATTTGCTAGTTGGAAATAGCGATGACGTCCGTGTTTTTCAACGTTAACAAGGTTACCTTCTATCAATTTAGAAAGGTGAAAGCTGGCTGTTTGAGGTGTTATCGCAGCCATAAAAGCTAATTCACTGGCTGTATGAAAACGTCCGTCCATTAAACTCGTTAGAATTGTTGCCCGCGACGTTTCTCCAAGGAGAAAGGCAACTTCAGCCACATTTGGATTTATATTCACTTTTACCATCCTTTCTGCATTCCACATTTCGATTATAGTTGTAGTGTCTATCGTTTTCAATGAATAATAACAATTCCAAGGGGGAACATGATGAACACCTATAATATAGAAATATTTACTTCTCAAAGAACAGACCACGTTTCAAAAGGATCTGCAAGCATGGCAGATAAGGTGATAGAATTTGGAAGGTAACCTGGATTTATCAGTGTTGAGAGCGCAAGAGATCACGAAGGGCATGGTTATTTTACAGTCCCTTATTTGGAATCCAGTAGCACAACAAAAAGGAAAAGAAATGTAGTACAGAAAAATACAACGTGCAGATTTGTAAAGTAGTAAGAGCTATTCTTTTATAGGGGGTAAATGAGTTGTCTAGTTCAACTGAAAATAAATGTACAGTCCCTGGTTGCTAAATGGAAGCAGCTCTTTTTCTTATTGGCTATGTTAAATCTAATAACGAAGTGGGGCACGTCATCATAAACGGCAGTAAGAAATATTATGTAAAGAAAGGCATCTACCACCTCAATAATATTAATAATTACCATTACCGTTTAAAGAAATGGATAAGTCGTTTTAATGGTGTTTCTACGAAGTATTTACAACTTTATTTAGTGTGGTTTCAATTTCTCGACAATAGGAAAATGGAAAGCCATTTGAGCAAGAAAAAGCAAATGCAAATGCTTATCTTGGGTTTAGTGGCAATCTACAGAAACTTTGATTTTTGCAGCCCTGATCAGGACTGTAACTAACGATAGAATGGCAAGATATTTTTTCATTTTATTAATAATTATCTTACGAATCATAAATTCGAGTGAGAATCTTGTAGCAACAAATGAGTCAACTAACGATACCGCAGCTACCTCTTCTTAGAAAACTTTATAATCTCAATAGAGTAAGCTAATTGGTACATAATCAAATCAGCATTAAATTAAGACTTCGTAATGTCTCATAAGACTTGTATCATAGAGGGCTCAATTTACGGCCACTTTGCTGAAGATAAACAAGTCTTAGCAGGAGATCCGTTAATCAGCAGCAGCCGATACGACGTCACATTCGGAACATTCATCGTAGGCGATAAATCACTTAACGTTTACATCAATGGAATGCTACAGAAATCGTAACAAGTCCGAGCATAGCGGACTTGTCTAAATGTAGAGGCTGGTGCTGTTATTGAGTATTTATATAGGCTTGAAGGTATTCAAACCCTTTTGATAGAACTCTATATAATGCGGAAAAGTACAGAGTTCAAGCATACTTTGGGGGTGAGTTAAGGAACTGGAAAAGAAAGATAAAATTACGCACATTAAGTACGCGCAAATGAACAGCGATCCGAAAATTGAACAAGTGACAAATCTGGGAAGCTTCAGAAATCCTTAGATGAACAATGGGAAAAAGAATTTGAAATAATGATAGAAGAGCACAAGGACTATATATTTTTGTTCACAGAAATGAAAGAATTTCAAGATTTCGAAGAAGAGCTAAGAAAACGAATGGGTGAGTCAATTAAACAAGCAGAATTGGAATTCATAAAAGAATTGATAGAGAGCACTTATAGGACGGTTTACATCTTAAAGGGCAGGAGGACACAACTTTGAAAAAGTTCTTATTATCATTATTAGGTGGAGTAATAATAGGGGGAATTATTTGTTACGTTTTTATGGACTATGAAACATCAAACTATGTAATACAAAATTATAATGGTCAGAAAGAGAAAGAAATTAAAGAATGGGACTTCATGTATCTATCACAAGCTGGGTTCATAATTTTGGCAACAACTCTGTTGATTTATTTTTCTTGGGGCGCTGTAGAAAAACGAGTGGATAAAGATAATAAAATGTAAATATTTTAATTTTTTACAATAATTTAACATTTATTTGTCGTTTTGTGTTAATGTTGTTTTGTGATTATCGAAATTGATAATAACAAAAACAATTGATTGGGGATGTAAGGAATGAAAGCCTTGAAAAGGCTACTATTCTCGTGTTTAGCAGTGATGTTGTTTTCTTCGCTACTAAGTACGGAAGCGTATGCGGGAGGACAGAAAAATAATTATGTTTATAAGCTTGGTAAAAGCGGTTCATCAGGTACTTTCTCTAAATTACAAAAAATTAGGTCTGGTCTTTATTTCACAGCATGTGGCAAGGTGACATACGACCTCGAACACATTGTTAATTTCGGAAAATGGGATACGAAGAACTTCAGGTGGAATACTTCCTCTTTTACACTGTCCAATCTTAAGGGCAGAATGACTGGCGGTGTTGCGTTGACAGGAAACTACGAGGGGACAGGAAATAACAAGCTAGATCATAAATACTCTGGTGTTGAACTAAAAAGCGGCACATTCAAATATACGTGGAATCGTACGATGGCTTTAGGTCCAAAAAACAAAAATGCTCACTACGATATAACAACAAAATCAGGCTGGGCAACTCCATCAATCAATTGTAATAACGAAGCAAACGTTGTTTTAGACGTTGGCGGCAGCGCATCATCTCTTGCTTATTTGGATGAGGCAGCAAGTTTTGAAACTTATTCTGACGAAGATATCCCGACTGAATTTACAGAAAAGACAGAGAGCTTATCTGAGGCTATAGGAGACGATTTTGACGGACAAGTTGAACCATTAGGCAAGGATGTCGTTGTCAGTCACTTCGATAATGCAAAAAAAGATACTATCATTCTAACCCAACAAAATGATACTCCTATCAGTGTTAATAATGTAGATGACGAGGACTTTTCTAAAGTTGTGGTAGATGATGTTGCATACGAAATAGGCAATTTTAAAAATGCTGCAGATGAAAAAATGAATGTTGTAAAGTTTGAAAAGGACGGCATTTACATGGCGTTAGTTACAAATCAAACGAATGAAGAAGCTCTTAAACTTGCAGAAGAATTGAAGTGAAAATATTATTCGAGAGAGGTTCTATTTATTTAGAACCTCTCTTTGTGGGGTCCTACCAACAAAACGTGGAAAACATACGCTAAGTATCCCTATGTTCAAGAGTGGGGTTCTTTTTCTAGAAGGGTTACCGCCAACAGGATTAATATTGTCCATTAGATATACTAAAGAGCAAGATAAAGATCAGAGTGAAGTAGTAAGTGGAGCAGGAATCTTCGGTAATTTTGTTTATCTTTTGTAACTTTACTACCATTTAAGGTAAGAAAGGCGATATATATTATAGTGTGCCTTCTTATGGTCCTTTTGTTTCTATTGGTTTATGGGAAGTATCCAAGGTTTAGTTATGCAACTTACGGGTGCGTTAGTTGAATAAGGAATTCTTTATATATGGTTTAATATGGTAGAATGGCTGGGGAGGAGGAGTTGAAACTTCACGAAATCTTCATGTCCTGAAATCACTCCATTTCACCGTGAACTTTAATTCAAGGGTAATGAAATCCTGCGATTAAGCGAGTATTTGTGAGAAAATCGTATAAGCTGAGGGAGTTCAAGAAAGTACTAACGCAGCAGTTTTCAATACTTCGGAGGCAAGTTAATAAAGAACCCTCCAAAAATCATCGTTTTGAGAGGGTTTTACTTTATCTAAAAGTTTGTAGAGTTGGAGAGTAAATATGTCTCAAACGAATGCTCAAATTCTAAGTCTCATAAACAACCGTTTTGATATATTTTCTTAGGGTTGGAAATCCGCATAATCTTGTGAAGCTACCTCTATATAAATTTCCCCTTACTAAATGAGTAAAAAGTTATTTGGAGTATTATGATTTTTTCTACTGTCAATTAAAGCAATACAGTGAGCCAATCGCTCTACCCCTAGTTTAATTTGACTCTCGTTCACTTGAGAGATGCTTAATCGAACGAGATTTTCCTTTTTATATTCGGGTAAAAACATTCTAGAGGCATCATCAACATAAATATGCTGCTCGTTTAGCATATGAACTACCTGTTTTGCTGTCACATTCTCGGGCAAACTGATGGATAGATAGAATCCTGAAGTCGGTTTAGAAAAATGAGTATTAGCCGGTAGCAATAATTCACATGCTTCTTGAAGAATTTGCATTTTAGTACGGTATACCTCTTTTACTTTTTTGAGATGGCTATTAAACATACCACTTTTTAAATAGATTTCTAGCGCACCTTGAGAAAGTGCTGAACTATTAAAATCTGAACTAAATTTATAACGTAAAAAATTGTTAATCATTAATGTAGGAAGAACGACAGTACCAATCCTTAACCCTGGGAGAAAAATTTTCGAAAAGCTTTTAATATAAATCACTCTCCCAGAAGGATCAAAAGAAAATAAAGGATCTGATTTTGGATTTGGATCAAGGTCTCCTAAAATATCATCCTCCACTATATATACATCGTATTTTTCAGCTAACTCAACGATTTTTTTCTTTTCGCTATTCGTGTAACAATGTCCAAGTGGATTGTGAAATCTCGGGATAATATAGAAAAATTTTATATCATTATTTCGAAAAATGTATTCCAGACGATCAAGATCAATCCCTTCCATTGATAATTCAATTCCAAAAGTAGTAGCTTGATGCAGATTGATGGACTCAATGAATCCGAAATAAGTAGGCTGTTCAATTAGAATATTGTTTTTTCCATTTGGAAATGGCATAGAAACTAATAAATTAAGGGCTTGCTGCGAGCCAGATACAACGACTACTCTTTCAGGTTGAGTGAACACCTGTAAATTCTGCATATACTTCACTAACTGTACTCGTAATGAGTAAATCCCTTGTTGATCAGAGTATGTAAAAAGCTCTTCTTTATATAGTTCAATTGCTTGATTCATACAATGTTGAAACTCAACATAAGGCATAATGTTTTTATCTGGACCAGCAGATAAGAAATCAATCACCTCATTTTCATTCGTCGCATCTTGAAATTCATTCACAACATAGTAGCCACTTTTAGGAACAGAATAAATTAAATGCTCTTTTTCTAGTTCGATGTACGCTTTAATAACCGTATTTTTGCTACATGAAAAATACTCAGATAACTGACGAACAGAAGGGAGTTTACTACCTGCAATGAGCGATCCATCTGCTAGTCGAAGCTTAATTTCTTCCATTATCTTAATATATTTTGAGTTCATATATGGATCCTCCTTTAACTGTACCAGGACAGATAGGTAAAAAAATGGTTTATTTTCATTGTGTGTACCTATTATTATTTTAATTATATCAGAACTATTTTTAAGAAAAGTAGAAAATGGTACAGAGGTTATACAAACTATAAAAATGGGGGTAGGATAAGATGCAGAGAGAAACCAGAGAGAAACTTGGATTATTGTTAGGATTAGTAGGTGTCATTTGTTTTAGCTTAACACTCCCTGCTACAAGTATTGCAGTAGAGTATTTTGGGACTACGATCGTCGGTTTAGGAAGAACAGTTGTTGCTGCTATTTTAGTAGCTGTGGTATTGATCGTTCGAAAAGAAAAACTACCTTCTCCAGGCCAATTCAAAAGTCTACTTATTGTTGCTGTTGGCGCAGTTTTAGGATTTCCTCTCCTCGCTTCTTGGGCAATGGAATCCTTACCTGTTTCTCATGGAGCTGTGGAATTAGCCCTGTTACCGTTAGCAACAGCCGGATTTGCTATGTTTAGAGCAGGTGAAATCCCTTCTCTCAAGTTCTGGATTTCAAGTATAATCGGCTCTTTAGCTGTCATTATGTATGCACTTCATCTTGGATTCGGTCAATTGCAATTTGCCGATTTAGCTTTACTAGCAGCAGTGATTATACTGGGACTTAGTTACGCAGAAGGGGGGAAATTAGCGAAAGAATTAGGTAGCTGGCAAGTGATTGCTTGGGCAATTATGATCGGTGCTCCATTTTTCATTATTCCAGTTGGGCTAAACTTTACAACTGAAATGCTACATGCCCCTTTACAAGCTTGGGTTAGTTTTATTTATCTCGCAGTGGTTAGTCAATTTCTAGCATATGTTGCTTGGTATAGCGGAATGGCTATGGGCGGAATAGCAAGAGTTAGTCAGATTCAATACTTACAACCATTTTTGATGATTCTATTTGCAACAGTATTTCTAGATGAATCCATCACATTTTTCACTCTTGTAATAGCAGTGATTGTTGTCTTTTCTGTTATATTAGGCAAAAATGCTCACGTATCAAAAAACGGAGCTGTATCAGAGAAAAACTAACTGCATGTTCAATTGAGATAGCTAACGTATGGCATATAGCTTATAGAACGACCGAATTGTATTAGATGAAGAAGTTGTCATGAATATAGAGGATTGTGGTTAACAAACCGTTATTCTATAGAGAAATTATAAATTTAATGATAAGAAAAGATTCTGAGAGGAGAAAAAACATGTATATTCCTGCACATTTTAAAATTAAAGACGAAACACTTGCCTTCGACATTATAAAGGAACATAGTTTTGCGACTCTATTTTCTCAACATAATGGAATGCCTTTTGCGACTCATTTACCATTAATTTTGAACAAGGATAATTCATACTTATATGGACATTTTGCTCGTCCTAATCCTCAGTGGAAAGACATCAAAAATCAAACCGTCTTAGCTATTTTTCATGGTCCGCATTGTTATATCTCCCCATCTTGGTATGAGACGAATAAAGCAGTACCAACATGGAATTATGTGACCGTTCATGTTTACGGAGAAGTCGAACTGCAAGAGGATGAACATGAGTTAATGAGCTCCCTGCATGATATGGTATCGAAGTACGAAGCTCCTGACAGTTCATACAGTTTGCAAGATGTTGATGCTGAGTTTCTCGCTGGTATGAACAAAGGAGTTCAAGGATTCAAAATAAAAATTAACAAAATAGAAGGGAAAGCAAAGTTGAGTCAAAACCATCCATTGCAGAGACAAGAGTCAATTGTTAATCAACTGGAACAAATTTCAAATACAGATGAGCAACAGATTTCATTATTAATGAAAGCAAACCTAAAAAAATAACGTTGAATGTTACTGCACTAACAGGAGTGTTGATCCAATAAGGATTAACGCTCTTTTTTTTTGAACTTCTTTTAGATCAATTCGGTGACGGAATATATGAGGTAATAAAAGTTTATGACGGAGAAGTCTTGGATTTGAGTCAATATTTTGGACACAAAAAAGTTAAATCTTAAGCTTTATTTCTTGGCTTGGGACTTTTATATCCTAAGCTGCTGTGAATTCTTTTTCAATACAAAAAGAAGTAATGAATAGAGGAATAAAGAAGCTTTGGGTTTTTCCGATAAATGAATCAGTAGAAAAAGTATATCAAAAGTATGGATTTCAAACAGTTGATAAATTGAAAAATGGACATTCATTTTTAGCTGGGAAAAGTATTAAAGAAATTAGAGATTAGAAATAGTCTTAAACTAATAGGTGCTTGTATTAAGTAGGTTGTTGGTCAGTCTTTTTATTTGAAAGCTATGTTTAACTTGATTGCTGATTTCATTCAAATAAAAAAGCGAATTCGAAATATAAATCGAATACGCTTCTTTTTTTGGGCAGCGAATAATTAATAATTGCCCCTCGAAAAATCCAAAAACTCATTAATTAGCCCTAACAACATATCCAAAATAATAAAAATTATAATAATTGTAATGATACGTTGCAATGTAAGAACATAAACTTCTTTATCTTTATAACGCTTATAAAAAATCCAAAAAACAATTCCTCCTGATAAAAAGATTAAATTAAATGCTAAATATACAATCTTAAAAATAGTCAACTTTCAAAAACACCTTCTCTTTTCTTAACTAAGACAGCTTATTTATTTCATTATAGCTATTACTCTACAGATATTTGCGAAAGCAATGTTATGCTATCATTTTTCTTAATGGAATCGTTGCTTTTGTTTCGTTTATTGGGTGTAAGCAACTTTCCATCGCAAACTTGCGAATACTACGTTCATCTGTATCAAAAGCAAGTGTATCCAAGAAATTAAACCAACCCAAATACGTTGTAAAAAGAAATAATAAAGCCATTGAAAAAATGTTCATCATGTTATTCCGGAATCGAGCCATTTAATCGAATAAAACAATGCATAATCGATAAAAAACACAAAAAGCGAATTGTTTTTGAAATGGTTTCAAGATTAATTAAAGTAATTTTTTCTATATATATGGGGATAATTCAGAGAGGATTCTTTTATGAAGTTTTGTAAGGTGAAAATAAAATTCCCCTGAAAGGATGAAATAAATGAAAGTGGTTACAATTTCAACAGTAGATGAACTTGTAAACGCAGTTGGCAATCAAGCGATTGAAGTAATTCGTGTGAAAGGAAAAATAATTGAAAGTCCTTCGTTAAACTTGTCACCAGGGCAACAATTACTGGGTGAAGGTGATTCAATGATCAAATTTAAGAGAGGTATTGATGGTATTGAGGTAAGTCGGGACAATAAGATTGAAGGATTAACATTTATAGTTGAACCTAGCTGTCGAGCAATTTTAAACAGACCAGATGTAGATTCACTTGGAACATTAAGCTTAAAGAATGTAAAAACAATCGGACAAATTCAACTATTAGCTACTGGTTCTGTACGTTCGGGGCATGTAATTGCACAAAATGTGGAAGTAATCGAAGCGGATACGAGGGAACTACAGGATCGACCTAAAGGATTTGGTGTATACGTCTTGCAGGGAGCCTTTACATTATGGAATCAACAAACCGATTCGAACGTGACAATTACAGCTCATCTTACTGGTCTGAGGGCAGGAAGTAATGAAAAACCTGTACAAGGAAGTGGCATATTTGTTAGTGGGGCTGGCGATGTAGGCGGTCGAATCGAAGTGGATATGTTAGAAACAGGTGAGATACACTCAAATGGTGGAATTAAACAAGGCACGCCAGATGTCATTTCAGGTGGTGTTTTTGTCGTTTATGGTGCGCATGTTAAAAAGGTTGTGAATCATGGTTCTGTAACGACGTATGGTGTGAATGATATGGTGTTAGATAATTGGGGAATGGTGAACGAATGGATGGCAGAAAAGCGAATTACTTCTCATGGGCCAAGTGGTATTGGTTTTGTAAACTTTAGCGAAATCGGGACGCTGCGTATCCTCAGTGATATCGAAACGTACGGGATCGGTGCTCGGGGGTTTAATTTGTATGATGGAAGCTTAAAATATGCAGAATTTAAACGGATTGTTACTCATGCAAATGCTGCTGTTGGTATTCAAGTCAGTCGACCTCTAGGAACATTAGTCGTGCATGAAGATATTGAAACATTTGGAGGTGAAGGGGAATCCTTAGTAAAGGGAGTCATCACGCAACTATCTGCCGACGGATTAAGTGTCAAAGAAGGCGGTAAAATTGATAAGGTCGAAATTGGCGGCAGAATCGTTACAAATGGGCAAAATGTTCGAAGTCTTCACGTACAAGGTGAAATAAATACAATGACGGTCAAGGGTGGAATATTCTCAAATGGAACTGGATCGAAGGCAGTATTAATTGAAAATGGTATCGTCCCATTAAACGGTATAAAAATATATGAACAATCAGCAAAATAAAGAAAAATTTATCTTAATAATAGTCCTTATTGGACTTAAGACAAACTATTTGGTAGATCAGCTACTGAGGAGGAAAAACAATGACAAAATTAAATATCGGAATTATCTTAGGAAGTACACGCCAAGGACGTGTAAGTCCACAAGTAGGAGAATGGGTAAAAGGAATTGCTGACAAACGTGGCGATGCGAATTATGAAATCGTAGATATTGCAGACTTCAATTTACCTTTTGTATTTACAACTAATGGTGAAGAACCAGGATTAAAAGCTTGGTCAGAAAAGCTTACTAATTTAGATGGGTTTGTATTCATTGTGGCAGAATATAATCATAGCATCACAGGTGCATTAAAGAATGCATTAGATTCAGCTCGTGACGAATGGAATAATAAAGCTGCTAGTATTGTAAGCTATGGTTCAACTGGTGGTGCTCGTGCAGCTGAACATTTACGTGGAATTTTAGGAGAATTACTAGTTGCAGATGTTCGTGTACATCCAACATTGTCATTATTTACAGATTTTGAAAATGGAAGTGTTTTTAAACCAGCTGAACACCACCCTAAAAATGTAAATGCTATGCTTGACCAAGTTATCGCCTGGAGCGGTGCATTAAAAACTTTACGATAAAAATCATTCCAAACATTAGTAAATGTGAGGAGGATTATAGCTATCCCTCTTTTTGTGATAGCGTAATAACGGTTTAATGATATGAGTTCAGATTATTTTGGCTTTGTGAAGGCAAAGTGAAATAAAGGAGATATAATAAAACTCAATATTCTACCATGTAATGCACATTTTCACCACGCCGCCCTTGGAGGCTTTCCCTCCCATATCAACGGGTCATAAAATATGCCCTCTCATTCCTTCGTCATGCCTATCCAAGGGGTGGAGGCCTTACCGGACCTTACTTATACAATTGTCGTCTTCATTGGATTGCGCTATTTGGATTTGGACTTTATGCGACCCCATCAACAGATACATCTGTATCTAATGCTCCTGCTGACAAAGTCGGTGAAGCAGCTGGAGTTTATAAAATGGCAAGCTCACTTGGCAGTGCAATAGGCGTCGCGATTTCTGCAGCTGTTTACGGTGCAATTGCAGCAAATGGAAATCTTGAACCAGCGGCTACAGTAGGTAGTATCGTAAACGTTATATTCGGTGTACTTTCAATATTCTCTACTATCTTTTTGGTGCCAAAAGATGCCGGTAAAACATCTAATGCTCCTGAAAAATTACCAGTTTGAAGCCCTGTTGTAGAATAATTAGTAGTTGGAAATGTAAAACGCCACATTTAGTGGCGTTTTCGAAAATAATGAAAGGAGGAAGAGTTTATGAGAAGTGAATTAATAGAAATGTTAGAATCTCGTAAGGATGAAATTATTGAAATTCGCAGACATCTACACCAAAATCCTGAGCTTTCTTTTAAAGAAGAAAAAACAGCTCAATATATTATTGATTTTTATAAAGGAAAGGACGTAGAAGTTCAATCTAATGTAGGTAATGGATACGGAATTATCGTGACAATTAAAGGTGGAAAGCCTGGAAAAAGCATTGGTCTGCGCGCTGATTTTGATGCGCTCCCAATCGTCGAAGAAACGGATGTGCCCTTTACATCAAAAAATGAAGGCGTTATGCATGCGTGTGGTCATGATGGTCATACAGCCTACTTGTTAGTTTTAGCGGATTGCCTAATCCAATTAAAAGATGAAATTCCAGGTACAATAAAAATTATTCATCAACATGCGGAAGAAGTTCCGCCAGGCGGGGCAAAGAGTATTGTAGAATCCGGCATGCTTGACGATTTAGATAATGTATTTGGAACTCATCTGCTGCCAATGGGCCCAGCAGGAGTTGTTGGTTATCACGCTGGATATTCTTTTAACGGCAGGGCTTATATGAAATTAAAAATTCAAGGTAGAGGTGGACATGGTTCCTCACCACATCTAGCGAATGATGCCATTGTGGCTGGTGCTCATTTTGTTACAGCCGCTCAAACGATTATTAGCCGTCGATTAAGTCCTTTTGATATTGGTGTGATTACGATTGGTTCTTTTGATGGAAAAGGAACATTCAATGTAATTAAAGACAGCGTAGAGCTTGAAGGCGATATCCGTTATATGACTGTTGAAACAAAGGGAACAATTGAAAAAGAAGTTAAACGTCTTGTAAAAGGACTTGAAGAAGAATTTGGTGTAACATGTGATCTAACATATACGAATGATTATCCACCTTTATATAATGATCCTGAAATAACAGAAAAGGTTGCTGAGTTTCTCAAGAATGCAAATGATAAAGATATTAAAGAAGTAAAGGAATTTCCAGCAATGCCACCATCTGAAGACTTTGCTTACTATGCTGAAAAATTCCCTTCCTGCTTCTTTTACATTGCATGTACACCTAAAGGAGTAGAAAAACCTTATTTTAATCATAATCCTAAATTTGATATCGATGAAGATGCCCTTCTCGTGGCAGCAAAAGCAGTAGGATATGTAGTTTGCGGTTATTATGAGTTAGATTAGGAAAAAGATTAGAATTGTTTGTAAGGTATGGCATAGATGACCACATGGTTCGGTGTATTAGATAATTCTATTGATAAAAAGCAAAACGAATACCGAGACAAGCTAATAAAGAAGAAAGCGAAAAATCCATAGTATCATTGAGTTTGTGTATCATGAAACCACAAATGGAACATCAATTATCAGGAGCTGATCAGCAGCTCTTTTTCTTATGGAACTAAGGGGCAGGTTAGTGAAAGAAGGAATTTCCATTTTTTACACAAATGAAAAGGTGTCCAATGGTATGATTGAAAAAGAAATTGTACAGAACTTAATTTGTAGGGGGAAATATATTCTTGAAAATGGTTAGAATTATCTTAACAATAGTGGTTATTGTTCTATCAGGTTATAGTCTAATAACTCAAACCTATGAGTTAATGCCGTATTATATGTTGTTCCTTGGGGCACTTACGTTGGTGACAGGATTAGCCGAACTTCAAAAAGACAGAAAAGGATTTTGGGGGTATATGAATATTGCTATCTCTTTATTTATTTTCTTTTCTTTGCTTCCATAAAGGCTTTCTTAATGAACTAATGGGTGCTTTACTTCAATAAGTAAGGATGTCTTTTGTTTCGTATAAGACACAAATTGTGAAATAAAATAGACAGAAAGAAAGAGTATCATATTACTCTTCCTTTCTGTCTATTTTATACTTGTCTAACCTTAATGAAATGTCTCTAAGTAAAATGTTTCTTTCCTTTTGAGTTTTGAGGAAGCTGATTAAAAACCAAACAATAAATGTTATTGGAATTAAATAAAATAGTATACCAGAAAGTGCCATAAAGTCTACCCAGTCCATTGTTTCTCTCTCCAATCTTTCTATATTGGGGAATTATAGCATATTTATTTGATAGATTCTTAAATTGGTTGACGGAATCCCAAACTATCGGAGCTGTCTTTAGGCAGCTTTTTTTATGCAACTATTGGGGCAGTTTAGTGCAATAAGAAAATCAAAAATTGGGGATAATAACCTTTAATATTGTTAAAGGAAAAGGAGATCCCCGATGAAGAGTAAATTTTCTTTTATTATTATTTAAATACTGCTGATAATAAATAATCAGAAATGATTGTTAGACATTACCTAAAAGGTGGAGTGAAAAAGTGGAAAATCATATTGCTTACCTTCTAGAACATTATGGGTACTTCGGAATTATATTTGCTTTAATCGGAGGTATTGTTGGACTTCCTATACCCGACGAGGTTATTCTTACATATATTGGTTACATTGTGTTTCAGGGTAAATTATCTTACTTAATTTCAATAGTAAGTGCCTTTGTAGGAGCAACGGGGGGGATTTCGCTTAGCTACTTCATTGGTTATAAATTTGGGTTGCCTTTATTAGAAAAGTTTGGACCAAAAATTCACATTACCGAACAAAAAATTAACAAAACAAAGAAATTATTCAAGAAATTCGGACCCTTTCTTTTATTATTTGGTTATTTTATTCCTGGGGTACGGCATCTTACAGCGTATATAGCAGCTGTCAATCGCTTCCCTTTTAGAATATTTGTTATTTACGCCTATACTGGTGCATTAATATGGAGTTTTACTTTTATCACACTAGGAAGAATATTAGGGGAAAATTGGACCAATGTTGAACTATATATGTCAAAATACTGTATTTATTTAATTACGAGTTTATTGGTCCTTTCAATATTCATTTATTTTTTATGGAAGAGAAGAAATCGATTAAGAAGGGGTATTTCATAAAAGTGACGGTTAAGATGGAGGACTTTAATAAAATTATATTTAGAGCTTATAAAACTAACAGGTGCGTTAGTTTAGATCGGAGCTGTCTTTAAGGCAGCTTTTTCTTTATGCAACTAACGGGGCAGTTTAATTGAAGAAGGAAATTTAATATATTAAAAAGAATATACATATTTTGAGCAAATCCTCAAAAGGAAGGAAGTGATATTGGTTGAGTCGTATTAATAAGTTTGATTTCATCAAGGCTTCTATTGAAGACATTGATAAGATAGTTAGTTTGCGGTTAGCACTTTTAAAAGAACTAGGTTAGTTAAAATCTCTTCAGGAGGAACATCTTATGGAGACATCAACAAGAGAGTATTTACATAAAGCACTTTCAAAAAATGAATTTATATCCTATATTGCGGAATCGAATGGGGAAGCCATTAGTATTAGTGGAATGGTTTAATTTCAAAGACCACCATATTTGGAAAATCTTCATGGGGTTGAAGCCTACATTCTTAATATGTACACTATCCCTGAGTATCGTGGAAAAGGTTTGGCAAAACGAATGCTAAAAAAATGTATAGACGAAAGCAGAAATAGTGGTGTTAAACGGATTTGGTTGCACGCCTCTAAATGGAAAACATCTATACAAAAAAATGTGCTTTACGACGAAGGATAGTGAGATGGAGTTGTTTCTTTAATACGTTTTCTTGTTATCGATTAACGGGTGCAATAGTATAAGGTTGCCTGCTGCTTCGGCGGCTTTTTTTCCACTAAAGTGGCAGGATAAATGAAGAAGAAATCTCAATAGAAATACAAGATCACATGGTAATATAGTTTAAAAAGGGCTGTTATTAGACATGAAATTTTTTTTAATTGTTGCAATGGACAAGAATAGAGTAATTGGTAAAGAGAATGCCATTCCGTGGAGAATTCCAAAGGATTGGCAGTATGTAAAGAAAACTACAAAGGGACATCCAATCATATTAGGTAGAAAGAACTTTGAGTCAATTGGAAGTGTCTTACCCGACAGAAGGAATATTATTTTGACAAGAGATAAGGCTTTTAATTTTGATGGTTGTGAAATTGCTCATTCAATCAAAAATGTTTTTAAGTTATGTGAAAATGAAGAAGAGATTTTCATTTTTGGAGGGGAACAAATTTATAAAATGTTCTTACCTTATGTAGAAAGGCTGTATATTACAAAAATTCATCATGAATTCGAAGGGGATACATTTTTTCCGGAAATTAATTTTAATGAATGGGAAGAAGTATCTGTAGAAAAAGGGATTACTGATGATGAAAATCCATATATTTACTATTTTCATGTTTATGAAAGAAAAAACATACTAAACTAACAGGCGCGTTTCTTCATTATTGTGTTTAGGAGATAATAGGGTGAATAAAGAATAAAGAATAAAGAAAAAAGAATAAAGAAAAAAGAAAAAAGAAAAAAGAAAGTATTTCTAAAAGGTATACTCGTTGAAATTCGAGATTCAGTCTTGTTTGAAGTAGCTTGGAGAATCTTATTTTTTATTCCAAGAATGATAATACGTTTAATCTATAATTTATTTTAACTTAAGGAAAAAAATAAGTTATTTTCAACTATCGGGTGCTATAGAATGATATAGGTTTTTGTAGCAGCTGTTTATTATTGCAAGTAGAAGGGTTATATGACATTATGTTGACCATATAGTTTATAGGCTGTTAAATAAAGAATGGAATCAAAGATAAAAGTTCTCAATGAAAAAGGGATCTTCCAATCGAAGATCCCTTTTTATACTGCTATTTCACTTAAAGTCACCCAGTCATTATTGGATCATTCCGTCCTCTTGAGCGATTTTTTCTACCTTATTATCGAAAGAGTATTCAAAAAAACCCATAAATTCATCACCATATATGCTATGAACATTGGTCATCATTTCAATAAAGTCAGGGAATTTTCCATACGTACGATTACAACAATCTTTCTAATCATTATCTTTTAACTAAGGGCTTTACATCTTGCGGAATAGGGGAGACATAGCTTTTCCCTTTTAATCGTTCTTTTAGCTCTGCTTTTGCCTTGTCAATTAATTCTGGATTTTGGAGTACTTCTACTGCAGTTGCCGCAATAACCTTGCCAGCATGAAGCATACCTTTATGGGCAATAGATGTTGATCCGAGTGTAACCCACTGCCAGCTATGCAGAGGGGATCCAAGAACAAAACAAGCTGTTGTGCATTGAGCAGTAGGAACAATCCAACTAACATCCCCCACATCCGAGGAACCTGTTAATGGCGATTGACAGCCCTCAATGGGTTCCAACCAACTTGCCATAGCATCATCTTGACTATCATTAAACGGATTGATTGTACTATTCCTTTCTTGTTCGGTTAAGGTAGCACGGATCTCTTTTGCAAGCTGTTTTTCTTTATCATCGTGTTGTGGAATACCTAATTCTTGAAAATTCTTATACATAACGGAATCTAACACTGTGTTTTGGATAACATTAGAACAGGCTTTATCGAAAACGATTTCTACTTCAGTTCCTGTCATAAGGGCTGCTCCCCTAGCAATATTACAAACTCTTAAGTAAATATCTTGAACTTGTGAAACTTCTGGAGCTCGTAATAAATAAAGAACTTCTGCATCTTGTTGGACAACATTAGGCGATAATCCACCAGAATTCGTTATCGCATAATGAACTCTGGCGTCTTGGATAATATGTTCTCTTAAATAGTTCACGCCAACATTCATAAGTTCTACGGCATCTAAAGCACTACGTCCCAAATGTGGTGATGCTGCTGCATGAGAGCTTTTTCCTTTAAACTTATAATACACTTGGAAATTGGAAAGTGAATCCATCGACATAATTCCGTTAACATCTAGTGGATGCCAACAAAATGCAAAATCAACGTCATCGAATAAACCTTCTCTGACCATGAAGGTTTTGCCTGATCCGCCTTCTTCTCCAGGACATCCATAATAACGAACTGTCCCATTTATATGATTCTCTTCCATATAATTCTTCACTGCAACAGCAGCAGCTAACGATCCAGTACCAAGTAAATTGTGACCACATCCATGGCCATTTTCACCTTGTACAATTGGCTCTTGTTTAGCTGTAGCTGTTTTTTGACTCATACCTGACAACGCATCAAATTCTCCCATGATTGCCACAACAGGTTTACCAGTTCCAAAGCTACCAATAAATGCTGTCTCTATGTTTCCAACACCTTTTTCAACAGAAAAGCCTTCGTTTTCTAACGTGCTGCAAAGCAATTCAGCAGATTGATATTCTTCAAAACGTGTTTCTGCAAAATTCCATATACAGTCACTAACTTCAATGAATTTTTCTTTTTTTTGTTCAATGATTTCTGATAGTCTATTTACATGTGTCATTTTACACGCTTTCCTTCCTATATATAATCAATTTAATATGAATGTATATTCGATTTAATATGAAATATTATTTTAAAAGTCGTCTTGCAATAAGATTCAAAAGTTCTACACTTCTTGGTAACACTTCTTCTTGAATATCAAATTTAGGATGGTGGTGTGGTGCAGGAATATCGGTCCCAATAATCATATATGTCCCTTTACCACCATTATCCTGTACTCTTCGAATCATAAAACTTGCATCCTCGCTTCCAGCAGAACCGGATTCCCTACATGCTTTGATTGTTGAAAAACCATCTACATTTCGGGCTTCTTCCATAGCTAGATCGACAAGTTCTTGATCACAATGAATCGTAATTGCTTGTCCTATAATTTCAATTTCATATTCAAGCTCATGCATACCTGCACTATGAGCCACGATATTTCGAACACGTTTCTCCATTTCTGCATTTGTTTCTTCGGTTACGGAACGGGTTTCAATTATCATTTTTGCATGCGCTGGAATAATATTAGCGGCTGTACCACCATTAAGAATACCTACATTTATGCGGGTAGAACCTGAACTAAATCTTGGAATAGCATGAATATTTAATAATGCAGTGGCTGCTCCTAACAATGCATTTTTTCCTTTTTCAGGAGAAGCACCTGCATGAGAAGATACCCCGTGAAAATGAGCTGCCATTTTCGTACTTGCTAAAAAGCCAGAAGACCCACCATGAAATTCTCCTAGAGGGACATCTGTGCCAAGGTGCAGACAATATAAATGATCCACATCATCTAAAATTCCTTTTTGTACAATTGAATAGGCACCGCGTACTCCCTCTTCAGCTGGTTGAAAAATAAGCTTAACCGTTCCTGCAAAGTTCTGGTCCGCTAATTTTTCAGCAAGCCCTAATCCAATTACTGTATGGCCATCGTGTGCACAGGCATGCATATTCCCTTCATATTTGGAACGAAAACCGTTAGTTTGTGGGAAGTGGTCAGAATCAGTACTTTCCGTTACAGGTAATGCATCCATATCAAACCGGAAAGCTACAGTTGGGCCATCTGTTTTTCCTTTTAATATACCGATAACAGCAGTATATCCACCCTCCATTTCTTGGAGAATTTCTGGATTTGCACCGTCTTGTAATGCTCTATTAAATGTTTCTTGTAATACTTCTGTAGGTGGAACTCCACGGCGAGAATCCCCATCTAAAGCATCTTTTCCAAATATCACGTTATATTTCAAAGAAGTTAGTACTTCTACTACTTTTGAAGCAGTTCGAAATTCGGTAAAGCCAACTTCTGGGTGTTGATGAAGATCACGTCTTAAAGAAATAATATCCAATTCTTTCACTCCTAAAGTTATTTGATGAAAATTTAATAATTTTCGACGAGTTTTGGCGTCTAGCTCAAGCAGCCTAGCCCCTCGAGTCGCTGAAGGGGCTATTCAAGGCGCTTGCGATTTTTCAAATTACGGTAATTTCGGGTATACGCCAGGACCAATTGGGAGGCCAAGGAAATACCAAACCACTACCAATAGCGTCCAAATGATAAAGATGATAATCGGATATGGCAATATAAGAGAATAATAAGTTCCTAGTTTTGCATCTTTTCTATACTCTTGTAGGAAACTTAAGAATAGTGGGACAAATGGAGATACAGGTGCTAATGGTAGAACAGATGAATCTGCTACCCTAAAAAGCATTTGGGCGAAGGCAGGATGATAGCCTAATACCATAAACATTGGAACAAAAACCGGAGCTAATATAGACCAAATCGCGGATCCGCTAGCAATAAACATGGATAGAAGTCCAGATAAGAACATTAACCCAATAAGGACGGGTGCACCTTCTATGTTTAGCTGTTCTAAGAGATCTGTGATGGATAAAGCTAAAAATTTACCCATATTACTCCAGTTAAAGCAAGCGACAAACTGGGAAAGTGGAAAAACCATAATAATAAATCCGGCCATTCCTTTAATTGGATCTACTAATAATTCTGGAATATCATTTTGTTTCTTAATTGCTCCCACCTTAACTCCATAAGTAATAGAGACTGTAAAAAAGAAAAGTAAGATGATCGCGACAATACCAGACATAAATGGAGAGGGAAGAATAGCTCCAGTTTCTGGATTTCGTAATAGGGCTCCTTCCGGAACGACTAGAACGACCATAACAGCTATAAAAATCAATGCTGAAATACCTGTAGCCAGGAGTGCTTTGTTTTGTTGCTTCGTTAATTGTTCCAATTTTTTATGCTTACCGCTACCTTCATATTTTCCTAAGCGCGGCTCAACAAATTTATCTGTAATCAAGGCAATGACAACAGTAAGTACGAGAACTGAAGTAGCCATAAAGAACCAGTTATCGGTAACATTAACTGTCAAATTTGCTTTCATACCATTCGCTACTTCCGAACTAATTCCTGATAGCAAGACATCTGTTGTGACGATTAATAAATTGGCAGTGAAACCTGAACCAACCCCAGCAATAGCAGCGAGCAACCCAGCAACAGGGTGCCGTCCCACAGCAAGGAAAATTAAAGCTCCAAGAGGAGGCATAATAACAAGCGCAGCATCAGAAGAGACATGGCTAAAAAATGCAACGAATACAACTAAATAACTCGCGTATTTCCCTGAGACCTTTAACGACATTTTTCGAATCAAAACTTCTAACAAACCGACTTTTTCAGCAAGTCCTACGCCTAGCATTAGGGCTAAAATAGAACCTAGTGGTAAAAAGCCGGAAAAGTTTTTAATCATATTCGGCAGTATCCATTGAATGCCTTCACGGCTTAAGAGATTTTGAACTTCTACTTTCTCTCCACTAATGGGATCCGATGCCGAAACATGGAAAACGGATAAGAGAGCGGTTACAACAAATAAAAAGGCAATCATATAAATAAATAAAATAAATGGATGGGGGATTTTGTTTCCTATTCGCTCTACTTGATTGAAAAATCCACCTTTTTTATGATTTTGCAGATTAGTTGTATCTTTCATTACTTTTTGTTCCATTACATTCTCCTCCTAAACCTTCTTCCATTTGTAGTTTGTGCTTTTTTTGTACCATTTAATTTATAAACTTTTTCTCTAAACCTTCCTTAAGCTAAAATTACCCAAAATGGTCTTTCATCCTTCGTGTACTTCATACATACCTTTCAAATTACTTGTTTTTCATTTAACGAATACTTAACGTTATTTTCGTTAAATGTATTATATAATTAAGAATAATCTATTTCAATAAAATTTTCAGAAAAAAAGGAATCTTTTTTTTCTAGCTTTAGTAATACTTTCTAAACAAACAAAAGGTTTTGAATCTTTTGCATGTATAAGTTCTACCACTCTTGACCTCACGATAGAGAAGTAAACCATATTAAGTAGCACCGTTTATTTATGTCAAACGGCGCTTTACATGTTATTAATATTTGGATCTCATTATTATTCCCTGTTGGGGTTAATTGGTTATTTTGATATAATAAATCTAATAGTATGATGTAGGGGTGAAGTAAACTTGTATAAAATTGGTGTTGTAGGTCCACTTTCATCTTTAAAGAAAATTCGGGATGTTACTAATGAATTTGAGCATGAAATAGATTTCATTGATTTTCCATATGAAGATGCACGAGAGGTAACGGACATTATAAAAAATCACCAAAATGCAGTAAATGGTTGGTTTTTCTCTGGACCAGTTCCTTATAGAATTGCAAAAGAAATGTTAGATTCAGAGGCCAATTTTACGTATTGTCCTCCTGTTGGATCTAGTTTATATAGATGTTTTTTACAAATGTCTGCGGATCAAAAGTATTTTTTCGATAAGATATCCATCGATATGATTCGATTAGAAGACTTTTTTTTGCAAGAGTCGCTACAAGAACTAGGAATTTCCACTGAACATATTTATGTAAAAACATTTGATGAACAATATAATTTTCAAGACATTGTTCAATTTCATCTTCAGTTGTGGAGGGAAGGGGAGGTACAAGGTGTCCTTACCGTTTTACAATCTGTATATGAAGCATTGAAGAAAGAAAATGTTCCTGTCTACAAAATAAATATGACAAAGATGGAAATTAGACAAGCGGTCAAGATTTTAATTGAAAAAGCAAAAAGTACTTATTTCAAGGATAGTCAGATAGGTGTAGAGATTATTGAAATTGATCAGTTTGATCAATTTGTAGACGAGGTTAATATTCGTTACCATCTGCAGCATTTGGAGCTGAAAATTAAACAAACATTGCTTTCATTTTGCGAAAAATTAGATGGATCCCTCATCGAAAATGGAAACGGCCGCTATCAAATATTTAGTTCACGCAAGGCAATTGAACGAGAAATTGGTAGCTTGCAAAGTACTGTTCAACAACTGTCACTTGAGATGGATGTCTCTGTTGCAGTTGGAATTGGTTTTGGTGAGACGGCTGCATCGGCTGAAATCAATGCTCGTAAGGCGATCCGTCATTCGAAGAAGCAAGAAAGTTCCGGCATTGTTGTTATCCAGGAAGATGGTTTAATGATCGAATCTGTAGGTCAAGAAGAACAATTGGCATATACCTCCCGTTCTAATGATAAAGAACTGCTAGATAAATTAAATCAGGCTAACATTAGTGTAAAAACGTATAAAAAGATTGAAGCATTGATTGATCGTATGGGCTGGGACGGCTTCACTTCCTCGGACTTAGCTTCTCATTTATCTATGACCGTTCGAAATGCCCAGAGAATTATGAGTAGTTTAAGTGAAAGCGGTTTAGTGGAGTACAAAGGAGAAGAACTTCAATCGCCTCGGGGAAGACCTCGTAAAATTTATATGTTAAAGAAGTAACACCTCGACATTTTTGATATACAATTTAATTTCCGAGGAAAGTTTTGAGGATTTCTCTTAATTAACTCTCCCTAAGTTAGCGTCACATTGCCATCAAGTTAACAATTTATAATACCCTCAGAACAAAATTTTGGGCTTTCTTGTAACAAAGAAGCTCATTTTATCGTTTTGGGGGTTGTCCTATTTTCTTAGCTTGATGGGCATGTGGTTTACCTCAATAAGCATATAAAAGAATCCTCCAATTCTAAACAGCAGCTTATAAGATTCATTATATGAACTTTTGAATGTACGTTCGTTACATTCAAATTAGAGAAAATACCCTTGTTCAACTAAAGGGTCAGGATAGTGCAATAAAGAATTCAATTTATAAAGGAATTTTCACCATTTAAAAAGAATAATTAATTATAGTAATAAACAGAGGGAGAGATGAAATGTTTCCAATATTAGAGACAGAAAGACTAATATTAAGAGAAATAACAAAAGAGGATGCAGAAGGAATTTTTGCTTGTTTTTCTAACGAAAATGTAACACGTTATTATGGACAAGAAACATTAGAGAGTATAGAAGAAGCAGAGAAATTCGTTGATTTCTTTTCAAATAACTACAATGAAAAAAGAGGCATACGCTGGGGGATTGAAAAAAAAGAGACCAAAGGTATAATTGGAACAATTGGTTTTAATGCTTGGTTACCTAAACATAAAAGAGCAGAAATAGGTTACGAAATCCATCCAGAGCAGTGGGGAAAAGGATATGCTTCAGAAGCAGTATCTAGAGTTCTTACATATGGTTTTGATGTTATGAATTTAACTCGTATAGGTGCTGTTGTATTTTTAAACAATGAAGCATCTAATAAGTTACTGACCAATATTGGTTTTCAAAAAGAGGGGGTTTTGAAGAAATATATGTATCAGAATGGTATAGCACACGATACATATGTCTATTCATTACTTAAAAATAATAAGTAAACGTGTTTAGCTAACGGTTTTAAAGGCTGTGACGATCAGCTTTTTTCTTATGCAACGAACGGGGCAGGATTGTTGATTAAAGAGCTAGTTTATTATGTTAAAAGTGTTAAAATAAACTATGTAGTGGTTGGTTAAATCGGCTGTATAATCTCTAAAAGAAAGGAATAATATATAATGTTGACTTTCATTTTAGTTGTTCTGATGTTATTTTTAATCCCAGGTCCCGCTGTTTTTTTGACAATATCTCAAACTATTAAAGGTGGAAAAAAGAATGGAATTATCACAGGCTTGGGTATTGCTGTTGGTGACTTAATTCATACTCTTGCGGCAGTTGTTGGACTTTCCGCGATATTAATGACATCTACACTTGCTTTTGGAGTTGTTAAATATTTAGGTTCAGCATACTTAGTTTATTTAGGAATAAGAGCTTTGCTTGAAAAATCAAAGAAAATTGAAAAACCTATTATTAAGAAAGTGAATAATAATCTATCATTTCGTCAGGCTTTGTTAATTGAATTACTAAACCCTAAGACTTCATTATTTTTCTTAGCTTTCTTACCACAGTTTGTAAAAAGTGATGGTTCCCCAGTGACAATTCAGCTTTTAATGCTTGGGTTAACATTTGTACTGATGAGCATAATGTATACCACTCTCTTAGTTTTCCTAACAAGTACAATTGGCAACAAGTTATTAGTTAAATCTAACAGCAGTTCAAATTGGTTTGGGAAAGTCGTAGGTATAGTCTACATTGGTTTGGGAATAAAGTTAGCTCTTCAAACACACGAATAGATAAATATATTTTTATTCGTTAATCAACTAACAGGTGCAATCGTTCTTTAAAGAGCTGTGATGATGATCAGCTCTTTTTCTTATGCAACAAATGGAGCAGGTTAGTTATTTAAAAAATTATGATAAAATAGGAAAAATTTTATTACTCATATCAAAAGAGACTTTTGTTTTCTTAAAGAAACTAAGAAGCACATTTCCTTATAGTCGGTACGCTAATTCCTTTTAATCACCCTTCAAAATATAAAAGACGCATTGGGAAATTATTTACCAATATATTGATTGAGGAAATGTGCTATTGCCGTATAGGCAGTTATTTTATTATTTAGTTTTACGATGGAATGACCTTCATTTTCAAAACAGATAAACTTTACAGGGTGATTTCTTGCCATTAATTTATTTACGATTTGTTCAGATTCTTCAATTGGGACGCGTGGGTCATCAGACCCATGAAGTACCATCAGCGGACTGGTAATCCGGTCAGTAAGTTTCAATGGATCAATCAGATCATAAAAGTTTCCGTCCTTTTCAATAGTTCCATATTCAACTTCGCGAAGTTTGCGTCGCCACGGACTGGTTTTTTTAAGAAAAGTTCTGAAACTTGAAATCCCAACGAGATCAATTGCAGCAGACCATAATTCCGGATAGTGAGAGATGGCTGCAAGAACCATAAATCCTCCGTAGCTCCCTCCCATAATGGCAACTCTATTAGGATCAGCGCTTCCTTCTTTCTTTAACCAATCTACTAAAGAAACAAGATCTCTTACGGAGTCCATTCGTTTGCGAACATCATCCAGATGAGTATATGTTTTTCCATATCCTGTACTCCCGCGTACGTTAGGAGTAATTACTGCATAGCCAAGGCTTAGGAAATACTGCAGAACTGGATTGAAAACAGCACGGATTTGGCTTTCAGGACCCCCATGAACATATAGAATAACAGGAATTTTTTCTGATTGGGTATTTGGCTTGAAGTAAAAGGCAGGTATTTGGAGATTGTCAAAAGATTTAAAGGAAATAAGAATGGGTTCAATTAATTTATTTTCCAAAAACTTTGTCTGAAGAGATTGAGTAAGCCGTTCTGTCTTCATTTTCTTTAGGTCAACCTGCCATATATCAGACGGATAGGTCGGCCCATTGAATACATAGGCTAATTTTTGATTGTCGGGTGAAAATGTTAAGCTAGTTATCATCCCCATTGGTGTCATCCATGTATAAAGGGCACTTGATTTTAGATCTAAAAGAATGCCTCTTGAAATACCTCCTTCATTAATTGAAAAAGCTAACTTTGAATGATCTTTACTCATAGCGAGGCCTTCAAAGTCCCACTGTCCTACCTCCAGCCAAGTGATATGTTTTGTTGAAAGATCAATGATCGAGAGCCCAAAAAATTCTCTATCTTGATTTGTTAATAAATAGAGATGATCTCCATCCTTACTGAAATGAGGGTTTTTATAGCTTGCTTCACCCTGATGATCTGTTAACCAATTCATTTCTCCTGTGTCAAGATTCAGTAAACCTAAATCGTTATCCAACTGGGAATTTGTTTTCCGAATCAATAACGAATTACAATCAGGAGACCACATGAGGGAGGAATAGAGTCCATCCTTTGACAAAACCATTTGTATTTCTAATGTTTCGATATTTTGAATATAGATATCGAAAAAGGCAGGATGTCGACGGTTGCTTGACCAGGCTATCCATTTTCCATCAGGTGAGTGACCCCCATATTCATGTTTATGGTCAGGAGAGTTGGTAAGCGGAATCAGTAGACCATCACTTTTGAGTAAAAACAGTTGTTGCTTCTCATTACCGCAGACATCCATGCCGATGAGAAGGCCGCGTTGTGATGAACTGTTTAAATATTTAACAAAAGTAATTCGTTCATTAGTAAAAGAAATTCGGGTAGGTTCACTTATATCGAAATCCTTTGCCCAAACCTGAGGTAAACCAGAATAATCAGCAATAAAGATTAACTTATTACAATTTGGATCATAAACAGGGTTACTGACAGTTCCAACAGACAAATATGATTTGATGCCAATTTCTTTCATACATTCACTCCTTAAAATGTGCTAGAAAAGAGAGGAATTGAGATAGCCCAAATAATAAAAAGCTCAAAAGGATCTAATTACGTCTCACAACCATTATATTTAGATGCATTATATATCATGTACTTTATATCTTGGCTATGAGTGCCGAAAATAGTTGAGAACTAGATTTTAGGGAATGTTTTTAAAAGGTTTTTCCATAAGTAAATCTATAAAAGTAGTGAGCTATTTTAGTCTTTAATCATCAAATCCAGAAGGGAAACCCTCCTAGCATATTTCAAAGGGGGTCACAAAAATTTTATTTTAATTTTTGTGACCCCCTTTGTTTTTTTATCCATAACACGAAATTGGCATGTACTTTTTTGTATTTAGCAAGTTTGTTTTTTAGATTCCTATAACACAGTCGATTGTTATTGAAACCATCGATAAAATTTCCAAATAATGAGCATGAAGATCATGTATCCGAAAAGGGAATAAGAATGATGCCATGCTTCGCTATGAGTAAACAATCCTAAATTCTCCGAAAAAGATTCGGAAATACTTATACAAAGTCCAATCAAAACGATAAACAGTATTCTTGAATATGCAGTCAACGCTTTTGCGATCCATAAAAAGAGCGTAGTAAAGATTGGCAATATCAATAATGTAAAAGCGACATTGATTGTAAATGTATCTGGGAATGGTCTTGCCGGAAAGGAATACATTTGTTTACCTACAAACAGTAAGTCTAAATACGTTCCGATGAAACTAGAGAAAATTATTGTGGCTACAAAAGCCCGATGGTTACTCATCTTCTGCTTCTTCTCGGAGTAGGACGTTTTTTTTTGCCAGAATGGCAAGTTCAATTTTTTCAAGCGTTGTGCAGTATTCATCATAAATCTCCCCATCTATATTTTCTCCCTTATCGATTAAGTACTCCATGATGTGCCAGTCTTCAAACCAGTCTTTGCTTTCCTCCTCTTCATGATTAAGATCTTTCCATGTGTATATTAATCGAGGACTGTATAAGCGATCCGCACCTTTTCTTAATTGGCACTTTTTTGTTCGACGTTTATAAAATGCACGGGAGAATGATTCGTTTACATCATTAAACAAATGCGGCCAGTAGTCTTTTCGCGAACCGGTATGTGGATGATCATGAGCCCAATCTACTACTCCTGATAAGATGTTCTCACGGCTAAACAGCAGTGAGTATAATCGCTTGCCCAGCAATATTCGCTCATGAAGGGAGGTGAAATGCTTCATTGTATTCCCGACTAGTAATGTTTCTTGTTTGGTCTCATCTTTATAGAATGGAAAAAGAATGTGATTAAAGCGAAAAAAATCATAAAGTTTGAATCCAATACTATTTAGTACGGTCTTTTTAAAATGGGCATTTTGAATGACCCTTTTTTCTAAATAGCTTTGTTCATTAATAACAGTGGCAATGGCTAACATATACTGGTCGCCTGTTCTCCAAAAATGGTTCCATAATGTTTCCATAAACGTTGATACATTGAAAAAAGGTAGAAGATGAAACAGTCTTTTTGATCTTTTGACACTTTGTTCATACAACAAAAATTGTGGGTACACATCTTGGAAGATTAACCAGTTCCCTCGTTCCAAAAAAGAAAAGAAGATAAGTTGATCTTTTTCCGACAATAGTCTTGTATATAAATCCCCTTTTAAATCCGTCATATTCCAACCGCCATTACGCGATACCATATGTCCAAGTAGTGCCCAGTGTATTTCTGGGTAACGGAGGTAAAACTGAAAATAGGCATGCGTTCGAGTCACATTATTATTGTTGTGTTGTCTTGTTCGTTCTTTTATTTCATGTATTAACATTGTCTCTTCTCCCGTTAACTCCCCCGTTTTAACAGAAGTCTGTTTTTTACCTTTTTTCTTTAATTCATCTTTTACATCTAAAAGAGAGTACGGAAACGTCTTGGAAAATCCGTTCCATTTCCTTTTCCGATCGTTGTGATGCATCCTTCTTCCTCCCATTAACTTGAATGTTCTTCTTTTTTAGGCCAAATAGGTTATCGTAATAACCAACAGGTGATCAAATTCTTCAATCTATTTATGAGAAATCAATCTTTTAAACTTCTAGTAAGGATTTTTAAAGGTATTTTAACAGTGTAGCTATCATCAGTTTATTACGAACGTGAGGAACAAATGATGATCGTTTTTTCGTACAAGAGGTAGCGCGCACATTTTAATGTTATCTGTACTAAGAAAATCATAAGTATTTAAAGTATTCTAAGAAGACAAAATTGAGTGAAAAGTTTCTTTCAATATTGAGGGAGGATAGTTAAAGAGTGCAGTTTGATCTTTGTTCAACAATTGAACCATTTTATTGAATAAGATCTGCATAAATATCCCCTTACGCAGCCATTTAGGTGCGCTTGAGAGGCGTAAACGTTGATTTATCAATGGTGTATAAACGAAGATGTTTTGTAAACCTCACATGAATAACGTATACAAGGTATTTTTCTTTCATATCGCATGATAAAATGGTGTAAAAGGGAAATATTGGTGTGGTTAGGTATGTTTTTACAGCTATAAATACCATTTCTATCATTCTTTTCTTTTTGCTACTGTTATTTTTCATTTCTCTTGGTTCATTTATACGATCAAGAGTAACAAACCAAACTAACAGAACTCTAATACAAATTAAATAAAAGTTAGATAAAATGAATGAATTACGGAAAAACAACAGAAGAATTAGAACTTACGATAATGTGAATTATGTTAAACTAGGATATTCTATAAAGAACAATGAATATATTACAGATGATAAAGGAAGTCGAATACAGGATGTATAAAATCGGACTAGTCGGTCTAAAAACTTCTATAGAACGGATATTAGACTTGGCAGAAGAATATAAACATGAGTTGGAATTCATCTCTTTTCCCTATGTAAATACCGAAGAGGTAGAGGGAATTGTAAAAGAACATAATTCTCACGTACATGCATGGCTTTTTTCTGGTCCACTTCCCTATGAAATTGCGACAAAAACACTAGGTACAGATAAAATAATGGTCCATGTTCCTGCTACGGAATCAGGTTTTTATAAATCTTTTTTAGAGATGATCTACGAACAGGGGAAAATTATTGAGCATCTAAGTATTGATACTATGTCCTCAAATAATATTAGCGAAGAAGCTTTGTCACAGTTGAATATAAAAACCCAAAAGATTTATACGAAAGTGTTTGAGTTAGATGTTGATACGAATGAATTGGTACATTTTCACTTAAATTTATGGAATAAGGGAAGGACAGAAGGCGCTTTTTCTTGTTTTCCGTCTGTGTGTGAAGCTTTAAGGGAATACGGAATTCCAGCCTATCGGATGACGATGAGTAAGATGGAAGTGCGACAAACGCTTCGGATTCTTTCTGAAAAAGTAAAGGCTTCCTACTTTAAAGACACACAAATCGGAGTTGAAATCATTGAAGTTGAATATTTTAACAGAGTGGCAGAGGAAATGAAAACTCCTTATCATTTACAGTACTTGGAGCTCCGGCTAAAAGAAATGCTAATTCAACTTGGTGAAAAAATAAATGGTTCCTTTTCAGAGAAAGGGAATGGAAGATACATGATTTTTAGTTCGCGCGGCGCAATTGAACGAGAAATTATTATGCTCGAAGATACCATTCAAAAATTGGCTTTTGAAGCAGATACAACAGTTGCTGTTGGAATTGGCTTTGGCGAGACTGCCTATTCGGCGGAAATCAATGCTTTTCGTGCTATTCAACATTCAAAGGATATGAAGAAGCGTGAAATTGTGATTATTCAAGATGATGGCAAAATTATTGAATCACCAGGCAAAAAGAAAGAACTACAATATGATACCCGTACCCACAATAAACTCCTTATAGAAAAGTTAAAAAAGGGTAATATAAGTGTTAAAACGTATAAGAAGATATCGGCTCTCGTTCAAAGAATGGGCTGGAGTGATTTTACTACTAAGGACTTAGCGACATATCTTGAGATGACAGAGCGCAATGTTCGGCGTATTGTTGCGGATATGTGCGAGGTTGACTTGGCACAATGCGTTGGTGAAGAGGCTAACGCCACCCGTGGAAGGCCGAGTAAAATTTATCGATTATTATAAATTGTAAGCACCCATAATTTGGGTGCTTATTTTTTTGTACCTCAATTTAGCATATTAAAGCGTTGAAAGGGAAAAATTAACTATTGGATTCAGTCAGAAAAAATAGTTTAGAATTTTCAAAAAAATATTGAAATAAAGCTTATGAAATATTATACTCCATTTAAGGAATTTCTTCCTTAAACTATCCAAAAATAGATATTGTTATGTAAATTGAATGAAAAAGGAGTTGTAGTGGATGTCTCAAACGATAATGATTCATGATTTAATCGAGGCTGTTAAAGATGAAGTGATTGGGTGGCGAAGATATTTACATAAGTATCCGGAGCTATCTTTTCAGGAAGAAAAAACAGCACAATTTGTTTATGAAACGCTACAAACTTTTGGTAATTTGGAAATTTCACGTCCGACAAAAACGAGTATAATGGCTCGTTTAATTGGCCAGCAGCCTGGGAAGGTTATTGCACTGCGGGCAGATATGGATGCGCTTCCAATTGAAGAAGAGAATGATTTTGACTTTGTATCACAGAATTCAGGCGTGATGCATGCTTGCGGACATGACGGGCATACGGCGATGCTGCTTGGCACGGCAAAGATTCTTACCCAGTTAAAGAATCAAATTAAAGGGGAGGTTCGCTTTTTATTTCAACATGCTGAGGAACTGCCGCCCGGTGGAGCACAAGAGATGGTGAAAGCAGGTGTGCTTGAAGGAGTAGATATGGTCATTGGCACCCATCTCTTGTCGACTCTACCTTTAGGAAAAATTGGTTTGGGTTACGGTCCGATTATGGCTGGAGCTGATACTTTTGCAATTACCGTGGTGGGTAAAGGGGGGCACGCCTCACAGCCTGAACTTACGGTTGATCCCATTGCAATTGGAACTCAGGTTGTATCAAATCTCCAGCACATTGTTTCGAGGTATCATGATGCTCAGGAAGCTCTAGTGATTTCAGTGACTCAGTTCCATGCGGGAAGTGCGATTAATGTTATTCCAAGTAGTGTAAGCATTGGAGGTTCCGTTCGAAGCTTTAATCCGGAACTGAGGGAAAAGATTCCAACCTTTATCGAACGCATTGTAAAAGGAATTACTGAGGCACATGGGGCTACTTATGAATTCGATTATCAGTTCGGTTATGCTCCGACCATTAATGATGAAGAAGTTACCCGATTGATGGACGAAACGGTCTGTGAAGTATTTGGTGAAGAAAGTCGAGAGATTTCAAAGCCAATTATGGGAAGTGAAGACTTCTCTGCTTTTCAAAAAGTAGTTCCGGGATCTTATATTGTAATAGGAGCTCGTAATGAAGAAAAAGGGATTATATATCCTCACCATCATCCCAAATTTACTTTCGATGAACAGGCTTTACAATATGGGGTGAAGTTATTTGTTCACGGGACTTTTAAAATGTTAAATCTAACATACTAGGGGGTTAAGAGTATGAAAAAAATATATTGGCTTGGAATTATCCCGTTTCTTGGCTTTATTGTAGGCGCTTTGTTTACTAATAAAGTGACTCCCTATGTTCTAGGAATGCCATTTTTTCACTTTTGGATTGTACTCTGGTCTGTGCTAACCACAGGTATTATGGGGATTATATATCTACTAGATCCTGCTAATCAGAAGGGAGATTCAAGATGAATATTGCCGTGTTTTTCATCCTGTTTTTTTTCGTCATTTCTGTTTTGATTGGTATCCAGGCTAAAAAAGGGAAAGAAATGAACTTAGAACAATGGTCAGTTGGGGGACGTGGAATGGGAACCCTATTGATTTTCCTCTTGTCCGCAGGTGAAATGTATACGACCTTTACATTTTTAGGTGCAAGTGGATCGGCTTATGGGGAAGGAGGCTCCATCTTTAGTATCGTATCATACGGCTGTCTGGCTACAGTCATCTCCTACTGGACATTTCCTGCTATCTGGAGGTATGCAAAGAAACACCAATTAGTTTCCCAATCAGATTTTTTTGTAAAAAAATATCAAAGTCCTTATCTTGGTGTGCTTGTTGCTGTAATAGGTGTTATAGCTTGTACTTGCTACTTAGTCCTGCAATTGAAGGGGTTAGGATATATCGTTTCTGCAACATCCTATGGGGCCATTTCATCTACAGCTGCCATTTGGGTTGGAGCGATTGGTGTAACCATTTTTGTAATGGTTTCAGGTATTCACGGTTCTGCTAGGACAGCTATCTTGAAGGATATTCTGATTCTAGGCATTGTCATATTTTTGGGAGTTTATTTCCCTCTTCATTATTATGGCGGTCTTCAACCTATGTATGAGGCCATTGAAAATGCAAAGCCGAACTATACCATACTTCCGGATCAAGGAATGAGCGTTTCGTGGTATATATCGACCGTTATATTAAGCTCTATTGGATTTTATATGTGGCCGCACGGGTTTTCTCCTATTTATGCTGCCTCTAGCGAAAAAGCTTTACGAAAAAATGCAATCCTAATGCCAATGTACCAATTGATTTTGTTGTTTGCCTTTTTTGTCGGATTTGCAGCTATCTTACAGACGCCTGGATTAAAAGGCGCGGAAGCCGATCTTATCTTGCTGCAACTTTCTAAACAGGATTTTGATCCATGGTTTGTGGGCTTAATTGGTGGCACGGGCGTGTTAGCCGCTTTAGTACCAAGTTCGATGTTGTTGATGTCAATATCAACATCTCTGGCAAAAAATGTATATAGCGTATTCACTCCATCAGCAACGGAAAATCAGATTGCAAAACTGGTAAAATTCTTGGTTCCCCTTATTTCTCTCGTAGGGATTTACTTAACCTTTAAAGGTGGAAATTCCCTCTTTAGTCTCGCTTTAATCGCCTATAATTTTATCACACAACTTGCTCCTGCCTTTTTCGCAAGTTTGATGAGAAAGAATTTTGTAACCAAACATGGAGCATTCGCCGGGATTATAACAGGAGGCGTGCTAGTTTCTATTATGGAACTAGGGAACATCAAAATCAGTCAACTGTTTCCTTATCTTCCTCAAGCAATTAAAGACTTGAATGTAGGAATTATCGCCCTATTTGTTAATATCGTAGTTTTAGTGGGTGTCAGTGTGATGACAAAAAACATTACTAATACTCATAAGGATAATGATGTTTTAGAGACAACAACAGTAGAGCACAAGGTTCTAATACAAAAAGAATCTAACAGATAACACAACATGTATAGTAACTAATCCAAGAGTAATTCACTTCTAAAAAGATTATGTAAATACGAATGCCCTCCAGTTAAACGATCTGGAGGGCATTTTTTATTATGTAGACCGACAAAGAAATGTACTTTTTTTATTGTCAAAAATTCAAAGTTGGTCCATTGCTTGGTTATTCAACGAAGCTCCATTTTTGATTAAGATAAAAGGGCACATTGAGAAATTGATCATCAATGAGAGAAGGTAATTTCAGTTCTTTTAGATCGCTTACTGCTGAAATAAGTAAGAAGATTATCTAACAAGGAAATAAACCGGTCTGAATATGACCGGTTTGTTACATTTAGATTACTCTGTTTTAGCGCTCTGATCTTTATTTCTTTTATTTCCTTTACTGTTGTCCCCACTAACAGGAACTTGTCCGTGTAATTGCGGTGAATTTTGATTACGGCTGCCTTTATTAAATTTTTTTGTCATATCTCACATCTCCTTTCTTATTTCAAATACAGTTTGTCCGTTTTTGGTGAACTTATGTTTTCTCATGAAAAGAACATCCATAGAATCTAATCCTTTACAATTTTTAATAAATTATTTTAAAAAAATTAATACCATCTTTACTTTAATTTGCTAAATTTGATTTGTGGCTTGGATAGGCACTATTTAACAAGTTAATCGAGAAGTACATACATAGTCTATTTCGATTTTGCAGAGAAGGTGAGTTTGGCTTCAAAATAAGTGATGGGACTTAGTTCAGAATGAAGCTGATGAGTGAGAAATTCTTAAAAAATAGAGGACTAAGTCTTCAAGGAAAATAAAGGAGGACATTATGGAAAACATACCGTTAAATAGACGCACCTTTTTAACACGTATTGGAACAGGAGCTACTGCTCTTGCAGTGGCCACTTCTGGTTTAGGTATTTTAAGCGAGACAGTTAATGCGGAAACCGACAGCCTTTTACATGTAAAACCGAAGAAAAAGGGCTTTAAGTTTACTCCGATTGAAACTACAAATAAGGACGAACTCGTTCTTCCAAAAGGATTTAAATATGACGTTGTAGCCGCTTATGGCGATGTAATCAATGGTAAGGGTGACACATTTGGTTTTAATAATGATTTCACCCTTTACTTTCCTATTCAAAATTCCAATGAAAGAGGATTATTATGGGTAAACCACGAATATACAAACCCTCTTTACGTGGAAGGAGAAAAAGTAAATGGCAAGTATGCTCCTACACAAATTGAAAAGCTTCTTTATAACCAGGGCGGTTCCATTATTGAAGTGTACTATGACAAGAAAGTGAATAAATGGAAAATGGATGCTGCTTCCACTTATGCCCGACGAGTAACGGGATTAACATCTTTTGCACTTACTGGGCCGGCCAAAGGAACAAAAGTGGTAAACGGCGCAACAAGTGTTCAGGGAACATTCGCTAACTGTTCTGGTGGAAAAACATTATGGAATACGGTTTTATCCTGTGAAGAGAACTTCGAAGAAACCGCTAATAATGCCGGATTAAACCAAACACATTACGGCTGGGTAATCGAAGTTGACCCGTTCAATCCAAATTTTGCGGTTCGCAAACATACCGCTCTTGGACGTTTCAACCATGAAAATGCTTCAATGGGACTTGCCAAAGACCAACGTGTCGTCGTTTATATGGGAGACGATAAAAAAGATGCTTGTGTCTATAAATTTGTAAGTAAGGATAAATATGTACCTGCATTAGGAAAGGCAAATTCCCGTCTTCTTGAGGAAGGGAATTTATATGTAGCGGACTTTAAAAAAGGAAGATGGATAGCTCTGACAATTGAGGCCGTACAAAAGGGGGCGGCTGGCAAACCGGAACTATTGGAAAAGTTCCAAACGCAAGGTGATGTTGTTACTAACTGTCACGAAGCAGCCCTCCTTCTTGGCGGAACACCGACTGACCGACCGGAGGATGTGGAAATTTCACCATTTGATAGCTCGATCTTTATTGCACATACGAATAATGATAAGCACGGAAACTTACATGGACACATTACACGTTTTATCGAAAAAAAAGGTGACCATGGAGCAACTGAGTTTGAATATGAAATTTTCGCAGCTGGCGGACGTCAAAGCGGATTCAGCGCACCAGACAACTTAACTTTTGACAGCAACGCGAATTTATGGACCGTAACGGATATTTCATCGAGTAGCTTAAATCAAGGTGCATGGACAAGCTTTGGCAATAACGGAATGTTTGTCATTCCTACCGTTGGTCGAGATAAAGGGATTGCCTGGCAGTTTGCAGCCGCTCCAATGGAGGCTGAATTAACCGGACCTTGTTTCACTCCAAATGAAAAGACACTATTCTTGTCTGTTCAGCACCCTGGTGAAGAAACGGAAGATATCAATAATCCTACAAGTACATGGCCGCATCGTAAAGGTGAAAAGATGCCTCGTCCGGCAGTCGTGGCTATTACAGGATTTAAATTTTAAGGAGGAAACACGATGTTGCAAAATATTGGGATACCTGGATTGGTTTTGATTTTGGTCATTGCTCTCATCATATTTGGTCCATCTAAGTTGCCCGAAATTGGACGTGCTTTCGGTAGCACATTGAGAGAATTTAAAAACTCTACTAAGGATTTAATTTCATCAGACGAGAAAGAAGAAAAGACGCAATCTAAGTAATTTTTAAGAAGATGTAAGCAATAAGCTTACATCTTCCTCTTGCATTTAAGAAAGGAGGGACTGTATGACTAATCAAGAAATGCTTATGGTTGAGCACCTTGAGGAACTCAGGAAACGGATCATCTATACTTTGATTGCTTTTCTGGTTTTTTTAATTGGATCATTCATTTTTGTGAACGACATTTACACATGGCTTATTCGTGATCTTGGCCATCGGTTAGCTGTATTGGGGCCAAGTGAAATCCTCTGGGTATATTTTATGATTTCTGGCGTGATTGCGATTGCTCTTACGATTCCAATTGCCGCCTATCAAACATGGCTATTTGTAAAACCGGCACTTTCTGAAAATGAACGAAAAACGACACTAACGTACATTCCTGGACTGTTTATCCTTTTTATTGCCGGTTTATCATTCGGATATTTTGTCGTGTATCCAACCGTGCTGGGTTTTTTACTATCTTTGTCTGAAGGTCAATTTGAAACGATGTTTACGTCTGAAAAATATTTTAAATTTATGATTAACTTGACACTGCCGTTTGGATTTTTATTCGAAATTCCGCTGGTTGTCATGTTCCTCACCTCTCTTGGTGTCATTAATCCCATGATTCTTTCAAAAGCGCGAAAGATATCTTACTTTTTGCTTGTCGTTGTAGCCATTTTAATTACACCACCAGATTTCATGTCAGATATATTAGTTACCGTGCCTCTTTTAGTTTTATACGAGTTTAGTGTGACATTGTCAAAAATCGTCTACCGGAAAAAACTCAAACAGCAATCGGATAACGTCATTGAAATGAGGAAAACGTCTTAAATAAAAACGAACTTCTGTTTGTAAGGAGTTCGTTTTTTATTATGTAAATTGGGGTAACCATCCTATGCTCACCAAGCTAAGTGAGGAATTCCTATGCGAGAAATATAGGACATGTTATCCGTTGAGTGATTATATATCAATAAAATTTTTCTGGATATTCATTCACCTGTTCGTAAAAGTATACTTTTACGAAATTTTTTTGATTGTTACTTCTTTAAAATAGGCTGTGTTAAACAATGCATGTGATTTTTCTTCTTCAACTATACGGGCAGATTAGATGAAGAAGCCGACCATTAAAGGTCGGCTTTTTTCATACTATTTTTAACAACAGGCGCCATAGCCGTAACCGCCGCCGTAACCGCCGCCGTAACCGCCGCCGTATCCACCAACAAAGCTAGCTCCAACAATGATTAAGAGTATAAACAAAACGACTATAAAGGCGAAACCTCCACCAAATCCAAAACCGTCGTCACACCTTGATTCACAACCTGACATATAGACATCTCCTTATTTGTTTTTAAGGAGGAAATTAATTAAATGGGTAATATCAGCTTATGCTCTAATCAGGGAAATGACACAAGTTCATTGGATAAAATGTTGAAGGTACCTCTTATTGGGATTATAGGTTCGTTAGTTCAATAACACCTATGAATATAATCAAACTTTTTAATGAAATTTCTATACCAATTAATAAGTAAAGAAACCATTCTGAGAAGTCTTTTTTCAAAATGGTTTCTTTTTATTAAACGTAAAATGAAGGCACGCACATATTTCTGACAAAACTCTATTTCAAAGCTAAACAAAGCGTTCCAAAAATCCTTAACCATAGAACTTCCTTTATCAATTTTACCAAAATTATAGGTACTAAATAAAGTTCGATAATTTTTAATAAAGATTGATAATTTGTAAAAAAGTTTGATGAAAATTCTATTTTGATAATGCAACTTCGTTTTTTTCAGGATCCACTTTAGCATTTCTTCTTGAATAAAAAATGACCCACCTTGGTCCGCATTAGTTAAGAGGCGTGGTGGGTTCTTTTATCTTAATAATAATTCCTTTTATACTATTCAAGAAAACACTACAGTAAATGGAATAATAAAAATCGATATTACTTAAAAAATAGATTCATTACTTATTTTTTAGAATAATCTTCATGATAAGCGGGAAGTGTTACTGTAATAGTTGTTCCCTTATTCGAAACACTATTTATATTAAGTGTACCATTCATCGTTTGGATTGTCTTAACAGCTAACATTGATCCTAACCCTGTACCTTTTTCTTTGCAACTGTAATAAGGTTCACCAAAACGGTTTATTTGTTCTTTGTTCATTCCTATTCCATTGTCACTTATTTCGATAATTATGTCGAAATTATTTTTATAGGAAACAATACTAAGTTCCCCGCCGTTTGGCATAGCCTCTATACCATTTTTAATCAGGTTTATGAAGCATTGCTTGAAATGTTGAATATTCCCACGCGTAATGCCTGGAGTTAACTGTTCTGATATATTAACTAAATTCATGTTAGCTAATGGTTTTATCATTTCAATTACATATCCTATTTCACGGTTTATTAAAATATTATCCACTTTTTCAATTGCAGGTTTTGCAAATGCTAAGTATTCACTAATAATTGATTCTGCACTATTAAGTTCTCTAACAACATGTTCTATATATTGTTCTTTTACTTCTTGAGAGAGATCAGAAGCCTTTAGCAGTTGAACAAACCCTTTCACAACTGTTAAAGGATTTCTAATTTCATGTGAAATACTAGCTGCAAGTTGACTAACTATCTCCATCTTTTCAAGTCTCACCATTTGTGTTCGGATTAAAATTGCATCTTTTAAAATTTCCATGATATATACAGCCAAAACGATAATAAAAGGAGGGAGGATGATAAAGTAAAATACATACGCCTCCGTTATTCGAAAATAATCAGACATAACAAGTGAAATAAAGCTGGTTAGTATTCCTAGAAACAAAATTAATAGTATGGAGCTATTTAGCTTATTTTTTCTATTAAAATTTTTGAATTTGGAAGAAAATAGAGCCGTTATAATAAATATAACGATATATACAATTAACGTAAGTAAATTGAAACCATAAAAAGCAAATCTAAAAGTTAATATTATGACTAACAGAGCAGCCCCTACAGGCCAACCACCATAAAGTGTCCCTATTATAAAAGGGATTTGCCGAAGATCATGAACACAATATTCATCTATATAAATAGGAAACTTCATACATAATATAATAGGAAAGCTCATGCATGTAGTAATGAGGGCCTTGCGATACTGATTCAACCTTTTGCCATGATCTAATAAAATGGAATAAATCAAAATACTTACTAAGATATAAAAGAGATTATCTAATATGTTTTGATTAATATAAATAAAATTCATTGGATTCTCCTGAAAAATTAACAATTAGGTCTATTATACAGGAATAACATTAAAAAGGAGGATTTTAATATGGTAATTGTTAATTGACAAGAAAGACGTTTAAATATAAAGAAAGACTTGTTTAGAAACGCTATCCAGTTACTCCATTAAAGGGCACTTTAATGGAATAAGGAAAACAGAAATGATCAAACTATAAAGAATGATTTAAGCTGATTGTACTTCTAGGGCTAATGGCATTATTATTACTATTAATTTAAATTCGAAAAGGTAAGTTTATTTTCATCTTCAACTTCAACTAAAAGCATGGCGTTGATTCGGTAGAATTAACGTCTTTTATTTTTGTTTTATTAATGGCACTTGGATTTAATTATTCCATTACAGTAGATACTATCTTTTATACCTATGTTTTAATGTTTTACGAATTTTATGTAGTCAAATAATGAAAAAAAGTATATAATCGCATTAATATTTGTACCTATAAATGTTATATATGATAATAAATTTAATGGGTTGGTATAAAAATGGAGGGTTTATATGAAGTTTCCACATGATTTTTTATTTGGAGCAGCTTCTGCTTCTTATCAAATAGAAGGAGCATGGAATGAAGATGGTAAAGGTATAACGAATTGGGATGTCTTTTCAAAGACTCCAGGGAAAACGTATGGGGGTACTAACGGTGATGTAGCCATAGACCATTATCATCGATACAAAGAAGATATAAAATTAATGGCAGAGATGGGACTTGAATCGTACCGTTTTTCCATTTCATGGGCACGTATTTTGCCAACAGGAGATGGAGAAGTCAATGAAAAAGGCTTGGAATTTTATAATAATGTTATTAATGAATGTTTAAAATATGGTATTGTTCCATTTGTTACGCTGTATCATTGGGATTTGCCTCTGACGCTTGAAGAAGATGGAGGATGGACGAATAAGAGAACAGCTGAGGCCTTCGTCAAGTATGCAGGAATTTGTTTTCGGGCATTCGGAGACCGCGTCAAACATTGGATTACGTTTAATGAAACGATTATGTTCTGCGGATTAGGCTATTTAAAAGGAGCTCACCCGCCTGGTATCCAAAACGATGAGTATAAATACTTTCAAGCGACACATTACGTGTTTTATGCACATGCAAAAGCTGTAGAAGTCTATAAAGAACTAAAATCTTACGGCGAGGTTGGTATTACCCATGTTTTCTTACCAGCTTACAGCGTAGATGATAAACATGAGAATGTATTAGCTGCTAGACATGCTAATGAATATGAAACTTTTTGGTATTATGACCCAATTTTAAAAGGTGAATATCCGTCTTATGTGGTTGAGCAATTAAAGGAGAAAGGCTGGGCGCCAAGTTGGACAGAAGAAGAATTAGATACGTTAAAAAGAAATGCTGGAAAAAATGATTTTATTGGACTTAATTATTATCAGCCCATTCGAGTAGAAAAAAATCACGAGGCTGACTCATCCATGGAACATTCAAGAGAAACATCTACTCTAGCTCCAGGCAACCCGTCTTTCGATGGCTTTTATCGGACCGTAAAGATGGAAGATAAAACATATACAAAATGGGGGTGGGAAATCTCACCTCAAGGGTTTTTAGACGGGCTGCATATGTTAAAAGAGCGTTATGGTGATATTAAAATGTATGTAACAGAAAACGGACTTGGTGATGAGGATCCGATTATTGAAGGCGAAATAGTAGATGTTCCTCGTATTAAATATATTGAGAAACATTTAAAAGTGATAAAGCGTGCAATCAAAGAAGGCATTCATTTAAAAGGGTATTACGCATGGTCTGTTATTGATCTATTAAGCTGGTTAAATGGGTATAAAAAGCAATACGGATTTATTTACGTGGATCATCATGATCATTTAAACCGAAAGAAAAAGCTGTCGTTTCATTGGTATAAGCATATTATTGAGACGAGAGGAGAAGAGCTGTAAGTAAAAAGAAAACCTCTTGATTTTAATCAAGAGGTTTTGTGTATAATAGAAGCAGTAAATGATTGAGGACGATTAATAGGGAGATAATATGGCTGTAAAATATAAAGAAATTGCTGATCGATTAGAATGTGAAATACAGGAAGGTAAGTTTGATAAAACAAAAAAGTTGCCGACAGAAGAAGAACTGATAAAAAAATTTGAAGTGAGCCGAAATACGATTCGAAAAGCAATTAATCAGCTGGTCAATCGTGGCTATATTTATCAGGTGCAAGGCAGCGGCATGTTTTTACGGGAAGAATCTGTAACAGATTATATTAATTTAGGCAGTCTCAGAGGATTAACAAAAGATTTGACTTCAAAAACAATTGAGACGAAAATTCTGGCTTTACATGTGCTAGAAGCTGATGAAGTAAACGCAAAACAAATGCGATGTGAAGTAGGAACAAAACTTTATTATATCAAGCGGCTACGAATTGTAGATAAAGAACCTTTTTCAATTGAAATAAGTTACTTTAAAAAAGATATTGTGCCATATTTAAATGAAGATATTGCAGCGAGTTCTATTTACAGTTACCTTATAGAGGACTTAAAATTAAACATTGGTTTTGCTGACAAAGTAATTAACTGCGAAAAAATCGATGAAGCAAGTGCGATAGTGCTGCAAGTTAATCCGCTAGATCCAGCATTGATTATTGAAAATACAGTATGCTTATCTAACGGAACCATCTTTGAATTATCTAAATCAGTATTCCATTATCAAAAAGCAAAAATCTTAAATCGAACCAATTTTAAATAAAATAAGATTGAACCGGTAAAGACTTCTGTTCTTAATTGGAATTGAACAGTGTAGCTTTTACCCTTCCTAAATGTGTTAGTGACTTATGTAAATAATCCAAGTGATTTTTTGTTATTGATGTTACTGATAATATATCTAATTAAAAAATATTATTAATCTAAGAGGCGATACTTTGACAAAGTATCGTCTCCTTATATACGATTGCACAATGATTTGGTCTTATTTAACCCGGCCCCAATTACTTAATAATGATTTCTGGACAGACTTCCCTACGAAAGAGGAAGTTTGTCCTATTTTTGAACAATGAACAAATTTAACAGATGCCTTAGATGAAAATCCGGAGCTGTCTTTAAGGCAGCTTTTTTTTATTGAGGGAGGTTAGTTAATCAAAAGGAAAGTTATTAGACATAATTTTTTGAAAATTATTGATGGTCATATTAGTAGGTATTATACTAATTACTAATCGCTAAACGGAAATGGGCAAAATTATCAAGGCAAAACAATGGAGAAAAGAGCTAATGTAGATTACGCATGGTATTACATAAAATAAGGTCCGTCAGTAATGAAAGGTAAATCGCTGCGATAGAAGTAATAGCATTCCGTAAATTATCTTTTTTTTACCTCTTGAAAAATAATTGAAATAACAATTTAATTAGGAAAAAAAGTTCTTCGGAAAGGAAGACAGAATAATGTCTGAAGCATTAAAAAGTATAGAAAATCAACCAGATTGGATACAAACATATATTGATTCTCCAGAAAAACAACAACAGTTATATCGACGTACGTTGCTGATTGTTGTTATATCACAAATATTCGGGGGGGCAGGTCTTGCAGCTGGTGTAACCGTCGGAGCACTTCTTGCACAAGACATGCTGGGTACAGAGAGTATGGTAGGGGTTCCGACTGCATTGTTCACATTAGGTTCTGCAGGAGCAGCGCTAATTGTAGGGCAACTCTCCCAACGTTTTGGACGCCGTTCTGGACTCGCGACCGGTTTCTTGGCTGGTGGTCTTGGCGCGGTCGGGGTAGTAATTTCCGCATTAATTAACAGCATTCCACTTTTATTTGTTTCACTGCTAATCTATGGTGCTGGATCGGCTACAAACTTACAAGCACGCTATGCCGGTACAGACTTGGCAAGTTCTAAACAGCGGGCAACAGCTATCAGTATTGCTATGGTATCAACCACATTAGGTGCTGTTGCAGGCCCCAATTTGGTAAATATAATGGGCGAATTGGCTTGGTCAATCGGTGTTCCTTCTTTGGCTGGTCCATTTATTCTTGCGGCTGTAGCTTACATCCTTGCTGGTTTGGTGTTATTAGCTTTACTTCGTCCAGACCCTTTCATTGTTGCAAAAGCAATGGCAGATGTTCAGAAAACACACAATGCCGTACTTTCAAACAAGGATTCAAATGCACCGACGATAAACAAGCGAGGAATTGTTGCCGGAGCTACAGTAATGACCTTAACTAATTTTTTAATGATTGCAATTATGACAATGACACCTATACATATGGGACATCATGGACATGATTTGAAAGAGGTAGGGGTAGTAATTGGTTTTCACATAGCAGCGATGTTTCTGCCTTCTTTAGTAACTGGATTCTTAGTAGATAAAATTGGACGAACTGCAGTGGTTATCGCTTCTGGTGCCACTCTGCTTGCTGCTTGTATACTTGCTTCCAGTGGACCAGCTGATTCCATGCTGGTGCTCAACACCTCACTTGTTTTACTTGGGCTTGGCTGGAACTTCGGTTTGATTAGTGGTACAGCGCTAATAGTTGATTCAACTCACCCTTCCACTCGCGCAAAGACGCAAGGATCTGTCGATGTTTTGATCGCTTTGTCAGGAGCAGCGGGCGGTGCACTATCTGGCATGGTTGTAGCTCATTACAGCTATGCAACACTCTCATTTGCCGGAGCTATCCTTTCACTACTGCTGATTCCAGTTGTCATTTGGTCCCTTAGAGGTAAAGAATGATGGACTTTTAAAGTTAAGAAGTATGGAAAATACACAAAATTATTCATTCAATTGAATATGTGATTTGACCAATCTTTTTTCAAAACGTGCTCTTTCTATTTGTATTTGCGGAAAAAAAAGATTGATAAATTATATTGAAGTTTGATAAAAACAGCTTGTTAGATTTTGAAAATCTAGCTAGCTGTTTTTATTTGGAATATATAAATGTAGAATGAAATGCGAAAGAATATTTTTATTTACCTAAAGGTCCGTAGAAACTCATTTAGGAAAGCGGGTAGCGTATGGATTTCTTTCATTTTATTATTTTGCTTTGCTATTACATTGCATAATATAGAAGAGGCTCTTTGGCTGCTTAAATGGCCACAGCAGGTGAATTTCATTTTGCTGTGATTATCAATACTTTGATTTTAATTACTGGATATTTCATATTCGTTTAAAAATTCAATAATTCCATCTACCAACCCAGATGATAATGGTAGTTCAGGATTTGTATAGGTTGCTAGATTTCTCTCTCGATCTACAGGTGCTTCTTTCAATACATGATTCATCTTCTCGAGTATAAGTAATTCAGAATCTCCTTTTGCCTTGTGTAGCGCTTCTGCATTAGTGGACGCCACTTGAATATCTCTATTACCGTTTACAATTAGAACAGGGATAGTTAGCTCTTTTACTAATTCTATCGGATTATATTGAATCCAAGAAATCATGTAAGGTTGAACAGAAGGACGGAATACACTTTGCAAGTCTGCACTTACAGTCTTAACTTGTTTACCTTGTTTTAGTTTTGTTAATATATCTTTAGACTCTGTTAATAACTTCGGTGTCAGCTGCTCTTCAAGCTGTTTAAGAAGTACTTGGTCAATAGGTTCGCCTGCTCCAGCTAATGAAATGAATGTGTCTGTCTCTGTTTTCTTTGCAGCTGCCATTCCAATTAATGAACCTTCACTATGACCGATGATGCCAACTTTAGAAAAACGGCTATCCTTTTTAGCAAATTGAACCCATGCAGCTGCATCTTCAATATATTGTTCGAATCTCAGTTCCTCTTCTTTTCCTGCCAAATTCATATTTTCCCCGACTCCGCGCTTATCATACCTAATACTTGCGATACCTTTTTCTGCAAGACTTTCTGCTAACATTTTCAAACTATTATTTTTCCCAGGAAGTGCAATGGAGTTCCCATCTTTATCAGTTGGACCCGAACCCGCAATTATAATCATCACAGGAAAAGGACCTTCATCTTTTGGTGTTTCTAAAAGTCCATACATGGTTCCTTTCTCCAAGTCGGCCTTCACAACTTCACCTGATCTTTTTTCCTCAACTTTTTCATCAGATTTCTTGAGCAATTCAAAAGGAAACTCTTGCCCTTGCTGAACAAATGTTCCTGAAATCTTCTCCTGATCTACTTTCCCATCAAACGTTATTTGCTGATTTTGAATTTTCATATCAAAAAACAAGTCTGATTTATTTAACTTTACATTTGTTAAGGGGAATTTGTTCAATCCTTGTACAGGAATACTTATCGTTCCATCTTTCTTCGTGAAATGAACAATAATCGGGAGAGGCTGATTTGGAATCATTATTTCTCCTTCCCACGTACCTTCAATAGCTTTCAACGAATTCTTTTCCACCTGTTCTACCTCCTTAGTACTGCACCCTAGCAATAATACTAAAGCACTTACAATGATACACATAATCGAAAACAGTCTTTTCATAAGAGCCCCTTTCCAGCCTATAGATAATAGGAACAGAAGATATTTTTTTAGAAGTTAGTGTTCCAGTACTTTATAACTCGAATAAAGCCTAATACTGTGCGATCAAATTTATTGTTTGATTCAGTCACTCATTCCTTAACAAGTCGGATTAGTCTTCTTCCAGTTGATACAACTACATTTTAACATTTAATTTCAATAATTTTCCTTATAATAAAAATTATTCTTCCGCTAAACTGTAAACTTTTAGTTGTGGTAGCGAATAATGGGATAACTGGTGCTTTACTTCAATAAGGGAGTTGGTTTGGTAACGGGGCAGATTATTTGAAGAAGAACTATATAAATAAAAGGGATTTTTTAGAAGTTAAGAAAGTATAATTTGTTTATTTAATGATGATATAGATATAATGGAACAATTATCAAATATTCCGAAAGTGAGTTGATTTTGTATGGATACTCAAGTAACTACGAAATTTAAAATACTCAAACCAGTTAATGAGGTATTTGAAGCCATAGTAGACCCTGAAAAAATGTCTAATTATTGGTTTTCATCGGGAACTGGAAGAGTGGAACAAGGCAAGACGATTACTTGGAGATATGATGAATACAATGCTGAAGGAGTTATCAATGTATTGGAAGTCGAGGAAGATAAAAAAATTGTTTTCTCGTGGGGAGGATATGGTCAAGAAACGGTTGTTACAATTACACTAAAAGAGTTGGTTAATACGAGTACAATTATTGAAGTAAACGAATTGGGTATTAAAGAAGATGACCCCGAGATAATAAACAAAATGATAGGACAAAAAGAGGGTTGGGTATATATGTTAACTTGTTTAAAGGGTTATTTGGAAAATGGTATTAGTAATTTGAGAGCATCATTAATCCATTAGTTAAATAATTCTTGTGGAACTAACAGGTGCGACTGTAAAAAAATATAGAAGGAGATCCTATATCATGACTGTACAAGTAAAGCTTAAAGATATTATTGAAGAAATGGAAATACAGTTTGAAGAGTCTCAATCATTTCTAAATATTAATACGGGTGAAATTTTTTTTGTAACTTCTAATGATTTGAGAGCTGCTGAAGATGATGAACCATTCGATCATTTACCTGATTGGCAACAAGAAAATTTAAGGGTTGCTAATGATGTTGTTGAAAACTTTGAGAATTATATAGAGTTACCAACTAAATATGATGTCCATGAATATGAAATGATGGAAGACTTCTGCCTAACTGTTAGTGATCTACGAAAGCAAAATTCTTTATTATTAGAAATTAAGGGAAAGGGTGCCTTTAGAAAATTCAAGGACAAAATAATAGATTTTGAAATCGAAGATCAATGGTATTCATATCGTGACGAGCGTTTTAAACAAATTGCTAAAAAATGGTGTCAAGATAATAACGTCAACTATATTGAATAGATAAGACAAAGTGCTTTCAATAAGCGTGAATGAGACTAACTAGCAAGAATCATTTTAAGAAAAAAAAATCATCAAACCTTTAGTTTGATGATTCAGTTTGTAGACAAAAGGGGTCCAGAATGTTTTAATTCTGGACCCCTTTTGAAATTCCCTTTGAATTTTGATCAAGATTAAGAGATTGGGCCTCTACGAGCCCACTTTATTAAGCCATTATTGGACCTTGCCATGTCCAATTGGCAATCTTCTTTAAATTCATGGCAGCGAATGTAAGCATCGCCTGCATCGACAATTTTTTAAGTCCCCTTAAAGTAGTCCAACGCATACCATGCTTTTCTTTTGCATCTGCGAATACACGCTCTATTGTTTCTTTGCGTTTCGCATATATAGGTTTTACATCCTTGTGGTGACGCAGATGATCTGCTTCTTTCATATAATTTTGCCAGATATGGCGTGTCACCACTTTTTGATGGTCTTTGCTTACTGTACACTGTGATAAAAATGAGCATGTCGCACAAGTGTGTTTGGGTGATTTGTACTCGCGATAGCCCTCTTTATTTGTTGTTGAGTACTTTAAAATCTCGCCCGATGGGCAGAGATAACAATTAAAATGTTCATCGTAGACATAGTCATGCTTGCGAAAGAACCCTTCTTTTGTTCGTGGACGTGTATAGGGTAAAGCTGGTGTGATTTCTTTCCCAAAAAGGTAGCTTGTAATGGCTGGTGTTTTGTAAGCTGCATCTGCGGCAACAGCTTCAGGTTTTCCAACTTTCTCAATCACTTGTTCAACAAGAGGCTCTAAGATATGACTATCATGCGTATTTCCTGGTGTTACAATCGTCCCCAGTACAAAACCGTTGCGGTCTGCAGCCGTATGAAATGAATAGGCAAACTGTTTTGTTCGTTCATCTTTTACATAGTAGCCACTCTCAGGGTCAGTTGAACTTTCTTTAATTTCTTTGGTTTCTTCTTTATCAAATTTATCCAATGGAAAAGGCTTCTTTCCATTGTTTTCACGATCTTGATTTATTTCTTCTTGAAGGCGTCCTTGATATGCTCGTGTTTCCTTACGAACGATTTTCTTTTCGAATTTCCGCTTATTCGCACTGGCTTTCACATGTGTTGAATCAACGAATACGTGCTCTGCACTAATTAACTTTCTTTCTGATGCTGTCATTAAGATACGATAAAAAATCTGTTCAAACAGGTCTGTATCTTTAAAGCGACGCTCATAATTTTTCCCGAACGTTGAGAAGTGAGGTACTTTATCATGGAAACCGTAACCTAAAAACCAACGGTAAGCCATATTCGTTTCAACTTCTTCAATCGTTTTACGCATCGAACGAATACCGAAGGTATATTGAATGAATGTCAATTTAACTAAAATAACTGGATCAATACTTGGGCGGCCTATCTCTGAATACATCTCTTTCACCAAGTCATAAATGAAAGTGAAGTCAATGGCCCCCTCAATTTTACGAACCAAATGGTTCGCTGGCACCAGTTGATCCAAAGTAATCATTTCAAGTTGATCTCGCTGAATAGAATTATGTTTCGAAAGCATCGTCATCACCTCAAGTTTTAATACTCCTATATTAAAACAAAAAAGACTGTAGGAAAAAGTGTTTATTTCTAATTGTTAAAACAAAGTTGATTGGAACGGAAGGTGCGAGACTCCTGCGGGAAAAGCGTGTCCAAGGGAGACCCCACAGGCGCAAAGGCGCCGAGGAGGCTCCCTGACCGCCCGCGGAAAGCGAGTGCCTGCAGTGGAAATCAACTTTCGAATTTTTACAACCCCTCAAAAAAACTGTAGACAAACTCGATTTTCATCGAGTTTGTCTACAGTCTGAATCATCAAACCTTTAGTTTGATGATTTTTTTACTTGTTCGGAAGTATTAGAAGCATTTAATAAAACTACCCCTCCAATTATTAATACTAAGCCACCTAATGTAATGATGCTAAATGGTTCTCGCCATAACAGTACACCAATTAACGCTGTTATAGCTGTTCCTATTCCTGACCAAATAGCATAAGCTAAACTTAACGGAATTGTTTTAAGACATAATGATAAGCAATAAAATGCTAAACCAAAACCAAGAATAACTCCAATTGAAGGGAATAAATTTGTGAATCCTTCCGACAATTTAAGCATTGTCGTGCCGAATATTTCGCTGATAATTGATATTCCTAAAGCGATATAACCTTTCATACAATTACCTCCGATTCTCTAAAGGTTAATGAGCGCCACCACTTGAGAGTTTCAAAACAACAACTCCACCAATGATTAGGACTAAACCAAGAAATTTTTTCAGATTAAAACTTTCTTTATAAACGATAACACCCACTAATGCGGTTAAAGCTGTGCCTATACCTGACCAAATAGCATAAGCCGTACCAAGTGGAATTGTTTTAAGAGATAAAGACAAGCAATAAAAGGCTATACCCATTCCAATTATTACTCCAATGGAAGGGAACAACTTTTTAAATCCGTTTGATACTTTTAACATTGAACTACCAAATACTTCACTAATGATGGCTATTCCCAAAATTACATATGGATTCAAGGTGAACTCCTCCTATTTTGTCATATTTATTAATTGCTGGATTACTTCCTTATTCATTTTGTCATCTAACGGTGCTATATTAAACAGTTCTGAGTAATAAAGGCCATCTATTGCTAACCGAATAATAGTTGCTGTTATAGGATTTATATTATCCTGTTCGACTTTGTTTTGCATATACTGATAACTTTTGGACATACTTTCTGATAAACTAGGATTCAACATAGAAGCAGCAATTATTCCTATATTTAACTCGGCATTGTGGTCCAAGTCCTCTTTGGTTGTTTCAATTAAAGCACGACACCATTTCCCTTTTTCTAATGGGTCTTTCTTAGCATGTTCTTCAAATAACATAGTGAATTCTTCAAAAATATATTGTGTTAACCCTAGCAATAATGCTTCTTTATTTGGGTAGTGATATAATAAGCCACCTTTACTTATTCCAGCTTGTTTTGCCACAGCATCTAAAGTCAAATCATTAAAATCATTTTGAATAATGAATTCTTTTGCAGATTTCAAGATAAGATTACGTTTCATTTTAGCTTTCGATTCCAAATAGTATCAATCCTTTTTAAAACCGTCCAGACGGTTTTTTTTAAATAATATCGTCCAAACGGTTTTTTTGTCAAGTACATACAATAACTCTTATTCAACTAAACCAGCCAATAGTTTGTTAATATTTTCCAATAAACACTTAACATATTTCATGCGATGCTTAATTTGTGCATACCAAATAATTTTCAAAGGTTCTGTGAAGTTTTGGGCTATTTTTTACTTGGTGTAGAAAAGAAAAAGATTTCGGAAACTTCTGATAAAATTGTTGACCGATGGGGAAGAGGCGTTATCTTAGTCATCTTTTTATGCACTTTTCCGTCGGTAAGTACAAATGATATGAATTGGCTTTTGATACTTTATTTATTTTTATTATATGCTTTCAGTCTATTCTTGAGTGGAAGTACCTGAAGAACTCAAAATAATATGTCACCACCCTTATTTTTCTAATATTAGGTGTAATTATTATGTATAATATTGAATATTTTTTTCAATTATTGGGCTGAAGTTAGGTTGCTTAATAGATAGAAGGTTGTGAAATATTGTACTTAAAGTAACAGGTGCTTTACTTCAATAAGGGAGATGCTTAGGCAGGTTTTTTCTTATGGAGCTAAGGCGGCAGCACTCCAATGAATAAAAATGAGATTTGAGCGTAAAAAGACCCTTGGTATGGTAAAAGTGTCCTGAGGCTGGCCAGCCTCAGGACACTTTTATCAAAACCAGGAGACCTAGCATGAATTATACCCAAAATAAGAAAATCGCTCATGAAAAATTTCTTCATGATATTGGTACTCGTATTGTAAAAGTCGTTCCCTTTCCGAGTTCACCTTTAACAGATATAGTCCCATCATGCATATCAATAATCTTTTTCACAATCGATAAACCTAAACCACTCCCACTTTTTGAGCGTTCCCTTGCCTGGTCTGCTTTATAGAATCGTTCGAATATGTGAAGCTGGTCTTTATCTGAAATGCCAATTCCAGTATCAGAAATCTTTATGACTGCTTGATCATCAATCTGTTGTAATCGAATAGTAATTGTTCCATGATAGTGGGTGAATTTGATACTATTGTGTATTAAATTTGTCCATACTTGGCTCATTAAATCCTCATCTATAAAGACCGAAATCTTTTCTAATGATACATCCATTACTAATTCTTTTTGCATCCAATTCGGTTCGCAAGCCAAAATAATTGTTCGAATTTGTTGATCTAGTCGATAGCTTTTTTTTTCAAACGGATGATGCTTGGATTCAAGGGATGTAAGCTTCAGAAGATTATCACTTAATTTAGATAATCTCCGGCTCTCTGTCTCAATAATATGGAGGTAATGATTTCGTTCTTCTATTGTCAGCTTATTAAATTGAAGCGCTTGGGCAAATCCTACAATGGAAGTAAGAGGCGACTGTATTTCATGTGAGACATTAGAGATGAATTCCTGCCGCATTTCTTCCATTTGTTTCAATTGTTTGGCCATGTGATTGAAGTGGTTAATGATTTCGGTTATTTCGCCGTTTCTCTTATCCATTTTAAAATCCAAATGGACATTATAATCGCCATTGGCAATTTTCCTTAAGGCATCAATGATCTCCAGGTAAAAATTTACGCGTTTATTGTGATTTATAGCATGCATAAGATAACCAATGAATATCATAATGGCGATGCTAGTCATGATTGTTGCTAGATATTGAACAAAATCGGATAGTCTTAAAGGCAATAGCTGAATGATATAGTAACCAGCCGAAAAACAAAACGACATAAACGCCAGAAAAAACAGTCCGCCAAGTATTGGTTTGAAAAATCGATTGGCCGTCAACTTGTTATCTCCAAACGGTAACCTAATCCCCAAATCGTTCGAATCCGAAATGGGAATTCCAATTCTGGAAACCGTTCTCTCACTCTTTTAATATGAACATCGACAGTTCGTTCATCACCTTCATAATCATAGCCCCAAATATCTTCAATAAGTTCTTCCCTAGAGAAAGTTTTTCCAGGATAACTTGCTAGTTTAAATAACACTTCAAACTCTTTTAAAGGAATCGTATATTCCAGGTCTTTAAATGACATTTCATGTGTGTTGCGATTCATCTTTAATTCACCTATCTTTAATGTTTGAGAAATAGTGATTTTATACCGTTTTAATAATGCTTTTATTCTAAGGACTAATTCGATTGGCTCAAATGGTTTTACAAGATAATCATCTGCCCCAAGACCAAATCCCTTTACTTTCTGTGTTGTTTCTCCTTTTGCCGTCAGCATTAAAATGGGGATATCACTAAATTCCCGTATCTCTTTGCATAATTGCCATCCATCCATGTTAGGCATCATTATATCAATAACTGCTAAATCGATTTTTACCTTCTCCATTAAGTTCAATGCTTGTAGCCCATCTGAGGCTTCATATAGATCAAACCCTTCTTTTCTTAACAAGAGTTGTATAAGTTCGCGAATATGGGCATCATCATCGACAATTAATATTTTTGTCATCCTTCTTCTTTCCTTTCGATGAATTAGGCTAGTTCAAGTTTGTTTAACTGCTGTTCAGCAAATTCGCGATATAATGAGTGCGTATTATATAGTTCTTTATGTGTTCCGCTGCCTGTTATTTTCCCTTTTTCTAGGAAGATGATTTGATCTGAATTAATGACAGTCGATAGGCGGTGAGCAATTACTATTGTTGTTCTGCCTTTCATTAAATCATTTAACGCCTGTTGAACAACATGTTCCGATTTGCTGTCTAGGCTTGAGGTAGCTTCATCAAGCATTAATATTTTTGGGTTTCTTAAAAATGCACGAGCAATCGCAATTCTTTGTCTTTGACCGCCTGATAATTTCATACCTCGTTCACCAACCTCAGTATCATATCCGTTTGGAAGTTCAGAAATAAACTGATCGGCATACGCCATTTTAGCTACTTGATTTAATTCTTCATCTGTTATATCCCGATCTATTCCATAACAAATATTATCTCTAATTGTACCTGATACAATAGGACTTTCTTGCGAAACATAACCAATCTGGCTTCTCCATGAAAGGAGTGTGAAATCATTTATGGATTTCCCACCTATGGAGATAGAGCCTTGCTGTGGTTTATAGAAACGCTCAAATAATGAGAAAAGAGTCGTTTTTCCGCTGCCACTTGGGCCGACAATTGCAGTGACTTTACCTGCTTCAACGGTAAAGCTTATATCTTTAAGTACCTGTTCTCCATTATTATAACTATAGTTTAGATGATCCACGGTGATTGATTGATTGATATTTTGAACTTGCTGATTCGCGTCTTCTTCCTCTTCTGAATCCAAAATGGAAATTATACGCTCTGTTGCACCCGTAGCTTTTTGGAATTGTGTAAAGAAACCTGCTAATTGAGCCATTGGCATGATAATTTGGAAAAGGTACATAATGAATGCAACTAAAGCTCCAGCTGACAGAGCTCCTGAAGAAACACGCATTCCCCCATAACCTAAAATTAGGACAAGTAATGCCATCATGACTAAACTCATTAGTGGGCCAATTAAAGCTTGTATTTTTGCTTCTTTTAATCCGAATTGAAATAATTTGGTAATCCCTTTATTTCCATTTTGATATTCAAATGTTTCTGCATTGGATGCTTTAACTAGACGGATTTCGGTTAGCACCTGTTGGAGAATTGAGGTGAAACTTGCTGTCTCATCCTGCATCCCCTTTGATATTTGATGCATTTTTTTGCCAAGCGGCATTAATATTAAAACAGAGAGTGGGATTGCAATGAGCATCAACAATGTCATTTTCCAATCCAGTACAAATAACACAATCATGGAGCCTACAATGGAAATGATTCCTGTAACGAAATTAGATAGGTGTTCCGAAATTAATCCTTTCACTACAGTTGTATCATTTGTCATTCGACTAACTGTTTCTCCTGATTGATGTTCATCAAAATAATTCACGGGTAATACAAGTAATTTTCTCCATAGTTGATCTCGAATACCCGCTACTACAGATTGCCCGATCCGATTTAATAAATAGATGGAAAATCCACTAGCCAATGCTTGAACAATAATTGCAAGAACGAGAAGTGTGATCCGTTCAGTGCTTAGTGAGCTAATTGAAAAATCATTAATAAGATTCTTTGTGAATAACGGGACTAATAATCCTACACCTGTTGTACTTAAGCTTAATACTAAAGCAATCCCTATCATTAGTTTAGAAGGCTTTGTTTGTTGAACTAATCGAATAAACTGGCGCCATCCTTTTTGCTTTTTTACTTCTGACATATTTATTTACATCCTTTCTTAATCCTTTTTACAAGAGGAAGTATACAAAGAAGTTATGAATTGAATATGAACTTCTAAGTTAATTATTCTATTTAGTGGTTTTTTCGAAATAACTGGTAACATGACTTTGTTTTGCTAGTTAATCTACCAAAAAAGCAAACATAGGGATGCCGTAGCTAAAATCCGTGCATGAATGATTTGTTAAATAAGTGATACTTCATATTAGATGAAGCCGTTGAACAAATCATAAATCAACTTTAATGTTTACCAAAGCCTTTTGTATAAAATATACAGGAGTTTGCCCTAATCCAGATGACCTTTATATGAATGAAATAGATAGGACATAATAGATATCATAGGATTTAGATATTTTAGTAAGGGTTACATATAGAAAAGTATGGAATTATCAAGAGGGCATAATTTTTGACCAAGGATCTTTAACAGTGATACGCTTACTTTTAGATATTACGTATTCAAAATCAAGGAGGAACACAAAATGACACAATCCAAACAACAAAAAATCACCCTGGCAAACCGACCAAAAGGAATGCCTTCGAAAGAAGATTTTAACTTTGTGGAGAGTGATGTTCCCACACCAAAAGAAGATCAAATATTATTACGGACGCTTTATTTATCTGTCGATCCATACATGCGTGGAAGAATGCAAGATACTAAATCATATATAGCTCCATTTGAATTGAATAAGGTCATCACTGGAGGCGTTGTAGCCGAAGTGGTAGAATCCAATTCGAATTCCTTCAAACAAGGAGATGTTGTTGTTGGGAATATCGACTGGGCAGAGTATACGGTGGTCAATGAAAAAGAAATCCGAGTGATTGATCCTAAAGTTGCCCCTGTCACAACTCATTTAGGGATTCTCGGGATGACTGGTTTAACAGCTTACTTTGGTTTGCTCGATATCGGAAAACCTCAAGAAGGTGAAACAGTCGTGGTTTCTGGAGCAGCTGGGGCTGTTGGTTCAGTAGTTGGACAAATTGCTAAAATCAAAGGTGCTAAGGTAGTAGGCATTGCTGGCTCAGATGAAAAACTTGAGTATTTAACAAAAGAGCTTGGCTTCGATGGAGCTGTTAATTATAAAAAAGATAGCTTTGCGACAGATTTAAAAAACGCTGTTCCTAACGGAGTCGATGTTTATTTCGATAATGTTGGCGGTGAGGTAACGGATGCTGTTTTCACACTTTTAAATACAAATGCTCGTATTCCATTATGCGGAGCGATTTCCTCTTATAATGCAGAAGGAAAAGATTTAGGGCCGCGTCTGCAATCGGCGATGATCAAAACGAGTGCACTTATGAAAGGTTTCACAGTTGGTAATTATGCCGAAAGATTCCAAGAAGGTGCGACAGATTTAGGGGAATGGCTACAGCAAGGAAAATTGAAGTATGAAGAAACCATTATTGAAGGGTTTGAAAATACCCCTGATGCATTTCTAGGTTTATTTAAAGGAACGAATCTGGGTAAACAACTTGTAAAAGTTGCAGAACCTAAATACGCTACGCTCTAAGCATGGGAACCTAGTAGAGGGTAACATTGGTGTGACATAGTCTTTAAAACAGTATTGAAAAAAGAGTAAATAATTAAGGGTATATAATAAGCGGCCTTTTTTCGATATTCAATCGGGGGAAGGCCGTTTCCCTTTTCCTAGATACGAGAAAGATTAACGTATATTCCTCTTCCTTTAAGGTATCTTTTGTTGTTAATGAAGGATATTAAAAGAAGCTCTAGATTAAGCCATCAAGATAACGGTTGAATAGCGTCAAAAGAGAAGATAGGGAGCGAATTATTTAATGAAAGGAAAAGTGAAATGGGCAAAAATAAACAAAGAGTATCTTCAAAGTCTCCGAAATTAGAAGCGATACATACGACATTTAAACAGGCTTTTGAAATAAAAAAGAATCCATTTCCGTGGATAAAGGCATTGAGTGCAGGAATTGCTGCTGCATTACCTGTATTCATAGGATTATTATTTGGGAATTTTGAGTACGGTTTACTGGCAGGAATTGGTGGATTCTCTTATTTATACGTGTTTAACCAACCGTATGAGCAAAGAGCTAAAAAGATTTTCTTTGTAATGTGGGGCCTTTCTTTATCTGTTGTCTTAGGAACCCTTTTGGCCCCATATCAGCTAGGGACAGCTATAGTGATGGGGATTATTGGGGCATGTGTATTTTTCATTTTTGGTGCTTTAAATATCACTGGTCCTTCGGCAATATTTTTCGTTTTGAGTTTTGCGCTTGCTACAGGTATGCCTATTGATCAATCACTTGCGCCGTTACGTGGAGGGCTTGTTTTATTAGGTGGGGCATTATCTTGGATAATCTGTATGTTAGGCTGGTTTTACAATCCCCATGGACCTGAAACTAATGCAGTGGAAAAAGTGTATAGAGAGTTGGCGGTATTCTTTGATTCAATAGGGACAGAGAAGTTTAATACAGCAAGACACAGAACGGTACTAGCAATGAAGCAAGCAGAAAATACGCTTTTAGCCGGGTATTCAGCCAAGAGAAGTACAGATATATTTAAGCGGTTGTTTCTTTTAAATGAACATGCAAACGCGATATTCTTGAGAGTTCTTGAAATTTCTTTGAACAATAAGATCGTACTTCCACCTGAATTAGGGAAATCCGTTCAGGCATTAGCTGACTCTATTGGATCTAAAACGAAAAATAAATCAAAGATTCTTCAGCCAGAGCAGGTTGATAAAGAAGTAGAAGATTTATTCATAAAAATCTATAATGCAGATGCCATCATGAATGAACCGGTTCAAAAAATTCATCAAGAAGTCTTAATCTCAAAGCCTTCTCTAAAAACCATATTTCTGGGGGCATTTGATAAAAACTCCATAGTCTTTCTCACTTCTGTACGATATGGAACAATCCTTACTATCGCCGCTATCATCGCTTATTCAGCCGGTTTTAATCGTTCGTATTGGGTGCCCTTATCCTGTGCTGCAGTAATGTCCGGTGCTACCATTATCGCCACATTTCATCGTGCTGTTCAAAGGACTTTCGGGACAATCATTGGGCTCCTATTAGCAAGTTTGATTCTTGCATCTGTTCATAACGAGTTTATTATTGTGCTAATCATCTTGTGTTTGACTTTCATTACAGAGCTTTTTATCGTTCGGAATTATGGGTTAGCTGCGATGTTCTTTACACCTTCAGCTTTAATCATGGCAGAATATTCAACTCAAAGTTACGACTTCAGTTTCTTTGCAACAGTAAGGATAACTGATATCGTTGTAGGGAGTATTATAGGCCTTGCTGGGTCATTGTTAGTCGGAAGTCGATCAGCGTCCAGTCTTCTGAGTCATTTTATCGCGAAAACGATTCGAAGTCAGGGTCAATTTTTATTAATGGCGTTCTCTGAAAATAATAGGACCCTTACATTTGATGAGAGCAGTGAACGAAGCAAAATGCAAACCAATATGGTCAATCTATTAACGGTATACAATACGTCTCTAGGTGAGATATTCAAAAACAAGGCCAGATTAGAGTCTCTATGGCCCGTAATATTCTCAATAGAACAATTGGGGTATTATCTAAATGCCAGCTTGAAATACTCTGAACGTCCAGTTCTTTCAGAGAAGGATCTCGCTCAATTGCTTTATGTTTTTGAAACCATGGCAATAGCTGCAGATAAAGATCAATCTTCAACAAATAAAACCGTACCAGAAATTGAAGGGTTTTCAAAAATTCGTCACGAGATTTTGGACCTCCAAGAAGCTCTTCAGTTTAGGGGAGAAGTTTCAAGCTAACCTTAGAGTTTTGTTTAAGGGAGTTCTTATTATTGGCTCCCTCAATTCAACTGAATGAATGCACTAGCTGAAAATAGAGGGTTTATTCAAAAAGTCTGTAAAAATGCCAATTTTCAGTATAAAATGTAAATACATACAGAAAGGTGATGGATCATGTCAAACGTTGCTAAATTTCGAGATTTTTTAACGCGCGAGAAAATCTATATGAATGAGTTGAAAGAAGATGACACCACCTTTTTTAGAGCAGAGCAAAAGTTAAAAGATGGCTGGAAGGTTCTTTTAGTTTTTGCTTTCAACCAAAATGAAAATGTGGCGGATTTATTTTGCTTTAATGTTGCCGAGTTGAAGAATCCTGATAAAAGGCGGGATGTACATACACTGTTAAATGAATATAATGCTAATTTTAGATATTCAAAGTTGTATGAAGAAAAAGGGACTATTTCAATTCGTTATTCTTATTCCCTTGAGGGAGAATTTTTACCAGATCTAGCTTTCAGGAAGTTAATCATGTTACTTGAAACAGCGGAGCAGGTATACCCGTCGTTAATGGAAGTCATCTGGTCTTAACAGTGGAGATGTAGGGAAAGTTCTCTGTTATTAGAGAACTTTTTAACATCTTTAATAGAGTGATGAATATACTATTGTAACATTCATTAAATTTTTATTATTTTTTTAAAAATAACTATTGCATTTATTTAATATAAACTATATAATTAATTTTGTTGATAGCGATTCGACAAATTTCTACAAGAATACGCGGGTGTAGTTTAGTGGTAAAACCTCAGCCTTCCAAGCTGATGATGAGGGTTCGATTCCCTTCACCCGCTCCAATACATACTCATAACGCAGGGTTTCGTTACCTGGAGAACGAAGCTTTGCGTTTAAATATTTTATAATGAGAATTCTACTGTTTACAGTAGGGTTTTTTTTATTGTCTAGATTTGTATGTACCTATCTATAATTTAAGAAAGTAGTATGAGATGAGGCTGATCATGGGTGACTAAGAAACTAGTTGATATGATGTCAGGAAGCGTATCAAGTGAATCCAAAACTGGGGAATGTGTTTGTAATAGAAGAAAAAACATTCACAGGTTGATATCCTATCCTATAAAAAGACCCCTTCCGATTTTGGAAGGGGGTTTAGTTCTGCTCGATTGTTATTATACTTCTAAAATGGAATAAGTTCCTTCTCCACCGTGGATTTCGAGGAACATTTTCATTAAGGACTCTGTTAGCTGATGGGCTTCTTTGATTGGTGTCTTTGGTTGTAAATAGATGATTTGGATTGCCTTTTTCGTTTCTTCCGTGACCTTTGTTCGTTCTGAATCAACGTAGGGGCTTCCAAATGCTCCATCACGATCGGCAGAAGTAATCATGTTTTCCATTGAATTCAAGCGGCCATTCAAGCCGTTATACTCGTCTGTACTCTCGCCAATTTTAATCGAGATATCTCCTGTTAATTTATCCGCATCATATATGCCAATAGGCACTTCATATAAAAGGGAGAAGAAGTTATTCAGGTCGATAGCGGAATGAATAGATGTTAAGTAATTTTGTTTTTTAACACGACGGTATAGAGCTTCCACGGAAGGACGGTAGCGTGACGGATTCGTTCCGGTCGTTTTGAAAATCTTTCGCCACTCTTTGATACCCGGGAAATCGGTTAATTCTTTTTCATCTAGATCGAAGAAAAGAGCTTCTTGAAATAACTGCAGTCTTCCTTTGACCATTTGCGGGGAGGGGCCAACTTCGATGTTTTCATATGTAATGATCCCAACTTTGAAATCAGGGATTTTACTGCTAAGATTAGCGGAAATGTTAATTTCCAAGCGTTACACCTCCAAAAATGATTGCAATTAGTTTATCATAGATAGCAATGGTTTGAAATGAATACAAGCTTCGATGGGAATAATGAATGAACGAAGGTGATAAATATGGATATGAATACACTTAAGCAAGAAGTGATTATATATAGTAAAGAGATTGGCATTGATAAAATTGGGTTTACATCAGCCTCTAATTTCACGGAATTGAAAAGTCGGCTGATCCGTCAGCAGGAACTAGATTATCAGTCAGGATTTGAAGAACCGGATATTGAAAAAAGGGTCAGGCCTGAAATGATTTTTGATAAACCGCAATCCATTATTTCGATTGCACTGGCCTATCCTTCTAAATTGAAGAATGCACCGCAAAGCACAAAAAGTGAGCGACGTGGGATTTTTTGCCGGGCCTCTTGGGGAACGGATTATCATACGGTTCTTCGCAATAAATTGCAGTTACTTGAGGATTTTATTAAAGATAAAGTGCCAGGAGCAATGGTAAAGTCTATGGTAGATACTGGTGAATTATCGGATCGTGCTGTTGCTGAGCGTGCAGGAATAGGCTGGAGTGCTAAAAATAGTATGATCATTACTCCTGAGTTTGGGTCTTATGTATATTTAGGTGACATGATTACAAACTTGCCATTTATACCGGATCAACCGATGGAAGATCAATGCGGGACTTGCAATAAATGTGTGGATGTTTGTCCAACAGGTGCACTTGTGCAGGGTGGCCAGCTGAATTCTAAGCGCTGTATTGCTTTTTTAACGCAGACAAAAGGATTTCTCCCTGATGAATTCAGGACGAAAATAGGCAATCGTTTGTACGGATGTGATACGTGCCAGACTGTTTGTCCGAAAAACAAAGGAATGGATTTTCACTTTCATGAAGAGATGGAGCCTGACCCTGAGGTTGCGAAGCCGTTGTTGAAGCCTCTGCTTACGATCTCAAATCGGGATTTCAAAGAAACATACGGCTATGTATCTGGTTCGTGGCGAGGCAAAAAGCCAATCCAGCGAAATGCCATTTTAGCATTAGCCCACTTTAAAGATGAAACGTCACTACCCGAATTGATTCAGATCATGAAGGAAGATCCACGTCCTGTATTACGGGGAACCGCGGCCTGGGCGATTGGGAAAATTGGACGGAAACAAGTAGTTTCTATTTTAGAGGAAGCTTTAATGAACGAAACCGATGAAGAGGTTCGTGCAGAAATTGAAAAAGGACTGCAGTTTACCTTGGAGCATCAATAATATTAAATATATCAGATATAGCCGCCTCGTAAGAAATTTAACGGGACGGCTTTTTTTATTTTTTGTAGAAATGTGAGGATGAGGGTTTAATATGTAGGTAAAAAAGAGTCCTCGATATGCTTGGACAACTTTCTGATTGCCGGCTAATTTTTTATATAGGGCGGGAGAAGCTCAAAACCTTTCAACCGGAATACAGGGGAGTAGATTTTGTATTCTGCTGTGATGATAGGCTAATAATACCTTTTATTTTTCAGATATATTATTTAATCAAGTGGATACCTTGGCTCGTGATGTTCGAAGCGTTTCTGCTAGTTTCTTTTGTTAATAAGAGTTTATTTCGAGGAAATGAACAAAAACAGGCCATTAATATATTCTTCTTTAATGAAGTTGTGTTTTTGTCCATGCCCTCATACATACACATTAGCATAGATGGTATGAAGGGGGGCATAATTTTGAGGGAACAATTGAAACAGCTTTTGCAAGAAAGAGTGGAGTGTTATACTTCTGATACTCAAGAACGCGATGAAAGAAAATTGCATCTGAAAAAGGAGTTAATGCGGAACCGCTCTACGGAAATTGTGCGGGTAAATGCTGCAGGAAAGGTTCACTCGAAGAGAAAGGAAGAAAAGGATACGGTATTGACCTATAAAGTACATCTACAATATTTATTGAAGCAGGAAGATTCTTTTTATATAGAAGAGGAAATGGAAGAAAGGGAGGCGAGGTTTAGAGATGGGTATTTAATAGATGAACGTGACCTTGTACCAAGCTTTGAACCAGAAGAGGTGCCTCCAAAATGGGAAGAAGGTTCGGAGCGACTTTCTTATAAGTATGACAGGATGAAGGCCGTCCAGTATGCCGAGCGGTGGTGGAATGAATTTAATCCTGCGTACCACAAGTTCACTGATGATTGCACGAATTTCATTTCACAATGTTTGCATGCAGGAGGAATCCCAATGTGGGGGGCGCCAAACAAAAATAAGGGCTGGTGGATAAGAGGGAAAAGCTGGAGCTATACCTGGACGACTGCACACTCCTTATATAATCTGCTCGCTGGCGGAAAGGGAATCCAGACAAAACGTTTAGAAACAGCTGAGGAGATGGATATAGGCGATATCATGTGTATTGACTTCGAAGGAAACGGACGCTTTGATCATAACTTGATTGTAACGGCGAAGGATCAGAACGGAATGCCGCTTGTGAATGCCCATACGATGAACAGTCGCCATCGATACTGGACGTACGAGGATTCGAGCAGATATACACCGAATATCGTTTATAAATTTTTCTCGATTTTGGATGGAGTGTGATTGGTTTTTAGTCTGTTTGTTTAATGCTATAATTAGATGAAGTTTAAACTAGAGGTGAAAATGAAGTGGCAATACATGTAGTTTTATATCAACCACAGATTCCAGCAAATACAGGTAATATCGCAAGAACGTGTGCAGGAACAGACACGTCCCTGCACCTTATTCGTCCGCTCGGTTTTTCAACAGATGACAAACAGCTTAAGAGGGCCGGTCTCGATTATTGGGAGAATGTTAAAATCCATTATTATGATTCATTGGAAGAGTTTTATGAGAAGAATGCCGGCGGTGAATTTTATTACTTAACGAAATTTGGAGAGCAGCCGCATACAACCTTCGATTATAGTGATCAGGACAGTGAGATTTATTTCATGTTCGGTCGTGAAACGACGGGCCTTCCGAAAGACCTGATTCATGAAAATTTAGACCGTTGTCTGCGAATCCCGATGACGGATAAAGTTCGTTCTCTAAACCTATCCAATACAGCAGCGATCTTAATTTATGAGGCCTTAAGGCAGCAAAATTATCGTGATTTGGATTTAAAAACAAAAGGTTGATGGATTAATGCTTTTATTACCATACTATCAGTGGGGGATATAGCCCCCCTGGTGGATGTTTTACCTACATACTTTTTTAGGGGTGGAAGCTTTGAATAATATTATTGAGAAGATTTTAGATCACCGTTCCATTCGTTCTTTCGAGGACAAGCTATTGTCGGAAGAGCAAATTCAAACGATTGTTGAATGTGCTCAGGCTGCATCAACTTCAAGTTATATTCAAGCGTATTCAATCATTGGGGTAACCGATCCAGAAAAGAAAGCCAAGCTAGCGGAGCTTGCCGGACCACAATCTTATGTAGAGAACAATGGGCACCTATTCGTTTTCTGCGCTGATTTATATCGACATGATCGGATAGCTGAGATGGAAGATACAGACCTTTCCGATTCGATTGAAAGTACGGAAAAATTCATGGTTGCATGCATTGACGCAGCTCTTGCAGCTCAAAATGCGGCATTGGCTGCAGAATCAATGGATCTTGGCATTTGCTATATCGGTGGAATCCGTAACAATCTTCCAGAAGTGTCAGAGATTTTGAATATTCCACATCGTGTTATTCCGTTATTCGCCCTTGTAGTCGGCTATCCTAAAAATCGTTCCGATAAAAAGCCACGTCTGCCACAATCTAATATATACCATGAAAATGGCTATCAGGCGGATAAGCAGGAGTTTATCGGTCAACTGAAAGAGTATAATGAAACGATTTCTAGTTATTATGAAAGCCGTACAAAAGGCAAACGAAAAGATACCTGGACACAGCAAATGGCTGGTATGCTTGGAAAGAAAAGCCGGATGTATATGAAAGATTATGTGGAAAAGCAAGGATTTAAAAAACATTAAATGATAAAAAAACTTTGTTAGGATATCTGAATTTTTATCCATAAATGGATTATTCTTAAAAGCCGGCTATCCATAATTAGCCATAAGATGACCTCGGGTATTGTCCCCGAGGTCATTCTGTTTTTATTTCATATTGGAATAAACAGGTAGCCCTTTCTAGATAAATAGTATTAGCATTGTTCCCCATACATCCAACATGAAATTATCCTTTTATAGCCATATAAATAACTATTGACAATATATTTATATAGAATTATAGTAATTAAGTAATGGATAATGATAATCATTTTCATTTGAGTTTTTACTTACTTATTTTTCAGTAAATGGAGGTTAAATAATGGTTCGCCTATATACAGAGAATTTAAATATTGGCTATGGTGAACGTTTAATTGTAAAAGATCTCAGTGTGGAAATTCCAGATAAAAAAATTACAACAATTATCGGATCCAATGGTTGTGGGAAATCTACACTGTTGAAAGCAATCACTCGCATTATTCCCAATCAATCTGGGTCAGTCGTTTTAGATGGAGTAAATATCTCAAAAGAAAGCACAAAGATACTCGCTAGAAAGATGGCGATTCTTCCGCAAACACCAGAAAGTGCAAGTGGATTAACAGTCGGCGAACTCGTATCTTATGGTCGCTTTCCTTATCAAAAAGGCTTCGGACGCTTGACCAAAAAAGATTATGAAGTGATCGACTGGGCACTTGAAGTAACAGGAACAAAAGACTTTAAGTTCCGGCCTGTAGATGCACTATCAGGAGGTCAACGCCAGCGCGTTTGGATTGCAATGGCCCTTGCACAAGAAACAGAAATCATCTTCCTTGATGAGCCGACCACCTATTTGGACATGGCACATCAACTAGAGGTTTTAGAACTCTTACAGAAGCTGAATGTAGAACAGGAACGTACGATTGTCATGGTCCTACATGACTTAAATCAAGCTGCTCGTTTTGCTGACTATATTATTGCCTTAAAAGAAGGAGAAATAGTCAAAGCGGGAGATTGTGAAGAAGTCATCACTCATGAAGTACTTAAGGAAGTATTCCATATTGATGCGGTAATCGGAAGAGATCAACGAACAAACAAACCAATGTGTAGTACATACAATTTATTAAAAGGAGAATTGACAACAAATGAAAAAGATAATGATTCCATTTATTCTGCTGTTAGTGTTAATTATTAGTGCTTGCGGTAACGAGTCAACCGAAAAGGATGAGAGCTCGAATTCGAAAAAGGAAAAATCGGGTACCATCACGTACCAATCTGAAAATGGGCCTGTCGAAGTGCCTGCGAATCCTAAGCGTGTAGTCGTACTATCTTCTTTCGCAGGTAATGTCATGGCTTTGGATGTTAACCTTGTAGGAGCTGATTCCTGGTCTAAAATGAACCCGAATTTTAAAAAATTAAAAGATGTCGAGGAAGTAACTGACGAAAACTTGGAAAAAATCATCGAGTTAAATCCGGATTTAATCATTGGTTTATCAACGATTAAAAATGTCGATAAACTAAAAGAAATTGCTCCAACCGTAACGTATACATACGGAAAAGTGGACTATTTAACACAACATGTAGAAATTGGTAAACTCTTGAATAAAGAAAAAGAAGCTCAAGCATGGGTGGATGATTTCAAAAAACGGGCAAAATCCACTGGTGATGACATTAAAGCTAAAATTGGTGAAGATGCTACCGTTTCCGTATTGGAAAAGTTTGACAAACAATTCTATGTATACGGCGATAATTGGGGCCGTGGAACGGAAATCCTTTATCAAGAAATGAAATTGGGCATGCCTGAAAAGGTAAAAGAAGTGGCATTGAAAGATGGTTACTTTGCCTTATCATTAGAAGTCCTGAAAGACTATGCCGGTGATTATGTCATTTTGAGCAATAACAAAGATCAGGACAATTCATTCCAACAAACAGATACGTTTAAAAACATACCTGCCGTTAAAAACAATCAACTATTTGAAGCTGATGCAAAAAAATTCTACTTCAATGATCCAATAACATTAGATTACCAATTAGACTTCTTTTCAAAAAGTTTTCTTGGAAAATGATACAGCGAGGGAGAGGGAGTCTGATTCCTCTCCTTTTATTCTATAAAAAAGAGATGAGAGAGACAGATGACTAATGAAAATCAACGTTTCATCCCATTTATATATAAACTGATCATAGCGATCGTTGCCTTTATCGGCATGTTCATCATATCTATGGTGTTTGGTGCAGCCGATGCTACCATCAAGGATGTATGGCAAGCACTGACGTCCAATGCTACAGGTGATAAGATTTCCATCATTCGGGAAATCCGGTTCCCTCGTGAAGTTGGTGCCATCTTTGTAGGTGCAGCACTTGCAGTTTCTGGTGCCATCATGCAGGGAATGACGAGGAATCCTCTTGCTGATCCTGGGTTGCTTGGATTGACGGCAGGTGCCAATGCAGCTCTTGCCATTACCCTAGCCTTCATTCCTTCGGCTAATAACTTAGGCATTATGATCGCGTGTTTTATTGGTTCTGCTGTCGGGGCAATTATGGTTTTCGGTATCGGTGCAATGAAAAAGGGAGGATTTTCTCCATTAAGGATTGTTTTAGCAGGTGCTGCAGTTTCTGCATTCCTATTTGCCGTTTCACAAGGGGTCGGTATTTATTTCAAAGTATCAAAAGATGTATCGATGTGGACGGCAGGGGGAAATATCGGAACATCATGGAGTCAACTTCAAGTAATCGTTCCGTTTATTTTAATAGGTATCTTGATCTCCTTTATCTTTTCTAGACAGCTCACTATACTTAGCTTAAGCGAAGAAGTAGCTGTTGGATTAGGTCAAAAGACAACACAAATAAAAGCGATTCTCTTCGTTGTCATCATTCTCCTTGCTGGGGCTTCCGTAGCGCTTGTAGGGAATATGGTGTTCATCGGTTTAATGGTTCCCCATATGGTTCGAGCCATTGTTGGTACGGATTATCGTTTCATCCTACCTATGTCCGCAATTTTAGGAGCCACTTTCATGCTTCTTGCCGATACAATTGGCCGTACAATTAATTCTCCATATGAAACACCTGTGGTAGCGGTTGTTGCGATGATAGGTTTACCTTTCTTCCTCCTAATCGTTCGAAAAGGAGGTAAAGCATTTTCATGATCCAGTCAGCTTTAATCAAAAAACAGCGATGGATACTAGGTGCATTATTCGCACTTATTATCATTACAATCATTATTGGGACCAGTTTGGGGTACTCTAATTTATCTTATGACCGACTGATTCCAACGCTTTTCGGGCAAGGGACGTTTAAAGAGGAATTCATTTTATTTTCCGTCCGATTACCACGAATCATCATTACTCTTTTAGCAGGAATGGCCCTTGCACTATCTGGTGCGATTTTACAAGGAATAACACGTAATGACTTAGCTGATCCAGGGATTATCGGTATTAACTCTGGAGCTGGTGTTGCGATTGCGGTTTTCTTTTTGTTTTTCCCAATAGACACAGGTTCATTTGTTTATATGATTCCACTTGTCGCTTTTATCGGCGCGTTACTGACAGCGTGCTTAATATATGTACTCTCTTATAAAAGAAGGGGCGGTCTTGAACCTGTACGGTTAGTGTTAATTGGTGTGGGGTTTTCAATGGCACTTTCCGGTATGATGATTGTACTCATTTCATCAGCCGAAAGATCAAAAGTTGATTTTATCTCGAAATGGTTAGCGGGGAATATTTGGGGTACGGATTGGCCTTTCATATGGGCAATACTTCCGTGGCTGGTTATACTCATTCCATTTACTTTATATAAAGCAAACCGATTGAATCTTCTTGGGCTAAGCGAACCTGTTGCAATCGGTGTGGGTGTATCGATTGAAAAGGAACGGATTGTCTTACTTATAACAGCTGTTGCCCTAGCCGCTGCTGCCGTTTCAGTTACAGGTGGAATTGCATTTATTGGACTTATGGCCCCACATATAGCAAAATCTTTAGTGGGACCTCGAAATCAATTATTTATTCCGGTTGCCATATTAATTGGTGGATGGCTACTATTGCTTGCCGATACAATCGGTCGTAATATAGTTGAACCCGAGGGTATTCCAGCGGGTATTATGGTCGCTTTAATTGGTGGACCTTATTTTATGTATTTGTTATTAAAAAAATAAGAATATGTGTACAGACTCATGATTGTTGAAAGAATCCCTTGAAATATTTATTTCAGGGGTTTTTTTGCTTTGTGGAATTTAACAAATTTCCGTAGCAATCTTGTTTTTATTTATGATTATCTATATCTAATAATCTCCTCTGAATTCAAGCGCTTCGCTTCGAAAAAGAATACTTGAATAAACTTTTTTGTATTTACTCGGGTAGGAGTAAGAACTATTGTTGAATCATTTTGCAATTCTTTCATTTTTTGGCGAACGACAGTGAAATCAAAAAATTTAGAAGCATAATTTTCAAACTTTGGATTTGAAAAATCCGTTAAACCTAGCGAAGAAAAATGAATTAACGAATGATTAATTGCCCTGCGTATTCGCTGTTCGGTAGCTTTTATTTCCCGGTTAATATCAGCCTGTACAGCTGATGGTCCGAGCTTTTTTTTTGTAATTTCTACAAAAATATCTTTAAGAGTTGGGAAATGCTGTTCAAAAGTATAAGTACGTTCATACATGAATAAATATTGAAGCATTTCAATGAAATCTTTAGATCCATTTTCTCCCACAATCCCTAATTCCGATAAAAGAAATTCGCCCACTTCTATTATACTTTTTTCATTTAAAATATTTGATTTATCCACTTTTGGCTGTTCAAAATGCAATACACTATTTAATGAGGTTTGGATATTAGTGATCGATCTTTCTAAATAAATACGTTCCATTACTTTTCGAATAACTGTTAATATTTCAATACGGTTAATTGGTTTAGTAATATAATAATCGATTCCGAGAGAGTATGCCTCACCAATAAGTTCTTTTGATTCAACTTGCGAAATCATTATGATTTTCCCATTAAATGTATCTTTTATATGACGAAGTGTCTCAATGCCATCGCGGATAGGCATTAATAAATCAATAAATAATATATCAATTTGTTTTAAATTCAAAATGTGTCCTTCTAATAGACTGCCATCTTCCGCTTCCTCCACCACTTCTCCTAAATCTTCGTTCTCTATAATTTGGCTTAGGATTGAACGTATAGCGCAATCATCATCTGTTATAAAAAAACGCATGAAATCACCCTTTCTGAATCAACTTATGAATTGGTAACTTTATTGAAAAAACGACGCCGTTAGGCTTATTCTCAAACAGGATATCTCCCCCAAGTTCTTTCACCACTTCTTTTACATATGAGAGTCCAATCCCTGTTGATGGTGTCCCCAAATGATCATATTTCGAAGTGAATCCAGGTTTAAAAATCACCTTCTGATATTTTTGAGGGATTCCAGTTCCATTATCAGCAACTTTTAATTCTACATTGTCGGAAAGTTCACACAAACTTAATCTAACGATTCCCTTATCAATAATTGCTTCCACTGCATTAGCTACTAAATTATTGATAAGAGATAATACGGTATATACATGATAATGTGAATCGTTGTTTCGATCTAATGAGTATTCAAATTGAATATCTTTTTCTAGTGATAAGGCATATTTTTCATTAATTCGGATAATTAATTGGAAAAGTTCAGCAGCATCCATATAATCTTTAAAACTCTCATTAGAAATCAATTTAGAGAGACCGGCAAAAATTCGTTGATTATCTTTTTTAACTTCATGCATTTCGCCTGCGATGCGTAATGCTTTTTGACTTAATTGCTGTGTGAGAACATGAGGCTGTTTTTCCCGCTTTTCCCGTTCATTTAAATCACGATACAAATCATACGATTCCTTTGTAATATTCTCTGCATTTTTTAATGTTTTTTTTAAATGAATCGTTTCCTCATATAAATTGGAAATGAGCATCAGCATGTGTTCATTTTGTTTTCTGATTTGCCTTTCTCTTGATTGTGCTTCATAAAGTTTCATCATATTAAAAAAGCTTAAAACGATAAAACTGTGACCGAATGCGATTATAATCATCTCATTTAATGCACCTATCGTAATTGTTGTATCTAATACAAAATATTGAAAGATTAATTCTACAGAGTCGGACAATATTTCGATAATGAGACCAATAAATCCAATAATCAATGATCGGTTTTGAAAGCGGTTGATTTTCGCTAAATAAAAAAGAAAGGAATAGGTAAAATAAAAGAAAAAACTAGGATAATGTTCTTGAAAAGTGGACGTCCAGTGAAAATTATCCTGAATGAAAAAGTCTATTAGAATACGAAATACAACAACCATTGTTCCTGTCAAGATGCCCGATAAAATGGCAGGTGTTTTCTGTAATAATAGTAAAAAGAAGAAAAGTACCGGCGGACCAAAACTTATTCGAAACGTTTCATTTAAAGGATAAAAACTCAATTCACCTGCTAATGGCACTGTTAACGACATCAGAACAAGGATATAGACCTCTTTTTTCATTAATGTACCGAGATTCAAGTCGATCACCTCCCAATTTGTTAGAAAATTAGTATACAGTTTCATCGGTTTCAATACAACGCTTACTTTGGTTCTTAAAAACGAATCTAAAACGGATTTGTACCAAGTATGGCAAAAACAATCTGGTTTATCTATTCACAAAAATTGGTACTGGAACCTGTGAGACAATCACGCTTTTTTTTTTGAAGATTTTATTTTTTTGATTTTGTAGGTTTTCGTATGATTATGTAGTTCCCTCTTTAAAATTAAAAATAGGTTCCCTCTAGAGAAATTTTGAAAGCGCTTAACAATATTTATAAGCTTAATTATGTTTTCAACGAATCTATTGTAAGTAGGCTTAATGGGATTCGGTAAAAACGCTTATAAAGAAAAAATAATGATACAACAACTAAAGAGGTGGGGAAATATGGTTGAAAAATTAGCGGAAGAGTATAACATTCACGCAAGTAGTCAAAAGAAAACCTGCTTAGATGAATGGGTAGCACATTACAGATCCTATGCTACTAAAGGACAAACCGCCAATTATATACCTGCATTGAGAAATACACACTTATCGCAATTAGGTATTTGCATACTAGAGCCAGGTGGAACAATGATAACGTCAGGGGATTGGGAAGTCCCTTTCACATTGCAAAGTATATCAAAAGTACTCAGCTTTATAGCCGCATGCTTGGGTCGTGGTATTTCTTATGTGTTAGATCGGGTCGATGTGGAACCAACTGGGGATGCTTTTAATTCAATCATTCGTTTGGAAATGCATAAGCCAGGAAAACCGTTTAATCCTATGATAAATGCTGGAGCAATTACTATAGCTTCGCTTCTCCCAGGCGAGTCTTCACAAAAAAAATTAGAATTTCTCTATGAATTAATCGAAAGTTTGTTAGGGAAACGCCCGACAATCAATAAGGAAGTGTTTCAATCTGAGTGGCTAACTTCTCATCGAAATAGAGCTCTAGCTCACTATTTAAAAGAGACGAATTATTTAGAATCGGATGTAGAGGAAGCTTTAGAGGTTTACCTGAAGCAATGTTCCATAGTAGTAACAACAGAAGACATAGCCCTGATTGGACTAATTCTCGCACAAGATGGGTACCATCCTATTCGTCAAGAACAAGTCCTTCCTAAAGAAGTAGCTAAACTAGCCAAAGCGTTAATGCTAACTTGTGGAATGTACAATGCTTCGGGGAAATTTGCGGCTTTTGTTGGGGTGCCAGCTAAAAGTGGAGTATCTGGCGGGATTATGGCACTAGTTCCTCCAAGTGCTAGAAGAGAAATGCCTTTTCAAGATGGATGTGGTATTGGTATATATGGACCAGCTATTGATGAATATGGGAATAGCGTAACAGGTGGGATGTTATTGAAACAAATGGCACAAGAATGGGATCTAAGTATTTTCTAAAAAGCCTAATGGTTAAGGGGGTTCTGGTGCTAATAATAAAAGGGCGATAAAGGGGACATCCTTAAGATTTCCCTATCAATCTACTAAACAACCAGAAGTGATGTACCCAACAATTACTTTAAGATGTAAATTGACGTATCAAATGTTTTTTTGGTCAAACTTATTAATTATTATGCTTGCTTCTTTCGGTTTGTACTTCTTATTAAATCGAAAATTATACAATTTCGATTGTTAAAAGAAATGGTTCGTGTTTTTAAGAAAGATAAAACTAGTTCCAAAAATGAGGTTTCACCGTTTTCAACCGTTTTGTATTAATATGGCTTCTAGTGTGGGGTCAGGTAACATTACAGGAATCCCCATTGTGATTATTTATTGAACGTACACTAGCACTAATCATTAATCCAGTTACTTTAAAAAGTTAATATAAAGGAATGAATTTTGGAAAGCATGGTGATAAACATATGAATAATTTGCAGAGAAAGATGGGAACATTTTCGTTAACGATGGTAGGACTCGGGTCAATTATTGGCTCAGGTTGGTTATTCGGAGCATGGAGAGCGGCACAAATCGCTGGACCAGCTGCCATTATCTCTTGGATTATTGGGATGGTTGTTATTTTATTTATCGCACTTTCTTACAGTGAATTAGGGGCTATGTTTCCTGAAGCTGGGGGAATGGTAAAATATACGCAGTACTCTCATGGTTCGTTTATAGGGTTTCTTGCAGCTTGGGCAAACTGGATTGCAATCGTTTCTGTAATTCCTGTTGAAGCGATTGCTTCTGTTCAATATATGAGCTCATGGCCTTGGAAATGGGCGGAGTGGACACATGGTTTAGTAGTAAATGGAAGTCTTACTGGGGGAGGCTTAGCAATTGCCTCTGTATTACTAATCGTCTACTTTTTATTAAATTACTGGACCGTTAGTTTGTTTTCAAAAGCTAACTCATTTATTACTATCTTTAAAGTTATTATACCAGGACTTACGATTGGGGCACTTTTATTTGCTGGTTTTCATGGATCCAATTTTACGTCTGCAGGCAGTATAGCACCTAATGGTTGGGCAAGTGTACTTACTGCTGTAGCAACTTCTGGTATTATCTTCGCATTTAACGGTTTTCAAAGTCCCATTAATATGGCTGGTGAGGCAAAGAATCCTGGACGTTCGATCCCAATTGCAGTAATCGGTTCAATTTTAATTGCAACAGTTATCTACGTTTTATTACAGATTGCGTTTATTGGAGCCGTTGATCCGTCTATGATTGTGAACGGGTGGCAACATTTGAATTTCAATTCACCGTTTGCTGACTTAGCAATTGTTTTAGGCCTAAACTGGTTAGTTATTTTACTATACGCCGATGCTTTTATTTCTCCTTCTGGGACAGGGATAACATATACGGCGACAACGTCACGAATGCTTTATGGAATGGAAAAGAATAAATATTTACCAAGCGTGTTTGGGAAATTACATCCTCTCTATGGCATTCCGCGTCAAGCTATGTTTTTAAATCTAGGTGTATCTTTCTTATTTTTATTCATGTTTAGAGGCTGGGGAGTACTAGCAGAGGTTATTTCGGTTGCGACTTTAGTCTCTTATATTACAGGTCCAGTAACTGTTATGACATTAAGACGCACAGGTATGAACTTGTACAGACCATTACGTCTAAAAGGATTAAGTATTATTGCACCACTTGGCTTTGTTTTTGCTTCTTTAGTTCTATATTGGGCAAGATGGCCACTGACAGGACAAGTATTATTTATCATTATGATGGGCCTTCCCGTTTATTTCTATTATCAAGCAAAAATAAAATGGAAGGGGTTCCGTCAAAACTTTTCAGCAGGGCTGTGGATGGTTGTTTACTTACTATGTATGATGACGATTTCATTCTTAGGAAGTGAAAAGTTTGGTGGACTAAACGTAATTCCATTTGGTTGGGATATGGTTTTAATTACATGTATATCACTTGTGTTTTATAGTTGGGCAATAAAGAGTGGATTCCAAACAGAATATTTGGAACAAGGACAGAAAGTAAACGATGACTTGAGATCAATAGAGGAGAACAACATGGCATCTCAATCGGAAAAAAAGAACGCTGTATAAAATATGAAAAACACTTCCTTGGTTGGCATACTCCAATATGTATGGAATCAATGGAGGTGTTTTTTTATATTTTATAAAAAAAAAAGATAAAAACGGCTTGCGAGGTGATCCATCTTATTATTTGGAAAAAGGCTTAAAGAAGCGGTGGATGGGTGGATTATTTGCGGTCTCGTGTTTAACGCTGTACAGTAAATACAATTATTCTTGCCAGAGCCAATTCGTTAATGATACCAAATGTATAAAAATGGCTAATTGAAATTAACGAAGCAAGCTAAAAAATTAAATCGCTTTTTCAATTTTGTTTTTTTGGCCAAATAGTATGTGTAGTCACTGCCATTCTCATATATATAGTAGAACTTCGAAAGTACTTTTATTTGCTTATATTGATGAGGGGGCGCAAAAAAGGGGACGGCAAATTTAATTTGCTGTCCCCTTTTTTGGGAATTATAAGAAAGGATTTATTATTCCTTTTATTTCACACCTGGTTTATCGTCATACCCAGCAGTGAAGATAGCGGCTAAAAATGCAATAGCAACTGCAATGATAATAACTGTGCCCATGTTGTGACCTCCCTTTACCCATATTGTCCCACTTAAGTATAGGCTTAGTATACCCTAATTTTTAGCAGGAGTGCACGCAATTTTTCTTGTCGGGTGATTTGTCATTAATTGTTCAAGTTTAAAGCCTTTCTTAAACAGAGAAAGTCTAGAGGTATCCAAGACAATTGCACAACCTCTTTTTAAAGTCTGACATGTTTGTCAGACTTGGCGCATAGATTTAAGTATTCTCTGAAAGTGACAGGGGGAGGTTCCTGAAATGGATATTTTAAAGAAAATCGAAAAATTTAGAGAAGATGAACAGAAGCTGAAGTGGGAAGGTACCTTCGCAGAGTACTTAGACATCTTGAAAGAAACACCATTGGTTGCACAATCTGCTCATTCACGTGTATACAACATGATTAAAGATGCAGGGATAGAGGAAGTAAATGGATCAAAGAAATACAATTTTTTCAGCGGCCAGCTGTTTGGTCTAGAGGATTCACTGGAAAGACTTATCGAGGAATATTTTCATCCGGCGGCTAAGCGACTTGATGTACGTAAACGGATCTTGCTCTTGATGGGTCCAGTCTCAGGTGGTAAGTCTACGCTAGTTTCTTTACTGAAGCGGGGACTTGAAAATTATTCGTTAAAAGATACTGGAGCAATTTATGCAATAAAGGGATGCCCGATGCATGAAGATCCACTGCATCTCATCCCGCAGTACTTACGGCAAGATTTTTATGAGGAATATGGCATTCGAATTGAAGGTAACCTATCGCCGCTGAATGTTATGAGGTTAGAACAGGAGTACGGAAGCAGAATTGAAGATGTGATGGTCGAGCGTATTTTCCTTTCAGAGGATAAGCGTGTTGGTATTGGAACATTCAGTCCATCTGATCCTAAGTCACAGGATATTGCTGATTTGACAGGCAGTATCGATTTTTCAACAATTGCCGAATATGGGTCCGAATCGGATCCTCGTGCCTACCGTTTTGATGGTGAGCTGAACAAAGCCAACCGTGGGATGATGGAGTTCCAGGAGATGCTGAAATGTGATGAGAAGTTTTTATGGCATTTGCTTTCATTGACTCAGGAAGGGAATTTTAAAGCAGGACGGTTTGCATTGATCAGTGCCGATGAACTTATCGTGGCTCATACGAATGAAACGGAGTATAAAGCTTTTATTTCCAACAAGAAAAATGAAGCACTACATTCCCGAATCATTGTCATGCCGATTCCATATAATCTGAAGGTGACCGAGGAAGAAAAGATTTATGAAAAAATGATTCATGAAAGTGATGTTTCTGATGTTCATATTGCACCGCATACATTAAGGGTTGCGGCAATTTTCAGTATCATGACGCGTCTAAAGGACCCGAAAAAAGGTGATATCGATTTAGTGAAAAAGATGAGGTTATATGATGGAGAAAATGTGGAAGGCTTTAATTCTGCAGACATCAATGAATTGAAAAAAGAATATCAGGATGAAGGCATGAGTGGAATTGATCCGCGTTATGTGATTAACCGAATTTCGTCAACGATTATTAGAAAGGAAAATCCATCGATTAACGCACTGGATGTACTGATGTCGTTAAAAGCCGGTCTTGACCAGCATCCGTCGATTACGAATGAACTTCGAGAGCGGTATTTAAATTTCATTTCACTGGCACGTAAAGAATACGACTCCATTGCCAAAAATGAAGTGCAAAAGGCATTTGTGTATTCATATGAAGAGTCGGCGAAAATCCTGATGGATAATTACCTGGATAATGTCGAAGCATACTGCAATAAATCAAGGCTGCGTGATCCATTGACGGGGGAAGAAATTAACCCGGATGAAAAATTGATGCGGTCGATTGAAGAGCAAATCGGAATTTCTGAAAATGCAAAGAAAGCATTCCGCGAAGAAATTCTAATCCGTATTTCTGCCTATGCACGTAAAGGGAAGCGATTCGATTACAATTCACACGACCGTTTACGTGAAGCCATCCAGAAGAAGCTGTTTGCCGACCTGAAGGATGTTGTCAAAATCACTACTTCAACTAAGACACCAGACGAAAGACAGCTGAAGAAAGTGAACGAAGTCATCACGAGACTTGTTGATGAGCATGGTTATAATACCACTTCTGCCAATGATTTGCTGCGCTATGTGGGAAGCTTGTTAAATCGGTAAATCATAAATTTTGCCCCTACCTCTAAAAGGGTGGGGGTTTTAATTATAAAAAATGAAAATTTATGTCATTCATACTAGCTAATGTTATCTTTTAGCTGAAGTGGAATGAGACAACTTCATGAAGGAAAACCACGTCTTATAACAGTGATTTAGGAGTTTTTTTTGTAAATGCAATCATCTGAAACAGATTGATGGAGGGATTACATATAGGTGTAATCACTGAGTTGAATAAATTAGCTGAGAAAATCAAAGATAACCCAGAGCATATTCAAAACGAAAAAAATCGTGTGTATCAATTCAATATTGATGAAATTGGTCCCGTTCAACTGTTGATCAAAGATGGACAAGTTGAAGTGGTCAAAGGTACATCACATGATCCAGAAGTGACATTGAAATTATCAGAGGGAAATTTATCAAAGTTATTAAAGGATGAATTAAATACTGCTATTGCCTTCATGACAGGTGGCTTAAAGGTAGATGGAAACATCAGCCTTGCTCTGAAACTGCAGGAATTTGTAAAATGTTATAATTAAAAAATACCGAACTCTTCCAGCAGTAGAAGAGTTCGGTATTTTTATGATCAGAATTTATTTCTTACGGTAGCTAGGAAGTAACGACTGCAAAGTAAGAAGCCAGTATAAGTTGTATAAGTGTAGCAACGCCTTAGTCATCGCCCTTACAGGATCGCCAATCAATTAGTTTTCTTTATTTGGTGACATTCAACCCATACTGTTCAATAAGTGTCACAAGTTGTCCGGGTGAAAGTTTGTCTTCACTATAATCAATTTTGATTTCCCCGTCATCAACATCGATGATCGCACGCTCTACCCCGTCTGTAGACAATAGAATGGACTCTAGATTTATTATTGGTCCTTCAGATGTTGCTTCCTTTACATAGAGTGTGGTTGTTTGCATACTCCTTTCACCTCCAAGAGATTTGTTCATATGTCTTATCTATACCCTATCTTTCCGATACCTATGTAACGTTTTGGATTTGGAAATATTGGGTATCAATAAGTAGAGGTGATGGAAAATGAGTAAAGAAGAATTGAAACGAGATCATGTTCCTGAAAATAGCTCTATGGCTAAGGATTATGAGGAGATGAAAGAACTTGGCAAACAGATGGAAAATCAAAGGACGAATGAAGAATTGAAAGAGTGGGATAAACGCCCAGGTACAGTCCAACATGAAATAGAGGAAGAAAAAGATTGAAAAAGTCCTCAACTAGAATAAATCTATCTGTGTAAAAAGGGTGTCCAGAAAGTTACTGGGGCACCCTTTTGTTGTTTAGTGAAAAACAGAAATTTTTAAGTTTGACCCTTGAAAAAACCGTACAAGATCTCCTATATTATGCAATGCTTGTCTAATTTTATAGGCAATCGTCCATTATCGAATTTTTTTGTAAATTATCCTTTATCGCTGCATAAGATAGAGTAATACTTTTCTTTTAGTCCGTTGTTTCCGGACTGTATTTTATTTATGTGAAAAACCGGAATGATGTGGGCTTTCTCACACTAACTTATTATATGAAGGAATGATGAAAAGCGTGCAAACATTTATAAGGGGGGAAGAGAATGTCGGAAGAGAATAATCAACAATATGTGATTTCACAGGAAAATTGGTCCCTCCATCGAAAAGGCTATGATGATCAACAACGCCATCAGGAAAAGGTGCAGGAAGCAATTAAGAATAATCTACCTGATTTAATTTCAGAAGAAAGCATTGTAATGTCTAATGGACGGGATGTTATTAAGATCCCTATTCGCTCCTTGGATGAATATAAAATTCGTTATAACTATGATAAAAACAAACATGTAGGTCAAGGCGATGGCGATAGTAAAGTAGGGGATGTGGTCGCAAGAGATGGCTCACCATCCGATGCCGGAGGAGGCAAAGGGCAGGGTGCAGGTGACAAGGCAGGCGAGGATTATTATGAAGCCGAAGTGTCAATGATGGAACTAGAAGAAGCACTGTTCAGCCAGTTAGAACTGCCTAATCTTCAGAAAAAAGAACAAGCGGAGCATACGCTTGAGCATATTGAATTCAACGATATTCGCAAGACAGGCTTAATGGGGAATATTGATAAAAAGAAAACCATGATATCCGCTTTCAAACGAAATGCCTTAAGCGGCGACCCAGGTTTTCATCCAATTTATAAGGAAGATTTTAAATTCAAAACGTGGAATGAAATACAAAAACCGGACTCCAAAGCAGTCGTATTGGCAATGATGGATACTTCCGGAAGTATGGGTCTATGGGAAAAGTACATGGCCCGAAGCTTCTTCTTTTGGATGAACCGATTCTTGCGGACAAAATATGAAACAGTTGAAATCGAGTTTATTGCCCACCATACAGAAGCGAAAGTGGTACCGGAAGAAGATTTCTTTTCGAAAGGGGAAAGCGGCGGTACAATTTGTTCTTCCGTATATCGAAAAGCATTAGAACTTATTGATCATAAATATGACCCTGTGAAGTTTAACATTTATCCATTTCATTTTTCCGATGGTGACAATCTCACGTCTGATAACGTTCGATGCGTAAAGCTTGTGGAAGAACTCATGAAGGTTTCCAATATGTTTGGCTATGGGGAAGTCAATCAATACAATCGCCATTCGACATTGATGACAGCTTATAAGAATATCGACAATGAAAAATTCCGGTATTATATTCTTAAGCAAAAAGCTGACGTTTTCCACGCGATGAAGAGCTTTTTTAAAGACGAAGAAAGTAAGAAGTATGCATAAAAAAGGAAACCTGTTGATCTAAATAGTTTAATTCAATTATATATAGCGATATTTAAATCAATATAATAGTAGGTAAAAGACGTGCGGTTCACATAGTACGTCTTTTTTTAAATTTTTGTTTTTTATACAGGTGAGGGAGATAAGATACAGCTAATCTAAAGAGGGAGAGTTTGCATAAACTAAGAGGAAATAGAAAGGGATAGGGGAGAATATCCTCGATTTCATGTATGGTTTTTAATAGTATGGAAGTCAAATTCAAATGAGCTGACCTACTAATTTGAAAAAGTAAGAAGTTTGGCTGGTCATTGCAACATCACAGCGATATGAAATTACTTACGATTCATAAAGTGGAATTGCATATAAAAGTAGCCGTTGCTCAACAGGAGCAACGGCTACTTTTACATCTACTATACTTATATCATTCGTTTCGTTACTTCAACGACACGTTGTCCTAACGCTTTCCCAAGTTCTTTATCATGATCAGTTATAAGCACATCACTTTCAACTGGACATGAAATCCCTACACCATAATACGATCCACCATAAAGCGTATTTTCAGGAATATTCCTCGGTAAACCAACAAAAATCATCCCTTGGTGAAGCATAGGTGTAATAAGTTTTAATAAGGTTTCCTCTAGACGCTTAAAAAAGCACGATATTTGTGCACATATCAGAAAAACTATTTATTAAAGCGATTAATGAGTTGTTACATATTCGTTTTTTCCTGCACGCATTCCAACAATGAAAATTAGAGCTGATACTACGATTAACATTAATAAGGGAATCGTCCAACTGTGTGTAATGTCATGTAGCCCTCCCAATAATACTGGTCCAACAGCAGCTAAAAGATAACCAAATGATTGAGCCATTCCGGATAGTTCCGTCGCCTCATGGGTACTTTGTGTACGAAGACTAAAGAACATCATGGATAAACTAAATATAGTTCCGACTCCAACCCCAATCAAAATCATGCATACTGGGATAAGCAGCGTGCTTCCGTACAAAATACCGAATATCCCTACAATAAGAAAAATAACAGGAGGGACTACTAACAAACGCTGACTTTGTATGCGTCCAGCTAAAATTGGCACAATGAATGTTATAGGAATGACGGCAAGCTGCATGATGGATAGCATCCAGCCAGCTTCATCAGCATTTAGTCCTTTTTGCTCCAGAATTTCTGGCATCCAGGTAATTACTGTATAAAAGATAAACGATTGCAGTCCCATGAATAAAGTGATCTGCCATGCTAAACCCGAACGCCATAAGTTAATGTTTTTTACCTTTTGAGCCGTTTGTTCATCCTTATCGGACTTGAATGGCTTTTTTAATTGTGGCATCCAAAAGAAAACGGTAATAAGAGATAAGATTCCCCAACATCCAAGTGCACCAGCCCATCCTAACCCTGATAAAGAGGAAATGGGAATACTGATACCGGATCCTATTGCACCACATAAATTCATGGAAACTGCATAAACCCCTGTCATCAAACCGATATTCCGTGCAAAGTTATGTTTAATAAGACTGGGTAACAATACATTGCCAATAGCGATGGCTAACCCAATTAAAATGGTTCCTAAAAACAATGTCGTCACTCCGCCAATAGATCGTATCCCAATCCCAATCGTTAATAAGATTAAGGAAATGAATAGGGTAAGCTCCATTCCAAAACGTCGAGCTAACTTAGGTGCAAATGGAGATAAGAGTGCAAAAGCAAGTAAAGGCAATGTTGTTAATGAACCTGATAGTGTATTGGATATTCCCAAATTATCCCGAATCGAAGTTACCAGAGGTCCTACAGAAGTTAAAGGAGCTCTTAGGTTGGCCCCAATCAGAATGATCCCGATAATAAGTAGTCCAATTCTAGGTTTAAGATCTATTTTTGTTTGTTCTAGTTGATTTGCCGCTTGATGAATACCCATAATTTGTCCTCCGTACTTAGACTAAAGATTTTTTGAATTGTGTAATGTATTCATTCACTGTTTCAATTGCCCGATTTACATCTTGTTCGATGATGGCATCTACAAGGTTACAATGAATGTTCAAATGAAAGTTCGCACCTGAACTCATCTCAGCTATCTGATGGATGGAAGCATGCAAAGAATCTTCCATATGTTCGTACAAATCAATCAATAAATCATTATGTGATGAACCCATAATTGATTTATGTAACTGAATATCAGCTTCTTCGTAAGCCTTACTATCCTTTGCTTCAGCAGCCTTACGACATGCTTCTATATGAATTCTCATCTGTTCTATATCTTCTTGGTCACGTCTTAGTGCAGCTAATTGTGCTCCTTCTCTTTCAAGTGCATGACGAACCTCTAACGTCTCTAATAAACTTGACTGCTGGATCCTTCTTTGAAATGCAACTCCCAGGGCACTTGATGACTTGACGAACGTTCCCTTTCCTTGTTTTGTTACTAAAAGACCTGCATAAACAAGTGATCGTACAGCTTCTCTTAATGTATTTCTACTCACATCGAACTGTTTTATCAAATCCATTTCAGGAGGAATCTGATTTCCAATCTTCCATTCGCCAGATTCGATTAACGATTCAATTTGGGAAACAACTTGTTCTACAAGTGATAAACGATTTGTTTTAGATATGGTCAATATATACACCTCAAATTTGTAGGATGATTGGTTCATTGGTTATTTTAACATATGTATGTTGAAATATAAACAAGAATAATGTTAAAGTACGGGTATTCAAAACTTCCTTCCCCATCCAATTTTCCACCTTGGCTGTATAATGGACACAATTTCCTATAAGAAAAAACATTTCCTATTTAATGTTCATAACTTATACGAGACATGGGGTGTTTTTTCTCTTGTCCCCCATTACTGGGCTAAATTTCGTATGCCGGTAAATGAAAAGGCTCGAATAATACAGTCTGGATTATTGCAAAAGAACTTTCTCAATTGTACAGAAAGTCTTTAATATTGGAGAAAAAAGCCCTGAAATCAAAAATTTCAGGGCTTCATTTCTTATAAGGTACTTTATGTTAAAACAAATAAGGAATTATAAAAAAGTCTGGGAATTAAATTCCCAGACTTAATTGTAATTCAAAAGAAGTATGTCTATTTCTTAGCTGATTTTTTTTGTTTGACTAAAAAAGAGAGCAGGATAAATACTGCTACAGTTACAAGACATACAGTGGTACCAATTATATTTTGTTTATTAAAGATAAAAGCAATAAAAATAAAGCTTAAAGCTATGATCGCAAATATAGTTGTATATGGGTACCATTTTACTCGGAAACCTGGTTCGTCAGTGTATTGTTTACGGAGCTTCAATTGCGCAGAACATATACTGATCCATAATAATAAAACTGTAAAGCCAGGGATAGCCATTAGATAGCTTAATATCAGATCGGGAGTCAAATAGGATAAAAACACACCAACCAATATACATAATGTAGTTAAAAATATTCCATTAAGTGGGATACCCTTTTTGGTTGTTTTTATAAATACCTTAGGGGCTTCTCCGTTCTGAGAAAGAGTAAACAATGTTCTTGATGTAGCGTATATACCTGAATTTGCAGCTGATAAGACAGCAGTTAAAAGAACGAAATTCATAATATCAGCGGCTCCTGGAAGTCCTGTTAAGCTGAAAACCTGAACGAAAGGACTCTCTTCAGTACTTACTTGGTTCCAAGGTATTACTCCGCAAATAATAAGAATTGGCAAGACGTAAAAAAGGATTACCCGCCATACTGTTCCTTTAATGATTTTTGGTATAACTCGCTGACTATCTTTTGTTTCTGTGACAGCCACACCAATTAATTCAGCACCCCCATATGAAAACATTACAACTAAAAGTGCACTTAACATGCCTCCAATTCCTTGGGGGAAAAAGCCACCATGTTCCGTATAATTAGAAAATGAAGCGGAACTAGGGAAAATTCCTAGCAGGATCAAAGCTCCTAAAATAATAAAAGCAATTAAAGTTATTATTTTAATACCTGCAAACCAAAACTCGAGTTCTCCATAGTATTTTACTTGAAACAAATTTATTCCTATTACGACTGACGCACATAGTATACTTAGTAGCCATAATGGTACAGAAGGAAACCAGTATTGTAAAAAGCTTCCGGCTGCTACTATTTCTACAATGATCACGATAATCCAGTTAAACCAATAGAGCCATCCCACAATAAAGGATAATTGAAACCCAAAAGCTTTATTTATAAGATGTTGTACGTTCAAATTGGGAAAAACGGTTGCCATTTCTCCTAAAGCTGCCATTACAATAAATAACAATAGGCCCCCTATTAAATAGGCTATCACAACACTTGGACCAGCCATATTTAATGTATCTGAGCTCCCCTTAAAGATCCCTGTTCCTATCATTCCTGCTAACGCAATAAACTGGACATGTCTTGGCAATAAGCCCCTTTGTAAATCATGATGAGTCTTTTCCATGTTATTCATGCCTTTCTTCCGTTATTTTAATAAAATATTATTTTAATAAAAATCAAAGGACTCTTCTGTGATTAAACGCTTTTGTGTACTAAAGTAACTATATTAATATATCATAATTCAGAATAATGTCAATTTATGTAGGGGAACAGAAAAATTATATCTTTAACACGAGAGAATGAATTGTGGATATTATTTAAACATATTTTGATACTTATTCTTATAAAATGTCATTTGTTAAAGTTAATTTATTTTTTTATTAGAATCCTCACTTTTGAAGAGCCTATTTTTCAGGAAATAAATGTTGTGAGGAACTACTGAAAATACTTATATCTAGATTCCCGTTCATATAAGTACATCTTTGTAAACAAAGAACACAAATCCAATATGAGGAATTCGGGTTCATTGCTCTTTATAATTTCGATAATGGAATTCTTCTTATCTCCTGATAACTGGTTTCTTTTCTTTGTTTTAAAATCACAATTTTAGATTACTTGTATCATAACCACACCTATACATTTCTTAATCGGTTCTAAGCTCTAAAAATAAAGATAGTAATTTTCAATATTTTTCTCATTAACCTCTTTATACATATTTCTAAATTAGATACAAACAATAAAATCAATCATTGCTGATCGAACATATTCATCTAAATGGGGGGAGGGGGAAATGCGAAACAGGCGTTCTCTAATAAAGTCTAAAGAAAAACATTCAACAAATCGTATAACAGTAAGCACCTTATACGACGATGTGAATGAAAATGTAGAGAGATTAATGAAAGAACTTGGGCACAGTTCAGATTTGGCTGTTCGAGTCATTGAGTCTCCACATCAAAAAACGTTACGAGCAGCTGTTATTCATCTTGATGGGTTAGCTGATGATAGCATCATAAATGAAAACATAGTGGACCCTTTAATTCAGTGGTTGAAAGAAAATGATCAAGTGTTGAAGTCCACAGAGATAGAAGAACAAATAAGCCATATTTTCACTGTATCTCAATTAACAGTAATAGAAAATTGGGAGGAATTCGTGTCAGCGGTTTTGACAGGGGATACGGCAGTATTGCTGAATGGAAGTCCCAAAGCATTCATTGCCAGTACGAAAAAAATGCAGTCCCGCGCGATAACAGAACCGTCAAGTCAAACGGTCATTAGAGGACCAAAAGATAGTTTTACGGAGAATTTAAGAACCAATACGTCTTTAATACGGGCAAGAATTCAGAATCCTAATGTACGCTTAGAAAGCATGAAAGTCGGAAAAGTCACTCAAACTGATGTAGGGATAATGTACCTTCGGGGAATTGCAGATGAAAGCATTTTGCAGGAAGTTAAAGAACGATTAAAGGGTATCGATATAGATGGCGTTCTTGAATCAAATTACATTGAGGAATTTATTCAAGATGATGGAATGACTATTTTTCCGCTTCTTTTAAATACGGAACGACCTGATGCTGTAGTAGGGAATTTATTGGAAGGGCGAATTGCCATCATTATTCAAGGAACACCTTTTGTTTTAATCGCCCCTGTAATATTTTCACAATTTTTCCAATCTCCTGAGGACTACTATCAAAATCATTATACTAGTTCCTTTTTAAGGTTGTTAAGATTTGGAGCCTTTATTCTTTCGATATATGCTTCTGCTATGTATTTAGCACTGATTACCCATCACCAGGGGCTTATTCCAACCACATTAATAGTTAGCTTAATGGCACAAAGAGAAATTGTTCCTTTTCCGGCGATTGTCGAAATGTTAGTGATGGAACTGGCGTTTGAGATGTTGCGTGAGGCAGGAATTCGAATGCCAAGAGCGATCGGACCAGCTGTATCAATTGTAGGGGCACTTATTTTAGGGCAGGCAGCTGTTGAAGCGGGATTTGTGTCAGCAGCAGTGGTCATCATTGTCGCCGTTTCCGCTATCAGCAGTTTTACATTGCCCAATACTAGTATTGTTAATGTGACTCGCGGATTTCGCTTTATCTTTATTATGATTTCAGCATTTATTGGCTTGTATGGAATTTTGCTTACCACCTTATGTATCTGGCTTCATATGAGCAGTCTGAGGTCTTTTGGTGTACCGTATTTTGCTCCTTTTGCTCCTTTTCGTTTAAAGGAGCAAAAAGATGGTTTTTTTCGTTTCCCTTTACCATCACTTTTGAAAAAATCGTCAAACAAATAAAACTCGGCTAAAGACGAATGAGGACAAAAAAATGAAAATTAATAGTTCACTTTTATGGATCGCAGCCATTTGTTTATTGATTTCAGGATGTTCGAATTATCGAGAATTAAACCAGCTAGGGGTCATTACAGGGATGGGAATTGATCAAAACGACGATCCAGAACAACCGTACAGAGTAACGTATCAAGTCATTAATCCGAGCGGGGTATCTCAAACTAGTTCTTCAGGAGGTCAGGGGCTAGCTATTATCAACTATACGATAACGGCAAAAACGCTACTTGAGGCATTTGGAAAGGAATCCGTCATTATAGAGAAAACATGATTTCACATCTTTCGCTCATTGTTATAGACGAAGAGTTAGCACGAAATGGTATTGATTTATTATTTGATGCTTTTGATAGAGGCAAAAGTGCAAGGACAAGTATCCCCATTTTTATTGCGCGCGGGAAGACTGCTGAGGATGTGCTTAGTGTAATTGAACCACTTGAGATTACTCCGGGTAAAAATATCGTAAGTACAACTAAAAATAATCAACAAATGTATGGATCATCTAGTGAAGTGTTAGTATATGAAGCCATTTCAGCGCTTTTGAGTGAAGGTAAGGACGTATTACTTCCCGGAATTAGTATAAGGAATGATTCAAAGAAGGCGAAGCAAACAAGCAATTTTGAGACGACAACCCCAGCTATTTTAGAGTCAAAAGGATTAGCTATATTTAGAAAAGGAAAATTGGTGAGATGGTTAGATGGGGAAACCGCCCGGGCTGCTAATTTCGTTACATCGGAAATAAATAGGACCCCAGTTGTGTTACCTTGCGGTGATAAGGGGAATGTAACGATTAACACTATCGGAGTAAAAAGCAAAATAAAAACCGAAATCCATCATGAACAACCTGTCATTCACACAAGCATGAACGTGATGGCTGAAACGGTAAATACATCATGTGAACTGGATTTAAGCAATCCTAAATTGTTAAAAGAGTTCGAAAAAAAAATGGGAAATAAACTAAAAAAGCAAATAAAAAAGACCATTAGCATCGCTCAAAAAGAAAAGGCAGACATTTTCGGTTTTGGTGATGCACTGTCTCGCACAAACCCGAATTATTGGCGTCAGCATAAAAAAAATTGGGATAACCTATTTTCAGAAGCGCAGATATCGATGAAGGTCAACGTCAATGTTATAAATTCCGGAATGCGAATGGAACCTTATGAGCCGAAATAAATGGAATGAGGAGATGAGCAGTCATTGGCCAAAATAAAAATTGATGGATTTCAGTTATTTTGTATGATGGTTATTTTTATGTTTGGAAGTAATATACTGCTGGATATAGGAAAGGGTGCCAAGCAAGATGTCTGGATTGTGACTCTTTTATCAACCCTTATCGGATGTGTACTGTATTTAGTGTATATTTCTTTATATAAGAAATATCCTGACATACCAATGACCGGCTATGTCCGTAAAATCTGGGGTAAATATGTAGGTGGTGTCATCAGTTTTTGCTATATTTATCTATTTTGTTTATCTTGCTTCAAGAGTATTACGGGATTTTGAAGAATTATTAATTAGCTCAACTTATAATCGTACATCCATAATAACGTTAGGGATATGTATGACACTTGTTTTAATTTATGGAGTTCACCTAGGACTGGAAGCCTTCGCACGAGTTGCATGCATATGTTTTGGCATTATTATTTTGACCCTTTTGATTCTGAATGTTGTGTTTGTATTAGGCGGATATATAAAGTTGGAAAACCTACAGCCTGTATTAGGCAACGGATGGAGAAAGGTATGGAAAGAGTTGTTTCCTACTGGTATCACCGTACCTTATGGAGAATTGATTACGTTTACGATGATTCTTCCGTATTTGAATAAAAAGAGTCAGGCTGTAAAAGTTGGCCTATCAGCTATTATAATAGGTGGAGTTTCCTTAACCATTAATTCGATTATTCTTTTGTGTGTACTAGGTCCAGATGCCGTATTCCGATCTACTTTCCCTGCTCTTTCAGCTGTCAGTTATATTAATATCGTTGATTTTATCGAAAGATTGGATCCGTTCATCCTTATTCTACTAATCATTTTAGGTTTCATTAAAATATCCATCTTTTTCTTTTGTGCCGTGATTGGGGCAACCGATTTATTTCAAATGAAACCTTTTTCTATATCCATTTATGTGATTGGCGGTGTTATTTTCTTCTCTTCGCTTATGATTGCCCCTAGCTATCAGGCTCATATAGATGAAGGACTCAAAATTGTCCCTTACTTGCTGCATCTACCTTTGTTTATAGGAGTCCCCATTCTATTATTGATTACAGCATATATAAAGCAAAAAATAAAACCAACAGTTTCATGAAGAGGGAGGCTGTTGGTTTTTTATGGCGGTGAAGATACTCAAAAATAGAAAGAAAAAAATGAATGAAAAGAGGAGAAAGTAATCTTCTCCACGAGCGACTGTAAAATATTGTTTAATGTTATAGAGAGACTGGAACATATTCAAACCCTGTAAGTTGTCAATGACCATAATAAGTAAATACGTACCTAAAAAAATTAATAAAACTGGAAGCATTTTGGCCATCCTATCACCTTCAATCTTTACTTAAAGTGCGGTTAATCATCTGAAAATATACACTATATAAGTGAGACTTTAAAATAAATATAAAGCTGATACAAAATAATTTTCATCCTATTCAATATTCAGTGAAGATCATGAAATAACCAATTATAAGACCAAAAAAAGTTAAATTGTATTATTGCTGTCATTTTCCTGACTAGTGCATAAGATGAACTAACCCATTTAAGTTCTTCTATAAAAACAAATAAGGAGATGTTTCTATATGTCAGGTTGTGAGTCAAGTTGTGACGGCGGATTTGGATTTGGTGGAGGTTTCGCCTTTATAGTTGTTTTGTTTATATTGTTAATAATTGTTGGAGCTAGCTTTTGTGGTGGTGGATACGGTGGTGGATACGACGGTGGATATGCCCCGGTTCAAGGATATGGCGGCTACTGCTAAAAAAATAAAAAAAGCCGACCTTAATAGGGTCGGTTTCTTCTATAATTATTAAAAAGAACTGTGAGGCTATTCTATTCACTCTCACATAACGTGGAGAAAGAAAGTGGATGTAGGTAATCGGTGTCCTGCACCTGTTCACTATCCTGTAGAAATTCTAAATAACCGGCAAATACCTGTGAAGCCATCCCTAGATAGTGCATTTCAGTGTGGATGGTACCCATCTTGTGTGAATGAAGCATATACATTTTCATCCCTCCTTTTGTAATTCAGATGTCCACCAAAATAGGTCCGGCTCTTAAAAACGAAAGTTTTGTTCATGTAATCCATTTTATATTCATTTAAATTTCAGAAGCTCCAGGGTGGAACCCTTCTTCATTTCTTTCTTCTACTATCATGCGCAATCCACGCTTTGGTCTGAGTGTAAGTGTTGTAATTGGTTTTACTTCATGATGGTCCGGTGCTAGCGTAATTCTATATCGTTGAGCAATACACGCTAGGACAAGCACAGCTTCCATCAATGAAAAATAATTACCAATACAAACTCTTGGTCCCCCGCTAAACGGAAAGTAAGCGTACGTAGGTAAAGTTTTCAAATAGTTGTTTTCAAATCTCTCAGGAATAAAAGAATCTGGATTATCAAAATACTCCGGCTTGTGCTGCACCACATATGGACTTAGCAAAAACATATCGCCTTTTTTAAAATGATACCCCCCTATTTTCACATCCTCCTCCGCTTCCCGTGAAATGATATAGACTGGCGGGTATATGCGAAGTGATTCCCTGATAATATTTTGTGTGTATGTTAATTTCATGAAATCGTCAGGCGTAGGAGTCCGGTTGCCTATTACTCTATCTATTTCATTGAAAAGTTTAGTTTCCACTTCTGGATTCTGTGAAAGAAAGTATATGGCCCAGGAAAGCGCATTTGCCGTCGTTTCGTGACCGGCAATGAAGATGGTCATTAGTTCATCGCGTACTTGCTGGTTTGACATACCTAAGCCGTCCTCATCATCTCGAGCCTCCATTAAAATTCCAAGCATATCTTCATGTCTTTCTGCATCTTCCCTACGTTTTTCGATAATGCTATAAATCACTTTATCAAGTCTTTGTATCGCATTTTTATATTCACGGTTGCTTTTAGTTGGAACCCATAAGGGTAATTGAAGAAGTGTTCTCATCCTTTTGACGGAAATTCTCAAGGCTGCTTCCATCGGTTCTCCGACCACATCATACCCATCTTTGAAATCCATGCTGAACATGGTCTTGCTTATTATCCCAAGGGCGATATTCATCATATCTTTCGTAATAATCCGTTCTTTCTCATTTTCCCAAGTTGAAATAAAGTCCATTGTTATATCTATCATATCCTGGGCATAATTGCTAATATGGGACTTTTTGAAAGAGGGTTGAATAAGCCTTCTCTGGCGCATGTGAACGTTTTTTTCGCTAGTAAGAAGTCCATCACCAACGAGTGGTTTTATAGCATTGCTGTCCTTTGATTTGACGAAGGATTTTTGTTTCGTTACAAGTATCTGCTTTATTAAATCCGGATTTGAAATGAGGTAAACATTTTGGAAAGGTCCAAAACGAAATTTTGCAACGTCTCCATATTCTTTTGATAAACGGGTAAGAAAGCCAAGTACATCTTTTTGAAACTCCTTTGTATGGCCAGAAATTAGTTTTCCATTTGGGACCATTGGAGTATCATATAAAACTTCATCATTTTCACTCAATGTTGTTTCTCTCCTTTCGGTAATAATAATTTCTTGTAATCATTCTATGAGAATAAGCTATATTGGTTTGGACAAGTTGTTAAAAGAAAGAGCACATAATTTTTAATTAGTTAATCATAATGAATGAATATACGAGTCCTAAAGGGTGAGGGGAGATTACTAGATTTCCATTCGTACTCAACTAAAAATAAAGTTTTCTCTATAAGTTGAGTATAGAAAAATTACAAATCGTGAGAGCGTATTTTGAGCTGATAAGAAACCACAAAGAGGAGAGAAGTACAAATGGCAGTTCCTAATTTACTGGTAATAAACAGGTGAGGAATTAAAGGTGTCTAGTGTAAAAAAACTCTGGGTGAGAGGAATCCAGAGTTTTTTTGGGGGGATAATCAGAAAGGAATTTCCTTTTGTTAATAAATAAGAGATGTATTCAGCTTCGTTCTTCCCTATCTCTATTTTGGTGCTGATCATTTTTTTCCATTGTAGGACCACCATATTGTTCGTTAATTTCTTTAACCACTTGATCTAAAAATTCATCAGATATTATTGGGTTATCATTTTTTTTTGGCATGTAATTCTCTTCTATCCTTTCTTGGTACCATGCGTCTTAATCACTAATGAAGTATTCGTTAACAACATAACCTCTCTAAGAAAAAATTATTCTTTTTGTTTGCAAATTTTTCATTTACTTTTCCGAATCACGGGAGTATGATATCAACAGTTTCATATTTCTAAATCGCTGAAACCTTATGGTACGGGGGAACCGTTATTAGGATTGTTTTACAATCCAAGGGGTGAATCCTTTCTAGGTAGGGCTACTCAAAGGTCCGAATCCGACAGCTAACCTCGTAAGCGTTATATGAGAAGGAAGGTGGAGCTTGTGAGACAAAAAAATGATGTCTGCAGGTCTATTTAACTATGACTTGTGGGCATTTTTCTATTTTATTCTTGTTTTTTTCGTAAAGTTTTTTTCATATAACTGGGCAAAATAAACTTAATTTGAAAAATGGCGGTGATTTCTAGTGTTATCTTCTATAAAGAGGTTCTTAATAGGTCGGCCTCTAAAATCTACTGCATTAGGTGACCAAAAGCTTAACAAAACAAAAGCTTTGGCCATATTATCTTCTGATGCTTTGTCTTCCGTTGCATATGGCCCGGAACAAATTTTAATTGTTTTAATTACAGTGGGTGCCGCAGCATTTTGGTATTCCATTCCTATCGCCATTGGTGTATTGATTCTGTTAATGGCTTTAATCTTGTCCTATAGACAAATTATCTTTGCTTATCCTCATGGCGGGGGAGCATACGTGGTTTCAAAAAATAATTTGGGTGTAAATCCTGGGCTGATAGCTGGAGGATCTTTGTTAGTCGACTATATCCTAACTGTGGCTGTAAGTGTTTCTGCGGGTACAGATGCCATCACATCTGCTTTTCCCAGCCTACATTCATATAATGTCGTTATTGCTATAATTTTTGTAATTCTTCTTACCATCCTTAACCTAAGAGGGGTAACAGAGTCGGCTTCCGTATTAGCCTATCCAGTGTATCTTTTCGTTTTAGCGTTATTCATTCTGATTGGTGTAGGTGTATACAAAATTTTGACTGGTGAAGTTTCCCCTGACTTACATGCATCAATCGGAACACCAGTAGCAGGGATCAGTTTATTTATACTTCTAAGAGCTTTTGCATCAGGTAGCTCTGCATTAACAGGAGTTGAAGCGATTTCCAATGCGATTCCAAATTTTAAAAATCCAGCGCCTAATAATGCTGCAAAAACATTAATAGCAATGGGTTCCTTACTTGCTGTGTTATTTACGGGTATTGTATTCTTAGCCTATTATTTAAGCATTGTTCCTAGCGCAGAGGTAACTGTTGTTTCACAAATTGCTGAAGAGATATTTGGACGCAACTTTATGTATTTCTTTATCCAAGGAACGACAGCATTAATATTAATTCTTGCTGCCAACACTGGCTATTCTGCTTTCCCTTTGCTTGCGGTAAATCTTGCAAAGGATAAATTCATACCAAGGGCGTTTACAATTAGAGGAGACCGATTAGGATATTCCAATGGAATTATCATACTAGGACTTGCATCAATCATCTTAATAATCGCATTTGGAGGACATACAGAAAATCTTATTCCACTTTATGCGGTAGGGGTATTTATTCCATTTACGTTGTCTCAGTCCGGGATGATTGTTAAATGGATTCGCGAAAAGCCAAAAGGATGGATGATGAAATTAACCATTAATTCAATTGGTGCCATTATTAGCTTTATCGTCACGATGATATTCTTTTTAACCAAATTTACTCAGGTTTGGCCTGTTTTGATTTTTTTACCTATCATCATTGTTATTTTTCATCGAATTAGAAAGCATTATGAAGCAGTTGGTGACCAACTTAGGATTACAACTTGTGAGCCTATATTACCAATAGAAGGGAATATTATTATTGTACCTGTGGCTGGTATAACGCATGTGGTTGAGAACTCCTTAAATTATGCTAAATCTCTTTCAGCACATCAGGTTATTGCCGTTTATGTTGCTTTTGAAAGAGAAGATGAAAAAAAATTCGAAGAAAAATGGAAGAAGTGGCAACCAGATGTTAGACTCGTCACACTGAACTCTTATTACAGAAGTATCATTCAGCCATTAACTAAATTTGTAGATACAGTTGAACATAAAGCGAGGGAATCTAACTATAAGGTTACTGTAATCATTCCACAATTTATTCCGAAGAAAGGCTGGCACAATATTCTTCATAACCAATCTAGTTTACTGATCCGTGCCTACTTACTGTATAGAAGAAATGTAGTTATTACGACAGTACCTTATCATTTGAAGAAATAAAAATATATAACAAGTGATTTCACAGACAGCCTTACTTTGCTGTATTCTCTACCGAAAGAGCAAACCTTAACAGGGTTTGTCTACAGTTTTTTTGAGGGGTTGTAAAAATTCGAACGTTGATTGGAACGTAGGGCACTAAGCTTTCCGCGGGCGGTCAGGGAGCCTCCTCGGCGCCTTTGCGCCTGTGGGGTCTCCCTTGCACACGCTTTTCCCGCAGGAGTCTTGCACCTTCCGCTCCAATGAACTTTGTTTTAACAATTAGAAATAAACACTTTTGCCTACAGTCAGTCTTAGAGCAAACCTTAACTGGGTTTGCTCTTTCTTCAATTTACGCTCTATATTGAGAAAAGAGGGTTGCCGCTGGCAATCCTTTTTATGTTGGACAATATTTCTGAAGCTGAATTTGTCTATCCTTTTGAATTTATCATTATCATTCATTAGATTAATTGGTTATTAGATGATCAAAATCTAAGAAGTTTTCATTGATAAAATTACCATGGATCAATTTCCTTAATGAGAACATATTAAAAAAAGACAAAATAAAATTTCCTGATTTAATGTTTTGAACATACATATGTGGGGGTTGAAGATGGATATATTATTAGCTCTCTTACCGGCACTATTCTGGGGAAGTATCGTTTTATTTAATGTGAAACTTGGTGGTGGTCCCTATAGTCAAACGCTCGGTACAACGATTGGGGCTTTGATTTTTTCTATTGGGGTTTATTTTTTCGCGGATATCAAGTTGTCACCTCTAGTTTTTGGTGTGGGGTTTGTTTCAGGACTTTTTTGGGCTGTTGGACAAGCTAATCAGCTCAAAAGCATTGATTTAATGGGTGTTTCTAAAACAATGCCGATTTCAACGGGATTACAGCTGATTTCTACTACTTTATTTGGAGTCATTGTTTTTCACGAATGGTCTACACTGAAAGCGGTTATTTTAGGCGTACTGGCTTTAGTATTTATTATCATTGGAATCGTGTTGACCTCACTGGAAGATAAAGAATCAAAAGCGAGTAAATCGGGAAACTTGAAAAAGGGAATCGTTATTCTACTCATCTCAACATTTGGTTATTTAGTTTATGTGGTTGTTGCACGTCTTTTTGATGTTAATGGCTGGTCAGCATTGTTTCCTCAAGCAATCGGGATGGTAGTAGGTGGCTTATTATTAACGTTTAAACATAAGCCGTTTAATAAGTATGCAATTCGCAATATCATTCCTGGATTAATATGGGCAGCAGGAAACATGTTTTTATTTATATCACAGCCTCGTGTGGGAGTCGCTACGAGTTTTTCCCTATCTCAAATGGGCATAGTCATCTCAACTCTCGGCGGGATCATCATTTTACGTGAGAAGAAAACAAAGCGCCAATTAATTGGAATCATTATTGGAATTATCTTGATTATTATAGCTGGGGTTATGCTCGGCCTCGCAAAAAGCTAATTGGAGGATGATAGAATGTATACAGATTTAGAAGGCAAGGTCGTTGTGATAACTGGTTCATCTACTGGTTTAGGAAAAGCAATGGCAATTCGCTTTGCTCAGGAAAAGGCAAAGGTCGTGGTTAATTACCGTACTAAATTAGAGGAAGCAGATAGTGTGTTAGAAGAAATCAAAAAAACTGATGGGGTGGCTATTGCAGTAAAAGGTGATGTCACCGTTGAAGAAGACGTAATTAATCTTGTGCAATCAGCCATAAAGGAATTTGGAAAACTAGACATTTTCATTAATAATGCAGGAATAGAAAATCCAGTTCCTTCACATGAGATGCCCTTAAGCGACTGGAACCGGGTAATTGATACCAATTTAACCGGTAATTTTTTAGGTTGCCGTGAAGCCATCAAGTATTTTGTAGAAAACAACATTAAAGGAAATGTGATAAACATGTCCAGTGTACATGAGAAAATTCCTTGGCCTTTATTTGTTCACTACGCGGCAAGCAAGGGTGGTGTGAAGTTGCTTACGGAAACTTTGGCGTTAGAATATGCGCCAAAAGGTATTCGTGTAAATAGCATTGGTCCTGGTGCAATAGCCACACCAATAAATGCCGACAAGCTTGAAGATCCTGAAAAGAAAAAGGATCTTGAAAGTATGATTCCGATGGGGTACATTGGAAAGCCTGAAGAAATCGCTGCGGTTGCCGTATGGCTGGCATCTTCAGAGTCTAGTTATGTTACGGGCATCACCCTATTTGCTGATGGAGGCATGACGAAATACCCTTCATTTCAAGCGGGAAGAGGATGAAGGCATCTCTTGAACAAACTCATCTTAATATTAATGGATGAAAATTTACTTCTGGTATAATAGGCGAGCCCTTTTCTATACATAATAAGGGCTTTTCTCAACATAGTTCTTATGAAATAAAACTGAAAGAGCGGCCTTTTACCGGGTTGGCTCGTTCTTCAATCTTTTTAAGACTTTTTAAAAAGGGAAGATGCAAGTTCAGCTAAAAAAGAGTGAATCTGTCTCACAACTTATACTAGGCGTAGGTAGCTTAATGAATAGGTTTGATGCACAAAAAATCCCAGTAGGATCATTCCTACTGGGATTTTTACTAAATTAACGATTATGATGATTAAACCAGGTAATGAAGTTATCAACGACCGTATCTAAAAACTGAACAGTCGGTTCATGAGTAAGAGTACCTTCTTTATCGATTTTTTCATGAACTGCTCCAACATAAACTTCATTTCCAGGAAGCAAAGGAGAGGAGATACCTAGAGCAAATAGAATTTCACGCAAATGTAATTGGGCTTTAACCGTTCCTAAATGTCCCATGGACGCACCCATGATCCATGATGGTTTACCAATCATGACTTTATCTACACGTGATAACCAATCGATAACATTGCCTAATACGCCTGGAATCGTTCCATTGTATTCAGGAGTTACCCACAAGACTGCATCTGCATTGGCCACTTTGCTTTTAAATTCTTTTACCACTACAGGAGGGTCGTTTTCGATATCTTGGTCATAAAAAGGCAAATCCCGAACGTTTAAGATTTCAAGTTCAAACCGTTCTTGATATTGAGTTTGAATAAATTTAGCAAGCTTTAGGTTATAAGATTCTTTACGAATACTCCCTACAATTGCAACAACTTTCATCTTCATTACCCCCGAGTATTTATTTGTATTTTCCATTCGTGTTAATTTGTTCCACTTTGATATTATAATTGTTATTTTATTGAAAGGGAAAAAGGATGCTTATGAAAACTCAAATACTTGTACTACTTCGGAGTATTGTGACCACTTTAAATCAGTGTTGCATTCTTTGCTATTAGCGATATAGTAGCAGTATCTTCTTTTACCTTTGCTTCCTTTTGCCTTACGAGAGGAATTATCTTCTCCCCGAAGACTTGTAAATCTTCTTCGTAGTGCAGGAATCCTGTTAGGATGATATCCACTCCGATTTTTTTCAATTTAATGATGCGGTCCGCAACTTGCTCGGCAGACCCAATTAACCCGGTTTTAAATCCGTCGTTGTATTGAACGAGATCCTCGAATGTTGAGTTTTGCCACATTCCTTCACCTTGTGAAGAAGCTTGACCTGCAAATTTCACTTGGCTTTTAAATCCTTCGACAGCCTTTTGATCTGCATGTAAAACAATATCTGTTAAAACTTGTTTTGCTTTTTCTTCTGTATCACGGACAATCACAAAACCATTGACACCAATCTGAATTTCTCTTCCATTCGAGCGAGCCAGTGATCGTACATGGTCTATTTGTTCTTTTAATTTCTCTAGTGTGTTTCCGTTTATAAAATAAACATCAGACACTCGTCCTGCCATTTCTCTTGCGGCAATAGAGTTGCCACCTTGAAATATTTTGGGAGGGTTAATCGGTTTGGGTTTTAGGGGTGCTTCATTTGTTCGGTAAAAATCACCCTTAAAAGTAGTCGCTTCCTTTGTCCATAAATTCCGTAGAACTTGTATAAACTCTTCAGAACGCCGATAACGTTCATCATGATCTAACCATGGTTCTCCATAACCAGTAAACTCGCCTTTAAACCATCCACTAACGATATTTATGGAAGCACGTCCATTGCTGATATGATCGATTGTTGAGATAATTTTGGCTACGACACCTGGGTGCCATAGTCCAGGAAGAACGGCTGTAATGATATTAATTTTATTAGTCACACTTGCCAATGCAGAAGCAAGCGTAGCAGCTTCTAATTGATTCTCAGCCCCATAGCTTGCAAAGAATCTAGTTTGTAGTAAAACATAATCAAATCCAAGATTTTCGGCCATTTGTGCATATCGTTTATTCGCGTCATACGTCCAACCTGTTCTTTGGGGAATATCCGAAATAACCAGACCTCCACTTACATTTGGTGCCCAATATGCAAATTGTAAACTCATTAAAATTACCTCCTGTTTTTCGGGAATACTCTTATCTAAAAAGCAATTTTTCATAAAGAAAGGCTCTTGTCAGCCTTCAAAAAAGAAGAGTTCGACAAGAGCCTCTGGTAAACCAGTCAGCATTTTTTGTTTTTTTAAGTACGTACACCTTTGTGAGAAAGTTTAATATACATTAAGCCTACCTGTCAAGTGAGTATTGAGAGGCGGATTTGTACCCTTTATAAAAAACCATTCTTAATCATTACTTGACTAATGTGTTTAATTAGATTTAATATTAAAACGAAGATTCTGATAATTAAATAGCCGACTAGGTCACTAGAGGCTCCCAATTCAAGGTGGATTATATCTTGAGAGGGGAGTCTCTTTATTATTTTTGAAAAATCAAGACGAATTAAGGAGGACTCAATTAATGAAAATAGCGAAAGAAAATAAGGCTAATTATCTTGAGATAGCTAACAATCTCGCGAAGGAATTTGCTAAAACAGCAATTGAGCGAGATAAAAGAGGAGGAACGGCAAAATTTGAGCGTGACTTACTTCGTGAAAGTGGTTTGCTTTCGCTTATGATTCCAAAATCCCTAGGAGGGAAAGGGGAAGATTGGAAAACAGTTTTACAATTAACACGTGAACTGGCAAAAGTGGATGGATCGATCGCACATTTATTCGGATATCATTTCTTATGTTTGACATCTGTCCACTTATTCGGATCTCCATTTCAGAAAGAAAAGTTATATAAGGAAACGGCCGAAAAAAATTTGTTCTGGGGAAATGCCTTTAATCCGCGGGATGAAAATTTGCTATTGAAGAAAGAAAACTCACAATGGATATTGAGTGGGAAAAAAAGCTTTTGTTCAGGGGCAATGGATTCTGCCCGCTTATTGATTTCTGCTAAGAGCACAGGTTTTGATCGCCCTGTTATTGCTGTTATTCCAACTAATCGAAAAGGAATTATTATACAGGATGATTGGGATAGTTTTGGACAGCGGCAAACAGACAGCGGGACTGTTATTTTTAATGAAGTGTTACTGAAAAATGAAGAGGTGCTTAATTATTATGAACAAGACCTCCAAGGTTTGTTTCCTACATTAAGGACACATATTGCCCAAACAATTTTGGTTCATGTGATGCTAGGAGTTGCGGAAGGAGCCTTTGAAGAAGCAAAAAACTATACAAAGAATGTGACCCGTCCTTGGTTGACGTCTAATGTAGAAGATGCAACCAGCGATCCCTATACCATTCGCCATTATGGAGAATTATTCGTTCAATTAAAAGCTTCAGCTGCACTGGCTCAAAATGCTGCAGATGCCCTGCAGTTTGTATGGGGAAAAGAGTGGACACTAACTGAGCAGGAACGGGGAGAGTGCGGGATCACAATTGCAACAGCGAAGGTTTCTGTAGCGAAAACGGCATTAGAGGTAACGAATCGTATGTTTGATGTAATGGGTGCAAGAGCTACCTCGGCTAGGTATCAGTATGATCGATTTTGGAGGAATATAAGAACCCATACATTGCATGATCCGATTGAATATAAAATTCGGGATATCGGCAATTGGGCCCTCAATTCTAAGGTGCCTGAAATCACACCTTATTCCTAACGAAGTAAGCATGAATTATTTCAAGTTTTAAAAAAACCATCCGATTTAATCTTTGAAAAACGTCGATGGTAATACTTATCTAATGAATATCCGAAAAAGGAAGCGAGCATCTGTTGAAACAGCATTCCAAGTACTACAGGAACCGCAACGGCAGCCGGGAAATAGGTGGTCGCAAGAACAGCTCCAGCACTGATGTTCCGCATCCCGCCGGTAAAAGTTAAGGTAATGACGTCTTCCTTTTCCCATTTTAATAATTTACCAATTATCCAAGAAAGAGCATAGCCTGAAGCGGCTATAAATAAAACTAAGAAGGTCATGATTATTAATTTTTTGTCGAAATGAGTTAAATAGGGTGCAATTTTTGAACTGTTCAATATTACGACAATTCCTACGCTTAGTTTGGAAAAAGGGGCTAAGCGGGGGGATAGACTTGTTTTTACCTTGCCTTTCGTAGTCTGATTCAAGAACATTGCCAGCATGGACGGAAGAACGACCATTCCGATTAACCCTTTCACCATTGACCACATATCCATTTCGATTGAGCCGCCACCGAAAAGGGCAACACTGTAAGGAACGATGAATGGAGAGAGCAGGGTGTCGATGAGGATAATGGTTAGAGCAAGTACGGCATTTCCTTTATAAATGGATACCCAAATCATACTGGTGACACCCGTTGGAATGACTACTGATAAAACTAAACCCGTAATCGTGAAGGCATCCCCACGAAAAACTAAATGGCCAAGGGCCCAGGCCCATATTGGCATAAGTACGTGCAGGATGATCAAAACGATGAAAACAGGTAAAGGGTGTGTGACTACCCGTTGCAGTGATTTAAAGTTTGAGCCTAAACTTCCTGCAAATGTGATGAAAGCAAATATCCATGGAACTAGAAATGTGTAGTCAGTTAAATGTTCGGCTAATAAGACGCCAATAACAACGCTTATTGGTGTAATAAGCGGCATAGCTTTATCCATTTGTTTATTAATAGTCTTCAGCATCATTCATTCATCCATCCATCTCCTACGTGAAATTCTTCATAAGTAAGTTTACCATTTTCAATAATACGTATTTTAAAAGAATGAACTTTTGACTTAACGACTTCTACTATATACATAATAAATCCATTTAAGTAAAATATTAATATGAAGAGATTTTTATTTTAGAAATGTTAGCCGTTCAAAATAGAGGAGAGGGGAGTATCTATGCAGAAAGATATAAAAAGTGAAGTATTTTCATGGGTGAAATCTATCCTATTTGCTTTAATAATCGTGTTTATTTGCAACCAGTTTTTATTTACCCCAGTGATTGTTAAAGGTAAATCAATGGAGCCAACTTATGAAAACAATAACAGGATTGTAGTTACAAAAATCGGTAAGATCGAACATTTCGATATGGTCGTATTTCATGCTCCTGATGCAGATAAGAAGTATATCAAAAGGGTGATCGGCCTTCCAGGTGACAGTGTGGAAGTGAAAAAAGACGTACTATATATCAATGGGAAAAAGTATGCAGAACCATATTTGAAAACAAATAAAGAGGAAATTCCACCTGAAGAAAATCTGACGGAGAATTTTACCCTGCAAAATCTATTAGGGAAATCCAAAGTACCCAATGGTTATTTATTTGTCATGGGAGATAATCGTAGGGATAGCTGGGATGGCAGAAGATTTGGTTTTATATCCGAGGAATCACTTGTGGGTAAAGTGGAATTTCGTTTCTATCCATTAAGCGAACTAGGGATGCCACAGTAAAAATTATAAACTTGGAATACGCGTGTGTTAATTATCCATATTACTTGAAGAGAAATTTTATAGCGTAATAATATGGACTAAGTTGTATTTATAGCAGATGATAGATTAAGAACCTTTTCCAATGGTTAAGGTTTTTTATTTTGAATTTTGGAGGTTTTTTCATAATGAAGAATGAATTAGCCACTCTCTCCATCCCAATGCTGGATGAAGAAATGGGACAGCAGGTAAAAAGGTATGTGGATTCTCTGACAGTTCCGCAGGGAAGTTTGGGACGGCTGGAAGAATTGATAATTGAATTAGCAAAGATGACAGGTGAAGCCTTTCCTGAAGTATCGAGACCGGGCGTGATTGTGTTTGCAGCCGATCATGGGATTACGGATGAGGGGGTTTCCGCTTATCCAAAAGAAGTGACAGAACAAATGGCTCTCAATTTCCTGAATAACGGAGCCGCCATCAATGTATTCAGCCGTGCGATTCATGCTTTTTTTGACATAGTTGATATCGGGATTGACGCTGATATTGAAGCACCGGAATTAACTTCAAGGAAAGTCCGCCGTGGAACAAGAAACTTCTATAAAGAAGATGCGATGACACGGGAAGAAGTAAACCAAGCGCTTGAAATCGGGTATGAGCGCGCGCAGAAAATGATTGAACAGGGAGCGAAATGTCTAATCCTCGGTGAAATGGGAATCGGAAATACGACAGCTAGTTCTGCAATCATCTCCGTTATTAGCGGGAAGAGCGTAGAATCGCTTGTAGGCCAGGGAACAGGACTAAAAAGTGAAGGTATTTTACATAAACAAAGAGTTATTGAAGAAGCAATCTTATTAAGAAAACCTATTCCTGATGATCCAATCGATATTCTGATGAAAATTGGCGGATTCGAAATTGCCGGGATGGCAGGAGCCATGCTAGCAGCAGCCAATAACCGAATTCCCATTCTTGTAGATGGTTTTATTACAACGACGGCTGCTGTAATTGCAAACCTGATTTCGGGTCGTGCATCTGATTATATGTTTGTCGGACATCAATCCGCAGAGCCGGGACATAGAACGGCCATTGAATTGCTTGGTAAAGAGCCAATTCTTCAACTGGGAATGAGAATAGGAGAAGGAACAGGAGCCGCAGTTGCTTTTCCTATTCTTAAGTCGGCGACATTGGTCATAAAGGAAATGGCAACATTTGAGTCGGCAGGTGTGTCAAACAAATAATAATTATAGTAAGAAGGAGGCTTTCTATATGAAGGCCTCTTATTTTTATGTAAAAAGACCTGCTAAGAAAAAAACATCATGCATTTACCGTGATTTCTTGTTTTTTTACCATGAGCGGTCCGGTGCATCCGCTTTATTAGGTTTTGTTATTATGTTCCAAAGTTATTACTACATTACCCTTTTTGTGTCCTTTTTTCTACATAGCTATGAGCCTCGGCAATTTGTTCCAACGGAGAGTGCCTATCTATGACAGATTTTATCTTTCCCGCCTCAATAAGCTCTTTGAGAAAGATTAGATCCTCAGTTCTTCCGGATGTTATTCCACCTATTACTTTCTTGCTGCCTATCATTGAAGTCCAAAGCATTTGAACAACCTGTGGCAGCCCAGCGACAGCTGCAAGATAGAATAACGAGAACAAAGGAGAGTTATTTACTGAAACGTAATATCTCTGTTAGAATTTTCAAGAATATGGATACCGATATTCAGTATTCAAAGTTTAGAAAAGAGAGTTTTTTGATAGACAAAAAGATTACTATCCTTGCTCCACTAATAGGTGCGATTCTTCATTAAGAAGGATCGCCTTTCCTTATGCAGATAAAGGTGCAGGATAGTTGATCTTTGGTGTCGTAATTGACTCAAACTATTCATTAAGAAGAATGTAAATCAGCTAAAAAAGAGGATATTAAATCCTCTCATTTATTTGTCTTTATCTAATTGTTCATCAGATTTTTGGACGATTTCTTTTAATTCTTCTATGTCACCTTTAGCATTAATAATTTCAAAAATCTCATTTAAGCCTTCTGAGGTTTTTTCATCTTCTGTTTTCACTTTACCCCTCCTAATTGTGGTTATTTTTAAGGTCTCCAAAAACTAGAAGATAAAACATAAAAAGAAAAAAAGGATTAGGAAAAGTGTACAAGTTGATTTCATAATATAAACCCCTCCAAATAGGAGAGGTTGTAGAGGTCTTATGTAGTTGTTTAAGTTGGTAACACTTCCCGATATTACACATCAAAGACTGCTTGTATATTTGTAATTTGAAGTTAGCTAATTAAGTTAATTCTTCCTTACCGGCAATGATATCATTGGTTGCTTAAGCGTCTGCTTGCTGTTGTAATTGGTCATGTAGAATTGAACTTCTGTTTCAGCCGAAAGTATTTTTCTTTTGATATGTGGATCGAAGTGTGTTCGAATTCTAGAGAGAAAGTACTTGTTCAACTACAGGTGCGTTAGTTGATTAAGGAACACAAAAATGACTAAGGAAATCTCAATAGCATTAATTTGATTAAATTTTATTTCAAAGCTACATTACTCAGGAGCGTTGACTTTGATATTTCTTCATTTTTCGAACGACAGAAGGCTGGCTAATGCCTAAAAATTTAGCCATTTCATATGTGGATTTACATTGTTTATGTGCTTTCATCATCATCCATTTTTCCACTTGTTCAAGAGCTGTCTTGAGATCGCTGTCCTCAACCATCATTTGATCGATCATTAGGGTATCATCCTTTTTCTCCAAAGATTCTTGACTATGAAAGTAGGAGGGGAGGAAGCCTGGGAAAATAATGGAGTCTTCGGAAGTCAAAATGAGCCGTTCAATTAAGTTTTCTAATTCACGTACGTTCCCGGACCATTTATGCTGGATGAGGATTTCGTATGTGGATGGGTGCAATTTCTTGTCGGTCTTGTATTTCTTGTTAATGATCTCGAGATTATGATTGATTAAGATGGCAATATCCTCTTTTCTTTCTCGTAAAGGTGGGATATGGACAGGAATCACGTTTAAGCGGTAATACAAATCGAGCCTGAATAATCCTTTTTCTACCATTTCTTCGAGGTTTTGATTTGTTGCTGTTACGAGCCGAAAGTCTATCTTATGCTCTTTTTTTCCACCCACTCTTTTAAAGTTTTTCTCCTGCAGAACATTTAATAATTTCACCTGCATATCCAGGGGAAGTTCTCCGATTTCATCTAGAAATAAGGTTCCGTTATGTGCCAGTTCAATTAATCCTTGTTTCCCATGCTTTTGCGCCCCTGTGAAGGATCCTGCCTCGTATCCAAACATTTCAGATTCAAAAAGACTTTCTGGAATGGTACTGCAGTTGACTTCGATGAATGGTTCTTTACTGCGATAGCTCTGATTATGGAGCCTTCGGGCAAAGACGCTCTTTCCAACCCCGGATTCCCCGAGAAGCATGACAGTAGCATCCGTTTTTGAAACACGGAGTATCGTTTTGGCGATTTGCCGCATTTCCTTGCTTCGATAGATAAGTTCTTCCTGTTCCCGAAGTTCCTCGACCTCTGTTTGGTAGTCTTGAACCTTTTTCTTCAATTGTCCGTATTGATCCTGTAGGTTTCTGATTTCTGTTTGGTCCTGGGCATAACTAACGACGCGAACCAATTCACCATCATCATTAAAGATGGGATATGCAGTCGACATGACGATTTTTCCCGTCTTCGTATGTTGCATGATTTGAATAGGTGTCCGTTCTTTCAAAACCATAGCGGTGATCGATGGAGAAAGTATTCCTTCAGTTTCCAGCTGGTAAACCGATTTTCCAAGATAATGGTCGGGCTCAATTCCATAAATCCACCAGTGGTTAGGATTCGTAAATAAAATAAAACCCTTTTCATCGGTCACGGTAATATTGTTATTGGATGTGCTGATGATGGTGTCCAATACTCTTTTCACATTGTTATCACTCATTATTTTCTCCTTATCTATTGTTCTAGTGATTCAAATATAAATCAAAAACAAGGATAAAATCAAGAATTTTCAGATATTTTGATTTGAAAGTGAATCATTTGTGACCAGGATCTTTTTGGTCAGCTTTGCTTTAGCAGCCTTTTGTTCAAATGATGGTAGGCTTTTATTCTAATAAATTTATAATGCGTGCAGTTTTTTTGTGGAGCAGGTGCGACGATAATTTTATTTATGCTTTTAACTCTTTTCACAACGAGTTGTACAGTGAGGAATATTAGGCTGTGTTTCGTATCTAATCGCAGCATTAGGACTGATTCTTTTGCATTTTAATCTAGGTGAGCGTTTCCTATAAAGGCGGTTTATTGCTATTTTATGTTTTGTTGCTCTTTCACTGTTTCTTAGCATAGTTTTAGTAAGAAAGAATACTAAATAGATAGTATAGAGAGAAATTTTTTTGTGAAAAAATGGATAAGAAAAGGGATTTTTCCTTTTTATCTTTCACTTTCTTCATAAAGGTCAATAATTAACTCTTAGCAGGCAGGAGGAGAAACGGATATGTCACGGTTACAAGAGTTTAAAGATGTATTTAAAAATATTAAATTAGCATGGGAACGTAACGAACAAGCGGCGATTGCCATGCAAATTAGTGTTAAAGGTTCTGCCTACAGACTGCCAGGTACTAAAATGATGATGGCTTCTGATGGGCAAATGTTCGGTACGATAAGCGGAGGATGTTTGGAAAGCGATCTTTTTGGGTGGGCAGAAAAGGCAATGGAAATGAAAACGCCTTTAACACATAAATACGATTTAAGTGAAAATGAAGTGTGGGGTTTAGGAATAGGATGCAAAGGGATTCTTGAAATGCTCATTCTACCTATAGATCAAAATGATGTATTCTGGAAAAAAACAGAAGATATTATCCAGAAGGGTCAAGCTTTCTCTTGTGTACTGGAAATACCTACTGGGAGGAGGTTATTGATTGAAAAAGAAGGTAATATAATTGGGGATTTGGATAATCTCCCCTGCGAGGTTGTTGAAAAAGCAAGAAATAGTATGGACACGCAAACTCGTGCAGAAATAATGAGCTGTGACGGAAGCAGATTTCTAATTGATGCAGTTAAACCTGGGGAAAAATTAATTGTTGCTGGAGCCGGAAGGGATGCAGTACCTGTGGCTGATTTGGCTGCTAAAGCTGGTTTTTCAGTTACTGTATTAGATTCACGTGTGGAATTTAACAACCCTCGACTTTTCCCCTCTGTTATACATTTAATCGAAAATCCTGAAGAGATTAATTCAAATAATGTCACCGATTCATGGTGGATCATCATGAATCATTACCAAGAGATTGATGAAAAGGCATTACAACTTGCTTTGAAAAGTAATCCACGGTACATCGGTGTTCTTGGTCCTATGGCTAGAACAAAAGAAATGCTTATAAATATTGGACAAACTTTTTCCGATGGGCCGATACATTCACCAATTGGTTTGGATCTAGGAGCCGAAACGATGGAGGAAGTAGCCATAAGTATTGTTACTGAACTAATGACAGTCAAAAATGGTAGAAATCCGGTTCCACTCCATGGAAAGACGAAAATCCATGGTTAAGGTAGGAGCTGTAATTCTTGCAGCTGGAATGTCAACACGTATGGGAAAACCTAAACTATTATTACCTTTAAATGGTCAACCTCTTTTTAAATATGCTCTTAAAGCAACGGTCGATGTTTCATTACAGCCAATCGTTTTAATCGCAGGTCATTATATAGAAGAAATTCGACATTATACTCATGATTTAGAAGATATAGAAATTATTTATAATCAAAATTATACAAATGGTATGGCTTCTTCTCTGAAACTCGGTATTCAGGCGGTAAAAAAAGATGTGGATGCTGTCATGGTTTTCTTAGCGGATCAACCCTTAGTTTCCAAATCAATTGTACAATTACTAATTGACCACTATAAAGCTCATAAGCATGAAGGGATTCGTATTGTCCGGTCAAAATATAAGGAAGATTTAGGTCATCCAGTTCTGTTTGATGCTGAATTATTTAATGAATTCGATTCAATAGATGGAGATCAAGGAGGCAAAGAAATTATAAAAAAATATACACAATTAACAAAGATCATTTCCTTTGATAACCAGATGTGGGGAATGGATGTTGATACACCTGAAGATTACTTAATAATGAAAAAATATTTTGATTTAGAACTTTACACTTAGAAAAGCTTTGGCTAGAAAGGGACTACTGCACGAGTAGCTCCTATATAATCGTGGTTGAGCAGTGCTTTTTGTAATTTTTCGGTTGCCCATTCTAACTTTTGTTCTGAAACCTAAAAGAAAAGAGTGACCGTGTTTTGCGGTCACTCCTTTTAAGCATAGGAAAATAATAAATTATTAGCGAGATATAAAAGGATTGTCGGTTACCCAAAAACGCCATGGATAGTCCTTCGCTTCTCCGGAGTTGCCAATGCCGATTCGGGGTCCGCTGGATATGTGCTCAGGCTTTTTTCCAGAAGCAAGATAAAGCGGCTTTTTTGTGAAAGGTTGACCATAATCGGCCATAGTAATGCCTAGTGCTTTGGATAACTTTCCAGGTCCGTTCGTCAACTTTCGAAAATCAGCAAGCCCACGTCTTTCATGCATTAACTCAAGCCCTGAATAGGGTTCCACAGCCCGGATTAAGATGGCTTCCGGCTTATCCAGCCCACCGCTTACGACATTGACAAGCGTATGGGTGTGCATGACGTATGTATAGATCATTCCGGACTTTCCGAACATCACTTCAGTCCGCTTCGTCCTTCTATTTCCAAAACTATGTGCAGCCCTATCTTCCGGTCCCATATAGGCTTCGGTTTCAACAATAAATCCAGAAGCGATTCCTTCTGATGTTTCTTTTACCAGCAGGCAGCCGAGAAGGGATTTTGCCAGCACGAGCGTTGGCTGCTGATAAAACTCCGGTGGTAATATTGAATGGAAATTTGTATCCTTTAGCATAGTATCACTCCATATAGTCTCTTATAGATAAAATTCCCTTATTGTAGAAAAAGAAACCTAGGGATGAAGGAAAGTAAAAAGACCGGCTGGAAAGGCGCCGGTCTCTATGTTAATCATTTATTAACCTAAATCTTTTTCCGCTTCTTGATCTCTTTTGATTTTTCCGGAACCAACTGAAAGAGCAACTAATATTCCGACAGAGACAAAAAAGATACCAGTGACAAATACACTTGAAAATGCATCAATCCAGGCATTTTCAATGGTTTTTATAATGATATTGCTGACTTCAGCCGGCAACTTCAGATTCTCAGGATAGAGCATGATATTGAACAAATTATCTGTTTTATCGGCAAGTGCCTTCAATGCTTCTTGTATTAGGGTATTTTTTTCACTAACAACCGCGTCATCCATATTTTGCTGTAGATTGTGATTCATGACTGCATTCAAAATCGTAATGCCCATCGTTCCGCCTATTGATCTAAAGAAGGTCGAGGCTGCAGTGACCGATCCTAACTGTGATTTTGGAAATTCATTTTGAACGGCAATCATCAAGGTCGGCATAACAAGACCCATTCCCACACCTAAGACAGCCATGAAGGAATAAGCGGTCAGAATGGTAGTTTCACCATCCATCGTACTCATTAGGAAAAAGCCGAGAGTCGCAATGGCCATTCCAAAGGTAAGCACGGTACGAAAACGAAATTTTAACAACAGCCGCCCGCCAACGACACTAGAAAGAATCAACCCGATCATCATCGGAGTCATGGTCGATCCGGCTTTTGTTGGTGACACTCCTAAAACTCCTTGCATGAACAGTGGGACAAACATGATAGCCCCGAACATACCCAGACCTAGCAAAAATCCTAAGATATTCGTGGTGGCAAAAACTCTATTTTTAAAGAGAGATAAATCAAGAATTGGTTCAACTGCTTTTCTTTCAAAAATGATAAATAGGACAATAAAGACAAGGGTGCTGCCGAAAATCAAGAGAGATTCAAGTGATATCCATTCGAATTTATCACCCCCGAATGTTAAGCCCAATAAAAGCAGGACAATACCTGGAATTAAGGTGAAAATACCAAGGAAATCGATATTCACTTTCTCTGTTTTTTGAATCGCTTCGTTCTTCAACCCGACATAAATCAAAATCGCTGATAATAATCCCGTCGGTACATTAATGAGGAAGATCCAATGCCAGCTGATATGGTCGACAATCAGTCCACCCAGAAAAGGACCAATTACAGAACTTAAGCCAAAAAGGGCTCCGAATACACCCTGCCATTTGGCTCTTTGTTCAGCAGTGAAAATATCGCCGATAATCGTTTGGGATAAGGGCATGATCATCCCGCCCCCGATTCCTTGCAGCCCCCGATAGATAATCAGCTGCTCCATCGAAGTGGCAGTGGCGCATAAAAAAGAACCAATCGTAAAAATAACTGTACCAATCAAATAAAGGGAACGTCTGCCATATAAATCTGAAAGCTTCCCAACAATCGGTACAACGGTCGTAGAGGCAATTAAATAGGCAGTCGTCACCCATGCAAAGATAGTGAAACCATTCAATTCCCCAATAATCGTTGGCATTGCTGTCCCGACGATTGTCTGTTCCAATGAACTGAAAAACATTCCAATGATCAATCCTGTTAAGACAAGCTTGGTATTGACTGCTCTTTTCTCGATTTGCATTTCATTTCTCCATTTCCTTAAACTGTTTTCCTTTTTTCAATGACTAATAGGTCAAAATTATATAGTGAAAATGACTTATAAGTCAATCCTTTTTTTTCGCTGAAAAAATCAGTTGCATAAGTCGTTTATTCGTCTATTTCATCTTAGTAATTCGACTAGAAATATGCAATTCCTTCCTAATCTAAATATCTGCGACGTGTTTCCATTTGCCATATCCGATATAATAAGAGAGAGTATAGATGAACTTATGATTGGAAGTGTAAGATATGAATAAAAAAATCGGGTTTATTGGATGCGGTAAAATGGGAGCGGCAATGCTTGAAGGCATGTTGCGCTCGGAAGTCATCTCACCTGAAAATATAATGGTCAGCACAGCAAGTGTTGAGACTTTGACGAAGATCACCTCGAAATATAAGATTGAAGGCTGTTTAGATAATAAAGAGGTAGCCGGTTTTGCCGATTTGCTCTTTTTAGGGATTCAACCCGCCATGCATAAGCAAGTGCTCGACGAAGTTAAGATTCATGTGAAAGAAGGAGCTGTGATCATTACAATGGCAGCTGGAATAACTACATCACAAATTGAGGAAGGTTTGGGAAAACCAGTGAAGGTTGTCCGAACGATGCCAAACACTCCTTCCCTTGTCGGTGAAGGCATGACGGCAATCAGCATTAATCGTGAAATCACAGCAGCTGATATTACTGATGTTACTACACTGTTGAATTCTTTTGGAAAAACAGAGCTTATACATGAAGATTTGATGGACGCAGTGCCAGCAATTAGTGGATCCTCACCGGCTTATGTATACATGTTTATCGAGGCGCTTGCGGATGGAGCGGTTCGTGACGGTATTCCACGAAAACAAGCATATCGAATGGCCGCACAATCTGTAATGGGTGCTGCTAAAATGGTGCTTGAAACAGAAAAGCATCCTGGCGCTTTAAAGGACGATGTATGCACTCCGGGGGGGGCAACAATATCTGCGGTTGCTTCTTTAGAGGAGAATCAGTTCAGAGCTAGTATTTTACAAGCGATGAAAGCCTGTACAGATAGAACGAAGGGGCTCGGACAGTAAGAATTATAGATTGCCTATTCTCAGGCAATCTACTTTTTTACATAATATTATCAGAATGTTTAGTTAAAAAAGAGGGGGAAGCAGAATGAATATATATTATATAGAGGATTTAAGAAAGATACTAACGGAAGAACAAGTCACGGTGAATGAAACTATATTAGAGCAGCACAGTCATGATGAATCGTATCATACTCCGCACTTACCGGATATGGTCGTTTATCCAAGAAGTGCTGTAGAAGTGAGCGCAGTCATGCGTTATGCGAATGAACATGAAATACCAGTCATTCCTTTTGGTCTAGGTTCGAGTTTAGAAGGACATGTGGTTCCAATTAAAGGGGGAATTTCGCTCGATTTATCCTTGATGAATCAGGTGTTGGAAATCAGGGAAAGTGATTTTTTGGTGAAGGTCCAACCAGGTGTGACACGGACGCAGTTGAATAAAGAATTGAAAAAATACGGATTGTTCTTTTCTGTCGACCCCGGAGCCGATGCGACATTGGGAGGGATGGCAGCTACGAATGCAAGTGGCACAACTTCGGTCAAATATGGCATAATGCGCGATCAGGTTCGGGATTTGGAAGTGGTTCTAGCAAACGGTGAAATTATCCATACCGGTAGCTTAGCTACAAAATCATCATCTGGGATACATTTAAATGGCTTATTTGTCGGTTCGGAAGGCACGCTAGGTGTATTTACTGAACTGACTCTAAAGGTGTACGGCATTCCTGAAGTAACAATGGCAGGGAGAGCTTCATTTCCAACCGTTGAACAAGCAGTATCTGCCGTCAATGGAATCATGCTTGCTGGGATTCCAATTGCGCGTATTGAATTGGTCGATGCCGAGTCTATTAAAAAAGTAAATCAATTTATGGACAAACTTTATGAAGTCAAACCAACATTATTCTTGGAGTTTCACGGGAATTTTGCCGGACTAGAACAGGATGTCAATTTTGCTAAGGAAATCGTAAGTGATTTTGGCTGTGAGGATATCCAGTTTGAAACGGATTCAAAAGCGCGAAATGCATTATGGGAAGCTCGCCATAATCTTGCATATGCTTTTATTCACAGTGCTCCGGGTAAGAAGCTGATGGTCACGGACGTAAGTGTGCCCCTCCATGAATTGTCGAATGCCATATTAGAAACTAGGAAAAAAGTCGAACAATCCAAAGTAGAAGGAGCGATTGTGGGCCATGTGGGTGATGGAAATTATCATGTGTTATTTATGATTGATCTAAGTAATCCAGAGGAAGTGAAAGAAGCGAAGCGGTTAAATGAAGAAATAGTTGAATATGCCTTAGCGAAAGGCGGTACATGTACGGGTGAACATGGGGTTGGGCTTGGAAAATCCAAATATCAGCGGAGAGAGCATGGAGCGGCGTATGAGGTGATGAAAACGATCAAGCAGGCCTTGGACCCGAATGGAATAATGAATCCAGGGAAGATTTTTGTAGATTGATAGATGAAACATGAAAGAGGGGGCTTTAGGCACCCTCTTTCTGAAACGACAAAAGAGGGGAACTGTATGATGAAGAGAAAAATCTTAACAGGGGTACAAGATGTTCAAGATACAAACAAAAAATACTAATAAAGTAATCATTGTACTGCATGAAATTTACGGGGTTAATCAACATATGAAGGATTTTTGTGAGTTATTATCAGAACAGAACTTTGATGTCATTTGTCCAAACTTTTTGCAACGGGAAGAACCATTTGCTTATGTGCAAGAAAAAGAAGCATATCTTAATTTTATGGATAATGTAGGTTTTACTAAGGCATCGAACAAAATAAAAAAGATAATATTGAAAGCTAATGAGGAATACTCAAAAATATTCATCATTGGATTTAGTATAGGGGCGACAATTGCTTGGTTATGTAGTGAGGAGATATTTGTTGATGGAATAGTAGGATATTATGGCTCCCGCATAAGGGATTATTTAGAAAAAGCACCAAAATGCCCTACATTGCTGATCTTTCCTCAAGAAGAACGATCGGTTGATGTAGACGAGTTAGTTTTACATCTAGATAAAGAGAATATCGAGATACATACATTTAATGGTTTTCACGGTTTTAGTGACCCGTTTTCTCCTAAATATAATCTAGAATCAGCAGAAAAAGCCAGTAGCCGAGTTATTAAGTTTTTACTAAAGTCATAAGTAACTGTAGCGGGAAGAATCCCGTTTAAGTGAAATAAAAAAAGACTCCAGACGCGATGAACGTCTTTGGAGTCTCCTTATTATTATGCGTTGATATTATTTGGGTTTAAAGCATTTTCAACACTAACATAGTTGTAGCCTAGGTCTGATGCAACAGCTTCGAACGTGATTTCTCCATTGGCTACATTGACGCCTTTTGCAAGGGCATCGTTTTCAAGGATTGCTTTGATGGCGCCTTTGTTGGCAATTTGCAGTGCGAAAGGTACAGTTACGTTCGTTAAGGCAACTGTAGATGTTTGAGGCACTGCTCCTGGCATATTTGCCACCGCGTAATGAACTACTCCATGTTTAACATAAGTAGGGTTATCATGTGTTGTTATGTGGTCAACCGTTTCAAAGATACCGCCTTGGTCGATAGCAACATCGACAATGACTGAACCTGGAGACATTGATTTAACCATTTCTTCAGTAACGAGCTTAGGAGCTTTTGCACCTGGAATCAGAACTGCACCGATCACTAAATCAGCTTCTTTGACTGCTTCAGCTATATTATAAGGATTTGAAATGAGTGTAGTTAGTTCATTTCCGAAAATATCATCCAATTGGCGAAGGCGATCAGGACTTAAGTCAAGAATGGTAACATCTGCGCCTAATCCAATAGCGATTTTAGCTGCATTTGTTCCAACCATACCGCCGCCGACGACAGCGACTTTACCACGTTTAACTCCAGGAACTCCGCTTAATAGAATTCCTTTACCACCGTTATTTTTTTCAAGGAACTGAGCACCGATTTGCGCTGCCATACGTCCAGCCACTTCACTCATTGGTGTCAATAAAGGAAGTGTACGGTTTATTGCAACCGTTTCATAAGCAATGGCCAAGACACCGCTTTCTTTTAGAGCCTGTGCAAGAGCTGGTTCAGCTGCAAGATGCAGATATGTGAAAAGAATTAAATCTTTACGGAAATATTTATATTCAGATGAGATAGGTTCTTTTACTTTCATGATCATTTCTGTGCTTGACCAAACGCTAGCAGCGTCCTCGACTATAACAGCTCCAGCTTCTTGATATGATTCATTTGTAAAACTGCTTCCTAATCCTGCGTTCATTTCGATTAATACTTCATGTCCCGCATTGACTAATGCTACAACCCCAGCTGGAGTGATAGCTACACGGTTTTCATTGTTTTTAATCTCTTTCGGAATTCCTATTCTCATCTTAATCCCTCCAATAATTTGTTTTACTATTTGTATCACAAGTATAATGGGAAAAAGAAACAGTTAGTATGTGGAAATCAGAAAAAGGAAAAAGGTGTATTTGTGGAATTCCACAAACGCAGTATCAATAATTATGGACTTGCCAGGGTTAAGAGCTTAGTTTAGATAGTTAACGTGAGAAAACATTACGCTGAAATCTTAATTTTTTGCAACCGGTTCATGCATTCGCTCCAAAATCCTTCTTTTCTTATATAGCATTATTCCCGTATCGGCCATATCAGCGATCATAGAGCGATTGGTAATGGCACCAAAGATTATTCCAGCAACAGGTACCATTTGCAGAAGCTTTTTCCAACCAAACTGATCACGATATGTATAAACAACTTCCCGCCATCCTTGCAATTCAGAAGCAAGTTCTCTTTTGGATTCAGATTCGGGAAGGTGCATATTCGACAATTCCTTTAACAGTGCCTTTTTTCCGACAACATCTGATGTAGTAAATTGTAGGCATTTGACGATGAAAATACGCTCCTGACGGTCTCGTGGATTGTAGCCGTAAGAGAGAGCGATTTCCTGAAGTGTCTTGATTGACATACCAAGAAGAAAGGGGATGTCAATGGCTAGGGTGAAGATTCCACCTATGCCAGTAGTAGCACCCTGAACTGTGGCCAATTTACTTCCGGAATTTTTAATCTCTTGACTAACACTGTCCATAATATGAAGGGGAAGTTTTGAAACATCTTCTATGGAGGAAACATTCAGTTCAGGATTCTTGGCCTGCAGCTGATTTAGAATATTGGATTCCTTTGTTAAATATTGTCCTCCGGTTTGAATATAGCTACCGATTTCATCGAGCATGACACCAAGCTTTTTCTGTATGAAGTCCGGTGTTAGCTTGTCTAAAAGTTTGAAGGGGAGACGTCCAATTCGTTCCCAAAACCATAACCCATTCTGGTCTTTTTCCCATTTTTCAATGATTTTTAATTCTTTCTCAAGTTCTTCATTCGATTCTAGATTCATTTAACCAACCTTTCCATTTATTTATTTTTTCCATATGTTGATGGAATATTTCAATTTTTCTTGTGAAATTTGTCAAATTCATAAAGTTTAATATCTAGAAATAGAGACATTTTTTGAATCGGATCTTTTAAACGAATATTTCCTACTTCTGTAATCCGTTTTAAACGGTAATTTAAGGTATTCACATGGATATGAAGATTTCTTGAAGCTTCATTTGGATTGCAGTCTTTCTCTAAATAGACAGTAAGTGTTTGCAGTAATTCTGTCTGGTTTTTCAAGTCATAAGCTCTTAGCTTCAAAATAGAAGGATGAGCGTGACGTTGTTTGTTGTTTGCAAGAGTTTCAATCATTTGAAACATGCCTAGCTCTTCATAATGTAAAATAAGCTTCATATCATGAGGAAAAATATTTTTCATTTTTAAGGTATATTGAGCTTCTTCATAGCTTGATTTTACATCCATTAAGTTTTTATACATATTACCTGAAGTACCAAGGATATGTTCAACACCAAAACGCCGTTTCATTTCTAATATGAAGAAAGGAATGAAATCATAAATGGATGTGGTAAAAGAAGGGCTATTTTCTTGGTCCGATCCCGCAAAAAGAATGAGCTTGTTATGGTCAATGGCAAATAAGAACCTGTTTATCTTTTGAGTAGTCGTTAACATATAGGAAATGTAGCGTTCTACTTCGCGATTGATCTCTTTAGGGAATTCAAATACTAATATGGAAAAAACAACAGGAACTTGGATAGAAAACTTCGTGAAATTTTCTATTATTTCTGATTCTTCTTGATAATGTCCAGTTAACATACGCCAAAGAAACTCCTGATGACCTGCTTCTTTCCTTTTCTTTTTTAATTGTAATTGCTGCAACTGGTTTTTCGCTTCTTTTGCAGCAAATTGAAGAAAGTCCATATCTTCTTCGGAGAAAGGTTGATTCACTTCCAAGGCCCAAATGAAGCCAAGGACTTCATTATTTTTCCTAATAGAGACTGCCGCTCGATTACCGAGACCGACATCATTGATAGCCCCAATTTTAATAGGAGCGTCTTCTTTCAATAAAGCCGGGATAAACCCATCTTTCCATAAGCTGTTGATGACTTTTTCAGGAACGCGCCTTCCGATAATAGTCATGATGCGGGCTTGGTCGGTTGTATCATCATGCGTACTATAAGCAAGCAGGCGATGGTTACCATCCTCAATTGTAATGGGACAGCCTAAGACGGAACTGATTCTATCCGCAAACTCCATCATATCTCCATAAAGGTCTTTAAAAATATCTCTATTTGTGAATTCCTTCATTATTATTTTGCCCCTCGCTTAAAAGATTCCTTTTTCTTTAAATTTTAAACGATTAACAGTGTTTTAGCATAGGATTATATCCATGTTTTTTACGGGAGAAACAGAAAATCCCTACCGATGGAAACCGGAAGGGATTTTTATTTTAGAAAAGGAAATTAATCAAAAGATAAAGCAAACCTGCTAATGTTGCTGAGATAGGAATGGTAATGAACCAGGTAACAATCATTCTTCTTGCCGTTCCCCATTTTACGCCCTTAACACGGTGGGCTGAACCAACTCCAAGAATCGAAGAAGAAATAACATGTGTTGTACTAACTGGCATGTGTATCACGGTCGCGCCAAAAATGATGAAGGCCCCGGTTAAATCCGCTGCAACACCATTGACAGGGCGGATCTTCATAATCTTGCCGCCAACTGTTTTAATGATTTTCCATCCGCCAACAGAAGTTCCAAGTCCCATTGCTAACGCACAGGAAAATTGAACCCAGAAGGGGATGTCAGTACTTGTTGCATAGCCATTTGCAATAAGGGCCATCGTGATGATCCCCATGGCTTTTTGGGCGTCATTCGTTCCGTGGGTATACGATTGAAGTGCTGCAGTTGCAATCTGTATAGTACGGAATTTCTGGTTTGTTTTTGTCAGGTTATTATTTTTAAATATAACTTTAAAGATGCTGTATACGATAAATCCAATTACAAAAGCAATTATAGGGGAGAAAATCAAAGCTTGAAGAATTTTCAAAAATCCTTCCCATTTAATGCCGGCGAAACCAGCTGCTGCAATGGCGGCACCTGCAATCGAACCAATCAATGCGTGGGATGAACTGCTTGGTATCCCGTAATACCATGTAAGGAGGTTCCATATAATAGCGGCAAGCAAAGCTGCCAAGATTACATATGAACCATTTGGAAGCGTGAACGGATCCACAATATCCTTAGTTATGGTCTTCGCTACGCCTGTAAACGTCATAGCTCCGACGAAGTTCATGATGGCTGCCATGACAATGGCATGCCGAGGTTTCATGGCCTTTGTTGAAACAGCTGTAGCAATTGCATTTGCTGTATCATGGAAACCATTGATGAAGTCAAATGCTAAAGCAAAGAAAACGATTAATATAGTTAAAATTAATAAAGTATCCATTTATGGGGGTACTCCTTAGGCGTTTTTCATTATGATTGTTTCAAGTGTATTGGCCACAGCTTGACAGTGATCAGCGATCTCTTCAAGGCTTTCGTATATTTCTTTATATTGAATGATTCTGATTGGATCCTTTTCAACCGTAAACAAGTTTTTGATCGATTGACGTTGGATTCCGTCACAAACAGATTCAAGGTCTTTAATTTTAATTGCATTTTCACGAATCATTGGTAATTTTTTTGTGGAAAGTGTATCGACAGCTATTTCAATCTCATACGTACACTCTTTAATTGCATCCACAAATTTAAGCATATACTCATCAGCATTGACGATGGAGTACATTTCGAATAATGCGGCGCAGTGTTCCAAACCGTCTATGACATCATCCATTCTCATGGTTAATTCTAGGATATCCTCACGTTCGATAGGAGTGATGAAGGCATTGTTTAGTTCTTTAATTACGTTATGAACCATTGAATCGCCTTTATGCTCATAATCTTTCATAGTATCTGAAAATACTTTTAGATCGGAGATATTCTTCAGTTTATAATCCGCGAAATAGTCAGCACCTTCTTTAAGGTTTTGAGCGATGTTAAAAAGCATTACTGCGAATTTGTCTTTTTTAGATTTAAAAGCCATGTTAAGCCTCCCAATTAGTCATGCAATTTTTACATAAAATTATTATACGCTTAGTATTAACAAGTTGATTGTAACGAATTCATGTAGTATGAGGAAAGGTTTTTCGACGAAAATTTACAAAATCTTAATAAAACTTTACAATCGAAAACAAGGATAAGTAAAAAATGGGAATCAGTTACACTTAAAAGGGCGAAATCATAAAAAAACCTTCCCAATATGGAAAGGTTTAAGGTTTTATAAAAATAAAGCAATTAGATAATAAATCAATCCGGCTAAAGAAGCTGAAATCGGCAAGGTTATGAACCAAGTGATTAACATACTTTTAGCTGTTCCCCATTTTACACCTTTGATACGGTGTGCAGAACCTACCCCAAGTATGGATGAAGAGATGACATGTGTCGTACTGACCGGCATATGCAGGAATGTAGCACCGAAAATTATCGCTGCACCGGTCATATCGGCAGCGACCCCATTTACTGGACGTATTTTCATGATCTTACCGCCCACCGTTTTAATGATCTTCCAACCACCGATTGAGGTACCAAGCGCCATTGCGATTGCGCACGATAATTGCACCCAAAAGGGGACATCAGAGCTAGAGGCATATCCGTTAGCCATTAAAGCCATAGTGATGATACCCATGGATTTTTGAGCATCATTTGTTCCGTGTGTATAAGACTGAATTGCCGCTGTAAGAATTTGTATTCTCCTAAATCGCTTGTTAGTCTTACCTAAATTATTATTTTTGAAAATTACCTTAAAGATGTTGTACACAATAAATCCAAGTGTAAAGGCAAGAATCGGAGATAAAATTAATGCTTGGACGATTTTGGTGAATCCACTCCATTTAATCGTATCGAAACCTCCAGCCACAATGGCAGCTCCCGCTATAGAACCAATAATAGCATGGGAAGAACTGCTTGGAATACCAAAATACCAAGTGATTAAATTCCATGTTATTGCGGAAAGTAGAGCAGCGAGGATTACATATGAGCCATTGTTTAATGTGAAAGGATCAACAATATCCTTCGTAATGGTATGTGCTACACCAGTGAATGTCAGCGCTCCTAATAAATTCATGACCGCAGCCAAAATGATCGCATGACGTGGTTTAAGCGCCTTAGTTGATACGGCTGTTGCAATAGCATTGGCTGTATCATGAAATCCATTGATAAAGTCAAAGATTAAAGCAAAGATAATAATTAGCGCGGTTAAGATGAATATAGTATTCATACATGGAAGACTCCCTTAATATTCAAGTATGTAATGAGAAAATTTAGATAGTGACCAATGAATGGGCGGTTGGACAACTTTGCAACTCCACATTATTAGAATGGAAGTTTTACGTTTGATTATTCTTTAAAGATGGCACCTTCTTCTTTTTCTTGGTTTACGGACGGACTATTCAATTGTAACTAATTTCTTATCTATAAGCATAGATATTTCGTCATTTTTTTACAAAATATTTAACTTAATGAAGGATTAAATGATAAATTTTCACTTTAAATAGAAAATTTTGGATAAAATGTTTGTTGAGTCATTTAATAAACCTTTAAATTCCGAGGCTTATGGTTAGAAATAAAAGGTAGGACGATGATATAATTGGTAAATAAAAGGTAAGGGGGATTGGCAAATGATATCAAGTATAGGGGAAACGATTACTTTACATAATGGAGTAAAAATGCCGCAGTTAGGTTTCGGTGTATTTAAAGTGAAAAATGGCAGTGAAACGGTTGAGTCCGTCAAGAAAGCAATCGAAGTAGGATACCGTTCAATTGATACGGCTGCCGTTTATGAAAATGAAGAGGGTGTAGGACAGGCTATTAGAGAAAGCGGAATACCGCGTGAAGAATTGTTCATCACATCTAAAGTGTGGAATACTGATCAAGGTTATGAAACGACCCTTCAGGCATTTGATGATAGTTTGAAACGCCTTGGTTTGGAATATTTAGATTTATACTTAATTCACTGGCCAGGAAAAGACAAATACCTGGAAACGTGGAAGGCATTAGAGAAGCTTTACAATGAAGGAAAAGTGAAATCAATCGGTGTAAGTAATTTTCATGTCCACCATTTAGAAAAATTATTAGCGAACAGTGAAATAAAACCTGTCGTAAACCAAATAGAATTACATCCACTTTTGACTCAAGTTGAAATTCGTGATTACTGCGAAAAGCATGATATCAAGGTAGAAGCATGGAGCCCGCTAGGTAGGGGGAGCTTAATAGAAGAACCGACTATCAATCATATTGCAAAGAAGCATGGAAAAAGCTCTGCTCAAGTATTAATTAGATGGCATCTCCAACATGAAATTGTCGTTATCCCTAAATCGATTACGCCGTCCCGTATCGAGGAAAATGCACAAGTGTTTGACTTTTCATTGAGTCTTAACGAAATGAATCAAATTGATGCCTTAAACAAAAATGAACGATTTGGAAGCAATCCGGATGAACTTTTGTTTTAATGATTGATGATATAGACTTTAAAGAGAACTAAAAATGATATGAGGGTGTCCCAGTAATTTCGGGGCATCCTTTTTTCGTTATATCTTTATAAACATATTTGAGCTAGATACTGCTTATACTATGAATGTGACAAAAATGTAGCATAGTGTATACCCTTTTCATAAGTCTAATAATCATTTTTTCTTTGCCAAATATTTTTTAAAAAATGAGGTTTTAGATTATTTTAACGGGGAAAATAATGAGTACAGCAGCAAACAAAAAGAAAAACACACTAACATTGAGGAGTGTCCAATCAGTTCCTCAGGGTCAATAGCTAGCTAACTTTCCCACTAACTAAAGCATTCACATTCATTAGATATTGTGCATAATCGGCATCATACCATTTGAGTGAAAAGGTTAATGAATTGAACAGGACATGAATATTTGGAAGTGATGAGATTTCTTGAAGTCTGCTGTAGAACAGGAAAATATCTGTCTGGTATAAAAATACAACTACTTAAGGAGGAAATATATTATGGGATTTTTATGGTCATTAATTATCGGAGGTATTATCGGTTGGTTAGCAGGTATGATAGTAGGACGTGACGTTCCATTTGGTATCATTGGTAACATCATCGCTGGTTTTGTTGGTGCATGGTTAGGTTCATTAATTCTTGGGAACTGGGGACCTTCAGTAGCAGATTTCGCTATTATTCCTGCATTAATTGGAGCAATTGTATTTGTCTTCATATTAAGCTTGATCTTAAAAGGCATGAGAAAAGCTTCTTAAATATCACAATAAAAGCTGGCCCAAGTGGCCAGCTTATTTTTTTGATTCATAATCCTTACTATGCAGCTTTAGAAACGGCTGCTTATAATGATAGAATTTTAAGAAAACTGACTCCTACTTATTTGGAGTCAGCTTTTTTTGTATATTAGAGAGTCTCAAATATCCCGGACTTATCTAAGAAAGGTGCTTCTATTATCATTTTTTCTTCGGAAATTGGATGGATAAATTCAATTTTTCGAGCATGAAGGGCTTGCCGTGGAAAGGTATTTTTTCCGCCGTACAAGGTATCACCAGCCAAGGGGTGATTTAAGTGGCTAAAGTGCACCCTGATTTGGTGGGTGCGGCCGCTTTCCAAAGTGCAACTGACAAGCGTTAAGTTTTTCTTCGAATCCCGCTTAAGCACTTGGAAATGGGTAATAGCCACCTGGCCAGTAGGTGAAACCCTTCGTCTAGTAGCATGATGGCGGTCTCTACCAATTTTTTCGTTGATTTTACCTTCATTCTTTTGGATGATTCCTTCAACTAAAGCGACATATGTTCGTTTGATTTTTCTTTCTTCCAGCATTCTATCCAACATAGACCCAGTGAGGCGATCTTTGGCAAAAAGAACGGCTCCAGTGGTATCTTTATCAAGCCTATGAATATGCTTAATCATACAGGTTTGGCCGGTGTTCTGAAGGTGGTACCCTACACCATTGATAAGCGTATGTGTATCGCCGGGTTGAGAAGGGTGGGTATCCATTCCTGCCGGTTTATTGGCAATCAATAATAGGTCATCTTCATATAAGATAGAAATCCCTAAATCTACAGCTTTAACGGTTTCATTTTCAGCATTCATTAAAGGAATGCTAATCGTATCGCCTTCGGAAAGAGTAGTTGTCCATGAAACAGTATTTCCGTTCAATTTTACTTCTTTACTCATTCTCCACTCATGCACCAATTTCTTTGGCGCCTTCCAGTGGTCCTTAAAAAGCTTATCTAATGTTAATCCATTCCAACTTTGAAGAACTTCAATTGATAATATTTGGTTTGTTATATTAAAATGTCCCAATATAATTCCTACTTTCGACTTATGTGATTGTAATTAATTGAAAAAAATATATAATGATTACAAATAAAAGTAAAATTAGTAACATTAGACCTATTGTTTAGAATTCAGTGGCGAAAATTACCACGTCTTTTTTACAATATTTATGTTATTCTAGAGGGAAAGAAATCGCTTGTCCTAGAATATACATACTATTAGATAGGTCTAATGGATCTAAAAAAGGTGGTTTTTTTAGTGAAGACGGTCTTTTCTTCAACCGAAGAACAAGAGCAAGAAATTGCGAGTCTCGTTGCACGTTTCTACAAATCTGTATTTCCTAAATACTTCACAGAAAATGAAATTATTCATTTTCGGGAGATAGGCGTTTTGCAGCCGAATAAAAGTACATTTACCTACTTTGCAACACTAAGAGACGCATTTCAAGTAATGGCATGCCTTCAAGTCCTCTTGTCCATTCTAGACAAAAAGAAGATAGAGGATTCTTTTATAATTGATTCTAAATTTGAAGAATTGTTTCAACATAACATTACTCTATTGAATGAATGCGGAATCTTTTTCCCTTTTTATTATGACCATTTTACACGTATAAACCATGAAGCAAGTAAAGATATGCAAATGATGGATATTCAGGTGGCGAATCAATATTTAGTATAAAACATTAAAAATGAGCCGGCTATAACGGAAATACTTTTCCCGTTATAGCCGACTCATTTTTTTCTATCCTTAATTAATATCATTGTCCTCAAACCATTTTTTGAAGGTTTGTTCTTCGTTATAGCCAACTATACGTTCTTGTTCTTTTCCATTTTTAAAGTGAACAATTGTCGGCGTGCTTTTGATGCCATAATCGCTCCAGCCTTGTTCAAACTCCAATAAATTGTATTGAACGAGATCGATACCCATCTCTTCAGCCAACGGAGCTACGATAGGTGTAGTTTTTTGACAGTGAGGGCACGTAGGACTATAAAAATAAACAGTCATTTCTTCTTTATCTTGAAGGTCATTCTCTAATTCTTCGGGAAGGATCAGATTTTGATAATTTGGGTCATCCAATTGATCGACGGTGGCGGATTTAAGATGCTCTTTGCCATACGGATTTCCTTTTGATTTTTCTTCTTTTTTATAGTTTGTCAAAACGCCTAGTATGACAAAAAGCGCGACGATTATCACTAAAAATATAACCATTTTCTTCATTAAGCTGCAACCTCCTTGGATCTTGTCCATACGATGTAACTGCATATGAAAATAATGACAAATGCAGTTAAAGCTAGGAACGGGATGGTAATAAAACCAAAAACGTTAATATATTGTCCTGTACAGGGAACCCTTCCGCATGCTAGGGTATGTTCGGAAAAAAATGAAACCTTTTGTATTAAATAATGATAAGTTGAAATAAATGCACCAATTGCAGATAATATCATGGTATAGAAGCTGATCCAATAATCTTTTCGAATGATTGCAATTCCTAAAATGATTGTAAAAGGATACATGATAATCCGCTGATACCAACAAAGCATACATGGTTCATATTGCTTAATCTCAGAAAAATATAAACTTCCAAGCATAGCAATGATGGAAGCAGCCCAGGCTACAAATAATATATTCTCCCCGCTGCGTTTTGTATTGTTCATCGATCCTCTTCCCCATCTCTTTTTTCTCTTATGAAAATTATAGTATGTATGGATGCGGTCTGTAAAATATATATTCTTTTTATGGGGGTACAGAATAGATTTGGACGCGGGAAGAATTGAAAACTTTAAAAGAGTGGCAGTTAGCTTAACAGATAATAGGTAATTAAACCCGATTTAACAGAAGTAATGATGGTACGATAAGGCTACCCAGTAGGCGAATTGGCAGTAAGAAAGGTAATAAAAAATAGAGATGTTATCTATATGCCTCCGAAAGGAAGAAAAGTAATGTTTTATCTAGGAAGTATTGAATAGGCTGGAGAAGGTTCAGTTGTTTTAATTTTTGAATAAGGGGTATAATTCTTATGGAAGAGATTAAAGGAGTTTGAGGAAAATGCCTAATTTGGACCTGCATAAATATGAAAAAATAATGGAAATACGTAACATGAGGCTAGGGGACATTGATGAAATAATTGCTTTACAATCTAGTTGCTTTCCTGGAATGGATCCATGGAAGCGCGATCAGCTTGAAAGTCATCTGGAAATTTTTCCAGAAGGACAATTTGTAGCTGAATATGATGGAAAAGTGATTGGATCATGTTCTAGCCTCATTATTAATTTTGACGAATATGATGATCGCCATACATGGGATGATGTAACCGATAATGGATACATCACGAATCATAATCCGGACGGTTATAATTTATATGGAATCGAGGTCATGGTCCATCCTAAATTCCGCAGGATGAAAATTGGTCAAAGACTATATGATTCAAGAAAAGAACTTGTTGCCCATTTGAACTTAAAAAGCATCATTATTGGCGGCAGGATTCCTAATTACCATAAACATGCGGAGGAATTGCTACCAAGAGAATATGTGAAAGAAGTGCAATTACATAAAATATATGATCCGGTTCTATCGTTCCAGCTTTTAAATGGCTTCACGCTCATGAGGATAAATCCTAATTATTTGCCTGATGATTTGCAATCCAATAAATATGCTACACTCATGGAGTGGAATAACGTTGATTATCAGCCGAAAACAAAACGTTATTATAAAACATCTGAACCGGTACGTATCTGCGTCGTGCAATACATGCTGCGTAAAATCGATTCATTCGAAGACTTCGCTAACCAAGTCGAGTATTTCACCGACGTTGCTTCGGATGCTAATGCGGATTTCGCCGTATTCCCGGAATTGTTCACGACCCAGCTGATGTCTTTCTTAAATGAAAGATCACCAAGCTTGGCAGTACGGAAACTGTCAGATTTCACGGAACAGTATATTGAATTGTTTACCACTTTAGCTGTAAGGTATAACGTCAATATAATTGGCGGTTCTCATTTCGTTAAAGAAGACGACGATAATATCTATAATATAGCCTATTTATTCCGCCGTGATGGGACAATTGAAAAGCAATATAAAATTCATATTACACCGAATGAAAGAAAATGGTGGGGCATCAATGCTGGTGACCGTGTACGCGTCTTTGATACAGACTGTGGAAAGATCGCCATTCAAATTTGTTATGATATTGAGTTCCCGGAACTTGCTCGGATTGCGACTGATATGGGAGCCAAGATTATTTTTACGCCATTTTGTACGGAAGACCGACAAGGTTATCTGCGTGTTCGCTATTGTGCTCAGGCCCGTGCAGTGGAAAACCAAATTTATACGGTTATTTCTGGGACTGTCGGGAATCTGCCGCAAACGGAAAATATGGATATCCAATATGCACAATCAGGGATTTTCGCCCCGTCGGATTTTGAATTTGCACGTGACGGGATTGTTGGGGAAACGAGCCCGAATCTTGAGATGGTTCTGATTGGCGATGTTGATTTAGAGATATTAAGACGTGAGCGACAATCGGGTACCGTAAGACAATTAAAAGATAGACGCCATGATATTTACAAACTACATTATCAAAAAGGTGAAAAATAAAGATTTAAACTAGCTCGTGATGAAAAAGCCATGCTCGATGTGGCTTTTTTTATTACGAGCCTTTACTTCATTTATTGGGAAAAATGTGATAATTTTGTTATAGAAACAGATACATAAAAGTTTTTAAAAAAAGGTCGTTGAGAGGGGATGTCAGAGATGGACTGGAAATCAGTATACACCACTTGGGCAGGGTATCAGAATTTAAATGGGGAATTACGTGTCTTGCTTGAGGAAATGCAACAGGATGAAGCTAAACTCGAAGATGCCTTTTATAAGAATTTAGAATTTGGAACAGGCGGTATGCGTGGAGAAATTGGAGCAGGAACCAACCGAATGAATATTTACACTGTAAGAAAGGCTACGGCTGGATTGGCTCAATATATTTCAACGTTCGGGGAAGAGGCAAAAGGGAGAGGTGCTGTCATTGCTTATGATTCAAGACATAAGTCTCCGGAATTTGCACTCGAAGCAGCTAAAACCTTGGCTACATTTGGCGTAAAGGCTTATTTATTTGATGAATTACGCCCAACTCCAGAATTGTCATTTGCTGTTCGCAAGCTAAATGCATTTGCTGGGATTGTCATCACAGCGAGTCATAATCCACCTGAATATAATGGTTACAAGGTTTATGGATCAGATGGAGCACAGTTACCTCCGGAAGCTGCTGACCAAGTGATTAGCTACGTGAATGCCATTGAAAGTGAACTTGATATACAAATTAAAGAAGCTAAAGATCTTAAAGAGCAAGGGCTTATTGAAATAATCGGGGAAGAACTGGATGCAGCTTATAATAAAGAGTTGCTCACAGTTCCTGAAAATCCACAGCTTGCTGAGGAAATAGATGTATCACTAGTCTTTACTCCACTTCATGGAACGGCAAATAAATCAGTCCGACGTGCCCTGCAGAGCTTAGGGTATCAAAACGTCCATATCGTTAAGGAACAGGAATTACCGGATCCAGACTTTTCAACGGTCAAATCTCCAAATCCGGAGGAACCTGCAGCATTTGAATTGGCCATCGAGCTTGGAAATAAAGTCGAAGCGGACCTATTGATTGCGACAGACCCAGATGCCGACCGACTTGGTATTGCCGTGAAGAACAAATCGGGCAAATATGTCGTTCTGACTGGAAATCAAACAGGTGCGCTTTTTCTAGATTATTTACTAGCTCAGAAAAAAGAAAAAGGTACGATACCTGAAAATGGAATTGTCTTAAAAACCATTGTGACTTCAGAAATCGGGCGGACAATTGCAGAGTCCTATGGCTTAAAGACGATGGATGTACTTACCGGATTTAAATTCATTGCTGAGAAAATAAATCAATATAATAAAAGTGGCGAACACAGCTTTTTGTTTGGGTATGAAGAAAGCTACGGATATTTAATTAAGGATTTTGCTCGTGATAAAGATGCTATTCAAGCAGCAGTGCTTGCTGTCGAAGTCTGTGCTTATTACAAAAAGCAGGGATTGACTCTTTATGAAGGTTTATTGAACGTCTTTGAAAAATATGGCTTCTATCTGGAAGGGTTGCGTTCATTAACGTTAAAAGGAATTGAAGGAGCGAAACAGATTCAAGGAATATTGGATCAATTCCGTCAGAACCCGCCAACGCAAATCGCAGGCATCCAAGTAGTCGTCGAGGAAGACTATCAGAGCAGCAAAAAGCATTCACTAACTTCAAATAGTGAAGAGCTAATTGAGCTTCCGAAATCAAACGTATTGAAATACTTCCTTAAAGATGGAACATGGGTATGCCTTCGTCCTTCAGGTACAGAACCGAAAATTAAATTTTATTTCGGTGTCCAAGGCAAGACGATGGGTGAATCAGAAGCTAAATTATCAGCTGTTATAGCAGACTTTATGGGTAAAATTGAAGCATTAGTCTAAAGTGATAAACAGATAAATGTAAACGAAGGGCTTCAGGTCCTTCGTTTTTTTGCGTAAAAGTTGTTTTTTAGATGAAGTTGGAATACGTTTAGTGTAATAAATGTCTCTAATTCAAGGAAATTTTTAGCTGGTTTTGATATACTGAAAAAGAGAGTAACATGGGTGAAATATTCAAATAGAAACAATGGAGGAGTATTATACATGAAATTAGTCATCATTAATGGATCACCACGTAAACAAGGGCGTACAGGGATTGCCTCTCGCTTCATTTCCAAGCAATATGGAGCAGAACTAATCGATTTAAGTAACAGTGAGATTCCTTTATATTCAGGTGAAGGCGAGCAATATCAATTGAATGTAATTCAAGATTTTCGTAAAAGTATTGAAGAAGCGGATGGAGTGATTTTGACATCTCCTGAATATCATGGTTCGATGAGTGGCGCTTTGAAAAATGCATTGGATTTTCTAAGCAGTGATCAATTTACACACAAACCAGTTGCTTTACTAGCTGTATCAGGCGGTGGTAAAGGTGGGATTAATGCGTTAAATTCTATGAGAACAGTGGGCCGAAGCCTATATGCAAATGTGATTTCAAAACAATTAGTGCTTGATCCGCATTGCTTCGATTATGAGAATGACGGTTTAACTGAAGAGCCTGCGTTACTTGTCGAGGCCTTAATTGAAGAACTTAAAATGTATGCAACTGCTTATGCAACAATGAAAAAATAATGGATGAGGGTCAGGTATAAAAATACCTGACCCTTTTTTTTAGGTTTTCACCCGCCACAGTTAAATCCCCATGAAATTAATCTTCTTGTATATATTTTCCCGTTTTGCAAAAACTATTGTTGATTTTAGCTTGGGAGTTCACTTAAATAATCACTTGTCTTTTCTGCCGCATGATCCAAATAACGAAGCAGTGCATACAGTTGAGATTGAATAATTTGATAATCATGCTCAAACCGATAGGCGTGTAAAAAATGTTCTATTTTTTTCGAAAGAAAGTGATCTTTCGTACGAACCATTAATACTAACAGGCTGTCCCAATCAGAGCGGTGTGTGTGAAACAAAGCCTGATCATAATCCGCAATTTTCATGTAGTTCTCCTCCTTAGGAGCTATTTGTATTTTGTTCAGATTGGGTAGAACATTTACTTACAATAAGTGGCGATGTATATGGGCCGCGGTTGTTGCTTTTTACCTGAATAAAAATAAAAGGTGAGAACATGAGAAAGATAATCTTAATAGTATTGATTGGTCTTCTTTTTTTTCCTGAAGCACCACGCGCAGAACAGGTGTATTCACCTGGACAAATGGAAAAGGACCTACAAGAAATTCAGAATCAGTATAAATTTGAAGTAAAAAAATTTGGAAAAACGGAAAAAGGAAAATATATAAAAGCAGTCAAGTTAGGGAAAGGGAAAAGATCCATCTTACTAGTAGGCTCACATCATGGGCGAGAATGGCTAAGCTCTATCCTGTTGATGACTATGCTAAAAGATTATGCAGCAGCCTATCAAGCGGGCAAACCAATAGGCGGGTTTCCTTCAAGTTTATTGGATGAAGTGAGCATCTGGTTTATCCCGATGCTGAATCCTGATGGAGTCAGCATTCAACAAGGAGATTTATCAAATTTGAATTTCCTTGAAAAAGCAGGGGTCTGGAGAATGAATCGATATAGTACGAATTGGTCGCGGTGGAAGGCCAACGCAAAAGGGATTGATTTAAACAGGCAATATCCGATTGGGTGGGAAGAAGTAATGAGTGATGCAAAAAAACCTACTTATCAATTTTATAAAGGGGAACAACCGCTAGAAGCTACAGAGGTTAAAGCGCTTGCGGATTTTACGAAGAAAATTGATCCCACAATTGCGGTGTCCTATCATACATCCGGCCGGGAAATTTTCTGGCATTATAAAAATAAGAGAGAGAATATGGCGAGGGATTATGGCATTGCGAAAAAAACAGCAGAATTAACAGGTTATGAACTGACCTTTCCGGAAAAGGAGGCTGTAGGCAGCGGATTTACGGATTGGTTCATAACCGAGTTCAAGCGCCCGGGAATGACAATTGAACTTAGTTATTTGGTGGATGAAACCAATCCCCCATTTTCTGTATTTCCTGAGGAATGGAAACGGAACCGGTTAGTTGGGATTATGCTTGTAAAAGAAGCGAACAAGCTGCATAACAAATGAACAATTTAACATAATAAAACTAACAGGATGTATGAGGAGGAAATGGTTTTGAAAAAAGTCATCATGATGATTTTAGGACTTCTTGTAATTTTACAATTTGGTTCCATATCAACACATGCCCAAAAACCAGATTACGAAAAATACGGAAAGATTGCAATCGCCGTCGTACAGGCCGATTACCCTGAAGTTGAGATTACTGATTATGAATATAAGGGAAGAAAAACAATAGGGGAAAATCAGGTGGAAGACGATTTTAGTTTCTTAGTCGTGGAGAAAGGCAATAAATTCAAAGTCACTGTGGCAGTCCAACATGATCTTACCAATGAAAAATTACTTAGTTTAAAGGTCACAGAACAGAAGGAAAAGTAAATTTACTCCAATATATTTTAGTATTACCTAACATCTTCGGTTTTTGAGGATGTTTTTTCTATTAACGTTGAACAATTAATCACTGAACTTTTCCGCCTTCCCACATTAGGAAAAAGATAGAAGACTAGGGAATATCGGATAAAAGTGCAGAGCATAAGGATCTGGAAAATGACCTTAGTGGAATCATGGCCTGAAAATGAAATCAGATCTATCCGTTGATTTATAAAAAATACAAAAGATCTATAGGTGATGAGGAAGTGAAATGAGGAAATTAAGCCATGATTGACTCAATCAGGGGATTTTTGGAACCTTGAATGAAAGGGTAATTGGTAAATGAAATCAAATATATAATAAGTTTACATAATTGTGATTTTAATTTCACCCTTTGTACCGCTACAATTAACTTTTCATTGCATTTATGAGCCGCTAACACGTATAGTTAGAATCAGATTGACAATATAGCATGACTTTAGGGGTATTTTATAATGAGAAAGTTTAAGAAAGTTTATGTAGAAATTACGAATATATGTAACTTGAAATGTAATTTTTGTCCTAGTTCTAGCTTGCAGAGGACACTGAAGTTTATGGATCCGGATGGTTTTACTCATGTTATTGAGAAAATCAAACCACACACCGATCATATTTATTTTCACCTGATGGGTGAACCATTTTTAAATAAAGATTTAGGAACTTTCTTGGATATTAGTGCCGAACATGATCTGAAAGTGAATATAACAACGAATGGTACTTTGATTCAAAAGGTTAAAGAAAAACTGCTTTCCAAAAAAGCACTTCGTCAGGTGAATATTTCACTTCATAGCTTTGAAGCGAATGATACGAGTAATAGTCTAGACTCATATGTGAGTAATATTGCTGACTTTATTAATGAGGCAAACGAAACAAGTGAAATGATCTGCGCAATTCGATTATGGAATATGGATACGGATGAGCTTAAGGCGAGTAATGGTCTAAACGATGATATTCTCAGTATGTTGGAGGAGAAGCTTTCGTTGGATATTCGATTAAGTGAAGCTCTTCAGGATAAGAATAATATTAAACTGAAGGACCGTGTTTATATAAATATGGCTGAAAAATTTGAATGGCCAGAATTGGACCGCGACATTATCGATGAGAATATTTTCTGTTATGCTCTAAGAGACCAGTTAGGTATCTTGGTGGACGGTACAGTTGTTCCTTGCTGTTTGGATAGTGAAGGGAAAATTCCACTGGGGAATATATTTGAATCATCTCTTGAAGAAATTATAAATGGTGAACGGGCTAAAAATATGTTTGATGGTTTTTCGAGAAGATGTGCAGTAGAAGAACTATGTAAACGATGTGGCTATGCAAAGCGTCATAAAAAATAAGAGGTAATGAAAACCACGGAGAATCTTCGTGGTTTTTTTTTTTTTGACTAATGTTTTATATTTATTTAGGTTTTTTTATTAAAAATTCTGAATATTGTTGTTTTATTAAAATGCCCATGATAAAATATTCTCTATTATAAATGAAGTGAAAACTTCATATAGTAATAAAAAAGTTTTGGATTCATATTTTGTCTGTAAGGGGAAGGTTTTATGGATTTGCAGCAAAAAGTTAAAGAGGTATTCCTTGGATTATCTACTGGCCAAAAAAAGGTCGCAAATTACTTGTTAGTTCATTCACATACATTTGCAGTCAGCTCAGCTCAAAAGTTAGGGAAGGATATAGGGGTGAGTGAAACAACTATCATTCGCTTTTGTTATTCTTTAGGGTTAAGTGGATTTGCGGAACTTCAAAAACTTATTCGTAATCAATTAATATTCGAGAGTAGCCTGAATGAATATCATTCTTCTAAACTAGAAGTTGCGAATCAGCCAAACTTCATGGCACAAGTAATGCAGAAAGATATCGTCAGTATCGAAAAAACAATAAAAAATCTATCAAATGATGATTTTACAAAATCAGTCGATAAATTGGCGGCAGCCGACCAAGTATTAATTTCCGGACATCGTTTATCATTTTCAGCGGCGCATTGGTTAACTTTTACGCTTAGACTTGTAAGGGAAGAAGTCCATTTATATAGACCGGATACAGATGATATTTTTTTACAACTAAACAAAATAACTGAAAATTCTGTTTTTGTAGCAATCTCATTTCATCGTTATGTGAAAGAAACTGTGAAAATTACGGAAATGGCAAAACAAGCGGGTGCATTTGTAATCGGAGTTACCGATTCTGAATTGGCTCCAATTGCGGAGTTTACGGACGTTTTATTGCCCATTTCAGCACCTAGAACTTCCACTATCGATACTGCACCTGTTCTATTCTCATTATTAAATAGTTTAGTAGCAGGTGTATCGATTAAAGACGCGCAGGGATTTAAAGAAAGAAAGGCTATGTATGATGCGTTCAATCAAGATGACGATTTTTTCTTTTAACAGAAAAAAGGGGAGAAAGAAATGGATATAACACAATCAATTGAAAAATTAAGACCTCGTATTATCGAAATATTTGACCATTTACACTCTCATCCTGAAACAAGTTGGAATGAAGTGAATACTACAGCATTCATTTCGAATGTTTTAAAAGAAAATCAGTGCTCTGTGAAAAAATTTAAAGATTGTACGGGCGTAATTGGAGAAATCGGGAATGGAAGTTTCACTGTCGGATTACGATCAGATATTGATGCACTTTGGCAAGAAGTGCATGGGTCGTTTCAGGCCAATCATTCCTGTGGACACGATGGGCATATGACTTTGGCTCTTGGAGTTTTCCTGGTATTGAAGGAAATGAACTTTCAACCCAAAGGAAAACTGAAATTCATTTTTCAACCTGCTGAAGAAAAAGGTACGGGTGCATTAAAGATGATTGACGAAAAAGTAGTGGATGATGTTGATTTTCTTTATGGTGTGCACTTAAGACCAGCGGAGGAAGTGAAAGATGGACAGGCGGCACCAGCAATTGTTCATGGAGCTGCACAGTTTATTAAAGGAGAAATAGTAGGGACAGATGCACATGGAGCTAGACCGCACCAGGGGCAAAATGCTATTGAAATAGGAGCATCATTCGTTACATTGTTAAACAATATCCATCTCAATCCATCCATACCTTTTTCAGCAAAAATGACACAGTTTTTTGCAGGTGGCGAAAGTTCCAATATCATTCCAGGGAAAGCTACATTTTCATTGGATTTAAGAGCTCAGGATAATGAAGTAATGAAAGACCTTACCAAAAGAGTTGAAAAAGTTGCAGAAGCTTTGGCCGTCGCAAATGGAGTTGAAATTAATCTGGAGTCGGGAGCTAATGTAGCTGCTGCAATTGTGAACAACCAAGCTCAAGAAATAATGGCTGAAGCTATTGCAGATACTCTAGGGAAAGAAAATTTAGTAGCTCCAGTTATTACAACTGGAGGAGAAGATTTTCATTTTTATACATTAAAAAAACCAGAAATCAAAGCGACGATGCTTGGGTTAGGCTGTGATTTGACACCAGGTCTACATCATCCGAATATGACATTCAATAAAGAAGCTTTGCTATCCGGAATTGAAATTCTAACGAAAGCGATCATTCTTACTTTTGAAAAATATGGTGAGGGGGAACGACGATATGACAAATGAATTAATCATTAAATCTTTATCTACTCTAGAAGATTTACAAGAAGTGCAGCAACTTGAAATTCTCGTATGGGGCATGGATTGTGTCCCTACCCATCAAATGCTTACAGCAGTCAAAAACGGTGGCATTATTTTAGGTGGTTACATCGATAATCAATTAGTAGGTTTTCAATACAGTTTCCCTGGATTTAAGGATGGAAAGGTTTTTCTTTGCTCACATTTGCTAGCTATCCATCCCGAACATCAAAAGAAGGGATACGGTAGATTACTTAAATTGGCACAAAAAGAAGAAGCGCTTAAAAAAGGCTATCATTTAATTACCTGGACATATGATCCATTGGAAAGTGTGAATGCTAACTTGAATATCGGTAAACTAAAAGCGGTTTGCCGTACATATATGGAAGATTGTTATGGGGAGCTTAAAGGCGAACTTAATGAAGGACTGTCCACTGATCGTTTCATGGTGGAATGGAATTTAGAGCAAGAAACTGGGAGCGATGAGCAACTTACTGATAACGCGACGCATATCGTAACGACGGAAATGAATAAGCAAGGCTTTCCGTTCATCGAAGATTATAGTTTGGAAACAACTGCGGAAATCGTGGCTATACCCATTCCAACGGAAATTCAAAAAATAAAAAAAGAAAATCTTTCCCTTGCAATTGATTGGCGTGTAAAAACAAGTGAACTATTCCAAACGCTTTTTTCCAAAGGGTATGTTGTAGTAGGAATTGAACGAAAACAAGGTGAAAACATCCAAAACTACTTATTAAAAAAAACAGAATAAGAGGAGAATAGAGATGAAAATAAAAGAAGTGCGTTTACGTCATTTGAATATGGATTTGACTGCTCCATTTACAACTAGTTTTGGAACATTTGTAGATAAAGAGTTTATCCTAGTGGAAGTGAAAAATGAAGAGGGACTTTCAGGATGGGGTGAATCAGTCGCGTTTGGAGCTCCTTGGTATAACGAAGAAACAATTAAAACTAATTGGATTATGCTGGAAGATTTCCTGATCCCGCTTGTGTTGGATAAAGAATTAGAACATCCGAGTGAGGTATCGGAAATGTTCTCACATATTCGTAAAAATAATATGGCAAAATCGGCAATCGAGGGAGCTATCTGGGATTTATACGCAAAAGAAAAGAATATCCCATTAAGTACAGCTTTAGGCGGAGAACTGGATAAAATTGATGTAGGCATAAGTATAGGAATACAAGAAACAGTAGCTGATTTACTTAAGAAAATTGAAAACGGCTTGAAAGATGGTTATAAAAGAATCAAAATCAAAATTCAACCAGGTTGGGATGTAGATGTAATCAGGGAAGTACGCAAGCAATATCCTGATGTACCGATTATGGCAGATGCAAACTCAGCCTATCGTTTGAAAGATATCGAGTTACTGAAACAACTCGATCAATTTGATTTAATGATGATCGAGCAGCCTTTGTCATCTGATGATATTGTGGATCATGCGACATTACAAGCGCAAATCAAAACACCGATTTGCTTGGATGAAAGCATACACTCCGTAGAAGATGCACGAAAAGCTCTTGAGTTGGGAAGTTGCAAAATCATCAATATTAAAATCGGAAGAGTAGGCGGCTTAACGGAAGCAAAGAAAATTCATGATTTATGTAAAGAACGAAATGTACCGGTTTGGTGTGGAGGCATGTTGGAATCAGGTATCGGACGTGCCCATAATATCGCATTAACAACACTTGATAATTTCACAATGCCTGGTGATACGGCAGCATCGGCAAATTATTGGCATAAAGACATCATTCAACCCGAGGTTACAGTGGAAGAGGGAGTCATTATTGTTCCAAAGACGGCTGGTATTGGCTTTAAAGTCGATTACGCAACTGTCGATGAATTTACTTCTTATAGTAAAAGATATACCAAATGAGTAATTAAGCAGTTTTAGTATTCCAGCTTCGCGAGCGATGTGAATAACCTTATCGTAAAAACGCTGAAGCTGGAAAGTTATTAATGAAAAAAACGGGTAGAATTGAATGGGGAAATGTTTCGTGTACACTAAATTGTCAGAATAATCATTTAATTAAGGTGGAATTCATATGAAAAACAGTGTAAATCTTGCAGGTGCATATATTGGAATTATCATCGGAGCAGGATTTGCTTCAGGACAAGAAGTATTGCAATTCTTTACGAGCTTTGGAATCTACAGTGTATTGGGAATTATAGTAGCAACTGTATTATTTGCTTTTCTAGGTATGCAGGTTACACAGTTGGGCTGTGCCCTTCAAACACGCTCTCATAAAAGTATAATCGATCATATTTGTGGTCGTTATTTAGGTAGAGTGGTTGATGTTATGATCACGTTTTTCTTATTTGGTGTAACTGTCATTATGATTGCAGGTTCTGGCACTATTTTTGAAGAACAATTTGGCATTCCAAGTGTAGTAGGAGCTGTAGTGATGACAGTACTTACCATTGGAACTCTCTTACTTAATGTTAATAAAATTATGTCTATCATTAGTGCAGTCACACCGTTTTTATTTATCATCATGATTATTATTTCGGGTTACTCATTCTTTACATCTGATCTTAGTTTTAATGAGATCATTTCTTCCTCTAGTAAAGAAACAGCAGCAACTGGAAATTGGATTATGGGTTCATTACTGTATGTTTCCTATAATATGGCTGCTGGAATTGCAATGTTAGCCGTAATGGGTGGTACGTTTAAGAATAAGAAAGAGGCAGGTATGGGCGGTATTTTAGGTGGAATCGGTTTAGGAATATTATTATTCTTGATCAATATGGGAATGATATCTGATTTAAAAGGCATTGAAGATGCAGGAATGCCCACTCTAATATTAGCCAATCAAATTTCTCCATGGTTGGGTTATATACTATCAATTGTACTTTTGGGGATGATTTACAACACTTCAGTTGGAATGCTTTATGCTTTTACTGCTAGATTTGTTCCATCCGAAACAAAAATCTTCAAAATTTCAGTAATTGTTGTAGGGATACTGGCTTTCCTTGCTAGTTTCGTAGGATTCATTAAATTGGTTGGAACCGTATACCCAGTTACAGGATATTTAGGTTTTGTAATTATAGCAGCGCTTATTGTTTCTTGGGTTCGCTCAAAATCGAAAAAAAGAGCAGTAAATGCAGACTTCGTGAAGTATTAAAAGTGAAGGGGATTTAACTGATTACAATATCGTTCCCTGAATTAAATAACATTGATAATGAAAAAAGAGTTTATTTCTAAATATATTCCTAACATCTTCGCTTTATGGAGATGTTTTTTTCTATTAACGATGAACCTTTAAACGTGATTACGGCATTTTTCCGCCTTTTTTTCATACATTAGGATAAAGGCGGAAGACAAGGGGGATATCGGATGAATGAAGCGGAGCAAAAGGCTCTGGAATATGCCATTAGTGAGATTACAGAAATAGCAACTGGGTTCGGGTTGGATTTTTACCCGATGCGTTATGAAATTTGTCCTTCAGAAATTATTTATACATTTGGTGCATATGGGATGCCAACTCGTTATTCTCATTGGAGTTTTGGAAAGCAGTTTCATAAAATGAAGCTACAGTATGATTTTGGATTAAGTAAGATTTATGAACTGGTTATTAACTCTAATCCTTGTTATGCTTTTCTTCTTGACTCCAATTCACTTGTGCAAAATAAATTGATTGTTGCCCACGTTTTGGCGCATTGTGATTTCTTTAAAAATAATGTTCGTTTCAATAACACAAAGAGAGATATGGTAGAAAGTATGTCGGCCACGGCAGAAAGAATTCGAGAATATGAAATTCTGCATGGCAAAAAGGAAGTAGAAACATTCCTCGATGCTCTTTTGGCTATCGAAGAACATATCGATCCGTCACTTATGAGACCAAAGCTTGCCTGGACGATGGAGGATGAGGAAGAAGAAGAGGAAATAAAGCCTGCAGCGACTCAATACGATGATTTATGGAACCTTGATAATAAGGATAAGCCAAAGAAATCTAACGTGAAAGGTCGGAAAAAATTTCCTCCGAGGCCTGAGAAAGATATTATGCTTTTCATTGAGCAGTACAGTAGGGATTTAGCAGATTGGCAGCGGGATATCATGACAATGATTAGGGAAGAGATGCTGTATTTCTGGCCACAGCTCGAAACGAAAATCATGAACGAAGGCTGGGCATCCTACTGGCATCAGCGCATTATCCGTGAATTGGATTTATCTTCAGGTGAAGCAATTGAATTTGCCAAATTGAATGCAGGTGTTGTTCAACCATCACGAACCAGCATTAACCCTTATTACCTTGGGCTGAAGGTGCTTGAAGATATTGAAGAACGCTATGATAATCCAACCGAAGAAATGATAAGACTTGGCGTTAAGCCTGGATCCGGTAGGGAAAAGATGTTCGAAGTCAGAGAAATTGAATCGGATATATCCTTTCTGCGCAATTATTTGACGAAAGACCTGGTTATGCGGGAGGATATGTATTTATTCCAGAAGCAGGGCAAGGATTATAAAATTGTCGACAAAGCGTGGGAGCAAGTTCGCGATCAGCTCGTCAGTATGAGAGTGAACGGAGGATTCCCATATATCACAGTAAATGACGGCGACTACATGCGGAATGGTGAACTTTACTTAAAACATTGGTACGAGGGTATTGAATTGGACCTGAAATATCTTGAAAAAGTCATGCCGTATATCCATCAGCTCTGGGGACGTTCCGTGCATATGGAATCGGTCATGGAAGGAAAAGAAGTCCTGTTTTCCTATGATGGAAAAAGTATTCATCGGAAGTATTTATAAGGAAGAATGAACTGCTGAGTAATCGGCAGTTTTTTTGGTTTAGTTTCAAAATTCAATACTTTCCACACTGATGAAGTGTCTTGATTTCTCTGTGTCCAAGTTACTTAATTATCCTGCTGATTTTTTCTTAATGATTCAAAGCAAAAAAAGACGTTATTTGTAAGGCGATTCTTCCTTTTTTGTTGAATAAGAAAAGGTTGCCGCAGCAACCTCCTTAATTGAGGTAAAGTCCCCGTTAACTGAAGATGTACAATATTTATTTATCATTACATTTCGAAAAGGTTATCTCGCTCCACTTTACAAACTCTAACTGCGAAATTTTTATACCATTCTGTTTTACCTTTGTCTTGTGCAACTTTATGTGCTGAATGTTCCTTCCAATTCTTTATTGCATCTAGAGATTCCCAGTATGACACAGTGATTCCTAGCCCCTCATCTCGAGCACTTTCCACGCCTAAGAAACCCTGCTGTTGAGAAGCTAACTCTTCCATTTTGTCTGACATTTTTCCATAACCATTGTCACCTTCCGTTCGCTGTGAAGAAAAGATCACTGCATAATACGGTGGTTGAAGAGTTTTTGCAATCCCACTCATTTCTTGTCCTCCTAATAAATTAATATTGAGACATTTATATCTTCTGAATTTTAACATAATTTCTGGTATTTTTGTTTAATTAACCTGCCCTGTTTGTGGCATAAGAAAAAGGCTGCCACAACTAATGAATGTACTATTCCCCCAGATGATCTCTACGAAATATGAACAACATGGTACCCCCTTTAGCAGAAACCATCAAGGCTCTTTAATGTGTGAAGAACAAATTACTATGTTAACCCTTGGTGATAGTTAAGAATAGATCTTCTTTATTGTTGAATAAATAGTAACAAAGAAGGCGTTTCACAAAGGACGGTAAACAACATTACGAGTGGAGTTGTAATTATTACCGAATGTTTCACGATTTGGAAATTTACTTCAACGGCTATTCATACAACCAAACATGGGGGGGACGGAATTCACGGGCGAATAACTCTTCCGTGTTTTTCTTTTTATATAAAATAGTGTTTCGGAAAAATTAACAACATTTACCATAAAATCAATGAGCTTGAAGTGATAAGATGGACTAGATGTGGTAACTTTGTTTATTTCTCCAATGTTAATTGCAACAAAACAGAGTATATCCTTCGAGGACGATGATTTCATAAGTGAGCTCGAGGTCACAACTAAATTTCATATTAATCCATGTAAATATTCCATTTGGAACAATATTGGACGGTGAAATCATCAACAATGTAAGCCTGATTTTGAAACACTGATGTAAAGATTTTAATCTAAAGAATAATCAGAACATACTCTACAATACAGCAACGAAATATATAAACTATGGGGCTGATTATCGTTAGCAGCTCGTAAAAGTAGTTCCCAGACGTTTTCAAAAATCATATGAATGATTGATTAAAACGTTTAGAGAATCGCTATACAACAGCAAATGCAAGTGCGGGGGCTTCCTTGCTATATGTACGGATCTTGGCGCAATGCCATGTCGAGAGTAGCCCGCCCGATATTCATTACTACTGGATGGAAAGCTAGAGGAGATACATACACTTATGGATAACAAAAGATGTATATGTGCGTGCCAAGTGGGATGATATTACCCGTTTAACTAAGTTATTCGAAAAGAATAAAACTAACGTTGACTATTATTGCAACGGTGTTTAAAAGCAATCTGTTAATGCTTCCGTACAGTTCGCTATTCATTTGTGAATCGAAAGTAAAATAGGGGGACTTTGGGATGAAAGAATGGATGTTGAAAATGTTTCAAGAATCATCGGGCAACTTAATCGAATTAATAACCGTTACTCTGATAGCAGGGCTAATCGGTTTCGTAATCATATGCGTTCGTGGTCTTTTTTACAGAGCATTGGACTTCTTTTCAATACCTGTTGGTCGGTTAATAGAGAAATTGGTTAAGAGAAACTAGATATGGGGTTTTAGTCCGATAAAAACATTCCTCGATCGCTTATTAGTCGAACCCTCGCTAGAATATATGATGAGTTCTACGGACACAGGAAGTCGATGGGGGGGGTGTAAGCTGCGTTTTTTATGACATGATCGAGCTGTGGGAAATGGTTGCTGGACAACAATGTCCAATGCGCTGCGCTAACCTTAGATTTCATTTACTGTTTTTTCACACCAAAAAAGCGAAAATTAGCTTGCTGAAGTAAATACTTCTGCAATGAGACATTGGGAAAAAGAGGGGTAATTCACTCAGAAGAGATAAAGTAAAAGGGATATAGGCTTTTTACAGTAGCTAATTGAGAAAAATGATTGTTCCAGCTAGCACTACTTCAAAATATAATAATCAACTAACCATTCTATGTAAAGGAATAACTGAACTAATGAAATATATAGATTTCTACTAAGAGGATTACCAACCACAATATTTGTTATAGTGGTCAGCTTAGTGTTAGAGGTAAAATATAGAAATTGACATTATGAAACCTAGCAAACTAAATAACTGGTCAAAAACGAATAATCCCCAAAGTAAAACAGTTAAAATAGCCCAGCTATCGGATTCTTCGATTTTTCGTTCCATTTCTATTAAAAAGTTAACCTCATTTCTCAACGTATCTGTAGATCAGCAATAGCGTATAAAACTGCAGACCCACTGATTTTCACTCTATCTCCCGAAGATTTGCAGTATAATGTTCCTCCGCGTTTGGAAAGCTGTCTTGCTACCATTTCATTCTTACCAAGGCGTTTTGCCCAGTAAGGAATGAAATTACAATGTGCAGAACCACAAACAGGGTCTTCATTCACCTTGAGATTCGGGAAAAAGGATCTAGAAACAAAATCGTATTTATTACTTTTCGCCGTGATTGAAACGCCCAAACCATCCGGCAATTTTTCTAGCTTAGAAAAGTCAGGGGAGGCATTTTGAACATCCTCTTCCTTTTCCAATACTAACATCAAATCTCTGCCCAGATAGGTTTCTATAGGCTTAACACCAAGAGCTTCGACTATTTGATCTGTTAGAGGAAATTCTTCTGGCATCCTGCTTGGAAAATCCATTTCGTAAAGTTCATCTTTTTTTAATACAACAAGTTCACCACTCATTGTTTGAAACTTGATTTCCTCCACATTATTTTCGTAATAGTTGGCAATTACATAAGCCGTTGCCAAAGTAGCGTGGCCACAGAGTTCAATTTCGTCTGCCGGCGTAAACCATCTTAATCTGTAGCTTTCACCCTCTTTCACAGCAAATGCTGTTTCAGAAAGGTTGTTTTCAGTAGCGATTTTCTGCATAGTATCATCCGACAACCATTCTTCCATGATGCAGACACCAGCAGGATTTCCTTCAAACACTTTTTCAGCAAACGCGTCTACCACGTAATATTTCATTCTAATAACCTCCTTGTCTTTATCTAAAACTCATATTTACAAAATTACTTTATCATCGTAATTGTATGCTTTCAATGATATTATTGTATGCAATACAATTATCTGGAGGCTCAATATGCCTGTAAATTCATTTGAAAATTACCCCATGACGTGGAAACCAGATAAGAAACAGCTTGCTTCTCCAATATATAGATCCATTGCAAGCTTATTAGAATATGATATTCTCAATGGCTACCTATCACCTAATACCAAACTTCCGCCTCAAAGAGAACTAGCAGATTATCTTGATATTAATCTTAGTACAGTAACCAGAGCTTTTAAAATATGTGAAGTTAAAGGATTAATTTACGCTGTTACCGGAAGTGGAACCTTTGTCGCTCCTAATGTGGGAAATGCTATTTTCATGGCAGATAGCGAAGAGAATAAGAGTTTCATAGAGATGGGTATTATAGAACCACTTGATTGCTCAAATGCATTAGTAGCAGAAACGATTAAAAGAATTGTCACTAAAAATTATTTGGAAAAATTATTGGATTACAGACACCCATTAGGCATGCCTTATCATAGAATGGCAGCCAAAAAGTGGATGGAGCGTTTTAACATGGATATATCTGTTGAAAATATCGCGATAACTTCAGGGGGGCAAAATTCCCTTACACTGATTTTAATGTCCCTGTTCAATCCCGGGGATAAAATTGCGGTGGATACGTATACTTATCCTAATTTTATAGAATTGGCGAATATGCTTAATATTCATTTAGTTCCAGTAGAAGGAGATACCTTTGGAATGTTACCAGAACGGTTAGACGCCATATGCAGGGCTAATCATTTGCAGGGGATCTATTTAATTCCTTCCTGTAATAATCCGACTGCTATCATTATGGATATGAATCGAAGAAAAGATATAGCAAAGGTCATAAATAAACACAACCTTATACTAATGGAAGATGACATATTTTCTTTCCTCGCACCGCAAGGCTATTTACCGATTTCACATTTTGTACCGGAACGGTTTGTTTATAGTTTAAGTATCTCTAAATCACTAAGCTCCGGAATGCGAGTTGGATTTTTGGCCTACGCTAATCAGTTTGCCGAAAAAATCACGCACGGAATTTTCAATATCAATATAAAAACCTCCTCATTAAATGCAGAAGTTATAACTGAGTTGATCAATACTGGCAGTGCAGAGAAGATTATTTCGCAAAAGAAAGAAATTGCAAAAGAACGTAATCTTCTCTATCAAAAATATTTTCAAAAAGAAAATTCTAACGAAAACCCGTTGAGTTTCTTTCGTTGGCTTCCGTTGCGCCAAAAGTATCAGCTGAAACAGTTTGAACAGAACGCTTTGGAACATGGTATTCATGTTTATCATTCCCATCGTTTTTTGGTCAAAAAAGATAAATCCGATCAGTTTATTCGTATTTCGCTGACATCGGCCAAGGATTCTGATGAATTAGAGAAAGGGCTTTGCATACTTAAGAATTTCTTACTAAATATCGAATGAAAAATGATGTATTTTAAAGGAACTGACTTGCGGTGTTTTGGCTCACGTTAGAAGTGGTTAAATATCATCTCGAATGACAGAAAAAGGACAAATTACCGAATTTGAAGCTTAAGGGCTCCACGAGCCGTCAAGCAGTCGTTTTCTAACCCACCATACAACTCTATTAGGTATTAGAATTCAGCAATTATTGGAATCTGGGCGAATAAATATTCTAACTCCATTTCATATTAACGGAGTTTAACCAACAAACGATAAAATAACTTTTGTGAGAAAACTAAACGAAGAAGAATTCACGATCGGTGATATCGATGAAATAGTTGTGAGTGCTGTGGCAGTCCTGTTCTAGCGAAATTGGAAATTAAAAAAATTCTTGTAGCGAATAAAAGCAGAAGACCAATCTGAAACCAGGCTGGTCTTTCAAGAAGATTAAAGTAAAAAATTTTAAGATATATAGTTTTCACTTGAATATATAAGAATATGCTTATATAATGATCAGGAAATGAGACGGTAGAAGTTTTTCGTTTTTAAGATATAAGTATATAATTATTTAACAATTAGTTGAGGAGGGGTAAAATGCAAACGAATGAAGCTGCGGATATAGAAATTGCTGCGAGCATTCTTAAACTTCTAGGTGATAAAACACGTTTGACCATGGTTAAAATCATGTCTGAGCATGAATGTTGTGTCTGTGAATTTGTGGACTTGTTCGATATGAGCCAGCCAGCTATCAGCCAACATTTACGTAAGTTGAAAGATAGCGGAATTGTGAATGAAGCGAGAAGAGGACAATGGATATTTTACTCGTTAAACCAAACATCTTCGTATTACTCATTTATTCAAACCGTTATCAAGGACTTGCCAAGTCAAGCATTTAAAGTAGAAGAATTAACAGCACAAGGAAAACGAATTTGTTGTGACTAACTAGGAGGTACTACTTCAGTGGGTTCAGTTATTTTGGCAATTATCATCTTTTTATTAACGCTCGTACTTGTCATCTGGCAGCCAAAGGGATTGTCGATTGGATGGTCAGCTTGTGGCGGAGCGGTATTAGCTTTACTTGTGGGTGTGGTGGATTTTACAGATGTCATAGACGTGACATCAATTGTCTGGAACGCAACGCTCGCCTTCATCGCCATTATTATTATCTCCCTTATTTTAGATGAGATAGGCTTTTTTGAATGGGCGGCTTTACATATGGCTAGAGCGGCCAAGGGAAATGGAGTAAGGATGTTTGTCTATGTAAGTGTCCTGGGTGCTCTTGTGGCTGCTTTTTTTGCAAATGACGGAGCAGCTCTTATTCTTACACCGATTGTATTAGCAATGGTTCGTGCCTTAAAGTTTAGTGATAAAATGATTTTTCCATTTATCATAGCTAGTGGTTTTATTGCCGATACAACCTCACTACCTTTAGTGGTAAGTAATCTTGTAAACATTGTGTCCGCAGATTTCTTCAATATCAGTTTTGCCGAGTTTGCATCAAGAATGATTGTACCAGATCTTTTTGCACTTGTAGCAAGTATCTTGGTTTTATATCTATTTTTCCGTAAAAGCATTCCGAAAAATTATGATGTATCACAACTTAAAAAACCAGTGGAAGCCATTAAAGACCAAAGAATGTTTCGGTTGTCTTGGATAGTACTAGGAATTTTACTTATTGGTTATTTTTCAAGTGAATTTATTAGGGTACCTGTATCCATTATTGCAGGTATTGTTGCTATTTTCTTTCTAATGATGGCTAGAAGGAGCCCAGTGGTCAACACGAAAACCGTTATTAAAGGCGCGCCATGGGCAATCGTGTTTTTCTCAATTGGCATGTATGTAGTGGTTTACAGCCTACGAAATGTTGGATTAACAAATGTATTAACGGATTTAATCCAAGTTACCGCCGATCAAGGGCTATTTTCAGCAACGATTGGGATGGGCTTCATTGCCGCCATTCTCTCATCGCTTATGAATAACATGCCAACTGTGATGATTGATGCCCTTGCCATTTCCGACACCAATACAACAGTAGTGATTAGGGAGGCCCTTATTTATGCAAATGTCATAGGTTCGGACTTGGGCCCGAAAATTACACCGATTGGTTCTTTGGCTACATTATTGTGGCTACATGTCCTTTCATTAAAAGGCGTGAAAATCTCATGGGGAACCTACTTTAAAACGGGAATCATCTTAACCATCCCAACATTGTTCATCACATTAGTTGGCTTATATATATGGTTGCTCATTATTCATTAAACACTTACTTTACTTTAAAAGGAGAGATACAATATGGCTAAAAAAACCCTTTACTTTTTATGTACAGGTAACTCTTGCAGAAGCCAAATGGCAGAGGCATGGGGCAAGAAATATTTAGGAAACGAATGGGAAGTGCTTAGTGCAGGAATTGAAGCCCATGGGTTAAATCCAAATGCCGTAAAGGCAATGAATGAAGTTGGAGTGGATATTTCCAATCAGTCATCAGATATCATCGACACTGACATTTTAAATAATGCAGATTTTGTTGTGACTTTATGTGGTGATGCAGCAGACAAATGTCCAATGACGCCACCGCATGTTAAACGGGAACACTGGGGCTTTGATGACCCAGCAAAAGCGGAAGGAACAGATGAAGAAAAATGGGCTACTTTCCAACGTGTTCGTGATGAAATTGGAGCAAGAATTGAACGTTTCTCTAAAACAGGCGTATAAATAACATTGAAAAGCCGCGAGTGATCTCTCGGCTTTCGTTTTATCCATAGCATGAGTAAATGATTATATATTGAGGGGAGATGAGCTAGTGATGAAAGTTGAAAACTTTGATCCGTCAATGTGTTGTTCAACCGGTGTTTGCAGGCCAAGTATTGATCCTGAATTAACAAGGGTGGCTTCAGCTGTTTATTCTTTTATCCATTACTACAATCATCAACGAATCAAGGGAAAATTAAAAGGCATGAGCCCGGTAGATTACCGGGTTCATGCCTTTGAGGCTGCCTAATTAAATAAACTGTCTAACTTTTTTGGTTCACTTCAATTCGGCAGCTGTCTTCTTAATTAAATTTTAATCTTAACCTTAGCATCTTTTTGAAGCTCTTCCACATGTTTCACAAGCTTTTCTTGTTTCTTTTGTTGCTCTAGTAGCTTCTTGATTTGCGGCTTCATTTCTTCAAGTTTCTGTGCCTCTTGCCCACTTGCCTTCGCTTGCTCCTTAACCTGGTCGTAATACTTTTCAATTTCTTCATCAGTTGCTTCTTCTACTTTAATCTCTTTATCAACGTACTTCGTATACGGAATATCTTTAGCAATCTGAGTTTTCAACTTTTCCAAATTCAACCCTGCTTGTTTCATCGCTTCATTAAATTTCTCATCATTCTCGTATCGGCCTTTCATTTCTGCAAGTTGCTTTTCGATTTCATCCTTGGAGGCTGTGTAGCCCTTTTTTTCAGCAGCTTGAAGCAGCAGTCTTTGCCCCACTAAAGAATTGATCGTTTGCTCTTTAATTTGTTCGGCTACTTTCTTCGAGGTTGGATCTTGTCCCAATTGTTGCATCTGCATTTGTGTCGTAGACAGCATGTTATTATATTCCGCACCTGAAATTTTCTCGTCATTGACGATGGCCACTGTTTTCTTTTCATCTACCTTTTGCTTGTCTAGTTTCTTCTGCAATTCTTCCATCTGTTTTTGCTGATCCTCAGTTGTTTTAGCCGTTTCTTTCTCGTCATTTTTTTTATCAGCTTCATCGTTCGAACCACAAGCTGTTAAAACAACTGCCAATAATCCAATAACGATAGGGTACAATAGTTTCTTCATATCCGTTCTCCTCTCGTATTCGAAACTAAAAAATCATCTAATGCGAATTATAAATGAATTTCCCTTTAAAACACAATATAATCATTCTTTTTTCCAGAAAACAGGAAGATAGTTTAGGCATTACCTCATATAAAAGGTGCAACTTTCTAGGAAACTGAATCAATTTACCCTTCATAGATTCAATAAGCTGAAAAGAGATAGTAAGGCAAACATACACGAACAAAAGGGGAAAGTATTTCGATCCATCCATAGCAGAGACTTTCATAGACTATTTTAAGAGCAAAGATCTGATTGTATAACAAGATACATATAGAAACGCCTGGGGTTGTATTTAAGTAGTTGATAAAAAGTTTCATATCCTACTTAATAATGAAACGTTTTAATTAGCTATTTCAGAATTATTATTTGATAGAACAGAAAACTTTGTGAAAATTCCTTGAATTGTCATATATATAGATATAAGTAACTACTGTATCTGAGTTATTTATGGTATTATATACCTGGTAATTAGATTGTAGTTCAGGAGGAAGTTCATTGTTTTTTAAGAGATTCAATTCACAAAAAGAAAACATAGTTAACATAGCAGGGAATGCTAAATTGGATATACCTAGGGGGACGGAGATTGAAAATCAAGTGCAAATGATTAGCCTAACTAAAGAGGATCTTCGAATCATGAACCGTTTACAACCCATTGTCATTGAGAAAATTGATGATATCGTAAGTGAATTTTATAAAAATTTAGAAAATGAACCTTCCTTATTAACCATCATCCATGATAAGAGCTCGATTGATCGATTAAGAAAAACCCTTAAAAAACATATTTCCGAGATGTTTGATGGCGTTATTGATCAGACCTACTTCGAAAAAAGGATACAGATTGCCCAGATTCATGTCAAAATCGGACTTAAAACAAAATGGTATATGTGTGCCTTTCAGGATCTTCTCCTTTCTCTTACCACTATCATTGAAGAACACATAGAAGATCGAGTGGAAGCTTTTCTAGCTGTAAAGGCTGTAACTAGACTATTAAATCTGGAACAACAATTAGTGCTGGAAGCGTATGATTCTGAAACGGAAAGATTGAGAGAACAAGACGAAGAGCAAAAAAAATGGATGAAGGAACGTGTGGCAAATTCTTCAGAAAACCTCGCGGCGATTTCCGAAGAGACTAATGCATCCTTCCAACAATTAAGGGTTCAGTCCCATGAAATTGTTACACTTGCAAACAAAGGGACTGCCTTATCAGTGCTAGCAGAAAAACGAGCTGGAAAAGGGAAAAATCAGCTAAGCAAACAAAATGACACGATGGTGAATATCCATCAATCGGTCAATGATATATCAGGTGATGTAGAGGTATTGCTCGAAATTTCGAATAGGATGCAGGTCATTGTGAATATAGTAACAAGCATTGCCGAACAAACAAATTTATTAGCTCTAAATGCGGCAATTGAAGCAGCACGAGCGGGTGACGCTGGAAAAGGTTTTGCTGTTGTAGCTGGAGAAGTTCGTAAGCTTTCCGAAGAAACTAAAAAGTCAGTAACAAACGTATCCACTTTAATCATAGAGACGAACGCTCAAGCTGGAAAATTAACACACTCTCTCGAAAACATTAGGGAGGCTGTAAAAGACGGTAATGAAAGCATGAAAGAAACGGAAAATCATTTTGAACAAATACTAAGAACGATGGGTGAAACGAAATTCCAAAATGACAAGATTGAAAATGAATTAGTTTCCTTTGTGAATGTGGTGAATGAATTAAGTCAAGCATTTGAAGAAGTAACTTTATCTGCCGATAGCCTTACCATGATTACACAAGAAATGAAGTAATTTGATGGAGGTATAGACATTGAAAGTTAAATCAAGTGTACCACTTGAATTGGTGGGGTATTTAAAGCTGGCGGATGCCGTCATCATTACGGATCACCATCATCGCATTGTTGATATTAATGCGTATTATGAGCAAACCACTGGGTATTCAAGAGACAACATCATTGGATTCAAGGCTGGATTTTTAAAGTCAGGGTTAACACCTCCGTGTACCTACACGTCCCTTAAAAGAGAATTAAGGAAGGGGAATCCTTGGTCAGGGGTCTTCACCAATCGAAAGAAATCAGGAGATATTTGGCATTCCTCGATTACAATCACTCCGATTCATATAGAGAATCATCTGTATTTTGTTGGGGTTTTTCGCGAATTGGAGCAATTGAAAGAAGGGGTTTATCTTTCGGAAAACAAAAGAGTCGAGAACCAGAGAGAATTGTTAAAGGTCCTTGCTATTTCATGCGAAATCCGAGATCCTGGCATCGAAGAGCATTTATTGAGAGTACAAATCTTAACCGAGAATCTGGTTTTGGCACATAATCGAAGAAACCATTTAGAACTATCTAAAAGCTATATTAACCATATTGCTCATGCAAGTATTTTACATGACATCGGGAAAGCGGAGATTCCTGAAGGGATTTTATATAAACCAGGTCCCTTATCTCCATACGAACGGAAAATCATTGAGATGCACCCATTAATGGGAGCTGATATTTTGAATAAGATTTCAAGGGAAATAAACCATGAGATGATCAGCAGTCTGGAAGTGGCTGAAAACATCATCACCTACCATCATGAAAAATGGGATGGAACGGGATATCCCTATCGTTTGAAAGGGGAAGATATTCCATTAGAAGCTAGAATTGTAGCCATTGTGGATGTGTTCGACGCATTGATCAGCAGAAGACCTTATAAAGATTCATGGCCAGTGGAGCGAGCGTTATCTTACATACACGAACAAAAGGGAAAGCATTTCGATCCATCCATAGCGGAGACTTTCTTAGACTATTTTAAGAGCAATGATCTGATTGTATAACAAGATACATATAGAAATACCTGGGATTGTATGTAACAGAAAAGGTATTAATCGGAAGGGGGCTGCTGAGAAATCGGCAGTTTTTTTGTAGTGGCTCTATAAAAGAGTAGAGATTCTATACTTAAGAAATAGAAATACTAGTTATGCTTGATACCAAAGTTACCTCTAGATCAACTTCTTTCTTATAAAAATCCAGCTACTATTTCAGATGAAGAATAAAGACTATGCCACTAGTACTGGTACAAACTTTAATAAAATAGACGAAAAATGGGAAAATGGTTAGAAAACATGAACTTCAAATCCACCATCTATTAACGTATTCATCGATGAATAAGTAGAGATTTAGAAAGGATCTTTGATATCTCAGACATTCCTTCTTCTATTGTTTTCTTTACTTACCTTTCATATAAGGTTAATACTCTACTAATAGTTTCACCTTATTATGAAGTAAGAACTGAACTTTATAGGGTGATCTTCAATAAAATGTAAGTTTGTAATACTATAAATATCCAATCCAGTTTTTGCGATGAAAAACAGGGAGACTTTGTTTATAGTAATGGTTTTTTGAATTGGAACTACATAGTTTTTCTTCACGTATTTTTTGTAATCCTTATATGCTCACCATTGAAATCGATAGCTTTATCCCTATAAAACAGTTACTAGAAGAGAATGGGAGATTTTTTATGAAGAATCAAGAACCACATGAAGGGTTGGATAGACGGAATTTTATTAAGATAGGAGGAATGAGTACACTTGCCTTAACACTTGGATTCTCTGGACTTTCAGATGATTTATTTAGCACCACAGCACTCGCTGAAGAAAAAGATGACATTTCTCTACAATTTAATCGTAATGGAAAATTAAAAATCGTTCAATTTAATGATACACAAGATGATGAACGTATTGATCGTAGAACATTACAGCTTATGGAGAAAGTGCTTGATACAGAAAAACCTGATTTTGTTGTGCTTAATGGAGACATTATTACGGGTGGATGCGATACACCTATGGAGATGAAGCAAGCCATTAACAATGTTGCACATCCTATGGAACAAAGAGGAATCAAGTGGGCTATTACCTTTGGAAATCATGATGAAGATTCTACCCCGAAGGGCGGTCTTGATGAGGAAGACATGCTCAAAATCTATCTTTCTTATAAATACAATATGAACAAGCCTACTGTCGAAGGTATTACTGGGACAGGTAATATGAATTTACTTATAAAGGATTCAAAAGGAAAAAAGGCAGCTTTCAACCTCTGGCTTCTTGATAGTGGAAGATATGCACCAAAAACCATAGCGGGTCAAGATTTCCAAGGATATCCTACGTGGGACTGGCTTCGTTTTAATCAGGTAAATTGGTATTATGAGACGTCTAAGAAGTTAGAGAGAAAATGGCGAAAAAAAATTCCTTCACTCGCTTTCATCCATATTCCTCTTTGGGAACACAGGTTTATGTGGTATGCGAGCGTAGACCAAAGAACTGACTCTAATCATGAGATTGCCGTTAAAAAGCATAATATAGTAGGAGAAAGAAATGAAGAAGAGTGTATGGGACCAATCAACGGGGGACTGTTCTCAGCGATGCTGGAGAGAGGCGATGTCAAGGGCGTTTTTTGCGGTCATGATCATATAAACACTTACGTAGGTAATTATTACGGAATCCTGCTTGGGTATGCGGGCAGTACGGGGTTCGGTGCTTATGGTCTGCCGGGAGCTGAAAGGAACAGACTACGGGGCGCCAGAGTATTTAATCTAGATGAAAATACAGCTGAGGTTCTAGTAGAAACGCATATGGTATTCGCGAAGGACTATGGCATTGACTTGACAGCTAATGATCAGAGTATTGACCCTGTGCCTCTAGAAAACAACAAGAAAATTAAAAGGTAAAGCGGTTTTAAAGAGTTAATTGCATTTACTTGATTTTGGACAGAATTGTCCCATTAAACAACTTCTGCCAATTGATTGATCGTTAAATAAAGGAGTAATTCTTTAATTTATATTTATCAAGCTGAAAATTACTAGACAATCGGGTCATTATCTAGAATAACGAAAATATTAATTTATCTTTGTCAAATCATAATCTTGTAATACTACAAAAAAGGATAGATAAAGCTGATTAAGTTCTGTTTTTATCATTTCCCGCCAGAAGACTCCCTCTTCAAGCGTGTGAAGGGCGAGAGCCCAACGGTAAGGGGGAGATGAATGGCGGTTGGCATAAGCCAAAGTAATCTTTTGACAAACGTATGTTCGATGATTAATAATAACTATAAGGGGGTGAAACCAATGGTCGTAAACAAAGCTTATAAATTTCGAATCTATCCAACTAAAGAACAACTAGTTCTAATCAATACAACGATTGGCTGCTCCCGTTTTGTCTCTAACTTCTTTTTAGGCAAACAAAAGGAGAAAGATGCCTACTGGTATATTTGTGAAGAAATGAAGCAGAACGGCCAATTACCCTCTAATGAATGGAAAGGTTCTTTTCTGGATAAATACGCAACAATCAAAGAACTCCCGGCTTTAAAGAAAGAGTATTCTTTCCTGAAAGAAGTAGACAGTATTGCCTTACAGAAATCGGTGGAAAATTTAGCAGATTCCTATCCAGTCCTACACGACTAAACATACGAATGGAAATATCGGAATGATTGGAAACAAAATCAAATTGCCAAAACTCGGTCTAGTTCGTTTTGCTAAAAGCCGCGAAGTCGAAGGGCGAATCATCAATACCACAATCAGGCGGAACCCTTCGGGTAAATATTTCATTTCCGTTTTAGCGGAAACCAATGTACAAGTACTTCCTAAAAATAATCGTTCGTGCAGTGTAGATGTTGGTTTGAAGAACTTTGCTATTCTTTCAGATGGTACGGTCTATCAAAATCCAAAATTCTTCCGGACGGTCGAAAAGAAATTGGCCAAAGCACAACGGATTCCTTCAAGGCGACAAGAAATAGCCTTGAATCAAAATAAACCATTGGCTGAAGCCAAAAACTATCAAAAACAAAAACGAAAAGTGGCTATCCTACACGAAAAAATTTCAAATGCCCGAATGGATTACTTACATAAAGTTTCTACCAAAATCATCAAAAACCACGATGTTATTGGAATGGAAGACTTTGTCGAATATGATGAAAAATCACAAACTAGCTAAAGCTATTTGTGAAGTATCTTGGTACCAATTCAAAAAAATGTTGGAATACAAAGCAAAATGGTATGGTAAACAAATCGTGACCGTATCTAAAACGTTTGCTTCTAGCCAATTGTGTTCTAGCTGCGGTTACCAAAATAAAGACGTTAAAGATCTGAATCTTCGTGAATGGGATTGTCCTTTTTGTTCTACTCACCACGATCGAGATATTAACGCAGGGCTCAATCTAATGAATGAAGCCATAAGGCTTCTAACCGTAGGAACTACGGGAGTAGCCTAATTAAAAATTGGCCGATAGGCTAATGTTCTTAGGAATCCCCCACTTCAATCAGACCGTAAGGTCGATAAGTGGGGGGTAGTTCAACTATCCTTCTATTTTACCTTTTAAAATGTGACATTATTTATTCCCTCTTTGTTATCAAAACAATTCATCATAACCTTGGTTTTTAATGGAAATATCAGGTTTTTTCTGTTTACATGGTCCCCTTCATTACATTTCTTTATTCTTAACTCTTTTAAAGTAAGACAAGACTACGATGATCAAAATCAATAATATTAAAATATTCCTTACATCCTCCGATGCCTGCAACACTTGTGTCACTGAATAGGCCTCGATAAGGAGGGCGGGCAGTTTTCCAATAGATGTAGCGATGAAGAAGATTATGACACTCGTCTTACTTATTGCTGCTGTAAGATTAATTAAGCCGGAAGGTATAAAAGGAAGGAGTCTAAGCATTAGGATCATCCAAAATGCACGCCATCCTTGTGAGTTTTGTAGTTGTTTTAACCATCGGTTCTTCAAGAATTTCGGTTTGAAAGATTGAAGGCCTTTTCGATATAACCAAAGGCTAATTACTGCTCCTGCAATTTCTCCAATGTAAGATAGAATTAATCCCTTTTCAAATCCAAACACAGTGATATTGGCGGCAGTGATAAACACACTTGGAATAAACCCAAGTACACTAATTAAAATGTTTAATAATACACTTACGGCAATAGAAAATGGGCCACTTGATAATAATGCTGCAGAAATGATCTCCATATCAATCAAACAGAACTCCATTTATAACCAATACCCCAAACTGTTTTCAAATGTTGGTCTACTGGAAAACCGACATGGCGCAATTTCTCTCGAATGTTTCGGATATGAGAATCGATGGTCCGATCTTCTGTATCCGTTTTGAATCCCCATATGGTCGATAGCAGATGATCTCTAGAGTACACTTTGTTAGGGTATTTTAGAAGTAACCCTAACATAGAGAACTCTTTTGGTGTTAACGGGATGGCCTTAAATTGATAATGCGCTTCATAAGCAGATTCATTTAAAGTTATTCCGTTAAATTTTACATATCCCGCTGGATGATTGCGGACCCGTCGCGTCACAGCTTCGATTCTAGCAAGTAAAACGTCTTCATTAAAAGGTTTAGTTACATAATCGTCGGCTCCCTTTTTTAATCCTTTTACCATTTCTTCTGCCGCATCACGAGCGGTGAGCATGATAATGGGAACATCAGAAAACGCTCGGATTTTTTCACACGTTTCCCATCCATCCATTTCAGGCATCATCACATCTAGAATGACCAAGTCAGCCTGATTTTCCCTTAAGAACAAAAGCGCTTCATGTCCAGAGTTCTTCTTCATGCATGTATAGCCGTGAGGTGAAAGATATAATTCTATAAGATCAAGCATTCTCTTTTCATCATCAACTAGAACTACTGTCTTCATTTTTTTTCTCCTTAAATATAATAGTGAAGCACGTACCTTGCTCTATACTACTTTTAACTGAAATGGTTCCTCCTTGAACTTCCACTAATTGCTTAACAATAGAGAGCCCCAAACCAAATCCGCCAGTAGCTCTCGCGCGTGATTTCTCAACACGGTATAAACGATCAAAAACATGGGGGATGTCTGCTTTCGGAATTCCTACTCCTTGATCTATTATAGAGATGGAAATACTGCCAATTGATTCAATGGCTTTGATAGTAGTGACCGTATATTCATTCGAGTATTTTAGCGCATTGTCCAGTAGGTTAAGAAGAACTTGTTCAAAACGGGAAGGATCAATATCCATAAATAAATTATCCTTACACTCCAGGTTTAATTGTATATTTTTATTCGTAAAAGCAGGTAACACTTTTTCATAAACGGATTGCAGGAATGAAGAGAGAGGGACAGTTTCTTTTGAAATCGTAAATGTATTAACATCCATTCTTGCTATATTGAATAGTTCATCTAATAAACTGTTTAGTCGTTTTGACTCTTCATGGATGATCTCTAAGTATTGTGTTCTTTCTGGTATATCTAAATCTTTTCGCCGTGCAATATCAGCATAGCCCTTAATATACGTTAGTGGTGTGCGGAGTTCATGAGAGATACTTGCCAAAAATTCATTACGTTCCTTTTTTAAATAGTTTAACTCATTAGCTAAGCTTTGAATGGACTGTGCAAGTTCCCCTAATTCATCTTTTGAACGTACAGGTACAGATACAGAAAAATTCCCTTTGCTTAATTTGGTCGTTGCTTCTTTCATCGTAATAAGAGGTCTAGTCAACGCTTTTGATAGAAAATAAATGGTTATAAGCATAAAGAAAAGGAGCAATAAAGTAGCAAAGAGAAAATGTTTGTTCAATTGAGAGATTAAATCTTCAACATCTCCGGTATTTTTGAACATATAGACATAGCCTTCATTTACTTTATCGCTGTTAAATGGTGTAACGGTGGCTATATATCTTTCTTCCTTCCAACTTGATTGGATGATTAGACCTTTTCTTGGTACTTGGGAGAGGTCCTTTTTTAAGATTTTCTTCATTCCGCTATTGACCTTTTCAGACGATAATAGGATATCGCCTTTTGTATTCGTAATCACAACATCTGTATCGGTATGTGATTCCATCAGGCCGATGTGATGAAGAGTTGAATTGTCATAAGAGATTTCTAACACGTCACGATGACTATTGCCACGTGACTTTAGTGATTCTAATTCTTGATTGATACGAGAATGAACTACTTTATTGTGTAAATAAATCATGGAAACAGTTTCTATTAAGAAAATGCATACAAACATCCATAAACCTAATTTAAAAGAGATTTTCACGTGTATTCACCTTCTTATTTATTGAGAACAGTGTATCGTAAAAGTATGAAGAAAGTATGCAGATTTTTATATACCTTATCCCGTTACAAAGTTTAATAAAGTAGAAATTAACATTCGCTGAGACATAGTTACTTAAATAACGATAATCTGAAGTGTAAATTGTTGCAAGGGGGACCATAAGCTTTCCATACAAGAAAGGGTTGGAAAATAAAACTCCGAGGAAATCGGGAAATAATATTTTAGTCTATACAAAATGTTTTGCATAAAGGAAACATTTTATTGTGATTGAATAGAATGTAAAAAAAGGAGCTGATTTAAAATGTGTTGTACAAACCGTACGCAAAGAAAAATAATGGTTTATTCCGCTTTATTTAAAAAAATGGGTATTCTCAATGAAGAGGAATACAAAAATATCGCGAAAACTTTTCAAACGAAGTATTGAGCATTGGGTATTCATAAGTTTTTATTCCACGTTGAGCAGGTTGTAAAACCCCCACCTTTAAATTTCGAATAAGGCGGGGGACTGTCTGTAAAAATCCACATTTGTTCACACATTGATGTTAATTACATACTTATTGAAAAGGGTCCGCCAAAATTGGGAGCCTTTTTGCTGTAGATTGATTGTATGAAAACTATTATTCTTAAGAAATAGTTTGAAGGAGTTGCTTGTGTTGCATCATTAAAGTTGGAATTATTCTAATCGTGCAAACGTTATTTATTACCCTTATGGGGATATTAGGCTATTAATCATTTATTAAGAAAACTGCCGAGGAATCGGCAGTTTTTTTGTGAATCGGAAATCGGTGTTTTAAATTGATGAGGAAAAGGCAAGTTTTGTTGTGATCCGGTGGTTTTCTCTGCGATAATAGAATAAATGAATCGAAAAGGAGTTACAAAGGATGGCAGAGGACTTTAAGATTCCCAGCTTAAAAGTTGATGAGATCGATAAAAAAATCATTTCGATTTTACATGAAGATGCACGAATTTCATATACGGACTTAGCAAAGAAAGTGGAACTTTCTAGAGTAGCGGTTCAAATGAGAATTAATCATCTTGTTGAAAACGGTGTGATTGAAAGGTTTACTGCGGTCATTAATCCAGCTAAGGTCGGTATTCAGGTTTCTGCGTTTTTTAATGTTGAGGTCGAGCCTAAATATTTGGAATCGGTGGCCAATCAACTAGAGAATGAACCAGCAGTGACGAGTTTGTATCATATGACTGGTCCAAGCAAGCTTCATATGCATGGGATCTTTACTGATAATCAAGAGATGGAACGCTTTCTTAATGAAAAGTTGTATGCGGTCAAGGGGGTTGTGAGCGTTGATTGCCAAATTCTCATTAAACGTTATAAGAGCCGGATGGGAATGAAACTTTAATAAAAAAAAAATCCACCATTTGGTGGATTTTATTATTTATGTGAGAGGGATGATAAAACCGCCGTATGCAAAGGCAAGAATGATCACGAATGCTGGGTGAATTTTGAACTTGCCTAAAGCTAAGAAGGCCAATCCTGCGATGATAAAGGAATGGATGTAACCGATGGACCCGACAGCATCAGCGGCCATATTCCATGTGAGCAATAACATCATGATCGCAATCACGGGCTGCACAAGTAGGGACATGCCTTTTACGATGGGTGATTGCTTGTATTTTCGCAGGATTTTTAATAAATAGATCAAAGCCACTGCTGAAGGGATGATGGTGCCTGCCAATGCAGCTAAAAATCCTGGCCAGCCATATACATCATATCCTACATAGGCGGCTATTTTGGTGGCGATCGGTCCTGGGAGTGAATTTCCTAATGCAAGCATTTGTGAGAACTCGGTATTATCAAGCCAGCCGTAACGGGTGACAATTTGATCATACATAAGCGGAATCGAGGCTGGACCTCCGCCGTAGCCAAGAATATTGGCTATGAAAAACGCTAGAAAAACAGCGACACCAATAGGGATGATAATAAGACCCATTACGCGGATTCCTCCTTCCTATCAACCTTTTTATTTTTCAATCTATCTTTTAATTTAAAATGAAACGCCCCATATAAAAGGAAAATCATAATGACAATACCCGGATGCAAGGATATGATCTGCAGAAGGAAAAAGGAAATCGCAAAAAAGGTGATTCCGAGTACTTTTCCTAAACCTTTTACCGCCTTTTCGCCAAACTCATAAGCCATTTGACCAAGCATGACGGCAACAACTGGCATTACAGCAGCGATCATATTGCTGATTATGGCTGAATTACTTAAAACATTAATGAACGCAATCAAGAAAACCATCGCAAAGCAAGAAGGTAATATATGAGCTGCCACACTAACGAGGGCTCCCGGCCAGCCTTTTAATTTATAACCAAGATACGCTGCCATTTTAGTGGCAATCGGTCCTGGGAGTGTATTGGCGATCGCCAAGGTGTCCCCGAATTCATCATCGTCGAGCCAATGATAACGGGAAACTGCTTCGTGACGGATGAGAGGAATTACAGATGGTCCCCCGCCGAATCCTAAAATCCCCGTTCGCATCATCCCAACAGTTAATTCCGTATATGGATTTTTCACAAAGATTCCTCCTGTTTTTGTATTGAAATTAAGAATTAATTTCCATGATTATGTATTTATAATAACAAAACTAGTTTCAAAATGTACATATAATTTTAATAATAATTACGAAATGAATGATTTTTTTGTATTTATTAAGATAATAGACAATATAAACGAAAAAATATCATCTTTTTGTCTAGAAAAGGCGAATTTAAATTACGTATGAAGAAGAAATAATTTATATACAATTACGGTTTGTTTTTTGAAAATTCAAATAAATAAAAAGAGGGGACTTACATGACTAAATCCATAATTGGAACGAAAAGTTTGGTGGTAAGCCCTCATTATCTAGCATCGATGGCAGGGAATAAAATTCTCGGGAGGGAGTGCTTTTGATGCGGCAGTCGGTTCTTAATGTAATAAACGGTATGTTGAGAACAGCATGTAGCTTTGAAACAAAGATTGGTCAAATTAATACAAGGAACCTTGATAAATGAACAAATTGAAAGAGCATGTTTTGAAAAAAAGTTTGATCAAAACATGCTCTTAATATATTCAATTGAATGATTCCTCATAAATCGTTTTAATAACATAACCAGCTATTAATTTTCTCTTCAAAATCGTGCTCCTTCCAAGCAACAATTGCGCTCATTTCTCCTAACTGTGATATTTGATGTTGGAATAACATATCTCCTAAAAAGTATCCCAGTCGACTATGTCCAAATTTTTCCCCTCCATTTATAGAAAACCACTCACGATAAATATCTTGGGGAGTACAAGTAGCAAGATCTTTTGCAAACCCCAGTTTAACATCTTGTTTATTCGATTCTGCAAATGACAACCACTCATAACCCCCATCGTTAAAAGAAAAATAAATAGTAGGGTGCAAATCAGGTACTGTTCTCCTAGAAAAATGTGTAGCTGCTCCTTCCTGATAAAGCCAAGTAAGAGGGCTGTTCCACTGAATTTTTGTCCAGTCAATTCCTTTGTCATTTGAAATAATGTTATGTGTAACGTGACCAAACTCGTGTGCAACAATGGTTTTTAAATGATTAGGTTCTGGTGATAATTTTTCTAAAGCAAAAGTTATATTAGGTATGATTTGACGATATGTATAGGCATTAGAACCGAAGCCCCCAACTATTAAATTTACTTCAATTGGAAAGGATACTTGATATATACTAAAATATTCTTCCTCTATTTCATTTATGATAGGTACAATGTTCTCGTGAGTTTGCTTTATGGTTGAAAAAATTTGAGGATATTTTGATATTGATTGTTTATGCCTTTCTTCATTGTCTTTGCAATGATATAAAAAGTATTCTTTAAATACATCGGGATATTCATTGTAATAGTGCCTTAAAAATCTTAAAGAAGGTAGATAGTTATTTACAAAAAACGGTATGGTATCTATGATTTTCAAGTGAATTCCCCCAAAATTTAAATATCTATCACTAATAACAAGTCTATAGATTTTAATAAAGCTTTTCCCTGTCTTTTTCTTCAAAACAAAGTGGATATCCTCTTTTTCGCTAAACTGTCCCTTTAGCTCTATAAGAAAAAAGCAATCCTCGCTAAATGAAGTAAACCACCTGTTAGTTGAATTAGAAAATGTTATCCAATCAAGAGGTCTTTTTGGACTCAAATCTTATTTTCGTTCATAACAGGAATGCTTCCCTTTTTTCAAAATGCTAAAAAGTGATTAATCTATTTAAAATGCCGGAGAAGGATGTAATCTTCTCCGGCATTTTAATTAACTCCCCCGATATACCTGATAACCCCATGGGGAAACGAGTAAGGGCACATGATAGTGAGAGGCGGGGGAGGAAAGTCCAAAACGGACGGGAACTTGGTCCAAAAAGGGTCTTAAATTATTGAAATTTGTTTTTTGATTTAGGTTCCACACATAATCACCTGTCAATGTAATGTGTTCCCAACCAAGTGGGGATATATGTTGTAAATATTCCTCTGGAATGTCCACGCCTTTTGCACGCAAAGCATCTACCGCACGTGATATATATACCGTATTCCATAATACATTAGCTAAAATAAGAAGTTGCAAACCGTCGACTTTTTGTTATGTTTGGATTTTAAAAGACTAGTTTCTTTTCTGCGTCACATACGGATAAATCGGATCTCTTAATTCGAAGTCATACGTTTCTCCATTCACAATTCCTACCACCCTCTCACTGTCATATAAATCTAGTAAGAAACCGGCCATTTGTTCAGCTGTATGGAACTTAGGAACAAAACCATCATATTCAAAATTATCAACATTATAGGAGCGTTTCGCAAATTCGGTCTCTGTTGCAGCAGGAGCCAAGACTTTTGCTTGCATGGCTGCTCCTTTTCCTTTCAATTCTTGTGCTAGACCTTCTGTAAAGGCACTTACATAGAACTTTGTCGCGCAGTAGGTCACAGCATCGGCAACAATCCGGTATCCTCCTCCTGAAGAAATATTAATGATTTGCGTTCCATCAACATCTCCATAGTCACGTACATAAAGAGAGGACAGAACGGTTAAGGCTTCAATATTCAAGTGAAGCATCGTCTCAATTTTATTTAAATTTTGTTCCCCAACGGAAGCAAAGTTTCCAAAACCAGCATTGTTGATCCAAGTCTCGATCTGATAATCCTGAAGACTTTCGTAGAATTCATAAACATTTGCAGTAACAGATAAGTCAACAATTCGAATGACAACATCCAGGTCTGCGTTAATGTCAGCCACTTTTGATTTTAGCTTTTCCAATTCCTCCGTTCTGCGAGCTGCTATGATTAAGTTTTTCCCACGAGCCGCAAAAGCAAGGGCCGTTTCATACCCAATTCCTGAACTGGCACCCGTAATAACTGTATATTTCATATAAATCCCTCCTGAATTTTATCCAATTGATTTTATTGTGAGCGAACTATGAGTTGATTATAATGATTAGAGTAAACTCTAAGTCAAGAAAAAATTAATGTGGAGGTTTCTTATGCACAGCATTGGTGAAGTGGCTAAAATTTTAGGGATAAGTACACATACATTGCGGTATTACGAAAAAGAAAAAATTATAATTCCTGTTCGTGATGCCAGCGGAGACAGGCGATATAACGATACACATATTAAATGGCTGCAATTTGTTATCAAGTTAAGAGAAACACAAATGCCTATCGCGAAAATAAAGAAGTATGCTTCATTAGTTTTAGAAGGAGAACATACCACACTAGAGCGATTAAGCCTTTTAGAAGAACATAAAGACTCTATTAAGAAACAAATCAGAACGTTAAAAGCTGTAGATGAGATGCTTGAATATAAAATTGTGGCTTACAAGGATTTCATCAGTAAACGAGATTAGATGCAGTCTCTATAGGGTGTTATACCAGCAAAACGCGGAAAACATATGCTAAGCAAATTTGTCTAAAAATCTATACCAAAAACGGTGGTTCCGGGAGCTGGATAGTTTTGTTTCGGAAGTAATCGCCAATATGAAAGACGATTTCGTAGTTTCCCATTTTTGTATTTTCTGCGGTTAGGAGCGGGGCATGATGCACAGGTATTTGGAACAATGTGCCCAACTTGCTTGCTGTTTGTTCCGAGTCAGGGGGGAATCAGCCACTCACCTAAGGAGTTTACTAGTGTTCCAGATTTGGAAAGGGGAATCGATGTTTTAAGCGAAATACTATATAGATTAGCCTATTAAAGGGAGCTGAGGAAAATGGCATTTTCAGAATTACATACACCGATGAGGACAATCATGACTCCAGGTCCAGTCGAGGTGGATCCGCGTGTGCTAAGAGCGATGAGCACACCTATATTAGGGCAATTTGACCCCGCATTTACTACAATCATGAATGAAGTGATGGAAATGCTTCGGTTGGTTTTTCAAACGAAAAATAAGTGGGCTTTTCCAATTGATGGTACATCAAGATCCGGCAATGAAGCGATCCTTTGCAGCATCATTGAACCGGGAGATAAAGTTCTGGTTCCTATTTTCGGAAGATTTGGTCATTTGTTAGTTGAAATTTGTGAACGATATGGAGCGGAAGTCCATACGATTGAATGTTCATGGGGAGAAGTGTTTGATCCGCAAGTGGTCATTAAGGAAATCAAGAAAGTGTCCCCAAAAATAACCGCGATTGTTCATGGAGAAACTTCTACGGGATGTATGCAGCCGTTGAAGGAAATCGGGGTGGCCTGCCGTGAATTGGATGTCTTGCTTGTGGTCGATGCGGTTGCTTCCATCGGCGGAACAGACGTAAAGGTAGATGAATGGTGTATTGATGGATTAATAGGCGGGACGCAAAAATGCTTGTCTGTTCCTTCAGGGATGGCGCCGATTACCTATAATGAAAGAATTGAAAAAATCATTCAGTCTCGTAAAAAAGTGGAACGTGGGATTGCGACAGAAGAGGACCGCCAAAAGGTCTTGAGCCACCGTCCCATCACCAGCAATTATTTCGATTTAAGTATGCTGCAGGATTATTGGGGCCCGCGCCGCTTGAATCACCATACAGAGGCAACTTCAATGATTTATGCGTTACGTGAAGGGTTGCGCCTTGTACTTGAAGAAGGATTGGAAAAACGCTTCGCTCGTCATAAACTCCATGAATCCGCCCTCGTTGCAGGGGTCAAGGCAATGGGATTAACGTTATTTGGGGATAAGAAAAACAAACTTCCATGTGTAACTTGTATCAGAATTCCAGAAGGTATCGACGGGGAAGCGGTACGAGGTATGCTGTTGAATGAATTCAGTATCGAGATCGCCTCCTCGTTTGGTCCGCTTCACGGAAAGATCTGGAGAATCGGCACCATGGGATTTAGCTGTCGGAAAGAAAACATTCTCTTTGTGCTAGCTTCCTTAGAAGCCGTTCTTTTACGCCAGGGTTTCGAAGTGAATCGAGGAGAAGCTTTACAGGCTGCACTTGATGTATATGTAGGGAAGACAGAGAAAGTGGGTGTAGGTAGGAGTTCTATTTGATTTTTTTATTATGAAGGAGTGATGTTAATGTCAACATACGACCTTATTATCCGCGATGGTTACGTAGTTTTACCTGATGAAGTTAAGAAAGCTGATATTGCGGTACATAATGGGGTGATTGTTAAGGTTGGGAATCAGTTAGATAGTAAAGCTAATGTAGAGTATGAGGCGAAAGGTTAGTACATTTTTCCGGGTATGATTGATGTGCATGTCCATTTTAGTGAACCTGGTCGCGCTCATTGGGAAGGTTTTGATACAGGGTCGCAAATGATGGCTGCGGGGGAAATGGTTAAAAGTGATGGACTCCAGAATTGTAGTTAATAACTAGTCAGAAAACTTTTGGAATCCGTACAACTGTAGCGATAGTCATTTTAAGTATTATTTTTTGAATCCAGTTATCTATTACCCTCCTATATATGTCTTGTTAAAGGCCTATCTATCAGGGAGAAAAAGCCAACCGGACAGGTCGACTGACATGTCCGGTTTTAATAATGCTTTATTCATCTTGTTGAACAAAATAATGATTCTTCCGATATACCATCGCTTCCATGGTTGCGATTAGTTCCTTTTCATTTAGGACTTCGATTTTGTACCATGCGAGTTTGTGATTTTTCTTTATTTCTTTTGCATTTGCAGTTAAAGTCTCACCACGTTTGCCAGCGGATATAAAGTTAACATTGGTTGTGACGCCCACTGCTATTTTGCCGTATGAATTGCTCGCAGCTGCGAATACGTAATCCGCAAGTGAAAAGATAATTGCCCCGTGAACCGTTCCGTGTGAATTGAGCATGCGGTCGTCAGGGATTAATTCAGCTTCCGCTGTGCCAGGCCCAAGTTTTGTCAGTTTCATACCGAGAAAAGATGCAAATGGTTCGTCTTTAAGCACTTGCTTAATTTGATCATAATGTAATTCATGAATATCCTGATCATCTAATTGAATGGTCATGGAAATCCTCCTTTCTTCTAATGGTCTTTCGCTGAGCTTATCCCAAATCCGGTGTTAGATTTGAAAAGTACTTCCGGAAATTTATTTTCCTCTTCTTTTGCTTTAGACAACACTGTCCCTAAATATGCACCAATAAAACCAAGTGGCACGGTGAAAATGGTCGGGTTGCTCATTGTGAAGAGAGGATTCCCTGTGAAAATACCAATTCCAGGTTCCGGATTCCATACATTCGGGCTGAGCATAACTAATATAAGAGAACTGAGTAACCCGAATAACATGCCGGTGATCGCTCCAGTTGCATTAAATCGTTTCCAATAAATTGTACAAAGGATAATTGGCAAGTTGGCACTTGCAGCGATTCCTAATGCAAGTACAGAAAGGAAAGCGACGTTCAACGATTGTGCAAACAAGGCAAGCACGATTGATATAACAGCTACACTAACTGATGCAACACGGGCTACAAGAATTTGCTGCTTTTCAGTTATTTTTCCGTCTTTAATAATTTCACCATAAATGTCATGTGCGAAAGCGGACGCAGACGTTAAAACAAGACCGGATACAACCGCTAAAATAGTGGCAAATGCGACGGCTGAAACGAAAGCGAACAAAAATTCACCGCCCACGGTTAATGCGAGGAGTGGCGCTGCCATGTTTCCAGCAGAGTTTGCTTCAACGATGCGGTCAAATCCTACGAAAGAAGCAGCTCCGAATCCTAGGAAAATAGTCATGATAAAAAATAAGCCTATAAACCATGTGGAATATACTACCGATTTTCTTGCAGTAGCCGCGTCCTTTACTGTAAAGAAGCGGACGAGCAGATGGGGAAGGCCAGCTGCGCCCAGGACAAGTGACATATTAAATGAAATCATGTCAAGTCCATCAGTGTATTTATTGCCTGGATTTAAAAAATTGTTTCCAAGAGGTGTTGCTGTTTGAACATGGTGGAACATTTCAGAGATGTTAAAATTAAAGCGGGAAAAAACAATAAAGGTCAACACAGCGGAACCGCACAGTAAAAGAACCGCTTTGGTGATTTGCACCCAGCTTGTCGCTCTCATCCCGCCGAAAATTACGTAAATTGTCATCAATACACCGACGAGAAGAACGGATAGCCCGTAATCGATGCCGAGCAACAGTTTAATTAATCCACCAGCACCAACTAGTTGTGCAATCATGTAAAAGATTGAAATGACAAGTGTGTTCGCGGCAGCTATCCCACGTACTTTTTTTGATTTGAAACGCGCTGAAATCATGTCTGCCAGCGTATATTTTCCCAAGTTACGCAGTGGTTCTGAAACAAGATACAATAAGACGAGAAATGCAACAAGGTTCCCGATGCTCATATAAAAGCCATCGAAACCGATTAGTGCGATAGCTCCTGTAATTCCTAGGAAAGAAGCAGCTGACATAAAGTCACCGGCCACGGCTAATCCATTTTGCCAGGCAGTCAATCCGCCACCTGCTGTATAAAAATCACTTGCGTTTTTCGTCTTTTTAGAAGAATAATATGTTATTGTAAGCGTTAACAAAATGATGCCTAAAAAAAGCGTAAGAGATAAAGTGCTCATTCGCCAAGCTCCTCCCGATATTTAGTTAAAATATTCTTTGCCATCTTGTCGTACTTCGCTGATTTCTTAATATAGACAATTCCTCCGATCCATACGACAGCAAATTGGAGAAGTGCGTACACCCATGCCCATGTAATATTGAGAAAAGCTTCGCCCTTTAATACATCTGTATAGGCAGCTAAAACAGGCAGGACAAAATAAAATGTAAGAAAGAATAGAGTGACTGGTACAATGAATGCTTTTTTCTTTTGAAGTAAATCTTTGAAATCTTCTGTTTCAATTAATTTACGATACTGAATCTCTCTGTCATTGCCTTTGATTAAATGATCTGTTTTTACTGGCGATTCCATAATAATATCCCCCTTGAAATTATAATACGATTTTTAAACGAGTTTATCTAAATTTGATATATATCAATGTAAAAGTATCATAGTCAGAAAGTTATGTAAATTTAAAATTAAATTTTTTGTTAATTTTGCTAATTTTGTTAATTTCAAAGAAAACATTATTGACAACGTATAAATGGCGTATTAATCTTAAAAATGAAACATAACAATAATTAATATTCCGTTTTTATATCGTTATGAAAAAGGGGTCGGATGAAGAACGAGCAAATAAGGGGGACTGAAACAATGTACAATCCAGAAGTTGAAACAGCTACGCGTGCTGAAATGGAAAGATTACAAGTGACACGCCTTAAAAAAACGATAAGCCATGTATATGAAAATGTACCTTATTACAGAGAGAAATTTGAAGAACTGGGTCTTAACCCAGAAGATATTCAACAGTTAAGCGATATTACAAAGCTTCCATTTACAAAAAAACAGGTTCTGCGCGATCAATATCCTTTCGGTTTATTCGCGGTTCCTATGGAAGATGTAACACGTATACATGGATCATCCGGAACAAGCGGGAAGCCGACAATTGTCGGATATACGAAAAATGATTTGGAGAACTGGGCAACTATCGTCGCGCGAGGAATTGTCGCTGCGGGAGGGCGGAAATCGGATATTTTTCATAATGCATACGGATATGGTCTGTTTACAGGCGGACTGGGTCTTCACTATGGTGCAGAGCAGTTAGGCGTTGCAACGGTTCCTATTTCAGGTGGAAACACAGATCGTCAAATTACCATTATTAATGATTTTAAACCGCGAGGCATTTGTGGTACTCCCTCTTATATTTTGAATATTGCTGAAAAGATGGAAGAGATGGGGATTGACCCAGCTGATAATGGGCTTGAGTATGGAATTTTCGGAGCTGAGCCATGGTCAGAGGAAATGAGAGCTACTCTTGAAAAGAAACTGAACTTGAAAGCGGTCGATATTTACGGTCTAAGTGAGATTATGGGGCCTGGTGTTGCTATTGAATGTCATGAAGCACAGGATGGACTTCATATCGCAGAAGATCATTTCCTTGTTGAAGTAATCAACCCGGATACGCTTGAACCCGTAGAGGACGGAGAAGATGGAGAACTTGTTTTTACTAGTTTAACAAAGGAAGCGCTACCAATTATTCGATATCGTACAGGTGATATTGCTTCCATTACTCATGAGCAGTGTAGATGCGGACGTACGACAACAAGAATGTCCCGTGTTAAAGGCAGGACGGACGATATGATCATAGTAAGAGGCGTGAATGTATTCCCATCTGAAATTGAGCGTGTGCTGTTCCAAATGGAGGGGATTGTTCCTCATTATCAGATTCATCTTATTAAGAAAGGTAACATGGATAGTGTTGAACTGCATATTGAAATTGAAAGCGGTTTCTATAAAGGTATAGATGGAGACTTAACACATGAAAATGTACAAAAATTAAAGAAGGCGATTCAGCACCATATGAAATCCACATGTCTTGTAACAATGGATATTGTTGTTAACATCCCAAAAAGCATTCCGCGTTCAGAGGGAAAAGCCATTCGTGTTGTTGACAAGCGGAAAGATGCTGTGATTAATGCATAACTTGATGGAAAGGAAGAAATCAGATGAACCAGCAAAGTAATGTAGTCGATGTCACGATTATTGGCGGCGGACCAGTTGGGCTTTTTACAGCATTTTATGGTGGCATGAGACAAATGTCTGTCAAGATCATAGAAAGTTTGCCACAGCTAGGAGGTCAGTTATCTGCATTATATCCAGAAAAGTATATTTATGATGTTGCAGGATTTCCAAAAGTGCGGGCACAGGAATTAGTTAATAATTTAAAAGAACAAATGAAAGCGTTTAAACAAGAGGTCTGCTTAGAACAAGCGGTTGAAACAATTGAAAAGCAGGAAGATGGTATTTTTAAGTTAACAACAAATAAAGAAGTTCATTTTTCAAGAACAATCATTATTACAGCGGGTAATGGTGCATTTCAACCGAGGAAACTAAAAATTAGTACAGAAGAAAAATTTGAGGGGAAAAACCTTCACTATTTTGTGGATAACCTAAATTCGTTTACGGAAAAGGATGTTGTTGTGTTTGGTGGTGGTGATTCAGCAGTTGATTGGGCCTTAATGCTGGAGCCTATCGCTAATAACGTAACCATTGCGCACCGACGTGAAAAATTCCGTGCACATGAGCATAGCGTTGAAAATTTAACGAACTCTACCGTTAATGTTATGACTCCTTATGTCCCTGTTGAATTGCGTGGTTCTGAAGAGATTGAATATGTGGTACTTGAGAATGTGAATAATGGTCAAGAATCTATACAAAAGGTAGATGCAGTCGTGGTTAACTATGGATTTATCTCATCCCTTGGACCGATAAAAGACTGGGGGCTTGAAATTGAAAAAAATTCGATTGTCGTTAATTCAAGAATGGAAACGAATATCCCGGGCATTTATGCCGCGGGTGATATTTGTACATACGATGGAAAAGTAAAGCTAATAGCTAGTGGTTTTGGTGAAGCTCCTACTGCAATCAGCAATGCGAAAGTATACATTGATCCATCTTCAAAAGTTCAGCCACTTCATAGTACAAGTTTAATGGAAGAGAAGAAAGAACCAATTACGAAATAAGAATAAGGGGGAAGGCATCATGGCTAAATATACAATTGTGGATCAAGATACATGCATTGCATGCGGTGCATGTGGTGCAGCAGCACCAGAAATTTTTGATTACAATGATGAAGGAATTGCATTTGTTCTTCTGGATGAAAATGAAGGAACTGCAGAAGTTGCGGAAGATTTATATGATGATCTGGATGATGCAATGGAAGGCTGCCCAACAGATTCTATCAAAGTGGAGTCGTCGCCATGTAAGGTTTTGGTTGAATAAAAGAATGGTTCAATCCCACCAATTTCCTATTATTTAGAAAAAATGACGCATTAGTCTTGCTTTTAATATAACAATAAAATATAATAACGTTATATTAACGTTATATATTGGATAAGAGGTGTTTAGATGAACGTTCTTTTAAATGATATGGCAGAACATGAAAAGTTAGATCAATTTATTGCCAGAATCAAAGCAGGAGAAAAGATAGAAGCGGATGATTGGATGCCGGAAGATTACAGGGGCACACTCATTAAATTAATTTCAATGCATGGAATCAGTGAAATCATGGGGGCACTTCCAGAAAAAGAATGGGTACCTAAAGCCCCTACCTTGAATAGAAAACTTGGAATCATGGCAAAAGTGCAGGATGAAATGGGACATGGACAATTATTGCTTCGCGTAGCCGAGGATTTGTTAAAGCCGTACAACAAAAAAAGGGATGACTTGATGCAAGATTTGTTTACAGGAGATTTAAAGTTTCATAATGTCTTCCATATGGAATCTAAATCTTGGGGAGATGCAGGGTTGATCGGCTGGTTGGTGGATGGAGCAGCTATTATTTCCCAAACGAACATGCTTGGTGCTTCATACGGTCCTTATGCTCGTGCTTTGCACAGGATTTGCGCGGAAGAAGTTTTTCATGCCCAGCATGGTGAAGCAATAATCATGGCTTTGGCAGAAGGCACGGAAGAACAAAGAAAAATGGTTCAAGACTCCATCGATTATTGGTGGGAATCGCTGTTACTTTTCTTTGGACCTCCTAGTAAGAATGAAGTTGGCTCTTCCAAACAAGATGTAACGATTAAGTACAGAATCAGAACAAGCACGAATGAAGAGCTTCGCCAAGCCTTTTTTTCTAAATATGTGAAGCGGATCCTTTCACTTGGCTATACCATTCCTGATGAAACACTTCGATTTGATAAAGATACTGAAACGTGGATTTATCAACAACCCGATTGGGGGAAATTGAAGATAATAGCAAGGAATGAAGGTCCCCGTTCACAGCAGCGCTTAAATCTTAGAAGGATTTCTTATGAAAATAATAAATGGGTGCGCGAAGCGTTAGCCCCAAAGGTCATCTAAGGGAGGGGGAAGAACGATATGGAAACTAGACAAAAAACGTACTTTGAAGAATTTGAAGTATTTAGCCGTAAAACTCAGACTTCACCAGTCCAATATCATTTTAGCCTGCTGGCCCCTAATGAGGATATCGCGATCATGATGGCACAAGAAAATTTCATGAGACGTGAAGCGGTTGATGATATCTGGGTTGTGAAAAGACAGAATATACGGAAAATGACGGTTGAAGAAAAGAAAACACTTCAACGTATAGATAATAAAGATTACAGGACAACAAAAGGTTATGGGTACCTAAAGAAAAAATGGCGGAAGTACGAGCAGGAAATGCTCGATGAAAAAGAGATAATGTCTTGGGCAGGAGGCGTGAAAAATGGAGAATAATTCATCATTGGAAAACACCGCAATTAAGGAATTGTTGCTTCAATTGGCGGACGATGACTTTATCCATTCATATCGTGGATCAGAGTGGCTAGGACTCGCTCCACATATCGAGGAAGATGTAGCATCTTCCTCGATAGCCCAAGATACGATGGGTCATGCAGCTATATTCTACAAATTATTGGAAGAACTTGGTGAAGGGGATGCAGATCAGCTAGCCCACGATCGTCCCGCGAAAGAACGTCGTAATGCGATAATTTTGGAAGTGGTCAATGGTCCTGGAAACTATATGGAAGACCCGGATTATGATTGGGCTTTTGCGGTAGTACGAAATTATTTATATACCCAAGCTAAAGCGATTAAGATTCAATCCCTTCATTCAAGTTCATATGAGCCGCTGGCTGAAGTAGCCCAAAAGGTACAGATGGAACTTTATTATCATTTGATGCACTGGAAAACATGGTTCATCCAATTGCTGGGTTCAGGTCACGAAGAAGCAGTTTCACGAATGAAAGCAGCTATTGAGAAAACGTTACAGGATTTTCAAGGAGTATTTTCACTTGGTCATTATCGAGTTGAAATGGTGAAGCAGGGTTTGATAGAAGATGAAGCGGTTTTATTGAATAAGTGGATTCAGGAAGTCACACCTGTTTTTGAAAGTGTAGGGGTGGTGTGCTCTATTGAAGTCGGAATGGTCAAAGGCGATGGACGCACTGGTCAGCATACAGAAGATTTAGAAAAAGCGCTAGAAACGTTAAGCGAAGTATACGCAAGCGATAAAACAGCATCTTGGTGAAATATTAGAAAAAGGGGAGGGGTACTATGTCGACCGTATTGTTAAACACAGAAGAAATATATAAACTCCTGGAAGACGTTAAAGATCCCGAAATTGATACAGTCAGTATTCTGGATTTAGGGATGGTTGAGAATGTGACGGTTTCGGGACCGGACGTTTCAGTGAAAATGCTTCCAACTTTTCTAGGATGTCCCGCACTGTCCATCATTCAGAAAAATGTGGAGACAGCCATTAAACAGCTGACTGCCGTTGGAAATGTAAGTGTGGAATTTCTACGTTCCCCTTCCTGGACATCTGACCGGATTACGGAAAAGGGGAAAGCGGGATTAAAGGTTTTTGGGATCTCCCCTCCTCCTCGACAAATGAAAAAAGATGGATCATGGCATGTAGATTGCCCGTATTGTGAATCTACCTATGTCACGATGGAAAACATATTCGGCCCAACAGCTTGCCGTAGCATTTTATATTGCAAAGCATGTAAAAATCCGTTCGAAGCGATGAAACCTATGATAAAAACTATCTAAATATGGAGGTATTCAAATGGTAAAGTTAATAGCCCTATACAAACAGCCTGAAAATAAGGAAGCGTTTGATGAGCACTATTTCAATGTACACGGTCCAATCACGGAAAAAATCCCTGGTCTTCAAAAAATGGAAGTCACTAAAATAGTCGGAACTCCAATGGGCAAAGACTCTGAATATCACATTCTATGTGAAATGTATTATGAAGACCATGAAGCACTTCAACAAGGAATGCGTTCTCCTGAAGGAAAAGCATCAGGAAAAGACTTAATGGGCTTTGCAGGGAAACTTGTAACGATGATGATTGGTGAAGAAGTAAAATGAATGCGCTTCAATTTATTGAAACGTCAATTGAGGACGGAATTGGCTATATCTTTTTAAATCGCCCGAAGCAATTGAATGCATTGAATCGACAAATGGTCAGCGAAATTGTTTCTTCTATGGAAGCATTTGACCGCGATTCCCAAGTGAAGGTGATTTTGCTGACGGGCAATGGAAAAGCATTCTCTGCTGGAGCAGACATTGATGAGATGGTGAATGACAATCCAATCAGTATGGAGTTAACTAATCAATTTGCTGATTGGGACCGAATGGGTCTAGTTAAAAAGCCCGTGATTGGTGCGGTAAAAAGTTTTGTATTCGGCGGCGGTTTTGAACTTGCTTTATCCTGTGACTTTTTGATCGCCGCTAGTGACACACAGTTTTCCTTTCCTGAAGTTACTCTTGGAGTCATGCCTGGTGCAGGCGGAACACAAAGACTAACGAAATTGGTAGGCAAAACGAAGGCACTTGAATGGATATTGACTGCCGAAAGGATCAATGCAAAAACAGCATTACAATACGGCTTTATTAATAAAATTGTTGCACCAGAATTGTTGATGGAGGAAACGGTTGATTTTGCTAGAAAGATAGCCAAACAACCCCCGCTAGCAGTTAGGATGATTAAAGAATCCGTAAATAAAGCCGTTGATTATTCCTTATATGAGGGAATGCAATATGAACGGAAGAACTTCTATATTCTTTTTGCATCAGAGGACCAAAAAGAAGGAATGAAAGCATTTGTTGAAAAAAGAAAGCCTAATTTTACAGGCGAATAAGGAGTGCTCTATGTACGAAACAATCACATATAGGGTTGAAAACGGAGTGGCATGGCTTACTTTAAACCGTCCTGATAAACTAAATGCCTTTACGTCCCAAATGAATAGGGAGATACAAAAAGCGATCAAAACATCGGCGAGCTCTGATGAAGTACGTGCCATTATCATTACTGGTGAAGGCAGAGCCTTTTGTTCAGGACAAGATTTATCTGAAGTGGATGAAGGTGTAAATTTAGGGCAAATGCTCCGGGAAGATTACAGCCCGATGATGCAGCAACTAGCAAGCTGTGAAAAACCAATTATTGCAGCCGTAAATGGAGTGGCTGCAGGGGCTGGCTTCAGTCTGGCACTGGCATGTGATTTCCGTCTTGTTTCCGAGAAAGCCAGTTTTTTAAATGCTTTTGTCAACATTGGTTTGATTCCTGATTCAGGAAATCTATATTACCTTTCGCGAATTGTTGGTCATGCAAAAGCATTGGAATTATCCGTATTTGGAGAAAAGGTACCTGCAGCTGAGGCGAAAAACATGGGTCTAGCTACAAAAGTAATCAGTGTGGAAGAATGGAACGAGCAAGTGAAAGCCTTTGCAGAAAACATCGCAAGCAAACCTACGAAAGCAATTGGATTAATCAAAAGATACTTAGAGGCATCTTATCACCTTTCATTAGAAGAGTATTTAAAAGAAGAAGCAGAAGGTCAGCGAATTGCTGGCTTAACGATAGATTATTCTGAAGGTGTAACAGCCTTTGCAGAGAAAAGAAAAGCTCAATTTATTGGGAAATAATAAAAAGGGGAGTGGGATTACATGGTTAAAGTTCAAGAAACAGTATTTGAAAAAGCAGAAACGAAGCGTGATTATTACCACCTAATTATTAACGGCGAAAGAGTGGAAAGTTCTAACGGAGCTACTATTGATGCCATTAATCCTGCGACTGGTGAAATCATTGCCAAGGTTGCAAAGGCTACTAAGGAAGATGCAGAAAAGGCAGTACAAGCTGCACGTGAAGCATTTGATAATGGCAAATGGAAAAAAACACCGATCAATAAGCGGTCTCGTGTATTAAACAAAATTGCGGCTATTATGCGTTCACGCTTCAATGAATTAGTAGAATTAGAGGTTTTGAACAGTGGAAAATCCATTTCTGCAGCGCAAGGTCAAGTTATGCAGGCGATAGAAGACTTCGAGTTTTATGCGGGAGCTTTAGTTGGACATCGTGGATCAGTCAATAATGTTCCAGGTCAATTCCATAACTATACGGAAAAAGAACCTGTGGGAGTATGTGCGCAAATCATTCCTTGGAACTATCCAATGATGATGGCAGCTTGGAAAATTGCACCGGCCATTGCAGTGGGCTGTTCTGTCATTGTTAAGCCAGCATCTTTAACTCCACTTACTGCCATTGTATTAGGTGAAATTTGTATGGAAGCAGGCGTTCCTTCTGGGGTAGTCAATATCATTCCTGGTCCTGGATCTGATGTAGGGAATTATCTTGTTGAACATCCGAAAGTGAATAAAGTAGCTTTCACAGGATCTACGCCAATCGGAAGAGACCTTATGGGCAAAGCCTCGCAGACATTAAAAAGGGTAACATTGGAGCTTGGCGGAAAATCTCCTAATATTGTCTTTGAAGACGCGGACATTGAAGCAGCTATTGATGGATCCCTATATGGTATTTTCTACAATACAGGTCAATCTTGTGAGGCGAGATCACGTTTATACGTACATGAAGATATTTACGATGAGTTTGTCACTAGATTCGTAGAAAAAACGAAAAAACTGAAATTAGGCAATCCATTAGATAAAGAAACGCATGTAGGTGCAGTCATTGATCAGGGACAATTGGATGTTATCGAAAAATATGTTCAATCTGCTATTGCTGATGGAGCAGAAATCCTAGCGGGTGGAAAACAAGCTGTTATTGAAGGCTTTGAAAGTGGTTATTGGTATGAGCCGACAGTCATTGCGAATGTTAATCATGACATGGATGTCGTTAAAGAAGAAATATTTGGTCCAGTTGTCGTTATCATGAAGTTCAAAGATGAAAAAGAAGCCATTAGACTAGCGAATGATACGGAATTTGGTTTGGGCTCTGCCCTTTGGACAAAGGATGGCGGCCGCGCAACTCGTGTGGCAAATCAAATCGAAGCAGGGATTGTCATGGTCAACTGTCCATTCTCAGCTTTTCCAGGAACACCTTTCGGCGGCTATAAACAATCAGGATTCGGCCGAGAACTTTGTATTGAGACATTGGATCTTTATACAGAAACAAAAAGTATCATTTCCTATCATGGAAGCCGTCCATTAAATCCTTTTGGTATTAAATAAAAACATTGAATAGGAAGCTGGCTGAATAATCTGTCAGAAAAGTAATTCAGGTATAGTTGAATGCTGATCTGATTCATTGCAGCCAGCTTTATCTATTTTAAAGGAGAATGATCGAATGATTAGAAATATAGTGGTTGTAGGTTCTGGAGTTATGGGCAGAGGTATAGCCTATGTAGGGGCAACGGGAGGCTTTGACGTAATATTGGTAGATGTGAATCCAAATGCATTGGAAAGTGCAAAGAAAGAGATTGAAACGATTTTCGAAAAAGGTGTGCGCTACAAGAAAATTACCCAAGAAGAAGCGGCTGCAGCAAAAAACAGATTTTTATATTCTTCCAATTTAGAAGAAGCGGCTGCAAAAGCTGATCTAATTATAGAGGCAGTTCCAGAACAGACAGAAATTAAGAAATCCGTTTTTGAAACAATCGAAGAACATGCACAAGAAAACTGCTATTTTGCTACTAATACTTCCACTATGAGCCCGACTGAAATTGGTTCTTATGGAAAGCGTCCTGAAAAAACGATAGCGATGCATTTTTTCAATCCTGTACAAAAAATGCCATTAGTAGAAATTGTTCGTGGACTTGAAACCAGTGATGAAACGGCAGCGGTAATAAAAGAGGTTGCTGAGAAAATGGGGAAAGAGACAGTAGTCATTAACGAATTCCCTGGTTTTGTAACAAGCAGAATTAGCTGCCTGGTTGGAAATGAAGCGTTCTATATGCTTCAAGAAGGATTAGGTACACCTGAAGAAATCGATAAGGCAATAAAACTTGGACTGAATTATCCAATGGGACCATTTGAACTTGGGGATTTAGTGGGACTGGATGCCCGTTTAAATAATTTAAGATATTTACATAGTAAACTTGGTGAGAAATATCGTCCGGCACCGCTCCTTGAACAGTATGTAAAAGCAGGCCGGCTCGGTCGCAAGTCTGGTAAAGGTGTATACGACTATACTAAAAATGAAGAGGCGGTGGAAAAATGAGAGAAGTTGTGATTATAGATGCTGTGAGAACGCCTATTGGTAGATATAAAGGGGCCTTAAAAAGCGTACGTCCGGATGATCTTGGTGCAATTGTAATAAAGGCGCTAACAGAGCGGAATCCTGGTCTGCCGCCGGAACAAATTGAAGATGTCATTTTCGGAAATGCAAATCAGGCAGGAGAGGACAACCGTGATGTGGCGAGAATGTCTGCACTTTTAGCAGGTCTTCCAGTGAACGTAGCAGGAACAACCATTAATCGTTTGTGTGGCTCCGGACTTGATGCCGTTATGTATGCTGCACGCTCGATAGCAGTCGGGGAAGGGGATATTTACGTCGCAGGTGGGACTGAGAGCATGACTAGGGCGCCGTATGTCATGGCCAAACCTGAGAGTGATTTCCCGCGTGGGTCGATGGAGCTTCAAGATACAACGATCGGCTGGCGTTTTACGAATAAAAAGCTTGAGGAAATGTATGGCGCAGATTCCATGCCGCAAACAGCAGAAAATGTAGCCCAACGCTTTAAGGTTTCAAGGAAGGATCAAGATCAATTCGCGTTTCAAAGTCAGCAAAGAGCGAAAAAGGCAGTGGAAAATGAGCGTTTTGTTAATGAAATTGTACCTGTTCGATATACGGATCGGAAAGGGAATGAGGTCATCATCGATAAAGATGAACATCCGCGTCCAGACACGACAATTGAAAAGCTAGAAAAACTCAATCCAATTTTTAAAGATGGTACTGTAACGGCTGGTAATGCTTCAGGTGTAAATGATGGAGCTTCAGCATTACTATTAATGAGTGCAGAAAAAGCTAGGGAACTTGGGTTAAAACCTCTGGCGAAATATGTTGTAGGTGCAGTAGCGGGCTTAGAGCCGTCGGTTATGGGCCTTGGTCCTATTTATGCAACAAAAAAAGCGTTGGATAGAGCAAATTTATCTATTGAAGACATCGGGCTAGTTGAATTAAACGAAGCCTTCGCTTCTCAATCTGTTGAATGTATTCGCCAATTAAAATTGGATCAGGAAAAAGTGAATGTAAACGGAGGAGCGATAGCGTTTGGTCATCCACTTGGAGCGAGCGGCGCACGTATATTAACAACACTGGTACACGAGATGAAAAAGCGAAAGGTCCGATTCGGGCTTGCTACGATGTGTGTCGGTGTAGGCCAGGGGATATCCGCTATTATAGAAAATATTGAGAATGATTAATAGAAAGCCCTTATTAGCTAGTCTACATAAGGGATAATTTTAAAATAAAGGGGGAGAGAACGTATGTCTAATGTTATTTATAAAGTGGAAAATCATATCGGCTATATTACAGTGAATCGTCCAGACGTATTGAATTGTTTTGACTATGTGACCCTTATTGAGTTGCAGGAAGTCATAAATAAGGTATATGCAGACGGTGATATCCGCGTCGTTATTTTCACAGGTGCAGGAGAAAAAGCATTCAGTGCAGGAGCGGATCTAAAAGAAAGAAAGACTTTAAATGAAGCAGAAGTACGAAGAAACGTTAAAGCAATTCGCGATGTATTTAATAGTATCGCAGGTCTTCCTCAGCCAACTATAGCTGCCGTAAATGGATATGCATTGGGGGGAGGGTTTGAATGGTTGCTGTCGTGTGACTTTGCCATTGCATCCGAAGGTGTATCGTTGGGACTTACTGAAACAAGTTGGGCAATTATCCCTGGAGCAGGTGGTACACAGCGTTTGCCGAGATTAATTGGTGAAATGAAAGCGAAGGAATTAATTTTCACTGCTAAAAAATTGACAGCAGAAGAGGCTTATGAATTAGGGATTCTTTTGAAAGTGGTGCCGCGTAACCTCCTGATATCTGTTTGTGAAGAATTTGCAGCAGATATTATGAAGAACGGGCCGGTCGCAGTCAAACAAGCAAAGTATGCTATCACTCAAGGGATGAATACAGACTTACAAACAGGGATGGCCATCGAGGGAAAAGCATATGAATTAACGATTCCAACTGAAGACAGATTGGAAGCTCTCCAAGCATTTAGCGAACGGAGAAAAACACAATTTACAGGTAAATGATATTGCGGTTTCATTTTAAAAAGATATAATAATAATTATGTGTTCCGTGTGAAATCGGTAATAATGCTTAATGGATGAGGTGAGAAATATAGGTACAAATACACAATCCATGATTTTTACGATATACGGAGACTATATCCGTAATTATGGAAGTAAAATCTGGATAGGTAGTTTAATACGTTTATTAAAAGAATTCGGTCATAATGAGCAGGGTGTACGTGTAGCCGTTTCGCGAATGGTAAAGCAAGGTTGGATTCAGTCCGAAAAGCAAGGAAATAAAAGTTATTACTTTTTGACTGATCGCGGCGTGAAGCGAATGGAAGAAGCGGCAAATCGTATTTATAAGATGAAACCAAATGAATGGGACGGTAAATGGCGTATTTTAATGTATACGATACCTGAAGATAAACGGCAATTACGCGATGATCTTCGTAAGGAATTATTATGGAGCGGATTTGGCAGTTTTTCTAACGGTTGCTGGATTTCACCTAATAATTTGGAGAAAGAAATAAATCTTTTAATCGAGAAATATGACATCGGTGAATATGTGGATTTTTTCATTTCAGAATATAAGGGTCCACAGGAAAATCAGTCGCTTGTCGAGAAAAGCTGGCCATTAGCAGAGATTGAAAGTAAATATGAAGATTTCATTGAGAAATACAGTAAACAATTCATCGTTCATCAAAGCATCATTAGCAGAGGAGAAATGTCAGATGCGGATTGCTTTGTAGAACGAACAAATTTAGTTCATGAGTATCGTAAGTTTTTATTTATCGATCCGGGTCTTCCTAAAGAACTTTTGCCTTCAAAGTGGAACGGTAATCATGCAGCATTATTATTTAGTCAGTACTATCAAGTCTTGGCTGAACCAGCAAGCCGTTTCTTTGAAAGCGTATTTCAGGAAAACAATGATTTATGTAGGAAAGATGAAACCTATGATGCAAAGGATCATCCTCTTATTATTAAGTGAAAAAGAGCTGCAGAAATGAAGTGAACCCAAAAAGTTAGACACTTTATTTAATTAGGCAGCCTTGAGGGCATGAACCCGGAATTCTACCGGGCTCATGCCTTTTAATTTTACCTTGATTCGTTGATGATTGTAGTAATGGATATATTCTTCTAATTCTTGTTTGAAATGCTCCATGCTTTCAAATTCTTGAAGATAAAGTAACTCTGATTTTAATAGGCCAAAGAAGTTTTCTATGACCGCATTATCGAGAAAATTTCCTTTACGGGACATGCTTTGTGTAATGTTATGTCTTTTCAAATCATGCGAATATTGTTTCATCTGGTAATGCCAGCCCTGATCTGAATGAAGAATGGGTGAATCTTTCGATTCCAAGCGGTCAAAGGCTTTCTCCAGCATTTTGGAAACGAGGGGATAAACAGGCCGAGATTCGACATTATAGGCGATGATTTCTCCATTAAACAGATCAAGAATGGCCGATAAGTATAGTTTCTCCCCAGCTAGATGGAATTCTGTGACGTCTGTCACCCATTTTTCATTTGAGTTTGTTGCCTTGAAATCACGTGCTAGAATGTTGGGTGCAATCTTGCCGATTTTCCCTTTGTACGAACGGTATTTCTTCATGCGAACTAAAGACTTCAATCCTAGTTCATTCATCAATCGGAGAACTGTTTTATGATTGATGCGAGCACCTCTGTTACGTAATTCTAGGGTGATACGCCGATACCCATAGCGCCCTTTATGCGCATGGAAAATCTCTTCGATAAGGGATTTCATTTCTGTGTATTTATCCTCACGCCCGAAGGCGTTTACCCAATAATAGTATGTACTCCGTGCCATGTTAGAAATGGATAGAAGCAGATTTAAATCAAATTGTTTCCTTAGTTCATGGACTACTTTCGCTTTGTCTTTCTTTGTAGGGCTTCCTTTTCTTGAACTAAGGCATTCAACTTTTTTAGATAGGCATTCTCTGCACGTAAGTATTCTAATTCGGCAAGAAGTGCTTCTTGAGAGCCTTTAGCTGGTGATGTTTTTTTGGTTTCTTTTTTCATGGATAGACGCCCCTTTTTCTTTGGTTTAAGGGCGTCTATACCTCCTTCCTTCAACTGATTTGACCATTTCAAAAGTGTAGAATCGGAAGGAAGATTATAGTGTACAGCGGTCTCGCTGATCGATGCCCCATATTCGTTCATATAATTAAGTACCTCTAGTTTAAAGGGCAGAGTGTAATTTGTATAGGATGAAGCAATTCCTTCCATCCCATGTTCTAGATAGCGAGCGACCCATCACTTCAGAGGGGATAAACCTACATTTCTTTCTTGTGCGATGGATTTATAGGATTTTTTCCCTTCCAAGTACTCTAAAACTGCATGTAATTTTTCGTCTATCGTATATTTAGTCAAAAAAACTGCACCTCCAATTGTTAGATGTTGTCTAACAATTGGGGTGCAGTTCAAAAGTCACTAATGACAACTTACTGCAGCTCTTTTTTGTAATATAGTCTTTAAAGTAAATGGAGAAATCTCAGAGAATGTGGCAGCGCATACAATTAATCAAGAATTTCTTTAAAATCCTTTCCTTTTTGTACATATGTATCAATGGAAAGTTGAATTAATTCTAGATCTTTATCATTCAATTTGCGAACCACTTTCCCTGGAGAACCGATAACAAGCGAACGTGGAGGTATACTTTTACCAGCGGCAATCAATGTATTTGCCCCAATAATACATTCTTCGCCAATTTCGACATTATCCAAAATTGTAGATCCCATACCGATAATAGAACGTCTACCCACTTTACAGCCATGTAAAATAACGTTATGACCGACTGTTACTTCGTCTTCAATAACAACAGGACAACCTTCAAATAAATGAATGGTGGAGTTATCTTGAATACTGCACTTTTCTCCTATGGTAATTGAATCTTCATCGCCACGCAGTACAGAGTTAAACCAAATAGTAGATTCTTTCCCAATCGTAATATCACCAATTAAATGAGCACTAGGCGCTACAAAAACAGTTTCGTCAAATGAAGGCTTTTTATTGTTGTATGGAATAATCATATTATCGCTCCTTGTGAAAAGTCAGAATTGTTTTTCTATTAAATATAGTATAACATTAAATAGATAGGGAGGGTTAAAAGTGAAACATATTTGTGAGTTTTTTTCTATAAAATATCCAATAATACAAGGCGGTATGGGGAATATTAGCAACGCAAGTCTTGCGGCTGCTGTGTCTAATGCTGGGGGTCTAGGCACAATAGGGTGCGGTACAATGAATCCTGAACAGGTAGAAACTATTATTCTTGAAACAAAAGAAAAAACTAATAACACTTTTGCGTTGAACATCCCGATAAATGTTAGTCCATATACAGATGAGTTAATCAATCTTGTTTTTAAGCATGATATACCTATAGTATCTTTATCGGCAGGAAATCCTGCTCCTTTCATACCACTTTTACATAAAAAGAATATAAAAGTGATTGCTATTGTTGCGTCGGTCAAACATGCTCAAAAAGCGCAAGCCGCAGGGGCAGATGTATTAGTTGCGGAGGGGTTTGAAGCTGCCGGAATTAACTCTAATCTAGAATTAACAACATTTACACTTATCCCGCAAATTAGCAAGAATGTTACGGTACCGGTTTTTGCTGCAGGAGGAATTGGCAATGGACAGGGGTTAGCTGCTGCATTAATGCTTGGAGCTTCAGGCGTCCAGTTAGGAACCAGATTGATTGCTACAAAGGAAGCACCGTTTCATCCATCATATAAACAGAAACTACTCAAAGCAATTGATAATGACACGTGCATATTGGGACGATCCGTTGGTCAGGTTAGAAGAGTATTGAAGGACCCATACACAGTGAAAGTTTTAGATTTGGAGAAAAAAGGTCTGTCACCTGTGGATTATCGTGAAATGACATCAGAGGAACATCATATTAATGGTGCAATACACGGAGATGTTAAAAATGGTTTTATGAACAGCGGACAGGTGGCAGGATTGATTGATGATATTCCCACGGTTAAGGAATTACTTGATGGGATGATGAATGATGCGAAAAAACAAATGGAGGACAAGTTGAATAGTCTTTCCATGACCTTTACTCAAATGTAAAGCCATAGAAATCTAGCGGATGGATACCATCATTGCTAGTGGTTGATGTCTCGAGTAACTAGAAGTAAAGGGGAGAAGATTCCTATAAACGACGTATTGATATCACAGGGGAAAATCAAGGCGGAATTGCACTGATTGTCAACTGGTTCATTATGAAGACATGGAAACAAAAAGTAAATCAATAACAAAAAAGGCGCCGTAAGCAGGCGCCTTTTTATTATTATTTATTATCAGAATCCACCGAATCCCCAACTGCAGCCAATGATGATTAACAGGATAAATAACACAATCAGTAATGCAAATCCGTTATCGAAACCGCCACCATCGTCACAACATTCATTTCTGTGTCCACCCATTTAATTGTTCCTCCTCATACATATTATGAATTACATACCTAGTAAAACATCTTTACTGGGAATACTTCATACTATGTATTCTAGGCCGAAGTGTTTGCTTATTCATTGAAAATAGGCGTTGGCGTATGAAAGGAATAAGCCCGAATATTTTTTTGATGGCGTTTAAAATGTTATAATATACCATGTAGATTTTAAAAGAAGGGAGCTGAACTTAGTCATGAAAGTTGCCATTATAACGGATGTACATGGTAATGCTTCAGCGTTAAAAGCCGTTCTTAGGGTTATTGATGAAAGGGATGAGATTGATCATATCTATTGTTTAGGAGATATGGTTGGGATAGGTCCTGATACAAATGAAGTCCTGGATCTTTTATTTTCAAGAAATGATTTATCAATGATAACCGGAAATCATGATGAAGCAGTCCTGGCCATCATTAAAGGGGAACCGCATCCAGATGGTCACATTCATGTCAAAGAGCATCATGAATGGATAGCGGAAAGAATGAATCAAACTTTTATATCCAAACTGGAAAAATTGCCTCGCACCATACAACATATGATTAACAATTACTCCTTTTTCTTCACTCATTATCATATGGAACCGAAGAAACTAGATGAACACATAAGTCAAAATCCATTTAGTAAAATCGTTGAACCGAATCTTAATAACTTAGAAAGACTATTTAAGAATCAGTTTCACCATTTAATTGGATTTGGACATCATCATCCCATACATCATTTTAGAAATGACCAAACTATATACTTAAACCCAGGTTCACTCGGATGTAATAGTGAACCAGTTGCACCTTATGCCATTGTTTCGATTGAAGACAGCGGTATTCAGGTGAATCTTGAAAAAGTCACATATGATAACTCATTGTTTTTATTATCGTATAAGAACTTACAAGTTCCTGAACATGAATTCATTATACGTGCTTTCCATGGGAATCAGAGAGTTTAGGACGTTAATAAATTATAAAAAATGGGAGGATATTCAGCATAAAGGTACATGCATGGGGATACGATAATAGGCAAAACATGATTCTTTTGGAGGTAAGGCTATGAAAGAAAAAGTACGAGATATAAATCTTCAGGGACAAGAAGAGATAGAACAACACAGTCTTGTCTGTAATAATGAACTGTTTAATAAGGACCTTCTAGCCATTGTAGATGATACAATGCAAGAGGAAGGATGACGGGGCGGAACACGCTGAAGGAATTTAGTTTGCAACGTTTATTTTAGCTTTAAAATGGCGAAGACCAACTGCATTTCGAAATCAAATAATCTCTCGGATTTTTTCATGCACTATCTCCATAATTGTACAGCAGAAAATGAGAAAGTGAATCATTTGAAACCATTCTGAATTTATCCCATACTATATATAAGCTTTAAATCCGAGAGGAGGGATAGCATGGGACATCAGCATGGTCACTCTCATGATCATGGACATCACCATCATCATTCTGAAAATAAAAAAGCTTTGTTGGCATCTTTTTTACTGATTTCCACATTTATGGTCGTCGAAGTAATAGGAGGATTTATGACAAATAGTCTGGCTTTATTGTCAGATGCAGGTCATATGCTAAGTGATGCGGCTGCACTAGGCCTAAGCTATACAGCGATAAGATTGGGTGAAAAAAAAGCAACACAGACTAAATCTTATGGATATAAGCGATTTGAAATCATTGCTGCATGTTTGAATGGTTTGACCTTGATTGTTATATCAGTATTTATTTTCATCGAGGCGATTAGAAGGTTTGTGAATCCTCCTGAGGTGCAAAGTCTAGGAATGTTAATGATTTCAATCATTGGCTTACTGGTGAATATCATTGCAGCATGGATTTTAATGAGCGGAGATAAAGACGATAACTTGAATGTACGGAGTGCCTTTTTACATGTAATTGGCGATATGCTTGGTTCAGTGGGTGCAATTGCGGCAGCACTCTTGATTTATTTCTTCGATTGGGGAATCGCAGACCCGATTGCAAGTGTTGTTGTAGCGATTTTAATTATTATCAGCGGCTTTAGAGTAGTGAGGGATTCTTTCCATATCTTGATGGAGGGGACACCCGATCAAGTAGATATGGAAGAAGTGAAAACTTCATTGAAAGAATTGCCGCATGTGTCCGATGTCCATGATCTCCATATCTGGACGATTACATCTGGGTTTTTGACGATGAGCTGTCATGCTGTTATTGATGAAAACGGCAATCACGATACAGTTTTAGCAGAAGCGCAAAAGCTTCTTCATGATCAATTTGGTATTGAACACAGTACAATTCAAGTGGAAAGACAGGAAGTGGGCTGTCCAAATCCCCACGAGACATGTAATTGAAAAGAGGTTGGCTCAAGTGTCAGAGCCAACCTCTTTAAGGTGTTAGTAAAAGGGAAATCCTCAGAAAGCACAAGCAACAATTTTATTTCTCAGTGTTAGACTAGAGAGAACGTTTAAAAAAAAGGAAGAGGAGCAGAGGTAATAGAAATACTATGTAGAAAAAGCATCCGCGAATTTTACTGCGAACATAATCCTGACACATTAAAAGGGTATGATGGAGAAAAAATGCCTTGCTGACTTGAATGGTTGGCGAATGCAAAATGATTCCACTATAATTCAGGAAGGAGGAATCCCTTAATGAAGAAAATTCTTGTCGTTGAAGATGAAATTGCCATTTCTATGGTATTGAAAGCATATTTAGAGCGTGAGGGTTTTGATGTAGTCCAAGTATATGATGGGCTAAAGGCTGTTCCTATTTTTGAAGAAACGAACCCAGACCTTGTGCTACTTGATGTAATGCTACCTGGTAAGGAAGGTTGGGACATCTTGAAGGAAATTCGGGAGAACGATATGTGCCCGGTTATTATGTTGACTGCGCTGAACGATGTTGATTACCGATTATCTGGATTTAAGTCAGGCGCAGATGATTATATCTCTAAACCTTTTGTTGCCGATGAAGTCGTGGCCAGGGTACATGCCGTTTTAAGAAGATCCTCGACGATTGTTGGTGAAGAAAATCATATACATCAGTTTGGTAGTTTATCCATTGATGATCAATCCTATATGGTGAAATTAAAAGGGGAAGAGATAAACTTGACGCCTCGTGATTTGTCGCTGCTCATTTTTTTCGCTAAGCATCCGAATCAGATTTTTACTAGAGAGCAGCTACTCGATCAAGTATGGGGCATGGATTATGATGGAAGTGACCGCGCCGTGGACCTGGCGATCAAACGAATAAGAAAGGCAATCGATTCATGGCCTTCTTGTGAAGGGGAAATTAAAACATTGCGTGGATTGGGGTATCAATTTAGTGTCTATGAAAACTAGAAAAAGAACCACTTTGCAGCGCTATTGGACGAAGAGATACGTATTGACCCTGATTTCGGGATTGGTATTATTATCTATTTTTTCATTGTGGTGGATGGAAAAAACCGCATTAGAATATAGGTTAAGCCTCCTTAAGTACTTAGCTGATGAAACATCTGACCGTGCGATAAAGGCAAATGGCCAGATTGTCGTTGGGCCTATCCTTTCGGAAATCGTTGAGGAAAGGGAAAAAATCCTTCACTTGAACCAGCAGCCGATTATCTATATCGTCGATCCCGATGGCAGCATCATTTATACGATGCCTCAATTATATATCGATGCAGATGAAAATAAGCTTCCTAACGTTATTATGAAAAATGCTGAATTAATTCAGAAGGTCAAAATTTCGGACAACAAAGTATATGTCGTCAAATCTCCTATTACCTTTAATGATGAGACTAAGGGGTGGGTAGTCATTGCCCAGGAAGAAGGGGCATTAAAAGAAATCAACCAGGACCATGGCTTGTTGGCAATCATGATTGGAGGCCTCCTCGTGCTGGGCACAGGAGTCATTTATCTACTTTCGAGACAGATTTCGAGGCCAATCCAAGACGTCGCTAACGCTGCTGTTCAGGTTCGTGAGGGCAACTATGACATCCATTTCAAAGAGGAAGAGGAAATAAGGGAAGAAGAAATTTATGAACTAATAGAGTCATTTAAGGAAATGACCAATCGTTTAAAGGTCATGGAAAAATTAAGGGCGGAATTGCTTGCCGGTGTCACCCATGATTTGAAAACGCCGGTTACTTCCATTAGCGGACTAATCCAAGCAGTTAAGGATGATGTTGTTACCGGAGAGCAAAGTAAGGAATTCTTGGATATTTCCTTAAAGGAAACACAACGCTTGCAAGGAATGATAGAGGATTTGCTTAATTATAATGCTATTTCGGCAGGTGCCTTTAAAATTCGAGTGCAAAAAGAAAATATTAATACATTCATCCAGGAAATCGCCTATCGTTGGCAAGTCACCCAGGATGATCAAGAGTTTAATCTGGACATAAAGGTTCCTGAAGAACCTATTTTTGGCCAAATTGATTCCTTGCGGATGCAGCAAATTGTCATTAACCTTTTAAATAATGCCAGGCATTCACTTGATGGCATAGGGAAACTAGAGATTAATCTTTATGAGAAGGAAGACAATAGGATATGTATTGATGTGCAGGACAGTGGCCGAGGAATTCCTGTACATGAACAACAGTATGTATTCGAACCGTTTTATCGAGGTGAAGACAAAAAGCTGAAGATACGTGGTTTAGGATTAGGACTGCCATTCAGCAAGATGCTTGCCAAAGCGCAAAAGGGAGATCTTGTGCTGAAAGAAAGTAATGAACAAGGGACGACGTTTACAATTATTGTAGAGAAAGCAAATCAGATATAAAAAAAGGGTTGTCCGCTTTAATGGACAACCCTCTAATTAAGCACCGATGTGGGATGGTTGATAATCCAGTTGGCTGATTGCGCGCCATAATTGAACATGACGTACATTTCTAGGAAGGAAGCGTCCCATTTCTTCTTCGTTATAACCGGCATGTAAATTCTTATGGTCAAAAATAATTGGTCGGCGAAGTAAATCCGGGTTATCTTGAATAAGCTTACAAAGATCATTTAATGGTGTATTATTTATATCGATATTTAAGCTACTGAATTTTTTAGAACGGGTTGAGATGATTTCATCTGTACCGCCTTCTGTTTTACGTAAAACCTCTTTAATTTCTTCTATAGAAAGCGGTTGTGAATATAAATTACGTTCATTGTAGGGAATTTCGTTTTTCTTAAGCCAAGCTTTTGCTTTACGACAGGCTAAACTGCTTGGAGTAGTATAAATTGTTACCATTTAAAATCGACTCCTTCAAAGTGTTAAAGTTTATGGAATGAATTATTTTTGTATTTGTTATACTCTTACTTTAACGTTTCTTTGTGTCAGCAATATGTCAAGAAAATAAACTTAAAAGTTATTTTAATTCCTGTACATGAACAACAGTATGTGTTCGAACCATTTTATCGAGGTGAAAACAAAAAGCTGAAGATACGTGGTTTAGGTTTAGGGCTGCCATTCAGCAAGATGCTTGCCAAAGCGCAAAAGGGAGATCTTGTGCTGAAAGAAAGTAATGAACAAGGGACGACGTTTACAATTATTGTAGAGAAATCAAATTAGATATAGAAAAAAGGGTTGTCCGCTTTAATGGACAACCCTCTTATTATGCAACTGAATGTAGGATGGTTGATTAAGCCAATTGGCTGATTGCACGCCATAATTGAATATGACGTACTTTTCTAGGAAGGAAGCGCCCCATTTCTTCTTCGTTATAACCGGCATGCAAGTTCTTATGGTCGAAAATGATTGGTCGGCGAAGTAAATCCGGGTTATCTTGAATAAGCTTACAAAGATCATTAAGTGGTGTATTATTTATATCGATATTTAAGCTATTGAATTTTTTAGAACGGGTTGAGATGATTTCATCTGTACCGCCTTCTGTTTTACGTAAAATCTCTTTAATTTCTTCTATAGAAAGAGGTTGTGAATATAAATTACGTTCATTGTAGGAAATTTCGTTTTTCTTAAGCCAAGCTTTTGCTTTACGACAGGCTAAACTGCTTGGAGTAGTATAAATTGTTACCATTTAAAATCGACTCCTTCAAAGTGTTAAAAGTTTATGGAATGAAATTATTTTTGTTTTTGTGATACTCTTACTTTAACGTTTCTTTGTGTCAGCAATATGTCAAGAAAAATAAACTTAAAAGTTATTTTGAAAAGAAAGGGAGAAAATGAAATGCAATCTGCCTTTAATAAAGAAAACAATGATAGTACGCTGCCGTATAATTTTGATTCTTTAGTGCGGCAACAGCAGCAAATTTTCAATGTTACACCGGTTAATTTGTTTAATTCAGCGGATGAATCTCCATTTAATTGCATAGTGAATGATTGGATCATTAACGACTGCATTGATTTTATAGGCAATAAAACCATAATGGCATTACATAAGGATGAAGATAATAAGTCGAAAGCAGCGAAGACAGCTGCGAGCAACACACCAAAAATTGTTAAAGCCGGGCAATATGTGATGGAATCGTTCGATTCAATGCAAGTAACGAACACAGTCCAAGATACGCTCGTTTTTTCTAAGGATGTGTGGATAGTATCATGACAGCAGATTTTTGGTCACCAGTCAGACTATCGATCCAGGTAGCGGGACTCGCAGGTATCATTGTTTTTATTTTAGGAATTTTCCTTGCACGAATAATGGCTAAAAAGCAATTCAGAGGAAAAATCCTATTGGAAACCGCATTTTTATTACCACTTGTTTTGCCTCCTTCTGTCGTCGGCTTTTTATTGATTGTGATTTTTGGGAAAAACGGAAAGCTGGGTGAATTCATTGAAAGGGTTTTTAATCAGCCCTTAATGTTCACATGGTGGGCAGCGGTTATTGCATCTACCGTTGTCGCTTTTCCACTTATGTACCAATCCGCTAAAACAGGTTTTGAAGGTATAGATGAAGAAATCGAGAATGCAGCAAGAGTTGATGGGGCAGGCGAGTGGAGGTTGTTTCTGCTAGTATCCCTTCCATTGGCGGTTAAATCAATCGTCACAGGTGCCATATTGAGTTCTGCACGGGCTTTGGGTGAATTCGGGGCGACGCTTATGTTTGCCGGAAATATTCCCGGACAGACACAGACAATTCCTACCGCTATTTATATCGCCATGGACTCCGGGAATATGACATTAGCCTGGCTATGGGTCGGTGTAATCATTGCTATTTCATTCATCATGCTCTTTGTCGTGACGTACATTAAATGAATGATTTTTTTCATATAGGCTAATAAAAAAATGAGGTGCGGCTTCTACATCTTTTGTATGCGTGAAGCCGTTTTTTTCGTACAGTTTTCTTGCAGGCAGGTTCATTTTACCGGTAGAAACGGATAGTTTTTCCCAAGATGATTCAGCAGTGTTTCTTCTGCTTCTATCTGATAGGCTTTTTTCTGAAGCATAAAAAGCTGTTGTCCATAATTAGAGTCTAGGACTTGAATTTTTTTTATCAAATAATCACATCCTTTAGTTACATTATAATAGATGATGACGAGGAAGATTATTGTTTCTAATCAGTCTATGTTATAATCGACAAACAATATGAACTAATGAAATGAGGAAGAAATTTGTTAACATTTGAAGAAAAATTGAGCATTATTGAAACTTTTCCTGAATTACAGAGGAAAGATGTTTCACTGGGCCGTGTGAATTTCCACTATCTAGAAAGTGTCCAAGAGAAAAAGATCGTCGTTCAGCACCTGCATCCAAATGGAAATGGATTCGTATACGCAGGGCATATGAGAAAGAAAGAAACTGACCGTAAAGGATTTATCAATATACGTGACTATACTGAAGAGGAATTAAAAGATTTGATTCAAAAAAGCATAGCTTATCTATCCGAACCTCCGATTGAAATCGAAGAAGAAGAAGTAAACGAGTTCGCTAGGTTGGAAGGAACATGGATTGGACTTGAAAAGCAGGAGCTTTCGCTTGTAAGAGAAGATCAACTCTGGAACGTATACTCTGGATCGAATTTGGAGGAGTGTTTCGAGAGCCCGATTGAGGCAGAGCGCTATTTACTGGACGAAGGTTTCCGCCAAAGCAAGAAGAGAAAAATGTAGAATTTTAGGATAATTTGTCGTTGGAATTACAGCGATAATCTTGTTTTTTTTTGATTTTCCATGATATAATATAAGTAATTATTTTTGTTCGGAATAAGTTTGATAGATGGATTTACCGTTATAGGATTCCTCTTGAAACATTATCCAGAACCAAAAATAGTAATAAAATGGATTTTTCCAAACACAGGAGGAACTATCATGGTACAAGGTAAAGTAAAATGGTTTAACGCAGAAAAAGGTTTCGGTTTCATCGAAGTTGAAGGCCAAGACGATGTATTCGTACATTTCTCAGCTATCCAAGGCGAAGGCTTCAAAACTCTTGAAGAAGGCCAAGAAGTTTCTTTCGAAATCGAGCAAGGCGCTCGTGGACCACAAGCAGCTAACGTTCAAAAATAATTGAACGCTTATAAAAAAAGACTCCGATTCTGGAGTCTTTTTATTTTTCCTCTGAAAAGAAAAAATTTTTAATCCCCTTTTCTGTTGGCTATTTCCTTAAGTAATTTATCCAATTTTTCTTCGATCCGTTTAGAACGATTAAAATGCTGGGACAGGTTAATTACTAAAAATATTAAGATTACTGCAAACAATAGCATAAAAAGTATGGGGAGTAACTGAGCGATAGTATCAGCCATAGGATTTCTCCTTTTTTCTTCATTATATACCATTATTATCCTTAGTATGATGCAGGGATTAAATGATTTTCATAATCAGGATTCTGTTTTTTACTAATTAACGAATGAAAGGGATATGCATAATCGCATATCCCTTTCATTCAGTTCCTAAATAAAGAGGTGAACTTTTGAAGTCTTGGCAAGTCTGATTCTTGATACATTTGTTCGATTTTTAAAGTCACCAATAACTGGCTCTTTGCAAATAGCATGTCCCGAAAATGATCGACCGCTCCGCAAAAATGATTGTAATTGGTTTCTCCTGTCCCGAAGACGCCTGTCTTTAGATGAGAAATCGGTAATTGCTCTAGTTCCGCATAAAAGGCAGCTGTTTTGGCAGGAAGCTCTCCATTACCCCATGTATAGGTACCGATGATCAATGCATCATATTCTGGCAATATACCGGTATCAAATTCGCTAGTTCGAAAAAGTTCTGCTTCTGGCAAAAGGGAAGCAAGGGCTTCAGCTAGTGCTTTTGTATTGCCGCCGGCCGAATGATAGACAATTGCAATTTTATAGCTCATCGAACCCATTGCTAGCATTTACTTGACTGTATGTTCTTGATTTTTGTTCAAAGAAATCAGTTTTGGTGAGGCCAATAGATTCGTCGTCGAATGTTTTAATCCATGGCATCGGGTTCTCACTATACTCTTGATACAAGTTTTCAAGTCCTAGCATACGCAGTCGTTTGTTGGCGATGTATTCGATGTACTCGTTGAATTCTTCCAAGTCGAGATCTGCTTTGGTTTGGATATCCTCAAGCATATACTCAGACCATTCTTTTTCAAGTTCAACTGCTCTTTCAATCGTTGTATAGATGAACTTCGTGTTTTTTTCATTATTTAACTCCGGGTATTCATACATCAAGATTTGTACGAGCATTCCGATGAAATCGAAGTGAACCATTTCATCGCGATGTATATAGGAAATCATTGTAGCCGAACCAGTCATTAGGTTTTGACGCCCTAAGTTGTAATAGAAGGCGAATGCCAGGTAGAAATAAATACCTTCGAGGTTCGTGGAATGGATGAGTGCTTCAAATAAGTGTTGAGGACTAGGATCGTCCACAAACGTTTGATAGGCATCCACAATCGGTTGATTCCGCTTTATCACTTCCGGGTGTTCTTTAATGCGGTCGAAAAGTTGTTTTTGCTTGCCTACCGGAATCAAGGAAGCAAGGATATAGGAATAAGATTCATTATGAATAGATTCCTGCTGGGCCATGTTGGCCAGGATCGCTTTTGCTGCCGGGTCTTTGATGTAACGAAGGATTTCCACTAAAGTCGGCGTTTGAAGGCTGTCCATTCCTGCAATCATTGTAAGGATATCAAGGAAAGCATCCTGGATATCTTCATCTAATTCGCCCCACTGCTTTTTATCCTGAATCATGTTCACGCTCGAAGGCTTCCAAAAGTTATTTATGAGTTGTGTATACGTATCATAGAATTTTTCATACTGAATATCGTTCCAAAGGAGAAAGCCTGAAGCTTCCCCTTTGAATACGCCCGTTGCTTTAGTTGGATGCGTAGGTTCGAGCATCCGGATTTTTTTGATATGATTGGTCATTCGTAAAACTCCTTTAAAAATAGATTACTGATTTGATCGTTAACTTGAGCAACTTTCGCAGGCATTATCATATTCAGATGAAGTGGAACGAACATAATATGTTGATTTCAATCCGCTTTCCCATGCTGTTAAATGGATATCCAATAGAACTTTAGCCTTGATTGTGTTGTGGACATACAGGTTAAAGCTGATAGCTTGGTCAATATGACGCTGACGGGCTGCATTTTGTCTGATGCTTTCCAGTTGGTCCAAGTTAAATCGTGTTTTTTTATAATACTCATACGTATTAGGCGTCAATCCGGGTGCTGTCACTTTGAATTTGAAGTTTTTCTTTTCTTCATAAAATTCAATTTCATATAAGGGATCGATTCCATCAGTGGAGTTACCGATTTTAGCAGTTGATGAATTAGGTGCAATGGCCATTAAATATCCATTACGGGTACCGTGTAGCTGCACATTTTCTTTTAAATCCATCCATTTTTCATCGGTATAGTCACGAAGTTCGAAATATTGGCCTGTATGCCAATCAGATCCTTCAAAATATGGGTACGTTCCTTTTTCCTTAGCCAATTCATTAGACGCTTTGATTGTTAAGTAAGCAATTTTTTCGTATAAAGTATCAGCATATTGAACGGCCTCATCTGATTCCCAATATATATTCTGGGTGGCAAGTAAATGATGCCATCCAAATGTTCCTAAGCCAATTGCCCGGTAACGCTTGTTTGAGATGGATGCTTGCTTGACCGGAAGACTGTTCACATCAATGACGTTATCGAGCATGCGGATCTGAATCGGAATCAATCTTTCTAATACATCGCTACTTACCGCGCGAGGCAGGTTAATGGAAGAGAGGTTACATACAACGAAATCGCCGCTTTTACGAACTACAACTACATCGCCATCTTCAGTTTCGTATTCATCCGTGATCGTTGAAGGGCTTAAGTTTTGAGCAATCTCTGTGCAAAGGTTGGAACAATAAATCATTCCTTTATGTTTATTAGGATTCTTACGGTTCACTTCATCACGGTAGAACATATACGGTACGCCTTCTTCTAGCTGAGAAATCATAATGCTTTTCATAATGTCCATCGCGTTGATTTTTTCAAAGCTATAGCTAGGAAGTGTGCCATTTTCCGCAGCCTCCACAGCGTGAGCGTAATGATTTCTGAAGCTTCCTTCGCCTTTTTTCTCGTCATAAAAATCTTCGAGTGAGAATCCAAGGGTTTGCTTTACGGTATGTGGGTCGAAAAGATACCATTCTTTCCGATCGCGTACGGCTTCCATGAACAGATCAGGAATACATACACCTGTAAAAATATCATGAGCTTTCAACCGGTCATCACCGTTTTGTGTCTTTAAGTCAAGGAAACTCATGATATCTTTATGCCAGGCATCCAAATAAATCGCGATTGCTCCTTTACGCTGGCCCAATTGATCGACGCTGACAGCAGTCTGGTTAAACAAACGGATCCAAGGGGTCGTGCCTGAACTGTTTCCAGAAAAACCACGGATATCAGAACCAAGTGAGCGGATTTTACCGACATAAAGTCCTACACCACCGCCGAATTTAGATACTTTAGCGGCATCGTAGTTGGATAGATAAATGCCATCAATAGAATCTTCAATCGCGTCAATAAAGCATGAACTTAACTGACCGTGAGTTTTGCCTGCGTTTGATAGGGTAGGTGTCGCGACGGTCATATACAGATTGGACATCGCCCAGTATGCCTCTTTGACAAGTTGCAGGCGGTGTTCTGTTTTTTCCATTCGCATAATTTCCATAGCGATGATCATGAAGCGCTCCTGAGGCAGTTCGTAGACCTTGTCTTTTTTCGGACGGGCTAGGTAGCGGTCGTTTAATAAGTAGATACCGATATAAGAAAATAGTTTATCTTTTTCCGGATCGATCACTAAGCCTAATTCTTCAATTTCTTCTTTGGAGTAAGAGTCGAGTAGTTCGGGTTTATAAATCGGGTAGCGTTCCCCCTCTTGCTGTTGAGATAGTCCTGCGATTAATTCATAGAACGGTCCGTAGCTCACGCTCTCATAACCGCGATTCGCTTGTGCATCCCTGTACATCGTATTCAAAAGTTCTGCCGCAGCAACAAACGTCCAATCTGGAGCATCTATGTCTACACTTTCGAGAGCAAGCTGGATCAGTTTTTTTGAAGTTTGTTCTTCTGTTGAGTCACTTTTACGATCCAGCCATTTTGTAAAACGCTTTTTGAACTTTTCCATATCTAGCCGGCCTTCGAATTCCTTGGATAACATCTCAAGCTGGATAGAACTTGTTTCTGTGTCATTTTTCACTATAGTAGAGTTATATGTTTGAGTCATGAATAATCCTCCTTGTAAACTTCCGTTAAATAAAAAAATCCGCCCAATAAATTGAGCGGATCAAACGATAGAATAAAAGAGCCATGAAAAAATAGCCGTTATACTATCGTTTCATCATCTCAATCCCCGAAGAATAAGAAACGTGAAAAATCCAGGCAGGTCTCCTGACTCATGATCATCCTACTTTGAGTTCTTCCCGTATAATGAGCTATACAGTGGTTTTCTCATTTCGTCACATTTACAGTTGCGGGGACAGTTCCGGGTTTACACCGGATTCCCTTTTCAGCCATCACTGGCACCTTGGATTACAAATAATTCTATATATAGTTATGTGTGTTGTTTTTAATATCAATATCTAGTATTTCTGCTTATATTATCGTAATCCATATGAGACGATAATTCAACTAATATATTTGATAAAAACCAATCCTTATCTATTGACAAAGTGAGGGGAGAGGGAAAAAGAGTGAAAGAATTAATAGGAAAATGGGAAATTCAAACGCTGAATGTAAGAGATTTTATGTTAAAATAAAGTGTATAGTAAAGGTGGCTCTCCCTTATTGTAATGATGGGGGTTCCCGGAAAAATATTTATTAAAAAGGAGAAATAATCTTGGAAAAAGTATTAGTTTTTGGACATAAAAACCCAGATACAGACACAATTTGTTCAGCTATCGCTTATGCGGATCTGAAAAAACAACTAGGTATCAATGCTGAACCTGTTCGTCTTGGTGAAGTGAATGGTGAAACTCAATATGCATTAGACCAATTCAAATTCGAAGCTCCTCGTCTTGTAGAAAAAGTGGCAGGGGAAGCGGATGGTGTGATTTTAGTCGATCACAACGAACGCCAGCAAAGTGCAGAAGACATTGACCAAGTCCGTGTTTTAGAAGTTATCGACCACCACCGTATCGCTAACTTTGAAACAAGTGATCCTTTATATTACCGCGCAGAACCAGTTGGTTGCACGGCAACTATTTTAAATAAAATCTATAAAGAAAACGGTATTGAAGTGCCTAAAGCAATCGCAGGTCTAATGCTATCTGCCATCATTTCCGATTCTTTATTGTTCAAATCTCCAACCTGCACAGAGCAAGATGTTGCAGCAGCAATGGAATTAGCGGAGATTGCCGGAGTAAATGCTGAAACATATGGCTTAGAAATGTTAAAAGCAGGCGCTGACCTGAGCGACAAAACAATTGCCCAGCTAATTACTCTTGATGCAAAAGAATTCTCTATGGGAACTGCGAAAGTGGAGATTGCTCAAGTCAATGCTGTGGATCCGAACGAAGTTCTTGCAAAACAAGCTGAATTAGAAGCAGCTATTGAAGCTGTTATTGCTACGAAAGAATTAGATTTATTCTTATTCGTTGTAACGGATATTTTAACAAATGATTCTGTTGCCTTGGCTCTTGGGAAATCAACGGAAGCAGTTGAAAAAGCGTATAACGTTACATTGAGCAACAACATTGCCGTCTTAGAAGGCGTTGTATCACGTAAAAAACAAATCGTGCCGGTTTTAACGGACATATTCAGTAAATAAAGATGTGAAAAGGGTGCTCTGAATACTTCGAGCACCCTTTTTATGTAATATTGTGAGGATCAACAAATTTCAATCATGTCTATAAAAAAGGACTCAAACAAGCCATTTAAATGACGTTTGAGTCTTTTTTTTAATTCAAAGCTTCCTTCTCTTTTTCATAGGCGATAATAATTAGTTCTTTATTTGCGTCTTGGCCTAGCTTGCTTTCAAAGCTTCTTAGTTCATTCAGTAAATCTTGTGACAGGTTTGCTGCCGTATAATCCTGCTCGGATATCATACTTTTTGCTCCTTCCATCTAGATATATTTCATGTTATCTATTTTGTCGGTTTAAAAAGTTTCTATTCAGCAAAATTTAAACTTAAGATATTTTACTATCATAAGTGGCGAGCTTTTCAAGCAATTGGGAACTTTCATGATCGAGACCAAGCACCTGAACAGATTTACCATGTAGCCGATATTTAAGGACAACCTTATCAACTGCGCCGACTGCAGAAGCATCCCATATTTTTGAATGGGAAAAATCAATGGTGATAGAATCAGCCTTTTCATTTACATCGAACTTGGAAACAAAGTCCTGAACCGAGGCGAAAAATAATTGTCCGGTTATACGATAAATAATTTTCTTAGCCTGAATGTCCTCTGCTTTTTCAACCGACACTTTAGAAATTTTAGCCGAGAAGAAAATCATGCTCAAGAGAACGCCGGCAAATACGCCTTTTGATAAATCATGCGTATAAAGAACAATGATGACAGTTACAATCATCACAGCTGCATCCGTCTTAGGAGCTAGTCTGAGCCTCTTCAAGGAAGACCAGTCGAATGTTCCTATTGAAACCATAATCATGACTGCAACAAGGGCTGCCATTGGAATTTTAATAAGGACGTCATTCAGTATCACGATTAAAACCATCAAAAAAGCCCCGGCAACAAATGTTGAAAGCCGACCTCTGCCGCCAGACTTAATGTTAATTCCAGATTGACCAATCATTGCGCATCCTGCCATACCGCCGAAACACCCGGCGATAATATTCGCAATGCCCTGGCCTTTGGCTTCCCTATTTTTGTTGCTATCTGTATCGGTCATCTCATCGACAATTTGAGCCGTCAATAATGATTCAAGCAACCCGACAAATGCAAGTGCTATGGAATAAGGAAAAATGATAGCCAATGTTTCAAATGTAAAGGGAATATCTGGAAGTATGAACATTGGAAGTGCCTCGGTCAATTGCCCCATATCCCCAACAGTACGCACAGTGGCCCCTGTTGTAACTGCTACAATAGTCATGAATATGATAGCGACCAGTGGTGAAGGAATGATTTTGGTGATGCGTGGAAAAAGATAGATGATTGCAAGTGAAACTGCCGTCATGACATACATAATCCACGTTTCACCCACGAAATGAGTAAGTTGGGCAGTGAAAATCAAAATGGCTAGAGAATTCACAAAACCAGTCATAACAGGCTTTGGGATAAACTTCATTAACTTTCCAATTTTGAAGACCCCTAGTAAAACTTGCAGTATACCAGTTAAAATTGTTGCTGCAAGTAAATAGTTCAAGCCATGATCTTTTACAAGATCAACCATGACTAGCGCCATTGCCCCAGTAGCGGCTGAAATCATACCTGGTCTTCCGCCGACAAAAGAGATGACGATGGCGATACAGAAAGAGGCATATAACCCTACCATTGGGTCGACCCCGGCAATAATGGAAAAGGCAATTGCTTCAGGAATCAGTGCCAGTGCCACGACAATACCGGAAAGAACATCTCCGCGAACGTTGCCGAACCACTCCTGTTTTAATATAGATGTATTCAAAGAAACACTCCTTTTTTCATTATATATGTGTTTTAATTTGCTTTATTAACGCAATAAATTATAGCATGGCTTATTCATTCTATCTATGGATAATAGAAACCACTAAATATGGGCTATTCATTGATTAGCTTTTTACTTTTGAGACAAAAAGTCTGGATGTCTCACAGAAGGGGAAGAAATACTTTAAGTGAAATGTATTGATAAGGGGTATAGCTGTCACATGCTTGATAGGGGATCTAGGGCATTTTTTCGACTTTGGTGAGGTATGAATCATTGGGTTTAAATGTTTGAATTTCCAAAGACTTCTGTTTACCTTTTGCGATATGTTACTATTAATATACTGATTTTTCTGTATTTACTGTGGGTTATTCTTCAACAATGGATAAGAACAGGGGATGCTCCTATGAATAAAAGTGAGAAGAGAACGAAATTAGTAGAAAAAATTGAAACGCATTTAAGATTGACTGCAAGAAATTTAGTGAAATTCGATACAATTCAAGAAACATTAGATTTTACGGTAGAATCATTTCAACTGGAGTTTTCATGGGATTTCGTGGCAATCGTTTTAAGAGAAGATGATATCTTATATCCAAAAGTCTGGAAAGGAGGTTCGCCGCATTTTGCAGATTCCTTTCCAATTCATCTAAGTGAATGCTCTCCGGAGATTCTCGAAGAAGGATGGGATATTAGGAAAGAAGAAAGCAGCCTCAATTGCAAATTTTATAAGTTAATGAAAAATGAAAGAATTTCAACCTGGTTTACTGTACCTTTAAAAGATGATGGAATCAGCTATGGGTTCTGTATTATTGGTTTTCATAATTTCGTTCCTTTAATTTCTGAAGTTGAGCAAATTTTTGTTGAATTTGGAAAAGATGTCGCAGTTGCTATGCAGCTTGCAAAGGAGAAGGAATTTGAGAAACGAAAGTTAAGCAGCATAAGATGGGTCAATGAAAATGTGACCCCGGGTTCATCGATGGAAGAGTTAGTGCAAAAGGTGCTAGAGCTATCATGCCAAGGTACGATGGCAGAGGACGCCTCCATCTATTTGTTCGATGAATCGGAAACCTGTTTTTATTTGCAAAGCCCTTTGATAGGCTCTCCTAAACTGGAAGAAAATATTAGGGTTATAGGAGAGAATGAATTAAGTACATACTTTCCATTTTTTGAAAAATCGGGTGGCTTTCAGTTGTCGGTTCCGTTGGTGGTAAATCTTAAGACTGTGGGAATGATTCATTTAGCCAATAAGGCAATGGGCGCATTCACAGTGGGGGACCTTGAGCTTCTAAAATTTTTATCAAACCATGTGGCCGCATTATTTGAAAACGCTAGATTATATTTAAATGAAATTCATTTAAAGCAGCGGTTACAAAAGATTATGGGCTATCAACAGGAACTGGTCAAAGAGACATTGTACGGGGAAGATTTTGATGTCATCACGGATACCCTCAGCGGGTTGTTGTCCTGTTCAATCATTCTTTTTGATAGATTCTTCAGGTACATCTCTATTCATCTAGAAAACGAGGATGAATATTCACTTCCCGATATATATAGTCTTATTGAGAAAGAGAAAGCGAAAATTGGTAAGGAAAAACGGGGAATATGGCTCGGAGATTTTAAAAAGGATTCTACTGCTATTGGTTTTTGGCCTGTAATAGGAAGTGGGGAATTATTAGGCTATTTAGCGATCATCACAAATAAGAATGCTGTGGATGAGGTTACGAATTTAACAATTGGACATGCGCTAAATGTATATGCCATTCAGTTCATCAAACAAAAACTGATCATAGAAACTAAAGAGCAGGTGAAGGACAGTTATATAACTAAACTGTTTGAAGAGAAGATAGAGGATAAGGCTAAAATAGTGGAATACGCGACGCTAATGAACATAGATTTATATCGGCCACACCGGATTGCTGCATTAAAACTGGAAGAGGAATCTTTACTTTCCCATTCGAACCTGATCGAGAGAGAAGCAGAAAAAGCCTCGGAATGGGATCATATGAAAGAACAGCTGTATCTTAAATACAAAGAAATCATCGTGACTAAAAGAGATGATATGATGATTCTCATGATTCCAGTAGAAAGAGAAAAAGACCTGGCTTCCTCTTATTGGGGAGAGTTATATCAATATCTTAGAGAGCAACCGATTTTCAAAAAGCTTTCCTTGACGATTTATATGGGAGTGGGAGGGGCGACAGATAAGCTGGAGGATTATTATTATGCCTACAAACAGGCCATGCATGCTTATAATGTTAGCCGAAATGGCTTCCCGAAAAATGGTCTAGCTATATTTGATGAATTAGGTTCGTATTCTCTTTTAAATAACCTGAAAGACCCTGCACTTGCCGATTTATTTCTGAAAAAGTATTTAGCTCCGTTGATGGAATATGCAAAGGGAAGTGGAGCAGATCTTATGAATACGCTAAGAGCCTATTTATTTAATAACGGAAATCTGAAAAATACCATGGATGTACTTTTCATACACCGCAGTACTCTGCGCTACAGGTTGGAAAGAATTCGTGACATTCTAGACATGGATCTAGAAGACGCAGAAACGCGATTAAATCTAATGATTGCTTATAAACTTCATGATTTATATCAATCCAGCCAGTTATAGACTGACAAAATCCTCCTCAACATAATCAATGATAAAAGGCCTTGAAGGGGGCTTTTTTTTGTGAAAAATTTTATCTGAGATTCATTAGTAATAGAAGAGTTTATAAGATTCAAGTAGCCTTTTGTGTACTTGCACAAGCTTTCTCTCTTCATCTTACATGATATATGGTGGGATCAAGCAAGCTTTAGAAGAAAGAAGGAAAGAAAGCCAGTGCAGAGGAAAAAGCTACGTGTGAGCGCTTCTGTATCGAAATGATAGGGTGAATAGAATTTAGGTCTATGATCCAAGAAAGAGCAAGCAAGTCTACTCAAAAGTAAGACCAGAAACTATTCTTTATAAATAATGCTTGATTTACATTCGGGACATGTTACTTCTTTATAATGCTTGAAGCTAATCTTTCTAAGATCCCTTCTGGTTAACATAGTGAATACATTATATCTTGCGCCGCATGCACAAGTATATTTGTCTTTAACTATGTGTCTCTCATCTGTATTAGCTGAATAAATAGTAGGAAAAAACATATAAAACCCTCTTTTATCTAATTTTAGGCAAATTAAAAAGGGGGCAAGAAATAAATAATTAATTAATCTAATCAAGATATATCTTGGCAACCCGGCTGCCATGACAACTAAATTGTTGGTTTAGGCCCGTGGCTTTGCGTCTTTTACTTTCATAAAATTTGCCTAAAATAATCTTAACATAAAAATTAACTCGTTTTGGAAGTGCAGAAAAAATACTTATCTATTAATTGGGAAGAACTAATGAGGGAAAGAACAAGTGATAAGCGAACTTTCCTTTGGTGTGGTTCTTCTCGAAGGGGTTTTATTCCAAGATGTAACTGCTAATTAGGAAAAGATAGATATATATTAATTTTATCAGGTAATGGTTCTCTAAATAAGAGTTAGTATTTCCTAGTACAAGGTATTAGTCAGGCTGAATTATGATCATTGGATAAATGGGAAAGCGGCTGCTCAAATATAAAATGAGGGTTATTCAAACTGAGGATATGATACACAGTTGGTTTACACTCTGGATCTCGATTGGTACAAAATGTACGAATTAAAGGGATCCGTTTAGTACGCTATGTACCTATAACTGGTTAATATATGGAGATATAATGACAATTATTAGATAATAAAATAAAAATTCAGTCAATTAGGAGGGCACCTATGGATTTCAACTTAACAGATGATCAGCAAGCGATTGTTTCGATGGCAAGGGATGTAGTGAATGCTGAAATCATTCCACTAGCAAGAGAGTTCGACGAAAGAGAGGCTTTCCCTGTAGAAATCATGGACAAGTTGAGGGAATGTGGACTATTCAATCTATCTATTCCTGAGGAATACGGAGGTCCTGGAATTGATAAATTATCACATGCCTTAATCGTGGAAGAAATAGCAAGAGGCTGTGCTGGCATAGCAACTTCATTGGAAGCTAATTCACTTTCATCTTATCCAATTTTAGTTGGTGGGGATGAATCACTTAAGCAAAAATATTTGAAACGTTTAACCGAAGAAGGGCAATATGCTTCTTTTGCCTTAACAGAACCGGGCGCGGGCAGTGATGTATCTGGCATGTCATCAACTATTGTAAGAAAAGATGGCGGTTACATATTAAATGGGGAAAAGTGTTTTATCACCAACGCAAGTTATGCTCATTTCTATGTAGTACTCGCCAAACAGACGCTTGAATATGGGAAAAATTCTTTTACGGCTTTAGTTGTCGAAAGAGATTCTGAAGGTATTACGGTTGGTGAAAAGGAAAAGAAAATGGGGCTTAGAGCTTCTAACACAGCTTCGGTTATCTTCGATGATGTCTTTGTACCCCTTGAAAATCGAATTGGAGAAGAAGGAAAAGGTTTTAAGATTTTTATGAAAGCACTTTCTTTTGCGAGGCCGATGGTTGGAGCACAGGCGGTAGGAATTGCACAGGGAGCATATGAAAGCGCTTTAAATTATGCGAAGGAAAGAAAACAATTTAAAAAGCCAATCGCTAATTTCCAATCCATCCAATTCATGCTGGCTGATATGGCGATGACCATTGAAGCATCAAGGTTATTGGTTCATAAGTCTGTCTTTCTCTTGGAACAGGGTACGCCTTCAGCGAAGCATGCTTCTTTCGCTAAATGTTTCGCTGCTGATACCGCAATGAAAGTAGCCGAAGATGCGGTGCAAATTCACGGAGGTTACGGATTCATTCGGGAATATCCAGTTGAGAAGTATTTCCGTGATGCTAAAATCATGCAAATTTACGAAGGTACAAATCAAATACAACGTGTCGTCATTGCAAAAGAGATATTGAGTTAACTAAAAAAGGAGGAAATGAAAATGGCAGAGACAATTATCGGGGTCGTAGGATCAGGAACAATGGGGGGAGGAATCGCTCATCAAGCAGCGTTATCCGGTTTCAAAGTAATTTTATGTGATGTAGAAGATCGATTTTTAGATAATGCGATTAATAGAATGGAAACGTTCATGCATAAAAGCGTAGCAAGAGGCAAGATGAAGGAAGAGCAAAAGCCTGAGGTGCTGGGAAGAATCACAAAAACGACTAATTTGGAAGATTTAAAGGAAGCCAACTTTGTTATCGAAGCAATCATCGAGAACTTGGAAGCGAAGAAAGCGATATTTTCCCAGTTAGATAACGTTCTTGGCGAAGAAGCGATAATTGCTACCAATACTTCATCGATGTCGATCACAGTCATTGCAGGAGCGACCAAGCGGCCTGAGAAGGTAGCGGGTATGCATTTCTTTAACCCGGCGCAAATCATGAAATTAGTGGAAGTGGTCCGTGGTTATAATACAAGCGATGATACCGTATCAAAATTAATGGAGCTTTCAAGGGCATTTGGCAAAGAACCAATCGAAGTCAAAAAAGACTCGCCTGGATTTATCGTGAACAGAATCATGATTCCGCAATTCATTGAAGCCATCAGATTGGCTGAAGAAGGGGTAGCTTCTTATGAAGATATTGATAAAGCCGTTAAATTGGGATTGAATTATCCAATGGGTCCTTTTGAATTGCAGGACTTTGCAGGTGTCGATATTGGTTTGCACGTCATGGATTATTTTTATGATGAATTTAAAGACGGTCGTTTTGCAGCTCCTCAACTTATCCGCCAAATCGTAAATGCAGGACGTACAGGTAAAAAGGCAGGTGCAGGATTTTATGACCACGACAAAAAATGAGGGGGCAATAAAAGTGGAATTAGAAGTGTTGAAATATGAAATTAAGCAAGGGGTAGCAACTGTTTATTTGAATAGACCCCCTCACAATCCATTAAACTGGCAGTCTTTTAAAGAACTTTCTATGCTTATGGATCAATTGGACCGTGACAGCAGGGTAAGAGCAGTGATCATTACGGGCAGTGGCGATCGATCATTTGCAGCCGGCGCAGACATAAAAGAGATGATGAACCTGACGGAAATGGAGATTCTGCAGAATAATGAAATTTCCCGAGGAGCTTTTGAAAAAATGGAACGGCTGTCAAAACCTATAATTGCAGCTGTAAATGGTCTTGCTTTAGGCGGCGGTGCGGAGCTTGCCCTTGCTTGTGATTTGATTATTTGTTCTGAACGCACGAAATTCGGATTTCCGGAAATTAATCTGGGGATTATTCCAGGAGGCGGAGGAACTCAGCGTTTTCAGCGTTTAGTTGGCCAAAAAGCGGCTAAGGAAATTCTGTATTTTGGAGAAATGTTCTCAGGTGAAAGAGCCTATGAACTTGGTGTTGTTAATAAAGTCGTTCCTGCAGATCAACTGTTGACTGAAGCGAAAGAATGGGCAGTAAAATTGGCAGGTAAATCTTCGATGGCAATGAAGATGATGAAAAAGGCAGTTAATGTAGGCGCCAATACAGACTTAGATACGGCACTGGATATTGAAATGGCTTGTTTTGGTAACACGTTTGCCTCTTCTGACCGTAAGGAAGGCATGCAGGCCTTCGTAGAAAAAAGAAAAGCTATTTTTAAATAACAAAATGGGGGCGCCAGCGTCCCCTTATAAAAGGGAGGATACAAAACATGGCAGGAAACGATATTGTTTTAATAGAGGGAGCAAGAACGGCATTTACTGAATTCGGGGGATCTTTCAAAGATGTTTCAGCTATTGACCTCGGTGTAATAGCTTCTAAGGAAGCAATGACCCGTTCAGGGATAAAACCAGAAGAAGTAGATCAAGTAGTGATGGGGAATGTTATTCAATCAAGCGGCGACGCTGTGTTCCTAGGTAGGCATATTGGATTGAAATCTGGTATCCCGCAGTCAGCACCAGGGCTTACCGTCAATCGTTTATGCGGTTCTGGATTGCAGGCCATTGTATCGGCAGCCCAATCCATCAGACTTGGTGAATCACAAGTTGCCCTTGCTGGTGGAGCGGAAAATATGAGCCAAATCCCTCATGTTATTCGTGGAGCACGTTTTGGAATTCCTCTTGGGCAAGCACCAATGGCCGATTTTCTATGGGAATCCCTATATGATCCATATGGAGATTGCACGATGTCCATCACGGCAGAAAATATTGCCGCAGAGTATGGTATCACCCGAGAAAGCTGCGATGAGTTCGCAGTAAGAAGTAATGAGCGGGCACTAGCCGCCATTGAAAAAGGTTACTTTGGCAAAGAAATTACCCCGGTAGCTATTAAAACAAGAAAAGGCGAAGTGAATATTGATCGGGACGAACATCCTCGTGCTTCAACGTATGAGAAAATCTCCAAGTTAAAAGCACGGTTTAAAGATAATGGGGTCGTTACAGCAGCCAATGCAAGTGGTATCAATGATGGAGCGGCAGCGGTCATTCTAACATCTTCAGATTATGCTGAAAAAAATAACATTAAACCGTTAGCCCGTCTCGTTTCCTATGGAATCTCCGGCGTTGATCCAAAATTAATGGGATTAGGTCCAGTTACGGCTATTCAGCAAGCGCTTTCAAGGGCAGGGATGGATATTAAGGATCTCGATCTTGTTGAAATAAATGAAGCATTTGCTGCTCAATATCTTGGGTGCCAAAAACTGCTTGATTTTGATCCTGAAATTGGAAATGTCAACGGAGGCGCAGTGGCTTTAGGCCATCCGTTAGGCGCAAGTGGTGCACGTATTTCACTTTCCTTAATTTATGAATTGCAAAGACGCGGGAAAAAGTATGGCGTATCTTCGCTTTGTATCGGTGGAGGTCAAGGGATTGCTGCAATTTGGGAAGCAATTTAATGAATCGTTTTAGTTAGTAAAGGAGGTAAGGTATTTGATAGCCAATCATACTGGGACGAATTCTTATACAGTATCACAGGTCTTTAAACATGCGGTTTTAACAACACCGGAAAAAGAAGCAATATTTGATGGGGAAAATCGTCTTACCTATGGTGAAATTGATGTAGAGGCTGATTTATTAGCCTCTGGATTAGTTCAGCTAGGTATTGAAAAAGGCGATCGGGTCGCGGTCTGTTTACCAAATTGGAATGAATTTATGGTTATTTTTATGGCGCTATCTAAAGTAGGTGCGATACTTATTCCTTTAAATATAGATTTCCGCAAAAATGAAATCATTTATATTTTAGAAAATTCGGGTGCTAAAGCTGTTTTTTTCTCAAAAACTTTTGGTAAAGTCGATCAATTCCCACAATTGATGGAAGCCCAAAAAAGTATTTCCACATTAATACATCTCATCTCCGTCCGTTTTCAACATGATTCCATTAACAATTATGATCGTTTAATTCAATTAGGAAGAAATCACAAAATATTAAAGACACCTAAAGTGGAAAATGATGATATCTGTGTGATCCTCTATACTTCTGGGACGACAGGCAATCCAAAGGGAGTCATGCTCGCCAACGAGAACGTGGTGAGTATATCAAGAACAGCAGCTTATAAAATGGATTGTAGTCCTAACGATGTATTTTTAATCCCTGTTCCTTTATTTCATATCATGGGCTTGATGTTCATGTTGCGCTCCATTTCCTGTCAGGGAAGACTCGTTTTAATGGAAAAATTCAAAGCGGAAAAGGCATTGGAATTAATTCAGCATGAAAAGGTGACCATTCATCCGGGAGTGCCGACCATGTTTATCCTAGAATTGAATCACCCTAACTTTTCTACATATGATCTATCGAGCTTACGAACCGGGGAAATGGCTGCAGCACCTTGTCCGATTGAAATTCTTCGTCGGATTAAGAATGAGATGAAATGCAATATCCTAGTGGCCTATGGTATGACGGAAACATCTGCAAGTTTATCGATGACGAATTTCGAGGATGATGACCATCTAAGGGCTGAAACGGTAGGCAGAGCGATGCCGGGCGCAGAAGTGAAAATTGTGGATGATAACCGGGAAGCAGTTCCGCCAGGTGTAGTCGGAGAACTTGCCTGCAAAAGTGCAGGCCTGATGAAGGGGTATTTCCAGATGGAAGAAGAAACAAAAAAGGCTACGGATGAACATGGGTGGTTTTATTCTGGAGATCTGGCCACGATGGATGGAGCAGGATATATCCGGATTGTCGGCCGTAAAAAGGAATTGATCATCCGCGGGGGGTACAATATCTATCCTCGTGAGGTAGAGGATGTCTATTATCAACACCCGAGCGTAATGGAAGCAGCTATCATTGGCTTACCGGATACGGTACTCGGAGAAATCACTTGTGCTGTAATCCGTTTGAGGCCAGGTAAGCAAGCTTCCGAGCAGGAACTTAAAAAATTTGCCGAACAAAGACTCGTGTCATATAAAGTTCCAAACAAATTTGTCTTTATGGATGAACTCCCTATGACATCATCAGGGAAAATATTGAAACGAGAACTAACAAAGCGAATAGAATCAGAGCTCAAAGGAGAATTGCGGTAATAAGGAAGGGGGAGGAAAAATGAGGGAGAATGAGCACAAGTTTATGATTGAATTCGGGGAGACAGATGGAGCGGGTATTGTTTATTTTCCTAATTATTTGAAGTGGTTTGATAATGCAACACATCACTTTTTTCGGTCCATGAATTTGCCCTTAGCGCAATTAAAAGAAAAGAATATTATTTTGCCTTTGATTGATGTGCGCTGTACGTTCGAAAAGCCGCTTCATGAGGATCAATGGATAGTCATTAAGACCACAGTTGGGAAAATGAGTACAAAAACCATTCAATTCATACATGAAATATTTTTGAATGGCGAGAGGGTCAGTTATGGGTATGAACTTCGTGGATGGGTTTTAAAAGGAGAAAATGGGATAGCGGCTCAGCCGATTCCAGAGGAAATAAGGGAACTAATGACGTGTGATGATGTAGTAAATAAGAAAGAAGTGTTGAGTAGATAAAAGTTGGAAGAGGTCGATCATGGGTATGAATTCTATTCAAAAGCAAGGTGTCATTTCAAAGCAAGGTTGGATTATGATTATCCTTTTGTTTTTCTTGACTGTCATTAGTAACGTGGACAAAGCCATCATTGGATTTGCTTCCGTCCAAATTATGGATGAGCTAAACATCACACCCACGCAATGGGGATTAGTGGGCAGTGTGTTCTTTTGGTTATATTCTTTATCAGCTATTTTAATGGGGGCTTTATCCGATAAAATTGGGACCAAACGGGTCATTACCATCATTGCCATCATATGGGCTGTGGTTCAGTTTTCTACTTTTTTTGTTTATAGTTTTCCATTATTATTGGCAACAAGACTTATTTTAGGTGCTGGAGAAGGGCCTGCCTATTCGTTAGCCATGACTTCTGCTTCTAAATGGCTACCTAAACAAAAGCTTAGTTTTGGATTGACGCTTGTTTCGATAGGAGGACCTTTAGGTGTAGCCATTTCTGCTCCTATCTTGATGTATATTATGCAGAGCTTTGGATGGCGAAGCGGTTTTATAGCAACAGCTGTTGTAGGTGTAATTTGGGTTCTCATTTGGCTGAAATTCAGCAAAGAACAACCAGAAGAAAAGGCTTCAACTATATCCACACCGATAGAAATGGACATGGAGGAAAGAGAAAAGGAAACAAAATTCACAACTTCCCTATTTTCGAAAAACTTCCTTTTAATTGCACTTTGTGGATTTGCAACATACTGGTCTTATACATTTGGCCTTAATTGGTTGCCTAATTATTTGGCTAATGTCCGGCAAATCAGTGAGACCCAATTAAGCTTTGCCGTTACAGTTCCATGGATCTTAATTACTCTTTCACAATTATTCTTCTCTTTCTTGTCTGATCGGTTATACAGTAAGACGAATAGTATCATCCGTTCCAGAGTTTTTGTACTCGGTCCTGTCATGATATTAGGATCTGTATGCTATATCCTGGGGACCATGGTTTCTTCTGATATCCTGGCAGTTGGGTTGCTTTCTTTAGGATTAACCTTTGGTTGTATAACTCTTATTCTTGGACCGACGTTGTTAGTAAACCTTATCTCCAAAAGGCATCAGGGTAAAATCCAAGGATGGTTTATGGCGATTGCCTCATTAGGTGGGATTGTGGGTCCTTATATTACAGGACTTTTTGTGGAAAATTCTGTGTCAGCGACGACTGGATTTCAATATTCCTTTTTCACCTGTGCGGGGCTCTTATTCGTTTTTGGAGTCACGGCCTGTATCGGAATACGTCCAAAAAAGAGTCCGGTTTCTGAGGTATCTGCCAATACGGCTATATAAGGGGTTTTGTATGAACATTGTGTAAATATACATTTTACAGAAAATATAAAGAATCCATTTTGAAAAAGTTTGATCAAAATGGATTCTTTTTGTTTAAATAGGACTTTCACTTTTATAAAAACGTTGATTAAAATTCGATTTTTCTTCTTAAAGGATATTTAAAAACTTTCAATTTTAAAGCTTCTTAAGTGTTAAATAAAACCTCATATGAAGGAAAGATTGTATTTGTATCCCATGATCAAGCATTCATAAATAATGTAGCAGATTTACAGTATGATATTTATGATAAAAAATTGCATCAAATGTAATATAAATTTGTTTTCAAAAGCAAAAACGGATGGTATGGTAATTGTGGTAATAATAACCATATCACATTATCCTAATCAGAAATAAATTATACTATTTGGAGAGTGAATTATGTTAGACTTCGATGCGCTGTGGGATTACAATCAACCTGAAGAAACCGAGCAGAAATTTATCAGTTTGCTAATGCAAGCAGAGGGCTCCGGAAACATTGGATACTTAGCTGAACTTTTGACTCAAATTGCACGTTCTCAGGGATTGCAGGCAAAATGCAGAATAGCGCATGAGACGCTGGATCGCGCAGAGAGATTATTGAAAGAGGATTTAGTTGTGGCGCGAATTAGATATTTTCTGGAACGAGGCAGAGTTTTTAATTCCTCATCTCGATCAATGGACGCTATTCCGCTATTTCTCAATGCATGGGAATTAGGAATCCGGTCCAGTGAGGATTATTACGCTGTTGATGCAGCGCATATGTTGGGAATTGCTGAATCGACTCCGGAGAAACGTATGGAATGGAATTTGAAGGCGCTAGACTATGCCGAAAAGAGTCCTAAAGCCAGCTGTTGGTTAGGTTCGTTATATAATAACATCGGTTGGGCACAAGTTGAGAATGGAAAACTTGAGGAAGCACTTGAACTGTTCAAGCGAGCGTTGGAATTCCGCAAGGTGCAAGGCACCCCAAATTCAGTGTTTATTGCAAAATGGAGCGTAGCAAAGGTACTGCGGTTAATGGGACAAGTTGACGAGTCTTTTGCAATACAGATGGAATTACTTGCTGAAACCGAACAAAACAGCGAACCCGATGGATATGTTTATGAGGAGGTCGCGGAGTGTCTTCTTTTGCTTAAAAGAAGCGAGGAAGCACGACAATACTTTTCTTTTTGCTATGACCGCTTAATACTCGATAACTTTCTTGCAACAAAAGATCCGGAGCGCATCGAACGCATTAAGGAATTAGCAGGACGATCAGTCTAGAGGAGAAATGTTAAATACGTTAAAACTACTACACAATTTGGAACGATATTTATATAGGGAGTTATATTTTTCTTGAAAATTAATAGAGAAGTATATCCTAGTTTGTTAATCCAATAACCGTACCAGACGATTTGAAATTGTGTAGATAAAGCAATTATATCTTTTATAGAGATTGGCAATAATATTCTGATTGAATAAAGAAAAGCACTGGATTCTTCAAAAATCCAGTGCTTTTTTCTATGAACGTATCAAATATTTGATGCAGTTATAACCGAATTTAAAATGATGAATTCGGTTTACTTTTAGGTATTGAGGAGACCAATCGGTTAAAGCTTTGCTCATTTTCAATACTTCTTATAGAACTAACATACTACCCATAAGTTAAGTAAGAAAGGAGTTAATTAACTCCATTTTTAGAATCCCATACCCCTTGTGCTTTTCTTATTTCCACGATTTGTCCGATATGATATGCATTATGAATATTTATATTAGCAATAACTGACGACCAAGGTGCATCAGATTCCTTATATGCAGCACTATGAAATTTTTCTTCATCGCAGTCTTTAATAGCATCAGCCCAATCAGACATTACTCTAAGTAACTGCAATACTACGGATTGCCATTCTTCATTTGTTTCATTCGGATTCGTACTATCAAATGTAGCGTTATTGTTGACTTCTTCTTGGGAAAGTGGAAGACCTTTGAATCGGTTCAGATACCGTTCATTCCAAAAAATTAAATGGTTAACTATCTGCCAGATGGAATTGCTGTCCCCTGATTTCCAAGAAGCTAGTTCTGCTGAGAGTCCATCTATTGCGATGTTAAGAGGTACAAACCAGTTCTTTTGTTCATAACAAGCACCCATTTGTTCTAATAATACAGCTTTTAGATTCATTCTAAAGCCCCCTTGAAGTAAATGGTTATTATTAATTATTTTAATAAATAGCCCTACAATTCCTTAATTTCGTTATACTGGTCCGTTACTTCAACAAGCTTACCTGGATAGTTCCATACAAAAAAGAGCTGCCGAAGCAACCTCCATTATTGAGGTAAAGCACCCGTTAGCTAAATTTCTCAGAAATTCAACATTTTCTAAGAATAAATAATATTATAAGTTGGTTTTACTACTCCGTTCGTATATTGTTTCATATCAACTAATTCCAAGGTCAAACGAGGTTTAACACTGCCGAATAGAGGAATACCTTCACCAATCATTACTGGATTGACCTTTAACACTAATTGATCAATGAGTTTATGCTTGATTAACGTACCACCTAGTTGGCCACCCCCGCATAGCCACAACTTACCGGATTCAGTAATTTTGAGATTATGTATATAATCTACTGCGTTGCTTTTTATTAGTTCCACTTCATTGTTGGATTCAAACTGTATGGTGTTTGAGAAAATATAATGCTTCAATCCCTTATAAGCACTAGGTTCGCCTGGCTTAAGACCAAATTGAAAGCCGTATTCGTACGTTTTTCCGCCCATTAAGACCGCATCATATTGCTGTATATCGGATATGAAATCTGTAACGTGCTCTCCTTCGGATAAAAAGATTGTATCGTCAGCTACCCCATTTAAATCTGCAATATAGTTGTCAAGTGTAGTTGCAACATGATAAATCAATTTTGCCATTGAGACATCCCTCCATGAAAACAAACTTCCTTATTAATTCTATAAAATAGTTTAATTTCCTTTAAATGTTATTATGCTAATCTGGTAGCGTTAGTTTAATAAGAACAATTCCTTCATTATCAAAATATGCTCTAAAATATTCAATTGAATTATTCATGTTATATGAAGACACGTTTTAATCATTTATCTATCATTTAAAAGGTGTTTTCTGCTAGTAGAATAAAACAGCCTGCTCCAAATTGGAAGCAGGCTGTTTTGCGGAAATGTGATTAATGTGATCTGGCTAACTCTGGATTGCGGTGCATCGCGGCATAAAGGACAAGTCCGGCGATGAGAAGCAAGGTGCTGGTCGTGATGAAAACAGCTGAGAATCCATAGAAGCCAGCGACCATTCCGCCCATAGCAGGTCCGATGATATTGCCTAAAAAGCGTAGACTCGTATTGTAACCAAGTACTTCCCCCTGCATTGCAACGGGCGCTTCTTGGCGAATGTAGGCAATTCTTACAGGGATGATGCCACCTATGGCCATGCCTAGTATGAAACGTACAAAAACAAGCTGCCAAAAATGATTAATAAAGGCACCAGGCAAGTAGACAAGTGCAGTCAGAAAAAGGAGCAGCACAAGAATCTTCACATGTCCATGCCGATCACCTATCTTGCCCCAGTGCCGTGCCATCAATAAATTCCCAAGGCCTGCTGCAGAAAAGGCGATACCTGAATAAAATCCAAGATTGGAAGTTCCATGCAACTCGCCAACGTATAAAGAAAGAATAGGCTGGATGCTAAAGTGGGCAACTTGAACAAGTGTCGAAATGAGCATGACATTCACTAGGATGGGATTCCGTAAGATATGCGAGAGAACCTCCCTGCTTGTATAGCTCGTCTTTGTTCCTTTTTGTCGTTCCACTTGGTATTCTCTGGTCGCAAAAACGAGAAGTCCAGATATGAAAATCGTAATAGAGGTGAATTTAAAGGCTGTTGAATAGCCGAGAGTGTCAGCAAGTATGCCGCCAATCAATGGCCCGAAGAGTGAGCCAGTTATATTCCCTGTTTGCAATGTTCCTAAAACGCGTCCGGCTATTTCCTTCGGTGTCTGGGTAGAAATGAAGGCCTGCGACATAGAAATGAAGCCAGTGAATATTCCCATGAACATTCTTAAGAGGAATAACTGCCATACATTTTGAACAAAGCCCATTAAGAAAATAGACAACCCCATTCCAAAAGCACAGGCAATCAAGATTTTCTTTCTCCCGTACCTGTCTCCAATCCGCCCCCAAATAGGTGAAAATAAAAAGGCAGTCACAAAAGTAATTCCAAATGTCCATCCGGACCAATGCTGGATATATTGAGTAGAATAATTGCCGAATGTACCAATGTATAAAGATATGAATGGAAGAACCATTGTCATGCTTCCACCAATGAAGAAGTTGGCGAACCACATAATGAATAAATTCCGTTTAGCTAATTTATGATCATTCATTTACAAGCAACACTTCTTTCCTCCGAAATAAACTTCGGGTTCCTAAATAATAGTATACAGAATTATACTAATTTATTAAACGAATTTGATTTTGAATGAGTTTTTGGGATACATGGTTGTACGAGTTTGAAAAACTTGTTTTTTAATGAATGCACCAATGATATAATGAGAAAATATTGATTTTTCAGAAAAATAAGAAAAATGAAAGGAGTCTGTAGATTGCATTAAAAAGAAGTACGTTTACTTTTCAAATTAAAGGAGATTTTCACATGTTATCAATTCTAGGGTTTTGCATGATTTTAACGTTTCTTGTCTTAGTCATCACAAAGCGTCTATCCGTAGTTGTCGCTTTCATCTTCACTGCTATAGCTTTTGGCTTGATTGGTGGGTTTGCTTCCGAAATGGGAGAAATGATGGTGGCAGGTATTTTAAAGGTAACACCAACAGCAGTCATGATTGTTTTTGCTATTTTATATTTTGGTTTGATGATTGACGTTGGTTTATTTGAACCTATGATCGCAAAAATACTGAGTTTTGTAAAAGGCGACCCGCTAAAAATTGTCATGGCTACTGCCATTATAACGATGTTAGTAGGTTTAGATGGAGACGGTTCTTCCACATTTATGATCACCGTTTCAGCAATGCTACCGCTTTATATGAAGTTAGGGATGAACAGGCTTGTATTGGCCAGTGTCGTTGGTTTAGCTGCAGGTGTCATGAATATTATTCCTTGGGGAGGTCCGTTAGTAAGAGCGGCCGCCAGTCTTCAAGTGGAAGTATCAGATTTATTCATCCCACTTATACCTGTTATGATTTGCGGTCTGTTATGGACACTGTTTGCGGCTTATATACTTGGCAAAAGGGAGAGAGAGAGATTAGGTGTTAGTCCGATGGAGACTGCTATGCCTCCTGGAATGAGCGAGCAAGCTGCGGCTGTTGAAGCTTCTAATGGAACATCCAAGTTATTTTGGTTTAATTGGTTCTTAACAATTTTACTTATGGTGTTGTTGGTGATGGAAGTGCTACCAATCCAAATCTTATTTGCTGCTGCTTTTGCGATAGCTTTATTTGTTAACTTTCCAAATCCACAAGAACAGCAGGAAAGAATTCTAAGTCATGCCAATAGTTTTGTCATGATTTGTACATTAATTTTCGCGGCCGGAATTTTTACGGGTGTATTCACGGAAACAAAAATGATGGATTCGATGGCAGCTTCTATCGTAACGGTTATTCCAGATTGGCTTGGTGCACATTTACCTTTAGTGGTAGCACTTACGAGCATTCCGATGGGCTTCATTTTTTCACCTGATGCCTACTACTTTGGAATTCTTCCTATTATAAGTGAAACAGCATCGAACTTTGGAATTACTCCTGTAGAAATAGGCAGGGCAGCTTTGTTAGGTCATTCAACAACAGGATTTCCCTTATCCCCATTGGTACCTGCGACATTCATTTTGATTGGCCTTGTCGGTGTGGATTTTGGAGACCATCAAAAATTTCTTTTTAAATGGGCGTTTGGGACAACAATCGTCATGACGATAGCAGCCATTACTTTCGGCGTTATCTCATTGTAAAATGTGAGTCTATTAAGCTACAATAAAAAATCTTTGACTGTGAAATTAGTAAGGTGCTTCCTCTCACTAGTGTAATCTATTTACCTATTTATCCTAATCTCTGTTTATTCTTCCATAATAGTGGAAAGTATGTAAGAAGAATATACATAAAAGAGAGAGGGAATGTAGGATGAATTATAAACAAAAACTGATGCTGCCTATGTGTGCTGCCTTTTTGCTGTATGGATGCAATTCAGAGGATAATTCAAATGGTGCCGACAAAAATGCTGAAGATGCAAAAACAGTGAGTCAAGATTCGCCAACGGAGGTAGATTCGCAGGTGAAGGCAGAAGTCAAAGATGTAGAGGGGAAAACATTAGGTACTGTCAACTTTTCCGCTGATGAGAATTCTGTAGTGATTGAGACTGCTTTGGAAGGCTTAGAGCCAGGCTATCATGGGTTCCATGTTCACGAAAACGCAGCATGTGACGCGGATGCAAAGGAAGGTCCTTTTACTACAGCAGGAGGCCACTTCAATCCAACTGAAGAAACACACTCCAGTCATGCAGGGGATATGCCCCCTCTTTATGTAAAAGCAGATGGGACTGCAAAATATACGGCAACATTAGATAGCATAACGGTAGACCAACTCAAGAAAGAAGAGTTGGCTGTCATCGTTCATGCAAACCCGGACAATTTTGCTAATATCCCTGACCGATATGGAGCTAATGGAGAAAAGGGACCAGATGAAGATACCTTGAAAACAGGTGATGCAGGTGACAGACAAGCATGTGGAATTGTTGTAAGTGAAGAGGAAAAATAAGTAATTAGCATGAGCGATTCTTCTAAGGAGGAATCGCTTTTTACATGAAGATAAAACTAAGAGAGATGATAATTAGTAAGAATAGATGCACCCAGACAAAAGATTTAATGATAAGCACAGCCCAAAGGTTCCTTCGCAAGCCAAAGTATAGAGTGGTACAGAAAAGTAATAGACTGATACTTCCACGAAGAATCGGGTAACTTGAATTATTATCCACCAAAAATAGAAAGACATTGACTAACGCTGTTATGATAAATAAAAAGATGTAGGCCTTAAATATCCTTTCTTTTCGTTGAAATTCATGTTGAAATTGGTACATTGGGTTATCCTCCATTTTAATCCTTTTATTAAAATATAACATACACGTAGTTTACGTTTCCCACTGGATTCTACAAGTCTTCCTGAAACAAGAATCATCCATTAAATCTAAATATGAGTCATCAAGGGAATGAATTCTATCAAATTCTATTGCAAGGTGATTCAATATGAAATAAATTTTTAGAATATTCAAAATGTAAAATAGCTCGAAAAGATATATTATCTAGCTTTTCTCTATAAAACTCATTATTTTGAGAAACAAATACGAGCATTTGGTTGAATTTTTGAAGTTGAGTATCAGACAAGTTAGTATGTAATCCGGGTTGCTGTTGACTTGCTACCATGAAAAATTCCTTCTTTTGGTTTTCACTATATTTACAGGGTTAACATTAATTGGTTATAAAATTATGATAATTCTTTCTATAGTTCTAGGATAGTCCTTGATTCCTCTAGATTGAAAAGTCCTAAACAATATTAAAAGTTTATGAAAAGAAGAAAATTGTACTATAACAAAAAAGTCTTTTTTGCTCTTCTTGATTTAAATTATTATTTTTGATTTTTAAAAAGGTTTTTTCTATTTAGATATAGAAGTAAGATTAGATATAGAAGTACAAGAAGTGATTGTATTTTCGGATAGTTAGTTTAGAAGTTTATTGAATGCCAAAGCAGTAGGGGGAATTTCAAGATGTAGATTTACATCTTGAAAAAAATTTCTGAAGATTAAATAGGAGGATAAAAAAAACCCGAATAGGGACAATCATCTACTGATTCGGGTCTGCTTGATTATTCAGCCGTAACGGCTTCTTCAATTTGCTGTAGTCTTTCTGCTACTTCTTCTTTAGATAAGTTATGCTCAACTACATAGCGGTTACGCGGATGCACCCGGCATTCGTGAGTACAGCTGCGCATATGTTTGTGTTCGTTTTCTTCACTGCAAAGGATTTTTTTGTTGCACTCAGGGTTAGCGCAATTGACATAGCGTTCACATGGTTCGCCAGAGAAAATATCGCGACCGACAATGACATGTTCTTTTTGATTGATCGGAACAGCAATTCTTTCATCGAATACATACATTTGACCATCCCAAAGGTCGCCTTGAACTTCCGGGTCTTTCCCGTAGGTTGCGATGCCGCCGTGAAGCTGACTAACATCCTCATAGCCTTCTTTGACAAGCCAGCCGGAGAATTTCTCGCAGCGGATTCCACCTGTGCAATACGTAAGGATTTTTTTACCTTCAAACATCTGCTTGTTTTCTCGTACCCAATCCGGAAGGTCACGGAAATTTGTGATATCTGGCTTGACTGCGCCTCTGAAATGACCTATTTCATATTCGTAGTCATTTCTGGCATCAAGGACGACTGTATTTTCATCTTGCATTTGCTCGAAAAATTCCTTCGGGCTCAAGTAGTTGCCTGTTGTCTGATTAGGATTGATGTCATCTTCCAATCGAAGCGTGACAAGTTCGTTTTTAGGACGAACATGCATTTTTTTGAAGGCATGGCCATCTGCTTCATCTATTTTAAACACGATATCAGCAAAGCGGGAATCGCTTCTCATCATGTCCATATATTGGTTTGTTTGTTCAATCGTACCTGAAACAGTTCCGTTGATTCCTTCTGATGCCACTAGGATTCGGCCTTTTAATTCAAGCTCTTTACAGGCCGCAAGATGCTCGGCTGCGAATTCCTCGTGGTTCTCGATTGGTACATATAAATAGTACAGTAAAACTCTATAGGGCTTTGTTTCCATTTTTGATTTACCACCTATGTTTTATATTTGCAAGATATAAAGGGTGATCATTAAGACACTTTTCTCTTACAGACAATCATTATACCAAGAAAACGTAAAAATGATAAGAGCATGAAGAAAAATGAAAAGGAGTTGTATCGAATGTTCAAAGATTTAGTGAGATATCCTATCATTCAAGCACCGATGGCAGGAGGCGCTTCCACTCCAAAGCTTGCGGCTGCGGTATCTAATGCAGGGGGATTAGGCTTTCTCGCGGCTGGCTATAAGACGGCGGAAGCCATGAAAAAAGAATTAGAGGAGACCCGCCAATTGACGGATCACCCATTTGGGGTGAATGTCTTTGTGCCAAATCAAGAGGTTGTTGACGAAGAGATACTATCTGCCTATCGTGAAAAAATAGAAAAAGAGGCGGAGAGTGTAGGGGTTTTGATTGGGGAAGGAATCAGCGATGATGATGATTGGGTAAATAAATTAGCCGTATTAAAAGAGTTGCGTGCTGCTGTTGTTAGTTTTACGTTTGGATGCCCTAAGACAGATGTAATTAGGGAGCTCCAAAGCGTAGGCTCCATTATTGTCGTAACAGTAACCAACCTTTATGAAGCAAAAACGGCTGCTGGGGCAGGTGCCGATGTTCTATGTGTACAAGGTATTGAAGCAGGGGGGCATCGAGCTAGTTTTGAAAACCGGATAGAAGAAGATTATGGTCTTTTAGTGTTAATACGAATGATTAAAAATGAACTGGAATTACCGATTATTGCGGCAGGCGGGCTGATGCACGGAATGGATATCGCTGCCGTCCTTGCAGCAGGGGCAACATCGGCACAGTTGGGTACTGCTTTTCTTCGCTGTCCCGAGAGTGGTGCAAGTCCCGTTCATAAGGCAGCTCTTAATGATGCGCGTTTTACTCAAACGGCGGTTACTCGAGCCTTCAGCGGACGCCGGGCACGCGGTTTGGTGAATCATTTTTTAACTGAATATGATAATGATGCACCGGCGGCCTATCCTTATGTTCATCATATGACCAAGCAAATGCGAAAAGCAGCAGGACAAAAAAACAATCCTGAATTGATGGCTTTATGGGCAGGACAGGGATATAAACTGAGTAGGGAATTTCCAGCATCTGAATTGATATCACTGCTTGTTGAGGAACTAAAAGGAGAGCACTAATGGAGATAAGAAAATTATATCCAGATGAGTTACCTCCCATGCACTTGTTGCTATTAGCCGACCCTTCAAGGGATTTGGTCAATGCATACTTGGAAAAAGGGATGTGCTTTGTAGCTGAAATAGATGAGCAGATAATTGGAGTGTATGTTTTGTTAGAAATAAGACCTGAACTAATAGAGATAGTCAACATCGCAGTGGTAGAACAACTTCACGGAAGAGGGATTGGAAAACAACTAGTCATGCATGCTGTTCACTATGCTAAGTCACAAGGTTACAAAACTATTGAGATTGGTACTGGGAATTCAGGGATAGGGCAGCTTGCCCTTTATCAAAAATGTGGTTTTAGAATCACTGGGGTCGATCGTGATTTTTTTATTATGAACTATCCAGAGGCTATTTATGAAAATGGAATTCAATGTCTGGATATGATTCGTTTATCACAAAGTATTTGAAGGAACCCGGAGACTTTCTAACGATCATCAAATTGGACTGAAAAACTTTACAGACAACAGTGCGGGTTGACGCAGGGATTCAGATGGTTGGAAAACTAGTCGGAATGATTGGCTGGCCTCCATTTCATCGGGTGAAAGACTGCACTTGCTTAGGGGGAAGGAACGTGTTCTTTGGAGATATGATTTATCTTCTTTTTGCTTTATTAATGCCGCTTTTATTTGCGATTGTCGTGTTCATATTCATTCGATCAACGAAAAAGCAAAAGGATTCGTTAACGAAAATCGAGGGAAATCATAAAGAGTCATCTGAAAAATAGTAGCAGGATAAAAAGAGTGTCCATAACAAAAGGCACTCTTTTTATCTATTCTCATCTTTCCAAAAATGCTTCCAACTTGTGCTTCACAATAGGCCATTCGTGCTTGAGAATGCTGTAAATCATGGTATTTCTCACCCGTCCATCTTTCAGTTTTTTCTCCATACGTAATAAGCCTTCTTCAACTGCGCCAAGCCTAATTATGGCCGCTCGTGAATTTATGTTCAATTCGTCAGTCCTAAATTCAACTCGATTCATTCGCAACTTTTCAAAGGCATGCTGTAAAAGGAGGTACTTACATTCTGTGTTAACGGCTGTCCGCCATTTGGTGGGGTGATACCAAGTTGAACCGATTTCTAGCGTCTGATTGTCAAATTGAATATTTCTTAGGCTAGTGCTGCCGATAATCGAATCATTAGCGTGATCGATAACGACAAATGGATAGTGCAGTCCTTTTTCCCTTGTTCGAATCCCTTCCTTTACATAGGACACAGCCTCTTCATATGACAAAATCTTTGTGGCGCTCCATTCCCAAATTTCAGATGGCAGGGATGCAGCATAAAGCGGTTCGATATGATTTTCCATCATTGGGGTGAGGGTCACATGTTTCCCGATTAGCTCAATGTAATCCATATTTTTCCTCCTATTGGTTGATATCTCAATTATAAAAATATTCTGGTCCTGTAATAAGAACCAAAACTGATATAATTTATAGAACCAGTTTTAAGGGAGGTCCAGATGTTTGAAATCACTCTAACTCTAGAAAAAACAAAAAAAGAGCCGTTATATCTTCAGTTGTATGAATATATTAAAGTGGAAATTCAGAATGGACAAATAAATGCTGGAATTAAATTACCTTCTAAACGAAAGCTTGCCGTTCATTTAGGAATAGGCTTGAATACAGTGGATGCAGCTTATCAGCAGTTAATAGCAGAAGGATATGTGGAAAGTCGTTTAAGGAAAGGTTATTACGTAGCTGATTTAGAACGGATACTACCTATAATGGAACAGTTGCCTGTTTCACAGGGAATGATATACCCTCAACGTGAAACGAGCAAGATAGATTTCAACCATGGACGGGTGGACATAGACTCTTTCCCGCATTCCGTGTGGAAAAAATGTTTAAATAATACGTTGTATCATCAGGAAAGAGAATTGTTTATCAGTGGTGATTCTCAAGGGGAAGTTGGTCTCCGAACTGAGATTGCTGCCTATCTTTTTCAATCAAGAGGAGTTCGCTGTGTTCCTGATCAAATCATAATCGGTGCAGGTACACAGTATTTAATCCATCTACTACGGTTACTTCTTGGAAATGAGCGGATCTTTGGGGTGGAAGACCCTTGCTTTCATCGGGTTAGGGAGGTATTGAGGTTGGAGGGAGCCCATATGACATTCATTCCGTTAGATGAAAGTGGAATGAGTGTTGACACTTTGAAAGAGAGTGCTGCGAATGTTGCCTATGTCACACCTTCCCATCAATTTCCTTCCGGCATGATCATGCCGATAACTAGAAGGGTGGAATTATTGAATTGGGCGGAGAAAAACAACGGCTATATTATTGAAGATGATTATGACGGGGAATTCCGTCATGCAGGCAAACCAATTCCTTCCTTACAAGGATTGGACATAAATGGAAGGGTTATCTACTTAGGTACGTTTTCAAAATCGTTGATTCCAACGATTAGAGTGGGCTATATGGTGTTACCAAAGGAGTTAGCTATTATTTATCATGAAAAGTTAAAAGGTTACAAACAGACCGTTTCTAGAATGATTCAAGAAACGCTCTGTCTTTTTATGAAAAATGGACATTGGGAACGCCATCTGAATAAAATGCGTACGATTTATCGTAAAAAAAATAAGGTGTTACTGAATGCAATTGAAGAGAATTTTAATGATCGTGTAACTGTAATTGGTGAAAAGTCAGGGTTACACGTTCTGTTAAAAGTGAAAAACAGCAGCACTGAGTCAGAGCTCATTCAAATGGCTGCTAGTGTCGGGGTGAAAGTCCATCCAACTTCAGTTTATCATTCAAAGAAGGTAAAAGAGCCGACTATTTTAATTGGGTATGGTGGTTTAACCGAAAGGGAAATCGAAGAAGGAATCCGACTTTTAAAAAAGGCATGGCTTTAGCTCGTTGCTTACTCAAAAGAGGTCAATGGAAAAGGCCATGACTATCACTTCTTTCACAATAATATAAGGCACCAATTCAGTTCCTTATATTATTGAGGATTTTAAGGACCGTCTGGAAAAATAAGTCCTGCTCTTCTTCAGTAATGCCATCCAGGGCTTTTCCTTCAATCTTTTCTGCAATCTTAAGGCATTTTGTATGTACTTCTTTGCCCTTGGGAGTCAGTTCGATTCGCTTTTCCTGTTCATCTTTTCCAGGGACCTGCTTAATCATATTATTCTGTTCCATGCTGTTGACCGAACGTGTGATGATAACACTATCTACATCCAAGTAATTGCAAATATCGGGGATGGTGGAATATCCACAGTTCTTTAAATAATTCAAGATTGTCCACTGATTATGATAAATTTCAAGGGTTGTAATTTGTTCATTCATTTTACTAACTAATGATCTGGATACTTGTAAATATTGATGAAATAATTGAGTAGGGTTCGTCATATGATTCTCCTTTATAATGGTTGACCAATCCATTATATTCTTTAATTCTTAAAAGTCTATTGTAAAGAATCATTCATTTCAGTCAATGTTTTTTTTTGGAAGCGAGGGGAGGGAAGAGAAGTATAATAGTAAAGCCTCCCTAAATCATTTTAAATCAATCAAGAAGCAAATAAAAACTGACAGACGAATCCTTATAAAGAATGGCTTTTTTTATTTTTCCATGTAAATGTATACCGTTATTTTTAGATTGAATTTTGATGGACAATATACTTATTATCAAGACAAAAATAAAATTCGGGTAATAAAAAATGAGAATTGTGAAATGAAATGAAATGAAATGAAATGAAATGAAAAAACATGATATCTACATCTTGCCGCCAGAAAAGATAGCTGCCAATTGGGGTGACTTACAACATGATTTCTTAAAGAAAAAACCAGCCTTAGATTGGCTGGTTTTTTCTTTAAAATCTTTCGCTGGTGGAACGTTGTTTAGTTTCCTTTTTATTTCGTTCTTCTTCTCGTTCATATTTAATTTCATCAATTGGTAAATCTTCAATGGGCATGACAACTTGGTCACGCTCTAGCTGCTTTTCTTGATTCTCTTTGAATGCCTTAGATTTATTGTTACGCTCTTCAAGAAACTTTTCTTTATCTTTGTTATCCAATGTCAATCCCTCCTTTTCTTTGTTTCTCTTTTTCCCCTTATTGAGAAAATAAAACGTATAAGCGAAATATATGGGATATTGTCTCATAAATATAAGGAGAAACAAGAAAGTGCTAGGAGGGTTTATTTAGTGAATGTTGCTTTGTTTTTTCGCTGGTTTTGGAGGGGTGTTCTCTTATTAGTTATACTATTTTTAATTCCCTACTCATGGGCATTAATTTTGGCGTTACTAACAGCTATTCTTTTGGATGGATTAGTTCGCCTAATTAGTAAAACATTAAAACTACATCGCCTTTGGGCCGTTTTAATTTCTTTTATTTTGTATGTAGGCGGGCTCATGAGCATCACATATTTTTTGCTTTCAGTTTTAATCAAGAGAGTCATTGTCTATTCGGAGAAATTTCCTGGTTTTATTCGTGAGATGTACCTGACGGCTATTCTGCCGGTTATTAGGCAATGGGAGCAATATTCTCAAACATTGCCGCCAAACCTCATTCAGTCGATTGAAAATACGATGGAAAAAGGGGTCAAAGCGCTTGAAGGGTTTACAAAGGATTTTGTTCAGGATATGGTCCAATTTGTTACACTTGTTCCTGGATTTTTCATTGATTTTTTGATTTATTTAATCGCTTTGTTTTTGATCAGCCTAGAATTACCAAAGCTAAGAAAAAAGGCTTTCCTTTATTTAAAGACGTCCACATATCAAAAAATATCACTAGTTTATCAAGATTTAAGTATGGCAGCAATAGGCTTCATTAAGGCTCAAATCTTGTTAAGTTTATTCACGTTTATCATGGCTTATACGGGACTATGGTTGTTAAATGTGAAATATACGATGTTATTGGCACTACTAATAGTTGTAGTGGACATTCTTCCTATACTGGGGACAGGATCTGTACTTGTTCCTTGGGCCATTATTGTATGGGCACAAGGAAACCATCATCTTGGAATCGGCCTAATTATCTTATTCTTGGTCATAACTATCATAAGAAGAACGATTGAACCCAAGGTCTATTCAGCGAATATGGGATTAACTCCATTGGCCTCGTTAATCAGTCTTTATTTAGGGTTTAAGATGCTTGGTTTTATTGGGCTTTTCCTAGGGCCGGCAGTCCTTATCGTTTATAACACCTTAAAAAAATCAGGTGTTATCAAGCCTAACTTTAAAATTTGAAAGATTGTTAGAGGTTTTTTGCATGATTTCTTAAATTAGACATATCTTTAACCGCTTTTCCTTGTCCGTTACATTGATTGCAGTTCCGTGAAAAAAATTGTAGATAGCGGGTTTTCCCTTTCCCTTTGCAGTGCTGGCAAATGGTTATGAGTTTCATAAGTCCTCACTCCTTCATAAAATATAGCTTATCTAACAGTATGAAACAATAAAGGTTGAACTATACTTAATGTTGTCAATCAAAATAATAAGCTGGGTTTTCTTATATAATATGTGAGATATTTGTTTGATGTACCTAAATCTAGAGGATAAAGTGTTGAGGGATTAAAATACCCCCCCGCTCATTTAGAGCGGGGGGGCATTTTATCATGAAACAATTTCAGTTTGCGATATTATCGGAAATTCTTTTACTTCGCCCACGACTTTTGCTGGTTTATATATTTCAATATAGCAGATATGGTGGTCTTCCATTTCTTTTATTTTAAAGTGATAGGGACCATAAGTCAGGATATCACCTTGTTTGGCTTCGTAATTCTCAGTAAGAATCCATCCGCCCATGGTATCAATATCTTCATCGTTGATATCCAGTCCCAGTAAATCATTCACTTCACTTACTAATACCTTTGCATCGATAATATAATGATCTTCTTTTAATTTGCGAACATCCGGTACTTCATCCAAATCGAATTCATCTCGAATATCACCAACAATTTCCTCAAGAATATCTTCAACGGTTACCAAACCTGATGTGCCGCCGTATTCATCCATGAGGATAGCCATGTGAATACGTTCTTTTTGCATCTTTAAAAGTAAATCATGAATCGGAATACTGTCAATGACACGGATAATAGGGCGAACATATCTATTTATCGTTGTCGATGCCTGATTACTTTTATCTATCATTTCAGTGAATAGTTCTTTGATATTCACCATTCCAATAACATGATCTTTATCGCCGTCGATGACAGGATAGCGAGTAAAGTTCTCTTCAGTCATTATGGTGAAAAATTGTTGAATCGTATCATCTTTAGATATCGTAGCGATTTCTGTACGTGGAACCATGATTTCTTTTGCAATTCGATCATCGAATTCAAAAATTTTATTCACATATTTAAACTCTGATTGGTTAATTTCGCCACTTTTGTAGCTTTCGGAAACAATGATACGAAGCTCTTCCTCTGTATGAGCCAAATCATGTTCAGAAACTGCTTTTAATCCGAGCATTTTTGTTAGCGTCCTTGCAGAGCCATTTAGTACCCAGATGAAAGGATACATGACTTTATTGAATGCAATTAAAGGTTTAGCAACAAATAAAGTTACCTGCTCTGCTTTTTGAATCGCCAATGTTTTCGGTGCCAGTTCTCCAATAACTACATGTATGAAGGTAATAAAAGAAAAGGCAATCGCAACTGAGAGTGCATGTGAAGCTGATTCAGGAAGGTTTAATTGATTTAAAAGTGGCCGCAAAATGTGTTCAACTGTCGGTTCTCCAAGTACCCCAAGCCCTAAAGCAGTTATAGTAATTCCGAGCTGGCATGTTGATAAATATTCATCGAGGTTGGATGTGACCTGCCTTGCAGAAACAGCATTTGGCTTGCCTTCTTCAATTAGTTGATCGATCCTCGTGCTTCTCACTTTAACAATTGCAAACTCCGTAGCTACAAAAAATGCTGTTAAAGCAATTAAAATGGCAATAAGAACCAAGTTTATTATGTCCAAATAGTCTCCCTTAACTCGCCTCTGAGACGAATAAGGAGTCCACCTCCTACATTTTTAAAATATACAAGTATATTTTTTTTGCTTGCTAAATACTGTCGGGAGTCACTTAACGAGCTGCAAGTTTTAAGAAAAGCTATATGTGTATCAGCTCGAATTCCCGTTTTTAAATGATGAAGAGAATACTAGTGTATGTGATTAGCGATGCGCAGACGGGAAAAAGAAGAATTTCTGCTTGAAGAAGTGCACAAGCTTTTCAAAAGTATGCCCTTGTTCGTCAGGCAAAGCAGCGTCCGTCCGTCAAAACGAACATTCTTTAATATCCCATCCAATCACCTCAGTTTAATAAATTTAAATACTTTCATTATAGAAAGAGTTAGTCATTCAGTCAAACAGCTTACGACTCCTTAAATCCGGTATATTCCTTGTAAAGGATCACTTTGATCTACTAATTAGCGATTTTTGACTATTTCCTCTGCTTTATCGCATTTATGATAGAATATTCAGAAAACAAAAGGGCTGTTCTCACAAAAATTGGTTAGTTTCATTATTTTTTAGATTGTATAAACATATTCTATAGAAACTGGACAGGTTTATGCATTTTAAAAGGAGGTGGGGGTCATGAAGATCATAGAAAAAATGACAGCGATTATTGCTGGAAGCATGCTAGTAGGGGTGGGAATCAATTTTTTTCTGATACCTTATCATTTATTAGATGGTGGCATGATAGGAATTGGGCTGATTTTTCATTATTATATAGGGCTTCCAACAGGGCTGGGTGTGATTTTGAGTAGTATTCCATTATATATATATGCATGGTATTTTGAAAAAAAACTATTTGTTAACAGCTTGCATGGCTTACTTTTTTCCTCCTTATGTATCGATATTTTTTCCGAGGCAGTCATTGAATGGAATCTTCCTGTTTATGTTAGTGCAATAATTGGAGGAGGATTGATTGGGCTTGGGATTGGACTCATGCTTCGGTATGGAACATCAACAGGTGGAACGGATATGTTGGCTCAAATCCTTTCAAGAAAGAGCGGGCTAAATGTTGGATTGTTAATTTTCTTTATTGATGGATGTGTTCTTCTTTTCGGACTAAGTGTGGTCGACATTTCTATCTTTATTTATTCATTTTTAACGATTATTGCTGTAGCTCTGCTGACTTCAGTGACCGTAATGCGGACTGCATGATGAAAAATTGTATAAAAATCTGAAATTAGGGAAGGATGGGCAATATGAAAAGGACAGATTTTGGGTCTAATAAATAGTAAAGGAACGTTATAATGAAAAAACTCTATGTGTGTACTGCGTTGTTATTTATGTTAGCCGGCTGTCAAGAGTCTGAAATGCCAGAGGATAAAGAAGTGAATACTGTTATTCCAGAATCAATGGAAGCATCAATCGTCATTAAAGGGAAATTGGTTCCTGGCAAAGAAGTAATCCTTGAAACAACAGTAAAACAAGGAAGTAATTTGGTAAATGAAGCTGGTGAGGTTCTGTTTGAAGTAAGAAAGTCGGGACAGGACAAACGGGAAATGCTGGAGGCGAAGAATACAGGAAGTGGTACATATCAAGTGATGCATACGTTTAATGAACAAGGGAAATATTATGTGGTTGCCCATGTAACAGCCAAAGGGCTGCATGTGATGCCGGAAAAAGAAGTTGTCGTTACGGATCATGAAAGTGAAGGCGCATCTGCTCATCCAAGTACGGATGTTTCAATTGATTTTCAAAGTAACCCTGTGAAGGCAGGAAGCAGTTCGAACTTTGAAACAACTGTAGAATTGAATGGAAAGCCTTTGACAAATGCAGATGTGAATTTTGAGGTGTGGAAAGAAGGTAGCGAAGAAAGCCATTTCACCAAAGCTAAAGAAGAGGAAAAAGGAAATTACCAAAATAAGGTATCTTTTGTTGAACCCGGCACCTATAAAGTTCAGGTTCATGTTGAAAAAGACGAAGTACACGAACATCGATTGCAAACAATTCAAGTTAATTGACAAGTGTTAACATGACACTGTATGGTTTTTCAATTCAATTCTTTAAATAGGTTTTATATATTCGTTATTTGGGAAGTTAAAGGATAAAGATACAGCAGAAAGGGAGAGTAAGTATGACTAACGAAATAATCAAGAAGTATAAAAATCTCGGGATTCATATTGAAAAAACGAAATCTCGTCAGGAGATTTTCACTAATGTTTATCAAAATGACTCATCCTTACTCACCACAGCTGTTTTTTCTCAATTTCAACAAAAACGGGATCTAAAAGAATATTAATGCAATGAGACCGGAGATAATTCCAACTGGTCTTTTTTTTGTGCTTTCGGGAATGAATTCCTTAATGAAGAAGAGAATACTCCATGCAAAAAATCGAATAGAACGTTATGTGCTGCAATAGGATAGAAGGACAAACATTTTGAAATTAGCCTTAAGGGGAGTCCGATTGCATGATGTCACAGCTTATTATGACGATATTAAATTGGTTTGCAGGAATGGGGTATATAGGTGTTTTATTAGGTTTGATGGTCGAAATCATCCCGAGTGAGCTCGTTCTCGGATACGGAGGCTATTTAGTTGGTCAGGGTAAAATGAACTTTTGGGGGGCTGTCCTTGCAGGTGTAGTAGGAGGGACGATAGCGCAATTATTTCTCTATTGGGCGGGTTATTTCGGAGGACGGCCATTTCTTTTAAAGTATGGGAAATATATTTTAATAAAAGAAAAACATATTGTAATGGCTGAAGAGTGGTTCCATCGTTATGGGGTTGGAGTGGTTTTTACGGCTCGTTTCATCCCGGTCGTCCGCCATGCTATTTCTATCCCTGCAGGAATTGCGAGAATGTCTGTTTGGAAGTTCATCTTTTATACGGTTGCTGCCTTAATACCTTGGACCATTTTATTTCTAACCTTAGGAAGGATTCTCGGGGAGAATTGGCAGCAGATTAGTGAGATTACTTCTCCCTATTTAATTCCTGTAGCTGGTTTTTCCTTTGTTCTTATCATTCTTTATATTATTTGGAAAAAAAAGAGTACACCTCCAATCGTAACGGTCAAGAAAATGGGCCGGTTTTCTGAAAAGTGATCACTATAAAAAACAGCCTCGTAAAATTTACTTTTACGAGGCTGTTTTTTATTCGTTATCCTTGAGGAAGGTCTTCTTCAAGAGGTAGCTGTTCGACCTTTTTTGTCACTTCAATATAACGAATGGCGTGATCTTCCATTTCAATCACTTTAAAGCAAAATCCGTCTTTTTCCATGATGTCGCCAACATTTACATCATAATTCTCCGTTAAAACCCATCCACCGATTGTATCAACATCATCTTCCTCTAAGTGAATGCCGAGTAAATCGTTCACTTCCTTTACAAGAAGTTTAGAGTCTAAAATATAGTGCCCATCCTTAATTTTTCGGATGGATGCGACTTCATCAATGTCGAATTCATCGCGAATTTCACCAACGATTTCCTCAAGGATATCTTCAACCGTGACAAGACCGGAAGTACCGCCGTATTCATCCATCAAGATCGCCATATGAATGCGTTCTTTTTGCATTTTCAGCAGTAAATCATGAATCGGAATATTTTCCATGACCCGAATAATTGGGCGAGTATAATTTTCAATTGCTTTTGAATGGATTTCTCGATTCTTAATAAGATCTGAAAAAACTTCCTTTAAGTTGACTAAGCCGATAACATGGTCTTTATCACCTTCGACAACAGGGTACCTGGTGTATTTTTCTAGTTTAGCCACATCGACGAATTCTTGTACCGTTTCATCTTTTGAGATGGTAAGAATCTCCGTCCTTGGGACCATGATTTCTTTGGCAACACGGTCATCGAAATCAAAAATGTTACTTACATATTTAAATTCTGATTGGTTAATCTCTCCACTTTTATAGCTATCAGAGAGGATGAAACGCAATTCTTCCTCTGTATGGGCAATTTCACTTTCAGAAGCAGGCTTGAAGCCAAGCAATCCGACAACAAAACGAGAAGAATGATTTAATACCCAGATGAAAGGGAAGGCAATCTTATGGAAAAGAATCAATGGTTTGGCGATAGCCAAAGTCACTTGCTCAGCCTTTTGGATGGCAACGGTCTTTGGAGCCAATTCACCCACAACGACATTCAAAAATGTTATCAGTGAAAAGGAAATGACAAAAGCTAGAATGCTTGTGACTTCGCCTGGGAAATTCAAGGCCCCGAATAAAGGTCCTATCAATTTAAGGATGGTGTCCTGTCCAAGCCACCCTAACCCTAGAGCAGTCACGGTAATTCCAAGCTGTGTGGCTGATAGGTATTCATCAAGATCAGATGTAACCTTTTTGGCCGCAATGGCTTTTCTGTTGCCTTCTTCTATCAATTGATCAATTCTTGAGCTTCGCACCCTGATAATTGAAAATTCTGAAGCCACAAAAAAAGCAGTTACAGCGATTAAGATAATTACTATTATAAAACCTAAAATGTCCAAATAGTGTGGGACTTAATTGAATCGTTTGTTATGTCGAACGATTTAATTTTCCCAGTCACCTCCCAAAACCAATAATGAATGAAATGTTGTTATCTTATCAAATGTTAGATGAAAAATAAATATCGTTTTGTCTAGTATGAAAATTTATGATGTTTTTTATTTTCAATCTATAGGGTCATTCACCTCGATTAGTAGTGGAACCTAACTATTAGTATAAGTAACTATACTCGAATCAGTCAAAATTTTTACACTAATGGATCCATAGATATAACGGATATTATACTTTATTTTGTTTTTATTTGTATTGAGAAAGTCGTTAAGAAATCTGTTGAATGGCATGTTAAGGTTCCTTGATGTTTTAAAACAATCTCTTTACAAACGAATAGTCCTAATCCTGTACCCCTTTTTTTAGTTGTAATAAACGGTTCGAAAATATTTGGTAGAACCTCTTCAGGTATCTTAGGGCCATTGTTTGAAATATTTAAGGATAAAATACCGGATGGTGATTCTGAACCGGAAATGTATATGGATGGTGAAGGCATTCCCGCAACCACATCAAGAGCATTTAAAATGATATTTAGTAAAACCTGACGAAATTCCTCTTTAGAACCAGAAATCACGGCATCATCAGCGATATTACAAGTTATGGAAGCATTTACTTCCAAAATGCTAGGATATAAAAATTCAATCACTTCATTTACTAGCTGGGCAATAGAAAATAGATCCGGTTGTGATTCAAAAGTTTCTTTCTTAGAGATATTAAGAAACTGAGTAATCCGATAATTGAGCTGATCTAATTCTTTTGAAATAATATCTAGGTATTTTATCTCAGGCTGTTCTGCTTGTAATAATTGAATAAATCCCATGATGGAAGTAAGTGGATTTCTGAATTCGTGAACAAAGCTTGAGGTCATTTGGCCTAGGAGTGTCAAACGGTCCTTATGGTTAGGGCTTATAAACTGATAACGTGCTTCAAGCTCCTTCGTTTTCAATTCGGTAAAATAGGATAATGCATATTGAATGAGTTTATCGAAGTAAGCGTTAATTTGATGAATTAGATCGGATACTTCTTCTTTAGTTGCCTCAGAATTTAGAACGTGATCAATGATGATGGATCTACCGATAGCCGCAGTGGCACAGAAAATTTCCATATTTAGCTGCTTCTTAACTCGATCAGATGCAATTTTTTCTCCTACGACCTTCAGTACATCTCCTATGTCAGTATCTGATTTTCCAATCTGATCAATTAGCAGGTTAAAAATATTTTCTACTTCTCCTTTAAAATACCCTATATATCCATCCGGTAAATGCAACAGCTCATCATTCCATTTGGAAATGATACTGCCTTTTTGAGAAGATAAAAAGTGAATGGTCATTTCTCGATTAGATACCATTTTGCCCTCCATACTGTAGGAAAATGAATTTTCTTTGAGCTTAAGATTTATGGTTTAGAATAAAATTACAAAATATCAAAATAATTACATTGTGCTTTTATGATAACAGATTACCGTTCTTTAAACATGCATCAATTGGATAAATATTCGGCAATTAAGTAGGAAATCCCTTTTTTTGACACAGTTTTATTACTGTGAGTAGTGGATTATAAAGATAAAAAAGGCATCCGTAAAATTAATGACGGTTACCTTTTTTTGGGGAATGTATATGGTTCGATATGAACAATCACATGTTGAATATTATATTCTTTTAAAAGGTTTTCCTCGATTTTCACCGTAATATCGTGGCTTTGGATGACGGTCAAAAGTGGGTTTACATGAACGGTAGCTTCGAGTAGAATTTCACTACCATGCATACGAGCTTTAATTTCACTCATGTTTTTAACACCTTCTGTTAATAAAATGGTTTGTCCGATTTGTTGTAGTAGCTGCTCGTCAAAACCATCGGTTAAAGAGATAGAAGCATCGCGGAAAATATCCCAAGCTGTTTTACAGATGATGATTCCAACTACTAATGCAGCTATTGCATCTAGCCAGAAAATCCCTATCTTAGTACCTAAAATTCCTATAGAAGCACCAATACTGACCAGAGCATCAGACCGATTATCCTGTGCAACTGCATAAATGGAGGCGCTGTTAATTTTTTTGCTTAATGCTAAGTTGTAACGATAAATCCCGTACATAAAAATTGCGGAGAATATAGCAACATAAGCAGTCAGCATATTGGGAACCGTCGTTGAATCTTGATAGAAGAAAGATTTTACAGCACTAAAAATAACCTGCAGGCCAACTGTAATCATAATGAAGGCAGCTACTAACGAGGCTACAGTTTCCGCTCGCAAATGACCATATGAATGATTATCATCAGGTGGTCGCTTAGATATTTTTAATCCAATCAATACGGCTATGGAAGCGATGATGTCGGTTGTGTTATTTAAACCATCTGCCCATAGTCCCTTAGAGTCTCCAAAATAACCAAATGACAATTTAAGAGCAGACAAGAATATGTAAGCGGCAATACTGATATAGGCGCCTTTTTCAGCTGAAATTGAATGTTTATCCATGTCTATTCTCTCCCCAGTGTAAATTAGCCTTAATAAAGATATCAAAACAAACCTTAGTGAGTCTATAGAAAAATTGTCGTATTAATCCATCTAACTTGGTTAATAGCAGATGTATTGAACAAATGTAAAGAAGTTGGTTTAAAGAAAGAATATAGCCATTATTAGGGATGGAAAGTTATAATAGTATTTGCATTTTCTTGTCTGCTCATTAGATAGAAACTAGTAGTATATTTTAACCGAGGATTAAAAATTAAATACTTCCAGAAGGGGAGCCAAAAAGGCTGAGAGTGAACCTGTAGAGTTCGGACGTTTTTCGGTTCCACTGCGACAAAAGGACAGCCAGTGCCATTTATACTGGGACTTATATGCAATTAGTTTTATTTTATCGGTAGTTGTCGCGCTGATGCTTTATTCGGCAGCTTCGAAGGTATTATTGAAAAAAAGCCGGATTCTATATCGAATCCGGTTTTTTTTGACGAATATCCAAACAAATCCGGCACAAGAATGAGCCGGCTCCTTTTTACTTTGCAATAAATACCGAACAGGGGGCGTTTTTGGCGATGGAACTACTTGTACTGCCAAGAAAGAATTTTTCCAGCCCGCTTTTTGCGCTATTACCGACAACGATGAGGTCAGCCGCAGTTCTTGCTGCATAGTCACATACGCTATCAGGCGCATGTCCTTCCAATATTTCGAATTTTCCCTCAACTCGACATTCACTTAGCAATCTAAGTGTATTACTTTCTGCGTTTTGAACACTATTTTGGACAACAGAATGGGTATCATTTGTCTCTTGATGATCCGTTTGTTCAACCTCCACAACGGGATGTGTTTGGACAGGGTCTACATAAAATCCTGCAGCTGGCACAAATCCCGGGGCGGATGCGTTTCCTATGATACGCTGTTCAACTTTTTCATTTAGGACATGAACAACGGTCAGCTTAGCTTCAGGAAAGGCCTTTTTCAATGTTGCACCATATTCTACTGCCCGTTTACTGTCTTCATTTCCATCAAAAGCGACGACAATATGTTTCAAATCTTTCATTAATATCATCTCTCCCCAGTTTTAATGTATTTAAAAGTGTTATACCCACTTTTAAATGGCTTCACGCCTATTGATTGTGTATATTGATCACAAACACATGTAAAGAAGAGTTAGTAAGCATACGCGTACAGGCAAGGGTGAATCTCCAGGCCCTTTCAGTTGAGTGGTCTGTTTTTTATCACTTTATAAATAAAAGGAGTAAGGAAGTGAATTTCAGGAGTAACCCGTTATAAGAAAAAAGAGAAGAGACCATTATGTCTCTGCCTTTTAGTCAAACGACGAGTTTTCTTTTATAAAAAGGGTAAAATATTTTTAATGAAGCATGTCTTAGATGGGAAAATGGGGGTTCAAATGAGAGGGTTAGTGAAAATAGGTCTGATTATTATATTGGCAATGGTAGTTTTTGGTGCCGGTTTACTATTTTATTTCAAGCAGGGTGCAGATATAAGTCTTCTACAAAATCATCTTCAGCAACCGACAGAGATCTATGATCTCGACGGAAATCTTGCCAGTACTATTACGGGCAATAAATCTGAAGGTGTTGCAATAGAGGAAATACCAGATCATATGAAACAAGCGGTTGTATCCATTGAGGATCATCGTTTTTATGAACATCATGGCATTGATTATCAAGGAATTTTGCGTGCCTTAGTTAAAAATGCGAAGGCAGGAAGTATTGTCGAAGGAGGGAGTACGCTTACCCAGCAGCTTGTGAAGATTACGATGCTGGAATCGGAACGAACTCTGAAACGGAAGGTAGAAGAGTTTTTTCTTGCTCAGGAAGTCGAAGATAAGTATACAAAAGATGAAATTCTAGAAATGTATTTGAATCAAGTCTATTTCGGGCATGGGGCATGGGGAATCAAAAAGGCCGCGAATATTTACTTTTCCAAGGAGGTCTCTGAATTGACCGTTGCCGAGGGGGCATTGCTTGCGGGTGTCATTAACCTTCCATCCAAACTTGATCCATACAAAAATTTAGACGGTGCAATGAAACGACGTGATTTAGTTCTTTCAAGAATGGCCGAACATGGGTATTTGACGGATGATGAAGAGGCTGCGGCGAAAAAAGATGAAGTGACTCTTCTTCAGGGTGAGCAAATGACTGATCCATTAAAAGGAAAGTATCCTTATTTTGTCGACCATGTTCTGTCGGAGGCATCCAGTAGGTATGGAATAGAGCTCGAGGAGTTGCTTACAAAGGGCTACAAAATATACACAACACTAGATCAATCCATGCAGCAGGCCACAGAAACCGTTTATGGCAACGATGCCAATTTTCCAGTTGGGACTAGTACAGATGAATTGGTTCAAAGCGGGGCAATCCTCCTTGATCCGAAAACAGGAGGGATCAAGGCTTTAGTCGGCGGCAGAGGTAAACATCAATTCATGGGATATAACCGGGCAACCCAATTGACGAGATCTCCTGGCTCGGCCATTAAACCGCTTGTTGTTTACACGCCAGCAGTTGAGGAGGGTTATGATATCACCACTCCTTTAAAGGATGAAAAAATGAGTTTTGGGGAATATGAGCCAACAAATCTAAGTGGCATTTATAAAGGAGAAGTACCGATGTACGAAGCGATGATGAATTCATTAAACGTACCTACTGTATGGCTATTAAATGAGATTGGTATCGATAAGGGATTGGATTCACTTAAGCGGTTTGGGATTCCATATAAAAAAGGTGACCGAAATCTAACAATTGCTTTAGGGGGCATGGACAAAGGGGTCTCCCCGCTGCAAATGGCAGGAGCCTTTTCCACTTTCGCCAACGATGGAAAACGATTGGAGTCGCATGCCATTATAAAAATAGAAAATATCGAGGGAAAAGAGGTAGGGGCTTGGGAAGAAAAAGCCATCAATGTAACCTCTAAGGGCGTCGTCGACAAAATGAATACAATGCTGCTTGGTACAGTAGAATATGGCACAGCAAAAAATGCAGCTGTTTCCGGTTATGAAGTTGCAGGTAAAACAGGATCCACACAAGTTCCAATCGAAGGAATATCAGGGGTTAAAGATCAATGGTTTATCGGTTATACACCTTCGTTAGTCGGTGCTGTCTGGGCCGGGTATGATAAGACTGATGAAAAACATTATCTGACGACACATAGTAGTGAGGGGAGTGCGATTATTTTTCAAAAAATAATGTCGCAGGCTTTACGAAATCAGGCGTCACAATCTTTTAATACACAAGACATTGGGCCGCTTATAGCGGAACAACAGGCACTTATAGCGGAACAACAAGCAAAAAAAGAAGAGGTGCAAAGAAAGCAATATTGGATTGACAAAGGTAATCAGATTCGGGAAGGATTGAATAAATGGAAAGACTGGAAGGTCCCATGGTGAAAGTCCAAAGGGAGCATGGATTACATGCTCTTTTCTCGTTCATTCAGTCACAATAAAAGACTGTCAGATGTTTGACAGCCTTTCATCATTCTTTAAAAAATAAGATTAGCTATAAAGCCTATAACGACAATTGCGCCGATTACCATTAAAATGGTTCTCATTATATACACCCTCTTCTATACGTAGTTAGAATTTATTAAATGTTAACTGTTTGGTTCGATTGAAAACCGAGTTTATTTGAATCATTCTTTTTGCATATAGTCTGTACTTTTTCGAGCATAGCTTGTACATTCTCGCCTTCAAGTATGACTTTCATAGTTGCACACTCCTGAAGAATGAGTACAAAAGAGACAAATGTAGAGAGTTTCTTGGCTTCGACTAATTTATGGTTGCAGATAAAATAGATATTACCTTTAAATTCTTTTGTAACTTGATATAAGTTCATAATTTGACGCATGGATAATCGTTTATTTGTTTTAATGTCCGAGGAAATTACTTTATTCATGTTGTCTACTCCTTTTGTGTTTTTATACTTTTAGCAAGCATAATCAAAATGTCAGTTTAGCTACAATTTTTTTAAAAAAGAACAACTATCTTTGTCCTTTTATGTAATTGTTAGCGGGTTATGCTGTATATTTACCCGTGTCAATGAATTTAAAACCTATTAGAAAATTTCAACTTATGAAAGGGAGAAGGAACAATGCTTAAACTTATCAAAAATGGAGAGATTTATGGACCGGATTTTATGGGTCAAAAAGATATCCTATTGGTTGGAAAGCAAATTGGTTACATGGAGGATCAGATTGATGTACCTGTTGATTTTGTTGAAATGGAAGTGATTGATGCGGCTGGTAAAATTATTGTTCCAGGTTTTATTGATGCACATGTCCATATCATCGGTGGAGGAGGAGAAGGTGGCTTTAAAACAAGGACTCCTGAAATTCAGTTAACCGATGCAACATTAGCTGGTATAACGACATTAATTGGAGTCATCGGAACTGATGGAACGACAAGAACGATGCCAGGGTTGCTTGCTAAAGCGAGAGCTCTTGAAGAAGAAGGAATTAGCTGTTATGTTCAGACTGGTTCGTATCAAGTACCAGTCAAGACTCTTACAGGGAAAATTGAAGATGATTTAATTTTAGTGGATAAAATTATCGGGGTAGGCGAAATCGCTATTGCCGATCATCGTTCCTCGCAGCCGACTGCAGCGGAATTGGCGAAACTAGCATCACAGGCCCGTAATGGAGGACTTTTGTCCGGGAAAAGCGGTATCGTCAACATTCATGTAGGTGACAGCAAGAATCATGTACGGGTAATCGAAGAAGTCGTGGAGACAACTGAAATACCGATCACACAGTTTTACCCGACGCATATTAACCGCAATCAGCATTTATTCAATGCGGGGATAGAATTTGCAAAAAAAGGCGGCTATATTGATTTTACGACAAGTACCATCAAGAAGTTCCTAGAAGAAGGAGAAGTAAAGGCAAGTACAGCAATAAAACGAGCACTCGATGAAGGCGTTGATATTCGGCAGATCACCCTCACTTCAGATGGACAAGCGAGCCTGCCTGACTTTGATAGCAGCGGAAATCTGCGCGGTTTGAACATTGGTACGTGTATGTCCTTATATGATGCAGTAGTCGATGCGATTCTCGAGGACGGAGTCACAATAGCCGATGCAATCCGTGTTGTGACTGAAAATCCGGCAAATATTTTAAAGCTCGGTAATAAAGGGCGGATCGAGGTAGCTAGAGACGCCGACTTAGTTATAGTTAAAAAAGAAACATTTGAAATTGATACAGTAATCGCAAGGGGACAAATTATGGTAAAAGAGGGAATAGCGGTCGTGAAAGGTACATTTGAAAAATAGGGATCACTCCCGTATCCTCGAAGCGGAAAAGGAAATAAAACTTTCTTTCTGTTCTGTTAGAAATGTTAAGGTAGGGCTCCTTAACATAATGAACTTTGATTTACGGTTGATATGTTCATCCACGGTCTTTAGCAAACTGGGCCACTCGATACTTCACTAAATGATGTTAGTTCTTACTTTGTTATCCCTCCTTATCTTAAAGTTGCCTTTGGCGGTGTGGCTGAACTGATTTATCAATCTCTTCGATCAATCAAGTTGAAAATAGTTTTATACAACTAAAGATATAAAAAATACCTCCAAAGTCCCGCAATTCTAACACGGTAAATTTCTTCATTATTGAAATCATTTGTTGCTTCGAGTTCAGATTCTCCTTCCCTAAAACTTACAGTATTGATTGGCCGGATTCTCAAATTAGATGCTGCAAAAGGTAGGAAAGCGGTTAAGTAAAGAATGGAACAAGTTGTACTTGTTCCATTCTTTTTTTTTGTGCACCCGGTATGGATGCAATTTATAGGTACGCGCCCCCGAAACAATCGAAATTAATTCCATCAAGTTGAAGAAATTATAGTAGTTTGATTTGGATTTTTCCATTAATGTTACGAATTTTCAAAATGAAGGTGAAGTATACGATAACACATTCTAAATAAAGGTAATATACAAAAAATTCATTCTATTTAACATATTATTAAAACCCTTGATGTATTATCCTTTTATATAAGCAAATATAGTTTATGAAGAAGCATTTATTTAAAAACATAAAAGACCAAAGAAAATTTTTGGGCTGTTATTTTATGACTGTTCAAATCCTTGGTAAGTTTGCTAATCAAATCTATCTTAAGGGGAGAAATGAAATGGAAAAGACGGAAAACCCAATTTTGAAAGCGTATTCAAAAGAGAATTTACCGGAAATGTATCAGGTATTAGCTCCAAATGGAGAGATAATTGAATCAATTGATGGAAAAATTGATAAATCACTCATGCTTAAGATGTATGAAAGTATGCTATTGCTTAGGATGTTTGACCGTAAATCAGTTAATCTTCAGCGCCAAGGAAGAATGGGGACTTATGCACCCTTCGAGGGGCAGGAGGCATCCCAAATTGGCAGCGCTTTAGCATTATCGGCAGGGGATTGGATGTTTCCCACTTACCGTGATCATGCAGCGGCAATTATTCATGGACAGGAGATGTATCGTGTTTTTCTATACTGGATGGGGCACGTAGAGGGTTCAATCTGTCCGGAAGGAAAACGAACTATGCCTCCTTGTGTTCCTATTGCGACTCAAATGGTTCACGCGGTAGGTACGGCTTGGGCAAGTAAGCTTAAAGGAGAAGAGAATGTAAGCATTGCTTATTTTGGTGATGGTGCTACTTCTGAAGGGGATTTTCATGAGGCACTGAATTTTGCCGGTGTATATAAAACCCCAACAATCTTTTTCTGCCAAAATAATGGCTACGCTATCAGTGTGCCTTTTGAAAAGCAATCTGCTTCTAAGACTATATCTCAGCGTGCTGATGCGTATGATATCCATGGTGTTCGTGTAGATGGAAATGATATCTTTGCAGTTTGGCTGACTGTAAAGGAAGCAGTCGAAAGAGCGCTTAAAGGTGAAGGTCCTACTTTGATTGAAGCTATTACCTTTCGATATGGTGCCCATACTACTGCAGACAATCCAAACATATATCGTAATCAGGAGGATATTTCAACATTCTGGAGGGAAAGTCGCGATCCGATTACACGTCTTAAAAAGTTGTTGATTAAAAAGGGATTCTGGAATGAGGAGCAGGAGGAAATGGTGTTAAAACAAATTAGCGAACAGATTGACACTCACCTCCAAAAAGCAGAAGAGTACCCTAAAGCCGATCCGCTCGATATGTTTAACCATGTTTATGCTGAAGAGTCATGGCACATAAATGAACAGCAGCAAGAATTGAAACAAATCTTAAAGAAGGATGTGAAGAAGTAATGAGCCAACATTTAACTATGATTCAGGCTATTACAGAAGCAATGGACCAAAAGCTTGGTCAGGATGATCGTGTGATGATCTTAGGTCAGGATATTGGAGTAAACGGTGGAGTTTTCCGTTCAACGGAAGGCCTATTTGAGAAGTACGGAAAGGATCGAGTTGTAGATACACCATTAGCTGAGGCTGGAATCATTGGCTCTGCAATTGGTTTAGCTCTTAATGGAATGGTTCCCGTGGTAGAAATTCAATTTCTTGCATTTATTTATCCAGGATTCGAGCAAATTGTTTCCCATGCTGCCCGTATGAGATACCGTACTCGGGGACAATTTGGGGTGCCCCTTGTTATCCGTACACCATATGGTGCTGGAATCAGAGGTCCTGAGCTTCACTCCGAAAGTGTCGAAACCTTCTTTGCCCACACTCCGGGTTTAAAGGTGGTTGCACCTAGTAATCCTTATGACGCAAAAGGACTACTCATTTCTGCCATCGAAGATCCTGATCCGGTAATCTTTTTGGAGCCGACTAAATTGTATCGAGCTTTTAAGGAAGAAGTTCCTAAAGAGATGTATCGAATACCAATTGGTCAAGCAAAAGTGGTTCAGGAGGGAAGCGACTTAACCATTTTTGCATGGGGAGCTATGTTAAGAGAAGCATTGAATGCCGCTAAAAAGATTGAAAATGAAAAAGGTTGGAAGTGTGAAGTAGTCGATCTTCGAACACTATACCCGTTAGATCGGGATACGATCGTAAAATCCATAAAAAAAACAGGTCGCGGATTAGTCGTTCATGAAGCTCATAAGTCATCCGGATTAGGTGCGGAGATTATCTCTATTATTAATGATGAAGCCCTTATTTACCTTAAAGCCCCTATTAAGCGTGTGACAGGATTTGATGTTCCAGTTCCGCAGTTTTCAGTAGAAGATCATTATCTACCTACTGTTGAACGTGTAAAACAAGGAATAATGGAAACGATTTCATTTTAATTTATGAATAAGGGAGAAGGAGGAACAAGCATGGTAGAATTTAAACTTCCTGATGTAGGTGAAGGGATGCATGAAGGAGAAATTATCAAGTGGCTCATTAAAGAAGGAGAATCAGTAACGCAGGACCAACCGATAGTAGAAGTACAAACGGATAAGGTCAATGCGGAATTGACTGCCCCAGCAACGGGCGTGGTCAAGGAAATACTCTTTACTGAAGGGGATATTGTAGAAGTAGGAACCACTATATTTACTATTCAAGAAGAGAACGATATTTCTGTTCCGGAAACATTTGTTATTGAAAAAGAGCCCCCGGTTATGCAACCTGCTGATGTAAAAGTAAATTCAGAGGATATAACAAGTAAACCACATCTTGAAGCAACTCGTGTGTTGGCTACTCCATATGTACGTCAAATGGCTAGGGAAATGAAGGTTGATATCCAGCAGGTTAAAGGTTCTGGGCCTGCTGGACGAATAATAGAAAGTGATTTGCAACAGTTTATAGAAAATAATCAATTTAAACAGGCCAATGACAATAATAACAACGATAATAATATACTTCAAGATGCAACTCCTATTGAAACTGTTCAGGAAAAAGTAATGGAAAAAGGGTTAGAAGAGCGGATTCTCCTTAAGGGTATTCGAAAAAAAATCGCTGAACATATGGTAAAGTCAGTTTCGACTATTCCACATGTAACCCATGTAGATGAATTAGAAATGGATAGATTAAAGGAATTAAAAGATCAATTAAAGACGTATTCAGACAACAAGGATATTAAATTGACTTTTTTACCATTCTTCGTTAAGGCTATTGTTATCGCACTAAAGGAGTTTAAAACATTAAATGCTTCAATTGATGAAAAGACAAATGAAATGGTATTGAAAAATTATTATCATATTGGGATTGCCACGAATACGAACGATGGTCTCATTGTTCCTGTTATTAAAAATGCAGATCAGAAAACAATTTTCCAGCTAGCTGATGAAATTAGACAAATGGCAATCCAAGCTCGAGAAGGGAAGTTGAGCTTAGAGCAGATTACTGGTAGTACATTTACCATTAGCAATGTTGGACCAATCGGTGGGTTGCATGCGACTCCAATCATTAACTATCCCGAAGCGGCAATTTTAGCGTTGCATAAAATGGAACCTCGCATGGTTGTTCGCGATTTGGAAGGTGTTATCCGCTTGATGATGAATATGTCGTTATCTTTCGATCATCGTTTAATTGATGGCGTAACAGCGGTACGTTTTACAAATCGGATTAAGGAACTACTGGAAAACCCAATTCTTTTAGTTGTGGAGATGAGATAAATGGTAGTAGGGGAAGTTGCTATAGAAACAGATGTTATCATTATAGGAGGAGGTCCGGGAGGATATGCTGCAGCTATTCGTCTCGGACAGTTAGGGAAATCAGTTGTTCTAATTGAAAAGGATAAGCTGGGTGGTGTTTGCCTCAATCGGGGATGCATACCTTCGAAGGCTCTAATACATACAGCTGATCAATTTCATAGGCTTAACGATTTTGAAAAAATGGGAATTCAACTACCTCAAGAGAAAACAGCAGTTGACTTAAATGTATGGCAGGATTGGAAAAAGGGCATCATTTCTCAGTTGAACCAAGGTATATCCCATTTATGTAAAGAAAATGGAGTAACGATGGTGAAAGGTCGAGCAACCTTTTTATCTGATGACCGCATCGGAGTAGAAACCGATGGTGATTTTGAAACCTATAAGTTTGAACATGCAATTATTGCGACAGGGTCTAGACCGTTTATTCCTTCGTTCCTTAATGTAGATGGAAGATATATTTTGGATTCGACAACATCGTTACAGCTAAAAGAAGTTCCACCTAGCTTGTCGATTATCGGCGGAGGCTATATCGGTATCGAAATGGGTATGGCTTTTGCAAAGTTAGGTACTCAAGTAACAATTATTGAGATGGCTAATCGTATTCTCCCTCAGGTTGCTGACAACTTGGTCAAGGAAGTAATCCGTAATGCTAAGAAGCTTGGGATAAATCTTAAAACATCTACAAGGGTAGAAAAAGCCATTGTGGAAGATGGACAAGTTCACCTTCATGTTTTTTCGGAAAAGCATGGGACAGAAGTGATTGTGAGCGAGAAGACCCTAGTAACAATTGGCAGGATTCCTAACACTCAAGAGATTGGTCTAAATCAGGCTGGCATTGCGGTAGACGAAAAAGACTATATAGCAGTAGACACGGAATGTCGTACTAATGTTCCACATATCTTTGCTATTGGTGACATCACACCTGGTCCAGCTCTTGCTCACCGAGCGTCTAAACAGGGAATAGTGGCAGCAGAAGTAATAGGAGGTTTGCCAAGTGCCATTGATTCCACTTTTGTTCCCTATGTAATCTTTTCAGATCCACAAATTGCAGGGGTGGGCTTCAGCCGTGAAGAAGCGGAACAACAGGGATATAGCGTTAAAGCTGGAAAATTCCCATTCAGTGCCAACGGACGGGCGCTTGCAACGAATGAAACAGAGGGATTTGCAGAAGTGATCGTGGATGCTAAAAGCCACATTTTACTTGGAATGCATATGGTTGGCGCTGATGCATCTAACCTTATAGGTGAAGGAGTACTGGCCCTTGAATTGTCAGCTCGTGTAGAAGATATAGCTCTGAGCATGCATCCACATCCAACTTTGACTGAAGGTTGGATGGAAGCGGCAGAAGCGGTTTTGGGGCATGCAATCCACATTGTAAATAAGTAAGGATAAATGGAGGAAATTAATTTATTAGGGGTTACTTATAACAATGTAATCCCTAATTAATAGTGTTCTAGTTAATAGATAAAAGATAGAGATAGAGATAGAGATAGAGATAGAGTGGGTTTAATGAGCCCATCTTAACGTTAAAAGTAAATCTAGATCCGTATTAAGTTATTAGTTCAATGACCCTATTTCCATAATCAAACTGAAATACAGCATTTATCCAAGTGAAAATTATCAGTCTGAAGCTATCCTTCTTGTAATATTTACGGTAAACTTTAGCTTGCCGTCTTTTCATGTTTCCACTCCTTTGTCATAACGGTTGATAAGTATTAAACTTATCAAGTCGCCATTCAATAGATGAAACAGAGTGATTAATTTTTTATTCAGAAAATTAACAGAATAAAGGAGGAATAAGTAATGGAATCAAATAATGGGTCTCTACAAAAGAAGTTGTTGCCGCGACATATTAGCATGATGGCAATGGGCGGAGCAATAGGTACTGGGATTTTTAAAGGAAGTTCTGAAACCATATCGTTAGCAGGACCAGGAGTTATCCTTACTTATATTTTTGCAGGATTATTACTTCTTGTGGTCATGGGAGCTATAGCAGAAATGGCAATCGTCTATCCAAATACAAATATGAAGGGTTTTGTTCAGAAAGCGTTTGGTAAACGTAGTTCCTTCATTATAGGCTGGATGTATTGTTTCATGTGGCTGTCCGTATGTGTTATTGAGGTAGTAGTGGCAGGGAGTTTCTTGCAATACTGGCTTCCAGCTATTCCACTTTGGATATTAAGTTTAGGCTGTGCTGCCCTAATCATTGGAATTAACATGATGAATGTTAAAAATTATGGAGAATTTGAATTTTGGTTTGCTGGAATTAAAATTACAATGATTATAGTATTTATTCTCTTAGGAGCTAGTATTTTATTTGGAATTATCCCAAGCGGCGGAACTAATTATCTACAAAACTTTACAGAGCACGGTGGTTTTTTTCCTAATGGCTGGATGTCAATATTTTCAGCTTTGCTAATTGTTATGTTTTCTTACGGCGGTTCAGAATTAATAGGAGTAACAGTAACAGAAGCAAAGGATGCAGAACGTATTTTACCTAAGGTTATAAAAAGCTATATTTGGAGAGTTATATTATTTTTCACCTTACCGATACTTGTAATATGCGGTTTAATTCCTTGGAACGAAATTAGCGACCAGTCAAGTCCGTTTGTACAGGTATTGTCAATGTCAGGCTTTCAGGGATCTGCCCACATAATGAACTTTATTTTAATTACAGCTGTCTTATCTGCAGCTAACTCTGGAATATATGGTTGTACACGGATGTTGCATTCTTTAGCTGCAGAGGGGGAAGCTCCAAAGTCTTTCTCTTATGTATCGAAAAATGGTGTTCCATTATATAGTTTACTACTAAGTGCCGTTGTTTTAATCGCGGGCTCCATGATTACCTACGTTGCACAGGACAAAGCATTTACCTTATTAATGGCGTTTCCGGGTTTTGTGGTATCACTTGTATGGATCAGTATTTGTTTAGCGCAGCTAAAACTTCGCAATTCATATCCTAAAGCTCCGAGCTTTAAATTGTGGGGCTTCCCGTACGTAACATTGTTTACAGTAATTACATTAAGCATCATTTGTGTCATGTTTGTGTTTAGTGAACAGAATCGGGTCAGTATCATTGCTTGTCTTATTGTATTGGTAGGATTAATCGCGATTTCAATCGTTAAATTTAAAAGTGTGGATGAACAGGAAACAATTATAAAGGAAAAGAGAATGGTTAAATAAATCCACGTAAAAGATACGACATGGGCAAAGGGCGTCTATGTCGTATCTTTTATGCTTATCAATCCTTGATTATTTTGCAACTATATTTCGATCTGTCATGTACTAAGCGTTTTATTGATTACATTTTGTAAGGATTTTATGAACCTCTCATTTTCAAGTGGAGTACCGATGGTCACGCGGATAGTATTTTCATAGCCAAGTAAATGACCAGATCGGATGATGACCCCTTGTTTTAATAGCTCCTCAAAGACGTACCTGCCAGGATGATTTAGTTTGACCATTATAAAGTTGGCATGAGAAGGAAAGAATGTTAATCCCATCTCGCTTAGTTCGTTTTCTAAATATCTTCTTCCTTCCTCATTCTTACGAGTACATTGTGCTACAAATGCAGGGTCGTCCAGAGAAGCGAAGGCTGCTGCCTGTGCTAAGCGATTGGTATTAAATGGTTCTTTCACTTTAATTAGCTCTTGTACGATGGAAACGTCCATTAAACCGTATCCGATCCTTAATGCAGCCAATCCATATATCTTTGAAAAAGTACGTAAAATGACTAGATTTGAATGGGTATTTAGAAGTGGCAAGGTTTCTAAAAAGTCTTCATCCTCAACATATTCATAGTATGCTTCATCAACGATTAGTATAATATGTTTCGGCACCTTCTCGATAAAAGATCTTAACTTTTCTTTTTGAACGATCGTTCCTGTTGGATTATTGGGATTACAAACAAAAATCATTCTTGTTTTTTCAGTAATGGCCTCATACATACCCTGTAGGTCATGTACGCCATTAATAAGAGGTATCTTTACAGGTGTGCCACCGTCAATCAATACATTCGTTTCATATCGTGGAAATGTAACGTCAGCCATAATGACTTCATCATTATGTTGAATGTAGGTTCGTGTTAACAAACGTATAACTTCATCAGATCCATTACCTAAGATAATATTATCTTGTTTGATATTTAATTTCCTTGCTAACTTTTCAGCTAATGACGGTGCCATTCCTTCAGGATAAAATGAGGTTTGCTCCATTTCGATAAGCATGGACTCTTTTGCTAGAGGTGAGCAACCATATGGATTCTCATTGGATGCCAATTTAACGATACTTTCAAGTCCTAGTTCGCGTTGTACTTCTTCAATTGGTTTACCGGAAACATATGCGCTTAGGTTTTCAATGTTTTTTCGAACAAGAATTTTTGTGAAAGTCAATGCAAGTTCCTCCCTTTGATAAATTCTGAATTTTCTTTTTCTATTAATGATTTTAATGATAGAATAATAACTGTTAAATTTACATACAAAAAAGAATGTATTTTCTGCTTTCCATACACCATTTTAAAGAAATATAAGCTTATATTCCTTCATTATGAAAGGCGGTTGCTTCATGGATGAAATAGATGTCAGTTTACTAGAACTTTTACAATTAAATGGACGTATCACGATTAGTGAATTATCAAAGAAATTGGCTCTTAGTCGACCTAGTATTTCTGAACGTATGTATCGCTTACAAGAAAAGGGGATTATAGAAGGGTTTAGTGCCAGAGTTTCACCACCGGCAATAGGAAGAGGAGTACTTGTGTTTATTCAAGTAAGTGAACTTAAAGTTTCTGTTCCTGATTTTGAGCAATTAGTCAAAGGTGATTTAGACATTATTGAGTGTCATCGCGTAACAGGAACAGTAGGATATTTTTTAAAAGCCGCTTTAGCTGATATGGACAGCATGAGAATTCTTATAGATCGATTAATACCCTATGGACATTTAAATACTTCTATAGTTTTAACATCCCCAGTACCTTCTCGCTCCATTCTTCCAAAGATTAATCAGTTAGAAGATCAAGGTGCAAAATTCTAGATTGAATATAATCTTCAAAGCTATTAGATACTAAAACTATTTCAGGTCAAACAGTACTTATATTAAATGGTCCAGTTGAACAGTTGAACATACTGATGGTTGAGAACAATAACGTTTTGGAATTCAACTGTTTAGTATGAATCTTTTACAGAAAGGAACAAGGCAAATGCCTGTTCCTTTTTAACATTATTTTAAATCCAGCAAAGCCCCGAAATATTGCTGTGCAGTTGTAAAACAAATGAAAGCTAATAGTTCCGATATCTCTTCATCGCTAAATGTTTCCTTTAACACATCAATGAATGTTTGCTCCGTATTTTCGCGTTTTAGGAGAAATACCTCTGCAAAAGCTACTGCATAGCTTTCTTTAATATCGTCTGGTTTCAATGGACGACCTTTTGCTTGACAGTATGCACATCCGTTACCATATGCAAGAACCCTTCTGACATTTTCCTTTAATTCCTTTGAAAGTTTCCCGTCTGTAGATATACACTCTGAAAGGTCCGACCATTTAAGTAAAATATCCTCCGAATGAAATAGTCGTTGAAACGGACTGGACCCAATAGCTGAATGTTTAATTCTTGTCATGAGCATCTCCCCTTTGAGATAATCATATAATAAACATCTAGGTAAATTAATTGCATTTGTAAAGTATTTAAGAGTAATAATATATAGATGAAAGAAAAAGAAAGGGAATACTAATTATATGAAAATTGATAAAAAAGACCGTAGCATTCTTGATGAATTAACGATAAATAGTCGGGTTTCTATGAGGGAACTGGCAAAGAAAGTGAATTTATCTGCCCCCACTGTTACAGAACGGGTTCGGCAGATGGAGTCTTACGGAATAATAAAAGGGTATGTTGCCGAGATTGATCATAAAAAGATTGGTTTTCCGATTGAATGTATCGTAGAAGCAACAGTGAAAAATGGGGAGTATGACCGATTCAAGAGCTATATTGCCAAGCTTCCGAATGTTGATTTTTGTTTTCGAATTGCCGGACAGGCTTGTTATATGTTGAAAATACATAGTGAAAGTCTCCCAAAAGTGGAAGAGTTCATCAATCAGATAATCCCTTATGCTACAACAGTGACACATGTGATTCTTTCCGAGGTAGAGCGGACTCAGTAATAAGAATATTTTTATCGTTAACGAATTCATTCACTTAAACGACATATAAGTATAAATGTTATGGCTAAGAGAGTGGAGTGAGTCCGTACCACAGTTTAAGTGAGAGACACATAACAATAATCAAGCCAATTAATTTGAAGCATTATACGGTTTTTCTTATGCAACTATCGGGGCAAGATAGTTCAAGAGTACATAAGGAGTTGTTCAACAATTGGGCCAGATTGCGAAGGAAGAATTGCTGACTTTACAAAAGGTAAATTAGTTAAGGATAAATAGTGGTGAACCGAAAAGAAGGCGCTTTTGAGTGGAGCTATTATTTGGAATTTAATGCATAATATTGGAACAAATGCCCATTTCAAACGTAAGTAATGTAAAAGACTTAAGGTTGGGAGGCATAAGTATGAGGCAGCTTTATATAAAGCAGAAGGTATTCAGTCTTAGCGGGAAATTTACAGTAAAGGATCAGCAGGAGAAGGATATATATTACGTGGAGGGAAGTTTTATGCAAGTTCCAAAGACTTTCTCCATTATGAATAAAGCAAGAGATGAAGTAGCACTCATTACGAAAAAGGTGTTCAGCTTTTTACCAAAGTTTTTGGTTGAGGTGAATGGTCGAGAGGTATTAACAATAAAGAAGGAATTTTCCTTCTTAAAAGCACGATATACAATTGATGCGGCAGGCATTGAAGTACATGGTAATTGGTGGGATATGGATTTTCAAGTTTTACAGCATGGTAAAATCGTAGGTAAAGTGGGCAAGGAGTGGTTCACTTGGGGCGATAGCTATAAGGTTCAAATAATAGATGAAGAGATGGAAACCATTATTATTGCACTCGTTGTTGCAATTGATTGTGTGAAGGCTGATCAAGCAGCTGCATCCTCAGCAGCGTCGATTTAAAGTAGAAGTGTAAAATTAAAAGGCTGACAGTTTTTAAAAAATCACTGCGTTGAATAGGTGCGATGAACCGTATCATAATAAATGACAAGGCCATTTGGTACCAAGGTTTTATATTCGTTCTTCAGTAATCGGGCGCGATTCTTGAATAAGGTTTGCTTTTCTTATAGAACTAACAGGCTGAAGATCGGAGCTGTCTTTAAGGCAGCTTTTTATTATGGAACTATAGGGGCAGGATAGTTTAAGAAGGAATCCAATTAAGTTTCGTTGAATTAAATACCAATCATATTAACATACCGAGGTGTAACTGGTGGGCAGGAACAAATATGAAGGCAGTTGGATAGAATCAAATTTTATTGAAATTGATTGGATGTTAAGTAAGGAAAACTTAGTTAAACTGTTAAAGAGTGTCGTAAATCGAACAGGTCAATTTACTCATCAACAAATTTGTAATTGGTGTGATAAACATTATACAGATGAGACTGAACTAGATGACGAAAAGTTATACGACGTATTAGAGGATATTTCTGCACAGTGGGATTTATATTTAACAAACACTTACTCACTAAAAGAACTACAACATATGGATTTTTCTAAAGTAAAACTTCCCATCGAATGGTTTGAGAGGTGGTTAGGGGAATTATCTTAACAGATTTTTAATTGGAAGTTTGTGAAGAGTTGTACTTAAAGTAACGGGTGCTTTACTTCAATAAGGAAGGTTGCTTCGGCAGCCTTTTTCTTATTGAACTAAAGGGGCAGAATAGTTGAACAATAATTAATACGATAACCTAATCTTTTAGAAGGTGAAATAATGGAACAAGTAATAAAAGAAATTCTGTCTAGAGGAATACTCTTTAACTGATGCGAATCTATTGTAAGGTAAGCAATAATAAATTCAATCTAGGATTAAATTGGAGGGAATAGAAAATGGATGTAAAGACACTTTTGTTACAACAATGGGCAAGCTGCTTAGATGAAGAAGACTGGTTTCCACCACTTGAAAAAGTGCTAGAGGACATCACTTTTGAACAGGCAATTTGGAAACCAGCTGATGGGGCAATGAATTCCATTTGGGAATTAGTTTGTCATTTACTTTTCTTTGAAAAGAGATATCTGATGCGATTTCTTGGTGAAACAGCGAATGAACCACAGGCAGAAAATAATGACTCTACATTTCGATTACCAACTGAGACGTTAGAAAATTGGAAGGAAACAAAACAAGAATACTTTTATGTTCATCGTGAACTTGGAAAAATACTAGCAAAATCAGAACATGAAGATTTGTATAGACAGATTCCAGGAGATAATTCATTAGTGCTTGAACTGAAGAGTTTAGCAATGCACGACGCATATCATATTGGGCAAATTGTATTCCTTAGTAAAATGCAAGGTGCTTGGGCAGCGAAACGCAGCTTTTAAAAAAGCCTCATTAGCTTTACAGTTATTCCATTATGGGGGCTTTAATGGAATAAGAACGGGAACGTCCAAATCGGACGTTCCAATATTTTATACCTGAAAAACAACAATACTATTTAACAAAGCCTAAGATAAAAAAAGTTTGTGAAGATTTTCACTTAAACTAACAGGTGCGTTAGTTCTATAAGGGGTCCCGCCAACATTTTAACGAAAATATACGCTAAGCCTCCAACGATTACCGGCTTGGCGTTTTTTATTACTCTAAGGGGTCTGCCACATGCCCATCAAGCTAAGGGCAAATCATTACCCCAAAAGAGAAAAAAACGCTATCCTTTCTGTAATATCATCTTACATATGAATTATTTTTAATTAAATTTAAGAAACTTTCATTTTATTTATAAATGGTTTAATCCTATAATTAGGAATAAGAATATAAGTTTATTTTCAAAAATTACAGTCGTAAGTTGGAGGAGATTTCATGACGGATTTCGCTATACGCCTTGCCACCCCCGAGAACCGCAAAGAGATTTTCAATGTTCACCGTCATTCAGTCCGCAACCTCTGCTCAGAGCAATACACGGAAGAGCAGATCAACATGTGGCTGGATGGGAGGGACCCGGACATGTACCTCCCTGCGATAGAACGCGGGGAGCTTTGGGTCGCAGTGTCGGACAGGACAATCCTTGGTTTCGTCGAAGTGGAGGGTAACGAGGTAACCAAACTCTTTGTCTCCGGAGCGGCAGCGGGTTCAGGAGTCGGTAAAGCCTTGATGGTGAAGGTCATCGGGCACATTCGAAAAAATGGGAAGACACGGATCTACTTAGAAGCCACAACCACGGCGCGGGATTTCTATCGCAAATTGGGCTTTGTTGAGACGGGAACAGGCACTTTCTCGCAAGGGGGAGCGGCGGTTTCGTTGGAAATCGTCAAGATGGAACTGGTCTGAATCCGGTGCCGGGCCGACGGTGCAACGAGAATTGCACTCACCAATGACAGTATAAGTAGAAAACCACCAATAGGGTCGCTCTTTAGTAGAATAGCCTCTCGGCATTCGCCGAGGCAGGTGGGGCAAGGATTTCCCTGCACCACCAAAATTGTAATCCTCCCACTTTCGTAGGGGGATTTTTTATTCTACCGCCACCCGAACTGGAAAAAGATTGACTTAGGGCTAGTGATAGCAATAATAGGGGTCCAGACAGCATTTTGGCAAAATTGTACTTTAAGGATATAAATGTTGATATAAAAGGGGTGTTCCATTAACGTTCGTTTATGGTACTGATGCATTTAAACTCAATCCAGGGTAAATATTAGTACCAAAAGGTGTTCCAAAATCAAAGTATCAGTTACACCCTTTATGAAACTATCTTAACGTACGTAAATCACCTATTTTCCACTTTGAAAATTTCTTAGCGTACAAAATTTCCGAAATGTTGGCGGTACCCCTAATAGGGGGTAGCATCAGGAAAATGCGTATTTACAACGATAAGCATTCTGATACAAGTCATATGGACATTATGAACTCTACTTTGTAGGTTTAAGGCAACTTTCTCTTATTGAACTATCGGGGCAGGTTAGCTCAAGAAGGACAAGATAAAGAAGAATAACTTTTGCTTAACAGAAAATGAAAAATAGAATACATTTATTCGTATGGTAAATTTCTTGATGAATAATTAATAGGAGGAGATTAATTGGAAATTAGCTTTCCCCATGCTAAATTAAATTCTTTGCCGAATATAAACTTATCTCTGAATGAAATTACGGAAATCAACCTTTTCGATAATAATTTTAGAGGGATTCCAGAAGAAATATATATAATGAACAATTTAAAAGTGTTAAATATTTCTGCTAATGAGCTTGAAAAAATCTCTGCTAATATAAAAAATTTGAAAGAACTTAGAATGATGGACTTAGGACATAATCAGATTGAAATAATTCCATCAGATATAGAATACCTTGTGAATTTGGAGGATTATTTATACCTTCACAATAATAAACTCCAAACAGTCCCCCCGAAATTAAAAGCCTTAAAAAATTAAAATATTTAAATCTAAGCGATAATAAATTGAGTGAATTACCAAGAGAAATTGGTGAATTAACCAACCTGATAGAGTTACGCTTAATGAATAACAAACTTAATAAGATACCTAAGAGCTTTAGCATGTTAAACAATATTAGAGAGCTGCATTTTAAAAATAATCAACTCACTACTCTCCCAGAAATATTTGAAAATTTGACGTTATTACGGGTTTTGGATTTGGAAGAAAATCAATTAAAACAAGTCCCGAATTCACTCAATCAATGTGAAAAGTTAAGACGATTGAATTTGAGAAATAATCAATTGACAACGTTACCCTATGGAATCGGAAAGCTAGTAAATTTATTAGAATTAGATTTAAGGGGTAATCAATTGATTGAATTGCCGGATTCTTTAATGGGAATTGAGGGATTAGAACGTTTAGATTTAAGATGGAATCCTAACTTGAAAATACCGAAATGGTTAGAAAAAGTAGAAGAAAAAGGTTGTATAGTTTATTTATAAGCTAGCTTTCAATAACATATTCAACTCATTGATAATAAATTATGAGGAGTCGGATTGTGGTTGTTACTAACGGGTGCTTTACTTCAATAAGGGAGTTGCTTTGAAGTGAACCCAAAAAGTTAGACACTTTATTTAATTAGGCAGCCTTGAGGGCATGAACCCGGAATTCTACCGGGCTCATGCCTTTTAATTTTACCTTGATTCGTTGATGATTGTAGTAATGGATATATTCTTCTAATTCTTGTTTGAAATGCTCCATGCTTTCAAATTCTTGAAGATAAAGTAACTCTGATTTTAATAGGCCAAAGAAGTTTTCTATGACCGCATTATCGAGACAATTTCCTTTACGGGACATGCTTTGTGTAATGTTATGTCTTTTCAAATCATGCGAATATTGTTTCATCTGGTAATGCCAGCCCTGATCTGAATGAAGAATGGGTGAATCTTTCGATTCCAAGCGGTCAAAGGCTTTCTCCAGCATTTTGGAAACGAGGGGATAAACAGGCCGAGATTCGACATTATAGGCGATGATTTCTCCATTAAACAGATCAAGAATGGCCGATAAGTATAGTTTCTCCCCAGCTAGATGGAATTCTGTGACGTCTGTCACCCATTTTTCATTTGAGTTTGTTGCCTTGAAATCACGTGCTAGAATGTTGGGTGCAATCTTGCCGATTTTCCCTTTGTACGAACGGTATTTCTTCATGCGAACTAAAGACTTCAATCCTAGTTCATTCATCAATCGGAGAACTGTTTTATGATTGATGCGAGCACCTCTGTTACGTAATTCTAGGGTGATACGCCGATACCCATAGCGCCCTTTATGCGTATGGAAAATCTCTTCGATAAGGGATTTCATTTCTGTGTATTTATCCTCACGCCCGAAGGCGTTTACCCAATAATAGTATGTACTCCGTGCCATGTTAGAAATGGATAGAAGCAGATTTAAATCAAATTGTTTCCTTAGTTCATGGACTACTTTCGCTTTGTCTTTCTTTGTAGGGCTTCCTTTTCTTGAACTAAGGCATTCAACTTTTTTAGATAGGCATTCTCTGCACGTAAGTATTCTAATTCGGCAAGAAGTGCTTCTTGAGAGCCTTTAGCTGGTGATGTTTTTTTGGTTTCTTTTTTCATGGATAGACGCCCCTTTTTCTTTGGTTTAAGGGCGTCTATACCTCCTTCCTTCAACTGATTTGACCATTTCAAAAGTGTAGAATCGGAAGGAAGATTATAGTGTACAGCGGTCTCGCTGATCGATGCCCCATATTCGTTCATATAATTAAGTACCTCTAGTTTAAAGGGCAGAGTGTAATTTGTATAGGATGAAGCAATTCCTTCCATCCCATGTTCTAGATAGCGAGCGACCCATCTCTTCAGAGGGGATAAACCTACATTTCTTTCTTGTGCGATGGATTTATAGGATTTTTTCCCTTCCAAGTACTCTAAAACTGCATGTAATTTTTCGTCTATCGTATATTTAGTCAAAAAAACTGCACCTCCAATTGTTAGATGTTGTCTAACAATTGGGGTGCAGTTCACTTTGGCAGCTCTTTTTCTTATGGGGCTAAAAGGGCAGGTTAGCTGAAGAAGGTATTAACTGTTTCGATATATAATAATGTATTTAAGTATCTAAATGATAAGGAGAGTTTTACATGGAATTTTTACCGATTGAAGTAGAAAAGCATCGTAAATATGTCATTCCTTTTCGCAGAGATTCCTTTATTGTTAGTTTTGGAACAGATAAAGACTTCGGAACCGAGGAGGATTACCTTACCTGGCTCGAAAATCAAATTGCAAAATATTCCGAAGGTTTTGTAATAGTAGTAGAAAACGGCATACCAATTGGTCAACTGGAGCTTACAATACGGCAGTACGAAGGGAAGGAGATTGGTTATGTAAATCTATATTACCTAATTCCTGAAAAACGTGGGGCTAGTTTAGGTAGGAATTTACATGAGTATGCTTTAAAGTTTTTTCAAAACAAGGGAGTAACTGAGTATCATCTTCGTGTTTCACCAAATAATCTTCAAGCAGTATCGTTTTATCATAAAAATGGATTAAATGTGCTGAAATCCGAATTAGATGGAAAAGTAGTTAGAATGAAAGGGATAGTAGCATTATTAAGTTAACGTGTTTTTACTTAACCCAAGAGCTGATGAACAGCTCCTTTTCTTATTATTGAACTATCGGGGCAGGTTAGTTGAATAAGATATTTATGGACTTAAAACAAATTGAAATAACTGTATTAAGTTTAAAGAAAGTATATAATGTAACAATATTGTATAGAAAGTGAGTGATTTAATATGATAGTCAGCTCTTTACCTACATCTAATAAACTTGAGGTGCGGAAGTTTTAAAACTTCAATTAAAATTCTTCCGCATATAATATCGGAGGAAATGAAATGTTTAGTTATTATGGTGCATTAAGTACGGAAGTGTATGATTTTACCAAACCAGTGGGGTATTCAATCGACGGTGATATTGAATATTATCTTGAAAGATTAAAAGGGACTAAAGGGAAGGTACTTGAAGCTGCTGTCGGATCAGGCCGATTCTTAATTCCCTTACTTGAAAATGGATTTATTGTTGATGGCATTGACTATTCAACTGAAATGTTAGATTCTTGTCGAAAACGATGCAGAGAAAGAGACTTAAATCCGAAGCTATATGAAGGTAACTTATGTAGTTTTTCTTTGGAATCAAAATATGAAGCTGTCGTTATACCTACAGGCTCCTTTTGCTTGATTGAAAATTTAATGGATGCAAAAGATGCTCTGAAATGCTTTTATAATCATCTAATGCCAGGAGGACGTGTAATAGTTGATTTGGAATTACCAAGCAATTGGCGTACAGGAGAAATTACTACTGCAACCTTTCCTCTTTCTAACGAAGAAGGCATTTCATTAGAAAGCAAGTCAATTGAAATCAACTGGGTTGACCAATATACTTTATCTTATTTAAAATACGAGAAATGGAGAAAAGGTAAGCTGGTAGACACAGAATTACAGAAGTTTGCAATGAGATGGTACGGAATCGAAGAATTCAAACTTATATTAGAAAGCGTTGGTTTTTCTGATATTACTTGTTCTGCTGATTATACTTACAAAAAGCAACCATCAAAAGATAGCCAACTCATTACATTTGAAGCTGTACGAAAATAATATAATCGCACATTTATGAAACTGGATGTTTGCAAAAGAACTGAGCGTTATTTTTCGCTCAGTTCTTTTATTTATATAAAAAACATTTTTAACTAAACCTCGCTAATAGTTTGTGAATAATTATACTTAAACTAACGGGTGCGTTAGCTGAAGATCGGAGCTGTCTTTAAGGCAGCTTTTTCTTTATTCGAAGAAGGATTTCCACTTGCTCACGAACAAATATTAGAAAAAGCATTTAAAGGTGATACTGAAGAATTAATATAAGGATCTTACATATAGTAAAATGTGGCATTGCATAAAGTGCAACGTTTATAAGATATCCCTAAGAAAATATTTATGATGTTGAATTGAACCATCAGGTGATACTGGAAATTTAGAGGACATTAAAAGTTAACATCAAATTCCTAGAGAAAACAAATTAATGCTATTGTATATCTCCTAAAGGGCGTGATGACCATATCGAGCATACCACTCGGTTACCTTATTTCTGTGCTTTTTGTCGCTTGGTGCACGTATTTCGTAGTGGCACCGCCCAACTTTTCTCGAATTTTTAATTCTTTAGGTTCTTACTGTGGCGTAATAAATGAGCTACCATTCTTTGCACTTTTCTGGTTGACTGGTTCAACTTCGTTAGCCTTTATTGAAGGCGACGTTCATTCTCCGGTTGGGTGGATGGCTTTTGGAATAACAATTTTGGCAGTGGGAGCACTCTTAGTGATTATCCATCGGGGATTACAAACTTCTCCTGTAGTCAGTCAAGCCATGGATGATAGTCTGGAGAAAAAGTGGCGTACTACTATTAATCCTAAGATTGAGCGCCGATTACACAAGAAATTTAGTTCCACAGCTTTACTCGGTCCATTCTTTAAAAGACGATACGATATAGAGAGGATTGCAAACATCAACTACGGTAATGCAGGTATGAGAAATCAACTAGATGTTTATCGCCATCGTTCTCATCCGACGGACTGCCCCACGTTGGTGCATTTGCACGGTGGAGGATTTGTAGGCGGTAAAAAGAACAGCCAATCTCTCCCTCTTATTTACCAGCTCGCGAGCAAGGGGTGGGTGTGCATCAGTGCGAACTACCGCTTAAGTCCTGACGTAAAATTTCCCGACCACTTGATTGACATTAAGAAAGTGATTGCTTGGGTACGCGAGCACGGGTCCGAGTACGGAGCTGACCCTACGACGATATTTTTAGCTGGTAATTCGGCTGGGGCTCATTTGACTGCTATGGCTGCACTAACTCCAAATTCCCCTACATTCCAGCCGGGTTTTGAGTGTGTGGACACGTCGGTAATTGCCGCCATTTGTCTATACGGCTATTACGGTTATATCGATACAAAACCTGGATTATTCTCATCTCCTATGGCTTACAGTGGAAAAGAAGCACCGCCATTCTTCGTGGCGCATGGTGATCAGGACAGGTTAGTGCCCGTGGAAAATGCCCGACGCTTCGCGGAGCACCTGCGTGATTCCTCATCTAATCCGGTTGTTTATGTCGAACTTCCTGGTGCTGAGCACAATTTTGATTTGTATCACTCCATACGTAACGAAGCAGTCGTGCATGGCATTGAAGCCTTTACCGCTTGGGTTCGGGCCGATAACAAACATAATTCAAATAAAATCTTTTAGGAGTCTGATCACCTATTAGAGACAAGACCAGACTAATAGTGGTTGTTGCAGGGAAGGCCTAAGTGTTTTCACAACTTAGGAGAATTGTAAAATTAGAGCTGAATACTAATCTTCAGAGGCCATGAATTAGCTGTTATTATCAGACAGTTTTTTTGATATTTTCCCTTTTATGTCGTAGTTTGGTCAACTCTATAAGAAAGCCACTAATTTGGTGGCTTTTTGTTGCAAAAAAACAGGATGGTAAAGTTAAAAATTACAAAAAAAGTATGATGATGTAAGAATAAAAGGGGGAATTATTTTGTTGGGGAATAAAGTTAAAAAATCAAATGAGAATTTAATCATTGAATGTGGTGTGAGGTTGGAGGTGATTACTTGAGGAAATGGTTTCTTTTTATTAGCCTATTTTTTGTTTTATTCTTTTTATCAGCTTGTTCATCAAATCCTTCTCTGGAACTAGTAGATGCGAATGTTGATATTGTTAAAGATAAAAGTTTAGTTGGTTCAATTGGGATAACTGAAGGAGAAAGAAAGGGGGATGAGCTGATACCGACAGCTTTATTTTATGAATTTACCATTAAAAATACAGGTAATAAAACAGTAGGTAGTATTGGAGAAGCTGATAAAGGAATTGAACTTAAGATTGAGCCCAAAGACAAATTAAAATCGGTGTCAGAAGATGTAATAGGCTTCAATATTTATAATCCTGAAGATTATAACGAGAGTGGTGTAGGGTTCGGTCAATCTTTTCTATCAGTTCTTAAGTCTGACGAAAAGGGTAAGTATACTTTTAACTACGATTTAGGTGTAAGCGAAGAAAATTCCCAGGTTCCACTACTTGTACCTTCAAAAGAAAAATTAGATGAACTTAAAGAGTGTGCATTTAATGCTTTTTTAGTTGTAACAATAGGAAATCAAGAAATAGCAAGATTTGACTTGAATAAACTTAAAAACTAACTTTCATTTTAAATTTATTTGTTGAACTAACAGGTGCGTTAGCTGAAGATCGGGAGCTGTCTTTAAGGCAGCTTTTTCTTTATGCAACTAAAGGGGCAGGTTAATTGAATAAACAGGAATTGTTTTACGGGTTATAGAAAGTCATATCAGGGAGGAATATATAGATGTCAAACCATGAAAACGAAGAAATGCTAACAGGAGGGAATGTTTCTAATGTTTATCGTTCGGGAAATACTGTGCGACGAGAATTAAAGACAGATAGTCCCAAAATTCATAAGCTATTAAAGCATTTGGAGAACAAAGGTTTCAGTTATGCACCAAAGTTGTTAGGTATTGATGAAAAAGGAAGAGAGATATTATCATATATTGAAGGAGAAGCTGGTAATTATCCTTTAAAAGAATACATGTGGTCTGAGGATGTATTAATAGAAATAGCGAAAATGCTCCGTCTTTATCATGATTCTGTCAGTGATTTTTCATTTGATGATAGCTGGCAATCGATAGATAACACCCCCCAACAATTTGAGGTACTATGCCATAATGATTTTGCAATATACAACATTATTTTTAATCATAAAAGACCAATAGGTATTATTGATTTTGATGTTGCTGGACCTGGTCCAAGACTTTGGGACATAGCTTATACTCTTTATAATTGCGTCCCCTTAAGTAGATTTTATCTTTCTGAAACAGGTGAGAAAGTTTATTATAATTTATTACAGCATGCTAACCGTATAAAACAAAGAGTTAGAATGTTTTTTGAATCTTACGGTGAGGGAATAGAAGAAGATTATTTGGAAATGGTATTGCTACGATTAGAAGGGTTATGTAAAACAATTACAAGAAAAGCCAGTGAAGGTGACATTGCTTTTCAAAAGATGATAGATGAAGGGCATCTTGAACATTATCAAAACGATATTAAATTCATTCGAGAGCATGGAAAAGAGTGGATTTAAGGGCAGGCTTTTGTTGAACTAACGGGTGCGTTAGCTGAAGATCGGAGCTGTCTTAAGGCAGCTTTTTCTTTATGCAACTAACAGGGCAGGATAGTTCAAGAAGGTATTAGTAAATCTTTTGACGAAAATATAAAGAGCTTAGTAAGAAGTGCTTAAATACTATCTGATATTTAATAAAAAACAGGAAAAAACTAACTGCTAATAACTTTAGGGGGAAAAATATTGAAACAAACATTACTGATAATCGATGCTCAACAGGAATTAATAGAAGGTAATAAAGAAGAACAAGGAGTCTTTGAGAAAGAAAAAATCGTTAATAACATTAATACTGTAATTGAAAAAGCGATAAATGAAAGTATCTCCGTTGTTTTTATAAGAGATTTAGATGTTTCAAATGGAGAAGGACCTGGATTCCAGATACACAGGGATATTAGAGTACCATCAACTGCTATTATATTTGATAAAGCTGCCACAAATTCGTTTTATGGCACTCCATTACACGAACATTTAAGTAAAAACAATGTAGACCATATTGTAATAATGGGATGTAAGACGGAACATTGTATTGATACAGCTGTCAGAACAGCAACAATCAATCATTTTGATGTAACATTAGTTGGTGATGGACATTCTACTTCTGATTCCAAAAACTTATCTGCAAAACAAATAATCCTTCATCACAATGAAACCCTTCACGGTCACTATAATGTAGACAATTTTTCACTTGTTAGAAATACTAATGAAGAATTGTTTAAACCTGTTCACAATAATTACCGATAATAATCATCTTCAACTAAAGGGTGCTTTACTTCATTATCAGGAGCTGATCAGCAGCTCCTTTTCTTATGCAACTATAGGGGCAGGTTAGTCGAATTATATGTTATGATGGAAAAAATGGCTTTTTTTAGGGGGGGTAAAATGGTTACATGCTATTTGAAATATGTTATTGACCCATATAAATTAAATGAGTTCGAGGAATACGGTAAGATGTGGATTCGATTAGTTAATAAATTTGGCGGTACACATCAGGGTTATTTTCTTCCACATGAGGGTGCTAATAATATTGCTTATGCATTATTCACTTTCCCAAGTTTAGCAGCATATGAAGAGTACCGAGTAAAAATGGCATTGGATGCAGAATGTCAAGAAGCATATAATTTTGCAGAAGAGACTAAATGTATTTTAAGTTATGAGAGAAGCTTTATGCGTCCTATATTCGAATGAACATACATTAAAGTTGAAAAATAATCTATACATACCTTGTTAAGCTAACAGGTGCTTTACTTCAATAAGGGAGGTTGCTGCGGCAACCTTTTTCTTACGGAACTAACGGGGCAGGTTTAATTAATAAGAAAGATATTTTACTATGTCTATTAAATTTATATAAAATTTTTAGTATATTTCAAATGGAAGGGGAATATTTATGAAAACTATTGGTCTTATTGGTGGAATGAGTTGGGAGTCATCGTTAGAATATTATCGTATTATTAACGAAGAAGTGAAAACCAAATTGGGAGGATTGCATTCAGCCAAGTGCATTTTATATAGCGTAGATTTTGAAGAGATCGAACGCTATCAAGCTGAAGGCGATTGGGAAAGTTCTGGTAAACTATTAGGGGATGTTGCTCAGTCTTTGGAAAAGGCTGGTGCAGAAATTATTGTAATTTGTACAAATACGATGCATAAAGTGATTAGATATATTGAAGAAAAAGTTAGCATACCTATTTTACACATTGCTGATTCAACAGCAAATCAAATTCAAAAGTCCGAAATAAGTACGGTTGGTTTACTTGGTACTAAATATACGATGGAGCAAGACTTTTATAAAACACGAATAGAGTTTAATGGTATTAAGGTTTTGATACCAAATGATGAGGATAGAAAAGTTATAAATAAAGTAATTTATGAAGAGTTATGTTTAGGGAAAATTCAACAATCATCAAGGGATTATTACAAAAAGGCTATCAAGAGTTTAGTTGATGATGGAGCTGAAGGAATAATATTAGGTTGCACAGAAATTGGATTATTAGTAAAACCTGAGGATTCAGAAGTGCCATTATTTGATACAACAGAAATACATGCTATTGAATCTGTTAATATGGCATTAGAAAAATAATTTGATTAGACACTGTACTTCAATTCTAGGTAAATCTCTTTTTCCTTATTCATCTAACAGGTGCTTTACTTCAATACCAGGAGCTGAAAAGCAGCTCCTTTTCTTATGGAACAAACGGGTCAGGTTAGTTGAAGAAGAAAAGTGCTAATAATTTCTTTTTCTATAATGGTTCAAACTACTATCATGCAACCATACAGTTGCTTATATTTGACAAGCAACCGTAGAGTTGCTTATACTCGATATATGAATTGGGACAAAGACGCTATATTCAAAGCACTTGGAGACTCGACTCGACGGCTAATATTAGACGAACTTTCTGAACGTAACGAGCAGACGTTGTATGAACTTACGGTACGTCTTATTACGAAGCACGACCTTTCCATTACGCGACAGGCGATAGCTAAACATCTTTCTGTACTGGAAGATGCAGGGCTCGTAAAATCAAAAAGAGAGGGAAAATATCGAGTAGTTATATTTAACAACGAACCACTTAAAAATTTGCTAAAAGGATGGATAGAGTAAGTTATTTTAAAAACTTCTGACGAATGTAGGGGTTTTTCTGCTTGGAGCCATTATTTGCAGAGCACTAACGTGGTAAATATCAAAGGAGGCAAAACTTTATGAAAATCATTGTTACCAGTATATTCGTACAAGACCAAGGCAGGGCACTGGAATTTTATTCAGAAAAGCTGGGATTTGTAAAAAAGCATGACGTTCCCATGGGAAAATTCAGGTGGATTACGCTTGTTTCTCCCGATGATCATGACGGTACCGAGCTTTTACTCGAACCGGATGAGCATCCTGCCGCAAAGGAGTATCAAAAGAAGATATTTGCCGAAGGCATCCCAGCAACAATGTTTGGCGTTGCAGATATTCATAAAGAGTACAAACGATTATTGGAAAACGGCGTGAAGTTTACTATGGAGCCGACAAAAATGGGCGAAGTCACAATAGCTGTCTTCGACGATACATGCGGCAACCTTATTCAGATATTGCAGAAGTAACTTTATGTAGTAGATGTAACCTAGTTCTAAACGGCTTTATTGTTATGTTTTAAGTTGGGTGAAGTGTTTTTAACAATAATTAAACAACTTTATGTTAACCCTGTCCTAATTTTAGGACGGGGTTACACATGTTTAAGGTTTAAAGATAAATGACATTGTTGTAATTCTCCAATAGATATGTAATATTGTGAATAAGTTCAATTAAACTAACGAAGAGCGATTCTTTAATAAGGATCGCTTTTCTTATTGAACAAACGGGGCAGGATAGTTCAAGAGTGCATATTGATTTGTTCAACAATTGGTCCATATTCTTGAATAACTAATTGTGGAAATAATGGCAATTTGAGATGATTGTTATTAAGTTAAGGCAGTTTAATAACATCAGTAACTTTATTCAGAAATAAATGCTGTAAATAATGAAAATATAAAAAAACTTGGCGGGAGAAACAATATCTAAATGATTAAAGGGAGGAAGAAATTATGTCCAATAACGTAAGACCAAGAAGAATAATTTTAGATTTAGCAATTACTTTAGATGGTTTTATTGAAGGGGAAAATGGGGAAGTTGATTGGTGCATCATGGACTCTGAGATGGGGTTTATTAATTTCTTAAATCAAATTGATACTATTTTATATGGAAGAAAAAGCTACGATTTATGGGGACAATTTACTCCAGAAATTGAAGATATTGATACTGAAAAATAAATTTGGTAATTAGTTCATAGTAAGGAAAAATATGTGTTTTCCAGAACGCAAAAAGGGACTGATAATAAAGCAATATTCATAAATGATAATATTCTTAAAGAAGTAAATAAATTAAAGAATAAGCCTGGTAAAGACATCTGGTTATATGGTGGAGCAAGTCTTATTACAACTTTTATCAATTTAGGGCTTGTTGATGAATTTAGATTATCTGTTCACCCTGTTATTTTGGGAGAAGGAAAACCGTTGTTTATTGATATAAAACAGAGGTTGAATTTAAAAATGGTTAATACAAGAACGTTCTCCTCTGGCGTTGTGCAACTAATCTATCATTTGAATGGGAATTAATAATATTGCTCATTCCAAAGATAAAATACAATATAGGTAATACTCGATAGTAATTGTCACTTATTCAACAAACGGGCGCGATTCTTGAATAAGGTTCGCTTTTCTTATAGAACTAACAGGTGCTTTATTTCAATAAGGAAGGTTGCTGAGGCAGCCTTTTTCTTATGGCACTAACGGGGCAGGGTAGTTCATTAAGGAATGGTATAATGAAGGAAATTAACGAGGTGCAAAAATGCTTTTAAACGACTTTGTGAATGAGAATTTCCCAAACTTAGAACTTAGACCACCCTTGTTTTATAGTTGGAAAATCGGTATCCGTTTTGAGTTAGGTGTGGACTATGATAGTGAATATGCTTATGAAAATAGCCCATATCTACAACGAGTATATAAAAGGGCTATCACTTTATTTAAGTTCTTGCATTCTCATAACGATGATATTTATATCGTAGTTGACGTAAACGATTATGCAGATGGTTTTAAACATAAATCAAAAACTTTTTCGCGTTATATTAAAGAGAAATCGGTCCTATATGGGTTAAACCAAAAAACAATTCGTTATATTTTTCCTGACGATGATGAAGAAGGAAAATATAAAACTCATAGATTTACTTTAAAATGTAAAACTTCTGACTTCAAATACATTCCAATGTTAAAAGCAATCTGCAATCAGGATATGGGTATAAGACCAAGTATTTATAATAGCGTCTATTTTATAAACATCAACAGGAAAACTATATTTCACGTTTATGATGACAGGGGTTGTGATTTATTGGCAACCACGTCTGAAACAATAAGAGAGGTTTATGACAAATACAACGATTGGATATTAGATTACGACAGAAATGAAATAGACGAGATATTCAAATAAAGGATGTCTTCTTGTTGAACTAACGGGTGCTTTAGCTGAAAATCGGTGCTATTGGTAATTATATATGCTTACGATGCTGTTTAAGGAGTGAGATAAAATATTAAATTTACCAAACTTTTCAGAAGTGAAGATATTAAAACTATCTGTACATGCATTGTTACTAGGTGTTTTATTAACTTTAGTTAGTTTAATTGTTAATGATGTTATTTCAATTGTTTTTCATGAAAGAATTACATTGAATTTATTTTTTATTAATTTAATTATGTTTTTTTGGGTTTTGTGGGCAATGCAAAATACAAAATATCAAAAATAATGAACTTGAGTTTAGTTAAATAAAGTGTTTTTTATTCAGCTAACGGGTGCTTTAGCTTAGGATCGGAGCTGTCTTTAAAAGGCAGCTTTTTCTTTATGCAACTATCGGGGCAGGTTTGTTCAATAAAGCAGTGTATTGAAGCAAAGTGTTAAAATATATATTAGAAAATTAAGAGGTGGTATGGTGTGAAGAGAGTAGATGTTGTATATGCGTTAATTTATGACGAAATAACAGAAAAAGTATTAATGGTTAATAATCAGCATTCAACTTGGTCACTACCGGGTGGGGCAGTTGAAATAGGAGAAACCTTAGAACAAGCTGTTATTCGGGAAACAAGAGAAGAAACAGGTTTAGTAATTGAAGTAGGAAGTATTATTGCGGTTAATGAGGTATTTTTTTCAAAGCAGGGACATCACGGTTTAATGATTACATTTGGAACAAAAGTTATTGACGGAGAAATTACAATTGAAGACAAGAATGAAATTGCTGAGATTAAATGGGTGGACATAAATACTGCTAATAACTTAATGCCATACCATAGAGAAGGAGTAGAAAGATTACTAAAATCCTCGTCACCTTACACTTTTCAGGGTGAATGTTAATAAACAAATTTATAACATAGAATCTTAATCAACTAACAGTTGCGTTAGCTGAAGATCAGAGCTGTCTTTAAGGCAGCTTTTCTTTATGCAACTATCAGGGCAGATTAATTGAAGAAACCAACCAATAAAGGTCGGCTTTTTTCATACTATTTTAGCAGCAACCTCCGTAACCGCCCCCGTAACCATAGCCACCGCCGCCGTATCCACCAACAAAGCTAGCTCCAACAATGATTAAAAGTATAAACAAAACGACTATAAAGGCGAAACCTCCACCAAATCCAAAACCGTCGTCACACCTTGATTCACAACCTGACATACAGACATCTCCTTATTTGTTTTTAAGGAGGAAATTAATTAAATGGGTTATATCAACTTATGCTCTAATAAGGAAAATGACACAAGTTTATTGGATAAAATGTTGGGGGTACCTCTTATTGAATGTAAGCCGCACGGCATATAAACTGTGAGTCACTTTTTCTTGAAAGACAAAACTTAGGTTTTTTTTTATCGAAGTGGTTTTATTGCAAATGTGCTTAGCTATTGCTTGTGCTATGGTGGTAACGTCAATAAAGGTAATTGGTATCCTAACTTTTTACGGAGTAATGATATACCTATTAATTAGACGGGAAAACAAGAAGAATACCCTTTTATAGGGTCTTTTTTAGTTCTTTTCTTTATGGGCTATAGGACAAGATAGAAGGACCATATATAGGACGTAAATAAAATACCCTTTTCCGTACCTCCTAATACTCGCACCTTCATATGACCCACCCTAGGGCCTGCACAACTGCACTACGCGTAACGGCATACGGCATACAGCAAGACTACTTATCATAGGAGGTATGGACAAGGGTTAAGATATGATATGGTCACATACTCCAATCAGTGCACCTATCTCCACAAAGATATTGACCATCACATACCATCGCACTCAATCCACGTACAATGTAGGAGACGACTTTACGTATAATGAGAAAAAATGAAAAAATTCAATGAAATCAAGGGTTTAAATGTACGATAATATCTAAAATCATACTTTCAATAATATCCTCAAAAACGCCCTTGTTCCACTAACATGGCAGGAGAGAAGTTGATCCGGCATTATCAAAGCTGTTTCAGCGTGGTTTTATTGCCGTTGCGGAGTTTATTTCTGGATCTAGTTAAATACCCAAGAATTCACACGAAGCCTAACATATTATTTATTATTGTGTTTATAAAATAGAGGAGGAATTATGTTGTACACAGAATTACAATACCAATGGAATCAACCTCAACAAATAGAAAATGATGAAAGAATTATATTTGGAGGATTTGGCCCCGGCATGGGAATGGGAATGGGAATGGGCCCTGGAATGGGAATGGGCCCTGGAATGGGGATGGGCCCTGGAATGGGAATGGGCCTTGGAATGGGAATGGGCCCTGGAATGGGAATGGGCCCTGGAATGGGATTCGGCCCTGGAATGGGAATGGGCCCTGGAATGGGAATGGGCCCTGGAATGGGATTCGGCCCTGGAATGGGATTCGGCCCTGGAACGGGATTTGGCCCTGGAATGGGATTCGGCCCCGGCATGGGATTTGGTCCTGGAATGGGATTTTGAGGATTTGGTTACCCGGCATGGGTATGGGTATTGAGAAAGTCAGTTAACATTAAATTAACGAATTATATCTAGATGATGTTGTCCAAAAGAAAACTTTTGGGTAGCGTTTATGCTTTAATTTTTTTATCTAGCTTATTAAGCTAACGAGTGGCGTTGGTTCAAGAAGAAGACCAACTCAAAGAGAAATATGGTTTAGCGTTTCTTTTTATGATTGTAATTCGAGTGGAAAATAACGAAAAACCCGCAATGTATTTACAGAAAAACATTATAGATTTTGCTAGTTTAATTCAAGCAGAAATCCATTTTGATTTATATATATTTAGTTAAAAGTGAGCATTTATGATTTTTCAGCAAGAGCGTATTAATGATTGGGAAGTTTCTTTAGGGCAATTTAAAGGTGAGGGACCTTATTATCAATGATATTGAGAAACTTCTATAACTGTAAATTGAAAATAATATTTAACGCTTGGATTTTATTCCAGGCGTTTTATTGTTCATTAAATCGCTGTGTAGTGAAAGAAGGATTTAAGCGGAATGTCCTATAGCCAGTTTAAATAGTATAAGCAAATAGAATAATGGGTAGAGGTAATACAAATGAACAATTATTTGTATTACAAAAGATGGGGTGTCGTTATGGAGGAAAATAAAAAACTGAAATCCGAGCTAGGCAGTAGGGCGGTAGATGTTATTGAAAATGTAGCAGGAACATTTCCTGGGTATCGGCGCGCGCATGCAAAGGGGAATGGCTATGAGGGGGTTTTTACCCCTAACGGAAAAGCGGCTCCAATAACGGTGGCAGCGCACCTTCAGAATGAAGCAGTGCCGGTAACTATTCGTTTTTCAAACAGCTCCCCAATCCCCAGTCATCCTGATGCTCTTTCACCTGTAAAGGGAATGGCTGTCAAGTTTCAATTGCCGGACGGAGAGGTGACAGATCTTATCACTGTGACCATTCCGCTATTTTTTGCGAAAACACCGGAAGCGTTTGTTGATATTGTCGACTTTTTCAAATCTGCAAAAGATGGTTTTCCAAACCTAAAAGAGCTTGCAACAATATTTATAAAATACCCAGAATGCAAAGCGAGTCTTCAAATGCTAAAAGAAATGCGGTCACCTGCCAGTTTTTCAACGTGTCAGTACTATTCTATTCATGCATTCTATTTCATTAACGCGGATGGAAGACGTCAGGCCATCAAGTATCAGTGGGAACCAGATGCCGGTCTGAGTATGCTGGCAAAAAAGGAAGTAGCCATGCTTTCGTCAGATTATTTGAATGGAGATATGGAAGAGAGGCTCCAACAAGGTCCAATAGGCTTTAAATTGAACATCCAATTAGGAGGAGAAAATGATCCAACTGATGATCCAACCGTAGTTTGGTCGGAAGATAAACAGGTAATCACGGTCGGGCATTTATCCATTACAAAAAAATTGGATTCTCTTGCAGATAATTTACTGTTTGATCCAACTAATATCACCGCTGGAATTGAGTGCTCGGAAGATCCGATCTTACATTTTCGCCATAGAGTATATGCCGTTTCATATGATCGTCGCACACATAACCAATGAATGAATTCATGAAAAAGAGAAAATCCTTACTAATGGGATTTTCTCTTTTTTCGTGAGTCTACATTTTCCCTGATCTAAAAATAGTATAGAGCATTAGTAAGAACATCAGGGTTGCAACGACAAACCCGATTTCAATAACTGGTATTTTCCAAAGAAGAAGAGTTTCCCCTCCTATTGCTGAGCCGATAATGAGGCCGACCATGATTATGCTAAAGGCGAGCAAGATAATACTGAAAGACAACCGGTTCGAGATTTGATCAAGTTTATGTAAAAATACCTGAAGCTCGGGGATATTGATATCTAATCGCAATTTTCCTTTTTTAATAATACCGGTTACTTCTCTAATATCCTTCGGAAGTTCGGCCATGGCTTCTGCAGTCTCGACAAATTGATTCCAAGTGTTCTTGGCGATGTTCTTTGGATTATAGCGTTCTTTTAACAACCTCTCTCCAAAAGGTTCAGCAGCCTTCATAATACTGAAATGAGGATCTAATTCCTCGATAATGGCTTCCATGGTAAGCAGAGCCTTACCTAGCATCGTGAATTCGGGAGGGATTTGGACATGGTGCTGATTAGCAACTGTAAACAGGTCATTGACCGCTCCGCCTAAGCTAATCTGACTCAATGGGATGTCATAATATTTAATTCGCAATTCATCAATATCATATCTTAACGCAATCATATCGGTTTCGTCTGTAAGAAGGCCCATATCGGAGAGTGTCTTAATCAGTCCATTGGTACTTCCCCGTTTTAGATTGATGACAAGTGATGCGAACTGAAATTTCATCTCATCCTCCAAACGCCCTACCATACCGAAATCCATGAGTGCGACGATATTCCCCGGCAATATGACGATATTGCCAGGATGAGGATCGCCGTGATAAAAACCATCAATTAAAATTTGTTGAAGCATGGAATTCGCTAATCTTTCCGCTATTTTTCGACGATCATAGCCTTCATCATCAAGCTGCTTATAATGATTGATCTTAATGCCTTGAATAAAGTCCATGGTTAAGACTCTTTTTGTTGAAAATTCCCAATGAATCCTTGGTATCTTAATCCCTTGATTATTCATGAATTGTTTGGCTATTTTTTCCCCGTTTCGCCCCTCGGAGTTATAATCGAGTTCTGCCCGCAGTGATTTAGCGAATTCATCAATCATTTTTCTGATTTGGTATCGTCTCCCCCAAGAAATGCGTGCTTCCATCAGTCTTGCTAAATCATCGAGAATTTCCAAATCCGTTTCCACTGTCGGCAGAATATCAGGCCGCTGAACTTTGATTGCTACCACTTCCTGTGATGGAAGCTGTGCAACATGAACCTGCCCAATCGAAGCAGTTGCAAGAGGGAGTTCATGAAATTCGAGAAAAAGGTTCTCTAAAGAATCACCCAATTCATCTTCAACAATCTTTCTTACCTTATCAAATGGAAAAGGTGTGACTTGGTCCTGCAATTTTTCAAGTTCACGGACAATTTCTTCCGGAACGAAATCACGCCTTGTACTTGCAATCTGACCAAGCTTTATGAATGTAGGACCCAAGCTTTGTAAAATCGTATGCAACCGCTCCCCAATTGAACGAAGGTTCAGGTTTTCATCGGGTTGTAGCTTCGAAGCGGATTTACTTTCAGATAATCCCAAACGGTATATGAAATAACCAAAGCCATTTTTCAAAAAGGCATTAATGATCTCCTGGTAACGTTGTGCGTGTTTCAGTCGCTTGCCAAACATTCAAGTTCCTCCAGATCACGGTTGTATGTTTTGGTTTTTTTGCTCTAAAATTACTATCCGACGTTCTAATTCCCGAACTTCTTCTTTGGTTGCCAGATTCAAACCATTAAGTGCTTGATTGACCTTAGCTTTGACGGACTCATCCAGTTGTTTTTGGGCTTGTTCACCTTTTTCAACCCATTGTTTCATAAGAACTTTAGAGTCTTCTTTACTGATATCCCCTTTTTTCACAAGAGAGTCAACTGCTTTTTCAATTTGTTCTTTTGTAGCGGCGGCAGCACCTAAGCCTAAGGAAAACACATTTTTTAATAAGTCCATTTTTACATTCCTCCAATATAAGATTTTTTACACTGTAAGAAAGATAATAGTGGGTGCTCTTCACCCTAGTTAAACCATGATGTTTCTATTATCATACATCATTAAGGACTACTACTAAAATATAATGGGTCTTATTGATTGTTGATTGTTGATAATATAGTAAAAGATATGACAAATATTTTAGCGATGTGTTTGAAGAGAAGCTGTTTGGATATTATGATAGGAAAAAAGTTTGTAGCGAAAGAGAGGGAAATATAATGAGTTTTACCAAAAAAACAGTGATTATAACAGGTGCTTCTAATGGAATAGGAAAAGGCGTCGCGAAAGAATACGCAGAAAATGGTGCTTCGGTCGTTCTGGCAGATTTGGACGAGCAGGAGGGTGTACGGTTTGTAGAGGAACTCAAAAAGAAAGGGTATGAAGCGTTATTCGTAAAAACGGATGTTCGGAAGGAGGCTGACATCCTTCATTTGATGGACGTTACTCGAAAAACATACGAGACAGTTGATATATTAATTAATAATGCAGGGAAAGCTTTATTCAAATCTCTATATGATCTGACGATTGAGGAATGGGACGATATGATGAATACGAATTTGCGAAGTGTTTTTCTTTGTTCCCGGGCGGCAGCAACATATATGCGAGATAATGAAATGGGAGGGGCAATCATCAATTTGGCATCAACAAGAGCAATTATGTCAGAGCCGGATTCGGAATCCTATGCCGCAACAAAAGGTGGAATCGTTGCTCTAACTCATGCACTCGCTGCTTCGTTCAGCAAAGAGAATATTACGGTTAATTCGATTTCACCGGGGTGGATTGAAACGGGGGATTATGAAGCGCTAAGTGATAAGGATCATAAACAGCATTTTTCCAATCGTGTTGGCAAACCAGAAGATATTGGAAGGGCCTGTCTCTATTTGACAGCATCAGAAAATGATTTCGTTACCGGTGTTAACCTTATTGTCGATGGCGGGATGACAAGAAAAATGATATACGAGGAATAACCCTATTTTCTTCGATAGAGATATTGCAGTTCAGTTCCGAGCTCCCGGTTGAGAAGCTGTTTCATTTCTTCAAGCTCTTTAGTGCCAACAAGGTAATCTGTGGCTGTCCATTGAATGGTATAAAAAAAATAGTAATCTCTTATTTTTCGGAAAATAACAGGAGAGTTCGGAAATTAATTGAAAATTGCTTTGATATTATAGCTTCTTATGTAGACCCACTTAACAAGTTACATCTAGCTATCCATCCTTTTCAAAGACTGACCTATGACTGTCAAAGTGGCAGCCATAGGTCCAGTTCTTATTTATCGTTGAATAAATTGAATAAACCTTTCGCTATACTGCCTTCGTCAGAAGATCCGCCATTTTGCGGCATAGCAGCAAATACACGGCTGGCAAGACGGCTGAACGGCAATGATTGTACCCAGACGGTCCCTGGTCCTTTTAGAGTTGCGAAAAATAAACCTTCGCCTCCAAATAAAGCCGTTTTTACGCCTTTTACGAACTCGATATTATAATCCACGCCGCTAGTCATAGCCACTAAACAGCCTGTATCAACACGTAAAACCTCACCTGCAGCCAATTCCTTTTTATGGATCGTGCCACCAGCATGAACGAAGGTCATTCCGTCGCCTTCAAGTTTTTGCATGATGAAGCCTTCACCGCCAAAAAAGCCTGTTCCTATTTTTCTTTGAAACTCAATTCCGACAGATACACCTTTGGCTGCTGCTAAGAAAGCATCCTTTTGACAAATGATTTTTCCGCCGAGCTCACTCAAATCCATGGGAATGATTTTACCTGGATACGGTGAAGCAAAGGAAACGCGTTTTTTATCATAACCTTCGTTTGTAAAAGCGGTCATGAAAAGACTTTCTCCGGTAAGAAGTCTTTTACCAGCACCAAAAAGCTTCCCCATCATTCCGCTATCACTGCTTGATGACCCATCACCAAAGATAGTTTCCATCTTGATTTGATCTTCCATCATCATCAAACTTCCTGCTTCGGCGATTACTGTTTCTTGAGGATCTAATTCCACTTCTACAAACTGCATATCATCACCATGTAATTTGAAGTCTATTTCATGATTGTTCATTTACTATTCCTCCAATCTTAACTATTTTTATTGTAAAAGATATTCTATAAATCTGCCAATATTTTTCAATCTATAGCTGGGACTTTTCTATATCTTTTATTTTCAGGGATATATCGAGTAAAATGAAAATATTAAAACAGCATGACACTGAAGATGAAATAGATCTTTTTGTGTAGGAGGAGACAACGATGGAGACGTATATATTATCATTGGACCAAGGAACAACAAGCTCTCGGGCCATTTTATTTAATAAAAAAGGTGAAGTTTTGCATATTGCCCAAAAGGAATTCACCCAATATTTCCCGAATCCTGGATGGGTAGAGCATAATGCCAATGAAATTTGGGGTTCTATTTTATCAGTCATCGCTTCCTGTCTATCGGAAATGAATGTAAAGCCGGAACAGATTGCGGGAATCGGTATAACGAATCAACGGGAAACGACGGTGGTTTGGGATAAGGAAACAGGACTGCCTATTTATCATGCAATCGTTTGGCAATCCCGACAGACCAACGAAATCTGCGAGCAATTGAAGAAGGATGGTCACAGTGATTTATTTTTACAGAAAACGGGTTTGTTGATTGATGCTTATTTTTCCGGGACAAAGGTGAAATGGATTCTCGATCATGTAGACGGTGCTCGGGAAAAGGCAGAAGCCGGGGACTTATTGTTTGGCACGATTGATACGTGGCTGATATGGAAGCTTTCAGGTGGCAAAGCCCATGTAACCGATTATTCGAATGCTTCGAGAACGCTGATGTATAACATTCATGATTTGAAGTGGGACGAAGAGATTCTCGAAATTTTACAGGTGCCTCATTCAATGCTGCCGGAAGTTCGGCCTTCTTCAGAGGTCTATGCGAAAACTATCACACATCATTTCTTTGGACATGAAATTCCGATTGCTGGAGCAGCAGGAGATCAGCAGGCCGCATTGTTCGGCCAAGAATGCTTTGAAAAAGGAATGGCTAAGAATACATACGGCACCGGGTGCTTTATGCTGATGAATACAGGAGAACAGGCAGTGAAATCTGAACATGGTCTGTTGACTACGATTGCATGGGGCCTTAACGGGAAAGTCGAGTATGCATTAGAAGGCAGTATTTTTGTCGCAGGTTCAGCAATACAGTGGCTTAGGGACGGATTGGAGATCTTGCAAGAATCGAAAGATAGTGAAATGTATGCAAAGCGGGTTACCTCAGCGGATGGGGTCTATGTAGTCCCTGCGTTTGTTGGACTTGGTACTCCTTATTGGGATAGTGATGTCCGAGGAGCGGTTTTCGGGTTAACAAGGGGGACTTCGAAGGAGCATTTCGTCCGGGCAACATTGGAAGCATTAGCCTACCAGACAAAAGATGTCCTTAGCGCCATGGAGGTCGATTCAGGGATTAACTTAAAGGCATTGAGGGTTGATGGCGGTGTTGTCAAAAACGACTTCTTGATGGGATTTCAAAGCGGACTCTTAAATGTACCTGTCGAAAGACCGGTCATTAGTGAGACAACAGCGTTAGGGGCAGCGTACTTAGCTGGACTCGCGGTCGGTTATTGGGGCAGTCAAGAGGAGATTTCTAAGCAATGGGCCGTCGATAAAACATTTGAGCCTGACATGGAAGAAGCGGTACGAAAGGATTTATATAATGGCTGGAAAAAGGCAGTTCAGGCCGCAAGGGTTTTTAAATAGAATAAATAAGGGTATTAATAGATAGAGATAAGATATAGAAAGTCAAACCTATGAAAAGGGGTGGTTTTGTGATAGTTCAAGATTTCATGATCAGAGAAGTATATGTGGCCCGTCCGGATTTTACATTAAAGGAAATTTTGCGAATTTTAATAGAAAATAAAGTTGGCGGGGTCCCGGTTGTTGATGAACAGGATAAGCTTTTAGGGATGGTAACAGATGGGGATATCTTACGTTATTTGGCACCTGCAGAGGATGCGATAATGGGATATTTTACGTACATTACGATTCTTCCAGGTGAAAAACTGGATGAAAAGGTCACATCTAAGATGAATGACAAAGTATCGCAGATCATTAAAAATAAGAAAATCACAAAGCTATCCCCAAAAGATCCGTTGGATGAATTAATAAAGGTCCTTTCTAAGCATCATTTCAAGAAAATACCCGTTGTAGACGAAAATAATAAGGTTATCGGCATTATCAGTAGAGGAGATGCACTGCGGGCTCTTTATAAGGAATTCGTTCAAAATTTAGAGTAATAGATTGATGCATATAGTAGAGGCCTGCTCTAAATGGAGCAGGCCTCTTTGTGTACTGTATCTCTAATTAATAAATAAGGAAAATATCACGGAGTATTCTCAATTTCCTTGTCTTTATCAGATTCACCTTTTAATCTTTTTTCCTTTAACTTAAAATAGGCGTCCATTACGTCTCGGCCGATTCGTTTGTTAATATCGTCAGAAGGTTTGCCTTGATATACCCATGGCACGACGACAGAGAATGCCACTTCTGGATTATTGTGAGGTGCATACCCTGCAAGTGTTAGATTGATAGTATCGACTGGTTTACTATATTGATTTCTTCGCGGTCCATCATAAAAGGCTTGAGCAGTACCCGTTTTGGCAGCCGCACGGTAGGATTTACCGCCGAAATATTTATATGCCGTCCCGCCTGGCTCCTGGGCAACCTGCCTGAAACCTTCCTGGACACGCTGAATCCAAACATCCTTACCGCCTAATTCGTTCAGCACTTTGGGGCTCATCGATTTAAAGACGCTGCCCAACTGATTGTGTTCTTCGGAAGGGTTCCGGATTTCCTTGACCATCCGCGGCTCCAGCCTTTTTCCGCCATTTGCAATCGTTGATGCGTATTGTGCCAACTGCATCGGTGTATATGTATCATACTGCCCGATCGATAAATCCAGGAGCAACCCATCTTTTGACATGTCAACGCCTTTAAACCCGACCGATTCATTCGGCAGATCGATGCCGGTACGGACACCCAATCCAAATTGGGCATAATGGTTGCGCATGATCGCATAAGCTTCCCGGTTGATTCCGAGCGGTCGATTGGGAATATAATGCCCGCCGGCAATTTTGATTGCTGTCATGAACATAAATACATTCGACGATTTTTTTAACGCGGTGACATCCGTTACATAACCCAAATCGCTATAAGACCCTTTTGGTTTAGCCCTTGCTAACTGTAGTTTTCGGTCAAAAAAAGCTGACCCCGGTGAAATGGCTCCCGTTTGAAAACCTGTGTAGACCGTAGCCCCTTTAACAGATGATCCCATCGTATAGGAGGTCGTAATGTTTCCAAGGGCAAAATCGTTCATTTCAATTAAACCGGTTTTACTATTACGTCCGTATTGTTTACCGGCCATCGTAAGTACTTCGCCTGTGTTCGGGTCCATTAAAACAACGAAGGCACGGTCTAATAGGTAGGTATTTCCTCTAGCTTTCGTTCGGCGTAATTCTCTTTCAATGATATCTTCAACCGTTTGCTGCAGCTCCATATCAATTGACAGTACTAAGTCTTTTCCACTTTGACCTTCCGTGAGAGTTTCCGTTTTGATGACTTCCCCTTTACTCAGGACATTTTCAACCCGAGTTTTTTGACCGCGCAGGACATCTTCATATTGTTTTTCGATATAACTTTTTCCAACACGGTCATTCCTGGTATAGTCACGGGCTAGATAATAATCAATATTTTCACTTGGAAGACCTTCTTCAGAAGAAGAAACTTTGCCTAGTACCGAACGTAAAGTTTCGTCATACTTGTAGGTTCTTTCCCAATCGGTTGTCACATCCACGCCGGGCAATTCATCCAAATGTTCACTTACCCGGGCAAATTCATTTGTGGAAACCCCTTTATTCTTAACAATGGATGGGGTAAGGGCATAACCGCTATTGAATTCACGGAAGATGGCTATAACTTCCAATTCATCCTTGGTAAATTCCTTGAGATTATCTTCAGTGACTCGCTCTAATTGAAGTTTGTATAGATCTTTTTGTTCTAATTTCTTTTCGACTACTTTCTTCCTTTCGGCCTTGGTAATCAATGCTTCCGCTTTTTCTGGATTTTTTAAAATCCAAAAATCTTTTATATCTGGGTCTCTAACTTTTTTCGTATCCATTTTTATCAATGTAGCAAGAATCTCAGCTGTCTTCACCATATCAGCTGTTTTTGTATTCGGGTATTTCGTGTAAGTAATAGCATTGAGAGGATCATTATCAACAACTGGATTCAAGTTGCGGTCATACATCTTGCCACGGGGAACGGGGGTATTAGCCACATCATTTTCCGTTCGATCAACTTCACGGAGATAATCATCTCCATACACAATTTGGACGATCCCAAGTCTTATTATTAAGCTTGAAAATAAAATGAATATTAAAAAGAACATAAAGTTCAGGCGGAAAGGAATTGGGGTTTTTTTCTTTTTTTCTTTAGCCATTTTAATCATTCCTTTCTAGTAAAAGTAAAATAAAAGAAAATTCCTATCTCTAATGATATATAAAATTAACTATTTTTTCTATGCTTTATCCGTAAAATTATCTATATTACCAAAATATTGTTAAATATATTAAAAATTCCTTGTATTCTAACAATTAGAAACGTTTAAATATATTAAATGATCTATTAATAATAGGTATAAAGGGTAGTAGAAAGGCTGTCGGGCGAACAGCCTAAAAAATCTGCAGGATGCAGATTTAAACCATTTATGCGGTGAAGAGAAAGATTGGAAAAAGACGTATGCTCTATAGAAAAAGTATGGTTTTTCATGTAATACGGAAGTTCAAATGGGAGGCGGAGAAAAAAAGATAAAGAAGAGGAGAAAATATATACTGTCTCTGGAACCGGTTTGTTCATCAGGGTATTTAAACCTGGTAGATTGCTGCTGTAAATAGACTATGAACAACCAGGATGTTGACTGCGCTTTCAGCGCTTACCACCATCGTGATGTTCGTTCTTTGGAATCAAGCGCATTCATAGAATATGGAACTCGTGATAGAGAATCATTTTATTTGTTGCTGATTCACACCGCCTTAAGTATGTTGATTTTTGTGACTTATAAATATGCCTATACCTAATTTACTTCATTTTTCCTTACAGGAGTTTGGTCTACTACACAGATTATCTCTTTGAAATATCCGCAAAGATCGAGCCACTTTTCAGGGTAGATATAGATAAACCGTTCTATCGTTTCAATAGAATGTAGCACAAGGCAATCAATCGTATCTGCCTTTTTATTTTGTAAATTAGAGAGAAGTACATGTGGGATGGTGTAATAAGGATAGAGCTGATAAGGATTTAGTATGACCGGGGAAATATTTTTTTCTTCTATATATTTGTCAGTCACAATCTTTTGGATTGCAAAGCTTTCATTCGTATGTAAATCACCGATCATGTAGTTTGGATTCATTAGTACAATGCCTCTCATTTCGCTTCACCCATTCTTTTTGCTAACCATTCTTGCCAAATGGAGGATGGGGTATTCAAAGTAAGAGGCGTGAAACTAGATAATTGACTTCAATTTATTGATGTTTTTGAGTTGCTGGATATTTTCGAGCACCTTGTTGGTCAAGTCCACCTTTTTTATAATTGGGAAGGTTTGTAAATCTTCGATGAAGCTTTCCATTGTAAACCAATCGATTGAAGGTAAAGGAAAGAAGGTGTGGTCGTCCCAGGCATCAAGTAGAGTGGGACTGTAAACTTTACATTCTATTGCAGAAGGTGTTTCAGAGGTGAAAATGGACTTCCAATAATCCTCCCGAGAACCGGTATGGTGAACTGCTTTTGCAAATTGCCCCACACCTTGAAAAACAGTTGGATTCTGAAAGAGAAGTTGATATAAGATTTTTCCAGTTTCAATACGCTGCTTCGGATCAGTAAAGCGCTCAACGGTTAGTCCAGTTAAGGAATAGAGTCTGTCTTGCTTTTTTGCATAAGGAAAGATAACCGTCGTAAACCCTAAAAGTTCCTGCAGCTGAAAATCGAGCCTTCTTAGGATTTCACCATGTCGGGTACGGTTAATTACCCTTTCCTGAAGCATTCTTTGTTCATTGATGATAAGAGCGGATGTTAATAGAGGTGAATGAGGTTCAGTTAAAAACGATTCCCATATCGGTGCCATGAATCTTGAAATATGAAAGATTTGTAGAAACTTTCTTAAAGAAAACTTTCTTCGTTTGGAATGTTCATATAAAAGGAGCTGTGGAAAGGAATCTGCAAAGACTGCTGAATTTGCGCGTTCGAGGAAAAGGAAAAATTTTTGCCGATCCTCTTTGCTGAAGAGATGGGTCATGGATGAACTCTTTAAATCAGTCATATGGTATCCACCGTTTCTGGAAACCATATGAGCTAAAAAAGACCAATGAACCTCGGGATTCCGCCTGTAATAGGAAAGATAGGCTTGAGTCCTTGTTACATTATTCCGGTTCATGGCAGCTGTCTCTGTACGTACGCTCTTTACTAGAGCCGTTTCCTCAGGCAAAAATGCTTTGGATTCATCTAAAGGGTGAAAAAGCTCTTTTTGTAATTGGGATTTTAGAGTGCCAAACCTTTCTGCATCAATAATCGGATTAGTTTTGACAGGTGGTTTGCCTAACAACTTCTGCACATATTGCGAGAACATACAATCACCACGAATGTTTTTTAATTATTATATGCAGCGCACCAAGAAAGGGCTTTGCCTTTGCATCGCCCTCAAATTGTTGACTGATGAAGAAATTTTATCGTCATCGATTACTTTTCTTCTTCTTTTCCCGGTTCAATAAAATATAATAAACTATCCAGAAAAGTAACACGGGAATGAATGATAGCGGTCTATACTGGACCGGAACGGCAAATAAGATGAATATGGATGAAAATAAAAAGGGTACCGCTAGGAGTATATATTTTCTCCAATGCATATGCTGAACCTCCTTAAGGTTGAGTCGTTCTTATAAGAATAAAGGATTATTCATTAATAATCTAGAAAAGTCACAATTGACAAAAATATACACCCATAGTAATCTTTAATCACAAGGTAAAAATATCCAATAATTTATAATAAATGGAGGCGAACGTCATGACTAAATTAGATAAGCACATTGATGTGATAATCGTATATTTTCATACATCCGCCTGCCTTGAAACTTTGTCTTTATAGACAAAGGGTCGAACGTGCTCATTAATCATTTTTAAGCGCAGGTTGTGGAAGTTTCGCGGCCTGCGCCTTTTATATGTGTTTCTTACGCATCTAAAAAAGCTTCCGCTTAATTAACGGGGGCTTTTTGTTATTTAGGGAATCCGATGCAATAGCATCCTTTCAATATAAAAGATAGGAGGAATTATTAATGAGACAAATAACAATGGTGGTTCTACTCCAACCAGGAGATCCAGAAAGCGGCTAGTAAATTAATGGTGAGAACATAAGGGAGGGGAATTCATGTTTGCGATATTTAAAAAGCTGTCCTGGTACTTTAAAGAGCAATGGCAGCGTTATACCTGGGCCATTTTATTTTTATGCCTAGTGAATATTATGGAGGTTATTCCACCAAAGCTTGTCGGGAATGCCATTGATGACATGAACAACGGCAACATGACGCAAGAAGGAATCATGAAATACGTTATCTATTTGCTCATTGTCCTGTGTGTCAGCTATCTATTTGGGTACTTATGGAGTTATCTTTTATTCGGCGGCGGAAACTTGGTCGAACGAAAACTTAGATCCGGGTTTATGGGGCACTTGTTGAAAATGACGCCGGCTTTTTATGAAAAAAACCGGACAGGAGATTTAATGGCAAGGGCCACCAATGATTTAAAGGCAATCTCGCTCACTGCTGGGTTTGGGATATTAACGCTCGTTGACTCAGTTCTATTTACTATCACGGTTGTGATTATGATGGGTGCAACTATCAGCTGGCAATTGACGATTGCGGCGGTGTTGCCACTTCCAATCATGGCCCTAATGATGCAAATTTACGTGAAAAAAATTTATAAACGTTTTACGGATGCACAGGCAGCCTTTGGTAACTTAAATGACAAAGTGCTGGAATCCATTTCTGGTGTACGGGTCATCCGGGCCTATGTTCAGGAACGGGAGGATGAAAAGCGATTTGATGAAATGACTGAGGATGTATATCGTAAAAACCTCGAGGTAGCGAAAATTGATGCACTCTTTGACCCGACGATTAGCATTATCATCGGTATCAGTTATTTAATCAGTTTGGGTTACGGTGCCTATCTTGTTTTTCAACAAACCATTACACTTGGAGGTCTTGTTTCATTCAATGTGTATCTTGGAATGTTAATCTGGCCGATGATTGCGGTTGGTGAACTAATTAACGTCATGCAAAGGGGAAATGCTTCGCTTGACCGTGTTCAAGATACTCTTTCTTATGAAGCGGATGTGAAAAATTCATTGAAGCCGGAGAGGATTTCTAATCCGGAAGATATTAAGTTTGATCAAGTTTCTTTTACGTATCCATCTTCAACAGTTGTTAATCTCTCCAATATTTCCGTTCAACTTGAGCGTGGGCAGACCCTGGGAATCGTAGGAAAAACTGGAAGTGGAAAAACGACATTCGTGAAGCAGTTACTACGGGAATATCCATTAGGAAACGGGGAGATTGCTTTTTCAGGTATGCCGTTAGAGAAACTGGAGCTTGAAGATATTCGTAAATGGATCGGGTACGTTCCGCAGGATCATTTTTTATTCTCAAAGTCTGTGAGAGACAATATCTTATTCGGTAAATTGGATGCAACGGAAGATGAACTGGCTGAAGCTATCCGGCTTGCGGATTTTGAGAAGGATTTAACGATGCTGCCTAAGCGTCTTGAGACACTTGTCGGTGAAAAGGGGGTCGCTCTTTCAGGTGGGCAGAAGCAACGGATTTCGATTGCAAGGGCCCTGATTAAAAATCCGGAAATCCTTATATTGGATGATTCCTTATCAGCCGTCGATGCAAAGACAGAAACGACAATCATTGAAAATATCCAAAATGAACGGTCGGGGAAAACGACCATCATCACAACACATCGCTTATCAGCCGTTCAGCATGCCGATCGAATTATCGTGTTGGACAGCGGAGAGATTATCCAAGAAGGAACTCACGAAGATTTACTGAAGCAAAATGGCTGGTATAGGGAGCAATATGAGCGACAACAAATTGACGCAGAAACGGAGGTGAGAGCATGAAGGTGGTAAAGAAACTCTATCAATACGCTGCTCTTTATAAAAAATTGATTATTGGTGCCCTAATCATGCTAGCGCTTTCCGTTGCCGCTGACTTAACGGGTCCATTCATCGCTAAAAAAATCATTGATTCTCACATACTTGGTATCGAATCTTCTTGGTATGAAACGGAAAAAGGGAAAGATACTGTCGAGTACGGTGATAATTGGTATAAACGGGCAGATTATTTTACTGAAGATGAGAAGAAAGGAAAAGAAGTCCATGTATTGCAGGTTAGCAATCAATTCGTCTTCGTCAATGAAGCTGTTGCCATCGATGGCGATAGAACCTTAGAAAACCAAACATTAATAATTGAGAAAAACGGAAAAGAGCAAATGGTATCAGTAGAGAAATTAACAAGTCAGGAATTAATGGAGTTTTACCAACCAGAAATTCCGCGAATTATAAAGCTTGTAGCTTTTTACTTTGGTCTTGTTATCATTTCTTCTGTTTTTCAATATGGGCAGAGTTTTTATTTACAGAAAGCTGCGAATCGAATTATTCAGAAGATGAGAAATGATATTTTTACTCATATTTCCCGATTGCCCATTCGTTATTTCGATAATATGCCCGCTGGGAAAGTTGTTGCTAGGGTTACTAATGACACTGAGGCGATTCGAGAGTTATATGTGACGGTGCTCGCCAACTTCTTTTCAAGCACGATTAATATTATCGGCGTTCTCATTGCTTTGTATATTTTGGATGCGCGTGCAGGGCTCATGGGCCTTTTACTTATTCCCATTATCGTTATCTGGACGAAGGTATATCGCAAATTCGCCTCGAAATATAATCACATTATTCGGGAACGAGTCAGTGATATTAACGGGATGATCAATGAATCCATTCAAGGAATGAACATCATTCAGGCATTCGGACGTGAAAAGGAGACAAAACATTCTTTCGAAAAATTGAACCGGGAGCATTACTCGTATCAAAATAAAATGCTCAATTTAAATTCATTAACGGGAGGAAACTTGATTGGTGTCATTAAGGTCATGGCGCTAATAGCATTTGTATGGTATTTCGGCGGGATGTCGCTTACAGCAAGTTCAGCTATTTCTTTAGGGTTAATGTATGCAATTGTTGATTTGATCAGTCGTCTGCTTCATCCGCTTCACGGGATTGTCAATCAGTTTGCTAACCTAGAACAAGCGCTTGTTGCAGGGGAGAGGGCATTCAGTTTATTGGATGAGCAGGGATTAGAAGTCAGTGATGAAAACATTTCCCGATATAAAGGAAACGTGCAATTCGAAAATGTCTCATTCGGCTATAAAGAAAATGAATATGTGTTAAAAAACATTTCATTTTCTGCGCAACAAGGTGAGACAGTAGCTTTAGTTGGTCATACTGGTTCGGGAAAGAGTTCAATAATGAATTTGTTGTTCCGTTTCTATGATAGTAGTGAAGGACAAATCAAGATTGATGGAAGGGATATTTTAGATATTCCTCATCAAACACTTAGAGAGCATATGGGAATTGTCCTTCAGGATCCATATTTATTTACTGGAACCATAGCTTCCAATATCAGCCTTAATCATAAAGATATCACAAGGGAAATGGTTGAAAAGTCATTAAAAGATGTAGGCGGGGACAAAGTGCTGAAGCATCTGCCTCTAGGGCTAGATGAGCCGGTTATTGAAAAAGGCGGGACATTGTCTTCAGGACAGCGGCAGCTAATCTCTTTTGCACGCGCGCTCGCATTTAATCCGGCGATTTTGATTTTGGATGAAGCCACTGCAAGCATCGATACAGAAACAGAGGCCATTATCCAGGAAGGAATGGAAGTACTAAAGAAAGGAAGAACGACCTTTATCATTGCACATAGGCTTTCCACGATTAAAAATGCCGATCAAATTCTTGTACTGGATAAAGGACGGATTTCTGAGCAGGGGACACATGAAGAATTAATGGAGTTGAAAGGAAAGTACTATCAAATGTATGAACTGCAGGCTGGGTCGCATAAGGGAATGGCTGGATAAAACCTAGTGGAATAATGAAGGGAGAAATTAAGAATAATTTTTCAGAAAATGAGGGATACTTACGAAGAGGTGATAATAATGAAACAAGGAATTCATCCTGATTATCAGCAAGTAGTATTTATGGATACTAACAGTGGTTATAAATTTATTACAGGCTCTACGAAAAAATCTAACGAAACAATTAAGTGGGAAGACGGTCAAACTTATCCTTTATTAAAAGTAGAGATTAGTTCAGATACGCATCCTTTTTATACCGGCAAGCAGAAATTTGCTGAAAAAGGCGGACGTGTGGATCGCTTCTTAGAAAAATATAATATGAAGAAATGATGTTAAGGCTATCGAGAAATCGATGGCCTTTATTTTTATTTTGGGAGATGGAAGAACTCGTGGGTAAATTAAGGTTTATAATTTTTTTAGTAATAACGTAGTGAATGCCTCATTTAAAATCCTAATAATAGAAAAAAGGGTTGCTCCAGGCACCCTTTTTTTCTATATATTTTATTTAACTGGAATAGCATGCGCTTTTGCACTTTTTACAAGAGCAGCGTCAAAGTCTTTAATTAAATCATCTGGATTCTCAAGGCCGACAGAGAGGCGAAGCAGGCTGTTGGTGATGCCTCGTTTTTCCCTTTCATCAGCAGGCATGGCAGCATGGGACATTTTTGCCGGGTAGGATAATATCGATTCTACTGCTCCAAGACTAACCGCAAAAACAGGAAGTTCGACAGTGTTCACAAATGAGCGGAAAATTTCCTCGCTTTCTAGTTCAAATGATAAAACTGCACCTGCACCAAGGGCCTGTCCTTCCTGGATTGCATGCTGTGGATGATCAGTAAGCCCAGGGTAATACACCTTTTTCACTAATGGCTGCTGTTTTAAGTAGTCTGCAATTTTTTCTGCTCCTTTTTGAGAGTGTTCCATTCGTACAGACAAGGTTTTCAGACCTCTCATAACAAGCCAGGCATCCTGGACACCAAGTACCGCTCCAAAGGAGTTTTGAAGGGAACCGAGTCTTTCAGCCAATTCAGGATCTTTTACGACAGCAAGCCCAGCTACGACATCACTGTGTCCGGATAAAAACTTCGTCGCACTATGAAGGACAACATCCGCCCCTAAGTTCAGCGGTTTTTGCAGAGCTGGTGTCAAGAATGTATTGTCGACAAAACTCAATGCGCCGACTTTTTTTGCGATATCACAAACGGCTTTAATATCAGTCACTTTAAGCAATGGATTTGAAGGTGTTTCAATGTATATCGCTCTCGTATTAGGTTGAACGGCCGCTTTAACGCTTTCGAGGTCCGTCATATCAACGAAAGTATGCTCGATGTTGAAGCGGGTCAACACGCTTGTAACCATCCGGAACGTACCGCCATACACATCTTCTGAGATGACGATATGGTCGCCAGCAGAAAGCAGAAGGAATGCTGTTGAAATGGCCGCCATACCTGATGAAAAGGCAAAGCCGCGAGTACCATCTTCAAGCTCGGCAATGATATCTTCAAGTGCTTCCCGTGTTGGATTTCCGCTCCTGCTGTAATCGTACTTGCCGAATGTATCGATATCAGTTTGATGGAAAGTGGAAGCGTGCTGAATAGGGACACTCACACCGCCTGTTGTCGGATCGAATTTATGCTGGTTATGAAGTAATTTGGTTTCAAAACTGAAATCATGATTAGTCATCGTAGTGCCTCCCTTTTTACATGTGCAAATGCTTGTTGCAGGTCTTGAATTAAATCGTCGCTGTCTTCGATGCCAACCGAGAAGCGTAGAAGTCGATTACAAACCCCATTAGCAGTTCTAACTTCAAGAGGGATATCGGCATGTGTTTGTGTAGCAGGATAGGTGATGAAGCTTTCAACGCCTCCAAGACTTTCTGCAAATGAAATTAATGAAAGTGATTGTAAAAATGGATTGACCGCTGCTTCGTCAATTATCCGGAAAGAAATCATACCACCTCTGCCGGGATACAGGACGTCCGTTACACATTCATGTTCTGATAAATAATCTACAAGGATTTTGGCGTTCTTTTCATGACGTTCCATCCGCAGTGCCAGGGTTTTCATTCCGCGCATTAACAGCCATGAATCAAATGGGCTCAACACCGCTCCTGTTCCATTATGATGGAAGGCAATCGAATCACATAATTCTGCACCTTTAGCCACGATTAGTCCAGCAAGAACATCATTATGACCACCGAGATACTTCGTTGCGCTATGGATTACAATATCGGCTCCAAGCAGGATAGGCTGCTGCAGAAGCGGCGTATAAAAAGTGTTGTCAACAATCAACAGTAAATTAAATTGTTTGGCAAGTGCGGCAACAGCGCTAATATCTGTTTGCTGCATAAGAGGGTTAGTGGGAGTTTCGATAAAGATGGCTTTTGTTTGAGGAGTAATAGCTTTTTCGATATCCTCTAAACAACAAGTGTTTACATAGTCACACTGTAAGCCCCATTTTTTAAAACCTTGTTCTAGCAAACGATATGTACCACCATATAGATCTTCGCTGACTATCCATGCATCACCTGATTTAAATAAGGCTAGTATGGTAGAAATGGCCGCCATTCCTGAACTGCAAGCATATCCTTGGTCACCTCTTTCAAGGTTGGCGATGGATTGTTCCAAAAGTTGACGTGTTGGATTACCTGTCCTTGTGTAATCGAATCCAGTTGATTGGCCAATTCCTTCGTGGCGGAAAGCTGTCGAAAAGTAAACCGGCGGATTGACTGTTCCTGTCGCCGTTTCACTGCGATTACCTAGTTGAGCAAGATATGTTTCTGTTTTATACATAGTTTTCACTGCTCCTTTGTGTTTTATAAAATAAAAAAAAGTCTTCTTTAAGAAGAAGACTTGGTTAAGCATGGACGAGTCATTCTTCTTATCTTCCAAGTTCACAAACTTGTGGAATTAGCACCTTTTCATTGGTTTGAAACAAATGAAGGTTGCTGAGGTGTCATCGGGCCATTCCCTATACCTCTCTCGATAAGAGTTTAGATTATTCAATTTCTTTTGAATTTACTATATATATAAAGTGCTGTCAAGAACATTCTGGGAAAATATTGCTCGATAATTCTTTATTGGTTAATTAAGACTAGCGTTGTCAAAACATGATTGGTCCAATGAAAAACCCCTAAATATTGTGGAAAACGCGATGGTATAAGGTGTTGAGATTCTTTAAAAGACTTTGTTTAATTAAATGGATTTTCTGAAATATAGGGAAGGATTTGTTCTGTTTCTTTGCTTTAAAATAATAAAGTTTGTACAATGTATAGAGAGAAGAATTAATAATATGTCATTATTCATTTCATATACATAAGGTTTTCGGTGGATAGTGCAAACATAGGAGGAGAACACATGGAATACAGAATCGAACGAGATACGATGGGTGAAGTGAAAGTTCCTGCTGATAAGTATTGGGGAGCACAAACCGAGAGAAGCCGTAACAACTTCAAAATTGGTAATGAAAAAATGCCGATTGAATTAGTCCGTGCGTTTGCATATGTAAAGCAAGCGGCAGCTAAAGTGAACTATGACCTTGGTGATCTTTCTGAAGTGAAAAAGAATGCCATCGTTAAAATTTGTGGCGAAATTCTAGAAGGTACACTTGATGAACATTTCCCTCTTGTGGTCTGGCAAACAGGCAGTGGCACGCAAAGTAATATGAATGTGAATGAAGTGGTCGCTAACAAAGGGAATGAATGGTTAAAAGAAAACGGTGAGTCCGAAACCCTTCACCCAAATGATGATGTCAACAAGGCGCAAAGCTCTAATGACACATTCCCAACTGCTATGCATATTGCAGCCTATATGGAAGTTGCTGAAAAATTAGTACCGGCTATTAAAGTACTTCGTGATACTTTTGCAGCAAAAGAAAAAGAATTCTGGGATCTTGTGAAAATTGGACGTACACATCTTCAAGATGCAACACCACTAACTTTAGGCCAAGAAATCTCTGGTTGGAAAGCGATGCTTGATAAAGACTTAGTGATGATTGAAGAAAGCAGTCAAAAACTATTGAATCTAGCACTAGGCGGTACAGCTGTAGGTACTGGGATCAATACGAAAAAAGAATTTCCAGGACTTTCTGCAAAACAAATAGCGGCGGATACAGGACATTCTTTCGTAACATCGGATAATAAGTTCCATGCATTAACAAGTCATAACGAAATTGTTTACGCTCATGGCGCATTAAAAGCATTAGCAGCGGACTTAATGAAAATTGCGAACGATGTTAGATGGCTGGCAAGCGGCCCAAGAAGCGGAATCGGTGAAATCGCTATTCCTGAAAACGAGCCAGGCAGCTCTATCATGCCAGGTAAAGTAAATCCTACACAAAGTGAAGCGTTGACAATGATTGCGACACAAATTGTTGGTAACGATGCAACAATCGGCTTTGCAGCAAGCCAAGGTAACTTCGAATTGAACGTATTCAAACCAGTTATCATTTATAACTTCCTACAAACTGTTAAATTATTGACAGAAGGCATTCACTCTTTCAACAATAATTGTGCAGTAGGCATCACAGCGAATGAAGATAAAATCAAAGAAAATGTTGACCGTTCTCTTATGCTAGTAACAGCATTGAACCCACATATCGGTTATGAAAAAGCAGCTAAAATTGCCAAAACTGCATTCAAAGACAACTCTACATTAAAAGAAGCAGCGTTGAAATTGGAATTCTTGACTGATGATGAATTTAAAGCATGGGTAGATCCTGCTAACATGGTTAATAAATAATTGCCTATGATCACCCTCCCGCTGTTTTTAGGGAGGGTGTTTTAAGGTGTTAAAATAATAGAATAAACAAATACTGGGTATATAAGTTTCTAGAACAGGAGGGAATACAATGGCTTTATGCCCGCTTTGCAACGGCCTCAGAAAAATTCATATGAATTGCCCGGAATGTGGCAGTGATCTTGATGATAAAGGGAAATTCATGGATTATGCTGATTCATACAGTGCATACATGGATATAGATACGCTTAAGCAAAACGATGGATACCCGCAATCGCTCCAAAAAGGTCAATGTCCACACATCATGAACTGCTCTAAATGTGGACATGATGAAGTGGTACTTGTGCAGGAATAGATTTTATAGATATAGTAGAGTTCAAGACCTTAGCTGAAATATACGCACAAAGACCCATTCATATGAACGGGTCTTTGTTTTGATATGAAATTTAATTAGAAAGTAACTTCAAGCCATACTCCATTTGTGATTCTCCTTCAGCAAAAATGCGCTGCTCGGACCCTTTATCAAAAAAGTGGGCTTTATTCATGTCGAGAGCAAGTTCAATATTATCGCCTGCTTGGATGATGTTTTTTGCATCGATGCGCGCGACGAAGTCCTGGCCAGCGAATGTCGAGTAGAGCATAATTTCGGCACCCATGAGTTCAGCTACATCGACTTGAGCCGTGAATGTAGTGTTTGGAGACTCCTTGATGTAAGCCCCTTCATTATGGAAATCCTCTGGACGGATGCCAAGGATAATTTCTTTTCCGATATAGCCTTGATCACGCAGCGTATTCATTTTCAATTCGGGTACTTCAAGCGTTTGCTCCCCAATTTTAATGATGCCTTCTTTTAATGTTCCGGTAAAGAAGTTCATAGCTGGTGATCCGATAAAGCCACCCACGAAGACATTCACTGGTTTCTCGTACACGTCTTTTGGTGCGCCGACCTGCTGGATGATACCGTCCTTCATAACAACAAGTCGTGTGGCCATGGTCATTGCTTCTGTTTGATCATGAGTGACATAAATTGTTGTAGTGTCCAGTCGTTTATGTAGTTTTGCGATTTCAGCACGCATTTGAACCCTGAGTTTGGCGTCAAGATTTGATAATGGCTCATCCATTAAAAAAACTTTTGCGTCTCGTACAATTGCACGACCGAGTGCCACACGCTGGCGTTGTCCACCTGAAAGTGCTTTCGGTTTCCTATTTAAAAGGTCTTCTAGACCGAGGATTTTTGCTGCGTCATTGACCCGCTGCTTGATTTCCATTTTTGGCGTTTTACGGAGTTTTAATCCAAATGCCATATTGTCATAGACGGACATATGAGGATATAAGGCGTAGTTCTGGAAAACCATCGCAATATCACGATCTTTCGGTGGGACATCATTGACCCGCTTGCCGTCAATATATAAATCTCCTTGGGAAATGTCTTCAAGTCCCGCAATCATCCGTAAAGTCGTCGATTTTCCGCAACCGGACGGTCCCACGAAAACAATGAATTCTTTATCGGCCACACGAAGGTTAAAATCTTTAACAGCTGTTTCTTTTTTATCATAAACCTTAAATATATGATCTAATACTAACTCTGCCATGAAAATTCCTCCTTTTAAACTCCTAATTACTTGTACCAATAACTATAGTCTAATCTATCAAATTGGAAAAAAGTATAGGCACACTGCACAAAAAAGGATAATAATTCCTTTGTTAACTTTGCAAATAGTAGTTAATCATTCAGCAAAAGAATTAAGTAAGCAGCCAAGGCATGCGGAAAGTTTCTAATATCGAGTCCAGTTTTTTCAGTAAATTTATCTATTCGGTATTGTAGGCTGTTTCGATGTATATAAAGTTGCTTTGCGGCATAGGTTGCATTGGAATTGCACTCAATATACGTTTTTATCGTCTTCATTAGTTCAGTATCATTCATGGTTTTACCGAGTATTTCATTGATATACCAAGTTTTACTCGTTGCAGATTGGTCACTTATCAGTGAGTGAGGAATGATGTCGGCCAAATCAGTCACTTTTAAATCTGGCAAATGCAATTGTGCCAGGTCAAAACACTTATTCTCCTGATTTCTGTGATAAGGGAGTTCTTGGTTTACAGAGTGAAAGCGACCGGTAAACATTCGAGTCTTAACATAAAAATCACTCTCAAGCGTGGTTGAAATAGCAAGCAGTTCATTTTTTGATAACGACTCATCTGTGTCTGTTTCAATTAAAATACCCGCCTTTTCATTTTCCCAGATCAAGACTGAATCAGATGGGACAAATGCGAGGAAGGCATCCTCGAAATGGGAGTGCGAAAAATCAGCATGAGTCAGATTAAAGTGGATAAACCGGACATTCTCCCAGCTTGTTAAAGGCAAGGATGCATTCGGTTCGAATAAAAAAGTATTCCATGGTGTGTGAGGAAACGTGTTAATTTTATTTTGGTAAAATAAAGGAGTAAAGAGTAGTTCCAACAAACGGATTTCCTCGGCCGAAATTTCTGAACGGGGAATACCGATTGTGCTCCCAATAGAGTCTTCAAACCAAATATAAGAAGTAATGTTCTTCGTATCTTGTATATTGGAAAGAGCGTTTGGGAATTTTTGTTTAAGCTTTTCAAGCATCGTGTTCACCTTCTTTCTCACTATCTATCTCATTATAGCGAAAAAGAATAAAGTGGAAAAGAAACAATGGTATTACAAGTTATTAGAAAAACAATAGGACAAGGACATTGATTTTCAAGCTATTTTAATAGTTTTTTTCGAAGTAATGATTCTATACCTAAAATTACACCAATAAACCCAAATGGACGGAGGAAATAGTCGTATTGCTTTTATTATGTAATTTGTGAAAGACACTGTTTTTCAACGTATGATTTTCTTGCAACCTTGCAAACATGATTCCTTATAAATGTCATATTCAAATCAGAAGCGATCAAGTTACCGGCAAAATTACTTTGACCTATGCAGTCAAAGACGAAGGAAGAAGTCGTTCCTTCTTTAATATTATGAGCTATTTTCTCATACCTCTCTGATTTCATAATAAGGATAATTTGATATTTTAATATAATAAATGATTTGCTGGAATTAATGGAATACTCACATGACTAAGGGATTTAGAACAAAAGTTGGATAGTGTAAGATAAAAACTAATAATATATTCCTGAAAGTTCTAAATATTTAAATATTATCTTGAATTAGTATAACAGCAAGGTTATGATTCGTAATATAAGTGTTATAAAAAAGTGGAGGTGGAAATGTAATTATGAAGACGAAGTGGCTAATATCAGTCATAATCCTATTTGTTTTCATTTTTCCTCAAAATCTAGTTTTTGCTGGGAAGGATAAGAATGAAGGGATCAAAGTAGTACGTGATAATTTTGGAGTACCCCATTTATACGCTAAAAATAAAAAAGATTTATATGAAGCGTATGGATATGTTATGGCAAAGGATCGACTATTTCAGTTGGAAATGTTCCGTCGCGGAAATGAGGGGACCGTTTCAGAAATTTTTGGAGAGGATTATCTTTCAAAAGATGAGCAATCCAGAAGAGATGGATATAGTGATAAAGAAATTAAAAAAATGATTGACGGTCTGGATCGTCAGCCAAAAGAATTAATAGCAAAATTTGCTGAAGGTATTTCACGTTATGTAAATGAAGCTTTAAAAGATCCAGATGATAAACTTTCGAAGGAGTTTCATGAATATCAGTTTTTACCGCAAAAATGGACTTCAACAGATGTTGTCCGTGTTTATATGGTATCCATGACCTATTTTATGGATAATCACCAGGAGTTAAAAAACGCAGAGATACTTGCAAAGCTAGAACATGAATATGGGACAGAAGTTTCCCGGAAAATGTTTGATGATTTAGTGTGGAAAAATGATCCTAGCGCTCCTACAAGCATTGTAAGCGAGGGGAAACCAAAAAGGGACTCGTCTTCTCAATCCCTTCAAATACTGTCTTCAGCTGTAATCAAAGCTTCTGAAAAAGTCGGAAAGGAAAGGGAGAATTTTGTCCAATCATCTGAAGAACTTGGATTACCGTTAAAGATAGGCAGTAATGCCGCCATAGTCGGTTCTGAGAAATCTGCAACAGGAAATGCTTTATTATTCAGTGGACCACAAGTAGGTTTTGTTGCTCCTGGATTTTTGTACGAGGTAGGTTTGCATTCGCCAGGTTTTGATATGGAAGGTTCAGGATTCATAGGCTATCCTTTCATCATGTTCGGAGCCAACAATCACTTTGCTCTAAGTGCGACAGCTGGGTACGGAAATGTAACCGATATCTTTGAGGAAAAATTGAATGCGAACAACTCTTCCCAGTATTTATACAAAGGGAAGTGGAGAGACATGGAAAAGAGGAAGGAATCTTTCACAGTCAAAGGAGACAATGGAGAAAAGATAACAGTAGAAAAGATTTATTATCGGACAGTACATGGTCCTGTAATTAGTAGAGATGAAACAAATAAAGTTGCTTACAGTAAGTCGTGGTCTTTCCGTGGAACTGAGGCCCAAAGCATGTCGGCTTACATGAAAGCGAATTGGGCAAAAAACTTAAAAGAATTTGAGAATGCAGCTAGTGAATATACGATGTCTTTGAATTGGTATTATGCGGATAAGAAAGGTGATATAGCGTATTATCATGTAGGAAGATATCCAGTAAGAAACAGCAAAATTGATGAAAGAATCCCTACACCTGGAACAGGAGAATATGAGTGGAAAGGTTTTATTCCTTTTAAAGAGAACCCTCATGTAATCAATCCGAAGAATGGCTATGTAGTTAATTGGAACAATAAGCCTTCTAAAGAGTGGGTAAATGGTGAATATAGTTTTTATTGGGGCGAGGATAATCGAGTCCAACAATATATCAATGGGATGGAAGCGAGAGGGAAAGTTACATTAGAAGATATTAATGAAATTAATTATACGGCAAGCTTTGCACAGCTACGAGCAAACCTCTTTAAACCGTTATTGATTGATGTGTTGGACAAGAATAAATCAACCAACTGGAACTACACCTATTTAATTGAAAAACTGGAAGAATGGAATAATCTAAAAGAAGACGAAAATAAAGATGGATATTATGATGCAGGGATTGCGGCATTCTTTGATGAATGGTGGAATAATCTCCATGATAAACTCTTTAGGGATGAATTGGGAGACTTCTATGGAATAACGAAAGAAATTACCGATCATCGCTATGGGGCTTCATTAGCATATAAAATATTAAGCAAGGAATCTACAAACTATAAATGGGTGAACGTAGATCAGGAAAAAATAATAATGGAAAGCACAAACGAAGTACTTGCTAAATTGCAATCAGAAAAAGGGTTAAAAGCTGAAAAATGGCGTATGCCTATAAAAACGATGACTTTTGGTGAAAAATCATTGATTGGTATTCCCCACGGGTATGGCTCAATGACTCCAATTATTGAAATGAATCGTGGAAGTGAAAATCATTATATTGAAATGACTCCGAAAGGGCCGAGTGGCTTTAACATCACACCGCCTGGTCAAATTGGATTTGTAAAAAAAGATGGAACGATAAGTGACCACTATGATGACCAACTAGTTATGTTCGCCGAATGGAAATTCAAGCCATACTTATTTAACAAGAAAGATATTTATAAATCAGCTAAAAATGTAAGCGCATTAAATATGAGTAAGTAGAAAGTAACGATTTGAATATACCCTATCATTCAAGCATAAAGAGCCTATACTATTGATGCTGTGACCTCGATTTTGAATCGGGGTCATTTTTGTAATCCCCACTTGTAATGACAAAGTAGGTTACAAACAAAATGCCGGGGCAAGGGGAAATCTTACTCCGGCAATATATTAAGAATAATGGGAGAATCGATCTATTTGGGGAGATGCTCAATCATGTGCATGATAGATTCAGTAAGGTATTAAGATATTATCAGCAATTATTTTGCCAGCCAGCTGCTCATATATTCTTCATCTTCTATATCGTGTGCGTCCTTTACGATATACAAGGGACGGAATGTATCGACCATGATGGCTAGTTCCTGTGTTTCTTTTTTACCGATACTTGCCTCAATTTTGCCTGGATGCGGCCCATGTGGCAAACCGCTTGGATGAAGGGTAAGTGAGCCTTTTTCAATACCTCGACGGCTCATGAAGTTACCATGAACATAGTATAGAACCTCATCACTGTCCACATTGCTGTGGACATAAGGAGCAGGAATGGCATCTGGATGGTAATCATACATACGCGGCACAAATGAACAGACAACATAATTATGCGCTTCGAACGTCTGATGTACTGGCGGTGGCTGATGAACGCGCCCTGTTATCGGTTCAAAATCATGAATGCTGAACGCATAAGGAAAGAGGTAACCATCCCATCCTACCGCATCAAGCGGATGAAAATCATACGTATAGGATGTAATCATACCCTGTGCTCGCACTCGTATTTCAAATTCTCCTTTTTCATCTTTCGGCTCCAGTTTTTCTGGTGTCCGGAAATCACGCTCGCAATAAGGTGAATGCTCAAGGAGTTGGCCAAATTCATTGCGATAGCGCTTTGGAGGAACAATAGAGGAATTTGATTCAACAATGAAAAATCTAGCTTCCTTTGACTCTAAAACTACACGATATGTTGTGCCTATTGGAATGACAAGATAGTCACCAGGTCCGAAACTTAAATCGCCGAAAATACTTTCAATCTTGCCCGTGCCTTCATGAACAAACAACAATTCATCACCTTCACCGTTCCGATAAAAATAATCCATCTGCTTATTAGGGCGTGCAACGCCGAGAGCTACATCATCGTTAGCCAGGAAAATTTTGCGGGCTTCTAGAAAATCACCGCCTACACTTGTATTCCAAGTCCGGAAATGACGATGTATTAACGCATCTTTTTCTTCAAGTTCATAATGAACATCACGAATTTTTGCTGCTTTCTTAACTTGTGTAGGCTGATTGATATGATAAATGAGTGACTGAATACTAGAGAAACCTTTCGTGCCCATCAATTGCTCATAATATAGGCTTCCATCGTCCTTACGAAACTGAGTATGACGTTTATGTGGAATGCGGCCCATTTTAACATAATGTGTCATTGACTAAACTCCTTTTCCGTAGCTGTCATCTTTTATATATAGGTGCTACTTCTTCACGTTTTGCGTACCTAAAATCTTTGCCTCTGAAAGGGCCGGCAAAACTTGACCGCTTACTTCACCAAAACCAATTCGATATCCATCTCCTTGGCACCAGCCACTGATAGTCAACTTGTCCCCATCTTCAATCCAGCTTCGTTTACCGCCGCTGTTAAGTTTAAGCGGCTCTGTGCCACGCCATGAAAGTTCAAGCAGGCTGCCACGTTCTTCACTGTTAGGACCGCTGATAGTACCAGATGCATGCATGTCACCAGGGCGTAGATTACATCCAGTAATGGTATGGTGAGCCACCTGTTGAGCAATCGACCAATACAGATAGCTAAAATTTGTATTCGTAATTTTGGTTGATTGTTCTGTGTTTTCTGGTGTCAAATGAGCTTCAAGGTTAATATTGAATGCGCCATCTTTTGTTTGCTGTAAGTATGGAAACGGCTCCGGTTCCTGCTGCGGCCCAGGTGTGCGAAAAGGATCTAATGCTTCTAGCGGCACAACCCAAGGAGAGATTGATGTAGCGAAATTCTTAGAATTAAATGGCCCAAGAGGCTGGTACTCCCATGCTTGAATATCACGTGCACTCCAGTCATTCACGAGAACTAGCCCGAAAACATGATCTTCAGCCTGATTAACTGGAATTGGTTCTCCAGGGCGGTTGCCAGGTCCAATAAACCAACCCATTTCAAGTTCGAAATCAAGCTGAATAGATGGACCAAATACTGGATCTGCATCTTTTGGTTTGCGCTGTCCCGAAGGGCGCCGCACCTTTGTACCACTTGGAACGATAGAACTGGACCGTCCATGATATCCGATCGGCAAGTGTGTCCAGTTTGGCATGAGTGCATTATCTTTTCCTCTGAACATAGTCCCCACATTGGTCGCGTGCTCTCTTGAGGCATAGAAGTCTGTATAGTCTCCTATCTTTGCAGGAAGTAGCATCTCTACATCTTTCAATGGGTGGAACGCTTTTAAACGAAGTTCTTCATCATCACGTAAATCAGGCGTGTTCGCATCCAAAAGGTATTGTAATTTCTTACGTACAGAAGTCCAGGCGGGACGGCCGAGTTCCATAAATAGATTGAGTGAAGAAGCGGAAAAGACATTCTTTTCTTCTGCACCGGTCCCCTTTAACAGCCCTGCATCGTCAATTACAGATAAATCAAGAACATATTCACCAATGGCTGTACCGGCACGCGGGCCTTTGTCTTTGAATTGAAAGATGCCATATGGCAAATTTTGAATCGGAAAATGTGATTCCGGTGTTGTTTCGATAAAAGAATATTTCATCGTGGTGCCTCCCCATTAAAAATAGTCAGTTCACCAAGTTCTTTACGCGGCTCATCAAAGCTACAGCTTCCGTAAGAAGCAGCGAAGACTGTGCGTGCTTTGTTGATTTGAGAAGAACTGACAGATATACTGCGCCAAGAAAGCGTGTCTGGTGTAAACGAAAAGTGTGTTGGATCCTCATCCAACAATATGGTTTCAATGATTTTGCTGTCTATTGAATGGCAGTAGGAAAGTAGGGCTGCTGTAAATACGTTAACAAAGCCATGCATTTTTGTTTCCACTTCATTTCGATACTGGCGGATCGGATGATGCAGACCCGCTGTGAACTTTAAAGTTAGATTTCTTTTTCGGGATTCATGAATAACAATCGCTACTTGTTCGGCAGTAGGAAATAAATCCGATGTAATGCCGCCCATGCGCATTTTAATACCAATACTTTTCAAAGATTTTTGATTGATCAAGCGAATAGTATCCAATGTGTATGGAAGTTGATCAATCGTTCCTGTTATTTCACAATAAATCGGATAACTGGCTGTTTGTTTTTCGAGTTTCTCTAAGAAAGAAGAATCAACTTTTTTTGGAAGCGGAACTTCGATCGCCTCAATGGTACCAGCTGTTTTATATGTTTCTAAAAAAAGGTGAATATCTCCCATAGCCGTTTCAATTTCTAGGGGTTTCGTTAAAATAACAGATAATCGAAGTGGATATTGATCATTAAATTGATCTTTATATGGTTCGAGTTCACTCAGTCGTGAAGCGGGAATAACAAATGGACCAAGCATCCAGCTGTCTGAATCATGGATATATGCATGATAATTTGAAATTGCTTCTGGAAGCGGAAGTGCACTTGGTGGAAACAGGCCTGCATAATCAATAAGTTCGGTCATAAAATGACTGAGCGCTTCCTCTTTCCACATTCCATTTACTTTTGTTAACAACAACCTCACACCTCCTATAATAGGAGGCCATACTGGGTATTACGCCAGATGGCCGGTTCATATTAAATATTTCCACGAAGTTCCTGTTCGCGTTCAATCGATTCAAACAATGCTTTAAAGTTTCCATCGCCAAAACCAAGTGCACCTTTACGCTGAATGACTTCGATAAACATAGTTGGACGGTCAACTAATGGTTTTGTGAAAATTTGGAGCAAGTACCCTTCATCATCACGATCGACAAGGATATTAAGTTCTTGAAGTCGTTTCACATCTTCATCAATATCTCCTACACGATTGGCGAGGTCTGCGTAATAAGTGTCAGGAGTCTTTAAAAACTCAACACCATTTTCTTTTAGTGTGGCCACTGTGGTGATGATATCGTTTGTTAAAAGGGCAAGATGCTGAACACCTTGACCATTATAGTAATCTAGGAATTCTTGAATTTGAGATTTGCGTTTTCCTACAGCAGGTTCATTGATCGGGAACTTAATGCGTCCTGTTCCATTCATCATAACTTTTGACATTAGGGCTGAGTACTCGGTCGAAATGTTTTCATCATCAAAATGTTTCAGAACAGTAAAACCGAATACTTTTTCATAATAATTTGTCCATTCGTCCATTACTTCCACATTACCAACAAGGTGGTCAACACCGATTAAGCCTGAAAGTTGAGCTCCAAAGTTGTCCTCACGAGCTTTAAAACCTGGCAGAAATCCACCTTTATAATCGATTGGCTCAACAAGCGTGTGAATCGTATCCCCATATGTGCCTAAGATTGCTTTTCTTACTTTGCCATTTTCATCTTCTTCCACCCATGGTTCTCGAAGAGCGATGCCACCGCGTTCAATAGCACCCGCATATGTTTTTTCTAGGTCTTTTACGAGAAGGGAGATATCTTTTACTCCTTCGCCATGAGTTTTAATAAACTCAGCCACATCTGTGCTGTCTGATAGAGTACCTGTTAAAATCAATCGGATGGTGCCCTGTGCCATAACGTAAGATACACGGTCACGGGAGCCTGTTTCTAGTCCTTTATATGCTATAAGCTTGAATCCGAAAGCGTTTGCGTAATAATAAGCAGCCTGCTTTGCGTTCCCAGTATAGATTTCTACGTAATGGACACTCTTAACCGGAAACAATTCCTCTTTCTTTGCTTTAGAAGATCCAACTGTTTTTTTAGTCATATTTACCGCTCCTTAATCGTTTTTTTTACATAAAAAAGCTGAATTTTCTTAATTTTCCGCCAGTGATAGTTCACATCATAATACATAAAAATTTACCACGCAAATATGTGTTTTACCGCGGTTGACCATCATGGTAGCAACATTTTAACGCGATAAAACATATTTGCGTTTAGGTGTACTCTTGCACATTTTTTGTATATCTACTTAAAATGTTAGCAACTAAATAAAAGGGGAATTAGATATGAAAATTAGTGTAAAGTTCTGCCCTAGTAACTTTGAAGATGAGTTGGAAACTATTAAAGATAAATTAATGGAGTGTAGCGGTCTAGAGGTTATTGAGGATAGATGCTTGTTGTATTGCGGACAATGTTTAATGCAGCCGTTTGCAGTTGTAAATGGTGTAAACATTGTCGCAAACGATCCAGTTGAACTTCTCGAAAAAATTGAACAATATGTAGCTAGGCTTAAACAAGGAGACACTGTGTGAACAACGAGAAAATGAAATTAGTAATAATTGATTATCGCTTTTATTGACAACTATATCATTATATTGTGTTTTCCCCGAGAAACATGCGAACCTTCAGAGAGCATCCATCTATGATAAAATATATGTAAAACCCTACTACAAATGCTTATTAATTGCATTGATTGATATCTTCGCATAGTATGACGGAAAAAATTCAAGGCCTGTTCCCAAAAAGGGAGCAGGCCTTGAATTTTATGGTTTGGTTTCTTATTTCATCCAATCTGGTTTTCCGAAGCCTGCAAACTTGCTATCGATTACTTCTTCAAACTTGTCTGATTCAACTACTGATTTAATATCCTTAGCAAATTGTGCATCTGCATCTTTTGTATTCACAGCAACAACATTACGATACATATCCGGCATGTTTTCTAAAACAAGGGCATCTTGGAGATCCATTTTTGCTGCAAGAGCGAAGTTACCTGGGACCGCTGATAGGTCAACGCTGTCTGTTGCACGCGGCAATTGAGCCGATTCTAATGGTTTGAATTGAATGTTTTTTGGGTTCTTTGTTACATCTTTTTCAGATATTTTTAAGGGATCCACATCTGGCTTGACTTCAATTAAATCTTCATCTACTAGGACTTTAAGTGCACGTGCAAGGTTAACTGGATCGTTCGGTAGGGCTAGTGATGTACCATCTTTAATGTCTTTTAACGATTTATATTTGTTCGAGTATATACCCATTGGTGCTGTCGGTACAATAACAAGGTCAGAAAGCTCTAAATCATTTTCTTTAGCGAAGTTATCCATATACACTTTGTGCTGGAAAAGGTTGGCGTCGATTGAATTGTTGCCAAGCGATTTATTTGGCTGGATATAGTCAGTGAATTCAACGATTTCTATTTTGTAGCCAAGATCTTCTAGGCCTGGCTTAATGGCCTCTTTTACCATATCCGCGTAAGGACCGGTAGTTGCTCCGATTTTCAATTCTTTTTTGTCTTCAGTTTTTGGGGAAGCATCATCGCTTCCGCAAGCTGCCAAGCCAAGGGCTAGTGCGCAAACAGATAATAAAGAAGCTATTTTTTTCATTGGAAATTCCTCCTGTAATATGTTGTATTAAATCATTGTTAAAATGACTGATTCTATCGTTTATTTACTAAGTATGAGGCCTTGTCACCAACCATTTGAATGATTTGTACAAGGCAGATTAACACGACGATTGTCGTGATCATGACTGTGTTGTCATAACGGTAATAGCCGTACCGAATGGCCAGGTCACCAATTCCGCCCCCACCGATTGTCCCAGCCATCGCTGAGTAACCGATAAGTGAAATGGTCGTTAACGTCAACCCTTGAATGATTCCCGGTTTTGCCTCAGGAAGAAGTACATCCTTAATGATCATCCATGGAGTGGCACCTACAGCAATTGCAGCTTCAATCACACCTTTATCTATTTCGCGTAATGCCGATTCAACGATTCTTGCAAAAAAAGGTATCGCGGATACAGATAGGGAAACAGAAGCCGCTCTTGGCCCTATCGTTGATCCAGTAAGCAAATCCGTTAAAGGAAGGAGGGCGACTAAGAGAATGATAAACGGGATTGAACGGACAATATTGACAGCGAAACCGAGAGATCGATTCACGACGTTATTTTCAAAGATTAAATTCTTGGTCGTTGTAAACAGCAATACTCCAAGTGGCAAACCAATTAGAAGGGCTACCGCAAGGGAGATTCCAACCATATAGATTGTTTCGAGAAAGGCTTTATTAAGGTCAGGTAAAATATTGACGACGGAATCAAACAGTGACATGTTTCAACACCTCCACAGAACTGGTCCGATTTGTTATATATTCCAGTGCCGATTGAACTTCAGCAGCCTCACCAATTAATTCAATGATTAAGATTCCTAATGGAACATCCTGAATATATTCAATTTTGCCGTGCAAGATATTTCCCTTTACTGAATACTTTTGTAGAGCATCGGAAAGAATCGATTCACCGGCGGTGGGCCCTTCAAATTGAATTTGAATAATCGTTCCTTTGCTTTCCTCAATTAAGTGTGAGGGAAGCTCAAAATCCAATACACTGCTGATGAATTGCTTCGTCAACTGCTGCTTTGGTTGTGAAAATATCTCATAAACAGATCCTTCTTCGATAATCCTGCCATCCTGCATGACAGCGACTCGATGGCATAGTTCTTTGACTACTTCCATTTCATGGGTAATCAATACTATAGTGATACCAAGTTCCCGACTAATCTTTTTTAATAACTGTAAAATCGCTTTTGTTGTTGTTGGATCAAGGGCAGAAGTCGCTTCATCACATAATAGTACAGTAGGGTTATTGGCTAAGGCTCGCGCTATGCCGACCCGTTGCTTTTGACCTCCGCTGAGCTGGGCCGGATAGACATCCTTTTTATCACTAAGCCCAACTATGTCCAGCAGTTCTAGAACGCGACTTTTGATGACGCCCTTTGATTTGTGTGCGGCTTTCAAGGCGAAAGCAACATTTTCAAAAACGGTTTTGGAACTGACTAAGGAAAAGTGCTGAAATATCATACCGATTTTTTGTCGTTGTTTTCGAAGCTCTTTGCCTGATAAAGACGTTAAGTCAATCCCGTCAATAATGATTTTTCCTTTTGTCGGACGTTCAAGCAAATTTAAGCAGCGTATTAATGAGCTTTTTCCGGCTCCGCTGTAGCCAACAATCCCATAAACTTCACCAGTCTGAATTGTCAAAGATACGTTATCCACTCCGACAACTCGGGTATTTTTCGATATGTATTCCTTTCGGACTGATCGGATTTCAATCATGAGCCTTCCCCCTTAAACATAAAAAACTGCCTCTATCATTCAGAAAGAGGCAGCGAAATTATTTCGTCTTATCTTTCAGAATGTAATCATTCTGCAGGAAGTAGCACCGTTCCCGATTGGGGCGGTTGCCGGACATCACAGGGCCTGTTCCCTCAGTCACTCTTGATAAGTAAATTATTATTTTGGAATATTACAAGTTTTCTAATATAATCTATATTATTTGTAAATTCACATATTGTCAATCGTTTCTGTAATTTTAGAATAACTTTCTGGTGATTTAATTAATTTTTTTATGGTAAATCTAGAATTGGATAATCATACCTTTTGGAATCGGGGTATTGTCACCATTGATCGTTAATGGTCGTAAAGCCATACTTTTTCATGATTTTTGTAAGATAAGCTTCGTTCTTTTTAGCAGCTTGTCGATTTTTTTTAATAATTACGTGAATTTTTTGTCAGGAAAGTATTGTTTCAAAGTCTGTATCATGAATGCTTTAGCTTTTTTATCAACCAAGGTAATATTGATAGTTACTCAGCGTTAATGATTAGCCGTGAATTTTTTTATCGCCCAAACTTAAATACGGAGTACCCTTTCTTAACAACTTCCTTTTAACCGAAGCCAGATTTTTGCTGTTTCTTTTCTTAGTTGCATAATAGAATACCTTAAATCAATGACAATGGTTTCAAAAAGTGCCTTGATTCTACCGGAAAATATACTACGGGTCTTTGCTAGGAAAATACTATTTGCTTGTCAAAAGTATGGAGGAATATTACATTTATTGTAATGAACAAGGGGTATTTTTATACAATTGATGAGGAGGGAAGCCATGCTAGAGATTAAGACGATAAATGATGTGGTTTGTGTACAAGGGACCCCTGAAGGAATAAAGTCGGGGATGAGTGTATATGTTTTTTTAACAGACGGCCTATTGATTGATACGGGAGCCCAAATTTTATTGGAAGAACTTATCCCTTTCTATGAATCAGCCAACTTCGATTTAGTGGCGCTAACGCATTATCATGAGGACCATACTGGCGGTGCTTCCTGGATACAGGAACATAGAAAAGTTCCAATTTATATTCATCCGGTGTCGATTGATGTATGTGCGAAGGATGCTGAATATCCTGATTATCGCAAAACTTTTTGGGGAAGGAGAGATGGCTTCAAAGCTGAGCCGCTGGGGAGGGCTGTTCATTCCCGTACCCAAACGTGGGAGCCAATCTTTACCCCAGGTCATGCTATGGACCATATGGTGTATTTGAATCACAGTAATGGCATGCTGTTTTCAGGTGACCTATTCGTTACACCGAAAACGAAGCTTGTTTTACGGGAAGAATCTGTCCCTGTTATCATCGATTCTATAAATAGATTACTTCAATATGATTTTGGAGAGGTTTTTTGTTGTCATGCCGGTCATGTCCCTAATGGGAAGGAAATGTTTCAAAGAAAGCTCGACTATTTGGAAAACCTGCGTGGTGAAATTTTACGATTACATAATCAAGGCTTGGCAGTACATGAAATCCAGCAAATTGTTTTGCCGAATCAATATCCGCTTATCGAGATATCTGGCCACGAATGGGATTCGGAGCATATTATCACATCGATATTAAAAGAAAAGATATTGATTAATAAGGATAATGGAGCGAAATACTAATTAGTGATTTTGTGTAATGGAAGAGCTGTTAATCAATTTCCTTTTGAACACAGAAGCACGCATTGTAGTTTAAGGGATAATTTTATAATTTAAACTGAAAATTAAATACGTCTAGAAAAAGGTGCAGATAATATATTGAAGATTATCTGCTTAAAAGGGAAGTCCGGTTAGAATCCGGCGCTGTCCCGCAACTGTATATGAGAGCGATTCGAGTAATGCCACTGTCTCCTGCAAAAGGGGATGGGAAGGTTCGAAAAGCGATGATCATGAGCCAGGATACCTGCCTATTTTTAGCACAGCATCATAAACCTACGAGGATAGGAGGTGTTAAGTGCGAGAATTGACAAGAGCATGTTTTTCATTTTTTGAAAAATGGAAAATTCATGTTTGTTTTTTGTTATGTTTTCTTTTGCACTCTAACAACTTCTAATCGGGAAGTTGTTTTTTTATTTTTTTAGATGTAATCAATTATAATAGTCGATTTTTTAACAAAATTATAAGGAAATCTCGTCTCTCTATGGAACAAGAGAAAAGTTTTCTTTATGAACAAAATTTAAGGGGGGATAATGCATGTTTGGAACAGTTAGATACTTTACGGATTTTTTAAAAGCTAAGATTATGTATAATTTTTCTGGGGAAAAAATGATTTCTTTAAGCGAAAATCATACAAGGTTGAACAAGGAAATTAATGTGAAGGCAAAAAATTCAAAAGAAAAAGTAGAGTATTTACTTTTTCTTGAAAAGGCTTATGGAATAATTAATAAGGAAATGTTCGGTCAAAAGGAGGAGTTGACAGTTTTATAAAAAGGAGCCACCTAAAGGAGGCTCCGGACACTAATTATTTATTCTTGTTTGGCTCGGTTTCATCATAAAAATCATGGGCTTCTTCAATGTTCTGAAGGTCAGCAGCTGCATAAACATTCCCGCCGGCCAGCCCTTCATTGATGTAACGGTCGATGTCTAAGAAAGCAGAGTTCTTGCCTTCATATTCGGTATCCTTCAAAAATGTGAATTCTTCTTTATCCAAAAGAAATCCCTCCTAACCTTTTTTTATAGTGTAGGCAAAAGAGGGCTTTTTATTCTGAGTAAGTCCTCATGAATGAAATGAGGAGTTTAGCACTAAGTTATTCATATACATGATAGACCATTAAGTCATGTATGATGCTTTTGAGCTTAGCTTCGTCTGTTTCTGAAGGGGGATTGGCAGTCCATTCTATGGACCCGTCTTTATGGTATAAGGCTTGGACGGCCTGCTTGTTAAAGTAAAAGGAAATTTTCCAACCTGGTAAATTTTTATGTAATGGTGTCCATTGAAAATGAGTAATCATATGTATAACCTCCATATAAGCTGTCTCTCATTTCATTATAATGGAAAACGGCAGATGGAGGTTATTTTCTCGTTTGATTTAATAAAGTTAATTCAATAAACAGGTTTTTCAAATGCAAGAGTCGGCTTGCTTCAATTTCTTCTTCATCAAATTGCATGGGTTTAGAGTTTACTTCGTAAATGAAGAGTGATCCTGTTGAATCTTCGCCAATATCAATAGAGAATTCCCCGAGAAAGCCGAATTTCTTCGAAAGAATCAGACCGCACTTTTGAGCAATGTACGCCAACTTCCGGTTTAAATTCCTCGATTGTAAGTTTTTGTAAGGGAAAAGTTTCCCGCCTCTTGGAGTATGGGTTGTGATTTCCTGGGTTTGTGACATCCGTACAGCCTTACCAGTAATTTTATAGAACCCATTTTCATAATGAACGAGAACTCGGTAATCATAACGATGTCCATTCAGTTTCTTTGGTATAACCGCGCGTTGGGCGAGATAGGCTCTTCTCATCAGTAGCATTTTTTTATGCTCCCAAAATGAGGAGAAATTTGGGAAGGATTCACTATGTTTTAGGCTATTAAACTGAAGAGTTTCATCAGGATTCTCTATTAGTGTGTAAATACCTTTCCCTTGGCTTCCTTTAGATGGTTTTAGGTAAATATGTCTGTGGGATTTTAAAAAAGCCCTCAGTCCATCGCAATCACCTAGGATAATTGTTGATGGAAGATGGTTGGTGAGGGAGCCATCTTCCATCAATGCTTCATACATCATATATTTATCTAAAAAACAAGGATTGAAAAGGTTCATACCATGATCTTGAAAGTAGTTGATAAGCCGTTGAAAATCCTCTGATGCCTCGAAGCTCCTTGAGGGAATTCGGTTATAAACTATATCGGGAAGCGGCATCTTAACCTCGATCCATTTGTTTGAAATGGAGGAAAAAAGGAAGCCTTTTACTGGGATGGAATGAAAGGTCTCAACCGTAAATACAAACACTAAAATCCCATGTTCCAGCAAATATAGTGATAAATCCTGAAAAAGGGTCAAGTTTCCCCCTATTCCTGATTCCTTTTTGGGATTTGAAGAAGTTAAAATTCCGACGACGAGCATCCGGCTACCTGGAAAAATAGAAATAGGAATAAGTGTTTGATTATTTTGATTCTGTTTATAGTGTATTTCCTCTTTTTCCGCGCCGGCGAATAGTTGCATGTTTTCTTGGTCGTGGTACCAGCTTTCAGTTGGAATATCGTAAAAAATATTCATCTCTGCACACCGACAGCATTTGTAATGGTTTGTTCCGTAAGATAAATAGCATAATCAAGGCTGAGCTTTCTTGTTAGCAGCTCGAACTCTTTGAGTTTTGGATGGGAAAAGATTGAACGTCCTGGTTTAGAATTAGCTTCAAACATCCAAACTTGCCCTTTTTTATCTAATCCAAAATCAAAACCGATTTCTGCAATGATGCCATCTAAGTGCTCTTCAATACTTTCACTTAATATTAGGGCGGCTTCCGAAAGCTTTCGTTCGACTTCTTTCGCCTCATCATCATCACCATATAGCTCGGCAATCGTCTTGATGACACCTCCGCTTTTAATGTGGGTAGTAACGCTTCCAGCGCCGGCTATTTTTGCGGCGATTGCAGTTACCTGCCAAATTCCCTTGCTGTCCTTGTTCGTATGCACTCGGAAATCTACAGGTCGTTTAGAAGAACGAATTAATGGTATGCCCTGCTGCACAATGAGATTTTCAAGCGGTCGATTATGAAAGATGTGTTTTACAATGGATTCTAAAGTAGAAAACTTTTGCAATTTATTTTCCTGAGCATCATTTTTATAACGACAATAGTAGACATTTTCATGTTTATCATAAAGAATTTGGTGAATTCCAAGCCCAAGGCTGCCATGAATAGGCTTTATATAAACTTGGCGGTAATGAGAAAGCAGGGTTTCTACGACGGACAGAGATTGAAAAGGATACGTTTCCGGTAAAAAAGGAAGTGCACGCTCATCCGCACATAACCGTTCATTTATATCCCATTTATTAAAAAAACCTGGATTGTACCAAGGAATTGTATACTCTTTTTGGAATTTCTGTTTCACTTCCTTAGGGCCATCCCGGTTTTCCGTCAAACGGTTAGGGAGCCGGTCATAGATGACATTTGGAAAAGGAAATTCGTTAATATTCCAGTCATCGTTCTCATAGACATAGCCCTTGATTGTTTCTTTTTCCCAATTGATTACATTTTCACCGAAAACAAAAGGGATACAGCCTGTTGTTTGGCTCAGAGAAAGGAGTTTTGAAAAAAAATCTGAACGTTCCCCGAGCGGTTTGTTTGAAATGCCGGTAAAACCTGATGAAAATATCCCGACGACTGGCCCAATATGAATGCTCTTACCGTATATAAATAGATGAAGAGGCATATCGACCTGAGTAAATATTAAAGATTCCGCGAGACTTTCTGACAGGACGATTGTTTGCTTGATTGCAGGATTTTGTTTAACAATGGCAGGACATGAATGCTGGCCAAAATATATTAATTCAATCTCTGCCAAATCTCCAAGCTCTGATGGATAGAAGAGAACGTTGCCGGGAGTATCGGCAATCTCGGCAGGATAAGTCTTTCTCACTCTCTATTCACCTGCTTTCTGAAGATGATCGGCTAAAAATTGGCTATATTGGAACGGTGCGCGATGGATATCCTTCATCGATTCAGGTTGAAGTGTTTGGATGATTTTCCTACCTGGTTTTGAGTTAATATCCATTATCCATATTTGCCCTTTTTTATCAATGCCTAGGTCGATTCCTAGCTCAAATAGCCTTTCAAAAACGGCTTCGGTTTCGACAGGTAAGGTACGGAGGATATGCTGGATTTTTTGTTCGGCAGCAATTGGAATAGATTCAGGATTTTTTTTGATGAAAGCCTCGAGCGAAATAGCTTCCCCACCAGTGGCTAAATTGGACGTGATTCCATCTTGTTGTCCCAGGCGAATGCCTCTGCCGCGTTCCATCCACTGATTTTTTTCGTTTTTTTGAAGTAAAATTCGTAAATCGAACGGTTCCTTTTTCTGGTTGCAAAGTTCTAAATAAGGCTGACAAAGGTAACTATATCGATTTAATAAATGCTGCAGCCATTTGTTCAGTTGAGATTTAGAGTCAAATTTACGGTCGTATTTGGTGCCCTTTTTTGTCATGGACACCAATGTGCCGCCTTCGGTTTTTGTGAGAAGATAGATTCCCGTACCACCTGCTCCAAACTCTGGTTTGATAATAATTTTATCCAGACGTTCCAAATGCCCGCTGATTTCTTCAGGTGTGGTAACTTGAACGGTTTCTGGAAAAAATGCCTCTAGCAGGGGATGTTTTTTTAAAATTTGATAAACTTCCCACTTTCCTGGAAGGCCAAGGCCAAGGAAACTTGAGTTAACTTTTAACCAATTGATTTTATCGCGCATTTCCGTCGAAACACGAGATAAGCCATGGAAACAGCGGTCATATACAAAATCAGGGAGATCAAATGATTCAGAGCGCCATGTTTCCTTTTCGGCATCAAAACGTTCTCCTCGAACTTTCTTCACATCGATATCAATATTCTCGGGTGTGAATTTACATACATTCATATTAAATGATTTAGCTGCTTTTGCTATTTCAGTAAAATAATGATTTTCATGTGTATCTGACGTTGCCATTAATCCTATTAACACGTGCCAGCAACTCCTTTTATGGATGGTTTTCTCGGTCAAGAGTAAGCATAAATTCAACAATGGACTTTACTGATGGACGAAAGGTTTCATAGTTGCCCTGAAATTTTTTCGAAGGTTTCGAGTTCACTTCAATAATCCAAGGGTGTGTGTCAACATCAAGTGCTAAATCGATTCCGAGCTCCCCGAATAAATCATCATGATTTTCTGCCAAAGTATGGGCAGTTTTTTTAGCAAGTCTTATAAGCTTTTGGTGCAAACGTGCGGCTTCCTGAGGGTCAAATACTTCCTTTAAAAAGTCTGAGCCGTTTTTCATCATACCGCCCTGTGCAAGATTGGAAACGATATTACCTGGATCTCCTATCCGGGCAACCATGGAGGTAACTTTCCATTGAAACTGCTCGTTTTGATGAAGAAGGATTCGGAAATCAACTTTTCTCTGATCGATTTCAAACAAGGAAATCCCCTTTTGAAGGATGTAGGCTTGTTTTCTGCAGAATTTTTTCAAGGCGTTATACAACTTTTCATTCGTATCCGCAATATGCACATTTTGTATATGTCCGGTTTGCTCGATTTTCCATTTTCCATCTACTTGTGTTAACCTGCAAATATTCCTTCCTTGACTGCCGGAAGTAGGCTTTAAATAGATAACAGAATGGTTCTCTAAAAATGTAAAGAAGGCTTCCTTCTCGTTAAAAAGTATGGTATCAGGCAGATTTGAAAGCAGTTCATATTCTAAGAGAAGAAGCTCATGTACATCGAACTTAGAAAGAAACCCTCCATTAAACATCGGGATTGAATATGATTTTAGTTCATTTGTAAACAGATCGAAGGTTGGCGATTCTTCCATTCTGCGCGAATGAATCCGATTATAAAACACATTAGGGATAGGTAGAGTAAGGGTTTGCCACCCATTTTGCCCTGGCCAATATCCTTCCACTACGCCTTCTTTTAGAGACTGTATTCCTACTAAAAAGAAGGAAAAGCCTTGTTGATGACAGTAGGATTTCATCTCCTGATAAAATTTTTCCATCTCCCCAAATGTCCCATCTTTCAAGGGAAGTTGGTTGATGAGTGCAGCAAAGAAGGGCCCTATATTTATTGATCTATCCTCCGCATGGAAGGTCACGGAAATTGGGTCTGAAAAAGCAGGCAGGGATAAAATTTGTTTTGTATCAAATGAAAGCTTTATTGTTGGCTGGGATGAAGGGAATGGTTGGACGAGTACAGGAACGGAACGGCATCCCGCCATAAGCGTAAGGGGTTCCCCATATTGAAGATCCCACGCCTCGAATAATTTTTCTTCGATGAACAGTAGTGCCTTCTTTCTAGTGATTGCAGGATTTACCGTAATGAAAATTTTTTGAAATTTAAGATTCATTATAATTCCCCGTTTGCACTAAGTTTGATATCCTTTTATAATTAAATGATGGGCAAAAGTGGATAACACATTCTATGTTTTTCCAATTAGAACGTGTCATTAAGCCTTTATTTCAAGCAACAAAAGGAGAAATCCTCATGGATGAGTTTTGGGTAAAAATACTGTTTATGGTTGTTGTTGGTGCTGTAATTGGAGGGTTCACTAATTTATTGGCTATCCGGATGCTGTTTAGACCTTATAAACCAATCTATATTTTCGGGAAACAGCTGCCGTTGACACCAGGTTTAATTCCTAAGCGGCAAGATGAGTTAGCTAGTCAGTTAGGTAAATTGGTCGTTGAACATTTAATCACACCTGAAAGCATTCAAAGTAAGGTTATCAATGATGCCTCTATACAGAATATGAAAATTTTCGTTCAGGCAGAAGTAAAGAAAGCGTTGTCCACGGAAAAAAGTACAGCTCAATTGCTTGATCAATTGGGAATGAAGAATTCTTCCTTCTCGTTAGAACAGCAATTACAGACTTTCGTTCTTGGTAAATACGAAACATGGTTGGACGAAAATAGCGGCAAGAGCTTACAGGACATCGTCCCATTGCACATTCAGCAAAAAGCAGTGGAGTCGATCCCGGATATTTCTCGATTCATCGTAACAAAAGGAAAAGAATATTTTAACAGTGAAGAAGGTAAGGGGCGCCTTGAAGACATGTTGGATGATTTTTTCAAGGAACGGGGTAAATTGATCAATTTAATTCAGATGTTTATCGGGAATGAAAAGTTAATTGATAAAATTCAGCCGGAAATCATTAAATTTTTTGAACAATCACGAACTATTGATATATTGTCAGTGATGATGGTAAAAGAGTGGGAAAACCTCGAGAAATGGGATGTTATGAAAGTAGAAAGCTTGATTGGGAAAGAAACGATAAGACAGTTTATTACCGAAAAAACGACAGAAATGATACCAGTCGCTACTATCATGGAAAAACCAGTTCGTGAGTTGACTGCCAATTTCTCTGATAAGATTGTTGAAAAAGGGGTCCCAATTCTTGTGGAAAAAGGTGCCGACTATTTAATTAATCACTTTCAGCCGCTTTTCCAAAAGCTTCATTTGGATGATATTGTGGAAGAACAGGTGGCCTCATTTTCCGTTTCGCGACTTGAGGAAATGGTCGTTTCCATCACTAAGAAGGAATTGTCAATGATCACATACCTTGGAGCATTGCTTGGAGGAATCATCGGTTTATTCCAAGGTTTTGTAACTGTTTTATTAGGATGACGTGTAATTAGCAAAGGGATTTGTTATAGTGGTAAAGGTGTAGGAATACAATGATTACTGGGAGGGGAAAACCATGAGTAACGTATATGATGCAGCATATGAAATGGAAAAGGCAATTCGAGCAAGTAATGAATATGCCGACTTGCAACGCTTATATGAAATCGTCAATTCGGATGAAGCAACAAAAGGAATGTTTGAAAACTTTCGAAATTTGCAGATGTCTTTGCAACAAAAGCAAATGATGGGGCAGGAAATTGCTCCGGAAGAGGTGGAGCAAGCACAAAAAACAGTACAGCTTGTTCAACAAAACCCAACCATCTCAAAATTGATGGAAGCGGAACAAAGGATGAGCATGGTCATTGCTGACCTTAATAAAATTATCATGAAGCCGCTTGAAGATTTATATGGTCTGCCTGAACAACAGTAGTAAGCTGTTGAGAACTCCCTGCCTTTATGGTAGGGAGTTTTTTTGTCGGAAAAGTTAGTGCCAAATCGAGTGTAAGGTGCTCTGAACTTCTATTTGTTCTACTCTTCAAATTTTAGTCATAAATTTGAAAGAGGATACTATAGATGGGGGAGATCAACATGGTATATCGTCTACTTGCGATTAATATTGACGGAACATTGCTCCAGTCGAATGGCCGTTTAAATAAATCAACTAAAGAAGCAATTGATTATGTGCACCAAAAAGGTGTCCATGTTGCGCTTGTGACGTCAAGAAACTATCACTCTGCAAAAAAAGCGGCCAAAGCCCTAAAAATAAATCCGATGATCGTTGCTCAGCAGGGAGCTTTTGTTGGAGCATCAATTGAGAAGCCTATATTGGTGAAAAGAATTTCAGAAGAATTGACTGTGGAACTAGTTCAAATGCTTGAAAAAACTACCTGCCAAATTCTACTCATTCATGAAAAATACTCGCTTGGCAATCGAGTCAACCTTCCAGAGAATTTGCTCGGTAAATCAGTTATGTATTTGAATGATCAAAATATATATGCTCAAAATTATGTGGATGATATCAGTGAAGAGTTAATTGATAAGCCAATGGCTCCGACAAAAATAGATATCATTTTTTCGGAACAAAGTGACCAAACAGATATGCTAAAACTGATAAAGGATATGTTCCCGGAGGTTGATGTTATCTTACATCCAGGATACAAGCTGACGGTTGTTCCAAAGGGTGTATCCAAGTGGAGCGGTGTATTGTATTTAGCAGATCATTTAAAGGTAAAAAGAAGTGAAATTGTCTCGATTGGAGACGGGTTAGATGATATGGAGATGATAGCTGGATCTGGTCTGGGTGTTGCCATGGGCAACGCAGATCAGGAAGTTAAGAAAGTCGCGAAATGGGTGACCCGCTCTAATGATGAACACGGTGTTGCCTATATGTTAAGAGAATTTTTCCGTAAACAACATCCGATTGAGTTTTTGCAGAAGATGAATATGCTTAAATGAATAAGGAGACTCCTTCGATCACGAAGGAGTCCTATTTAGTTATGTCGCTGGCAATGTGATTTTATATAATAATTCTAAGCACCTTTCCATAAACTAAAGAAAATCTGTAAAGGAAAGGAAGAATTCAATGGGTATTATCAATGCGAAAGAAGTACAAGTAGGTGACGAGGTATTTGTAATTTATAATAATCCCCATGTTCCTACTGTTTCGAATGTGAGGGCAGCAGAAATTGTCCCTCATCCAAAAGATCCTAATGCAGTTGCTTTGTTTCTGAACGATACATTTCATACAATTGAAGATGATGATGCTTTATTTTCTTCAGAAGCCGCTGCTGAAAAAGCCTATAACGATTATATGGACAACCAGATGATGTAAAGTTGAAGTGGGGGTCTTTGATTATCATATTTTAATGAGTATTAATGAAAAAAGCCTCACGCTTTGAAAAGCGGGGGCTTTTATTTTTGGGCTGCATTAATCACTCGTAACATCACGTGAATTTGTCCCATGTGGTACGTTTCGTGGAAAAGTGCAAGATTGACCATTTCGCTATAAGTTCTAAAACCTTTGAATGGTTTCTCCAGTTTTTCATTTAAGCGTTCTTCAGGAATGGCCAGAAGGCGATTAAGCTGTTCTTTAAATTGCTGAATTAAAACGTTAACTGATGGAACATCGTCTGTCCAGTCAGCCGGACTTGTACCTTGTGCAAAGAAATTAACATAATTGTCTGGCAAGTTCCCTGCTCGCGGATGATCGAGCAAGAATTTTTCTGTTACGAACAACGTATGGCCAAGATGCCAGTGAATGTTGTTGTTGAATCCTATTGGCTGAATGCTTGCCAGTTCAGGAGTAACACAATCAATAGCTCGTTCGAAAAATTTCCCTCTAATTAGTGAGAATCGTTTCTGTAATGGATTCATGCTAGATCCCCCTTTTTTAGCTCCTGTGAATGATATGTAATTATATAAAAACGTCCTTCGAATTATATCAAGGTTGTTCCTTGTTAAGTAAATCGAGATTTATTTAACAAGAAATTTCTGCCACTCCGGTTTTTATCGAAAAATCGGAATGGCAGCTTGTGGTTTATTAGTTAGGATTGGATGAGAAGTTTCATCGCATGAATTTGTCCAATGTGACTTGCCTCGTGTAGGACTACGAAGTTAATAAACTCTCCTACTGTTTCCATTTCTCTGAAAGGTTGTGCTACTTTTTCGTTCAAGCTTTCTTCCGGAATTTCAAGAAGCCGGCCAAGTTGTTCTTGTAACTGCTGCTTTAAAACTTCAACAGAAGGGATATCGCCTGTCCAGTCAGCTGGTTTTGAACCGTATCCAAATAGTTGTCCGTAATTAGCAGGCAAGTTGCTGTTATTTGGGGAGTCCAATAAAAATTTTTCCGCTGCGGATAGGACATGTCCAAGATGCCAATGGATTGTATTATTGAACCCTTTCGGCTGCACATCCATAAGCTCTGGACTTAATCCCTCGATTTCTTTTAGTAAATTTTCGCGCATAACTTTAAGTTGATTTTTCACATAACTCATTTTTTTGTTCCCCTCTCACTACTTTTTTAGCAAATAGTTCCTCATGAAATTATATCAAGGTTGTTTGGGTATTATCAAATTTTAGGTAAGCACTTTCAAAACGAGAGGTGTATATTAATTTACAAATAATTTCATTTTTACACTTGAAATTATCAGAAAATTTAATATAATTAGATATATGTTATGTTATATAACGTAAGTGCGTTAGGTAATGACTAATATTGTGTGTTGTATCTTTAATAGACTCTTATTATAAGGTGCTTTATGGTTTTGATTGGCAGAAGGAGAGAGGGCATGCGCTTAACAGCTAGGGAGCAAGAAAAATTAATGGTCGTAGTGGCAGCAGATTTGGCAAGAAGACGAAAAAATCGCGGCTTGAAATTGAACTATCCGGAATCGATTGCCTTGATCACATATGAAATTGTGGAAGGGGCACGCGATGGTAAGTCTGTCGCAGAACTGATGCAGTTTGGAAAGACAATTCTTTCAAGTGAAGATGTGATGGAAGGAATCCCGGAGATTATTCACGATATTCAAGTGGAAGCGACTTTTCCTGATGGTACAAAGCTTGTGACGGTTCATAATCCGATTCAGTAAGGAGTTTTAAGCCATGATACCTGGAGAATATATTTTGAAAAAAGGACCGATTGTATGTAATGTAGGGAAGCCTTTGACAGTCATCTCCGTGACCAATAGGGGAGACCGGCCGATTCAAATTGGCTCACATTTTCACTTTTACGAAGTGAATCTTGGGTTGGAATTTTCTAGGGAAGATGCTTTTGGGAAAAGGCTAAACATTCCTGCCGGCACAGCGGTCCGTTTTGAGCCGGGAGATGCCAAAGAAATAGAACTGGTGCCATTTAGCGGCAAGAGGGAAGTTTATGGATTAAGCAATCAAACTAATGGTCCGCTCGATGGGAATTGGGAAATATGAGTCATGAAATGTCACGTAAGCAATATGCAGACATGTTTGGTCCGACAACTGGCGATTTAATTAGATTGGCAGATACAGTGCTTTTCATAGAAATAGAAAAGGATTTTACAAAATACGGAGATGAAGTGAAATTCGGCGGAGGTAAGGTGATTCGTGATGGTATGGGTCAACATCCTACTGCTTCAAGAGACGAGGTCATGGATCTCGTTTTCACCAATTCAATCATCGTCGATTATACAGGAATTTATAAAGCAGATATCGGCGTGAAGGATGGAAATATTGCAGCTATCGGCAAGGCTGGCAACCCGCTATTGATGGATGGAGTGACTATGGTGATTGGGGCTGCAACTGAAATAATTGCAGCTGAAGGAAAGATAATAACAGCCGGAGGCATTGATGCTCACATCCACTTCATTGCGCCGCAGCAAATTGAGACTGCACTATCAAGCGGAATTACCACGATGATTGGCGGCGGAACCGGACCGGCAACGGGATCGAACGCCACGACATGTACGCCAGGAGCCTGGAATATACATAAAATGCTTGAGGCAGCAGATCATTTCCCTATGAATCTTGGGTTTTTAGGGAAAGGTAATTCCTCGGCCAAAGAACCTCTAGCTGAACAAATAGAAGCTGGTGCGATTGGGCTGAAATTGCATGAAGATTGGGGAACGACGGCCGCTGCAATCGATACAAGTTTAACGGTGGCGGATGAATACGATGTTCAGGTAGCGATTCATTCTGACACGCTTAATGAAGGAGGTTTTGTTGAGGATACGATTAAAGCGATCGGGGGCCGTGTGATTCATACATATCATACTGAAGGTGCAGGTGGCGGGCATGCTCCTGATATCATCAAGGCGGCAAGCTACTCCAACATTCTTCCATCCTCGACTAATCCTACCCGGCCTTACACAATCAATACTCTAGAAGAGCATTTGGACATGCTTATGGTCTGCCATCATTTGGATCCATCCGTACCAGAAGATATCGCTTTTGCTGATTCCCGAATAAGGAAAGAGACGATAGCCGCTGAAGACATTCTGCATGACCTGGGCGTTTTTAGTATGATTAGCTCGGATTCTCAAGCAATGGGACGTGTAGGCGAAGTCATATTACGGACATGGCAGACAGCAGATAAGATGAAAAAGCAACGGGGGAAAATGAAAGAAGAAACAGGGGAAGGAGACAATTTACGCGTGAAGCGTTATGTCGCCAAGTATACGATAAACCCTGCCATTACCCATGGAATCTCTGATGTGGTTGGTTCGGTAGAAGAAGGGAAATTCGCCGACTTGGTGCTCTGGGATCCAGCCTTTTTTGGAGTGAAACCAGATATGGTATTAAAAGGCGGCATGATTGCCCACAGTATTATGGGTGACCCCAATGCCTCGATTCCAACGCCTCAACCTGTGTTATACCGTCCGATGTTTGCGAGTTATGGCCAGGCTGTAGCGAGTACGTCCATTACGTTCCTATCAAAGGCGTCCTATGAAGCAGGAATTCACAAAGACCTGGGTTTGAAAAAAATAATGAAGACTGTCTCGAATATTCGTAATCTTACAAAAAAAGATATGAAGTTAAATGGGGAAACCCCCGTCATAGAGGTTGATCCGCAAACGTATGAAGTGACGGTGGACGGTGATTTAATTACGTGTGAGCCCGCAGAAGTCCTGCCGATGGCACAACGATACTTTTTATTCTGAGATGATACCATGATTCTGGAAAAGGTATTAGGAAATATAGAGTTTTTTGAAAAAAACACGAAACATATGAAAAGGGTTTAGAAAGTGATGCATTAAGAAAACAAATTCTATGAGCGAAAACGGATCATGGGAAAGAAATTGGGATTCGTCTTAAGGAATACAAAGAATTAATGGATGGAGACATCCTTTATGTGGATGAAAAGAATATGATTGTGTTTCAGACGATTGATGACGATATTTAGGCGATAGTGCCTATATCAATTGGCCAGATGGGTGGAAAAGGACATTGTTTATTTAAGAGAGGTTCAGTTATGCTTATATAGAAGCCCTTGTCAGTTTTTGAGCTATCACTGAAGCTTTGAAATAAAGTTTGATCAAAGATACCTCGTAAACCAGTATTTTACGATAAATAAAAAGAATCCATCTTGAAAAAAGATTGATCAAAATGGATTCTTCTCCAGCAAATTTAAGTTTGATTTTTATAAAAAAGTTTGATCATTTTCTACCTATGTTGTTCAACAATTGCACCCTTTAATGGAATAACATAGATGGAATTTTATAAACAACACAGGATAATAATCACTTTGTTCAAAAATTACTTTCTTGAAGTTTAAATATGTGTCGGCAATAGGATTAGAGAAATGAGCAACCAAATAATCATATCTTTCTAAATCAAGAAGTAATGATTTATTGAAATGATAGTATTAGGTCATCAGAATTTTTTTAGTTCCTTTTTTTTATCCATTTATCATTCGTACACGGTCACAATTACTCCATCCATATTGTTGCCTGAAATCTCATAATAGAGATTCTTTGGTACTTTAATTGGACTGCTATGAGAAATGGAGTAATAAGAAACAGTATATTTTTTCGCATTAACACTAGCAGAAATGTTCTTTTCTTCTTTTAGATAATCCAAATATTCTTCCAAAGCTAAATTCTTATCCTTCATAATCGCGCTGTGAGGCAAGCCAACATAGCGGATATGCCACGGTTCATATTGAATTCCTGTGACATCAGTTTTATCCTTTGGATAGCGTAAAATAAAGCCGTATTTCCAAGCATTTTCTTCTATCCACTTTCCTTCTGGTGCTTCACTCATCTTCATTTGAGTAGATCCTACATCAAGCGATAAACCCAAATTGTGTTCGCTATAGCCTGCTGGCAAGGAATAGTCAGAGCCCATTTCTTGGTAAAGTACACTTTGCTCATCAAATTCTCGAAAGCCACTACTAATTGAAAAATGACGAACTCCTTCTTTTTCAGCAGCAGTTGTCATCTCTGAAAATTTACGTGCGACATCCTCTGACAATCTAATATCACTATCAAGTAACTCGTATCCCTTTTTCAATTCTTTATGCGTAAATAAATTTACGACATCTGATTTTATACTCTCTTGGTGAACAGGATAATCCTTGTTGACCAAGAGTAGATTTCCTTGATAGATCTGTTCTTTTGCAATCTCCTTGTTTTGGATACGTTCAGAACTTCCTAGATAATTTATATTATCTTGATGATTTTGAACAATTTTTTGAAACTCTACTTTATCTTGAAACAACGGTGTTATATTAGCGATAGCAAATCCCAAACACAATATTAAAAACAATAAAAATCCCCACTTCTTCATTTTCAGTTTCCTCCTTGATCTTACTTGCTTATATAATAGGAGAAACTATTAAAAAAAGAGTAGGGTAAATATTAAATTTTTCTTAAATCATTTACTTGGGTATTAAATTTGATTATTTGGTACACTGTCCTGTGGTAAACGAACCTCAAATATCGTACGTATTAAACTACTTTCTGCAGTAATCGTTCCATTATGTTGCTCCACAATATTCTTCGCAATGAACAATCCAAGACCTGTGCTATCTTCTTGTTGAGTTCGTGCTTTGTCACCGGTATAAAACATATCAAAAAGATGCGGTAGCTCATTCGGTGGAATACTATTTCCATAATTCACAATCTGAACAACCACTTCTCCTGAATCAATAAAGCCGTTAATATCTACAAACTGGCCATCGTATCCATAACGATTGGCATTGGTCAGAAGATTTTCAAACACACGTGCTAACAACTCTCCGTCACCAATAATAGGTAAATAGGGAGTACTATTCATTCGAGCTATCAAATCATTTTTCTCGAAGATAGGATACAATTCTTCCTTTAATTGAATCAGTAGGTCACTTAAATTAATTTGCTTTTTTTCAACTGGCAGCATGCCATAGTTCATTCTAGTTATTTCGAATAATTCATCAATAAGTCTTTCTAAACGCTGAGATTTAGTAAAGGCAATTGTTAAAAAATGTCTGACTTGTTCTTTAGTCAGATTCTCATCCTTAAGGATTAAATCAATGTAACCTAAAACAGAGGTGAGCGGAGTACGCAAATCATGAGCTAAATTTACTACTAACTGATCTTTACTGCTTTCCGAAAAATCTCCTCTTTCTATGGCTTGTTCCAATTTTTCACTTGCCAGATTAATATCTTGCGCAATATTTCTAAATTCATCATTTGATATGATTTGAACTCGATGTTTAAAGTCACCACGAGCGAGATAATGAATTCCTTCTGAAATCTCTTTGAAATAGGTAGAGTAGGGCTTAGTAAGGACAAAGAAAAAAAAGATTGAAAGTGGGATAAATAGTAGTAAAAAGAAATTAATGTCTCCAATATTGTTTATAAATAAGCGAAAACGAGCCAATGGATCCTCATAACGAACCATCGTGTGATAATAAAATTGAAGTCCTTTAAAGATTAGATAAGTTATGATGCCAGAAAAAAACATACTTAATCCGAATAACACTATCATTTTTGAGCGAAAACTTCTAATGATTTTAACCATTGAATGTATACCCGACACCCCATACAGTTTTAATCCATTTATTTTTCCGTTTATCTTCTTTAAGTTTTTTCCGTAAAGTACGAATATGGACCATAACGGTATTACCACCCTCAAAATAGGCTTCGCCCCACACCTGCTGAAAAATATTTTCCACACTATAAACTTTCTTTGGATGACTGGCTAGTAAATACAAAATCTCAAACTCTTTAGGCGTCAGCTCAATGGTCTCATCATATAGAATAACTGTGCGTTGATCAGGAGAAATAACTAATCCACCAATTTCCAAGATCAATTTATTATCTGTTTTGGGTTGATTCAATTTCATAAAGCGCCGCAATTGAGCATTTACACGAGCAACCAATTCAATGGGGGTGAATGGTTTAGTCATATAGTCATCTGCTCCAATCACTAGTCCATGTACCTTATCGAAATCAGAAGTTTTGGCACTCAAGAAAATGATAGGTAAATTATGTTGTCCTCGAATGTGATGGGTTACTTCGTATCCATCCATTTTTGGCATCATAATATCTAAAATTAGCAAATCAATCGATTGAGTCTGGATAGCATGAATGGCTTCTAGTCCATCAGATACTTTAATGACATGGTATCCTTCTTTTTCTAAATGGATGGCAATCAGATCAGCAATCTCCTCCTCATCTTCAGCTATTAAAATCGAAATACGTTTCATCTACTCCACTCCTAATTTCTAATTTCTGGGAGATGGTATCATCGCCACTCATTGACCAATCAATAAATTGTTTAACTTTTTTAATTGGCATCCCAGTATTCTTTAAGCATAAGATCATTTCTAAATATTTCAGTGCTTCTTCGTCAAAAACTCAATCTCCCTTCTCAGTTCTTTTGAGAAAGGGTAACAGTCCTCGATTATCATAGTACCGTAATTGAGAAACATTGTTAGATGATTCATTTTTGCGACTTGTCCAATTTTATAGTTCATATGATTTTTTATCTTTTTACCAAGGATACAACCTAAACCTAAGTTGAGGTCAAGGATTTTTAAGATTTTTTTTTGAAACATAATTATCCAATTCAAAATATCTTCGTTTTTTCCCATCTTTAAGTCATTTCCTATTTAGATATCAACGTTTTTATCGTACCATTTTCAAGATAATTTATGCCACCAAAGAAAAGTTAAGTAATTAGTTTAAATTAATGATGTATTAATAACAAAGACTTTCTCGGTCATACACTTACGCTATTGGTGTTTGGTGTCATCCTGATCCTTTTGAAAAATGAAATCTCGGAAGCCTGGGCAATGTCATTAGAATTTCTTGTAGGAATCATGTTGGTATATCTAGGTATAACGACGATTTTTTCTTGGGAGAAAATGCATCAACATGATCATTCAGGCAGAGCTACCTATTTGAAATCGATGTTTGTTGGGATTGTCCACGGACTTGCCGGAAGTGCAGCCATGGTTCTTCTTACGATGAGTACAATAGATTCAGTATGGCAGGGTGCCATTTACATTATTATATTTGGAGTTGGTACATGTGTGGGCATGCTTCTATTTACAACGATTTTAAGCATCCCCTTTGACACAAGTACTTCTTCTATAAAAGTGAACCACTCACTCATTCAGTTGACAGGTGTGGTCAGCGTGGTATTCGGGATCTATTATATGTACAACCTGGGCGTAAATGATGAGTTATTTACGGTTTGGTTTGGGTGAACAACGTCTATTATTTACATGGGATATTAGAGTCAGAAACTCTCTAGGTAAAAGCTTGGGAGTTCTTTGCTTTAAGAAAAGATGGTTCTGCACTCTTTTGTCGTCATTAAATACACATTCCTATTACGCTTCTGGTAGACTAGTATAATGAAAATATTGGCTATTAGTCTATTCATGTAAGGGGGATGACAATTAATGAAATGGAGACTATTTTTACTTGCACTTTTCATAGTATCTTTAGCGTTAACTGTAGGATGTTCAAATAAACAAGAACATATTTCGATTCAAAAGCGTGAGGGTAAAATCTACAAATTTGAAGCTTATAAAGAAAGTATAGAAATTGAAAAGACTATAAAAACAAAAGAAATATTAAAAAATATTAACTGGGAAAATTCCAAAATGGAGAAAGATCGTCCTAAAGCGGATTATATCTTTTATTTTAATGATGAAAAGAATGAGGATAAAATAGTCGTTTACTATGTTTGGGTTATTTCTGGTGAAAATATATTGAAATTGACGAAAGGTAAACATAGCAAGTATGTACAATTAAATAAAGCGGATTCTGAAATTGTATTAAACTTGATACAATAAAAGAACAGATGGAATAAGATCTTTTTTGGTAAGATTAGGGGGAAGTATGAAAAATAATCAACCGGTATTAAAGATACCAAAAACGATTTATGAAAAACTAATTGATATTTTTTCACTTATTATAATAGTGCTCAACCTGATTTATTTGATTAATGAGTGGAGTACTTTACCTGATCAGGTTCCGATTCATTTTAATGCTAAAGGAGAAGCAGATGGTTGGGGAGGGAGAGTTGTAATTTGGTTTCTTCCGATCGTAAGTATTTTTTTATGGTCAATATTGACGACTTTAGAGAGAGTGCCGTATATCTTTAATTTCTCGGTAAAAGTAACGGGACAAAATGCGGAGCGTCTATACAAAAATGCTCAGGTGATGAGTGTGATTTTGAAGGCGGAAATTATTGTTTTTTTACTTTATACCAGCTGGAAATCTGTTCAAGTTTCTGTAGGTAGGGAAGTTGGGCTTGGTATTTTAGAATTGCCTATTTTCCTAGTTGTCCTTCTGGGCACGATCGCTTTCTTTAGGGTGCGCTCATTTCTGAAAGTAAAATAAACCGAACTTCATTATAGCAAGTTCGGTTTAAATCTATCTTGATTATGAGCAGTTTTCTTTCTCTAAGCAAGTTCAGTTTTCTTATTCGTTGTTCGCAACAGAGGCATGGTGCAGCAACGGAAAGAGCCTCCGGACTTGATGATCTCGCTTATATCGACTTCAATGACGCTATATCCGCGTTCACGAAGCTTGTGATTTACTTTTTTATTGCATGGAAGACTAAACACTTTTCTTTTTCCAATAGAGAGCACGTTTGTTCCTAATGTGAATTGCTCCTCTTTAGTCACTTCAATTATGTCATAACGTGATTCTAATAAGGCTAACTCTTTTTTTGTAAGGGCTTCTGGGAAGATAAGGGCCTCCGTTGGTGAGATAACATTGAATACACAGTCCAAGTGAAGGAATTTTTCAATGAAAGGAATTGGGATGATATCGTATTCTGATAATAAGGTTTGAAGATTCTTGATTGATTTTTTATCTGTTCTATCACTGACCCCGATATAAATGGTCTTTCCATCAATTATGACATCCCCGCCCTCTATTCTATTCCTACATAAGTTGAAGAATGGGACATCATTTTTTTCGAGCCAGGTTTTCAAAATAAGTTCTTCACCTTGCCGGATATCTGTAGCCATCTCGGCGACGTACACGGTATTGCCAAGAGTGAATCCAATATCTCTCGTAAAGACTTGTTCTGGATATGCAGATTGGGGTGGTAGATTTATGACTTCAATTCCTTCATGTTCAAGCGACTTTACAAAATTGGTATGCTGCTCCATAGCAAGTACACGATCAATGTTCTCATCTTTAAACTCTTTTTGTGTTTCGTTGATGATCTCACGAATCTCCATATATTTTGGTTCACATACAATTACCCGTAATAGCTTTGAATATTCGCTCGCGCAGTAAGCCTCTAGTTCTTCGTTTATCTTGTTTACCATAGATGAGCTCCCTCTAAATATCATTGTATCTTTACTATTACCTCTTTTTTCTGGAAAGAAACATAAAAAAAAGTCATTTTTTAATATAGTCTTTTGTATTAATCATTGTTGATTTTTACTTGGAAGCTTTCTTCATACAGACAAATCTTAAAAATATACATAAAGCAGTTACTTTTGTTAAAAGTTTTACAATCTATTTTTAAAGTCCGTTTGTATGTAATTTGAAAATTAATAATTCTGAAAAATAAAATTTTACATTTTTGTAAATGTAATTGAATAATAAAAAATAGTGAGTTACAATAGCAAAAAGGAAAGCGCTTTCCCTAAATTTTCTTAATATTAAATATCTTTAAGGTTCGTTGCAAACCAAACATTAAAATTAATAGAAGGAGTGTGAGTAATGGGAAATATCCGTTGGGGAATTATTAGTGCTGCCAATATAGCATATGATGAATTTTTACCGGCATTAATCCGTTCAGACCGTTTTAGCATTAGTAGCTGTAGCATCGAAAAGCTTAGAAAAGGCCAAACGATTCAATTCCCCGCACATATATGGAAAGTATGAACAACTAATTGAAGATTCATCGATTGACGCAATCTATATCCCTTTGCCAAACTCTCTTCATGCAAAATGGGCGGTGAGGGCAATGCAAAAGGGAAAACATGTTCTTCTTGAAAAACCAGCAGCGTTAACAGAAGCCGATATGTACGATGTGAAAACAGCAGCCCAAGAAAATAATGTAGTTTTTATGGAAGCTTTCATGTACCAATTTCATTGTCAGCACAAACGAGTGAGGGAATTACTGGAATCGGGTATTATCGGGAATTATCTCCATGTTAAAGCTCATTTTTCCTGGATGCTTGAAGACTCAGGTGATATTCGTTTGAAACCTGAACTAGGAGGAGGTGCTATGCGAGATGTCGGATGTTACGGCTTGCATGCGGTGACACAAATTGTTGGCTTTAAACCTGTCCAAATCTCAATGAGCGGTAAAATGGATCAAGACAACGGAGTGGATATAACATCGACTTGCGTATTGATTGATGATCAGAAACGAACTGCTGAAGTAACAGCTTCATTGGAACTCTCGTTTATTAATCGTTATGAAATCTTTGGTCCAAGGGGGTCCATTACTGTTGATTGCGCTTTTCGTCCTGACGTATCGGATGATAAACACGGCAAAATAACTGTTAAAGATGACAATGGCAGCGTGATTCTTTTTGAGAAGTTTAAAGACGATCAATATTTAAACCAGATTGAACATTTTCATGATTGTATTCTAGAAGGGGGAAATCCTGACTACAACGTGGATCATTCGCTTAAGATGGCCCGTTATCTTGAAATAAGTTATCAATCATTGCACAGTAAGTCTGTGGTGACGAATGTTAACTAAAAAGGAGAAAATAATATGACAAAAAAAATTCGAGCAGCTGTACTTGGACTTGGAAGACTTGGATATTGGCATGCAGTAAATGTCGCTACAAGAATTAGAAATGCAGAACTTACGGCAATATGTGATGTGAACATGGAGACAGCCAAGCGTGTTGCAACAGAGTTAGAAGTGCCATTTTTCACTACCAATCCGGATGATATTCTTCAAGACGATACAATCGAAGTAATGATTATTGCCTCTCCAACCAGCACACATTTTGATTTATTGAAAAAAGCGTCTGAATCAGGTAAAGCTATTTTTGTTGAAAAACCACTTACGATAGATTTAAGTGAAGCAAATGATATTAAGAGAATAATAGAAAATAACAATACCATATGCCAGGTTGGTTTTATGCGTAGATTCGATCCGGCTTACGTTGAGGCGAAAAAGCGAATTAATGCTGGTGATATTGGCGATCCGATATACTTCCGTGGTATTTCCCGTGATCCTCATGCACCCCATGAAGCGTTTATCCAGAATAGCGGTGGTATGTTTGTCGATGTTTCCATCCATGATTTTGATATTGCTCGTTATTTGATGAAATCCGAAGTGACTTCAGTTCATGCTCATGGACGAATCTTGAAATACCCGTTCATGGAAAAATACGGAGATGTTGATCAATCTCTTACGTATTTAGAGTTTTCATCTGGGGCTGCAGGAGATGCAGAGGCAAGTCGTAATGCCCATTATGGCTACGATATTCGTGCAGAGGTCATTGGGACAGAAGGCTCGATCTTTATAGGGAATCTTCGAAATCATGATATTCAGATTTTAACGAAAGCGGGTAACCTGCATGATATATTACCGGATTTTCCAACTCGTTTTACGGATGCCTACAATTTGGAGCTTTCAAGCTTTTTCCAGGTAGTGGCTGAAAAAAGAACACCAAGTGTCACAGTAGACGATGGCGTAAAGGCACTCGAAATCGCTTTTGCTGCACGGGAATCTTATCAAAATGGAAAAAAAGTCGAACTTTAGTATATAGAAGGATAAAGAATTCATTTTGTTCACGAGTTTTAATCTGAAAATACTAAATATTCAAAAAATGTATTGAAAAATAAATATAATAAAATTATACTTTAGTTAGGAAAGCGCTTTCTTTAAAAGAAAAGGTAAATGACGAAAAGAGGTTTGCACATGGTTAATCATTCAGGATATCTCCTCGAAATGAAAGGGATTAAAAAAAGTTTTGGTCAAAACCATGTTTTAAAAGGAATTGATTTAGATGTAATGGCAGGTGAAGTTCATGTATTACTAGGGGAAAATGGTGCAGGTAAGTCCACACTTATTAAAATTTTAACAGGAGCATATGAAAAGGATTCCGGAGAAATTTTTTGGGAAGGTAATTCTGTCCAACTTGATACACCCCTTGATGCTATGAATCTAGGAATTGCTACGATCTATCAAGAATTGAATGTCATTCCTGAATTAAAGGTATATGAAAATATATTCCTTGGAAGGGAATTGAAACGTGGCGGAAAATTTTCATTACTTAATCAAAATGAAATGCGTAAGGAAGCAAAACGCTGTTTGGAGATGCTTGGCCAGAGCCCTGAACTTGCAGATAAGCAATTGGGGGAGCTGGGAATCGGTCAGCAACAACTTGTGGAGATTGCGAAAGCGCTTACTCTCGATGTTAAATTAATCATTATGGATGAGCCGACTTCCAGTCTTAGTGGAACAGAAGTGGAGCAGTTATATCGATGTGTAGAACAACTTACGCAAAAGGGCATTGCGATTGTATTCATTTCCCATCGGTTAGATGAAATCAGAGAAATGGGCGATAGGCTTACCATCCTTCGCGACGGATTTAAAATAGAAACGCTACCGGTCAAGACAACAGAAACTGATTATTGGATTGAGTTGATGGTTGGACGGGCGCTGGATGAGAAATATCCTAAGCAATCATTTACGCTTGGCGGTGAAGGGTTCAAGGTTGAAAACATGGAAGTGGCCGGGTCAAAAGAACCAGTAAGCTTTTCAATCCGACACGGTGAGATAGTCGGCATCTCCGGACTAGTTGGGGCTGGACGTACAGAATTAGCAAGAGCTATTTTCAGTGCAGATGACCGGGGGAATGGAAAGGTCTTCATAAATGGAAAGGAAGTTCGAATCAAATCACCTAGGGATGCAATTGATGCGGGCATTGCTTTTATAACGGAGGATAGGAAAAGTGAAGGTCTCTTACTGGATCAGCCGCTCGATTTTAATATTGCCATGGCTAATATGAATAAATTTACGAATAAATTAAGACTCGTTGATTTAAAAGGTCTACGTGAAGAAGCAATAAATTATATAAAGGAATTGAAAGTTCGCCCAAATAACATTGATCTTCATGCTAGAAATCTAAGTGGGGGAAATCAGCAAAAAGTCGTTATTGCCAAATGGTTATGCACAAAAGCAAAGGTTTATATCTTTGATGAACCTACAAGAGGGATTGATGTTGGTGCAAAAGTTGAAGTCTATCGCTTAATGAATCAGTTAGTTGAAAGCGGTGCCATTGTGCTGATGATATCTTCTGATCTTCCTGAAATTCTTGGTATATGTGATCGGGTCTTAGTGATGAGTGAAGGGAAAATAACCGCTGACCTAGAAATTGGAGAAGCCTCTCAAGAGCGAATAATGAAGGCGGCAACAGGAGGATGAAATTATGAATGAAGCAGTCATACAAAAACCAGAGAATGATTCACCAAAACAGAGTAGAACCATTAAGACTTACGTAAGTAAATTTGGGCCATTAATCGGTCTTATCCTTTTAACGACAGTCCTGACATTTCTATCGGACAAGTTTATGACATTGAACAATATCATGAATATTGCTCGTCAGTCTTCAATTAACGCCATACTTGCAATAGGCATGCTTCTTCCGATTTTAACAGCCGGTATTGATTTATCTGTTGGTTCCATTCTTGCAGTCTCTATCATGGTTATGGGAATTGTTTCAGTCACGATGGGATTAAGTCCAATCTTGGGTCTTCTTGCCTGTCTGTTCGTAGGCGCTGGATTCGGTTTAATTAATGGATTGCTATTAACGAAATTACGTTTGCCCCACCCGTTTATTTCTACACTTGGTACGATGAATATTGCACGTGGAATTGCACTAATCATTACGGCAGCGGCTCCAATTGCTGGTTTTCCATATTTAATTCAATTTTTAGGACGGGAATTTGTAGGTCCCATACCTGTTAGCTTCCTTCTAGTAATCGCTGTATATATCATCTTTCATATTTTCTTGACAAGGACACAGACAGGGCGATATATATACGCAATCGGTGGTAACAAAGAAGCCGCTCGTCTCTCGGGTATCAATGTTGATCGTGTATTGATCATAGTATACACAATTAGTGGTTTAATGGCAGGTCTTGCAGGACTTGTAATGGTTGGACGAGTAAATTCCGCATTCCCTCTTGCAGGTCAATCATATGAACTTGATGCAATAGCGGCAGTCATTATTGGTGGCGCTAGCTTCATGGGAGGTGTCGGTACTGTCTGGGGTACATTAATTGGGGCAATGATCATTGCTGTGCTCAGAAATGGTTTAAACCTTCTGAACGTGCCTGCTGATTTCCAAATGGCAGTAATCGGTTTTGTAATTATCGCAGCCGTTTTTGTTGACGTACTCCGTCAACGCAAAAGTAAAAAAAGATAATCAATCATAAATTCATTTCAAGTATATCACTATAATTTGGAGGTAGAAGAATGAATAGGAAACTAAAATGGTTTGGAGCGGCATTAATGGTAACGTGTATGGCATTAGTGACTGGTTGCGGCGACGCAGATAAAAAAGCGAGCGGCGGTGAAGATGAAAGTGTAGCAGTCGTTTTAAAAACTTTATCAAGTCCTTACTGGAAATATGTAGAGGCGGGAGCAAAAGCTGCTGGTAAGGACCTTGGGGTAACTGTAACAGTGGTGGGTCCATCTGCAGAGTCGGAAGTGATCCAGCAAGTTAATATGCTTGAAGATCAAATAAATCAGTCACCTGGCGCAATCGTAGTCGCTCCTTCACAACCTGAAACGGTTGTACCGGTGTTAGAAACCGCAGCTCAGAATGTACCTGTATTACTTATAGATTCAGATGCTGATTTTGAAGGAAAAACAACCTTTATCGGAACAGAAAACCGGACTGCAGGTTTGGAAGGTGGGAAATTGTTGGCTTCTATGCTTCAGAAAGGAGATAAAGTGGTTTTAATTTCAGGAGCACTCGGCAATCCGGCTACTGATGCGAGGATTAAAGGGGCGAAAGAAGCGCTTGAAGAAGCGGGTCTGGAAGTTGTTGCAGAACAACCTGGAGATAGTGATAAAACAAAAGCGATGTCAGTAATGGAAAATATTTTGCAAAAAAATGGAGATGTTAAAGGTGTTTTCGCAGCAAATGATGATATGGCATTAGGTGTATTGCGTGCTGTTGAAGCAAAAGCACTGGATATTAAAGTTATTGGTACTGATGGAACGGAAGAAGCAGTTGAATCCATTTTGGAAGGCAAGCTGGCTGGCACCATAGCCCAGAGCCCATATAACATGGGGTATCAAGGTGTTGAAAATGCCTTGAAAGCAATAAATGGGGACAAGATTGATGAGCGATTAGATAGCGGGATTGACATCATAACAGTAAAAAATGCAGAAGAAAAATTAGACTTCTTAAAAAGTATTTCAAAATAAGGAAATCTATAGTACCCGCAAAATTCCTTCATGCTAAAATAAAGTAAAGGATATTTTGGAGGAGTTTTGAAAACATATGAAGCAGCCTACAATTTATGATGTAGCAGAAAAGGCAGGCGTCTCAATTGCCACGGTATCAAAGGTGATAAATAAAACAGGACGAATTAGCGATAAAACGAGAAATAGAGTAACGGAAATCATGCAAGAACTTGAATATCAGCCAAGCACTGTTGCAGCTGCGTTGACAGGGAAGAAGACATTCACAATAGGAGTGCTTGTTCCTGATATTTCAAACCCTTTTTTTGCTGAGGTTGCGAGAGCCCTGGAAAATAATGCTCGTGAAATTGGCTATGCCATTATTTTATGCAGCACAGATTATCAACGGGAAAGGGAACACGACTATTTAGAGCTCCTTATAAAAAAACAGGTGGATGGAATTATCATCGCAACTGAACCGAATGATCGGGAGGTTTTTAAGAAGCTTCAAAGCAGGAATTTCCCACTCTTGATGTTCTCAGTCGATCACCCCTCTTTTGTTACAACTAATGTTGTTACGACAGATGATATACGGGGTGGATATCTTGCAGGGCGTTATTTGTTGGATAAAGGACATAGGCATATTGCAGTGATTGCCGAATTAAACCGTGCAAGTGGAAACCTTCGATTAGAGGGCTTTAAACAATCACTGATTGATGAGGGGATTAAGTTGAATGAAGAACAAGTGATTCATTCTAAATCAAAAATTGAAGACGCAAGAATAGCTGCCAAGGAAATTTTAAAATTAGAGAATAGGCCCACTGCGGTATTTGCGTCAACCGATTTAATTGCTGCCATTTTTATGAATGAAGCACGAAAGGAAAATGTAGCTATTCCTAATGAAATATCGGTGATTGGTTTTGATAACACCATACATGCAGAAATAGCATACCCAGGCTTAACGACAATCGCTCAACCTATAGATGAATTGGCAAGTTATGCCATTAATCAACTGTTGCTGTCAATTGAAAAGCCGAATAAATCTGGGCATAGGATCATGCTTGCACCAGTACTTATAGAACGTAATTCAGTAAGAGACTTAAAAGAAATAAAAAGTTAAGCTTAATGAGTCAACCGGTTACAACCCGGTGTTTTATTTATTAGGTTAAGCGCTTAATTAGGGGGATTAGGTCAATGACACTGACTGTTGGAATTATTGGAGCAGGTCGTATTGGAAGATTACATGTAGATAATTTGAAGGTGATTCAGCAAATCCGAATTAAAAGTGTTTCGGATGTTGCAATTGAACATCTTGAAGAGTGGGCGATAGAGAAACGAATTGAAGTATTGACAACGGATTACCTTGAATTGCTTAGTGATCCTGAAATCCAAGCAGTGTTTATATGCTCACCAACAAATACACATGCAAATATTATTAAAGAAGCGGCTAAAGCTGGAAAACATATTTTCTGTGAAAAGCCAATTAGCTTCTCAGTGGAAGAAACAGAAGAAGCACTTACTGCGGTGAAAAGTGCAGGTGTAAAGCTTCAAGTTGGTTTTAACCGTCGCTTTGATCCGAATTTTCGTAAGATTCGAAACCTCGTTCAAGAAGGTGAAATCGGGATACCTCATATTTTGCGAATCACTTCACGTGATCCTCAACCGCCAAGTGCTGATTATATTAAATCTTCAGGCGGATTGTTCATGGATATGACGATCCATGACTTCGACATGGCTCGCTACGTTATGGGCAGTGAAGTTGTGGAGGTGTTCGCAAATGGAGCTGTGTTAGTGGACCCCGCTATTGAGGAAGCAGGCGATATTGACACAGCCATCATAACTTTGAAATTTGCAAATGGTGCACTAGGGGTTATCGATAATAGCCGCCGTGCCGTCTATGGATATGATCAACGTCTTGAGATTTTTGGGGATAAGGGTACTGCACAAGTGGATAACAACAGGGCAACAACTGTTGAGGTTTCAACAAATGATCATGTAAAGAAAGAAAAGCCGCTTTACTTTTTCCTTGAACGCTACACTCAAGCATATATAGATGAAGTAACTGAGTTTTCATCGGCATGTCTTGAAAACCTTGAAGTGAGTTGTAGTGGCTTTGATGGCATACAAGCTGAGCGTATTGCTAAAGCTGCAAAACAATCACTAGAAACGGGAATTCCGGTTCAGTTGAAGCAGACTGACCAAATTGCTACATATTAATTAAACGGAAGAAAGAATAATATGAACCAGCTGAAATAGAAATGGCTTCTAGAGCCGGATGCGAAAATTTTGCCGGGAAATTTAAGAAAATACTTCTACGTTACTAAAAGTGCGCAGGCTTTTTGACTGATAGGTAACACCCGAGGTTAATAGTATTAACAGTCCGAGGTGCAGCAATTGGAAAGCCAGTTAGTGTCAGAGAGAAAAGTTTTACGAAAAACTTTTTTGGAAGTGATCTTACTAACAATAAGGGAGTAACGTAATGAAATTTTCAATATGTAGCTGGATTTTCGGCGATATACCTATAGAAAAGGTTATGCAATTTGTGTCACAAACAGGATATGATGCAATAGAAATTCGAGCAGCTGTGAATGACTATAAGTGGAAAGACCTTTTACATCTTTCCAAAGAATTGTCTTTGGAAATTGGAGGTTTGACAGGAGATTCAGGCTGGCCAAATGAAGAACAAGACCTTGCCAATGCTCACTCGGAAAATCGTCAAAAAGCTATAGAGTATTTTAAAAGACAGATAGAGGCTGTAAAGGAGGTAGAAGGAAAATACCTCGTTGTATGTCCTTCTGCTGTCGGAAAAACTTCGCCGATGGGATTAAATGGAGAGGATTGGAAATGGGCCATTGATTCCGTCCAGAAATTAGTAGAAAAAGCAGGTGAATTAGATATTACACTTGTGATTGAACCATTAAATAGGTATGAAAGCTGTATAGTAAACAGCGGAGATGACGCATTGCTCTTTGTTCAAGAGGTAAGTAATCCGAAAGTGAAAATGCTATTGGATACATACCATATGAATATTGAAGAAGAAGATATGGAAACACCATTTCTGAAAACAAAAGAACACCTAGAAATTATCCATGTAGCGGATAGCAACAGGCGAGCTCTTGGCAGGGGACATATTGATTTTGGACAATTTGCATCCGGTATAAATAAATCTGGTTTTAATGGTCATATTGTTGTGGAATGTATGGCTCCAGGGGTTGATCCTTTCCAAGCAGGTAAAGGATATCCAGCAATGAACCTAATTTATACCTATGCAGAAGAATCCTTGATTTATTTAAAGGAGCTGACCAAGGCTTCTATATAGCATCTTAATTCATGTACCTAGCGGTATTAAAGCTTTAAGGTAGAAGTCAATAAGGGAAAGAATAGTTAATTGACTTTTTAACCTTAAATAAATAAATAAATAAATATTGTAGTTTTTCTTTTAAGGCATTATCTGAGATTCTCTTCCTGACGGTTCTAAGGCCATCTCATAGTACTGAATATCCATTTTTAAGACGATGGATATTAGGGAATTCCCAATTTTTGACGGCGATTTTCTTTTTTAGGTCCCTCTAGAGTTATGGGTTGTAAGAACTGAATAAGACAGACAAAGGATCAAGTTTAAGGTCCTTTTTTTGTTTAACCAATAATGTAAACCAGAGTCTTAAAATAAAATGTAAAACCGAACCTAGGGAAAAAGGATTATTTTTTTTCTGGTCGAATATATATGTGAAAGCGTTTTCTAGAGAAGGGGGAGATTGTTATGATGGATACTCCATTGATTATGACGCAAATCATTGAGAGAGCTGAAAAATATTTTCCAAAAAAAGAGGTAGTTTCGCGTACGGACGGTGGAATTCACACTTTTACATATGCAAAAATTGCTGAGCGTACAAGAAGGCTAGCGAGTAACCTTGAAAAATTCGGTATCAAGACAGGTGACCGGATCGGAACACTTGCATGGAATCATCATCGGCACTTGGAAGCATATTTTGCGATTCCTTGTCATGGGGCTGTCCTACATACAATTAATATGCGTCTGTCTCCTCAGCATGTTTCTTATATCGTCAATAGTGCGGAGGATCGATTATTGCTAATAGATCCTGATGTCATCCCAATGTTGGAAACGATTAAAGATGAGTTAACAACGGTAGAAGGCTACATCATTATGACTGATAATGATGAACTGCCTGAAACGACACTATCACCTGTTTACCATTATGAAAAGTTATTGGCTGAAGGGAATCCTAAGCAGACATTCATTCAGGATTTAAATGAAAATGCACCTGCCGGCATGTGTTATACATCCGCCACGACAGGAAATCCAAAGGGTGTGGTTTATTCACATCGCGGAATTTTGTTGCATGCGATTGCGCTGGGACTTGCTGATTCTACAGCAATAAGCGAACGGGATGTGGCTTTGCCAGTCGTACCAATGTTTCACGTTAATGCATGGGGAATGCCATTTGCGAGTGTTTGGTTTGGCACAAAGATGGTTTTACCGGGACCGAACTTTACCCCGAAAATTTTGGCAGAGCTTATAGAAACGGAAAAGGTCACAATCGCTGCAGGAGTTCCGACGATTTGGCTTGGGTTGTTGAAGGAGCTTGAAGAAGGTAGCCATGATACGAGCAGTATTCGCGCTGTTTTATGCGGAGGGTCGGCGGCTCCAAAAAGCATGATTAAAACTTTTGAGCAAAAGTACAGTATTCCATTCCTGCATGCTTATGGTATGACGGAAACAAGCCCGCTCGTATTTGTTTCCAAACCAAAAAGCTATCAGGAAGACTTACCTGAGGATGAACTTTATGAGTTGAAGGCCAAGCAGGGGCTTGTCTCGCCGATGATCGAAATTAAAGTTGTCGGGCAGGATGGTGAAGTGAAAGCGGATGGAAAAGAAATGGGAGAATTACTTATAAGGGGTCCATGGATAGCGGATGAGTATTTTAAAGATGAGCGATCCGAGGGGACGTTTATAGATGGCTGGCTTTATACCGGAGATGTTGTCACGATAGATGAGGAAGGCTTTGTGAAAATTGTCGATCGGACGAAGGACTTAATCAAAAGCGGTGGAGAGTGGATTTCCTCTGTAGATATAGAGAATACATTAATGGCTCATGAGGGTATCTTTGAGGCGGCAGTCATTGCAGTGCCTCATGAAAAATGGCAGGAACGCCCAATTGCTTGTGTTGTCTTGAAGGATGCATATAAAGAGCAGGTATCACAAGAAGACATAATAGAATTTTTAAAACCGCAGTTTGCTAAGTGGTGGTTACCGGATGAAGTAGTCTTTTTGGATGATATTCCAAAAACGGGTGTAGGGAAGTTCTTGAAAAGGGCGTTGCGTGATCAGCTTCAGGATAAATATATTAAGAAATAAAAGGTAAAATTGAATAAATATAACTTTTTTCTATTACGATAGTAGAGTGAGCATATATAATAAATTTATAGAATGAAAGAGGAGGAAATAGATTGAGTAATGAAACATCATTAAATTCAGGTACGGTTTTAGTCACATATTCGGAACGAACAGCAACTGTTGCAATGAATCGTCCAGAGGCTATGAATGCATTAAATCCGCAAATGCTAAATGATTTTATTTTTGCTCTTAAAGAAGTAAGTGAGAATGAGGACGTGGACGTCGTCATTTTAAAAGGCAATGGGAAAGCTTTTTCAGCAGGCGGAGATATTAAAATGATGCTCGCACCTGATAAAGAAGATGGTTTTAATGACCTGATGGATGGAATTAGTGAATTAGTAACAACCTTATATTTCATGCCTAAATTGACAATCAGTGCCATTCACGGTGCAGCAGCAGGTCTTGGTTTGAGTATTGCGCTTGCAACTGACCATCTTATTGCTGACTCAGAAAGTAAGGTTGCCATGAACTTTATCGGCATTGGATTAATTCCTGATGGGGGTGGACATTTCTTCCTTGAGCGACGTCTTGGTGAAGTGGGGGCGAAAGAATTAATCTGGGAAGGTAGAGTGCTAACAGCGCTGGAGGCTAAAGAAAAAGGCCTCATTCACGAAATAGCAGATGGAACTTTGGAGCAGGCGGTAGAGAGAAAAGTACAAGGATGGCTGAAAAGTCCTGTTCAAGCGATGATCAAGACGAAAAAGATTCTAAGTGAAAAAAATCGTCCATTATTAATAAAGATGCTTGAAATTGAAAAGGCTGCCCAATTTAAAATGCGCCAAACAGCGGATCACCAAGAAGGAATAAAGGCTTTCGTTGAAAAAAGAAGACCAAATTTTATCGGAAAATGAAACGGAAAAGGCAGTCACGATATTGTGACTGCCTTTTTATATAATCAGAAAGAAGATGTATAAAACTTAGTCGACATCTAAATGATCACGCTTCCATTTTTCCAATCAACGATGAAAAAGTAATAACGCGCCTGCGGGTGATGTACAGCGATGTGTTTGATCTTGATAGTTTTTTTCATTTAATAAATTTTGACCTAATTCTTTTGCATGTTCATCATTCTCAGCCGTAAATGATTCATCCAAGAGTTTTTCCCCTGACGGTTCAAATACGGTTAATTTGTATATTCTGCTCATTTTCAAAACTCCCTTTTCAAATAATAGACTGTTTTTTTCGTAATATTTAAACGGTTATTGAAAATTTTATCATTTTCTGTAAATTTTGACTATTACTATGTAAGGAAAATATATTTAGTAAACATTATTAATTTATAGAATATCAATAGATTCCGTTTTCATTCAGGCCGCTTTTGAAAAATCCGACTTCATTTTATCAGAAGCGACGCCTGACTGTGCATAGCCGCATCAGAAACAAGCAGACTTTCAATATTAAGTGGGGAATATATAAGAAACGGGATACATCCTTAGTGATTGAAAAGAAATATATCGAACAAGATTTAAAAGAAATAAAAGCTGGTAAATAATGAGAAAGGCTACTCTATAGCCTACAGGGCTCTATGAGTATGCTTTTTATTTTTGGACACTGATTTGGACAGAATGAAAATTAAACCTATTTATTTAAGCGGAATTCTTTCCTTAAAACAAAAAATCATAAATGATATAATAATGTAGTAGAAAGTGCATAAGCCGAAAGGAGACTTTTTTGAATGACAGTAAAAATCGTAAATAATATTACGGAATTGATAGGAGATACACCAGTTGTTAGAATTAATCATTTAACAGCAGAGGGTGACGCGGAAGTATATGTGAAACTTGAATATTTTAATCCGAGTCGCAGCGTAAAAGATCGGGCTGCCTTTAACTTAATTAGGCAGGCTGAACTGGATGGAATTATTCAATCTGGAGCAACAATCATTGAACCCACCTCTGGAAATACAGGTATCGGACTTGCAATGAATGCTGCAGCAAAAGGCTATCGGGCTATTATGGTCATGCCGGATAATATGTCAAAAGAAAGAATTAACATATTAAAAGCATACGGAGCGGAGGTTGTCCTCACTCCTGCGTCAGAAAGGATGCCAGGAGCAATTCGTAAAGCCGAAGAACTTGCTGCAGAGATTCCTAATAGCTTTATTCCTCAGCAATTTGAAAACAAAGCCAATCCTGATATACATCGAGTAACGACAGCGGTCGAGATCTTAGAGCAGATGGACCGCAAGTTGGACGTGTTTGTCGCAACTGCTGGAACAGGTGGAACGATTACAGGAACGGGTGAAGCGTTAAAAGAACAACTTCCTGATTTAAGAGTCGTCGTTGTCGAGCCTAAAGGTTCTCCTGTTCTTTCAGGAGGGAAGCCAGGTCCCCATAAGCTGGTAGGTACAAGCCCTGGTTTTGTACCAAGCATTTTAAATACCGAAGTACTTGATGAAATTGTGCAAGCGGCAGATGAAGATGCGATTTCGACGATGAAGGATATGGCTGCGAAGGAAGGTATATTAATCGGGCCTTCAAGCGGTGCCTCTGTCTGGGCTGCCCTTCAGGAAGCTCGTCGTCTTGGAACTGGAAAACGTGTCCTTTGCATTGCACCGGATAATGGTGAACGTTACTTAAGTATGGATATTTTTAAATAAATAGTAGAGACCGAATGCTGTGCACGAAACAAAGTGTCTGCCATTCGGTCTTTTTTCTCCTGAAATTGCCGATACTGGTTATCCCGATCCATTACTATAACGGCAGTACTGTAATTCGGATGAGAAAGTATGTTCTATTTATGTTAAAATAAAAGTAAATTGATGTTAGGAACCGAGGTGATTTCAGTGAGCAGTGTGAAGTTCATTCATGCGGCCGATCTACATTTGGATAGTCCTTTTTCCGGATTGAAGGATATGCCGCCATCTTTATTAAAGGAAATAAGAGAAAGTCCTTTTAAGGCCTTTCAAAAAATGATTAATGAGGCAATTTTCCATCAGGTTGACTTTATTGTGTTATCGGGTGATTTATTTGATGGGGAAAATCGAAGTCTTCGGACACAGGTCCGCTTTCGAAGCGAAATGGAAAAACTTCAGCAACACCAGATTCCAGCCTTTATCATTCATGGAAATCATGATCATCTCAGCGGATCATGGGTCATGGTTGAGCTTCCGGGAAATGTTCACGTTTTTTCGGGGCAAACCGAAGTGAAATTATTTCAAAAAAGCGATGGAACGTCTGTCCACCTTTATGGATTTAGTTATCCACGGCGTCATGTAACAGAGCGAATGATCGAAACATACATAAAAGCTGAAGGGGCAGATTACCATATCGGTCTACTTCATGGCAATTTAGAAGGAAATTCTGAGCATAGCCCATATGCCCCTTTTTCGCTAAAGGAACTTTGTGCCAAAGATTTTGATTACTGGGCATTAGGCCATATTCATAAGCATCAGGTGGTATCAGAAAATCCGCTTGTAATTTACCCAGGGAATATTCAAGGTAGAAATCGTAAGGAGTCTGGCGTAAAAGGCTGCCTACTAGTCGAACTGGACGGTGACACTAAGCGACATTCCTTTATCGAAACCTCCGGGGTGATATGGGAAAGTGAAACAATAAAAATTTCTGCAGATTCAAATTTTGATGCTCTGTATAAGGTATGCAAGGATATTCTTGAGAAAAAGCGCTTTGATGGTAGATGCTATCTTTTAGAGATAAAGTTGGACATTGTAGGTTCGGTAAACTATTATGGTGAAATTCTTGAAGAATTGACCAGGATTTTACAGGATGAGGAGCAAGGTGAGTCGTTTGTTTGGCTGTATAGAATCAAAATCATTCAGCCTATATCCGTGGTAAGTTCGAGAGAAAAAATAACGCCGTTTGTGGCTGAAATATCAATGCTTGCTTCTGAATTTGAGGATATTGAGACTGCCCTGTCACCGCTTTATAAGCAGCCAGGAGCAAGAAGATTCCTTGATTCCTTAGAGGCAGAAGAGCAGCAGGAGCTTATGGATGAAGCAGAAAGATGGCTTTTGCAGGTTTTTGAATCAAAAGGATATTTATAAAAAGGAGGAAAATGGTTTGATAATTAAAGACCTCCATGTTTATGGTTATGGCAAACTGGAAAATCAACGTTTTCCAGAAATGAAACAGCTGCAAATCTTCTTTGGAGAAAATGAATCGGGCAAATCCACAATTATGTCTTTCATTCATAGTATTCTTTTTGGGTTTCCAACAAAAGTTCAAAATGAACCGCGTTACGAGCCTAAAATGCATGCCAAATATGGCGGGAGACTCACTCTCATCACAAAAAAGGACGGGGAAATCTTTATTGAACGGGTGAAGGGAAAAGCCACCGGTGATGTGAAAGTGACTTTCGAAAACGGGAGGGTTGGAGGCGAGCAAGAACTGAATGATATTCTCCATGGAGTTGATAAAAACTATTACCAAGCCATTTTTTCTTTCGACCTTCAGGGTCTGCAGGGATTACATACACTCAGTGAAGGAACCATGAGTAAATATTTGCTTTCAGCCGGGCTGATTGGGAACGATAAACTTCTCGAGGCAGAAACGAAGCTGCAAAAAGAATTGGATCTCAGGTTCAAGCCATCAGGTCATAAACCTCTACTAAATGTCAGATTAAAAGAACTCAGAGAAGTTCAAAAAAAGGTGAAAGCGGCAGAAGATGAACAAAAGTCATATACGGCTTTACTGCTGGAAGAAACAAAACTTACAGGTGAACTTTCTGAAATCACGGACCAGATCCAAGAGATAGAGGTAAGCCATGTTAACTCGAGTACTTTTTTACGAATTAAACCGTTGCTTGAGGAACGGGAAGAAATTGAATCAAGACACAGTAAGATTAAGGATGTCAGTTTTCCTGTTGATGGTTTAAAAAGGTTTGAACAGTTACAAGCAGTTGGAATGCCAATTAATGCCCAACTAGCCGCCTTGACTGAGAAGGTAGAGCAACTTGAACAAAATCTAGTACAAATCGAGATCAACCCGTTTATCAGGGATCATAAAGAACGGATCGAACATGCAATCGACCAAGGGTCATTGCTGGATAAGCTTGAGTTGGACATGCGCAAAGCGGAACATGAAAGGCTGATGGAAGAAAAGAATATTGAAAAGGTAAAGCAGGAATTATTCTGGGATGTTTCTGATGAAGAAATCAGGAAACTCGATATCAGTACATTCAATAAGGAAAAGGTAAAAAAAGCAGAGAGGGAGAAGCATCGTCTGCAAAATGATAAAAGACAGCTCGATGAAAAATATGGATTGCAAAAAGGGAATCTAGAAACGACGGAAGCACGCTTGAAGGAGATAAAGCAACAGCTATTGACAGAAGAAAAAAGAAACAAGCTGGAGTCTTTATATAACAAGCAGAATAGTACCGGTTCTGAAGAAGCTAAAATCCTGCTTCTTGATGAGCAAATTTTGGAGCTTGAAAAACAATTAAAATTACAGAAGAAGAAGGAGGAGAATAATCGCAAACGTTCGCTGCTCATAAATGGCAGTTTAATAGGACTTTTTTGTTTGGGTGCAATAGGAAGTTTTTTCAGTGACCAGATATTAGTAGGAAGTATACTTCTGACAGCGGCCGTTTTGTTTGCAGTTTCTAGGTCTTTATTCAAGGGAGATGATATATTGTCCGGGTTTACCCGTCAACTTGATGAAGCGAAAAGGAAAAGGGCTGTATTTGAGAGTGAGGCAAAAACTAACAGAGAGATTGAAGGAGAGTCGATGGGGCAACTGCTGGAACAAGATTACCGTCTTCAAAGGCAGCTCGAAAATGAACGGTTTAAATATGAAGAGCGAGAGGAAGCCTTCGAAACGACTATCCAGGAATACGCCGCCTGGGAAGCAAGCAGGGACCGACTAAATAAAGAGGTGAGCACCATCATTAATGGCTGGGGGATGCCTTATTCCGGAGTGGAAATCAATCTTGAATCCGTATTTGAATTGCTTGAGAAGTGGAAGGAAGCCGTTGAAAGGAAACATGAAAAAATCAGACAATATCAATTTTTAGATTCAGAGTTTGAAGGTAAATCGGAGGCTTTATTTCAATTTGCTCTAGGGAGTGGTCTGGAGCCCTCCACTTGGAGGGACGCAATCAGCCTTTTGAAACGAGAAATAAACAATACGATGGAAAAAAACGTTCAACTTACACAATGGATGCAGGAACTGAGCCGTTTAACGAATGAAATAGAGCGGCTGTCGATAGAAAAAGACTATCTTGATGTGGAAAAGGAACAGCTTTTTGCCATAGCGCATGTTAAGGGTGAGGAAGAGTTTCGTCAAAACGCGGTCTTGTCTGAGGAGAAAGTCATGTTGCAAAAACAATATGATTTGCTAAACATTCAAATAGGGCAATCCCGAATGCAGTCTGAACTGATTCAAACTCTCTATAAACAGGGAATCAGCACATATACTCTTGAAAAATTGGAACAAAAGCGTAAGGATTTAGTAAAGGAAAAATCACTTTTATTGGAGAAGCGGTCCGATACGAAGCAAAGAATCAAACAGCTTGAGGCTTCAGGTATTTATGACGATTTACTTCATCATTTTTATGAAGAAAAAGCGGCTTTTAACGAGGAAGCGAAGGAATGGGCAAAATTTGCCATAGCCAAAAGCTTATTAAATAAAACCTTAGACCGATATAAACGAGAACGTCTCCCGAAGGTCATCGCTGAAGCAGAACAACATTTTGCCTTTTTAACAAATGGGCGCTATAGGAAGATAAACCTTGATCAGTCAGGTGATGGACTTTGGGTAGAGCGCAGTGATGGCTTGAGTTTCAGTGCTGAGGAGGTCAGCCGTGGAACAGCAGAGCAAATTTATGTTTCCTTAAGGCTCGCGCTTGCTGATCATACTTTTGAGGATGATTCATTCCCACTCATCATTGATGATAGTTTTGTTAATTTTGACGGGGTAAGAACAAAACGGATGCTTGAATTATTGAAGAAGGTGTCGGAAAAGCGGCAAATTTTCTTTTTTACATGTCACCAACATGTATTGGAACATTTCACAGAAAATCAAGTAATTCGGCTATCTAAGCAAGTTTTGCATCAAAATGAGAAGGATATAATTATTTCTGAAATATAATGAAATTTAAATTACTAATAAAGAGAGTGAAGGCATTGAATATGAATGAGTTTGTTAGCCATCATGATTCTTCTCTACAGTTAATCATCGAAAAGGAGTTTCCTGATAAACGGTGTGTTGGGGGGAAGTATTCTGCAGAAGAACATACAATCACTTTATATAATAGAGATATCGAAATTCAGTGCGAAGGTGTCCTAGGCTCGCTTGAAAGACTTGAGGAGTATACCTGGATTATCTTCACACATGAGCTAGGTCACGCGTTAGATCCGAATCTTGCTATGCTGAGTGAGGAGTTATCCTGTACGAAAAATCCAGATATCCTTTATCAAATAGAAGTCAATGCATGGAATATTGCCGAGGAACTAATTCCTTTTATCGATCAGGATTTGTTCTTCCTAATTAGAAATGAATCATTGGTTTATTGCACAAACCGCCTGCTTGTTGGTTGAAAAAAACCCTCTCCCAATATAGGAGAGGTTTTTTGTTTTTTCTTGATTTTACCTATAAATGAAGAAGGGTCATCTATCCTTACTGAAAAGCCCGCATTTATTTCAAGTGGTGGCAGAATTAACATGCTTGCATACTAAGTTCCCGCCTAGTAGAGCTGATACAGGTAGATGTGCCATGTAACAAGAAGTTGATGGTGGACTATTTAACCGATATGGCAATGCCTTAAATTAAACGATGTAGCTTGTGTGTTATTTCAGCAAATTACCTTTGTCTGAATAATGGACTCAGTTTTTTCATTTTTGATTGGATGATATTAATGTTAACTAAGGATTCTTCATATATTTAATCGAAGGATAACTTTATTAAAGGATAATTATTTTTGTATTCATAAAGAAGAACAGAAACTATGTTTTTTTGTTTTTATCTTTTTTAAAATTGACATTGATAATCATTTTCATTAAACTGATATTATTAGACTAATAAGGGGAGTATTTTAATGCGACCAGCTATTAACACACAGTCTTTATCGCTCGGTTATGGTGAAAAATTAATTATAAATGAAATGAATATAGAAATACCTCATGGGGAGATCACCGTATTCATTGGTGCAAATGGATGTGGGAAATCAACACTTCTTCGTTCGGTTGCCCGCTTGTTAAAGCCTCAATCCGGTTCAGTTTTACTTGAGGGAAAAGCTATTTCTTCCATGTCATCGAAGGATGTAGCAAGGAAGATGGCGATTCTTCCACAATCGCCTATTGCCCCTGAAGGACTTACGGTCTATCAACTTGTTAAACAAGGAAGATATCCATATCAAAGCTGGTTGAAGCAGTGGAGCTCTTTGGATGAGGAAAAAGTTCAAAAGGCAATTGAAGCAACGAACCTAACAGAATTGAAGGATCGGGCGGTCGATGAATTATCAGGAGGTCAGAAGCAAAGGGCCTGGATAGCGATGACCCTAGCGCAGGATACGGACATCATTTTATTGGATGAACCGACTACATATCTTGATATGGCACATCAAATCGACATTTTGGACTTATTATTCGATTTGAATGAATCTGAGAATCGAACAATTGTGATGGTGCTTCATGATTTGAATCTGGCTTGCCGCTATGCGGATAATCTGGTGGCTCTTAAAGATGGAGCGATATATGATCAGGGACGGCCAGAGGATATAATCACTCCTGAAATGGTTCATCAAGTATTCGGAATGAAGTGTAAAATTTCGTTTGATCCGATTTTTGGCAGCCCAATGTGTATCCCGTTTGGAAAGGGGCGTTATGCCCAAAGTCAGGTAAAAGCGCTGGCAAATGCATAAACTTTCTTCTTCTATAGAAAAAGAGCTGCAAACGTATCGGATTTCCCTCAAAGATGAAGCTCAAGTTTCCAAGTCGTTTGATCATATTGATGGGCTGCTTCAGTATGCACAAGCCCGGACTGGAGCGGAAACGACAAGAGTTGCAGCCTCAATGTGGTTCAGACGTTATGCCTTTTTTGTTACGGCACAATTGTACATGATCAGCAAGCATCGGCTTACTTGGAATGGTACACTTCAGGACATGGGTGTCTTGGATAATCCCGAAGATAAAAATTGGCTGCCAAACTTTTGGCTGAAAAATAACAGTTGGAGAGATGTTTCGGAAAAGGATAGCCCTTTAGCACTCAAATCCATATTAAGCAGGTTTGGTGCGGAAGCTATTCTTCCACTTTCTAAAGCTACTAAAATATCAAAACTTGTACTCTGGGAGAACATTTGGGGCTATACGGTATGGATGTATGCCGAGTTACTGAAACAGCCAGATATAAAAACACGAGTTGAAACGGACATTGAAAGGCTGCTTGAAGATGAGATTTGGATGAATATAGAAAGGCATTCACCATTTAAACGATTCATTGGAGAAAAAACCATTCCTGAGTCCATGAATCCTTATAAACGAGTGACATGCTGTTTATATTACCAGATTGACGGTCAGGAAAAATGCTCATACTGTCCGAATAAGAACTGTTGAATAGATAATCATAAGAAAACCAGGCTTTGACTTCGAGCCTGGTTTTCTTATGGGATGAAAAGTTTCATCTGTCCAGTCTTTTTCTTTCGGGTTGTCTATCACTTATTATAGAAACTAAACGCACTAATCGGGTTGATATGTTATAATGTTGATATTTAATTGAACGGAGGCAGTCGCATGGGAAATGGGATTATTCACTATGGAATTGGTGAAGTAGTAGATATATATATGTATATTAAAACGAGTACAAAGGCGGTTGCGAGTAATGGAAAGCCGTTTTTGACACTGATTTTGTCTGATAAAACTGGGGAGATTGAGGCTAAGTTATGGGATGTCTCCGAGACTGATGAGAAAACATACAGTGCAGAAGCTACGGTGAAAGTTCAGGGGGAAGTCCAGAATTATCGAGGACGAAGCCAATTGAAGATCCGTAATATTAGACTTACTGCGGATGCTGATGGCATCACAAAAGCGGATTTGATTCAAACGGCACCTTTAAGTCAGGATGAAATGATGGAAACGATTACTCAATTCATTTTCGAAATGAGGAACCCAAATATCCAAAGGGTGACCAGACACCTTATCAAAAAATATCAGAATGAATTCTTGACGTTTCCTGCTGCTACTAAGAACCACCATGAGTATATGTCAGGACTCGCATATCACGTTGTGTCGATGCTGGGATTAGCTAAAGCCATTTCAAGCCTATATCCTTCGCTCGATAAGGATCTTCTTTATGCAGGGGTCATTCTACATGACCTTGGAAAGGTACATGAACTATCTGGACCTGTGTCGACTGTATATACGGTTGAAGGTAACCTTCTAGGCCATATCACCATCATGGTAAATGAAGTCGGTAAAGCTGCAGAGGAATTAGGGATCGATGCAGAAGAAATCATGATCCTCAAGCACTTAATATTAAGTCACCATGGTAAAGCTGAATGGGGCAGTCCTAAACCACCAATGGTAAGGGAAGCAGAAGTACTTCATTATATAGATAACATGGATGCCAAAATAAATATGATGGACCGGGCATTGGAAAAAGTAAAACCGGGTGAGTTTACGGAAAGAGTCTTTGCACTCGATAACCGTTCATTCTATAAACCAACATTTTAATGAAATATGTTTCTTTCTCAATCGAGAAAGAAGCATATTTTTTTTGTTTCTGCATATTCTCTAGTAAATGACTAGGAGACTTATTTGGGAGGGAAAAGGACATGCCAATATGGATCTGGTTTGTGTTTATTGGAATCATCGTTAGTGCAGTCATGTCAATATGGACAGCTAGGCAAGAACGCCTTATAGATGATGCTTGGATTGAGAAGGAAGGTCAGAAGTATATTGAAAGGATGGAAGAGGAAAGAGAGAGGCGTAAAAAGGATATAAACCAGGGAGCCTAGCCTGAAATAAAAAAAGCGACAGGACATAGTCCTGTCGCTTCAGACTGTAGACAAACTCGATGAAAATCGAGTTTGTCTACAGTTTTTTTGAGGGGTTGTAAAAATTCGACGTTGATTTCCACTCCAGGCACTCGCTTTCCGCGGGCGGTCAGGGAGCCTCCTCGGCGCCTTTGCGCCTGTGGGGTCTCCCTTGGACACGCATTTCCCGCAGGAGTCTCGCACCTTCCGTTCCAATCAACTTTGTTTTAACAATTAGATATAACCACTTTTGCCTACAGTCCTTTTTGTTTTAATATAGAAGTATTAAAACTTGAGGTGATGACGATGCTTTCGAAACATAATTCTATTCAGCGAGATCAACTTGAAATGATTACTTTGGATCAACTGGTGCCAGCGAACCATTTGGTTCGTAAAATTGAGGGGGCCATTGACTTCACTTTCATTTATGACTTGGTGAAAGATATGTATTCAGAGATAGGGCGCCCAAGTATTGATCCAGTTATTTTAGTTAAATTGACATTCATTCAATATACCTTCGGTATTCGTTCGATGCGTAAAACGATTGAAGAAGTTGAAACGAATATGGCTTACCGTTGGTTTTTAGGTTACGGTTTCCATGATAAAGTACCTCACTTCTCAACGTTCGGGAAAAATTATGAGCGTCGCTTTAAAGATACAGACCTGTTTGAACAGATTTTTTATCGTATCTTAATGACAGCCTCAGAAAGAAAGTTAATTAGTGCAGAGCACGTATTCGTTGATTCAACACATGTGAAAGCCAGTGCGAATAAGCGGAAATTCGAAAAGAAAATCGTTCGTAAGGAAACACGAGCATATCAAGGACGCCTTCAAGAAGAAATAAAACAAGATCGTGAAAACAATGGAAAGAAGCCTTTTCCACCGGATAAATTTGATAAAGAAGAAACCAAAGAAATTAAAGAAAGTTCAACTGACCCTGAGAGTGGCTACTATGTAAAAGATGAACGAACAAAACAGTTTGCCTATTCATTTCATGCGGCTGCAGACCGCAACGGTTTTGTGCTGGGGACGATTGTAACACCAGGAAATACGCATGATAGTCATATCTTAGAGCCTCTTGTTGAACAAGTGATTGAGAAAGTTGGAAAACCTGAAGCTGTTGCCGCAGATGCAGCTTACAAAACACCAGCCATTACAAGCTACCTTTTTGGGAAAGAAATCACACCAGCTTTACCCTATACACGTCCACGAACAAAAGAAGGGTTCTTTCGCAAGCATGACTATGTTTACGATGAACATTTTAATTGTTATCTCTGCCCATCGGGCGAGATTTTAAAGTACTCAACAACAAATAAAGAGGGCTATCGCGAGTACAAATCACCCAAACACACTTGTGCGACATGCTCATTTTTATCACAGTGTACAGTAAGCAAAGACCATCAAAAAGTGGTGACACGCCATATCTGGCAAAATTATATGGAAGAAGCAGATCATCTGCGTCACCACAAGGATGTAAAACCTATATATGCGAAACGCAAAGAAACAATAGAGCGTGTATTTGCAGATGCAAAAGAAAAGCATGGTATGCGTTGGACTACTTTAAGGGGACTTAAAAAATTGTCGATGCAGGCGATGCTTACATTCGCTGCCATGAATTTAAAGAAGATTGCCAATTGGACATGGCAAGGTCCAATAATGGCTTAATAAAGTGGGCTCGTAGAGGCCCAATCTCTTAATCTTGATCAAAATTCAAAGGGAATTTCAAAAGGGGTCCAGAATTAAAACATTCTGGACCCCTTTTGTCTACAAACTGAGCGACAGGACATAGTCCTGTCGCTTTTACTATTCAAAATTACTTTTCTTCTTTAGTTGTGCCACCAGATGTAATAGCATCTTTTAAATCTTTATCATTAATCTTCACGTCTGCTTTTTTAACCTCTGCATCCAGAATATCTTGAACTTTAGTTTGGTCAATTTGAGCGACCTTCAAATCATATTCAAGATCTTTTTTCATATCTTTGTATGGTTTCTTTTCTTTTGTATCAAGCAGTTGGATAATGTGGTAGCCGTAATCAGATTTAATCGGTGCGCTGATTTCGTCTTTCTTCATTTTGTAGGCTGCTTCTTCAAATGCAGGAACCATATCACCTTTACCGAACCAGCCTAGCTCTCCACCTTTATCTTTTGTGCCTGTGTCAGTAGAATACTCTTTAGCAAGTTTAGCAAAGTCTTCGCCTTTATCCAATTTTGCTTTAACTTCGTCTGCTGTTTTTTTGTCTTTTACAAGGATATGCCTAGCTTTGATTTGTGGTTTATAGTCTTCATAAGCTTTTTTTACTTCAGCTTCTTTCACGGTAATATCCGCGATGGCTGCTTTCTCTTGAAGCATGCCGATTTTTAGTGCACGTTTAAGATCATCTTCGCTCTTATATCCGGAAGAGGCTAGAGCTGTTTCGAAATTCTCACCCATTTGCTCTTTCAGCTCGTCCGTTTTAGCTTTAACTTCTTTATCCGTTACGGTATATTTTTCAGAAAGAACTTTTTCATAAACAAGTTCTTGAAGAACTGTATCACCATAACGGTCCTTCATGACATTGTAAAACTCTTCTTTAGATATATCTCCTGCTTTAGTTTCTACGACTGCTTCCTTGTCGCTGTTGCATGCTGTAAGTCCGATCAATCCTGCTGTAACAGCAATCGATAATGCCCATTTCTTCATTAAAAAACAACTCCTAGTTTTAAGTTTCTTGTTTGCTCTTCTTAGTATTTCCACAAAATTAACTATAACATATTCTGGTTACTTTACAAAAAATAATATATTGATGTATGAATAAGAATTTTACGAAAATTGGGTAAATACCTAACCGGATAATAAACCTTAACATATGATAAATCGAGGACAACAAAGGAGGTAGGAAAATGGGTAATGGATTTAACGGAGGTTTCGCTTTGTTAGTAGTGTTATTCATTTTATTAATAATTGTAGGGGCAGCCTTTTGCTAATTATACTCAAAATTAATAATGGAAAGAGCCCACTCCTTTTGCAATGGAGTTGAATAGGATAGGGTAGCCGCTCAACAAGAAATGATTAAAATGCTTATCAAGCTAATGAAAGGAATGATTCCTTTTAGCGGATATAAGAGTGTGCATGAAATTGCTATTACTTAAGAATGGAAAGGAGGAAGATCAATGTCTGGAGGAATAGGTGGAGGCTTTGCTCTAATTGTCGTTCTTTTCATCCTGTTAGTCATAATTGGAGCTTCTTGGTTATAAACTCATAAACAAAAAGGCGAAGCTGCTCGCTTCGCCCTTTTCTTTATGTGGATAATGCCCCGGGTATCATCAATGTATGTAACAAATGATAATCAACATTTGTTGCTCATCTCTACGTATACAAAATTTCAATATAGGAGGATAATAACATAATAGTAATTAATACATTAATGGTCCTGAATACTTTAGGCTGCCGGTCTTCAGCAATTTCCTTTTGAATACATAAAGAATTTGTCATTCTATTAATATTATAAAGAATCAGTATAGCAAAAATAATAAACCAGAACGAGATCAAAACCTAAAATCCCTCCTTACAAAACATCATGTATAAATACGATACCAAATTATAATGAAAAAAGATACCTAAAAATCTGTCAGTCATCTTTATGAATAAAAAGACAATCAATTACTTTTGGATGAGGATGTCGTATCCTTCTCCATGTTCTTCAATAAAGGAATGCCCTGGCGAACCAACTAGATTTTTTATATAAATGAAATCCGATACACATAATCCGGTGTGCAGGGAAAATAAAATAGTGAAATAATGGATGTAATGTGGATAACTAAGGGCACACCCAATTAATATGACAGACATAATTAAAAAGGGTAGCACTAGCGTCAAGAGATATAGGTGCTTTCGAATGGGGTAATGCACATTTATTTTGCATGTGAGCACGAGTCTCCACTTCAAAGACCAGGATGTTTTCACTTTTTTACATAGTAATCGTAGAGGTAAATAGTGTAATAGTTTGTGAACAGGATATAATAAGAGCAATAGGCTAAAAAATACCATTGTTTGATCGTCATACAAAACGACATGAGTTGAAAAGACACTTAATAATGTATAGATCATAACAAAAGACATCAATATAGTAAAAACTGAAAAAATAATTAAACGGCAACTCCCATATTGTTTTGTTACGTCTATTGTTTTCCACGAATTCATTTTGAAATCAGCCCTCCATAGACCGTTGAATTTACTTACATACATTACGATGAATGAGTTGAAAAAGCAATAGAATTTTTGGATTTAGTTTGAAGATAAAAAACAGTGCAGAATGAAGAAGGCTACAATAAGATAAAATCGAGTTCTAAATGAAGAATAAGGTGGATTTTGGGCGGAATAATGGTTTGGAGTCTTTATGCTAAATAATGATTGATTGGGGATTAATAATGTATGGGAAATATAAATGAAGAAATAGAAATACTCCGTTTTCATCAGCAACTATTATTAAACCTTATACGTAATCCGGAGGCAAAGTTAGACTTTCTTTTTGTGGAAAAAAATTTCACGAAGAAGGAAGCGGAAGAGTTGTTGGAGACATGTGATATATTGAGCAAACGCTATGAAATAGAAAAAGCGGAAGGGTACATGAACTTTCGACCGCTTTTTATTCAATTTGAAAAAAGGTTGAATCCTAAAATAACCATAAAAGAATGTATTAACGCATGCCTCTCACAAGGTTTATATGTATCATTCATGAAGGAAATGAATAGAGTGTGAGATTAAATTAAACTGGCTCAGTTTCTTTCTCTATCTTTTTTTTTGTGATTTTGCCTTCAACGTCAGTAAACTCCTGATCAATGTTATCGAATGACCGTTCAAAGATTTGCATGAAATCTTCCCCGTATATGTTACGAATGACAGCCATCATTTCAATCATATCCGGAAACTTACCATAAAGTTCACGAAGTGGAAGTGCACCTGAGAAAGCTGAGTTTTTACTTGGGTCATATGACTCCATTAACTCAAGTAGAACTCTTTCACCTTCTGGAGTTATCTCAATATACGTATTTCTTTTGTCATTCTCTTTCTTGGAGAATGTTAAAAATCCACGTTCCTCTAATTTTTTTGAAAAGTTAAATGCTGTTGAAACATGCATGACCCCAAATTTTGCAACGTCTGAAATGGAAGAGCCATTAAGATGATAAGCAATCCAAAGAATATGGTGCTCATTGATGTTTAAATCATAGGGCTTAATCCATTGCTGCCAATCTTTTTCAATCGATTTCCATAATGCTTTGCTTAATTGTGCAATTCGTTGACTAAAAATCATTGCTTCTTTCATAGAATAATTTTTATTCTGCATTTTATGGGCTCACCTACTTATCAGATTCTGTATATTTATTATGACAATAAAATAAAAATTAATAAAGATAATATTTGCAAAATTTTTAGAAAATTTAAGGTTTTTTAATAGATTCTCCATTTTTCTCTAATAAACTATGTAAATTATTGGGAAAAATGGAGAATCAGCCTTGTATGATGGTGTTAACTTTTAGTTTTTAGGAGAAGGTAATGCTGTTTCTAATTCTTTCAGAGAATCTTCAATTTCTTGAACATTCTTCAATAATTCCGTTTTATTTGGTTCAATTTCCTGCTTCCAGTTCTCAATGACCACCTGAACATCTGAAATGAAGGTTTTCACCGTTTCTTTGCTGATTTGTGTAGCTTCCATTGTGTCATCTTTAATATTTAACAATTTTGCCTTTAACTCATCAATGGCTGCCTTAATTTCTTCCGTGTTTGTTTTGATGCGAGTCCGTAAGTCTTTACCAGAACTTGGTGCAGAAAGTAAGGTTGCTGCTCCCGCTACAACTGTTCCAGTTAAAAAGCCAATTAGTAATGATTTTGCTTTCATTAGGATCACCTCATTTTATAATATTGATTTCGCTTTACATGGTCTAAATCCCTGCTGGAAAAACATCAATTGGAAATTAAGTTATATAGGGATATAAATACTATTGATAACAAAATACCATAATTTTCATCCTTAGGGAAGAGTCTCTACCATTTTATCTTTATATCACAAAAATATTTTTTTAAACTTAGATATTAAATATATAATATTTAAAAATAACTTGAAAATTAATCTATAAATGCTTCATATAAAGAAAAGAACGGCATATAGATAGTAAAAAACTAGCTGTCGGATCATTGATGGCATTGGTGGGTAATAATGAAATTTATATTTTTATTAGGCCTAATATGCCTGTGTGGAATGGGGTATTTTCTAAGGAAAGCAAAAAATCCTGGTATCTATCCTCCTAAGAGGGTGCATCAAACTAGAGCGTTCGCTTTGGGCCTACCTGGGGTCTTTCTGCTTTTTATTTGGTTTATGTGGGTATTGATTCATTAAGCCTCAGAGGATTTGTTTTAATGTCAGAGATAAGTCTAGATGCTGACTAAATCCCAGATTCATAAGGAGAAAAAAAAGCACCGGTCATTCCGGTGCTTTTTTAAGTATGATATTCCTGCTGTTTAAGCATGAGCGGGTATATTTGATTTTTTTACAATGCCGTTCACAATTGGATAAATGATAACCATCGCAACTGTATTTAGCAGTACGGCAGGAAGGACAACAGCTCCGAATAGTGCAACGAAAGGCCCTGGTAGGGAGACGATATAATAAGCCGAACCAAGGAAGGCAGCGCCGGAAATAATTGTTCCTACGGCAGTCAATATACTTACGGTGACAACGGATGTTGAAAACTTCTTAAGACTGATGAATAAAAGATAAAACAGAAAAGCTGTTACCAACTTGTCTATGATATTTGGAATTTGTCCTCCGGGGAATGTTGTTGTCATGGCAGAGATAGCTCCAGCAGCCAAGGCTACAATGAATACATTCTTTTTCTCGGGAAACAGTGCAATCGCCAAAAACATCATCAACAGCATCATGTCCGGTTTCATTCCTAGGAAGAATCCTGGAACAATAAAATGCAAAGCAGCCCCAATCCCGATTAAAAGGGATATTGACACAAGAGTTTTCGTTTTCATTTACTCATCTCTCCTATTCTCATCTCAACTAAAATCTTTTCTTCAACAATGCACTACTGCTTGTTGCAAGAAGTTTAAAATAGTATATCATAAGACCTATTTTTTTAGAAGTCTTAAATTTGCATAGAAACTAGAGGGCTTGTGCTTCAGTTGCTTTATAGGATTCTTGAAACTTTTTCATGAAGTCAGCAAGATCTTGGCAATGTGAAAGCGGTACCGCATTATAAATGGATGCTCTGCAGCCTCCAATAGATCGGTGACCGTTTAGTCCCACAAATCCAGCTTGCTTAACTTCTTTCAGGAATTGTTTTTCAGCTTCTTCAGTCGGAAGTGTGAACGTTACATTCATATGTGAACGGCTGTCTGGAAGGGCATGGCCTTTGTAAAAACCATTGCTGTTGTCGATAGCATCGTAAATGACTTTTGCCTTTTCTCCATTTACTTCGGCAATCTTCTCTACACCGCCCTGTTCTTTGGCCCAATCCAACACAAGTGACAATAAGTAAATCGCTAATGTCGGCGGTGTGTTATATAATGAGTTATTTTTTGAATGAATAGAATAATTCAACATGGATGGGATTTTTTCATTATCAGTTATTAAATCTTTACGGATGATAACGACGGTAATTCCAGAAGGTCCTAGATTTTTTTGTGCACCAGCATAAATGATTCCGAATTTACTAACATCAATTTTTTTGCTAAGGATATCACTTGACATATCAGCTACTAGTGGAACGTTACCTGTTTCTGGGAAATGTTTCCATTGTGTTCCGTAAATTGTATTATTACTTGTAATATGAAGATATGCCGCATCTTCATTCAATTTGATATCCTCAAGTTTAGGAATGAACGTATATTTTTCATCCTTAGATGAAGCAACGACTGCTGTATTACCAACTTTTTCGGCTTCCTTTAAAGCTTTTTCCGACCAAGAACCTGTTAGTACAAAATCTGCGCGTTGTCCCTCATTCAAAATGTTCATAGGAATCATAGAGAATTGAAGACTGGCTCCCCCTTGCAGAAAAAGAACCTCATAATTTTCAGGAATTTCCAAAAGATCTTTTAAGGATTGAATGGCATGGTTATGAATTTTTTCAAATTCAGCACTTCGATGGCTTAATTCCATGACAGACATACCAGAATCCTCAATATTCAACCATTCGTTTTGAGCTCTTTGTAAAACTTCTAAGGGAAGGGCGGCTGGCCCAGCGTTAAAATTGCGTGCACGTTTCAATTTTCTTCCTCCTATACGGCTATGTGTTAAAGTATTTTAGTCTATTTATATCCTACCAGAAAACTAAATTCAATAGGAGGAAAATTTAGAATTTTAGATGGATAATCATTTTGATTTAGGAAGGAGTAGAAGAGGAGGAAATAAATAGGTCCTTCACTGTGAGTGAGGACCTATTTAGGGTATTTAATTGTCACGGTACAACTGAATAGTATTGAACGTAAGTTGTAATCTTCTAAACATTTTGGGAGATAGACAATAACCCTTTACTGGTAGCGGGAGTTTCACTTAATATGCTGTGCAATAGAGTCGGCTATTTGTTTCAGGTCATCGGGTGTATAGTCACGTGTATGTGTTTTCCAAACTGCCCCAAAGCCGTCATTTTCTCCGTGTCGTGGAATTAAGTGCATATGAAAATGGAAAACGGACTGTCCGGCTGCTTCCCCGTTATTATTTAAAAGATTAAGGCCGACAGGTTGGAATTCTTGTTTCATGGCACGGGCAATTTCAGGCACGACTTCAAATAGATTTTTGGCGATTTCCGGTGTTAACTCGTAAAGGTTTTCCTTATGTACTTTAGGAATCACCAAAGTATGGCCTTTTGTTACTTGACTGATATCAAGAAAAGCTAGCACATGTTCATTTTCAAAAACTTTCGTACTTGGAATTTCACCATCGATTATTTTGCAGAAAATGCAATCACTCATTAAAAACGCCCCTTTAAAAAAATTAATGTATTTGGTTAATCGTACCATAGCTTGATTCCCTGAGAAAAGAAAAAACCATAAAAACAGGATGCAACGGAAAGTTGCACCCTGTCTGTTTGAAAAAGGGGGTTTTGCTTCAATTCGCATTAGCATAAATTCTCTGCGACAAACACCTCATCTACAGTAAAGTAAAGTAAAATACGGTTATCTGATTAGAGATTTTCCATTCAAAGCAACCATCTCCTATATCTTTAAAGTTTCATCAACTTTCAAAGCATAAATGATAATTATTGAATGATTTTTCTGCTTTTACGTGCAAGCGAACCATCTCCTTGCTCGATACGATTTTTTATGAAGCTTCTGGTTTAATTCAGTTTATACGTCTTTAACTGACACCTCATTTACAATATGATGTGAATCATTTGTAATAAAACGTTTGGGCATTTCAGTGTAATACGTCTTTAACTGACACCTCATTTACAATATGATGTGAATCACACGTAATGACTAACCCCTTCTTCCTTAATTATGATGGCCATTAAGTGAAAAAATATAATTGGTTATTTGTGGAAATTTATTTCTGGGGACACTCGACTATATAAAAGCAGAAGAATTTGATAAAATGGAAATAAGAACCTCTATATAGAAAGGATCGTTTATATGTCCTTATTGGAAATTAAGCAACTAGTCGGGGGATACACGAAAACGCCCGTTTTAAAAGGAATAAGTTTTGACATTCAACCCAATGAGCTAGTTGGATTAATCGGGCTTAACGGGGCTGGGAAAAGTACAACAATTAAACATATTATCGGACTCATGGAACCGAAAGGCGGAAGTGTCTCGATTCATGGAAAAACACTTGCGCAGGATCCGGATACATATCGAAAACAATTCTCTTACGTACCAGAAACTCCTATCTTGTATGATGAGCTGACACTTGAGGAGCATTTAAAGTTGACGGCCATGGCGCATGATTTGGAAGAAGCGACATATAAAGAAAGGATGAATGTCCTTTTAAAGGAATTCCATATGGAAAAGAGACTGAAATGGTTTCCGGCCCACTTTTCAAAAGGGATGAAACAAAAGGTCATGATCATGTGTGCCTTTTTAATACAGCCATCTTTATATATTGTTGACGAACCTTTTGTAGGTCTCGATCCGCTAGGCATTCAATCGTTGCTTGATTTAATGAGGAAAATGAAAGAGAGTGGAGCCGGGATCTTAATGTCCACTCATATTCTGGCAACGGCCGAGAGGTATTGTGATTCTTTCATCATTCTGCACAATGGAGAAATTAGGGCAAAAGGTAATCTAGAGCAACTTCGCGAACAATTCTCCATGCCGGGGGCAACACTTGACGATTTGTATATCCAATTAACGAAAGAAGAAATTGGTCATGAATAGTCAAAATCTCTGGACGGAAAGATATTTAGGCTACATCAAGGAAATGCAAAAATATTTGCGCTATATTTTTAACGGCCATCTTGTCTTCGTAATGGTATTGGCATTTGGTGGTTTGGCTTATTATTACAGTGACTGGGTTAGAACATTAGACAGTAACTTCCCGGCTGAATTGATTATGGCCTTTGTTTTAGCAATCATTGTAACCAGAAGCCCAATAAATACATTTTTAAAAGAACCAGATACAGTGTTTTTGCTTCCGCTTGAAACTAAATTGAAGAGCTATTTCAAAAATTCTCTTTTATTAAGTTGGGTTATGCAAGGCTTTATCCTGTTGATTGTCTTAACTGCATTTATACCGATGTATGCGAAGGTTACGGGTGCAAGCGGTGCAGACTTTGGGGTCATTCTTGTTGTTTTGTTGATAATTAAATATTTAAATTTAATTATGCGTTGGCACGTGTTGAAATATCAGGATGCATCAGTGAGTCATTGGGACTCCTACATCCGTTTTTTACTTAATGGTGTGCTGCTCTATTTTGTTTGCACAAAAGCCAATATTCTATTTGTACTTATAACCTTCATATTATTGGTAGGACTGTATAGGTATTACCGTAGTGCAACTAGGGGCTTTGTATTGAAGTGGGAGCGGCTTGTTGATCTTGAAAACAAAAGAATGACTTCCTTTTACAAGATCGCGAATATGTTTACTGATGTTCCTCATTTGAGAGGGAAGGTTGCAAGAAGGAAATGGATGGACTGGCTGTTAGACTTCATACCGTATGGTAAGAAATCAACGTATAATTATCTTTATGCCCGAACATTACTGCGTTCCAATGATTATGTTGGACTTTGCCTGCGATTAACGGTAATTGGCTCAGTTGTTTTAGCTGTTTTTACAAACATATGGGCACATTTGATTGTCACCTTTATTTTCCTATTTATGACAGCTCTCCAACTTCTGCCGGTTTGGAAGGCACATGAATGGAAAGTATGGGTGTCACTGTATCCTTTGCCAGCAAAAATGAGAGAATTCGCAGTAATAAAGCTTATTTCTTATTTCCTATTATTTGAGGACCTTGTCTTCAGTATAGTCCTGCTTATAAAAGGGGAATGGATGTCTGCTTTAGCTGCTTTGGCGATGGGGCTTGTTTTCCTGTTGGGCTTTAAAAATTATGCAATAAAGAAAATAAAAAACTTTTAAAGATGAAGCTGATTTTTCAAAAGAAAAATCAGCTTCATCTTTTAAAAAGGCTCTGTTAAACGATAGTAAGTTTTTCTTTCACAATCGTGGAAGAAATGTTGAATTACAACATAAAATTACTCTGAACGGGTGCTTTAGTTCATCAAGGTACTTCCAAAAGGACCGGTAACGGCCCTTTTAATTTTTCAAAAAATCAACATGTTTGTTTAACTGAGCCTTTAAGAAAGAAAATTGAAACTAAAAGCCATATCAGGAGTATATACATGAATAGTGGGGGTGGGGAAATGAATGCATACGAACAAATGGCACTTTCTGAACTTGTTTCATGGAAAAAGAAAATTGCTAAGAAATCGGGCATGCTTGAGCGCATGTCCAAAAAGGCTCAAATAAAAGTGAACAGTTATATTCCAAACCGAGTGCATAAAGTAATTGCTGATAGCATTAAAAGTATGGTAGATGCCGTATTATCAGGGTCTAAATATATGTCAAAAGAAAAAAATGTGATGCTGCTATCTTTACAACAAAAAGAAGAATGGGTTGCGGAAACTATAGCGGCCTATCGAAAAACAGCTGTTATTGAAGGTGTAGGAACAGGAGCAGCCGGTCTTTTAATAGGGTTGGCTGATTTTCCTCTCCTTTTAAGCATTAAGATGAAGTTATTATTTGAAATATCACGTTTGTATGGTTTTGACCCAAACAAGTATGAGGAACGCCTTTTTATTCTTCATATTTTTCAGCTGGCTTTTTCAAGCGAGGAAAAAAAGATGGAAACATTACAGTTTATAGAAGAATGGGATTCAGAGAATGTGCACGAAATCAACTGGCAGGAATTTCAACAGGAATATCGCGATCACATAGATGTAATCAAAATGTTTCAGCTGGTACCAGGATTTGGGGCTGCAGTTGGTGCATATGCTAATCATCATTTGCTTGAACACCTTGGCGAGACAGCAGTTAATTGTTACCGAGTTAGACTTCTAACTAAATAAAGGGACGGGGATATCCCGCCCTTTATCTTTATTTATTATGATATGTAACCGCTGCAGTGCCTAATGTCTTGGCGGCAATGAGCATCGCCTTTTCATCGATGTCAAACAAAGGATGGTGATGAGGATAGGTATGGACATCATTTTTGGGTTTGGCTCCTGTAAAGAAGAATGTACCTTTCACTTTTTGTAAATAATAAGAAAAATCTTCTCCTGTCATATCTGGGTCAATTTCCTCTGTAACTAGAACTTCTTTGACTGATTTGGTGCATTCGATAAGAAATTTTGTTTCCTCATTATGGGGGATAACAGCTGGATAACCTTGAAAATATTGATAGTCATAGGTGCAATCGGCAGCTAGACAAGTTCCTTTGACAACCCGCTCTATTTCTTCGCTTATAAATGAGCGGAGGTCTTCCTTGAAAGTGCGGACGGTCCCCACAATTTTAGCTTTATCTGCAATGACGTTAAAGGCATTATCGGCCACGAAGGAACCAATAGTGATAACTGCAGAATCTAATGGGTTAAGACGCCGACTTACGATTTGTTGTAATGCGACCACTAGCTGTGAACCTACAACAATCGCATCACGGGTTTTGTGTGGTTGGGCTCCGTGTCCTCCTTGCCCCTGAATCAGGATTTCAAATCGATCAGCAGCAGCCATTATTGGCCCTAAAGTGTATTGAACCGTTCCTGTAGGAGCCGTAGCCCATAAATGGGTGCCGAAAATTACATCCACGCCATCAAGGCAGCCAGCATCAATCATTGGTTTAGCGCCCCCTGGAGCATATTCTTCCGCATGCTGATGAATAAAAATATACTGACCTTCGAGCTCATCTTTCAGTTCATGAAGGTTTTTTGCAAGGACTAGAAGAGTCGCCGTATGGCCATCGTGACCGCATGCATGCATGACCCCTGGGACAGTAGACCTATAGGATACTTCTTTTTCATCTTGAATAGGTAAGGCATCGAAATCAGCGCGCAATGCCACTGTTTTACCAGGTTTACTGCCGGTAATCTTTGCAACTACGCCATTACCTCCCACATTTGATTGACAGTCTATACCTAGATTTTGATAATAATCAGAGATAAAGGCTGCAGTTTTGGTTTCTTGAAAAGAAAGCTCTGGATGTTGATGAAGATATCGCCTAATGGAAACCATTTCTTCATAAGACCCTTCTAAAAGAGCGTGTAATTGGTGTATCATTATGCACCTCCTAAATGATTGTTAATTGTAAATAGTATATCATAATCTGAATAATCAAAAGTATTATAATACCACTCCGAGGAGAGTTATATCATGATTAAATATGCAAGGATTACCGTAATTTTGCTTTGCATGATCATATTCATTTTTTTGATGAATGAAGTTCAAAATGGGAAGGTTCTAGCGTTTGATGAATTTATTTTGGATCATTTAACCGTGGTGGAGAATACATATTTGTTTACATTTTTTAAATCGATTACATATTTCGGCAGTTCGATATTTATTGGCTTTGGAAGTTTACTTTTTATCCTTTATTTATGGATGAAAAAGAAGGATTATTTGGCTATAGCCGTTTTCTCGATTGGAGTTGCTGGAGGGGACTTGTTGAAGAGAGGGATAAAAAACCTTATTCAAAGAGAAAGACCGGAAAATCATTTGGTCAATGCAGCTGGCTTCAGTTTTCCAAGTGGCCACTCCATGGTGGGCCTTATTTTTTTCAGTATGATTGCTTACTTTATAATAAAAGAAGTCAAATCGAAATCGGTAAAATGGGGAGTAGGAATTAGTTTCACTCTTCTAGTACTCGTCATAGGAATCAGCAGGATTGCCCTGAAAGTACATTTTCCCACGGATGTCCTGGCTGGTTTTGTGCTTGGTGTTGGATATAGTTTAACGTGTCTGTGTTTGTATCAGTGGCTGGAACGGAGAGTAATATGAAACATTGATTTACAGGTGCGATATTTGTAACTAACAAAATCATTTCCCCGGAAATAAAGAAGAAATTTGTCGTATTTCATAGGAATTAAAACACTCAAAGCCGTATGTCAGTATCATTTTGGAAGGTCGCAAGCAGCTAATCTAAATCAAACAATTCGGATTTGAAAGATAAAAAGGCCCATCCTCTTAAGGATGGGCCTTTTGTTATTGATGCGGGGTTGCGACAAGAATATTTTATTCTTCAGAATCCTTCATCAAAGTATATTGCGTCACATACGCTTCCCCTGAGAACATCTTCTGGCTGGAATTCGTTACAGGAGGCTTAGAATCGCCATTATGTGCTTTTTGAAAAGAACTAGATTTTTTCCAATTCAAAAAGTCCGCTTGCTTTTCCCATATAGTCAAGATGACATAAGTTTCTGAATTGGTTGGTCGCAGGACACGGAGGGCGACAAATCCAGGTTCTTTTTCAATGAAGCCTGCTCTGTTTTTAAAACGGTGTTCAAATACCGGACGTCCTTCTTCACTGACAGGGATATTGTTCATTACCACATATCCATGATTTTGAAGGTCACCCTTTCCATCCACTACTTCAAATTTACGTGGTGAGCTAAAGATTGTTTTCCCTGGTGTTTCATGCAAAAGTACTGCAGTTTCAGAATTTTGCATAAGTAATATTTTTTCATTCGGGTGCTTATCTTTTTTGATTTTTAAAAAATCGTATGTGCCTGATGTAATGAATACATTCATATAGATCCCCTCCAAACACTAATAGTAGGTGTATACCCATTTTACCCAATCAATAGTGTTTTTACCATTTCTAATCAAATATAAATCTTCATGTCCAATTCAAATAGCTTTGGAAATTAGTCTGAGAAAATCCTAAAAACGTCGATTTTCTGACAAATAATTAGCTTGGCTATACTTCTATTATAGAAAAAGCTATAGTTTAAGGAGATTCAATTTGAAATTCAACTTCCATCTGATATTCTATGTAAGTATGAATAAAAAAATAGAACGTGACTGCTTGAAAGGTGGATATTAATGTCTAAGGAAATTACGAATGATACATTTTTAAAAGCTGCGAGAGGTGAGAAAACGGATCATGTGCCTGTTTGGTATATGCGTCAAGCTGGCCGTTCACAGCCAGAATACCGTAAATTGAAAGAAAAGTACTCCCTTTTTGAAATTACTCACCAGCCGGAATTATGCGCCTATGTGACAAGATTGCCTGTGGAGCAATATGATGTAGATGCGGCGATTTTATATAAAGATATTATGACACCGCTACCAGCCATTGGAGTGGATGTAGAAATTAAGTCAGGAATCGGTCCAGTCATATCTAATCCAATTCAATCGGTGAAAGATGTTGAAAAATTAGGAGAATTAAATCCTGAGGAAGACATACCATACGTGTTGGACACTATCAAATTATTAACTACAGAGCAATTGACTGTACCTTTGATTGGTTTTTCAGGTGCTCCATTTACGATTGCTTCTTATATGATAGAGGGCGGTCCTTCCAAAAACTACAATAAGACGAAAGCTTTTATGTATTCTGAGCCGGTAGCTTGGTTTGCTTTGATGGACAAGTTAGCAGATATGATTATCATCTATGTAAAGGCACAAATTAAAGCGGGTGTTAAAGCCATTCAAATCTTTGATTCATGGGTTGGGGCGTTAAATGTAGAAGATTATCGGGTGTTCATCAAGCCGATCATGAATCGCATTTTTGCCTCCTTACGTGAAGAAAATGTACCTTTAATTATGTTTGGTGTTGGTGCAAGTCACTTGGCATTGGAGTGGAATGATCTGCCGATTGATGTGGTGGGATTGGATTGGAGACTTCCTATCTCGGAAGCAAGAAAGATGGGTATACAGAAAACAGTTCAAGGTAACCTTGATCCGGCCCTCCTTTTATCATCTTGGGATGTTATAGAAGAGCGGACGAAACAAATCCTTGACCAAGGTATGCAGCAGGATGGCTACATCTTCAATCTTGGACATGGGGTGTTCCCTTCCGTGAATCCGGAAACTTTGAAGAAATTGACCGCTTTCATTCATGATTACTCATCAAATAAGAAGTAAACCTGATCGAACTGTTTGCTAAAAAACCTTATGTGGATGCACAATAAAAGAACGGAATTTTTAAAAGAGGTGTAAATTCATGTCAAGAAAAAAAATGGGCCTTTTAGTCATGGCTTATGGTACTCCATACACAGAAGAGGATATTGAAAGATATTATACACATATTCGTCATGGAAGAAGACCTAGTGAAGAATTGATTGCCGATCTTAAAGGCAGATATGAAGCGATTGGTGGATTGTCTCCCCTTGCAAAAATCACAGCAGGACAAGCAGAAGCGCTTGAAAAACAATTAAATTCAATTCAGGAAGAAATTGAATTTAAGGCATACTTAGGGCTTAAACATATCGAACCATTTGTTGAAGACGCTGTTAAACAAATGCATGATGATGGTATCTCGGAAGCGGTCAGTATCGTATTGGCACCGCATTTTTCAACTTTCAGTGTGAAGTCTTACAATGGGCGTGCGCAGGATGAAGCAGCTAAATTGGGTGGTCTGACCATTACTTCTGTTGAAAGCTGGTATGATGAGCCAAAATTCATTCAATATTGGGTGGACCAACTAAAAGAGACAATTGGAAAAATGACTTCGGAAGAACGCGATAATTATGCTTTGGTTGTTTCTGCACATAGCCTTCCGGAAAAGATTTTACAATTAGGAGATCCATATCCAAAGCAACTTGAAGAAACGGCGAATCTAATCGCTGAAGGCGCAGGGGTTTCCAATTATGCAGTAGGCTGGCAAAGTGCCGGACAAACGCCTGAACCGTGGTTAGGACCGGATGTGCAGGATTTGACTAGAGATCTCTATAAAGAAAAAGGTTATAAGGCCTTCATTTATATTCCTGTTGGTTTTGTATCCGAGCATCTTGAAGTTCTTTATGATAATGATTATGAATGTAAAGTTGTTACAGAAGAAATTGGAGCCGGTTACTACCGACCTGATATGCCAAATGTAAAACCTGCATTTATCGACGCCTTGTCTACAATTATTATAAAGAAATTACAGGAGAAATAATTTTCAAAATAGGGCGATGAATGGTGAATCATACAATGAAAACGATTGCTATAATCGGAGGAGGAATAACTGGTCTGCAGCTGAGTATTCCTTGCAGGTAGTATATGACGGGTTCAGTTTGCCGGACTGCATTGATCAATCTGAGGCCGTAGTCGATAAAGTCGTTGAGTTCATCAAACAAAATAACATCTTCAATTCTAATAAGGTGGCTGTCCAGTAACGAGGATAGCCACTTTCTATATACGTTTAAGATGAATACTGTGTATGTTCTGTAAGTTCGCAAAAAATTAATTGAAAAAACAGAAAGATTTTGGTAAGATATTATTGAACTTATTGACTATTCTGTTCGTTTGGTCGGAATTGAGGTGGAAAATGTCTGTTGATCGTAAAAAATTAATTTTAGAAGCCGCGACCAAGTCTTTTTCCCTTTTTGGATACAAGGCAACGACAATGGATCAAGTGGCTAAAATTGCCAATGTCGGAAAAGGAACAATCTATACCTTTTATAAAAATAAAGAAGAGCTTTTTAAAGAAATTGTTCAGCGGATGATAGAGGAAATGAAATATGAGGCTGAACAATCCCTGGATGATCAATTCTCCTTTTTTGAAAATCTTCATCGAGCTGTTTATCGTATTTTGGAGTTTAGACAGGAACATCAATTATCTTTAAAACTTCTTCAGGAAGAACGGGAAATTGGCACACCGGCTGTTCAGGAAATGGTTAATGAAATGGAAGAAGCTATTGTTTCCTATATTAAAGAAAAACTTAAATCAGCGATTGATAAAGGCTATATTCAGCCTTGTGATCCAGAAATAACAGCTTTCCTCATGTTAAAAATGTACCTTGCCCTTATTTTCGATTGGGAGAGGAATCATGAACCATTAGGAAAAGAAGAAATTGCTGAGCTATTCAAAATATATTTATTTAAAGGATTATCTGTTACTTGATAATTCTATTTTTTTGCTTATATGACCTAAAACAGCACATTCAAATTGAAGGAAATATAAAAAGACGATCCAATTAATTGGATCGTCTTTTTATATTTGGGGATAGGTCCAGCTGCGAAACTGGAACTTTATATGGGATCATCCTGCTAATTGGGAAGCGGATGGTGAAACACGTAAACTATTACTTTACAGAAAGGCAATGATCACAGTGGTTTCCATAACATTCGTGCTGTTCTTCAATCTTTTTTCCGCATTCCGTGCATTGTTTAGGAGGCAGGTTTTTAAAGAACTCAACGCTACTTTGAATCATGAACATCATCTCCTGAATTTTTTATTAATTTCTTTTCTATAGTATTCATTGTATTATAACAGAATCACTGTGTCAATGTATGTTTTATAACATGGGTAAAAAAGATGAAAATAGGGGAAGAATAGTTTATATTAATGGGGAAGTCATTGTGAGAAAAAAGGAGTGCCTAAGCATGAAAATCACCGTAATTGGTTGTTGGGGCGGATATCCAGCTAAAAATGAGGCAAGTTCTGGCTATTTGCTTGAATATGAAGATTTTCGCATTCTGCTTGATTGCGGTAGCGGTGTTCTATCACAGCTACAAAATCATATGAAGCCGGAGGAACTCAGTGCGGTAGTATTATCCCACTATCATCCAGATCACGTAGCGGATGTAGGTGTCCTGCAACACGCTGCGCTAATTCAGCAAATACTGGGCAGCGAAAAAAGGACTATTCCTATTTATGGTCATGATTTAGATGCAGCCGAATTTGAAAAGTTAACCTATAAAGATATAACAAAGGGGATTGCCTACTCTGCTGATGAGCCTTTAACCATCGGTCCATGCAAATTTACTTTTATGAAAACAAAACATCCAGTTCCATGCTTTGCAATGAGAATAGAGGCTGAAAATCATTCGATTGTATACACAGGGGACAGCTCTTATATGGATGAGTTGGCTGATTTCGCCAAGGATGCAAATGTTTTATTATGTGAAAGCAACTTTTACAGTAATATGGACGGCTCAAAGGCCGGTCATATGACAGCTAGGGAAGCGGGCATACTTGCTGATAAGGCAGACGTCCAGCTTTTACTCTTAACTCATCTTCCACATTATGGTGATCTGAATCAACTGAAAAAAGAAGCATCAGAGGTATTCAAACGGGAAATTGCAGTAGCGAAAAGCAATCTCGAATTTCAACTATAAATGAATCATCAGGGGTATGAATGAAGTCGACAAGGGGGAACAACGGTGCTTTTTATTGATAACAAAGGAATCACAGATCCACAGATTAATCTGGCTATTGAAGAGTATGCACTCAAACACTTAAATATAGATGAAACCTATCTTTTATTCTATATTAATCGTCCTTCAATCATCATAGGGAGAAATCAAAATACGATTGAAGAAATTAATGCCGATTATGTTGAAGATAACGGTATTACTGTTGTCAGACGTCTTTCCGGGGGTGGAGCGGTTTATCATGATTTAGGAAATCTCAATTTCAGTTTCATCACGAAAGATGATGGGGACAGCTTCCATAATTTTAAGAAATTCACTCAACCTGTGGTAGAAACGCTTGAAAAACTAGGAATTCATGCTGAATTAAGTGGACGTAATGATATTCTTGCTGAAGGAAAGAAAATCTCTGGCAACGCGATGTTTTCAACGAAGGGCAGGATGTTCAGTCATGGGACATTGTTGTTTCATTCAGAAATGGACCATATTGTTTCCGCTTTAAAAGTGAAAAAAGATAAAATTGAGTCAAAAGGGATTAAATCAATTAGAAGCCGTGTCGGTAATATCGCTGATTTTCTAAAAAAACCGATGACTGTTGAGGAATTCCGTTCTTTCCTTCTGAAAAATATTTTTAAAGATAGTGGAGAAATTACAGAGTATGTTTTAACAGAAGAAGATTGGGATAAGATTCATAAAATCTCAGAGGAAAGATATCAAAACTGGGAGTGGAACTACGGAAAATCACCTAAATTCAACTTGCAAAACTCACATAGGTTCCCGGTTGGGTCGGTTGATATCCGTCTTGAAGTGAATAGGGGAATCATTGAGAACTGTAAAATTTACGGTGACTTCTTTGGAGTTGGCGAAGTTATTGACATAGAACAAAAGCTTACTGGAACTCGTTATGAAAAAGAATCTATCAGCTCGGTATTAGGTGAAATAGATGTTCGACATTATTTTGGCAATGTAACAAAAGATGAGATAGTAGCTTTAATATATTAATTTTGAAAAGCCGTCCGAGCCTATAAGGACGGCTTTTGTGTCTAATAATGACATTAATTGCTTGAATTTGGATAAAAATGTTGCTGTAATCATTTACTTTTAATATAATAAAACTGTATTTAGTTTGAGCTAAAAATGAATGATTATTCATTCATGCTTTTTACAGGGGAGGGAGAACGATGAATTTATCTGAACAGCTTCATCAAACGGCTTTAAGAAAGGCTGATAAGCCAGCTTATTATTTTATGGATCAATCCACTTCATATGGAGAATTGGATGAAGCTGTAACAAAGTTTGCAGACGAACTACATAAGCTTGGTGTTTCAACTGGTGATAATGTTGCGTTGGTTTTAGGCAATTCTCCACATTTTATTATTTCGTTGTATGGGGCTTTACGAGCAGGGGCGACCGTAATACCAGTAAATCCAATTTACACACCTGATGAAATTGGGTACATCCTGAATAATGGCGATGTAAAGGTCGTTGTAGCTTTAGATAAGCTTTTACCCTTATTAGAGAATATGAACCCCATTCTTTCAAGTGTTGAACAATATGTAATTTGTGAAACGCAACCGGCTAATGGGGATATAAGTAAACTGAATATTTACCCTAAAATGAAATCGTTTACAGAGATGCTGAAAAAGGGGGATGTCCACTTTTTAGGACCGAGACTGGATCCTGAAGATACGGCAATCATTCTATATACTTCTGGGACCACTGGAAAACCAAAAGGGGCCATGCTCTCACATACAAATATTTACTCCAATGCACATGATGTCGGCGAATATTTAAAAATCACGGAAAATGACCGTGTTGTTACGACACTGCCAATGTTTCATGTTTTCAGTTTAACAGTCGTTGTGAATGCTCCATTGTTGAGCGGAGGTACACTGTTAATTGTCCCGCAATTTAGTCCAAAGGAAATATTCAGGCTAATCAAAAAATTTAATGCGACTGTTTTTGCTGGCGTACCAACAATGTATAATTTCCTTTTCCAATATCCAGATGGTAAAGAAGAAGATTTGAATTCGTTACGAATATGTATTTCAGGTGGGTCTGCCATGCCGGTTTCGCTGCTGGAATCCTTTGAACAGAAATTTAATATTATTGTTTCAGAAGGTTACGGCTTGTCTGAAGCATCACCTGTCACATGCTTTAACCCTTTGGATCGTCCAAGGAAGGCCGGATCAATCGGAACATCAATCCTTCATGTTGAAAACAAAGTCGTAAATGAGCTTGATGAAGAAGTGCCTGTCAATGGAGTGGGCGAATTGATTGTCAGAGGTCCGAATGTAATGAAAGGGTATTACAAAATGCCGGAAGAGTCGGCTGCTGTTTTAAAAAACGGCTGGCTATATACTGGTGACCTAGCCCGGATGGATGAAGAAGGCTACTTTTTTATTGTAGATCGTAAAAAGGAATTAATCATTGTTGGTGGTTATAATGTCTATCCGCGTGAAGTCGAAGAGGTTCTATACGCCCATCCTGAAGTGGTTGAAGCCGCAGCGATAGGCGTGCCGGATCCTAATCAAGGTGAAGTCGTTCAATGCTTCGTGGTGAAAAAAAATAATGCATTGACCGAGGAAGAATTACTTGCTTATTGTTTAGAACATTTAGCTAAATATAAGGTCCCAACAAAAATTGAGTTCTTAGATGAACTTCCAAAAAATACGACAGGAAAAATTTTACGTCGTTCCTTGAAAACTCATGTAACTCAAAACTAAATATGATTTGTATCTAAGGAGATTATTGCCTATCACATGCAATAGTCTCCTTTTTGTACAAGCAAAGTGTATCGCCATGCATAAAGTATATAGTGGGGAGCTTAAAGTCTTGATTCTTATTTCAAAAAGAGTTATGATTGTCATTAAAAATTTCACTACATGTAAGGAGGGGTAAGATGAGAGATGTAGAGCTTTTAGATATTTTTACACATCCTATTGCTCAAAAATACTTGAACAGATCAGGCCTTGCACACGCGATTGCCGTTGCCTATCATGCGTTTCACCTAGCAAACGAATATAACGTAGATCCTGATATTGCTGCCAAAGCTGGTCTTTTGCATGATATGGGTCATTTCACCTGGTATCGCAATGGGAAATGGGATTATGACTTGTACAAACAAAATGATATCCATCCTATTAAAGGTGCAGAAAGAGCGCATAAACTGTTAATCCGGCTTGGAGAAAATCCGGTTAAAGCCAAGACTATTTCCCTCGCCATTTTATTTCACACCGATTCATTTTTACCTTCAAATGATATTATTCGAACACCGCTTCAGCAAGTCGTCAAATGGGCCGACGAAAAAGATGAAGAAGAAGGTGGAAAACACCATTATCGCAAAATTGATTTCCAACGTGCAAAGGAAAGCATAATCCAACTAGACAAACTCATTGATGAGGAACAAAGAAAAAGGCTATCATCCTGAAAATATACGGTGATAGCTTTTTTTGTGATTAAAAACAGGAGTTCTATATGGAGTATGAAAGGGTTACTACTCAAGAGGGTGTTTTTTTCGCAATTAATCGACTTCTTTCAAAATAGCTTTATACACTGCCTCTTTATCGAAATCAAATTCACCCATTCCAAAAACTTTGACGACACGATTTTCAACATCGAGCAAATAGGTTGCGGTAGTATGGACAAATTCGCCGGTTCCTGAATCTCGAAAAAGAAAATCAAATTGGTCAGTTAGCTTTTTGGTATCTTCAGGTGAACCTCGTAATATCTCCCAGCCATCCGTTTTATTTACTTCAAAGGTATTTGCATACGCATCTATTTTTTCAGCTGAATCCTTTTCCGGATTAAAAGTGATAGTTAAAAACTCCACTTTACTTCCAAAAATATTTTTCTTAACTAATTGATCTCGAATATTTTGCATTTGAAATGTGGTATTTGGACATAAATCTGGACAATCAATATACATAAACTCCAATAGCCGGACTTTAGGTTCTAATTCAGAGAAGCTGAATGTTTCACCCTCTTGTGTTTTCATCACTATATCATCTGGAAAATACATTTTTGACTGACGGTATTCTGTAAAATAAAAGATACCTGATCCAATGCCCATCACTAATAAAATTGTAAAAATAATATAAATTTTTTCATCTTTGTTGGTCACCCCAAGTCTTTATAATTATCTATCTTCACTATACAGGACTGAATTCTAAACAATGGAATGAAAACGGGCGAAATAATGAAGATTATTTGAACATTTATTGTCATTATATGATATGGAGACGGAAATACGGTTCTAACCTGTCCATTTTGGATTAAACTATAAGAGGTAGGTTAGATTTAAAGGAGGGTCGTAATGGTTAGGAAATGGGCAGGAAGAGCAGTTCTTTTATATATACTTTTTGTAGCAGTGATGTATTGGTATATTTTCTATGGGGCAGATACCTCTATTCCCCAAGCATTACGTGGTACTGCAGCAGATCCTGCAACATTTCTGAATGCAAGGGAACTAAAGCTTAGCGAAGAGTATTCAGGGTTGCGGAATTTTCTTTTTTTCGTTTCGACTCCATATGAATGGCTAATGTATTTTTTTGTTTTATTATTTGGGTTTTCAAAAGCATTTGAAAAATCGGCTTTGGGGACCTCTAAATGGAAAGTGATCCAAACAGGTATTTATTTATTTTGGCTTTCGGTGGTTTCTTATCTAGCGCTGTTTCCAATCAGTTTCATTGGTTACAGGATGAGTAAAAGTTACCATATCAGTACCCAGAGTTTCTCTTCGTGGATGAAGGATGAAGTCATCGATTTCTGGGTGAACTTTGGGATGATGTTCATCATCGTTTCAGTTTTATATTGGTTAATGAAGAAAAGTGTGAAGAAGTGGTGGCTCTACGCTTGGTTGTTGTCGATTCCATTTTCATTGTTCCTGATGTTTTTACAGCCTGTATTGATTGATCCGCTGTATAATGAATTTTATCCACTGAAAAATAAAGAATTAGAAACGGAAATATTGGCACTTGCCGCACAGGCCGAAATTCCGGCGGAACATGTATATGAAGTAAATATGGCAGAAAAGACAAATGCCTTGAATGCATATGTAACTGGTATAGGTTCGAACTCAAGAATTGTTCTTTGGGATACGATCTTGAACAAACTAGAAGAAGATGAAATACTTTTTATCATGGCACATGAAATGGCTCATTATGTTGAAAAGCATATATATATTGGTATAGCAGGTTATTTAGGAATGACTTTAGTTGGTTTGTGGCTGACATCGAAAATCATGAATTACTTTATTAGACGTTGGGGCCACATGTTAAAAATACATTCGGTTGATAGCATCTCTTCACTTCCATTATTTCTCTTAATTACGGCTGTATTACTGTTTGCCTCCAGTCCGCTTTCCAATTATGTTTCCAGATATCAAGAAACAAGGGCTGACCGTTATGCTATTGAAATGACTGGTGATAAAGAATCGGCAATCACAACGTTCCAGGAACTCACGAGGGCGGGGTTGAGTCAGGTGAATCCCCCATTACTAGTTAAATGGCTGCGTTATTCCCATCCAACGATGCTTGAGCGGATTTCTACTGTTGAAAATGATGATACAAAGGATTATTGAAAGCCAGCTGAAAATCAGCTGGCTTCAGACTGTAGACAAACTCGATGAAAATCGAGTTTGTCTACAGTTTTTTTGAGGGGTTGTAAAAATTCGACGTTGATTTCCACTCCAGTTACTCGCTTTCCGCGGGCGGTCAGGGAGCCTCCTCGGCGCCTTTGCGCCTGTGGGGTCTCCCTTGGACACGCATTTCCCGCAGGAGTCTCGCACCTTCCGTTCTTCCGTTCCAATCAACTTTGTTTTAACAATTAGATATAACCACTTTTGCCTACAGTCCTTTTTGTTTTAATATAGAAGTATTAAAACTTGAGGTGATGACGATGCTTTCGAAACATAATTCTATTCAGCGAGATCAACTTGAAATGATTACTTTGGATCAACTGGTGCCAGCGAACCATTTGGTTCGTAAAATTGAGGGGGCCATTGACTTCACTTTCATTTATGACTTGGTGAAAGAGATGTATTCAGAGATAGGGCGCCCAAGTATTGATCCAGTTATTTTAGTTAAATTGACATTCATTCAATATACCTTCGGTATTCGTTCGATGCGTAAAACGATTGAAGAAGTTGAAACGAATATGGCTTACCGTTGGTTTTTAGGTTACGGTTTCCATGATAAAGTACCTCACTTCTCAACGTTCGGGAAAAATTATGAGCGTCGCTTTAAAGATACAGACCTGTTTGAACGGATTTTTTATCGTATCTTAATGACAGCTTCAGAAAGAAAGTTAATAAGTGCAGAGCACGTATTCGTTGATTCAACACATGTGAAAGCCAGTGCGAATAAGCGAAAATTCGAAAAGAAAATCGTTCGTAAGGAAACACGAGCATATCAAGGACGCCTTCAAGAAGAAATAAATCAAGATCGTGAAAACAATGGAAAGAAGCCTTTTCCACCGGATAAATTTGATAAAGAAGAAACCAAAGAAATTAAAGAAAGTACAACTGACCCTGAGAGTGGCTACTATGTAAAAGATGAACGAACAAAACAGTTTGCCTATTCATTTCATGCGGCTGCGGACCGCAACGGTTTTGTGCTGGGGACGATTGTAACACCGGGAAATACGCATGATAGTCATATCTTAGAGCCTCTTGTTGAACAAGTGATTGAGAAAGTTGGAAAACCTGAAGCTGTTGCCGCAGATGCAGCTTACAAAACACCAGCCATTACAAGCTACCTTTTTGGGAAAGAAATCACACCAGCTTTACCCTATACACGTCCACGAACAAAAGAAGGGTTCTTTCGCAAGCATGACTATGTTTACGATGAACATTTTGATTGTTATCTCTGCCCATCGGGCGAGATTTTAAAGTACTCAACAACAAATAAAGAGGGCTATCGCGAGTACAAATCACCCAAACACACTTGTGCGACATGCTCATTTTTATCACAGTGTACAGTAAGCAAAGACCATCAAAAAGTGGTGACACGCCATATCTGGCAAAATTATATGGAAGAAGCAGATCATCTGCGTCATCACAAGGATGTAAAACCTATATATGCGAAACGTAAAGAAACAATAGAGCGTGTATTCGCAGATGCAAAAGAAAAGCATGGTATGCGTTGGACTACTTTAAGGGGACTTAAAAAATTGTCGATGCAGGCGATGCTTACTTTCGCTGCCATGAATTTAAAGAAGATAGCCAATTGGACATGGCAAGGTCCAAGAATGGCTTAATAAAGTGGGCTCGTAGAGGCCCAATCTCTTAATCTTGAGCAAAATTCAAAGGGAATTTCAAAAGGGGTCCGGAATTAAAACATTCCGAACCCCTTTTGTCTACAAACTGAAGCCAGCTGAAAATCAGCTGGCTTTTTTACTTGCCTTATTTCGGGGAAAGTGGAAGTTTGTAGTTTGTTTTCAGAAAAAACTTTTAATTTATAAATCTTAGGTTCTCTACTATAATAAATTAAATTCCCAGTTGGTTTATAAGGAGATCAGTTATGTATAATGTACTTTTCATCATTATAGGCTCAGTGCTTGTTGCATTAGCCTACAATCTATTTTTGATTCCTCATTTAATTTTGAGCAGCGGACTTAGTGGGCTTGCGATTATGTTAGGAATCATTACCCCAGTTAACACAGGGATATTGAATTTCCTGTTAAATCTGCCACTGTTGATTCTGGGATATATAAAATTAGGAAGACGTTTTATCACATATACGATATTATCAGTTGTCGTAATATCTGTCAGTTTGTATATCATTCCGATTCATGGAGTGTCCACTGAACCAATTCTGTCTTCTTTATTTGGAGGAATCATTTCGGGGGTTGGTATCGGTATCATCTTCCGTGCTTCAGGATCTTCCGGCGGATTTGATATCATTGCAATGCTTTTGGCTAAGAAAAGCGACTTTCCACTTGGTTCATTACTATCGGTGATGAATGCAGTTGTGGTTGTTATCTCAGGGTTCATCTTTGGTTGGGATGCCGCATTATATACATTGATTTCAATATATGCAGCAGGAAAAGTGATCGATACAATTCATTCTAATCACATTAAATTAACATTAATGATTGTTACGAAACAGAGTGACGAATTGAAAGAGAAGCTTCTTACCAACTTATATCGGGGAATTACTGTCATGGATGGTGAAGGTGCATACTCCGGAGAAAAGAGTAAAGTAATGATGACCGTCATTACTCGTTATCAATTAACCGATGTAAAAGCTATGATAAAAGAAGTGGATCCGAATGCTTTTGTAAATATTACTGAAACAGCCGAGGTCATGGGGATGTTTCATAAAGAATGATAAAGAAATAGAAAAGCCTCCCGACATTTGGGGAGGCTTTTTGATTATTTAGCTATTTTTAATCAAACATTTTTAATTTCCAAACTGTTTTAGCAAAATGTTCATTTCAGAACTTAGTTTTAGGAATAAAGGTTTGTCTTTAGTATCTAACGCTTCATCAATTTGTTTCGCAAGGATATTCTTTTTGGTATTAAGGACGGATTCTAGAATAATCATATCAATTAACATTTCCTGAACTACAGCATCGTTTTTCATTTCGCTCATTGATAAGGACTTCACTGACTCTGAATAAGATTTTTCATTTTTCAAAGTAACCACCCCTGACCCTTTTTATTAGTATATGGATTTAAGTGGATAAAATCAACAGAAAATTTAAAATATTTGGAAATGTGTCGTTTAGATGACGAAATGACCACGTTTAAAAAGAATTTTTAATTTTTTGTGAACTTGCTTATAACCTATTCTAATTGTGCTATTATAGTGAGGAATTTAACACATATTAACTAACTGTCCTATATTCTATAGCCATATGAGGTATTAGGGAGGGGACAGGGTAAAAGGTTTGATCGAAATCTTAGCTGTTTTCTCAGTAGAGGGAAAATAATAACCAAATGCTGAAAGTTACACTTTTTAATGCAGTGAGGAAGAGGTGGTTGTAAGTTGAAGGAAAGTTGTCAGGGAATTATCGAAGAATATGAAATCACTCCCTATACTTTAATGGTAATGCCAATCAATTATGGAAGTAAAATATACGCCCAAATCGTTGAATTGGAGGACGAGTTCATTTCCCCTTTCAAACCTTTGGAAATTGTCAAGAAAAGCTGTGAGTACTTTGGATCGAGTTATGAGGGACGAAAGGATGGAACGAAACAGCTTATAAATATCACTCATAAAGCACCGATCGCGATTGACCCAACTAGTTCAATTTTCTTCTTTCCGACTACATCTCCCTTACGTCCTCAATGCATCTGGTTATCTCATGAGCATGTGGTATCCTATGATCGCGTAGATTCAAAACATACAAAGGTTACATTCCGAAATAAACAAACCATCGATATAGAAGTATCATGCAGTTCTTTTGAAAACCAGCTGCATCGGACATCTTTTTTAAAAACTAAACTAATTCAAAGGATTGAGGAAACAAAGAGGAAGTCTTTCTATTTGTTCACCGATGCAAATGGGGGAAAAGCTTCAGAGATGATGTCAAAGTATAATCCACGCTAGCTAATTATGTTAAGCAAAGCATTTGCAAGAAGTGTTGATTTGTATCAATCAATATTAAAACCTCAAAAAGCGAACTTCCTAAGAGGAGGTTCGCCTATTCTAATTTAAGCAGGTATATAAACTGCCCTAAATTAAAAACCTGCCTTACAAAACTGTAAGACAGGCGTCATTTAGATAGATGTGCCGTAATAAGTATATCTCCTATAATGAAATCAATGGAAAGATATATTTTACAATGATATGAAAAACCCATCAACCTTTTCGCTGAATCAGGAATTGAGCATCCTTTTATATGCATTCGATTGTGGAAAACATCATAACCTTTTTGACATTTCATTAGTATTAATATATAATGAATGACAGTCATTCATTCGCGAAGGAGGTTCATAATATGGCAAGCAGTCCTGATGGAAAATATGAAAAAATTTTAAAGGCCGCCATTGATGTCATCCCTGAAAAAGGCCTTGATAAGACTTCCATTTCAGATATCGTAAAAAAGGCTGGAGTGGCACAAGGAACTTTTTATTTATATTTCTCTTCAAAAAAGGCTTTAATACCAGCTATTGCAGATAACCTTCTTACCATTACTTTAGAAGGAATTAAGGAAAAGATTCAAACGGAAGAAAACTTTTGGGACGTCTTGGAAGTTGTGATTGATGAAACCTTTAACGTAACAGATGCACATAAAGATGTTATTGTCCTTTGTTATTCCGGGCTTGCTATAGATTATTCAATGGAGAAATGGGAATCGATATATCAGCCTTATTATTCTTGGCTTGAGGATATAATAGATAATGCCATTAAAAATAACCAGATAATCAGTGACATTAATGTTAAATGGACGGCTAGAATGATTATAAACCTTATTGAAAATTCAGCGGAACGATTTTTTATAAGTCATGAGCAAGATGATACCCTCGAAGTATTTAAGGGTGAGATATTTAACTTTTTAAAAAGAGCGTTATTTAGAACATAAATAAGTTATTGGATCTTTTCCAATACTTTTTATTTCATTAAAAATGACTGACATTCATTCAGTAAGAGAGGTGATTAATATGAGTTGGTTATTAGTGCTTGTTGCTGGTATTTTAGAAGTAGTTTGGGCATCAGGACTTAAGTATGCAGATTCCTTTTTAGATTGGGTAATCACCTTTCTTTTAATTGCAGTAAGTTTCATTTTACTCATTCGTTCTTATAAAACGATTCCTGTAGCCGCGGCTTATACTGTATTCGTAGGAATTGGAACTGTAGGCACATATATCGCGGGGGTATTTTTAGGTGAATCTTACTCTTTTGGACAAATTTTCTTTCTAATGATTCTTTTATCAGGAATTATCGGAATGAAGACATTCACTAAAAAAGATAATGAGAAAACAAGAGGTGAGCATTAATGGCTTGGGGATTATTATTAATAGCTGGTCTTGAGGAAGTCATTGCTACGATTGCAATGAAATACATGGATGGTACAAGAAAAAAATGGCCTATATACGTGATGACGATCGGCTTTTTACTCTCATTTTACTGTCTTTCTAAAGCTATGCAAGTACTTTCTGCTGGAGTTGCTTATGGAGTATGGACTGGTATTGGTAGTGTAGGAATCACTTTAGTCGGTATATTATGGTTTAAAGAACGATTTGTTTTTTCTCAATTTATATCACTTGGTCTTATTTTAATAGGGGTCATTGGTTTAAAGATGACATCATCGTAATAACAATTGAAAATAAAGTGAAAAACGTCATTGGAATAGAATGACAAACAAGAGGTGATAATATAGCTAGGTTCTATTTTTTATTAGAGGAATGTTAGAGATTGGCATTTTATAAGTAAAGAAGAAATGATAAAAACGGCATGGGTCATGTTAATAATGGCAATATTAGCATAAATTGGCGGTGTGATTTCATTGAAACTTACAGATGGCTTTACAAAATTCAACCAACGATTTCTTGTCTTTTTTCGCCGGAATTAGCTTTTATTTATTATCTGTGGCCATACAAACTCTTCCTGTAGGATAGGCTTATGCCATCTGGACTGGTATTGGTTCAGATGGCATAAGCGTTTTGAGTGGAATGCTTTTTTTCAAAAAATTAAAAAATATTAAACGAATTATACTATTAGTGGTATAGGCATCAGTATAATGGATGTCAATTGTTTCATGATATTAAAGAAAATGATTTTGTTATACTTATAATTTAGTACTCTTTTATTTTTTAAGAGGATTTGTTCGAAATGGTGGCGTTGTAAAACTACCTTGCGAAATTCACGATTGCATGACGAGTCCTTTTATACACCAAGATGCTGTTTGAATCTGATATTCATTTTAAATGGGGGATATTTATATGCCCCCATTTAAAATGAATATTTGGTAAGGGGTATAAAGAGAGGGACATCCCTTTCCAAACAATACGTATATACTTCGTTTATCTGCCATTTTAATATCTCTTATACTTATGTTGTTAGTTGTTAACAATAGGGGACTTGTGAGACATCGTAGACAGAAGATGACCAATCTTTTTTTTAAGAGAACCACCATACGATTAAAACATGCCCTTTTTGAAAAAATCCAGTCAGAAATGCTTCTTTATAACGCACCAGATGGATTTACATAGTTATGGAATAAAGGTGTTAATCCTTTAAATCTTCTGGAGTCATTTTCTTTAACAATATTGTTATTATCATGGAGAACCTTTTTAACCATAATTAAGGTGTTTATATTGACTAAAAGTTATGAAGCAATTGGAGTGAGTGATATACAGATACTTCTTCTGAAGAGTTTGAGCCTATAACACTATTTTTCCAAGAAAAATATAGCCAACAGCGTTCCATTAACCCCTTATATATCTCTCTACGAATTTCTTTGAATGTAAATATTCACATTCATATATAGGAATAAACAACCCCTAGTAAGTGCATGAAGTTTCTGAAATGAATAATAAAACCAAGTAGCCCATCATTTAAATTATTATAACTTTCAATAGGCGGTTTTAAACAAATACATCCCCTAAACTTCCTTGGATCGTTGACTTCTTTCGAAAAAGTAATTACACAATAAGTCTTCGGTTTTGTTGCGAAGGCGGGGATTGAAATAATTATGATGTTCCTCGTATCCTTTATATAAAAAACAATACATCGTAAAGGATTCATCGCGTTTAATTTCACTTACCTTAATATTCTCCTTGCGCAAATAGCGCCGCACCTCGGCAAGCTCTTCCTGAACGGCTTTTAAAACATGTTCCACTAGTTCTGAATAGGGCCTTTTTAATTTAAACGGACTTATTTCGATGACCTTGAGATCCCGGTTTAAGACTGTAATCACCATAGGAAGGTAGATGGCTTTTTCAATCATATTTCGGTCATCCTCTGGAATGCGGGTCATCATGACCGCTCCTTTCTAAAAAAGCAGGTTTCCATATTAATATGTATGCTTCGTAAAAATAAGAACATATGTTCTCTAATCCATCTTAATGGATTATCAGTTGATATGCAAGCGGTTTGTTGGAATGATGAAATTTTTGTTAATAAGATTATGTTTTCCTGAGATAGGGAAAGTATGATTATATATGGATAATAATTCTTGCAATTTTTCAGAGGAAAGTGATATATCTAAAATAGAACAGCTTTTTAATAAGTTTATGCTGCTTTAATAGTCGGCATGTCGAGGGAGATAATTATGGACTTGGATACTATACGTGAGTGGTTTACACTTGATAATATATCGGCACTTATTCAGCAATATCGCTCATTCGGTCCAATCCCGGGAATTTTGCTACCGATGCTGGAAGCTTTTTTGCCCTTTTTACCCTTAGTAGTGTTTGTACTCGCTAACGCAACGGCTTTTGGTCTCTGGTGGGGTTTTTTATTTTCTTGGATTGGGGCGGTAGCGGGAGCTTTTCTGATCTTTTTAGTTATTAGAAGATATGGTCAAATGAGGCTTTTTCGACTTTTGCAGAAACATAAACAGGTGCAAAGGCTAATGGTTTGGGTAGAAAATCATGGATTCGGACCGCTGTTTATACTGCTCTGCTTCCCTTTTACACCATCGGCTATTGTGAACATAGTGGCGGGTCTTTCAAAGGTCAGCCCGTTGCAATATGGACTAGCTGTCATAGGAGGGAAAGCGGTGATGATCTTTACGATTAGCTTCGTAGGTTATGATCTTGTATCGCTTATTCATAAGCCTGTGCGTACAATCATCATAGGTATTGTCATTTTTATCTTATGGTATGTAGGAAAAAGACTGGAAGTCCGGCTAAATAAAAGCATGAAGAGAGAAGAAGGGAAATAAGTATTAGAATATAAATGCAGCAGTAGGGGTTGAAATAGATGGAAAAAACAAACAGAAATTCTTTATCCGACTGGGTAAAAGCAGCCATGATTGCTTTTGTTATTTACATCTTAATCCGTACATTTTTCTTTTCAAGCTATGATGTTGAAGGGGAGTCGATGCAGCCGACACTTGAAGAAGGTAACAAACTTGTTGTGAATAAAATTAATTATCAAATCAGGGATATCAGCCGATTTGACATAATTGTTTTTCATGCGAATTCACACGAAGATTATGTTAAACGAGTTATAGGGATTGCAGGTGACCGTATTCGTTACAAGGATGATTGGCTTTATGTAAATGGTGAGAAAGTGAATGAGCCTTATCTTGAGAAGTTTAAGGAGGGGTTCCCGGGGCAGAACTTTACGGGTGATTTTACATTAAAAGAAATCACTGATACGACCACTGTCCCAGATGGCAAGCTGTTTGTCATGGGGGATAATCGTCTTGAAAGTGCGGACAGCCGCCACTTTGGTTACATACCAGTTGAAAATGTAGTTGGTAAAGTTGATGTGCGATATTGGCCAATCAAAGAATTTAATTTGCAGTTTAAAGGTGAATGATTGCGGAAGCCCGAAATTATTGAGGGCTTTTTCTTTTGATTAAAACACGAACGTACGATTGGTATTTTTATTAAGGAAACGGTAAAATAATAGGAAACAAATCGTAACTGGAAACAGAAACCAGGTCAAAAAGACGGCAGTATTTCTGGTATGATAGATCTAGATATTATGTTGTATAAGGGGGAAAAAGATGTCACTACGTTTTTTACTAGGAAGATCGGGTGCAGGGAAAACTTCGAATGTTTTGGACGAAATTCGCTCCAGATTGGATAAGGACCCCGAAGGCAATCCAATAATTTACCTCGTTCCTGATCAGATGACGTTTCTATCGGAATATAAATTAATTAAAACGCCAGGCCTCGCTGGAATGATACGGACACAGGTATTCAGTTTTAGTAGGCTAGCTTGGCGCGTTCTGCAGGAAACTGGAGGAATGAGCCGTCTTCATTTGGACAGTGTTGGCGTTAATATGTTGATACGAAAGATTGTGGATGATAAAAAAGAAGATTTGAAAATGTTTCGCCGATCTGCTGATAAGCAGGGATTCATTGCTCAAATGGAACAAATACTGGCTGAATTCAAGCAATATTGCATCCAACCGGATGACATTCAAAACTATTTGACCGAAACATCACCGGGAGGCAATGGAATTCAGGATAAACTACATGACCTTGAACTGGTTTATCAGGCTTTTGAGGATGAAATGATTGGAAAATATTTAGATTCTGAAGACTATTTTACTTTACTTATAGAAAAAATGTCAGAGTCTTCATATATAAGAGACGCGGATATATACATCGATGGTTTTTACAGTTTGACACCACAGGAATTATTGATTGTAGAAGAAATGATGAAGCTGTGCAAGAGTGTAACAATTGCGTTGACATTAGATCAGCCCTACAGACAATATGCGCCTGATGATCTGCAGCTTTTCAGGCAAACAGGGAATCTGTATCATCAGCTTTATCAAGCGGGATTAAGGGCTGGAATTCCAATAGCAGAAGATCGCATCCTAAACGGTACAGCAAGGTTTGGTGGGAGTCCAGGGCTGAATCATCTGGAAACCTATTTTGCCCAACGTCCTGCGCGAACTTTTGAGAACCCCTCTGAAGTAACGATTGCTCAGGCAGTTAACCGCAGGGCTGAAATTGAAGGGGTCGCCCGGAACATTTTGACACTTGTCAGACAAAACAAGCACCGCTTTCGGGATATTGCGATTTTAGTTCGCAATGGAGAAGCATACGAAGATATTTTACAAACAGTTTTTCGGGATTATCAAATTCCACTGTTCGTGGATTCAAAACGAACTATGCTCAATCATCCCCTGATTGAACTGATTCGATCGACATTGGAGATCATAAATGGCTATTGGCGTTATGAACCAGTATTTCGGGCAATCAAAACGGAGCTACTATTCCCGCTTCAAAAAAGCCACGACCGAATGCGTGAGCAGGTAGATAAGCTTGAAAATTATGTGCTTGCTCGTGGGATTAAAGGAGGTAAGTGGACTTCTAAAGATCGATGGACCTACCGCCGCTTCCGTGGACTAGAGCTCGAAGACCGAGCCCAAACGGATAGGGAAATGAAGCTTGAGCAGGAACTGAATGAGCTGAAGCAATTATTTACTGAGCCCATTTTGAAGCTCTCAAAACGAGTGAAAAAGTCTCAAAATGGTAGAGAAATATGCGAAGCCCTTTATCTATATCTTGAAGAATTACATGTACCGGAAAAATTGGAAAAGCTAAAGCTGGAGGCCGAAGAAGCAGGAGATTTGGTTTCAGCTAGAGAGCATGAACAATCGTGGAACGCAGTCGTCGACCTGCTAGATCAATTCGTCGAGCTGTTAAGCGAAGAAGAGCTTTCTATGAAACAGTTTGCGGTAATCATTGAAGCAGGTCTGGAATCCCTTGAATTTTCTTTAGTACCGCCGGCAATTGACCAAGTCCTTGTCGCTAATCTCGATCTATCTCGTCTTGATGATGTTAAGACAGCTTTTGTCATTGGTCTAAATGAAGGGGTCTTGCCAGGAAAAGCTGTATCTGATGGAGTATTTTCCGATAGTGATCGCGAAACGCTTTTGGCAAGTGGACTTGACGTTGCCCCAAGCTCGAAGGTTCGCCTCTTGGATGAGGAGTTTACAGCGTATAAAGCATTTACTACACCGGCTGAAGCGCTCTATTTATCGTATCCGCTTGCCGATGAGGAAGGAAAAGCTCTCTTACCCTCTTCTTATTTAAAGAGGGTAAGGGACGTCCTGCCGCACGTTACCGATTCTTTTTATATGAACGACCCATCGGACCTGTCTGCTGAGGAGCAGGTGAAGTATGCCGCGAATTATGATGTGGCCCTGTCTTATCTGGCTGCCCAATTGCAGTTGAAAAAACGAAACTACCCCATCCATTCACTCTGGTGGGATGTATACAATACCATTATTGAAGATGAAATGGTTGGTCCCGCAGCAGCTAAGGTATTATCGAGTCTTTTTTACCAAAATAAAACGAAGAAATTATCTGAAGAAACAAGTAAGCAATTATATGGTGAAAGCATTCTTACAAGTGTATCGCGGATGGAAATGTTTAATAGCTGCCCGTTTTCCCATTACGCTGCTCATGGTTTGAAATTAAGGGAAAGGCAGATTTTTCGTCTGGATGCACCGGATATTGGTGAAATGTTCCATGGAGCGCTAAAAATGATTTCGGATTATTTAAAGGAAAATGATATTCCTTGGTCTTCATTGACAAAAGAGCAATGCTTGGAATTGGCTAGAAACGCAGTGGAAAGGCTTGCTCCAAAGCTTCAAAATCAGATTTTGTTAAGTACGAACCGACATCATTATTTGCGAAGGAAATTGGAACATGTAATTGGTCGGGCATCAATCGTCTTAAGTGAACATGCCAAGGTGAGCGGATTTGCTCCAATAGGATTGGAACTTGGCTTCGGGAAAAATGGAGAGCTGCCGCCACTTTCATTCACACTGAAAAACGGGACGGAAATGGAATTAATTGGGCGGATTGATCGTGTTGATAAAGCGGAAGAAGGTGAGGGTGTCTATTTGCGAGTGCTCGATTATAAATCGAGTGAAAAGGAGCTAAACATGAGTGAAGTGTACTATGGACTTGCTCTGCAAATGCTGACATATCTCGATATCGTCGTTACCCACTCCCATTCACTTATCGGCAAAGAAGCGATTCCAGCTGGTGTTTTGTATTTTCATGTTCATAATCCGGTTGTTAAATCAAAGGGTATGCTCAGTTTGGATAAAATTGAGGAAGAAATCTATAAGAGCTTTAAAATGAATGGACTTGTATTAGATCATACAAATGTTATTCAGATGATGGATACATCGCTTGATATAGAGACTTCCAGTAAATCTGACATCATTCCAGCTGGATTTAAAAAGGATGGATCGCTTTTAGCAGCTTCCAAAGTTGCGAGTAGGGAAGAGTTTTCACTTTTGAATCATCACGTACGCCGGGTCTATCAGGAGGCTGGTGATCGAATGGTCGATGGTGACGTAGATATCACACCATATAAATTAAAGGAAAAAACCCCATGTACCTTCTGTTCGTTTAAATCAGTATGTCAATTCGATCAGTCTTTGGAGGAGAATCAATTTAGGAATTTAGCACAGAAGAAACAAAATGATGTTCTGGATTTATTAAGAGGGGAGGGTGAAAGATGAGTAAAACAATAATTCCTGCGCTTCCGGGTGACGTTACTTGGACGGAAGATCAATGGAAAGCGATTTGGGCAAAAAATCAGGACATTCTGGTTGCAGCGGCGGCAGGTTCAGGGAAAACTGCGGTGCTAGTCAATCGGATTATTCAAAAGGTTGTTTCAGAAGATGATCCGATTGATGTTGATGAACTCCTTGTTGTGACATTCACGAATGCTTCGGCTGCCGAGATGCGTCACAGGGTCAGCGAGGCATTAGAAAAAGCGATTAATGAAAATCCGCATTCACAGCATCTGCGTAAGCAGTTGAGCTTGATTAATCGAGCTTCGATCTCCACGCTTCACTCCTTTTGTTTAGAGGTGATTAGGAAGTATTATTATCTGACGGAAATCGACCCAGGCTTTCGAATTGCGGACTCTACAGAGGCACAGCTACTACGTGATGAAGTAATGGAAGTGCTTTTCGAAGAGCAGTATGGTCAGAGTGATAATGAAGAGTTCTTTAATTTGGTTGATGCTTTTACAAGTGATCGAAACGACGATGCACTTCAGAATATAGTCCGATCTCTCTATGATTTTTCGCGATCGAATCCAGATCCAAATCAATGGCTAAATAGTGCCGCTGCCATGTATGATCTGGCTGATGATGCAGGAATAGACGATCTTACATTTATAGAGTCCTTGAAATTCGATATTGGTTTGCAGTTGGATACAGCCAAGGATTTATTGGAGCGCTCCCTCGAACTGACAAAGGTACCAGGGGGGCCAGCACCAAGGGCAGAGAATTATTTAGCTGACCTTGCTCTTGTTGCCAAATTATCGGGAGTTAAAGATCACTCTTGGAACGCTCTTTATGAAGAAATCCAAAACGTGAAGTTTGGTACGGCAAAACGATGCACGGGAGCAGACTTTATCAAAGATATTGCAGATGAGGCTACCAAATATCGTGATAAGGCAAAGAAAATTATAAAATCGTTGCAGGAAGAGTTATTTTCTCGTAAGCCCGAAAGTTATCTACGTGATATAAGAGAACTGAAGGGATATGTCGATACCCTGGTTATGCTCGTTAAACAGTTTGACGAAAGATTCTTCGCCGCAAAAGCGGAAAAAAACTTGGTCGATTTCGCTGATTTGGAGCATTACTGTCTTCAAATCTTGACAGAGGAAACCGTAGATGGTGAACGAAAGCCATCAGCAGCCGCTATTGAATATCGGAAACAGTTTAAAGAGGTACTTGTCGATGAATATCAGGATACCAATCTAGTTCAGGAATCAATTTTAAAACTGGTGACGGCAGATGGAGAATATAGTGGGAATCTGTTTATGGTGGGCGATGTCAAACAGTCGATATACCGTTTCAGGCTTGCGGAACCGAATCTTTTCCTTGGAAAGTACACACGCTTTACCCATGATGGGAACGAATCCGGTCTGAGGATCGATTTAAACCGGAATTTCCGGAGCCGAAAGGAAGTTCTCGATGGAACGAACTTCTTATTTCAACAGCTGATGGGGATTACAGTCGGTGAGATTAATTATGATGAGGACGCCCAGTTGAAAAAAGGAGCGCCGTATCCCGAAGACAAACCAAACCCTATTGAACTCCATTTAATTGATGGAGCAGAATCCCATTCAGAAACAGAAGAGTCGGAAATCGGATTCGAGGCCGAGGAACTTGAAAAGGCGCAACTCGAAGCAAGATTGATGGCCAAGCTCATTAAAAAGACTATAAACGAAAAGAATCAGATATATGATATGAAAACCCAACAATACCGTTCTGCGACTTATCGTGATATGGTCATTCTCCTTCGTTCTATGCCATGGGCACCGCAAATTATGGAAGAATTTAAGAAGCAGGGGATTCCTGTTTATGCTAACTTGTCATCAGGGTATTTTGAGGCGACAGAAGTAGCAATCATGATTTCCTTATTAAAAGTGATTGATAATCCCCAGCAGGATATTCCTTTGGCTTCCGTTCTGCGTTCACCTATCGTCGGGATGGATGAAGAAGAAATGTCGCAGGTCCGTTTATTCCATACAGGTAGCTATTATGAAGCATTAGCTGATTTTTACAGAAAGAGTGACTCAGATGAGCATCCTGGGCTTTATGAAAAAGCTTCATCATTTTATAAAAAGCTAGTAAAATGGCGAAAGCTTGCCAGGCAGGAGGCGTTGTCCGACTTAATCTGGTTGCTGTATCGTGAAACTCAGTTCTATGATTTTGCAGGAGGAATGCCGGGTGGCAAACAGCGTCAGGCCAATTTAAGGGCATTGTACGACAGGGCAAGGCAATATGAAGCGAGTTCATTCCGTGGTCTGTTTCGTTTTCTGCGTTTCATTGATAGAATGCAGGAACGTGGAGATGATTTAGGGGCAGCTCGGGCTTTAGGTGAACAGGAAGATGTAGTCCGCCTGATGACGATTCACTCCTCAAAGGGTCTGGAGTTTCCGATTGTGTTTATTGCCGGACTTTCTAAACAATTTAATATGATGGATTTACGAAAGCCTTATTTACTGGATAAGGATTATGGTTTTGCGGCTAAGTATGTGAATTCTGAATTGCGGATAACGTATCCATCCCTTCCACAGTTGGCTTTTAAGAAGAAGAAGCAGCTTGAATTAATTGCAGAGGAGATGCGTGTCCTCTATGTTGCGCTTACAAGGGCTAAGGAAAAGCTGTATTTAATTGCCAGTATCAGTGATGCAGAAAAAATGCAGCATAATTGGGCAAGTAATGCGACACACGGTGATTGGTTATTAAAGGACTATGTACGAGCAGGTGCAAAAAGCTATCTTGATTGGATCGGTCCATCCCTTGTCCGTCATCGAGACTTTCAGGGGGTAGCTGGTCTTGGCTGGGAAATGGAGTCACATCCATCAAATTGGTCCATCTCTGTCATTCCTAGTGAAGAGCTGGCAGTTCTGGATGATGAAGAGGCACTCGCACAAGAGCAATTACTAGAGCATGTTCATAAGTCAGAGAAGGTCGAAATGGTTTCCGAGTTTTCTCAGGATATCAAGGAACAGCTTAAATGGGAGTACCCAGAACATGAGTCTTCCGTGCATCGTTCCAAGCAGTCCGTTTCTGAACTAAAACGTCAATATGAACTGAAGGATGAGCAAAGTTCCACAGAGTTGTTGAGAAAATTTAAGCGGCCAATCACGAAGCGTCCGACTTTTATGCAAGAAAAGTCACTAACTCCTGCTGAAAGAGGAACGATTACCCATTTAGTCATGCAGCATATCGATTTATCAAACGAGATTACCATTCAATCGATTCAGCAATTGATGGTTGAACTGATTCAACGCGAGTTGTTGACCGACGAACAGAAAGAAGCTGTGAATCCGGATACGATTGTTGATTTCTTTGACAGTGATATCGGTCAAAGAATGCAGAAGGCTCAAAGTATTCGCCGTGAAGTGCCATTTACAATGTCATTGCCGGCTAAAGAGGCTTACAGTGATTGGGCAACTGGAGAAGAGGAAATTCTGATTCAGGGTGTTATTGATTGTATTTTTGAGGATGAACAAGGGCTTGTGTTGCTTGATTATAAAACGGATACAATAACTGGTCGTTTTGCTAGTGGGTATGAAGGGGCAAAAGAGATTCTTGCCGCTCGATACCGGATGCAGCTACAGCTTTACACAAGGGCTGTCGAAGGAATATTAAATAAAAAAGTAACGAGCCGTTATTTATTTTTCTTCGATGGAGCGCATTTATTGGAAGTATAAAGAGAAGTGCGTAAAACCCTGGCAAATAGACAATGAAAAAAAGAATAGATTAAGCTATGGTCTTTTCTCGATATTCAATCGGGGAAAGACCGTTTTGCCATATAAAAATCCCCACATAGGTAGACAGTAGGTGATAATACTAAGGCACTCTTTTTACTTAAAAAATAAACAGAATTGTTTGAAAAATATTGCAAGGTTGCTATATACTAATGTATAAAATACCTTTCTAAAGGAGAAGAGCTGAGTATGACGAGTAAGATGGAGAGCAGAGGATACTTTGGTGAGTTCGGGGGAAGCTTTGTACCGGAAGAACTTCAGCAAGTAATGGATATTTTAGAAGCAGAATTCTTGAAATATAAGGATGATCCGGAATTTAAAGAGGAGTTTCAATACTATCTAAAAGAATATGTGGGACGTGAAAATCCTTTAACCTATGCACAAAATTTAACGAAAAAAATTGGTGGAGCCAAAATTTATTTAAAGCGTGAAGACCTAAATCATACGGGTGCTCACAAAATCAATAATGCGATTGGCCAAATCCTGCTGGCTAAACGGATGGGTGCTAAACGCATCATTGCAGAAACAGGAGCAGGGCAGCACGGTGTAGCGACTGCGACAGCTTGTGCGATGTTTGGTTTAGAGTGTGTTATCTATATGGGCAAGCTAGATACAGAGAGACAGGCGCTGAATGTCTTTCGGATGGAATTGTTGGGTGCCAAGGTTGTTGCAGTTGAAAAAGGACAGGGACGATTAAAGGATGCTGTTGATGAGGCGTTAAATGACTTGGTCCATAACTACGAAAATACTTTTTATTTGCTTGGTTCAGCTGTAGGGCCACATCCTTATCCATCTATCGTTAAGCATTTTCAGGCAATCATAAGTGAAGAATCAAAACGCCAGATTCTTGAAAAAGAGGGCAAGCTGCCTACTGCCATTATTGCCTGTGCTGGAGGTGGAAGTAATGCCATCGGTGCTTTTACTCACTATATCGATGAAGAAAATGTCCGTTTAGTTGGTGTCGAACCGGCTGAAGCCCCAAGTATTTCACAAGGTGTACCGGCAGTATTGCATGGATTTAAAAGTTTGACGTTATTGGATGAAAAGGGAGACCCGCAGCCAACTTTTTCAATTGCTGCAGGTTTGGATTATCCAAGCGTGGGTCCGGAACATAGCTTCTTGAAAGATAGTGGTCGAGCGGAGTATGTAACAATAAAAGGTGAAGAAGCTCTTGAGGCCTTTCAAATTTTGTCCAAAACAGAAGGGATAATTCCGGCTCTCGAAAGCTCTCATGCTGTAGCGCACGCGCTGAATTTGGCAAAAGAGTTAACAAAGGATGACATATTAATTGTTAATTTATCAGGACGTGGTGATAAAGATGTAGAGCAAGTATTTAAAATGCTTGATAAATAAATGTAATGGGAAAAGCCTCCTGGAAATAGGAGGCTTTTGTTTGGCTAATTATTCCCTGAAATGGGTTGATCGACTCCATTGATATCAAGGATATTGTTTCCGTTCAGACCACTGGCCGTAAAGACGATTCCACCTGTGTTTGCTGAGCCGGATCCAGTGACAGTTTTGTTGGAAGATTTCGGCGAAATGACGGCTGCATCACCGAATAATAGATTTCCATCCGCTACATTGAATACTTGAACTGGGCCGACAATGGCTGGCATATGAATTCCTCCTTTTTCATTTTAAGTTTCATTCGATCCATCCTCTGTTTGTGTCTCTTCATTTTTTTTTTGAACCTGTCGAATGTGATGCACTCTGGATTCCATGCGTATATGGCCGACATTGCCAACACTGACAACGGATGAAGATGATATCCCAATAATGCGGACATTGCCAACACGGATAAAGGGGTTAGGGTTTGAAAATTGTGGAAGAAAAGGTTCATCAATCCTCGGAATATAGAGGGGCCTCTTAAAGATGCTGAAATCGCTGAATTGAAATTCTTGTGGCTGGAAATTATCGCTTTTCTTCTGAATTGCCAATGCTTGTGAATTTCCGTCAATATAAGAACAGTCTCCGATTTGCATGGTGGAACTTAAAATTAACGTCTTGGAAGAAAGGGACTTTACTTTTGAGATTCTTGAAAACATGTCTTTTATGCTTTTGGACCTAGCGGAACAAATGGTCCGACGATAAAAGATTCTGGGGGCGTATCGAATGCGGAAGATAGTTGGACGGTTTGGACGTCCCCAATGAGAAATAAAGCAGAGCTTGCTACCCCGGTAATTTGAATATCGCCAACACATAGTTGGTGATTGGTTACATTAAACTCCATTTGAATTTCCTCCTGTCTCGGCTTGTGAGTTGGTAATGAATTGAATCAAAGCTGCCTGAATATCAGACTTTACTTTTTCTCTGATTTTTTCTTTAACGTTATCCCGCTGCTGCGGTGCGCGTTCTGGAAACGTAAGATTATCAAAATACATGTTGATGCGTTGATGTAGCTGGCGCTCCACATCCTGTCTCATGAAGTCGTGATAGGCAGGTTCAAGAGATATTTTCAATTGTCCTTCCGTATCACTGATCATATTTTCTAAGTCTGAAAGAATCTCGTTGTAGATTTCCTGTGCGACAATCTCCCGGCCAGGAAATAGATAAGGTGCAGGTGGGACCGTTTGGTTATTTACAGCAAATTCATCAATGTTACTTAAATCATTAGGGTTTAAACCGATATTCAGCGTTCCATCTAAAGATTCGACCTTTAATTGATCAAATTTATATTCAATTTTATCAACGTGGATTGGCGGTTTTTTTTTCAATTCGGCAAGTTCATCTGTCAGGCGTTTGAGTTCGTGTTCAAGTTTCATAATCCGCTTATCCTGGGCTTCAAGAAAACGCTGCATTTGTATGGAATATGAATATAAATCATGATTCACGATTCAACACCTCAACTTTACCTGATATAAGTTTCATATATGACAGTATATGAAATTGATGGATGTAGGTGAATGCCTAAGAATTTGGAGGTCTAAATGGGACGAAAGTGGTCTCTGGAACTACATCAGCCTCAATCTGAGGAGCGGCTGTAGTGTATCCCCCGGTATTGGCTAACTCGGAGTATGGTTTAATCACTCCGGCGCTGCCTATTTGAAAAACGGATGAATTGGCTATGCTTTCAATTTTAATCATATTGATTTGAATCGTTTGGTGGATATTGAAGATCATGGCGACCTCCTTTCTAAAATAATACGGCTAGAGATTTAATACCAATGGCTGATCAATACCATCAGAATCATACGTATTAGTGGTACTGTAGGCATTATATAGTGAAACGGATTCCCCTGTATTAAAAGAGCCAGCACCTGCAAATGTTTTTGAAGTGGAATATGGACTTATCTTAAAGACGTCGCCAATATGGACAACTCCACTGCTACCGACGTTAATAACTTGAACAACTCCTACGATAGCCGGCATGAAAAATCACCCTTTTTTTTTTCTGTTTTTTCCCGAGTGAATAGGCAGTAAGCCTACCTTGTTATTGGAAGTTTCAATGTATTGTATGTTGTTTCCTTATTGATGTGATTCATCTGTCTATTTCATATTGTTATAGAACAGCGATAAATGTCATTGGATAATAAGATACAGATATGGTAATATAATGATAAATTCGCAATTTTCAAATAAAATAAGAGGTGATGAGATGAACGTACCTTTGGTATTATCGCATTTTTTGGATCGAGCAGCCTTACTATATGGCGATAAGAAAGCTATTATTGGAGATGATAAGCTCTTAACGTACTTGGAGTTAAATGGCCGTGTCAACCAGCTTTCTAATGGGTTAAGGGATATTGGAATTAAAAAGGGAGATAAAGTGGCTTATTTGGCACCGAATTCGATTGAAATGCTTGAAGGCTTTTATGGGGTATTTCAACTTGGAGCCGTAATTGTTCCTTTGAATATCCGGTTAACTCCTGCTGATTATGTATTCATTTTGAATCATAGTGAGTCCAAGGTGCTTTTCGTAGACCAGGATTTGTACCATCTTATTTCATCTGTTAAGGACCAACTTGAATCAGTGGAACATATCATTGTGCACTATAAAGAGGAAGAAATAAATGAAACCGATTACAACAAGTGGTTGGAGCATTTTGATAAAGAGAGCTTCGATCGGGAGCAAGTTGATGAAAATGATGTTTCGAGTCTCCTTTATACAAGCGGAACGACCGGTAACCCTAAAGGGGTCATGCTGACTCACCGCAATAACTATTTGCATGCACTAGGTGCGATGCATCATATCAGAGTCAATGATCGCGATACATATTTGCACGTTCTGCCAATGTTCCACGTGAATGGCTGGGGCGCTCCATTTTATTATACGGCCAATGGTGCCACTCAAGTTTGTTTAAGAAAAACCACCCCTGAATTGATATTTAATGCGCTTGAAAAGCATAAGGTTTCCATTATGCATATGGCACCAACCGTTCTTAATTCATTGTTTCAATATTATGAACAGAATGTGCCCACAATAGAGCAGGATATCCGTATAGTTGTTGCGGGTTCCGCTCCGCCGCCTGCATTTGTCACAAGGGTAGAAAAAGAGCTAGGGTGGGAATTTATCCAAATATACGGAATGACTGAATCAACCCCGATTAGTTTGATTTCATTGATTCGTTCTGAATTCGACGACCTTTCTGAAAAAGAAAAATACAAAATGAAAGCGAAAGCCGGTTATCCTATCATAGGCAGTGAAGTAAAGGTTATTCATGACAGCGGTGAGGAAGTAGCTCATGATGGCGTGGATATCGGGGAGCTCATTATCCGCAGTCACGGGGTAATGTTAGGTTATTGGAAAAATGAAGAAGCGACCATGCAGGCACTGAAAAATGGCTGGTTGCATACAGGAGATATGGCGACAATTGATAAGGATGGGAATGTCGATATTGTCGACCGTAAGAAGGATATAATTATAAGCGGAGGAGAAAACATCTCTTCCATTGAAGTCGAAGGAATACTATATGAACACCCGTATATTCTTGAAGCGGCAGTCATAGCCGTTCCTCATGAAAAATGGGGAGAGACGCCACATGCCTTTATTGTGCTAAAATCGGGGGTGGAGTTAACCGAAGCGGATATCAAGACCTATACACGAGAAAAATTAGCTCACTTCAAGTCAGTCACCAGTGTAACTTTCGTTAAGGAACTGCCAAAAACGGCATCCGGAAAAATACAAAAAATCCATCTTCGTAATGATTATTGGGAGGCTAAAGGAAAATCAGGTAGATTCGTTAATTAATGCTCGTAAACGCTGCTCAGTGATGGGCAGCGTTTTTTCATGTTCGACGACTAACACTGCTAAATTGTATTATAGATCCAGAGATGTGGAAGTTGGAAAATGAAATAAAATTGGGAGGATCTGCACTTATTTTAATTGTGTTCCCAGCTTGATTATTTGTTTCCTATTCTAAATCGTTAGAGAAGGTGCCTCACAAAAAAATATACATACTCTCTTTCGAATATCAAAATCCCTTTTATAATGTACAGTAGGATTGATTGGCACATATGACCACTTTAGCGGCCCAACATTTCCCTGCATGTAAAAACAATCTTTATATCAGAAAGCTCATATTCAATTAGTAAAGTAAAGGTAATTTTAACCTATTGGCAATTTTCCAAAGTATATTTGTAAACCATTCCTCTAAGCTCATTTTTCTAATATTCTTTATTTTATCAGATATTATCCTTGAATTTGTTCAATAAAAAAGCTCCTGTTGAACTATATAGTGTTAATATTATTAATATTTCAAATTATTGAGAATGTGGGTGTGAGCATGAATCGTTTTCATTATAGCTGGATTATTTTAATCATTACATTCTTCTCCATTATCGTAGCGGGAATAGTTAGGTCATCATCAGGGGTATTCATCGTACCATTTGAAAATGAGTTCGGATGGGATCGTTCCGTCATTTCTTTAGCCTTTGCGATAAGTCTTTTTCTATATGGATTATCAGGTCCATTTATGGCCGCTTTAATTGAAGTGCTTGGATTAAAGAAAATGATGGTGTTTGCCATGTCAACTTTATTGGCAGGGGTTATTCTCACATTTTTCATGGAGCATGAGTGGCAACTAATTCTAATTTGGGGGATTATTATTGGATTAGGGTCCGGACTATTTTTAACGGTATTAAGTCCATATGTGGCGAATCGTTGGTTCGAGAAGAGAAGGGGACTAGCAGTAGGGATATTAACAGCAAGTACGGCTACAGGTCAACTGGTTTTACTGCCTGTTTTAGCCATTATTATAGAGAATTATTCTTGGAGATGGGCGATTGGCTTAATTATGGTCCTTAGCTTAATCATGCTAGCAATCATCCTATTATTTATGAAAAACACCCCGAAGGAAGTTGGCATTCTTCCATATGGACTAGAAGAGGAAAGCCAAGAGGCTATTTTAGTTCAAAAGAAGAATCCCATTGTTATGGCTTTCCAGTCTTTAATTGAAGCAGTGAGAGTAAAGGAATTCTGGTTATTAGCAGGAAGCTTTTTTATATGTGGACTTTCAACGAGTGGATTGATAGGGACTCATTTCATTTCTTACTGTATTAGTTTTGGATTACCTGTTGTTACGGCTGCGTCTCTGCTTTCTTTTATGGGAATCTTTGATCTAATTGGTACGACTGTATCTGGCTGGTTATCAGATCGTTTTGATAACCGTTGGTTGTTGTTTTGGTATTACGGTCTAAGGGGGGCTTCTCTCGTATTACTACCTTTTGCGCTACAAGAAGGCTCAATCATCCTACTGATTATTTTCTCTGTGTTTTACGGATTGGATTGGATAGCGACTGTACCTCCAACCATTAGTATCTCAAGACAAGTCTTTGGGATAGAGAAAAGTGGAATTGTATACGGTTGGATATTCGCGTCCCATCAGGCAGGTGCAGCAGTGGCGGCGTATGGCGGGGGACTTATATTTAAAATATTCAGCTCCTATACATGGGCATTCTTTCTTGCAGGAATCTTTTGCGTATTGGGTAGCTTGTTTATCATACTAATAAAAAAACAAAAATCGGATTTATTGGTTAAAGATGATGCAATGAGGCTATAAAATATTCGTGTACGCTCCATTTCTTATTCTTGTACCTTTTTGCAACAAGGACTGGAGCTAAATCTGAATGAAAGAGGGTGAAACTGTGAAGGACACGATGGTTCCATTGCAGGAAAGTAAACGGATTGTCAGCATTGATATTTTACGGGGATTAGCCATTTTGGGGATCTTTTTAGTGAATATGCCTTCTTTTCATTCTCCGCTCTTGTATATAGATGGTGTTGAACGATGGACTGAAGGTTGGGACCGGATTTTGTACAGATTCAGTGATATTGTTGCGCAAGCCAGTTTCTATCCGCTATTTGCGTTTCTATTCGGTTTCGGGGCAATCATACTAGCGGTACGATGTGAGGAAAAGGGTGTTTCATTTCCTTTCCTATATATGAAAAGACTCTTTTTTCTACTAATGCTTGGGTGCATTCATGCCTTTGCCATCTGGCATGGGGACATACTTATTAATTATGCGATATTTGGATTTGCATTTTTACTTTTTTATAAGGTGCGGGGAAAGAATTTGATTTTGCTGGGCTCGTTTTTTTATGTCATGCCTTTTGCGATATTGGGCTCGCTTTTTCTTATTATAGGAGTTTTTGATAGGGAAGAGATGGAGATTACGACTGATTTGACGATGATGAAACAGTCTCTTCAAATTTATCAATCTGGTACATTTACGGAAATAATAAGTCAAAGGGCACTAGATTGGTATATGGTGAATAACCCATTTAATGCTATTATCCTCTTTTTATCCATTTTTCCGTTCTTTTTAATTGGTGCTGGCGTAGCAAAGCAAGGCTGGCTACATAATCCAGTTCGGTATAAACGACAATTGAAGGCGATATCGATCGTAAGCTTGATATTAGGATTGTCGATTAAGGTTCTGCCATATGTGACCGTATACCATTTTGGCACGATATTTGTGCAGGATTATTTTGGTGGACCGCTACTGACGATGTTTTATATCACTGGGATTACTCTGCTGGCTGAAAAAACCAGAGCTTCTCGCCTGTTCCAAGCGCTTTCGTATGTCGGTAGGATGTCGATGAGTAATTACTTATTTCAATCGATTGTTTGTACGTCCATTTTTTACTCGTATGGCCTAGGCTTATATGGCACAGTCTCTTACACAACAGGGTTTATCTTACTTCTTGGTGTGTTTTTCGTTCAAATTCTACTCAGCCTATTGTGGATGAAAATGTATAGATACGGACCGGTTGAATATGTATGGCGTTTTGTTACATATGGTAAAAAACCAATTATGAGTCGGAGAGGACTAGTGGAGAAGAAATGTAAATGATGTTCATTAAATTGTTGGTTTTAACTATTTAGGCGAAACCTTAGTTTTGTTTTTTTGTAAAAGCCTATGATATGATGAAATAGAAACTGAACGAGGGGGCAAAAAAATGACTCATATACACATTACAGCTTGGGTTATCGGAATCATTCTTTTCTTTGTCACATATTCGATGCTTAAAAGTGGAAATCCGAAAGCAAAAATGGTACATATGATAACACGTTTATTCTATCTATTGATTTTCCTTACTGGCGGAATGCTGATTACAGATTTTGGTGTTTACGCAGTGAAAATGATTGTCGGAATCATCGTTATTGCCGCGATGGAAATGGTGTTGGTCCGTACGAAAAAAGGAAAAGGCACGAGTGCAATGTGGATATTGTTCATCGTTGCATTTATTTTCGTCCTTTATTTAGGGCTCTCCCTACCACAAGGAATGGACTTTTTTTAAGACATAATGAAAACGGGTGAATGAGGATATCTCATTCGCCCGTTTTTTTTATACTCGAAACTGGTGGGAATTGTGTTATATTTTTTTATTGTGAATTCACTTTTTCTATGATGATCCGTTTTCCTGTGTTCAGGGTGAACTCAAAGCGATCGTGATCCTTTTTACCATATGAAAAATGGTGCTGAACGAGGCAAATTTGGGCTTCATTATCAAAGGTGAAGAAGTTTACCCCGGACTGGTTAGAGAGTGCCCTTAAAAAAGTGAGCTGATTATAGCTATATATACAATCATAAATAGAAAAATCAAGTGAATTTAAGGTCGTTACAAATTGAAAAAAAGAGTCGTCGTTCAATTCTTCCAATAATCTTTCAAAAGAGTAAAGCAGTTTTTTGCGAATCCGGATGGGTTCATTTTCTCTTAAGAAGGTTATTTCTCGATGAAGGAGGATTTTCCCCTCTTCTTCTACCACTCCTTGCTGCCAACGGCCCCCCCTGTACACTTCGATGATACTGTCAATGTGGTCTTCAATGGAACAAGCCTCATCAGTTTCATCATCAAAAAAAATCCATTGTTGATTGATATTTTCCACTGTTCCTTCGGTAAAAGCTCTCGTTTGTCTGTTCATTAACTTAGTTCGTTGTTGCTGACTCATACATATACCTCCAATAGTGGAATCCTCACCTACTTTTTAGTCAAAATCCAATGAAAATATAACTGTATATTTTAAAATATTATGGACAAATAACCAACTTTCCGTCTTTGCATAGGCTATGTTTAAACAGTGGATGCTTTGCTCAACAATTCATTATTTACATGAATGTTGAGGGTAGGGGAGTCCCACGGAATCATGCTAATAAATACTTAAGATTTCTTTGCAATTGGCGCTCAATTCAGAAATATAGGGACGGATATTTTTTTGATAGACCGGATAGAAAGGATGAAGTGTGATGTGTGGGATTACAGGCTGGGTGCATTTTCAAAAGGATTTACGGACAGAAACAAAAACACTTGAAAATATGACAAAAACGTTGGCAAAGCGGGGCCCGGATGAGGAAAATGTTTGGAGCGAAGCCCATGTTGCTTTTGGTCATAAAAGGTTGACGGTTGTCGATGCAGAAGGCGGAAAACAGCCGATGACGAAAGAACACGAATACGGCAGATATACGCTTTGTTATAATGGAGAGCTATATAACACCGAAGACATTCGAAAACAGCTATTATTAAAAGGATATTCCTTTAAAGGTCATTCTGATACAGAAGTTTTACTAACTTCTTATATAGAATGGAAAGAAAAATGTGTCGACTTGTTTAATGGGATTTTTGCGTTTGCGATTTGGGATGAAAAAGAACAGAAATTATTCATCGGAAGAGATCGGATGGGAGTAAAGCCATTCTTTTATGCGGAAAGAGACGGTGGGCTCATTTTTGGTTCGGAATTAAAGGCAATCCTTGCCCATCCTGACGTCAAAACGGAGATCGACCGCGAAGGCTTATCTGAAGTGTTTGGCGTTGGTCCTTCCCGAAAGCCAGGATCAGGTGTATTTCATAATATCCAGGAGTTAAGACCTGCCCATGCGCTTACCTTATCAAGGAAAGGGCTCCGAATTTGGAGGTATTGGAATGTGAAAAGTGAAGAACATCGAGATACCCTCGATGAGACGGCCGAGAAGGTCCGCTTCCTTGTTAAAGATGCAGTGACGCGACAACTCGTATCTGATGTTCCACTATGTACCTTCTTGTCAGGAGGACTGGACTCAAGCGCTATTACGGCTATTGCAGCAAATGCCTATCAAAAAGAAGGTAAAGGCCCGCTTCATACGTATTCTATTGATTATGAAGATAATGAACGATATTTTAAGGCTAATGATTTCCAGCCTAACTCTGATGGGCACTGGATTAAAAAGATGTCGGATACCTTTAATACGGTGCACCATTCATCGATAATTACTCAAGAACAGCTAACAGATTATCTAACCGAAGCGGTTCATGTCCGTGACCTCCCCGGCATGGCGGATGTCGATTCTTCTTTGCTTTGGTTTTGTAAGGAAATTAAGCAGGATTTTGTCGTGGGTCTATCTGGAGAGTGCGCGGATGAAATCTTCGGAGGTTATCCATGGTTTCATCGTGAAGACGATTTGAGTCGTGCTGGGTTTCCATGGATGAGATCGACTGGAGAGCGGGTATCTTTATTGAAAGCGGGATGGCGTGAGAAATTAAAGTTGGAAGAATATGCGCAAGAAGCCTATTTAACAACTGTTGCTGAAACACCTAGATTGGAAGGAGAAAGTGGTGAAGCGGCAAAGCGCAGGGAGCTTTTCTACGTGAATTTATTATGGTTTATGACGACACTTCTTGATCGGAAGGATCGAATGAGTATGGGAGCCAGCCTGGAGGTTCGCGTGCCGTTTGCCGATCATCGCCTTGTGGAATATGCATGGAACATTCCTTGGGAAATGAAAATGGCTGGAAACCGTGAAAAGGGGATACTGCGAAAAGCATTGGAAGGATTGTTACCGGATGAGGTTTTGTACCGTAAAAAAAGTCCATACCCTAAAACCCATAACCCGATATATACGGACCGTGTTCAAGGGTGGCTGAAAGACTTACTAACGGACAAAAGTTCGGTCCTGCATGAGTTTTTCGATAAACAGAAGCTAACCGATATTGTAGATTCTAAAGGTGCTGCCTTTAAGGTACCATGGTTCGGGCAATTGATGTCTGGCCCTCAGTTACTAGCCCATTTGGCGCAAACTCATGTGTGGTTCAAGGAATATGATATTCAGATTATTGAATGAAAAAACGGGGCTGGATGATATTCTTTGCCCCGTTTCTCTTTTCTCAATGATTAAATGCGAGAATTTTATATTGATAGCCATCTATTTCAAATTGACTATCCTTCGTTGTTTCTTTTGTCCTTAAATCTGTAAGTGAACGGCCTTCTAAATCAAAAGGAAGCGTAAATGATTGCTGGACATCCGTCGGATTAATTAGTATCACGACAGAACGAGCATCGTTGTACTTTTGGTAGGCAACTATATTTTCGTTTCCGGTTGTATCAAGGAATTTAAACTTTCCATCATTTGCAAGCAATCGTTCCTCTTTTCTTAACAAAATTAAAGCTTTAATTTCATTAAGAAGCTCGCTATTCTGTTTTTCTTCTTCCCAAACCATACATTTTCGGCAACCTGGATCTTGGCCTCCGGTTAAGCCAATTTCATCTCCATAATATATACAGGGACTGCCATTGAATGTCAGCAAGATAGCGTGGATGAGCTTAGCTCGAGCTACGTCTTCCCCACAATCCGTGAAAATCCTAGGTGTATCATGGCTACCGAGAAGATTGAACATCACGTCAAAAACATTGGTGGGATAACTTTGATAGACAGCTGTCATTTCCTCAATAAACTGGCGCGCATGGATGGTTTGCGAAGCGACCAGGCGGAAAACATGGTTAGTAAATGGGTAATTCATGACGGCATCAAACTGATCGCCGCGTAGCCACGGCATGGAGTCGTGCCAAATTTCACCGAGAATATAAAGATCAGGTTTGATATCTTTCACCGTTTTTCGGAATTCACGCCAGAATGGTTGATCTACTTCATTGGCCACATCAAGTCTCCAGCCGTCTATATTGAATTCCTCAATCCAATAAGTTGAGACTTCGAGCAGATATTTTTTTACATCCGGATTCGCAGTATTCAATTTTGGCATCGATTCAAAAAAACCGAATGTTTCATAATTAGGTCTTTCCCCTCCTTTTAGAGGAAAGCCGTGAGGATGAAACCAATCCTTATATTCTGAGTTCTCGCCTTTTTCAAGGAGATCCTGGAAAGGAGGAAAGTAGTATCCACTATGGTTAAAAACGGCATCCAGCATGACACGGATATTCCTTTTATGGCATTCCTCGATTAGTGTTTTCAAAGTCTCCTTTGTTCCGAATTGCGGATCAATTTCCCGATAATCAATCGTATCGTATTTATGGTTAGAGTATGCTAGGAAGATCGGCGTAAAATAGATTCCGTTAATGCCAAGCTCCTCTAAATAATCAAGGTGTTCAATGATTCCTTCGAAGTCTCCACCAAAAAAATTATCTACGGTCGGGTCTTCACTACCCCAAGGTTTTGCACCTTCAGGATCGTTGTTAGGGTTTCCGTTCGCAAAGCGTTCAGGGAATATTTGATACCAAATAGTATCTTTGACCCATTCTGGTGCCCCAAATACTTCATTTTGATGAAGATAGGGGATGGCGAAATAGCTCCCGGGGTCATTCGGAGGTTCATTAAAGAATCCCTTTTCCGTGTAAATGACCTCTTCATCTCCAGAGAGAACTTTAAATCCATACCGAATCCTTCTGTAGGGAGGCTTCACATAAATATGCCAATAATCATAATGGTTATCGCTGCCGGAGAGGCTCATTGCTTTTTCTTCATGCTGCCATTGTCCTTTATCCGAAATATATGGGTCTCCAAAAATAAGTCCGGCGTATGAGATATCCTGTTTTTTTGTACGAAGTCGGATATGAAGAGTTTCAGCGTTGGTGGTATAAGCGTAATTGTCATTAGCTCTATGATGGATGGATGAACGTTCCATAGAAAACCACTCCAATTCTTAAAAGAATATTTGAGGAAATTAATATTGAAAACAGGGAATTTTAGGCTGTTATGAGGTTTTCTATATGTAGTTAAAATTTAGCCATTTTTAAGTAGTATTAAATGCTATTTTTCCAATATGGTTATATACCCAATTAATAGAAAAAAGCACCTATTAATTAAAAAATAACAAAAAGTACTCATCACTACAAGAAAATAAATAGATAAAGGAAAATGTTGTAAAAATCGAAGCCTTTCATATAATGATAACAGAAGGATTTGGTGCCGCTTTCATTATTAAAAAACTTTATTCGATTAGATGGGCTGGCAAACTGAAGTGTAAACAATCTGGTGCTTTTGGACATGATAGAATAAACATTTTAAAAAGGAGAATGAAAGTGAAGAAGTTGATTTTTCATTTATTCATGTCCATGTTCTTGATTGTTATTGGAAGTGCTTGTGAATCCAGTTCAGAATTGGAAAGTAAAATAGTAAAAGAAAATAAAAAAATCGAAAAAGAAGACACGAATGAAGCGAAACCAGAAAAATTGATCGTTTGGGAGGAAAAAGGTAAAGCAAATGGTCTAAAGCCGGCGATTGAAGCATTTGAAAAGAAATACGGAATCAAGGTTGAATATGAAGAGATAGAAATGGCTAATGAGATGTATGACCAACTTCGTCGCAATGGGCCAATCGGGAAAGCTCCAGATGTAGTGACTTTTTCGCATGAAAAGGTCGGGCGGATTGTGAAAGAAGGCCTGATTCAGGAACTGAAGGTGAATGAAGACGTACTAAATACCTTTATTGAATCCTCAATCCGAGCCGAAATGTATCAAGGAAAGGTTTTTGGACTTCCAAAGTACGCTGTAACCTCTGTTTTAATTTACAACAAAAAATTAATGGCTAACGTTCCTGAAACGATGGATGATTTATATAAAAAGGCGAAGGAATTGAGAAAAGGAAAAGTATACGGTTTCTATGCTGAATGGAATGACTTATATGATGCGTATGGAATAATGGCCGGGATGGGCGGTTATGTATTTAAAGAAAAAGATGGGGATCTAGATCCTACGAACATCGGATTAAATAATAAAAGTGCTGTAAAGGGTGCTAAGTATATTCAAAAATGGTATAAAGCAGATGTGATGCCAAAAGGGGACGAAGCAGCGATAGAGAAGTTGTTTATAGAAGGGAAATTGGCTTCTTTCATGAGTAAAGGTAGTACACTTTCTGATAGGAAGAATACAGGGGTGGCGCCATTGCCTGTATTGCCAAATGGCCAGCCGATGAAAACATTCATGGATATCAAAGGCTGGCATGTAACAGCCTTCACAAAATATCCTTACTGGTCTACAAAGTTAGTAGAATTTTTGACAAAAGATAAATATGCAATGCTCCGCTATGAAAAAACAGGAGAAATACCTCCTGTAAAATCTATCATGAACAATGAAGCAATCAATGAAAATGAAAGAGCACAAGCCTTAAGCATACAATTACAATATGCTGAACCTGTGCCGAATATACCGGAAATGAATGAAGTATGGAAGCCGATGAAATCTGCCATGAAAGAGATAGCTTCTGGAAAATCAAAGCCGAAAAGGACTTTAGATGAAGCAGTAAAGAGGATAAAAAAAGAATATTAATTTGCGAATTACTTTTTCCAATTCGACCGCGTTCATTTGTATCTCCATTTTGTCCCTTTAGTGTAAAGATTTTTATAATTTGGATTTGACGTTATTGGGGCAAAAGGCTAATCTTAAAGGCGTAAAGAGATAGCTAGGAGGAGAGCGGATATGAGAAAAAGAGTGTTATCACTCGCTTTAATTCCGTTGCTTCTTTTTTACGCCATTCCAGTAGGAGCAGCTGAAAAAGAACAACGAACATGGAAGGACGAAATCGTATATTCATTAATGATTGACCGATTTTTCGATGGTAATACACAAAATAATGGAGATGCAGATGTAAATAATCCTTCTGCTTTTAATGGTGGAGATTTTGAAGGTATTACAAAGAAACTAAATTATTTAAAAGATATGGGATATACCGCTATCATCCTATCGCCGATTTTCGCTAATGAAGAAAATGGCTATCATGGGGATTGGGTTAAAGATTTTTATAAAACAGATGAGCACTACGGTACGATTAAAGAATTTAAAAAACTTGTGAATGAGGCTCATAACCGTGATATGAAAGTAATTATTGACTTTCAGGTCAATAATGTAGGCCCTAATCATTCTTGGTTAACTGATCCTAATAAACAAGACTGGTTCCATGAAGAAAAAGAGATTTCTAATGACAGTAATCAGGAAGATTTGGAAACAGCCTGGATCGATGGCCTTCCGGATTTGAATCAGGATAACAAGGAAACGCGAGATTATTTGCTTGATGCTGCCAAATGGTGGATTACGGAAACGGATATTGATGGGTACCGTCTGAATAAAGTCCAATACGTAGCAAAGGATTTCTGGAAGGATTTTGTCGAAACAGTCAAGTCTGAAAAATCAAATTTCTATACAATTGGCGATGTTCAAGGTGATGCCGACCTGATTTCCAGCTATAAGAAAACGGGTATCGATGCTTTTATGGCTTATCCGCAAAATGTTGAGTTAAAGGAGACATTTGCTGCGCCCGATAAAGATTTGAATCCGGTGTTTGATGCATTTATGAAAAGTGAAGATGTAAGCGAGAGCAAAGGTTCGCAGGCATTGTTTATGGATACTCAGAACATGCCTCGTTTTACAAAGGCTGCAGCCGATCATAATGAAAACCCCGGTACACGGTGGAAAATGGCGTTATCATATCTTTATACGATGCCAGGAGTACCAATCGTATTTTATGGATCGGAAATTGCCTTAAACGGCGATAAGGCCCCTGATAATCATAAATTAATGGATTTCAAGACGGAACAGGAATTAGTGGATTATATAACGAAGCTTTCTGAACTTAGAGACATGTATCCTGCTTTGACAAAAGGGGATATGGAGCTTTTATATGAAAAGGGAGGAACATCGGTATTCAAGCGCGTCTATGGTGATGAAACAATAGTTGTCGCCATGAATAATACGACTGAAACTCAATCGATAATCCTCACTGATAAGGAACTTGAAAAGAATAAAGAGTTGAGAGGTATGCTGAATGGGGATCTGGTCCGTAGTAAGGACAACAGCTACTCAATCGTAATCGACAGGGAGACGACAGAAGTCTACACTCTATCACCTAAGTCGATTATAAATATTCCTTACCTGTTTGTTATAGGATTGGTTCTTGTTATATTTGGTATATTTATTGCTTTGGTTATTAAACGTTCAAAACGAAACCAGCCAAAATAATCATATACCTCTCGATTTTTGGTAGCTGCAAAACATTGTCCCCTTGGCTTTGTGGAAAACAGAATCGGGAGGTTACAGCATGAATAAGACCTGGTGGAAAGAAGCGGTTTGTTATCAAGTCTATCCCCGTAGCTTTATGGATAGTAATGGTGATGGAGTGGGAGATTTAAGGGGGTTAATTTCAAAGCTGGATTATCTGCAGGAACTTGGAATCGATGTTATTTGGATTTGTCCATTTTATAAGTCACCCAATGCAGATAACGGCTATGATATTAGTGATTATCAGGCAGTTTCTGAAGAGTTTGGTTCGATTGAAGACATTGAACTTCTGTTGAAAGAGGTTCACCAACGTGGCATGAGAGTGATACTTGATCTTGTTTTGAACTATACAAGTGACGAACATCCATGGTTCGTTGAGTCGCGTTCCTCCCGAGATAATCCGAAACGAGATTGGTATGTTTGGAGAGATGGCCAAGATGGCCGGGAACCGAATAATTGGGAAAGTATTTTTTCCGGAAGTGCTTGGAAATTCGATGAATTGACCAATCAATTCTATTTACACCTATTTGCAGAAAAGCAGCCAGACTTAAACTGGAAAAACAAAGATGTAAGGCAGGCTCTGTATAAAATGGTTAATTGGTGGCTCGATAAAGGCATTGATGGCTTTCGAATAGATGCTATCACACATATTCATAAGCGTGAAGGCCTACCGGATATGCCTAATCCGTATTGGCATCAGTATGTACCTGCCTTTGAAATGCATACCAATCAGGAAGGGATTCTGGATTATCTACAGGAATTAAAAGATGAGACTTTTTCTAAGTATGATATCATGACGGTCGGTGAGGCCAATGGTGTCAGGATTGAGCAAGCTGAAGATTGGGTCGGAGAAGTGAATGGAAAGTTCAATATGATTTTTCAATTCGAGCACCTTGGACTTTGGAATCGTGGACAGAATCAGAATGTTGACGTTAATGGTCTAAAACGTACCATGACTAAATGGCAAAAAGGGCTGCAAAACAAAGGATGGAATGCTTTATTTTTTGAAAATCATGACCAACCTAGAAGTGTATCGACATGGGGAAATGATCATCAATATTGGTTGGAAAGTGCGAAAATGATTGGGGCCCTATACTTTTTCATGCAGGGGACTCCGTTTATTTATCAAGGGCAGGAAATAGGTATGACGAATGTCCAATTTGATTCGATAGATGATTATGATGATGTCGGAATGAAAAATTTTTACCGGATTGAGACCTCCAAAGGTCGTTCACATGATGAAATCATGCACATCATATGGCATAGCGGCCGTGATAATTCTCGAACACCAATGCAATGGAACGATAAGAAAAATGGTGGGTTTACGGATGGCACACCGTGGATGAAGGTCAACTCCAATTATCGGGCAATTAACGTAGAACAGCAGAAGAATAATCCATCTTCTATTTATCATTTTTACAAAAAGATGATCGAACTTCGAAAAAAACACCAGGTTTTTGTTTACGGAGAATATGAATTATTATGGGAAGATCATCCTGAACTTTATATTTATACAAGGAATATGAATGGTGATTCAGCTAAGGTTGTATGCAACTTTAGCACAAATTATCATCAAATTGACCTGTCTCATTGGGGGAAAATGGAACTTTTACTAGCGAATTATGATGATTGTCCGGAAGAAACAATGGTTAATTTGCGACCATATGAAACAAGGATTTATCGTTATTAACCTGTAATACCTTTCTGGATTATAAATGGAAATAAGCTTTAAATCCAGTATTGTTAGTCGTCTGACTTCTGTCCTCGCCCAAAGACACATGCTGTTTTTTAGGAGCTGATCTTAAATCAGCTTCTTTTTGATTTTTAAAAGAGAAGTAAAAAACAAAAAAGTAAGTATTTTCTGAAAATTGTTGAAAACAGTTAAAAAAGTATGGATATAACTATTGAAGTGAGTGTATTATAGATACATACAAATGTATAATTATAAAATAAATTAGAAAAGTGTTTATTGGTTTTCACCTTTTTTTTGAATGAAGTCAATAAAGGCTAAAGAGGGGAGAGGGGAAACGCATGGCCGTCACGATAAAAGATGTGGCACAACTGGCGAATGTTGCTCCTTCAACAGTTTCTCGAGTGATTGCTAATAATCCTCGGATAAGTGAAAAAACAAAGGTACGAGTTCGTAAGGCAATGGAAAAGTTAGGATATCATCCAAACTTCATTGCTCGTAGTCTTGCTAATCAATCAACTAGGATCATTGGATTGGTGTTACCAAGTTCGTCAAACGTTTTTTATCAAAATCCATTTTTCCCGGCTATCCTCCAGGGTCTTAGTGAAGGGGCTCAGGAAGAGCATTACTCTCTGTTACTAAGCACGGGGAAAACAGAGGAGGAAGTCTACGAAGGAGTCGTGAATATGGTTCAAGGGGGAATGGTGGATGGAATTATCCTTATGTATTCAAGGATGAATGATCACATTCTAACCTATTTACAAGCAAGGGCTTTTCCGTTTGTTGTCATTGGGAAACCCTATGATTTTATTGAGGAGATAACGTATGTTGATAACGATAATGTCTTGGCTGCCGAACAGGCAACTGACTATCTCATTCAATTAGGCCATGAAAGGATTGGATTCATTGGAGGAGATGTAACTTTTGTGATGACCCTCGATCGATTATTAGGATATGAACGTGCATTGAAAAGGGCTGGTATCGTTCCAATAAGGGAATATACTATACATGAGGACTTTTTACATGAAGGTGGACTAGCAGCAGCGAAAAGATTACTATCGATTGACGAGCCACCAACCGCTCTTGTCGTCAGTGATGATCTTATGGCACTAGGAGTCGTACATTCTCTTCGAGCGATGGGAGTACGGACTCCTGAGGAAATGTCAATTGTCAGCTTTAATAATGTTCTTTTCTCTGAGCTATCACTACCTGCCCTAACTTCTATAGATATTAACATTTTCGATTTAGGATATCAGGCCGCTAAAAGCATCATTCAAAAATTACAGAATGGTGATACTCCGGCAGGGTCCATTATTCCCCATCATTTTGTGGAAAGACATTCTTGCAGACCAATAAAGCAAGAAGCGATGGCTATGACTTATTAAACAAAAAGAGTATTGTGTAAAAGCAATGCTCTTTTATTAAAATTGTACACTGAAGCTTTTGAATGTATGGACACCGGTTCCGTGTTTGGCTAGTTTGTTCTCTTTAAGGTACTGAAAGGCTTCCAGGACTTCATCAAAAATCTTTGGTTCGAGACCGAGTTGGTTATGTCCTCCATAGATTTTGGAAACTCCTTTGATCTTAGCAATTTTTTTCAATGAATTAACAAGGTCTACTGGGTTTGTTGAGGGATAAAAGGCGTAAATTGGAGTCTCGGCATAAAGTAAATCACCGGTAAATAAATATCCTGTTTTATAATCTAAAATTGAGATGTGTCCCGGGGAATGCCCCGGTGTGTGAAATATACCTAAGATCCGGTTTCCTATATCAATAGTATCCCCATCTGAAAGGAGCTTATCAGGATTCCCTTGGTATGGCTTGTATGTAAAAGGATCAAATAATTCTGGGACGGGTATGGTGATATCGCGAGACATATCTTTTCTAATTTGTTTCAACGACAATCCTTTAATTCCGTTAATCAGCCAGTCGGCATCATCATTATGAACATAAATAGTATCAAAATCACCATGACTCCCAATATGATCTGCATGCACATGTGTCGTCAGGACGATAATAGGAAGATCTGTTAACTGGTCTGTTATCCGTTTAATCGTATCTATGCCTAACCCAGTATCAATTAACGCAGCCTGGTTCTCTCCCAACAGTAAAAAGGAATGTACCTTCTCCCAATGACCATATTCACTGATCGCAAACGTTTTCGAGTCTAATTCTTGAACGGTAAACCATGGATCCACAATGTACGTCAAAGAAAATCACTCCTCACTTAGACTTAGATTTCTATATGTTCAGTCAAAATCCTTCGTAAATAATGAAAAAAAACAGTGGATTTCATTTACGAAAACCACTGCTTTTGAAGTTTATTTCATTATCCGTTTACAACGGAACCACCGTTAACATGAATAACTTGTCCGCTGACATAGGATGAATCATCGCTTGCCAGATATACATAGGCAGGTGCTAATTCTTCTGGCTGGCCAGCGCGGCCCATAGGTGTATTTTGACCGAATTTGGCAACATCTTCTTCTCCGAATGAGGCAGGAATAAGTGGTGTCCAGATTGGACCTGGAGCAACACCATTAACTCTGATTCCATCTTTTGAAATAGAATTCGAAAGTGCTCTTGTGAATGCTAAAATTGCGCCTTTAGTTGATGAGTAATCGATTAATTTTGGATTACCTTGATAGGCTGTGATAGAGGTTGTATTAATGATGCTGCTTCCTTTTTTGAGATGTTTCAACGCAGCTTTTGTTAAGTGGAACATCGAGAAGATATTAGTTCGGAACGTTTTTTCTAATTGTTCAGCTGAAATATCAAGGATGCTTGTCTGAACGTGTTGTTCACCTGCGTTGTTGACTAGAATATCCAAACCGCCGAACTCATCGACAGTTTTTTTGACGACATCCTGACAAAAGGCTTCATCGCCAATATCTCCGGAAATGAGTAAACATTTCTGTCCCTCTTTTTCGACCAATTCTTTTGTTGTTTTAGCATCCTGATGTTCATCTAAGTATGCAATTGCAACATTAGCTCCTTCTTTTGCGTAATAGATAGCGACGGATTTACCTATTCCGCTATCTCCGCCAGTTATGATTGCGGTTTTCCCTTTTAATTTGCCGCTTCCTTTATATTCAGGTTTAACCGACTTGGGGTTCGGATTCATTTTTGTTTCCACACCAGGCTGATGCTGTTGATGTTGCGGTGGAAATCCTTGTTTATTTTGGTTTTGATTTTGACTAGTCATTAAAACCCCTCCTGTTTAATTATCTACACTATTCCTATTCCTTGCTTTTGGAATATGAAAACACGGTAAAAATAACCAATAAAATAAATCTGGAGTAAAATCCCCATTACTTTAACTTAAAACAATAGATTAAATCATTTTTTAATAAGACCTGTAGAAAGCCTAGAAGAAGGGCATAATGTCTAAGTAAAAAGTATATGAGATTCTTCGGATATAAGGGAACATGAATAGCATTTCCATATTCCATTATGGTGATTCATTCGGAAAAAGGACTGAGAGCGTCCTAGAACATAAAAAGAGACCCACCCATAGTGGGTGAGCCTCTAATATTAGCGGTAATTTAAAAATTGTACGTCAATGGATAGGTCAGCGCCTCGGATAGCAGAGATAATACCTTGTAGATCATCCCTGTTTTTTCCAGTTACACGGATTTGGTCATCTTGTATTTGACTTTTCACTTTAAGTCCGCTGTTTTTAATGATGGTATTGATTTTTTTCGCTTGTTCCTTATCGATGCCTTGAATGAGTTTAGCCCGTTGGCGAACAGTACCACCAGAAGCGCCTTCTAATTTTCCGTAATCCAGGTTCTTAATAGGTACGTCACGTTTAATGAGCTTACTAATTAGAACATCCTTTAATTGATCGAGTTTATACTCATCGTCAGATACTAAAACTAAGTCTTCTTTATCAATGGTAATGCTACTTAAGCTTCCTTTAAAATCATAACGGGTCTGAATTTCTTTCATAGCCATAGTAACTGCATTTGTTACTTCTGAAAAGTCTACTTTGGATACAATATCAAATGAATTTTCCTTTGCCATCACTTACCTCCAGCAGGGTTTATTTCCTTTATTATAGAGAAAGTAGGATAGGAAGACAACCATATAGGCTGTATATGTATATATCGACAACTACATATAAAAAAGCAGGGGACAGCCCCCGCCTCATTTATGGTCTGTTTTCTTCGAATAAGAGTGCTTACTCGCTTCGAGGTTTTCCTGATAAGAGATATTTCTTTCAGTATTTATAGCTTGGTTATCTTTTGGTTTTTTATTGTTATCAGTTGTTTTTGACATAATAAAACTCCCTTTCATAATCATGATCAATATATATTGTTCACAATTATGAAAGAGAGTATGTATGTTTATGATTTCGCAGGGGTATCGTTTAAGAAGAAGAGAGCAATTGTTCCAGGACCGGCATGAGCACCAATTACGGAACCAATTGAATGAATCATGAACTCAGTTGTCCCAAATTCATGTTGTATGGCGTCCTTCCACTCCAATGCGGTTTCTGCATCGTCACCATGACTGATAGCGATCGTTTGGGTTGTCAAATTTTTGCCTCGTTCATGCATTAATTCGATAACTCGTTTAATTAATTTCTTTTTACCGCGTATCTTTTCGAGTGGAACCAGCTTTCCTTCTTCAACATGCAATAACGGTTTAATGTTTAATAATCCGCCAACAAGGGCAGATGTTTTGGATATACGTCCGCCACGAGCTAAGTATTCAAGATTATCTACTGTGAATAGATGCTCCATATGATGAGTGCGGAATTCGATGTCAGCTAAAATCTCTTCTTTAGAGGCGCCGCTTGCTGCTAGTTCGGCTGCCCTTTTTACGATTAACCCGACTCCCATTGAAGCACATTTCGTATTGACGATTTCAATGTCCAGGTCAGGGTATTCATCTTTTACCTGATTATGAATCATTACAGCTGTTTGATAAGTTCCTGATAACTCAGAGGAAAATGCAATATAGATACCTTGTCTTTTCTCCTTAGCAAACTGTGTGAAAAGTTCTATAAAGTATTCCGGAGAAGCTTGCGATGTTTTTGGAGCTTTTCCGTCAATCATCGCTTGATAGACTTCATGAGAATTAATGGTAAGTAGGTCTTCATAATTCTCCCCATCAAGATGAACTTGTAAAGGGATTAATGATACATTGTTTTCCTTATAGAAAGACAATGGCAAATCACATGCACTATCTGCAAGAATTGTGATAGCCATAATACACCTGCTTTCTTTTTACAATTTTTAGTAAATGGGTTTTACTCTTTTTAGTGTAGCACGTAACGGCAAAATTTCAATCTCTTCATAAATAGAATAAATAATTAAGGGTAAAAAGATAATAGAATTAGGGTGAAATGGAGGTTTTTAGGATGTATAGAAGTGAAATAAGGAAAATTCTCATAGTAATAGTTGGTGCATTATTGAATGCCATCGCGATGAACTTTTTTTTAATCCCGGCTAACGTATATGCGAGCGGCTTTACTGGGGTGGCACAGCTCCTATCAAGGATTATAGGATCTTTTGCACCTTTTAATATATCGACCGGGATTCTATTGCTTTTATTAAATATCCCAGTAACCATCCTTGCTTGGAGAAAAGTTGGAAAGTCCTTTACCTTTTATAGCTTTCTCAGTGTTATCTTAATGTCTCTTTTCATGGAAATCATTCCAATTACCCGCTGGTCACCGGACATATTATTGAACGCGGTGTTTGGCGGAGTTATAGCTGCAGTAGGAGTTGGGATTACCTTGAAATTCGGGGCATCAACAGGCGGGATGGATATTATCGCGATGCTTCTTTCACGGAAGAAAGATAAGCCTGTAGGTACTTATTTATTTCTGTTAAATGGCGTGATTATTGTAACGGCAGGCGCTGTTTATGGACCGGAAAAAGCATTATATACACTTGTTACGCTTTACACATCAACCCGTGTGGTGGACGCGATACATACACGTCATGAAAAGCTTACAGCTATGATTATTACAAAGAAAAGCGAAGAACTTAAACAGGCAATTCATGCTAAGTTAGTTCGCGGTATTACAAGGGTACCGGCAAAAGGAGCATTTACAAACGAAAGTAAGGAAATGCTTTTGATAGTCATTACAAGGTATGAACTGTATGATCTGGAACGGATCATTAAAGAAGTTGATCCACATGCTTTTACCAATATCATCGAAACTTCTGGAATTGTTGGTACTTTCCGAAGGGAATAAGAATATTAACAAAAAGTTAAGGCCATTACACTTCTATGACAAATAGAATTATTGCGGTGTTTTACGTTTATTGCCAGTACAAATCGGCTAATTTTAATAATGTAGCGCCAATATTAAATCTTAATGAGGAGTGATAATAATGGCTAACAACGAAAAAATGAGTAGAGAAGAAGCAGGACGTAAAGGCGGCGAAGCCACCTCGAAAAATCACGATAGAGATTTTTACCAGGAGATTGGACAAAAAGGCGGCGAAGCTACATCGGACAACCATGATAAAGAATTTTATCAAGAGATTGGACAAAAGGGAGGAGAGGCCACTTCCGATTCTCATGGAAAAGATTTTTATAAAGAAATCGGTGAAAAAGGTGGAAAAGCACGAAACAACTACTAATAAAATAAGTAAAAGCCTCCAGAATCCTGGAGGCTTTTACTTATTTTGGGTGGTTTTCCAGTTCCTCTTGAAGTTCGCGTAATTGCTCTTTTTCAGCATCATTCGTATTGGCAAAAGCCGATGAAAGAGCATTTTTAGCGATTTCCTCAGTTTTTTGCTGGTCACCATCATGCTCAGAGTGGAGAGCTTCTTCAACAAATTCTCTAGCTTTCTGGAATAATTTGTTTCCCATTAGAAGCCACCATAGCTTTGTTCTGACATAATTCTCAATCTGTCTTTTTCAGCTTCTGCAAACGTAGTGTGATAAGGGATTCTTTCGGCATGCTTGGCAACACTTTCTTTGCCTTGCTGTACAAATCGTCTGCTTTTACCCATGCTTATCTCCTCCGATTCTGAGCGTTTGACAACATAACAGGAAGCTGTTGTCCCTATTAGTTTGGCTTCAAAAAGAGATTTTATAAAGGTAAAAAATGGCGGATTAGGATTTGGATTTTAAGTTGAATTTTTCCTCAAGAAATACTGCTATGCCATCTTCTTCATTCGTCAAAGTCATCGTATTTGCGACCGTTTTTACAGGGGAAATAGCATTTCCCATTGCGACACCAGTTCCAGCGTAATCAAGCATTTCCAAGTCATTATCTTCATCACCGAAAGCGATAATTCTATCTTTTGGGATGTCTAGATAGTTGGAAACACGTTGCAGACCAACCGCTTTACTTAATCCGCTCTTAATAATTTCGATGATATGAAATGGTTCTGCCCAGCGGCGATGATCAACTAATTCGGCATGAACATCAGATAAATGCTGGCGGATCTGGCCGACATGCTGACTATCTGTATGAATGAGCATCGATGTGGGTGAATCCTCAAGGAAATTACGTAAGTCACCCGTCTTCATTATCGGATTTCCTACATTGAACATGTCCATCAATTTTTCATCATGATAATGGACATATACATCATCACGAACTTCAGCAATTATGTTGTGATATTCAAATTGATCACAAGCTTCTACAATATCTTTCGCAACACTTATATCCAGTGGTGAATGGTATACCCCCCAGCTTGTCTGTAATGGGTGATGCACGAAAGCACCATTGAAATTAACGATTGGTGTAGTCAATCCCAATTCACGGTAATAAAGTTCACTTGAGCGAAACGGACGCCCGGTAGCGATCATAACTTCGTGCCCATTTTCTTTTAGTTTTAGTAGTGTTTGTTTAGTCCTAGGAGAAATTGTTTTATTATCAGTAAGTAAAGTACCATCAAGATCCAATACGATTAAATGTTTCTCATTCATGTACACACCTTCTGTTCTTTTTGATTTCATTATATGCAAATATTGTTAAGACTATTTTAAAGTAATTGTAAATCTTTTTCATTCTTTATGCATTCCTGTATGATATTACTATATGAAGGATTATAATATTTAAAGCATAGTACATGACTAGGAATCAGCAAAGGGACAACGAAAGATTTGTTGAGAAAGCTTCTGAAGCTTCTTTAATGAAAAAACCGACAGTATTTAAATATTCGGAGGGATTATCTTGATAATAATTGAAAAAGAAAAGATTGGACATATTCCTGTTTTACACTTAAGTAAGCAGTCGGCTTTCAATCAAGAACTGCCGCTTATTATTTTTATACATGGTTTTCAAAGTGCAAAAGAACACAATCTTCATTATGCTTATTTAATGGCTGAAAAGGGTTTTCGTGTGCTTCTTCCTGATGTAATTTATCATGGGGAGAGGGAAGTTGGATATAGTGATTCGCAATTGATGCCCCGTTTTTGGGAAATGGTATTACAGACCATCAAGGATTTAGCTTTGATTAAGGATGATTTATTAGCCAGAAAATTAATTGACTCTAAAAAAATTGGTGTAGCGGGTACCTCAATGGGAGGTATTGTGACCAACGGAGCTCTGGCGGCCTATGATTGGATTACAGTTGGAGTTAGCTTAATGGGGAATCCATCCTATGTAGCGTATGCGGAGCTTCAAATAGAGGAGATTAAGAAAAGGAAAGTGAATTTCCCAATCACGGATGAGGAAGTAAATAAAGTGATTGAAAAGCTCAAACCATTTGACTTAAGCCTCAATCAAGACAAGCTTTCAAACAGACCGCTTCTGTTTTGGCATGGTGCTAAAGATCCTGTTGTACCATATCAACATGCATATCGCTTTTATGAAGGAGTAAAAGCGGGTTATAATGAAGCACATGAAAAAATTGATTTTATCCTCGATCAGAAGGCTGGGCATAAGGTAAGTAGAGAAGGTGTGCTTCGGACTGCGGAATGGTTCGAGAAACATTTACGACCAGCTGTGCAAAAAGCTTAAGCACACATGCTAAATCTGGTATGATTCTATTAAGGACATTGTGTAAAGTCTGAATCGGACATTTATTGCCGCAACCGACTATAAACCGATTATTACAAATCGGGGAGTATTATTCATAAAAGGAGTGATTGAAGTGGATCAAGATACAAAAGACATTATTTTTGGAGCTTTAGAGCAGGTCATTGACCCGGAGCTTGGAATAGATATCGTGAATTTAGGCTTGGTGTATGATGTGGATATGGATGATGCAGGACTAACGACAGTAACGATGACATTGACTGCCATGGGCTGTCCGCTAGCTGGAACGATTGTCGATCAAGTGAAACTAGTGCTGGAAGATATTCCAGAAGTTAAAGAAACAGACGTGAAGATTGTGTGGAGTCCGCCATGGTCTAGGGATCGCATGTCCAGATATGCCAAAATCGCGTTAGGAATTAAATAATTAACAGGTAATAGAATATTAAGCCAGTCCAAAAAACAGTGAACCATTGTTATGGAGCTACTTTTTATTGGTCTGGCTTTTTCTAATACGTCCGGTTAGGGGTGGGAAATTGAACCGTCATATAAAGGATTCATTAGACAGGCCGTTAAGGGATTTAAGAATTTCTGTCATTGATCGTTGCAACTTCCGCTGTCAGTATTGTATGCCGGCTGAAATTTTCCATGAAAATTTTCAGTTCCTTCCTAAAAGTGAGCTTTTATCTTATGAAGAAATCGTAAGGATTTCTAAAATATTTGCAAGCTTAGGGGTTAAAAAACTAAGATTGACAGGCGGGGAACCGTTGCTGCGAAAAAATCTTTCTACGCTCATTTCCGAACTTGTTTCAATTGAAGGAATAGAAGATATTGGATTGACTACGAATGGTGTGTTTTTGAAAAAACACGCGGCAGATTTAAAGGTAGCTGGATTACAGCGGGTAAATATCAGTTTAGACTGCCTCGATGATGAGCTTTTTAAGCAGATGAACGGAAGAAATATCGGGACAAAGCCGGTTATGGAGGGAATAGCTGCTGCAAAAGAAGCGGGGCTTGGTGTTAAGGTAAATATGGTTGTTAAAAAAGAAACCAATGAATCTCAAATCCTGCCGATGGCCCGTTTTTGCAAAGAAGAGGGTATTCAATTACGTTATATAGAATTCATGGATGTTGGGCATACAAATGGCTGGCAGTTGAAAAACGTCATAACGAAAAAAGAATTGCTCGAGATGCTGCAGGCTGAATTCGAGCTGGAACCGGTGGAAGAAGATTATTTTGGAGAAGTCGCGAAGCGCTTCCGCTATAAGGGGACGACTACCGAAGTAGGTTTCATAACATCCGTCTCTGAGTCTTTTTGTTCAAGCTGCACCCGTGCTCGTCTTTCTGCTAATGGCAGTTTATATACATGCCTATTTAATGGAAAAGGACATGACTTGAAGTCATTGCTTCGTTCAGAGATGTCAGATGAAGAATTGACTGACTTTATCATTTCACTTTGGAACCATAGAGACGACCGCTATTCAGATGAGCGGGCTGCCGGAACGAGAAAGAAACAGGAAAAAATAGAAATGTCATTTATTGGCGGCTAACTTTCAATGAGCTCAGAAGAACAATGATTTATTTAACTATGTGAAATTATTGTGATTGAAGAGTCTCTAGATAAGAAAATACGGGATGGCAGCTATGCCATCCCGTATTTTCTTATGTATAGTTGGTAAGGCCATGAATGTCTGTCCTGATTTGGATTAATTCATCTCAATGTATTTTTATACTAAATTTATACATTTTTATAATGCTATATCATAATAACTATCCATTTTTATTAAAGTAAAAATAAATCAAATGACCCAGTAAAGAAAGAGATGCAAGGACTTTAAAATGAATCTAATCCATTACATATATATTTAAGGTACTGGTCAGTATATGAAGTATTCTCTGCTAATTATGGAGGGCGGGGGGTTATTCGATAGTACAGATTTCTATTGGGCAATTTTCACAGTCAATTTCCTGCTTTAAATACTCAAGGTTAAGTATCTTAATGCGTCCTTTTTTAATAGAAACTACATTGTTTTTTCTTAATTGAGAGAGCATTCGATTGACTACTTCACGGGATGTGCCGCAAAAATTAGCAAGCTCTTGGTTTGTAAAGGGAAGAGTGATGACTATACCGTCTTCAACTTCAGTACCATAGCTATTTGATAAGCGAATGAGAGTGGAGTAAAATGCGCCTTTCTTACCGTGCAGGAGCATATCGCGGAATTTAGCCTGATTTTTACGATTTTGAGCGGATAACCATGTCATCATTTCAACTGCAAGATGACTATCCGACGCGATTTTCTCTTCTAATAATTCTTTAGAAATAACCGCTACAACACCATCTTCTAACATTTTTGCATTCATCATATATTTAGGGTTCTGAGAAAAAAGGACAGTTTCTCCAACTAGGTCATTCTCTGAACAAATGCGCATTGTCAATTCTCGACCGTCTGGAACAACCTTACTCACTTCAACTTTGCCTTTTAAAATGTAATACAAATCACTAGCAAGGGTGTTCTCCTGAAAAAGGAAGCACCCTTTTTCTATACGTTTAACATGATGTCTATTATCAAAAAATGCATGCATTCGATTAGATAACGTAAATTCGTTCATTTATTACAACCGCCTTTCAGATACCGTTATAACTCAGTTACTACCTTATTTGATTTAAACGGAAAAAACACTAGTAGTCAACAACTTTGGATAAAACTAGAAGTTTGCGCGGTGGAACTTGTTTTTGAAATTTAAGTTTAGAATTTTATAAAAATACATTTGATTTTATTTTTATTCAGTCTTATAATAATAGAATCAAAGAATTGCAGGGACTTAAAATCTAGGAGTTGGTTTTTGTGAACGTATCAATAGTAGGCGCAACAGGGTATGGAGGAGTGGAATTGATAAGATTCCTGAATAATCATCCTCATTTGAAAATAAAATCACTGCATACGTCATCCCAATTTGGTCGAAGTTTATATGAAGAAAATGCACATTTAATGCATATGAAAGATAAATTAGAAGAAATTGACCCGGAAGCAATTGCAAAAAAATCTGATATTGTTTTTCTTGCTACTCCTTCGGGTGTTTCCTCACAGTTAATTTCGGAATTTTCCGACCTTAATATTAAAGTAATCGATTTGTCAGGGGATCTTAGGCTTCAAACTCCAGGTGAATATGAACACTGGTATAAAAAAACAGCCGCGCCTCAGCATATTATTGAAAAAGCTGTATACGGATTGGCTGAATGGAATGCAGAAGAAATTAGACAATCCACTATTATTGCGAATCCAGGATGTTACCCAACTGCTTCATTACTTGGTCTTGCTCCTTTATTCACTGAAGGATGGGCTACAGCCACAGATGTCATTATTGATGCTAAATCCGGAGTGTCCGGGGCAGGGAAATCACTTTCATCCGATACACATTACAGTGAAATGAATGAAAACTTTAAAATATATAAAGTGAATCAGCATCAACACATACCGGAAATCGAACAACAGCTTGGAAGGTGGTCATCAGATTTACAACCTATAACATTTAATACCCATCTTGTTCCTATGACTAGGGGTATCATGGCTACGATGTATATTAAGGTAAACAGGCAGACTTCAACAGCTGAACTAAGAGATTTGTATGAAACTGTTTATGAGGATCATCCATTTGTACGGGTACAGCCGCTTGATCGCTTCCCGTCTACGAAACAAGTGTATGGTTCAAACTTTTGTGATATAGGCGTCGCATATGATGAAAGAACAGGTAAGGTAACGATTGTTTCAGTTATTGATAATTTAGTAAAGGGTGCTGCAGGGCAGGCCATTCAAAGTGCAAATATATTAATGGGGCTAGAGGAAACAGCAGGACTATGGAGCAGCCCACTATATCCGTAAAATTATTGGAGGTAAATAATGAATACACTACAGCCAGTTGAAGAAATCAAACAAATTAAAGAAGGAAACATCTTAATGCCTAAAGGGTTCAAAGCCTCAGGCGCTCATGCAGGGTTGCGCTACTCAAAAAAAGACATCGGCATTATTTATACAGAAACTGCAGCATCATCCGCTGCTGTTTATACACAAAATGTAGTTCAAGCGGCTCCAATCAATGTAACGAAGGATAGCATAGCAGTTACTGGAAAGCTTCATGGCATAGTAGTTAATAGTGCATGTGCGAATGCTTGTACTGGAGAGCAAGGGTTAAAGGATGCTATTGAAATGAGAAAGCTTGCTGCCCAAAAGTTCGGCTTGGAAGATCATTCATTTGCAGTTGCTTCGACTGGAGTTATTGGCGAATTTATGGAAATGGATAAAATTAAAAACGGCATAGATTTATTGGAGCCAACAGATACAGCTGAAGCTGCTGAAGACTTTGGTACTGCTATTTTAACAACGGATATAGTAACTAAAAGTTGCGGTTATGAAACAGTCATTGATGGTAAACGCGTGAAAATGGGCGGAGCGGCGAAAGGGTCAGGGATGATTCATCCGAACATGGCTACAATGCTCGGTTTCATTACAACGGATGCTGTCATTGAACCGAATGATTTACAGGAAGCATTATCTTCTATAACGAATGATACATTTAATCAAATAACTGTTGACGGTGATTGTTCGACGAATGACATGGTGCTGGTCCTAGCAAATGGAGCAGCAAGAAATGAACCTTTGACAAACACGCACCCAGAATGGTCTGTATTTTTGGAATTATTAAAACAGACTTCTGAAAATTTAGCTAAACAAATTGCGAAAGACGGAGAAGGCGCGACAAAATTAATTGAAGTGAATGTCCATGGCATGAATTCCAAACAAGATTCACAAATGATGGCGAAAACGATTGTTGGTTCAAATTTAGTGAAAACGGCAGCTTTTGGAGCGGATGCAAACTGGGGACGTATTATTGCTGCAATGGGTCGAAGCGGAGTAGGGTTCCAACCGGAACAAACAACGATTTCATTTGGTGAAATCATTGTACTGAAAGATGGCGAGCCTATACAGTTTTCTGAGGAAGATGCAAAGGCATACTTGGAAAATGAAAGTATTATCATTAATGTTTACTTGAAAGATGGTAAGGAATCAGGAACGGCATGGGGCTGTGATTTAACCTATGATTATGTAAAAATAAACGGAAGTTATCGATCATAAGGGGTGTTGAAAAGAGTGAACATTTTAGTCATAAAGTGCGGCGGTAGTATTATTAACGAGTTATCAGAGTCGTTTTTTACAAGTGTTAAAGAGTTACAAAGCCGCGGTTACCAGATTGTCTTTGTTCATGGAGGCGGCCCTGATATCAATTCGATGCTTGAAAAATATGAAATTGAACCGGTCTTTGAAAATGGTTTAAGAAAAACGACCACTGAAGTATTGGAAGTTGTAGAACTGATGTTGGCAGGCAAATCTAATCGATGTCTCGTCCATAAATTGGAGGCACATGGTATTAAGGCTGTCGGTCTAAATGGGTCGGACGGCGGAATCCTGACTGGTGAGTATATTGATGAAAAGAAGTTAGGGGCTGTTGGTGAGATTCATCAAGTCGATACAGAATTACTTGGACTTCTATTTGAAAAAGGCTATTGCCCGGTATTGACACCGATTTCGACTACAGAAGATGGAAATAAGTTAAATGTGAATGCGGATATGGCTGCAGGTTCTGTAGCGAAGGCACTCTCGGCTGAAATGTGCTTATTTGTCACAGACGTTAAAGGGGTCTTAAAGAATCAGCAGATTATCGAAAAACTGACTGAAACGGAGACACAGGCTTTAATTACAGATGGCAGTATCTATGGCGGTATGATTCCGAAAGTTAACACAGCATTGTCGGTGTTGAATAAAGGAGTTGAGAAAGTGATGATTGTAAGCGGCAAGGAACACTTCTATGAAAACGGGCAATTTATCGGAACGAAATTTCTACAGGAAGAAGGGGTATTTTAATGAGTTCTTTATTTCCTACATATGCAAGGTGGAACATTGAACCGGAAACAGCGAATGGAATGAAACTTATCAGTACAACAGGTAAGGAGTATCTTGATTTTACATCGGGAATCGGAGTTTTAAACCTTGGCCATAGTCATGAAAAGGTGAAAAAGGCTGTTACGGAGCAACTTAATAAATACTGGCATGTATCGAATATGTTTCAAAGTTCTTTACAGGAACGGACAGCAAAAATGCTAGCAGATGCCTCAGGATTAGGTCAAGTGTTCTTTGCCAACAGCGGCGCTGAAGCAAATGAGGCAGCTATCAAACTTGCTCGTAAAGCTACAGGGAAAAGTAAAATTGTCACATGTCTGCAGTCATTCCACGGCCGTACATTTGCAACGATGGCAGCAACGGGACAGGAAAAAATCAAGATTGGTTTCGGGCCGATGCTAGCTTCGTTTGAATATGTGCCATTCAATGACAACGATGCTTTAGAAACTGCAGTAGATGAGGATACGGCAGCGGTAATGATCGAAGTAGTTCAAGGAGAGGGCGGCATTCATGTTGTTCAGCAATCGTATTTGGACGCAATTCAAGCTCAATGTAAAAAATACGGATCACTTCTTATTATCGATGAAATACAAACGGGAATTGGCCGTACAGGCAAACCATTTGCATTTCAGCATTTTAATATCCAACCAGATATCATTACTTCGGCCAAGGGGCTAGGAAATGGTCTACCTATCGGGGCGATGATTGGCAAAGAAATGTTGTCGGAATTCTTTAGTGCTGGAAGCCATGGATCCACTTTTGGCGGTAATCCGGTAAGTGTTGCAGCAGCAGAAGCTGTTTTAAAAGAAATTTTCCAATCGGGATTCTTAAAAGAAGTCGTGGAAAAAGCTGAATACCTTGAATGTGAATTGACAAAGGCATTAAAGGATTCAGAAGAAGTCAAAGAAATTCGTGGACTTGGGATGATGGTCGGGATCGAATGCAAACAAGATGTTCAGTCGTTTTTAATGGAGCTTCAAGAAGATGGCCTACTCGTATTAAGTGCAGGACCTAATGTTCTTCGTTTACTTCCACCTCTGACAGCGACTAAATCAGAGATCGATACTGCAATTAAGAAAATAAAAAAAGTATTAGCAATAAAACAAACAATCTAAATTTAATGAATTTTTATAGAATAAAATGAATAATTATGCTATTCTATATATAAATATACGTCATCTACAGAGGTGAAGAACATGAAAAACTATCTACATTTAGAGAATGGTTCCGTCTTTGAAGGGGAACTGTTGACTAAATCAATTAAAAAAGCAATCACTGGAGAGATTGTCTTTTTTACAGGAATGACCGGATATCAAGAAGTATTGACAGATCCTTCATATAAGGACCAAATTGTCATTTTCACATATCCTTTAATCGGAAATTATGGAATTAATGAAATTGATTTCGAAAGTAAGAAGCCGCATGTTGCCGGTGTTATTGTATATGAAGGAAATATGAGCCATTCTCATTATCAAGCTAAATATTCCATTGGTGAATATTTAGACAAATGGAACATCCCTCTTTTGAGTCATGTGGATACGCGAGCGGTAGTTAAAAATATACGACAAGAAGGCTCCATGCAGGCAGCCATCACAGCAGAAACTGCATTCACATTCGAATCCAGTTTGAATGAACTAGAAGCGCACGTAGCCGCGGTTTCTACTAAAGAGATTGAAAGCTTCGGGAAAGGTTCTAAACACGTTGTAATGATGGATTTTGGTTATAAAAAATCCATATTAAATTCATTGATTGAACAGGGATGCCGAGTTTCAGTCGTTCCCTTTGATACTACATTCGAACATATCAAGGACTTGAATCCGGATGGTATTTTGCTTTCAAATGGGCCTGGGGATCCAAAACAGCTTGAATATCTATTGGAAAATATTAAGAAAATCATTACGAATTTTCCTACAATGGGCATCTGCCTAGGTCATCAATTAACGGCCCTTGCTTTTGGGGGAAATACAAAAAAAATGCTGTTTGGACATCGTGGTGCGAATCAGCCCGTGGTCGATTTGAAAACGAAAAAGGTGTATATGAGTTCTCAAAATCATAGCTATGAAGTGGATGAGCCAAGCTTACAAGGAACATCGCTTCAAGTTCGCTTCCGGAATGTGAATGATAGTACCGTTGAGGGACTTATGCATAAAGATTTACCGATATTTACGACTCAATACCACCCTGAAGCGAATCCAGGACCGATAGAAAGCTCACTATTGTTTAACGACTTTTTACAAATGATAAATGAATATAGCGGGAGAGAAAAAGCATATGCCTAAGGACAACACGATACAGACTATTTTAGTAATTGGTTCAGGGCCGATTGTAATAGGGCAGGCTGCTGAATTCGATTATGCAGGTACACAGGCCTGCCTCGCTTTAAAAGAGGAAGGATATAAAGTCATCCTAGTTAACAACAATCCGGCAACGATTATGACGGATGATATGAACGCGGATGCTGTCTATTTCGAACCTTTAACAGTAGATGTACTGGAAAAAATCATTGCTAAAGAAAAGCCGGATGGCCTGCTTGCTACATTAGGGGGGCAAACAGGATTGAATCTTGCTTATCAATTGGATGATGCAGGAGTGCTTGAAAAATATAATGTCAAACTATTAGGAACACCAATAGACTCCATCAAAAAAGGAGAAGATCGTGAACTGTTTCGTGAACTAATGTTTGAAATTGATGAACCTGTTCCTGACAGTACAATTGTCCATACTTTAGCAGAGGCGCAAGCTTTCGCCGACAAAATTGGTTTCCCCATAATCGTTCGTCCTGCCTATACACTTGGAGGTACTGGCGGAGGGATTGCTGAGACCATGGAGACATTCAAGGAACTTGTACGAGGCGGACTTCAAGAAAGCCCGATTACACAGTGCTTGATTGAAAGAAGCATAGCAGGGTATAAAGAAGTCGAATATGAGGTTATGCGCGATGGAAACAATACATGCATTACCATCTGTAATATGGAAAATATCGATCCTGTCGGTATTCATACAGGTGATTCCATTGTTGTAGCTCCATCCCAGACCTTATCTGATGATGAGTTTCAAATGTTACGTGCTGCCTCTATTAAAATTATCTCTGCTTTAGGTATCATTGGTGGCTGTAACATTCAATTTGCACTTGATCCGAATAGCAAACAGTACTATTTAATAGAAGTAAATCCACGTGTTAGCCGTTCATCGGCACTAGCATCCAAAGCAACCGGTTATCCGATTGCACGCATCGCTGCAAAACTTGCTATCGGCTATCATTTATCTGAACTTATCAATCCTGTAACGAAGAGTACTTATTCAAGCTTCGAACCTGCTCTTGATTATGTAGCAGTAAAATTCCCACGGTGGCCATTCGATAAATTCACGACTGCCCACCGCAAATTAGGAACTCAGATGAAGGCGACAGGCGAAGTTATGGCATTACACCGTAGCTTTGAAGGTGGAGTCCAAAAAGCTATCGATTCATTAGAATTAAAAACGAATGGACTGCAACTTTTATCATTAAAAGATAAAACTGTTCCAGAACTTTGGGAAAAGCTCGCTGAAAAATCTGACGAACGCATTTTTGTCATTTTTGAAATGCTTCGTAAAGGTGTGACAGTTGAAGAAATCCATAAAGCAACCATCATTGATTATTTCTTCCTTCAATCTTTTGCTTCGCTGATCGAGAAAGAAAATGAAATCACTGCTAAGACAATCGATTTGGTCACCAAAGAAGAACTGCAGCTGTACAAGGAAAAGGGCTTCTCTGACCGTTATCTTGCCTCCGTATGGAAAGTAAGTGAAATCGAAGTGAGAGCACACCGTAAATCACTAGGCATTACCGCCGTTTACAAAACGGTTGATACATGTGCAGCTGAATTTGAATCACATACGAATTATCATTATTCAACATATTTTGGAGAGAACGAACAGAAAAAAACAGATAAAAAGAAAGTATTGATGATTGGCAGTGGCCCAATCCGAATCGGACAGGGAATTGAATTCGATTACTGTTCCGTTCATGGTGTTTATGCACTTCAGGATGAAAATGTTGAAACGATCATGATTAATAATAACCCAGAAACGGTAAGTACGGATTTCGCAACAGCAGACCGTCTTTATTTCGAGCCATTAACCTTGGAATATGTACTGAATGTTATAGAAGCGGAAGGTATTGAGGATGTAATTGTCCAATTTGGGGGACAGACAGCCATAAATCTGGCAAAGGGACTGGAAGATTACGGAATTAATTTGTTGGGTACCTCATTTGATACGCTTGACCAACTAGAAGATCGTGATCGCTTTTATCAGCTTCTGCAAAAGCTGGAGATTCCACATGTGCCGGGTTCGATGGCCAATAGTGCAGAGCAATTAATTGAGTGTGCTGAGGCGATTGGCTTCCCAGTTCTATTACGCCCATCCTATGTAATTGGTGGTCAGGGGATGGAAATTATCCGCTCGAAGAAAAGCTTACTGAATAGAATTGAAAATGGAACGGCACTTGTATTTCCTGTGTTAATCGATTCTTATATTCCAGGTAAAGAAGCGGAAATCGATTTGATTGCGGATGGCAAAGAGATTTATATTCCAATTATTGCTGAACATGTAGAAAAAGCAGGCGTCCATTCGGGAGATAGCATGGCATTACTACCAGCTCAATCCTTATCAGAGGATATCAAAAATAAAATGACTATTTTTGCACAAAAGTTAGTAGTAGAGCTTGGTTATAAAGGTCTTATGAACATCCAATTTGTGATTGAAGGCAATGACGTATATGTTTTGGAAGTAAACCCGCGTGCTAGCCGGACGATTCCAATCATCAGTAAAATCACTAATGTTTCTTTAGTACAGATTGCGACAAAAATATTGCTTGGGAAATACTCGTTGTCGAATGTGTTCGAAAAAACAGGGTTAATGGAAGAAATTCCGTATTCAGTCGTCAAATATCCAGTGTTCTCAACGTTTGCACTAAGCGGTCTTGATTCAAAAGTAGGGCCGGAAATGAAATCAACTGGTGAAGGCATCGCTATCGGAAAAACGATGACAGAAGCATTAACAAAAGTATTTCATGCTCAAAAGGCTAAACATACTTCAGGTGTGTATCAATCCGAATCTGTCCAATTAAGTGAAGAATTGCTTGTACTAATCAATGAAGCTGGGTTGACATTGATGGATTCCGATTTTGACAAATGGCTTAATGAAGGAAATGCAGCTGTTGTTTTAGCTTATGGAACTACAGAAGAAGATAAGAAGCTAAGATTATTGGCTGCAAAATATCGACTTCTAGCATTTACAGAAGAAGAGACTTTTAAAGCCTATCTTCAATCGTTAGAAAATGCTGATCCAGGCGTTACCGCGCTGCAGGAATGGCTTGTAACATATTCGAAAGGAGTGTCACACGTATGAGTTCACTAACGGCACCGACACAAACGAAGATTTTAAACGGGAAAGATTTTTTGACCATGAAGGAGTCTACACCCACGGCCATTGCAGATCTGTTAAAGCTAGCGCAGACCATTAAAGCCAAATTACAAGCGGGCGAGGAATATACGCCTTTAAAAGGGAAAACGCTGGGGATGATTTTTGAAAAATCCTCCACCCGTACCCGCGTGTCTTTTGAAGTGGGCATGATGCAGCTTGGCGGGCACGCTTTGTTCTTAAGCGGTAATGATTTGCAAATCGGACGTGGAGAATCTATTTCCGATACGGCCAAAGTCCTTTCCGAATATATTGATGGCATCATGATTCGTACCTTCGAGCATGAAAAAATTATGGAATTGTCTGAAAATGCTTCTATTCCAGTCATCAATGGGCTAACAGATCTTGCCCATCCTTGCCAGGTGATGGCGGATTTCTTGACAATTATAGAGTTAAAAGGACAATTAAAAGGCTTGAAAATGAGCTACATCGGTGATGGTAACAATGTGGCACAATCATTGATGGTTGGCTGCGCAAAAATGGGCATGGATTTTTCTATTGGATGCCCGGATAACTATAAACCTGATGTAAATGTTGTCGCCTATGCTCAAAAAGTGGCAAAGGAAAATGGATGTGAAATTGTTGTGACGAGTTCAGCAGTTGAAGCTATTAAGGATGCAGATATCGTCTATTCTGATGTATGGACCTCTATGGGGCAGGAAATCGAAAATAGTATCCGTTTAGAGGCGTTTAAGGATTATCAAATCAATAGTGAACTTGTAAAGCATGCAAAGGATAATTATATATTTATGCATTGCTTGCCTGCACACAGAGAAGAAGAGGTAACCGCTGAAGTCATCGATGGACCGAATTCCGTCGTTTTCCACCAAGCTGGAAATCGTCTTCATGCTCAAAAGGCGGTTCTTGTGGATTTAATGTCTTAAAAAAAAGCGTCTACTCTATGAGCAGACGCTTTTTTTATACCAATACGATTTGTTTCCCATGGACTAATTTCCTTTTTGCCCTGAATTTTTCAGACATGAAAGAAGTGAACCCGGTAATAATAAAATGGAAAGCATGTAAAGGGGTGAAATCTATGGGGCAAAATCGTCAATTTAAACCAGGTCAGAAGGCACCTAATAATGGGGCTTACGTAGAAATCGGTGAAACGGGTAGCACGGTATTAAATCCGAAAAAGGTAAAGCTAGAAGCAGGAGATACTTTTCCTGAAACTTCAAATCATAACAGGATATGGACCTATCAGCGAAAGCCATAATAAAATAAAAAGCAGGAAAAGGGACAATTCACTTCCTTTTCCTGCTTTTTTTATGGGAAATAACCTATCCTATTCTTCAGAATAACCGAAAATATTCGAGATTTCTAAAAAACTCTTTCTTAAATATTGGCTTAAGGGATCTTCATAATGATCCGGTATACTTTCAGTGAAGCCAACAGCAGTAATCGCTCCCAATAATTCTGCATTATAGTTAAAAATCGGAATGGACATGGAAGAAACAGAAGGTACTAAAGGCTCTTTTGCAAAAGCAATTTTGTATTTCTGTATCGCTTGATATTCCTTAGTTCCTACATTATTATCTTTTTCTATCCAGTCTGCCGTTATGGAAGAATCCTGGAATACAGTGAATACTTTGCCGGAAGAAGAAGATGGGGGAAGGCGCGTGCCTAGCTGGGCCCCAATATTTAAGTTTTGATTGGAATTCCATATTTTTGCTGTGATTGGTCCATCGTATGTCCAAACGGAAAATAACACCGTGCAGGAGGTATGATGGCTGATTTCCTGTAAATAAGGAGTAATTCGGCTTGTGACGTCCTCATTCCCAATGGCTGCCATACCATATTGAATCAGTTTGCTCCCGAGGGAATACATACCAGTTGTCTTATCGCGATATAGTAACTCGAGTTGGGTCAAAGTATTTAAATACTTATAAAGGTTACTTTTAGTTATTTCTGTAGATTCTTGAATATCAGAGAATCTTAAAGGGTTTCTTTGTGAAGCGAGTAAATCAATAATGCTCATCCCGATTTGCAAGGATTGAATCGTTGAACCAGATTTTACGATTTCCATATGACAATCTCCCTAATCTGTTTTAATTTAGGTCTAGTATATCAGAGTATGTAAAATTTAAATGAAAATAAATAAAAAGTATACTCCATAACGTCCGCATAAACACATCTGTTTAATATACTTCTAGTTTTAGATAAGTCTAGTCATATATGTATTTGTTAAATTTGCTACTGAAAGCTTCATAATGATGTTGATAATATCATTTTCATAAAAATTTTTGAATACTTTCTTGACAATTTTCCGAAAATTAAGTTATCATGTATATAAATAGTGAACTAAGTTATCTATAAGTGAAAAATGAAAAATTGATGCGAGGTATAGTTACCATTTGTCCTCTAGTTTGTGAAAGGACATTCATTTTATAAACAATGCCTTGTTTCAGACAAAGATAGGTGCATCAATAAAACAACTAAAAGACAGCTTTTAAAAAATAATGATAAATAAAGGAGAATGAAAAATGAAATTAGTAACTTTTAGCCGTGAAGGATTTACACGTATTGGCGCAATTTATCCAAATAAAGAGATTGTAGACCTAAACTATGCTTATCAAGCACTTCTTGAAAGTGAAGGGAAACTTCGTAGTGAACAAATCGCTGAAGCTTATGTACCTTCAACTATGGAAGCATTTCTACAGGGTGGGAATGAAAGCCTTTCCATCGCACGAAAAGCTGCGGATTATGCATTGAATAATCGCGATTCATTCAAACGTACTCTGGTACATGCTGTTGAAAACGTAAAGCTTGAGGCACCTGTCCAAAAGCCAGGGAAAATTATTTGTGTAGGACATAACTACCGTGAACACATTGCAGAAATGGGTCGCGAACTGCCTCCATTCCCGGTCGTGTTTGCCAAATTCGCTAATGCAGTAATTGGACCTCAAGATGATATTCCGTTTTTTCCTATTTCAGAACAACTAGATTATGAAGCAGAATTTGCTTTTGTAGTGGGCCAACGGGCACGCAATGTTTCTCAAGATGATGCACTTGATTATGTAGCAGGTTATACAATTGCGAATGACGTCACGTATCGTGATATTCAACGCCGTACACTTGAATGGCTTCAAGGGAAAACAGTCGAAGGCAGTGCACCAATGGGACCTTGGCTAGTTACATCAGATGAGTTATCTGATCCTTCTGGATTAAATGTCCGCTTAACTGTAAATGGTGAAGAACGCCAAAAAACGAATACATCTAACTTCGTATTCGATGTGAAATATTTAGTTGAATTTTTATCGAACTTAATGACTCTTGAACCAGGTGACATCGTCCTAACTGGAACGCCGGGTGGAGTAGGAGTAGCCCGCGATCCACAAGTGTTCTTAAAAGATGGTGACGTTGTCAAAATCGAAATCGACAAAATCGGTTATCTCGAAAACCGTGTGAAACGTGCTGGGGAGGGAAAATAAGAATGGCTTATCAATCAATCGGTACATCGATCCAATCTTTTCAACAATCAATCGATCACATTCTTGAGACAACAGCTAACCTTTCAGAGAAAACAATCCGTTTCAACCCGACAGAGGAAGAGTGGTCAATCATGCAAATCCTTTCTCATATAGCGGAAGCCATTCCTTACTGGCTAGGTGAAGTGGAAACGGTAGTAGCCACTCCGGGCTCAAAATGGGGACGTGGATTGCAAGATCCAGCTCGACTAGCAGCGGTTACTGATACGGAAAAACTATCAGTTGATGAAGTTTTAAAACAAGTGGATGAACTGAAATATAAAGTTGAGAGCGGCCTCGGGAAATTAGATGAAGAAACACTATCTAAAGAATCACCGCACCGGAACTTTGCCAAATTCGGTAACAAACCTGTTTCTTATATCGTAGATCATTTCATCGATGACCATGTTTCAGGGCACTATGACCAAATTAAGCGAAATCTTTCTAAAATTAAGTGATAAAAAATGAAAAAAGAAAGTAGGGAGTAATGTGGCTGAAAAATCAGATTACATGAACAGTGCAATTGTAAAAGATTTTACAAGGGATATTCAGCAGTACAATCTTGGACCCCTATGGGAAGCTATTCCCGCTCTAATGGATCATGAACCTAAACCACATGCCCATGCTTATTTGTGGAAAGAAGAGCTTCTGACAAAAAAGTTGATGGAAGCAGCTGAAATCTTCACACCTGATCGCGGCGGTGAGCGCAGAGCCATTTATTTTCAAAACCCTGGCCTAACTTATCGCCAGCCTTGGGGCTGGGCTTCAACAACCCAAACGCTTTATGCAGCGGTTCAACTATTGTTGCCAGGTGAAGTAGCTCCTTCTCATCGTCACTCTCAAAGCGCTCTTCGATTTATTACGAATGGTGAAGGTGCCTACACAATTGTTCAAGGAGAAAGAATCTTCATGGAAGAAGGAGATTTCTTAATCACACCTAAAAATCTTTGGCATGGACATGGTCATGTTGGAGATAAACCGATGATTTGGATGGACGCTCTTGATATCCCTACTATCTATTCTATTGGCGGTACTTTCTTTGAACCGTATCCAGACCGTATTGAAACGCCGAAACGTCCGGATAATTTTTCGGAACTTCGTTATCAAGGAGGAATGGTTCGTCCGGTATCCGATCGTTATTCACAAGTAGCTCCGCTTGCAAACTACAAGTGGAAAGGCACGAAAGCAGCGATTGAAGGGTTAATGAACTTTGAACCAGATCCATATGAAGGCTTTGCCGTTGAATATATCAACCCATCTAATGGACAAACAGCTAATCCAACGATGGGAGCTTGGATGCAGAAACTTCCAAAAGGTTTCCATTCTAAAGCACATCGCCATACTCATTCAACAATCTATCAAGTGCATGAGGGTTCCGGCTATACAGTTATTAATGGAGTACGGTTTGAATGGTCTAAGGGTGACTACTTTGTAGTTCCAAACTGGGCTTGGCATGAGCACGTTGCAGAAGTAGATTCTTACTTATTCTCGGTAAACGATCTTCCAATAATGGAGCGATTTGATTTAGAACAACAACAGTCACTTGATACAAACAATGGTTTCCAAAAAGTTGAAAGTGAATTTAAGGCTGTTTTAGTATAAGAAAAATCAGGTTGGTACTTCCAGCCTGATTGTCATAAATATTACGATAATGCTGGTCGAATGAAAACGCTTACTGTGTTAATGGTCTACAACTTTGGACTTATGACAACTTATTTTAGGGGGAATTGAATAATGAACACAGAAAAAAAACCATTCATTGTCATCGGTGGAGGAATAGGCGGGTTGGCAACGGCTCTAGGAATTGCGGAAACAAAACAGTATGTAAAAGTCTTGGAGCAAGCTCCTGAATTTGGTGAAATTGGAGCTGGAATTCAGCTTGCTGCGAATGCAACCAATGTTTTACAACGTTTAGGCGTTATGGATAAAATCAACGAAATTGCAGTTTTTCCAAAAAGATTAGTTTTGATGGATGCTTTTTCGGGCAAAGAGCTTTCCGCTTTAGATTTAGGTGACGTATATAAAGAAAGATATGGAGCACCTTATGTTGTGTTACATCGCTCTGATTTGCATCGAGTGTTAGCTGAAGCATGTGAAAGTAGCCCATATATCGAACTTGTAACGAACCAAACCATTATTGAAACGGTAGAAAATGAAGGTCAAGTTACTGTTACTTCTGCAAATGGAGATCAACATTTAGGAACGGCTGTTATTGGTGCGGATGGTTTATGGTCTAATGCCCGTAAATTATTCGTGGAAGATCAACCGGTATGCTCTCAATATGTTGCCTACAGAGGTGCGCTTCCAATGGAAGAGGTAACGAGTCACGGAGATTTAGATGATGTATATATGTGGATTGGACCGAATCTTCATCTTGTTCAATATCCGGTTAGAAGAGGAGAGCTTTACAATCAGGTAGTTGTTTTCAAAAGTTCTCAATACACCGAAGAAAATGAAAAAACAGATCAATGGGGTACCCCGGAAGAAATGGACCGTGTCTTTGCAGGAACTTGTGAGCTTGTTCAAAATGCGATTTCATTCATTCAGCGTCAACGTCGCTGGCCGATGTACGACCGTTTGCCAATTAATAACTGGACAAAAGGCAGGATCACACTTACGGGAGATGCTGCACATCCAATGCTTCAATACTTGGCACAAGGAGCTTGCCAAGCTTTAGAAGATGCGGCTTATTTGACTGATATGCTTCATAAGAATGGGAATAATGTGGAGCAGGCATTTTTGGAATATCAAGAAGAACGCATTCCACGTACAGCGAACGTTCAAACAAGTGCAAGAATGTGGGGAGAAATTATCCACAATACTACCGATGCGGGGATACTGCTTCGTGATACGATTCTATTAAATCGCACGGATAAGGATTTTAAATTTGTTGATGATTTCCACGGTTACAACAAAGCGTTTGTAAAAGCATAATAACCTGCATTTGCTTCATTCATCCAAAAGTTGTGGTTAGCATATTTTTTAAATCAATATTAGATTTTTGCCTTTCTTCCTTATGAAGAGAGGCTTTTACTGTTTATCCCTTAATAACCTTTGTATTTTTTATAACATTTCTTTACAAGGGAAAAATAAAAAGTATAATGAAACCATAAAGGTCAAAAATGGTCAAACGTTGTAAGAGTTCGTTCATGGAATTGATGAATGGGAGGTTTTAAGATGGATATTAATAAAATGACAGAGAGAACCCAACAGGCGTTTATTGGCGGGCAGGAACTAGCCAAGGATAGGGGAAATCCGGAACTGACGGAGCTTCATTTATTAAAAACCTTAATGGAACAGGACGAGAGTTTATTAATTAGAATTTTATCTGATTCCGATAAAACGGTCAGTCGTTTTGAAATAGAGCTAAATAAGGAACTTAATAAATTGCCGGAAGTGAGCGGCAGTGTTGCTCAGGTATATATGTCAGCTTCCCTACAACAGTTATTGACGGTTGCAGAAAAAGAAATGCAAGTGTGGGAGGACGAATATTTATCTGTCGAACACATCCTGTTGGCGTTGTTAAAGGAAAAAAAACCGAATATAAACAGGCTGTTTTCAACTTGTGGAATAGATTACGATAAAGCAAAACAAGTTATACACGATATAAGGGGGAATCAACGAGTGACTAGTCAAAATCCAGAAAGCACATATGAAGTCCTAAAAAAATATGGCAGAGATCTCGTTGCTGAAGTTAAATCGGGGAAGGTTGATCCTGTCATCGGGCGTGATACGGAAATTCGCAATGTCATCCGGATTCTATCACGAAAGACTAAAAATAATCCAGTATTGATTGGGGAACCTGGGGTAGGTAAAACAGCGATTGTCGAAGGATTGGCGCAAAGGATTGTCAGGAAGGATGTCCCGGAAGGACTAAAAGACAAAACAGTTTTTTCACTTGATATGAGTGCTCTTGTTGCCGGGGCCAAATTCCGTGGTGAATTTGAGGAACGTTTAAAAGCTGTACTGAATGAAATTAAAAAGAGTGATGGTAAAATTCTTTTATTCATTGACGAATTGCATACAATTGTAGGAGCAGGCAGAACGGATGGCGCACTTGATGCAGGGAATATGTTAAAGCCGATGCTTGCGCGTGGTGAGCTGCACTGTATCGGTGCAACAACCCTGGATGAATATCGCCAGTATATTGAAAAGGATCCCGCTCTAGAACGCCGTTTCCAGCAAGTTCTCGTTCCCGAGCCAGATGTGGAAGATACTATTTCAATATTGCGCGGATTAAAGGAACGGTTTGAAATTCACCATGGCGTCAGGATACATGATCGGGCGATTGTTGCTGCCTCTGTCCTTTCCAACCGTTATATAACGGAGCGATTTTTACCAGATAAAGCGATTGACCTAGTGGATGAAGCTTGTGCGATGATCAGAATGGAAATTGATTCAATGCCTTCAGAGCTAGATGAAATTACAAGAAAGGTTATGCAGCTCGAAATTGAAGAAGCCGCCTTGAAGAATGAAGAGGATCCTCAAAGTAAAGCAAGGCTAGGTGTACTCCAAAAAGAACTTTCAGAACTTAAGGATCAAGCGAATAGCATGAAAGCAAAGTGGCAAATGGAGAAATCTGCGCTTCAAAAAGTACAGGACCAACGTGAAGAGCTCGAGAAGCTTCGTCATGAACTGGAACAGGCAGAGAATGACTATGACCTCAACAGGGCTGCTGAACTACGGCACGGAAGGATTCCACAGCTTCAAAAAGAATTGGACGCTATGGAAGATGAATTGGAAAAGGAAAAGCAGGAATCACGATTGCTTCGCCAAGAAGTGACGGAAGAGGAAATCGCATCGATTGTTGCGAGGTGGACGGGTATTCCGGTAAGCAAGCTGGTGGAAAGTGAAAGAGAGAAGCTGCTTCGTCTTTCGGAAATTCTTCACGAACGCGTAATAGGCCAAGGAGAAGCGGTGGAACTTGTATCTGATGCTGTTTTACGGGCTAGGGCAGGAATTAAGGATCCAAACAGACCGATTGGTTCGTTTATTTTCTTGGGACCGACCGGAGTGGGTAAAACTGAACTGGTCAAAGCGTTGGCAGAAACGTTATTCGATAGTGATGAACATATGATTCGAATCGATATGTCGGAATACATGGAGAAACATTCCGTTTCCCGACTAGTCGGTGCGCCTCCTGGATATGTTGGTTTTGAGGAGGGCGGACAACTAACCGAAGCTATTAGAAGAAACCCATACTCCGTCGTGCTACTGGACGAAATTGAAAAGGCACATCCGGAGGTCTTCAATATTTTGCTGCAAATGTTGGATGACGGACGTATAACAGACTCCCAAGGTAGAACTATTAACTGTAAAAATACGGTTATTATCATGACATCCAATATTGGCTCCCATTTCTTGTTGCAGTCCAACCGTAGCGATGGAGCCATTGAAGAAGAAATAAAGGATCAAGTGTTCAAAGAATTAAGAGGACATTTCCGCCCTGAATTTTTGAATCGAGTAGATGACATTGTGTTATTCAAACCGCTTACTCAACATGAAATCGTTGGAATTGTAGAGAAAATGGTTCAGCAATTACAAGTGCGGTTAACTGAACAAAATATAAATCTCCACGTCACCGAAGCGGCTAAGGAATTCATTGCCGAACAAGGGTATGATCCGGTATATGGGGCAAGACCGCTTAAGCGATTTATTCAAAAGCATTTGGAAACAAAAATCGCTCGCCGAATTATAGCGGGGACAGTTGAAAACGAAGAAGGAATCACGATTGATTATGTTCATAACGAATTAGTACTAATCTAAAGTTTATGAAATGTAGTTTAATCAAAAGCAAAGAACGGTATAACAAAAAGGACATCCCCAAAGGATGTCCTCTTTTGCTTCTTAATGTTGATGAGAGTCTTTTGTTGGCCCAGCAGGCATAACAGCAGGGATAATACATATTAGAATAGCCGCAGCGATTCCTAAAATTGTTCCCTGTGCAGCATCGTATGAAACTCCGATCATGGAAGAAACAACATATACAGTCATATGCACTAATAAGAATGTCCAAAAAATTGTCCAAGCATAACGCATCGAATTTCACCTCATTCCACTACATTCATTTTTATCTTACCATAATTAATATACAGTTAAAACGGCTTTTTCATAATAACCATTAAATAATTAAATACAGTATAACAAAGGTAATCTTTTCTGACAGATGGGTTGGGATTGAAAAGTTGTCTTTAGTAAGAAGAAAAACGATAATATTTCGAGATCTTCACGAAATTATTCCACCTTGATTAATTTATGAAAAGAAAATAGGCGTCTCCCCTGACCTTTTCAATATTTCAACATAAATTAAGTAGTAGTAGTATTTGTAGGAATATTCCTTAAAGGAGTTTAAAAGATGGAACTGGAACAGCGAACTTTTCAAATTGATGACCAATGGAGTATCGTCTATTATCCGGAGCAGCCCAGTGGTTTTTCCGTAATGGTAATCGGAGACCGTAGTCATTTTGTCGAAAAAGACAGCAGCTTTTGGCTCCAGCATCCTGGCAGGTTACGAATATTGGAGTATTTAAAAGAATGCGGATACACACTATTTTCATCCAATTTCCACGGAGCCAGCTGGGGTAGTCCAAAAGCTCTTGATCTTTCCCTTAAACTATATATTCTCTTCATGAAAAAGGAAATAGTCAATCAAAGGTTTCATGTGTTGGCAGAGGGGACAGGCGCACTTCTCGCATTAAGGCTAATGAATGAACTAGGAAGTAAAATACGTTCTGTCGTTCTTATTGATCCGGTTTTTTCATTGAAAGCACAACTGGAAAAAGAAAAGGAAAATAAGTTTTTTTATAAAAAGTGGTTGACTGAGGTTTCGGCTGCTTATGAGATGAACCCAGCCGAATGTGAACAGCATATTCTGGATTCTGAAGATCCGTTAATTGCGGAGAACATCCCTGTAAAAGTAATTCAGGTTTTTGGAAGCTTGCGTAAAGAACAAGCCTCCTTTTATCGGCAAATCCAACTGGCTAGAAAGGCTGACTTGCAGCTAACTTATTTATTACCTGAAAAACGCTATAAAATACCTTATCAAATTCAGAAGTTTTTTAATGAGAATGAAGAGTCTTTATAAGAGTGGATATATTTTCACAATAGTTTGCATACGATACAGCATCTAAAAAAACTTGACGTGCCGGATGAAGCGAGCTTGATGGCATACGAGGAGGCTGTATTTATGCAAACATTCATTGTCATTGGCTCTTATCAATTTGTAGGTTTCTATGTGACCCAATATTTATTGAATCAGGGCGAAGAGGTAATCGGAATTGATTGGACAGATTCCCAAGCAAGTCAGTGTATTATAGAAGAAAAGGAACTTGAAATTGGTCGAAGTGCTAATTATATATATTTTCCGATAAATAAACTTAGATTATTAGATATTTCCCAGCAGGACACAGTTTTTATATCTTGTTACGATATTAGAAAAGGTAAAATAGGTAGAATCAATTGTCTTATAGACGATATCGTTTTCTTTCTTGAGAAATGCAAAAAAAATGGCTTAGATAAAACGCCAAATATTGTGATTCTCATGCCTGTTGAAGACGATGTGGAGGATTTTCAGTCAATAATAACCTCAATTGAAGGAATTGCTTCTGTTAAAATCATATTTTTACCGACGATTTATGGCCCCTGGCAACCAGAAAGCATGTGCTTTGAAGCCGGAATCAACCAACTTGAACAATCAGCTATCAAAGCTACGCTTGCTCGTGAATATACCGAGGATGCGCTCTTTATTACTGATTTTGTGAACGCTTTAGAAAGAGTTGCTACCTTATCAGATAGAAACATCCAGCTGTGCAGCAGTATAGATGATCACTGGAATAAATGTGCCAAGTTTATTTTTGGAGAAAGTATTGATTACTTATTTATTCAACCAGCAACTAAGATAATAAAAGGGACCGTCTTTGAGGTGCAAAGTAAAACGGGTCCAGAAGAAGGTGTTTCCTTACAAAGGAAACATAATAAACGATTAAACTTACTTAAAAAGTGGAGAATGCGTGATTAAAGAGAGCCTTTGGTTAAACTCTAGAAGCACTGTTAAAAAGGGTGCGAGTAATTCAAGAAACTAAAAACATGAATATCAAATCCTATTTTAGGTAAATGTATATGACAAGGCAGGTACAGTATCAATAGACATTAATTCTAGGGAAAATCCAAAACCTGTTAATTTGGCCTGTATCTTATATGCCTCATACTTTAATGAATGGAATAAAACTATCAGGAAATTCATTTTTTAATGTCTGTGCCTTTACGAAAAGGCTACGGGGAATTATGATAATAATGAGATATTCTTTAAGTGAAAAAATGATTATCTGGTAAATTATCAAGTAGATAAGGAGGCAACTAAAAATGAGTTCAGATAAAACACTTGAATTTATGGGAATCGCTATGAAATACTTCCCAGAGGCTAAAGCAAAGCTGGAGGCAAATGGAATTCCTTTTTCAATGGATATGGCAGAGCCGTTCATGGACCTGTTTAAAAAAGTTATGCAAGAAGCTTATGAGCTTGGAAAACAAGATGCTCAGCGTTAATTAAGCTTAGGCTGTCCAGTCATGCGGACAGCCATCATTTTTTTCAGTTAATCTTTGTTTAAGAACTTGGTAATCAATGGGTTCATTTTCTGAATGGTTGGTTTGTATTGGTCATATAATCCCATTAATGTTTCTACGCTCACCATCAATTGCATGTAGTCAACTTTTGATTCCTCCTTTTGGAGTTCAGGCTCCGCTTTTCTACCAAACATCAAATCCGAAAAATGATCATCTTGTGTACTTCGATTGTTGCGAGTGAAAATGTCCATAATAAATTCCTCCTTTTTTCTATAATGTATGTCTATAAAACACCTTGGCGTAGGCCCTTGTCCGATTCAAGAAACAGATTCTTTTATACTTTCAAACTGTTAGCTCTTGCAAGGAAGAGTTTTTTTATATAAAATTAGTACCAGGTAATAATAGATGATGATAATTATTTATTAAAATAAATAAGGGGATGGCAAAATGAACGCTGGAATATTAGGGCTTGGACGCTACTTACCCGAAAAAATCGTTACAAATGCGGATTTAGAGAAAATCATGGACACTTCTGACGAGTGGATTCGGACTAGAACAGGTATCGAGCAAAGAAGAATAGCCGATGATAATACAAATACTTCTGATATGGCTTATGGAGCGGCAAAAGCTGCATTGATAAATGCAGACATCTCAGCGGACGAGATAGATTTAATTCTTGTAGCTACCGTGACACCTGATCAGTCGTTTCCTTCTATTGCTTGTATGATTCAGGAGAAATTAGGAGCAAATAAGGCGGCTGCTATGGATGTTAGTGCTGCATGTGCTGGCTTTATGTATGCGATGATTTCAGCACAGCAATTTATTCAGTCAGGTGCTTATAAGCATGTGTTAATTGTTGGTGTTGAAAAGCTTTCAAAAATAACCAATTGGGAAGACCGCAATACTGCTGTCCTATTTGGGGATGGAGCGGGTGCTGCTGTCCTTGGGCCTGTTGCAGAAGGAAAAGGGATTCTTTCCTTCGAATTAGGTGCAGATGGAACTGGTGGTAAGCATTTATTACAGGAAGGAGATTATATTTCCATGAACGGACGTGAAGTGTTTAAGTTTGCTGTCCGTCAGATGGGAGAATCTAGCCTGAATGTACTTGATAAAGCGGGATTGACAAAAGAAGATGTGGATTTACTTGTCCCTCATCAAGCCAATATTCGAATTATGGAAGCTTCGAGGGAACGTTTGGGACTGCCAGTTGAAAAAATGACAAAAACCGTTCATAAATATGGAAATACCTCTTCAGCATCGATTCCGATTGCTCTTGTAGAAGAAATGGAAGCGGGCAGGATTAAGGAAAATGACCTAATCGTCATGGTCGGTTTTGGAGGAGGACTCACTTGGGGAGCAATTGCTCTAAGGTGGGGGAAATAAAAATAGAAAACAAAAAAATCGTACGAGTTTTATAAAAGGAAGGAGCCATTTCTAATGACTAATCGCCGTGTTGTTGTAACAGGTATTGGAGCAATCTCTCCAGTTGGTAATGATGCAGAAACTGGATGGAAGAATATAATTGAGGGGAACTCAGGGATAGGGCCATTAACACGCTTGAATGCTGATGATTTCCCTGTAAAAGTGGCTGCTGAAATAAAAGACTTCGATATTGAGACATATATCAATCGTAAAGAAGCGCGTAAGATGGACCGTTTTACGCATTATGCCATTGCTGCATCAGTTATGGCATTAAATGATAGTAAGCTAGAAATAACAGATGAAAATGCCACACGTGTTGGTGTTTGGATCGGTTCAGGTATTGGTGGACTAGAGACGCTTGAAACACAACATGAAAACTTTTTAAATAGAGGCTATAAGCGTGTAAGTCCATTTTTCGTGCCAATGATGATTCCGGATATGGCTGCTGGCCAGGTTTCTATCTTACTAGGAGCTAAGGGAATCAATTCTTGTACGGTAACAGCTTGCGCAACTGGAACAAATTCAATTGGTGACGCGTTTAAAGCAATTCAACGTGGCGATGCCGATGTAATGATCACAGGTGGTGCCGAAGCGCCGATCACGAAAATGTCGGTTGCAGGCTTCTGTGCGAACACGGCTTTATCGACAAATCCTGATCCAAAAACGGCAAGCCGTCCTTTTGATGCAAACCGTGATGGGTTTGTAATCGGAGAAGGAGCTGGGGTAATTATTCTTGAAGATTTAGAACATGCATTAAACCGTGGAGCCAAGATTTATGCTGAAATAGCTGGATATGGATCGACTGGAGATGCTTTCCACATTACGGCTCCAGCGCCTGGTGGAGAAGGCGGAGCAAGAGCGATGAAGATTGCGATTGATGATGCAGGTTTGAAACCGGAAGACATCCAATATGTAAACGCCCATGGAACAAGTACGCCTTACAATGATAAATATGAAACGATGGCAGTCAAAGAAGTCTTTGGTGACCATGCATATAAACTTGCATTAAGCTCTACAAAGTCAATGACTGGACATATGTTAGGGGCAGCAGGTGGAGTCGAAGCAATTTTCACCATTCAGGCAATCAGAGACAGCATTTTGCCACCGACTATTAATATTGAAACACCGGATTCTGAGTGTGATTTGGACTATGTGCCAAATCAAGCAAGGAAAAGTGAAATTAATGCGGCCATCAGCAATTCACTTGGGTTTGGCGGACATAACGCAACTATTCTTTTCAAAAAATATCAATAATTAATGTTAAGAGCAAATCTTTAGAGATTTGCTCTTTTTTTGTTTGTGATGGTCCATGGATCGAAGCGGTTACCTTCATTGATAGAAAGCTTTGTTTCATTCTTAAACATGTATAGGGAAATAATATGTGTCACCCGCAATTATAAAATCATACGATAGTTAAAAGAGGCGGGGGTGTATGGGATGGGTGTTATTTCAACAAATGAATGGTTGAAGAAGGATTTCGACCGCCCGGTTCAGATGATGGACAGACTGAAAGATAAATTCAACAACAATATTAATGGAGATATGATTTATCGCCACTTACAAAAGCACGGCATGTATTCTCCAAATCAAAAAACGAAAAATACATGGGGAAACTTAACAGAAAATAATGTTTGGGAAAAGACACAAAGCCTTTTTACTTCTTATAAGAAGTTATGGGAAGGGCCAGACGTTCCCGTTTATATCTTTCCTCTTATGTCTTCAGGTATGTGGAAGCAATCTATTGAAACGAAATCAGGATTGGCCTTTGAAGATAAATTGTTTCTTTTTTATGACAATGGTATAGCGGAAAGGGAAATGGAGGCCCTTTTGATTCATGAATATCATCATGTTTGCCGATTACACCAATTGAAAAAAGAACAGAAAGATTATACACTTCTCGATACGATGATTATGGAAGGGCTCGCTGAAAGAACTGTTTGTAAATATTTAGGAACGAAATATTTAGCGAAATGGACAAAGTTATATCAGGAAGACAAACTCCGGGGATTTTGGAGTAAGCACTTAAAAGCAAAGCATACCATAAAGCGTACAGACCCGCTTCATGATGTTCTTCTGCTGGGGAAGAAGGGGTATCCGTATATGCTAGGATACTGTACAGGATACTATCTGGCGAAGAATGCTGAAAAACTCTCTGTAAAAAAATCATTCATTATCCAATCTGAAGAATTCTTAACAGAAAAGGACTAATTTATACGTTCTATTTTTCTTAATCTGTTTTCTAGAATAGGAATAAAATGTCTGGTTCCTGCCTATACTGATTGACAAACAGAAATTTGTTTAAGTGAGGGATGAATGATGTTATATCTTCATGATGTATGGGTTAATTGGTTTGAAGGAGAAGAAAACGGCTATAATATTTGTCATTTTCATGAATGGAGGAAGGATGATGGGATCGAGCTATTAGATCAAGTTCCTCTGTTGAAAGTCTCAGCAACACTCTTCCACTACATAGAAAATGACTTATCAGAATTACCTAAGCCATTGCTTAGCGATGTCTATCAAAAAGCGTATGCAAGGAAAAACCATGAACGAATTCAGCTTGACTATTGTTTTATCGTTACCGATGGAAATGGAATTCTAGCTGTAGATACAATAGGTTATCATATTCCGATTCGGAAAAGCAGAATAATTCCTCGGCAGGAACAAATTGTTTATGACATGATAGAAAACCATGATGAGATGGATTACACTTTTACTGAAAAACCTACATCTGAGAAAGAATATCATATTTTATCGCCGTCACCCTTATTTATGAATGGATTGACAAGAAAAGAAAGACAGCTAAAGCAGCTTCTATTCATGGCCATGGATCAATTATTTACAGCGAAAAACACTGCTGAAATCCGTTATTGGTATACAGAATGGGCTCCAGAAAAATATGAGAGCATTCAAGAAATGGATTTTCAAATAGCTTGGCTTGAGTTATATGAGGAAATGAAGGAAGGCTGGTCAGAGAAACACCTACAACTATGCGAAAACTTAGTAAAGGGGCAGCCATTTTTTGAAAAGCTTTGGCAAGTTGAGACAGGAGATAGTCCATCAATATTATAGGAGCATTTAACATTCTTAAAAAGAAAAGACGATCCGATTAGGATCGTCTTTTTCTTTTATCTTTTTCTGCCAAGCCCCATACCGTTATACATTTTTCTGATCATTTTATTCGCTTCAATGTTCGCTTTTTCTGCACCACGGTCAAGAATTTCATCCAATTCAGGAGAATCAATTAATTTGTAATAGCGCTCTTGGATTGGTAAGATTTCTCCAAGTACTACTTCAGCTAAATCACTCTTAAAGTCTCCGTAACCCTTTCCTACGTATAATTCTTCAATTTCGGGGTAGGTTTTCCCGCTAAAGATGGAGTAAATCGACATTAAGTTGGAAACCCCAGCTTTGTTTTCCTTATCATAACGGACAATACCCTCGGAATCGGTAACCGCGCTCTTGATGTTTTTTTCGATTTGCTTTGGATCATCCAATAGGGCAATCGTGGCCTTTTTGTTAGAATCTGATTTACTCATTTTCTTAGATGGTTCTTGAAGCGACATTATACGCGCCCCTGCCGTCGGAAGGCTGATTTCCGGAATCTTGAAAATCTCGTTGTACTTATTATTGAATCGTTCAGCTAAATCACGTGTTAATTCAAGATGCTGTCTTTGATCTTCGCCGACAGGAACAACATCTGTACTATAAAGAAGAATATCGGCAGCCATCAGCGGAGGATAGGTCAGCAGTGCTGAAGAAACCCCTTCTTTACCGGCTGATTTGTCTTTAAATTGAGTCATACGCTCAAGTTCGCCAATATAAGAGATACTTTGTAATATCCAGCCTGCTTGAGCATGCGCAGGTACCTCTGATTGAATAAAGATTGTATTCTTTTCCGGATCGAGGCCAATAGCCAAATATAAAGCGGCTAATGTTTTAATGTTTTTTCTTAATTTAAGACGATCTTGTGGAACTGTAATTGCATGCTGGTCAACGATACAAAAGAAACAATCATATTCATTTTGTAAGTTAACAAATTGTTTCATTGCTCCGATATAATTCCCTAAAGTAACGGAACCGGATGGCTGAATGCCGGAGAAAATCCTTTTCAACTGCTAGTCACTCCTCTAAATACGTTTATTAAGTAAATGGATATTCGCTCTTCATTATTGTAAAGGATAAATAGAAAATGAAGCCACTTTTTTTGAAAGTAACTGGCGCCTTATTAAGATAGGAAAGCGCTCATTTATATCTCGTGGAGGGGACGTTTTGAAGTGATCACTTCGTGTATCGACGTCATTCCAGAAATACGAATTGTCCACTATAAATGTATTTTAGCATTTATTCATATTAAATGTATAATCGAAACAGCATAAAGACTATTATCGAGCCCATGAAAGGAAATTTTATTTCCTTCTATAACCATTCTGAATTATATAAGACGATTTCAAGAATGTGAGATTGTTTTTTATTTTTCAATGTGTAGACGATTTTGGGGAAGGATACAAGGTAATACGTTTCTAACAAAATTATCGTGTATGACAACGTAATTCAAAGGTACACATAGATTTTATTACCTTTTTTGAGACTAAAACCCAAAGTTCTTTTATTTATTAACTAGATATAGGAGTAAAGTTCAATCGTTGTGGTATTAAAGAAAGGGGTCTGTTGTAATTGTAAAATAAAATTGAAGACTGATGGCGAATGAGGTGGAGAAATGAAACCAATGACTAAATGGTTGATGACAGGGATGTGTATGTTCCTGATTCAGCAGCCTGTTCATGCAGAAAGTATGAACGAGACTAGATATGTAGCACTTGAAAGTAAAGAACTGCCTGAGAGGGCCCCGCGTTTTGTATTTGATTCGGGTTTGAAGTTTGACTATCCGGATGCTGTGCGCGGAATTTATGTGACTGGACCTGCAGCGGGTGGCAACAAATTCAACGAACTTATTAAATATGTAGATGAAACCGATTTGAATGCGATGGTCATTGATATTAAGGATGACTGGGGAAACGTTACGTATAAGTCAGAAGATCCTGATTCTCCTTATGCTGGGATTGGTAAAGACCATATAAAAGATCCTAAGGAAATGCTGAGAAAAATGGAGGATAAACAGATTTATCCGATTGCCAGGGTAGTTGTGTTCAAAGATACCCTTCTCGCAAAAGAGAAGCCGGAATGGTCATTTTTAGATGAAAAAAAGGTATGGGAAAATGGTCGTGGAGAATCTTTCGTTAACCCATTCATGAAAGAGGTATGGGATTATAATGTTGGAATAGCTATTGAAGCGGCAAAGATGGGATTCAAAGAAATTCAGTTCGACTATGTCCGTTTTCCGGAAGGGTTTGAAAAAAAAGAAGACCAATTGAAATATAATATGGGTGACTATGATGAAGCAAAAATTAGTCATACTGCAAAAAGGGTACAGGCAGTAACGGATTTCGTCAGTTATGCGAAGAAACAACTAAAACCATACGGAGTGGATGTATCAGTGGATATTTTTGGCTATGCCGCTACGTTACCGGAAGCTCCAGGAATTGGCCAAAATTTCACCAAAATATCTGAAAATGTTGATGTTATTTCCTCGATGATATATCCAAGTCATTGGACATCTTATTTCGGTATCGAGAAACCTGATTTGGAGCCTTATGACCTCGTTAAGGAATATGCAAAATTGGAGAATAGGAAGCTGAAAGAACTGGAAGCACCACCGACTTCTAGACCTTGGCTTCAAGATTTTACAGCTTCTTATTTAGGGGCGGGGAATTATCAAAAGTATGGTAAGGAAGAAGTGGAAGCCCAAATTAAAGCTTTAAATGATAATGGAATTGATGAATATTTATTATGGAATGCAGCGAATCGGTATACCAAAGGGGTAGATTATACGCCGTGAAAAATGGATGACCGTTAGGGAATGGCTTTCGGTCATCCAATTTCTGTAGGAATTACCGTTTCTTATTTCCACCAACTTGATTCCATCCTGACTGAATTCGCTTTGATTGATCGAAAATATGAGAGTGACGTTTACCGCCAAACCATTTTTCGCCGATCCCATTCGTCACTACGCCATTCACGGCTGTAATGCCAATTACGCAAACCGCGACCAAAATCAGGTCTGTAAAATAACTAATCATCCTAACCCTCCTAATATTTTCAAGTTATTTAAGTTCTATTGTAGTGGATAAGAAAAATTGTGGAAAGTAAAAAGTAGTAAAAGAGGAGATTAAATTATGAATTGGTATGAAAAGTTAAATCAGTATTTTCCAATTGAAGAAATGAAGTCAAAAGAGCATATAGAAATTCTTTTAACGGATAAGCAGGAAATTTACAAAAAAGATGAAGGTCCTGACCATGTTTTATTATATGTGGAAGGGGATGAGTTTATTTTCATTGATTACCTGTTTGTTTCCAAGAAATCAAGGGGGCAGGGGTTAGGAAGAAAACTGATTCAAAAGTTGCAAAAAAGGCAAAAAACAATATTACTTGAAGTTGAGCCTGTGCAAGAACATGATGATGATACATTAAAACGACTACGGTTTTATAAAAGGGAAGGGTTCAAGCATGCTTCTTCTATATCATATAGCAGGAAATCGCTTGCTACCAAGGAGAATACACCGATGGAAATCTTATATTGGCCATCTGATTCATCTATAGAAGACGAAGACGTATTTAATTTCATGAAAGAGATTTACTCTGAAATTCATACCTATAAGGACAATCACCTTTATGGAAAGTCTTATCAAAATGTAGAGGATGTACTGAGTATAAGTATGGGGCATGAAACGGATATATTTGAAGAGATAAGCATGAATAACTAGAGCCGGTATATTACCGGCTCTACAGTCTTTTTTTGTTTTTAAAATTTGACCGTTGATTTCCACTCCAGGCACTCGCTTTCCGCGGGCGGTCCGGGAGCCTCCTCGGCGCCATTGCGCCTGCGGGGTCTCCCTTGGACGCGCTTTTCCCGCAGGAGTCTCGTACCTTTCGTTCCACTCAACTTTGTTTTAACATTTAGATAGAACTCCTTTTGTCTACAAACTGAGAGCCGGTAAAATTACCGGCTCTTTTCTTATGTATTTTTTGCTGGGCTACCGAATAAGAATTAACTTCTTGAATATTTACAAATCTCACCCCATTCTGATTCTTTTGATTTACCTTTTTTTTATGTTTATGGTTATATGTGCTAAAAGAATGGTTTTTTGAAAGAAAGGAGGATTTTGTTCTTCATTAAAGAAAATATATTAAAATGAACTTGTTTATTGACAAGGAATGGGGGTAAATAAAAGTAACGAACTAATTAAAAAAATATGAGGGTTAAAATGAGAGTTAAATGAGAATGGTAGCTAGGTATTTTCAATTAGAAAAAGTGGATTAAAATGTATTACATAAAAAAATGAATTAGCTATAGTACAGGCTAAACAAGAAGTTTTAAAGGATTTTTTCAATTTTGAAAAAGGGTATTCATTTTAAATAAATTAGTGTATAATTAACATTATGAAATACTTATTTAAAATTATTTCAAATTAGAGTGGTACTTATGAATACTAATAGTAGATTTCCCCTCATAGATCACCGATTCTATATTTAGGGAGTGTGAGTAAACATGGTAACATTATATACATCGCCTAGTTGTACTTCATGCAGAAAAGCAAAAGCATGGTTAGAGGAACACGAAATTGGATATAAAGAGAGAAACATTTTTTCAGAACCGCTTACGATTGATGAGATTAAAGAGATTCTGCGTATGACTGAAGATGGTACGGATGAAATCATCTCAACAAGATCAAAAACTTTCCAAAAATTAAACGTAAATTTGGAGAGCCTGCCTCTTCAAGAATTATATAAATTGATTAAGGAAAATCCAGGACTGTTAAGACGTCCAATTATCCTTGATGAGAAAAGGCTTCAAGTTGGATATAACGAAGATGAGATTAGACGCTTTTTACCACGTAAAGTTCGTACGTTCCAGTTACGAGAAGCACAACGTATGGTCAATTAATAAGGTTTTCAAGCTCTGCCGAGAATTGTGCAGAGCTTTTTCTTTATACATAACTGAATTCCCACTTAAATTTCACCTTTTAATCTGGATTTTAGGAAAATGCACCTTTTTGATATTAGCATTCGATTTGGCTACACTTGGTCACCTTTAAAGATAAAAGGTGAATGTAACTCACGATGTTATGTATATAATAGAGCATTAACTAAAATTAAAGGAAGTTCCGATATAGTTGCATGCGGATGAATTTTTTTATAGAATGTATGGAATATTAGGCAAACAATTGTTTTTTAGAAAAGTAATGTTTTTTATTTCCCTTCTTAAAGGTTTTGTCATAAAATGATGTAAAATAGTCTGTTTTAATGACTAACATGATTTACAGTATTCACTTACGGGTAAAGAGCTTTTAAGAGCAATTTTCGCTTGGGGGTTATTATCCCTTCAAAATGAGAAAGGAAGGGAGAGGGGAATCATGGAAATCGAACGCATTAATGACGATACAGTTAAATTTTATATTTCCTATATAGATATTGAGGAAAGAGGCTTTGATCGCGAAGAGATTTGGTACAGTCGTGAAAGAAGTGAGGAGCTTTTTTGGGAAATGATGGATGAAGTGCATCAAGAAGAGGAATTCATGATTGAAGGACCTTTATGGATTCAAGTTCAAGCTCTTGAAAAAGGCTTGGAAGTTTTGGTCACAAAAGCCCAACTTGCCAAAGATGGTCAGAAACTCGAGCTGCCTCTTTCAGAAGATAAATTAAAGGATTTGAACGTATCAGAGAAGATGGATACACTTCTTGACCAACATTTTCATGATAAGGATGAAGAAAGCGGTATTACCTTTGAAGATGGAATGATTGAATTCATCACAATATTCGAGGATTTCGAAGATGTTATTTCTTTAAGCAAGCGTCATGGCTTGGATAGCTGGACAACGAAACTTTATGTTTATCAAAATAAATATTACCTCTATATCGAATTTTCCGAGGCCGAAATTGACGAGGAAGAAATTGATAATATTTTAAGTCTTTTATTGGAATACAGTCAGGAGTCACCGATAACCGTACACATGCTAGACGAATACGGTAAAATAGTGATAGAAAATGATGTATTCGCAACGGTTGATAAATATTTCGTATAACTAATAACTGTGGAGCCGATTTCAGTAGAAATCGGTTTTTTCGCCCTAGAATGAATGTTTTTATCTTAGACAGGAAGGTCTTATTAGAGTGTGCCTGTGTTTGTTAATTGGAGGTAGTCTAGGTGAAGAATAAAGTCGGCATTAGTCTGCTTATTCTCTTGTTGGGTAGCACGTGGTATTTTCTATTAAAGGAGATCAATGGAGGGCTCTTCGGTTATTTCAGTCTGATATTGACTCTTTTCTTGGTGATTATTGGATTTATCATCTTCCTCGAAAATCGGGATCCCGCCCATACCATAGCGTGGCTTGTTGTATTTGGTGCTTTCCCAATTATCGGTTTCATGTTTTATTTTTTGTTTGGACGTAATTTCCGGAAAGAACGGATATTTCGTAAGAAATATTTTTTAGATAAGCAAAGTTTCGTAAAAGTAGACAGCGAAGCAGAACTTAATTATCGGAAATTTAAGGAGATGGGGGAAGACCCCCAGAAGTTATTTTCTCTTGCACAAAGGCTTGGGAATAGTCCCATCTCATTTACAACTGAAACTCGAATTTTAACAAATGGAGAGGAAACATTTTCTAATATCATCCAGGAATTAAAAAAAGCCAAACATCATATCCATTTAGAATATTATATTGTTAGGGATGACCATATTGGTGGTGTTCTAAAGGATGTATTGATACAAAAAGTAAGAGAAGGGGTAAAGGTTCGTTTTATATATGATGCGGTTGGCTCTTGGAAGTTAGCCAGATCCTATATTTATGAGCTGAGGAATGTAGGGGTCGAAATTGTTGCCTTTGGCCCGCTGCGTCTCCCTCTATTAAACAATAAATTCAACTTTCGTAACCATCGTAAAATAATTGTGATAGATGGGTCTGTTGGTTTTATGGGGGGACTCAATATAGGTGATGAATATTTGGGACGTAATCCGAATTTTGGATTTTGGCGTGATACGCATCTTATGGTGAAGGGAGAAGCAGTAAGGTCGTTACAGCTCATTTTTTTACAGGACTGGTATTACAGTACCGACCATAGCTTTTTATCTGATGAATATCTCCAAACCAGCCTGCCGCTTCATCATGAACATGGTGGTGTACAAATGATTGCAGGTGGTCCGGATAGTGAGTGGACAATCATTAAGAGCATTTTTTTTAAGATGATTACATCTGCAGAAAAGTCTGTATGGATTGCATCTCCTTACTTCGTTCCTGATGACGATATTTTTCAGGCATTAAAGGTTGCTGCTTTGAGTGGTTTGGATGTCAGACTGCTCGTTCCGAAGAATCCTGATAAGCGTATTGTATTCCATGCTTCCAGAACGTACTTTCCAGAAATGCTTGCGGCTGGAGTCCGGATTTTTCAATATAATGAAGGGTTCATGCATAGTAAAATTGTCATCGTTGATCATCAACTGGCTTCAATTGGGACAACCAATATGGATATGAGGAGTTTTCACTTGAATTTTGAGGTCAATGCCTTTCTCTACCGGACGGAAAGTACACAACACCTGGTGAATGACTTTTTGGAAGATATAAAGGTTTCACAAGAAGTGAATCTAGATGAATTCACCAAACGGAATATGGGGTTAAAAATACTGGAGTCCACTTGCAGATTACTTTCACCACTTCTTTAAGTGCTTGCACCTTTTAATGCCAATCAGGCATTTTTTTTTGCTTAAATTTAAAAGGAATCCTATGTGATAATAGCGAATGGATATAAATTAAAGAGGTGATGTATGCTAACTGCGATAAAAAAGGATGGGACTTGGATTACCCTTCCTGAAAGAATGACAGCAAACTTGCTTGCTGAATTGAGAATGTCAACAGATTATTACTGTCCGTGCTGCAAAGCAGAAATGACAATCAAGGCTGGAATGATTAAAATCCCCCATTTTGCCCACAAAAATAATTCTTCGTGCCGTGCTTCGTCAGAACCGGAATCCGCTTATCATTTAATGGGGAAAAGAAAATTGTTTCATTGGTTTTTATCACACCACTATCAAGCTGATTTAGAAGCCTACCTTCCTGAAATAAGGAAAAGGGCAGATATCTTAGTAACGATAGGAGGTATACGCTATGCAGTAGAATTCCAATGTTCCGTTATTTCCGAGACTGAATTCATAGAACGAACAAACGCCTATCAAAGTGTCGGTATCAAACCAATTTGGATCCTGGCGGCTAAACACTTGAAAAGAAGGAATCTGCATGAATTCAGTTTATCAGGCTTTCATTGGTTGTTTGTTACTGGCAGCTACAATCACCCGTTTCTTTGGATGTATTGTCCAGAAACTAACCAATTATCAGCTTTAAAAAACCTCACCCCTTTTTCCCCTAGAAACGTGTTTGCCGAATTAACTACTGCTTCATTAGTGATACTTCCACCTAGTCAGATATCGCCTCGAAACTGCTTCAGCTTTCCTTTTCTATCTGCTTGGAGAAGTAAACGAAAAAACTGGTGCCTTAACCGTGTGAAAACTGCACGGAGAAGTGATTCATTTTTCCAGGGACTTTATTCACATCATATTTCGCCTGCGACGATTCCTATTGAAATAGGGGTGCCGGTTAGAGGAATGCTTTTGATCGAAACACCGCCGATTGAATGGCAAGCTTGGCTTTACATGGATGTGTTTCAAAAGAAAAGGCCTGGGGAAAAGATTATTATGAATGATGTTATCCATTTTTTTAAGAAGCGGGCAAAAAACGGGGGAATAAAGTTCAGATCATTGCCCTTGCTTAAGGAAATAGACATAGAGTATCCGGTTAGGCAATATATTCAGCTTTTAGAGCAAATGGGTTTAATATCAGAGTTGGAAGAAGGGGTTTTTAAAATTGTAAATCATTTCTCCCTTCCTTCGACTAGTGATGAAAGTCAAGTGATGGAAAGAATTTTTTATAATGAGCATAAGTTGATGATAGAAAAGGGGAATATCCATAATAATGAATGATACTAGCGCGATTTACCTTGAATTCAGATGAAAGGGCAGGATTATTTTTGTTAATGGAGAAATAGTAAGAAGAAGGATTTTTATACTTTAAGAAAGCGTGATTGTTGTATATAGTAAATACAACGTTCAATCCGGTTTAAGGAAAGGGTTAGCTAACTGGAAAGTTTTCTATAGAATGGAGAGGAAATTATTATGACACAAGAAACAAAAGTAAATACATTGCCCTCAAGAAGTGAAATTGCAGCTGAAGATACTTGGAGGTTGGAAGATATCTTCGCGACTGAAGAAGACTGGGAAGCTGCCTTCAAAGCTGTAAAAGAAGACCTTAAGAAAGCGGATGCGCACAAAGGAACATTAGGTGAAAGCGCTGAAAAGTTATTTAGAGCCCTGCAATTCCAAGATGAAGTATTTGAGAAGCTAGGGAAAGTTTATTCTTATTCACATATGCGCAATGATCAAGATACAACCAATCCTTTTTATCAAGGAATGGAAGACCGTGCAAAAGCTTTATACGCCCAGGCAGCAGCGGCATTTTCTTATATGGTTCCTGAACTATTGAGTATTGACGAAAGCAAAGTGGCTGGATTTTTAGAAGAAAAAGAAGAATTGAATTTATATAAACATTCATTGGAGGAAATTAGTCTTCAGAGGCCTCATATCTTGTCTGCTGAGCAGGAAGCTTTATTGGCACAAGCATCAGAAGTACTCGATGCATCAGGTAATACTTTCGGCATGCTTAACAATGCAGATTTGAAATTCCCGACCATCAAGGATGAAGAGGGGAATGAAGTGGAAATAACTCACGGAAGGTACATTCGTTTCCTTGAAAGTGAAGATCGTCGTGTACGTGAGGATGCATTTAAAGGGGTATATAGTAAGTATGGAGAGTTTCGCAATACATTTGCTTCAACCTTGTCAGGTGAAGTGAAGAATCATAATTTCAATGCGACAGTTCGAAAATATGATTCGGCACGCCATGCGGCTTTAAGTAACAATAACATTCCGGAGACCGTATACGATAATCTCGTTAAAACGGTCAATGACAATTTGCCGTTACTGCACCGTTATCTTGAATTACGTAAAAAAGTATTAGAATTAGATGAACTTCATATGTATGATTTATTCACTCCGCTTGTAAAAGAAGTGAAAATGGAAGTGACATATGAGGAAGCGAAAGATTATGTCCTTAAAGGCCTTGCTCCACTTGGGGAAGACTATTTAAATGTTTTAAAAGAAGGATTTGAAAATCGTTGGGTTGATGTGCATGAGAACAAAGGGAAACGAAGCGGTGCCTATTCCTCTGGTACATACGGGACGAATCCTTATATTTTAATGAACTGGCAGAATAACGTGAATAACTTATTCACTCTCGTTCATGAGTTTGGGCATTCGGTCCATAGCTTTTATACACGTAAATATCAGCCATACCCATACGGAAATTACTCTATTTTTGTAGCAGAAGTTGCATCGACATGTAACGAAAATCTATTGAATGATTATTTATTAAATACAATCGAGGATGAAAAGAAACGCATCTATTTATTAAATCATTATTTAGAAGGCTTCCGTGGTACGCTGTTCCGTCAAACGATGTTTGCTGAGTTTGAACATACAATTCATTTGAAAGCTCAAAATGGAGAGGCATTAACAGCAGATATGCTGACGAAGGAATATTATGAACTAAACAAGAAATACTTTGGAGAGAATGTAGCCATTGATGAGGAAATCGGTCTGGAATGGGCTCGAATTCCACATTTCTACTATAATTACTACGTTTATCAATATGCGACTGGTATAAGTGCAGCTACAGCCTTAAGCAAGCAAATTCTAGAAGAAGGAGAACCAGCTGTCAAAAGGTATTTGGAGTTCTTAAAATCAGGAAGCTCCGATTATCCAATTGAGGTTCTCAAAAAGGCTGGCGTCGATATGACAAAAGCAGAGCCAGTGCAAGAAGCCATGAATGTATTTGAAGAAAAATTAAATGAGTTGGAAGAACTTTTGGCTAAATAAGAATCGGAAAAAGGACCCGCAAAGATGCGGGTCCTTTTCAGCTTACGTTATAATCCTCTAAAACGATTTCTTTGATTTAAACTGTGAAGAATCATGAAAAAAACAAAAAATAAAATAGGGGAGGTGAAATACAGAGGAATGAGATTCATGATACCGAGTAGCTGGACAAACAGCGACCCTATTAAGAGAATTAGTAAAATAGTGCCTTTCAATTTGGCCACCTCCAACCTGATAGAAGTAGAAAATCTGAAGCCTCCTTATAAGATTTTATGTTTTAGAATAGGTAGTATTCTAAGAATATGACAATAATGTGAAATGACGCACAAAGTGCTTGCGTTAGATAAGTATTATCTGATATAGTACAGATATAGAAGTTATCACATCCAAACATATACCCCTTTGTTTGATCGTCGTGAAATTTCTCCCATCCCCTTTGTTCGTATAAATAGATGAAAACTCGGCAAATTTCGCGATTTGCCGGTTTTTTTTCATTAGAAAATATATAATTCATACTTTCAGTGATAAATATAGTGAAAAATGCAGGTATTTAAGGGAATTCACTTCTGTAAATTGGTTTTGAGCTCTGTGAATACGTTTGCAAAAAATATTTTATTAATAAAAAAATATACAAATAAATAAAAAATAAGAAGAAGGGTGGTGTGAATATATTGTGAAATTTTTCACAATATATTCACACCATCTTTAATTATAAAATGAATTTTTAACACTTATTTTGAAAAAGGCTCCAAATCAAGGGTTTATTGATTATTGATTATATTAATAAGGAACTGCAAATACAGAAAAAATATTTTATGTACAAATTGTGAAATGTTACACAATGTAGTTGAAATATAGGTGAGTTATCTGTTATATTATTTATTGTGAAGTGAATCACAAACAAACTTATACCCCTTTGTTTGATCGTGAAAAGTTTCTCCCATCCCCTTATTTCTTATAAAAAAACCATGCAAAGAATGATTTGCATGGTTTTTCCCTTTTTATAATTAAAAAAGAAGCAGTCATTCTAATGACTGCTTCTCTGTATATCTCCAAAATGTACCGTATTTAGCTGGGATTTTTTCAGCAACTTGTTTTAAAACAAGTTTCTTCATTTCTAACTCGACGTTATTTTTATTCATATTGTAAACCGTTTCGATTTCTTTAGTAGCAACTAGTTTAAAACAACTTAAAAATTCTTCGAGCGATGGCGGTTCAGCAGGGGCAGGAAGACCATTCAGCATGTCTTCCAAAATTTGAACATATACCTCGTAAGAATAGACACCGGAAACTTTTATTCCTTCTTCTTCAATATTTTGATTAAAAAAGACAAGGGAGGGTATTTCTGTTACTTCCATTTCACTTGTGATTTTTAAGTCACATTGAAAGCCCTTTGCTGCACTGGAAGAATTGATATCATGTAGAAATTCCTCAACATCTAATCCTACGGTTTTGGCGCAATCGGTCAGGACTTCTATATTAGAGATATCCCTTTTTCCAATGAATACATGCTCTTGAAGCTGTCTTAAAAAGCGAATCGCTAGTTTTCTGCCCTGTAATTCGGCTGCTTTAATGGCAATGGAAGCTGAATATGGAGAAGAGATTGGGTTTTCTAACCAAAGGCTTCCGTCACAGGACATTCCCGAGCGGCTGGCAGTCTTTTCCCAAACTTGAGCAAGGTTTTCGTAATTTTTATTTTTCCCCATATTAAGAGAATCGATTTTACCGCTTAAAACATGGCGTAAGCTGAATAATTGGCCATATTCTATCTGTAATTTTCTTATAATTGGTTCTAAGCCCCAGCACTCGGGACAAAGTGGATCAACAAAAACATAAATTTCAATTGGCTTTTTTCCTATATCATAACAATGCTGTGTCTTTATCCAATCGGAAATATTGAAAACTGGTTTATGTGCGCTCAACTGTCTTCTCCTTTCCCGTCCATACCGGATGTATTGATCATATGTTGTGCCGTCAAATAGAGGCGGTGATAGAAAAACTCCCGTACTTCACCCTCAAGGCCTACTTCGTCCATAGCTTGATACATGCAGGAAAGCCATGCTTTCGCACGTTCTGGTGTTATTTCAAAAGGTATATGTCGAGCCCGCAACATAGGATGACCGTGTTCTTCAGTATATAAAGAGGGTCCACCTAAATATTGAGTCATAAATTGTTTTTGTTTACGGACCGTTTCTGTTAAGTCGTCAGGGAAAATCGGCTGCAAATCCGGGTGTTGACTAACGTTGGAGTAAAACACATCAATTAACTTGTGTAATTGCCCTTCTCCAATTAATTCATATGGTGTAGGGTTCCCTTGCATCATGCTGATTACTCCTTTTAAAAGAAAGATGGTTGATATTTATTCATATTTTAACAATGACGTACTCATAAAACAATTATATAGCTTGAAGAAAGTTTTACATCTGTATTATGACAAGGGAAAATAAATAAAAAAAACCGCTTTTTTGGCGGTTTTTAAATCTGTGTGAGGTGTAAATATAGCTATATCTTTCCACTAAAAAAAGCTGACCCAATTTAAATTAAGGGCCAGCTTTTTTTAGCTGGAGAATGTGGTGAAAACTTTTTGAACATAGTTTTGTGTTTCTTTAAAAGGTGGAATGCCGTTATATTTATCGACATTACCTGGTCCGGCATTATAAGCAGCAAGGGCAACTTGGATATCTCCGTTATAACGAGTTAGCATTTGGCTCAAATATTTACTCCCACCCATAATGTTTTGTTCTGGATCTGTGATATCATCCACACCTAGGCTACGGGCAGTTGCGGGCATTAACTGCATAAGGCCTGCAGCACCTGCATAGCTAGTAGCTTTAGGATTAAAGTTCGATTCTTGTTTAATAACTGATTTAATTAGTTTTTCTGGGAGATTATATAAAGTGGCCGCCTGGCTGATAATGTCATCATAATTTGTAACAGTTTCGCTAGCTTTATGGCTAGTATTGGCGGTTTTTAACGGATTTATAGATGTCAGGTTGGTGGATTGAAGAATGGATTTTGCTTCAGTTTCCACATTAGACAGCAAGGATCCCAATGACTGCGATGTACCTTTTAAAGTATCACTCGAAACCAGTTCCGACAGCATGTCCTGGAAAATGGATTGAGATGAATTAGTATTTGTGATGTCGCCAGTTGTGAATTTCTGGATGGACAGCAGTTCAATAAATGTCTTGAAATCTTGGATTTTCAAACGCTCCACCTCCGAATTTGGGTTTTGTTAGGATTAGTCCTGGAATTTGGCCATATAAAACCTCTTAACTTTATTTTCGGTTTTTCTTACCGGAATTTGAAGGGTTTCTAGGAGAGTAAGGAAAATTTTTTTTCCAGTTTCAGCATCTGTTACTTCGTATTCAAGCTCAAAGTCTTCCTGATTTACATACGAACTGTGGTCTAAAACAAGAATCCCTCCTTGGTATGGAAATTCAAAACGGTCTGTCTGTAGGGTCCCAAAGCAAGTAAACTCATTAGGATTGAGCCCGCTTTCGAGAATTAGATGCTTGATTGGCCCTTCAGGAAAAGTATTATGGTTTAGAAATAAATAAGCGGTTTCCTTAGTTATATCTTGATTCGTTTCTAATAGTCCTTCTGTTGCCGGTTGTTTTAAAGTTAGCTCGTATCGTTCATTTTTTTCCCTGATTCGAAGTGCAGAGTTTTGATTTTTTAAATTGAATTTCAAAGTATCAAAATAATGATTTTGCTGAGATTTAAAGTTCGAGGTGCAGATTTGAAAATAATCAATTAGTTGACTAAACTCCTTTTCATTTAAAAGGTTTTTAAATTCAATTTCAATATGCTGGCTCATGTGTTTCCTTCCTTTCTGCCTGTTATCTTAGATTAATCATATAAGAACCATTCCTGCTGTCAAATTGAATACAATAATTTTTAGTTATTGTACTTGAATATTTAGGAATCAATTGCCGGATATGATAAAATATAAACGTTAAGCATGATGAAGTGGATTACAGTATATAGAGAAATTATACATATTATTATTTCTGGACGATTTTAAAAGATCCATGTGTAAAGGCAGTTAGCTATAGAGCTGCCGGATTAGAGAGAAGAATCGAAGCGTCCTGCCCATACCAGAGTTGAACAGGCGCTTTTTCGATAGATATAGGTGGTGTGGCAATGGAGAGTTGGGACGATTTCTTGGCGCCTTATAAACAGGCTGTTGAAGAATTGAAGGTTAAGTTAAAGGGATTAAGGAAACAGTTTGAAAGAGAGAATATTCACTCGCCTATCGAATTTGTAACAGGCAGAGTAAAGCCGATTGTCAGCATTTTGGATAAGGCGAGTCAGAAGGATATTCCTATTGATAAATTAGGCACTGAAATACAAGATATCGCAGGCCTTCGGATGATGTGTCAGTTCGTGGATGATATCGAACAGGTTGTAGAGCTTTTACGCGGTCGCAATGACTTCGAAATAGTCGAAGAGAGGAATTATATTTCTCATAAAAAAGCAAGCGGCTACCGTTCTTATCATGTTGTCATACGCTATCCGGTTCAGACAATTCATGGCGAGAAAAATATTCTTGCTGAGATTCAGATTAGAACTTTAGCGATGAATTTTTGGGCGACGATTGAACACTCGTTAAATTATAAATATAAAGGTATTTTTCCCGAAGATATTCAAATACGGTTGAAACGAGCAGCAGAAGCAGCATTTCTGCTGGATGCAGAAATGTCGCAAATACGTACGGAAATTCAGGAAGCACAGCGTCTTTTTTCAAGAAAAAAGATTCTTAAAAACGATAATAGTGAAATAAGAAGAAATCTAAAATAGTAAGGTGGGATTATATGAAATTTGCGATTACGTCAAAAGGAGATGCGAAATCTAATACTTTAATGCAAAGGATGAGAACGTATCTTCAGGACTTTCATTTGGAATATGACGAAGATCAGCCGGATATTGTAATTTCGGTCGGTGGTGATGGTACATTGTTATATGCTTTTCATCGTTATAAGAACCGCTTAGATAAGACAGCCTTCGTTGGAGTACATACAGGTCATCTTGGGTTTTATGCAGATTGGACCCCGGATGAAATTGAAAAATTGGTGATAGCATTAGCAAAAACACCATTTCAAATTGTTGAATATCCGCTACTTGAAACGATTGTCCGATATCAGCATGGAGGACGTGAAGCAAGATTTTTGGCATTAAATGAATCTACAGTCAAAAGTGTTGAAGGAACCCTTGTCATGGATGTGGAAATACGTGGCCAGCACTTTGAGACGTTCCGTGGTGATGGTTTATGTATTGCGACACCGTCAGGAAGCACAGCTTATAATAAAGCGCTTGGGGGAGCGATTGTCCATCCTTCGATTGATGCAATCCAGATTACCGAATTGGCATCCATTAATAACCGGGTGTTTAGGACGGTCGGATCACCACTTCTGCTGCCGGCTCATCATACATGTATGTTCCGGCCCGTCAATGCCGTCAATTTTCAAATCACGATTGATCATTTAACCCTGCTTCAGGAAGATGTAAAATCGATTCAATGCCGTGTTGCTGATGAAAAGATTCGTTTCGCTAGATTCCGCCCATTTCCATTCTGGAAAAGAGTTCATGATTCATTTATTGCTAACTAAGGAGCTCAGATCACTACATGTCAAATCAAAACTTTTCTTTAACTTGGTCGGTTTCTGAAGAGGATTCTGGCTCTTTACTGCGGGAATTTCTCAGCAAATACGATATCTCAAAACGAGCATTAACGGATATTAAGTTTAAAGGTGGTTTAATCAAGGTGAACGGCTTAGAAGTGACAGTGAGGGAGCGGATTAATACTGGTGACAGCGTCACAGTAATATTTCCTCCGGAACAGGCAAGTGAGGGCCTTCTGCCGGAACCCATCCCACTTCTTGTCAGGTACGAAGATGAATTTGTATTGGTAGTTGTCAAGCCTCCTTCTATGAACACGATTCCATCTCGTGAGCATCCCAATGGCAGTCTTGCGAATGGGTTGGCAGGGTATTATAGGAAGATGGGAATCCATGCAACGATTCATATTGTTACAAGACTTGACCGTGATACATCGGGTTTGGTTTTAATTGCCAAACATCGACATATCCATCATCTTTTAAGTGAGCAACAAAAATCTGGACAAGTTAAACGGCGATACCAAGCAATTGCTGAAGGACTTGTTAACGGACCAAAAGGAATGATAGAGGCGCCAATCGGACGGAAATCGACCAGCATTATTGAAAGGGAAGTTCGGGAGGATGGCCGCTATGCCTGTACTCTTTTTGAGGTATTAGCCCAAACTGAAACCTATACATTTCTTAATTTGGAGCTCCTAACTGGGAGGACACACCAAATCAGGGTCCATATGGCTCATATTGGACACCCGCTTGCTGGGGATGATTTATATGGAGGACACAGGGAAATGATCGCCCGTCAGGCCCTGCATTGTTTCGAATTAAAATTTCTTCATCCTTTTACCAAGAAGGTGATGTTGTTTCAAGAAAAATTACCGCAGGATATGATACATTTGCTTGATGGGAATTAATGGTTGAGAGGTCATTGCATTTGTAATGAAGGTAAAACGTCAAAAATAAGAATATAATTTAAATCTGTCGTCACAAAAGAACTCACCAAAATGGCGAGTTTTTTTTGGTTAATCAAAAGAAGTCCTGAACTTCTCTGCTATATAAGGCATTGTTGAAGGCACATCTTGAAGATCCATTTCAGGATAACGGACAGCAGTTAGTTTTCCACCGAAGACACAGCCTGTATCAATGTTGTATGTATGATTGACTTGTCTTGCCTCCGGAACCGGTGTATGCCCATACACAATCCAGGCTTTCTCTTTGTAGTACTGGGCCCAGTCCTTTCTGACCGGCGAGCCGTCTGGATGCTTGGTGCCATTGATATCTCCGTAAAGGACAAAAGTTTTTACTTTACTTCCATATTGACCGATATAATCGGCCCGAATACCAGCATGCGCAATAATTAAACGGCCCTCATCGATGAGTTGATAGAGTGGGGATCGTTCATACAAATCGATGAATTTTTTTCGGATTTTCTTCTGCTCCCGAACGTTTAAGGATTGATATTCAGCTACTGTAGTCTCTAAACCATGAGATACTTGCACTTTATTGCCTGAAAAATAACGATACAGTTTATTGCAATGATTACCTGGAGCATATAGCGCAATATTTTGGTTAATGACTAATTCATAGACCACTTCAATTACACGGAGAGAATTTGGGCCGCGATCGGTTAAATCCCCTACAAAGCCAAGAATTCTTCCCGAGGGATGGACAGGTATGCCGCTTTCCCAGGTATATCCCATTTTTTCTGTCAGCTGCCTAAATTCGGTGAAACATCCATGGATGTCCCCAATGATATCAATGTTCATTTGTCACACCCTTTGTTTGTTTTGTATATGTTTATGGTATTAGTATAGTATTATTTAAAAAAATAAAATATAAACGAGGAAATTAAAAAATAAGTTTATTGGAGGTGTTTAGTTATGGAAGAGTTGAGGGAACTGGAAAGAAATCAAATGAATAATGAACTATTGCTTGACGCACTTAAAACAGAAAACCTAGATCAGTTCCGCACGGAGTTCCTAGAAATGCATCCATACGATCAGGCTCAATTTTATACAAGCTTGTCGGATGAATTTAGGTCAGTTGTGTACAAATATTTATCTCCGGAAGAAATGGCTGGTCTATTTGAAAACATTGAAATAGATGAAGACGATTACGAAAGTCTCCTCGCTGAAATGAATCCTTCTTACGTAGCTGATATGCTATCCCATATGTATGCGGATGATGCTGCAGACGTGTTGAATGAGATAAATGATGAGCAGGCCGTTAGCTACTTGACGATCATGGATGATGAAGCAGCTAGTGAAATCCAGGAGCTTCTAAACTATGAGGAATCTACAGCAGGAAGCATAATGACGACAGAGTTCATTGCTATTGAGGCGAACGAAACGGCTCGCTCAGCGATGCAGATTTTGAAACGGGAAGCACCGCAAGCAGAAACGATTTATTATGTATTTGTTACAGACCAAGATAAGAAACTGCTTGGTGTGTTATCGCTCCGGACCTTGATTATCGCTGATGAAGAGGCTTTAATTAGTGATTTAATGGATGACAGGGTAGTATCCGTCCCTGTAACAGAAGATCAAGAAGAGGTGGCCCGTAAAATAAGGGATTATAATTTCCTCGCTGTACCGGTCGTAGATTTTCAAAACCATTTGTTAGGGATCATTACAGTTGATGATATCATCGATGTCATGGACGAAGAAGCATCCGATGATTATTCTAAATTAGCGGGTATATCAGATCTTGACCACGTCGATAAGAGTCCATTTTCAGCTGCAAAAAAACGGCTGCCATGGCTGGTCATTCTCTTGTTTTTAGGTTTGTTGACTGCGAGTCTGATTGGTCGATTTGAAGAGACACTAAGCCAAAAAGCCATTCTTGCTGTTTTTATTCCATTGATTGGTGGCATGGCTGGAAATACAGGAACACAAGCACTGGCAGTAGCGGTTAGAGGAATTGCAACAGGGGAATTAGAACAGGAAAGCAAGTGGAAACTGGTCCTTCGAGAGGCTGGAACTGGCCTTATTATTGGTCTAACATGCGGAATTGCCATCATTTTTATCGTCTTTTTTTGGCAAGATGATTTTATGCTTGGATTATTAGTCGGTATTTCGATTTTCATTACTCTAATCGTTGCCACACTTGCAGGTTCACTTGTCCCGCTCCTCATGCATAAAATGAAGATTGACCCAGCGGTAGCTTCCGGTCCTTTCATTACAACCATCAACGACCTTATTAGTATACTGATTTACTTCGGATTGGCAACATTATTCATGGGGTATTTACTGTAGCGAAAAGGTTAACCACTCGCTAACAGGATTTCAAAATGTTTAATGCAAGCAGTAGATTAGAAAACGGTGTTTTTCTCACCATAAATTTGTTATACTGTCATTAGTAGCAGGTACTAATAACTTGTATCAAAATAGGAGGTCACATACGATGACTTTTTCATTAGAGGGAAAAACGTTTGTCATAATGGGTGTTGCCAATAAAAGAAGTATTGCTTGGGGAGTGGCCCGTTCCTTACACAAAGCAGGTGCCAAGTTGATATTTACTTATGGGAAAGAACGTACAGAAAAGAGCGTCAGGGAGCTATCTTCCACTTTGGAAGGTGAGCCTGCAATCATATTGCAATGTGATGTAACAAAGGACGAAAGCATTGAAAAATGTTTTGCGACGATCAAGGAAGAAGCAGGTATCATTCATGGTGTAGCACACAGTATCGCATTTGCAAATAAGGAAGAGCTGGACGGTGATTTTGTTAACACGAGCCGTGAGGGTTTCTTGCTTGCTCATAATATTAGTTCGTTCTCTTTAACAGCTGTAGCTAAAGCAGCGAAAGAAATTATGACAGAAGGCGGCAGTATTGTCACAATGACGTACCTTGGCGGTGAACGAGTTATGCCAAACTATAATGTAATGGGAGTGGCTAAGGCGTCACTTGAAGCCAATGTACGTTACTTGTCGAGTGACCTTGGTAAGGATAACATTCGTGTGAATGCAATTTCTGCTGGTCCAATACGTACATTATCTGCAAAAGGAGTACGTGATTTTAATACAATCTTGAAGAAGATTGAAGAAGAAGCACCGCTCCGTCGTACGACGACACCTGAAGAAGTGGGAGATACGGCTGTGTTTTTACTCAGTGACATGTCCCGCGGGATTACTGGTGAAAATATTCATGTGGATTCCGGTTACCATATAATCGGATGATAGAAGGGGACCAATCAAGGTCCCCTTTTTATTGATTTTCAATTCCTTTATCCTTCTGTCCATCAAAGATTGGTGTTAATCTTTGTTTTCCGGTATCTTGAATTTCTACATCAATCTGGATAGACCTGAGTGTGTCTTCTTCTAATGGAATTCTCCCTTTGATTTCAATTTTCTTCCAAGCTTTATTATCCTTGCGGTAGAGTGTTTCAGAAAGCCTGAGGAGGTCGATCTCCCTTTTTTGTGTATATTGATACGTTTTATTTATTTCCTTTTTGATAGAGCGCATTATTTCTTTTTCATATTGTTTACGTGTTATATCCATTATCATCATTTCAACACTAGCTTTAAGTTTCATTTTTACATCAAAACGAACTGTTCCATTTTTCTCTACAACAGGAATTATTTTAGTCTTTTTATCGTAAATAACAACAAATGCGTCATTTTTAGTTTCTGGGAAAATGGTTAAGTTGTCCCGAACGAAATCTTTATTGAACCATCTTCCTCCATTCATCACCTTCTTAGGTAGAATTGTTTTTATTTTATTTTCTGAAATGATAGCTACCCTTTCTATTAATAAATCCTGCTTCTTTTCATTCTGACCGGTCCATTGCTCTGTGATTTTTAATTGTGGAATCGCCACTTGATGAGCAGGTTCATCAAGTTCAATAATGAGTTCTCTTAAATTAATAGGTGGGATAAAAGAGCTTTGCTTATAGTTACCATCTGGATCGCTTAATTTTGAAAAGGCCATGGAAACATTTTCGATAGGAGAAATGAGCATTGCATCTTTAAGTGGGTCTTTAGCCATAAAAAAGTAAATCCGGTAGCGTGTTTCGCGGTAGCGGTCCAAAAAATCAGCAATATACTTGAGGCCGCCTACTTTCATGGCTTCTTCCGAAAAAATTACAAAAGAGAGATGACCCCAATAAATACGGCGATCGGTCGTATGATACAAATTAAATATGGCTTCGTCCAATGTGTTTCCGGTAGCGCGCCCAACATCTGCTTGGCTAAGTGAACTGAGGTCTCCTCTTGCTTCCGATCTTGCTAACCCTTTCACGTTGATAATTTGAAGGTAAACAATGACCTTCCCGTCTTTGTAATCGATTCCTAAACCGTTTGCATAAACGAGACGTTCAGGTTCATTTGAATCCCAGCAGCCTGAAAGTATAGTAACGCACAACAGTAGGAGGAGTGTATTTTTCATTTTTTTCATTTTTGTCCATCATCGCCTTTCCTCGTAGGATCTTTTGAAGAAAAGATAGAAGGGCGTTTTTTATCCAAAGAGGGAGGTATCTGAAAAAGAGTTTTTACAATATTGGACAAGCTTAAGTTGGCGGTCACTTCCATGTAAGGAACACCTAATATTCGGATATTACATACATACACACATAGAAATAGAGCTACCAGCATAAATGCAAAAAGTCCTAAAAAAGAAGCAGAAATAATAGCTAGGAGCCTTATTAAGCTGATGACGCCATTGATGGATTGATTGACCAATGTGTAAGTAGCGACCGCTGAACCAGCAATGACTACGAGCATGGCGGGACTTGTCAAACCGGAACGAATTGCTGCATCTCCAATGATTAAAGCACCCAATACACTTAATGTTGGCCCGACTGAAGTAGGTAATCGCATGCCTGCTTCTTTGAATATTTCAAACACGATGACCATGGTAATCGCTTCCAATGAAGTGGGAAGTGGCAATCCCCTTCTTGATTCGACTACAGTAGCAAGCAGAATCAGTGGAATTTGGTCTTGATGAAAGGTGGTTAAAGCAACCCAAAATCCTGGCAAAAGCGCAGCGACAAAAATGCCAAATAATCGAAGAGCTCTTTCAAAGGAAGCATAGATAGACGTGTATTCATGATCTTCCGATGTTTTTAACACAATAAATAGGTTGATGGGTGTGATCATTGTGTAGGCAACGCCATCAATTAGAATTAATAGTCGGCCTTTTAAAAGGCATTGCACTGCAAAATCAGGCTTACCAGAATAGTCATGCCTTGGAAAGAGAAAAGAGGGCTGCTCTTCAATTAACTCCATAAATTGATTGCCCCCATATATCCCATCTATATCAATTGCTTCAATCCTTTTAGCTACAGTTTGAACCATTTCAGAGTCAGAGATATCATCCATATATAACAGGGCAACTTTAGTCAATGTTCGCCTGCCCACTTCGAAGTATTTTACACTTAAGGAATTTGTTCGCATTCGCTTTCGAATTAAAGCGACATTAATGGATAAATCTTCAATGAAATTATCTCTCGGCCCTTTTATAGTTACTTCTGTAGTTGTTTCCTCAGGACTACGCTGGGGTCGATTTGCAATGTTTACAGAAACCAAATAGTCGTATCCTTCAAAGTAAATCAATAATTTCCCAGAATAGATATCTGCGAACAACTCTTCCTTTGTGTTTATATCAGCAAGTTGAGGAAGATAAAGAGAGTCCTTTATGTCATTAATAGTTAATGTTCCTTTTGGATGTTTGCGGAAAAATAAAGTTAGCCTTTCAAATACAAGATTATTTAACAATTCAGTATCGACAAGCCCTTCACATCCAATTAATGTGACTTTTATCGGAGACTCATCACGATATAAACTGCTTTGGAAAAATACATCTCCTGAACTATGAAAAATTTCTTTTAAATCGTATTCGTCTTTTATTACGAGCTTCTCTGATTTTTCAATTTTACTATTCGGTTTGGATGGTTGCTTTTTCATTTTTTTGAACACCGGATGAGGACCTCCTTTTTCTACGATTACTGAAGAAAACAAAAATACTTAAAAGTATGGAAACCGCTAAAAAGAACCAGAATGTAATCGGCATAATAAATGTTTTAATAATGTCATATAAAATGACATCACTGAAGCTAAATGAATTGGAAACGATAAGAATAGCTGAATAGATAATGAGCAATTTCGTTTTGTTTCGCTTGTTTTTTATAGATAGCACTTCAAGTGATAAAAACAGGAAAAAGGATACCCTTATGAAGGCTCCAGTTAACCATTGGTAAATCGACAAGAAGTCAAGATGCTCAATGAATCTTCCCAAGGTGACTAATCCCCATTGCTCAAAGGCAGGGTACTTTTGTCTTGAAGCTTCGATTGGACCGAATTCAGTAATGGAGCCAATAAGGGGCCCAAGGATAAGCCAGGTAAGGATAAAGGTATTTATAACAAATACTTTAAATTTTATTTTCCCATGAACTTTTTGTTGCAAACAGAGAAACACGATCAATTCAATAAGCCCAGACAAAGGATAAATAATACCTGCAAAAACAGGAGACCAGCCATGTTCAAGAATTGGTTGCAAAAGTGAATAATTTTTAAATTGAATATTTGTGATTGCTACAAAAAAACCAAACAAGATTACCGCCGATAATACGAACGTATTGACAATAGCAATCGTTTGTATGTTTGTTGAGGCAAGGAAAAGGCATAAACCTGTAAATAGGATTATTTCAAAAATCGGTGGAGTTACGGGCAAGTAGGATACCTCTGTCCAAACAACCATCTCTTTCAATGAAACCGCAGCTAATGAAGTGAAAAAGAGACTCACAGTAATGGATAAAATCCTGCCTGGTACCTTCCCGATATTTTTTTCCACCCATACAAATATATTTGCCTGACCTGTGGCTTTATGGATATAGAATAAGAGCAGACACCAAATCAATATCAGGCCAAAAGCAAATAGAACAGAAATCCAGGCATCCCTTTTGGCAGCCGGTAACAAATGAGGAAGAATCGTTACATGGTTTTTCAGTCCGATCGCAGTCATTACGATTAAAGATAGTTGTACGATTGAAATTTTACCATTTTTAACCATCTATAATATACTCCTTTAATAACCATTATTTTTTTAGGTTACTCCATTAACCCCCAGCTTATCCAAGTTTTAATGAGTGTCCCTTTTTTAGGAGAAGGGCACAACACCAGCATAAAAAAGGGTGAATTTCATATAGTTGATACATAGAGCAGATATTCATTGTTTGGGGAAAATCAGCAGAATCCTGTTTTCTACCTTATTGGGTCGATGAGAAAAGGAGGAGGACATCATGGACGTGAAAAAGGATCGTCTGCCTTGTACTGTTGGTAAGCAAACAGTACACAATACTCCGAAGAGCCAAATAAATTTGAATAGAGAAAACTTCACCACTTCGTTTAGTACCGAAGAAATGGTGGAGTTATTGTCCCGACTTCCAGCCTTTGCACCTAAACCAGTTTGTAAGTTCATCATCAATGGTCGTACAATGTTTGGTAAGTTGGAACATAAAAAAGAATCCAGTCTTTTTATTAGGCATAAATTTGGTAAAAAGGTTGTTCAATACCATATAGAGCAGCTGCAGTCTGTGGATATTCTGAAATATTAAGGAGGATTTGCATGTCAGAGAATAAAAGCGATAAGGACTCCAAACCCCTTTTATATGTCAATCAGGCTAAGATATCGGATCAACGAGGGAATATGCAAAGTGATTACCGAACGAAAAAAGGTACACATCAGGAAACGGTAGAGCATGAATCTGTGGAAACGGAGCAGGGAGAAGAGAAAATAGAAAAAATCAAGCGGGAATTTGGAGTATTTGATGCTATGAAAGAAATTGAATCAGAAATTACGGCTATTAAAAAAATTACTGATCAATATGTTCCAGAGCAGCCATCAGTTGAGCAAACTGAACTTCCTGTACAAGAAGAAAAGGAAAAGGTTGTAAAGAAGAAAAAGAAAAAGGTGGAGGATAAGGTGGAGAAAAAGGAATCCTCAAGTGAAATCATAACTCGTCTATCCAAGCATCAAGGTTATCCAAAGCCGGTATGTGAGGCGGTTATTAACGGAGAAACGCTTAAGTTTCAGGTATTGGGAATGAGGGGGGAATCAGTGAAAATTAAAAGAGGAAATCATATTCGCTTCGTCGGTCTCCCGAATATTATTGATGCCAAAATTATTGAAGAATCCAAGTGAAGGAGCAGAATTGAATGTTTCTCTCACAGCATGAGTTCACCTTAATACTTCTATTAGGTTTAGCTTCATTTAGGCTGACACGCTTAATTGTTTTCGATAAAATTATGGAACCTTTGCGCCGTCCTTTTTTTAAAGAGATAGAAGAAAAGAATGAAAAGGGTGATGTGGAGATTTATTTAATTCCTAAGGAAAAGGGTTTGCTTGGCTGGTTTGGACAATTGCTAAGCTGTTTTTGGTGTGTGGGTATCTGGGTCAGTCTATTTCTGGTTTTGCTTTATCTACAACAGTTATTTATAGGGGAAGTGCTGATTTTAATCCTCGCAGTTGCCGCAGTAGGGTCAATCTTAGAGGTTATAATCAGCAGAATTTTGGACATTTGATTGGAAACAACTTGTCTCTTCAATCATATAGTATGGTATAGAGGGAAAAGGGGGAGTCACAATTGAATAACAAGCAAAGTCCATGGACGTATGCAAAACCGGTGAAAAAGGAACAACCGGTCAAAATAAAAAAAGACTGTGGCTGCAATAATAATAATAATAAAAATAAGGGCTATTGAATGAAAAAAAAACCTTTCCGAATTGGGAAGGTTTCAGTTTGTAGACAAAAGGGGTCCAGAATGTTTTAATTCTGGACCCCTTTTGAAATTCCCTTTGAATTTTGATCAAGATTAAGAGATTGGGCCTCTACGAGCCCACTTTATTAAGCCATTATTGGACCTTGCCATGTCCAATTGGCAATCTTCTTTAAATTCATGGCAGCGAATGTAAGCATCGCCTGCATCGACAATTTTTTAAGTCCCCTTAAAGTAGTCCAACGCATACCATGCTTTTCTTTTGCATCTGCGAATACACGCTCTATTGTTTCTTTGCGTTTCGCATATATAGGTTTTACATCCTTGTGGTGACTGCTTCTTCCATATAATTTTGCCAGATATGGCGTGTCACCACTTTTTGATGGTCTTTGCTTACTGTACACTGTGATAAAAATGAGCATGTCAAGTGTGTTTGGGTGATTTGTACTCGCGATAGCCCTCTTTATTTGTTGTTGAGTACTTTAAAATCTCGCCCGATGGGCAGAGATAACAATTAAAATGTTCATCGTAAACATAGTCATGCTTGCGAAAGAACCCTTCTTTTGTTCGTGGACGTGTATAGGGTAAAGCTGGTGTGATTTCTTTCCCAAAAAGGTAGCTTGTAATGGCTGGTGTTTTGTAAGCTGCATCTGCGGCAACAGCTTCAGGTTTTCCAACTTTCTCAATCACTTGTTCAACAAGAGGCTCTAAGATATGACTATCATGCGTATTTCCTGGTGTTACAATCGTCCCCAGCACAAAACCGTTGCGGTCTGCAGCCGCATGAAATGAATAGGCAAACTGTTTTGTTCGTTCATCTTTTACATAGTAGCCACTCTCAGGGTCAGTTGAACTTTCTTTAATTTCTTTGGTTTCTTCTTTATCAAATTTATCCGGTGGAAAAGGCTTCTTTCCATTGTTTTCACGATCTTGATTTATTTCTTCTTGAAGGCGTCCTTGATATGCTCGTGTTTCCTTACGAACGATTTTCTTTTCGAATTTCCGCTTATTCGCACTGGCTTTCACATGTGTTGAATCAACGAATACGTGCTCTGCACTAATTAACTTTCTTTCTGAGGCTGTCATTAAGATACGATAAAAAATCTGTTCAAACAGGTCTGTATCTTTAAAGCGAAGCTCATAATTTTTCCCGAACGTTGAGAAGTGAGGTACTTTATCATGGAAACCGTAACCTAAAAACCAACGGTAAGCCATATTCGTTTCAACTTCTTCAATCGTTTTACGCATCGAACGAATACCGAAGGTATATTGAATGAATGTCAATTTAACTAAAATAACTGGATCAATACTTGGGCGGCCTATCTCTGAATACATCTCTTTCACCAAGTCATAAATGAAAGTGAAGTCAATGGCCCCCTCAATTTTACGAACCAAATGGTTCGCTGGCACCAGTTGATCCAAAGTAATCATTTCAAGTTGATCTCGCTGAATAGAATTATGTTTCGAAAGCATCGTCATCACCACAAGTTTTAATACTCCTATATTAAAACAAAAAAGACTGTAGGAAAAAGTGTTTATTTCTAATTGTTAAAACAAAGTTGATTGGAACGGAAGGTGCGAGACTCCTGCGGGAAAAGCGTGTCCAAGGGAGACCCCACAGGCGCAAAGGCGCCGAGGAGGCTCCCTGACCGCCCGCGGAAAGCGAGTGCCCTACGTTCCAATCAACGTTCGAATTTTTACAACCCCTCAAAAAAACTGTAGACAAACTCGATTTTCATCGAGTTTGTCTACAGTCTGAAACCTTTCAGAATTGGGAAGGTTTTTTTATTTCCTAATCCTACCATTCATAAAAAAACAGTTAAACAAGAAAATAAAAATAGAACAATAAATTAGGATGTGATTCTATGTTCAGACGAGGAAGTTATTTATATGTTATCTGGATGGTTTTTGCAGTAGTTGTGTGTTTGCTAACAGCCTGTAGCAGTAAAGGAGACGGAAAAACAGAAAACTTAGCGTTAATTAAGCGCACGAATCCTGAACCGATGGATATCATTAATGGAATGGATGAAAAGGATGAAAAAGGACTCATTTCAAAGGTCAAGGAGACAGTAGCCAACGAAGACACCATCTATGATGTAATCGTGGTGAAAAATGGAAAAAAGATTATCGTCGCCTATAAAGTTAAGCACTTGAAACGTTTTCATATGAAAAAAATTGAAAAGAACGTGACTGGCAAGTTGGAAGAAAAGTTTCCAAAGTATGATTTTATCGTTTCGAGCGATTATAAAATCTTTTTGGAATCTTTAAGATTGAATGAGTTTCTTAAGGAAAAAGAGGTTCCTGAGAAAAAGGCAATAAAGAAGTTCAAGGAAATTGAAGAACTTCAAAAAGAATTAATATAGAAAGAGAGGTTTCTCAATATGAGCAGCAAGGAGAACACAACCCCCCAGCAGGATGCGTATAAAGAGCTTCAAGAGAAGCATGAAATAAAAAGGCCGATCCTGAAGAATTGTATAAAAGCCTTTTTAGTAGGCGGTATTTTCTGTTTAGTAGGACAAGCTATTTCTTACTTTTATATTTATTTTTTCAACTTTACGGAACAGACAGCCGGAAGCCCAACGACTGCGACCATGGTGTTTCTCGCACTTTTAATGACTGGCTTCGGATTTTACGACCGCATCGGACAGTTTGGGGGAGCAGGGAGTGCTGTCCCAGTAACGGGATTCGGTAACGCAGTTATTTCAGCAGCAATCGAACACCGGACGGAAGGATTTGTTCTTGGTGTTGGTTCCAATATGTTTAAATTGGCCGGATCGGTGATTCTATTTGGTGTATTTTCAGCCTTTGTCGTGGCGTTGATTAAAACGATTTATCAAATGATTGGGGGCTAAGCGGTGTTAAAGGGAAAACAAACATGGACGTTCGCCAATAAACCGGTCATTTTGGAAACAGGGGTAACCGGTGGGCCTTTTGAGGCAAATGGAGAAATCGCCGGAGATTTCGATATCCTGTACAGTGATTTATGGATGGAGCAGGATTCGTATGAGAAGGCTCATCGTCATTTGATGGAGAAAGCGGTGGAGCTTGCATTGGAGAAAGGTAAGATAGACAAGGAAAAGGTACAATTTTTCTTGGCGGGTGATTTAATCAATCAGATTACACCCACAAGTTTTGCGGCTAGAACAAATGGTATTCCATATTTCGGTCTGTTTGGTGCCTGCTCTACTTCAATGGAGGGGCTTGCACTATCGGCCTTCATAACCAATTATGGAGGAGCGAACTATGTGTTAACGGGGGCTTCAAGCCATAATGCAGCTGTTGAAAAGCAATTCCGTTATCCGACTGAGTATGGCGGGCAAAAACCACCCACAGCTCAGTGGACGATAACAGGGGCAGGGGTAGCGCTGGTTGCTCCAAACGGTAGCAAGCAGGGAGTATTTCCCCATATTGTTTCAGCCACTATCGGTAAGGTCATTGACATGGGATTGAAAGATCCTTTCAATATGGGAGGAGCAATGGCCCCAGCGGCTGTCGATACGATTTTAGCACATTTCAACGATACGGGTCTGACCCCAGATGATTATGATTTGATCATTACAGGTGATTTAGGACAAATAGGCAGAGAAACGGCAATGGATCTATTAAAGCAGAAAGGCTGCAAGATCAATCAGGAAAAATTCAAAGATTGCGGTTTGATGATATTTAAAAAGGACCAGCCTGTTATGGCAGGCGGTAGTGGCGCGGGATGTTCAGCAGTGGTTTTATATGGCCATATACTTAATGAAATGATTCAAGGTAAATATAAAAAAATCCTGCTTGTTGCAACAGGAGCATTATTATCACCGCTATCTGTTCAACAAAAAAATTCAATTCCATGTATTGCCCATGCGGTGGCCATTGAGTATGGGATGAATTCGTGAAAAAGGAGAGATTTGGATGTTAGCAATGTTTTTTTGGGCCTTTGTCATCGGGGGCTTGATTTGTGTAGTCGGCCAGCTTCTTTTCGATGTGGCTAAGCTGACACCAGCACATACCTTAAGCCTGTTCGTTGTAATTGGAGCTGTACTTGGAGGGTTTGAATTATATGAACCGCTTGTTGATTTTGCCGGGGCAGGAGCTACCATACCAATCGTATCGTTTGGGAATTCGCTTGTAGGCGGTGCCATGCTAGAAGCGGATAAACATGGACTCGTTGGCGTACTTACCGGTATGTTTGAAATCACGAGTTCCGGTATCTCGGCAGCCATCATTTTTGGATTTATCGGTGCCTTAGTCTTTAGGCCTAAAGGATAAAGTTTCAGTAGAAATAGGCAGCCTGGACTAGGACATGGCCTATACATATTTGTCCTGACCTACATATGTTATCAGTAAGCTAAGCGAGAGCGAGGTGAATGAGTATGTTTGGTTACGGTGGCTACGGCGGCGGCTACGGTGGATGTTGTGGCGGTGGCGGTTATGGATATGGCGGCGGTTTCAGCGGTGGATCTACGTTCGTTGTAATTGTTGTTTTGTTTATCCTATTGATCATTGTAGGGGCTTCCTTCTGCTAAAAGAAATGGAATAGGCAGAAGAAGCCTATTCCATTTCTTTTTATTTATATTTACATAATCCTTGCACCATTTTTCTGATACTTCCATAGGATAGGTACAGAAAAGGAGGGGCTTAGGCATGGATAATAACTTTTTTAAAAACATAGAAGGTAAAACGGGCGTAAATATGAAAGATGTATTAGAGTTGGCAAACTCTCTACAGGGTGCCAATTTTAAAGATGAATCTACTGTAAGGAGCGTTATTAAACGTGTTTCGAAAATAGCTAATAAACCTGTTACTAAGGAAATGGAGGATAAAATTGTTCACTCCATCGTAGCTGAAGGGAATAAACTGGATTTCGGGACGATTTCTAATATGATAAATAAAAAATAATCAAAACAGGGGCCTGCGGTAGATGCAGCCCCCTGTTTTAATATCTAGTTACAGGTTAACCTTGGGTCAAAACTTTAAGAATCGTGAAGGGTGGGCGGTTCGTCCGCGTCTAGTTTGCAGGACGGAAAGGTAAAGATCCTTCTTCGCCCGGGTTGCTGCTACGTAGAGCAAGCGTCTTTCCTCTTCAAGAGGTGCAAGTTCCCCTTTCCGGTATGATTCAAGCGCAAAGTCATGCGGAATGCTGCCATCGACAGCAGCAAGAACGTAAACAGATTGATATTCAAGCCCTTTGGAACGGTGTATGGTCGTTAGTTGTATGGCATCTTTAAAATGTTTTGACAGCTGTTTAACCTCCTGGACCATGGCTGTCATATGGTCGACATGGTCTAGGAAGGAGGCGACGGTTGGAAAACGGTTTGCAGCCACTTTTAGGTCGCGGATATCATCAGAACCTTTTTCGAGATTGGCTTCATTTCCGCGTTTTTTTACATATTCTTGATACCCTAAATCTTTCTCGATGATTTCTAAAGCTACGAGCGGTGACATACTTTTTATAGCACGGATTTGTGTCGGAATCGTCTTTAATTTCCGTTCCTGAAAAGCATGCCCCGTTTTAACAAAAGCAAATGCATCAATAAAATCACAATCCTGAAGTATCGTCTGTGCCTTTAATTCCTGTAGTATACTTTGCTTTAAAAATAATGAAGAAAGGACATCCGATGCTGCCTTGCTATCCTGAGGAAATAGACTCAAACGCATGAAGGCAAGCATACCTCGAATCACTCGGCGCTGATAAAACGAATCCGCATCTTTTTCAATTACAAAGGGCAGATTGGAAGCTGCTAGTCTTTCAAAAATGGCCCGCGACATTGTATGTGTTCTGTACAAAACCGCAAAGTCACCAGGGTTTGCTCCTTTGGCGATTTTTTCCTGGATATCGGATACAATCATCGTGGCCTCTAATTCCTCATCATGAGGATAAAATAACACAGGAGGATTGCCATGATTATGCTGTGCACGCATCTTTTTTTCCATTCTGTGCTGATTGCGCTTAATCATCCGGTTGGCTGTAGCGACAATTTCATGTGAAGACCGGTAATTTTCGGTTAGTTTTACAACTTGAGAACCGGGGAAATCGTAATTGAAATTTAGAATATATTTCGGATCACTCCCACGGAATGAATAGATGGCTTGATCGTCATCTCCGACGGCGCAAACATTTTTTGATTCAGCCGAAAGAAGTTTTATCAGTTCATATTGAACTTTATTTATATCCTGAAACTCATCAACTAAAAAATAGTGAAACCTTTGCTGATACTTTTTTAAAAATTCTGGGTGATTTTTAAAAAATGTATAACAGCCGACAAGCATATCATCAAAATCGTATTTTCCTGTTTGCTCTTTATATTCTTCATAATTCTTATATAAAAATAGACAGGATTTTTCCCATTCGTCATTCGGTTTGATATCGTCTGGAAAAACCAATGAGTTTTTCCAAAGACCAATTTGCTGAAGAGCTTGATCATATGCAAATTCCTTATCATCGAGTTCCAATTCCCGACCAGCCTGTTTCAATATTTTTTCTTTCTCCCAATCCCACTTTAATAGTAAATCCCGTTGCCATTTGGTTGGCTCATGGAAAATCAGTATTTTATAAAAGATACTATGGAAGGTACCACTAACAATTTGAGAAACAAGGGAAGGAGTCATATAAGGGTAGCTTAGCAGGCGCTGTTGCATTTCCTTGGCGGATTTCGCCGTAAAGGTTACAAGCATGATACTTTTTGGATTGATTTTTTTTACCGTTAGCATATAAGCAGTGCGAACAGTTAATACCCGAGTTTTTCCGCTGCCGGCTCCCGATAGGACAAGAAGTGGTCCATCAATCGTCATTACTGCTTTTAATTGCTCCGAATCGAGTACTACTCCTCGTACGGATAATTCTTGAAAGTAAGGGTCTTCTAGTTGTTCTAGGATAGAAGGTTTATCTGTAAAAGGCGGGTTACCTGTAATCGTTCGGCTTTTTAGGTAAGGTTCAGTAATTGTTTTCGTTTCAGTAATGGTCCGTGATTTAGGAATCTTAAACCCATTCTGTTCCATATATTCTAATGGTTTATCCTCATTTATTGGTTCCAAATTTGGCACTTCACAGTCTGACCGTGAAGGGTCACTATGATAAAAATAGGGTGTCTCATGGATCCCGATAAATAATTTTAATGGTTTATGACAAATGATACAAGAAAGCTGGTCACGTTTTCCTTTTTCAAAAAGTGTCTGCAGCTCACCAGCTGAAACAGTATGTAAATGTACGATTTCATTGCCAGATTTTGCTTGATTCATATAAATGGATACCTCTAATCTATTAAAAATATCGGCAATATTCATCATACCAGAAGATTAGTAAAATAAGAATGTGAAAATGATGTTTCAATATCATCCCAGATAGGTAAGTAAATTAAATTACATTATTTCTATTTATAATGGGAGGGATAACGATGGGATACATAGCACCTGTAACACAATTTGATTATATTCAATACGCCAACCGGATAGTCAAGGCTGCAGAGAATGTAAGAAATGTGAAAGGAACAGCACCCATTCAACCTATCCGTTATAATCAAGTTATGGAAGACGTAACGGGACGTTTTAAAAAAAATACCAAATTTATTACCAAAACCAGGAAATAACAAATGGAACAGGAACTTATAAGATTCAAATCGGGATGAGGAAGAAAGAAGAACTAAAGGCTGAGATAACAGGAATAGGGGGGATTTTAACGAAGTAGTGTAAATCTTTAATAAAAAACAAAAGAGGACACGTAAGTGTCCTTTTTGTTCTTTCTTAAAGAATGTCTATTTCTACAATTAAAGCTAACAACAATTGCAGTAAAAGTTGGATGTTAATGGCGATATCTGCATCAGTTGTTGTAATATCGATATCACGGCTGTTTTCAACAATCGTTTTTTGGCGTGTAATTTGTCTTACATTAGAAGATTGAATTAACTCTTGGGTAATTCGATCAGCATTTTCAGAATCTGCAATGGAAATACTTACGATGACCGCAATTGCTGCTTGTAGAGCCGCTTGTAATGAAAGTGCCGCTTTAACATCTGTAGAAGTAACATTTACATTACAAGAATCTTTAATGTAAATTAGTTCTTCAGAAAGTTGAAGTTGAGAATTCTCCTGTCTTGCCTCTTGTTCAATCTGGTTTTCTTCGTTGCAGAATCCTGTTAAGGGATGGCGTGAAGCGGAATCTAGAGCCGACCATGATCTGTCAGAGTCTTCATGAGTGTTACAGTTGCTACGAAATACATTTTGGTTCATGTCGTTTTTTCCTCCTTAGGTTTTATTCCCTATTAAAATATGCTTGGATGGTTAATCTGGTTGGACGAATAAATCAATTCATTCGTCTATTTTTTAATACTTAAGCAAATTATTAGTGAGACGGGGATGAAATTATAACGAAGCTGGAAATTCAGGAATGAAATGTAAGTGTTGCTAGGTCTAGTTTTACTTAATTCTCCAGCAAGTAAGGTTTCTTTAGATAAATAATGGTGAAGTTATTTATCTTTCGAATCCCTATATTTGGTTTGATAAGAATTTGTTACTGGGTTAACATCATTTTCCGTGATTTTCTTTTCTTGGTTTATGAGAATTTGTGATTGTTCCTGTAAATAGCGGATGGTTTCTTTTAAGTTGTTTCTCTCTTTTTCGGACAAATCAACTTTCTCTTTTTTGAAACCATTTTTTCTCAAAGTCCGTGAAACCAGCAGTTCCATTAGTCTTTTTTGAGACTCCTCCAGGTTAAATTCATTGTTACTCATAAAATTTTCCCTCCTTCTTGCTTTCTATATATAGACTATGTATATTTGCGAAGATTGCCATTGAACGGAAACGGTTTTTTTTAAAGATTTAAAAATTAACTCGTGAAAACAAAAAAAAACGCTGCCCATCCAGAAAAATGGATGGACAGCGTTTTGTATTATTAAATGTTTTTCTTCATCGTTTTATGGGGTATGCCAGCGTCCATAAATTCGTCGGAAACAATCTGATAACCTAGTTTCGAATAAAAAGGAATCGCGTGTAGCTGAGCATCAAGCTTTAATTGAGGAATTTTATTTTGTTCGGCAAATTCCTCAATAGCACTCATAATCATAGCACCAGCTCCATTTTTTCGTGCTGTTGAAAGTACACATATGCGCTGGACCTTACCAACGCCGTCAATGATCCTGAATCGCCCGGCCCCAACCGGCTGTTCTTGTTCATTATATAAAACGAAGTGAGTGGAGTCTTCTTCGTATTGATCAATCTCTTCTTCAATTGGGACATTTTGTTCATCGACGAATACTTTTTTTCTAATCATATAAGCATACTCACGCTCTTGGGTGTTTTCGGCAATTTTTACAAACACGAAATTATTCAGCTCCTAATCTAAATGTTTCATATACAGTCCATGCCCCATCTTCAAGCTGGTACAATAAGTGGATTCGCTTTACTTCTTCTTCATGGCTAACATCTAGCATACTAAGTTGGCCTAAAACATCAGAGTGCTCATTATCGGATAAATCCTGAGCAATCGTAATATGCGGAACAAAGGCATGTTCACTTTCACTTTTGCAAAATTTCTCATCGTGAAGTGCTACATGCAGCTCTTGAAGTTCCTCGGATAATTCGACTTTAAAATAAATTGTATTGCTCACGGGTTGGAAAGACTTCGCTTTCGTTACATTTAACTTAAAAGGCTGGAATTTTTTTGCAATGTCTTTTAATCGTTCTGCAACAGTAGAAATTTCCATATCCGTAGCTTCAAACGTTTGTTTAAGCGTAATATGTGGTGGAATGAAAGCGTACTTCGTATCATAACGTTTTCGATAGGAGTTAGCTAAATCTTGAAGTTTTTTTGAAGGGAAAATTGCAACACCATATTTCATAATTGAAACCTCCTGAAATTTTTAATAGTTGTAATATTGTATTTGGATATGTTTTATAGAAACCTTTCTTAAAAGAAGGGTTTCTAGTTTTGTTAGAACATTTCCAATAGTGCTCTTTTTAAATCTGCCTGCCAATACTTCCAGGTATGATTACCTTCAAATTCTTCATAGAAGCAAGGAAATCCTTTTTGGTTTAATAATTTATGCAATTCCCGGTTAGGTTCTATAAAGTTAGCCCGATTTCCATCTGTCGTGGGAACATCGGTTTCCTCGGTCCCAATTACATGATAAAGTTCTAGGAGATGCGGATTCTCAAAATTACGGACGGCATCCAATACTGCTTCATTTGCAAGAGGAGATTGCATGATGCACTTCCCAAATGTATGAGGATATTGAAGAGCAGCCAATAAAGAAACAGTGCCACCAAGAGAGTCACCGATTAAAGCACGACCATGCCCCATTTGATAGGTTGGGAATTCATCATCTAAAAACGGAACAAGTTCATGGGCGAGAAAACGTATGTATTCAACGTGCTGTTCCCCATCTGGATGATATTTACGTCTGCGGTCAAATCGATCTTTATAAGGAATACCGACGACGATGATATTCTCAATTTCATCGTTCCCTAATAGTTCATCGGCTACGCGACCAATCCGTCCCATCTGAAAGTAATCACGGCCATCCTGAGCAATGACAAGCGAATATTTATATAGTGGAGAAAAATTAGCAGGCAAGTAAACAAGTAGCTCCAATTCTTCTGCTAAAGCTTCACTTTTAAACATGTACTCTTTTATCGTGCCTTTACGTAAACTCATTCTTCCGCACCTCTATAATTAATAATGAAAAACCACTTACTTGGCTATTTTATCACAGCTTCGCATCTTTTTCTCGTGACAAGAATTTCAAATAGAAAAATTTCATTTTATTTTCTGAAAATTTAAAATATAAGATGCTATAATGAAAGGATATAGAAAAATATTACAAAAAAGAGGTGGCAGAGAAATGACAGATGTACACGTACACAGCAGGGAAGTAACAAGAGCGGCTAAGCAAACATTAATAGAACGTGGTGTCAGTGTGGAAGCCATTGCAGAAATTGTATATGAATTGCAGTTCCCTTACAAAGCTGATTTGAAATTGGAGGAATGCATTCGCAGCGTAGAGCGCGTTCTTTTAAAAAGGGAAATTCAACATGCTATTTTAGTCGGTGTGGAGCTTGATAAACTTGCTGAGCAAAAGAAGTTATCAGAACCGCTGCAATCAATTGTTGAATCGGATGAAGGCTTGTTCGGAGTGGATGAAACCATTGCCTTTGGTGCAGTTCTAGGCTACGGAAGCATTGCTGTAACAACCTTTGGACATTTAGATAAAAATAAAATAGGTGTCATTCACGAACTGGATAAAAAGCAAGAAGGAGTCGTTCATACATTCCTGGATGATATCGTTGCAAGTATTGCTGCGAGTGCCGCTTCAAGATTAGCACATCGTCTTAGAGATGAAGAAGAATCATTAACTGAGAAAGAAAAGGACATTCAGGAAGAGGAAGAATTAATCGGTTAAATTTTTACGAAATAATACCATATTTTTCATCCGGATCTATCATACCTAGGTTTAATAAGGCGGGCAGAAAGAATATTGTCCATTTTAAATGTTCGTTTTGTCTGCCTTAGAAAACAATAGGCACGAATATGTCCTGGATTTATTTCAAGCACCTGAATTTTCCGCTGGGTAATCTTCCCTTGTTCGGAGAGATAAATAATCTCTAAGGGAATATTTTCCTCCATATGTTTACGAAGAATATATTTCATTTTTTATCACTCCTTAGCTTACTTTTATTATATACGAACGTATGTTTTTTATGCAAATAAAAAAAGAACACTAGTTCGTATTTTTGGGAGAGAAATTCCTTGAAAGATAAACATAAAATTTTTTTGAAATAATTCGTTGACTTTTTATTAAAAAAACTTATAATAAATTATGTACTTAAGTAATAGAACAAGCTAAATAATACATACGACTTGTTAGCTCAGTGGGAGAGCACTTCCTTGACAGGGAAGGGGTCGTGGGTTCGAATCCCTCACAGGTCATCCGAACGGCGGAAGCATTGTTAAGCAATGTTTTTGCCGTTTTTTATTTTATCATTTTACTATACAAAGAAGATCGTTACGTATAAACCTTACCCTCGAATATCTTGTTCGGGGGTTTTCTATGTCCATAGAATAGAATGGAACAGTGTCGATAATAGATATTTGAAAATGTAAATTTCTGTATGGGGAAATGCTAGTTTCGGAGAAAAAATCATGAAAGACTAAAAATTTAATTTCAAGGAAAATATTAAAAAGGTAATTAAATGGTAAAATAACTATGGGAACAGAGTAGCAAAAATAGATACTTTCATTGTTATATTAAAAGATTAGCTGGTAGCAGGAAAGGGCAATATATGTGGAAGTAAGTGAAGGGGAACCATGTATTTTAATAAAGAAGGAGAGATTACATGCGATTAGTAGGAAAGAAAATTATCAGTCTTGTGCACCATGATTTCGAAGATTTAGAGCTCTGGTATCCAATCTTGCGTTTAAAAGAAGAGGGAGCGATTGTTCACCTCGCTGGAGAAAAGGCGAATGAAACATATATTGGAAAATATGGTGTGCCTGCTGTATCAGATTTTGCATATAGTAGTATTAAAGCGGATGAATATGATGCCATCCTTGTCCCAGGAGGTTGGGCCCCTGATAAAATTCGTCGTTTTCCTGAAGTGATTACACTTATCCAGAACATGGAAAAAAGTAAAAAGCCAATCGGACAAATCTGTCATGCAGGATGGGTCTTAATCTCTGCTAAAATTTTGCAGGGGAAGAATGTTACGAGTACACCTGGTATTAGAGATGATATGGAGAATGCCGGGGCAACATGGATAGATAAGGCTGTTGTAGTAGACGGACATCTTGTATCCAGCAGACGTCCTCCAGATCTTCCAGATTATTTAAGAGAATTGATAAAAGTAATTGAAAAACGTTAAAACATAATATGACAAAAAAAGTGGTTTTTCCTCATGGAGAAATCACTTTTTTATCAATGAATTTCTGATTAATTTTTAGAAAATATAATAAAGAACGAACCCGGAATGTTAGTAATTATGGTCTCAAAATTGTAACCGCTTATACAGTAAAATTCAGGATACAGTAAACAAGGGCCTCGGGCACTGGTTGGGAAGTGTTATTGAGATGTTTGAAGGTAAGGTAAAAATCAGAAGAGGATAAAAAGTATTCGTACCAACTAGCAATTCTTTATTAAAAGAAATAAGTCAAAAAAAAGAAATAAGTCAAAACTCTAAGAAGCGGGTGTCGTTAACGACACCGGCTTCTTTTCAATATGGGGAAAGACTATGGATATGTTTACTTAGTATTGATCGAGACTATTTTTCTAATAATAGTAACAAAAAACTATTTGCGCGGGGGTAAGGTTTGAAAAATATTCGAGAAATTTTCATTGACGATTTAAAAAGTATTTATAGGAATTTGTTTGTCTGTATCGTTGTTGTTTTTCTAATGTTTATCCCGTCTATTTATGCTTGGTTCAACATTGTTGCTTCTTGGGACCCTTATGCCAATACGGAAGGAATCCTTGTCGGTGTTTCCAATAATGATAAAGGTACAGAGTTAAATGGTAAAGCCGTGAACTTAGGCAATGAAGTTATAGAGGGGCTAAAGGGGAATTCAGATTTAGGCTGGAGATTCACAACAGAAAAAGATGCCATTGCAAAGGTGAAAAAGGGAGATTATTACGCATCTATCATCATTCCAGCTGATTTTTCAGAACATATTGCGACCATCATGACAGATGACCCCATTAAAGCGGAGATTGATTACTATGTTAATGAAAAAATCAATTCCATTGCTCCTAAAATGACTGCAGCAGGGGCTAATAGTATTGTGGACAATGTGAGCAAAAGCTTTATTAAAACAGCTAGCGGGAGTATCCTTTCAATCTTCAATGAACTGGGAATCACGTTGCAAAATGAGTTACCGACCATTCAAAAAATGAAGAATATGGTGTATTTATTAGAGGAGAAACTGCCTGAGCTTGAGCAAAATATCAAAACAGTCCAAACACATGTAAAAAGGGCTGAAGACATCATTAAGATGGTTAATGATGGTCTGGATTCAATTGAAGGAATAACGTCACAAAAAGACAAATTAGTGTCAGACGTTTCTAGTTATGTAGATTCAACAAGGCAGGCATTCGAGGGGATCAATCCATTATTAGAAAATGATCTTGCAAATGTAAGAAGCGATAATGAATCTATTTTAGTGCTAGCAAACCGGTTAACGAATCAGGAGCTGCCTAGCGATGAAGTGGATCAGATAGTTGAACAAGGGATAACGAGGATAAAAAAAGAGTTGTATCTGTTGGACAGTATGTATAATTTATTGGTGAGAGTCAATCAATTTAGTGAGAATAACTGGCTTCAACCAGAAATAAAGCTAATGGATAATCTGCGGGATAATGCTTCGAATCAACTTCAAGCGCTGAATAACCGTTCCTTTGGCTCACTTATAGATCTTGGTGAGAACAATGATAAAGTCTTGGCAAGCTTCCAGGATAACTATTCAAAGGAAACAGGACCAAAATTCAATGAAATTTGGAATGAAACGGATTCCATATTGAAAAAAGTTCAGCTCACAATGGAAGAGGGTAGCCAGGTTCTTCCCGAAGTAAGGACACTGTTAAATGAGACCAATCGAACGTTGGAAACTCGCACAGGAGAAATCGATAAGTTACAGAATAAGTTTCCAGAAATCGAAACGAAAATAAAGGCTCTAGCGGCTAAAATGAGAGAAATCGATAAGTCTTATAACATGGAAGAAGTGATTGCTTTCTTAAAAAATGACATCGAGCAAGAAAGCGACTTCTTTTCAGAACCAGTGCTACTCAATAAACACAGTTTATTTCCGATTCCAAACTATGGATCAGCCATGTCCCCATTCTTCACCGCACTTTCACTTTGGGTGGGTGGCACAATATTAATTTCCATGCTAAGCGTGGATGTTTCTCATAAAGTTTACAGCCCGTATCAAATATATATTGGGCGGTACCTAATATTCTTCATCATTGGGTTAATGCAGGCACTCAGTGTTTCTATAGGCAATATTATCCTAATTGATGTATATGTAGCTGATAAATTTGAGTACATCGTGTTTTCTGTCTTGATTAGTACAGTATTTACACTCATTGTCTACACCTTTGTTTCAGTTCTTGGAAATGTGGGAAAGGGAATAAGTGTTGTCTTAATGGTCCTCCAAATATCAAGTTCAGGCGGGACCTTCCCTATTCAAGTGACACCACCATTTTTTCAACATATCAATCCCTTCTTGCCATTCACCTATGCAGTTGGTTTACTTCGTGAATCGGTTGGGGGAATAACCTGGAGTGTCGCTGGCAAGGATATTTTTGTCTTATTTCTCTTTTTAATAATCACTCTCATCTTAGGTATCGTTCTGAAGAAACCATTGCATGCTAGAACGCAAAAAATGAAGGATAAATTATATGGAAGCAGAATTTTTTAAAATAGAAACGAGAATATATGTATGTCTCCAGTTCGTCAAATAGGTAGGGTAGTCTTTGAAGTCTGTCAAGTATGTTTGCGCTAGAAATTGGTCCAACTACTTTTCTTAAATGTGAAAGGTTTGCGCGTTTACAAAAATAATCATTGCAGAATAGTCTGGATCTTTGTTTTATTAAGGGTCTCAGGCTATTTGTCTATTTATGGGTTGGAACTAGAATAATGTTTCTTACGAAATTAAGTAGTATTGTTTTATTTATACAATAAAAAGAGTTGATTGAAAAATACCGATAAATTAGAATTTTTGCATTTTTATAGTTGACAAAAACCATTGGATTAATCATTATTAAGAAATAATGTTTAGTAAATCAATGCGATTTAAAAGTGGGGTGACTTTATGTATTTAACAATAGATGGAATTGAAAAAAGTTTTTTGAATGAAAAGAAAGAAAGCATAAAGGTGCTCGATGAGATTAACATAGAGGTGGAGAAAGGAAGCTTCGTTTCGATTGTTGGGCCATCAGGCTGCGGTAAATCGACACTCCTGTATCTAATTGCTGGTCTGGATAAGGCTGATAAAGGGGAGATCCGTGTAGCTGGAAAAAAGGTGATGAAGCCAGGACCGGAACGAGTCGTAGTGTTTCAAGAGGCAGGGTTATTTCCTTGGTTAACGGTACTTGAAAATGTTACATACGGATTGAAGTTAAAGAAAATGCCCAAAGAAGAGGCGAAATCGAAGGCATTAGACATTTTAAAAATGGTTCACCTCAGCCGCTATGTGGATTCCTATCCACATCAGCTCTCAGGGGGCATGAAACAGAGGGTGGCCATTGCAAGAGCGCTGGTTATGGAACCGGATATTCTGTTGATGGATGAGCCATTTTCTGCGCTTGATGAGCAAACGAGGATGGTCTTGCATAAAGAGCTGCTCGAAATCTGGAGAAAAACAAAAGTGACAATCTTTTTTGTTACCCATAATATTCGTGAGGCTGTTCAGCTTTCTGAAAGAATTATCGTCTTTGCAACCCGTCCCGGGAAAATTAAAGAGACGATTTCCGTCCCATCCATGAAAGATGGAGTTATGCCAGATAGTGTAACTTTGAACACTGAACAAAGGGTTCTATCGATCTTGCAGGAGGAAATTGAAAAAGTGTTGAAGGAGGAAATGGGGAATGATTACAGCTTTAAGACGAATCATATTCATCGCGATGATAGCGGGGATATGGGAAGTCACATCTAGACTTTCCAGTCTTCCAGATTTCATGTTTCCGAGCCTGACTCAAGTGTTGGAAACTCTGTTTAATGGACTAGTTAGCGGACAAATAACCGATGCTATCGGAAAAAGCCTTGGCCGTATCCTGATCGGCTTCACGATTGCCATTATAATAGGTCTGATATTAGGATATTTCATTTGGCGCTTTAAACTGGTTGAAGATACGCTTGGATTCGTCGTGACGGCTTTACAGTCCATACCGAGTATCGTTTGGTTCCCTTTAGCAATAATTTGGTTTGGATTGAATGATTTTTCGATTCTCTTTATCGTCACTATCGGCGCAACTTGGACGATGACAGTTAATGCAACCAGTGGATTCCGGAATGTGCCCCAGCTGTATCAACGGGTTGCCAAAACATATGGATCGACCGGGTTTCATTTTCTACGTACCGTGATTTTACCAGCATCTGTTCCACAAATAATATCCGGGCTGCGAATTGCATGGGCATTTTCTTGGCGTGCATTGATGGCAGGTGAATTACTTGGCGGTGGCGGCGGTCTTGGACAATTGCTAGAAATGGGTAGATCGCTCGGACAAATGGATTTGGTCATCTCCGTAATGATCATTATCGCAATTATCGGAACAATCGTGGATAATGTTGTCTTCTCACGTCTAGAACGAAATGTTCAACTGAAATGGGGAGTAAATCAACGGTAGTTTAATAAGATTATAGTTTAAAAGGAGAGGGAAATATGCTGAAAAAATCATTTTTTGCCCTTATTATGTCTGTATTGTTAATCGGAATAGTAAGCGGATGCACACAATCCACAAGTAAAGAAGAGGGAAAAGGCACTGGGAAACAAACTGTGAAAATTGGATATTTTCCTAACTTAACTCACAGTGCAACGATTATTGCACTTGAAAAAGGCTTTTTTGAAGAAGAGTTCGGTGAAGATGTTAAGATTGAAACCAAAACAGTGGCTAATGGTGGGCTATTTATGGAAGCAATGGCTACAAACGCTATTGATGTCGGAACAGTTGGGCCTGGTCCATTACTTAACTTTTACGTTAAAAACCCGGAATACCACCTGATTTCTGGAGCTGTTAATGGCGGGGCCGTTCTTGTGGCTAGTGAGGGCAGCAAGGTAACGGATTTAAAAGATTTAGACGGTAAAAAAGTAGCGATTCCTGTTATAGGGAGCACACAGGATGTCATGCTTAGAAAAGCGCTTCAAGACGTTGACTTAAAACCGACTACTAACGGAGGAACAGTTGAGTTATATGCGGCAGCACCCGCTGACACAACAGCACTTTTTGTCCAAAAATCAGTCGATGCTGCAGCTACCCAGGAACCATGGGGATACGTATTGGAAAACCAGGCAAAGGGAAAGTTAGTGCTTGACTGGGATCAGTTTGCATGGGGAAAAGATTCACCAAACACGGTAGTGGCTGCAAGTCAGAAGTTCTTGGATAAAAAGGGGCTCGCCGCATCTTATTTGAAAGCTCACAAAAAAGCAGTGGATTTTATCCAAAACAATCCTGAAGAAAGCCAAGAATTAGTTATTAAGCATTTAAAGAAACTAACTGGAAAAGAATTAAGCAAAGAAGAAGTTACCTCTGCGTTTTCACGCTTAGAAGTAACGACGGAAGTTAATGAACAAGTTATTCAGGAAATGGCTGATATAAGCAAAGAAGCGGGATATGTTCCTAGCAGTGATATTAAGGGTATGGTTGACTTATCTATTCTTAAAGAAGTATCCAAGTAATTAATGTAAAAAAACGCCTCAGCCGATTTTTGGCCTTGGGCGTTTTTTTTGTGCGCCTTAATAGATTTGAGAAATATTGAATGTTAAATACGGTTTATATAGTAATGTGAAAATGTTTTTGCAAATCATATGAAAGTAATAGATGAATTCGAATATCAAGCGGAGAGGTTTGAAATGAGTCAAAAGAGTAGTCAAACAACCATTGCTGTGAATTTCCCAATAACTTCTTATGATAAATCTGAAAATTTAACATTCTTAGTAGATGAACTGGGTAAAGTGGAGCTGAAGGCAGTTAAAAAATAAATGGTAGAGAGAGCCTCATGCCTTAGACTGATATAGGTTTGAGGCTTTTTACTTTACCTAGGAGCAGGCAATTTTTCTCTAGCTTACTTTGGGCAAACTTGATTTAAGGCCTCAATAACATGATCTACTTCTTCCCACGAATGGATGGTTGCACCGGCAGCAAATGAATGCCCTCCTCCATTGAATTGCCGGGCAATTGAAGAGATAGGGATATTTCTTGAACGAATTCTGACACGGATTTCCGTCGGATATTCGATAAAGAACGCCCAGATTTTGTTTCCTTTAATAGAAGAAAGGGTGTTAACTAAATTTGAAGCTTCTACTCGGTCTACACCATACTTATTTAACAGTTCCTTTGTCATAATAAAGTAAGCTACCCCTTTATCGGTTACTTTGAAGCTCATAAGAATATCTTTTTGAAGCCTTGAAGAATTTTTAGTCTTTGTATTAAGGAGGTTATGGATTCTTTCTGGTTGAAAATTATAAGTTCGTAAGAGCGAAACCGTTTTTAAGGTCCTAGGAGAAGTATTTCCATTCAAGAAACGCCCTGTATCACTAATTATCCCTGCATAAAATGCTTTAGCTGCTTCTTTGTTTATTTTAAAATCCTCTGGAAAATTCAAAAATAAGTCAACAAGCATTTCACTTGCAGAGCTATAAGAAGGGTCAACCCAGGAAAGGTCACCGAATTGTTCATATTCGGGGTGGTGGTCAATTTTAATCAACATGTCCCCAAGTGTATATCGGGAATCACTAATGCGTGAAGTGTTAGAAGTATCGCAAACGATCACTAATGCGCCCTTGTAAGTTTTATCAGGGATAACTTCCATTTTACTAATAAACAACAGGCTATTCACTTCTTCTCCTACCACATAAACCTCTTTGGAAGGGTAGGAATGTTTAATTAGTTGTTGTAGACCGACTTGTGATCCCAATGCATCCGGGTCCGGATTAATATGACGGTGAATGATAATAGTAGAATAGTTCTTGATGGCTTCGACTATTTCGTTTTTAATATTTTCCATTTTGCCATCTCCCTTTGAATCATTAATTACCTCGCCGATCAATATTAAATTTTAAAAAATTTAAATAAGAAAAGAAAGCAAGTACTCTTGAATCATATTTACATATAGAAATAGGTACTCTAATCATCACATGTCACAACTATTAAGGCAATTCCAAACACCATAAAGATGAGTAGAGAGATTTCAGAGTGTATTAGGAATGTCAATATTTCAAATTCATAATTAAACAGTTTAGAGAGGGGTACAATTAAATTAGCTATTATTAAGTAATAAACAAAATTATTGCAAAATTCAATTAATAGTTTTATACTTAATTTACCAAACCGATGACGGCAAGTTACCTTGCTGCAAAGCCGGCTTGGTTTAAACTTAGAATTTATAAAATTGACTTTGTTCACTTGATCTTCCTTTGCCGGTAGACAAGCCATGGATAAGAGTCAGTGAAACGTTCAATGTAATAACATTGTTGGTTTTGCTGGCTCTTTTTGTGTATCCCGAAAGTTAGAAAGGGGTGATAAAATGAATGGAGCTTTGGATGGAGTCCGGATTATCGATGTATCCCGTGTTTTGGCGGGGCCGTTTTGTTCAATGATTCTCGGAGATTTGGGAGCGGATGTAATTAAAATTGAGCACCATGAATCAGGTGACGAAACGAGAGGCTGGGGTCCACCGTTTGCCCAAGGAGAAAGCGCTTACTATTTATGCGCCAACCGAAATAAGCAAAGCATGACTTTGAATTTAAAGTCTGAAAAAGGGAAAGAGATTTTCCGTAAGCTGGTGTCTTCGGGGGATATAGTGGTTCAAAACTTTAAGACAGGTACCTTGGAAAAAATGGGGATAGGTTATGAGGAATTAAAGGAATTCAACCCCCAATTGATTATGGCCTCGATCACAGGGTTTGGTTTAACCGGCCCTTATAAAGATTTACCTGGCTACGATTATATCATTCAAGCGATGAGTGGTTTGATGAGCATCACGGGAGAAACGGATGGGAGTCCCATGAAAGTCGGCGTTGCTATTGCTGACATATTGACTGGTTTATATACATGCATAGGCATTTTATCAGCTTTACATCATAGGGAAAAAACGGGGGAAGGACAGGAAATTGATATTTCGTTAATGGATTGTCAGGTTTCTTCATTAGTAAATGTTGCCAGTAATTATTTATTCAATGGAATAACTCCTGAGCGAATGGGAAATCAACATCCGAATATTGTGCCTTATCAAACTTTTCATGCAAGCGATGGAGAGTTAGTCGTGGCTGTAGGAAATGATGAGCAGTTCAGGCGATTCACATATGTTTTAGAAAGACCGGATTTAGCGGAGCAGGAACAGTTTAAGCGTAATGAAAATCGTTTGCTTAACAAGGAAGAATTAATACCGATAGTTGAAGATTTGTTAAAAAGAAAGACAAAAAAAGAGTGGAAAATGCTGCTTGATGACGCGGGGATTCCAAATGGACCAATTAATACTATCGCAGAGATGTTAGAGGATCCCCAAATAAAAGCGAGAGACATGTTGGTGAATATGGAGCATCCTACTGTTGAAAATCTGAGAGTAACAGGATCCCCCTTAAAACTTTCGAAAACACCTGTCACGATGAGAAAGCATCCACCGCTGTATGGAGAGCATACTGATTCGATTTTGGCTGGAATTGGGTATAAACCAGACGAAATAATCAAATTTAAACAAAATAAAATTATTTAGGAGGAATTTAGATGATGAATTTCGAATTAACAGAAGAGCAGCAAAGTGTGAAAAAAGTGGTAAGGAAATTTGTGGATAAGGAAATTATCCCATACATTCAAGAGTGGGATCGACAAGGACAGTTTCAACCTCATATTCTAAAGAGATTGGCAGAATTGCAGCTGATGGGTGTTTGTATCCCTGAAGAGTATGGTGGAGTCGGAATGGATTATAATACCCTCGCTATCGTTTGTGAAGAGTTAGAGCGTGGTGATACGGCTTACCGCACTGCAGTTTCAGTACATACAGGGTTGAATAGCATGACTTTATTGCAATGGGGAACTGAAGAACAAAAACAAAAATATTTAGTACCGCAAGCAAAAGGAACTAAGATTGGCGCTTTCGGACTGACTGAACCGAATGCAGGGTCTGACGTAGCAGCAATGAAATCAACGGCTAAGCGTGATGGGGATTATTACATTTTGAATGGATCAAAAACTTGGATTTCTCTCTGCGATTATGCGGATCATTTCCTCATTTTTGCTAAGACGGATCATGATCTTGGCTCCAAAGGGATTACTGCTTTTATTGTAGAACGTACTTTTGAGGGAGTGGAATCCAAAGCCATTAAAGGAAAATTAGGAATTCGCGCAGGAAATACAGGCGAAGTCTTTTTAACGGATGTAAAGGTTCCAATTGCGAATAGACTTGGTGAAGAGGGAGAGGGCTTCAAAATTTCCATGTCAGCATTGGACAGCGGTCGTTTTACAGTAGCTGCAGGTGCTGTAGGGTTAATCGAGGCAAGTCTAGAAGCAAGCTTAAAGTATTGCCATGAGCGCAGTACATTTGGAAAAGAGATTGGTAGGCATCAGCTTGTTCAACAGATGATTGCTAAGATGAGCGCGAATCTAGAGATTTCCAGATTGCTGGTCTTTAAAGCTGGAACATTAAAAAACCAAGGCAAACGTAATACCAAGGAAACATCACTTGCTAAGTGGGTTTCATGTAATGCAGCGAACGAAGCAGCGAATGATGCGGTTCAAATCCATGGTGCCTATGGCTACTCGGATGAATATCCGGTGGAACGTTTCCTACGGAATTCAAAAGCTCCAGTCATTTACGAAGGAACGCGTGAAATTCATACTGTAATGCAGGGGGAATACGCTCTGGGCTTCAGACAAGATAAAGAACTACGTAAGCAATTGCCTGCATGGCCCTTCGAGCAGGTTTCCGTACATTAATTACAGACAGAGGAGATCAGATGATGAACACATATTTTATTGCAGGACATGCAAAACTTCCACAAGGTATGGCAGCGAGGAATGTATATGATTCCATCACAATCACTGTAGAATTGGACTTTAAATATGGTGTTATCGTTGATGCATCCTGTACCCTTGCTACAGAACATGGCAGGGAATACATTCGTCAACTACTTCGCGGTTATTGTCTTAAAGATGGTATCGAAGAATTGATTGATCGTGTGCAAATGTATTATCGTGGTAAGGCAGGTCAAGCGATTCAAGCAGGGCTGAAGGATGTATATGCACAGTTCGAATTGGTCTCCGTTAAATAAGAATTAAAATGGATCGTGCCGGTCTTAAAGCCGGTAGGATCCTTTTTTTGACTGCATTGCAAGGTACGCACTTTCATTGTGCAAAAATAATGAAGGTGGTCCATGCCCCCCTAATTGGGCATGTGTTGAATTGCCGTTAATGCATATGGTAGTAATTCTGATTTCTACATTGGGTGATCGTTCATGAGATTTGACAGATTCTTTAGTAGTTTAAAAAAAGCTAGTTATATTTTTTCATAATAATAGAGGTGATAAAAAAGTATCACCTCTTTAAAAATATTTTCAACGTTCTGAAGTTGCCTCTTCTAAAGATTTCTCCTCAAAACATTCATACAATTAAAAGTTCCATCTACAATTATTTCGGAAGCAAATGGAAGGCCTTCTATGGCATCGCCGATTGTTGGAAGAACGTCGATTTCCGCAAGAACGCCGATTTCTGCTAGTACGTCGTTCAGTCCTGCAGGTAGATCTCCTTCTCCAGCAAGAGCCTAGTTGAGTCCTGCAAGTACATCTCCTTCTCCAGCAAGAGCGTCGATGAGACCTGCAAGTAGAACGGTTCCTGCTGGTGCGTCGGAGAGACCTGCAAGTAAACCGGTTCCTGCTGGTGCGTCGTTGAGTGCTACAAGTAGAGCGGTTCCTGCTGGTACGTCGTTGAATGCTACACGTGGCCCGATTTCTGCTGGTGCGCCGTGGTGAACGACGAGTACTCCGCCTTTTTCTATTCTTTTTCCTCGTAGAACGGGCTCTTGAACGAGGGTCCTGATACATGAAGTCGCTTAACCCAAAACAATTAGCCCTATCCACCGCATTTTGTATATCACGAGAAATATTTGACATATATTTATCCTCCTTTTCCATAATAAACTATGTTGCTTGTACGTAATGTGCTATTGATTATCACAAAACCTTTTTAAAAAAATTAGTTATTTTTGTGGCATCCTTCGCTTTTTTTCATAAATTAAAATGAAAATGAAAGGGAAGGGTTATATGAATGCTGACAAGGAAATGCCTATATATCAGCTTTTTATTCCACCTGTAAATTTAATGGAACTTCGTAGAGACATTTGGTGCAATGATCCGGTATGTGCAAAGTTAACAATAAACAGAAAAAAACTCGATATTGATATCGTTTACCGTGGCTCCCATATCCGAGATTTTCGGAAGAAGTCCTATAATGTAATCTTTTACAAGCCAAATACTTATCGAAATGCCAAAGAAGTGCATTTAAACGCTGAATATAAGGATAAATCTTTACTAAGAAATAAATTATCATTAGATTTTTTTGCAGATATAGGAACTTTATCACCAAGATCCCAATTTGTTTTCCTGAATTTGAATGGGAAGGACGAGGGGGTATACCTAGAATTAGAATCAGTAGATGAACATTATTTGAAGAATGGAAACTTGCCTAAAGGATCTATTTTTTATGCAGTTGATGGAGATGCTAATTTCTCGTTAATGAGTGATTTAGACAAAGGAATTAAACAATCTTTAGAATTGGGCTATCAAAAAAAATGTGGGACAGCTCAGGATGAATTATATTTACAAGAATTAATTATCAATATTAATACAATTCCAAGAGTGGATTTTGAAAAGGAAATTGTAAAATATGTAGATGTGGAAAAGTATCTGCGGTGGCTGGCTGGTGTCATTTTCACACAAAACTTTGATGGATTTGTTCACAATTATGCTTTGTACCGAAATGGAGACACTGGACTATTTGAAATCATCCCGTGGGATTATGATGCGACATGGGGGAGAGATGTAAATGGAAAGGTGATGGAGGAGGACTATGTTGGTATTAAAGGCTTTAATACATTGACTGCAAGAATTCTGGATATAGATACATTTCGTCAAAAATATCAACGTCTTTTAAAAGAGATTATGAACAATCAGTTTAACGTAAGATATATGGAACCTATTATTCAGGATATGTATAACCAAATCAGACCGTATGTTCCGAAAGATCCATATATTAGGGATAATATTGAAATTTTCGATAAAGAACCTGATTTCATCCTCAATTTCATAGAGTCACGGGCAAATTATATAAATAGTCAATTGCATACATTAGATTAATTACTTGTTTAACATTCACTTGTTTTTCCAATCGAAGTTGTAAGATATTGCGTATATTTTTTAGCTTTAGATGGAGGAAGGTAAATGGTTAAATTTTATTAAAAACGGCAGGTACGCTGAAAGAACAGCGTTCCTGCTGTTTTTCGTCATGATTCTATTTGCTTTTCTAATCTTTTAAAGCTATGTTTGATAGAAAGATATAATCTAAAGTATTATGAAGGATGGGAATACATTGAATAATCATAGCCGTTTGCCGGCATATATATATACCTTTACGTGCAGCCCAGATGAACGCTCTTTATGTAATATGGAGATGCGCTCGTTCTTCGGTTTAGAAGCATCAGTTAATATTTTGAAAAGTAATATTGAAATTGAACCGAGCAGAAGTCCGTTTATTAAAGGACGGGTCGAGGTGATGTACGAAGGGGAAAGCATATCCGAAATTGTTGAGCAGGTAAAAAATATTCACTTACCATATTCAACATTTAAAGTGTTATTTGTTAAAATTAATGATTTGGATAAAGAAGCAAAAATAGATTATGATGGACAACGTGAAATTGAACGGGAAATTGGCTGGCACATTCAGGGAAATGCCGATGTACGTAATCCTGATCAGGTCTTTGGTATTGTGCCACTTGGTGGTCGTTGGTATTTCGGGAAATATGTTAAACCGGAAGCTGTTTGGTTACATCATATGAAAAAGCCTCGTGAGTATTCAACAGCACTTAGCACAAGAGTAGCCAGAGCCATTGCTAACATTGCGGTTCCACATCCAGATGGAGTGAAAGCCATTGATCCATGCTGCGGCATTGGGACAGTGTTAGTGGAAGCCCTATCAATGGGCATAGATATTGATGGTCGCGATATCAATCCTCTTGTGACAGATGGATCGAGAGAGAATATTGCTTATTTCGGACTCGAAGGTGATGTAACAACCGGTCCAATCTCAGATGTTACGAAAAATTATGATGTAGCGATTATTGATATGCCTTACAATCTATATACACATGCGACTCCGGAAGATCAACTCTCAATCCTTAAACATGCCAGAAGCTTTGCTGACAAGGTGGTTGTCGTAACCATTGATACGATGGATCACATGATTGAAGAAGCCGGGTTTGAAATTGCAGATCGATGTGTGGCCAAGAAAGGCATTTTTTCCAGACAGATTGTTTTGTGTGTATAAGCTTAATTGGGAAGATAAAAAGGCTGAAATCTTTGTGGATTTCAGCCTTTTTGATTTTTACTTAACGTAATAATGAACCACATTTTTGATAATTTCCTTGTTGATCTTTTCCTGATATTCTAAGTAATCTAAATGACCAATAATTTCTGACATGACAAGCGGGAACTCTTTTACATATTTTTCTTTGTAAAAGGTTTTCGCCAGTTCATTACCCGTCAAAATTCCGGATTCTATTAAAGCCAAGATTTTTTGTGATTTTGACTCAATACTGTTGAGTCTTTTTTCAATTAAAGAACCGGGGTGTTCGATGATATTACCATGTCCTGGTAAAATGAGATTAATCTGTAATGATAAACACCGCTTTAATGAATCGATATGATCCACAAGCGTCAGCATTCTATTGCCGTTTTCATCAGGTTCAATCAAGGCGTTACTTGAAATATGTTCAATCAATAAATCACCAGCAAGCAGCCGTTTCTCTTTTTGGTCAAGGAAGGCTATTTGATCCGGGGCATGTCCGGGAAATTCGATTACTTCAAAGTTCAGCCATTTTTTTTCCGTGATTTCAATGATGTCACAATTCAGTCTTTGATCTTTATTATTATCAACGGCATTGAATAAATAGGCGACTTGTTTATCACCTAGTTCACCACAGCCCATTTGAAGGTAAAGCTGTTTATAAAATTCAATTCTCATACTTAAGAAGTCAGGATCCCGTTTTAAACGAGGAACGGATTTAGAATGGGCATAAACAGGAATCGGGTGGAGTGCAGTAATCCGGTTAACCAAACCTACATGGTCTCCATGGTGATGGGTTAACAAAATTTCTGTAATATCCTTAATGGTAAAACCATTTTCCTTTAATGTATTCTGTAATGCATTCCAGCAAACATCGTCATTCATACCAGCATCTACTAATGTTAAAGATTCATCCTGTTTTACTAAGTAAAAGTTTATGCTTTTCAATGATAAAGCACTTTGAGCCATAATTGGATAAATTTCAAGTAATGTATTAGTTTTCATGAACGTCGCCTATCCTCCCAAATTGAGATTAACTAAATAGTGATATTACTAATAATGAGCAAGTATATATAAAGGGTTATTAATCTATGATGAGATGAATGAAATGAAACTGTCAAGCGGAAACTTCCAAATGAAAAAGATTTTAATAGAGAAAATAACTGGTAATGGATGGTTTATTTATCTTGTTTATTTTAAAATTGAATAAGCATCTCAATAATTGAGCCAATATTCTTATAATTAGTTTTAGCTGTTGAGGTTTCATATCGTGTATTTTTTATAACTAAAACTGAAGATGTAATGTATGTTGAGAGAAAGCGTTCTATAGAAAATAGAAAGTGTATAGGAGGGACTAGTTTGAAACCTAAGATCTATATTACAAGGAAATTGCCAGAACAAATAGTTAATAGGCTGAGAGGGAATTATCATGTCACGATGTGGGAACAAGAGGATATACCGGTTCCTAGATATGTGCTTGAAAAAGAAATAGAAGAAATTGATGGGCTGCTTTGTTTGTTGACGGAACAAATAGATGAGGCGCTGATTGAAAAGGCGGTTAATCTAAAAATCATTGCCAATATGGCGGTTGGTTATAACAATATTGATATACATAGTGTAATAAAAAGAGGCATCATGGTCACGAACACGCCGGGGGTTTTAACGGAAACAACAGCCGATTTAACCTTTGGCTTGCTGCTTGCAACGGCAAGAAGGCTGATAGAAGCAGAAGATTATTTAAAGAGTGGACAATGGGAAACGTGGTCACCTATGCAGCTGACCGGGCAGGATGTACACGGTGCAACGATGGGAATCATCGGGTTAGGGAGGATTGGTGAGGCACTGGCTAAAAGAGCTAAGGGCTTTGATATGGATCTAGTTTATTTTAATCGAAGCCGTAAATATGAACAGGAAAAAGAATTAGGAATTGAATATCAGCCCCTTGAAAAATTGCTCCAAGTTTCGGATTTTGTCTGTGTAATGTTGCCGCTTACTCCGGAAACCACTTATATGATTGGCGCAGATCAGCTGGATTTAATGAAAGAGACGGCTGTACTCATAAATACGGCAAGAGGTGGGATTGTTGATGAAAAGGCGTTATATCAGGCGTTGAAAAACCGAGTAATTTGGGCGGCAGGATTAGATGTATTTGAAGAAGAACCAGTTTCATTGGATCATCCGCTGCTAACATTGCCAAATGTGGTTACGTTACCGCATATCGGGAGTGCCAGCATTGCGACAAGATTGAAAATGGCAAGCCTTGCTGCACAAAACTTGATGGATGGCTTAGCAGGTGATACTCCTCGTAATTTAGTAGTATTATGAAAATGACATGTGAAAAAAGGACTCCAAAAAAAATGGGGTCCTTTTTTGAGAGTGAAATATCAACCAAAATGCCTTTTTTATTAAAATCCTCCTGTCTCTAAACCGTCAATTTCTATCCCTCTACTAAAATCACGTGTGATTTTTAATTCATTATTTGTGGTGGATAAGGTTAGTTCTCCTTCTTTCTCATAAACTTTCGATGACTTCTCGTCATACACCTTAATATTGATAGACTGCTGTGTACAGGTTAATATGGTGCAAAGCAATTTGAATCCCCTCTTTATCATTTTAAAAGAGTGCTAAATAGAATTACTCGGATTATCTTTAACTTAAGGAAAGCATACTTATCGTAAATTGACTGGATTTTTTGTAAAATAAAGAAGATCACGTATTTTTTAGAAAAAACAACTTGTTAAAAGGGATAGGGGTAGTAATGATTGAATTGAAAGAAACAATTTCATCAGGTAACGAAATGACTAAATCCAAAAGGCTGTTGATGGCTCTTATGCTTGGTTCCTTTGCAGCGATTGGACCATTGTCACTTGATATGTATTTACCAGGTCTGCCTACGCTTGCTGAAGATCTAAACAGCAGTACGTCTTTAGCCCAGCTTAGTTTGACTGCCTGTTTATTAGGATTGGCGTTAGGGCAGATTTATCTAGGACCACTAAGTGATGCAAAAGGAAGACGGGTACCGTTAATCATTTCACTATCTATTTATTGCGTTTCATCTCTGTTATGTGCTTTTGCTCCATCCATTGAATTGCTTTTATTATTACGTTTTATTCAAGGTATCGCAGGAGCAGGAGGAATTGTCATTTCCAGGGCCATTGTTCGTGACCTTTTTTCAGGAACGGATTTGACAAAATTCTTCTCCATGTTAATGCTGGTAAATGGAGCTGCGCCGATTTTGGCTCCAGTTTTTGGAGGTCAGCTGTTACAGTTCACATCTTGGCGGGGAGTTTTCATAGTCATTTGTGTATTAAGTGTGCTTATGGTTGCCGCAGCATTTTTCGGTGTAAAGGAAACATTATCTCCTAATCATAGAAGTGCGGGAGGGGTAACCGATACACTCCGAACTTTTGGGAATTTATTAAAAGACCGTGTATTTATGGGCTATGCTTTTTCACAAGGATTCGTAAGTGCCGCAATGTTTGCGTACATTTCCGGTTCGCCTTTTGTTCTCCAAAATATCTTTGGTGTCTCTCCCCAAACGTTCAGTCTTATTTTTGCAACAAACGGAATGGGTATCATTATTGCCTCTCAAGTGACTGGAAGGCTGGCAGGTAAGGTAAAAGAGGAAAAACTCCTTCAAATAGGATTATGTCTTGCATTATTTGGAGGGATCCTACTTCTTTCATCTATCCTTCTCGAAATTGGGTTAGCAGGAATCTTGATAGCTTTATTCTTCTCCGTTTCTAGCGTTGGAATTGTCGGTACAACAAGTTTTTCTTTATCGATGCAGAATCAGAAAAAAACAGCAGGCAGTGCCTCGGCCTTAATTGGACTGCTCCCTTTTATATTAGGGTCACTAATGGCTCCCCTAGTGGGTCTAGGTTCAGGTGATTCACCCCTTCCGATGGGTATTGTGATGGTAAGTTGTCATGCCATCGCCATGTTGGCTTATCTAGTTCTTGCCCGCCGTGGGTTAAAGGGATTAGCATAAAAATAAAAATAAAAAGCTGAATCCCTTTTATAGGGTTTCAGCTTTTTACCCTGTTTAGAAAGTACTCCTGATAAAAATCAGGGCTGCTTTTTTCAATTCTTATAACAGTGATTCCGCTCCGTCAATATAAACTTCCGTGCCTGTTACATGGGAGGACATAGCTGAAGCTAGGAACAAGACAAGGTCCCCTGCTTGCTCGGTAGTGCCGGCTTTTTTTGCAAGGGGCTGTGAACCTTCCGGGTATTCAATTGGGATTCTGATTTTTTTTAAGTTTTCATCTTCTGGGAAAGTGTTGTCGTGAATGTTCGTATCGATGGAGCCGGGACAAATGATGTTGACTCGGATTTTATATTTTGCCAATTCGAGTGCCGCCATTTTACCGAAAGCAACTTGACCAGCTTTTGATGAGCTGTAGGCGGAAAAACCAAAATTCTTGAAAAATCGGTTTCCATTGATGGAGCTGTTGATGACGATGCTGCCACCTGTTTCCTTCATATATGGAATGGCGTATTTGACAGTGAGGAAGGTGCCCTTTAGGTTGATGGTATGTGTTTGATCCCAGTCCTCTGGCTTTATGTCTTCGATGGGGGCTATCACACCGTTGATGCCTGCGTTGGCGAATACGAAATCAATTTTCCCGAAATGGTCAAAGGCTACCTGGTATGCCTTTTCAACTTGATCGGCTTTAGAAACATCGGTTTTGACGATTAAAGCCTCTCTACCAAGGGATTCTACTTCTTCCTTCACCTTTTCGGCATTTTCAACTGTCCGATCAAAAAAGACAATATTTGCACCGTTTTCAGCTAGCTTTAGTGCAGCTCCACGGCCAATTCCTGATCCGCCACCCGTAATTATTGCGACTTTATTTTTCATTAAATCTGTCATAAACTTCACACGCTCCTTTTTAGTTTTCTTTCCCGAATAGGTAGTATGTAGAAACATCATGGCAGTAGTAATATAGAAAGATTATAAAGGAAAATTACCTGAAAAATCCAATTTAAACCGTCGTTGGTCGTCATTTTCCTTTGTTTTTTAGTGAATTGTCTGTATATTGAGGACATAATAAGTTAGCTTGAAAGGGGATATGATGTTGATACGTTTAGGAGTAATAGGAACAAACTGGATCACTGAGCGATTTTTAGAGGCAGCAAAGCTTGTGGAGGAGTTTTCTTTAACCGCTGTTTATTCACGTACAGAAGAGAAGGCTAAGGAATTTGCCGGAAAATATGGAGTTTCTACGATATTTACAAATTTAGAGGAAATGGCCGCAAGCGATGAGATTGATGCTGTATATATTGCAAGTCCTAACTCTCATCACAGCAGGCAGGCAGTGTTATTTTTAGATAATAAAAAGCATGTGTTATGTGAAAAACCATTAGCTTCGAATGCAATGGAAGTTAAGAAGATGATTGACGCTGCCCAAAAAAATGAAGTGCTATTAATGGAAGCAATGAAATCAACAGTAATGCCTAACTTTGAAAGTTTCGAGAAAAATATTAGTAAAATAGGTACCATACGGCGATTTTCAGGAAGCTATTGTCAATATTCATCACGCTATGACGCGTATAAAAAGGGCACAGTTTTGAATGCGTTCAATCCGGAATTTTCAAGCGGCGCATTAATGGATTTAGGGATTTACGTCATTTACCCACTTGTTGTACTGTTCGGTAAACCAAATAAGATTCAGGCAACAGGAACATTGCTTGAATCAGGGGCAGATGGACAGGGAACCATATTACTTTCCTATGACGAAATGGAAGCGGTCGTAATGTATTCGAAAATTACGGAGTCCAACCAGCCATCCGAAATACAAGGCGAACATGGCAGCATTCTCATTAATAAGATTTCCGGACCCGAAGCAGTGGATATCCATTATCGGGATGGTTCTAGGGAAAGTATTTCGGTTAAGCAGGACATGCCTTCCATGTATTATGAAGTTAAAGAGTTTGTTGAATTGATTCATCAGGGTAAAATAGAATCGGATAAAAATTCATTCGCGAATTCACTATTGACTATAGAAATCATGGATGAAGCAAGAAAGCAAATTGGCATCGTTTTTCCTGCTGACCGTTGATAAGCATTTAAATAGACACGGTCTTGGAAGAAGAGTATAAATGGATGTTACAGATATCCTTTAATTGGGTAGAATTTTAGTACATAGATAATATTTATGTTGGAGGAATGGATATGAAATGCAAAATTAACCGTAATGCAGCAAAAGTTTTACAAAATATGTTGAGCAGTGAAGAAGCCGAAGGCAAAATGATTCGAGTATATATCACGCATATGCATGGTGATCATGCTCACTATGAGATGAAACTTGATACGCCGACAGAACATGACGAAATTGTCAAAACAGATAAAGATATAGATATTTTGCTTGATTCACGTGAGGAATTTCTTGATGGGGTATGGATTAAATATTTTTATGTTCCGGAAGAAGGTTTTGAAATTACTAATCCTTCGAAAGAACCTCACGGGCATCACCACCATTAAGAAAAAAAGGGGAGAATGGCATGAATCAAAAATACGAAAAGATCTTTCAACCATATAAATTTTCTTCAGGGGTAGAAGTGAAAAACCGTATCATGATGGCTCCGATGACAACTTATTCTTCGGATGATCATGGCTTTATAACCGAAGATGAACTGGCTTATTATGCGGAACGCTCGGCAGGTGTTGGTGCGGTGATTACGGCTTGTGCTTATGTAATAGCTGGAGGAAAAGGGTTTCCAGGTCAATTTAGTGTAGATGACGATTTATTTATCCCTTCTTTGAGAAAATTGGCTGAGACGATTCAAGCTAAAGGGTCAAAAGCAATTTTACAAATATATCATGGTGGTCGGCAAAGTCCACCCGAATTAGTACCTGATAACCAACCTGTTTCCGCGAGTGCGATTGCTTCCAAACAAGATGCACCGGTACCACGGGAAATGTCGGAAAACGAAATTCAGGACGTTATTATGGCATTTGGAGAAGCGGCTAGAAGAGCCATCGAAGCAGGATTTGATGGCGTAGAAATTCATGGGGCCAATACGTATTTGCTTCAACAATTCTTTTCACCACACTCGAACCGTCGTACAGATAAATGGGGAGGAACTCTAGGAAAACGATTGATTTTTCCGCTTACCCTTGTAAACGAAGTGGAAAAAACAGTGGCTGAGCATGCGAAAAAGCCATTTATTATCGGCTACCGCATTTCTCCTGAAGAAGGCAACAATCCTGGAATCACTTTGAATGACACGCTCCAGTTCGTCGATAGACTAGCTAATCAAAACTTAGATTATCTGCATATATCGGTAGGTCATTTCTGGAATGGGTCATTCCGTGAGAGTGATAGGACAAAATCCCGAATCGTTAAAATTCATGAAAAGGTTGGTAATCGTATCCCGATAGTCGGAGTAGGCTCTCTGCACACACCGGAGGAAGTAGCAGAAGCTATGGAAACCGGCGTGCCATTTATCGCCCTCGGTCGAGAACTGCTTATGGAACCGCATTGGATTGAAAAAATCAGGGCAGGAAAAGAAAATGAAATACGTACGACTCTTTCCAAGAAAGATCAGGATGAACTTGTCATTCCAGATCCACTTTGGGAGAAGTTGATTAATATAAAAGGTTGGCTTCCGGTAGTAGAGTAAGTGTAAAAAGCATTAGAAATATATAATACCTTAAACCCGTCCTCTCTTTATTGAGGACGGGTTTTTGTATGGGCAACTTATGCATAGATGGTCTCAATGGATTGAAATGTTCAGATTCCTTTTCCTGGAAAATGAGCATTCCAATAAGATATATGTTGAGGAAGGCAATTAAAATAGTATTTCGGCTACATTTGAACTTGCCTAAACAAATGATACGGGCATCCGTAGCTCATTTTGTGAATTAACCCAACAATCAGTATCCCTAGAGTTACAGATAATCAGACTTATTCCGTTCAAACGGAAAATATCTCTCTATTGGATAAATCAATTTAATATATGCCGAAGAATAGGCAATTAGTCGAACATTCCAATTCCCTGCATAGTAGTCATTACTTCCGGCTTCAAAATAACTAGTCTGGACGTATCGTCCCAGTTTGTAATATAAACGTAAAAATATGTAAACAAATGTTAACTTTACTAGTAATGTACAGTTCTACGTTTTACTGTATAATGTTGAACCGTAGTTGATAACCATGTCAAATAACTTTACAAAGGAGAATACAGATGACGATTATTTCTTCGGTTTTATTTGCCCCCCGCATGTTTGTTGTAAACAGAAAATATGTCCGTTGGAAGAAGTTACGTTCCCTCTATATATTTACTTAGCGTATACAATTATACGTATTTGAACGAGTAACTCCTCTAAAAAGCAAGAATATATTCCGATAATTGTAAAGTTCAATCTTAAAAACAACTAAGGATGTGAAAATGAAGAGAATGATAAAAGATACGAGATTCCAAGGATATAACATGAGAGGTTTTCAAAAAGACGTTACGGCAGGATTGGTTGTAGGTATTGTTGCCATTCCTTTGGGATTAGCTTTTGCAATTGCGTCAGGAGTTGAGCCAATATACGGGTTATATACTACGATCATCGCTGGAATCCTCATTTCCATTTTGGGAGGATCCAAGTATCAAATTGGTGGACCGACTGGAGCTTTTGTGCCTTTGTTATTTGGTATTGTTATGCAATATGGATATGATAGTCTGCTAATTGCGGGATTTTTAGCTGGATTGATACTAGTTGTGATGGGACTTCTTAAATTAGGTAATTTGATGAAGTTCATTCCCCGCCCTGTCATCATTGGGTTTACAACAGGAATTGCGATAATTATCTTTTCTGGGCAGATCGCCAGCTTCTTCGGTATGAGGGTGGAAAAACATGAAACGTTTATGGACAACATGAGGGAACTGGTGGTTAAAGCAGATACGATTAATGTTTATAGTGTGAGTGTTGCGGCTATATGTTTTATCGTTATCTTGCTTTCACCGAGGATTCTGCCACGAGTGCCAGGACCGCTACTGGGTCTACTCATTTCCACAATAGCAGCCTACTATTTATTTCCCAATAAGGTTGCTACAATCGGTTCTACGTATGGAGCGATTCCAAGAGGATTTCCTGAATTTAAAGTGCCAGAGCTTTCAATGGAAATCATTATCACACTTCTTCCCGTTTCTTTTACGATTGCCTTATTAGGAGGCGTTGAGTCTTTGTTATCCGCTACCGTGGCAGATAATATGGGCGGTTCCAAACATGATAGTAATAAGGAATTGGTTGGACAAGGGATTGCAAACATTGCTACTCCATTCTTTGGGGGGATACCGGCTACAGGTGCTATTGCCAGGACGGCTACCAATATCAAAAGTGGTGCAGTCTCTCCAATGTCCGGAATCATTCACGGAATTGTCGTTTTGTTGGTTTTGCTTGTACTTTCTCCATATGCAGCGCATATACCTTTGGCAAGCATGGCACCCATTTTGATGTTTGTTGCATGGAATATGAGTGAAAGAAAGGAATTCGCTCATGTTTTAAAAACGAAAACAGCAGATTCGGTCGTTTTGCTAGTTACCTTTCTTGTTACTGTTTTCACTGATTTAATCATGGGAGTCGGAATTGGCTTATTGATTGCATTTGCCACCTTTATTAAAAAAATGAGCCACACATTAAAAATTAGAGAAAGAAATCATGAAGTTCATCATGAAATTGTTCCAAGCGATAATTTGGATTCAAAGATCAATGTGTATAATTTGGAGGGGCCATTATTCTTTGGTTCGATTGATGTCCTGGAGTCATCCATTTTAGCAAACTTGGATAATAAAACGAAAGTTTTGGTATTAAGTATGCGGAGGGTAACATATATGGATACGTCTGCAGAGGCTGCACTTCTGGCTATTGTTAATCGTTTAGGAAAATATAAGGGGAAATTAATCATTTCTGGAATTCAGCAGCAACCAAAGGAATTGCTGATCAGCACTGGATTATACCATAAAATAGAAAAACAACATTTTTTTAAATCGAAGGAAGATGCCCTTTATTTTGCCAAGAAGCAGTTGTATGTTAATTCGGATAAAGTAGTCTAATAGTTTCATCCTCGAAGTCACCTTTTTGGATTGTTATGTTATAGTAACGTTAACAGTAGATTTTAAAAGAAGGTGACTATCTGGGTGAATATATATCGGATTGGCCAGCTTGCTGAACTTGCGAATGTTTCGAAGAGAACCATCGACTATTACACACAATTAGGAATGCTGAACTATGAAAAAAATGGGTCAAGATATCGATATTATACAGAAGATGCTCTCAATCGTCTTCAAATGATTAATCGGTACAAAGAACAAAATATGCCATTGACTGAAATTAAGGAACGGTTACATGTCTGGTCAAAAACCACTGTGGTTTCTGGGCAGGTGCTCGTGAAAGTGGACAAGATATCATCAGATATCAAAGAACTGGAAAAAGAACTGCTTGAATTAAAACCGCTATTGGATCAGCTCGATGATCAGCAATTAAAATTTGCTGCAAAACAGCTGTCCGTTCGAGGAGGGTCTTTATTAAGCATCATTACTATGCTCACCTAAATATTTTGCCTCGATCAACAAAAAAGACCTGAATTGGTCTTTTTTTGTTTTGATTTAATAAATTTCACATCAGGGGAATCATCATTTTGAATAGATTTGTCCATTTTCATCTATCGTTATATGAGTGGATAACTGATTTAACTTGTTTATAATATTTGGTTAAAAGTCTTATCCATGAACAGTGGTTGTCCACTAATAATTTTGGCTGGAGTAATATTCGTGGTCGTATGCCCACTAATAGGAATGTCCACACAATTGCGTTTCTAATCCTTAAGGATGATTGGAACACCGGAATATGAAGTTGACTATGAGTAGAACATTTATTTGAATTATTTTTGGTTGAAATAGCCTTATAAATCTTTTTTCGATAAAGATGAAGGATATAAGGGAATGGAAAAAGAAGAACTTAAGTATCTATAAATATAAGAAGAGGTGAGAGTGTATGATTGGATCAATCGTAACGACGGCAAAAGGACATCTTCAAGGTACTATGGAAAACGATGTATGCGTTTGGCGTGGAGTCAGGTATGCGAAAGCGCCAATTGATGCTTTGCGTTTCCACTCGCCGGAGCCAGTTGAAAAATGGAGCGGTGTCTTGGATGCAGTGGATTTTGGTGCCGTTCCTCCACAGCCGATGGATCGGGCTGTAAGAACAGGAATGGCTGGCAATGAAAAAATGGATGAGGATTGCTTGTTCCTGAATATTTGGTCACCAAGAGCTGATGATAAGAAGCGCCCGGTCATGGTATGGATTCCTGGTGGGGCATATATAACGGGAGCTGGATCTATTGATATGTACAATGGACATTTGTTGGCTAAGAATGGAGACGTAGTCGTAGTAAGCATCAACTATAGGTTAGGTGCACTTGGATATTTGGATTTTACTGAGTTGACAGATGATGGAGAAACATTTGAAACCAACTTAGGCTTACGTGATCAAGTGGCTTCTTTGAAATGGGTGAAAGAGAATATTGAAGCCTTTGGCGGCGACCCTGAGAATGTTACGATATTTGGCGAATCAGCTGGAGGAAATGCCGTAACAACCTTACTTACTGTACCTTCAGCGAGAGGTCTTTTTAAACAGGCTATTGCAGAAAGTTCTGCTCCAACATCTGTTTACGGAAAAGCATTTGCACGACAATTCAGTGAAAAATTCCTGGATATCTTGGGAATTGGCAAGAATGAAATCCATCGATTAAAAACACTTCCAGTTCAAGAAATTGTCGCCGCCTCTTACCAACTCTTACAGGAAAACTCACAAGCTATGCCTGGTTCCCTATCTTTTGGACCTGTCGTTGATGGTGACTTCCTGCCTGATTATCCACTAGATTCGATTCGGTCCGGAAAAGCCAAGGGGATACCCTTGCTTATAGGAACAAATAGAGACGAAGCGACATTATTTGAACAAATGGATCCCCCTTTAATCCCAACTAATGGAGAGATGATTCATAAAATGTTCGAAAATACTGATCCAGAGGCGAAAGAGCGAATTACGAATGCTTATATGAACTTCCCTAAAAAGGAAGCGGCGCTTGGCATTGGCCGCGATGCGACTTTCCATATTCCTTCCGTTTGGTATGCGGAGGCGTACAGTCGTTTTGAAAAAACGTGGATGTATCGTTTTGATTATAAAACGCCGGCACTGCGTTTAAGCAAATTAGGGGCGACCCATGGAATGGAAATTCTATTTGCCTTCCAGACATTCGACTCGGCATTGGGCAAACGGATTACTTCTTATGGATCCAAGACAGCAGCGCTTAAGGTTTCCCAAAGGATTCAAGGTCATTGGATTAACTTTGCGAAATATGGAAACCCAAATCCCGCAGAAGGGGAAATCTGGCCGAAATATGATGAAAACAACCACTACACTATGATTTTTGATAAAAAGGATTATATTGAAAAAGATCCTAACAGAATGATAAGGTTGGCCTGGGAGGGAGTAGGGATTTACAAGTGAAATATAGTGGATAGGAAGAAAGGACGGACAACATGGATATAAAAAATTTTATGTCTACGAAAGAGTATGCGAGAACTTTGGATCAGCAAGATGCCTTAGTTTCATACAGAGAGGAATTCTATTTGAATCCCGGAATGATTTATTTGGATGGGAACTCATTGGGACTTTTATCGAAGCGGGCGGAAAAAAGCTTAATGAGGTCATTGGAAGACTGGAAAAGGTTTGGGATAAATGGGTGGACGGAGGGCGCTGAGCCTTGGTTTTACTTTTCTGAGAGATTGGGAGAATTGAGTGCCCAATTGGTAGGGGCTGCAGGGGATGAAGTGATAATGAGCGGGTCAACGACAGCTAATTTACATCAGCTTGCGGCAACTTTTTTTGAACCGAAAGCTGGTAGGAACAAAATCATGGCGGATGAGCTAACGTTTCCCAGTGATATTTATGCGCTCCAAAGCCAGCTGCTATTACATGGACTTGATCCTGCGACACATTTAGTTCAGGTGAAAAGCCGAGATGGGAAATTCCTTAAGGAAGATGACATCATTGCAGCGATGAACGAGGAAATAGCCTTGATTGTACTGCCGACGGTCTTGTATCGGAGCGGTCAGATCCTTGATATTGAAAGGTTAACCAAGGAAGCCCATGCACGTGGGATCATTATTGGGTTCGATGGCTGTCATTCTATAGGTGCTGTTCCGCATTGGTTTGACAAGTGGGAAGTGGATTTTGCATTTTGGTGTAATTATAAGCATTTGAATGGTGGGCCAGGTTGTGTAGCTGGGTTGTATGTGAACCGTAAGCATTTTGACAGGAAGCCGGGATTGGCAGGCTGGTTTGGATCGAGGAAGGATAAGCAGTTCGATATGGAACATTCCTTTACCCAGGCAAATTCTGCAGGTGCTTTTCAAATTGGAACTCCCCATATATTAAGCATGGCCCCTCTTTTAGGTTCACTTGAAATGTTTGCAGAAGTGGGAATAGAGCAGGTTCGGTCAAAATCTTTGAGGCTGACGAAATATCTAATGGATTTAATCGACTCGGAACTTACTGATTACGGATTTAAAATTGGTAGCCCAAGGGATGAATCAAAAAGGGGCGGTCATATCATCCTTGAACATAAGGAAGCGGCAAGAATATGTAAAGCATTGAAAAAAGAGGCTATCATACCCGATTACCGTGAACCTAATATGATCCGACTAGCACCTGTTGCTCTTTATACCTCTTTTCAGGAAGTCTTTGAAACGGTACAGGTCCTTAAAAAAATCATGGACGGAAGGTTATATGAAAACTATGAAAATAAACGGGGAATCATTGCCTAGGATGGGAGAACCGTATGGAGAAAAATAAGTTGCATCGTAAGTTATCGTCAAATCAAATCACAATGATTGCCATGGGTTGTGCAATTGGTACCGGTTTATTTTTGGGCAGCGGCCTTGCGATTTCGACCGCAGGCCCAAGTGTATTAATCAGCTATGCAGCAGGTGCATTCATTGTCCTCCTATTGATGGGCTGTTTGGCAGAAATGACTATAGCCTATCCAACATCAGGGTCATTTGGAACGATTGCTGAAAAATATATCAGTCCATTTGCAGGCTTTGTTGTGCGATATTCATATTGGATAGCGAATGTCCTTGCTATTGGAGTCGAAGTGAGTGCAATCGCCGTGTACATGAAATATTGGTTCCCTGATGTAGCTGGAAGTGTGTGGATTTTTCTTTTTGCTGCACTGCTTATCTATGTAAATGCAACGAGTGTCAATACATTCGGAAATTTTGAATATGTATTTTCAATGATTAAAATTAGCGCTATTGTTATTTTTATTTTACTTGGAGCATACGTGGTGATTGGCGCCGAACCCTCAAGTGGTATTGGGGTAGAGAATTATGTCAATGACGGAGGGTTTATGCCATTCGGGTTTTGGGGGCTTTGGGTTGCAATATTTATTTCTCTCTTCAGCTTTTTAGGGACGGAATTAATTGCAGTGACAGCGGGAGAAGCAAAAGACCCCGATATTGCCGTGCCCAAAGCTTTAAAGGCAACTGTTTTCAGACTTGCTACTTTTTATGTACTGACAATCGGTCTTATGTTGATGATTGTACCATGGCAATCTGCTGGAATCGATAAAAGCCCATTTGTAAAGGTAATGGAAATTTTGAATATTCCAGGAGCATCAGGAATAATGAATTTTATTGTGCTAACAGCCGCTCTATCTGCGATGAATAGCCAGTTATATGCTTCTACAAGAATGATATTTTCATTATCCGAGCAAAAGCAGGCTCCTGCATTATTTCAAAAGGTGAGCCGAAAAGGTGTTCCATTACGTGCCCTACTCATCTCTACACTGGGCATTTTTCTAGCTGCTGGTGTAAAAGTTCTGCTTCCGGATACTTCATATGCGTTCATGATGGGGATTTCGATGTTCGGAGCTATTTTCACCTGGTTTATGGTGTTTATCTCACATTTGTATTTTAGAAGGAATTGGGAAAAATCTGGAGGGCGGAAGTTGCCGGTGAAAATGTATGGCTTTCCATATTTAACGATACTAGGTGCATTTCTGCTGTTTGCTTTGACGGTATCGACTTGGTTCACTGGTCCATTTAAAATCGTTCTCCAGTTCGGTGTTCCTTGGCTGATCTTTCTTTGCATCGCTTATTTGTTAATGATGAAAATAAAAAGAACGTAAAAGGGAGAGAGAGTATGGATAAGGGACCGACTGATAAGAATCGTTTAGAAGAAGGAATGGTTACTGATTTTGAAAAGGATATGTCCTATGGGGACTATCTACATTTAAATCAAATTCTATCGAGTCAGCACCTGCTTTCCGGTCATCATGATGAGATGTTGTTTATTATCATTCATCAAACAAGTGAATTATGGATGAAACTGATTCTTCATGAATTAACAGCAGCAACAGACAATATCAAGGCAGGACGTTTGGAGCCTTCCTTTAAGATGCTATCTAGGGTATCAAGGATTCAACAACAACTTGTTCAATCGTGGAATGTTCTCTCGACCTTGACGCCATCGGATTATATGGAATTCCGTGAGAAACTCGGAAACTCTTCTGGCTTTCAATCATTTCAAAACCGGTTGATTGAATTTGCAATGGGCCAAAAGAATACGCAAATATTGACCGTTTTTCGACATCAGCCTGAACTTTATGAAACGATGATGGTTAATTTAAATAAACCTAGTATTTATGATGCTGCGATTGGGGCCTTGGCTGCAAGAGGTCTTCCGGTTGATGCATCCGTTTTGAAAAGGGATTGGTCTGAAACATATCGAATAAATGCCAGTGTGGAGAGTGCCTGGCTGACGGTCTACCGTGATGTTCATAAATATTGGGACTTATATGAGCTGGCCGAAAAGCTTGTTGATATTGGTAGTCAGCAACAATTTTGGAGATTCCATCATATGAGTACGGTAGAAAGAATCATCGGCCAAAGAATGGGCACAGGTGGTTCGTCGGGAGTGAGCTACCTAAAGAAAGTGGTCGACCAGCCATTTTTCCCTGAACTCTGGACACTGCGAACAAAGCTGTAAGCAAGACTGGAGGGGAAAATAGATGAATCTATGGAGAGATATTTCTCAGCGACTGAACGAAAATACGCCATATTGGCCAGGAGATACACCGTATTCATATCGTCTGAATTCTTCAATAGCAAAGGGATCATCAGTCAATGTTGGGGAAATTAGGATGAGTACACATTTAGGAACACATATTGATGCTCCTTTCCATTTTGATGAAAACGAAAAAAAATCATTGAGCTCGATTTGGATTTATATATTGGCCCAGCACTTTTAGTAAAGATAGATGCTACTAAAAGTATTGGAGTTGAGGCTTTTACAGGTATCGACTTTACAGGCATCGAACGGTTATTACTGGCAACAGGACAGTGGAAGGATCTCAGCCGTTTTCCTGAATGGATTCCTACAATTGATCCTGAATTAGCACCTTATCTTGCTGATAAAGGAGTGAAGTTGCTTGGACTTGATTTGCCTTCCGTTGACTATCTCGACAGCAAAGAATTGCCTGCCCACCATGCTCTGTCAGGTTGTGGTATTCATATCTTGGAAGGTCTAGTCCTAGAAAGCGTGGAGCCGGGACTGTATGATTTGGCAGCACTGCCGCTTGCGTTAGAAGAGGGAGACGGCAGTCCGGTCAGGGCTGTGCTGAAAAGGAAGGGTTAAACGAGGGGGAATAAGAGATGGGCAAAATTGGAGTTTACGGATCTTCCTTCGATCCAGTTACGAATGTCCATTTATGGACAGCATCTACCATTGCACATCGTGCTAAGTTGGACAAAGTTATTTTTTTACCTTGCGCCGATAATCGGATTGATAAACAGATGAAAACGAGTAATGAACATCGCTGGGATATGCTTGGGCTAGCTATCGAGGACAACCAGCTGTTCAAAGTTAGTGATTATGAAATTAATGAACGGGCTGGGACGAGTAAACAGTATACTTGGTATACGATGGAATACTTTAAACAACAGTACCCGAAGGATGATGTTTATTTCATTATGGGTGCCGATCTTCTTGAAGATATTGATAATCAGGAATTACCGGTACACTTACGCTGGAAATTCAGGGAAAAGTTGATTGCCAATCATAAATTTATCGTCATGGCCCGGGATGGAATAGATATGCTGAAAATCATTTCCAAAAGTCCGTTGCTGAGAAATTATGATGATGGCAATACATTTCACCTTATTGATAAAGGTCTCTCCATGGAAATCAGTTCGACATATATAAGAGATGAGTTCGCGATGGGTGGAGAACCGAGATATTTACTGCCTGGTCAATGTTATCAGTATATTGTGGACAATAAGTTGTATCAGAAAGAATCAAAATCTTGAGTTTTTAGTATAAGCGAGAACAAAGAATGCAAAAGAGCTCAATCTAATGAGATTGAGCTCATTTGCATTGGTTATATAATTCCATTAATACAGACTATATTATTTTAATCTAAATAAGCGTCGCGGAAAAGATAAAAAGAAAAAACATAGTTGACAACTTGGTATACTTTGTTTTATGGTAGTGATACATAAAAACAGAATATTTGCTGATCAGAAAACTGAAGGCATACTATCTCCTTATATATTAATTGAAGGAAATAGTATGTCTTTTTTGTTGGAAAAAGTGAAAAACGGGGGAAGTTTATGAAAAAGTTGATGGTATTTTCAAGTTTGATTTTAGCCTTTGGAGTACTAGCAGGATGTAATTCAGAAAAAACAGAAGGAGAAGGGAACTCTAAGTCTGTGGAGCTTTTGAATGTGTCATATGATCCGACGCGTGAACTGTATCAAGAATTTAATGATGCGTTTGTGAAACATTGGAAAGAAGAGTCAGGTCAGGATGTAACGATTCAGCAATCTCATGGCGGTTCTGGTAAACAAGGTAGAGCGGTTATTGATGGGTTGGAAGCAGATGTCGTGACACTGGCATTGGCTTATGATATTGATGCCATTTATGAAGCTAGTAACTTATTAGCGGAAGATTGGCAAAAACGTTTACCTGAAAACTCGACACCGTACACATCAACTATTGTGTTTTTAGTAAAAAAAGATAATCCGAAAGGTATAAAAGATTGGAATGATTTAATCAAAAAGGATGTTTCCGTAATTACGCCAAATCCAAAGACAAGTGGTGGAGCAAGGTGGAATTACCTGGCTGCATGGGCTTATGCAGAAAAGAGTTTTAATAATGATGAAACCAAAGTGAAGGACTTTATGAAAAAGCTTTATCAAAATGTTGAAGTTTTGGATTCAGGAGCACGAGGTGCAACGACCACATTTGTGGAAAGGGAAATTGGTGACGTACTAATTGCTTGGGAGAATGAAGCTTATTTAACACTAGAAGAATTCGGTGATGATAAATATGAAATTGTGAATCCGTCGATTAGTATTCTAGCTGAACCTCCAGTAGCTATTGTTGATAAAGTGGTTGAGAAAAAAGGAACGAAGGAAGTAGCTGAGGCCTATCTGGAATACCTTTATACAGATGCCGGTCAAGAAATTGCAGCAAAGAACTTCTATCGTCCGAGGGATGAGAAGGTTCTTGCTAAATACAAGGATCAGTTTGCAAATATTGATATGGTGACTGTTGATGAAAAGTTCGGCGGGTGGAAAAAAGCCCAGGAAACACATTTCAATGATGGTGGTACATTTGACGAAATTTATCAACCACAATAAGCGTTGGAGGAGAAGATGTAAATTCACATTTTCTCCTTCACTAATCAATCAGAAAGAGCTGGGGCGAATCGATGAATATAGCGGAAGTTAAACAAAAGAAAAAAAGAACCATACCTGGTTTTGGACTAACGATGGGGTTTACATTGCTGTATCTATCCATCATCGTTTTGATTCCATTATCCATGGTTTTTTTAAACACATTTACAATGGGGTTTCAGGATTTTTGGGCGACTATTACCGAACCGAGGGTCGTTGCTTCCTATAAACTAAGCTTTCTGACAGCTTTAACTGCGGCCTTTGTGAACGCAGTTTTTGGCGTTTTAATTGCCTGGGTGCTGACTCGTTATGAATTTCCTGGCAAACGAATCATCGATGGTCTAGTTGATTTGCCTTTTGCCCTGCCGACTGCTGTAGCGGGGATTACATTGACCACTTTGTACTCACCGAATGGGTGGATTGGCCAATTTTTCAGCTTTAAAATTGCCTTCACTCCCATCGGGATTATCATTGCCCTGATATTTATCGGTCTGCCTTTCGTTGTCCGCATGGTCCAACCGGTGCTTGAAAATATAGAAAAAGGAATGGAAGAAGCATCTGCTTCGCTAGGGGCGAATCGAATGCAGACGTTTATTAAAATTATCTTTCCTGAATTGATACCAGCGATTTTGACGGGTTTTGCACTTTCTTTTGCAAGGGCGCTTGGAGAGTATGGATCCGTTGTGTTCATTGCAGGAAATATGCCTTTTAAAACAGAGATTTCACCGCTTATCATCATGACAAAACTCGAACAGTATGATTATCAGGGTGCAACTGCTGTGGCCACCGTCATGCTTATTATTACATTTCTAATTTTGTTCACCATCAATATCTTACAATGGTGGACTAGCAAAAGATATACCGGGAAATAGGAGGGGACATGTTGGCAAATCACAATTCAGTGGCTGCAGAGACGAACAAACCAGTCATTTTAACGAGAAACGCAACGAAAGAGCCTAAATCTATACAGTGGATTCTTATTTCCATTGTGTTGCTATTTCTTACTTTATTTTTAGTTGTTCCATTAATCGCAATCTTTGTAAAAGCCTTTGAAAAGGGGGCTGATGCTTATTTTGCGGCCATAGCCCATCCTGATTCTATGTCTGCCATTAAATTAACATTAATCGTTGTCCTAATCACGTTACCGCTTAATGCTATATTTGGGGTAGTGGCGGCATGGACGATTACAAAATATGAATTTAAAGGAAAAAACTTTTTAATAACTTTGATTGATCTACCCTTTTCGGTTTCACCAGTCATTGCTGGATTGATTTTTGTACTTTTATTTGGCTTACATGGGGCCCTTGGTCCATTGTTGCAAAACTATGATATTAAAGTGATCTTTTCGATACCAGGGATTGTCATCGCCTCTATTTTCATTACCTTCCCATTCATTGCACGTGAATTAATTCCGCTCATGCAAAGCCAGGGAACGTCTGAAGAAGAGGCATCGCTCACACTAGGAGCAGGAGGATTCAAGACGTTTTGGTATGTAACGCTTCCTAATATTAAATGGGGCCTTTTATATGGAGTCATTTTATGTAATGCGAGGACAATCGGAGAATTTGGGGCCGTATCGGTCGTATCAGGCCATATACGCGGGATGACGAACACGATGCCACTTCATATTGAAATCTTATACAATGAATATCAATTTTCAGCGGCCTTTGCCGTGGCATCACTGATGTCCATTTTTGCAATCATAACGTTGGTTATTAAAAGTTTCATAGAATGGAAAACAGACTTTAAATCATCAAAAGCAAGTTAGGAGGGAAAGTAATGAGTATCGTCATCGAAAATGTTACAAAATATTATGGGTCTTATCAAGCCCTCCAAAATATCAATCTGGAAATAAAAAGCGGGGAGCTTGTAGCGCTACTTGGCCCCTCTGGTTCGGGAAAAACATCATTGCTACGTATCATTGCTGGACTTGAACAGGCAGAGAACGGAAATATCTTATTTAATGAAGAGAATTACACCAATAAGCATGTGAAAGATCGGAATGTGGGCTTTGTCTTTCAGCATTATGCTCTTTTTCGCAACATGACCATTTTTGATAATGTTGCCTACGGTTTAAAGGTTCGTCCAAGAAAAATAAGACCTAGTAAAACAGCGATTGAACAAAAGGTTACAGAATTGCTTCAGCTAGTTAAGTTGGAAGGATATAAGGACCGTTATCCTTCTCAATTATCAGGCGGCCAGCGTCAGCGTGTGGCATTGGCAAGGGCTCTTGCTGTAGAGCCGAATATTCTTTTGCTTGATGAACCATTCGGGGCACTGGATGCTAAAGTGCGTAAGGAACTTAGGCGTTGGCTAAGAAGACTTCATGATGAATTCAATGTTACGAGTGTCTTTGTAACACATGATCAGGAAGAAGCGATGGATGTTGCTGATCGAGTTGTAATCATGAATGAAGGGAAAATTGAACAGATTGGAACTCCGGAAGAAGTATATGATCAACCCAAGAATCCATTTGTTTACGATTTTCTCGGTAGTGTCAATCTTTTCAAGGGCAAGGTTCATCAAGGGAAATTGGCAACAGGAAATGTGGAAATACATGTTCCAGACAGTGAGGATGGAGAGAGTACTGGTTATGTAAGAGCTCATAACTTTATCATAGAAAGAGAATCATTAGAAACGGATTCGATTGCATCTGTTATTGACCATATTCATACAATTGGACCTATTGTCCGTATTGAAGTGATTCGTCAGGATATAAATGAACCGCTTGAAATCGAACTTACTAAAGAACAATATAATAATCTTGAATTAAAAAAAGGAGAAATAGTGTTTGTCCGGCCCAAAGAATTGAAGGTCTTTGTTGACTATATGGCTGGAATCTAACAGGAAGTCGATAAGTTAACCAAAAAACCGCTAATTAGCGGTTTTTTTATTATCATTAACTAGCGTCAATATCTAATTTTATTAATAAAAAAACATTGACTTCTAAAAGAAACTCTTTTAGAGTGGATTGGTAAACTAAATATCCTCGTTAGGTGAGGCTCCTGTGTAGGAGATATGCTACTGCCCAAAAATGTCGAAAGACGCCAATGGGTCAACAGAAACCATCGACATAAGGTGGTTTTTAATGTAGCTGGCGTTGTCCTATGCCACACAGTGCTAAAGCTCTACGAATGGAGGAACAGGATTTCTGCTATGTATTTGTCATTCAGACAATGTACGTATGTGTATTTGTCATTCAGAAATGTACGTAAATGTACCGTGTGAACACCTCCATTTGTAATGGAGGTGTTTTTATTTTTTTCTGGGAGGTGAGGATAGTGGATAACTATTCACGACCTTATACTCGAAGCATAATAAATATCAAATAAATACAAAGATTAAGGAAGGGGAATTATAAAATATTTTTCTTACTTTTAATATATCGTTAAGGGGAAATATTTTTTGCTCCTCAAAAAAGGAGTGGTGAAGATGATAAAAGACATGACTGAAGACCAAATAACTCTTCAAATCATAAAAGCATTAAAAGAAGGAAAAAAGAAAGAATTTCAAGCAATATTAGAAGAACTCCAACCTTATGATATTGCTCGAATTTTTGAGGGGCTTCCAGAAAAACATCATACACGTTTCTTATTGTTTCTTACTCCAGAACAAATCGCGGAACTAATACAGGAACTTGAAAAAGTACATCAATTAAAAATTCTTACTAAATTAGGAATTGAAAAATCAGGTCAAGTAATGGATCTAATGGATAATGATGATTTAGCTTCATTGTTAGAGAACCTATCTCCGGATAAAATTGAAGAACTTCTTTCAGGTATGAAACAAGAAGAATCTAAAATCGTTCAAAATATCATGAATTATCCCCCTGAAACGGCAGGACGAATAATGACAAACCGTTTTGTGTGGATCCCTCAACACTATACGGTTCGTGAATCAGTTGAAAAACTTAAAATATTTGCGGAGTTCTCGGGAACGATTAACTATCTGTATGTAATTGATAACGATAAAAAATTAGTAGGTGTAGTCTCATATCGAGATTTAATAATAAATGATGAGAATGAAAAAATACAAGATATTATGTACAGTAGAGTTATCTCCGTATTCGCTTATGAAGACCAAGAAGAGGTAGCACATGTTATTGAGCGTTATGATTTTTTATCAATTCCTGTTGTAGATAATAATAATGAGTTATTAGGAATTGTAACCGTTGATGATATTATTGACGTTGTCATTAAGGAAGCAAACGAAGATATTGAAAAACTTTCGGCATCTGGTAAAGCTATTGATTTTGACACGAAGGCACATGTGGCTGCGTATCGCCGACTTCCCTGGCTTATTTTACTTTTATTTATCGGATTAGTGTCTGGAACTATTATTAGTGGTTTTGAAGAAACATTGTCTAAAGTTGTTGCACTTGCCTTCTTTATGCCGATGATAGCAGGGATGACTGGAAATACAGGTACTCAATCATTAGCTGTTGTTGTAAGAGGTCTAATTACTACTGATACGGATAAAGGAGTTGTTTTTAGACTTATTATCCGAGAACTTAAAGTTGGATTGATAATAGGCATTACCTGTGGAATATTAATTTCCATTATAGCTTTTGTTTGGCAAGGAAATCCTGTTCTAGGGTTAGTGGTTGGAAGTTCATTAGTTATGACCCTAATTATTGGGACTTTAGCTGGGACCATTATTCCTCTAATATTATATAAATTCAACATCGATCCAGCAGTGGCCTCTGGTCCATTAATTACAACTCTAAATGATATACTATCGTTACTTATCTACTTTGGCATTGCAACAATGTTTATTTCAAAATTGATGTAGTAAAACCACGATTAAATTCTGTTCTTCATGGTATTCTTTAAAAATAAATAATTATAATAATTTGAAATAATGGATATTACGCTAAATAGCAGAATAGTAATAATGAATGTTAACATATTCAACCAATTATTTGCAGAAAAATGGTAATAGAAATAATCAAATTATCTCAAGGGGCGATAACTGAATGGACATTGTTACTGTTCTGCTTGTCATTCACATTATTGCAGGCAGTGTTTGTTTATTGACAGGGGCGATAGCATCAATAGCAAAGAAAAAGAAAGGCAATCATACTACCATTGGAGAAGTGTATCATGGTGGGTATCTTGTAATTTTCATAACCTCCCTTGTAATGGCAATCGTGAACTGGTCAGAAAGTGCTTATCTTTTCTATATTGCAATTTTTTCTTATAGCTTAGTTCTTTTGGGATACTTAGCAAGAAAACTACGTTGGAGAAATTGGTTGAAGATGCATATAGGAGGAATGTTAGGGTCTTATATTGGAATTATTACGGCTACTTTAGTCGTTAATGGTTCAAAGATTCCATTAGTGAATGAAATCCCTTCTCTCTTATTATGGTTTATACCTACAATCATTGGAACACCACTCATTACTATAGTAAGTAGGCGTTATAGCAGTCGGACTAAACCAAAAGAGTTTATACAATAATAGTTGCATAAAAATCTTTATTCATCTTTAGAGAATCGAGAATTGAAAAGAAGATTCTGTTACAAAAAAAACGAAGTATAACTGGAAATAAACTCTCTAGATTATGACCCATTTTATACGTATCTCGGCTGAACCCTTACTTTACCATCCGAACTATTCAGACAAAAGAACAACAACATCGTCTAATTGTTCTTCAACAAACGGGCGCATTTCTGGATAAAGAAATGCGCCCTTCCTAATGAATTGGACCAGATTATGAAATAAGGAAATGGTACATATTAGTCATGTATAATATGTACCACCTTTTATTTTTATTACTTTTTACAATATAGGTTCTGTTAAGTTTAAAATTATCAACCTCATAATCTATTTTTTAGCACCGATAACTTTAACATCATCAAATAACACCCTGGATGTTCCACCTGACATTAGAATTCCAACATGAGTTTTACCAAGATTTGTTGGAGAGTGCTGTTTGATCTTTATTCAACAAATGGGCCATATTCTTGAATAAGAGAAGAAATTATTAGACGGTGAATCGAAGTTCTAAGTTATTCAAAAATGGAACAATTTAGTTGAACAAGGGTATTCACTAATGTACGTTTATTTAAGGATAGTAATCACTATGAAACTTGTGCTTTTCAATCAATGTGTATTTCAGGAAAAAGTGTTACCTTCTAATAAGTAAAAAGGAGGAAATTATTATGATTAAAGCTGTTATTTTCGACTTTGATGGTTTAATTTTAGACACGGAGACGGCTTGGTATGAGGCATATAAAGAAACTATGGGTTTTTATAAATCTGATTTGCCTCTCGAACATTTTGTTAAATGTATCGGAACAGATAATACTGAACTTTATAAGTTTTTCCAAGAAAAACTGGGGGAAAGTTGTAATATTGAAGAAATTGAAGCTAGAGCAAAAAGCTTACATAAAGTAAAGATGAAAACATCCCAGGCACGTGAAGGTGTAAAGGATTATTTAGAAGAAGCAAAAAAATTTGGATATAAAATTGCCCTTGCTTCAAGTTCAACAAAAGAGTGGGTCACTCATTATTTGGGTGAACTCGGACTGCTAAACTATTTTGAAGTTATTATCACAGGGGATGATGTTGAAAAAGTAAAACCAGCGCCTGATTTGTATTTAAAGGCAATCGAAGTTTTGAACATTCATTCCACAGAATCCGTAGCATTTGAAGATTCGTTAAATGGACTTCAATCGGCTCTAAATGCTGGATTAAAGTGTGTAATCGTACCAAATCCCGTTACAGAAGCTTTAGCTTTTGAAAATCATTCTTTACGTCTTCAATCTATGGTAGAAAAGAGCTTGACTGATGTTATAAAACTTATTGAGCAATAAGGTGTTCGGAAAATTACTTCGCCCTATTGTTAATATGATTATGGTGAGGTTTTCATAATAAATCAGTACAATTAGAATGGAACACTATTAAACAAGTGGCTTTAGTAAAAATAACTGAGAAGCCATTTTTACAGATCTTTCGCATTTTTCAATATTCCGCAATCGGGCGCTATTACTGAAAAAGGATAGCGCTCTTTTCCATGTCTCCTAACGATACTTAAAAAACTTATTTACACTATCTTAAACCTCAAAATTATTAAAATACCCACTCTAACCCCTTGCAGACAAAGAAAAATGCCATCTTTAACGATATTATCTATTTAACTCCTTCTCTCAAATGACGACTACTCAGCCTTTTGTCCCCCATCCGTTAACAAAACCTTCACAAATTATAGGTCCAATGAGTGGTTGAGATGGAATTTTATGGGGTATATAATTAACAGGAATGAACATTCATTCCGCATTTAATTAATGAAAGGCTGAATTATTATGCAAACTGCAGTAAATAAACGAGACAGCATAGTATCCAGCGCTTTGGTACTATTTGCTGAGCGGGGATATGATGCGACGACGATTCCAATGATTGCTACATCGGCAGGAGTTGGAGCTGGTACCATCTATCGTTACTTTGAGAATAAGGAAGTGCTCGGGAACAAGATTTTTCAAGAGTACCTGAATATTTTTACTGAAACACTTGAGAATGGATTTCCTTATGATGAATCGATTCGAAATCAGTTCCACCATATTTTTATATCAATGATTCACTTTACAACCGAGCACAGTCAAGCGCTTTATTTTATAAAAACACATAGTAGTGCCCACTTTTTAAATGAAGAAAGTCATTCTAGCTTTCAAGGGCTACTGAATATATTAAAAAGTTTCTTTGATTCAGGAAAAGCAAAAAAAGAAATTAAGGAGCTTCCTTCTGCAGCTTTGATTGCCATTATTTACGGAGCATTTCTTGAGCTTCAACGACTTGTCCGTATTGGGGAGTTAGAACCTGAAGCAAAACTTTTAGCAGATGTAGAAGAAAGCATTTGGGATGCTGTACGATTACACGTTTGAGAAAAATTTGATTTTTCATTCACTTAGCGGAATGAATGTTCATTCCGTTAGCTAATTTATTTAAAGAGGTGCTAAAAAATGACAAATATAACTCAATTTCCACAGCCAAAAACTTATGGACCCCTCGGAAGCCTGCCTGTTATTGATAAAGATAAGCCACTTCAGTCATTCATGAAGCTGGCTAGGGAACTTGGACCGGTTTTTCAGTTTCAATTTCCGGGTCGTATTAGTACCTTTGTATCCAGCGCTGCCCTTGCTAAAGAAATTTGTGATGAAACAAGATTTGATAAGAAAGTCGGTCCTGCCCTGCAAAAAGTGAGAGCATTTGGTGGTGATGGCCTTTTCACAAGTGAAACATCGGAGACAAATTGGAAAAAGGCTCATAACATTCTGCTGCCTAGCTTTAGCCAGCAGGCAATGAAGGGCTATCATGCAAAAATGGTAGATCTTGCTACCCAACTCATCCAAAAATGGGCTCGCTTAAATCCCGCTGATGAGATTGATATTCCTGAAGATATGACACGCTTGACCTTAGATACGATTGGACTCTGCGGATTTAATTACCGCTTTAACAGTTTTTATCGAGAGACCTCCCATCCCTTTGTCGACAGTATGGTGCGTGCATTAGATGAAGCGATGAGTCAAACGCAGCGACTCGGTGTTCAAGATAAACTGATGATTAAGTCTAAAAAACAATTCAGAGAAGACATTCAATACATGTTCTCACTTGTAGATGAATTGATTACAGAACGAAAACTAAATGGTGATCAGGGAGAAGATGACCTTCTTTCCCATATGTTAAAAGGGGTTGATCCTGAAACTGGTGCAGCACTTGATGATGAAAATATTCGTTATCAAATCATTACCTTTTTAATCGCTGGACATGAAACGACGAGCGGTCTCCTTTCTTTCGCCATCTATTTTCTTATGAATAACCCGGAAAAGTTAAAAAAAGCACAGCAGGAAGTCGATGAAGTACTGGGTGACGAGGTTCCTGATTATAAACAGGTGAAGAAATTGAAATATGTTCGGATGGTGTTAAATGAAGCGCTTCGTCTGTGGCCAACTGCTCCGGCGTTTTCTGTTTATGCGAAAGAAGACACCACATTAAACGGAAAATACAATGTGAAGAAAGATGAGGTGTTCACTCTTCTTATTCCAGAGCTTCACCGTGATCCATCCGTTTGGGGAGAAGACGTAGAATCCTTTATTCCAGAACGTTTTGAGGATCCGGTCTCAATTCCATACCATGCTTATAAACCGTTTGGAAACGGACAGCGTGCCTGTATCGGGCAGCAGTTTGCTCTTCATGAAGCAACTCTGGTGCTCGGAATGGTTTTACAACACTTTGACCTGATAGATCATAAAGATTATCAATTGGATGTTAAAGAAACTTTGACTCTTAAACCGGATGGATTAACCATGCGTGTTTCACCTAGGAAGCCGGCGATGTCATTTACCGTTGCTTCTCCAGAACCAGTGTATGCGGATTTAGAAGCAACGGAAGCTTCTATTGAATCTGCACATGGCACGCCATTACTCGTTCTGTTTGGATCAAACATGGGAACCGCAGAAGGAATAGCTCGTGATCTCGCTGAAACGGGGAGTCAACAAGGTTTCTATACCGAGGTTGCTCCTTTAAATGATTACACAAATCATCTTCCTCAAGAAGGAGCTGTTCTCATTGTCTCAGCATCTTATAATGGAAATCCACCAGACAATGCAAATGACTTTGTTTCATGGCTGAAGGAAAGTCAGGATGGAACATTGGACGGTGTTCACTATGCTATCTTTGGATGCGGAGACCGCAATTGGGCCAATACGTACCAACGTATTCCAACCTTCATTGATGAACAACTGGAACAAAAAGGAGCTAATCGTCTGTCAGAAACAGGTTATGGAGATGCAAGCGATGATTTTGAAGGGGATTACGAGAAATGGACAGAAGCCCTTTGGCCGAAGCTTGCCCAAACCTTGAACATTGAACTAAATATAAATGATAGAAAAAACAGCTCGATTATGATGAATTTTGTAAGTGATGTGAGCGACACACCGCTCGCCCGCACTCATCATGCTTTTACAGCTGTTGTGAACAGGAGTGTCGAATTACAACATGAGGATAGCGGAAGAAGTACACGGCATATAGAGTTAACTCTTCCAGAGGGTATTCATTATCTAGAAGGCGACCATGTCGGGGTTCTTCCTCAAAATCCATCGGAACTCGTTGAGCGAGTGCTCAGTCGATTCAATTTTAACGGCCAAGACTATGTCAAACTGACTGGAGATTCGGGAAAAGCTGCCCATCTTCCTACAGAGAAACCTGTAAAATTACAGGAGTTACTATCTAACTATGTGGAGTTACAAGAACCTGCTACCCGTTCTCAAATTCGGACGCTTGCTACTCACACGGTATGTCCTCCCCATGTAAAAGAGCTTGAAAAGCTTCTTGAGGACAGTACCTATAAACAAGAAATTCTGAACAAACGCATTACTATGCTTGACCTGACAGAAAAGTACCTTGCATGTGAAATACCATTTGAAGGATTTCTAGCTTTACTGCCTCCTTTAAAGGCTAGATACTACTCTATTTCAAGTTCTCCACTTCACAAGGAAGGAAAAGCAAGCATCACTGTTAGTGTCGTCCGTGGAGATGCCTGGAGTGGCAACGGAGAATACAAAGGAATTGCATCAAATTATTTAGCAGAACGTTCCGAAGGAGACAAGATAGCCTGCTTTATCAATACACCGCAATCCAACTTCCAGCTTCCGGAGCAAACAGGGAAACCTATCATTATGATTGGCCCTGGAACAGGAATTGCACCGTTCAGAGGATTTATTCAGGCTCGACGCGCCCTAACAGAAAAAGCTGAAAAACTAGGGGCGGCCCATCTTTACTTTGGATGCCGCAATCCCGAACACGATTTCCTATATCAAGAAGAACTCGTGCAAGCTGAACAAGATGGTCTTATAACACTGCACACCGCTTTCTCAAGATGTCCTGGTCAAGAAAAAATGTATGTCCAGCATCGGTTAGCAGAAAACGCTCAAGACATTCTTTCTTTATTAAAAGAAGGCGGACACTTATACATCTGCGGGGACGGAAGCAAAATGGCACCGGATGTTGAACAAACGTTAATCGAAAGCTATATGCATTTGTATCAATCATCTAAAGAAGAAGCCACAGAATGGTTGCAATCATTAGAGGCGAATGGTCGATATGCAAAGGATGTTTGGGCAGGAGCATAAATGGAGGAGAGCAGCGATCCCGGGGGGATTCGCTGCCTTTTTTAATATTCGCTCTGCTGTAGGCTTTCTAGTAAATTGTGAAAATCAATAGCTTGATATAACAAAGCTATAATTTAATATAAGCCAAATGTTGAAGGTTTCTTGCTTTATTGCTTTCTATTAAAGTTAAGCGGATATTTTCCATAACAAGACTGAACTTATTTTGGAAATAGCAGCTTTTTATCTTACTATCAGAATATAGTTCTTTGGTGCTAAACGCTAGATAGAAAGTGATAGGGAGGAACTTGTAAATATATGGTCGTTTTATATCGTGAAAAAGTCGAAATTTTACGTTTGATGTTAAAAATGAAATGTAATTGTAATATTATTATTACTTATTTGACAAAATCTGATGTTATACTACGAATTAGGTGAAATACTTAGTAGAGTTTCAGAATTTATTATTATATTGTTACAACCTTAGAAGATTACATAATGAGTAAAAAAATAGAGAAGAGTTCCTAGTAATTTATTTTGGCTACTATTTTCATAGAAGAAAGAAGTAGGTCAATTGAAATGCACAGGGAGGAAAGCAGGGGAAATGAGTTTGAAGAAAAAACTAATTATATTAAACACGACTATTATGCTCGGCTTAGGAAGCGCTTTTGCGATACCATCAGTAAAAGCTGAATCTATCTCGGAAATTCAATCAGAACGCACAGGAATCCAATCAGATATTTCAGCGGCAGAACAAGTTATTCAGGAATTGAAAAAAGAACAATCGAAAATGAATTCCCAAATTGCACAAATTGAAACAGCAATGAAAGAAAATGACGAAAAAATTAAAGATACTAAACAAGAAATTAAAGACACGGAAAAAGATATAGATTCTTTAAAGAAAGAAATTAAAGCTTTGGAAGAAAGAATCGCAAAACGCGAGGAAGTCTTGAAAGAGCGTGCCCTTGCATTCCAAGAGAGCGGTGGAGATGTTAACTACCTTGAAGTTCTTTTAGGTTCTAGTAGTTTCCGTGAACTTGTTGATCGTGTTGGAGCAGTAGCTGCAATTGTAGAAGCAGATCGGGAGATTCTTAGTCAGCAGGAAGCAGATAAAGCTGAATTAGAAAAAAAACAAGCGACTGTAGAGAAAAAATTGCAAAGCCTAAAGGATATGGACGTAGAGCTTAAAGGTATGCAATCTCAAATTAAAGAACAACAAGCAGAAACCGTTAATATGAAGGCAAAGCTTGAAAAGAAAGAATCAGAAACAAAAGCTCTTAAACAGGCTTTAGAGAATAAAGATGCAGGTTTAGAGGCTAAAATTGCATCCATCCGTGAAAACATCAAAAAAGAAGAAGAACTTAAAGCATCAGAGAAAGCTGATCTTAACCGTGCCGCGGAAGAAGTGAATTCTTCAAATGCTTCAAGTAAAGAATCATCAAATTCGTCTAAAGGCGAAGCATCGGCATCAAGTTCTTCTAAAGGCGAGGCGTCGGCATCAAGTTCTTCTAAAGGTGAATCATCTTCAAATTCATCTAAAAACAGTTCTACTGATAAACCTACAGCTAGTAAAACTGAAACATCAAGCAAGCCAAGTAGTGCAAATACAGGCTCTGCAATTACAGCAGGCTATAAATATATCGGTAACTCAACGTATGTATTCGGTGGCGGAAGAACAGCATCGGACATTGCTAATGGCCGATTCGATTGTTCAGCATTTGTTGCATGGGCTTACAAACAAGCCGGTGTGAATTTACCAGCAAGTACAGGTGCCTTGACAAGTGCAGGACGCCAAGTATCTAAAAGCCAGATGCAACCTGGAGATTTAGTGTTTTTCAATACCTATAAAACGGATGGACATGTTGGTATTTATGTTGGTGGCGGCAAATTTATCGGTTCTCAAAGTTCAACAGGTGTTGCTATTGCTAATATGGGAAGCGGATATTGGGCAGAAAAATTCAATGGACGTGTAGTTCGTGTAAATTAATAGCTCATCAATAAGCAGGGGAGAGCACACCCTGCTTATTTTTTTTGGGAATTTTTTTTTGAAGAAATATAGAAAAAAGTGAAACTTATTTTGATTATCAACGTAAATACTATAAGATAAAATAAAGATAGGTGATGTGGACTTTCAGTAAATCTGAAAAGATATTTAATGAAACAACATTCCATACTATTAAAAACGGAGGAAAAAAATCATGATGAAAAAATTTATGGCAGCTCTACTCACGATTACATTAGCATTCTCGCCAGTTGGCACCTACGTATTCAAAGATCACTCGGAATCAGTAGATGCAAGGGGCTATAAGTCTGGAAAAAGAAGTTTTAACAGCAACACTAATAGTAATAAATCGAATTTCCAAAATAAAGAAACGAAAAAATCTGATGCGACTACGAACAAAGCAAAAACAGATACAAAAAGCGGAAGCTCGTTTTCTAAAGGCGGCTTAATGAAAGGGATAATGCTAGGAGGACTAGCAGGTCTTCTATTTGGTAGTCTATTCGCCAATATGGGAGCGCTAGGTTCTATACTTGGTCTGTTAATTAACGTGTTAGCGGTTGTTGCATTAGTGGTTGTAATCCGTAAAATTTTCACATATTTCAAAGATAAGAAGAAAAAAGAGGATCCAAACCCATGGAGAGGCTAAGAATTTCCGAACAAGATATCATTAATGCAGTTTGTGTTTACATTGCTCGTAAAAAGCAGGTACAACCTAATGAGGTAGAAGTAGAGTTGATGTTTGATGATGATTACGGTTTTTCCGCTGAAACGTATGTTGACGGCCGGAAACAAGTGTTAATTACCATCAATTTGATTGAAGCTCTTCGCCTATGGTTGGATGAATATTTGAACATAGATCCATATTCAGGTATTGAACTTGTTTTGGATGATGAAGAGGGTATAGTTGCCTTAGTAAGTGAAAGTAATAGATAAACAAAAAGGATGTTCCTAAAGGGAGCATCCTTTTTGTTGTTTAAATACTATATTGATAGTTTTTTTGTTATGTTATTTTCACTGTGTTTAATTTCCATTTGTTGCAAAAAGTGGTTGATGGAAGTAGGATGAATATATACTCATGGTAAAGGAGGAGAGTAAGTGACAGGTTATATAGAAGATATCATTTTTTTAAATGAAAAGGCAATAAAGTTTGGCAATGAAACATTAGAAGCAATACTTGTACCAGTCTTAGGAAGTAATCTTCTCTCATTTAAGTTCAAACAGAATGATATTGAGTTGCTGCGAACACCGAAAACGTTAGAAGACTATAGAGAAGTTCCGATATTATATGGCATGCCAATCTTGTTTCCTCCTAATCGGATTGAAGGTGGCCAATTTACATATAAGCAGATCACGTATAAATTTCCGATTAATGAAATAGAAAAATCAAATCATATTCATGGTTTATTGTATGATAAGCCATGGCAAGTTATTAAAAGAGAAGTAAACGGAGAAAAAATCGTAATAACAACCGAGTTTTTAAGTAGTGATTTTCCTTTTCTAAAAAGATATTTTCCACATGATTTTACTATAAATATGACTTTTTCTTTAAACGATAATGCATTGGATGTACAACTAGAAATCATCAACAATGGCCAGGAGCCCTTTCCGTGGGGAGTGGGTTATCATACGATATTCAATTTTCCATTTTTATCAAGCAGTAAGTTGATGGATTGCAGGATTTCACTGCCTGTAAATAAACAATGGGAGTTGAATGACAGGTCATTACCAACTGGAAAAATTCAAGCAACTCCAAATACGATGGAAATTCAAAATGGGTTCAGCATTGAGGGGCGACAGTTTGATGATATATTTGGCTATGATGAGGATCTGGAAAACGAGTGCGTACTCACCGATCAAGAAGCAGGTCTACAAGTCTGCTATCATGGTGATGACCATTTTAAGTTTTGGGTATTATTCAATCAGAAGGGGTTTGTATGTCCTGAACCATATACATGGGTAACGAATGCTCCTAATCTAGATTTGTCAGCAGAATTAACAGGATTGAGGGAATTAGGACCAGGAGAAAGGGTTCGGCTGAGGACGAAACTAAGTTTGAAGCAGATATAAAGAAACGCCTTGGCATAGTTGAATGCCAAGGCGTTTTAGGTTTATGCTTTCTTTCTCATCCAGAGTGGGTATAGCACGATTCCAAGTACATATAAGGCAATGCCTAGTTTGAACGTATCCATGTCAGCTGTACCTGTCTTAATGACCCAGACGGAGTAAACTAATGCCAGGATAGTGATAATACCATCGCGACTTCTTGAACCTTTCATGAAATCGTATGTTTCCCCAGTTACGACTAATTTCAATTGATATAAGGTTGATACGAGATAAGGAATCAGGTATGCAAGTGTAGCGACAATCATAGAGAATTTATAAGCTTCTAAAATCGTTCCAGAGATAGTGGAGAATAAGAATATTTGTGTCATGATATTTGTAATTGTCATAGAACGAACAGGTGTTCCGTTTTTATTCGCTTTCGCAAAATAAGTCGGGAATAAATCTAATTTCGCTGCCTGGTAAGGAACTTCAGATGCAACGACAATCCAGCCGATTGTTGAGCCTAACAAGGAAATGACAGCAAGAGCGGCCATAAGATACGTACCGTTTGAACCAACCACAGCTTGTAAAGCATCAACAAGTGGCTTTTGTGAAACTTTTAAATCGTCTTGTGAAATAGCACCCATTGTCAATAAGGTAATTCCAATATAAATGACAACAGCGATAAGCAAACCAAGAATCGTTGCTTTTTTTACATCATTTTGTGACTTAGCGCGATTTGAGAGCATCACAGCTGCTTCAATGCCGATGAAGGCCCATAATGTTGATATCGCTGCAGCATTAACTTGAGCACCTAAGGAGATGGATGTCCCAGCTGTATCGTAAAATTCTGCACCGTTTCCAAGATTAGAAGAATCAAAGATGAAAATCGTAACAATAATGAAAAACAAGAATCCAAGCACTTTTGTAACTGTTGCAACAAGGTTTAGTTTTCCTGCACTGTTAAAACTTCTTACTAAAATTGCCTGAATCCCCCAAAGAGCAATGGTACATACTGCAAATGTTAGTGCTTTACCGAGTTCGAGATTGAAAGAACCTGTTGTATAAATCACTTTCGTACTATGCATGACAGGGAAAAACGTCGATAAGTAACCAGCAAATGAAATGATGACAGAGGCTGTTGCAGCCCAGTTTGCAGCCCAATAACCCCAGGCCATACTGTATCCTGATAGCCTTCCTTTTGTAGGAGACTTAAATAATGACTGAGCATAACTTTGGGGACCGGCTTTCAGCTCCGGTTTCCGTACAGCTAAGTTACCAAATACGAGTGCTATTAAAAATACTCCTAGTCCAGTAACCATCCATGCCAAAGTAGCACCTAATGGACTTGAAACCTGTGCCAATTGAGCAGGGAGCATGAAGATTCCACCGCCGACCATATTTCCAATTACGAATGTGGTCAAAATCAATAAACCCCATTTTTTATTTTCCATTTATAATCGAACCTTTCTTAAATACAGTTTGAATTTATATACCGACAACTTATACTAAAATAGTATATCTCGAATCGTTTAGTTTGGTAAAGTGCTAATTAGGTAAAATGCAATACGCAGATTAATCAGAAAATTTAAATGATAATTGACAAAGAGTGGTTATTGGATTATAGTGGTAATACCAAGTTAGTTGGTAAGAATAGTGTAATTTACCGGTGTAAATTGAATTGTTAAAATTTGCATGATTGATTTTTTATGTAACTATTGGACTCATAAAAATTGCCGATTAGTCAACTAAAGGCACCCTTCCATCTATCCTGTTAGATGTAGGGTGCCTTTTATTTTCTTAATATTTGAAGGGAGGAGAATATGGAGTTTAATATGAACTGATTATTTCTTATCCAGAGAGATAAAGGAAGAAAAAACAGAAGATGAACCAATTTCCTAAAGCAAGTTTTAGAGGTGTGAAGAGTACGTGTGAATTTTTCGTACAATCTCTTTTTATTATTAGGTATGAATGGTGCTTAATTACCATTATTAAGAGGAGGATAATATGGAAAAAAAAGAGGAGTTAAAAATCAGACATATCATTTCCAGCTTGGAAGATCTACAATATGGATCGGTTATTATAACTGTTCATGATGGGGAAATCACACAGGTGGATACCACTGAAAAGAAACGATTCCCCTTAGCAAAGGGACGACCTGCAAAAGCTAGATGAATTAATTCCAGACCACAACGGAGCTTTCTATACGAAGGCTCCTTTTGTTTTTGGGAAGTGAAAACCTTTTATTTGTTCTATAATGAAAATTTAATCAATATAGAATTTGTAGAAGATTGTACTGCTTTTTGCATGATAGAATAAGTAAGAGGAGTTTTTAATAGTTAATTTATTGAAATCTTAAGGGGGAAAAAGAATCGATGACTTTACAAACTATAGAGCACGAAATCTTAGCATTAGTTGAAACATTTGATGGAAGAATTGCTTATAAAATTGAAAATGCCGATGGAGATACTATCAGCTATCACGATGATGAATCCTTCCAATCAGCGAGTTTGATCAAAATACCAATGATAATCGAAGGCTATCGTCAAAGTGAAGAAAAGAAAATCTACTTAAATCAGCCGGTGACCATTCCGCCTAATGAAGTGACTGGAGGATCGGGCGTCCTGCACGTCTTATCGAATAAAGTATTTTTAACCGTTGAGGATTTATTGACTTTGATGATAACTGTATCTGATAATACATCCACGAATATGATGATGACTTTGCTAGGTCATGATGAAATTAATCAATGCATCAAAGAACTTGGTCTGAAAAATACTATTCTCGGGCGCAGAATGCAGGATTTCAAAGCATTAAAGGAAGGGCGGGATAATACAATCTCGGCTGAAGATACGATTACCTGCCTAAAAGCCATACATACAGGCGACTTTTTAACGAAAGAAAGCCAGGAAAAAATCTTACGAGCTTTTGACAATCAGCAATTAAGAGATAAACTCCCATCACTAATGGGGAAAGGGGTAAAGGTCGCAAGCAAAACGGGCGCAATTCGGGGCGTTGCACATGATTGTGCGATCATTCGTTCAGAATTTCAAACCGTTTATGCTGTCGTCCTTACCGAAGATATGAAATCAGAGGATGAAAGCCGTCAAGTCATCAGTAAAATTGGTAAATTGATTTATGATGACATAATGGCTGAATAGAATAACCTTTATTAGTATTAGAATGTTTGTGGTCTTTGCGATAGAATCGGGTTTAGTAAGCTTAGTCCTTAAGGCCATTCTAAGTGCAATAACGCGGGAAGTCACGTTGATTTCCCGCTATTGTGCGTCTACAGCATTTGGTTATAGTTATGTGGTGAGTTATGGTAAAACATGTTATATAATGGATAGAAAATGAAACGGGGAAGTAGTTTTGAAAAAGGCGGTAAAATTTGTTGTAATTGGTGTTGTTGCTTTACTAGTGTATTTTGGGGTTTTACATATGAAAATTCAAGAGAGCAGTCATCAGCCAATTCCTGAAGATGCCAGTTACCTTATTGTCCTTGGGGCCAGGGTTAAAGGAACAGTTCCATCATTATCTTTACAATACCGGATTGATAAGGCTGCTGATTATTTAAAAGCAAATAAAAATACGATAGCCATTGTATCGGGCGGCAAAGGTCCTGGCGAAGATATTTCAGAAGCTCAGGCAATGCAGCAAGAGTTAATCAATCAGGGAATTGAAGAGGCAAGGATCATTATGGAAGACAAATCAACAACAACTATTGAAAATATTGCTTACTCAAAAGATCTTATTCCGAATCCAACAGCTACAGGATTGATTGTTACTAATGATTTCCATATCTATCGTGCGGTGGAAATGGCCAAAAGCGTAGGCTTGGACATGACCGGGATACCAGCAAAGACACCAAAAGTGGTCCTGGTCAAATCTTATATTCGTGAATATCTGGCCATTACCAAATACTATTTGACAGAGCTGTTTGGAATTTAACTATTCCTGAACATAAATTCTAAATCGAAATCCCTCCCCTGCACGGTGGGGGGCTTCTTAATTGTAGGTTATTCAACATCAGGCACTTCCCAAAATTCTTTCACTTGATAGATTTGCTCAAGTGTCTTGTACAGGGAATGCCTAGTATATGAAACCTCGACTCTTTCATCAGCATCAACTTCTTCTATATCTATATTATCAACAAAACCAATTTGGTCATCGATTTCCTTCAAAAAAAAATCCAAGTGCTTCATAACCGCTATATGCTACGATTACCTTACTGTCAAAACCGCATATTTCATTGATAGACCTCCTAGTTATTTGCTCTTATTGAATGTAAATAGTACTGTTTCCTATACACTGATATGGCCCGTTCATCCTTATCTGAACCATATAATTGGAAGGAAATGAAAAAATGCGATGTCACAAGCAGAAATAGAATGAATGAAATAACTCTTGCGAATTTAAAATATCACCAGATAATTTGCTATCTTTATCATTTCATGTTACTCTAATAAAGAATTGTTTTTGATTGTGGGAGAGCATACTAGTTATTGTCTTAACCAAACGATCAAAAATAGTAATACATTGTGTGTTAAGCACTAGGAGGCAACAAAAATGGAACAAGGTACAGTTAAATGGTTTAATGCAGAAAAAGGTTTTGGATTTATCGAGCGTGAAAATGGAGACGACGTATTCGTACATTTCTCAGCTATCCAAAGCGAAGGCTTCAAATCTTTAGACGAAGGTCAAAAAGTAACTTTCGACGTTGAGCAAGGTGCTCGTGGAGCTCAAGCAGCTAACGTTCAAAAAGCTTAATTTTAAAATTAAATTGTAACCTATATGAACAGACTCCTCGATGGGAGTCTGTTCTTTATTGTGGGAAAAAGACAAAGAAAAACCCTACTAATATGGTAGGGTTTTTTTGTGTGCGTATTGTAAAATCAAAATCTTACGCCTTTTTTAATTCTTCTTCAAAGAAAAAAGTAGTTGGATGTTCTTTGACAGTATAAGAATATCTTTTCATGTTTTTTACATATGCCCATTTATTAATTGTTACTAATTCATCAGTATCTTGAATAGTTACTGTTTCACCGCTATTATACTTATTGCTTTTCAATATATGCACCCTCTTTACTAATAGTATAACATATTTCACAATAAAAAATGTGTCCAAGATATTCCATGGGATATTATGTGATTCATGTGTATTGACAAAAAAATGAAGTTCTGGTTTAAGCTGATAAACATGCTTAAAAGCGTGAGATTACTGTTAGAACGGAGCTTATTGATTTGAATAAAGATAATTGTAACCAAATGTGACCAGAAAAGGAGAGATAATCTTTATGGTCAACCATTCTATCGTTCACTTACAAAAAACCTCAATACTTAAACTTCCCGTTCTTCTTAAATGAATGCTATCCCCGAAATCGGCAAATTGTGACAAAGGTCGTACTCCCAAACTTCATTAGTAGTTCAGTTTCAGCGGTATGCGTGATAATTTGAGCTTTCGTTTCAACAACTTGGCAGTTTCAAGGCGTTCTTGGATTTTCAGTTTCTCGCTCGTTTCCTTTTGAATAAGTAGCTGAGGTTTTTCTTGAATAATCATCAGATAATAAATCTGCCTCTTTTTTGTGTAGCATGACAAAAGAATGAACCAAGCTGTCTGAAGTTGCATTAAATATATTAACAACGAAAAGAGGTGAATTATATGTCTGTTATTCCTACTACTGTGGATGTAGTTACGATTCTTTGGGAAAGAACTTCGTTAATACCTTTAACTCAGCAAACAATTGTACAAGCTACAGTGATTGGAAGTGCTGCACCTTGCGATAACACTTTAAATCCTGGTGATTGTTACATTGCTGCTGTACTTTGTTTACTTGGAAATGGATTTGTACAAGTATTGAACCTTGACTCTGGTCTAACCGGAGTTGCCGTGTTCATCCGTTTACGCTAGGATATTAATTTGAGGACAAAGTATTTTTGATTTAAAATACTTTGTCTTTTTATATATACATAAACCCCACCAGTCATTAAGATTGGTGGGGTTTATCCATTTTACTAATACAGGAATGCTAAGAAGGACGCGGAACATTATCTTAGTGACTATTCAAATTACGTTAGACAAGTATAGCCACGTGCTTCCTAGTAGGCAGAAACACGTGGCTGATGAACTTGATAATTTGTTTCGTAAAGAAATGTGACCACTCAAGGTTCTTGACGTTCAAAACCCTTCTATATCAATGCTCTTCTTAAAACGCCCAATCCCCATTACGGAAGACAGGTTCGCTTGTGCCGTCCTGTTTGATTCCTTCAATGTTCATTTTATCAGAACCAATCATGAAATCTACATGTGCAAGGCTTTCGTTAAGTCCATTTTCTGCAAGCTCTTCTGGACTCATGGTTTTTCCGCCTTCAATACAGAAAGCATAAGAGCTTCCAATCGCTAAATGGTTAGACGCATTTTCATCAAATAAAGTATTGAAAAATAACACATTCGATTGAGAAATTGGAGAGTTGAAAGGAACAAGTGCTACCTCTCCTAGATAGTGGGAGCCTTCATCGGTTTCAACTAATTGCTTTAGAATTTCTTCGCCTTCTTCAGCTTTTACTTCAATGATGCGGCCATCCTTAAAGGTCACAGAGAAGTTATCAATGATGTTTCCTCCGTAACTAAGCGGTTTGGTACTCAAAACCGTACCGTTTACACCCGTTTTTAATGGAACCGTGAACACTTCTTCAGTTGGCATGTTAGCCATGAATTCATGCCCCTTTTCGTTAATGCTGCCTGCTCCGACCCAAAGATGTTTGTCAGGTAACTCAATTGTTAAATCTGTTCCAGGAGCCGTGTAATGCAATTTTTGGTAATGTTTTTCATTTAAATAATTAACTTTTTCATGAAGCGTGTCGTCGTGCTTTTTCCATGCCTCTACAGGGTCCGTCACATCAACACGAACAGCTTTGAAAATGGCTTCCCACAGTTTATCAATGCGTTTTTCTTCTGCTTCATCAGAGAACACCTTATCAGCCCAAGCCTTTGAAGGCACCGCGACTATCGACCAGCTCACTTTATCGGATTGCATATATTGACGCCACTTTTTCAGTGCAGTACCAGATGCCTTTTGGAAGTTTGCAATCCTTTCAGGTTTTACACTTTTTAATAAGTCTGGGCTCGAGGAGATGACAGATAGATAAGCAGCACCGTTTTCTGCAAGTTCAATCGTCTCTTTTGCACGCCACTCTGGATACTCGTTGAACACCTCATCCGGTGCCAACTCGTATTTGGTGCGTCCGACGATATCGTCATTCCAATTAACAATGACATTACGAGCGCCGCTTTCATAAGCTTTTTTTACAATAATGCGGACAAGATCAGCGCCCTCTAATGTAGTGTTCACCACAAGAGTTTGTCCTTCTTGAATATTGACGCCAACTTTAACAGCAAGTTCTGCATATTTTTCTAAATTTGTTTGAAATTCACTCATCATTTATAAACTCCTTTTCCATTTTCTACATTTATAATTGTACTGATTGTTTATTAAAAAAGAAACTTTTTACTCCATTGTATAGAAAAAACAGTGCGGAATATATTGTAACTCAATAAAGGAGGAGTATATCTTAATTAGGAAGAAGCTGAATTCAAACCCCAGTGGGTTGGACTCAGCTTCATAAGAATATTAATTACAGCTGGTGATGGAGCTAAAGTTGGCCATTAATCTTCTCAGTGAAATCATAGGAGAACGTTATGTGGACCATGATATACTGAAAAATTAATAGCAATTTCATACATAGGAAAAAATGCCTCCTTTTTATAACTATTATTGTAAATAGGTAAAGACTCTAAAGTGATTATCCAAATAAAAATAAAAATGTGTGAACTATAAGAAAGAGGGTCCCCTTTGAGACCCTCTCTTTAAAATCACATAAAAAATTACTTACTTAGATTGACCCAGACGCTTTTTACTTCAGTATAGTTATCAAGTGCATAGGATCCCATTTCACGTCCGATTCCAGATTGTTTGTAACCACCGAATGGGGAAGCTGCATCAAATGCGTTATAACAGTTCACCCAAACGGTACCTGCACGAAGTTTTCCTGCCACATAATGGGCATTGGCTAAATCACTTGTCCATAAACCGGCAGCTAATCCATATTCACTGGCATTGGCACGGTTAATAACATCGTCTAAATCCTCATAAGGCATTGCCGCAATAACCGGACCGAAAATCTCTTCTTTGGCAATTGTCATTTCCTCTTCTACACCAGCGAATATAGTAGGAGAAACAAAATAGCCTTCTTCACCCGGTTTACTTCCACCGACAAGGACTTCTGCACCTTCATTTTTCCCTTTTTCAATATAGCCAAGAACGCGGTTTTGCTGTTCCTGAGAAACAAGCGGTCCAATTTGTGTATTCGGATCTAAGCCTACCCCTTGTTTAATATTTTTAGCATGGCTAGCCATATCGGCAACAACATTATCATAGTGTTTCTTTTGAATATAAACCCGAGATCCGGCACAACATACCTGGCCTTGGTTAAACATAACACCATTCAAAGCACCAGGAATAGCTTTCGAGAAATCTGCATCTGGAAGGATAATGTTTGGTGATTTTCCGCCAAGTTCCAACGTGACACGTTTCAATGAATAGGAGGCAGAGCGCATGATTAGTTTTCCAACTTCAGTAGAACCGGTAAATGCAATTTTATTGACCTGTGGATGATCGACAAGAGCTTGTCCAGCTGTTTCACCAAAACCAGGAACGATATTGACGACTCCATCCGGGAAACCAGCCTCAGCGATTAGTTCAGCCAAATAAAGCGCAGATAATGGAGTTTGTTCAGCAGGTTTTAGAATAACTGTACAACCTGTAGCAAGTGCTGCACCGAGTTTCCACATCGCCATTAGGAGTGGGAAGTTCCAAGGGATGATTTGACCTACCACACCTACAGCTTCGTGTTTTGTGTAGTTAAAGTAATTTCCGCTTACCGGAATAGTCTGTCCAACAATCTTAGTCGACCAGCCGGCAAAATATCTCATATGTTCAATGGCTAATGGAATATCAGCATTGGTTGTTTCACTGATGGGTTTCCCATTATCCAATGTTTCTAACTGCGCAAGCTCTGTTTTATTTTCTTCCATTAAATCTGCTAGTTTATACATTAGCCTACTGCGGGCAGCTGCGCTCATCTTTGACCAAGGACCTTCATCGAATGCTTTGCGTGCTGCTTTAACGGCTAAGTCAATATCTTCTTTATCTGCTTCAAATACATCGGCAAGTTTTTGTCCTGTGGCAGGATTTGGAGTGGAGAAGGTTTTCTTTGAAACACTTTCTACAAATTGACCATTAATAAAAAGCTTTTTAGGTCCTGTTAAAAATTTTTGCAACTTTCCACTTACCTCTAACGTTAGATTTGTCATAATTACCCTCCTGAATATAATGGTTTAATTGGGCAAAACATGCTGACTTATTGATAACGCTTTGATTTATGCCAATTTTTATCATAAATGAAAAAAAAAGAATATTCAATCATTATTATTCGACATAATAATTATCTCAATAAACAACTAGTTATAAGTGTTTCTTCTTAATTTCACAAAGAAATATGTGTTTTTTGTCATGACATCTGTAAATACTATAGCGAAAATGATATTTAATAGTTAAAATTAAGAAGGGATAAAATAAATAGAAGTTCTAAAGTTTTTCAGGAGGATTCATATGGGAAATAATGCGAAAATTATATCGCAACGTAAATTACTTGGTGTAGCGGGTCTCGGATGGATGTTTGATGCACTTGATGTGGGTATGCTTTCTTTCATTATTGTTGCGTTGAAACAGGAATGGAACTTAACCAGTGAACAGGTTGGGTGGATTGGCAGTATTAACTCCATTGGTATGGCTGTGGGGGCTGTTTTTTTTGGAGCAATGGCAGATAGGGTTGGACGAAAGAACGTCTTTATTATTACATTATTATTATTTTCTATTGCTAGCGGTTTGTCTGCAGCAGTCAGTACACTTAGTTTGTTCTTGATTTTGCGATTTTTGATTGGAATGGGGCTCGGAGGAGAACTTCCGGTTGCCTCGACACTTGTCTCTGAAAGTGTTGAAGCGAGTAAAAGGGGACAAGTTGTCGTGCTTCTTGAAAGTTTTTGGGCTGTTGGATGGATATTGGCAGCACTTATTTCTTTTTTCATCATTCCGGTCTATGGCTGGCGCGTTGCATTATTATTAAGTGCTGTTCCAGCTTTATATGCGCTTTATCTGCGTTTGAAACTACCAGATTCACCTAAGTATACGGAACTGGAAAAGAAGCAGAGGCCATCCGTACTCAATAATATGAAAAGCGTTTGGAAAAAGGAATATTCACGTCAGACCCTCGTGTTGTGGATTCTATGGTTTTGCGTGGTCTTCTCTTATTATGGAATGTTTTTATGGCTGCCAAGTGTCATGGTCTTAAAAGGCTTCAGTATGATTCAAAGCTTTGAATATGTCTTGATTATGACGCTAGCTCAGCTTCCAGGATACTTTTCAGCTGCATGGTTGATTGAGAAGATAGGACGTAAATTCGTTTTGATCACATACTTAATTGGAACGGCTGTCAGTGCATTTTTCTTTGGTTCAGCAGAAGAGTTAGCACTCTTAATCGTATCCGGGATGTTCCTATCATTCTTCAATTTAGGTGCATGGGGTGCGCTCTATGCGTATACTCCAGAACAGTATCCAACGGCAGTTCGAGGTACAGGTACTGGTTTAGCTGCTGGAATTGGTCGAATTGGCGGTGTCTTGGGACCATTGCTTGTCGGTTATTTAGTTGCTGCAGGTACACCAATTTCAACAATTTTCACTATATTTACAATTGCTATTTTAGTGGGGGCAGTTGTCGTAGCTTTTGGAAAAGAGACAAAGAATACTATTTTGACATAACATAAAAGAGAGGGACTAAATTTAGTCCCTCTCTTTTTATTACTTAAAGTCTTTTATTATGCTTAAAAGGAATTCAGCGGCACTCTGTGGACTATTTGCATTCATGATTGCGGAAACTACCGCTGTACCAGATACTCCACTTTCTGAAAGAGATGAGATATTTTCGGCGGTAATACCTCCGATAGCTACTGCAGGAATCGATATACTGCGGCAAATTTTCTCAAGTTCTCCGTTTGCCATTAAGGTTGCATCTTGCTTTGTTTTCGTAGGGAAAATAGAACCAACACCGATATAGTCCGCTCCATTTTGTTCGGCTTCGATAGCTTCTTCTAGAGTTGAGACTGATACACCGATAATCATATTGTCAGGCACTAATTGTTTGATGACTGAAAGTGGAAGGTCATCCTGTCCGATATGAACTCCGTCTGCTCCAACAGCAAGTGCTATATCTACCCGGTCATTAATGATCAGCGGAATAGAAAGTTCGTGTAGTAACTGTTTTAATGCAGAAGCTTTTTTATAAAAGGAGAGGGAGGAATTGTTTTTCTCTCTAAGTTGTACGATCGAGACTCCTCCAGAAACCGCCTCTGCTATGATTTTGGTCAAATCTTCTATTGCTATGGACTCTTCTGTCACTAAATATAGGCTTAAATCAATTTGAGACTTCTTCATATAATTTCACCTCATTTATCCAAATTTCCTTATCTATTCTTGATATCGCATCGATTAATCGCACACGAAACGTTCCAGTTCCTTCATCTTTTTGAAGTTTTGCAGCAGCAAGTTCCCCGGAAATGCTCATTGTTGAGATCCCGGCAACTGCCGCAGCATAGAAATTGTCTGTGACTCCGGAAAAAGTTCCGATAAGAGCAGTAGCCATACAGCCAGTACCTGTAACACTCGTTAATAGAGGATTACCATTATCGATAATGGACGTATTTTTACCATCGCTAACAGCATCTTTGGCGCCACTCACTACGACGACACAATGCAATTTATTAGCCGCACGTGCTGCCAGTTCTGCATTGCTAATCGCAAGTTCACCTGAATCCACTCCACGTGTAACGATATCCCCACCCATTAACCGATGGATTTCACTCGCATTTCCGCGGATGATTTGGAAGGTAACTTTCTTCAGGAGCTCTGCCACTTGTTCTGTACGGTAGGAAGTTGCACCAACTCCCACTGGGTCCAAAATAACTGGGATATTAAGGGAATTCGCTGTCTTACCGGCAATCTCCATTGCTTCCAAGGCTTTATCATCAATCGTACCGAAGTTCAGGACCAGAGCATCAGCCAATTTGACCATCTCTTCGACTTCTCTTGGGCTAGATGTCATAACAGGTGAACCACCGATGGCAAGAGTGGCATTGGCACAGTCATTGACCGTAACAAAGTTAGTGATTTGGTGAACGAGCGGTTTACTTTCTCTGACCTGAAAGAATAAGTCTGAAACGGAAACATTCATATTAAATCACTCCTTTCTTCTTTTGAAAATGAATAAAAATGATGGACGGGTCCGTGCCCCTTACCGAGTGAAAAGCTATTTCGTATGGCTTCAGAAATATATGTCTTGGCTTGTTCAATGGATTGTCTTAAAGGTAGTCCGTTTGCCAGATTGGATGTAATGGCGGATGACAGAGTACAGCCTGTCCCATGGGTGTTTTTTGTATGAATGCGTTCTCCTTTAATCCAGAAAAAGTCAGTTCCGTCATAAAAAAGATCATTTGGATTCCCTGCTGAATGGCCTCCTTTAAGTAAAACCGCTTTTGCCCCAAGTTCTTTAATTGATATACAAGCCTCGTAAAAATCTTGCTTCGTTCGAATCGACAAGCCAGAAAGGACTTCGGCTTCGGGAACATTCGGTGTTACAAGTGTTGCAAGCGGCAGTAATTCTGTTTTTAAAGCAGAGACAGCTTTTTCATCGAGCAAATGATGGCCGCTTTTGGAAATCATGACAGGATCAAGGATAACGATTGCGGGTAAGAAGGTATTTAGAGACGCGGCGACTGTTTCAACTATTTCTTTTGATCCAAGCATACCTATTTTTACTGCATCGACGTGTATATCTTCAAAAATAGCTGCAATTTGATCCGTTATGATACCTGTATCTATAGCTTGTACTGAACGTACCTCCATTGTATTTTGTGCCGTTACAGCTGTAATGACAGACATTCCAAAAACCCCATGTGCAGAAAATGTTTTTAAATCAGCTTGTATTCCAGCACCGCCCCCTGAGTCAGAGCCTGCGATGGTTAACGCTGTTTTCATAAAAAAACCCCTTCATATAATTATTTTTTAAAAGTATTTTCAGTAAAATGAAAGCTAAAATGGCACCTGCGAATGAACTAAGCATAAAAGCTGGTAAAAAACCAAAAATAGCTGCTTTTTCTCCCAATAGGAGGACAGCAAGGGGATAACAAGCTAGGGATCCAAGAATGCCGGTCCCTATCACTTCCCCTAAACAAGCGAATTTCAAGCTTTGTGTTTTTCGATAAAGGACGGCAGCCAATAGTGCACCGATCATGCTGCCCGGAAAGGCGAAAATTGAACCTGTACCAGACATGTTTCTAATGATGGAAACTAAAAAAGCTTGTGTTACCGCATAAGCCGGTCCCAATAAAACGGCTGTCATGACATTTGCCAGATGCTGAATCGGAAAGATTTTTGCAAATCCGGCCGGGATGAAAATGAATGAACTAGTTATGGTAGTAATGGCCGTGATCATGGCAGTCAACGTCATTTTCTTGATTGGATTCATCATCATGCCAACATCCTACAGTGGCCAATCCTGCTCATTTTGAACCATATCCCAGAATAAATATTCATAACGGGAAGTCACCAAAAAATGCTTCTCTAATCTAAGAAGTTCCTTTTCAGGCATGCCTTCTGTTAACTCTTCCAACAAAGCAATCAGCCATTTGTGTGCTTCACCGAATTCAGGAGACGAATATGATTTAATCCAATCAGCATAGCGATTGTTTTCTAATGCTTCACCATTTTGTTCTTTTAATAGCAAACCGATCTCATAATAATCCCAGGCGCATGGAAGGAGGCAGGCTATCAGGTCGGCCAAAGTCCCATTTTGGGCTGCATTTAGCATGTAACCCGTATAAGCTAGAGTGGTTGGAGTAGGTTCTGTATTTTCCAATTCGATTGAGCTGATTCCGAACTCCAAAGCATAATGTCGATGGATATCCATTTCTACTTGAAGGGTTTCATTCAAAATACTTGCAAACTTAGCCATGGTTTCGAGATTATGAGCTTTGATGACTCCTAACGCAAAGAGTTTGGAATAATCCATAAGATAGATATAGTCCTGCTTTAGGTAATAGGCAAATTTCTTTTCTGAAAGCGTCCCATCTCCAATCGCCTGAACAAAGGGATGTGTATGGTTCCTTTTCCAGATTCCTTTTGCCCGTTCATGAAGTCTATCACTGAAGGTTTCTAATTTTGTATTCTCCATGGTACATCCTCCTTGAAATTTAAAATTTACTAAAATTGTAAATAGTGCATACACTATCTGATCAACAAAAAAACCGCTCTCTGAAAGAAAGCGGCTGTTACCGAGGAAGAAGCAAATTCCTTCTTACAGCCTGCTTCCCTCCGCTGGTATGACCAGATCAGGTGCAAAGGGTTTGATTCTCAGCAAAAGTGCTCCCCTAGCAGTCTAATTATTCACCTTTTCCATCTGAAAAAAAAAACCGCTCCTGAAATACGGAGCGGGGCAGATGGATAAAGTCATGTGTTTAAAGACGATATCATCCACTTCCCTCCGCCGGTATGATCCGGTTCAGGTTCAAAGGGTCCGGAACAAATTCCATCTCAGTCTTAAAAAGACTCCCCTAGTGGTGTGAATGTATGTAATTACTGACATCATATCAGAAAGCCAGGAAATTGCAACCCAATTTGAATGGGGTCTATAGAGAATACCTATCAAAAAAAGGGAGAACCATGTGATTGACTTTTGAAGAATATTGGGATAAAATCATGTCTACATCATTTATATATTGAATTCTTATCCAGAGAGGTGGAGGGACTTGGCCCAAAGAAACCTCGGCAGCAGACCCATTTTGGGAACTGTGCTACATCCAACAAGCATACGCTTGGAAGATAAGAAGAGCCGAACGGACTACTGTAAGCCTCTTCTTGAATTAGAAGAGGCTTTTATTTTTGTGAAATAACGTTTAGTGACATAATAGAAAAGATATAATTTGGTGAAAATGATACCTGTTACTACAATTTAGCTCATATGAAGGCGGGCTGATGAAGACAAGGAAAGGAGCCATTTACATGGCAGAATTATTTAAGAGAATTGAACAGAGGAAGGCATTGCTGATTGAAGAGTTATTAGCGAATGGAGTTTATAAAACCTCTGATGAAAGACATCTTTATGATGTTCCTTTAAAAGTGCTTGAAGATGAATATAAGATTGTTATAAATAGACCTAATATCGAGTCTCCTTCAGAGTGGATGACATAGTAAGAGTTCTTAAAATACTTTACTATCTTAAAATATTATTTAATTTGATGAATATTATTAAAGCATTCGCAGTGTACATGAGTGAATGCTTTTTTATATTTGTCTAGAATATAAAATGTCACAAAAAAGACACAAACAGAGAATGGAATAGGCTTTTTGTCACATTTATTTTGTGGAATAACACATTTTAATTTCCATATATGGTTGATTTTAACTACTTATTTCTTTATCATAAAAGGTGTAAGAAAATTGAATAAATAGGAAGTGACTATAGATGCCCCCAAAGATAACCGTAGAAAGAATAGAAGAAAAGAGACGGGAAATGATTAAATTGGCAGCTGATTATGGTTTTACAAGCCTTCTAACTGTTCAAGCAAGTCAAGAATTGGATTCGCTGTTAAATGCTATAACAAATAAAAGAAAATCAGAATATTTTTTACTTAAAAAATTTTATAGTGATTTTTAAATTTCGTCAGTGACTTTAAAATAGATTCCTTCATTTAAACTAAAAAAGGCTACTGCTGAATGAAGGCAATAGCTTTTAAGTAATGAAATTCAAATATTAACACGCTTACCAAGGATTACTAAATCCCGTTCAATACCATCTAGCTCGGCAACTTGAGGTAAATGCGCCCATTCTTCAAAACCAAATTTAGAAAACAGTCTTATGCTCGGTGCATTGTGAGCAAATATAAAACCAAGTAGTGTCTTAACTCCTAATTTTGGACTCACTTCAATTGCCTTTTGAATCGAAATTTGTCCAATTCCTTTTCCCCGGAAATAATCATCAATATATATGCTGATCTCGGCAGTGGAATCATAAGCTGGCCTACCATAGAAAGATTGAAAACTCATCCATCCAGCAGTTTTTCCTTCGAATGTAATAATATAAAGCGGTCGTTTTTCTGAATGATGTTCCTCAAACCATTTAAGCCTCGATTGCACTGAAACAGGTTCTGTATCTGCAGTGACCATCCTTGAAGCAATAGTCGAATTATATATTTCGACTACTCTTGGTAAATCTGTTAGTTCTGCATCCCTAAAATCTATATACTGATCCATCATTTTAACTCCTATCCTTATTATGTATACAATCTCCAGAAACATGGGATTCCCACCCTATTTATGAATAAAAGGAGGTTGACGAAAACCCGTTCCATTGAATGCTTTTATTGTATCATACACTTTTTACAGTTTATCTGACAATTCATTTTTTGCATGTTAAGTATGTTCATTTTTGGGGTAATTACAAGATAAAATACTTCATAGTAAATACATTACATAAGGAGAAACAAATGAAAAAAATAGTAGGTTTATTTGTAATTGTACTAGTTATTTGTTTTGCTGCATATAAGTTTCAGGCTTCAGAGTCGGAAGATGTGATGGCTTTTGGAGATTCGTTAACCTATGGAAAAGGTGATAAGGATGGGGAAGGTTATGTAGAAGGTCTGGAGGATGAATTGAATAACCCTGATTCTGAAAAAAAAGTCCGTTTTTGGAATTACGGTATTAAAGGCCAGGAAACAGATGGTGTCATTGATCAGCTTGAAGATAATCAAATTAACACGAAATTGGACAAAGCCGACACGTTTATTGTTTATATTGGAACAAACGACTTGATTAACAGTAATGGAGGTAACTTGAAAAAAATAAGTGATCAAAAAATAAATGATGGTAAACGAGAGTATATCGACCATCTAAATAAGATTCTTTCTACACTATTAAAGAAAAACAAAAAAGCGGATATACTTGTAGTTGGGCTGTATAATCCAAAAAAAGATGATCAACGACTTGAAAAGCACGTTCATGATTATAACCAATCAGTAAACGAGGTAGTAGAAGGGGATAAAAGAATGATATTTATCCCTACTAATGATTTATTTGAAAATAAAAAGAAAAAAGAGTATTTCAGTGATAAAATTCATCCAAATGAAAAAGGGTATCAGCTCATTACCAATCGTATTTTAGAGAGCTATGATTTCAAATAAATTCAATAAAAGTGCACAGAAGTAATACTTCTGTACACATGGCTTATTATATATAAATCGGACCTGTTTCATTGAAGGCGGTTGTGCAGTTGTTATGTAATAGCCGCCTTTAATTGAGGGAATTGCAAGTCATGAAGCTGCCTATATCTGCCGTTACTTGTCAATAACTGTTCATGCGTTCCTTTTTCATGGACACTGCCTTTTTCAAGAACGATTATTTGGTCAGCATTTTGAACGGTTGATAATCTATGTGCAATGACAATTGAAGTCCGATTTACTAATAAACGTGACAATGCTTCCTGGATTAAATGCTCGGATTCCGTATCTAATGCTGCTGTCGCTTCATCGAGAATGATGATTTGTGGATTCTTCAAAAGTGCCCTAGCAATGGCGATTCGCTGCTTTTGTCCTCCTGAAAGTTTGACGCCTCGCTCTCCAATTTGAGAATCGTAACCATTCGGAAAGGCCCTGATAAAGTCATGAGCATTGGCTGCTTTAGCCGATTCAGTGATTTCATCGTCTGTTGCATCAAGTTTTCCATAAACGATGTTATCGCGGATTGAACCATTGAATAAAATGATATCCTGAGAAACAATCCCCATTTGGCTACGTATAGATTTCAGCGACACATCACGGATATCAAGACCGTCCATTTTGATTGTTCCTTGTTGTGGATCATAAAATCGGATTAAAAGGTTTGTAATTGTCGATTTCCCTGCACCAGAAGAGCCGACGAGAGCTGTTATTTGACCAGCTTTCATCGTTAAGTTTAGTTTGCTAAGAACCGGAACACTTTCATCATAAGCAAAATCAACTGATTGAAATTCAATTTGTTTTTTTATTGAAGGAAGCTCAATTGCATTTCCTTTGTCTCTGATTTCAGGTTGTGTTTCCATAATTTCTGTAATACGCTCAAAAGCTGCAGCTGACTGCTGGACAATGCTGATTACTCGGCTGAAATTGCGAACAGGACTCTGCAGTAATCTCAAATAGGCGAGGAAAGCTACTATTAATCCCACTGTAAATGCACCTTCCATCACTTGCCAAGCCCCAAATACAATAACAGCAACAAGACCAATATTGTTCAATAAATCGATAACCGGACCAAACATGGATCGCAAGCGAACCGATTTAATGTTAGCTACCATGTTTTCATGATTACGTTCTGCGAAACGTTTCGATTCAAATTCTTCATTGGTAAAAGATTGAATGAGTCGCATTCCTGAGATAGAATCCTGTAACTGGTTGCTGACATCTCCTGCAGAACTTTGAACAGACCTAAACGACATTCGAATACGTTTTCCAAATACCCTTGTGATATAGAACATGAACGGGAATGTAAAAAGAAGGACAATGGTCAGTTTCCAATTAATGAAAAGCATATAGACAGCGACTGCAACAAAAGTTACCATGTCTGTTACGACTTGCAGCATGCTTGAAGAGATGAGTTGTTGTAGTAAATTGACATCATTAGTCAGCCGTGACATTAAGTCACCCGTTCGGTTTTTATCAAAGAATTTCATATCCAGCCTTTGAATATGTTCATACATGCTATTTCGTAAATCCATAATCGCTTTTTGACCGACTTTGGAAACGATATAGCTGTTAAAGTAGTTTAGTAAAGCTAATAAAATAGCAGCTCCAAGAATTCCTGTGCCTACCCAAATCAAGGAGTCATATTTTTTTTCGGGAATGATTTCATCAATCGTATACTGAGTCAACTGTGGGATGGAGAACTCAAGTAAAGAAATGAACAACATTATACATAATATCAAGGAAGAAAATTTCCATTTAGATGGGACACGATTAAACATTTGCCTGAGCATCGTCCAAATGCTTCCTTTGGAAGGCTTTGCATTAATGACGCTACGTCCTTTGTGGCTGAATGGGATATGTCCTCCGCTCATAACGATCACTCCTATTTTGACTATCTTTGATGAATTTTGAAAGTCATTTGTATTAGGTGAATAGTACCTTTATGACTATCATAGAGCTTTTCTAAAAATAGACAACTTTAAATCGGTTTTCTTCCTATCTAAAAGTGTTTTTATTTTACACCTTTATACAGAACATGGAATAATTGATGGAGTTTAACTAAGCTTTCGGGAGGAGATGCTAAAATGGAAGATAACAAAAAAATTAGGGAAGAACTATTAGAAGCGGTTAACAATTTATCGGATGAACAGCTGAATGCCCATCCAGAAGAAGGCCGCTGGAGCATTATCCAGGTATTGAATCATTTATATTTAATGGAGCGAGTGATAACAAAGAGTATTGCCGACAAGTTAAAAAGCGATGAGAGTATCCCTGCAGAAGATAAACCGATAGAGTATACTCTAAATCGTGAAGTGAAGGTCTCGGCGCCGCCATTTGTCATTCCATCAGAAGCATTTCAAACTTTGGACGAGGTTAAGAATAAATTGTCCGAATCCCGCCAGGCATTTATACAAGTTGTTGACAGCGCAAATGAAAAAGATCTTGAACAAAAGTCATTCCCTCATCCATTGTTTAAAGAATTAAGCTTGAAGCAATGGATTCCGTTTGTGGGTTTGCATGAAAAACGACATTTACTGCAAATAGAAGAATTGAAGTCAAAGTTATAATAGAAGAAAAACTCATCCGCTTTTGGTTGAGTTTTTCTCATTCAGACAGTTATTCGTAAAGGAAGGATTGTTCAGTGAAGGTTAACTGGGTAAAGGCATGTCTGATAATAGGCTTTTTCGGGTTACTGCTAGGGTTCATGCTTAAGCATTTGCTCCCCCCCGATCTAGATAAAATTAAACTGACTGACGAGTTGCATCCGATAGTCGCTGAAAAAAAAGAAAAGCTCATTCAACAGGCTAATGAAAAAGGTATCGTGGTAATCATAACGGCTGGATTCCGTACTTTAGAAGAGCAAAATGACCTCTATGAAAAAGGACGTTTAAAGTCTGGAAGCATTGTAACTAATGCAAAAGGAGGGGAGTCGCTTCATAATTTTGGATTGGCGATAGATTTTGCACTCCTTAACAAACAAGGGGAGGCTATTTGGAATATGGAATATGACGGCAACGATAATGGGGAATCGGATTGGATGGAAGTCGTCTCTATCGCGAAAGATTTAGGATTTGAATGGGGAGGAGATTGGTCAGGTTTTAAAGATTATCCTCATCTACAAATGACCTTTGGCTTGAGCTTACGAGAGCTACAACAGGTAAAGAGCCTACAGAACAGTAAAAGTGAATAAACGTAGAAATATTTTTTGTCGAATAATTCCAACTAAAAGCAGGAAAATAAGCATGTGTGTTGCTTTACAGTGAAGAATTCGATAAAGTTAACTAGTGAGAAATTAGACATAAAGGAGTGCAGTCACCATGGAAGAAATAAAACATTGCCGGGACTCTTTGGTCATAAAAACGAGCCTTGTTCTCCCGCCGGATACAAATAATATTGGTACGATGTTTGGAGGCAAATTGATGGCTTACATTGATGATGTTGCAGCTATATCTGCGATGCGTCATGCGAGAAGTAATGTCGTTACGGCATCAACTGATTCTGTCGATTTTCTGCACCCTATTCACGAAGGAAATGCAGTATGTCTAGAAAGCTTCGTAACTTATACGGGCAGAACATCTATGGAAATCATTGTAAAAGTTATTGCGGAAGATTTAGTTACGGGAGACCGGAACTTATGTGTTATTTCCTTTTTGACCTTTGTTGCCATCAATGAAGATGGAAAACCAATACCGGTTCCGCGTTTGGTTCCAGAGACTGAAATGGAGATGAATTTAAACGAATCAGCGAAACAGCGGGCCCAAGTAAGGAAAAAAAGAAGAGAAGATACTCAGTTCATTGCCAGTACCTTTGGTGTAAAACAGCCGTGGACTGAAAAATCAGAGTCTGGACTATATAAATAAAAAAACCGGGCAGATAATGCCCGTTTTTTTAATCTTCGCTAGATAAAATACCAAAGAAACGTAGGATGTTAATAAAAAGGTTAATGAAATCAAGATACAGATTTAAGGCCATAAGTGGTACTTCCTCTGCTGTAACCCCGTAATGCTTCATTCGATTAAAATCATATAAAATATATCCACTGAATACAAGAATCCCAATAAATGAAAAGATTAGCATTGCTGTAGAACTTAAAGGTGAGAAAAGGTTAAAAATACTAATGGCTACTAAAGCTAACAAGGCGGCAAACAACATTCCTCTTAAGAAAGAAAGGTCCCTCTTGGTTGTTGTAGCATAAATAGCTAGTCCCCCAAATACAACTGTTGTCGTCACCCCGGCTAACATCACAACATTCGCCCCTGCAGTGGCAAGATAGTGTGCAATAATCGGATAGGTGGTAATCCCAGAAATTAACGTAAAACTATACAGGAATGTGTAGCCAATAGATTTTTTCTTCCGCATGATAAAAGCGCCAATTAGCATAGCAATTTCCAGAATCGCTAAGGGAAGAAATAAGGATGGTGGAACTAGAGTTCCAACAGCCATCCCTAATACAGAGATTGCGAGAGAAAGAGCAAAGGTACGCATAACAGATGGCATATATGTGTTTACAGTTTGTGAATACATTCAATCACCTCATTATTTATTGTCTACCGGTTTCTACGAAAGAGTTTTAAAAAGGTTTCAGTGCATTTAAAAATAATATTTTAGGTGTTTTTTAAAGAGATATGAAATATACATGATAGTATTACCAATTTTATGATATTCTTACAATTAAGCTAATTTTTCTGAAATATTAAAATTTTCAAACTGTAACAAAATAAGTAACTTTTTCCCTAGGTGAAATTAAGTGATTTAATATTTTTAGTGGAATATTTAATCATTATTTCAAAATAAGAAAATTAAAATGTTTTATTCTATGCTATAAATAGGACTTCATAACTTTACTGTGTAAAAGTTATGAAGGAAACTATTTTTATATTGCAGAAAAATATTCCTAAAGTTATAAAATATGAAAAAAATGTGATTATTTTCTACAAAACTATTGAATAAATGTTTAAAATTGATTAAAATTTTAAATAATTATCAGAAGATTTATTATTTTCCCGAAAAAATAGTTTAGGGGGAGCAGGGATGAAGAAAGCTATATTGCAAATTGAAAACCTTACTACCTCATTTCGAATTCAGAGCAAATATCATGCAGCGGTGGATGATGTTTCGTTTACTGTAAATGAAAATGAAATTGTAGCGGTGGTTGGAGAATCAGGATGTGGAAAGAGCGCACTGGCCCTTTCTATCATGCAATTACATAATAAACAGAGAACGAAGTCAGAAGGTACAATACATTATAAAGGTCAAAATTTACTTACACTGAATGATACACAAATGAATAAAGTCCGCGGAAAGGAATTAGGGATGATATTTCAGGAACCTTTGACAGCATTGAACCCGCTGATGACAATCGGAAAACAGATTGAGGAAAATCTTGACTATCATACTGAGCTTTCTAGAGATGAAAAAAAGAACAGGACAATCGAACTCTTAACACAAGTGGGTATCCCTTATCCTGAACGGACGTACAAGCAATATCCGCATGAACTATCAGGCGGAATGCGTCAAAGAGCAATGATATCGATTGCCATTGCTTGCAATCCTGCACTAGTTATTGCTGATGAACCAACGACAGCATTAGATGTTACCATTCAAGCGCAAATACTTGATTTGTTGAAAGATATTCAAAGTAAAACCAAAATGGGGATTATATTAATTACCCATGATCTGAGCGTTGTAGCAGAGGTAGCTGATCGGATTGTTGTCATGTATGCTGGGCAAGTAGTAGAGACGGGAAGTGTTAAAGAGATATTTAACAATCCACTTCATCCATATACTAGGTCGCTATTAAATTCAATCCCTTCGGCTACCAATGAAAAAAACCGTTTGCACGTTATTGAGGGAATTGTTCCATCGATAGCAAAAATGGACAGGAAGGGATGTCGGTTCCAAGATCGTATTCCATGGATTCCTAAACAAGCTCATGAAGAGTCGCCTCATCTTCACGAGGTAGGTCAGGATCACTTTGTACGGTGCACCTGCTATAAAGAATTTTATTTTCAAGCTGAAGGAGATGCATCGACTCATGACATTACTCAAAGTAGATAATTTAAAAGTGCATTTTCCAATAAGAGGCGGTTTTTTCCGAAGAGTAGTTGATCATGTAAAAGCCGTTGATGGTGTGTCCTTTGAGCTGCAGCAAGGGGAAACATATGGTTTGGTAGGAGAATCAGGAAGCGGCAAGTCAACGACAGGTAAGGCAGTTGTCAAGCTGAATAATGTGACATCCGGACAAATCCTGTTTGAAGGCAGGGATTTAGCAGCTTTAAGTAGAAAAGAGATTAAACCATTCAGAAAAGATATCCAAATGATTTTCCAAGACCCATATTCATCATTGAATCCCAAGAAGAGGGTGCTGGACATCATTGCCGAACCGCTGAGGAACTTTGAACGGTTATCACCTGCAGAGGAAAAGAAAATCGTTCAGGACTTCTTGGACAAAGTCGGACTCAGTCCGGAATCGATTCACAAGTATCCTCATGAATTTTCAGGGGGGCAGCGCCAGCGGATTGGAATTGCTAGATCATTAACATTAAAACCCAAACTGATTATTGCTGATGAACCGGTATCAGCCCTCGATGTATCGGTTCAGGCGCAGGTGTTGAATTTTCTTCAGGATCTCCAACAGGAGTTCAATTTAACTTATTTATTTGTTGGTCATGACCTCGGTGTAATCCGGCATATGTGTGATCGGATGGGCGTTATGTATCGCGGTAGATTAGTAGAGGAAGGCAATAGCGATGAAATCTATGAAAATCCCCAACATATTTACACAAAGCGTCTGATTGCTGCCATTCCGGATTTAGAGCCGGAAGTTCGTGAGGAAAAAGTACAGCTTAGAAAAAAATTATCAGCAGAGTATGAGTCGTCTTATTCAAAATTTTTCGATGAAAATGGACGTGCTTACGACTTGAAGCCAATCTCATCAACACATAGAGTCGCATTACAATAAGGAGGTGGAAAGGATATGTGGAAGTTTATCCTCAGGCGTTTTTTAGTTATGATCCCGCAGCTCTTTTTATTGAGCATTATCGTTTTCATGATGGCAAAAGCAATGCCGGGAGATGCCTTGTCTGGTCAAGAAATCAATCCTAGGGCTAATCCTGCTGAGCTTGAAAGACTCAGAGAAGAATTGGGCTTGAATGATCCTTGGTATCAACAATATATAAGGTGGGCATCTAATGCTGTACAAGGGGACTTTGGTATTTCCTATACACATAAAACGCCGGTTATGGATGTTATAGAAGACAGGCTTTGGAACACGGTTTTCCTTGCGTTGGTAACACTTATCTTTACATATATGCTTGCCATTCCATTAGGTATACTTAGCGGCAGATATAATGATACCTGGGTGGATAAGACCGTTACGGGTTATAGTTATATAGGGTTTGGCACACCGATATTTATCTTTGCGTTAATTATGTTATTTGTTTTCGGATTTGCCCTGGATTGGTTCCCGTCTGGAGGCAGTGTCGATTCCAAAGTGGATGAAGGTACATTCGCATATGTTGTAAGTAAGATCAATCACCTGATTTTACCGGCTTTAAGTACGGCCTTAATAGCTACAACAAGTACAATTCAATATTTACGAAATGAAATAATTGATAATAAAATAAAGGATTTCGTAAGGACTGCGCGTTCAAAAGGTGTACCTGAATCCAACGTATATTCACGGCATATCCTAAGAAACTCCTTTTTACCAATTGCAGCATTCTTAGGCTATGAAATTACTGGGTTGATCGGCGGCGCTGTCATAATAGAGACTATTTTTAGTTATCCAGGACTTGGACAGCTTTTCCTTAGTTCCGTCAGTTTACGGGATTTCAGTGTAGTGACGGCCATCGTCATGATGACGGGATTTGCCACTCTGCTTGGCACTCTTCTTTCAGACATCATACTAAGTGCGGTCGATCCGCGCATACGGATAGAATAGGAGCGGGGTGAGCGTATGGAAATGAAAGTAGAATCCGGAAAAATCATTCAAACGAAAGATGTGAGCCCATCAGGTATGAAAATCATATGGCAGGAAATTAAAAAGGATAAACTTGCTATGGGCTCATTGATTATATTAGTAGCTATATTGGTTTTCGTTTACGGCGCGTCGTTCTTTATGGATGCCAAGGAAATTGCTAAGGTCGATTTCCTCTCCATTTATATGGAACCATCTTCAGACTACTGGCTCGGAACCGATTATGGTGGACGGGATGTATTCGGACAACTGATCATCGGTACGAGAAACTCATTTACCATCAGTTTGTTCATTACCTTATTTACGGCTATCATTGGTTTATCTTTCGGGCTTCTAGCTGGATATTTTGGCGGGGCCACCGACAATGTGATCATGCGTGTAATCGATTTTGTGATTGCCCTTCCGCAATTGATGTTCATCATTGTTGTAGTCACGATTGTACCAGTATTCAATGTGTATGTTTTCATATTAATCATGACGATGTTTTTATGGACAGGAAAGGCACGGCTGATTCGTTCAAAGGCTTTGTCAGAGCGTGAGTTGGACTATATTCACGCCTCACAAACACTTGGTACACCACATTGGAAAATCATCCTTTTTCAGCTTCTTCCTAATGTCAGTTCACTGATTATAGTTAATTTTATTTTGAATCTAGCAGGTAATATTGGCCTAGAATCCAGTTTGACTTTCTTAGGATTCGGTCTTCCAGAGAGTACCCCGAGTCTAGGGACGCTCATCAGTTATGCTCGAAATCCAGATGTTTTGGAAAACAAATGGTGGATATGGGTACCCGCATCGCTCATGATTTTAGTGTTGATGCTGAGTATAAATTTTGTTGGTCAAGCGTTAAAACGCGCCGCAGATGCAAGACAAAGAAGAGGATAAAAAAGGGGAGTGTATGTCATGAAGATCAAAAGTTATAGCAAGGTATTAAGTGCATTGGCTATATCGTCTCTACTGCTTGCCGCATGTTCAAATGATACGGAAAAATCGTCAACAAAAGAAAAAAAAGGGAAAGATGTCGAACAAGTTGATACATCGCTATTCCCGACAAAAACAACAAATCAGGGAGAGCCGATTGAAGGCGGCCATCTGACTTACGGATTGGTATCAGATACCCCGTTTGAAGGGATATTAAACAAAGTTTTCTATCAAGGAGATCCGGATAACCAAGTTATCACATTCCTTGATGAAGATTTACTGGATACAGACGAAAACTATGTTTTCACAAATGACGGTGCTGCTTCTTATGAAATTTCAGACGATAATAAAACGGTAACACTTACAATTAAAGACAATGTTAATTGGCAAGATGGGAAGCCTGTGACTGGGGCTGATTTAGAGTATGCATACCTTGTCTTGGGGAGCAAGGATTACAAAGGTGTACGCTATGATGAACAAATGGCTTTAATTGAAGGTATGGAAGAGTATCATGCCGGAAAAGCGGATAGTATTTCGGGTATTAAAGTAGATGGTAAGAAAATCACCTTTACTTTTAAGAAAGCAAATCCATCTGTAACAACTGGATTATGGACATATCCGCTTCATAAAGAATACTTAAGTGATGTTCCAATTTCAAAGTTGGAATCTTCTGATAAAATTCGTAAAAATCCGATTGGTTATGGACCATTTAAAGTGAAGAAAATTGTTCAAGGTGAAGCAGTTGAATTCGAAGCGTTTGAAGGGTACCACCGTGGAGCGCCTAAGTTGGACAGCGTTACTTTAAAAGTTGTGAATCCGTCCGTTGCTGTTAAGTCACTGGAAAATGGGGATATCGATGTAGCTAGTATTTCTGCTGATCAATATGACCAGGCAAAAGCATTGGAAAACGTTGAAATATTAGGAAAAGTCGATTTAGCTTATTCTTATATTGGTTTCAAGTTCGGTCATTATGATAAGGAAAAAGCAGAAAATGTTATGGACAACCCGAAATTCGAAGACAAACGTCTTCGCCAGGCAATGGCTTATGCCATCAATAATGAAGAAGTCGGCGAAAAGATGTATAAAGGGCTTCGTTTCCCTGCCAACTCAGTTATCACACCAAACTTCAAGTATAACAATAAAGATGTTAAGCCATATGAGTTTGATCCTGAAAAAGCTAAAAAACTTTTGGATGAAGCCGGATATGTTGATACAAATAAAGATGGTCTTCGTGAAGACCCAGATGGAAAAGAGTTCAAAATCAACTTCGCTTCCATGAGCGGCGGAGATATTGCTGAACCGCTTACCAATTATTACATTCAACAATGGCAGGAAGTAGGCCTAGACGTTCAAATGCTAGATGGAAGGCTGCATGAGTTCAATTCATTCTATGATCTGTTGAAAAAAGATAATGAAGAGGTTGATATCTATCAAGCGGCATGGGGTGTTGCTTCCGATCCAGATCCATCTGGTCTTTGGTCAAAATCCGCAGCATTTAACTATACTCGCTGGGTGAACGACAAAAATGATGAGCTTCTTGCGAAAGGAATCTCAGAGGAAGCGTTTGATGATCAATATCGTATTGATACCTACAATGAGTGGCAAGAACTGATTCATGAAGAAGTTCCAATTATTCCAACATTATTCCGTTACACTACGACTGGAGTAAATAAGCGTGTCTCTGGTTATGATTATCTTGCGGAGCGCCAATATAAATGGTTCAATGTTGGTGTCACTGAAAAAGAAACAAAATAATAAATCCAATCGGCTGCCTGTGTAGGTGGCCGGTTTTTTACGTTTCACTATGTGAATAAAGGATATATACAATTAGTAAGTAATTGGAAGGGTGATTTTGATGGAAGTGAGAAATCCTAATGAAACAAAGAGAGAGTTAGAAATATTGTTTACTGAATCGGTTGGTCGATTACTGAAACCTCTTGAAGAGGCAATCATTGCTGACATTGTAGCCTATCCAGACGAAAAGAGAATTGCCTTCTTGGAATATATGAAGGAAATGTCCAACAAGCAAAGACAGATAAGGTAAATTGAAATTTCGTCATGAGGAGGATTTTTCATGAATAACGAAGATATGAGCAGATATAAAGTATGGCGTGATAAGTGGAAAAGGAAAATGAATATGGAAAATTTCGCGATATATGGTATTACTACATTGGTTATGGCAATCTTGCCTGTTCTGGCCCAAATGAGTTAAATCAATCAAAGGACTGTCTCAGGGCGGTCCTTTGTATGTTAAAAGTTGGCATAAAAAGATATAATAAACAAAGAGGAAAGGAGAGATAGGCATGAGTGTTATCAAAGAAAAAGAGATCGTTACTTACATAAAAGAGTTAGTATCAATACCAAGCCCATCTGGTTATACCGATCAAGCAATTAAGTATGCGGCTAAATTCATGGAGAGCAAGCAGGTACCCTATCAAATCACGAATAAAGGAGCATTGCTAGCTACGTTAAAAGGTGAAGATGAAACCAGACATCGTTTACTGACAGCCCATGTCGATACACTAGGAGCGATGGTAAAGGAAATTAAGTCGAATGGCCGTCTGAAATTGACGATGATTGGAGGTTTCCGCTGGAATTCAGTGGAAGGGGAATACTGCAAAATTCATACTGCTGACGGAGCTTTTGTCACTGGGACGATTCTAATCAATCAAACGTCTGTGCATGTGTATAAAAATGCCGGTGATGCCAAACGTGATGAGGAGACAATTGAAGTCCGCATTGACGCAGTTGTGAAATCAAAAGCGGAAACAGAGGCAATTGGCATCTCTGTTGGAGACTTTGTATCATTTGAACCAAGGGTAGAAGTAACAGAGACTGGCTTTTTGAAATCAAGGCACTTGGATGATAAGGCAAGCGTTGGCATTCTTCTTCATATCATTGACCTGATTTCTGCAGGAAAGATTAAATTGGCATATACCACTCATTTCTTGATTTCTAATAATGAAGAAATAGGCTATGGTGGGAATTCTAATATCCCAGAGAAAACAGTTGAATATCTAGCCGTTGATATGGGAGCGATCGGTGATGGCCAAACGACGGATGAATACAGCGTTTCCATTTGCGCCAAAGACTCTTCCGGTCCGTATCACTATAAATTGCGTCAGCATCTTGCCTCACTTGCTAAAGCAAACGGTATTGACTATCGCGTCGATATTTATCCGTATTATGGATCGGATGCTTCCGCAGCAATCCGAGCAGGATACGATTTGGTTCATGGCTTGATTGGTCCGGGAATTGACGCATCTCACGCCTTTGAGAGAACACATATCTCTTCATTAAAGCATACAGCCAATCTAATCTTGCATTATATACAATCAGAGCTAGTATGATTGAAAAAAAGCCCACACTCATTATGTACCGAGTGTGGGCTTTTTAGGCAGAAGCAAATCCTTTTTGAAATTTTAGCGATAATCCAAATTTTACTCGTGATTTTAAATCATTTACTCGTGAGTTTTGATCATTTACTCGTAAGTACATGAGATTTACTCGTAAATTAAAATTACCTTACGTCCCGACAATTTTTATAATTGTAATTCTTGTGGAGGTTCACCATTGTTATTCATCAAACGGATGCTTTCAGGCTTAATTTGAAGTAATAGATAGTTTGGATCTTCTGGTCCGTCAAACCAATTTTTAAATGACGTATCCCATAATTTTTTCTTTAGTTCCTGTGAGTCGTTTATTTTCGAGGTCCCTGAGATTTCCACGTAAGAATCGCCGAATCCTTTATCTTCATAGCCGATTAGGATATGAACATTAGGATTCTTTTCAATTTCATCTATTTTTTCTGTGGATGCACTTGTTGGTGTATAAAAAGTTAATTCGTCGTTGAAAAATGTCATATAACGTGAATGTGGTTTGTTATCTTCTACTGATGATAGAACACCTATTTTATGATCGCCGATGATATTCAATACTTGTTCTTTTAATTGGTTTTGGCTCATTTTTACACACTCCTTTTATTATTTTCTCTATTACTTTTCCTCTAATGTCATTAAGTTAAACAAAATTCTACAGTTTGCTAAATTTATGAATGAAGACTATGACAAAAGGCCATACTATTCATTATGTGTTCTGTTTAGAAAAACTTCATGATTTTAATCCATATGTAAAGGTGAGTATGAGCAATGAATTGTGGTGAATTACTTATCATCGGTGGGGCTGAGGATAAGTGCCTTGAAGGTGAAGTATTAAATAAATTTGTCGAACTCGCGATACGCGCTAAAGGTGGAATTGGCATCCTGCCTACAGCGAGTGAAATTCCTGAAGAAGTGAGTAAAGAGTATATCAGGATTTTTAGAGACTTAGGCGTGAGCAAGGTTGAAGTTATCAAGTTGAATTCCAGAAAGGATGCAGAGGAACAGGCCATTTGTGAACAACTGGCCTCTTTTTCAGCTATCTTTATAACCGGAGGAAACCAAAGCCGATTATCCGAGCTTATTGGGCAGTCAAAATTTCACAATACTCTATCAAAGGCCTGGCATAATGGAATGGTTCTAGCTGGGACAAGTGCGGGTGCTTCAATTATGGGTAAGCAAATGATTGTCGCAGCTGACACGATGCTGAATGATGATAAATTAAAAGTGGAGATTGGAAAAGGGTTCGGCTTTCTAGACGGCCTGCTTATTGATCAACATTTTTCGCAGCGTGGTCGCTTTGATCGACTTTTAAGTGCGATAGCAGAAAATAAAGAAATTATTGGTATAGGTATTGATGAAAATACAGCAATATTAGTGAAAGATGGACAATTTGAAGTATTTGGTCAACATCAGGTTTTAGTGCTTGATGGAAGCAAAAGTGATTATATCAATATCACGTCTTCTGAAAATGGCAGTGAAGAGTTGACCCTCTCAGGGTTTCAGCTTCATACACTTACAAGAGGCTATCGTTTTGACTTGCATACAAGAAAATTGTTGATGAAAAAGGGGATCCAATCATGATAATCAATCGAGTCCGTTTTTTAAAAGGGCCAAATTATTTTTCTTATACACCAACGATCTGTATAGAATTAGATATAGAGGAACTGGAAAAACAGCCATCTGATGCTATTCCTGGGTTTAATGAAAAGTTGTTAAAGACTCTCCCTAACCTTGGCAGCCATACTTGTTCACAAGGATATCAAGGCGGATTCACTGAGAGGCTGAAACGGGGTACTTGGATGGGCCATATTTTGGAGCATATGACGATTGAACTCCAAAATATGGCTGGAATCAATGCCATTCGTGGAAAAACGATTATGATGAAAAAACAAGGGCTTTATTATGTTACCTATGACTATCAGGAGCCTAAGTCAGGTCTTCAAGCATTTTTAGCTGCAAAAGAAATCGTAGAAGCTATCCTGAATGATGAAAAACATATTAATGTACAATTATATGTGAACCAAATTGAACAGTTATATTATAAAAATAAACTTGGTCCTAGTACCGAAGCCATTTATCAGGCGGCTCACTCAAAAAAAATCCCTGTCGAACGAATAGGCGAAGAGAGTTTACTGCGCTTAGGAACTGGTTCAAGGCAGAAGTATGTCCAGGCGACAATTTCAAGCCAAACTTCAAATATCGCCGTTGAGAATTCCTGTGATAAATCATTGACCAAGGCTATTTTAAAAGGTTGCAGTCTCCCAGTACCAGAAGGAGAAATCGCCTACTCAATAGAAGGTATATTTGACTCAGCCGACAGGCTTGGTTTCCCGCTTGTTATAAAACCGTATAACGGCAGACAGGGCCAGGGTGTAATAACCCATATCAAAAATAAGGATGAGTTGTTTAATGTGATCCATTGTTTGGATTCTCATGTGGAAAAATACATTGTGGAACGTCATTTTGAAGGACATGATTATCGGTTACTGATAGTCAACGGAGAGCTAACAGCTACAAGTTTGCGGCTTCCTCCCTATGTTATTGGGAATGGAAAAGAGACGTTACGCAGATTGATAGAAAAGGAAAACCTCAATTCGTTGCGGGGAGACGGACATGAAAAGCCGATGTCAAAAATTCCACTTACACATACGGTAACGTGTTACTTGGAGAAATCGAACCGGAACCTTGATACTATTCCGAAACAAGGTGAGCTGGTCCAAGTTGTCGGTAATGCGAACCTTTCAACTGGTGGAAAGGCAATTGATGTAACGGACCAGGTTCATCCAACTATTAGGAATATGGCGATAGCTGCTGCCAAAGCTATCGGATTGGATATTGCGGGAATAGATTTAATCTGTCAGGATATATCAAAACCTTTCAATCATTTAAAAACGGCAATAATTGAAGTGAATGCTGCACCAGGGATTCGAATGCATCATTATCCAAGTGAAGGAAAAAAAAGGGATGTTGGCAAAGCCATCGTAGATTATTTATTCCCAACTCAAGAAGAGGCCGCTATCCCGATTATTGCAGTAACTGGAACAAATGGAAAGACAACAACAACCCGATTGGTTCATTATTTTCTTTCAGATGTGAAAACAAAGGTTGGAATGACGAATTCAGATGGAGTGTATATCGGCGAAGAGGTATTGGTACAAGGTGACTGCAGTGGCCCTATTAGTGCAAGAACGATATTGGCCCATCCTGAAGTCGATGTAGCTGTTTTAGAAACAGCACGAGGAGGAATTCTTCGTGAAGGTCTAGCTTTTCGTCAATGTGATGTTGGTATTATTACAAATGTGAGTGAAGATCACCTTGGCTGTGATGGTATTGAAACACTAGACGATCTCGTTAAATTAAAGAGGCTAGTAGCTGAGGTCGTTCAAAAAACGGGTTATTGTGTTTTGAATGCCGATGATCCGAATGTAGCTGCTATGGCAGAGTATACTGATGGAGAGGTTATATACACCTCTACATATGCCACTCAGCCATTGGTGAAAGCCGCGATTAATGAAGGACGTAAGGTTTGGTTTGTTGATGAACAAGGTAAAATCAGTTATTCATCAGATGGTGTGATACATCAATTTATGGATTGCACTCAAATCCCAATAACGATTTCTGGCATGGCGCGACATAATATCGCTAATTTACTTCAAGCGTTAGCCGCGGCACATACGCAAGGTATTTCAATGGAAGAATTACGAAAGAAGGCTATTGCGTTTATGCCTGATAAAAAATTGTCTAAAGGACGTTTCAATTTAAAAAAACTAAAAGAACGAACCGTTATTATCGATTACGCCCATAACGTAGCAGGGTTGCAGGCCATTTTCGATACGGTTAGTGCCTATAACAGAAATCGCATTATCACTGTTTTGGCAGGACCAGGAGACCGTATTGACGAAGAAATCATCAGATTGTCAGAGGTCGTAGCAAAACATTCAGATCTGTTCATCATTAAAGAAGACGATGATTTACGGGGAAGAGTACCGTTGGAGGTAGCCGAGCTGCTTCGGGAAGCTGCGATAGAAGAAGGATTACATAAAGATAAGACATATATCGTACCTAATGAATTAGACGCATTCGTAAAAGCGTGGGAAGTATCACAACCGGGTGATCTTTTATTATTCTTTTACACGGATTTCGACTATGTAGATCAGTTTTTCGAAACAGTTTCAAAAAATCTATTGCCGAAGAAATAAAAAAGTAAATTCCGCTCAATCTTGAGGGGGATTTACTTTTTAATTATATAAACTTCCCTTTTTCTATCTATGGAATTAGATAAATGTCCTTTTCAAAGCAGGGAAGATGTGAGGCATTTTATAGAGTCAAAGAAAATTGCACTAATATTTGTATTAAAAAAGCCATGCTTCCGGCCGTTAGGCATAGAAAGCATGGCTTTTGCATTTTACTTTTTAGCGTTAATCCAAAGCTTACCTGCCGCTCTTTGTGTTGTAATATTACCATAGCTATCTGCTGCTTTTACTTCCACAACAGCACCAGGTGCCTTTACATTCGTTGTGGCGGTATAGTAGCCGACATAATGTCCTGAAGATGTTTCTTTCATTGGTAATTCAGTTGCATTCGCAATGCCTCCTGCATTTGTCAGAGGCATCAAAATGGAGAAATTTGCTGCCAAGCCAGGTTCACTGTCGAATTCGATTTTAACCGATTCACCGCTTTTTAAGATTTTATCCTCATTTGGCACTAAATCGGAAATTTCTGGAGCGGTATATTTTACATCGATGGAGACAGATTTAGTGACTTTATTGCCTGCCTTATCTTGAGCAACCACCTTAATTTTATTGATTCCTTTATCCAGTAGAAGGCGATAGGAGAAGGTGTTATCTTTCACATCGGCCTTCTGTCCGTTTACTTTAACCGAATTAAGATTATCATCCGAAACTGTTCCCTTAACAGTAACTGTTTCACGATTTACTTTGCTGCCATCTGTAGGTGAAGTAATTGCTAGTTCCGGATTAGCGGTATCCAATATCACCTTTACAGGCAAAGAGGCCTCAGTTGAACCTTGGCTTGTCCGAGCTTTTGCTGTCAAAGTATTTTCACCGTTGCTTAATGTGACCGGAACAGCGAAGGTTCCTTTATCAGTAGAATCCGTACTTGCTACTTTCTCCCCTTTGTTAAAAATATCTACTTTTGTTGTAGGTGCAGATGTACCTTCAACCGTTACTTCTTTTTGATTTGAATAAGCACCGTCTTTAGGTGAGATAATTACAGGTTCCTTCACTTCGTAATCGACAGTGGCACGAATCATATAATTTCCTTCCTCAGTTGGGGATTGCGACCATGAATCGCTGACTCCCTGCCAGCTTCGTCCTGCATTTGGTCCATCTTCATCAGTAGCTAATCCTGGTGCATTCGGATTGGCCTTTGTTTGGGTATAAACAATAAAGAAATCACCTTCAACCATGATTCCATGTTCGCTCAAATCAACATGTGTCCATTGACCGTCGCGCAACGCAGTCTCATTAAAAGGACCTGCGATTTTTTTGCCTGGCGACCCATCTGTTCCCGATGCATCATACACCGAAACTTGGAATTCAGTCCCGCCTGGAGCAGGCCATGTGGTATCCCAGAAACGTAAAAGGGCGCCGGTTACATTTGCCGTTTTATTTCCCGAAGCTAACGACATTTTCACAGCCCAGCTATTGCCTGCCGTATTAAAGGCTCGGGCGTTTTCTGCTGTTCCGTCGTCATACTTAATCTCATCTGGGTACCCGATGAACGGTTTCAGTTCAATATCTTTCCTAGAGCTGTTACCGTCCGAAATCGTTACGGATGCTTCACTGCCGTAATAAGAAGGAGCCATGACTTTCAAAGTATATTTTCCTTCATAAGCGGATAGAGTGTATTCACCGTCCGAATTTGTAGTCACTGGCTTAATAGCGGCATCCTCAAGAAAGTATACGGTAGCACCAGAGACTGGTTCGCCAGTAATTTTGTTGGTGATTGTACCGTTGATGGTTCCTTTTGGAATTTCTTGAAGCGTAAAGTTAGCAGTTGATGTTGCATCTTGTTCGACGTTGACTGTTGCTGTTTGTGATCGATAACCGTATGTTTCTGCTTGCAATGTGTATGAACCTGATGCATGCGTAAGTTGGTAAGATCCATCTTGCGGGTTTGTATAAACAGATCTTCCAGTTTCTAAAACACTGACCTGTGCCTGTAATGGAAGAAGTACTGGGGCAGGCTGGTCTTTTTCAGGTGCTTTTTTCACTTTATCTGCAATTGGCTTAATTTTATCAGGGTCAACTTTTGGCTTAGCTGAAACAGAAGAGTCAGACTTGATAACGCCTAGTCCTGTTTTAGCTTTTGCAGCCGGCTGCAGGGAAGTATCAGCCAATTTAACATCATCAATATACCAGCCAGGTTTTTGGACTGAACCATCAGATGTGACATTAAAGGCAATATAGATTCTTTCTCCAGCATATTGGCTTAAGTTAACTTCACCATCGATCCAACTATTTGACTTATCATTAAAACGAGCCGCTTGTACCCAGTTTGTTCCGTTTGTAGAGATAAATACATGTCCGAAATCATAATTTTTTTCAAGTTCGAACCAATGTTTAAATTGTAAATAGCTTGTGCCTTCAGGAACATCGACTGGAGGCATGGATAGGCTCATAATGGCACTATTAGCATAGTTTCCAGCCAGGTTTGTAGCATAAACCTTTTGACCTGATGCTGCAGAGCCAGGTCCACTTGTCGGAATACCCCATTCCCAGTTATTGTTTGTGCCGGAAGAGGTCCATCCAATAGGATCTTGTTCAAAGTCCTCTGTATAACCTACACTGATTCCTGGCAATAGCTCAACGGTATAAGAGTCAGTAGCTGTTACTGAGCCTCCGAAGTCAGTTGCGGTCCATTTATAAGCGACTGAATCTTCAGTCAGCTCTGACCCTGGAATCGTGGCTTCATACGTTCCTGATTTATAGTCACCGCTCGTTCTCTCAGCCTTGACTTCAACCCAAGTTCCGTCGGCTTTTTGGTAGCTAAGTTTAACGGTAGTGACACTTACATTATCTGACACTTCAGCTTGAAGTGTTACATCCATTTTTTTATACGAATTTTTTGGTGCCTTATGGGAAATGACAGCTGCTTCTGAGTCATCTCCAGCTTTGGTAACTTTACCCTCAATTTTCCCAAGTCCGCTTACAACAGAGGAAACTGCATCAAATGCATTAACAAGGCCATAGCCGTAAGCATGGTTGGGACTTGTCGGATAATTATTGTCTGTCAAAGGAGTGGCAGTTGTAAGTAAGATTTCCTCAAGCTGGTCAACAGTTAAGCTGGCATTTGCTTGTCGTAATAGAGCAGCAACCGCTGAAATGTGAGGACCTGCCATTGAAGTGCCATTCCAGCCGCCTTCATATGCACCGCCAGGAATGGCAGAACGAATGTTAACGCCTGGTGCGGAGATGTCAGGTTTGATTTCTCCATATGGAGATGGACCACGTAAAGAGAAACTGCCAACTTGGTTGTTAAGATCTGTTGCTCCAGTGGCAAAGGCCTCTGGATAGTTTGCTGGATTTGCTACTGAACCAGCACCGCCGGGATTAGACAATGTGGTATTTCCAGCAGAGAATTCAGGAAATATCTCGGCAGCTTTCCATGCTTGTACCATTGGGCGATACCACTCGTCGAGTCCAGCTCCGCCGCCCCAAGAGTTATTGACAACATCTGGTGCTTTCTCAGGATGAGGATTACCAGCAGCATCTTTTGGAGCGATAACCCATTCGCCTGCTTCTAATAAATCTATGTCTGAACCGCCATCGTTAGAAAAGGCTTTAACTGAAATGAATGTGGCACCTGGAGCAACTCCGATTTGATTTGCACCATTTGGTTCAGAGCCCACCATCGTACCAATTGTGTGAGTTCCATGATCTAAATCATCATATGGTGAAGCTTGTCCGCTTACAGCATCAAACCAGTTATATTCATTATTTGGAACATCTGGATTGGCAGGGTTATACCCGCGGTACTTTGTTTTCAAGGCCGGGTGGTTCCATTGGACACCTGTATCGATAGAAGCAATAACCGTTCCTGCTCCATCAATGCCCATGTTCCATACAGCAGGAGCACCGATTTTTTCAATATTCCACTCAATTGAAGAGGTATCGGCTTTTGTTTTGCTCGCTTCTGAGCCTTTAAGGGTCTTTGCAGCTGCAGTCTTACTTGCCGGCTGAATTAGCTGCCTAGTCTCATTTGGCATAATTTTTTCTACTTCAGGAAAAGCAGCGATTTGCTCCATAACATCCTTTGTAGCTGTCACGGCAATCGCATTAACAATATAAAAGGATTGAAAATCTTTCGCCTTACCAGCTTTTTCTTGCTTATTTAAGTAGTTTTTAATATTCGCTTGTGTTTGAAGAGCTGTAGCACGAAGCTCAGATACTACACTTGATCGTTTAAGTAACTTTGAATTACTCGCAGATAACTTTTGTGATTTTGCTGTTTTTGCAGCCTTTGAGGATACGTCTTTGGTGTCTACTTGCTCTTTGAATTTAACGAGAAACGTTACCTGATCATTTTTTTTAAACTGAGTAAGTACTTTTGAGGCGACTTTCTTTTGATTCTTCCCCGTTAATTCATCTTTAGCGGAGGTATGGATTTTGTTTGAAGTTGCTGCGATAGAGTTTGTTGGAATTATCAGCGATCCAATAAGCATGATAGCGAATATTAACGCTAACCATTTCGTTCTTCGTTTTTTTTGCAATTTTTTTCCCCCTATTCTATTTTCAAAGAACAAAAAATTCGACCAGTCTACAGGTACAATGCACCTCCATTCTTTCTAGATGGCCAGTATGTAGAACACTGATGTTCCTTTAATGATAACGAACAGGTAAACAAGAAAATTGTCATATTTTGGGATGTAAAACTCGGATTATCGAAAATGAACATATTGTAGGAATGTATATTTTGGGAAAATAAGGAATTATACCTTTCTTCGTGATAAATATAATGGTAAATTATAGAAAAAATATACTATTATACGAGTGTCAAAAGAACTTTCTTTGTATTAGATTATTAAAAATGGTAATAAAGAATTAAAAATACATGCTGCAGAAATTTATTGACATGTTTATTATTTTTTATTTTTTTGGAAAGAAAGAATGAACCTACAATTTTTGTATTTATTATGGTTAAATAAACGAAAAAAAAGCTAATCCAATTTGGATTAGCTTTTTTTCATAATCGTTTCTTTTACGACAGTGACAGCGGGTTGATCTTTCTTATATACTCGCTGAAGTACAATAGACTGAACAATCATAAATAATCCACCTATTGACCAATAAAGAGGTAATGCAGCAGGCGCAGAGAAAGAAATGAATAAAATCATTGCTGGTGAGAGCAGGCTCATCATTTTCATTTGTTTCTGCTGTTCCTCTGGCATTTGTCTCATTGAAATGACCGATTGGAAATAATAGATGACGCCGGCGATGATTGCCATGGCGATATTCGGTTGGCCAAGGCTGAACCACAGGAAGCTATGTGTCGCAATTTCATGAGAACCTTGAATCGCATAATAAAAGCCCATTAAGATTGGCATTTGAATCAAAAGTGGAAGACAGCCCATATTTAAAGGATTGACTCCATGTTTTTGATAAAGCTGCATCATTTCCTGTTGCAGAGCCTTTTGTTTTGCTGGATCCTTTGTTTCTTTAATTTTCTGTTGTATTGCTGTCATTTCTGGTTTTAGCCCATTCATTTTGGTTTTCATACTGAGCTGTGTTTTATATTGCTTGGCAGTCAATGGAAGCAAAACGAGACGTATGAAAAATGTCATCATAATGATGCTTAGACCATAGTTCCCGTTAAATAAATTAGCATTAAATTCAAGCATCTTTGTCATTGGGTTAACCAATGCAGTATGAAATGGGCCGCTTGTAGCTGCCGAACATCCTGTCAACAGGATGGTTGATAAAAATAGAGCTGAAATAAGTAAAATATTTTTCTTTTTCAAAATAATTTCCTCCTCGAATTGTTTTTAATTAAACAATGGAAAGGAGGCTTGGCTCATCTGAATCATCAGGCGAGTCCTTTTGACGAATATAAGTGAAAAAGCGCTGTGCTCCACGCCAGTCATAAATGCTACCTGTATAAACAGCGGATTCACCATGACCTGAATGAACAGAAGCTTGATATTTATCGTTTAAGAGTGACTGCTTTTTATTTAAGAAGTAAAACGCTGCCAGTGGAAAGACAAAGGTAAACAAGTATCCTGCCCATACCGCATGGCGAACGGTTTGATAATCAAATTCTAACAATAATTCCCACATAGGAATCCCTCGTTTTTTCTAAGATAAAAAAATTGTAAGATTGGTTCTCGGCTAACAAGAGAAACGCTTTAGAGCCAAATAGCGACTATATAATTTTTCAAAATATAAATCACTAGTAACACTATAACAAATTCTAGGCCAAGAATGCTAAAAATATAGGGATTTTTTCAAAAAATAAACAGGTAATTTTTTCTGATATATAATTCTGGTCATTAATACATCATTAGAAAGCTGCATTAAGAGAGGTAAATAAAGCACACATGGTCATTCGTCTACATATGGATAAATGAAGTTCAAATATGAGGTGAAAAGGTATGAAATCATACGAACCATCTAATCAACAAAACGACTATAACGGTATTGAAAATAACCTTTATCCAAATGAATATACCACATATATTGACAATGGTTTCTTGTCGGACCCATATCATTTAGGAAATCAGGTTTTAGGAGAAAGACAGCGGCCACCAGGACCACCGCAAGGAGGAGGTCAACCGCCGCCGCGACCACCACAAGGGGGAGGAGGTCAACCGCCGCCGCGGCCACCACAAGGGGGAGGAGGTCAACCGCCGCCGCGGCCACCACAAGGGGGAGGAGGTCAACCGCCGCCGCGACCACCGCAAGGAGGAGGAGGTCAACCGCCTCGACCACCACAAGGAGGAGGACCTCCTCACAAAGCGCCGCCGCTATTTATTCCACAGTTTCCTGGTGGAATGATTAAGGCCATTGACGCTGGTTCAATGAAAGGATGTTTATACCAAAATACGTATGTATGGTTAATAAATGGCCGCTCATTTTGGTTTTACCCTACCTATGTTGGCTATAATTCTGTGGCTGGATATCGATGGAGACCAAGTCAGCAACGTTGGGCCTACTATGGAACGGACGCGAGTGAAATACGCTCTTTTCAATGTTATTAAAAAAACCAATCCACAAAAGTGGATTGGTCAGTTTGTAGACAAAAGGGGTTCGGAATGTTTTAATTCCGGACCCCTTTTGAAATTCCCTTTGAATTTTGCTCAAGATTAAGAGATTGGGCCTCTACGAGCCCACTTTATTAAGCCATTCTTGGACCTTGCCATGTCCAATTGGCTATCTTCTTTAAATTCATGGCAGCGAAAGTAAGCATCGCCTGCATCGACAATTTTTTAAGTCCCCTTAAAGTAGTCCAACGCATACCATGCTTTTCTTTTGCATCTGCGAATACACGACTCTATTGTTTCTTTACGTTTCGCATATATAGGTTTTACATCCTTGTGATGACGCAGATGATCTGCTTCTTCCATATAATTTTGCCAGATATGGCGTGTCACCACTTTTTGATGGTCTTTGCTTACTGTACACTGTGATAAAAATGAGCATGTCGCACAAGTGTGTTTGGGTGATTTGTACTCGCGATAGCCCTCTTTATTTGTTGTTGAGTACTTTAAAATCTCGCCCGATGGGCAGAGATAACAATCAAAATGTTCATCGTAAACATAGTCATGCTTGCGAAAGAACCCTTCTTTTGTTCGTGGACGTGTATAGGGTAAAGCTGGTGTGATTTCTTTCCCAAAAAGGTAGCTTGTAATGGCTGGTGTTTTGTAAGCTGCATCTGTGGCAACAGCTTCAGGTTTTCCAACTTTCTCAATCACTTGTTCAACAAGAGGCTCTAAGATATGACTATCATGCGTATTTCCCGGTGTTACAATCGTCCCCAGCACAAAACCGTTGCGGTCCGCAGCCGCATGAAATGAATAGGCAAACTGTTTTGTTCGTTCATCTTTTACATAGTAGCCACTCTCAGGGTCAGTTGTACTTTCTTTAATTTCTTTGGTTTCTTCTTTATCAAATTTATCCGGTGGAAAAGGCTTCTTTCCATTGTTTTCACGATCTTGATTTATTTCTTCTTGAAGGCGTCCTTGATATGCTCGTGTTTCCTTACGAACGATTTTCTTTTCGAATTTTCGCTTATTCGCACTGGCTTTCACATGTGTTGAATCAACGAATACGTGCTCTGCACTTATTAACTTTCTTTCTGAAGCTGTCATTAAGATACGATAAAAAATCCGTTCAAACAGGTCTGTATCTTTAAAGCGACGCTCATAATTTTTCCCGAACGTTGAGAAGTGAGGTACTTTATCATGGAAACCGTAACCTAAAAACCAACGGTAAGCCATATTCGTTTCAACTTCTTCAATCGTTTTACGCATCGAACGAATACCGAAGGTATATTGAATGAATGTCAATTTAACTAAAATAACTGGATCAATACTTGGGCGCCCTATCTCTGAATACATATCTTTCACCAAGTCATAAATGAAAGTGAAGTCAATGGCTCCCTCAATTTTACGAACCAAATGGTTCGCTGGCACCAGTTGATCCAAAGTGATCTTTTCAAGTTGATCTCGCTGAATAGAATTATGTTTCGAAAGCATCGTCATCACCTCAAGTTTTAATACTTCTATATTAAAACAAAAAGGACTGTAGGCAAAAGTGGTTATATCTAATTGTTAAAACAAAGTTGATTGGAACGGAAGGTGCGAGACTCCTGCGGGAAATGCGTGTCCAAGGGAGACCCCACAGGCGCAAAGGCGCCGAGGAGGCTCCCTGACCGCCCGCGGAAAGCGAGTGCCTGGAGTGGAAATCAACGTCGAATTTTTACAACCCCTCAAAAAAACTGTAGACAAACTCGATTTTCATCGAGTTTGTCTACAGTCTGACCAATCCACAAAAGTGGATTGGTTTTTTTGTAAACTAATTTACCTATGAGGTTTAATCTATAAAATAATCTGGGAAATCGGATATGATTCCATCCAATTTCATCTTCTTTAACATGTGAATTTGTTTTTTATTGTTGACGGTCCATGTAAATACTTTCATCCCTTGCTCTTGGATTCGCATTTGCAGCTTGGTACTCAAAATGGTTTGTTTTGGATTTAAAAACGAAGCAAACTCTGCTATCTCTTTCAATTTTTGATCAGAAATACGCCGCTTTATCAATACCCCGACTGGAATGTCTGGCATTAATTGATGAAACCTTTTCATGGATTCCATATCAAACGAATGAACCAGAATTCTTTTTTTATCTGATGTATAATCCTCTCTTTTGCTTAATTCTTCTGCAAGTTTCTTTTCAATTCCAGGGTAAAGAGATGGATGCTTTATTTCTATTAATATTCCAACCTCAGACCGGAAATTTTCAATTATCTCGCTAAGTAAAGGAACTCTTTCGTCCTTAAAACGAGCATGAAACCAGCTTCCAGCATCCAATTCCTTTAATTCAGCTACTGTGTAATCTCGAAGGTTTCCTTTTCCGTTTGTCGTTCGATCGAGTGTAGAATCATGATGAACCACTAGGATACCATCTTTACTAAGATGAATATCGACTTCTAGGAAATCAGCGCCCAATTCAATCGCTTTATAATAGGATGCCATCGTATTCTCAGGGCAATATCCAGATGCCCCGCGATGTCCAATCTTGAGGGGGGAATGCTGCATAGTGAAGTTGTCTGGGAAGTTACTTTTCGTTTTTTTTAAGTAGAGCACCAACAGGACCAGTATAGTTACCAAGATAAGAAAAAATGCTATCACCTTGCACACTCCCTTTGCCAACATTAATCAAAACTTTTTGCAATCCTTTACCCCTATGATAAATAAAATAAAAGACCTCTGTATACTGATAACCTCTTTTAATCATGTATTTTAAGTGGTAAGAAATCATGAATTGGATTTGGCTTTCATTATGCAGCTAATTATTGTTTTTTTATCTTAAAAGGATTTTATAGGAATGTATGGAATACTTATAAATTAAGTCTATGATAAGGGGGAAGGCAGATGCAACTGCAATTGAAACCGAATTCTAAAAAATGGAAGGGGAATCTAAGTTTATATTTTTCCCTTCCAATTCTCTCTTGGGCCTTTTACGATTTTGCCAACACGATTTTTTCTTCTAATATTAATACAATTTTCTTTCCCTTCTTTCTTCAGGAACAAATCGGAGAAAATGCTGTTCTTGATCAGATTGCTAGTACCTTCATTTCTTATGCGAATGCGATTGCCAGTTTATTTCTTGTTCTGTTTTCTCCACTATTTGGTGTAATGATTGATCGAACAGGAAAGATGAAGAAATATATCATAATTTTCACATTGGTTTCAGTTGCAGCGACCTTTTTAATGGGGATTTTTGGTGGTCTATCGTTGGAAGGGAATCTTCTTGGTATCCCAATTTCCTTAGTGATTGTCATTATTTTATTTGTGGTAGCAAAGTTTTTCTATCATTCAAGTCTTGTTTTCTATGATACGATGATGAGTGATCTAGGCACGAAGCAGCAATTGCCGCTAATATCAGGGTTTGGTGTCGCTGTAGGCTACATCGGAACGCTTGTCGGCCTGTCCATCTATCCATTTATTAGTAAAGGGAGTTCACATGAAGCCTTTATCCCCACCTCTATCTTATTTCTGATTTTTTCCCTTCCATTATTCTTTTTTCTAAAAGAAACGCCAAAACAGCAAAAGGTAAAACAACCTTTTTTTTCAGGTTATAAGGAAATTATAGCAACATTTAAAGAGATGAGATCTTATCAATTAGTATTCACATTTATGATTGCGTATTTTTTCTTAAATGATGCAATTGCGACAACAATTGGCATGATGGCCGTTTACGCGAAGACCGTTGTTGGATTTTCTTCAGGTGGATTCATTTTACTTTATCTGGTCTCAACGGTATCCAGTATTATTGGTTCGTTTCTATTTGGGTATATAACTCAGGCAAAGGGCCCACGGCTTGCAGTTACATATGTGGGTATTCTGCTCCTAGTCGCCTTATTTGTGGCGGTCTTTGCCCAAACGCCTCTTTGGTTCTGGATTGCCGGGAGCATGTTTGGCATTGCACTCGGGTCGATGTGGGTAACATCCCGGACATTCATTATTGAATTGACACCAGTGGAGAAAAGGGGGCAGTTTTTTGGACTCTTTGCATTCTCAGGAAAAGTTTCTTCAATAATAGGTCCTCTTATGTATGGAACAATTACGTTAATTTTCCATGACCTCGGCACACTGGCTAGCCGGATGGCATTAGGCTCACTGATTATCATGACAGTAATCGGGCTATGCTTCCTATTGAAAATGAAGAATTTAGAAGGAGTTAAATAAAAAAGAATGAGCTCAGCAAAGGCTGGGCCCATTCTTTTTAAAAAAAATGAATTTTTATACCAAATTCAATGTCACGTCGAGATTCCCACGAATTGATTTTGAATAGGGACAGGTCATGTGAGCTTTTTTTGCAAAGTCTTCTGCTTCTTCCCGGCTAAGATCAGGGATGGAGATATCCAGCCTGACAGCCAATTTGAAACCACCGTCTTCTTCATCTTTCCCAATTGTGACATTTGCGGTCACAGAAGTATCAACTTTCTTTTTTGCTTTTTGCAGGACAAGATTCAATGCACTGTCAAAACAGGCAGCATATCCGGCGGCGAATAACTGTTCCGGGTTGGTTGCTTTCTCACCGGATCCACCTAATTCCTTCGGTGATCTTACATCAAAATCAAGAATACCATCCTCTGATTTCACATGTCCTTCACGACCACCGTGTACAGTAACGACTGCAGTATATAATGGTTTCAATGAAAACAACTCCTTTTTATATTCTTAAATTCTTTAGTTCCCTAATACAAGGCTTATTAAACAAAAGAATGAGAGGTAGGATAAGAATATGAACTATGTAATACTTTCCAAAAAAATGGTTTTAAATTGGAAGAAAATGTTTTATAATGAACTGTATTAGGAAGAGTAATACACTAAGTGCAGAGAGGGGGGGGTTGATGATGTTCGAGTTGGATGTGCAAAGTAGAAAACCTATTTATGAGCAATTGATGGATAAGATAAAGGAACTTATGATTAATGAAGTTTTGCAAGAACATAATCAACTTCCTTCTGTTAGAATATTGGCACAGAAATTGACCATCAATCCTAATACGATTCAAAAAGCTTACAAACAGCTTGAATTGGACGGATATATTTATACATTGCCGGGCAAAGGAAACTTTGTGGCACCTCCTAAAACTTTGAAGAATTCCTTAAAAGAAGAGAAGATAAAATCCGAACTTACAAAGGTTCTTGCTGAAGCACTGTATATTGGAATTGATAAAAATGAAATCTACAAGTTAGTTAAAGAAATTAGTACTTTAGCCAAGGGGGGAGAGTCATGATTGAAATAAAACAGGTGAGTAAATTATATGAAGGAAAAGAAGCAATCAAGGATGTAACCTTGGTTATTCATGAAGGCTCAATTTTTGGGTTGTTAGGATCTAATGGTGCCGGAAAAACGACCCTTTTAAAAATGCTTTCGGGCAATTTAATTCAGGATTGCGGCGAGGTACTTATTGATCAATCCCATGTCTTTGAAAACCGAGAAGTGAAAAATCGTTGTTTCTTCCTTCCTGACACACCTTATTTCTTGGCTAACTATACTATTATGCAAATGGCAGGCTTTTATAGTCATATTTATAGTGACTGGAATCAAGAACGTTTCTATCAATTACAGGAAGTGTTTCCCATTCCCTTTCAAAATAAAATACATAAATTGTCAAAGGGGATGCAGAGACAGGTTGCTTTTTGGTTGGCTCTCTCAACCATGCCGGAAGTTCTCATTCTTGATGAACCCTTTGATGGGCTGGATCCGGTTATGCGCAAAAACGTGAAACAGTTGTTGATTCAGGATGTATCTGAACGGAAAATGACAATTCTGATTTCGTCCCACAACCTCCGGGAAATTGAAGATTTAGCCGATCATGTGGGAATATTACACAAAGGGGAACTTATTATCCAAAAAGATTTGGACGATTTAAAAGCGGATGTACATAAAGTACAGATTGCCTTCAAAAATAAGATTCCTTACGGGATTTATCGCGGAGTTCAAGTTCTTAATAAGGAGAGGCGAGGCAGCGTGATTGTATGCATTGTTAAGGGTAAGAAATCCGAGATTGAATCCCACTTTAATCAGTTTCAACCAGAAATATTCGATATGCTACCCCTTACTTTAGAGGAAATATTCATTTATGAAATGGGGGATATAGGTTATGTCATCCAGAATAACCTTGTTTAATAGAGAACTGATTATCTATATTTTCAGATGTTCCGGCTGGATAGGTTTCCTTTATTTTATCGGCCTCATCTTTGCGTTGCCTTTAGAAATTTTGACGATTGTTTTAAATGAAAATAGTGAATATGTAAAATTCGAAAATCTTTTTTCCAGTCAGCAGATGATACAATTCGTCTTAGTCATAGTTATCCCAGTGTTGCTTGCCATCTTCCTATTTCGGTTTTTGCAGATAAAACAAGCTTCGGACTTTATACATAGTTTACCGATTACTAGACGCAGCATTTATTTTCATATGATTGGAACGGGAATTGGCTTTATTATACTGCCTATTTTACTTACAGGCTTAATATTGATATTGTTCCACTCGGCAATAGATGTAGAGCGGCTGTATACCCTTGCAGATATTTGGTCCTGGATGGGAATTACATTTTTCATGGAAGCAATGATCTTTTCTGTGGCTGTTTTAGTAGGAATGGTTACGGGATTATCTGCCTTGCAAGGCCTACTAACTTATATCTTGCTTGCTTTACCGGTTGGCTTATTTGTTTTGTTTGTTGCTAATGTGAAGTTATTGCTAGCGGGATTTTCTGCAGATTATTATTTAAGTGCCAATATCAATAGCATTTCTCCATTATTAGCTGCAACTGAGATGGAAAAAATGGAATTTTTTTCAGTTAATATATTAATCTATGGACTATTAATCTTGCTTTTTCTACTGATTTCGCTGTTTCTCTATGAGCGGAGAAAGTTGGAGCATGTCTCACAGGCATTTGTTTTTCCTATGATAAAACCGCTATTTAAGTTCGGTTTGACGATAAGCATGATGTTGTTTACAGGATTTTATTTTAGCGAAACTACAGGGAAACTAGGATGGATATTTTTCGGCTATATTGTCGGATCATTGATTGGATATTATCTAGGTGAAATCGTCCTGCAAAAGACATGGCGAATCCGTGTCAATTTGAAAGGATTTGTATCATTTGCGGCGGTTATTATTTTGCTTGCTGTCATCCTAAAATTAGATCCTGTTCATTATGAGTCAAAGGTTCCTGATATAAAGATGATTAACCAAATTTATATTGGAAACAATCCACTACTCTATTATGAAGATAACTCTTCAAATGGTGAGTTCAATTATTTGAAAGAAAAAGAAAATATAGAAGCGCTGAGGTTATTGCATCAGCAAATTATCGAAAAAGGTAAAAAGGCTTCCATTGGTGATTTAAATATAAATCACTCTGTATTTCTTATGTATGAACTTAAGGATGGAAAACGAATAGCAAGAGAGTATCATTTGCAAAACTACGATTCATACCTGCCACTACTGGCGAAAATCTATGAGTCTAGTGAATATAAAAAAAACGTTAATGAGTTATTAAATGTGTCAACTGAGGATGTTTCTAAAATCAATATAACTGCGAGCGGAGAATTGGACAAATCTGTAAACATTACGGACAGTCAGGAGCTTAAAGAAGCGATACAGGCATTATCGGAAGACCTGAAAAATCAGTCGCTGGCTCAAATGACAAATTCTATTGGAGATTATGCGTCGATTGACATTCTTTTGAAGAATAACAATATTATTTATTTGAATTGGGATTCTTCTTATACTCAGTTTTCGAATTGGATGGAACAAACTGGGCAAGCAAAAGAGGCTAGGTTAACGGCTGATGAAATCTCTTATATTCTAGTAGCAAAGACTGATCCACAAATTTTTAATTCGATTTCTGAAAGTGAAGTTGTACAGCGAATTGAGAAGCAGTCAAATCGCTTAAAGCTTGATCAGACCTCGGAAATCGAGTCGGCAATTGATAACGCTCAAATCGATTGGGGAGGAGATTATTTAGCTGCCTTTTATTATAAAGATAGCAGAAATATTGATATCAAGAGCTTTTCTGGTGATCATGTTCCCGGCTTTATTTTGGAGCACTTTAACGAATGAGATGCGAGGAGGAACGAGTGTGAAAGAAAAGCGTTATTGCCAAACGCAAGATTTCACTTTGGTTTATCAATCCTTTTATAAGCGGATTTATTATATAGCCTTAGCGATTATTAAATGTCCTTTTCTGGCAGAGGATATTACCCAAGAAACCTATATAAAAGCCTATAATAAACTTCATACGATCAACAATAGGGAGAAGATAGGAGCATGGCTAGCATGCATCGCTACGAGAACAGCAATTGATTTTTCCCGTAAGCAAAAAAGGGGATGCCAATTAATTCAGCAGGAGATGGTGGATTGGGTAGAGAGCCAGGCATGCAGACAAGTGGTAGAGGAGAACGGTATTGATATTTGGACATTAAAAGAAGATGTCTCCAATCTCTTATGTAAATTGACTCAAAAACAAAGGGAGATATTGCTGCTGAAGGTAAATGGAGGATTAAAAGAACGTGAAATTGCCGCTATACTTGAGATAAATCAAGCAACTGTCAAAGTTAATCTATTTCGAGCTAGAAAACAGTTGAAGTACGCATTACAAATGCAGGCAGTTGCTTAAAAAGGAATGGATGCCGTCCAGGTTGGGCGGCATCCATTTGCATATGGTTTCTATTCTTTATAGTTTAATGACGTTCTTAGCTTGAGGTCCGCGATTTCCATCTTCAATTTCAAATTGTACTTCTTGACCTTCATCAAGAGTCTTGAAACCATCGCCCTGAATAGCGGAAAAATGTACGAATACATCATCTTCGTTTGGTACTTCTATAAATCCAAACCCTTTGTCACTGTTAAACCATTTTACTTTACCTGTTACTGTCATTCGATGAATCCTCCTAATAATTTTAAAAATATTAATGGTGACTGTTTTTCCTTACAGGAAAAATCAATTTCACACATTATCAAATACCCTCATTTAAGTTGAAATATCATACGAAGATACTTGATAATATGTGAATCTTTACTGGAAGTATTTAGCTGGGGTGTTCTGTATCGGAACCTTCTGGAACAATTTCCAGTTTTTTAGTATATACCCACCTTTATAAAGGATAAAACAAGAGGATGTAATTTATACATATTCATTTGGGGAAATTAATATTATGGTTGTTTTATGAGGGAGAGATCCAATCCTAATGATGAGGAGGATTATATTGAACTATGAGGTGCTTGAAAATGAGATGAATCTAAGCTTTCCTTAGTCCTGGCGTAAAAAAATTCACGTCAAAATGGTGTAAGCAAAAGCTAGTATTGATTTACTTAAGCTGAAAATAGAAAAATACCTCTTGGAATCAAAGTTTTTTATAAAGATATTCGGGTATAGGATAAGAAAGAAAGGACTGATCAATAATGAAGAAATTATTAAAAAGAGCTTTCGTTTTTGCTGCTCCTATAATATTCAGACAAGTAAAGAAACGTTGGAAAAACAAACGTAATCAAAAAGCAATGAAGACAGCAAGATAAATTGGTTAAACTATGAGTAAATGAACGATAACCATATGAACTTGGATAAGAGGCGCTGATATAGCGTCTTTTGTTTTGCTATAACATCAAATCCCTTAAGGTGATTCATTCACCTCTACATCTTTCCTTCATATCGTGTTAAAATAGTAAGGTTGATTGAAATGAATGCTGAGTAGCCAAGGCTTAAGCCTTATGATATATTTTTTCATACATAAATTGTGTATGTTGGTTTACATACAAAGAAAGGTTGACATTCCAATGTGAAAAATCTAATTAGCCTTCCTATAAATATATTTAGTGATGACTCCAATAATGAAAGGAACATTTTATGACTACATTAAAAGACGAGGTTCAATCCCGACGGACCTTCGCAATTATCTCCCACCCGGATGCCGGGAAAACAACTTTGACAGAAAAATTATTACTGTTTGGTGGCGCCATTCGTGATGCCGGGACAGTTAAAGCTAGAAAAACAGGGAAATATGCAACAAGTGATTGGATGGAGATTGAAAAGCAACGGGGAATTTCCGTTACATCTTCAGTCATGCAGTTTGATTATGATGATTTCCGTGTGAATATCCTCGATACACCAGGTCACCAAGATTTCAGTGAAGACACATATCGTACATTGATGGCTGTTGACAGCGCCGTGATGATTATCGATTCGGCAAAAGGGATCGAGGATCAGACGGTTAAATTATTCAAAGTGTGCCGGATGAGAGGAATTCCGATTTTTACATTTATCAACAAAATGGACCGCCAAGGGAAAATGCCGCTCGAATTGCTTGCTGAACTTGAAGAAGTACTGGGCATTGAAACATACCCAATGAACTGGCCAATTGGGATGGGAAAAGATTTTGTCGGCATTTACGACAGGTTTAATAATCGGATCGAACAGTTCAAAACAGAAGGCGATGAGCGCTTCCTTCCATTGAATGACGAGGGTGAACTCGAGGTGGATCATGAACTTAAAGATTCACAGTTGTATGAGCAAACTTTAGAAGAAATTATGCTGTTGACGGAAGCGGGGAACCAATTCTCTGAAGAAAACATTGCGAATGGTAAACTTAGCCCTGTATTTTTCGGAAGTGCTTTAACAACATTTGGGGTTCAGACGTTTTTGGATGCTTATCTGCAGTTTGCACCTGCTCCTCAAGCCCGTATGACAACTTCAGGTGAAATGAGTCCTGTCAGCAATGATTTTTCTGGTTTCATTTTCAAGATTCAAGCGAATATGAACCCAAAACACCGTGATCGGATTGCTTTTCTTCGTATCTGTTCTGGTAAATTTGAGCGTGGAATGAGTGTAAACTTGAGCAGAACAGGTAAACCAATTAATCTTTCTTCTTCAACTCAATTCATGGCTGATGATCGGAATACGGTAAATGAAGCAGTAAGCGGAGATATTATTGGTTTGTATGATACCGGGAACTACCAAATTGGTGATACTATAACGACAAGTAAAGATATGTTTCAGTTTGAACGGTTACCTCAGTTTACCCCAGAACTATTCATGCGGGTAACAGCTAAAAACGTTATGAAACAGAAGCATTTCCATAAAGGAATTAACCAACTAGTACAAGAAGGGGCCATTCAGCTCTTCAAAACAGTTCGGATGGAAGAATATCTGCTTGGTGCGGTTGGTCAGCTTCAATTTGAAGTATTTGAGCATCGGATGAGAAATGAGTACAATGTTGAGGTCATGATGGAGCGTATGGGTAGTAAAATCACTCGCTGGGCCGAAGACGAGAAGCTTGATGAAAACCTTCACAGCTCAAGAAGCATACTAGTTAAAGACCGTTTTGAAAAATACGCATTCCTGTTTGAAAATGAGTTTGCACTTCGTTGGTTCCAAGATAAAAATCCTGACGTGGAATTATATAATCCAATGGATTTGAAATAATGGAGAAGCCCGTGTATATACGCGGGCTTTTTTTATTATCTGGAGCATTATTAAATATCGAAAGATTTTTTGATAGTAGCTTAGCCAAGTATCCATAGCTGTATTTACCTGTTCTTATGTGAAATCACCTAAAGAGCAGATTAATGGAGGAACTTCATGATCAATAATTTATGTATCTCGTGAGAACTGATATTCAATTTTATGAGAAAAGTTCTTTGTATCAGAGGAGCCTTTAATGAATGGAAATGGTTGGTGAAGGTGAACTTGGAAGCTGATTCTGTCAGTCGTTGGGAATGTGGGGTAATTTCCCTTGTTATCTTAGGATATTTATGAATCTGTACTAATCGAAGTATGGGTTTTCGTTTTATGAGAAGAATGTCGAATTTATTAAGAATCAAAATCTACTAAAAAAGATTATTATTCCTTTGACAATCTTAAGAAACTCATTTATATTTATCTAGTGCTTTAGTACTTAAAAGCGTTTCAGCAATTGTGAGGAATTAAAAGGTCCATCCTTACCTCAGAGAATACACAACATGAAAGCGGGGAAATACATCATGCGTCTGGAAGATGCAAAGCTAAAACTCTCCTTACCTGAAGCAATTGGGGTTTTGGCAATTCTTTTCTTAATCATTGCAACTGGTATCATACATTATGGACTTGCCCCCCATATTCCAATAATAGCTGCTATCCTATTTCTATTTGTTTATGGAAAGTTCAAGAAGTTGCCATTTTCGATTATGGAGGCGGCTATCGTCAAAGGTGCAGTTTCTGGTATGGGAGCAATCTATATATTCTTTTTCATTGGAATGCTAATTTCGATCTGGATGGCAAGCGGGACAATCCCTACCATCATGTACTATGGGTTTGACTGGATTTCTGGTGAATATTTCTATGCGGTCACATTTCTGGTGTGTTCGCTAATTGGGCTCTGTATCGGGAGTTCACTTACAACATCAGCCACGATCGGAGTTGCTTTCATAGGTATGGCGGCGGCGATGGATTTATCGTTGGCGATTACAGCCGGTGCAATCATTTCCGGTGCATTTCTTGGGGATAAAATGTCTCCATTATCAGACTCGACCAACCTTGCTTCGGGAACGGTTGGAGTACCATTATTTGAACATATTAATAATATGCTCTGGACAACGATTCCAGGTTTTTTAATATCACTTATTATCTTTTATTTCCTTTCACCGAATGTCAAACTGGCTCGTGTTGAGGAGATTGAAGCAATGACAAAAGCCTTGGAAATGGAAACGAACATTAGCATATGGAGTTTGATTCCGTTTGTCATCGTTCTAGTCATGGCTTTGAAAAAGGTGTCGGCGATTCCGACATTGTCAGCAGGAATTGTTTCGGCGGCTGTCATTGCTTTCATACAAACGCCAAGTTTGACCGTTGCAAAGCTAGCGGATATCTTATACGGCGGTTTTGTACTGAAGAGTGGAATGGATCAACTTGACTCAATCCTATCGCGGGGCGGCATTGAAAGTATGATGTTCTCCGTTTCGATGGTGTTGTTGGCATTGGCGATGGGCGGACTATTGTTTGAATTAGGGGTCATCCCTTCTATTTTAAATGCGGTTCAGGATTCATTGACGAGTGTAGCGAAAGTGATTTCAGCTACCGTATTTGCAGGAATCAGCGTGAATTTCCTAGTGGGGGAACAGTATTTATCAGTTATACTGCCTGGGAAAGCCTTTCAGCAGAAATATGAAGATTTAGGCTTGCAGCCAAAAACGCTTGGGAGGGTACTTGAAGATGCGGGAACAGTTGTGAATCCTTTGGTTCCTTGGGGGGTCTGCGGTGTATTCTTGACACAGGTATTGGGTGTTTCAACCTTGGAATATGCTCCATTTGCATTCTTCTGTCTGCTTTGTCCTTTACTTAGTTTAATTGCTGGCTTTACGAAAATCGGGATACACTATAAGTAAAAGAACAGGCGGTCGATTTCGACCGCCTGTTTTTTAGTTGAATGTGATTCCAGGTTATATTAAAAACAGACACAGCAGTATTCTATATTTAGTTAAATTGCTGTAAATTAAAAACCCCCAACATACTGATAAACAGAATGCCAGGGGATAAAAAACTAGAGTTTTATTTTGAAGAGGCTATCTCTTCTTTTGGGATGGTAGTAATCTTTTCTTTCTGTTCAAGTATATTCATTCGCATTACGACATTTTGGAAGATTCCCATTGAAATCATAAGCAGTAGTAAGGAAGAACCTCCATAGCTGATAAATGGAAGGGTAATCCCGGTAATTGGAATAAGCCCAGTCACTCCGCCAACGTTGATGCCTACTTGAATGCCAATCATGGATGATATGCCGATTAATAGCAGGCTTCCGAATGGATCTTTACATTTGGCAGAAAGCACAAAACCCCTCAAGACGATAAAACCGAGTGTCAAAAGAACGAAAGCTACTCCGAATATTCCGAGCTCTTCCGCAATTATGGCCATGATAAAATCTGTATGTGATTCAGGCAGGTACCCGTATTTTTGTACACTGTCCCCAAGTCCGACACCTGTTACACCACCTGAACCTATTGCGAACAATGAATTCACGAGCTGATATCCGTCTTCTCCTGCTGTACCAAAAGGGTCTGCAAAGCCGGTAAAACGAGACACTTTATTTTCAGATAAAACGGATGAGAAATTACCTGTCACAAGAACTCCTAAAGCAAAAATAGCTACGAACACTAGTGTTATTAAAGAGAGTTTGAAGATGCTTTTAAAAGACATTCCAGAGGAAATGATCATGGTACTTGAAATTAGGAAAATGACGGCTGCCGTTCCATAGTCCGGTTGTATCCCGATTAAAAAACAAATAAATACTAAAAAGAAAATCGGAGGAATAACAGCTTTATCAATACTATTGATTCGATCCTGTCTTTTTCCGTAAATGGCTGCCAGGTAAATAATCATGACTAGCTTTGAAAATTCTGCGGGCTGAATAGATTTTGAACCTAATTTAAACCAGCTTGTGGCATTTCCTGCAGTATGGCCAAAGATGAAGAGCATCAAAAGGATACCTGCCATTCCAAACATCATTAACATTAAAAAGTTTTTGTTTTTGTACATCTTATAAGGAAGAATCATCGTCACAATCATTGCTAAGAAAGAAATGATAAAGGCCATTTTTTGTTTCTCAAAGAAGAAATCCATGGACTGGCCGTATCGAGCAACTGCAGTAATCATGCTCGCACTATAAATCATGACTAAACCAAATAGACAGAGTAATACGACAGCGATAAAAATAGGGAAGTCGTATGCTTTAATTATTCTTTTCACTTGTGCGCTCACCTCAAATATGTATGCGCGAAAAAATCGCCTTCTTATATAGTAACGGAAAATCGCCTATATAGATAATAATTTTTATTCAATATATGAAATTACCCTCTAAATCTTATTATTAAACCCCTAATCTGATAAATTTATAGACAATCTACTAGATTACTCTTTAAAGAAGAATCCTACTAGGTACCTTCGATAGAAAATGCAAATACTCCTTCAAAACGGAAGGGTTTTTTCTATTATATTCCATTTAAATAGTAATAATATGTAAAGTAAATTACAATCAAGGTAGGTAAACTGAGGGGGAATAATCTATGGAGCATGTTTATTTATTCACAGGATTTCCGGGTTTCATCAGTAATCAGTTGATCATGGAGCTTTTAAGGCGTGATGATGCCTTAAATAAAATCTACCTGCTTGTTTTGCCTGAACAAAAGATAAAAGCAGAAGCAGAAATCCAATCTATAGAAAATGAACTGGATGGAGCAAAAGTAGTATTTGAAATGGTGATAGGCGATATAACGAAAGAAAATCTGGATATTCCATTTGATTTAATTCATAATCTTCAACAAGAAATTACCCATGTTTTTCATCTTGCAGCGATATACGATTTAGCTGTCCCTGAAAAAATTGCTCAGCTAGTTAATGTCGTGGGTACGAAACATGTAAACGAATGGGTTAAAGGGTTAACTAAACTTAAGCGATATACCTATTTTAGCACCGCTTATGTTGCGGGTAACCGGGAAGGAAATCTGTACGAGCATGAATTGGTCTTTCCAAAAAGCTTTAAGAACCATTATGAACGGACTAAATTTGACGCCGAATTATTGGTCGAGGAGCTTAAAAAAGAGGTTCCGACTACCATCATTCGACCTGGTATCGTAAAGGGGCATTCTCAAACAGGGCAAACAATTAAATTTGATGGACCCTATTTTATCCTTAATTTTCTTGATCGGTTAAGCTTTCTCCCTTTATTTCCATATATTTCTTCAGAAAGGGAAACAGTCGTGAACCTGGTTCCAATTGATTATATTATACAGGCTACTGCATATCTGGCATTATATAAAGAAAGTGCTGGAAAAACGTATCATTTAACCGATCCTAATCCATGTACGGCTACTGAAGTTTATGAACTATTTGTTGGAGAATTATATAAGAAAAAACCAAAAGGTTATGTACCAATGGTATTGAGTCAGGCGTTTTTATCAATTCGTCCGGTGCGGGCGTATTTAGGAGTTGAAAAAGAAGCCTTGGATTATTTTACTTGGAAGGGGCGGTTTGATAGCAAGGAAGCCCAAAAAGACTTAGCTGGTTCTGGAATCGTTTGCCCTAATTTCAGGAAAGGTGTTCCGGCTATGGTTGATTTTTATTTAAGGTATAAAAATGATAAAGAGTATCAGATTAAAATAAGGTAAAACAAGGGGAGAAGTTATGGAAGAATTACATACCAAGTGGGAAGTGTATTCTCCGGCAACAGGTGAGAAGATTGCCGAACTTGATGAAACGCCACTGGAGTCTATTCCTCATTTATATACGAAATCAAGACAAGTGTTTCAGACCTGGTCAAAACTTCCTATCAAAGAACGTCTGCAATATTTAAAGCGCCTTCGTTTACTGATGGTTAACAAAATGGATGAAATAGCTGAGGTTATTTCAAAAGATACAGGCAAAGTTAAAATTGAAGCGCTTGTCGCGGATATCATGCCAACTATTGATGCAATTAAGCATATTGAAAAACATGCAGTGAAAGCTCTTTCTAGACAGAAGGTTCCCACACCATTAATGTTAATTGGGAAAAAATCTTATATTGATTATATGCCCCGTGGAACTGTTCTCGTCATTTCACCTTGGAATTATCCGCTTCAACTAGCAATGGTCCCGATCCTGAATGCTCTTGCCGGTGGGAATACCGTTATTGCCAAACCTTCAGAGGTGACACCTTTAGTGGGAATGTGCATAGAAAATTTATTCCATGAAGCAGGTTTTCCAGAGGGGACCGTTCAGTTTGCTCATGGAGGGAAAGATTTAGGTGCGTCATTAACTGAGCAGAAACCGGACTATATTTTTTTCACTGGTTCTGTCAGGACCGGAAAAATAATTGGTGAAGTTGCAGCAAAACAGCTAATTCCAAGTACTTTGGAGCTTGGTGGAAAGGATCCGATGATTGTCCTGCGTGATGCGAACTTGGAACGGGCTGTTAATGGAGCGCTTTGGGGGGCTTTTACAAATAGCGGGCAGGTGTGTATGAGTGTTGAACGAATATATGTGGAACGTCCCGTTTATAAGGAGTTTCTGTCTTTGCTTAAAGAAAAGGCTAATTCTTTAAAACAGGGGACACGATTAACGGATGATATTGGTTCAATGACCTTCCCGGCTCAGATTGATATTGTTGCTGGACACCTAGAGGATGCGCTTAATAAGGGTGCCATACTTGAATCTGGAACCTCACCGAATGATTGGAAAACGGGTCAGACCTATTTTATTCCGCCGACGATATTGTCCAATGTCAATCATACAATGAAAATTATGAAAGAAGAAACGTTCGGTCCAGTTCTGCCAGTTGTACCATTCGATACGGAGGAAGAAGTCGTCCGGCTAGCAAATGATACTGAGTACGGACTTAATTCGAGCGTTTGGACAATGGATACGGTAAAAGCAAATCGGGTAGCATCCCAGTTAGTGACAGGAGCGGTAACGATCAATGATGTGCTGATTACTGTTGCTAATCATTACTTACCCTTTGGTGGTACAAAGCAAAGTGGTATCGGCCGTTATCATGGCGAACAAGGAATGCGGATTTTTTGTCATGAAAAAGCAATCATGAAAGACAATGGAAAAAAGAATTCGGAAATTCAATGGTATCCATATGAAGGGAAGTATACGAAGTTTTTATCACTGTTCCAACACTACTTTTCTGAAAAAACCAACTGGATTCAATTTGGTAAAGAATATTTACAATTAATTAAGATATCCAAGGAAAAACGAAAATAGAAATTCTAGAATTTTTATCTTATAGAAAAAAAGATTGTAATTTTCACCATTAGCACGTATACTATTAATATACTTAATAACTGATTTTCCTTTTACAAAGGGGAGTAGCGTTAGGGTTCGCCCTAAAACAAAGTCGTCATTACGTGAGTGGAGACATTCATCGGCTTTGTTGACATGTTTTCATGTTCAGCAAGACCTTTGCCTATACGGCAGAGGTCTTTTTATTTTGCCAATGCCGATAGCGAGGGAAATACAAACTATTGGAGGTTGAATGCATGGAAGCATCAATATTATTGGAATATGGCTGGGTCCTTCTTATCTTGGTTGGATTAGAAGGAATACTCGCTGCAGATAATGCAGTCGTTATGGCTGTCATGGTTAAACATTTACCAAAAGAACAACAACGAAAAGCCTTGTTTTACGGTCTGATGGGAGCTTTTGTTTTCCGCTTTGCAAGTTTATTCCTTATTTCCTTTCTTGTCGACGTGTGGCAAGTTCAAGCAATCGGTGCCATTTACTTACTTTTCATTGCTTTTCAGCATATTTACAAAAAATACGCTAGGAAAGGTGAGAAGGAAGTCACTAAACCTAAGAAACAATCTGGCTTCTGGATGACAGTGGTAAAGGTAGAGGCTGCTGATATTGCATTTGCGATTGATTCCATGTTGGCTGCTGTTGCGCTGGCCGTTACACTTCCTGCAACAGGTTGGATGAAAGTTGGCGGAATTGACGGGGGGCAATTCGCTGTAATGTTCCTCGGTGGTATGATCGGGTTGATTATTATGCGATTTGCAGCTAATGGATTTGTGAAATTGCTTCATCAGCGTCCTTCACTTGAAACTGGAGCATTTTTAATTGTAGGTTGGGTTGGGGTAAAGTTAGCGGTATACACACTTGCACACCCTTCGTTAGCTGTCATCGATCACCATTTCCCGGAATCAACACTTTGGAAATCGATTTTCTGGGTTGTATTAATCGGTATTGTCATAAGTGCATGGATCATTTCAAGCAAAAAAGAAAAAGAAAAAGAAAAACAAATACAAGAAGCATAAAAAAAATCAGGCGTGCAAGTCGCGCCTGGTTTTTTTATTTGTAAATCAAAATCCATTATATGGGTTTTGGGGTGTGACCCACAAAAATTCAGACGCTTTTACGAACGATATGTTAAAAGAAGTAAATATTAAATTTGGGTAAAAAAAATGACAATTGCCCCATTGATTTGTGAAATAACTAGAAAAAAGTTATTTTACTGTAATTACACTGTAATAAACGAGAAAAAACTAAGTATTTTTTCATGTGGATATATTTTGTGATTTCGATATCATTGAAAAATAGTTCTTTTGGTACTGTCTTTTAGACTCCCTCCGCTTAAGATAAATATGTTGATCGTTTTTCCGTTCAACAGGAGCGAGGTGAGCAAATGCTTGGTTTGTTGTTTACAGCATTCAAAAAAAAGCGTTCTTTAGAAGAAACCGTTTTGAAAATTCAACAAGGCGATATTAGCCTTCGTAACGATATTATAGAATCATTTAAGCCTTTTATAGCCAAAGCCGTCTCGTCAGTATGCAGACGCTACATATACGAATCAGATGATGAATTCAGTATTGGATTGATTGCTTTTAATGAGGCGATAGATAAATATTCCCCGGAAAAAGGCCGTTCTTTGTTGGCATTTGCCGAAACCCTTGTTAAGCGAAGGGTTATTGATTACTTAAGAAGCCAATCAAGAAGCAAAGAAATTATTCTGGATTTTTCTCAAAACGAAGAAAATGATCAAAGCCAAATATATCTGGATAATGAAAATTCCATACAGGAATATGAAATACAAAAGGAATCAGAAAAAAGAAAAGAAGAAATTCAACTTTATATAAGCCATCTACAGGATTTTGGTCTGTCGTTTGATGATCTCGTTGAAAACTCTCCAAAACATGCAGATGCTAGGAAGGGAGCGATAATGATTGCTAAATTGTTAATGGACGATGACGACTTGAAAGAAATCCTGTTTACAAAAAAGCGGCTGCCAGTAAAACAGCTTGAGGGAAAGGTAGATGTAAGCAGAAAAACAATCGAACGGAATCGAAAGTACATCATTGCTGTTGCAATAATAATAAACGGGGATTTTTTGTATTTGAATGATTATATAAAAGGGGTTATTAATGGATGAAAAAAGGAGTTATTCTTTCAATAAATAAGCGTTTTGTAACCCTATTAACCCCCGAAGGCGAGTTTCTAAAAACCAAAAGACAGGAAAGAACGTATGAAGTGGGCGAAGAAATCACTTTTTCACCTTTTAAACCAAAAGTAACTTTATCTTTTTCTAGCTTTCATTTATCTTTCAAAAAAAAGGCGATGCTTAGTGTAACAGCTGCCCTTCTGATTCTCTTTTCTATTCTGCCATCGTATTCTTCTGAGCATGTCTCTGCATATATGACAATTGATGTGAATCCAAGTATTGAACTAGAGCTGAATGATCAATTAGAGGTTCTCAAACTTACCGGCTTAAACGAAGATGGTAAGCTTGTTATTAATAAGTTGACGAACTGGAAAGGTAAAGAAATTAAGACGGTCACAAACCGAATTGTTGAAACAACAAAGAAACTCGGTTATTTGAAAGGAAATAAACAAATAGTTGTTTCTACAACGTTATTGGATAAAGATAAAAAACTGGATAAGAATTTAAAAGAAGAGATTAAAGAAATTTCAGAGCAGGGAAATGTTTCACAAACAAAGATGAAAGTTATTCAAGCAACGAAAACTGATCGGAAGCAGGCTAGGAAACAAGGCATGTCTACCGGAAAATATGTTGAAAAGAAGTTGAATGAGGATAAAGAGAAAGTTAAAGTGAACACAAGGGAACCTGCAACGGATAAAAATGTCGAGGGTAATACCGAAACCTTGGAAGAGAAGAGAGAATCGCAGAGCAATAAAAACAAGTCGAATCAAGAAAATGAAAAAGTGAACAATCCAAGTGAGAAAAAGGAAAAAGTGAACATTCCAAGTGAGAAAAAGGAAAAAACAGTTATCAAAGACGAACTAACCGAAAAAAGGGAAATGCAAAAACAATATAAGCAAAAGAAGGAAACATCAGATAAAAAAGAAAAAAATGGACAATATAGACCATATAACGGAAAAAACAAAGAGAAAAATACCTTTCAAGAAAAAAACAAAGAGAAAAATACCTTTCAAGAAAAAAACAAAAAGAAAAATACCTTTCAAGAAAAAAACAAAAAACAGAACGGAAAATCAAATAGAGACCATAGCAACCATTCAAAAGACAAGCAATTGAAAGAGCGGAAGTGGGTCAAATCAAATGAAAAGACTGAACAGAGAATTGATAAGCAAAGACACCCATCAGTCAAAGAAAAGGCAAAAGAAAGTGAAAAAAGTAAAGACCATCGTATAAAGCACGAAACTAAAAAGGGCAATAAGACAGAACGGAATAAGACAGAACGGAATAAGAGGGAAATGAATAATAAAGAAAACGGTAATGAACGGAATATTAAAAAGAGTCCAGCTTAAAAGCTGGACTCTTAGCCATTGATATTCAATTGTAATAGGATTTATTGACCTTTAAGTTGAGATTGAGCTTGCTGAACAAGACGTTTTGTAATTTCTCCACCAACTGAACCATTGGCACGTGCGGATGTATCGGAACCTAATTGTACACCAAATTCTGATGCTATTTCATATTTAATTTGTTCAAGTGCTTGTTCGATTCCAGGAACAAGAAGGTTGTTACTGCTGTTAGCCATTTGAATCTCCCCTTTACGTTTTCAACGGCTTTTGCCGCTGTAATGATAGTATAAGTAGAAAAAGGAGTTTTACTTATGTAAGCAGTATCAAACTTATTGGTAAACCTGCCTTATTGTTGCAAGTAAGACAGTTTCAAAAGAGAATGGAAAAAAGAATGAAAAAAGGGTAAACTAGATTTTTAATGGTTATGTGATTCACATAATTATAAAGGAGTAAGAAAGGAAAACTCTGTATGTTTGCTATCAAAAAACTATTAGCAAAATTAACACCAGCACAGCTTATCGTCGGTTATTACTTTTTAGCTGTCAGTATCTCGACCATACTGTTGAGTCTGCCGGTTGCTCTTAAGCCAGGCGTAAAATGGGGATTCATGGATGCTTTATTCACAGCCGTAAGTGCAGTTAGTGTGACAGGTCTAACAGTTGTTAGTATGCCCGAAGTGTTTAATGAGGTAGGCTATTTCATTCTAATGTTTGTTCTCCAATTTGGTGGTATTGGCATTATGACACTTGGAACCTTTTTCTGGTTGATTTTGGGTAAGAAAATCGGCTTGAAGGAAAGACAATTGATCATGACCGATCAAAACCAATCGAATCTATCGGGGCTTGTTAAATTATTGATTCAAATCATTCAGATATTTGTCGTAATTGAAATGATTGGGGCTCTTGTTTTAGGCATTTACTTTCTGAATTATTATCCAAACTGGAAAGAAGCCTTTTTAAATGGCTTATTTTTAGCTGTAAGTGCCACCACGAATGCTGGTTTTGATATTACCGGTATTTCAATGATTCCATTTAAAGGCGATTATTTTGTACAGTTTATCACGATTATCCTACTTACCCTTGGAGCAATTGGATTTCCGGTTTTAATTGAGTTGAAAGAATTTGTATCCAATAGTGCACGTACTTATAAGTTTCATTTTTCTTTGTTTACAAAACTGACATCAGTCACTTTCTTGTGTCTTATAATTGGGGGAACTATCCTTATCTTCCTGCTAGAGATGAACGGGTTTTTAAAAGATAAGAGCTGGCATGAATCATTTTTCTACTCTCTATTTATGTCTTCGAATACGAGAAGTGGTGGCCTAACAACGATGAATGTGAGCGATTTCTCGGAACCAACCCTTTTATTGATGAGCATATTGATGTTTATTGGAGCATCTCCTAGCTCAGTGGGAGGAGGTATCCGGACAACAACCCTGGCTATAATGATTCTCTTTTTATGGAATTTTATGAGGGGAAGGCGATCTATTAAAGTATTCAAACGCGAGATTCATCCTGATGATATTCGTAAGGCGACAGCAGTTATGATCATGGGATCCCTATTATGCATTATGGCAGTATTCATTTTAGCAATTACTGAGAATTTTACTTTGATGCAAATCATTTTTGAAGTATGTTCGGCTTTCGGTTCTGTGGGTCTTTCAATGGGTATCACTCCCGAACTCAGTAATATCGGTAAAATTGTAATTATGATTATCATGTTTATTGGCCGGGTCGGGATTACGTCCCTTCTCTATATCATTGGTCATAAAGAAGTTACGGAGAATTACCATTATCCAAAAGAACGCGTCATTATTGGATAATGTTTTAGCTATATCAGAGACCTTTCCATTGTGGAAAGGTTTTTTGAGTTGTTTGCAGGAATCGAAGTAATTATGTTGAAATGTACCTATAAGATAATTAATTACCATTTTAATGTAAGGTATATGCTAAATTCAAATCCTAACTTGCTGGAATTTAATCGATTATTTTTTTAATTATTTTGGTAAGGAGGTGGAGGAAATAAAGAAATACGTTGGAAGGATTTTTGTTCCTGCACTATTTTTTATATTAATATTGCCATTTATAGGATGGATGTATATTGAAGTACATAAAGTTTCCACCTTTGCAGGAATATATATAGTCGCAATTGTATCTATAGCTTGGTTATTAGGCGCTACCTATGATAAAAACCGAAAAATGATTGAGTTATTGAAGGATAGTGAAGGGCGTTATCGAATTTTCTCTAAGTACTCGAAAGAATTGGTCAATAGCTTCAATGAAGTTATATTCCAAACAGATGAGAAAGGAAAATGGCTATATTTAAATCCTGCCTGGAAATTGATGAGTGGTACTACTGTTAACGAAACTCTCGGGCTTCACTTTTCTAAAAGTATGGATAATACATCGTATCAAGAAGTTTTGAAAACGTTTGCAGAATCCTTTCATCAAGGAAAAAAATATTTTCGTGTGGATATTAAATTGAATAATTCGAAAAAGGAGACGACCTGGGTCGAAGCATTTGTCAAATTAATTCATGACGAGGCAGGGAAATTCATCGGAACGGCAGGAATATTATCAGAAATTAATGAACGGAAGCATGCAGAGGAAAAGCTTGTAAGTTTGAATGAAAATTTAGCGATTACTTCCAGTAAATTATCTACGGCTGCCCAACTTGCTGCAGGGATTGCTCATGAAGTTAGAAACCCCATGACAGCGATTTTAGGTTTTGTAAAACTGATCAGAGACGGGGGTGCCGATAAACAGGAGTACTATGACATTATTTTTTCGGAAATAAATCGGATCGAGCAAGTCCTAAATGAACTATTGCTGCTTTCAAAGCCAAGTGAAGAGGAGTTTCTTAAGAAAGATATAAAAAAAACCTGCAATCATGTGATTACTTTGTTGGAAACCAATGCCGTACTTAATAATATTCAAATTCATAAAAATTATAATGAACAGTCGATTTATATATATTGTGATGAAAATCAAATCAAACAAGTACTAATAAACCTTATAAAAAACTCCATTGAATCGATGACAGATGGCGGAAATATTTTTGTGAATATATATGAAAAAGACAATGAAGTTTATATAAGCATTTTGGATGAGGGGGAGGGGATTCCAGAAAACTCTCTTCAAAAAGTTGGTGAACCATTCTTCACTACGAAATCAACGGGAACAGGATTAGGACTTTCAGTATGTTTTAAAATCATTGAGAAACATGGTGGTAAAGTATTCATTACTAGCGAACTAAAAAAAGGTACGAAAATCGTTTGTGTCTTTCCGATAGTTGAACCAAGAGATATGGATGTTCTGAAGCAAGGAAGTGGATTAACAGGAAATTAATTTATTTAATAATTGAAAAAAAGGGAAAATAGTTGTATACTGTAAAAAGAAAGTTAACATACTAACCGGTTAGTGAGTTGAAAGGGAGGAATTAATTTGAACTTTGAACATACACAAAAAGTAAAAAATCTGGAAAAGAAGTTAACAGAATTTATGGAGAAATACGTATACCCAAATGAATCGGTGTATCATAAGCAGCTCGAAAAACAGAAAAGCCGCTGGAGTGAAATACCGCCGGTTTTATCTGAATTAACTGCAAAAGCAAAGGAAGAAGGACTCTGGAATTTATTTTTACCGGAAAGCAATTATGGAGCCGGTTTAACCAATCTTGAATATGCGCCGCTTTGTGAAATTATGGGAAGATCGATGATAGGACCCGAAATTTTTAACTGTAATGCGCCTGACACTGGGAATATGGAAGTATTGGTTCGTTATGGTACTGATGAACATAAAGAGCGCTGGTTGAAGCCGTTGCTTGCTGGGGAAATCCGCTCATGCTTTTCAATGACAGAGCCAGAAGTGGCATCTTCTGATGCAACCAATATTGAGTGCCGAATTGAAAAAAGCGGGAGTGAATATGTAATAAACGGTCGGAAATGGTGGTCTTCTGGAGCTGGTGATCCACGATGTAAAATTGCTATTGTTATGGGTAAGACCGATCCAGACGCCTCTAAGCATGAACAACAATCTATGATTCTCGTACCGCTGGATACACCGGGAGTCAAAATTGAGAGAATGCTCCCTGTTTTCGGTTATGATCATGCACCTCATGGACATGCTGAAATAACTTTTGAAAACGTGAGGGTCTCAAGCGAGAATATTCTTTTGGGTGAAGGGAAAGGGTTTGCTATTGCTCAAGGAAGGCTTGGTCCTGGAAGAATACATCACTGTATGAGGCTTATCGGAGCTGCAGAAAGAGCGCTTGAAGAATTATGTAAGCGTATTCAAAATCGTGTCGCTTTTGGAAAACCTTTGGCGAGACAAGGTGTGATTATGGAATGGGTGGCAGATTCCCGTATTGAAATTGAGCAAGCCAGGCTTTTGACTTTAAAAGCTGCATATATGATGGATACTGTAGGAAACAAGGAAGCGAAGGCGGAAATTGCCATGATAAAAGTGGTTGCACCTAACATGGCATTAAAAGTGCTGGATCGTGCCATCCAAGGGTTTGGCGCAGCAGGTATATCTGATGATTTCCCTTTTGCGGCTCATTGGGCAAATGCCAGGACATTGAGGCTTGCCGATGGTCCGGATGAGGTACACCGTTCGCAAATCGCTAAAATTGAACTTCGCAAACACCAAAAGCATGAGGTGAAAATATGAAAGCGACTGATCTATTTGATTTAACCGGAAAGACAGCGATTATTACAGGTGGAGGAAGAGGGCTTGGAGAACAAATAGCGACTGGCTTTGCCGAAGCAGGGGCCAATGTGGTTCTTTGTTCCAGAAAGAAGGAGGCATGTGATGAAGTTGCATCGCATATCGAGAAGCTGGGAGTGAGGGCGCTTTCCATCAAATGTGATATTACCAACCCGGTAGATGTACAGGAAGTAGTGAACGTAACTTACAGAGCATTCGGATCTATAGATATTTTAGTAAATAATAGCGGGGCATCCTGGGGAGCTCCTGCCGTTGATATGCCCCTTGAAGCCTGGCAGAAGGTAATGAATGTCAATGTGACTGGAACCTTCATCATGAGTCAGACTGTAGGTAGGATCATGATCGATCAGGGGTATGGAAAAATCATAAACATTGCTTCTGTCGCGGGACTTGGCGGGACGGACCCAAGGGTCCTTGATACAGTCGGCTATAATACGAGCAAAGGGGCAGTAATTACCTTAACAAAGGATTTAGCCGTTAAATGGGGCCAGCATAATATTAATGTAAATGCGATAGCACCTGGATTCTTTCCGACAAAAATGACCAAAGGCGTTCTTGAGAAAGGAAAAAATCCTATCTTGGAATCCACTCCGCTTAAAAGGTTAGGGAGTGATGATGATTTAAAAGGAGCTGCGATTTTCCTAGCCTCGAAAGCCTCCGATTATGTGACGGGGAATATCTTAATAGTTGATGGGGGTTCGCATGCAATGTAATGAAAAGTAATTAAATATGGCTGGAGGGTATGTAATGATGAATGAAAAAAAGTGGCTGTCAATGTATCCTGATTCAATACCTAAGGAAATAAAAGTTCCTGAGTTTCCGATGCAGCAGATCCTTAAAAACACATTTCAGTCCTATCCAAACAATACAGCAATTACTTTTTATGGTCGAAAGATTTCTTATCAGGAGCTTTTCTTTGCATCACAAGCTTTCGCTTCAGCTCTTCAACAAAAGAGTGTCCAAAAGGGTGATCGTGTAGCAATAATGCTCCCTAACTGTCCGCAATACGTCATAGCTTACTATGGCTCATTGACTACAGGTGCCATTATTACACAAATCAATCCAATGTTGGTTGAAAGAGAGTTGCAGCATATTTTACAGGACTCTGGTGCCGAAACAATTGTGGTGTTAGACGGACTATATCCAAAAGTGAAAAGTGTGCAGCAGAATGTAAATGTGAAAAATATTATAGTAGTCAGCCTACAACCATCTGATGCAGATTTCCAACCTGATATTTCATTTGATCAATTTATAAAAACAGGCGATGGCAACATTACTCCAGTAACAATTGATCCGGGAAATGATATAGCCGTACTTCAGTATACAGGAGGCACAACGGGACGTTCGAAGGGTGCAATGCTGACACACAGCAATATTCTGGCAAACGTAGTTCAATCTTATGAGTTCTTCAAGCATGAACTAAAAATAGGTTGTGAACGAACTCTGACGGTCATACCACTTTTTCATGTGTTTGGAATGACGTCTGCAATGAATTTATCGGTGTATATTGCGGGTGATTCAATTATACTGCCACGGTTTGAAATAGAGGAAGTATTAGAAACAATTAAGCGTGAACAGCCTACCATTTTCCCTGGTGTACCTACTATGTACGTCGCGTTAACGAACCACCCTAAGGCTGAAGAATACGGTATGGGTTCGATTCGGGTCTGTAACAGCGGGAGTGCCCCGATGCCGATGGAACTGCTTCGTGAGTTTGAACGAAAATCAGGGGCGAAAATAATGGAAGGCTATGGTCTTTCGGAAGCTTCCCCATCAACGCATTGTAACCCTATATTTGCTGAAAGAAAGACCGGTAGTGTCGGGATTGGTTTCCCTTCCACTGATTATAAAGTGGTGGATCTAGGAGACGGAACAAAGGAAGTAGCTACGGGTGAAATGGGAGAGTTAATTATCAAAGGACCGCAAGTGATGAAAGGTTATTGGAATATGCCTGAGGAAACGGCGGTGACTCTGAAGGATGGCTGGCTTTATACAGGTGATATTGCCAAGGTTGATGAAGGCGGGTATCTCTATATTGTCGACAGGAAAAAAGATTTGATTATTGCAAGTGGCTATAATATTTATCCGCGTGATGTAGAAGAAGTGCTTTATGAACATCCAGCTGTTCAGGAAGCGGTTGTTATCGGAGTTCCGGATACCTATAGAGGAGAGTCCGTTAAAGCAGTGCTTGTTCTTAAAAGTAATCAGAAGGCAAGCGAACAGGATATCATCGATTATTGCCGTGCAAACCTATCGGCCTATAAGGTCCCGCAACTTGTAGAATTTCGTGAAGTGCTTCCGAAAACAAACGTCGGAAAGATTTTAAGGCGAGCTTTAAGAGAAGAATTTTCTAAAAAATAATATGGCTTGATAATACGAAAGCGTATGATATCAATTCACCTGAAATTTTAAACAGAATGCGAGGATGCTTACATGAAAGAAAAAATGACAGAAAATAGCATACGTTTATTCGAAAAGAAGGGCTTTAGTGAGACGTCTATTCAGGATATTGTTGAATCGATTGGTGTGACGAAGGGAACGTTTTATTATTACTTTACGAGCAAAGAACAGTTGCTTATGGATATTCATCTGGCTTACATAGATGAGCTCCTAAATGAGCAGGAAAAAATCATTCAGGTTCTTGAAAAAAGCTGCAAAGATAAGCTTTTCGAAATGGTTTATATGCTTTTAAAGAGTATCAAAACAAAAAAATCAAGCGCTACGGTCTTTTTTCGTGAAATGAAAAATCTAAGTGAAGAAAAACTGGCTCAGATCCTTCCTAAGCGTGATGAATTCCGTAATAGAATTGAGCAGTTGCTTAAAAAAGGTATCGAGAGTGGAGAGTTTCGCTCCAATCTCGATACATCTATCATCTCGTTTGCGATTTTGGGTGTGGCCAATTGGAGCTATCATTGGTTTGATCCAGATGGGGAAAAAACAGATCAGGAAGTGGCAAGGATTTTTATGGGAATGATTTTACAGGGAATTGAAGAAGGAAGATAAATTACATACTAACTAGTTAGTAGAAGGGAGAATGACGTTATGCCGAACAAGCAAATTAATTCTATAACCGTAATTGGAGCCGGCCAGATGGGGCATCAGATTGCGATGCTTGCAGCACTTGGAGGATTCGAGACAGTTCTCCAGGATGTTCAAGAAAATGCTTTAATAACAGCTAAGGAAAAATTGGAAGATATTTTGGCTAAGTGGGTCCAAAAAGGAAAATTGACTGAAGATCGTAAACTGGCAGCCTTCAGTCGCCTTCAATATACTACCAATTTGGAAAAGGCGGCAAGCCGGGCGGATCTTATCATCGAAGCGATTGTAGAAAAACTTGATGTGAAACAGGAAGTCTTCGCCAAACTAGAGGTGCTGGCACCAGCAGAAACAATTTTTGCGACTAATAGTTCAACTATCGTCAATAGTCTCCTTTCGGGTGTGACAAATCGTCCAGATAAGTTTATTAATATGCATTTCTTTTTTCCACCTTTAGTAATGGATTGTGTTGAAGTTGTCATGAGTGATCAAACATCTGAAGAAACAGCAAAGCTTGCAATGGAAGTAACTCAGAAAATGAACAGGACAGGCATTTTATTACGGAAAGAAATATCAGGTTTTGTTGCCAATCGAATTTTAGGTGCATTACAGCGTGAAGCATTATTTCTGTATGAAGAAGGAATCGTTGATTACAAGGATATCGATTTAATTTGTCGAAAAGCATTAAGCCATCCAATCGGCCCGTTTGAACTGATGGACTTATCAGGTATTGATGTAAGTTATTTCGTCATGCAACAGCGATATGACGAAACTGGAAATCCTGAAGATAAACCAAATGTTTGTATTGAAGAAAAGGTGAAACAAGGACATTTAGGAAGGAAAACAGGTAAGGGCTGGTATGACTATCCAAACAAAGGAGTGAAAAAATGAGAAATTTAGTGAGAGTGGAAAAGGAAAATAAGCTTGCTATTGTAACCATTGATAATCCTCCATTAAACGTAATCAGTAAAAATGTATTTAAGGGTTTGTTGGAAGTATTTACTGAGCTTGAAGAAGATAATGAAACGGTAGCAGTACTCATTACTGGTGCAGGCGATATTGCATTTGCTGCAGGTGCGGATATAAAAGAATTTCCACAAATGATGGGAAATCCGAATATGAAAGAAACTGTAAGGGAAAGTCATGCAATCTTAAATAAAATTGATCATTTTCCTAAACCGACGATTGCTGTCTTAAACGGTATGACTTTAGGAGGCGGATGCGAACTAGCTCTGGCCTGCGATTTGCGGGTAGCCGAAGCACAGGTGCAAATCGGCCTGCCGGAAGTGAAATTAGGCTTATTTCCAGGAGCTGGGGGTACACAGCGTTTGTCTAGACTTGTTGGGAATGCAAAAGCAAAGGAAATTATTTTTACCGGTGATTCACTTAATGCAAAAGAAGCAGAAAAGATAGGGCTCGTCAATAAAGTCGTCGAGCAGGGATGCGGGTTAACAGAGGCAAAAAATTTAGCCTCACGAATGACGAGACATTCACTTCAGGCGCTTTCGAGAATTAAAAAGGCTATAAATGAAGGAAGCGAATCGACACTTGAACAAGGATTAGAGATTGAAACAAATCTTTTTGAAGAAATCTTCCAAACTGAAGATGTGAAAGAAGGAGTTTCAGCATTCTTAGATAAGCGGAAACCTGCTTTCTTACATCGATAAAACAAGGAGGGACATAATGCATGAATTAAAAGTTAACGTCCGCTTTTCAGAAACGGATGCCTTGGGCCATATCAATAACACAAGTTATTTTATTTACCTCGAAGAAGCCCGCATGAAATTTTTTGAAGCGTTGGGATTAGCGACAAATGTCGAAGAGTGGAATTTTTTGCTTGCTTCCACAAAATGCGATTTTATTTCTCAGGGGTACTTTAACCAGCTTTTAACTATTCGGACATATTTGACAAAGGTAGGCACGAAAAGCTGTGAAATGGTCCATGACATCTATTGTTCACAAACTGGAGAGGCCATTGCAAAGGGGAGTGCGGTCTTAGTTTGTTTCAATTTTACTGAACAGAAAAGTGAACCTATTCCTGTAATGATAAAAGATACGCTTATCTCACATCTTGTTCATACCTAGATTCACTAAAGTGTAAAGGAGTGAAGGAAATTGGTTGATGATACGATTCCTGTTCGTTCCGGTGAGGAACTGAATTTAAGTACATTAGAAGATTTTCTGAGAAAAAATGTTTTGGACCTACCAAATGAACCGTTAGAACTGCAACAGTTTTCTACAGGGTATTCCAATTTGACATATCAGTTGAAGATGGGAGAGTGGGAAGCTGTATTAAGGAGACCGCCGCTTGGTCCTGTTGCTCCAAAGGCACATGATATGAAACGGGAACACCATATTCTTTCATCAATCAACCCGTATTTTCAAGCAGCTCCTGAACCTATACTGTTTTCGGATGATGATTCAATCGTCGGATCTCCCTTTTTTCTAATGGAAAGAAAACATGGAGTTGTAATAGATTCTAAGTTTCCCGAAGGAGTCGAACCGACTTCAGAGAGGTGTCGTCAGCTTTCTTATGTCATGGTTAATCAGCTTGCTGACCTCCATTCAATTCCATATGAGAAGACGGGATTAGCGGAAATCTCCAAGCCTGAAGGGTTTATCGAGCGACAAGTACACGGTTGGATTTCCCGATATGAGCGGGCAAAGACAGATGAAATCAAAGAAGTAGGGCCACTTATCGATTATTTGCAAAAGAATATACCTCAGTATAGCCAAACTTCCATTATCCATTATGACTACAAGATTAATAATGCAATGTTTAACCAAAACCTAAGCGAAATGGTAGGATTATTTGATTGGGAAATGTCCACCGTTGGCGATCCGCTGGCAGATTTAGGAGTTGCTTTGAGCTATTGGACTGAAAGCAGCGACCCAGAATTGATTAAATTCGGTTTGGGACAAGCGTCAGTTACAACCTTGGATGGTTTTCTGACCCGACAAGAATTTATTGAAGCCTATGCAGTGAGAAGTGGCAGGAATGTTTCCAACATCGATTTTTATTTAACCTTTGGATACTTTAAGTTAGCTGTCATCCTTCAGCAAATCTATTACCGTTATAAAAAAGGACAGACCAATGATCTCCGCTTTTCTAAACTTGGAATAATGGTCAAAAGCTTAATCATCCATGCAGCTCATGTTGCGGCGAAGGAAGCTTGAGAATATGGGACATATACAAAACATACATTTGCTATTAAAAAAAGAAGAGATAGATAGGGAAAAGCTTTTAGAAGGAGAGAAAGTGGCCATCATCCTGGATGTTTTATTAGCGACTACAACTATCATTTCATCTCTTCATAATGGAGCCCGACAAGTAATTCCTGTCCTTAATCCTGTAGACGCCCTATTGAGAAGCAAGGAATTGGATCATGAGGATTATTTATTGGCAGGAGAACTTAAGGCTAAGCCGGTTGATGGATTCATGTATCCGAGTCCGACGCTTTTGAGTAAATTAGTTCTCAATAAAACGCTTGTATTATCTACGACTAATGGGACGGTTGCACTGAGAAACTCTGCTGCAGCCAAAAAGGTGTATATAGCGTCCTTGTTAAATAATCCCTCTGTTGCTGAAAAAATAAAAAAAGATCATCAGACCGAAACGATAATTATCGTTTGTTCGGGGAATTCGGGTGAATTTAGTTTGGAAGACTTTTACGGAGCAGGTCATTTGATAGAGTGCTTGATTACTGGAGCACAAGGAACGTTCAGTCTGAATGATGCAGCAATTGCTGCTTGCACTTTTTATCAGACGAATACCGACAATACATTTGATATTCTACAATCATCACAAGTCGGGCAGCTGTTTGATAAACATGACTTGATCGATGATTTGAAATTGGCTTCTCAAAAAGGTTCGATAAATCTTGTTCCTGAGTTGATAGATGGGAGAATCGAAGCTGAATTGAAAAGGCAGGAAACGTAATAACATGTTATCAAATCCAGTTGAAGAGGTGAAGGAATGAGGTTTTTACAGTCAATAGCGGTGGTAACAGGTGCAGGATCTGGAATTGGAAAGGCTACAGCAATGCGCTTATCGGGCGAAGGAGCAAAGGTTTTATTAGTGGGCCGGACGAAAGGAAAGCTGAAGGGAGTAGCTGCTGAAATCAATGCCCGGCACACAATTCCCGTGGCCGATATTTTTCCTGCAGATGTGACGGAAGAGGAAGATATAAAAGAGTTGGCGCTGTATGTAAAAGAACAATATCGGGATCTTCATATTTTAATCAACAACGCAGGTGGATCGAAATCCTCGAAGCTTCTAGATACCTCTACAGATGATTGGGATATGATTCAAGATGTCAATTTAAAAAGTGTCTTTCTTGTTTCGAAGTACTTAGGAAAAGTGATGGAAGAAGGTGCTAGAAATGGGAATGGTGACTCCGTAAACCGGGCAATCGTGAATGTTGCTTCACTCTCAGGACATCAAGCTGGAGCATTTATCCCACATTACAGCTCCGCTAAAGCAGGAGTAATCAGTTTGACTAAATCTCTAGCACTGGAATTAGCTGGAGTTGGCATACGTGTCAATTCCGTTTCACCTGGGTTTATTGAAACACCCTTAACAGAGGATGGTCTGCAGAATGAAAAATTCGTAAAGTCCATTCAACGGAACACGGCCCTGGAAAGAGTAGGTAAAGCGGAGGAAATTAGTAATGTCATTACGTTTGCTGCTTCGCCGGAAGCTTCCTATATGACAGGAACCGATATTTTGGTTGACGGCGGCTGGTTGATTAAGTAGAAAAGGGGATGGGTAAATGTTAAAAGAACACTTATTAACAGAAGTAAATAATAATGTATTAATCGTGACTTTGAATCGTCCTGAAAGCTTGAATGCCTTTAGCCCAGATATGATCTCAAACTTAACGAAAACGATTACCGATGTTAAGCACAAGCCTCATATAAGGGCCGTTGTCATCAAAGGGGCTGGACGTTCTTTTACTGCAGGAGGAGACGTTAAGTCGATGGGTCAAGCCTCGGCAGGACAATTGTATGATCATGTTGGTAAAATGAATGATTGCATTTTGGCGATGGATTCTTCTGAGGTTCCTATTATTGCTGCAGTTCATGGATTTGCGGCAGGAGCTGGTTTCAATTTGGCACTCGCATGCGATTTAATTGTGGCTTCCGATGATAGTCAATTTGCAATGAGTTTTTCACAGGTGGGCTTGATTTCAGACGGAGGAGGTTCGTACTTTTTACCAAAATTAGTAGGTCCTCATCTTGCAAAGCAGCTGTTCTTTTCGGCTGAACCGATTTCGGCCGAGCGCTTATATCAGTTAGGTGTCATTAATTATTTATTTCCACTAAATCAACTAGAAGAAGAAACGTTGAAACTTGCTGACAACCTTGCCAATGGACCGACAAAGGCATTTGGAATGATGAAAAAACTCGTTAGTCATTCATTTACGGCCACACTAGATGAAATGCTCGAACAGGAACGAATTACCCAAACCTTGATGGCGTCTACAGAAGATCATCTAGAAGGAGTTGCGGCATTCAAAGAAAAGCGTAAACCTGAATTTACTGGAAACTAACAAGGGGGAACAGTGATGAAAGCCATTCAATTTGAAGAATACGGTGGACCGGAAGTACTGAAAATGACTGATAAAGAAAAGCCGGTGCCAACTGGACATGAAGTGCTGATTGAAATTGACTGTGTCGGCGTTAATTATGCCGATACAGCAAGAAGGGAAGGGCAATACGTGGTTCCTACACCACTACCTTTCATACCAGGTGCGGAAATAGCTGGAGTGGTGGTGGAGGTTGGTGAAGAAGTAACCAAAATCAAACCGGGGACAAGGGTCGTGAGTCTGATTGAAGCGGGAGGATATGCCGAATATGCCTTATCGGATGAATTCTCTGCAATTCCTCTTCCTGATGTGATTCAGTTCCATGAGGCTGTTGCCTTACCGCTACAAGGGTTAAGTGCCTATCACATTATAAAAACGATGGGACGCCTGCAACAGGGTGAAACGGTACTTGTCCATGCAGCTGCAGGAGGCGTTGGAACGATTGCGGTCCAGCTTGCCAAAATCTTCGGGGCTGGAAAAATAATTGCCACCGCAAGTACTGAGGAAAAGCTGGCGCTAGCTAAAAAGCTGGGAGCCGATATTCTCATCAATTACACCAAAGAAGGTTGGGAGCAGGAAGTGCGTGAGGCCACTGGAGGAAAGGGTGTCGACGTCGCACTGGAAATGGTTGGTGGAGACATATTCAATAAAACACTGAAATGCTTGGCTCCATTTGGCCGACTTGTTGTTTTTGGTAATGCTAGCCGTGAGGCATATACGATGAACCCACAGGTTTTAATGCGCCGTAATCAATCTGTGGTAGGTTTTTTCCTGCCGCAGATTATGAAAAAACCAGATTTGCTGCTACCAAGCATCAAAGAGCTCTTTTCTTACGTAGCGTCAGGTAAGCTAACGCTGACTATCGGAGGTATTTATCCGTTTGAACAGGCTGCTGATGTACATGAAGAAATGAACTCCCGCCAAACAAAAGGAAAGCTGATTTTGCAGGTTAAATAAGGAAGGAGGGTGTACCGGACTTACCGGTGACACCCTTATTTTATGTGGGTATTACTAGTGAATTTTGGCTATATGACTTGTGAGTCATTTAATCCGTTTTAATACTCACATCTTTATCAGGATGCATGAAAGGGGCTTGTGGGGCTCTTTTTGCCTCTAACAGTTCGCGGTTTTCAGTTGAGTTCCATCCAATATCATTAGTTGGGTGTATCCATTCGTCTCCAGCCATGATCTCTGGGTCTGTATCTTCGCTCCAATTTTCGAGTGGTGAGTTTTCTGATGAATATTTGCTGTCCCCAATGACGACTCCATAATCATTAACAAAAGGAGCTTGCGGTTTTATCCCGGTACCTTTAAAGCTCGGCGCGTTAATTTGGTGAGGTTGGGTATCATCCATTATTGGATTATCCAATTTCCTTTTCATAAAGTATCTCCCTTTCGTTTTAGGGTTATTTTACTCGACTACCCATATATTATCCCTGAATAATTTTTAGCGGAATTACCCCATTCTAAAAAGTAAAACTTTTTAAAAAAGGTGGAATGAACATGAAACGGAAAGCCAATGTAGATGGAGCAATCAAAGCAAGTACGACGCCAAAGAAAAACCAAGCAGTAGAGGAATATTCAAATGAATTCGCAGTTGAAGAAAACGCCATGAAAGGTGCCAACCGTAATTCAAAGCAAGGCAGAAAAGGTAGAAGTTAATGGATAAAAACAAACGCAACTCTCAAGAAAAACGGGTAGAAGAAATAGTACGAACGGAATTCGGAATGGAATTCAGTGGTGATATGAATGCATCCAAGATCTATGAAATATTGTCTACAGAAAATAAAAAACGTGAAAATAAATAGAGAATAAAGGACGGACCCTTTTTGGGATCCGTCCTTTATTCTTATAAAATGATGCTATCAGATTTTGAAAGAGAAAAAATGGATGAGCCTTTTCCGCTCGGATCAAAATAAGCAAGCATAATCGATGGTTTTTTAACAATTGTTCCATCTGCTAAATATGTTTCTAAATCAAAGGGAAGTTCTTCAAGTAATGTGTGTTTGTGAATTTCTTTTTCATTTAGTCCCAAGGCAATGAAAGAAGATCCAAGATGTTCAGGTTTATTTAAAATTTCTTCATAAATCTCTTTGCGCCCTTGTTTATCAAGAGAAGCATCCCACCATGGTTTACGTGGTTTGTATTTTTGATTCATGAAATAATCCAATTTCATGAGTCCGATAATGGTTTTTAAATCAGCTGATTCTCTGGAAGATAAAAACTGCTGTAATCGACGGAACAAGTCTTCAAGTTGATGTCCGATTCGTGACCAGCCTTGTTCATCCCAGAAGGTACCAAATTCTTGGAAAAAGTCGAATGGTGAATTAAACACCGATTCAACCAGAAACTCTGTCGTATGATCCATTCTGTGATCGTTCCAGTATTTTTCAAGCACATCTTCAACTTGTTTAATACGGACAATGTCGTCAAAGGACAAAACATTATTCCCAAGAATTTCATAAGGAGCATGATCACTGTAAATATAGTCGTGATCATTGGCACGTATCCGTAGGCCTGTACCACGCAGCATTTTTAAGAAACCAAGCTGCATTTCTTCGGGCCTTAGTTCGAAAACATCATTGAAGGTCTTCCTGAATGAAAGATAGTCTTCCTCAGGCAAACCAGCAATCAAGTCAAGATGCTGATCAATTTTTTGACCGTCTTTGACCATGGTGACTGTCCGTGTTAGTTTTTCGAAATTTTGTCTTCTCATGACCAAATCATTTGTATGATCATTCGTCGATTGTACGCCGATTTCAAATCGGAATAGCCCTGCTGGTGCATGATCATTCAAAAACTGGATAACTTCCGGACGCATGATGTCCGCTGTGATTTCGAATTGGAAAACCACTCCAGGATGATGTTCGTCAATTAAAAATTGAAACATATCCATGGCGTAGCTCCGGCTGATATTGAAGGTACGGTCAACGAACTTAATAGTTTTTGCACCATTTTCCATAAGGTACCTAATATCTTCTTTGATCTTTTCCCGATCAAAATACCGGACACCTACTTCGATCGATGAAAGACAAAATTGACAGCTAAACGGACAACCACGGCTTGTTTCGATATAGGTGACACGTTTGGATAGCTCGTCGCGGTCTTCTTCCAATCGATAAGGGGTAGGGAGGGATTTCAAATCCACCTTGCCATTCTGTGGCTGAATAACTTTTTTTCCATCCTGTCGATAGGCAATCCCACCAACTTTTTTATAATCGTTAGCACCTTCAATTTCAGATAAAAGAGCTTTAAAAGTAACTTCCCCCTCGCCAATTACGATAAAATCAGCTCCGGGAATCTGGTCAAGCCATTCACCAACATCATATGTGACTTCAGGTCCGCCGAGAATGATAACCAATTCAGGATTGATTTTTTTCAGCATTGCCACGACTTTCATTGTTTCCTCGATGTTCCAAATATAGCAACTGAACCCGATGACATCAGGTTTTTTGGAATAAAGGTCGCCTACGATGTTCATAATCGGGTCTTTTATCGTATATTCTGCCAGCTTTACATCATAATCTGGCTGAGCATAAGCTTTTAAATATCGGATGGATAGCGATGTATGGATGTATTTTGCGTTAAGAGTACTGATTATTATATTCATGTTAAAGGGCGTAAAAGAAACGCCTGGCTCCTTTCGTGTACATGTCTTTTTAAGCCAACAAGCACTAACGAGTAATTTTACCATAGCCTGCTCCATTTGAAAAATGCGTTATTATTAATGAAGGGGAATCTATTGCCTTTGCTTTTGGCTTGTAAGTTGGTATGGAATTATGTTTGAAAAAACGGATAAAGCAGAAACTGCTTTATCCGTTTTATTTCAAAATGCTTGTTTAATATACTCTTTTGTTTTAGTCATGAAACGTTTTGTTTTGGTTGCTTTCAATTCGATGATTGGCTGGGCCATTGTAGCAATCATTTGGCTTGACAATAACACAGTGATCAAGAATGAGAGGCCGGCAAGCATGATAAAACTCTCTGTATTACTGAAGTAGTCCTGTATCGTGCTTTCACGGAAGAAACGAATGAGGAAGCCGTGCAGCAGATACACATATAAAGTTTGTTTACCCCAATTGGTAAAGAAATATTGTCCGCGTGGGATGAAGGATAGAAAGCTAAACACTGAAATTACGCTCAATCCATAAAATCCTAGTCGCTTAAACATGGACACGATTGTCGCATCTTCAAGCTCGGCATAGGGTTTCGAACCGAGCAGCCATTTATAATTTATATCGGTATTTAAATAAAAGCCGATAAAAATCACTAACATGACACCAAGTGAAGCCAAACGAACTTTGGGTGTGAATAACTTTTTTAAATGATCTTTGCTTAAATGGTAACCGATTAAAAACATCGGGAAAAAAACGAATGTCCTTGAGAGACTAAGGTAATTGGAGATATTGTCAATATACCCAATTAATAAAGCGATTAAAATAGATAAACCTATGCCTACTGAAGGCTTTAGCTTTGAAAAACCAAGTAGCATGATGTTCCAACAGAATAAACTGATCAAGAACCAAAGCGACCATTGAGGATCAAGCAAGTCTACTGTGATGGCAGTACGTTCATATAAGAAATAATAGTAAATGGTATATATCAATTGGAAAATAATGTAAGGTAAAATTAATTTTTTTGTAATTTTAGCTAAATACCCTTTTTGATAAAAACCTTTTGCAAAGAACCCTGAAACAAGGATAAAAGCAGGCATGTGAAAGGAATAAATGGTTTTATATAGAGCGTAAATTGTTTCACTGTCGTGTATATACGTATTTAGTAAATGTCCAAAGACGACAAAGGCCATGAGAATGAACTTGGCGTTATCAAAGAAAAAATCACGTTGTTTCATATTTGCCTCCATTAATAAATTTTAAGGTAGCTAGAAAGCATTGTTATTTATATACCCTTAATCCATAGAATTAAATCTCATATTAGTAATTTTATTTAATCATTCTTAAATTAAGCTTAACTCTAAGTATTAGTCGATTCAACATACTATAATTTAAAATAAAGTAAAATTTTGGATTTTGAATAGTGATATGATTTTACTGATTTTTGAAAATACCGAGGAGATTTAAGATAGTTGTCGAATAAAGTTGGGTAAGTATTGGTCTTTGAATAAGGGGTGTAAATATGAATTTAGGTTATGAGAATGAAACGGGATATAAACAAAAAATTATAAAATTAAATAAACAGATTGAAAGATATAACGAAATTTTCAATTCTATGTTAGAGCCCTATATTAGGGTAGATGAGGAACTAAGGTTCACTTATGTGAATGAGGCAGCTTGTACTCTGTTGGAAACACCGAGAGAGCAGCTGGAATTACTGAAATTAACTGATTTTCTTCAGGTCATCACTTTGACTCAAGAAGAATTCGGCTCACAAAGTAATAGCGGCGAGGAAAGAGAAAAGAAAATGATTCAGCTTCATACAGGAGCGCTAAAGCAAATTGAATTTTTGCGTATTGGAGCGCCTTCCGAAGGACAGCAAATTTATCGTTTGGAGGATGTGACATTGGATGTTTCATCCTCCCGGGAAACATTAATGTCACGGCAGATGTTTTTGGACATTTTTGATACAGCCATTGAGAGCATCGTGCTTTTTGATAGCTCTGGAATAATCATAGAAGTGAATCATGCATTTATCCATGTTCTGGGCATTCCGAAAAAGGATATTGTCGGAAAAAATATGAAGGATCTCATTTCCCAAAAATATAAGTCATATTGGAGAGAAAGTATCCGAAGAGTCTTCAGTGAGTCGAACTTCAGAGGAGAGGTAGAGCTATTAGTCCATGATGAGCCACATCCATTTATTTTTTCACTTAGTTCGACAGTCGGAAATGAATTATATATGTCGGTGTTTCGAAAGCTTACTGAATCGAATTTAATGGAAAAGAAGTTAGAGACGAGCGAAAGGATTTTTGGAGAATTATTTGACCAGTCAATGGATGCGATAATATTTTGGAATGATGACGGTATCATTTTTCGAGTAAATCATTCAGCCTGTAAAATATTTGAGTCTAGCAGAGAAGACTTGATAGGCAGTTATATTTGGAAATATGTCTACAGCAATAATCAACATTTTAATCAGATGATGGATACGTTTGAAAGAGACACCCAGGTCAGGGGTGAACTGATTTATAAAATGCCGAATCATCAAATTAAATTACTTGAATTAACTGCAAAAAAACATGAAGGTGATGGTTATAATGTGACAATCTTTCGGAATGTCAGCGAGCGCTGGCTGATTGAGAAAGAATTACGGGATAGTGAAAAGAAATTCAGGAAAATTTTTGAGGGAACATTAGATGGCTTAATTTTATGGAATGATAAAGGGTTTACAGACATTAATGAGGCGGGACAGGGAATTTTGGGGATTTCGAAGGATAAACTTCTTTCTTTAACTGTTAAGGAGTTTATTGAAAAAATACCTGGGAATGCAGCTGATCTGAACGCTCATATTGAAAAAGTCTACAAACATGGGGTTTACTCATCTATCATCCCGATAATGTTTGAAAATGGAAGAGTTAAGCATATTGAATTTTTAACTAGAGAAAATTTATATTCGAGCGTGCATTTAACCATTTTTCGTGATGTGAGTAAAAATCTTGAAATGCAGGAGCAAATTCGGAAATCAGATACCTTAAATGTTGTTGGTGAACTGGCTGCAGGGATTGCCCATGAAATTAGGAATCCAATGACGGCTTTAAAAGGATTCATCCAATTACTTGAGGATGGTGTCAAGGGTGATTTCTCTACATATTTTCATGTTATTACCTCTGAAATTAAGCGGATTGAAACCATAATCACTGAATTTTTGGTGTTGGCAAAGCCTCAAGCACTTAAATTTTTCAAACAAGATGTTCATACAATTCTGGAGGAGACGCTTGAGTTGCTTGCCGCTCAAGCTCTACTGGAAAATATTCAATTTGAGACGAACTTTGAAGAAGAAGAGTTTACTGTTTTCTGCGAAGCAAATCAGCTAAAACAAGTATTTATTAATATTATTAAAAATGCATTGGAAGTCATGCCGGATGGCGGTTCTGTTCGTATTAAGACGAGAAGATTTTCCGAGAAGTACGTTTGTATATCAATTATCGATCAAGGGATGGGAATCTCGACGGAAATGCTGAAAAAGTTGGGTGAACCTTTTTATACGACAAAGGATAGAGGGACAGGGCTGGGGCTTATGGTTAGCTATAAAATTATTGAGGAACATAAGGGCTATATCGAAGTGGAGAGTAAAGTTGAGAAGGGGACTAGCTTTCATATATATTTACCATTCGCGAGTTAAACAGGAGGATGAAGATAGGTTGCTTGCAATTTGAAGAGTAGCAGATGAATTTTCTTCCCCTATTTTGTTATTTTTTCAGAAAGCATAAGTAAGTCTGAATGTTAAGAAGGAATCCCTCTTCGATGGATTCCTTTTTTGAATTTCATACCTCAACGCTTATTTCATTGAAATTAACGGAGGATTCAAATTTAGAATCTAATTGAGATTTACAGGTTTAATGTAAAATCCAACGGTTATTGCTTGCCATTTTGTTAATGAAATTCTATTTTCCTTGAAGTGAATGAATCTCTTTATGCACTCTATTAACTTATTACTTATTGATAATTTCGTTCTAGTTTGCTAAGGTGGTAAACTGTCGAAGTATTTTAGCAAGTAACAAAACAGTGAAAATTAAATATGAATAATATTGGCTCAAGGTCCAGAGTTAGCAGTATGTAAAAACGATTTAAGACTTAGGATCCTAAATCAAAACAAGTAGATTATGATAAGAAATTCCCGTCATATCATGTCCGCTGAAGGGTCAGGCTTTATCGCAATTTAAGAAGTTTTGTCTTTTTTTGCGAATCTATTTACATATAAGGCATATTTTGTAATACTTCATTATTATAATGTAACTTTAAAAGGGCAGGAGTAGTGAGTGTTGTTATGAATTCTAGGAGTACTACGGAAATTTGTTCTGAAATTCGAATGAAGCGTTGGGAAATGATGGAGTTGGCAAAAATGTATGGGATGAGTCATGAGTATACCCTTCGCCAAAGCGAGCAACTTGATAAACTGATAAATGAGTATTTAATCCTTCAACATCATTCGTCAGTTGAAGTGAGAAATAAACGAGAAGAAATGGTTGTTATTGTACAGAAGCCCTTTAATGATGATTTTACATATTAAATGGATCTGAATGAAATGACTTTGTAAATTAGAAATGGAAAAACATAAAAGGGAGTAAACTCTCATATGTTGTATATATTTTTTTCAATCCTGTTAGTAATGAACTATGGAAACGTAAGAACAAGGATGGAATATAAATATATATATGCGGAGAGAGAAGCCGGGCTGCTTTGTTTTAAGAGATTGATGAACGTTGTGATGTGCTGTCTGCCTATATGATTTCAAAAGATTTGATACAAAGATCATTAAAAATAAGGGGATAGTTTATATTTATTTTTCTCTTAGTTTGGACAACTTGCAGAGGAGTGAACAGAGGAAGACTCTGAGGACATTCTTTGTGTTGCAGGAAAAGTTCAATTTGGTTAAAAAACTAGAAAAGTTCAATTAGTTGGGAAAATAGAGTGTTAGGTTTATATGTCGGAGTAAGTTAACTCAACAGAGGTACATAGTATTCTTTTATGATTGAGGGGTTCAATAACTAAACCACTTTCTAAATATACAGAAAATCACAGGTGGTTACTTGTATGAAGGCAGCTTCATAGGTGTATCTGGCTTAAATGACAACTTTAAAAATATATCATTAGTCTGAGATGCAAAAACTAAAGGCTGACTCATTTTAAAGGGCCAGCCATGAATGCACGAGAATTATAAAATTTCCAATAATATAACCATAAACAATAGGCCGACAATGAAGGAATAGGTGGATGTGCGCTCATTTCCATCCCCATGGCTTTCAGGGATTAATTCTTTATAGACGATGAAAAGCATAGCACCAGCGGCGAAAGCGAGGCCGTATGGAACTAAAAAACCAATGTAAGAAGTTAAATAAAAACCTATTAGGCCTGTGATTATTTCGATGGTACCGGTTAATGTGGCTATGATGAACGCCGTAAACTTTCCGATTTTTTGATTGATTAAAAACAAGGCGACAAGCAAACCTTCCGGAGCATTTTGCAGACCGATAGCAAAAGCAATTAAATTGCCCGTATCAGCTGCATCTGAGGCGTAACTGACCCCAACAGAAAGACCTTCCGGGATATTATGCAGTGTAATGGCTGTAATGATAAGCAAAGCCTTTTCGTCGAATTGAATGCCACTCTTCGTATGACCGAGATCGATATGTGGAATGTTTTTCTCCATAATTGTTAATGTCATGACCCCGAGAAAAACCCCAATAACAAGCTGAATATACCCCCCAGTGGCTAAAGACTCGGGAATCAGGCTCAGTAACGAAGCAGCCATCATAATACCGGCAGTAAATGCCAGAAGCGTGTCTCTAAAGCGATGTGTGATTGAACCTTGAATGAACAAGATGGGTAACGCACCGGCCCCTGTAGACATAGCAGATAGGATGCTGCCTAATAAAACTCCACTCATAAATTTCTCCTTTGTATGGTACTTATCGTTACTTTTGTGTGTTTTCTGAGTGAAACAATATATTGTATTGAGATGATAAAAATAGGTTCCAGGAAAAACTCATTTGGTAGTACTGTAATTCTTTATGTGTTTTATTCTTCGGCATACCATTTTTTTAGAGTGAGATCAGTTGGTAGCAACAAACTGATGATTCCTAACAAAGGCAAGAATCCTACAAGTTTAATCATGGATGCGATTCCGATGACATCTGCAATTGCCCCCAATGAAACAGATCCTATGGCGCCCATTCCAAATGCTAGGCCGACGGTCAAGCCAGCCATTGTTCCTACTTTGCCTGGAACTAGTTCCTGTGCGTAGATTACGGTAACTGAAAAGCTGCTCATAATAATAAATCCCGCGATCAATAATAGGATAAAGGCGGCTGTAGGCGGGACGAATGGCAACAGAGCGGTTATAGGCGTACTGGCAGCGAAAGAAAACAAAATCACGTTTTTACGGCCGAACCGGTCCGCAAGAGGTCCGCCGAAAAACGTTCCTACAGCCCCAGCAGCTAAAAAGGCGAATAGGAAGATCTGTGCGGATTTTATCGTGAATAAATGCTGCTCGATTAAATAAAAACTGTAAAAGTTCGTCATGCAAGAGACATACCAGGAACGGGCAAAAATAATGAATAAAATTAAGACCAGAGCTTTGGCCACTTTATGGGAGCGCTCTTTATTAATTACTTTAGCTGCAACCTTTTTCGGCTTGAAGTGCACCAGCTTTTGAGAATACCATTTGGCAATATACAGTAATAGCATAACGGCTGTAAAGGCAACTAAGGCAAACCAAAGTGCACCTTTTTGACCAAATGGAACAAGTACGATGGCAGTAATGAGAGGGGCGAGAGCTTGCCCGCTATTCCCACCAACCTGATAAATTGATTGTGCCAGGCCTCTCCTAGGACCTCCAGCCATGTATGCAACCCGGGAGCCTTCCGGATGGAAAATGGCTGACCCAAAGCCCATTAGAATGACTGCACCAAGGATTATAGTATAGTTTGGTGCAAGTGCGAGAACGATGACCCCGATTAAAGTGCTGGTCAATCCAATAGGTAATGCAAAGGGAAGGGGCTTTTTATCTGTATAAAAGCCAACAGCAGGTTGGAGAAGCGATGAGACGATATTCAAGCAGAATGCAATCATCCCTAGCTGTGTATACGTTAGAGACATTGATTTTTCAAGAATGGGAAACATGGCCGGTACAACGGCCTGAAGGGAATCATTCATTAAATGACATATTCCTATGATAATCATGATCTTCAGTGTCATATCTTTTTTTTGCGGTTCTGGTTTAAATGCAGTGATACTTGCCATATGTATATTTCCTTCTTTCTAAAATAAGAATCTTACATATTCCAATCATTCGCTCGCAAGTGTGCTCTGTATGTATTACACCCTTGTTTAAATCAATTGTTAGTGTTCGTATTGCCCAACATATGAGAAATAAACTCATAAATGATCGTATTACTCCAAGTTGTCATTTAATATGGGTAAACTAATAATAACTGTTGTACCTTTTAAAGGTTTACTTGTAAGCTCGATCGTTCCATTAAAAAGTTCAATAATTCGCTTGCACACGAAAAGACCTAATCCAGTTCCTTCTTTTTTGGACGTGTAGAATGGCTCGAACACTTTACTGATGTCTTTTTCATTCAGCCCATGCCCAGTATCGATGATTTCTATTTTTGCCTTTTCATTTTCTCTGTAAATTTGTATGGTTAGCTTTTTGCCAAGTTCCATTGCCTCCAGGCCATTTTTGGTAATATTAAGAATGACTTGTTTGAGTTGGTCCTTTGTACAATAAACCATGATTGGTTCCTTTACGATGTTCCATTCCAGCTCAATATTTAAGTAACGTGCTTCGGATTCTATTATTGGTCTTAATTCAGCAATAATACTGCGAATATCGTATAAGGATAAAGTATGTACTATGGGTTTTCCTAAAATTAAAAACTCGCTGACAATGCTATTTATTCGTTCAATTTCTTTCATGATGACAGAATAATAAAACTGGTCTTGTTCTTCAGGGTGTTTTTCAACAAGTAATTGGACTAGTCCCTTAATGCCGGTGAGGGGATTTTTTATTTCATGTGCAGTACTAGCCGCCAGTGTACCAACAAAATCAATTTTCTGCATTTCGTTTAATTGCTTTTGTTTTTTCTTCTCTCTACGAACGATTTGTTCCTCCACAACTATATATATCATGTGAGTAATAAAGAATGTGAAAAAGACAAAAATTAAAAAAACATTCATGTTGATGGTGTTAAGCCGGTCGGGCATTTTAACGGAAAAAGTCCAATCTACTTCAGTCAAAGGAACATTCACCCATGTTGAATTTCCAGTAACTCCTTCGGCATTTATCTCCAGAATGCGAGTTTTATTGCTCGTTTCTAGTTTCACCGATTGATTAGGGATAAGCATTTTTAAACCGTTTTCTATATAATCCAACCTAATATGTGCCAATAAAAAACCTTGAACCTTTTTGTCGTTATCCAAAATAGGGGCGAAAATGGTAAAATAATTAAAACTCGAGTTATTTAGCTCCCTCTTCCCAACAACAACGGCTTTTTGGGTTTCAACTGCCTTGTCTATATCATCCTGTTCAATTAAAAAGTAATGGAGGAAATCCTTATTTGTCCCTGAAATAGAAATGCCATCTTGATTTAGCCAATATACTCCTGCGTACCTCGGATCTGTATCTTTAATCCAGTTCATAAGGAGTTTTGTTTTTTTATCCTCCATATATAGAACAGAACTGCTAAGACTTAGCAGTTCCAGATTTTCTTTCGTTTCACTGATAACTTCGTCTATGTATTCTTGACAAACTGATCCAACCCATTCAGCTTGATCTTGTCGCTCTTTATGGATGGATTGTTCTAAGTACATCCAAAAAATGATAGATAGAATAATTAATGGTAAAATAACAATAAGCAGATATGTGGTAAATTTATGCCTAGTTTTCATGATTGTCACTACTTTAGCTTTTTTTCTAGTATATCAAACTGTATGATTAAACAATAGTACATACTGATTAGTCAAATTGACAAAGAAGCCGTAATGTCATATAATAACTTTTAATTCAAGATATTTTAATTAAAAATTTTAAGGTTGTGAAGTTATGGAGAATAATAACATCCAACAGTCTTTAAAGCTGTTTATCGTGATGTCGAGAGCTCATCGGTCCATTAATGATGTTGTAAATAAACATATAGCTGAAGAGGGTTTGAATCCAACAGAGTTTGCAGTACTAGAATTGCTTTATCATAAAGGTGATCAACCTCTTCAGCAAATAGGTGGAAAAATCCTGCTCGCGAGCGGTAGTATAACATATGTCGTGGATAAGCTCGAACAAAAGGAATATCTACAGCGGATAGCATGTAAAGAAGACCGCCGTGTAACTTTTGCCAAAATAACGGATAAGGGAAAGGCCTTTATTGAAGGAGTATTTCCTGAGCATGAAAAAAGAATCGATGATATCATGAGTGTTCTCACAAAAGAGGAAAAGGCTACCGTGATAGAATTACTTAAAAAAATTGGTTATTCCGCTCAAAAGTAGCTTATTAAACCAGCACCTTTAATTAATAAATTAGGTGCGGGTTTTTTTTTGGTCGTTTTATCGATTTTCTCGCACAAATAAATCTGTGGGTTTACCTGGTTTGGTTAGCACATACAAGGGGAAACATGGCTAGGGAAATCCGTATTTGTTTCTAGGTATAGGCAGGTTTTTCTTTTTACTGTGGCGAATTTAACTATATCACGATAACCAAGGAGGATGTATAAGACGGCTTCTATTGATGGTAATTGTGGCATTTAGGCAAATGTCTTAGATAAAATGTATAAAAAGGAGTGTACATATGAAATTTAATGAGTATGAATATAGACGTCCTGAAATGGATGAAATCAAATCGAAGTTCACGAAAGTTTTGAAGAAGTTTAGGGATGCACAAGAAATAGACATTCAAGTGAAAGCGATGGAAGAAATAAATGAAATTCGAAATTATGTAGGTACCATGTTAAATTTGGTCTATATTCGACATTCCATTGATACAAATGATGAATTTTATAAAGCTGAGAACGACTATTTAGATGAATTCTCTCCTGAAATGGAGGAGCTGACTTCCATATTTTATACTGAGCTTGTTCGGTCGAAGTTTCGTCGGGAGCTTGAGATGAAATGGGGGAAACAACTATTTGACTTGGCAGAGGCCCAACTCAAAACGTTTTCACCTGAGATTATTCCGCATCTGCAAAAAGAAAATAAACTATCAAGCGAATATTCACAGTTAATCGCCTCTGCAAAAATTGAATTTGAAGGAGAGGAGCGTACACTTGCACAATTTCAGCCTTTTATGGAGTCAGCGGACCGTGAGCTAAGAAAAAATGCAAGTGAAGCATATTACAGCTTCTTTGAAAAACAACAGGCAGAATTGGATCGAATATTTGATGAACTTGTGAAAGTACGGCATGAGATTGCGACTATGCTAGGGTATAAAAATTTCGTCGAGCTCGGATATAATCGAATGACAAGGACTGATTATAATGCGGAGATGGCTGCTGCATTCCGTAAGCAGGTGAAAGAGGATGTGGTACCGCTTGTTACCCGATTGAAGGAACGTCAGCGTGAACGGCTTGGATTAGAGAATCTATGCTATTTTGATGAAAATTTTCAATTTAGAACGGGGAATGCGATCCCTAAAGGTGATGCTGAGTGGATCATCGAAAATGGCAAAACGATGTACCGTGAACTTTCATCTGAAACGAATGAGTTTTTTAATTTTATGATAGATAACAATTTGATGGACCTTGTGGCGAAGAAGGGAAAAGAAAGTGGTGGTTACTGTACCTTCATAGAAGATTACAAAGCTCCATTTATCTTTTCAAATTTCAATGGGACCTCCGGAGATATAGATGTTTTAACACATGAGGCGGGTCATGCATTCCAAGTATACCGGAGCCGTAACCACGATATTCCGGAATATTACTGGCCTACATATGAGGCTTGTGAGATCCATTCGATGAGCATGGAATTTCTTACATGGCCATGGATGGAGCTGTTTTTTAAAGAAGATACAGAAAAGTATAAGTTCTCTCATTTAAGTAGCTCACTTGTATTCCTGCCATATGGGGTAGCTGTGGATGAATTTCAGCACTTCGTCTATGAAACTCCCGACGCCTCTCCACTTGAAAGAAGACAGGCGTGGCGTAAAATCGAGAAGGATTATTTGCCTCACCGTGATTATGAAGGAAATGAATTTTTAGAAAATGGAGGATATTGGCAGCGCCAGAGCCATATCTATCAGTCTCCATTTTATTATATCGACTATGCATTGGCTCAAATCTGCGCCTTCCAATTTTGGAAAAGATCAGTAGAGGGGGATGTGGCGGCTTGGGAAGATTATTTGAATCTGTGCCAACTTGGAGGCAGCAAGTCTTTCCTTGGTCTCGTAGAATCGGCGAATCTGAAGTCACCATTTGCTGATGGGACAGTTCAGTCCGTGGTCAAGGTGATCGATGAATGGCTTTCCTCTGTCGATGATCAAACATTATAAAAGGTGATGAGCTGAGTTTTAAGTGGAAATAAGTATCACAATAAATTCCATGATGAGCCACAACTTAATCGTTGTGTTAAAACGCTTGAGGATATTTTTCCTTAAGCGTTTTTTTACGTTCCCTGCCAAGTGAACTAACTTGTATCTATTGTTTTGGGCTATTAGATACTATTCATTTCTCATTTACTCAGTGCTGTGTTAAAGGTTAATGTTCTTAGAAAGTTTAAAAGGGGCAGCTCTAAAATAAGTCTACTTTATATATTGTTTGAAAGAGTTTAATATCAACAAGATTATTTTACAGAGCCTAAATCAATAGGGAATATTACTTGGCTTGTCTTAAATGCCTCCACCTGACATATAAATGTAGGGAGGAGGGGAAAGTATGCTGTCAAGGTGGTCAGGGATTTTTCAGATTGCAGCCGTTTATGTAGGTACAGTCGTTGGAGCTGGTTTTGCAACTGGAAGAGAGATTGTCGAGTTTTTTACCCGTTATGGCATTTATGGCTTTATCGGGATTTTAATAGCAGGTTATATTTTTATTTTTACCGGAACGAAGATCATGCTTATTTCTACAAGGATAAGAGCTACTTCTTATGAAGAGTTCAATCAATTTTTATTCGGTAAGAAGTTAGCAGGAATCATCAATATCTTTTTCCTTATCATGCTGTTAGGTGTGACGGCCGTCATGATTTCGGGTTCAGGGGCAGTTTTCGAGGAACAACTTGGCGTTCCTAAAAGTGTGGGAAGCTGGTCTACCATCATCTTGGCATCATTAGTTCTGATGATGGGGATGCGCGGCGTTTTTACAGTCAATTCTTTTGTTGTTCCAATCATGATCTGTTTTAGTTTGATTCTCTTTTTCTCTACTTTGGGAAATGGTGACTTTTTGTCTTTTCTTACGCAAGTTCCTGATGAAGGGATTTCCTTGAAAATGATTTTCTCTCCATTTGCATATACAGCCTTTAACCTGGCTTTAGCGCAGGCCGTTCTGGTTCCGGTTGCCAATGAAGTCCGCGACGAAAAGATTATTAAGCATGGGGCCATCCTTGGTGGTATCTTTCTCACAATAATCTTACTAACTGGGCATTTTTCACTTATGACACTTCCAGATGTAACTAGCTATGAAATTCCCTCGGCGGTTATTATGAGAACTGCAGCTGGGCAGTTATATTGGATGTTTATTTTGGTGATTTACGGGGAAATCTTCACTTCGGTTATTGGGAATATTTATGGATTACAAAGGCAAATTAGCAGCTATGTTAAAGTACCAAGCATGCTAATCATAGCTATTATTTTTTTAATAGCTTTGATCATCAGTGAATACGGATATGGAAGGCTATTAGGATATATCTATCCGGTATTTGGATACATAAGTCTGCTTTTTTTAATGCTGGTCTGGAAAAGCAAGGCAGGGAAGGAGAAATGAAAAATGGAGGGAAAAGAAGATAGGAGCTTTTCCCTCCGTCTGGAGTCAATGAATTATTATTTTCTCATCAGCGTTTTAGCCATCTCTAGAAAGGCATCTCGGTAATCTTGATTCCTCTTAGTGAACATTGTTAAGCGGACAGGGGATTTTTCACTTTTGAGCAAAATGGATGTAATCACATCATCCCCTTTTACGACTTCAAATCCTGCCCCGTTATCAACGTCAAGTGCTGGATCCTCAATTGTTTCTGAAAGACTTTTAAGTTGGGTTTGGACATTTTCTTCGACTTCATCCCAATTAACATCACCCGTTAATAATTCAATTCTCATAAAAATGGAGTCATCTGTAGTCAGGAATACTATATCTTTACCTGGTTCCTCAGCACTTAACTTATATTGCTGCAGAACATAGAGGCTGAATGGTTGATTATCGCTATTTTTTAAGAAAGCTGTTTCTTCTTTAGCCTCCCCATTACTTGTATATTGCAGATTTTGTTCCATTAGTCTTACTTTGTTGTTATGGTCGGAACTGCTATCATTGCCATTAGAAGCACCGCCTTTGTTCTCTTCCTTCACTGAATCTTCCTGTGGCTCAGCCGTCTTCTCATCTGTGGTTGTCCCACAGCCAGTCAGCAGAAATGCAGCCAATGTGGCTCCACCTAAAAAAGGTGTCCAATTAGTCATCTTTTTTCCTCAACTTTCTGGAATGTTTTCTAATGTGTGTTAAGTGATTTCATGCCTTCCAAAGGTCTGGTGACGAATCAACTTTTATATATAGACGGTATGAAATGAAAAAAAGTTACAAAAAATAACAGATTTGAACGAATTATTAATTAACTAAAGTGAAAACGGAATGGTTTAAGAAACCATTCCGTTTGATTACGTTAAATTACCCTATGATTTTATAGTTCTTATGATTGACGACCGTTTTCTGTTCAAGTTCTAAATCACGGTAATTTTCCATATACGTGACGTCCACGATTACTGAGTTCTCGTTCACTTTCTCGACGATTCCTTGTAAGCCTTCTCTAAATTCAATGATATTTCCGACTTCCGCTTTCTTCATGGTAATCATCCTTTCCCATTTCATTTTCAATGATCAAAAAGTAACTATGGAGTAATTGGATTATTCGAACATCTTGCCGTTTAGATTTTGACCTGGGGAGTGCAAGTAAGAGAATTAGATATCTCTTCGGTCGGCAGAGCAGTAGGTTGAACTTTTAAAGAAAGTAAAAATTGAATAAAGCAGTAGTAATGATATGGCATATTTTGGTATCTTATGTAAGCGCAGCTATGCCAACCTGTATGTAAATAGATGGTATTTAAAATGCCAATCAATTTACATTATGATATTTTACTATACAGTTTGCACTATTTTGGGTGATTCGTAAAGAATAATGTAGTAAAGTAAGGAACAAAAAAATCTGATTTATATTTGGAGTTAGGCTTATGTTAAAATAGAAACGGAATTTCTCCTGTCTGATTATTATTGAAACGATTAAAAATTAAGGAGGATATTAGAATGGATGCTCAAGAAGCGAAAGATGTACTTGATAAATTGGCAAACCTTGAAATGGATGAATTCAGGATAAAAAAGGAAGACTTTTTAGGTTTTCGTGAAGTGCTTGTGAAAAGAGAAGACTTTAAACATTTTCGAGGAAATGCCCAGCATAACGGTGAAATAATTTATACTTATTTAGAAGAAGCGAGAAGTTAAGGGAATGGATATTAGGGGTGGCTCAGTATGATGAGCCACCCCTTTTCCTATTTACCAAGAAAAATCCGTTTTTTTCCTTAATTTAAGGAGGGCGGATTTGCGCCATGATTTAACGGCTGCAGTGGTTACCTGATACATATCAGCAATTTCGGATGTGGTTTTATTCCCAATAAATGTCTGGAGTAGCCACCGTTGCTGGTTTAGTGTCAAGGTTTCCGTATAGATTAAGATATTTTCTAAAACGAAAGCCTCTTCATGCATTGTAAAACGGTCCTTAACTTCAAGGATAGCGGAATCAAAGGGCCTGGTATGTGTTTCATATTTATGATGACGCTTTAGCTCGTTAATGATCCTGCCTTTTATTACGGTATAAGCAAAGTTCGAGAATTTTCCGTTTTCTTCATTGAACTTCTCATATGACTCCCATAAGGCAATCAAACCAATTTGAAAAAAATCATCCTTATTTTTATAGATTGAGAGAGAGCGGATAATGTGATGAATCATCGGGGTGAATTCAACCGTTACAGCTGAGAAATCTTCCATTAGGCAACACCTTTGGAAAAGTGCACTTTACATGTATTCCCGGGTGCTTTTACCTTAAGTAATTCTCCCAGCAATAGCGAAATAGCCTAATGGTAAAATGGATGAAATAAAAGATGAGTTTTATGACTTTAAATAGTAACTTAATCAAGTGAAAGGTGAAATTTAGAAGTATTGTAAGGTGTTTTGTATGTTCGGGATGATCAAATAAAAAACACATCCAAATGCTTGGATGTGTTAAATAAATATACTAATTCATTTTCCGACAGGTTTTCAGATCTGGTTGATGACTTTTCATCTTCATTCAAAGTAAAGCCGTAAACATATGAGGCTATTCTTTTCTTTTACCAGATAATTTTCTCACGCAGTTTAATGTCATCACTATTAATTATAAAAGTAAGTAATAGATAGAGGTCGACTTTCTTGAGAAGTTGAAGATTAGTCTGGAATTTTACCTAGCGGGAACTAATACTAAGAACAGATATGTACCCATTTCACCTTTTGTATTTTATGTGAGATCTAGCAAAAATAATTCAGGGTGATGTATTTTGTTAACGCTGCGATTTACGGAATCCAGCATTTAGAGCGTCTTGTTCGGTACAAAAAAGTTCTTCTGGTTTAGTTATTTCGTAATATTGGCCAGTAGGTATGTGATAGATTTTATCGCCCTTAGAATTTATATTACCTTTAATTTCAGGTTTACTGCAAGATGTGCTTTTAGCGTTTTTTTTCTCTGTTACTACTTCAGTATTCGAATCATCAAATCCTTTTGAGGTTGCATAGTTTTCTATCGACCAGATGCCTATTTCTTCTTTTTGGGCTTGTTTCTGAATACCCTCTAATTCATCAATATATTTTGTGTTCGGGGCATAAACATAGGCGACACGGGCTAGTCCTTTTTCAAGCAGGAGTTTATTCACCATTTTTCCATCTACATAAAAATAGGCTAGCAGCCGTCCATATTTATCTCTCTCACTGATGCCGGTTTCTACTTCGACTTCCGAGCCTGCAGGCATTAACTCTTTGGTGAACTTGCTTGCTTCAGGTCCAAAAGGCTGAACAGGCTTAGAGGGATGTACGGTTTCTGGTGTATCTATTAATAGAAGCCTGACCGTTTCTTCATTTCCACTCGGCAGTTTAATTTTTACTGTATCTCCGTCGATGACCCTGACAATCTTGGCCGTGAACGTCTTGCCTTTTTCTTCATTTGAAGAATTGCTGCTGGATTTTGTGTCTGAATTGGACGTCGAATCCTCTTGTTTAGTTGATTCATTAGTTAGGTTATCTGATACCTCCTGGCAGCCAAATAAAGTGATCATGCAGATGGCAATTAGGAGAAGCACATGCAGATAAGAATGAGATAAGGAATTACGGTTCATTATTAAGCCTCCAGTTCAAAGATATTTTCCATGTAGTCATGGATATGTGGGCAGGAATAATACTAACCTATTAAAATGGGAAAGAAAATGAAAACTCATCAAGTTTTTACAAACTTTACTATCTACTATGACGAATGTTTCTTATAATAAAATCGTGGATAATGAAAGGTAGGCTTGAAAAAGTATGTTTAGGCTAGAAAAGATTAGATATAAAGGTATTTTAAATATTGATAGTATGAAAATTTCAGCAAATAGGGTTACTTGTTTGACTGGAGAAAGTGGAGCCGGAAAAACTTCACTGCTCCGATTATTGAACAGAATAAATGAACCGGACAGCGGCTCGGTCTTTTATCAAGATCAGTTGCTAGATAACCTTAATCCGATAGAGCATCGTCGTAAGGTCACGATGCTGTCTCAGACACCTTTCACTATACCGGGCACGATTGAAGAAAATCTTCAATTGGGTCTAGAATTGACAGATAGAGAAAAGAAATCGAAGGCAGAGTTCGTGAAAGCCCTTGATACGGTTCTATTGCAGAAGTCTTTATCCGATGATGCGGAGATTCTGTCTGGCGGTGAGAAACAAAGGCTGGCACTGGCAAGATTACTTTTGTTAAAACCCGAAGTGTATTTGCTGGATGAGCCGACAGCTGCGCTTGATGAGGAAACAGAATTGAAGGTCATGAGCAGATTTTTAGCAGAAGTGAAGCGAGGAAAAGGAACGGTCATCATGATTACCCATTCCAAACAACTTGCGGACATATGTGCTGAAAAGATGATCATTCTGAAAAAGACGAAGGAGGGGGACTATTAATGGACAGTAACGGGATAATAGATATTGAGTTCTGGCGTCTATGTGCGGCCTATCTATTTGTTGTGCTGCTTCTTATTATCGTGAAGTGGCGCGGCATTTCACGGGAAAAGCAAATCATTCTCGCTACGGTTCGGATGACTGTTCAACTCATTCTCGCCGGTTATGTATTGACGTATATATTTGAAAATCCAAACCCATTACTTTCTATAGGGTTTTTATGTGCGATGTCCCTTTTCTCAATCCATAATATTTTTAAGCAAATATCATTTACGCTTAATAAGAAAATAAAACGAATGGTTATTCTTAGTATGCTGACGGGCCCCTTGGCCGCTTTGTTTTATTTTAATCTAGTCGTCATACATTTCACTCCATGGTATGAGCCGAGGTATTTTATCCCGATTGCAGGAATGATTGTCGGGAATGCGATGACTGGGGTTACATTAGCGTTAAAAAACCTGCATGACGGGATTACTAGTAATCGTGAGAAGGTAGAAGCAATGTTGATGCTTGGAGCCACTCCAGCAAAAGCGGTCAAAAAATATGTCGATGCAGCATTTGATTCAGCCGTGCTGCCCACCCTGAACAATATGCTTGGTATGGGAATTATTTTCCTTCCAGGAATGATGACAGGGCAAATTCTGTCGGGGATCAGTCCACTCATCGCAATTGAGTACCAAATTGCCATACTGATTGGTATTCTCGGCAGTGTTTCGCTAACTGTGATTCTTTTCATTATGCTGAGTTTTAGAGCTTTTTTTACCAAAAATGCACAGCTATCCATTTAAACATTAAAGAACCTGAAAAGTAATAGTTGCAGTTCTATCCATATTTTTGTACTATTTTTTAGGTACTAGATAGTTTTGGTTTGTTTGTTGGGTATGATAATGCTATTCTGAAAAGGAAGAGGGCATTTCTTTTTTCGTTACTTTTTCTAACTGAATAGGGAATACCGCTTACATAACCTATTTTTTGTTATTTTATCTTAAAGGAGATTGATTTATATGGTAGAAAAAACATTTACAGTAACTGCAGAAACAGGTATACATGCTCGTCCAGCTACATTGCTTGTACAAGCTGCCGGAAAGTTTGATTCAGAAATTAACCTTGCACATAAAGAGAAAAAAGTGAACCTTAAGTCTATTATGGGTGTAATGTCTCTAGGTATTGGTAAAGGAGCAGAAATTACTATTTCTGCTGAAGGAAGCGATGAAAATGATGCTCTTAAAACACTAACTGACACATTGAACAGAGAAGGATTAGCAGAATAATGTCCACTTTGATAAGTGGAATAGCAGCTTCTAACGGAATAGCCATCGCTAAAGCCTATCGACTAATTGAACCAGAATTATCAGTTGAAAAAAGAAGCATAGAAGATGTCGAGGCGGAAATATCCCGTTTTAAGGAAGCTATTCAAAAATCAACAGTTGAATTAAAAGTAATAAGGGATAAAGCCGAACAGGATTTAGGAGCAGATAAGGCTGCCATTTTTGACGCACACCTACTTGTATTGGCTGATCCGGAACTTATAACTCCAATTCAGGATAAAATTCAATCGGAAAACGTCAATGCTGAGTTTTCTTTACATGAAACTGCAAGCATGTTCATTACTATGTTTGAACAAATGGATAATGAATATATGAAGGAACGTGCTGCAGATATTCGTGACGTTACGAAACGGGTGCTGTCGCATCTTTTAGGCGTACATATTCCAAATCCTAGCATGATTGCTGAAGAAGTGATCATCATTGCTGAGGATTTGACGCCTTCTGATACAGCTCAATTGAACCCAGTTTACGTTAAAGGATTTACGACCGATATCGGTGGACGTACATCTCATTCAGCAATTATGGCACGTTCATTAGAAATCCCAGCTGTAGTTGGGGCTAAATCGGTAACCGATTCCATTGTAAATGGCGATTTGATCATTGTAGATGGCTTGAAGGGTGAAGTGCATATTAATCCTACTCCTGAACTCGTGAAACGCTATGAAGAGGCCCAGGAAGCCTATGCTTCACAAAAAGCTGAGTGGGCGAAGCTAGTTCATGAACAAACGGTTACACAAGATGGTCATCATGTTGAACTGGCTGCCAATATCGGCACGCCTAAGGACCTAGAAGGTGTTCGCCAAAATGGCGGTGAAGGAATCGGCTTATATCGGACGGAGTTTCTTTATATGGGCAGAAATGACTTTCCAAGTGAAGAAGAGCAGTTCGAAGCATACAAAACCGTACTGGAAGGGATGGCAGGAAAGTCTGTTGTCGTCAGAACGCTTGATATAGGCGGAGACAAAGAGCTGCCATATTTACAGCTTCCTAAGGAAATGAATCCATTCCTTGGATACCGCGCGATTCGTCTCTGTTTAAATGAGCAAGAGATTTTCCGGACCCAGCTTCGTGCCCTGCTTCGGGCAAGTATCTACGGAGACTTAAAGATCATGTTTCCGATGATTGCTACATTATCTGAATTCCGGGAGGCTAAAGCCATCTTGGCAGAAGTGAGGCAAGAATTACTTGATAATGGTGTCCAAGTTGCTGAGAAAATTGAGGTCGGAATCATGGTTGAAATTCCATCAACTGCAGTTATGGCAGACATTTTTGCTAAAGAAGTCGATTTCTTTAGCATAGGCACGAACGACCTGATTCAGTATACAATGGCTGCTGATAGAATGAATGAGAGAGTTTCTTATTTATATCAGCCATATAATCCAGCGATTCTACGCCTGGTTAAAATGGTCATTGATGCAGCTCATAAAGAAGGAAAATGGGCTGGAATGTGTGGCGAGATGGCAGGAGATGAAGTAGCTATTCCAATTTTAATCGGAATGGGTCTCGACGAATTTTCCATGAGTGCCACTTCGATTCTAAAAGCACGCTCCTTGATTAGCCAACTTTCGCTTGATGAGATGAAAAAACTGTCTCAGGATGTTTTGGTGATGGATACAAATGATAAAGTGAAAGAAGCTGTACTTAAAGCAGTAAATATATAATCAAAAAGTCAGCACTTCATCCACAGAGAAATCCTCGGATGAAGTGCTGTAAAATTTTATATTACTTTTTTAAAAATATGTTTAATGAAACACCATGTGGGTATATAAAAGCAAGCACAGTTGTTTAGCTCGATTAGAGCAGCTGACATTCTCATTTCCCCCTTTGACGCCGGTTGGGCTTCCCAACCGGCAATTTTTTGTGTGTTTTAAGAGAACTTCAAAAAAACACATGAAAAATGATTATTCAGATTTTTCACTTTTCAAATGAAACGATATAATGAAAGTATATTTTAATGAAAATGGGGGAGTTGGAATGGACTTACATTTGCAAAAGAAAAATGCTTTGATTTTGGCTTCAAGCCAAGGATTGGGGAAGGCAATAGCGGCAGAACTAGTTAAAGAAGGAGCCAATGTCATGCTTGCCAGCCGTGATGAAAAAAAACTTGCGGTTGTGCAAAGAGAATTATCACAGCTTGGGGCAGGCAAAGTGGCTTATATGGTAACGGATATAACAAAACCTGAAGATATTAAAACCTTAGTTGAGCAAACTGCAGTAGAGTTTGGGGGTATTGATATCCTTATTAATAACGCTGGAGGTCCTCCAGGGGGTGCATTTTCTGATTTCAATGATGAAGAATGGCAACAATCTTTCGAACTGAATTTACTGAGCTTCATTCGGACGATTCGAGAGAGCCTGCCACATCTAAAAAAACAAGGTGGTAAAATTGTTAATATTGCTTCTTCGTCTATTAAGGAGCCGATTCCAGGACTTGTATTATCGAATACATTCCGGACTGCAATTGTTGGATTATCAAAAACGTTAGCAACTGAGTTAGCTCCAGACCAGATATTAATCAATACGGTTGGTCCGGGTAGAATCGCAACAGACCGCATTCAGCACCTTGATCAATTTAATGCAGAGAAACAGGGAGTCACTACTGAAGAAATTACTGAAAAATCGATAAATAAAATCCCTCTTGGCCGTTATGGGGAGCCTGAGGAATTTGCGAGATTCGTTACTTTCCTTGTCTCAGGGGCTAATACATACTTAACTGGCCAGTCCTATTTAGTTGATGGAGGCATGGTAAAGTCTATTTAATAAAGTAATTAATATAAGTAGAATTGAGGAGATTGGTCTTGACGAAAATGAACACAGTAATCGGATTTATTGGTATAGGAGTAATGGGAAAAAGCATGGCCGGAAATCTACTAAAGGCAGGATATGAGGTATATGTCTATACTAGGACGAAAGAAAAGGCTAGCGATCTAATCTCTCAGGGGGCAAAATGGGCAACAACACCTAAGGAAATCGCACAGCAAACTAACGTAATTATCTCCATGGTTGGATACCCAAGCGATGTCGAAGAAATATATCTTGGTGAACATGGGCTTATCGAGAATGGGAAAAAGGGTACCTATTTAATTGATATGACTACCTCCACGCCTTCTTTGGCCGTAAGAATAGCTGAAGAAGCGAAGAAAAAAGGCATGGAAGCACTTGATGCCCCCGTTTCTGGAGGGGATATCGGTGCACGGGATGCAAAACTTACCATTATGGTCGGCGGAGACATAAAGGCTTTCGAAGCTATTCAGACAATTTTTGATATCATCGGCAGCAATGTTGTCTATCAAGGTCCAGCGGGATCGGGACAGCACACGAAAATGTGTAATCAAATTGCAATTGCATCTAATATGATCGGGGTTACTGAAGCGATCTCTTATGCCAAAAAGGCCGGTTTGGATCCAGACCGCGTTCTGCTGAGCATATCATCGGGGGCTGCCGGAAGCTGGTCATTGTCTAATCTTGTACCTCGAATGGTAAAAGGTGATTTTGAACCTGGTTTTTATATCAAGCATTTTATTAAAGATATGAAAATTGCACTTGATGAAGCGGAAAGAATGGGAATGGATGCTCCTGGATTAACCTTGAGCAAATCCTTATATGAGAACCTTGCAAAGGCTGGCGAGGAAAATAGCGGTACTCAGGCTTTATATAAACACTATAATAAATAAAGTGCTACCTTCTCTTTCTTTTGAATAAGCTGAAAGCGACAGCCTTTACAAAAAGGAGCGATCGTTTATGGGCGAATTCGATGACATTAACATGAAATTTCAAGAATTAGAAGATGGCCGATACATTGTCCGGATTGAAGGTTTTAAACGCGAAAAAACCATTAACCAAACAAAGCCCATTCGATGGGAGTTAAAATTAATGAATGAAAGTCCACTAATTCTACCGGTGAAATTCAGCCATATTGAAACAAATGCCGGTTTCCAGATTCTGATGCGTGAGTTAAAAAGTTTAGGTCATTCGAAGCCGCGCTCCGCAAAGGAATTTGAAGAAGTGATGGCAGATTTACTTGGATCAATCGTTGAGGTGAGCCTTACGACAACAAATAAGGAAGAAGGTTATCGCGAAATTCGGTTTTTACGGAGATTATATTAACCAAATAAAAAGTTTTGTGGAGAATTGTTAGTAGCATGAAAATTTTTAAGAATAGGAAAGTGGCCTTCAATAGTTCAATCAATTGAAGGCCACTTTTTTGTTCAATTATTCTTAAGTAAAAAAGCTTCAATACGGTCTAAAGCCATTTTCAGAGTTTCCATTGAATACGCATATGAAATCCTAAAGTACCCTTCACCTAGTGATGAAAAAGCATCACCGGGGACTACAGCCACTTTTTCCTGTTTCACAAGTTTGAGACAGAATTCAAGTGAAGAAGTGAAACCTTCAGGCAGCTTCACAAAGAAGTAAAAGGCACCATTTGGTTTGACTATTTCTAAATTCATTGCTTGTAAGCGGTTGTATACGTATTCTCTTCTCAGGGCATACTCGGACTTCATGGGAAGGGCATCATCCTTGCCAGCTGTTAAAGCAGCCAGAGCAGCCCTTTGAGAAATGGAAGAGGCACAGGTCACATTATATTGATGGACCTTTAGAATATGCTGAGAGATAGCTACAGGCGCAAATAGAAGGCCAATTCTCCAACCGGTCATCGAATGAGACTTGGATAAACCGTTTAAGACGATGGTTTGGTCCTTTAAATAAGTGGCAATCGATACATGTTTTTGATCAAATACGAGCTCGCTGTATATCTCATCCGCCAAAATGAAGATATCTTTGCCCCGTACGAGCTCGGCGATATCCTTTAATTCGTCAGCAGACAATGTGACTCCAGTTGGATTTGAAGGATACGGCAGAACGATGCATCGTGTATTATCAGTTATGTATTGTTCAATGATATCTGCAGTTAAACGAAATCCATTTTTGGTTGTATCCGCATAGATAGGGGCTGCTCCACACATTTTGATAATCGGTTCATAACCTGGATATACAGGGCCAGGGAGTATCACTTCATTCCCGGGGGTGAGAATAGTCCGGAATGTAACGTCGATACCCTCGCTTGCACCTGAAGTCACTATGACTTCATTCGCTGGATCATAGGTAAGCTGGTATTTATCTTTTACATATTCAGATGCGGCTTCCCTTAATTCTAAATAACCGGCATTATGAGTATAAACAGTATAATCATTATCAATAGCTTGTTTGGCCGCTTCTTTAATATGCAGCGGGGTTGGAAAATCTGGCTGTCCTATCGTTAAGGAAATGGTTCCTTCGATATCTGCGACCATATTGTAAAATTTACGGATTCCTGATATTTGAACTTCTTTTACTAGAGGGTTTACTAAATGCTCCATCTATGAATATCCTCCCTTTTCATACTTCATGAGATTATGTACTATGTTTGACGGATTCACTCTATTTTATCATTTAGTTTGGATGGGGGAGAAATACTTTTTGAGATTAATGAAATAAAGGTATAATGAGAATTAAGAAAATTTTGAGGGTTGATACATATGATAAGGACTTGCGCTATAACTTCAGATCAGGAAGTCAATTTTGATTTGCCACTAGTAGAAATGAATAATCCGGATATTGAGTGGTATTGGGTAGATTTTTCAAATCCTACAGAAAAGGAAATTGAACTTTTATCGAGTCATTTTCACTTTCATCCGCTGGCTATTGAAGACTGTCTGGATGACTTTAACCAGCGTCCAAAAATGGATTTTTATGAGGAGTACCAATTTATTGTTATACATGCTCTCAGGCAAAAGGTCTTTAGAGCTGTCGAACTTGATATGTTTGTGGGCGAAAAATGGTTAGTCACATTTCATAAGGAGGAGCTGCTGGAACTTGAGACGGTGTGGAAGGAAATCCATCAAAATAACATGCTAAAGCAGGGTCCTTTTTTTCTAATGCATAGATTGATTGATCGGATCGTCGATGAATTTTTTCCACCTGTATATAAAATGGAAAGCGAATTAAGTAGTATCGAGGATAATACCGAAAATGAAACCATTACAGACTTGATGGATCAGTTATTTGATTTACGTACGGATATGTCAAAACTTCGCCGAACTATACTACCGATGCGTGATTTACTTTACAGGATGATTTCGTCCGAGCGGCTTAATTATTTAAAAGATCAGCATCTGTATTTTAATGATGTTTACGATCACCTACTTAAATTAACGGAAATGTTGGAATCATACCGGGATTTTTCATCTGATATCCGGGATAGCTATTTGTCTGTTAACTCTAATAATATGAATTCGACGATGATGACTTTGACTGTCATTACTACCATTTTCATGCCGCTGACTTTTATAGTAGGTGTGTATGGGATGAACTTTCAATATATGCCCGAATTAAACTGGCACTATGGCTATTTCCTGGTCCTCGGAATGATGGGGGGAATTGCGCTGATGATGTTTTTATACTTTGTTAAAAAAGGTTGGCTGAATCCTAGAAAAAGATCAAGAAAGAGCTAAAAATATCCAGCCAATCAGCTTTTTCAATGAAATCTATATTAATTTGATACTTTATTTTGATATAATTTAAAAAAAGAATAAAATACCAAATTTATGAATATGAGGTGTTTGAATGGAAGTTGGGGTTGTTGAAAGGCCAGCAGTGGAAAGAGGAGAGTATGCTGGATTTTGGCTGCGCTTTGGCGCGAATATTATTGATGGTATTATAATCGGAATCCCTACCGGAATCATATCGGTTATTGTAAGTATTTTTTGGAGTGGCGCGATGATGGAATTACAGGAATCGACAATCGATCCTAATTACGAGGCATCATTGAGTGATATATTCGTTTTCATGGCAGGAGCAATTATCATTCTATTTTTATCTTTACTTATAAGCTTTCTTTATTATACTTTATTACATTCCTCGAAATGGCAAGGCAGCGTCGGAAAAATACTCCTAAATATTAAAGTGACGGATTTAAATGGAGGACGAATAGGGTTTGGTAGAGCTACAGGGCGTTATTTTGCGACGATCATATCAGGGATGATCTTTTATATCGGCTATATCATGGCAGGGTTTACATCGAAAAAACAGGCACTTCACGATATGATTGCAGGAACGGTAGTAGTCAAAAAATGATCATGGAAAAAAGGGGACTCTGATATGAGCTCCCTTTTTTTGTTTGGCTTAAATAGATAATCTCTTCTTGATTCTATTTTTCTTACCATTGCACTAAACAAAAGACGAAAGAAACCGAATTATTAGGTATGAGTTCATTTAAAATATCATCGTAGGTCTATTTGACCAAAAAAAATATTTTTTTAGATAATGGATATATATGAAAAAGTAAGGGAAGGGCGAGATAAAGCAATGGAAGCAAATAAAGGGATTTTACTAGAAAGTGGAACGAATGAGCTAGAGATTGTTGAATTCGGCATAGGAAAGAATAAATTTGGCATTAATGTAATTAAGGTAAAGGAAATCATTAATCCAGTACATATCACGCTTGTTCCTCATTCACATCCAAATGTTGAAGGAATTATTGAGCTTCGCGGGGAGGTACTACCGGTTGTAAATGTAGCGGATGCCCTAGGATTTCCAGCATCGGGAACACCAGAGCAAGATAAATTCATAGTCGCTGAATTCAATCAGCAAAAAGTGGTGTTCCATGTCCATACGGTGACACAGATACACCGCATCTCTTGGACTCAAATTGAAAAGCCTTCGGATATGTATCAGGGATTGGAAAGTCAGATTATCGGTGTAATAAAATTAAACTGTGAAATGATTTTATTACTTGATTTTGAAAAAGTAGTGGTTGAAATCAATCCGGATTCAGGAATCAGCGTCCAGCAGGTTAAAAAGCTGGGTCACCGGCAAAATTCAGAAAAGAGAATACTTATTGCAGAGGATTCTCCATTACTGAGAAAGCTACTGTTTGATACATTGTCAGAAGCGGGGTTTAAACACCTAGTGTTTTATGAAAATGGGCTAGATGCATTAAATTATTTAGAGAGTTTGATCGAATCAGGAAAGCAGGTTGTTGAAGAAGTGCAATTGGTGATTACTGATATTGAGATGCCTCAAATGGACGGTCATCATCTAACTAGAAGAATCAAGGAAAATAGCGAACTTACTGTATTGCCAGTCATTATTTTCTCCTCATTGATTACGGATAGCCTGCGCCATAAAGGGCAAGTCGTCAGGGCTGATGCACAAATCAGCAAACCAGAAATTGCTGCTCTAATAGATTTGATAGACAAATTTGTTTTATAGTATTGGAAAACGGGCCGAGGGTGTATAATCTCTCGTCCCGTTTTTATTATCCAATTTTTACCCTTTAATACTTGGAACCTTTTCCTAAAAAAGAGGAGGGAAATGGATTATGAAATGGCTGTTTGACCGGGCCCCGTCCGTAAGGCCTTTTCTCAGTATTGGTAGAGTTCGGCTGCTTTTCACCTGCTTGTCCAACGTAAGATTGTAAGATTTGCTTTGCCTTGGATAATGACAAGGAGGCTTTAGGGTTCCGTATGGATGCTGCCCTGCTGCCGAGGTGGGGTAGTTTTTTCAAGTCTTCCTTAGTAGGAGGTAGGTGAAAAACATATGATCCGCATTCGACAATTACGTCGGATTGTTGTGCGGCAAAGCGAGGGTTATCAGAGAAATGAAGTCCAATCTTCTTCGCTTTTCCTTCTTGCATTAGCTTGTTTAATGCAAGCCGTTTTAAATTATATAAATTTTTAGGTTCCAATGCAGTCTTCGCATGTTTATTTACAATAAACACGGCCTGGGCAAGGGAGTTAATCGAAAACTCATCCATTTCAGAATGTCCTTTCGTTTGGTTCATTATAGAAACTCCTTTTCTTCATAAGGTGAGAAGGAAAGAAACAGGCTTCCTTCAATAATTTCCTGTTTTTATAGTAATAATAAATAGAGACGGCGTGCTTATTAGCCTGATTATAATATGAAAATAAATGCATTTACATCTCTAGGGTATGACAATCCATTCCCAACACTTTACCATCTATGCATTTCATATTATACCACTTCAAAATATATAAGGAAGTAAAATTCTATTCACACCAATCCTTCACTAAGAATGAAGACAAGAGAAACAGGTTGTACCAACTTTATGGAAAAGAAAAAAGAAGGCGTTTCTTGACGCCTTCTGTGCAATCGTTAATGAGTATATATATTAATATTTTCAGACACTCCAGCCTGTGCGCCAAATTGTTGCGGATAGCCCTGAAAACCTTGATAAGCAGGATAAGCAGGATAAGGAGGATAAGCGGGCGGATAGGGAGGAGGATATGGCGGGTAAAGTGGACGGTTGTTGAATAGCAAGGGGCCTATTGCTAATCCTGCAACAAAAGCAACAGGCGCTAATAAAGGAAAGAAAGGAAAGAATCGTTCGTCATTCCAATGTTCAGGTCCATATTCATTTCCGTATTCATTCGCGTATGCATTTCGGTATTCATTCTGTAGCATTATAGTTTGTGGATAGGGGTAGTAAGGAAAATACTGTGTTTGCATAAATAGCCTCCTTTTCTCAAATTCTTTACATAGTATGGTTTTTTTTCAGAAAAGAGCCTGTATCATCTTAATCTGTTATAATGAATCTACTTGTGAGAAAAAATTTGAGGTGATTACAATGTTACGGTTTAAAAGTGTTTTGGCCGTAGGTTTTGGAGGAGCAGTCGGAGCGTTGCTGCGTTATTTAGTTATCTTGACAACTGCCCACTCCTTCTTCCCATTTGGAACCCTCTTAATTAATATAGTAGGAAGCTTTATACTTGGATTGTTAAACGGCTATTTTGCTACAAAGAAAAATTCGCTTGTTTTTTTAGCCTTGGGCAGTGGGCTATGTGGGGGATTCACCACGATGTCCACATTTTCACAGGAAATAGTGAATCTTTTGCAGATATCATTGATTTATACAGGAATGTATCTGGGAGCCACGGTTTTATTTGGTTTAATTGCAGGTTTTCTGGGACTGAGCTTTTTTGATAGACGAAGAGGTGAGACCGTTTGATTCAGGTTCTTTCAGTTTTTATTGGAGGTTTTTTGGGTGCTGCCTCGAGGTATGTATTACAAATTATTTTTAATAAGCTGTTGCCAACAGGCTCCATTCCTATTAGTATTTTACTGATTAATCTAATAGGCTCTTTTGGTTTAGGAATCATCTTTCCTAATAAAGAAGATTGGGCTTTATCGTTGCAAGCTTTTCTTACAATTGGTTTTTTAGGAGCATTTACGACATTTTCCACTTTCAGTATGGAAACGCTCGAACTTATGAGAAAACACCGTTACATAGAAAGTCTTATCTATGTAACAGTGTCGGTTTTAGGTTGTATTGGTACTTTCCTATGTGGTTATTTAAGTATGATATAACTTTTTATTTTGTTTACTCCATGTCTTTCTGGTAAAAAAATCCTGGTTTTTCAATTATTCTTCTAATGCTATAATTCAAAAGGATACATTAGGAATAATGAAGAGTAACCAGTTGTTTTCTTCGCACAGGTTTTGTTAATAAGTCTGGCGACTTTCCTCTGTGAACTTTTCATCTCACTATTCTGCCTGGAATTCATAAATTGTTAACTCAGGACGTGAAAGAAAACGATACGGAAGCCGAGTTGTGCCAAGCCCTCTATTAACATGTAATGTTAACGAATCAATTTCATACGTGCCTTCACGATACTTTTCTGCGTATGGAGGAGTGACAAGGGCTCCTGCAAAAGGAATTTGTACTTGGCCTCCATGACTGTGACCGCTTATTTGATATTTGATGTTGTACTTACTTGATATGTCAGCAAGGTCAGGAGCATGCGAAAGCATAATGACGTACACTTCTTCTGGAATTCCTGAAAGGGCTTTTTCAAAATCTGGTTGTCCAAGCATCGCATCATCTACCCCGGCTATGTAAATTTCTTCAGCCGTTAGTAATGAAATCTTAGTAGAGGTATTTTGCAACATGGTAAAATGGGATTTCTTCATGATATCGCTGTATATCTCAGAGCCATACCCCCCATGATCATGGTTACCGTAGATGCAGAACTTTCCAAGAGGCGCTTTGAGCTGATTTAAAACAGGCGGGATTTTCTGTTGAGCATTGTATTTATTAGGCTCGTCCATTAAATCTCCGGTAAATAAAATAACATCCGGATCTAATTGGTTTATCTTATTGACAATTGCTTGTAAATCATTAAGCTGAAATTGAAAGCCTAAATGAGTGTCACTGAATTGAATCATTTTCATACCATGAAAACCTTTTGGGATAAGAGGGTGGCTGATAATGTTATGCTTGATTTCTAGCCATTTTGGTTCCACATTGTGGGCATAGTACCCTCCGCCAATACTTAATCCAGTTACGGTAGCCAATGTGCGAAGGCCTTTTTTTAAGAATGTTCTTCGGGAAATGGATTCACTCAAATTAATCAACCTATCTAATTTTAAAATGTTACTTCCTCATATTAACAAACAATATACATAAAATGAAGAAAATATCTTCTATACGCATATGAAAAACATGTAAACTGGAGTTTAAGAATATCCGGTTTTAAATTGAACATCTATACGGAGGTAACATGATGATCGAACCAATGTTTATTACACTGATTATACTTCTATGCGCAATTGCGCTTTTTATACAAGGAAAATTCCGCGCGGATTTAATTGCACTTGGTGCACTAGCAATATTGGGATTACTGGGAATACTTACATTGGATGAACTTATAGCTGGGTTTGCGAATCAAGTCGTAATAATGCTTGCGGGATTATTTATCGTAGGGGCTGGTCTGTTAAATACAGGAATTGTAGAGAAAGCGGGAAATAAGCTGTTAGGCTTTTGTGGTGGAAGTGAATGGAAATCGCTGTTAATTGTCATGGTGACGGCAGGAATTTTAAGTGCGTTTTTAAGTGGCGCAGGTATTGTTTCCATTTTGCTCCCGCTCGTAATGAGTATGGCTTTACAACAAAAAACTAGCCCGACAAGGTATTTATTGCCACTTGCCTATGCATGTAGTATTGGTGGGCTGCTAACACTGACTGGAACACCCTCCAATATGATTGTAGCTGATGTATTAAAGCAAAACGGTATAGAAATTTTATCTTTCTTTGATTTTACACCTATAGGCTTAATCGCTTTTGCATCGGGTCTATTCTTTATGTTAACGCTTGGCCGTCTGTTACTTCCGGAAAAAACAATTGCAGCCAACAATAGTGTAAAAGGGTTGTCTGCAGGGGAACTTGCTGGTATGTACAAAGTGTATGACCGTTTGCACTATCTGCACATACCTGCTACTTCCGATATTGTTGGAGAAAGGTTGTCCGACCTACAGCTTCCTATTCAGTATGAATTAACTTTGATCGAAATTCAGCGGAAACCAAAAGATAAGCAATTGCCGCTGTTGCAAAAACAACTAACGATATCGGCCAGAGCGGATGAAGTACTTCATCCTGATGATATTATTCTGGTGTTTGGAGAGGAAGAATCTGTTGAGAGATTGGCGCTTAACTATGAACTAGAGTTTAAACACTTTAACACTGAACAAATAAAAAAACATTTTCTGAGCAGTAGATTTGGATTGACTGAAATTTTGATTGTTCCGAATTCGGATTATGAGAATCAGACACTAATTGACGTTCATTTTCGTGAAAAATATCAATGTAATGTATTGGCAATTAATCGGAATGGTGAATATATTCAAGCGGATGTTGGTACTGAACGGCTAAAACCTGGCGATGCAATTCTGATACATGGAGAATGGGAAAACATCGAGAGGATCTCCTCGGATTTACAGGATGTTATTGTAATAGGCAGCACCTCAGATGATGGATTAACAGTCGAATCTAAGGCTAAAGCATGGATTGCTTTATGCATTACTGCACTAATGGTCATACTTTTGTCGATAGAGTCTATTCCTGCTGTTCTATCGGTATTGACGGCTGCTTTGTTGATGGTAGTCACCGGCTGTGTCCGTTCCATGGAGGATGCCTATCAAAAGATAAATTGGGAGCCTGTACTATTAATTGCAGCTATGTTTGGAATAACAGCTGCATTGGACAATACTGGTGGCGTGAGAATGATAAGTGATTGGCTGGCAGTGCTATTCAGTAATATCGGTGCACATGGTGTATTAGCTGTTTTTTATCTCCTGACTTTAATTTTAAGCCAGTTTATCCCGTATGGAGCAGCGACAGTGATCATGGCACCTATTGCTTTAACTTCCGCGGTGAATCAAGGAATTGATCCTGTTCCTGTGTTTCTATGTCTTGCTGTTGCAGGCAGTCTGTCGTTATCCACTCCAAGGGTTGCTACGACAAATGCCCTTGTCATGACAGCAGGCGATTATAAGTATAAGGACTTTATCCTGATTGGGATTTCCATACAAGTCTTTATCGGTGTTATTATGGTCATCACGATTCCATGGTTTTTTCCGTTTTAATGCATAAGGCATTGTTCTGTAAATGGACAATGCCTTTTTTCATTGGAAATCTTTTTTTTATTTTAAAACAATTAGGAGGCTGAAAATATTACTAAAATAAAAAGGAGTTATTGGGTAGGAATTAAAATTATTTATTATCAACAATAGAAACTAATGGTATAATTTTTGCATATTGGTGTTTCGTAATTAGGAGGAATACATCATGGATGCAGAAAAAATATTAAAGAATTTAGACAGGGTGACACCATTCTTTCAACCGATTTTCAGCGCAGATCAGCATCAAGTTATCGGTTATGAAATTTTAGGACGCTATGAGGAACAGTCAGAATATAAAAGTCTTGGCACGTTTTTTCACGATTCTTCTGTGCCGGAAGAGTATAGAGTGGAAGTGGATAATTACGTTCTAGAAATAGCCCTTGAAAGAATAAAAGACTATGGGGAAGACTTTCTTATCTTTATTAACAGAGATCCAAATATGCTTATGCTAGATCATGGAGAAGAGTTCATGGAGATTTTGCATCGTCATTTTCAACCGGAAGAAATGCATCGGATTGTTCTGGAATTATCAGACACTATCAGTGCGGAAAACTTTGATCCTTTACAGCATGTTCTCTCTTACTTTAAAACATATGGCATCAAAATAGCTTTCGATCATTTAGGGAAAGATACCCAGCTTGATCAAATTGCACAGATTTCTCCGAATATTTTAAAAGTTAACTTAAACCAACTCCGTATTTCAGGTGGAGATGCGTATCAGGTCATCCTTTTTTCTCTAAGCATGCTTGCTCGTAAAATCGGCGCCAATTTATTGTTTGAGAACATTGAGTCTGAGTACCAGCTCCGCTTTGCTTGGAAGAACGGAGGCCGTTATTATCAAGGTTATTTTTTGGCTAAACCGGACGGCGAGTTCATTAATAAAGATTTACTTCGTGAAAAATTCCATCAAGAATGTCAGTCCTTTATTTCATTAGAAACAAAAAAGCTGGAAGCTGTTTATCAAAAGACTTTGCAATTCAACGAAAATATGCAAACCTTTTTAAAACAGCAAAAGCGGGTTGGCTCACATGAAGAATTTCTCGGGATTTTGGCAAAAAAATTAGATTCAGTAGGATTCCGTCTTTATATTTGTGATGAAGAGGGATATCAAAAATCCCCTAATATTCTTAATAAGGATGGGCAATGGATAGTACAGCCTAATTATATGAATAAAAATTGGAGCTGGCGACCTTATTTCCTAGAAAATATCGTCAAGATGCGCAATGAAAAAAAAGGAATTCTATCTGATTTATACAGTGATATTGAAACAGGAGAAACCATTCGAACCTTTTCTTATCCATTGAATAATAAGGAATACATATTCTTTGATCTATCATATAGCTATCTATACGAAAATGAAGCATTGTTATAAAAATAACTATTGTATATAATTGCTCAAAATGTGTAACGATAAGCAAAAATAATGCGCTTGGAGGAGACATATTTTGAGCACGTATATCTGGATTCTACTCATAGTCGTAATAATCATGGCGTTATATCTGCTCTTTTATACATATTCTGTAGCAAAGACACAGAAAGTAAAAGAGAGATATGATTCAAGTATCGATGAATCTGTTAAAGAACATCCTTATTTAAGGAACCCGGTTTTTGTTTCTCTCTTCATTGGAACAATTTTAATTGCCGGTTTTATTTTTTACTATGCATTTCAATAAAAGAGTGAGAAGGGGATTTCAGTACAATGAAATCTTCTTTTTTTAATACAAAAAAGTAAGACATGTTTAATTAGGTTTCAGAATGCACTTTGATCTAGTATTTTTTGTAGTTTGGCTTTGTTCTGTTCGGGTATTGAAAAGCATAGACAATAAACATATCCATTCGAAGACAATCTATAACTAGGAGATGATAGTATGAGGAAATACTTAGTTGCGTGCATGGCGGGTGCTTTTCTTTTTTTAGGGGGTGGGTTCACAGTTTCTGCGGAGGGCTTACATAGAGAAGAAGTGCTCTCTTTTGTACAGGAGGCACTGGTGAATCAAGGATCAATCAGTGAGGAAGTACGCACGAAAAAAGCGATTAAAGAGAAATTGGATACCCATTTCTCCGAGGATTTCATCGAGAAGTTTGTCGAAGCGAATGTGGTGAAAGTTAATGGAGGGTTTACTGCATATGGATCTGATTTTGCTCCCTATTATATTCCATTTTTTAGTTACGATGAGAATACAAAAGTCGTATATGGTAAGGGCGGTGAATTCATTTATGTTCAGGAAGAATTCCCAGTATCAGAGGATGGACCTGTTTCAACGGGTAAACATGTTGAATCTGTTACTTTGAAAAAAGTGAATAATGAATGGAAGGTAGCGGACGTGAGGTATGAAAGTGAAAATCTAAAATAAAGAGCACACCAAACAAAAGCTTCTTTTGTAGTCACCTAAACTATTTGAAGAAGATGGGGGAATATAAAGTAGGTAAAAGTCTAAAGGAGGTTCAGGCCTTCTTTAGACTTTTTGTTGTTAAATATTCAGTTCTTTTTTGATTTCGTCAAGTTCAAAGCCGATAATAGCTTTTCCATCAATTACGACAGTTGGCGTGGAATAAGCTCCATATTTATTTGTTAGTTCTTTACGTGCATTCCCATCTGCTTTAATATCTTTTTCTTTATATTCGATATTGTTATCATCAAAGAACATTTTCATGATCTTGCAGGGAGGGCAATCCGGTTGGGTATAAAGGGTAACGTCTTTCATTTCATTCCTCCAGGTATGCTTAAAGTGAGTACTTTCTCATTATAGAGAATACCCTTCCATTTGAATAGAGATATACATTATATGTCTACCTATTTATTCTTTTCGCGTTTTTCCAAGTAGTCAATCAAACCCATAGAACAGACCTTAAGGTCCAGGCGAATTATTTCAAAAACGGAATGATCCTTTGTGATGCCCTTTTCTCCTAAATGAGTAGCGACTGTATTGAATATATTTTTGCTGGTTGCGGCGACCTGCTCCTTAAAGCTTGTGTATTCTTTGAAGGCTGTTTCTGCTGTCTCAACAAAAATAGGCAACCAGTAATGAAGTTGCTTATAAACTTCGTTTGGATTTTCCGATACGCCGTAATGGCCAAAATATATCCGTTCAACTCCAATACTCGCATACAGGTCTGCTGCAGCAAGCATCGCTTCAGGATTAAATTGATTTGGTGATGTGGAAGGTAGATAAAATTCATTGCCATCTTCATTTAGCTCACGATAGTAAATACCTACTGTATCACCGGAAAACATACCTTTTGAAACAGAATCGAATATGCTGAAGTGGTGATTGGCATGCCCTGGAGTGTCATAAAAGGTCAATGTAGACGAGTCGCTCGTTTGAAGAGATTCCCTATCTTGTTTAATAATCATTTTATCGTGCGGTATAGGCAAAATCGGGTCAAAAAGTTTGTTGAATTCTTCACCATAGACTGCTTTAGCTCCAGCAATTAATCTTGTCGGGTCTTCTAGATGTCGTGCTCCTTTTGGATGAACAATTACTTTGGCATTCGGGCAATGCTGTAAAAAAAGTCCAGCTCCCCCTGCATGGTCCAAGTGAATATGGGTAAGAATGATATATGTAATATCCTCGGGGGTGATTCCCAGGTCATCAAGTCCCTTTAATAAATGGGGGATAGATGGGCTGGCGGACGTTTCAACTAAAGTTATGTCCTTATCGGCAATTACATATGTACCTGTCCGATTTTTTCTATTCAAATCAAAACCATCGATTAAATAAATCCGATAACCAAGTTCACTAAAGTTTTGCAATAGAATCTACCTCCAGGGAAATTTTTATGTACAAAATCCAATCCTTATTTTATTCTGTTAATAGTGTCATGTAAAGAATGAAGTTTTAAATTATTCTGAATTTATTTCAGCGTGGCTACTGGATAGAAAAGTATGGTATAGTGAAACCTATCGAAAAGGTTTTATTCAGAAAGGAGAGTGAGTATGTCTCAATTACAGGGCATTCTTACCAGATTAAAAAGTCTTCAAGAGCAAGCAAAGGAATCTGAATCTGCTCAGCGTTTTTTTGAAATAGATGGCGTGAAAAAATGCCAGGTTACATATTTCAGCAAAACAGAAATGTTCGAGCTTGAAGTATACAGTGATAAAGGGAAATCATCCAAATATCAGTTCGATAATATTGATATGATTACCATTGAAATCTTTGATCTTCTTCAATCTTAAAAAGATTACGAAAAAAGCCGCATTCCTTTTGGGAATACGGCTTTTTATTATTGAAAAATCAACTCACTTTTTACTTCGTGTATGAAGAAGGGATTTTTACGACACCTTAATAATTGGAGGGATGTAAATGAAAAACCCTATGGTAATATGCCCTGCTTGCGGTGAGGAAAGGGAAATGGCAGATGTATTGACGGCACAGTCCAACCAAAATGTAATATATCAATGCCCGGAATGCGGGTTTAAACAGGTTAACATTAAAACTAGTAAAGGCTAAGTATTTCTTTAGAGAATCCTCAGTTTGGGATTTTATAGGTATTGGAATGAGTCTTTTCTGCTTACATATGTTAAACTAGAAAAAGAGCTGTATATAAAAACATATGGTAAGGGGTTTTAACATGATCGGTACTCATGATGGGGATTTATTGGAATCCAGCGTGAAAGACCTAATGATTTCTTCTGAACGCGTGGCCCACGTGCAGGTAACCAATAATTTAGAACATGCACTATTGGTATTAACAAAGAGCGGTTATACGGCCATTCCTGTGTTAGATCCGATGTATAAACTGCATGGCTTAATTAGCACACCAGTCATTCTTGACTCGATTTTGGGACTGGAACGAATTGAATTTGATAATTTAGAGAATAAAAAAGTTTCCGAAATTATGAATATAGACATACCTCGCCTGCATATTGAAGATACCTTGACTAAAGGTGTAGAATTGTTAATTGACCATCCGTTTGTCTGTGTAGAGAATGATGAACACCTTTTTGAAGGAATCCTAACGAGAAGAGCTATCTTGAAAAAAGTATTTAAACAAAATACATTACCTGAATAAATATGTCAACGCTAAACAGTACAGTTTACCTAAAACTCGCCAATTGGCGAGTTTTCTTGTTTTTTACATATTCTATATAGAGGGCGGTAAACCCTAGAGCTATTACATATTTAGGAAAGGATGCGGAAATTGGTACAATCAGTAAATACTTCGGAAGTACAGAATAAAAAATTGAAACGTCCATTCATCCTAGCTGCCATCATGATGGCTATGTTTATGAATGCAATTGAAGGAACTATCGTTTCGACGGCAATGCCGGCTATTGTCAGTGATTTGGGTGGTTTTTCTCTATATAGCTGGGTGTTTTCTGGATATTTGCTAATGAACGCCGTGACAGTCTTAATTTATGGAAAGCTATCCGATATTCTTGGAAGGAAACCTGTTTTATTATTTGGAATTATTGTCTTCTTAATTGGTTCCATTCTCTGCGGTTTCTCCAATTCGATGACGGAGCTCATTATTTATCGCTTTGTACAGGGTTTTGGGGCGGGGGCAGTAGCACCTGTTGCTTCAACAATTGTGGGGGATATTTATAAAAATGAAGAGAGGGCCCGTGTTCAAGGGTATTTATCAAGTGTATGGGGCATTTCAGCGGTAATCGGACCGGCACTGGGGGGCTTGATTGTTGAATCACTTACATGGAAGCTTGTATTCTGGGTCAACATTCCTCTTGGCTTACTTTCTTTTGTAGGGATTTGGTTCTTCCTTCATGAAAATATCGAAAAGAAAAAACGTGATATTGATTACTTGGGTGCAACGCTATTGACGTTATCGATATCCACCCTTATGGTGGTTCTCGTACAAGGAGGCGTAAAGTGGTCTTGGGCTTCCACACCGGTTGTCTCCCTTGTAATAGTGGCTGTTATAGCCTTTGTCTTGTTTATTGTACAAGAAAAGAGGGCATCCGAACCAATGATGCCATTTGAAATCTGGCAGGAGCGCTCCATCTTAATCGCAAATCTTGTTTCCTTGACAACAGGGGTGATGATGATTGGATTAACGAGTTTTCTTCCGACATTTGTTCAGGGAGTGATGGAACGTTCTCCAACAGTAGCAGGTTTTACACTAACCGCCATGTCAATTGGCTGGCCGATTGCATCTATGGTTTCAGGTAGACTGTTGTTGAAAATAGGTTTTAAAGCAACTTCGCTTCTTGGAGGGTGTTCGCTAATTCTCGGAAGTTCGATTTTAGTATTGATGAAGCCTGAGGCAGGGCCGCTTATCGCTGCGATGGGATCCTTCTTTGTTGGTGTGGGGATGGGCTTGACCTCGACTTCCTTCATTGTTGTTATTCAGAAAACGGTCAGTTGGGAACGTAGAGGGATTGCGACTGCTTCGAATATGTTCATGCGTAATTTAGGAAATACGGTTGGAGCTGCTTTGCTAGGGGGAATTATGAATACAAGGCTTCAAGCATATTTAAACGAGCATGCACCAGTCAATTCGGGAGTGACAATTGACACCGCAAATAAGCTATTGAACAGTAAAGAAAGGGCTTTGCTTCCTGAAAATGTTGTGAAGGTTTTACAGGAAGGACTTACATTGTCGCTACACACGATTTATCTCATTGTCCTAGTCTTTTCTGTAATTAGCTTCATATTACTGACGAGACTACGCAAGAAACAGTAGACCTGTGGCAGTCTAACTAAAGAGGCTGCCATGTGTTAAGAAATGAAATTCATAATCAAAGCAACTGTCAAATCAAAAGAAGTGAAGGCATACCAGTTAATCCGCCGCTTCCGGCCAATGTGCCTATAAAGGATGCTGTAAAACTGATAATCAGCAATAAAATGATCGTCATGGGTACCACTCCGTTTCTTTTCTCTTGTATTATAAGCGGACTTTGTTGATAATTAAATTTAAATAAATTTAATCAACAAGATAAGAATTAATTATCAAGAGGCTGGTGTGTATGTCATTTTCAGAATTTCATTTATTATCCGTACTTGCTCAGGAAATGAATATGAGAAAAGCAGCTGAACGGTTATTTGTTTCCCAACCTGCTTTATCTCAGCGTTTACAAACGATTGAAAAGGAATGGGGCTCAAAGCTGTTTCTCCGTTCGCAAAAAGGTCTTTCGTTGACACCTGCTGGAGAAGCAGTTATTCGTTTGGCCAATGAAGTTTTAGAAAAAGAAGAAAAGGTTAGAGAAAGTATCCAGGCGATGGATCATGAAGTATATGGTACTTTGAAAATTGCCTGTGCCTCAATAGTAGGACAGAATTGGCTGCCTCAAGTTTTGAAAAAGTTTGTCCAAAAATATCCGTATGCCAAAATCTCTTTAATCACGGGCTGGAGCAGTGAGATTTTAAAGTCCTTGTATGAAGGCCAAGTACATATTGGTATCATTAGGGGAGCACCAGATTGGAAAGGGGTAAAACAGCATTTATTTACGGATATGCTTTATTTGGTCGACACTGAAATGAAGGAACTGAACCAAGTATTCGAAACAGACCGGCCATTCATTCAGTTTAAAAGCGATTCAAACTATTATCAGGAAATTCAGGACTGGTGGCACCGGCAATTTAAAACGACCCCAAAAAACACCATCGTGGTCGATCAAATCGAAACATGCAAACAAATGGTGTTTAATGGGATAGGATATGCTATTCTCCCAGCAATCACTTTACATGATAAAGATACAAATATATTCAAAATCCCCCTTTTAGATGGGCATAATCATTCAATTGAACGAGATACATGGCTTTGTGGCTATGATTCTGCTTTTCAGCTTAAGCAGGTCCAAGCATTCACAGAAGTAGTGAAAGAGCATATTAGGGACCAAGGAATGTTATAGTTCATTTGCCGAAAATGTCAATGGGGTAGAATAATATATATCAATGACATTCAACTTGTCTTGCCGTCAGTTGTCTGGTAAATTAAAGACGAGTAATGATACATATTTAGGAGGTTTTTCGAGAATGAATAAAATGGATGCAAACGAAATTATTTCTTTTATCTCAAATAGTAAAAAATCAACACCTGTAAAGGTATATATCAAAGGTGAATTAGAAGGCATAGATTTTGGTCAAGCTTCTAAAACTTTCATTACAGGTAATACCGGAGTTGTATTCGGTGAGTGGTCTGAAGTTGAAGTGGCTATTGAGACAGCTGGAACAAAAATTGAGGATTATGTAGTTGAAAACGACCGTCGTAATTCCGCTATTCCTTTATTGGACTTAAAAGGCATCAAAGCTCGTATCGAGCCTGGCGCAATTATCCGTGACCAAGTGTCAATCGGAGATAACGCAGTGATCATGATGGGCGCATCGATCAATATTGGATCTGTTATTGGTGAAGGCACAATGATTGACATGAACGCAATACTTGGTGGACGCGCAACAGTGGGTAAAAACTGTCACGTAGGTGCAGGCGCTGTTTTAGCAGGTGTTATTGAGCCTCCTTCCGCGCAACCTGTTATATTAGAAGACGATGTATTAATCGGAGCTAATGCAGTTGTTCTTGAAGGTGTAAAAATCGGTCAAGGTTCAGTTGTAGCGGCAGGCGCAATTGTAACGAAAGACGTTCCTCCATACTCGGTGGCTGCTGGTATTCCAGCAAAAGTGATTAAACAAATTGACGAAAAAACTAAATCTAAAACTGAAATCATGCAAGAACTTCGTCAACTTTAATTTCTAAAGTAAATAGGTGTCAAGAGCGTGGATAACTATATCCACGCTTTCTGTATAGGGAGGGAATAAGATGGAAACAAGTCCGTTTGCCGCCATCCGGCGTGATTTGCATAAAATACCGGAGATAGGTTTTCAAGAATTTAAAACGCAGCAATATCTACTGAATTACATAACGAAATTGGCGTCAGAGCGAATGGAAATAGAGACTTGGCGAACAGGGATATTTGTGAAAATAAAGGGACGGAACCCCCGAAAAATAATTGGCTATCGTGCGGATATAGACGGTCTACCGATTAAAGAGGAAACTGGATTACCTTTTACTTCTAATCATGAGGATTATATGCATGCTTGTGGCCATGATTTTCATATGAGCATAGGTCTAGGGGTTTTGACATATTTTGTGGAAAACCCGATTGATGATGACTTACTATTTATTTTTCAGCCGGCGGAAGAGGGGCCTGGTGGAGCTGAACCAATGCTGAAATCCGAAACGATGAAAAAATGGAAACCGGATATGATTCTTGCTTTGCATATAGCTCCAGAGTATCCGGTTGGAACGATTGCCGTTAAAGAAGGTCTTTTATTTGCCAATACATCTGAATTATTTATTGACCTGAAAGGGAAAGGTGGGCATGCAGCTTACCCTCATCATACAAATGACATGGTCATCGCTGCCTGCTCACTTGTCGGGCAACTGCAAACTATCGTTTCCCGCAATGTGAATCCGCTTGATTCAGCTGTCATAACTGTTGGAAAGATTACCGGAGGCACCGTCCAAAATATCATTGCAGAGACAGCGCGCTTAGAAGGGACAATACGCACGCTTAATCCTGAATCAATGGTAAAGGTTAAGTCACGGATTAAAGCACTTGTAGATGGTATTCAAGCGGGTTTTGAATGCGTGGCAGAGATTGACTATGGCGCGATGTACCATCAGGTATATAATGAGGAGCAGTTGACACAGGAATTTATGGAATATACGGAGCAGTCATCAGAGGTCGATTTATATCGCTGTACCGAAGCGATGACTGGTGAAGATTTTGGATACATGCTAAAGGAAATTCCAGGTTTCATGTTCTGGCTAGGGGTTTCATCCGAATACGGTTTACACCACGCTAAGTTAACTCCGGATGAAAAAGCAATTGAACTTGCCATCAATCATTTAACAAATTATTTAACGTTTAAAGGCAATAAAGCTTAATTGCTTTTCCGTACTAGGATAGGAAGTGTGCTTTAAGGAGCGAGACGCTGTATATCCTAATAGAATGAAAGATGTTGGAGGGCTTACTGTGAAAAAGGAATTTGCAGTGATTGGACTTGGTCGTTTTGGCGGCAGTATAGTCAGGACGCTAGCTGAAGAAGGTTTAGGAGTTCTGGCTATCGATGCAAATGAAGATCGTGTCAATGAATTTGCTAGAATTGCTTCACATAGCGTAGTAGGGGATACGACTGATGAAAGTGTCCTCAGAAATATTGGAATTCGTAATTTTGATCACGTCATTGTAGCGATCGGTGAAAATATTCAGGCGAGCATCTTGACGACGCTTATGCTTAAAGAGTTGGGTGTCAGCAATGTTACGGTAAAGGCGCAGAATGATTATCATGAGAAGGTACTACGTAAAATCGGCGCTGACTTTGTTGTGCACCCGGAGCGAGATATGGGGAGAAGGATTGCCCATAATATCGGGTCTAATAATATTCTCGACTATTTGGAGCTTTCTGATGAACACTCCATTGTTGAAATTGTAGCAAGCCAAAAGATGAATGGGAATTCAATATTTGATCTTGATATCCGTGCTCACTACGGGCTAAATATTGTCGCTATTAAAAGAGGAAATGAAATCAATGTCTCTCCACAAGCAAACGATTTAATTCATAAAGGCGATATATTGATAGTTATTGGAGCAGATTCCGACATCAATCGTTTTGAGAAAAAGATTGTAGAATGAAATTGAGACCTCTTCCATATCGAACAGGCTCACTTCTTTAGGAAGCTTTTAACCTATAGTGTACGTAGAATGTAAGGAAATAGTATTAAACTAAAAAAAGCCCCAGCCAGGGTAATGGCTGGAGGCTTTTTTTAGTTTATTGAACCTCCATGATGATCGGTAGGATCATCGGACGGCGTTTTGTTTTTTCATATAAGAATGGAGACAATGTATCTGTAATTTCATTTTTAATTTCGGACCATTGAGTAGTTTTGCGATCCATTACTTTATTCAGGTGCTTAGTGATTAAGGATTGAGCATCGCTAATAAGGTCTCCAGATTCTCTCATATAGACAAATCCACGTGAGATGATGTCCGGACCGGATGCAATTTTGAATTCCTTCATATTAATGCTGACAACGACAACGACAAGACCTTCTTCAGAAAGAATCCGACGGTCGCGTAAAACGATGTTTCCGATATCGCCGATGCCGCTTCCATCAATATAAACAGAACCTGAAGGGATTTTCCCAGCGATTTGTGCTGTGTTTTCACTTAACGAAAGCACTTCACCATTATCCATGATAAAGCAATTTTCTTCAGGAACCCCGCAATCAACTGCATGTCGGGCATGAAGTTTCTGCATCCGATATTCACCATGAATTGGCATGAAGAATTTTGGCTTAATTAAACGAAGCATAAGTTTTTGTTCTTGTTGGCCGCCATGCCCGGATGTATGAATATCATTCAATGGACCTGAAATGACGTCTGCGCCTGCACGATATAATTGATTAATTGTTCTAGAAACACTGATTGTGTTACCTGGAATAGGTGAAGAAGAAAACACAACTGTATCACCAGGTATAATTTGGATTTGACGGTGAGTACCGTTCGCAATCCGCGAAAGGGCTGCCATTGGTTCACCTTGGCTACCTGTACAAAGGATGGTTACTTTGTTAGCAGGCATCCGATTTAATTGCTGCACATCAATAAATGTATCTTTAGGAGCTACAATATAACCAAGGTCTTGACCAATAGCAATAGCTGAATCCATGCTACGGCCGAAAACAGCAATTTTACGGCCATTTGCTACAGCTGCTTCTACTACTTGTTGAAGACGATGGATGTTTGATGCAAATGTTGCAAATATAATCCGTCCGTCCACTTTACGGAAAATGTCTTGAATGGTATCGCCAACGCGGCTTTCAGACATCGTGAAGTTCTGTACTTCACTATTCGTACTGTCTGAAAGTAAGCACAATACTCCTTCTTTACCGATTTCCGCCATCTTAGTTAAGTTTGCAGGTTCGCCTACAGGTGTAAAGTCGAATTTAAAATCACCAGTATGAACAATTTGTCCAGGCGGTGTTTTTACAACGATTCCATAAGAATCCGGGATGCTGTGAGTTGTGCGGAAGAAAGAGACGGAAGTTTTCCGAAATTTAATCACTTCATCTTCACTGATTTCGATCATGGTTGTCTGACGTAAAAGACCGTGTTCTTCCAATTTATTACGAAGTAATCCAAGTGCTAGCTTACCGCCATATACAGGGACATTCACTTTTCTTAATAAATAAGGAATCCCGCCAATGTGGTCTTCATGGCCATGAGTGATGAAGACACCTTTAATTTTATCTACATTTTTCTCTAAATAACTGTAGTCAGGAATCACATAGTCAATTCCGAGAAGTTCGTCTTCCGGAAATTTAATTCCAGCATCAATAACGATGATTTCGTCTTGAAATTGAACAGCATATGTGTTCTTACCGATTTCGCCTAAACCGCCCAAGGCGAATACAGCTGTTTGATCATTTTTTACAAATTTCATAAATTATAGCTCCAATACTTTATAATCTTCATTTTGTTTTTCATATTCTAAATATGCTCCAGTTACTGCTGTTACGAATTCTACGTTATAAGGTTCTTTTTTTAATTTTAAACGAACGTCACGAACGGATTCACCTTCGACAAACATTGTTTTAGTATTCTCCCTGATGGGAACCTCTGCTATGGTTACTTGATAGTATACCTTAAATACCATTTTAATCTCTCCTCACTTGTTTGCATTGCTTTTTTCATTATATATAAAAACAACAATTTTTTCATGTTTTTCAACATCATGTAAAAATAAACCCAGCTCCGCCATAAAAACGGAAGGGGTTTTAGTTAACTGATTATACCAATGTCTTAAAAGTATATAAAAAATAGTCAGCCGAATCAGGTATTCAATTCATCGCGGCCTTCTCTATTCTTTTATCCTATCCGTTTTTACTATGTGTAAAACTTAAATCGATAAAGAAAAGTTTTTGGTCAACTTTTTTAGGGTGGAAATCAGTTTGACTGCGTTTATTCTATTGTGTTACGAAGTCTTTTTTCGCAACCGATTTCTTGCTTTAAGTGTCTAACCCTTAGTACAGCGTTCCATTAAGAGACAACGCTTCATATTCCGAATGCAATATGTACTTACTTGAAATTTTCAAAGCCAAGATAGAAGAAGGCTTAACAAGAACTTTACAACAAGGAAGAAGCCCTCCGCAAGTTTTTGAAGGGCTGTACGAAAAAAACTCGCATTTGGATGACGGCCAAGGCACAATAGGTACGGCAGTTCATGCGATTGATTTTTTTCTTAAAAGATCATTCCACTGTTTTACAAGCTTTTTACGAAGCTTTTTTAACATGGCGATCACACTCCCTTAATTATTATTGTATAGGATTATTCAATAAAGTAAATATGTCTTTACAAGTACTTGGCCCATTTTTGTAAAAAAAGGCGTAATACTCAGTAGATAACTAGGCTTTTAGAGGTAATATAGAAAAGGTGCAGATTTGGGAGGAGAGAGTAGGAAGAATAAGTTGAGCTTTAATGAATTTTATTTACAGTAGTATATGCTCATTTGTAAATAAAAAACGTAGCAATAAATGTTAATTGACAGGTGTGGGTTACTTGACTTATCTTTATGACAATTATTAAATGGGTACATATTAAAAAAGGAAAACTGAATGAATTGGAAGTGAAGAGTTAGTGAAAATCGTATTCTTTGATATTGATGGAACATTGCTAGATCATGAAAAAAAGTTACCTGCCTCAACGAAAAAAGCTATTAAGCAATTACAAGACAATGGGGTTTTTGTTGCGATTGCTACAGGTAGGGCTCCGTTCATGTTTGAATCTTTAAGGGAAGAGCTTGGCATCGATACATTCGTAAGTTTTAATGGACAATATGTTGTTTTTGAAGGTGAAGTCATTTACAAAAATCCTTTAAGTTTGTCTGAAATAAAAAGGCTTCACGAACATTCTGAAAAAAATAATATACCAATTGTATTTATGAATGAAGAGACAATGAAATCTAGTGTACCGCATCATAGCAGAATTGAGGAGGCATTAAGCAGTCTGAAGTTTCCACATCCAGAACTTCATGCCGATTTTTACGAAGATCATGACATATACCAAGCGTTATTATTTTGCTCTGAGGATGAAGAAGGGAAATTTGTTGGTCAGTATGATAAATTTCATTTTATTAGATGGCATACGTATTCGACGGATGTACTTCCATTCGGTGGGTCAAAGGCAGAAGGTATAAAGATATTAATGGAAAAAGTCGGATTTGGCCTTGAGGATGTTTATGCATTCGGGGATGGGTTAAATGATATAGAGATGTTAAAAGTAGCGGGATATGGCGTGGCAATGGGGAATGCCAGTCAGCTTTTGAAGCAGGAGGCCGACTTTGTAACGAAGGATGTCGATAATGATGGTATACTTTACGGATTAAAAGAACTTGATCTGATCTAGAACTAAAAACTCCCGTCAACTGATGGGAGTTTTTTATCACTTAGTTAGCTCATCTTTCTACCGCAACGGAATTTTCTGGAATGGTAAAGGGATCTTTTGGATTAATATGATCATAAAACAAGATTCCGTTCAGATGGTCGATTTCATGTTGAAAGCAAATGGCTGGGGTCCCTTTTAAGCGGAGCTGAACCAGTGTTCCATCCAGAGTCGTACCTGATACCATTATTCGAGCATAACGTGATACATAACCAGAGATTGGACGATTAACTGAAAGACAACCTTCACCTGTCGTTAAGTAGGCTTTCTCCACTGAATGGCTAATGAGTTTAGGATTGAAAAGAGCGTAGCTATACAGTTCACCATTTTTATCTTTTAAATGAACGGCAATCATCCGTTTTGAAACATTTACCTGTGGTGCGGCCAAGCCTATCCCAGCTCTTAAACCATATTGAGCTGAAATTTCAGGATTCTGGCTATTTTGGACATATTCCATCAAGCTGGTTAAAAGTTGCTTATCTTCATCAGAAGCCGGCAGTGGTACTTCCAACGCGACTTTCCTTAATATTGGATCGTCTTCGTTAACAAAATCATCCATAGTAAGCATAATCTTTCACCCCATTAAAAATTTATAATATATGTATAGGGTTATTTTAACAAAAAAAATACGAAAAGTTAATGGACTGTATACTTAGGCTTTTGGATTGATAAAAGAGAACATGATAGGGATAGGATCAATACTCAAATCCCTATCCCTATCATGATTGTATAAACCGATTGTGATCTTTTTTTTAAAATCATTCATTTTTTTGTGAAATCAGGGTAAATAGATAACATATTCGGGTAAAGGTAGTAGTAATTATCTGTTTAGCAGAAGCAGGCGCCGACAATGATAAGCAGGATGAAAAGGACGATGATTAGAGCAAAGCCGGATCCAAAGCCGCCTCCACATCCGCCTCCACATCCCCCATAACCATAGCTGGGTGCAGCGGAAACCGGATAACAACAATCCTGGGTGTAACCTCCATACATAATTTTATACCTCCGTTTTTATATTGTTAAAGTATTGACCACTCTAAGTTGAAACGGTCTCTACAGCCTATGCAATACGGTTTAAAGGGTGTAGGCTAAAGCCTAGTAATGGAAAATTCCTGCTTAGAATATGATTAGTACAAGAGTCTGCAATCATCTAAAACAGATGAGTAGAAAAATATCCTACTTCAAAGAACTATCAGGAGGAGCTGTCGATGTTGAAACGTTTTCGTCTATATTTTGTTTTACTTCTTTCCTTAACAATTATGTCTGGTTGTTTTAGTAGTTCCCCGGAAGAAAAAATCCATAAAATTCTTGAAAAAACTACGGAGAAGGAAAGTGATTTTACCGAGCATCAAGAGCCACTTAATAAATTGGAGAATAAAGAAAAAGAGCAATATGATAAAATTATTAAACTTGGAATGAATGAATATGAACAAATCGTTGAACTTTCAGATGAAGCAACTAAGAATATTGATGAACGCGAGGCTATTATTGAAAAAGAACATAACAGTATGCAGGCCTCAAAAAAACAATTTAATAAGATAGAAGAACAAATTGGGAAAATAGAAGATAAGAAGGTAAAAAAAGAAGCCACTGAAATGAATAAGATAATGAGTGAACGATATAGCACGTACGATAACCTATATGAAGCTTATCAGCAAAGCTTAGAGTATGATCGTGAATTGTATGAACTATTTAAAAAAGAAGATTTGAAAATGGATGAGTTACAAGGCCAAATCAAGAAAATCAATACCTCATATACAAAAGTGTTGAAAACGAATAGCCAATTTAATGAATTAACTGAAAAATCTAATCAGAAAAAAGAAAGTTTTTACAACAGTTCAGGAATAGAAATGGCAGATTCAACCAAAAAATAATTATTTAATGGGCTGTGGGTAATACCCATAGCCTATTTTTTATGCATTCATTAGTTTATTAACTAAAAAATTCTAGAATAATTTTTTTATTCAATATATAAAAGAACTCCTAAATATAAAAAATGAAGAAACTGTACTAAAAAAATTCTAAAATAGAAAATCTAACAGCAGAATGAAATGAAAGCGTTTAAAAATTTTCTCGAAATATTATTTTAAAGTCTCAAATGCCTTTAGTTAAAGCAATTTGGGAATCGATTGGATAGTCAATAGAAGTGAAATATTATACTTCAGTACCTATAAATTAAAAAAAGGAAGAAAATTTATAGTACAGTTACAAAATCAAAACTAACACAGTGATGAAGATTTGGCGTTGGAAATTCTATTGAATCTTAAAAATAAGGAAATACAAGTGATTGACTTGACGTGAATGCATCTTGTAAACTAAATTTATAAAAGTTCTTGTATCATTTTTCTTGATTTTTTTTATGGTACAGAATAAGATTGAGACATATTAACCATATCCACGTTTGAGGGATTAGGCTTAAGGGAAAAATAAAAGAATGCATTGTTGAAGAAACTATAAAGCAAAATATTTTTGCTTATAGAATAATAATAGCAAACCTTTTTAATGAAAGGATGAGGTGCCAAATGGCTCAAAAAACTAAACAAGCTAAATTTAATGTTCAGAATCAGCTTAAGAAAGTGGAAGAACAATTTGAAACTTTTCAAATTATAAATGAAGAAGGAGAAGTCGTTAACGAAGCGGCAATGCCTGATTTAACTGATGAACAACTACAAGAATTAATGCGCCGCATGGTTTATACGCGTATCTTGGATCAACGTTCAATTTCATTGAACCGTCAAGGGAGATTAGGGTTCTATGCACCGACTGCCGGTCAAGAAGCCTCGCAAATCGCTTCCCAGTATGCATTGGAGAAAGAAGATTTCATTCTTCCAGGTTATCGTGATGTGCCGCAAATTGTTTGGCATGGTCTGCCGCTTTGGCAAGCATTCTTATTCTCAAGGGGACATTTTAAAGGGAATCAAATCCCGGAAGATGTTAATGTAATTTCACCGCAAATTATTATCGGTGCTCAGTATATTCAGGCTGCAGGTGTAGCTTTAGGTATGAAAAAACGCGGTAAAAAAGCAGTAGCAATCACATATACGGGTGACGGTGGTACATCACAAGGGGACTTCTACGAAGGAATCAACTTTGCAGGTGCATTTAAAGCACCAGCTATTTTCATCGTACAAAATAACCGTTTTGCAATCTCAACACCTGTTGAATTGCAATCAGCATCGAAAACATTAGCCCAAAAGGGTGTGGCTGCAGGTATTCCTGGCATCCAAGTTGATGGTATGGATGCGTTGGCCGTTTATACAGCAGTTAAAGAAGCTCGTGAACGTGCAATTAATGGTGAGGGCCCTACATTGATTGAAACATTAACTTACCGTTATGGACCACATACGATGGCTGGAGATGACCCGACACGTTACCGTACTTCTGATATGGATAATGAGTGGGAATTGAAAGATCCATTGGTTCGTTTCCGCAAGTTCTTGGAAAACAAAAAACTCTGGAATGAAGAATTAGAGAACGAAACAATAGAAAAAGCAAAAGACGATATTAAAGAAGCAATCAAAATGGCAGATGCAGAACCTAAGCAAAAGGTGACAGACCTTATTGAAAACATGTATGAAGAAATGCCTTATAACTTAAAAGAACAATATGAAATTTATAAAGAGAAGGAGTCGAAGTAAGCCATGGCTCAATTGACGATGATTCAAGCAATTACAGAAGCATTACGTACAGAACTTAAAAATGACGAGAATGTACTCGTTTTTGGAGAAGATGTTGGTCTTAATGGTGGAGTTTTCCGTGCAACGGAAAATCTTCAAAAAGAATTCGGCGAAGATCGTGTATTCGATACACCTCTTGCTGAATCTGGAATCGGTGGATTAGCGGTCGGTCTTTCTTTACAAGGTTTCCGTCCTGTTCCTGAAATTCAATTCTTCGGTTTTATATATGAAGTAATGGATTCCGTAAGCGGTCAGCTTGCTCGTATGCGCTACCGTTCAGGCGGACGTTACAGTGCGCCGGTTACAATTCGCTCACCTTTCGGAGGTGGAGTGCATACTCCGGAAATGCATGCTGATAGCTTAGAAGGTTTAATGGCTCAGCAACCAGGGTTAAAGGTAGTTATCCCTTCCACTCCTTACGATGCTAAAGGCTTATTGATTTCAGCGATTCGTGATAATGACCCTGTCATTTTCCTTGAGCACATGAAATTGTACCGCTCTTTCCGTCAGGAAGTTCCTGAGGAAGAATATACAATTCCATTAGGAAAAGCAGATGTAAAAAGAGAAGGAACGGATTTGTCCATTATTACGTATGGTGCGATGGTACAGGAATCAATCAAGGCAGCTGAAGAATTGGCTAAGGAAGGTCATTCGGTTGAAGTTGTTGACTTACGAACTGTATCTCCATTGGATATTGATACAATCATTGCATCAGTAGAAAAAACAGGACGCGCTATCGTTGTTCAAGAAGCACAAAAGCAAGCTGGCATAGCAGCGAATGTTGTCGCGGAAATTAACGAACGTGCTATTTTAAGCTTGGATGCACCAGTACTACGAGTGGCTGCTGCTGATACAGTATTCCCGTTTTCTCAAGCTGAAACAGTATGGCTCCCTAATTATAAAGACATTATTGAAACGGCGACTAAAGTCTTGAAGTTTTAACTATCTTGAGTAATCGGAATGGTAGTAGCTGCTTGAGGAAGTAATTCGCATTAGAAGAATTACAAGATAAAGGACTTTATTCAAAGCACTAAGTATGATTTAATATAGGAGGTTGAACTCAGTGGCATTCCAATTTAGACTCCCTGATATCGGAGAAGGTATACACGAAGGTGAAATAGTGAAATGGTTTGTTAAACCAGGAGATAAGATCCAAGAAGATGACGTGCTTTGCGAGGTTCAAAACGATAAAGCCGTTGTTGAAATTCCATCACCAGTGGAAGGTACCGTGGAAGAAATCCTTGTTCAAGAAGGAACGGTTGCCGTTGTCGGTGATGTGCTTGTAACATTCGATGCTCCAGGTTATGAAGATCTTCAGTTTAAAGGGGATCATGGAGAAGAAGCGAAGGCAGAAGGTGAGAAGAATACGGAGGCCCAGGTTCAAGCTACGGCTGAAGCTGGACAGGAAGTCAAGAAAGAGGCTGCTCCGGTTCAAGAAAATAGTGCAGAAACGGGCGCGGGATCACAACCACAGGTTGAGGCGGATCCTTCACGACGTATTATCGCCATGCCTTCTGTTAGGAAATATGCACGCGAACAAGGGGTAAATATTCGTGAGATTTCTGGTTCTGGGGATAATGGCCGCATCATGAAAGAAGATATCGATGCTTTCAAAAACGGCAAAACGGCTCCACAGCAACCAGCAGCTCAAAGTGAAGCTTCACAACAAAACGATACGGAAACAACCGAAAAACAAAAAGTTTCAATTCCAGAAGGGCAATATCCTGAAACTCGCGAGAAAATGAGCGGTATGAGAAAAGCGATCGCCAAAGCAATGGTTAAATCCAAACAGACAGCTCCACATGTAACATTAATGGATGAAGTCGATGTGACGCTACTAGTTGCTCATCGTAAGAAATTCAAGGAAATTGCTGCAGAAAAAGGAATTAAGCTTACATTCCTACCTTATGTTGTTAAAGCGTTAACAAGTGCATTGCGTGAATTCCCTATGCTTAACACATCGTTTGATGATGAGGCAAGTGAAATTATCCATAAACACTATTACAATATCGGAATTGCAGCAGACACAGACAAAGGACTGCTCGTTCCAGTTGTAAAAGATGCAGATCGTAAATCAACTTTTGCTATTTCACAAGAAATTAATGAATTAGCTACGAAAGCTCGTGACGGAAAATTGGCTCCTAACGAAATGAAAGGTGCTTCATGTTCCATCACGAATATCGGTTCCGCAGGCGGTCAGTGGTTCACACCTGTAATCAATCATCCAGAAGTTGCCATTCTAGGGATTGGACGCATTGCCGAAAAAGCAATTGTACGCGACGGGGAAATTATCGCCGCTCCAGTTCTGGCATTATCACTGAGTTTTGATCACCGCATGATTGACGGGGCTACTGCTCAGCATGCATTGAATCACATCAAAAAGTTATTGAACGACCCAGAATTATTGCTAATGGAGGCGTAAACAATGGTAGTAGGAGATTTTCCAATCGAAACAGATACTTTAGTGATCGGTTCAGGCCCAGGGGGATATGTTGCGGCAATTCGCGCAGCGCAGCTTGGACAGAAAGTAACGGTCGTTGAAAAAGGAACAATTGGCGGAGTTTGTTTGAATGTAGGCTGTATCCCATCAAAAGCTTTAATTTCAGCGGGACACCGTTTCCATGAAGCTCAACATTCAGAAGACATGGGTATCTTTGCAGAAAAAGTTACTGTTGATTTTTCTAAAGTACAAGCTTGGAAAGGTACTGTTGTAAAAAAATTAACTGGCGGCGTAAGCAGCCTGTTAAATGGTAATAACGTTGAGGTTGTAACAGGCGAAGCTTATTTCGTTGATGAAAACAGCATCCGTGTTATGAATGATGACTCAGCTCAAACATATACATTTAAAAACGCAATCATCGCTACTGGTTCATCACCAATCGAGATTCCGTCCTTTAAATATACAAAGCGTGTACTTAATTCTACTGGAGCTCTTGCTTTGGAAGAAGTTCCAAGTTCTATCGTAGTAATCGGTGGAGGTTACATTGGTACAGAGCTTGGCGGCGCATTCGCCAGCTTTGGAACTAAAGTGACTATTCTTGAAGGTACGGAAGAGATTCTTTCTGCAGGCTTTGAAAAACAAATGGCAGCACTTGTTAAACGTAACCTTAAAAACAAAGGTGCTGAAATTGTTACTAAAGCAAATGCTAAAGGTGTGGAAGAAACTGAAACAGGCGTTACCGTTACTTATGAAGTAAAAGGCGAAGAGAAAAAAGTCGAAGCCGATTACGTTTTAGTAACAGTAGGTCGTCGTCCGAACACTTCAGAAATTGGTCTTGAACAAGTCGGAATCAAAATGACTGACCGTGGTTTAATCGAAACGGATAAACAATGCCGTACAAGCGTGAAAAACATTTACGCAATCGGTGATATCGTTTCTGGACCTCAATTGGCTCATAAAGCTTCTTATGAAGGTAAAATTGCAGCTGAAGCCATTGCAGGACATTCATCAGAAATCGACTATCTTGCTATTCCGGCTGTTGTATTCTCTGAACCAGAACTTGCTTCTGTCGGATATAATGAAAAAGAAGCGAAGGAAGCTGGAATCGAAGCGCTTGCTTCTAAGTTCCCATTCGCTGCAAATGGACGTGCTCTTTCATTGAACAATACGGACGGATTTGTGAAGCTAATCACTCGCAAAGAAGACGGATTGGTTATTGGAGCCCAAATCGCAGGACCGAATGCTTCTGATATGATTGCAGAACTTGGTTTAGCTATCGAAGCAGGAATGACTGCTGAAGATATCGCGATGACAATCCATGCACATCCAACTTTAGGAGAAATCACTATGGAAGCTGCTGAAGTAGCCCTAGGAACTCCAATTCATATTATTAAATAATTGATACCAAAAAAAGCGTGCTGCCATTTGCAGTGCGCTTTTTTTGTTTTTATAAATAAAAAATAAATTAAAACTGGTACAAATTTAATGTCTTCTCCCAAATTAGGATATTTTCTTTACTCAATTTAAATGAAAAGTGCAAAATGCGCATAAGCTATACAAAGGTCTTCATACTTTTTTCTATAAAAGGTTTAAATTGAGTAAAAGAGGAAAAAAATAGAAAGAGCGATGTACTGAAGAATAAGGATGCCGATTAAACAAAGTGGCTGATTATTCAATTTAAATGGGGTGGATCACTTGAAAAATTATCTGGTAATCCTCTTTCAACTAATCGTTTGGAGCGGATATACATTGGTTGAATGGCTTTCTGTTAATGATCGTTTTGTTTTTAAGGTATTTATGTTTCTGGTTTTTTCTTATTTGGCCATTTACATTGGTAAAATGATTTTAAAATCCAACAAGCGGACAATGCTTGTTACCATAATCAGTTTACTATGTTACGGTGTAATGCAAATTCTTTTGGAAACGTTAGTACCCATTTATTGAATTTTGAATCTTTACAATGACACATGAAAAACACGGAGGAAACATGATCACCAAAGTAGTAGTTATGTTTGTATTTGCTTCACTTTTATTAATTGGTTGTAATAATTCAGTTTCCAATCAAACTGAAAAAAAAGAACCAAAAAGTGTGGAAACAACTACCACTATCCAAGATGAAACCAAACAAGAGCAAGATATGAAAGAAGAAGCTTCAAAAACAATTAGGAATTCAGAGAAAGAAAATTTTCAGGCCGAGTACCGGTTGAACAAAGATAATTGGTCATTTGAACCAATTCAGGATGCAGAACCTAAGGTTGTCTTGTTGACGTTCGATGATGCACCTGATAAGTACTCGTTAGAAATTGCAAAAACACTTCAAAAACATCAAGTGCCGGCGATATTTTTTGTAAATGGACATTTTCTTGAAAGTGATGAAAAGAAATCGATGTTAAAAGAAATTCATGATATGGGCTTTTCCATCGGTAATCATACTTATTCTCATGTCAATTTGAAAGAGCTGACAGAAGAAGAGCAAAAGCGGGAAATCGTAAAATTGAATAATTTGGTGGAAGGCATTATCGGGGAACGCCCTAAGTATTTTAGGGCGCCTTTTGGATCTAATACCGATTTTTCCAAAAAAGTTGCTGCAAATGAAAAAATGCTGGTCATGAATTGGACATATGGATATGATTGGGAAAAGGAATATCAAGATAAAAAAGCATTGAAAGAGATCATGTTGAACAATCCTTATTTATCCAATGGAGCCAGTTTACTGATGCACGACCGAAAATGGACGAGAGAAGCGATAGAGGATATTGTGAAAGATTTTCATAAGAAAGGATATAAGATTCTTGACCCAAAATTAATTGAAACGCCTGAATGATTTGAAGTTACGGCCACTATCAGTTTTTTATTTTCTTGGATAGTAATACATCACTCGCTTGTTAAAGAGATGGAGCTGTGCTCGTAACTTCTTTGCAAGGAATTTGCATAATTCATTAGCTTTCCCTTTATCACCGAATGTTGCCGTTTCTGGGAGGGTGAATTGGATATAAGATTGAATTCGCTCTAGTCCATCTTCGTCCTGTACGATTTCTTGGTCGACTCCGATTAGTATCATGTGATATCTGTCCACATTGGATTGGAGATAAATTACTTTATCTTTCATCTTTTCAGGCTCTTTCATTTCATAAGGAAAGGCCTTCTTATCATAATCCCAATTGAGTTGTTTTCCCGTTTTAGCGGTGATCATTTGGTAATATGTGAGTAATTCCTTCACGTCTTCAATGGTTACGGCTTCTTTCACAGACTCAGGAACGAGCTTGATATAGGCATTTTCAACCATTTGAATCCCCCTTAGCTCTATAGATTTTAATTGTATTTTAACATTTTATGGTTGTTTTATATACTTATCTATATGTAAATTTAAAGGTAAAATTCCTTTTTCACTCTGCTAGGTTAGTTTGTTAATGTTTTTAAAAATTGTTAAAGTGTGTTGGCTTCCAGTTTTTATTTCGATGTAAAATTTATACAGATGATAGTTAATAAGAGGTGGGAATCATGAATATATTATGAATATACAATTTGATGAAGATATTAATGTTTTACAAAAAAGGGGCTGTATCACTTAATTTAAAGCGATACAGCTCCTTTACTATGTTAAAGGGGTGTAGGGGATGATGCTTACCGGTAAAGTTTTAACAATAAGTCAATCAAAAAATCATTTTTAATAAAGAGATGGTCACCCTTTCTCCCAATATCCCCTTATTTTTGATGAAGGAGAAACTGTGATTTCAGGGGAACTTTCATGGTCAACCTCTTGCATTTGCAATGGATTTTTTTAAGATGGGTGTTGCAGAAATTGCTAGTATATCAGAACGGAGGATTGAACGACTCGTAAATCCACAGCTGAATGATCTGCCGCCTTTTTTGAGCGCAAGACCTGGGCTACAGTAAGGTGCAATGATTATGCAATATTGTGCGGCATCGCTCATATAGGAAAATAAGGCGCTGGCCCATCCAGCAAGTGTAGACTCCATTCCATCTTCAGCTAATCAAGAGGACATGTGAGCATGGGTACGATTGCAGCAAGACACGCATACCAGATCATTCAAAATATACATGGCATGTAGTTGGCGATTGAATGTATTACAGCGATGCAGGGGGTCGAATACCGGGGAATCGAACGAATGGCTCCGAGAACCCTTCGTTTCTTTGAAAAGGCCAGGGAGATTGTACCGAGTATTACAAAGGACCGTATGTTTTCCACTGATATTGAGGCATGTGCGTCCTGGTTGAAGACTTACGATTTTGATGAACTAATGCAAGTGTAAGCATGAATTTATATATAGGGTGAAAAAGGTCACAAATGGACAAAGAAGAATTATTTACAGGGGTTTATAAAACAGACAATAACAATCACTGGAGAACTCGTAACTGACATTCTGCCGCCTATGATTATGAGGAGGTTAATTTCAGGGTGTTGACAGATTCAACATCTACTCAGGATACTTTGTATGGATAAATACCATGTTTAGGTTAGACCGTAGAACAAGCTAAACGACTTCGAATAGCCTAACCTTTAACCAGCTACTTTAATATGGAGAATGGAAGAGTCGTTGGATTCGCTTCGTGATAAAATGTATCAGCCTACTGTGAAGCTTTGAGTCTCTGTCCTTCTAACCATTTTAAGGGGGCTTCAATCCAGAGAGAAATAAATCAAAGGCATTGAATGAAATGAATTTAAGGGAATTTTATATATGTTATACTTAATAGCTTGAAATTATAAATGTGTTATATTATAATTCATATAAAGCGGTTACATTTAATGATTAATGCATACAATATAGAGGAAGGGGTTGTAAAAATGGGAACTATCGTATGTCAAACTTGCAATAGCACGATTGAACATTTTGAAGATGAAAAAGTAAGTGTACTTTATACACACAATCACAACTGCCACAGCTGTGATACGGCTGCCTCTGAAAAATAATAAAAAAGATAATCTCAGATATTAATAGAATTCGAGGGTGTTTCAGGAGCTGTAACCTGGGGCACCCTTTTTTGCTTGTACAGTAGGAACTCAGAATTTGGCAAATCCCTATATTTCTGAACCTTATCTGTGTAAAGCACGGGCAACTGGAATGGGGTGGGCCTTTGGAGTCGCATAAAAAAACCAGAGCAGTTTGTTTATGCTCTGGTTTTTGATATTCAATCAGTTTTTAATAATTCGTAAATATTTAATTTCTGGATCCTCTGGACCTTGAACTGGTAGACCAACCTCGATATTTTTCTGAATGTATGTGATATTATCTTCTGTTATCAGTTCACCAGGTATAAAAATTGGAATCCCTGGCGGATAGACCATGATGAATTCAGCACTGATTTTGCCAACAGATTCCTCGATAGGAACCACTTCAGTTTCTGCGTAAAATGCATCTCTCGGTGATAAAGCAAGAGGTGGTGTATCGGGAAGCAGGACTTCGATTTTTTCATGATCAGCAGCCATTTCTTTAAACTCATCCGATAAGTCTTTAAGGGCAGCGATTAACAAATCTGCTTCTGTTTTAGAGTCCCCTGGTGTGATTAGGCAAAGGATGTTATACAAATCAGAAAGTTCTACTTCAATATTATGTTTTTCTCGAAGCCATTTCTCAACGTCGTATCCGGTAATATTCAATTCTTTAATGGAGATGATTAGTTTTGTCGGATCATAACTATAGGTTGCCTTACTACCTAAAATTTCGCTTCCAACACAGTATAAATAAGGAATCTCATTAATAGCTGTCCGGATATACTCTGCAAGCTTGATAGCACCATCTATCATTTCTCTTCCAACGGTCGCAAGTTGTCTTCTTGCGGTATCGAGAGATGCAAGAAGAATATAGGAAGTTGAGGTAGTAGTGAGCATACTCAAAATTGCCTGGACCCGATTGGCAGAAATTAAACCATTCTTAACATTTAAAATGGAACTTCCTGTTAGTGATCCACCCAGTTTATGAACACTCGTAGCGGCCATATCAGCTCCAGCTTGCATAGCGGACATAGGCAAGTCTTCGTGGAAGTGAATATGAACACCATGGGCTTCATCAACCAGTACAGGTATTTGGTAGGAATGAGCAACTTCTACAATTTTCTGCAAATCAGCAGAAATGCCGAAATAGGTCGGATTGATTACGAGTAAGCCTTTTGCATCGCTGTGTTCCTTTAATGTTTTTTCAACAGCATCAATGGTAATTCCGTGTGAGATTCCCAAGTCTTTGTCAATTTCAGGATTGATGAAAATAGGAACCGCTCCTGAAAATACAATAGCAGACATAACAGATTTATGTACGTTCCTCGGGACGATGATTTTATCCCCAGGACCGCAGACTGCCATGACCATCGTCATGATTGCACCGCTTGTTCCCTGAACGGAAAAGAATGTATGGTCGGCCCCAAATGCTTCTGCAGCAAGGTCCTGGGCTCTTTTAATGATTCCCTTTGGCTGGTGGAGATCATCGAGTGGTGCGATATTGATTAAATCTATAGATAGTGCATTTTCTCCAATAAAATCACGAAAATCAGCGTCCATTCCTTTTCCTTTTTTATGACCTGGAATATGAAATTGAACGGGATTTTTTTTGGCATGCTGTAATAAGGCAGTATATAATGGTGTTTCATTCTGTGACAATTCTTTGTGGCCCCTTTTCAATATAATAGGTACGAAATATCCAGGGAAATATACTCCCTTTCTATTTACAGTCGTATGTTTCTCCTATTTGGAGTAACCTTAAAAAACGGTTAGTAAGCTCTTGTGGATAGACATAAAACAAATGAATTATAGCACGTCTTACATATAAATGCCTAGCGTGAGTTTAATGTAAAAAATAACAGCTTGAGTTCTATTGTACATACCTTGTAATAGCAGGAAGGAATATTTACCAGTTCAAGAGTTTATCTTTTAAATCAAAAACAATTTGAACTATGAGTTTTAAAATTGAATGAAAAAACAATATTTGCCATAATAAAGGTGTAATAGAGAGTGTTCATTAATAAAACTCACTCAGAAGTAAAAGGGGGATGAAGATTTTGAATTGGAAAACTCGTGTGACTGATTTGTTAGGGATTCAATACCCGATTGTGCAAGGAGGATTGGCGCATTTAGCTTATGCAGAACTAGCTGCGGCTGTTTCGAATGCAGGGGGCCTAGGGCAGGTAACAGCGATGTCGTTGGATAACCCTGATCAATTGGTAGAGGAAATACGAAAAACAAAATCATTGACGGACAAACCGTTTGGCGTTAATTTTGCAATTGGTCAGCACGGAAGACCATATGAACATATGCTTGAAGCAGCACTAAAAGAGGAGATTGCCGTTGTTTCTGTAACTGGTGGGAATCCAGCGCCATTTATCGATTATGTTAAGGATACTCCGGTGAAAAAACTTGTGCTAGTTGCGGCAAGAAGGCAGGCAATCAAGGCTGAGCAGCTGGGTGCAGACGCAGTGATGGTAGTTGGTCAGGAGGGCGGAGGACATTTAGGACGCGATGATATCGGAACCTCTGTATTAATTCCTCAAGTGGTAGACTCCGTGAAAATTCCAGTCATCGCCTCAGGTGGTTTCGGTGATGGGCGCGGGTTGATGGCGGCGTTGGCACTTGGAGCCGAAGGGATTGAAATGGGCACCAGGTTCATTGCAGTAAAAGAATGTGTTCATGCCCATGAATTATACAAAAATGCCTTGGTTTCCGGTACAGAAAATGATACCGTTGTCATTAAGCGGTCTATTGGTGCACCAGCCCGTGTTATTGCAAATGGTTGGACTGATAAAATTCTTGAAATAGAAAAGGAAGACGGCGGATATGAGCAACTGCAGAATTACATAAGTGGAAAAGCAAACCAGCGTTATATCCATGATGGAGTTGAAGGTGAAGGATATGCTTGGGCTGGACAAGTAATGGGTCTGATTCATGATGTACCAACGACGGCTGAGCTATTCAGTCGGATTATCAGCCAAGCAGAGGCAATTCGCTCAAAATGGGCAGACTGATAATAGTCTCCCAAGCAACAGGAATAACTATCTAGAAGGAGCGTGTAAGCATGGATTATCAATATCCAATGGATCTTGATTGGTCAACGGAAGAAATCGTCGATGTTATTAAATTTTTTGAAGCAGTCGAAAAGGCATATGAAAGTAAAATACAAAAAGAAGCTTTTATGAAAGCATATCGAAGGTTTAAGGAAATAGTCCCCGGCAAAGCGGATGAAAAAAAATATACGGATGAGTTTGAGTCTGTCAGCGACTATTCCGCATATCTTGTTATTAAGAAAGCAAAAGAAATCGAAGACGATGACTGGATACGAATGAAATAATAAAAATATTATTTTTAGAAAACTCCATTGACTTCATGAATAGATTGTTTTAACATAATAATCAAGAAATGATAAAGGCAATGACGAAGAAGAGTACCTTAATGCTGTTCTGCAGAGAGCCAGTGGTTGCTGAAAACTGGTGAACAAATTTAAGCGAATGGACTTCCGAGCCCCAAACCGAAACGGATTGACGGAGTAGGCTTTGGCGATTATCTCATCGTTAATGGAGATAGGCATATAATATTTATAATGCCGTAAAGTGAGCTTATTAAGCTAATTAAGGTGGTACCACGGGTTCCTCGTCCTTTGGATGAGGGCCCTTTTTGTGTTTTTTTAAAATGGATAATTAAATCTATGATTAAGAGTAGTAATCTTTTTAGAGTCGTCACAGAGAGCCGGAACAGGTGGAAACCGGTACGATATAAGAAGGTGAATGGACTTATGAGTGGTTTCTTGAAATAAGTAGGGAAACTCGGCTTCCACCGTTAATGGGTTTGGCAAGAAATGTATAATTTCTTGCTTGAGAGGGAAAAATAATATGTTTTTCCAACTTGAGGTGGCACCGCGGTATACCGTCCTCTGCAGACACATAATTTGTGTTTGCAGGGGGCTTTTTTTATGCATTTACAATTATTGTGAAGATGAACTGGAGAAAGATTTTAGAGAAAAAATATAAACACAACTCCGAATATGTTTGCCTAAAGGTATAGCAATCGGAAGTTTTCATTATTGGATTGAAAATTAGGAGGTAATATTAGATGAATCATTTGGATGAAAAAAAGATACTGCGTTTCAAAATGGAAACGATTGAAGGGGATATTCATACACCGATTGCCATTTTTCAAAAATTGGATGAAGAAAAGAAGTTTTTATTGGAAAGTTCGAATTCACATCATGATAATGGTCGCTACTCCTATCTAGGATCAAACCCATATTTGGAGGTGACGTCATTAGGTAATCAAGTATATGTGAAGGATTCTAATACAGGTGAGAAACTCGTAAGGAACATCAATATCATTGAATTTCTGAAAAATCAATTGTTGGTAGAAATAGAAGATTCCCCAGTTCATCTTCCGCCATTTAATGGTGGGGCAATCGGGTATATGGGCTATGATATTATTCGTCTTTATGAAAACATCGGTCCGGTGCCACCTGATTCTCTTCAAATGCCGGATGCTCATTTCCTTTTCTTTAAGGAACTGTATATATTTGATCATGTACTTCAAAAGATTCATCTTTTGACTGCGGAAGAGGATAGCGAAATAAGCCTAATGGGAATGAAGGAGAAAATCAATCGGCCTAGTAAACCCTCAAAGGAAATATCGTCAGAATCTTTAGAATTTAATTCTAATTTCAGCCAGGATGAATTCGAGAAAATGGTACTTGAAGTAAAGGAAGCGATTGTGGCAGGTGAAGTTTTCCAAGTCGTCTTGTCACAAAGGTTTCAGGCCGACTTTGATGGAGAGCCTTTCGATGCTTACCGCCGTCTCCGCTTAGCCAACCCATCTCCCTATATGTTTTATATCGAATTTGGTGACTATACTATTATAGGTTCCTCCCCTGAAAGTTTGATCAGTGTTTCAGCAGGAATGGTTCATGTTAACCCCATTGCCGGTACACGACCAAGAGGGAAGACGGATGAAGAAGATAAAGGCATGGAAAAAAGCCTGCTGATGGATGAAAAAGAACTCGCTGAACATAGAATGCTTGTTGATCTCGGAAGAAATGATCTTGGGAGGGTTTGTGAAATAGGCTCAATCCACCTTACCGAGGAAATGGAAATTCAAAGATATCAACATGTCATGCATATTGCCTCAAAGATTAGCGGAGAACTTAAGGAAGGATTCACGAGTTTAGATGCATTAACGGTATGTCTTCCTGCAGGTACTGTCTCAGGAGCCCCTAAAATTAGGGCAATGGAGTTGATTAACGAACTTGAAAATTGTAAACGCGGGATCTATTCAGGGGCAATAGGATTTATCGGTTTTGGTGGAGATCTAGATATGGCTCTTGCAATCCGGACGATGATCATAAAAGATGGCAGTGCGTATGTACAGGCCGGAGCAGGAATTGTATATGATTCAGATCCAAAAACAGAATATGAGGAAACACAAAATAAAGCACGAGCGCTCATGGAGGTTAACACAAAATGATTTTATTAATTGATAACTATGACTCGTTTACTTATAACCTTTATCAATATTTAGGGGAAGTAGAAAAAGAAATCATCGTGAAAAGAAATGACGAAATCACCATTGCTGAAATTGAGGAAATGAATCCTAAGGCAATCGTTATTTCACCAGGGCCAGGCCGTCCAGAAGATGCTGGAATTAGCATGGAAATCATACGTTCTTTTTATAAGAAGCTTCCGCTTTTAGGTATTTGCCTTGGTCATCAGGCTATTGGTGCAACCTTTGGGGCAAATGTGATTGGGGCCAAATATATCATGCACGGCAAAACATCGGTTATCGAACATGACGGAACAGGGGTATTTGTCAATCAGAATCCACAATTTCCAGTGATGCGTTACCATTCCTTAGTAGTTGAAAGGGAAAGCTTACCTAATGAATTAACTGTTACGGCGAGCGCAGTGGATGATGGAGAAATCATGGCTTTAAAACATCAAGATTATCCGCTTTACGGTTTACAATTCCACCCTGAATCTATTGGAACGAAAATCGGTAAGGAACTATTACATGAATTTTATAAGATTGCCGAGACATATCAATTAGAGAAGAAAGAATCCATTTTATAATCACAAAAAACAATTGGGGGAGTTAGTAGTGAAGGAGTATTTAGAAAAGTTAGCAGAGCGTCAAACATTGACGGAAGATGAGATGAGTATAGCAGCCCAAGCGTTATTTTCTACAGATATTACGGAAAGCGAGATGGCGGCTTTCATTATTGCTCTAAAAGCAAAAGGTGAAACGGCAGGTGAAATTGCAAGCCTTGTCCGAGTCATGAGAAAAGAAGCAAGAAGTGTGAAAACAAACTGCCTTAATGTGATGGATAATTGCGGAACTGGTGGAGATGGCTCACAAAGCTTCAATATTAGTACCGCTTCAGCCTTCGTGCTGGCTGGTGCAGGTGTTAAGGTTGCCAAACATGGAAACCGCAGCATTTCAAGTAAAACAGGAAGTGCAGATGTTTTGGAAGAGCTCGGTGTTAATTTGTTCTTAGAACCAGAAATGATGAAAGAACTGTTAGAGGAAAATGGAATCACTTTCTTATTTGCCCCTTCTGTACACCCTAATATTGCCCGAATCATGAAAGTGAGAAAAGAATTGAAAATCCCGACAATATTTAATCTGATAGGACCATTAACGAATCCCGTTCAGCTCGATACACAATTATTAGGTATTAACCGCCGTGATATGCTCGAGCTATTTGCAGAAGTACTTCATAAATTAGGCAGAACACGTGCGGTTGTCATCAATGGTGCAGGTTTTATGGATGAAGCCAGCCTACAGGGAGAAAATTCACTCGTGCTTCTGGAGCAAGGGGATATTATCCCTTTTACACTCCATCCTGAGGAAGTGGATTTGCCGATTTACGGAAATGACGCAATCCGCGGCGGTGATGCAAAAGAAAATGCTGATATTATGCTCCGTCTCTTAAAAGGAGAAAAAGGTGCATATCGTGACACCGTTTTATTGAATGCAGGTTTGGGTTTATACGCCCATGGAACGGCAGCGACGATCAAAAAAGGAATTACCTTGGCGGAAGAAAGTCTGGACAGCGGATCGGCTCTGAAAAAATTAGAAAATCTAATTGCCTATGGCAACAGAAATAAGGTGGTAATGTAAATGGATAATATTTTAACGAAAATTATTGAACAGAAAAAAGTAGAAGTAGCACAGTTAAAAGAAATGGGTTTAGATGATGGGGAAATGATCAATACAGTCAGACCTTCTCTTGTAGAAAAATTGAAAACGGCGAAATCAATCGCGGTTATCGCGGAAATTAAACGAGCATCCCCATCAAAAGGAGACATTAAAATGAATGTCGATCCAATCGAGCAGGCTCTTTCTTACGAAAAAGGTGGAGCCGCAGCCATATCGATATTGACGGATGAGGTCTTCTTTAAAGGGTCAATTGCCGATTTAAAAAACGTGAGCCAGGCTATACAAATTCCAAGGTTATGTAAAGATTTCATCATTGATGAAATTCAAATCGACCGTGCCTATCAAGCTGGTGCGACTATCATTCTATTAATTGTGGCAGCTCTTTCAAAAGAACGCCTTCATGATTTATATCAATATGCAAAACATAAAGGGCTTGATGTATTAACAGAAGTCCATGATGAAGCCGAGTTAAAGCAAGCACTTGAGCTTAATGCAGAGCTGATAGGGATTAACAATCGAAATTTAAAAACATTCGAAGTGGATTTGGCGGTTACGGAACGACTTGCGAAGCTACTTGATCCAAAACGTCACATCATTATCAGCGAAAGTGGAATCAAGACAAAAGAAGACGTACAGCGTGTGAGGGAAGCAGGGGCGAGGGGCATTTTAGTTGGAGAAACATTAATGATATCACCTAACCTTCCAAATACGATGGCAGAACTGCAAATGAGTTTATAAGGAGATTAATATGTTTGTAAAAATTTGTGGGATAAAGACATTAGCAGCGGCTCAGACAGCTGTAACATTCGGTGCAGACTTTATTGGGTTCATTTTTGCAGAAAGTAGCCGGAAAGTTCATCCCGAAATAGTATGTGAAATAGCAGGGAATCTCCCTGCACACGTAAAAAAAGTCGGAGTGTTTGCTAATCAAACCGAACAAGAAGTGATACGAATTGCTGAAATTGCCGGATTGGATTATATTCAGCTACATGGTAACGAGTCTGCCAGTTTTGCTGAGAGAATGACTCTCCCGGTTATTAAGGCCTTTGCCATCCAGTCAGAGAAAGATCTTGAAAGCCTTCACGATTATCCGGCTGATTTTCTACTAGTAGATCTTCCTAAAGGAAATTCTGGTAAGGGAATGACTTTGGATTGGGATATGCTTCGTAAAGCGGGCTTACCAAAGGAGAAAATTTTTCTAGCTGGAGGATTGACTTCAGAAAATGTCGGAAAAGCGATTACTGCCGTATCACCATTCGCAGTTGACGTAGCGAGTGGTGTCGAAACAAATGGATTAAAGGATGCTGCAAAAATAAAAGCTTTTATTACTAAGGCGAAAAATACAGCCGGAAAAGAGGAATAAATAGATGAGTACTTATACACAGCCCGACCAAACTGGTCATTTTGGAGCATATGGTGGCCGTTTCGTTCCGGAAACCTTAATGGCGGCAATAACAGAGCTTGAAGAAGTATATGAACAATCAAAAAAAGATCCAGAATTCCAAAAGCAACTGAATTACTACCTTACTCAATATATTGGTCGTGAAACGCCCCTTTATTTTTCAGAAAATTTAACGAAACTTGCTGGTGGTGCCGATATTTATCTGAAGCGTGAGGACCTAAATCATACGGGTGCCCATAAAATCAATAATACGATTGGTCAGGCTTTGTTAACACAGAAAATGGGCAAGAAAAAAGTCATTGCCGAAACAGGTGCAGGACAGCATGGAGTGGCAACGGCGACAGTTTGTGCTTTGCTGAAGTTAGAGTGCATCATTTTTATGGGAGAGGAAGATATCAGGAGACAGAAATTAAATGTTTTCCGGATGGAACTTCTGGGTGCCAAGGTTATATCTGTATCACAAGGAAGCGGGACACTAAAGGATGCAGTCAATGAGGCGTTACGGTACTGGGTAGCTAATGTGGAAGACACTCATTATATTATGGGGTCAGTCCTTGGGCCGCATCCATTCCCTGTTATTGTACGCGATTTTCAAAGCGTGATTGGCAAGGAAACGAAGCGTCAGTATTCCGAAGTGGTACATGCCCTTCCTGATGCCATAGTCGCTTGCATAGGCGGTGGCAGCAATGCAATGGGTATGTTTTATCCATTCATTGAGGATGAAACGGTTAAATTATATGGAGTAGAAGCAGCAGGTCATGGTCTTGATACACCGTTACATGCTTCAAGCTTAACAAAAGGAAAGCCAGGGGTGCTTCATGGGGCATTCATGTATGTATTGCAGAACGAAGATGGCCAGATTCAGGAGGCACATTCGATTTCAGCAGGGTTAGATTATCCGGGGGTTGGACCGGAACACAGTTTTCTAAAAGATACAAATCGTGTGACATATACTTCAGTTACCGATCAAGAAGCCCTAGAAGCTCTCGTTTTGCTTTCAAAGGAAGAAGGGATCATACCTGCATTGGAAAGTTCACATGCCATCTCCTACGGTTTAAAACTTGCCAAAGAAATGGAGAAAGGGACAGGCTTGGTGATTTGCTTATCTGGCCGTGGCGATAAGGATGTTGAAACGGTCCAATCTATATTAGGGGGTAGCGAACATGAATAAATTAACAAAAGCGCTGCAGGAATGTGAATCTAGGGGAGAAAAAGCATTTATTCCTTACATTATGGCAGGAGATGGCGGTCTTGAACGGCTAAAGAGCCAACTTATATTCCTTGAAAAAAGCGGGGCAACAGCTGTCGAATTAGGTATCCCATTCTCTGACCCTGTTGCTGATGGACCGGTTATCCAACAGGCGGGAATCCGTTCTTTGGAGAATGGTACAACTTTAAAAGATATCCTAAAAAAAGTGACTGAAATCAAAGGCGATGTAAACATTCCAATCATTTTAATGGGGTATGCAAATTCTATTATGGCATATGGCCTTAAAGAATTCACAGAAGATTGTCTTCAGGCAGGAATCGCCGGATGTATCATCCCTGATTTGCCAATTGAAGAAGAAGCTGTCTTTTCAACTATAAAAACTGCAGGGATTGTACTGATCCGTCTCGTGACGCTCACGTCTTCTAGAGAACGGATTACTCAGATTACGGCAGGGGCAGAGGGTTTTATCTATGCTGTGACTGTAAAGGGCATTACGGGGACCCGTGATGCCTTTGGAGGAGAACTCGGAGGCTATTTAAAACAGGTAAAAGACCTAAGCCCTGTTCCTGTTCTTGCCGGATTTGGCATCTCTACTCCAGATCATGTCCGCAATACGGTGCAATCCTGCGATGGTGTCATCGTCGGAAGCAAGATAATCGAATGCTTTGAAGCGGGTAAAGAAAATCAAATAAGTGAATTGATACAAGCAAGTAAAGAATTGGTGCAAAAATAAGAAAAGGAGAGCCTTTAATGGCTCTCCCTTTTCTTTATTTATATTAAAGTATGAATGCTCTATTCATCTATTAATTCCAATGCAATACGTGGAATATGTGTTTATTTTAATTTATATAAGGGTAAAAGATGCTCAAAAGCATCATTAATGGTTTTAATGAAATCATCATCATTTAATTGAATGGCTTCTTCGCGAGAAATTCTTATCCCGCAAAGAATTTCAGCTTTCTTTACTGTCTGCAAACGATTAAACATTGAATTCAAATCATCAGCCGAAAGGCCATCATGAGGGATTACTTCAGGTTTCGTATGATCCATCGACCAAACATAATGTGAGGGAATATTTTTTATGAATTGCTTCGCATTTTGCTCTAGATGCCTCCCGATTTCAACTTTATTAGGAGCTTCATAAATGACTGCGAACCAAATGAACATATGTGTTTCCCACAAACCAATTTGGAAATGTGGCATCATTTTATAACCTCGGCTGTTGGCAGCAAAGGCAACCCAAGTGTCGTTAGGAGGGTTTACTTTCCTTCTAGCATGCTTAGCAACATGAGGGAACATCTCTTCGCCGGTCATCACAGATAATTGTTGTGAAAAGTGCTCACCAAGTGCTTGTAGCTTGGGTTGGATCTGCTCTTTTAAGGCATCCATTCGCGGTTCCAATCCATCAATTTTAAAAACATTAAAATCATCAGCTGAAAAACTTGCTATATTCATTATCATCTCTCCTACCGTAATATCTGCACATATTGTAGCATAAGTAAAAGTAATAATTAAAAAATAACGATTTAGTTCATTATCGAAAAATTCCTTTAAGTTAAAAGAACAAATTAGTTGCTATTTGTGGTAGGAAGACATATGATAAAATAAAAATAAATTCAGAAAATTAAGTTAATTAACGAAGGGAGAATGTTAATTATGAAACAAGTCATGAACCAAGCATTAAAAGCTAAAGAAGTTGAAAGACATAGAGCTGCAGTGTTAAGAATGGAAATGGACTATGAATTAGCAACCCTTTTTGAAGCAATTAGTGAAGAGAATGATCAAAAGAGGTCACAATGCAAGCAAAGGCTTGAGCGTATCCGGTTAGAATTGCTAAAACTTAAAGCCTTGTAAAATGATAAAGCTGCAGAGATCGTGAAGGAGAATTAATGAACGAAATGAATCAAATTCAATACAAGAAATTCTATTATAGATGATGAACGGACACTTATTTTATAAAAAATAATGTGTCCGTTTTTCGTTAAATGAACAAAATAGTAGTAAAAGCTGGTCTTTGATTTTTAAAATGGACTACTTTCCTGTTAATTAGGAAAAAAATTATCAAAAGTATACAAAAAAAATTTTATGCATGAGGATAATTAGCTTATAAGCTTAAATGGAGTGATGAATCGTGAATTAAATAACCCTTATTATTCAAAGGTATTATAAAAATTGGTAAATTTATGATGTTAAAAACTTGAAGACTTGATATATTTGCTTTAATCTTTAGTAGAGCATGTTAGTGTAGTTTCTGATTACAAAGGACGGGGATATAATAATGGCATCGGTTAAGGAAATGGATACATATGCGAAATTATGGATGAAAGAAGCAGGGTCGAAGCTGAGAGCGTCCTTTGAAACCAAGCTGAATATTGAAATTAAAACGAATCCTAATGATTTGGTTACCAATATGGATAAGGCAATAGAAACGTTTTTTTGCGATAAAATTACCGAAACTTTTCCCGAGCATCGTATATTTGGGGAAGAGGGAATGGGTAATGAGATAAAAGATTTAAAAGGAACGGTGTGGATTCTTGATCCAATTGATGGAACATTGAACTTTATTCATCAACAGCGGAATTTTGCGATTTCTCTTGGGATTTATGAGGATGGTATCGGGAAAATTGGTATGGTTTATGATGTCGTAAATGATGAACTGTACCATGTAATTAAAGGGGAGGGGGCATTTATGAACGATCAAAGACTCTCTCCGCTGAAAGAGGTATCGGTTAGCAAAGCCATCCTTTCCATGAATGCAAGCTGGGTAACGGAAAATCGCCGGATTGATCCGAGTCTTCTAGCCCCGCTTGTGCGGGATGCGCGCGGGACCCGTTCATATGGCTCAGCAGCATTGGAGTTAGCATACGTGGCTGCAGGCAGGCTAGATGCTTATATAACTATGCGGCTTATGCCTTGGGACTTTGCCGGTGGAGTTTTACTGGTTGAGGAAGTGGGCGGAGAAGTAAGCAATATAACTGATGAAAAATTGGATTTTTTAGAGGGAGATTCATTATTTGTCTCTAAGCCTGGACTGCACAAAGAGGTTTTTGAGAAATATTTAACAGGTAATACTAGCCTTTAATACCCCTGACCTAAGTCATTGGTAATGTTCAAAAAGGATATTAAAATGGACAAAGTAAGACTAAAGACTTAGGGGAGTGGAGAATATATTTCACTTGAAAAAATTAGCAAAAAAAAACTCGCTGTTTACAGCGAGTTTTTTATATTATAACTTTCCTGCTTCGCGTAATTTTTTCTTTTGAGTGAAACCAAACCCCATAATCCCGCAAAGTACAACGATTGCAGCTAAGATTCCAAGTAAGCTTTTTTCAGCAATAAAGATGCCTATAGAGCCAATACTTGATGCTGCTAGTATCGCTAATATTAAGAAATTCCATTTAATATTCATTAATATCACCCCTAATATATCTATTGTACATAATTTCTGTATTTGTTTCTACTATGTTTGTGATATAATATGTAAGTTAATACTAGTGATACGTTATACACAAACTTTTTTAGGAGTGAATTTTTTGAAATTAAGAGAAAATATTCGTAATATAGCCATCATTGCCCACGTTGACCATGGTAAAACAACTTTAGTGGATCAGTTGCTTAAGCAATCTGGTACATTTCGTGAAAATGAACATGTGGAAGAACGTGCGATGGATTCTAATGCTATTGAAAAAGAACGCGGAATTACGATTCTTGCGAAAAATACAGCAGTTCAATACCAAGATACAAGAATCAATATTTTGGATACACCTGGTCATGCCGACTTTGGTGGTGAAGTAGAGCGGATCATGAAAATGGTTGATGGTGTTTTACTTGTTGTTGATGCATATGAAGGATGTATGCCGCAAACTCGTTTCGTGTTGAAAAAAGCATTGGAACAAAAAATAACGCCAATCGTTGTCGTGAATAAAATTGATAAAGACTCTGCCCGTCCAAACGAAGTTGTGGACGAAGTAATTGACTTATTCATCGAACTTGGAGCTGAAGAAGAACAATTAGAATTCCCTGTTGTCTTTACTTCAGGTATTGCTGGTACAGCAAGCTTGGATTCAGATCCTACCAAACAAGAAAAAGACATGACCCCATTATTCGAAACAATCGTCGAAACGATCCCTGCACCAATTGATAACACTGATGAACCACTTCAATTCCAAGTGGCTTTACTTGATTACAATGATTATGTAGGACGTATTGGTGTTGGCCGTGTATTCCGTGGGAAAATGCATGTAGGTCAACAAGTTTCATTAATGAAACTTGATGGATCAGTTAAGCAATTCCGTGTAACGAAAATCTTTGGTTATATTGGCCTGAAAAAAGTTGAAATCCAAGAAGCTGTTGCCGGTGATTTAATTGCTGTTTCTGGTATGGAAGATATTAACGTTGGGGAAACAGTTTGTCCTATTGAACATCCTGATGCCCTTCCAATTCTACGTATCGATGAGCCAACATTACAAATGACTTTCCTTGTAAACAACAGCCCATTCGCAGGCCGTGAAGGTAAATTCGTAACAGCTCGTAAAATTGAAGAGCGTTTGAAAAGCCAATTGCAAACTGATGTTAGCTTAAGAGTTGAAAATACAGATTCTCCAGATGTCTGGGTTGTTTCAGGTCGTGGAGAGCTTCACCTTTCTATCTTAATTGAAAACATGAGACGTGAAGGTTATGAACTGCAAGTTTCTAAACCTGAAGTTATCGTTCGTTTGATTGATGGAGTGCGTTGTGAGCCAGTTGAACGTGTTCAAATCGATGTACCTGAAGAGCACACTGGTTCTATCATGGAATCCATGGGAGCTCGTAAAGGCGAATTGTTAGATATGATTAATAGCGGAAGTGGTCAAGTTCGTTTACTATTCACGATCCCAGCTCGTGGACTTATTGGTTATTCTACTGAGTTCTTAACAATTACACGTGGTTATGGTATCATGAACCACTCATTTGACAGCTACCAACCAATGGCCCAAGGTCAAGTCGGTGGAAGACGTCAAGGTGTACTTGTATCAATGGAATCTGGAAAAACTACACAATATGGTACGATGCAAGTAGAAGACCGCGGTGTCATTTTCGTTGAGCCAGGTACGGATATTTATGAAGGTATGATTGTCGGAGAACATAACCGTGATAGCGATTTGACTGTTAATATCGTAAAAGCGAAACAAATGACAAATATGCGTTCAGCTAATAAAGACCAAACTTCTTCAATGAAAAAACCAAGAATTATGTCTCTTGAAGAAGCTCTAGAGTATTTGAACGACGATGAGTACTGTGAAGTAACTCCGGAATCAATCCGTCTTCGTAAAAAGATTCTTGATAAAAACGAACGTGAAAGAGCAGCTAAAAGAAAAAAAGTTGCTGTTGAAGAAAAATAAATAGCAAGAGGAGGAGAAAAGATTGGATATCCAAGAGCGATTATCATTTTTTGCAGCTTTGTACAGAGTGGATGAAAATCCTGAAGCAGGAATGTGGTATTTATATTTAACGATTTTTGGATTATGCATCCTTGTCTATCAGCTAGGTTTTGCCAAAAAGTTACCTTTGCTAAAAAATGTGATTATTTACGCGGTAATGGCACTTGGGTGTACCCTTCTTTCTTTCTTTGCAGTGTTTCTGCCAATGGGGGAAGCATTAGTCATCGCATCGCTTGTTCTAGGGATTTATAGAATTCGTCTTCATAATTCGAGAAAAGAAGAACAGGCATAAGATGATGAAATCATTACAAGATGCTTTATACAATTGGTTGACGATTAGAGTTGTCTGTGTTGCAAGACCTGATGATTCAGCTGCGCGCGAAACAGAAATGTTTTTCATGCAGATGCTGAAAAATGATCATCAAGTAATCATTGATTCCGTTTCAAAAATAGAACCTTTTTATTTCGTTGAATTTCTAATAGGAGACGAAATGAAAAAGCAACGTTTTCCTATTGAATTGATTGATATTATGTTGGATCAAATACAACTAGAACCAGATAAGTATAAAAATATCGAGTGATGATAAAAAGAACCGTGCGAATTTCGCACGGTTCTTTTTATATTGCTTTTGGAAGAAATATCGCGTAAATAAGATGTAAGAGAGACCACAAAAAGAAAGCAGCCAGATCGAATGGATGGGCAACTTCCGTTTGTGAAAGCAAGGATAATGGAAAATAAAGCAGAATCGCAGGAGTGATGATGCAAATAGCAAGTGTGTATGTTTTCCATTTGCGAAATATGCTCCAAGTATGAAGGATATATACATAACTAAAAGTAATTGTAAGTGAGACAAGGAGATGGAAAAGGAACAACGTTGCCTCACTCCAGGGGATTGCCCCGATTACTGGAAGGAAATCTACATTTAATAAAAGCTGATACACTTGTTTTCCTGAATACATTTCCATCCACTTCATTAAGAAGCCGAGCATGATCCCATTAATCAGGCCAATCAAACAGACCTTTTTTAATGTTTTACCATTCATCTTCATTTTTGATAGTGCGGTAAAGACGGAAATTCCCGGTGGCAATCCGTTCGTTTGTACGCTCTTCTATGCGTTGATTGCATGTATTGCACATATAGGTATGTATAGGACGGTTACGAAGTTTCTTTGCTTCTGGACTATCATCTGGTATAGATTCAATTTGATCACATATTACACATTTAACCTTCATATTATTTGAACCTCACTTCAATTTCAATATGCTTTTAAGTATACCAATATTTTTATGGTAAAACGAGGATAAAGTGAAACTTACATGTGAGTGACTAATCATTATTAAGGTTATGACTGTATAAAAGACAAAAACCCGAAGGTCTCTTCGGGTTGGGGTTATTTACTCTTTATAGTGATTAGCTTGATCATTTTGCTCCTCATCAAGCTGTTTTCTTTCCTTTTTATCATTAAGTTTAGCCTTTTCGTTTTCAATGACTTTTGTGGGCGTTGGGGTTAAAATATCACCTGGAACCTCAGGAATGACTCGACTGGTGATGTCAGCCAGTTCATTTAGTATTCCTCTTACAGGTTTGCCATTATTAATATCCTTAGCCACCTCCCTAATTCGTTCATTTATATCAGGATCAGCGACGATGATAGCATTTGCTCCGTTTGGATCTTTTTTGAAGCTTTCACCAACCGAGTATTTAATCGTTCCTACCTGTGAACGTTCAATGTCTTGGTCAATATCAATTCCGACTATGGCATATTTGCCAAGTACGACTGCAGTGGCATCATTCACCTCGGGAATGGATTTAGCCAGACCAGTGAGTCTTTTTGCTGTTTGCCGACCAGTTTTTCTATCCGTTTCCTGAACAGACGAATTATTAACTTTAGTTAGATTACTTTTTGTGTTATCTTGTGACTGTTCATTATTATTATTCATCGAGCAGCCTGTCATTAACAGAACAGTAGCAAGAGATAAAATAAGTTTCCGCAAATGTCCATCCTCCTTTTAGGAAATTACCTTTCCGTTAATTACAGCCTGTCCACTCCAACTAAGTCTGATGCATAAATTGCAGTAAACCTGCTGTGTTCCATATGATCAAAGCTCACTTTGCAGGAAGTTTTCTTTATAGTCTGTAAATGTTCTTCTATCTTTATGCAAAGGAACATATATTTTATCAACAGTCTCGTCCGCTACATAACTGCTGAGTGCAGTCAATGGTAAGACATATCCGATAAAGAGCAGGCAGGAGGCGTCATATTGGGGAAAAAAATCTATGTTTTAGATACGAATGTCCTGTTGCAGGATCCGTATGCGATTTACTCATTCGAAGATAATGAAGTAGTCATTCCAGCAGTTGTTTTAGAAGAATTGGATTCGAAAAAAAGGTATATGGATGAAATCGGAAGAAATGCCAGGCAGGTATCAAAATTGATCGATAGCTTTCGTGAAAAAGGAAAGCTTCATCAAAGCATTCAGCTTCATAATGGAGGTAGCTTAAGAATTGAACTTAATCATCGTTCATTTCATAAACTTCAGGAAATTTTCGTGGAGAAAACAAATGATAATCGAATATTAGCAGTTGCAAAAAATTTATCTTTAGAGGAAGAAACAAAGGAAGATGGGAAGACGGTCATTCTTGTCAGTAAAGATACTCTAGTGCGTGTAAAAGCTGATGCGATTGGGCTTGAGGCGGAGGATTTTTTAAATGATCGTGTTGTTGAAATGGACCATATTTATGGAGGGCATAAAGAAGTTTTTGTGTCGATTGACAATCTGAATAAGTTTTATGAAAAAAGTCATCTTAAGCTTGAAGAACTGACAAAAGATTTATACTACCCTAATCAATTCTTGCTGATGAAGGATACATTGGGAAGTTCAGCCTCAGCGATTGGGATTGTAGATGAGAACTGCAGATATGTTAAGAAACTAATGTATGAAGGAGAACATATTTGGGGAATTAAGCCGAGAAACGTTCAACAGACGATGGCCCTTGATTTGTTACTTCGTTCTGACATTCAGCTTGTGACGCTTATTGGTAAGGCTGGGACAGGAAAAACGCTATTGGCATTGGCAACAGGATTGATGCAAACAGAAGATTTATCTCAATATAAGAAGCTTCTAGTAGCTAGGCCTATTGTTCCGGTCGGTAAAGATATTGGTTATTTACCTGGGGAAAAAGAAGAGAAGCTTAGACCTTGGATGCAACCTATTTTTGATAATCTGCAATATTTGTTCAATACGAAAAAACCAGGGGAATTGGACGCAATTCTAGCTGGCATGAGTTCGATTGAAGTAGAAGCTTTAACCTATATCAGGGGTAGGAGTATTCCGGATCAGTTCATCATCATAGATGAAGCGCAGAATCTAACGAAACATGAAGTGAAGACCATATTAACAAGAGTAGGGGAGCGGAGTAAAATTGTTTTGATGGGGGATCCGGAGCAAATCGATCATCCTTATTTAGATGAATATAATAATGGTTTGACCTACGTTGTAGAAAAATTCAAGACCGAGCGTATTGCTGGCCATGTTAAACTGATAAAAGGAGAAAGATCCGGTTTAGCTCAGCTTGCTGCTACACTTTTATAAAAAAACGACAAGGGAAATTTCCCTTGTCGTTTTAAATAATGCATTCAGGCTTCTATAACTATGGTACATGTACTTTTATTTAACAGTGAAAGATCGTACATTCTTAATTGGGTTATTGATATTAGAGGCATCTCCAAAATAAATTTCCATAGGTCCGCCCTCGGTTACTTTAATTGGCTTTCCATCCTTGGAAAAGCCAAGGAAAAATTCAAGCGCTACTTCGAATGGAAATGTAAGCTCTTTTTCATCAGTTGTAACAATAACTTCTGTTACACCGGTTTCAGGTTCGGCGTTTTTCAAAAAAGGTTCAAAAGGAATGCCAAAAGTCCCCTCCATCAATCTTTGCTTCTCAAACTTTCGTTCCGTTTTTAATGTAGGAGGCATGGTAGCGCCCTCTTGAATTTCCTTTTGCCAATGTTTGGACGCTGCAATTGTATACTCTTCTAATTCATTGACTTGAACTCTCTCAGCATTGAAGTATGTATCGATTTCAATTTTACGGTCATCAAAAATCCACACTCCAGGATCTAGAGTAATTGGATATTTCACTTTTCCATTAATAAACACGATGGGTTCCAAATATCTCATTCCTTTCTGTTGCTAACATTCTTATATAAGTATAATCAATTATATAAGAAATGTCACATTATCTAGGATAGTGATTATATCTACTGCCGGGTTTATGAGTATAGAGGCTGATTGTGTTATTTTAGTGTTTGGATTATTCAATTTGTTTGTCAATGTCCTTGCTTTTTCATACAACAAAAGGTAGAATTTAATGATAAGATAAGTTAAGATATAATCGCTCTGAGCGGGGGGATTTAACATGGCATCTGATATGCTTGTCAATCATCGAGAAAAAGCTTATGCTTTATTAAAAGCAGATGCTGACAAGATTCTAAAACTGATAAAAGTTCAAATGGAGAATCTCACTATGCCTCAATGTCCTTTATACGAAGAGGTACTTGATACACAAATGTTCGGTCTATCACGAGAAATTGATTTCGCCGTACGTTTAGGCTTAGTAGAGGATAAAGAGGGCAAGTCCCTTTTGGAAACTCTTGAAAAGCAATTGTCAGTTTTGCATGAAGCATCATTAAAAAAATAATATACAAAACATACTAACTCAAACAAATCTCGATGATTGTTTGAGTTTTTTATTTATATACAATACTAGGTAATAGTGTTATACTATAATTCAATAGTGTTATACTAATTAGTGCGATTGAAGCTCAAAATGAGCTTTTTTTATTGGGTATGGAATGTTAATAGAAATATTTTCGGGAAAATCTATCACCACATATTCGAATTAGCATTTTAGTTGATGAACTCTTTTTTCATAAATAGAAAAATGGAGTAAACTTGTGCAGATTGTAAGATGATCTTCAATCAGTATTGAATCTTTAGTTCTAGAACTATAGATATTGAGGGGTCAAAAGACGGAAAATCCCTGTGCTTTTATACGAATATACATAATTTTTTATTTTTTTATTGTATTCAGTTTATTTTAGTATTATGGTTATATTAATTGTTGAAAAAATACAAAGTTAACATATTGATAGTATATTATAATAATTTCAATGTATTTTAACTAATTGGCAAAGTTTCTATTTTTGTGTATTTATTTTTCAGAAACGTATAAATGCATAACTGAAAAATATATCGAAATATAATTATGTTGAGGAACGACGATTTTAATAGGACTGTCTCCATTGTTGGAGAAATAAACGTGTGAATAAAAAGTTGTGAAGTTTATCACGCTTTTTTCTATATATTCAATAAAAATACATATTGATTAGGGTGGTAGCAATGGTGAAACGTATAGAAAAAGTACTTGCGGCAAATCGTGGAGAAATAGCGATTCGGATTTTTCGGGCGTGTACGGAATTAGATATTAGTACAGTTGCAATCTATTCAAAAGAAGATTATGGATCTTACCATCGATATAAGGCGGATGAAGCATACCTAGTTGGGGAAGGCAAAAAGCCGATTGATGCATACCTGGATATTGAAGGTATTATTGCAATTGCTAAGATGAGCGGAGTCGATGCGATTCATCCTGGTTATGGTTTCCTTTCAGAAAACATTGATTTTGCTAAACGTTGTGAAGAAGAAGGCATTATCTTCATTGGACCAGAATCAAGGCACCTAGATATGTTTGGAGACAAAGTAAAAGCAAGAACACAAGCAGAACTAGCTGATATTCCGGTCATCCCGGGTAGCGAAGGTCCTGTAACAAGTGTGGTAGAAGTGAAAGAATTTGGTGAACAATACGGTTTTCCAATTATTATAAAAGCGTCTCTAGGCGGCGGCGGGCGCGGAATGCGAATCGTTGAGAAAGTTGAAGATGTTGAAGAGGCTTATGATCGCGCAAAATCTGAAGCCAAAGCAGCCTTTGGTAATGATGAAGTCTATGTAGAGAGATTTATTCAAAATCCAAAACATATTGAAGTTCAAATTTTGGCTGATACTCACGGGAATATCGTGCATTTATACGAACGTGACTGTTCTGTTCAGAGACGTCATCAAAAAGTTGTAGAAGTGGCACCTTCTGTTTCGCTTTCTGAGGACTTACGTGAAAGAATTTGTGAGGCAGCAGTCAAATTGTCAAAAAATATTGACTATGTCAACGCGGGTACTGTCGAATTCCTTGTAGCAAATGGTGAATTTTACTTTATTGAAGTCAATCCAAGGGTACAGGTTGAGCATACCATTACTGAAATGATTACAGGTATCGATATTGTTCAATCACAAATCATGATTGCTGAAGGACATGAACTTCATGGCAAAAAGATTGGGATTCCTGAACAAGCTGGTATTAAAACGCATGGTTTTGCAATACAGTCACGGGTAACAACTGAGGATCCATTGAATAATTTTATGCCGGATACTGGAAAAATGATGGTGTATCGTTCTGGTGGAGGTTTTGGTGTTCGTTTGGACGCTGGTAATGGGTTCCAAGGGGCTGTTATCACACCATATTATGATTCACTTCTCGTTAAACTTTCGACACATGCGCTTTCATTTGAACAGGCTGCATCAAAAATGGTTCGTAACCTTAAGGAATTCAGGATTCGTGGAATTAAAACGAATATTCCATTCCTTGAAAATGTTGTAAAACATGAGAATTTCATTAGTGGTGAATACGATACTTCCTTTATTGATTCAACACCGGAACTATTTACCTTCCCAGTCAGAAAAGACCGTGGAACAAAAATGCTTTCATATATCGGTAATGTTACGGTAAATGGATTCCCAGGAGTGGAAAAAAAGAAAAAACCTGTTTTCGATTTAGCGCCAATTCCAAATGTTGCCGGACTGCCGCTTATCTCGGGTACGAAGAATATTCTGGAACAACAAGGTGCAGAGGGGCTTGTTAATTGGATTAAAGATCAGAAAGAGGTATTGATTACTGATACGACTTTCCGTGATGCACATCAATCTTTATTGGCAACCAGAATTAGGTCGAAAGATATTCTTGATATCGCTGAGCCTACGGCGAAACTTCTTCCTAATTTGTTTTCTATGGAAATGTGGGGCGGGGCAACTTTCGATGTAGCTTATCGGTTCTTGAAAGAAGATCCATGGGACCGTCTATTAAGCTTTAGAAAAAAAGCACCGAATGTGCTTTTACAAATGCTATTAAGGGCTTCAAATGCAGTGGGTTATAAAAATTACCCTGACAATGTCATTCGCGAATTCGTTGAGAAATCAGCGGATGCAGGAATTGATGTTTTCCGGATCTTCGACAGTTTAAACTGGGTAAAAGGTATGGAAGTGGCGATAGATGCAGTCCGTCAATCGGGTAAAATTGCTGAAGCGGCCATTTGTTATACTGGGGATTTAAATGATCCGTCACGTAGCAAATATAATATCGAGTACTATAAAAATATGGCGTTGGAGTTAGAACATGCCGGTGCTCATATTTTAGCTATTAAGGATATGGCTGGACTTCTGAAACCGGATGCTGCTTACCGTCTGGTATCAGAATTGAAAGAAACAACTTCCCTTCCAATCCATCTGCATTCTCATGATACGAGCGGAAATGGAATTTACATGTATTCAAAAGCGATTGAAGCTGGCGTGGATATTGTTGATACGGCGATTGGATCTCTAGCAGGATTGACTTCACAACCAAGTGTACAAACGCTTCAATATGCATTAGAAGGCTCAAGCAGACAGCCTAAATTGGAAGTTGATTCACTAGAGCGGTTAGGCGAATACTGGGGAGAAGTCAGGAAATTTTATCATGACTTCGAAAGTGGAATGAACGCACCTCATACTGAAGTATACAAACATGAAATGCCTGGTGGTCAATACAGTAATCTGCAGCAGCAGGCTAAAGCGGTAGGGCTAGGAGAACGCTGGCATGAAGTTAAAGAAATGTATCAGCGCGTTAATGCAATGTTCGGAGATATCGTTAAAGTAACGCCTTCTTCTAAAGTTGTAGGAGACATGGCCTTATTTATGGTGCAAAATAACCTATCTGAAGAAGATGTCCTTACAAAAGGCCAAACCATTGATTTCCCTGATTCCGTAATAGAGTTATTCGAAGGCTATTTGGGTCAACCGGTTGGGGGATTCCCAAAAGAGCTTCAGGAAGTTATCTTAAAAGGAAAAAAACCTATTACTGTAAGACCGGGTGAATTGTTGGAAGACGTAGATTTTGGCGCTTTAAAAGAAGAATTGTTCAAGGAATTGGGACGTGCTGTCACAGATTTCGATGTACTTGCATATGCCCTATATCCAAAAGTATTCTTAGATTACAATAAAACTATTGAATTGTTCGGCGATGTTTCAAACCTTGATACGGCCACTTTCTTATATGGCATGAGATTAGGGGAAGAAATCGAAGTTGAAATTGAAAAGGGTAAAACGCTTATCGTTAAATTAGTATCAATCGGTCAACCATTGGCTGATGGAACTCGTGTTGTGTATTTTGAATTGAATGGTCAATCTCGTGAAGTAATCATTAAGGATGAAAACATTAAATCTTCTGTTCAATCCAAAGTGAAAGCAGACTCAAAAAATAAAGAGCAAATCGGTGCAACAATGCCTGGTACGGTAATTCGTGTTGTCGTCGAAAAAGGGGATCAAGTTAAGCAGGGTGATCACCTAATAATTACGGAAGCCATGAAAATGGAAACAACCGTGCAGGCGCCATTCTCTGGGACTATTAAAGACATTTATGTTAAAGATGGTGAAGCGATTAGTACTGGTGATTTATTGATTGAAATAACTAAGTAATACCACTGACTAAGGACATTGTTATCGAAGTTGGGCATATTAGTACCCTTGAGATTTCAAGCTGCTGTATGCCCTCCTTTGGGTTAAGTTGGTTACATCGAATTTGTCTTTCTTATACAAAAAAGCCATCATTCTGAGGAATGATGGCTTTTTTTGAATCTATTAATTGAACAATCAGACATTAACGAGCGGGTATGGTTGGTGTTATTTCTTGTTCATCCTGTCCGTTAACGGTATGTGTTGCACTCCCTTTTTTAACGGCTAATGCATTTTTTTTGCTTCTAGAAGTCAGCAGCATTAAATAGCTCATTACGCCAAAAAAGCAAGCTATGAATAAGGCATGTGCCAATGCAATATATAAATTCTGTCGTGAAAAAATAATAAAGGCTCCAGCGGTAACTTGTAAAAAAACGAGAATGAATGCAGCAATCCAACCGCCATATATTACTTTTTGATGTTTGTAATATTTATGTGTAATAAATGCCACGTAAGATACCCAAATGAATAATGCCCCAGCAATGGCTCTGTGACCCATCTGAACCCATTCATATAGGTTGGAAGGGAGTGCAAGGCTGTCATTTACACATAAAGGCCAATCCTTACAGATTAAACTAGATTCTGTATGTCTCACAAGTGCACCCGTATATACGACTATTAGGGTGAAAATTAGTATGCCAATAATATGAAATCTCATCCGCTTATCAACTATAAGTTTTTCAGCTTCGAACTTCTTGTCTACTTCAAAAATCAAAAGTGTTAATAAAAAGACAGAAGCAAAGGAGATTAGTGATATACCAAAATGGAGAGCCAGAACGAAATCAGATTGTGACCAAAGAACCGCTGCTGCTCCAATAAGCCCCTGAAGAACTAGAAAACTAAAAGAAATAACAGATAAAAAGCGTGCTTCACGAATATGCCCTATTTTTCTCCAAGACATATAAGATAAAACTAAAACCATGAATCCTCCAGCACCTGAAACAAGTCGATGGGAAAACTCAATAACTAATTCAAGCGTAATTTTGTCAGGGATCAATTGACCATTACATAATGGCCAGGACCTGCCACATCCCATGCCGGAATCCGTCTTAGTGACTAAAGCTCCACCAAGTAAGATGAAAAGCATTACAATCGTAGTTAAAACAGCAAACCATTTAAGAGACGATTTCACTAGAAGTCCCACCTTTTTCTCTGGAGCCAAATTAGTTAGTTCCATAAATTTCATACTTAAATAATAGCATAAGATATTGCATAAATATTTGTCGAACTTTCTTGATATTACACAAAATAGAATGATTTTACAAGTTCAGTTAATATTATACCTATTAAATAAAACGCCTGAAATAGTTGAAAGTTACAAGAGACTTTGATAGAAATAAAGGGAGTGTAAATCTTTAAGTAGGAGCAAAATAGAGATATAGCCTAGGGGATGATGATAATAACTGACTATATATGTTATTAATAAAGGACATGAAACACCAGCAAACACAGTAAAATTCATGCGACACAAATTGGTCAAAAATTATCCAAAAAAATTTCACAAAAGCTTCCAAAAATGTGTTTTAATATATTGAAGAAATGATTTTACTAAATTTTACTGTTATTAAGCATGATATAAAGAATAAAAGCTCTAGAAGGATTCCATTGACAACGGTCATTGGTAAATAGTTTACTTTTTGTTTACGCTTCTTTGGTTACAAATATCGAAAAGTATGAAATAATGTTCTATAATATCGTAAGTAACTTTTTTTACATTTGCGTCTTTGGTGAATGATTTAAAGGAGGAAAACAAATGTCAGAAACAAGGGGTATGTCAGAAGCTGTCATGAAGGACAGTAAAGCCGCCCTTCAATCGGATATACCGGAAACAACAGTTTGGAAGGATTTTCTCTCACTTATTAAAGTGGGGATTGTCAATTCAAATATAATTACAGCTTTTACCGGAGTATGGTTAGCCCTTCATTTTTCAGGGCTTAGCTTTTTAAGTAATCTTGATGTAGTGTTTTATACGCTTGCAGGCTCGGCGCTCATTATGGCTGGATCTTGCAGTTTTAATAATTACTATGATCGTGATATCGATCATTTAATGGAAAGAACGAAAAATCGGCCAACAGTAACTGGAAAAGTACAGCCTTCAAAGGTATTGGTGTTAAGCTTTGGCTTGATTGCTGCTGGACTAATTTTACTCGCTTTGACTAATATGACAACTGCCATAATCGGTGCATTTGGCGTATTTGCCTATGTTGTCTTATATACTATGGTTTTTAAGCGGAGATTTGTCTCAAATACAATTATAGGCAGCATTTCCGGTGCCGTTCCTCCACTTATTGGCTGGGCTGCCGTTGATCCTGGTCTTGATACTATGGCGTGGGTTTTGTTCGCTATTATGTTTTTGTGGCAGCCTCCTCATTTTTATGCGCTTGCAATGAGACGTGTCGAAGAATACCGTGCAGCAGGAGTGCCAATGCTTCCAGTTGTAAAAGGGTTCAAGGCCGCAAAAAGATCGATTATGTTATGGATTATTGTATTAATGTTTATTCCTTTCTTTTTAACACCTTTAGGTACTCCGTTAGTTGTTCTGGCTGCTCTATTGAGCACAGGTTGGCTTATTTTGGGAATAAAAGGGTATAGAAAGAAAGATGATGTTAAATGGGCAACATCCATGTTTGTATATTCTTTAAACTATATGACCATTTTATTTGTAGCGATGGTTATTGTCACACTCATTTAGTATTAGTTAAATAATGTATATTGCAGCCTGTTCTTTGACAGGCTGCAGCTTACTTATCAATAATTGTCCACTAACCGCCAACCATACATATAAACTGAGAACGCATCAAGAGAGTACTTCATAAGAGCGGTTACATGAGCCATTTTAATAATTCCTTAGATTAGGGATTCTTTCTTTTTTTAGAAATTGACATAGAGAGAATATTCGCAATTGCGCCCATTTTTATTTTTGTGAGAAAATTTTGACGAAAGAGGGGTTTCTGAAGCTATGAAAAAAAGGCTGCACAAATGGCGCCTAATTGCTTTGCTGGGTATTGTAGGACTTGTCCTTTCGGGCTGCGGCGAACCATTCCTATCCGCGCTGAAGCCAGCTGGCAATGTTGCGCAATCTCAGTATGATTTACTGATATTGAGTACGTTAATCATGGTACTGGTTATTATTGTTGTGGTTATTTTGTTCGTTGTAGTGTTACTGCGCTTCCGCCGAAAGGAAGGCGACGAAACAATACCGAAACAAATTGAAGGAAGTCATAAACTTGAAATTATCTGGACTGTTATTCCTATCCTTCTTTTAATTGTTCTGGCTGTTCCAACTGTCGTCACAACTTTTGACTTAGCTGACACAAAAGCAATGGATAAGAAAGATAAGGATGGAAAGACGAAGGACGCACTTGTAGTAAATGTTAGGGCGAACCTTTATTGGTGGGAGTTTGAATATCCAGACCTTGGTGTTGTTACAAGTCAGGATTTGGTCGTACCAACTGACCAAAAAGTGTATTTCAATTTAACTGCTTCAGATGTTAAGCATTCATTCTGGGTACCGGCTGCCGGAGGAAAGATGGATACAAATACAGATGGAGTTAATCAGTTTTTCTTAGAATTCGATAGTAAAAAGGCAGAAGATTCGAACAATTTATTTTACGGGAAATGTGCTGAGCTTTGCGGACCTTCCCATGCTTTGATGGATTTTAAGGTGGTAACAAAATCTAAATCCGACTTTGAAGCATGGACTAAGGATATGAAGTCTGCAAAAGAACCCACTGTTACTGGTGATTTAGCAAAACAGGGTGAAGACGTCTTTAACCAAAGCTGTATCGGTTGTCATGCGGTTACGCCTAATGACAGTAGACCTGAGGCTGCCCGTCAAGCTCCGAATCTGGCTACATTTGGTGAACGTGAGAAAGTAGCTGGAGTTTTGGATCATACTGAACAAAATGTGAAAAATTGGATCAAGGATCCTGAGAAGTATAAACCGGGTAACACGATGACCGGTACTTACGGTGAACTTTCAGATTCACAAATTAATGCACTAGCAGCTTATCTTTTACAGCTGAAGGTGGAAGGAAAATAGAACATTGATTAAGGAGGTTAAATCGTGAGTACGTACGCTAATAAAAAAGGATTTGGCGCTACGATTTGGGATTATCTGACAACGGTAGACCATAAGAAAATCGCCATCTTATATCTTATTTCTGGCGGATTGTTCTTTGTGATCGGCGGTTTGGAAGCGATGTTTATTCGTATCCAGCTTGCAATCCCAAATAATGACTTTGTAAGTGCCGGATTTTATAATGAAATTTTGACCATGCACGGCACGACGATGATATTCCTGGCAGCCATGCCATTAGTATTCGCTGTAATGAATGCAGTTGTGCCATTACAAATAGGGGCTCGTGATGTTGCGTTCCCATTTTTAAACTCATTAGGTTTTTGGTTATTTTTCTTTGGAGGTATATTCTTAAATCTTTCATGGTTTCTAGGAGGAGCACCTGATGCAGGCTGGACATCGTATGCATCACTTTCTCTGCACTCTGAAGGCCATGGTATTGATTTTTACGTCCTAGGATTACAGATATCCGGACTGGGAACATTAATTGCAGGGATCAACTTCCTTGTAACCATTATAAATATGCGTACGCCAGGTATGACCTACATGCGTATGCCGCTGTTTACATGGTCAACGTTTGTTGTTTCTGCATTAATATTATTTGCTTTTCCTCCACTTACTGTAGGATTAGTGTTAATGATGTTTGATCGGATGTTTGGCTCAAATTTCTTTGATGTAGCAGCTGGAGGTAATACGATTATTTGGGAGCATTTATTCTGGATATTCGGTCACCCAGAAGTATATATTCTGATTCTTCCGGCGTTTGGTATTTTTTCTGAAATTTTTGCGACATTCTCTAGAAAAAGATTATTTGGTTATTCATCGATGGTATTTGCAACCGTTTTAATCGGTTTCTTAGGTTTCATGGTTTGGGCCCATCATATGTTTACCACTGGTTTAGGTCCTATCGCAAATGCAATCTTTGCGGTGGCTACCATGGCTATCGCTGTACCAACAGGTATTAAGATATTCAACTGGATTTTTACGATGTGGGGAGGAAGCGTCAAGTTCACGGTTCCAATGCTTTATGCAGTTGCCTTTATTCCTACATTTACAATGGGTGGCGTAACAGGTATCATGCTCGCATCCGCACCTGCTGATTATCAATACCATGATAGTTATTTCGTTGTTGCACATTTCCACTATGTAATTGTCGGTGGAGTTGTATTAGGTTTATTGGCTGGAATCAATTTCTATTGGCCGAAGATGTTTGGAACTATGTTAAATGAAAAATTGGGGCAGATCACATTTTGGACGTTCTTAATTGGTTTCCATCTAACATTCTTTATTCAACATTTCTTAGGGCTAATGGGGATGCCTCGTCGCGTATTTACATTCTTGGACAATCAAGGTCTCAATACAGGTAATATGATTAGTACCGTTGGAGCCTTCTTAATGGCATTTGGTGTCTTGGTAATGGTCATCAATATAATCATTACATCTGTGAAAAATGAAAAAGTAGGCAATGATCCATGGGGAGATGGTCGTACGCTTGAATGGGCTATTCCATCACCACCGCCATTTTATAACTTCAAACAACTTCCGCTTGTGCGTGGTTTAGATCCTTACTGGGTTGAAAAAATGGAAGGAAAAACGGAAATGACTCCTGCAGAACCACTTGGGGATATCCATATGCCAAATTCATCTATTCTTCCTCTAACGATTGCTTTCGGTTTATTTGTAGCCGCATTCGGTGCTTTATATAATATGGATGATAAGACATGGACCCTACCTATAATCATTGTTGGACTTTTGATTACATTTGGTTCAATGTTAATCCGTTCCGTTAAAGACGATCATGGATACCATATTCATAAAGAAGACCTTATGGACGATAAAGATAAGGGAGGTAAGGCATAATGCAAGCAGATGAAAGATTCACGGATGCTACTTGGCCTGCTTCTCCCGAGAAAGCGACTTTAGAAGGTAAAAATAAGTATTTGGGATTCTGGTTGTTTCTTGGTGGAGAGACGGTATTATTCGCCTCACTATTTGCAACTTACCTTGCTTTAAAGGATAAAGTTCCAAATGGTGATGCAGCCCTAGCAAAAGATTTATTCGAATTACCACTTACTTTTGTTGCGACTATGCTGTTATTGACTAGTTCATTAACTAGTGTGTATGCAATGTATCATATGAAAAATAATCACTTTAAACAAATGCAGGCTTGGCTTGTGATTACGGTTGCACTTGGTTTTGCTTTCCTAGGTCTTGAGATTTATGAATTTAATCACTATGTTCATGAATATCATCATACTTTTACGAGTAGTGCGTTCGGCTCCGCTTTCTATACGTTAGTCGGCTTTCACGGAGGACACGTTGCTTTCGGTTTGATGTGGATTATTTCGCTGATGGTTCGTAATGCAAGAAGGGGCTTGAATTTATATAATGCGCCTAAATTTTATGTTGCGAGTCTATATTGGCATTTCATTGACGTAGTCTGGGTGTTTATCTTTACAGTCGTATACTTAATGGGAATGGTGGGATAACTGATGGCGAATGAACAATCAAATTCAGCGAACCCGAATGTCGATTTAAAATATCGCCGTAAGAAAAATGCTGAAGAGATGAAACATCAAGTGATATCATTTACACTTATGATTTTCTTTACATTAATTGCTTTTGCTGCAGTTGGAATTGAAGGATTTTCACATTGGTTCATTAAACCAGTCATTTTGCTACTGGCAGCCGTACAAGTGGTTTTCCAATTGTATTATTTTATGCATATGAAGCACAAAGGGCATGGTACTATTGCATTGTTTTTATTCTCTGGCCTTGCAGTCGGCTTAATAACTGTCCTTGTTTTCACAACGATTGTTTGGTTATAAACCATAAAGAAAATCGGCTATTGATTAATAGCCGGTTTTCTTATGTCTCATTCATTTGTTAGGAAAATAATCCAACTTTATCTATATTTGTTACTAATTTTTATTTTAGGTATAATGAAAGTAAGAAAAAGTTTATGACGAGGTGATTTTTTGTCTATTGATATTTTCGGCTTTCGTGCTTTGTGGAGTCCATACTATTTTGCCGCCCTCGTACTTATAACGGTTGGATATTTTTGGTTGGCGACAAAATACAGAGGGAAGTTTCCGGGTAGTTCATCGCTTTCCGTAAAGCAGGTAACTTATTTCTTAATAGCAATGTTCCTTCTTTATATGGTAAAGGGTTCCCCGCTGGATTTATTGAGTCATATCATGTTCAGTGCCCATATGTTTCAAATGGCTCTGCTTTACTTGGTGATTCCGCCATTATTTATCATTGCGATACCAGACTGGTTCTGGAGATCTTTCATAGGTTCAAGGGGAGTGAAACCGTTATTTCAGTATTTCACGAAACCCCTCGTGGCTCTTTTACTATTTAATGTCCTTTTCTCTTTGTACCATATCCCGTTAGTTTTTGACTTTATTAAAACGGGGATATGGTTTCATGCTGGCTACACGGCGATCTTATTTACAACTGCAGTTCTGATGTGGTTTCCTCTTGTTAATCAACTTCCAGAACAAGAAAGTCTATCAGGTGTTAAAAAAGTAGCTTATATTTTTGGCAGTGGTATTTTAATGACACCAGCTTGTGCATTAATCATTTTTGCTAATTATCCGATGTATGATACGTTTACGAATGCGGAATCATGGGCCAGTGCGATGGAGCTTTGCGTGCCTGCTTCAGCATTGTCCAATTTATCACTCAGTGGTCCAGAAATGTTTAATGGGCTGCCGTTACTTGAAGACCAGCAGCTTGGCGGGGTACTTATGAAGGTTATTCAAGAAATCGTTTTAGGATATGTTTTAGGAGTCATTTTCTTTGCATGGTTCAAGAAGGAAAATGGAGAGCAAAATGGGATTGATCCGATTCCTTCAGAATTTCAGACTGTAGAATAGTCGTATCATAAAGGACTTGTCTAGTAACGGACAAGTTTTTTATGATGTCATCGCCATTACGGTGCTGCCTAACGAAGACTTTAATAGGGATAAGAGGCCACCTTTTTTATAAATCGTAAAAGCTAGTGATTAGTCTTAGCTTTTCTATAAAAGTGAGCATTCTGTTAAAAATCCTTGATTTTATTGTATTTTATGATTACCTCTTATAAAATGGTAGTTGATTAATAAATATAGAGAGGACTACAATTCTTATGTCTTTACCAATCCTTCCAACGATAAGTACAGCTTTCATTGTATTAAGTGCCATCACTGTTGCAATAGGCTGGTATCAAATTAAACAGCGCAAAATCGAGACCCATAAGAAGACAATGATGGTAGCTGCAGTTTTTGCGGTAATCTTTTTCACTATCTACCTTTCACGAACAGTCTTTATTGGCAGTACGTCATTTGGTGGACCTGATGACATTAAAATTTACTATACGATTTTTTTGATTTTCCACATAACGCTTGCTACGACAGGAGCTGTTCTTGGAATTATTATGCTTACCACTGGGTTTAAAGGCAATTTTGCCATCCATAAAAAAATTGGGCCTACGACAAGTATTATTTGGTTCTTCACTGGAATCACTGGAGTAGCCGTTTATATTCTGCTTTATGTCATTTATCACGGTGGAGAAACAACATCTTTAATAAAGGCAATTCTAGGGTTTTAAAACAAAGAAAAAGCCTGGTGCAAAAAAGCATCAGGCTTTTGTTATAGGTATTAAAAAAAGAGAGAGCATCTATAGACACCCTCTTTTTTTACTGTATTTTTTGCTAAAGGCTTTTACAGGCCATTAAATTGTGTGAGTTCTTCTTTGATCTGAGCAAGGATTTTTTCACTTTGCTTCACTAATGAAGCAGGGAAGTCCTCTCCTTCGCCGTATTCAACGCCGTGTGGATAATAGTGTTTTCCTAATAGAGGAACCATTAGTTTGATGACGGCTCTGTGAGCGCCTACATCGCCTTCTGTAGCAAAGCCAAGTATTCGCAGATAGAACGTGCCTTCTTTTATTTCAAATTTACGATCGAAACTAACTCTTTCGTAATCCCATTGTTCTGCACGTATTAAACCATATTGCGGCATTAGGTCATCTAGTCGGTTTAAGTCGGCTGTGATGTTCTCGATTCCAAAGCTTTCAAATTTCACGAGTAGTACCTCCTATGTTTACATTTGAGAATTAAAATGACATACCAGGAAAATGTTATGTACATAAAATATTTAAATAATTCTCCAGTATGTTTATAATATACCATTTTATCCTATATTTTATAATAGTACGAAATGGTGGAAGTTGCAATGAACTCAAACATGGTATTTTCATCATTCACAAAAGTTACACTTTTTAAAAATAAATTAAATGGAGTGGCATTCCATTGTAAATTAGAAAATTATGATTGAACAATGATATAATCAGGAAAGAAAGATGTGAGCATTGTATACATAAATTAGATAGAGAGAGGGAGTGTTCCTCTGCGCGGGTTAGGTAAGGTAACGGTATTAATTATTATTTTTTTGTAATCGGTATTTATCTTAATATCGGCGGTGAAGATGAAGGTAATCCCCTAATTGATGGTAACAAAGGTGTTAACCCTAATGAACATATAAATGAGAAAAGTACTTCTTCTGAAAAAGAGGTGACTGAAGCTACAGAAGGTTTGGCAGTTACAATTGGGAAAAATGCGAAAGAGATAGAAAAAGAATTCGGAGAACCTGATCGAATTGATATGTCCGCTTATGGCTATGATTGGTGGGTTTATAAAAAAGACTATAGTAATTATTTTCAATTAGCCATTGAAAATGAAAAAGTGGTTTCTGCATATGGTATAGGTGATAAGGTTAATGTTGCGCCATTTAAAATCGGACAATCCATTGATGCCATCTATTCTAGTTTGTATGTAGAACCAACTGTTGATATTGAGGTTGGGGATAGTTCCTATCGTTTTGAATTGTCGGAGGAAGATATGAACATGAGGCCTTTGATTGAACTTGGGGATATTCATGTACAGTTGTATTTAGATAAATTCTCAGGAACGGTTTCAAGTGTTCGGTTTTTGAATGATTCTACCCTTTTAAAACAACAGCCTTATGAGTTGACCTACCATGGTAAGCTTGTGAAGGTGGAGGATCTTTCTGAGAAAGACTGGGAAAAGGTGGAGGAAGGCAACGAACAGCAAATATTCGATATTACGAATATCATGCGTAGCAGATTTGATTTGAAGCCTCTAGAATGGGATGATTCTGCAGCGGAAGTTGCTTACCTTCATAGCCGTGAAATGAGGGATACTCCTGAAGGGACAAAGGTCCCTGAAACAAAAGGGGATTTGGAAAAGCGTCTGAACGCAGGTCACGTTAAATACAGTGCAGCAGGTGAAAATATTGCTAAAGATTATGTGGATGCAGCGGCAGTCATGGAAGGCTGGCTAAATAGTAAGGGCCATCGGGATGCGATGCTGAATGAGGACTTTACAGGTTTGGGTGTAGGGGTTTATAAAAAGTATTATACACAGAATTTCATAAGAAAATAAAAATGGATCCCTTATGGGATCCGTTTTTATTTTCTAATTATTATATTTTCAAGATGAAAAAGTTGCCTGTCGATACCGCGCAAAGTTCGCCATCATCGCGGTATACCTTTCCTTCGACGATAATCGTTTTATTGCCTCTATGTATTAACTCACACTTACATGTTAAGTGATCACCAATAGCGGGTTTTACATACCGAACTTGTATATCTGTCGTTACTGTCGCGTACCCTTCTGGAACTGTTGAGTTGGCAAGGTTTCCCATACACGAATCTATCAAGGTAGCAATCATTCCGCCGTGGGTAATGTTCAATTCATTATGTACAAGTGGTGTGTTAGGCATGGTCATTGTAAGTGAGGTATCCTGTTGGCTTACATCCTTATTTAACTGCAATAGGCTTGAAATATAGGAATACTTCTTTTGTTCTCTTTTTACTTGTATTCCTGAGATTATTCCCGATAAAACGGCTAACTCTGTTTCATCTGCTGACTTTGCCAGTTTTTGAAAGTCTTCGACTAAATCCCTGAAATCTATCATGAAAATACCCCCTCATTTTCTAATATTATACTATAAGGAAATGCAATTAAATTCGGAATAGAAATGCCATGCACTTTTTATTTCATTTTAGCATATGGTGAACATAGGCGATGTCTTAGTGTGAGGTGAGAGTAATGGCAAAAAAAAAGCGCCCCTCCGTCGATGGATTTCGGGAGTTTGTCAAGGAGCATCCTTATTTAGTAAATGAAGTGAGAAACAAGCAAGCAACATGGCAGGAACTTTTTGAAGAATGGTACTTACTCGGAGAAGATCATTCACGCTGGCAGGCTGACGGCAGTGTGAATGAATCTATAGTGAAGTCTGAACCTCAATCACAGCCGGTAGAAAAGGGAGATCAAAGTACGGAGTTGATAGGTTCGTTAATGAGTGCAGTTAAAAATATGGATATGGGTCAGATACAACAATATATTACAAATGCCAATCAGGCAATTGGGGCAATACAGGGAGTGCTATCGGCTTTCCAAGGGAATAAATCAGGTGGTGATTCCAATCCGCCCCCGAAGGACAAAGGGCAGAGAGCGAATCCATTCATTTTTAACAAAGATTAAGTAGTGAAGAGGGGAGGGCTTTTCATGCGCCAGAATGTATATGAATTCATTCAAACAAATGAAGATATGCGTAATTACTTGAGGGTTCAACCTGCATGGTACAAAAGGTTAATGCGGAATCCTCATGAAGTGGACGTATTCGAAACGGAAGCGAAATACTATTTTGAGAAGTCGATACCACATCGGGTTTCTAAATTTTCAGAAAGCGTTCAGGTTGCTTCCATGATGCTTCATATGTTTCAAGCGATGAATACTCCAGGAGAATGAAGAAAAAAAGAGTAAATTACTCCTTTTGGCGAACAATAAAGGCAAAAGGGGGACGATGATATGAGAAGATTCATTATGGTTCTAACAGTGTTGATGGCAGCGACAGGTTGTGGAAAGAAAATACCGGAACCTGAAAATTTAGGAGCAGCTCTACAAAATGTTTCTAACTTAAAAGCTGCCACCACTGTATCAACCGTCCAAAATTTGGATGAGAACTTTCAGGTGAAAACTTTTGTGAAAGGGAACTCTGTATATGTTGAATGCTACCTAAAGGATTATGGTTTTTCTGAAACAAATCCTAAACAATTGGCAACTGTGTCGGTATCTATTGATAATCAAAAGAAAAAAGATATGCGGACAGCGGCTTTTATCTTAAAGGATGTTCCAAATGGCATGCATAAGATTAAGCTGGAGATTTTAAATGGTTCAGGTAAAAAAACAGGATTACAAAAAGAGTTTGAGGTACATATCACTTCCTCTATTTAATCAAACCATTAGCATCTGATAGTAAGAAATGTTAAAATGATGGTGGAGGTGAGCTTGTTTATGCTTGCTACTATGGAAATTATCGACATTTTACAACAGGCTGACGGATTAGCTGAAATAATCCTTCATTCTGAAATAGGAGAAGAATATCTCCTTAGTTTATATAAATTACAGAGCGACAAAGAGGCACAGCAGAAGATTTCAAAGTTTACTTCTTTAAAGGATCTGTTTGAAGATGTTCAAAGGTTCGGTAAATATCATCCGGACTACAAACGTATCAATTTAGAGACTAGAGAAGCTAAACGAGATATGGATATGCATTCTACCGTTGCCCAGTTTAAGAGGGCAGAGACGGAATTGCAATCCGTTCTTGACGAAATCAGCGGACGAATTGGCCGGGCAGTTTCTGAGCAGGTTAAAACCCCTGCGGGAAATCCATTTTTTGTATCTTCAGGTGGGTGCTCAACCGGAAGTTGCGGTACTGGTGGAAGTTGTGGATGCTCTGCTTAATAGGAAAAAGCCTGGTCCTTCCAGGCTTTTTTTTATTGCAGTGTTAACTTCTAAATAGAATGCAGTCCGGACAGAGATTCCCACAGCAAAACATCTTTTGTTGTGGTACATAAAAACGGTGGCGGAATACAAATAATTGGTTTTCCTGCCGGACGAAAATGGTTTCGCAATGGAGTTGCTTGCCTCTCATTGAACGGCTTGCTGCTTTTTTTATTAAGAGAAAGAGATTATTTTTTTCGTTTTCCTTATCCTTCTGAGAATAATGAATATATATAAATGGAATGCCCGTAATTTTCTTTAGCGAGGCTTGGCTTATCTCTTCATTATCTACTAGATGTCCGATAAATTGATTCCAGATTTGGTCTAAATCCATCTCTTTTTAGGCTCCTTTCTTATTATTTATATTCATAATAGTAAGAGAATTTAGTTTATAATCTTTTTTTCTTGGTTGAAAGTACAGATTCTGCTATGCTAAACTTAGTTAAAACCTTTATAAAAGGGAGTTATTGATATGCTTGGAGCGAGACAAGGAATTATCGTCTATTTACATACATTAAAACAAGCCAAAATGCTTAGGAAATTCGGGAATATCCATTATGTTTCAAAAAAATTGAAATATGTAGTCCTTTATACAAACATGGATGAAGTCGAACCACTGGTAGAAAAGCTGAATAATTATTCGTTTGTAAAAAAAGTTGACCTATCTTATAAGCCTTTTTTGAAAGTGGAATTTGAAAACTCCAAACCAGATAAAGCGAAAGAATATGATTATAAGATGGGAATTTAAAAAAAGCTGACTCATGCGGAGTCAGCTTTTTTAATTCAGGACATCTATTTTTCTTCAACCTAATGGAGGTAGATATCTATTCATTCGTAATATACCAATCAAATGCTGATAGTATAACTCGATTTCTGCAAAGAGGACTGAAGATTTTACATCGATTTCAATAATGGATTTATCTAGTTCCTCTGCTAATTTCTCAAAAAGCTCATAGCGTTTGTTTACGGTAACATGAGGGTTCGGAATTCCTTCACGGCAAATATAAAGCGGCTGGAATTTCCCTGGATCTGTAGGTTGCATGACAACAACTAATGAAGTTACCTTTTTATCATTTATCGTAGTGTGTAGAGCTAAAAGCCTTGCAACACGATGCTTTTGATTGCGTCCTACTTCAAGCAGCTCATATATATCAGAATAACCTTGTCCAAGTTCAATAAAACGTTGAATCAATTAAACCTCTCCTAACTAACTTATTATTCATTACTTTATCATTATCTCCTTTAAAAGAGAAGGACAATTTCATTGTCTAATCATGACAAAGCCCAACGAGTAATGGAGGTTTATCAAAAAAAAAGCCCTGCAAAAATCTGCAGGGTCCTTCTATGTCTAACTTAGGACTAGAAGGCAAAGGGAGAGGAGAAACCGGAGGAAGAACTTATGGGGAAACGTAAGCCTTCTCCGCGGTTGGCAACAACACCTAATAAGGAATGTTGTTATTCACATTATTGCCAAATACAACTTAAATATTCAAAATGTAAGAGATTTATAAAAAGAATGGATGAAGAATAGGTGTTGTAATTGGGTGTAGGAAAATATAATTTGATGTTTGTCTTAGGAAGAAGGTTGGCTTTTATTATTGGCTAGATTTTTCTAATATGTTAGGATAGGAAAGTAACAGAAATTTGTCATAAAATGTGGTGAGAATGATGAGGGTCGTTTCTGGAATTTGTAAAGGAAGACCACTAAAGGCTGTACCGGGAACAGGAACCCGGCCGACTACGGATAAAGTTAAAGAATCCATTTTTAATATGATTGGTCCTTATTTCGAAGGTGGGCTCGTACTTGACTTGTTTGCTGGTAGCGGTGGACTAGGAATTGAAGCATTAAGCAGGGGAATGGATAAAGCCATATTTGTAGACCGAGACTTTAAAGCAAATCAAACGGTTAAGGCAAATTTGGAGATATGTAAGTTTTCAGAACGTGCAGAGGTTTACAAAAATGATTCAGAACGTGCATTGAAAGCTTTGGTGAAAAGGGAAATAACCTTTCAATTAATCTTTCTTGATCCACCTTATAAGAAACAAAAGCTTGTGGATTTACTTGAAGAAATACATAAAAACCGATTGCTAAGCAATACGGGGTATATTGTTTGTGAGCATGGCCATGATGTTACATTGCCTGAGCAAGTTGGTGACTTTACTGTTAAGCGAAAAGAAGTTTATGGTGTCATTGCTGTTACGATTTATCATTGGGGGAACGTAAACGAACAGGGGGAACTATGAATGTCAAAAATAGCGATTTGTCCGGGAAGTTTTGATCCAATCACATTTGGTCATCTTGATATCATTCAGAGGGGAGCGAATGTATTTGATGAGGTATATGTGGTCATTGTGAACAATTCAGCAAAAAATTCATTGTTTACGGTAGAAGAAAGGCTGGAGTTAATTACAGAAGCAACGGCTCATATGCCAAATGTTAAGGTGGATTTCTATCAGGGACTGACGGTCGACTATGCTGAAAGCGTTTCCGCGAATGCGATTATCCGAGGATTACGGGCGACTTCTGACTTTGAATATGAAATGCAGGGAACTTCAATGAACCGTTTCCTGAACAATAACATAGAATCGTTCTTTATCATGACAAAAAATCAATATTCTTTCTTGAGCTCAAGTATCGTGAAAGAGGTTGCGAAATATGGCGGTGATATTTCTGAACTAGTGCCTCCTGTCGTCCAAAAAGCCTTGACTAAGAAGTATGAGCAACAAAAAGAATAGAAAAAAGAGCATTGCCGACCTAGGCAATGCTCTTTTTTCTATTTAAGAAAGTCCTTTGAATAGTCGTTTGGCGAATATCATGATGTAAAGGGTTAAAAAAGCGAGGGTTAACAACGGGCCAAAATCAAGCATATTCTGATAAAGAGAGCTTGCATGTTCACCTGTCGATCCGCTGACTGGGAAGGCATTGAATGGGTTGCCGCTGTAATTATTGCCTTTATAGAATGGCCCCCAAAGCAATACAGTGAAAAAGGATGCAAGAAAACCATGTGCTATTCTAGCTAGAAAAAATGGCATGAACCGAATGTCTGTTGCGGCTATAATACTGGCTACTTGCGCTTGAATGCTGAATCCATTGAAAGCTAGGATGAAACTTGTCATTACAGTCTGCTGAAGGAGGCTCGCATTTTCGACTGAGCTGGTTAATTTTGAGCCAAGAGTCATTTCAAACAACCCTGAAATGAACGGGAGGCTTAAAGAATCAGGGAAATTCATAATATGTAATATTCCTCCGACCCACGAGGCTAGCAGTCCGGTAATATTCATATGAAATAAAAGTTTATTGACTACCGAAAAAAGAATGATGAATCCACCAATCATTAGAAGAGTTTGGATGGAGGATAGAACAGCATCTCCAAGCAAACTTCCAAATGGTCTCTTTTCTTTTAGCCGGGTTCGATGCATCTGGCTAAAGGCTTGTCTAATGGAAGGTAGTTTGGTGATTCCTTTTGACTGGGACTTTTCCTCTTTCCAACGGTAAAAGCGCATTAAAATTCCTACACAAAAATTTCCTAGGTAGTGGGAGAGTGCAAGGATGATACCTAATTGAGGATTATGGAAGAACCCTACAGCAACGGCAACAAACAGGAATAATGGATTTGATGAATTAGTAAAGCAAACAAGTCTTTCAGCCTCAATGCGGGTCACCTGTTTCTCTTGACGAAGCCTTACGGTGAATTTGGCTCCGGCTGGAAACCCAGAGGCAAGTCCCATCGCCCAGACAAAACCGCCCACTCCGGGTACTCGAAATAAAGGGCGCATGAACGGCTCGAGTATGACTCCAATGAATCTGACAACACCAAAACTGATTAATAACTCTGAGAAAATTAAGAAGGGTAGGAGAGAAGGAAAAACAATTTTCCACCACATATTCAGCCCACCTTTGGAAGCTTCAAAAGATTCCTGGGGGAAAATGATTAAGCCAATTGTCATTATCGTGACGGTGAGAGCTAATAATACTGTTTTAGATTTTGATTTAAGCAAAGTTCAGCCTCCTCTTGAAGGGATACTAAATAAGGGCAGTTCGTTTCGTCTATATAAAATACGAACTTCCTTTTCTCTAAAAGTAATGCACAGTAGGGGTTATCGATTGTAAAAACATGATAAAATGAAGATACTAGGTACTAGAAATGGCTGTAATATTTCAATTTCATTACATTGGGAGTCTTTGTTCGTGCTACCATGCTTGTTTCACTGTCAATATAAACAATATGCTTCTATAAATCTGTTTAAGACCATAACTTTGTATGAGTGTTATTTCAATATTTTGAACTTCTTACAGAGAGGGGGGATTTCTTTGTCAAAACCAAAGATTGGGCTTGCACTTGGGTCTGGAGGAGCAAGAGGCTTTGCCCATATTGGCGTGATAAAGGTGTTGAAGCAAGAAGGCATTCCGATAGATATGATTGCTGGAAGCAGCATGGGGGCGATGGTTGCTGCCTTTTATGGCGCAGGTTCAGATATTGAGAGGCTCTATAAGCTGTCGAGGGCTTTTAAACGAAAATATTATTTAGACTTTACGATACCTAAAATGGGTTTCATTTCAGGTAAACGGACAAAAGATTTAATTAGAGTATTTACATATGGAAAGAAATTTGAAGAACTTGATATTCCTGTAGCAGTGGTTGCTACGGATATAAAAACTGGGGAAAAAGTCATTTTTCAGGAAGGTCCTATTGCCCCTGCTGTCAGAGCAAGCATCTCAATTCCTGGTATCTTCATTCCGGAAAAAATCGGAAATAGACTCCTTGTCGATGGAGGCGTTGTTGACAGGGTTCCTGTTTCTGTAGTGAAGGATATGGGAGCGGATATCATAATAGGAGTAGATGTCGCTCATGTTAAACAAGATATGGAGATAAACTCTATCTATGATGTTATCATGCAAAGCCTCGATATCCTTCAAATGGAATTGGTTAAAAGCAGGGAATTTGCCTCAGACGTCATGATCCGTCCTAGGGTTGAGAAATACAGCTCGAAATCATTTACAAACATACAGGAGATAATTAGTATTGGAGAAGAAGCTGCAAGAGGAAAGATCGATCAAATTAAGCAAAGCATTGTTACTTGGAAGGAGTCATTTGAAGATGAGCCGTAAAATGTATGTACGCACTTTCCTGGTGGCCGCTATACTACTGATAGCATCTGCTCTTTATTCCCTACCTTATTATGTGTCAAAACCAGGAATGGCTAAAGAATTAGAGCCAATTATTGAGGTTTCCGGTGGTGATGAAGCGGAAGGTAGCTTTATGCTGACCACGGTAAGGATGGGCAAGGCTAATATTTATTCCTATATGCTGGCAAAGTGGAGTGATTATCAGGAAATTTATCCGGAGACATCGATTCGTAGCGAGGATGAAACCGATGAAGAATATAATATTAGGCAGTTGCATTTGATGGACGGTTCTAAAAATAATGCAATCCAAATAGCTTATGAAAAAGCAGGGAAAGAAGTGGATTACGAATACTTAGGTGTATATGTTTTGGACGTGCTAAAAGGAATGCCAGCTGCTAAAGAACTGAAGGCGGGCGACCAAATCATTCAGGTGGATAATGTGAAATTTAAGTCCGCAGAGGAATTCATGGATTACATTAATGGGAAAAAGGCTGGAGACGAAGTTGAATTAGTGTATAAGAGGGAAGAGACAGAGAAAACAGCTCATCTCTCGTTGCAGTCTTTTAAAGATGATCCAAGTAGGGTTGGGATAGGCATTTCTCTCGATGATAATCGAAGGGTCATAACGAAACCTGCCATCGCCATAGATTCTGAACAAATAGGTGGTCCTTCAGCTGGATTGATGTTTTCTTTGGAAATTTATAATCAATTAACAGAGGGAGATCTCACAAAAGGCTACGATATTGCGGGGACAGGAACGATGTCAGATGATGGAACAGTTGGCCCAATAGGAGGGATTCAGCAGAAAATTGTCGCTGCCGATAAGTCCGGAGCGGAAATTTTCTTTGCGCCAAATGAAAATGGAGCAGCTGGTTCGAATTATGAAGACGCATTGGTTGTAGCAAAGGACATTGAAACAAAAATGAAAATTGTCCCGGTTGACAATTTTGAAGATGCGTTAGATTATCTAACGAAATTAAAGGAAAAAGAAGAATAAAAAAAGCGCAAGCAGTTCATCTGTTTGCGCTTTTTTTTGTTAAATTTCGATGTCAAAAACACTGCTGAATTTCACTGCGAAATAAACTGGTGGGACTTGGCGGCCTGGGTCAACCTGTATTTTCTTTATTTGATAATAATTGGTGATTCGTATTCTCGTTTCATTAAGGAAGCTTGATATGGGTCAGGTAAGCCCAATGCATATACCTGTGCCGCCCGTAAGTCCGTTTCAATGCCATGCTTTTGATATGCTGATAGTTTAGAGATGAGCGGAACCGGCAAGCCTTTCTTGACGGTGCGAAGGTACTCCTGCCCCCGGGCATTCATGCCAAGGAGTCTGATATAAGAAGGTAGATCATTGTGTATCATTTTTCCCTTTAAGGTATGTGTGAAAATATGGACGCACATCCGCTGGAGTCGTGTCCAGGTATAGCGCTTTGTCTTCATTGCGGCCATGAAGTCTGAAAAGGTTGTAGCTTGTTTTGCCATTTCCTTAAATCGGTGCTCAATGCCTTCCTCGATTTCGTAAATTTCTGCCAACTCCATGAGTGAAGAGGATAGAATCCGGTATTTCAACATAGGCCAATACATTTCCCAGTCATGTAAGGTACGGTAGGTCGATAAATAATGCTCAAGGCCGATTCTTGTTGATTGTGGAATATAGCCAGCAACAGGATCCAATTCCTGTTTTTGTTCCATGATGGCTTTCCGGATTCCTGTTGCACTTGCTATCGACTCGGAAGATAACTGTGTTTCATGGTATCCGGCCGCAACCCGTTGAATCGTATAGGGTTGAATTGAAAAACCGTTTTTTAGGGCAACACTAACATATTCTTTACCAAGAATATTATTAGGCTTCGTCAAATCCAGAACATCATCATTTTGGATTATTGATTGAAAAGCCAGGGAGGCACTTGTCGGATAGCTGTTACCGGCATCCATGGCCGATTTAATGGCTGCATCGAATGCTACAGAATTGTCAGAAAGAATTTTATGTGCCGTTATGAATGGTTCAATTCGGCCATCCTCGCTTCCAAAGCAAAAAGAGTCGCAGCCAAGGTATTCCAAAAGAGAAATCGAGCCTTTTGCAAAGATCTCCGCCTTCTGGGTTGCAAAGGCATAGGGAAGCTCGATGACAAGGTCAATGCCGCCGCGTAAAGCCATTTCTGCCCTTGCCCATTTACTGACAATAGCAGGTTCACCGCGCTGTAAGAATGGTCCGCTCATAACCGCTACCACGACATCTGCCCCTGTATTTTCTCTACTTTCTCTAGCATGTAAAACATGTCCATTATGAAAAGGGTTATATTCGACTACTAAACCGCAAGCTTTCATTCCTTCACCTCAGAGAAAAACTTTGTATTTTTTCAACTTAGTGCTAAAATAGTATTTCAAGTAAAATTACTATAATGATTCTTCGTGATTTTTTGTTTAAAATGAATCATAAACTTGGATAATCAGTTAGGATGACTACATTATAGTGTAAAGAAAAAATATTGACAAACTTATAATTGAAAGCTATAATTATTTTTGTTGCCTTGAGGTGATTTCATTTGAAATGGACGATTAGTCAACTTCAAAAAATTCGGGACAAAGATTTACGGTTTGATGAACTAGTGGATGTCTTAGACATTAAGGAAAGAGACCCGCAAATTCGCGATGTTTCTCCGATTAGAGTAGCAGGAAGAGCTGATATCAACTCGACCGAGATTACTTTTCACTTGCATCTTTCAGGTGAATTAACATTACCATGCTCCCGTACACTGGTAGACGTGAAATATCCGATTGATATTGATACAAAGGAAACCTTTCTTTTAAAGGCAGAAGACACTGATTTCTACGGAGATGATGTCACTGTTGTGGAAGGCGATGTTGTAGACCTTATACCGGTAATTAAAGAAAATTTATTGCTAGAAATTCCGATGCAGGTTTTTTGTGAGGATGTCGATTCGAACGAAGCTGCTCCTCAATCTGGGAAAGACTGGGCTGTTATTTCTGAAGAAGAAAGTAAACATAAGGTTGATCCGAGATTTGCAAAGCTTGCCGACTTTTTTGACAACAATAAAGAATCTTGATTGGAACGAAAAATCGTTAATTCGATTTTTCCAGCTTTTTTATATTTTTTAAGGAGGTGGGAATAATGGCTGTACCTTTTAGAAGAACGTCGAAAACTGTAAAAAGAAAACGTCGTACACACTTCAAGCTTCAAGTACCTGGTATGGTAGAATGCCCAAGCTGTGGTGGAATGACTCTTTCACATCACGTTTGTAAAGAATGTGGAACATACAAAGGAAAAGAAGTTGTCGCAAAATAATTTCTTGACCTACTTGAAAGCTTTGCTTTCTTGATGCAACACGCTAATCAAAGCACAGAGATATTTCTCTGTGCTTTTTTTACCAAGATTTTTGGCAGAATATTTAGAATTTTTCGCAGCTTGACAGACAATTTATTGGAGAAGGTGTTTACATGAATAAGGTGCTAATTGTTGAAAAGGATGTACGCGGTTACATGAAGATTTTATTTAATAGACCGGAAAAAAGGAATGCTGTGAATTATCAATTAATGGACGAACTTGAGGCGGTTTTGTCAAAAGCGGCAAGCGACGACGAAGTAAAGATGCTGGTCCTGACAGGGGCAGGCTCTCAGGCATTCTGTTCAGGTGGGGATTTAAGCGAGTTTCATGACCTCTACACAGAGGAAGAGGCCTTTACCATGTTATCAAAAATGGGTAAGATTCTTTATACACTAGCGGTTTTTCCAAAACCTACACTAGCACTTCTTAATGGGAGTGCTGTCGGTGGCGGGTGTGAAATAGCGACTGCTTGTGATTTTAGATTGGCAAAAAGTGGAGTGAAACTTGGTTTTGTACAGGGGACACTTGGGATTACGACAGGATGGGGCGGTGCTTCGCTTTTACTTGAGAAAATACCAGAGCAAAAAGCGCTGAAACTATTGTTGGATGCAAAAATACATAAAGCTGAAGAAGCCAGGGAATTTGGTTTCGTAGATAAGATAATCGAAGAAGATACGAATGGATGGGAAGAATTTGTAGAAGATTTACTTCGTCATGAGACAGGAGTACTGATGGCTTATAAAAAATTATTGGTCAAGAAATGGAAGGATAGCGGGATTAAAGGAAGAATGGAAGCGGAAATTCGTGAATGTGCTAAACTATGGGCGACTGATGCACATCATGCTGCAGTCGATCGATTTTTAAACAAGAAAAAATAAATGTTACACCCTCTATATTTCTTCTATCTTTCCTAGCATGTGCATATTATGAAGTAAAACTTGCTGGGAGGTAGAGAGATGTCACTTACGAGACAAGATGCATGGACACAGGATGAGGATTTGTTGCTGGTTGAAGTGGTATTAAGGCATATTCGAGAAGGCAGTACACAGTTAAGGGCATTTGAAGAAGTAGGGAAGCAGGTATCGAGAACATCAGCCGCTTGTGGATTTCGTTGGAATTCTTTTGTAAGAAAGCAATATAAATCAGGAATTGAGCTGGCCAAAAAGCAAAGGAAAGAACAGGCTGTAAAGGAAACCGAATTTGAAATGGAAACTGTAGTAGCAGAATTCAAGACTATTGAACAAAAGACAAACGAGGAAAGGGAAAATGAATCTATTACCCTTCAGGAAGTTATATTATATTTAACGAAAATGGATGAATTAATCCAACTTGATAGTAAGGAAAAAGAACGAATTTCTGAGCACTCACTTTTACTTGAACAGGAAAATGATCGTTTGCAGGATGAAAATAGACTGCTGAAAGAAAACTTGAAAGTGGTAGAGGAAGATTATCGTGCCTTAATGCAAATTATGGAGCGGGCTAGAAAGCTCAGTGTGCTAGAAGACGAAAAGGCGAATCCGAAAGTTAGTTTCCAAATGGATAAAAACGGAAATTTGGAAAGGGTTAATAAATAAAAAAAGCGGGTGGAAATATCCGCCCGCTTTTTTTATCAGCTTATTCTTGTGTATCTATGTTAATGTTCTCTTCTTGTTTGACAAATGGGCTCCAAATTAGCGGGTTTTCTCCAAGGTCCCGGTCCATATCATAGGAAACAGCAGAGAAATCCATTTTTTTCCAAAAGTCTTGTGAATGAACTCTTGGGTTCGTTTTGATTGGCATGTTCAGACTTTTAGCGAATTCAACTAAAGCTCTTCCATAACCTTTTTTCTGATAGTTAGGCAAGACTTCAAGTTTCCAAAGAACGAGGAAGTCTCTTGTATTATCAAAATACTGGTCAAAATTAGCACTTTTTTTGTACAGACTCATCCTTGCTACAAGTTTGTCACCATAAAAGATACCGTAAAAAGGTGATTGGCTGTCATTTTCAATGATGTTACCTTCTAAATCATCGAGCATTGACAGTTCCTGTATCCCGTATTCTTTGAATTTTTTGAATTCCTCAAGCGTTTTAAAATTTACAAGTAATCTCTCCACCTTGTATTCCATAAAAAAGCTCCCCCTTAATTCTGATAAACCTCTTCCAACAATACCTTTGAAAGTACCTCAATGCTAAGTTATCATGTGGAATTCCAGCTTAAGGCATAAATCTAGTGTGGCATCAATCGATTCATCCTTGCTGACTAAATGCTTACAGCCGAGTATCCCCCGCCCTTTTTCCTTCGATTTCTCGTCGGCTTAAGATTGGAGGTATCTTTTGTTCCTATAAAGTCAAAAAAATGGCTCGGCTTTTATATCTAATATACCATTAATTTATCTCATAAAGAAGGAAATAAAACTTAGGCTGTCGTATTTATAATTCGCCTCCCCTTATTTTTATAGCGAGCGGAAAAGAGCATGGGGATAGCGATGCAGGGGTTTCTTCGATCGAGGGGAGGAATCGCCGCATGAGGTTAAAAAAGAAAATGTGTTAAAATAGTAAATATATATCAAAAAGTAAGGAAGGTTATTATGAGAATTGGAATCATAGGGGGCGGGGCAATCGGTTTGTTGTTCGCATCTCGTTTGAGTGGGAATCATAGTGTTACTCTTTATACTCGTACAATGGAACAAGCATCCATTATAAATCGTGATGGTCTGTGTCTTATTGAGAATGGGGAAAGCCGGTTGCTGACAGGGATAGTTTCGAAGGCTATGGAAGAAGGTACATCGAGTGAAGATCTTATCATAATAACTGTTAAGCAATATCACCTTTCGCAAATCTTACCCGTTATTGAACGAATACAAGTTCCATTGCTATTCTTGCAGAATGGCTATGGACATATATCTTATTTGAAACAGCTACAATCACCAGTCATCTATGTTGGGGTAGTGGAGCATGGGGCACTGAAACATGACCAGAATACTGTGGAGCATACGGGACTCGGTATCACGCGGGTGGCATCCTTCAAAGGAAGTCTTGATCAGCTGTCGTTATTAGATGAAAAAATCAATCGTTTTCCTTTTTCTAAGAGTGAGAACTATCACTCTATGCTGATAGATAAGCTGATCGTTAATGCAGTTATTAATCCATTAACAGCGATACTATCTGTGGAAAATGGAAAATTAATCAGTAATCCCTTTTATTATCAGCTGTTTCAGGCTCTTTTCGAGGAAATTTCTGCTATTTTAGAATTGCCAAATAAGATGGGGTCATTTGAACATGTAAGATCCGTATGCTTTGCAACAGCAGAAAACCGATCTTCCATGCTTAAAGACATAGAAAATGGCAGGAAAACGGAAATCGATGCTATTTTGGGTTATATCCTCTCGGAGGCAAAGAGGAAAGAGAAAAGTGATTGCGTAACGGCTTCTCTATATAAGATGGTTAAAGGAAAAGAGTTTCAGGGGGGATGAGGGTGTGCCGAACTTTGTATCAAGTCTTGCTGCGATTTTTATTACCTTGCCCTTTATAGGGTATATTCTATTTTTTATCGGTGCTAAACAATTCACTGGAAACCATAGACGATCCGTTCAATTTGCGATGGATATGAGTACATTGCTTTTCGTTTTATCAGTCCATTATTTAATTATTACAATTTGGGATATACATATTCTTTGGGTGATCATGCTGATCATGATTGTCAACGCATTTGTTGTTGTTCTTGTCCATTATAAGGTGAAAGAAGAAATCATTTTTCATAAGGTTTTAAAAGGTTTTTGGAGAGTGAATTTTGCTTTCTTTTTCTGCGCTTACCTACTATTATTTTCCATTGGTTTGATTACAAGTATTACGAAGATATTGACTACATAACATAGAACATAACATCAATTTTCTGCTGCTGGGCAACTTCTTTTGTTTTCTTAAAACAGAATGTTATACTCTAAAAAGAATTGTAGTTGCAGAGAAAGGGAGAACAGAAATGGAGATGAAAGATCTCGCGTTACCATCTTTAAATCGATTTGCATCGGACTATTTACAAAACCGTCTTGAAACTGAGGAGTATTTTCACTATGACCTGTCCAATCCGGACATATATCGTAATAGATACCTTGAATTGATGAACCGTTCGTTTTTACGAGGGGAGTTATCAGATTACATACAACAATACATGTCTCGTTTTCCAAGCAGTGATGCTGTTAATGGAAATATTGAAAGGTTGCGCAGTAACGATTCAGTGGTCGTGATTGGCGGGCAGCAGGCTGGTTTATTGTCAGGTCCACTTTATACGATTCATAAAGTGATATCAATCATTAAGCTTGCTGAAGAACAAGAAAAAGAACTAGGGAAGTCTGTAATTCCTGTTTTTTGGATAGCTGGTGAAGATCATGATTTAGCTGAAGTCAATCATGTTTATGTGATGAAAAACAGTAAACCTAATAAAAAGACATACCCTTCATATCAGCCATATAAAACAATGGTTTCGGATATGGAGCTTGATACGGAAAAGGCAGAGAAGTGGTTCGAAGAAATCATTGAAACTTACGGAGAAACAGCCTTTACGAATAAACTTCTTATTGATATTAAAGAAACAATCGAGCAATCGAACACATTCGTCGACTTTTTTGCCCGTCTGATTCACGAATGGTTCCATGAATATGGCCTTTTACTTGTCGATGCTGGTGATCCGAAACTAAGGGAAATAGAAACAGGCTTCTTTGAATCGATGATTAAAAAAAGTGAACGGATTGCAGAAGTTGTCGTGGAGCAACAATCATATATGCATGCTCAAGGCTATGCAAAAATGATAGAAATGGATAAACAGGCAGCTAATTTATTTTATTATGATACAGATAAAAAAGATCGATGTTTACTCGAACGGGTAGATGGTATGTTCAGCGGGAAGAACGGAGAGGTTTCATTTTCTGAGCAGGAACTCTTGCAAATAGCCAAAGGTCATCCAGAACAACTAAGCAATAATGTCATTACTCGTCCGCTTATGCAGGAAATGCTTTTCCCGGTATTAGCCTTTATTTCTGGACCGGGGGAAATTGCTTATTGGGCAGAATTGAAACAGGCATTTGAGTTGTTTTCAATGAAGATGCCGCCAATCGTTCCGAGGTTAAACATCACGCTTGTAGAGCGTGGCGTTCAAACTGATCTTGAGGAAACAGAACTCGAGTTGGAGACCGTGTTGACTGAAGGAACCACGAATGCTGTTCGATGTTACCTTGATACTGTGAAGGATGAGACGATTGATCAATTATTCGGGCAGTTGAAATCGCAACTTGAAGATAATCATGAAAAGCTATCAGTGCACGCTGTTTCGTTAGATAGAGGTCTTGAGCCGATGTTGAATAAAAATATCGAATTCATCCAAAAGCAATTGGATTTCATGTATGGGAAAATTGGTGACCGTACTAAGGAACGCCACTCGGTTGTATTGAAAAAGTTTGAACGGATAGCAAATTCGCTGTATCCTCTGGAATCACCACAGGAGAGGATCTGGAATGTTTTTTATTACTTGAATCAATATGGACCAGATTTTGTTCGGGAAATTATGAAACTGGATTATCAGTTTAATAACCAGCACAAATTGATTTTTTTGTAGAAAAACTCACCTGATTGGATGAGAGTGGTGGGCTAATGATTTTGAATAAAGAGACTCACCTACCTTTAGGAAGAATGGGAGTATAAAAATCAGCAGAAAGACAGGCGGCCAGCCTGTCTTTTTTTTGTTGGTGGCCATTTGCATGTAAGCCTTCGACAGTATTAGTGTGACTGTGTCTTAGTGTGCGTTAATTCGAGTGAAATGGTGTTGTCTTTAAATAAATTGGCTAAATAAACTTAAGTAGAAAAGAAGGGAATTTTTACTTATAAGGAGAAAGTAAAAACAAGTGGAGAAAGGTGGGGGAATGTGGTACATTGAGATTAGAATGTGGGGGTTGTGGGTATGTTCATGGGAGAGTACCATCATAACATCGATATAAAAGGTCGTCTGATTGTCCCAGTTAAATTCAGGGACAACCTTGGGGAACAATTTGTACTGACCCGTGGACTTGATCAATGTTTATTTGGTTACCCTATGGAAGAGTGGAAGCTGCTTGAAGAGAAGCTGAAAGCCCTGCCTTTAACTAAAAAAGATGCCCGAGCCTTTACCCGTTTTTTCTTTTCGGCAGCAACAGAATGCGAAATAGATAAACAAGGGCGAATAAATATTCCCACGCCGCTTACTTCATATGGCCAATTGGAAAAAGAATGTGTAATTCTTGGTGTTACCAATCGTATTGAGATTTGGAGCAAATCCCTTTGGGAAAACTATTTTTCAGCTTCAGAGGATTCTTTCGCTGAGATAGCAGAAAATATGATTGGCTTTGATATTTAAGGCTGCCCTCAGAAATAGAGTTACTCAATAACCGATTGGAAGGATGTCTAGCATGTTTCAACATACAACAGTGTTATTAAAAGAGACGGTTGATGGATTAAACATCAAACCTGATGGAATTTATGTAGATTGTACTTTAGGAGGGGCAGGTCACAGTCAATACTTGCTCTCACAGCTATCTGACAAGGGCAGACTTTATGCTTTTGATCAGGATGAGACGGCGATTCAGAATGCCAAGGCTAAATTAGAAAGCTATGGAGACCGTATTGTACTCGTTCCTAATAATTTTAAATACTTAAAAGAAGAGTTGAATGCCCGGGGAATCGAGAAAGTGGATGGGATTCTTTATGATTTAGGTGTGTCATCTCCACAGTTGGATACACCAGAGCGAGGATTCAGTTATAACCATGATGCGCCACTGGATATGAGGATGGATCAGAGTGCTGCTATTTCTGCATATGATGTTGTGAATACTTGGTCATTCCATGAATTGATGAGAATCTTCTTTCAATATGGAGAAGAAAAATTTTCTAAGCAAATTGCCAGGAAAATTGAAGCAGCTCGTGAAATAAAACCGATTGAAACAACGTTTGAGCTTGTAGAGCTAATTAAAGATGGAATTCCTGCACCGGCAAGAAGAAAAGGCGGACACCCCGCGAAACGAGTATTTCAAGCAATACGAATTGCTGTAAATGATGAACTTGGTGTCTTTGAAGATTCTTTAGAGCAAGCTATTTCCCTATTGGATATAGAAGGAAGAATATCTGTCATTACATTCCATTCACTAGAAGATAGAATTTGTAAAACAGTATTTAAAAAAGCCAGTGCCTTGCCTGACCTTCCGCATGGACTTCCAGTTATTCCTGATGAATTTAAACCGCCTATGAAATTAATCACGAGAAAACCAATCTTACCTTCAGAAGAAGAATTGGAAGGGAATAATCGTTCCCGTTCAGCTAAGTTAAGAATTGCCGAGAAACAATAAATATAGAAAAATCAGTAAGGGGGAGCATGAATGAGTTCCATAGCCAAAAAAATACAAGAACAGCAATATGAAGACCAACAGCAACAACAGACACATCAAACAGTGGTCATCCGTAAAGCGAAGATATCCATTGGTGAAGTAATCTTACTATGTGCCCTTGCTATTATGGTTACCTTTTTGGGAGTGAAAATAGTTTCTAACCAAGCGGCCATTTATGAAACGAATAAAGAGATCCAGCAAGTCGAAGTATCAATTGATAAACAGAGTAAAGTGAACGAAGATTTGAAAGTGCAGGTTGATGAACTCAGTACATACGAAAGAATTTGGAAAAAAGCTGAAGAGCTAGGGTTCAAGTTAAATAAGAATAATGTGAAGGGTGTGCAGTGATAATGCAGAAACAAAAAAATATGAAGCATGGAGCAGCCGGATTATTCTTCTTATTCGGCCTGCTCTTTTTTGTATTAATCTGCCGCTTTTTGTATATTCAGGTGACAGGCACAGCCGGTGGTGAGGTATTAGCTTCGAAAATCGACAAGAAATATGAAAGAGAACAGGTCATAGAAGCTAAAAGGGGAAGTATCCTCGATACAAAGGGTGAAGTCATTGCCGAGGATACTTCTTCCTATATTTTAAGGGCTGTACTTAGTGAAAAGGAAACTGAACATGTCAAAGACCCAGAAATGACGGCTGCTAAACTTGCTAAATATATAGATATGGATGAGCAGGACATCTATGAGCGCCTTACGAAAAAAGGGGCATACCAGGTGGAGTTTGGGAAGGCCGGCAAGGATTTGACTCAGGTTGTCAAACAGAAAATAGAAAAATTGGAACTGCCGGGAATTACATTTGGAAGAACGAATAAACGCTTTTATCCGAATGGAATCTTCGCTTCGCATCTAATTGGCTATGTAGAAAAAGATGAGAAAACCGGAGAAATGGCTGGTAAGTTCGGAATAGAAAAGTACCTCAATAAAGAATTGCAGGAAACGGATGGAAAACTGACATATGACAGTGACAAATGGGGAATTCTTTTACCGGATACGAAGGAAAAGGTGGTAGCTCCGGATAATGGTAATGATGTAATGCTGACCATCGACAAGAAAATACAAACTTTCTTGGAAGATTCGTTGAGTAAAGTGCAAGAAAAGTATGATCCCGAGCAAATCATAGCGATTGTATCCAATCCCAAAACGGGGGAAATTGTAGCGATGGGGCAAAGACCTACCTTCCATCCGACAACGAAAGAGGGGCTTACGGATACGTGGCGTAACCTTGCTATCGAAGAATCATTCGAACCAGGCTCAACCATGAAAACGTTCACCCTTGCAGCTGCTGTGGAAGAAGGGGTCTTTAATCCCAATGAAAGTTTTACTGCCGGCACTTACAAGACGGGAGCGGGCTCCATCGGTGATCACAGCGGAATCGAAAGAGGAAAAAGTATGACCTTTCTTGAAGGTGTACAACGTTCTTCCAATGTCGCTTTTGCGACATTGGCAATGGATAAAATCGGTGCAGATACCTTCCGAGAATATTTGACGAAGTTTGGTTTCGATAATAAGACGGGGATTGATCTGCCGAATGAGATAACTGGTAAAATTCAATATAAGTATAAGCTTGAAAAGGTTACAACATCTTTTGGGCAAGGCTCAACCGTTACACCTATTCAACAGATCCAAGCAGCCTCGGCAATTGCCAATGATGGAAAAATGATGCAACCGTATGTGATTAAAAGTATTTCCGATCAGGATACCGGAAAAGTATTGAAAACGACAAAACCAAAAGTATCAGGTGAACCGATTTCAGCAGAGACTGCTAAACAAGTACGTGACTATTTGGAAACGGTAATCTCTGCGAAAAAAGGAACAGGGAAAAAATATGCAATTGAAGGATACGAAGTAGCAGGGAAAACAGGTACAGCTCAGATTGCCGGTCCAACAGGCCGATATTTAGAAGGGAAGAATAACTATGTATTCTCCTTTTTAGGTATGGCTCCAAAAGATGACCCACAACTGGTCATCTATGTGGCGGTCAAAAAGCCAAACTTAGGTGCCACTTATGTAGGAGCGGATCCATTGTCTGAGATATTTAATCCTGTCATGCAAAATAGCCTGCAATATTTAAATATAAAGCCTTCTGATGTGAAAAAACAAACAGCCAATAAAATTGAAGACTATACTAATCAATCTGAGAGTTCTTCTGTTAAGGAGCTGGAACAGTTAGGATATGAAGTTAGTACGATCGGAAGCGGTCGGAAAGTTCTCGATCAATCACCTAAAGCAGGGAGCACCCTCTTACAGGGTGAAAAAATAATCCTTCGAACAGAAGGTGATATGAAAGTTCCTGATATGAAAGGATGGTCCTTACGTGATGTAATGAAATTAGCTAAGGTTGCGAAGCTGGATCTCCAAACTTCAGGAACAGGTTATGTGAGTAAACAGAATATCAAGGTAGGTAAAAAGGTTAAGGAAGGGGACTCTTTCAATGTTGAATTGTCCCAACCCGAAGGCGCTGCCGATAATTTATCAAGTAATGAGAATAAAGGGTCTGATTAAAAATATAGATATTAAAAAAAAGAGGGTGATCCAAATAGATCACCCTCTTTATTTTTTTGATTGTTTTCTTAGTCTAGCATTGAGTAGACAAGCATATATATTGAAGCATGTATGAAATGGAGGTGCCTGTTTTTGCGTGTTTCAAATGTTACGGTCCGAAAAAGGCTGGCAATCGCATTGGCAGTAGGTCTCATTGTGTTTTTTATCATTGATATCCGCTTAGGGATTGTTCAATTTTATCTTGGGGACAAGTTGACCGGTTTGGCTAAGGATTCCTGGAGCAGGAATATTCCTTTCGAGGCCAAACGTGGTGAGATTTTAGATCGGAATGGTGTCGAACTGGCAACGAATATATCAGCACCAACAGTATATGTCATCCCGAGACAGATTGAGAACCCAGGTGAGACGGCGGAACAGCTGGCTTCAATATTAGATATGACGAAGGAAAAAGCTTATCAATGGTTAACGAAACAGGCGATGAGTGTCAGAATTCCGGAAGGTAGAAAGATATCTCATGAAAAGGCGAAAGAAATTAAAGCATTAGGGATAAAAGGCGTGTATATCGCCGAAGATTCAAAGCGTCATTACCCATTTGGGGAATACCTCTCGCATGTGCTTGGCTTTACGGGTTCGGATAACCAGGGATTGATGGGAATTGAATTATCCTATGATAAGGAGCTAAGTGGGGAAAAAGGATTTGTGAAATTTTATTCAGATGCCAAAGGGAAAAGGCTTGAGAATATGGCAGATGACTATAAGCCGCCTGTTGATGGAGATAACTTGAAACTGACGATTGATAGCAGAATTCAGACAATAGTCGAACGGGAGCTCGATAATGCAGAGGCGACTTATAATCCTGATGGTCTTATTGCCATTGCGATGGATCCTAATACCGGGGAAATATTGGCGATGTCGAGCAGGCCGACTTTTGACCCAGCTAATTTTCAAAATGTACCCTCTGAAGTGTATAATCGCAATTTACCAGTTTGGAGTATTTATGAACCGGGTTCGACTTTTAAGATCATCACCCTTGCTGCAGCGCTTGAGGAAGGGAAGGTCGACTTACAAAATGAACACTTTTACGATTCCGGGCATGTGGAAGTCTCAGGGTCCACGTTGCATTGTTGGAAAAGGGGAGGACATGGAGACCAAACTTTTCTAGAAGTTGTTGAGAACTCATGTAACCCTGGTTTTGTAGAGCTTGGTAACCGTCTTGGTAAAGATAAGCTGTTTAAATATATTAATGATTTCGGTTTTGGACAAAAAACTGGAATTGATTTAACAGGAGAAGGAAAAGGAATCATGTTTAATATGGATCGGGTAGGCCCAGTTGAGCAGGCAACAACTGCGTTTGGACAAGGTGTTGCTGTAACACCTATTCAGCAGGTCACAGCGGTTTCGGCAGCAGTTAATGGAGGAACATTATATACACCTTACATTGCAAAGGAACTGGTTGATCCAAAAAATGGCGATGTACTAATGAGAAAGACCCCCCAGGCGAAAAAAAGGGTGATTTCAGAAGAAACTTCCAAGAAAGTCCGTGAAGCACTTGAATCCGTTGTTGCAAAAGGAAGCGGTAAAGGAGCATTCGTGGAGTCGTATCGGGTCGGTGGGAAAACGGGTACTGCCCAAAAAGCGGAAAATGGCCGATATTTAGAAAATAATTTTATACTCTCATTTATTGGTGTCGCTCCGGCGGATGATCCGCAAATCGTCGTCTATATAGCGGTTGATAATCCTAAAGGAACGGTTCAATTCGGTGGCGTTGTTGCCGCACCAATCGTCGGAAATATCATGGAAGATTCATTAAGAGCCATGGGTGTAAAGCCAAGGAAAAACCAGATTGAAAAAGAAACGCTCTGGACGGATCCTGTTATGATCGAGGTACCAAATGTTGTAGGTATGAGCAGGAAAGAGCTGCAAACCCAGCTCATTGATCTTAAACTTGATATAGCCGGTAATGGGGATAAAGTCATAAATCAAGCTCCGGATGCAGGGGTTAAAGTAAAAGAAGGCTCTACAATAAGAATTTATCTTGGCGAAAATACAGAATAAGTATAAAATAATATATGATTAGTTAAGGCGGCTGAAGAATCATCAGCCGCTTTGTTTACGGAGTCGTGTAAACCCCGTATAATAAAAATTGGTTTCTCGACAAGCCAAAGTTAATCACATATAATGAATCCTCAAATTAAGTTGAGAGGGATGGAAAAATGAAGCTTCACAAATTACTATCTTATTTACACTCCTTATTTAAGTATGAAGGAGAAAATCCTGAGATCACCTCCATTGAAAATGATAACCGTAAAGTCAAAGACGGAAGTTTATTTGTTTGTATAAAAGGTTATACAGTCGATGGTCATGATTTTGCCCAATCAGCTGTCGAACATGGAGCTTCGGCAGTGATCGCCGAACGGCCGCTTGACTTGAATGTTCCAGTAATTGTAGTCCGTGATTCAAGCAGAGCCATGGCAGTCCTTGCAGATGCATTTTTCGGCCATCCGACCCAAAAGTTGCGCTTGATTGGAATTACAGGTACGAACGGCAAAACGACGACCAGTCATTTACTTGAAAAGATTTTCGAGGATCAAAAGGAAAAAACAGGATTGATTGGCACCATGTATACGAAAGTTGCTGACAAGGTGTATGAAACTAAGAATACGACGCCAGATAGTGTTACGTTACAGAAAGCTTTTCATGAAATGACCGAAGCAGATGTCTCAACGGCTATCATGGAAGTTTCTTCACATGCGCTTGAGCTTGGGCGTGTCCACGGATGTGATTATGATATTGCCGTTTTTACAAATTTAACGCAGGATCATTTGGATTTCCATAAAACCATGGACAGATATAGGCAGGCAAAATCATTATTTTTCTCCCAGCTTGGCAATGCCTACATAGAAAATCGTCCCAAATATGCTGTGCTTAATGCTGATGATGCTGCAACAGATGATTTCATCAAGGTGACCGCTGCTACAGTTGTTACATATGGAATTGACAAAGAAGCTGATATTAATGCCAAGGATATAAAGATTGATGCAAAAGGCACAGCATTCACCTTGACTGCAGGTAAAGAAGAGCGTGAAGTTCAGCTGCAGCTAATTGGTAAATTCAGCGTCTATAATGTTCTGGCAGCCATTTCTGCTGCTCTATGCGCCGGGAACGATTTGGATGAGACCATAAAATCTATTGAGGAAATAGAAGGTGTTGCCGGCCGTTTTGAGCTTATTTCGGCGAATCAGGATTTCCCGGTCATTGTTGACTATGCTCATACTCCGGACAGTTTAGAAAATGTTTTAAAGACAGTCGGGGAATTTGCTGAAAAGAAAATTTTTGTAATAGTGGGCTGCGGTGGAGATCGTGATAAAACAAAGCGTCCAATCATGGCTGAAATAGCTTACAGATTGGCGTCTGACCCTATATTCACTTCAGATAATCCCCGTAGTGAAAATGCCGCCCAAATCCTGAGGGATATGGAAGCTGGTGTAGCTGGTAAAGAATATACGGTTATCGAAGATCGCAGACAGGCAATCGATTATGCTGTTTCCAAAGCCAAAACAGGCGACGTTATCTTAATAGCGGGAAAAGGACATGAAACGTATCAACAAGTCGGTGACGAAGTACTTCACTTTGATGACCGTGAAGAAGCAGAAAAAGCGATTCAAAGAAGGTTGGGTTCAGTCTGAATCATAGATATTTGACCCACCGGACAAACATGAAACGACAACAAGTAGAATTTATATTTGAATTGTGTTAGGAATGAGGGAGTAAGGAATGTTGGAACAAGTAATTTTTTATACAATTTTGGTGGCGTTTTTAGTAACCGTTCTTCTATCGCCGATTTTTATCCCGTTTTTAAGAAGATTGAAATTCGGGCAAAGTATTCGGGAAGAAGGCCCACAATCGCATCAAAAGAAAACAGGAACACCTACCATGGGCGGACTGGTTATATTATTATCGGTGACCATCGCTACATTAATAATGACTTTTAAATTTTCGGTACCATCTACCGAAACGTATTTATTATTATTCGTTACTTTAGGATTTGGTTTATTAGGTTTCTTGGACGATTTTATTAAAGTGGTCATGAAGCGGAATCTAGGCTTGACTTCGAAGCAAAAACTATTGGGCCAAATCGTGATATCAGTCATTTTTTACTTCGTCTTTAAGCAGACAGACCGTTTTAATCCGGAATTGACGATTCCTGGTACTGATTTTGCGATTGATTTTGGCTGGTTTTATCTCTTTATCGTGATTTTCTGGCTAGTCGGTTTTTCTAATGCCGTCAATTTGACGGATGGGCTTGATGGACTTGTCTCAGGTACGTCTGCTATTGCTTTTGGTGCTTTTGCAGTACTAGCTTGGAGTCAGTCACAATATGATGTTGCTATATTTTCTGTAGCAGTTGTCGGTGCTGTTTTAGGTTTCCTTGTCTTCAATGCACATCCTGCAAAGGTATTTATGGGGGATACAGGGTCCTTAGCTCTTGGGGGAGCGATTGCTACCATTGCCCTGTTAACTAAACTTGAAATACTGCTGGTAATCATCGGTGGCGTCTTCGTCATTGAAACGCTATCGGTCATTTTACAAGTAGGATCGTTTAAAACCACTGGAAAGCGTATTTTTAAAATGAGTCCGCTTCACCATCATTATGAGCTTTCTGGCTGGTCGGAATGGCGCGTCGTCGTGACTTTCTGGACAGTAGGGCTACTGTGTGCGGTACTTGGAATCTATTTAGAGGTGTGGATATAATTGAAAGAGACTGTAAAGTATTCAGAGAAAAAAGTATTGGTATTAGGATTGGCGAAAAGCGGAGTGATGGCAGCTTCGCTTCTACATAAATTAGGTGCTTTCGTGACGGTTAATGACATGAAGCCATTATCAGAAAATCCGGAGGCGCAGGGGCTTCTTGAACAGGGAATCAAAGTCATTTGCGGTAGCCATCCGATAGAACTGCTTGATGAAGGATTTGAACTGATTGTAAAAAATCCAGGAATTCCCTATCGAAATCCACTTGTTAAAGGTGCTTTGGAAAAAGGGATTCCGGTTATCACGGAAGTTGAACTTGCCTATCAGATCAGTGAGGCTCCTTTCATAGGCATCACGGGTACAAATGGGAAAACGACAACGACAACGTTGATTTTTGAAATGTTGAAGACCGGTGAAAAATCACCACTTATTGCTGGGAATATTGGGACGGTTGCCTCTGGTGTTGCTGAGAAAGCAAAATCTGATGACGCGATTGTCATTGAATTATCATCTTTCCAGCTGATGGGGATTGAGGAATTCCGTCCTGAAATCTCAATCTTGACGAATTTATATGATGCGCATCTGGATTATCATAGCTCCAAGCAGGAATATGCTGAAGCAAAGGCTGCGATTACGAAAAATCAAATAGCTTCAGATTTCATGATCTTTAATGCAGATCAAGATGCTGTTTTGGCTATGGCAAATAAGTCCAAGGCCGAGCTTGTACCATTTTCAACTGAAGTAAAACATGAGAATGGAGCATATGTCGAAGATTTTGCTGTCTTTTTCCGAGGGGAAAAAGTGATTGATGTTTCAGATATCGCCCTTCCTGGAAAACACAATTTGGAAAATGTGCTCGCGGCAATTTCAGCGGCCAAACTTAAGGGTGTTGCTAACGAAGCTATTCAAAAAGTATTAAAAACGTTTTATGGTGTAGAGCATCGTCTGCAGTTTGTGGCGACGGTTGAAAATCGTAAATTTTATAATGATTCGAAAGCCACAAACATTCTTGCTGCCTCCAAAGCTCTAACATCATTTACAGAACCTGTAATCTTATTGGCAGGCGGGTTGGATCGTGGAAATGAATTTGACGAGTTAAAACCTGCTATGAAAAATGTCAAAGCCGTGATTACGTTTGGTGAAACGGCAGAAAAAATTGAACGGATAGCCAAAGAAATAGGAATAACGAATATAAAACGTGTCGATAATGTAGAAAAGGCCGTACCGGCTGCTTTTGATTTATCAAATGAAGGCGACTGTATTCTCCTCTCCCCGGCTTGTGCAAGCTGGGATCAATATAAAACTTTTGAGCAAAGAGGAGACATGTTTATGGAGGCCGTGCATAAACTGAAATAAGAGCTTTCGCAGAAGGAAGTGAACCTGCTTCTACGTTGACATCTTGGAAAAAAGCGATAATGAGCCGTTATCGCTTTTTTTTGACTAAAGTGCTGACAAGCAATCAGCATACATGTTTTATATTCGTACAGGCTCGAAAAACTTCCTAGAGGTGGATGTCCGTGCCATTAAAAAAATCCAATCCTGATCTCATTCTCATTATCGTCACCTTAAGTCTCTTGACCGTAGGTTTAATCATGGTTTACAGCGCGAGTGCCATTTGGGCGACTTATAAATTTGATGATTCCTTTTATTTTGCAAAAAGACAGCTGCTGTTTGCCTGTGTTGGGGTTATAGCAATGTTTTTCATCATGAATGTGGATTACTGGACGTGGCGAACTTGGGCCAAAATCCTAATCATCATTTGTTTCATTATGCTACTGGCTGTCCTGGTTCCTGGTATCGGAATGGCGAGAAATGGTTCTAGGAGCTGGATTGGTGTAGGGGCCTTTTCGGTTCAACCATCAGAGTTCATGAAGCTAGCGATGATTGCTTTTTTAGCTAAGTTTTTATCTGAACGGCAAAAGTTGATCACCTCCTTTAAAAAAGGGATGCTCCCATCTTTGGGCCTTGTATTTTTAGCATTTGGACTAATTATGTTACAGCCCGATCTTGGGACGGGAACGGTCATGGTTGGAACATGTATCGTGATGATTTTTATTTCAGGAGCAAAAATCAGCCATTTTGTTGGCTTAGGGTTAATCGGGGTACTAGGTTTTGTTGGTCTGATTTTGTCGGCTCCGTACCGGATAAAAAGGATCACTTCGTTTCTGGATCCATGGGAAGACCCTTTGGGGAGCGGCTTTCAAATGATTCAATCGTTTTATGCAATCGGACCCGGGGGATTGTTTGGTCTCGGTTTGGGCCAAAGCCGGCAGAAGTTTTTCTATTTACCAGAACCACAGACCGATTTTATTTTCGCAATACTTTCTGAGGAACTTGGCTTCATCGGAGGCTCGATGATTATCTTGTTATTTTCGCTTATGCTCTGGCGGGGCATTCGAATCGCTCTTGGTGCACCAGATTTGTATGGGAGCCTTGTAGCGGTGGGGATCATTGCGATGGTCGCCATTCAAGTGATGATCAATATAGGTGTTGTCACTGGTTTGATGCCTGTTACTGGAATTACCTTGCCGCTTTTAAGTTATGGGGGTTCATCCCTAACGCTCATGCTGATGGCCATCGGTGTACTACTGAATATTAGCCGCTATTCAAGGTTCTAACCATAATAAAACATGTGTTATATCAAAAGGAAGCCCTGTTCAAACAGTAGGCTTCCTTTTTTATTCTTTAGCTGAAAACCGTTGTGGGGAAGATAGTAGCGGGTACATTGATGCAATTTAGAAATATCTGAAATGCTACATAAAAATTACCATGTATGAATGTTAGGGATTCTATAATAAATATTGGCAATACGGCTTTGTTTAGACTATAGTATAAGAGGGTTAGGCCGCATTGGCGCTTACTTCTGCTCATATTTCTGCTTTTAAATAAAAGGTGTTATTATTTTTGTATAATAAGAGACCTCGTAGGGTGAGGATATGAAAATTATAATTTGGAATTTTTGGAACAACAAGGAGGTTTATCATGAATAAAATGATAAAACAATTAACAGAACTGCAAATCGGCAAAGTTCTTGAACAGGAACCACTTGCGAATCATACAACTATGAAAATTGGGGGACCGGCTGATTTATTCATCGTGCCATCATCCATTGAAAATATAGAAAAAACGATGCAGGTCATCAAGGAACATGCCACACCTTGGAGAGCGATTGGTAGGGGCTCGAACCTCTTAGTCAGCGATGGCGGAATTGAAGGTGTAGTGCTGAAATTGGGCAAAGGACTTGACCATCTTGAGATAAATGGCCCGGAGATTAAAGCAGGGGCTGGTGTGTCTCTTGTTAGCTTGTCTGTACAAATTAGCAAAAAAGGATATGCAGGTCTGGAATTTGCCAGTGGAATTCCTGGCTCAATTGGTGGAGCGGTCTATATGAACGCTGGTGCACACGGTTCCGATATGAGTGAAATTCTAAAGGAGGCGCATGTTCTGTTTGAAGATGGAACGTTGGCCTGGCTTTCTAAGGAGGAAATGGAGTTTTCTTATCGAACTTCAATACTTCAAAAGAAAAAACCAGGAATCGTACTTGAAGCCATTTTTCAATTAACTGAGGGAAATAAAACTGAAATAGTAGAAAGAATGCAGAATAACAAAAACTATCGTAAGGATACCCAGCCGTATAATCTACCATGTGCCGGGAGCATATTTAGAAATCCGCTGCCACATCATGCAGGGAAATTAGTGGAGAATGCTGGCCTAAAGGGACACTCCATTGGTGGAGCACAGATTTCCCCTATGCATGGGAACTTTATCGTTAACACAGGAAATGGAAGTGCAGCAGATGTTCAAGCATTGATACAGCACGTGAAGGACACTGTGTATGACAAGTTTGAAATTGAATTGGAAACCGAAGTGGAAATAATCGGACGGAAATAAAAGAAGATTTATTTTTCATATCCAAATATTGTGGTATAATGTGTTACCTGAAAAGTATAGTAATAAGTTTTTCTTAAATTTGTCATGATTTAATATAGTGTCAAAAACCATCCATTTTTTCAGGAAGAGGTGAAAGGGATGGAAAAGGGGAAAATCGTTTCTATTGAGGACCGCATCCCGAAACTAAAACAATTAAGAAAAAGTAAAGCAAACAGACGACTTGTTCTTTTGCTTTCCCTTTTCTTCATTCTGATTGCTTGTGTGTTATATTTCTTATCCCCTTTGAGCTATGTTCAATCCGTGCAGGTAGAAGGGAATCGTTATATTACTTCTAAGCAAATTGTTAAATTAAGTGAAATAAAGAAGGATCGAAGTATTTGGAAGGTTGATACAGGATCAACAGTAGCAAATATTAAAAAAAATCCGGAAATAGCGAGCGTTAAGGTTACACCTATATTTCCCAATTCTATAAAAATTACAGTTTCTGAACATAATAGAATGGCGTATCTATCCAATGATGGGAAGTTTTCACCTATTTTGGAAAATGGTTCTGTTTTGGAAGAGTTAGCAACTGGTGAAATTCCAGTATTTGCCCCGGTTTTAATTGGCTTCAAAGAGGGTAAAGCATTAAAGTTGCTTTTAGAGGAGTTGGACAAGCTTCCTGTCGAGATTCAGAACGCTATATCGGAAATCCATCATGCTCCAACTAAAACTGATGGTTACCATATCGTAATGTTTATGAATGATGGATATGAAGTAAGTGCTACAAGTCGAACTTTATCCGAAAAAATGATTCACTATCCATCGATTGTCAGTCAGTTGGATCCGAAGGTAAAGGGTGTCATTGATCTAGAAGTCGGTTCTTATTTCAAAGCCTATAAACCTGCTGAACAAAAGGAAGACACTAATGAGGAAAATTAATAGCAAACAGGTGATTTTATCCCTTGTTAGTGTTGTTCTAGGATTTATGATTGCCTTTTCTTACAATTTAACGAAAGATGGTCAAGGAGTAGTGAAAGATAAAGCGTGGGATCAAGAATATGAACTCAGGCAGCAATTAATAGAGCAAGAGAAGCAGAACCGGGAACTACAGAAGGAACTCCTTCAAAAGCAAGCAAAAGTATCCAACATAGAAAAAGATTTAGCACAGGAAAAGCAGCTGTTTTTCAATCTAGCAAAGGATACCGAGAAATATCGGATGTACCTTGGAAAAGTGAAAGTGAAAGGTACAGGCCTTCAGGTAACACTTGAAGATGGTTCCGATATTGATTCAGAAGCCAATGTGAATAATTACCTGGTTCATGAACAGCACGTCTTCAAGGTTGTCAATGAATTATACATATCAGGGGCAGAGGCTGTCGCGATTAACGGTCAGAGGCTAGATCATGATTCGTATATAGTCTGTAATGGACCTGTGATTACAATCGATGGTCATCAGCACCCTGCTCCATTTATCATTTCGGCGATTGGGGACCCCGATATCTTAGAGGCTTCCTTAGATATACCAGGTGGTATAAAGGAACAGTTGGTTAATGAAAATGTTATTTTTACTATGGAAAAGCAAAAGAAAATCATTTTTGATCCAATTATTGGAGGGTGAATAATCGCCGGATTCGATGAAAGATTGGTGAAACACTGGAAATGAGAAAAAAGCTATCTTTTAGTTTGATTACTTTGATTGCTGGCTTCATGCTTGCTATTCAATTCAATTTGGTAAATCAGCCAGTAGTTTCTGATACCAGAGATATGTGGCAACTGAAAAATGATTTATTAAAAGAACAGCAGTCCCAGGTTGAATTATTAGAGAGTATTAGTAAGCTTGAGGAGAAAATTGCATCCTATGAAACAAAGAAAAATGAAAGTAAAGAAGAATTATTGCGTGAAACGCTTTCTGAATTTAAGACTGACGCAGGTTTGACTGAGATAACGGGAAAAGGAGTCAGTGTGTCTGTCCAACCTATAAAAGAAGGTCTCCTACTTGGTGAGAAGATAGAGTATATTTCCCCTGTATTATTAAGAAGGCTCATTAATGAAATGTATATGTTTGGCGCAGATGAAATTTCCATTTCGGGACAACGGTACATTTCTACATCAGTGATTCGTGATATTAATGGGAAGCCAAAAGTAGACGGATATTCGCTCACTGATTACCCGCTTGAAATACAAGCCCTAACCGTTAATCCCAAAAAACTAAAACAGCGTATTCAAGGTTCTGAACTAATGGATGATTTCTTTATAGATAATTTTGAAGTTCAAATTACAACTCCATCTAGTGAACTGACATTGCCAGCATATCAAAATACGATTAATGTGGAACACATGGAGCCCATTATAGATGGAGGGGAATCGTAATGTGGCTTCCAGTTTTTGGACTGTTAATTGGGATTACCCTAGGCTTTTTGGTGGATTTTGATATTCCTCATGAATATTCAAATTATCTTTCCATTGCCGTCCTTGCTGCTTTTGATACCTTATTTGGAGGAATACGGGCACATTTGCAAAATCTTTATGATGAAGTTGTATTTGTAACGGGATTCTTCTTTAATATTGTTTTAGCCGCAGGTTTGGCTTTTCTAGGTGTACATCTTGGTGTAGACTTGTATTTAGCCGCAATCTTTGTGTTTGGCGTTAGACTCTTTCAAAATATCGCACAGATTAGAAGAATATTAATTGATAAATGGTCGATTTCACGGAAAAAACAGAAAAAAAATCTATAATTTTAAAGGGAATTACGTGATAAATGACGAATAGTTTAAGGCAGTATCTAGTTTGGAAATGATATCCGTTTTTTTGAGAAGCGAACAATAACCATCATAAAGAGCTAAACCTACGAGTTTTATCCAAAACATATTAGATAATCTAGTTTATTATCATATTAGCGAGTTGCAATTAGGTTTGTTATTCAATTATGAATAGGTCTTTCAATATAAAAATGTTATTCTACTAATACATGTATAAAACCGAAGGAGGTGCCATGGAATGAACAGCAACGAAATTTACGTAAGTCTTGACATCGGTACATCCAGTGTAAAAGTTATCATTGGGGAAATGGTCAATGACACATTAAATATAATCGGCGTAGGGAATGTTAAATCAGAAGGGCTCAAAAAGGGTTCGATCGTCGATATAGATGAAACCGTCCAATCTATTCAAAAAGCTGTAGAGCAAGCTGAGCGAATGATTGGGATGGAGATAAAAAAAGTAATCGTCGGTATCAGTGGAAATCACGTCACGCTTCAACCTTGTCATGGGGTGGTAGCAGTATCCAGTGACAATAAAGAGATTACTGAGCATGACGTTTTCCGTGTTAGAGAAGCAGCGGAGTTAATAACGATACCATCCGACAGGGAAATTATCGACGTGGTACCGATTCATTACAAGGTTGATGAACTTGATGAAATCAGTGATCCAAGGGGCATGATAGGTGTTCGTTTGGAAATGAGAGGGATATTAATCACGGGTCTGCGGACAATCTTACATAATACTCTGAGGTGTGTGGAAAGAGCTGGGTTAGAAATAACCGATATTGCTCTTCAGCCCTTAGCAGCAGGTGCCCTTGTATTATCCAAGGATGAAAAAGAACTTGGTGTGGCACTTGTCGATATTGGCGGAGGTTCTACAACTCTGGCAATTTTCGAACAAGGCTATTTACAATATACGTCTGTGATTCCTATAGGCGGGGAGACTCTTACGAAAGATCTTTCCATCGTTCTAAGGACAACGATGGAAGAAGCTGAAAAAATTAAAGTTAAGCATGGACATGCCTATTATGATGACGCGTCTGAAGATGAAGTATTCCAAATACCAATCATCGGCAGCGACCAGCAGCAGCCCTGCAATCAGTTAATGCTTTCAGATATTATTGAAGCAAGGGTGACCGAAATATTTGAGCTGATTCAAGATGATTTGAGGAGACTTGGCTTCCAGGATGTCCCGGGAGGTTTTGTGTTGACCGGTGGTGTCGTCAAGATGCCAGGAGTCCTGGAGCTTGCTCAATATGTGTTCCAAAATCGTGTGAGGACGGCAGAACCGAATTATATCGGAGTTAGAGAGCCTCAATACACGACAGCTGTAGGTCTGATTAAACACGCATGCAAGAAAGAGAGAATGCAAAAAAACACCGCTAATAAAACTCCTGTAGCAGCTGGACAAGCACAAGAAAATAATGACCAGCGCAGTCAAAAAGTTTCTCAGAAAAGTAAAGAGAACACGGCTAAAAAACAAGGTGAAAAAGGTGAATCTAAATTCAAAAAAATCCTGGGTTACTTTTTTGAATAACAATCATAAAGAATCGGGAATTTCGTCAAAATAGGAGGATTGTCATGTTGGAGTTTGATTCTAATTTAGAACAATTAGCAACGATAAAAGTAATAGGTGTTGGCGGCGGCGGAAACAATGCGGTAAACAGAATGATCGAGCATGGCGTACAAGGTGTTGAGTTTATTTCAGTCAATACTGACGCGCAGGCTCTTAATCTATCAAAAGCAGAAATCAAAATGCAAATCGGTGGTAAGCTTACACGTGGATTGGGTGCTGGTGCCAACCCGGAGGTAGGAAAGAAAGCCGCAGAAGAAAGCAAAGAACAAATTGAAGAAGCGCTTAAAGGTGCCGATATGGTTTTCGTAACTGCTGGAATGGGTGGCGGAACAGGTACAGGAGCTGCGCCGGTTATTGCTGGTATTGCTAAAGATTTAGGAGCACTTACGGTAGGTGTAGTCACACGTCCATTCACATTCGAAGGCCGAAAACGTGCAACTCAGGCACAAGGCGGTATTTCTTCCATGAAGGAATCGGTTGACACACTAATCGTCATTCCAAACGACCGTCTCCTCGAAATTGTTGATAAAAGTACGCCAATGCTTGAAGCATTCCGTGAAGCGGATAATGTTCTTCGTCAAGGTGTACAAGGGATTTCAGATCTAATTGCCGTCCCTGGTCTTATTAACTTAGACTTTGCCGATGTTAAGACAATCATGTCCAACAAAGGTTCAGCTCTTATGGGCATTGGGATTTCCTCAGGGGAAAACCGTGCAGCAGAAGCAGCGAAGAAAGCTATTTCCAGTCCCCTCCTTGAAACATCCATTGATGGTGCTCAAGGCGTCCTGATGAATATTACTGGTGGAACGAACCTAAGTCTTTTTGAAGTTCAGGAAGCAGCCGATATCGTGGCTACTGCATCCGATCAAGACGTAAACATGATTTTCGGTTCGGTTATCAATGAAAATCTTAAAGATGAAATCGTCGTTACAGTTATTGCAACTGGGTTTAACGAGGTTGAATCTTCAATACGGCCTGCTGGACGTCCAACGCTTGGACAACAGCAGCAACCTAGACCTCAGACACAACAAACGCCACAGTCAAATGTTAAGCGTGAAGTGAAGAGAGAAGAAGTCAATGAGCAGCCTGTGCGTAATACTAATCAAGGTGATGAGGCTCTGGATATTCCAACCTTCCTTCGTAACCGTAATAGAAGGCGTTAATTTCTTAACCATAATGAACCGTTCCCAATGGGAACGGTTTTTTTGTGTTTAAAAAAATCTCTGCTGAAAAGCTGAATTTTGATTGAAATCATCAGATAAGCGCATTAAATACTCTATGGCCTTCAAAAAGGTACTATCAATAGCTTTACACGGTTTCTCTGTATCTGACTAATGGGTTTCTAACTAAGAGTAAACTGAGAAGTGGCTTAGGGTTATTCATTGCACTCAATGCCCTATTTAAACGTAGTAAAAACAACTAGACATTCTCATTTGAAAAATAGGTGAAGAACGTTTCCGAGCAGACGTTCTATTTGTATTTTGAACTTTCATCATCTTAAGGAGAAAAAGATAACGGGAGGGAAGAAATTCTTTATCTTTTGAAACATAAATCGACAGCAATAAAAGGGAGCAGGATAGTCTCTATGACTTAATTGAAAATATCAATAGCTGTTTTTCTACAAAAAGGGAAAAAATTACTGAAAAACTCTTAAGTTTTCAGTACAAAAAGTGACACACTTTCTAAGGGAAGGTACGCTATACTTTTTGCAAGTGGAAGGTTAGTTCCTAAAAGGAGGGGAGGGTTTTTGACCTTATATTTAGATGTGATCTGGTTGTTGAATTGGTCATTTGACTGCCTCCTTCTATATTGGACTGCAATTATTCTCAAACGAAGGGTTGCTCTATGGCGGGTTTGTGTCGGTGGGCTGATTGGTTCCTTCATTATCGTATTGGCGTTCACTCCTTTTTATGCAATTGCCGACCGAGTTTACATGAAGATTTTAGTTTCTCTATTTATGGTTCTGGCTACCTTTGGGTTTAATAGGTTCAACCTTTTCATGAAGTCGGTAGCTACTTTATATTTTGTGACGTTTTTATCGGGAGGAATCCTTCTTGGCCTTCACTATTTGTTTGAATTTCAAATAGTTTCCAAGGACCCTAGCCAATATGCTGGAATCAATCGTTTTGGTGACCCTGTCAGCTGGATATTTGTGATGATTGGGTTCCCGCTTGCTTGGCAATTTTCCAAGCGCACACTCGAGGGGATGGAGATGACAAAGCTTACACATGAACAAATGGTTTCAGTATCGGTTAAAATTTCAGACTTTGAAGGAACATTTAATGGGCTTGTGGATAGTGGAAATCAGTTATATGATCCGATTACCCGCTCTCCAGTAATGATTATCTCCCTTTCAGGGGGGGAAGAAGGAATCCCAGCAGATATGCTAGACCTGTTTAAAAACCCTGATAGCCTGGTTCAGCAGGAGGAACAGCCTGAGTATTCGTGGACTGGACGAATGCGAGTTATCCCTTATAAAGTTGTCGGTCATGAACATCAATTGTTAACTGCGGTTAAGCCGGATTTTATTAAAATCGTTCAAGGTGAAAAAGAGTATCATGTCAAGCAGGGACTCGTTTCGTTTACCTTTCAGCAACTTTCTCCCGACAATAGCTATCAATCTATTGTTCATCCAAAAATGTTAACCGGCATACCGGTGCAAAATGCCTCCTGAACCACTGATTCATTCAAAAATTTTACCCATTAACCGTTTATTTAGAAGGGAGAATTATTTTGAAGAAATTCATTCTTCGACTCACTTATTTTTGGTACAAACTATTGTTCAAGCTCGGATTGAAAACGGACGAAATATTTTATATAGGAGGGAGTGAGGCGCTGCCACCGCCGCTTTCAAAAGAAGAAGAGGCAATACTGATTAATAAATTGCCTAAGGGCGATGAAGCTGCACGATCGATTTTAATCGAACGAAATTTAAGGCTGGTTGTCTATATTGCAAGGAAATTTGAAAATACAGGTATCAATATAGAAGACTTAATCAGCATCGGTACCATAGGTTTAATTAAGGCTGTAAATACATTCAACCCCGAGAAAAAAATTAAATTAGCTACATATGCCTCTAGATGCATAGAGAATGAAATTTTAATGTATTTACGAAGGAATAACAAAATACGTTCTGAAGTGTCTTTTGATGAACCACTGAATATTGACTGGGATGGAAATGAGCTCCTGCTATCGGACGTCCTTGGTACTGACGATGATATAATTACGAAGGACCTGGAGGCAAATGTGGACCGTAAGCTGCTAACGAAGGCTCTAACGCAGCTCTCCGAACGTGAAAAACAGATAATGGAGCTTCGTTTTGGACTTGCAGGTGGAGAAGAAAAAACCCAAAAAGATGTTGCCGATATGTTGGGAATTTCCCAATCTTATATTTCACGTTTGGAAAAAAGAATTATTAAGAGGCTTCGAAAAGAATTTAATAAAATGGTGTAAAAAAAATGATGGGCGCAAATACCAATTAAATCAATGCTTTGAATGCAATAATGAAAAATAATGGTGATTTTCTGTTCAAGCCTTGTGCATATTTTTTTCTCCCGCGGAAATACTGTTTTTTGTACAGCGCTCCTGTGAGGAGGGAATAATTTTGTCTCGTAATAAGGTTGAAATCTGCGGTGTGGATACATCAAAATTACCGGTTTTAAAGAATGAAGAAATGAGAAAACTCTTTAAAGAACTGCAAGATGGCGATATTTCAGCAAGAGAGAAACTGGTAAACGGGAATCTTCGACTCGTTTTAAGCGTTATTCAGCGCTTTAACAATCGGGGAGAGTATGTAGATGATCTATTTCAGGTAGGCTGTATAGGGTTGATGAAGTCGATAGATAACTTTGACTTAGGTCAAAATGTTAGGTTTTCAACGTATGCTGTACCAATGATTATTGGAGAAATCAGAAGATATCTCCGTGACAATAATCCGATTCGAGTTTCCCGTTCTTTAAGAGACATTGCTTACAAAGCTTTGCAGGTTAAAGAAAAGCTCATTAGCCAAACTCTTCGAGAGCCGACAGCTGAAGAAATCGCCAAAGTGTTGGAGGTACCTCATGAAGAAATTGTTTTTGCATTAGATGCAATACAAGATCCAGTTTCCCTTTTTGAACCGATTTATAATGATGGCGGGGATCCGATTTATGTACTCGACCAGCTGAGTGATGAGAAAAACAAAGATAGTACTTGGATTGATGAAATAGCAATAAATGAAGGCATGAGACGGTTGAATGACCGGGAAAAAATGATTCTTCGAAAACGGTTTTTCCAAGGGAAGACGCAAATGGAGGTAGCTGAGGAAATCGGCATTTCACAAGCGCAGGTCTCCCGATTGGAAAAAGCAGCAATTAAGCAAATGAATAAAAATATCCAACAGTAGAAGCTGAGCATGAGAAAAAGTTGGCTGAAGCGGGTAGGGACAAAACGTCCAACTACCCGCTTATCAGCAACTTATCCATAGCGGCTTTTTTATTATGTTTAAAAACTCTGAAGAAGTATACTTCACAAACACCATGAAGGTACGTTTATTTATTGTAATCTTCATCCTTAAGTGAATCATGTCATATACATAGAAATAGGACCTTCATTTATGATGAAAATTTGAGGAGCTGAGTGAAATGACTAGAATTTCTGAATTTCAAATTAAGGATATCGTCAATATAGCTGATGGGAAGAAATTAGGTAATATGTCAGATCTTGAAATCAATACAGCTACAGGGAAGATTGAAGCGATTATAGTCTCCAATGGCACCAGGTTAATGGGGTTTTTCGGGAGGGAACAGGACATCGTGATTCCTTGGCGTAAAATAAAAAAAATCGGTGCGGATGTCATTCTTGTTGAACATCAGACAGTATTTCAAGCAGAACTGAAAGATGAAAGGTTTTAGAGGGTGCAGGGTGCAAATATATGATACACTAGACTAAAAATAAAGAGGTTTAAATCATGAAAGAACCATTTGTTATAATAGAAGACCAATATTTGCTCATTGACAGCTGGAGACATCAAAACCTCCAGCTTGTAGCGGGCTTCTCCACGAAAGATGGGGGAGTTAGTTCTGGAAACTTTAAAAAGTTGAATACCGGTTTTCATGTAGGGGATAAGCTAGATGATGTCCAGGAAAACCGCCGAATTTTAGCGGAAAAGCTATCTTTTCCGCTCGATGAATGGATAGGAGCCGAGCAAACGCATGAAACATATATCCAGCAAGTGACCAGTCTCGATGCCGGGAAAGGCGCAGCAGATTATGCTTCAAGCTTTAAGGCTACCGACGGGTTTTATACGAAGGATAAAAATGTTTTATTGACCCTTTGCTATGCTGACTGCGTGCCCTTATATTTTCTGGCTCCAGCACATGGTATGATTGGAGTGGCGCATGCTGGCTGGAAGGGTACCGTTAATGGAATTGCACGAAAAATGGTTGAAGCTTGGCAGAGTAAGGGTATAAAGTCAACGGAGATATTTGCTGTAATTGGACCATCGATTTGTTCAAAGTGCTATGTTGTTGATGATAAAGTGATAGATTTGGTGCAGAATTTGCTGGAAGATAATGACGAAAAGCCCTATAATTTAATCAGCGAAGGACAATATCATTTAGACCTTAAACAGCTTAATGCAATGGTTCTTCAAAAATCGGGAATTCCAAAAAGTCAGATTGACGTGACATCATATTGTACAAGCTGTAATCATGACTTGTTTTTTTCGCATCGCCGTGATAACGGAAAGACAGGTAGATTGATGAGTTTTATTGGTTGGAAGGAGGATTTAGGGAAGCAGTGAAAGTAGTAGATAATTTAAAAAACATCGAAGAAAAGATAAATAAAGCATGTGAAATTAGTGGAAGGAACCGTGATGAGATAAAGTTAATCGCGGTGACGAAATATGTTTCCATTGAGAGAGCAAAAGAGGCCTTGGAAGCAGGCATATTCGATTTAGGTGAAAATCGAGATGAGGGTTTATTGAATAAATATGAAGTGCTGAAGGATGAACCAAACTGGCATTATATTGGCTCCATGCAAACACGCAAAGTAAAGAATGTCATTGATAAAATTTCGTATATTCATTCATTGGATCGTATTTCTTTGGCAGAAGAAATACAAAAACGGGCAAATGAGCCGATAAACTGTTTAGTCCAGGTTAACGTTTCAGGTGAAGAATCTAAACATGGAATAGATCCTGAAGCGGCACTTGATTTTATACAAGGGCTATCGACTTTAGATAAGGTAAATGTTGCTGGATTAATGACAATGGCGCCTTTGACAGATGATGAACAATTATTGCGCAGATGCTTCCGAAAATTAAAGGGACTTCAAGTGGAAATCCAAAAAGCTGGCTTAAGACATGCTCCATGCACTGAATTGTCCATGGGGATGTCCAATGATTTTACGATTGCGATTGAGGAAGGCGCTACAATGATTCGCATTGGTACAGCACTGGTAGGCGAAGAATTATAAGGAGGTACGCATAGATGACGTTCGTATCAAAATTTAAATCTTATTTCGCGCTGGATGATGAGTATGAGTACAAGGAAGAAGTGGTGGAAGAAGAGGAGGCTGAACAAAAAGTCGTGAAATCAGGTAAACAACAGCAGCCCACTTCTACAGGAAATAACTCCAATAAGAATATCGTAAGTTTGCAAAGCGTACAGAAATCTTCTAAAGTAGTATTGTTGGAACCTCGTGCTTATGCAGAAGCCCAAGAAGTTGCGGACCATTTGAAAAACCGTCGTGCCGTTGTTGTGAACCTTCAGCGGATTCAACATGACCAAGGAAAGCGAATCATTGATTTTTTAAGTGGAACTGTCTATGCAATCAGCGGGGATATCCAAAAAATTGGAACAGATATATTCTTATGTACTCCGGATAACGTCGATGTTTCGGGTAATATTACCGGTTTCGCCGCCGAAGAGGAGTATGAAGAAGCGAGGTGGTAATGTTTAATGGGTTTAGTGCTTCAAGGTTTATATTATTTAATTGAAATTTATTCAATGGCATTAATCGGTTACATATTAATGTCATGGTTCCCTAATGCTCGGGAAACATCGATTGGCCAATTCCTGGAAAAGATTTGCGAACCTTATTTAGAACCGTTCAGAAAATTTATACCACCCCTTGGCATGATCGACCTTTCACCGCTTGTGGCCTTGTTGGTTCTTAACTTTGCCAGCGGATATGGAATCTATTATCTGCAAACTTTAATCGGGTGATTAACTTTTAATCTGAAAATGCGTATTTCTTACTACACAGTTGGATAATGCCCCACTGTGTAGTAGCGCAACGAAGAAGTCAATATTTATATCCTGATGAGCGACCATTAATTAGACAAGTAAGGAGCAATTATTCAATCATGAGTATTTATCAGCATTTCAGGCCGGAGGAAAAGGATTTTATCGATCAGGCAGTGAATTGGATTGACCAGGTGAAAAATTCTTATGCTCCAAAACTTTCTGATTTTCTCGATCCGCGTCAGCAGGAAATCCTTTCTTCCTTATTAGGGAATGATTCGGATGCAAAGCTGCAATTTTATGGCGGGAGTGATTTCGTTGAACGAAAACGTGTGCTCATTTACCCTGATTATTACTCTCCTGAACCATCAGATTTCAATATCTCCTTATACGATATCTCCTATCCAAAAAAATTTGTTACATTAGAGCACAGGCAAATACTTGGAACCTTGATGTCTCTGGGGGTAAAACGTGAAAAATTTGGTGATATAATAGTGACAGAGGAGCAAATTCAATTTATCGCTGCCGAAGAGATGGATTTATATCTCGTAGGAAACCTAGAAAAAATCGGTAGCGCTTCCGTTACGATTAAAAGGCTTCCCATCGAGAATATCATCAAGTTGAAAGAAAATTGGGAAGAGCAAGTAACTACTGTTACTTCTTTAAGGCTTGACAGTGTTTTATCGTCCGTCTTGAATATTTCTCGTCAAAAAACACAAGTGCTGATAACATCGGGAAAAGTAAAGGTGAATTTTAAGCAAACAGATAATGTTTCGGAAGAATGCCGCGAGGGTGATACACTTTCTATCAGAGGTTTTGGTAGATGTAAATTAGCCTCAATAGATGGAAAAACCAAAAAGGATAAGTGGAGAATCTCATTAGGCAGACAAAAATAATTCAATCGCAAGCAGGATTCATACATTTATTGTCGAATATAGAGTTTTAACATACTAGAGTAGAAACCGTTCTGGAGGTGCCGTAATGCCCTTAACCCCGATAGATATACATAACAAGGAATTTGGTAAAGTATTTCGAGGGTATGATGAAGATGAAGTAAATGAGTTTCTCGACCAGGTCATTAAAGATTATGAACTGATTTTGAGAGAGAAAAAAGAACTTGAAGAAAAATTAAACGAAACTTATGATCGTTTAGGACATTTTACGACCATTGAGGGTACACTTAATAAGTCGATTATTGTCGCACAGGAAGCAGCAGAAGAATTAAAGCGCAATGCTCAAAAAGAAGCCAAGCTGATCATTAAGGAAGCTGAGAAAAATGCTGATCGGATCGTCAATGAGTCGCTTGTGAAAGCAAGAAAAATAGCGATGGATATTGAGGATTTGAAAAAGCAGTCAAAAGTATTCCGGACACGTTTTAAAATGCTTGTCGGAGCACAGCTTGATTTGCTGGACAATGACGATTGGGATCATCTTCTTGATTATGAAGTAGATGCGACTGAAATAGAACTAAATGAAAGAGTGGAAGAGGAAATTTAAAGGTTTCCTTGACTTTAAACACTTTTTTCGCATATAATTTTTTAACAATACTATTCATGATGACATTAGACGATGACAGGGACAGTAGATTCTTCAAACACTTATATTTAGCGAGCCGGGGATGGTGCAAGCCCGGAATAAGCGAAGAATTTGAATATCACCCTTGAGTTCTGAGTTGAACCTGCTGTTGCAGTAAGTAAACGATGCGTTTCATTCACGTTACGAATGCTCGAGAGGATGGATTCGCTTTATTGTGAATCTTTCTAGCCAGGGTGGTACCGCGGGAAGCAAAGCTTTCTCGTCCCTTTTTTAGGGATGAGAGGGCTTTTTATTTTGTCCGGATATCAAGTCATCGGTTCGAATGAATTTGTGTAAAGACGGATGGAGGATTTTATAATGGAATATAAAGATACCTTATTGATGCCTAAAACTGAATTTCCAATGCGTGGTAATTTACCGAAACGTGAGCCAGAAATCCAGGAAAAGTGGAAAGAAATGGACATTTATAAAAAAGTGCAAGAACAAACTGAAGGACGCCCTTTATTTATTTTGCATGATGGACCTCCATATGCAAACGGCGATATCCATATGGGCCATGCAATGAATAAAGTTTTAAAGGATTTCATTGTCCGCTTTAAATCAATGAGCGGTTTTCAAGCACCATATGTACCGGGCTGGGATACGCACGGACTACCGATTGAAACGGCACTAACTAAAAAAGGTGTAAAGCGGAAAGAAATGAGCGTAGCTGAATTCAGAAAGCTATGTGAAGAGTATGCGTACGTACAGATCAACAATCAACGTGAGCAGTTTAAACGTATTGGGGTTCGCGGAGATTGGGAGAATCCTTATATTACCCTAAAACCTGAATATGAAGCACAACAGATCAAGGTTTTTGGTGAAATGGCGAAAAAAGGCTATATCTACAAAGGAAAAAAACCTGTTTATTGGTCTCCTTCAAGTGAATCAGCCCTAGCGGAAGCTGAAATTGAATATCAAGACAAACGTTCTGCATCTATCTATGTTGCTTTTGAAGTCACAGATGGAAAAGGTGTAATTGAAGAAGGCGTAAAAATCATTATTTGGACAACAACACCTTGGACGATTCCAGCTAACCTTGGAATCTCATTGCATCCACAATTAAATTATGTGGTGGTATCTGTCGAAAATGAAAAATATTTAGTAGCTGAAGCTCTTCTTGAATCAGTTACAGAAACTCTAGGCTGGGATAACCCAACTATATTGAAATCGGTAAAAGGTAGCGAACTGGACCGTGCCGTTGCTAAACACCCTCTTTATGACCGGGAATCACTTGTGATGTTGGGCGAGCACGTAACAACTGAGGCTGGTACTGGTTGTGTTCATACTGCACCTGGACACGGGGAAGATGACTTTATCGTCGGGCAAAAATATGGCTTGGATGTTCTTTGTCCTGTAGATGAAAAAGGTGTCATGACAGAAGAAGCAGGGGAATTTGCAGGATTATTTTATGATCAAGCAAACAAACCAATTACGGAAAAATTAACAGAAGTGGGCGCACTATTGAATTTGACGTTCATTACCCATTCTTATCCACATGACTGGCGGACGAAGAAACCGACTATTTTCCGTGCAACGGCGCAATGGTTCGCGTCAATTAAAGACTTCCGTGGTGAACTGCTAAAAGCGATTGAAGAAACGAAATGGGTGCCGGCATGGGGTGAAACACGCCTGTTTAATATGGTCCGTGACCGTGGAGATTGGTGTATTTCCCGTCAGCGTGCATGGGGCGTGCCAATTCCAGTATTTTATGCAGAAAATGGTGAACCAATCATCACGGATGAAACAATCAACCATATTTCAGAATTATTCCGCGAACAAGGGTCAAACATCTGGTTCGAACAGGAAGCGAAAGATCTTCTTCCAGAAGGGTTTACCCATGAAGGCAGCCCGAACGGTATCTTCACGAAGGAAACGGATATCATGGATGTATGGTTTGACTCAGGTTCTTCCCATCAAGCAGTACTTGAAGAAAGAGATGATCTGCAGCGTCCTGCTGACCTTTATTTAGAAGGTTCGGATCAATACCGCGGCTGGTTTAACTCATCTCTTTCAACAAGTGTGGCTGTAACAGGAAAAGCACCATATAAAGGTGTGTTAAGCCACGGGTTCGCTTTGGATGGTGAAGGCCGTAAAATGAGTAAATCGATTGGGAACGTTGTACTTCCATCTAAAGTCATGAACCAACTTGGCGCAGATATTTTACGCCTTTGGGTTGCTTCTGTGGATTACCAATCAGATGTAAGAGTTTCAGATCCGATTTTAAAACAAGTTTCTGAAGTGTATCGCAAAATCCGCAATACATTCCGCTTCCTGTTAGGTAATTTGGATGGCTTTAATCCTGATACTGATAAAGTGGTATTCCAAGAATTACGTGAAGTCGATCAATATATGCTAGTAAAATTGAATAAGCTGATTACTCAATCGAAACAAGGCTATGAGAATTATGAGTTTGCTACAATTTATAATATGGTCAATAACTTCTGTACGCAGGACTTAAGTTCGTTCTACCTTGATTATGCGAAAGATATTTTATATTGTGAAGCACCTAACGGTAAAGATCGTATGGCGATCCAAACGGTTCTTTACGAATCATTGGTCGGCTTAACGAAATTGGTGTCACCAATTCTTTCTCATACAGCTGATGAAGTATGGGCGTTCATTCCAGGTGTAACGGAAGAAAGTGTACAATTGACATTGATGCCCGAAGCAATTTCAATCGATAATGCTGAAGCCATTGAAGAAAAATGGACGGCATTTATGGATGTCCGTGATAATGTCTTAAAAGCATTGGAAGAAGCTCGTAATCAGAAAGTTATCGGAAAATCACTGAACGCAAAAGTGATGGTATATGTAAATGAAGAAACAAAGAATCTGCTTGATAGCATCGAAGAGAGCTTTGAACAGTTATTCATCGTATCCGAGTTTGTAATCGCTGGCGATGTGGCAAGTGCCCCAGCAGAAGCGGTAAAACTTGAGGATATTGCTATTCTTGTAACAAAAGCAGAAGGTGAAACGTGTGAACGTTGCTGGAATGTTTCAAAAGAAGTAGGCCAAGTGGAAGAACATTCAACACTTTGTCCACGCTGTGCAACTGTAGTGAAAGAGCATTATGTGAATCAATAATTTAAAAGGAGGGCCGGTTCCCATTAGATGAGGGGACCGGCCTTTTTCATGGGAAATGGTATCTAGTGTGTGAAACAACCAAAATCATTTGCGAAAATAAATTGTTTCCTAAAAAAAGAAAAGAGCACCTTGTCAGCCCAAGCTTATATTCTCCACGTGCTGATTGAGGTCTTCTGTTTTTCGTATTAGTCATTATTTCTAGTTTATGCTACAATTCAAAAGTGAAGATTTGATTAGTTTGGGGGAAAAAATGTGTTTTATTACTTAATTGCCCTTTTGGTCATAGCTTTCGATCAGCTGACAAAATGGATGATTGTGAAAAAAATGGAGTACGGAGAAAGCATTGAAATTATTGAAAACCTTCTATATATCACCTCGCATCGTAACCGTGGGGCCGCATGGGGAATTCTACAAGGTCAAATGTGGTTTTTCTACATCATCACCATCGCTGTCATTATTGGACTTGTCTATTATATTCAGAAAATGGCGAAGGAAAGCCGTTTGCTTGGAGTTTCACTTGCGCTCATGCTAGGCGGTGCGATTGGTAATTTTATCGACCGTGTTGTTCGTCAGGAAGTAGTCGATTTCGTTCATACCTATATATTCAGCTATAGTTTCCCGGTATTTAATGTTGCTGATGCTGCGCTTTCAATTGGTGTCGGACTGCTCGTGATTCATATGTTTTTAGAAGAAAAAAACGCTAAGGAGTAAGATAATGGATAAAAGGTTATACAGCATCGATGAAACACTAAAAGGCGTTAGGATTGATAAGGCTCTTTCTACATTAAATGAGGAATGGTCACGTACTCAAGTCCAGCAATGGATTAAAGATGACCACGTTTTAGTTAATGGGTCTGCAATAAAAACGAATTACAAATGTATTACAGGCGATACAATTGAAGTAACGATTCCTGAACTTGAGGAATTGGATGCAGTCGCTGAAGAAATGAATTTGGATATCTATTATGAAGATGCAGATGTGCTGGTTGTTAATAAACCGAGCGGTATGGTAGTCCACCCAGCGCCAGGACATGTATCTGGTACCCTTGTAAATGGATTGATGGCTCACTGCCAGGATCTTTCTGGAATCAACGGTGTAATGCGTCCAGGTATCGTCCACCGAATCGATAAAGATACATCAGGTTTATTAATGGTTGCTAAAAATGATATGGCGCATGAAAAGCTTGTTCAGCAACTGGTTGATAAAACTGTTACCCGTAAGTACCAAGCTGTAGTTCATGGGGTTATCCCGCATGACTTCGGAACGATTGACGCTCCAATTGGCCGTGATAAAAAAGAACGCCAAAGCATGACGGTGACAGACTCTAACTCCAAAAATGCTGTAACTCATTTCCGTGTCATCGAACGTTTCACTGCTTTTACTTTGGTGGAATGTCAGCTTGAAACAGGAAGAACTCATCAAATCCGTGTTCATATGAAATATATCGGATTCCCGCTTGCAGGAGATCCAAAATATGGTCCGAAGAAGACGTTGAAGTTAGATGGACAAGCATTGCATGCCGGTTTGCTTGGTTTCGTTCATCCTCGTACAAATGAGTATATGGAATTCGAAGCACCAGTTCCGGTAGAGTTCGAAAATCTTATTAATCAATTACGTAGAAGTAAGGATTGACAATAGAGTTTTTATGATATATTATAATAATAACTTAATGAGAACCTTTAACACAGTCCAGAGAGACTGAGAAGGAAACGGATACGCTAAATGGGATAATTGTACCCATAGCGATGAAATCCTCACGCCTTCTGGGTGTGAGGATTTTTTGTTAAAGGGGACCAATCAGATGAAAGAATTCGGGGTGGCCAATATGTTGAATGAGAAAGCAATAGTACTTGATGAACAGGCCATTAGCAGAGCCTTGACGAGAATTGCCCATGAGATTATTGAGAAAAATAAGGGGATTGAGGATTGCGTCTTAATTGGGATTCGTACACGCGGGATTTTCTTGGCTGACCGACTTGCAAAGCGCATCAATCAAATAGAAGGTAAAGAAATTCAGTTAGGTGAACTTGATATTACACTTTACCGCGATGACCTATCGAAAAATACGAATGATGGTGAACCGGTCGTAAAAGGTTCAGACATTCCAGTCAATATTAGCGATAAGAAAGTGATTTTAGTAGATGATGTTCTCTTTACCGGTAGAACCGTTAGGGCGGCAATGGATGCACTTGTGGATCTGGGAAGACCTTCACAAATCCAGCTCGCAGTATTAGTTGACAGAGGACATAGAGAGTTGCCGATCCGTGCAGATTTCGTTGGGAAGAACGTTCCAACATCACAATCGGAAAAAATCACCGTTACTTTAACAGAAGTAGATGAAGTAGATCAAGTCACTATACTAGAAAAATAAACAACAACATGAAAATTAAATAAAACCCTTTTAAAGACAGTCCAGAGAGGCTGGCAAAGGGGAGTGAATTGGGAGATCTATGCCTATGTATAGGTAATGACCTTCTGAGAAACCCTCTTTGTGTAATACTGCAAAGAGGGTTTTTGCAGTTTTGATGCAATTTTCATGAGGGGGATATGAAAATGGAAGAAATAAAAAGTGACGTCGTACTTGATGTTGAAGACGTACCTAGAGTTGGCCAGTGGATAACATTAAGTATCCAGCACCTATTCGCAATGTTTGGTGCAACGGTGTTAGTGCCATTCCTAGTAGGGTTAAGCCCGGCTGTGGCTTTGGTTTCAAGCGGCTTAGGAACATTATCCTACTTGTTGATTACCAGAGGTCAAATACCTGCTTATCTCGGTTCATCCTTCGCCTTCATCACGCCAATTATTTTGGCAAAGGCGTTGGGCGGACCGGAAGCGGCCATGATTGGCTGCTTTGCAGCAGGACTCATATATGGAATAGTAGCCTTGATTATCCAAAAAGTCGGTTTACGCTGGTTAATGAATTTGCTGCCTCCGGTTGTGGTTGGACCAGTTATCATTGTAATCGGGTTAAGCCTCGCTGGAACGGCTGTAGACATGGCGATGTATGATCCGCAAGATAAATACAGTGTCACATATATTATAATAGCCCTAATAACTTTAGCGGTAACCATTATCTGTAACGTTTTCTTTAAAGGATTCATTAACTTGATTCCTATTTTAATGGGAATTATAGTTGGCTACAGCTGTTCAGCAGTTGCGGGAATTATAGATTATGAACCAATTAAATCTGCACAATGGTGGGAAATGCCGAAATTCATGTTTCCTTATATAACCTATACACCAATCTTTTCATGGGAAGTCATTGCTATCATGGTCCCTGTGGCCGTCGTCACATTATCAGAACATATCGGCCACCAGATGGTACTGAGTAAAGTAGTTGGCAGAAACTTTTTGGAAAAGCCCGGTTTACATCGATCCATCCTAGGGGATGGAGCCGGAATCATGATCGGTTCCCTCATCGGTGGGCCACCACTAACATCATATGGTGAAAATATCGGCGTTCTGACGATGACAAAGGCATTTAGCGTGTATATCATCGGCGGAGCTGCTTTAACTGCAATCGTCTTTGGCTTTAACGGTAAGATTTCAGCAGTCATCAGCTCGATTCCTACAGCTGTGATGGGTGGAATATCAATCTTACTTTTCGGTATCATCGCCTCAAGCGGATTAAGGATGCTGATTGATAATAAAGTTGATTTTGATAAAAAACGCAACATGATGATAGCTTCAGTCATCCTGGTACTTGGAATCGGCGGAGCGTTTGTACAATTATCGGATAAGGTATCGCTATCTGGAATGGCACTTTCAGCGATTGTTGGAATCTTGCTTAACTTGATATTACCGGACAGAGAAAAAATTTCCGGAGACATCTTTGAAAAATAAGTTAAACTGTATCACACAATATATCACCTTTTAAAAGAAGTCCAGAGAGGCTTGAAAGGGTGTTGCTGTAAAGACAAATGAGAACGGGAAATAAACCAGCCCTAGTTCTTGTAAGTCTTTATTACCTACACCCTGTCCTTATTGGCGGGGTGTTTTTTTTACCCCGCATCACAACAAATTGTGAAAGGAGCAGGATCAATGAAAAAATTATTGACGATGAATGAATTGACCATATCTGAAATTGAAAAAATTCTACAAGAAGCAGAGGGGTTTGCTAATGGAACGAGCTGGAATCCTAAACAGCAGACCATGGTTGCCAATCTATTCTTTGAACCGAGTACACGTACGAAATCAAGCTTTGAAATGGCTGAAAGAAAATTAGGTCTTGAGGTCATTCCTTTTGATGCCGGGACATCATCCGTTTTAAAAGGAGAAACCTTATATGACACAGCAAAAACGTTTGAATCAATCGGTGTCAATGCCTTAATTATCCGCCATGAACAGGATAATTACTTTGATGAACTAAAAGAAAAACTCAACATTCCAATAATCAATGCAGGTGATGGTTGCGGAAATCATCCAACGCAGTCATTGCTGGACTTATTGACGATAAAACAAGAGTTTAATAGTTTTACCGGTCTGAAGATTGCAATAATTGGGGACGTAATGCATAGCCGAGTGGCAAAATCGAATGCAGAAGCCTTAACTCGTCTAGGAGCGAATGTCGTATTTTCAGGTCCGCCTGAATGGTTTGATAGAAACAACAGCTTAGGGAGATATGAAGACATCGATCAAGCGATAGCGACATCGGATGTGGTTATGCTACTTCGGATTCAGCACGAAAGACATAATGAAAAATACAATCAGGCAAATGGGGATTATTTGGAAAGATTCGGTTTAACCAAACAACGTGAAAAAAATATGAAACCGGGTGCGATCATCATGCATCCTGCACCAATAAATCGCGGCGTTGAAATTGACAGTGATTTAGTCGAATGTAGCCGTTCAAGAATTTTTAAACAAATGCAAAATGGTGTGTTTATTAGAATGGCCGTATTAAAAAATGTGCTAGAACAATTTGAGGGAGGAATCATCCATGAAAACTGTCATCAAAAATGGAGTATTGCTAGATAATCAAAATTCATTCAAGAAAGCAGATATTGAAATAGAAGGAAAAATCATCACGAAAATCGGAGAGAACCTGGCAACAGAAAATTGTGAGGTAATAGATGCCAAAGGGTTACTTATTACACCAGGATTTATTGACCTGCATATCCATTTACGCGAGCCAGGCGGCGAGCATAAAGAAACAATAGCAACTGGAACGCTTGCAGCAGCAAGAGGCGGTTTTACCACTGTAGCGGCGATGCCTAATACAAGACCTGTTCCTGATACAATTGAAAATCTTGAAGCACTTAACCGGAAAATTGAAGAAACAGCACATGTTCGTGTACTGCCTTATGCATCCATCACGATTAGAGAGGCTGGCAAAGAATTGACTGACTTTTCTTCTTTAAAACAAACTGGGGCTTTCGCCTTTACAGACGACGGCGTTGGTATCCAAGAAGCCGGAATGATGCTGGCTGCTATGAAACAGGCTGCCGCTCAAGATATGGCTATTGTTGCTCATTGTGAAGATAATAGCTTAATCAATAAAGGCTCTGTACATGAAGGAAGATACTCCAAAGAACAAGGAATCAATGGAATCCCATCTGTATGCGAAGCTGTACATATAGCCAGGGATATCCTGCTTGCGGAAGCAGCGGACTGCCATTATCATGTCTGCCACATTTCTACGAAAGAATCGGTGAGAACTGTAAGAGATGCCAAACGCGCCGGTATCCGGGTCACAGCGGAAGTTACACCTCATCACTTATTGCTGTGTGAAGATGATATCCCAGGACTTGATCCGAATTATAAAATGAACCCGCCTTTAAGAGGAAGAGAAGATCGTGACGCATTGATCGAAGGCCTGCTGGACGGAACAATCGACTTTATTGCTACAGATCATGCTCCGCATACAGCTGAGGAAAAAGCTCAAGGGATGCAGCTAGCTCCTTTTGGAATTGTGGGACTAGAAACGGCCTTCCCGCTGCTTTACACAGAATTAGTCAAAAAGGATGTAATCACCTTAAAGCAATTGGTCGACTTCATGACCATCAAACCATCTGAGAGTTTCTCACTTCCTTATGGACAGCTAAAGGAAGGTGCTACTGCTGATATCGTATTAATCGATTTGGATACTGAAAAAGAAATTAATAAAGAAGAGTTTGCTTCAAAAGGTAAAAATACACCTTTTAATGAAAAGAAATGCTATGGCTGGCCAGTTATGACGATTGCAGAAGGAAAAACAGCTTGGGAAAAAGGACGTGTTCAAGGATGAAAAGACAGCTTATTTTAGAAGATGGAACGGTATTCCTCGGCGAAGCATTCGGAGGGGACGTAGAAAAAATAGGTGAAGTTGTTTTTAATACAGGGATGACAGGATATCAGGAGATTTTATCTGATCCATCCTATTGCGGCCAAATAGTTACGCTAACTTACCCGCTAATCGGAAACTACGGAATAAACCGAGATGACTTTGAATCTATCAATCCAGCGATATCAGGGTTCGTCGTTAAGGAAACAGCTGATCTTCCTTCCAACTGGCGCAACCAATTATCTCTTGATGAATATTTGAAAATGAAGAACATACCTGGCATAAGTGGAATTGATACGAGAAAGCTGACAAGAATCATCAGGAAATCAGGTGCACTTAAAGGAGCGCTCTGCAATATCAATAAAGATGCTGAAGAGATTGTTTCCCAGCTAAAAGCAACGGTGATTCCTTCTAATCAAGTGAAGCAGGTTTCAACAAAAGCTGCCTACTCAAGTCCTGGAAGAGGCCCCCGAGTCGTTCTTGTTGATTATGGCATGAAGCATGGTATTTTACGCGAGTTGACGAAGCGTGGTTGTGATGTTGTGGTTGTACCTTATAACGTTACGGCAGAGGAAGTGCTGCAATATCATCCAGATGGAGTGATGCTTTCAAACGGTCCTGGAGACCCGAAAAGTGTTCAGGAAACGCTTGAAATGATTCGTATAGTGCAGAAAGAAGTACCGCTATTTGGAATTTGCCTGGGTCATCAGTTATTCGCGCTGGCTAACGGTGCAGATACAGCAAAATTGAAATTTGGTCATCGAGGATCAAACCATCCGGTTAAAGACCTTCGTACTGGAAAAGTATCCATCACTTCTCAAAATCACGGATATACAGTCGAGGAGCTTTCTATTGAAAACACTGACCTTGTTGTGACACATACAGCATTAAATGACGATACAATTGAAGGCTTACGCCATAAAAAATATCCGGCTTTCACAGTTCAATATCACCCGGAGGCTTCACCTGGTCCGGAAGACGCCAACTACTTATTCAATGAATTTTTACAAATGATTGAAGCTGCACCTACGAAGGGGGAAAAAACATGCCAAAACGCACAGATATAAAAAGCATCCTAGTAATTGGTTCTGGTCCAATCGTAATCGGCCAGGCTGCTGAGTTCGATTATGCAGGAACTCAAGCATGTATTGCCTTAAAGGAAGAGGGTTACCGAGTAATCCTAATTAACTCAAATCCTGCTACAATCATGACAGATAGCGAAATGGCGGATGCGGTATATATCGAGCCGATTACTCTGGAATTTGTTAGCAAAATCATCCGTAAAGAGCGCCCTGATGCTCTGCTTCCGACTCTAGGAGGACAAACGGGTTTGAATATGGCTGTTGAACTAGCCGATGCAGGGATTTTGGAAGAATGCAATGTGCAGATTCTTGGTACGAAGCTTTCCGCTATCCAACAAGCAGAAGACCGTGATTTGTTCCGAACCCTGATGAACGACCTTGGGGAACCTGTTCCTGACAGCGATATTATTCATAATTTGGATGAGGCTTATACGTTCGTGGAACGAGTCGGCTATCCAGTTATCGTACGCCCAGCCTTTACACTAGGTGGAACAGGCGGCGGGATTTGTGATAACGAAGAGCAGTTAATCGAGATTGTTGAAGGTGGCCTAAAAAGCAGCCCTGTTCATCAATGTCTGCTTGAGAAGAGTATTGCCGGTTTTAAAGAAGTGGAATATGAAGTAATGCGTGACTCCAATGACAATGCGATTGTCGTTTGTAATATGGAAAACTTTGATCCTGTAGGAGTACATACAGGAGACTCTATTGTTGCGGCACCAAGCCAAACGTTAAGTGACAGAGAGTATCAAATGCTTCGAAATACGTCATTGAAGATTATCCGCGCCTTGAAAATTGAAGGCGGATGTAATGTTCAGCTTGCGTTAGATCCAAACAGCTATCAGTATTATGTCATCGAAGTTAACCCTAGGGTTAGCCGTTCGTCAGCACTTGCTTCAAAAGCGACGGGATATCCGATTGCAAAGCTTGCGGCCAAGATAGCAGTTGGTTTAACGCTTGATGAAATGATGAACCCGGTTACAGGCAAAACATATGCCAGCTTTGAACCTGCGCTTGACTATGTAGTCACGAAAATTCCACGCTGGCCTTTTGATAAGTTCGAAAGCGCCAACCGTAGACTCGGTACACAAATGAAAGCGACTGGAGAAGTCATGGCAATCGGTCGTACATTTGAAGAATCAATTTTAAAAGCTGTGCGCTCCCTTGAAGCAGGACTTTATCATCTCGAGTTGAACGACGAGTTCGAGGATGAAAAAATAGAAAAAAGGATTCGGAAAGCAGGAGATGAGCGGTTATTTTATATCGGTGAGGCACTAAGAAGAGGCAAAACAATCGAAACCATTCACGAATGGAGCCAGATCGATTTATTCTTCCTGCATAAGCTGAAAAAGATTATAGACTTTGAAAAAGAGCTTCGTGAACATTCATTCGATTGTGAAGTCCTGAAGAAGGCTAAGGAACTTGGCTTTTCTGATAAAACGATTGCAGATATATGGGAAGTTACTGAAAAGAAAATTTATGAGTATCGGAAACAACAAGGAATTGTGCCGGTTTATAAAATGGTCGATACATGCGCAGCGGAATTTGAATCGGAAACACCATATTTTTACGGAACATACGAAGATGAAAATGAATCAATTGTTACAGATAAGAAAAGTGTCATTGTGCTAGGATCGGGTCCAATACGGATTGGACAGGGGGTAGAGTTTGACTACGCGACCGTTCATTCAGTCTGGGCCATCAAAGAGGCAGGCTATGAAGCGATCATCATCAACAACAATCCGGAAACGGTTTCGACGGATTTCAGTATATCTGACAAGCTTTATTTCGAACCATTAACACTTGAAGATGTGATGCATGTTATCGATTTGGAAAAACCAGAAGGTGTTATCGTCCAATTTGGTGGTCAGACTGCCATCAATCTTGCAGATGGTCTTGTTGAAAGAGGAGTGAAGATCCTAGGTACTTCTCTAGAAGACTTGGATCGTGCGGAGAATCGTAATAAATTCGAAAGTGCTCTTAAGGATTTAGGAATTCCGCAACCAAAAGGTAAAACTGCCACATCTGTAAATGAAGCTATCGTCATAGCTGAAGATATCGGCTATCCAGTTTTAGTAAGACCTTCGTATGTTCTCGGAGGAAGAGCAATGGAAATCGTCTATAAACAAGAAGAATTGCTGCATTACATGAAAAATGCGGTGAAAATCAATCCGGATCATCCTGTCCTGATTGACCGTTACTTAACGGGGAAAGAGGTCGAAGTCGACGGGATTTCTGATGGCGAAACGGTAGTTATTCCTGGAATCATGGAGCACATCGAGCGCGCAGGCGTCCACTCCGGTGATTCGATTGCCGTCTACCCTCCGCAAAGCCTAACGGAAAAACAAAAAGAAGTGATCATCGATTACACGACTAGATTGGCAAAAGGCTTGAATATTATCGGTCTCTTGAATATTCAATATGTCATCAGTGATGACGAAGTGTATGTCATTGAAGTAAATCCGCGTTCTAGCCGCACGGTTCCATTCTTAAGTAAGATCACGAATGTGCCGATGGCGAACTTGGCCACGAAGGTCATTTTAGGACACTCTCTTGAAAGCCAGGGCTACCAATCCGGTATAGTTCCGGAACAAAGCGGAGTCTTTGTAAAAGTGCCGGTCTTCTCCTTTGCAAAATTAAGAGGTGTGGACATTTCACTCGGACCTGAAATGAAATCGACTGGTGAAGTAATGGGGAAAGACAGTACACTTGAAAAGGCTTTATACAAAGGTCTTGTTGCTTCCGGTTTCAAAATTCAAGGTCACGGTTCAGTCTTGTTAACGATATCGGATAAAGATAAGCAAGAAGCACTATTGCTGGCAAGACGTTTTCATAATATTGGCTTCAAGTTGATTGCCACAAGCGGAACCGCCGCCCTGTTGGAGCAATCTGGTATCCCAACTGCGGTTGTTGGTAAGATTGGTGAAGAGGGAAGAAACCTTTTGGATGTTATCCGAAATGGGGACGCACAATTCGTCATCAACACTTTGACGAAAGGGAAACAGCCGGAACGAGATGGTTTTAGAATACGTCGCGAATCTGTTGAAAATGGAGTGACATGTCTGACATCCCTGGATACAGCAGAAGCCATTTTAAGAGTAATTGAATCAATGACCTTTTCGGCAGAAGCCATGGGGAAAACGGAAAAAAGTCGTGAGGTGAGCTATACATGATCAAGAAGGAAACGATGAAGGTGTTGACTCATAAAGAACTGGCTCCATCCATATTTGAACTTACCCTACAAGGTGAATTAGTTTCAGAAATGAAGCAACCGGGCCAGTTTGTACACGTAAAGACAACTGAAGGCAACGAGCCTTTGTTAAGACGCCCGATTTCGATTTCTTCTTATAACAGTAGTGAAAAACAGTTCACGATGATATACCGGGCTGAAGGGAAAGGAACGACACTGCTGTCACAGTGTAAGCAGGCAGAAGGTGTAGATATCCTCGGTCCGCTTGGCAACGGCTTTCCGGTTCATGAAGCAAATAAGGGAGAAACAGCTCTATTGGTTGGTGGTGGGATTGGTGTCCCACCTCTGTATCAGTTATCGCAGATGTTGGTTGCTAAAGGAGTTAGGGTAATACATGTACTAGGCTTCCAAACGAAGTCTGCCATTTTTTACGAAAAAGAGTTTAGTAAATTAGGTGATACCTATATTGCCACAGTAGATGGATCGTATGGAACAAAAGGATTTGTTACGACAGTAATTGACAAGTTGGATACGGAGTTTGAGACAATCTTTTCCTGCGGGCCGACACCAATGCTAAAAGCATTGGAAGCGGGATATCGTGAAAAAAAACTTTACCTGTCTCTTGAAGAAAGGATGGGCTGCGGAATTGGTGCGTGTTTTGCCTGCGTGTGTCATACAGGAGATGATCCGAATGGTTTCAGTTACAAAAAAGTATGCAGTGACGGACCCGTATTCCGGGCAGGAGAGGTGGTATTATGAGCAGACTTTCAGTTGAGTTACCAGGATTACACCTGAAAAATCCGGTCATGCCAGCATCTGGTTGCTTTGGATTTGGTCGTGAATACAGCCAGTTCTTCAACTTGGATGTACTGGGAGCAATTATGATTAAAGCGACAACTCCTGAGCCGCGGTTCGGTAATCCAACCCCGCGTGTTGCGGAAACTTCTTCGGGAATGCTGAACGCGATTGGTTTACAAAATCCAGGTTTGGCTAAAGTCATCAATGAAGAACTGGACTGGCTAAGTGGGTATGATGTCCCTATTATCGCTAACGTTGCGGGATCTCAAATAGCTGATTATGTAAAAGTGGCTAGTAACATCAGTAAGGTAGGAAATGTGAAGGCTCTTGAGTTGAATATTTCTTGTCCAAATGTAAAAGAAGGTGGCATCGCTTTTGGTACGGTTCCGGAAGTTGCCAAAGAGGTAACCAAGGCAGTCAAGGAAGTCTCCTCTGTGCCTGTTTATGTGAAGCTTTCTCCAAATGTCAGCAATATTGTGGAAATGGCCAAAGCGGTTGAAGATGGCGGTGCCGACGGGCTGACTATGATTAATACATTAGTCGGTATGCGTTTGGATTTAAAAACAGGTCGACCGATTCTATCGAACAAAACTGGTGGGTTATCGGGTCCTGCGATTAAACCAGTCGCTCTCCGGATGATTTATGAGGTAAGCCAGCAAGTTTCGATTCCAATCATTGGAATGGGAGGAATCGCTTCAGCGGAAGATGTCATTGAGTTTTTCTACGCAGGTGCGAGCGCTGTTGCAGTGGGAACCGCTAACTTCGTGGATCCGTTTGTATGCCCAACGATCATTGAAGAATTACCCAATCTGCTGGATGAGCTAGGATTTGATCATATTTCACAATGTACCGGAAGGAGCTGGAAGCAGAATGAAGCAGTCGCTAATTATCGCGCTTGATTTTCCCAACCTTATACAAACAGAACAATTTTTAAACCAGTTTTCATCTGAAAAACTAGCTGTAAAAGTGGGGATGGAATTATTTTATCAGAATGGACCGTCAATCATTTCTTACGTAAAAGAACAAGGCCACGATGTGTTTTTAGACTTAAAGCTTCATGATATTCCGAACACAGTCAAAAAGGCAATGACAGGTCTGGCAGCTTTAGGCGCTGACATGGTAAATGTCCACGCGGCAGGTGGCCGAAATATGATGGAAGCAGCTCTGGAAGGTTTAGATAGTGGAACAGCTGCAGGAAAAAAACGTCCGTTATGTATAGGGGTTACACAGCTGACAAGCACGTCACAGGAACAAATGAATCTTGACCAAAACATTGCCGGCTCTCTAGAGGATTCGGTGCTTCATTATGCAAAGCTTACTCAGCAGGCCGGATTAGACGGCGTTGTTTGTTCGTCGCATGAAGTAAAGACAATTCATGAACGTATTAGCCCGGAATTTTTAACGGTCACACCTGGTATCCGTAATGCAGGTGGCCAAACACACGATCAAGAAAGAATTGCCACGCCTGAACAGGCAAGAAATTTTGGAGCTGATGCCATCGTTGTAGGTAGAGCGATAACTGGGGCGAAAGATCCATTAACAGCATACTTAGATATGAAAGCAGCCTGGGAGGGAATATCATGTTAAACCAAACCATAGCCGAACACCTATTAGAAATTAAAGCAGTGTACCTACAGCCGAATGATCCATTCACATGGGCATCTGGAATTAAATCCCCTATATACTGCGATAACCGCTTAACCCTTTCTTACCCTGAGGTTCGCAAGGAAATAGCAGAAGGATTGAAAGTATTAATTGAACAGCATTTCCCTGAGGCTGAATTGATTGCCGGTACTGCAACGGCTGGCATTCCGCATGCGGCTTGGGTGAGTGAAAAATTAGATGCACCAATGTGCTATGTTCGCTCCAAAGCAAAGGAGCACGGTAAGGGCAATCAAATCGAAGGTCGCGCTGTTCCAGGACAAAAAGTTGTGGTTGTGGAAGATTTGATTTCAACCGGTGGAAGTGTAATTACGGCTGTAAACGCGCTTAAAGAAGCTGGCTGTGATGTCCTTGGGGTCGTTTCTATCTTTTCTTACCAACTGGAAAAGGGAAAAGAAAAGTTCCTTGCTGAAGGCATTACGAACTATTCATTAAGTGACTATTCGACCTTAATCAAAGTCGCTAACGAAAAAGGCTACATCACAGAAGGCGAACTGGAAAAGTTGAAAAAATGGCGGGAAAACCCAGAAGATACCGCGTGGATTTTAGCATAAAAAAGTGTGTCCCAATCTTGTAGATTGGGACACACTTATATTTTTGTATTTAAATCAATCCTTTACAGCTTCTGCTTCTTTTAAGCGAATAACTATATCTGCATCTGGTGTAATATATACGGTTTGCTGCTGTTCATATATGACAAAGCCGGGCTTCGAGCCATTCGGCTTCTTTACATGGCGAACTTGTGTAAAGTCTACGGGCACCGAACTCGATTGCTTTGCTTTACTGAAGAAGGCTGCTAAAACTGCTGCTTCTTTTATGGTTTCTTCACTCGGTGATTCATTCCTAATCACAACATGTGACCCAGGGATGTCTTTTGTATGAAGCCAAATTTCATCGCGACGTGCAAATTTATTCGTTAAATAATCATTTTGTTTATTGTTTTTCCCGACAAAAATGAGATCTCCATCTGTGGAATAATATGTTTCAAGTTGTGGTTTTGCATTGGCAGGCTTTTTCATGCCTTTTTTCTTTTTTTGACGAATATATCCTTCTTCCTGAAGTTCCTCGCGTATTTCCTCAATATCTTTAGGTGAAGCTGATTGGAGTTGCTGATGCAACGCTTCAAAGTAGGCTAATTCCAATTTTGCTTTTTGGATTTGCTCTTGTACGACACCGACTGCATTTTTGGACTTTTGGTATCTAGAGAAGTACTTTTGCGCATTATCAGATGGGTTTTTTAATGGGTCAAGAGGGATTATGACCATACTTTGTTCATCATCATAATAATTGACCACTTCAATTTCCTTCATGCCTTTTTTCATTTGATATAAGTTAGCTGTCAGCAGTTCACCGAACAATTGGTATTGTTCTCCGCGTTCCGTTTCCTTTAATGTTCGTTCGAGTTTGCCGATTTTTTTAGAGTTCTTTTCAATTTCATTCGCAATGAAACGGTCTACATCCTGACTCTTTTGCTTTACCCGATCTCGCTCTGCCTTTCCAAAGTAATACCGATCGAGCATTTCGCTTAAGGAAGAAAATGTTCGGTATTTTCCAGTCAGGTGCTCTAGCGAAAGCATATAAAACACATCTTTGCTGCCGTCTTGTTTTATAGTTGCGGTATATTTTTGTTCCGATATTTCCTTGATAAGACTTGAAAAGGCCGATGGAAGAGTGGTACTGTTGGCCAACCCTGCCCGATAAACGGCCTCCTTTGCAACTAACGGAGAAACTCCAGAAAATTGGGCAACAAGTTGACGATCGAGTTTTCCCGCATTAAAGTCGATATTTTTCCTTATATCATCCTCAGTAGCATCAAAGGGGTTATGCTTTTCTTGTGCGGGGGGCACTTTGTATTCCTGCCCAGGTAATATCGCCCGATAGCTGTTCACAGCGTAGGAGACATGCTTAATGCTGTCTAATATCATATTCCGTTCTTTATCAACTAAAACAATATTACTGTGACGACCCATGATTTCCACGATTAACTGCTTTTGCGAGACATCACCAAGCTCGTTACGACCCTTCACCTCAAAAATAATCATCCGATCTAGTTCATATTGATAAATATCTTCAATCGTATAGCCTTCGAGATGCTTTCGAAGCAGCATACAGAACATTGGCGGCTCTTTTGGATTTTCATAGCTTTCTTCTGTCAACTGTACTCTTGAATAGCTTGGATGGGCTGATAATAAGAGTTTATGGTTCTTACCTCCAGCGCGAACAACCAGGATAACTTCATTTTTATAAGGCTGATGAACTTTATTGATGCGTCCACCTTTTAGTATAGAAGCGATTTCTTCCGTCATCGCTTTCGTAAATAATCCATCAAATGACATTCTATTTTTACTTCCTTTACATAAGATTTTCTATGACTTCATTGATTTTAATTGATGTTAGTTACAGAGAGTTTTTCGTCCTATAATTAACTCGCAAAAGTGGCATTTGCAAGTTTAGAAAAACTCGATGAAGCGAGCTTTAAAATGTTCAGGTAAATTGAATTGATCAATTCTTATATGTACCTAGTTTAAACTAGCCAAAGTTTACCTTTTAAGGTGGCCCATTTTTATACGCAGTTGTTCGTCCAATTTTGGATAAGGTTCGTTCATCTTTCGCATTTCTGTTTAATTATAGCATTTTTTTGGACGAGTCTGAATAATCATGGAAGAAGAGCAGGTTGTTTTATGTATTTAGTATGCGGACAGGTGTTGGATAAGCAGAGCTAGAGCGCCTGTTTGGTTGTATACAGGGGCCTATTTCATTCTATTCAAAGGGATGTGTGATACTTGATGGAGTTCAAGGAAATGAATAAGCAAGAAATGGAGAGAGCGCTTCAAACAAACGTTACACACGGTTTGGACGATGATGAAGTAAAGGACAGGCTGCATAAGCATGGTTTTAACGAATTAAAAGAAGGAGAAAAACAGTCAGCCATCCTTTTATTTTTCGCACAATTTAAAGATTTTATGGTCATTGTTTTACTTGCGGCGACCTTGGTCTCCGGTATTTTGGGTGAATATATCGATGCGATTGCCATCATGGCGATTGTTTTTTTGAATGGAGTGCTAGGCTTTTTTCAAGAACGAAAGGCCGAAAAATCCTTGGATGCCCTGAAGGAAATGTCAGCGCCACAAGTCCATGTTCTTAGGAATGGGCACTGGCTGAAGATTCCATCTAGAGAAGTCGTGGTGGGGGATATCTTGAAATTTTCGAGCGGGGATAGAATTGGCGCCGATTTACGGATTGTTGATAATTCAAGCCTTGAGATTGAAGAGTCGGCACTTACCGGTGAGTCGCTCCCGGCTGTTAAATGTTCTGATCCGATAATTAATGAGTTAGAAGGTATCGGTGATCAGGAAAATATGGCTTTTATGGGAACCATGGTTACAAGAGGGAATGGAGTCGGTATTGTTGTCGCTACAGGCATGAATACTGCGATGGGGAAGATTGCCGACTTGCTTCAGACAGCTGAAACAAAAGAAACACCTTTACAGCGCCGTTTAGAGCAGCTAGGTAAAATTTTAATCGTCACGGCGTTGATATTAACGGTGATCGTCGTACTGACTGGAGTCATTCAAGGACATGATCTCTATACAATGTTTTTAGCAGGCGTTTCTTTAGCAGTTGCGGCGATTCCGGAAGGATTGCCAGCAATTGTGACTGTAGCCTTGTCGTTAGGAGTTCAGCGTATGATCAAACAAAAAGCGATCGTACGTAAGCTTCCAGCGGTCGAAACGCTTGGTTGCGCAACAGTGATTTGCTCAGATAAAACAGGTACACTGACGCAAAACAAAATGACGGTGACTAAAATTTGGAGTGGAGGTAAAACCTGGGATGTCAGCGGGACTGGATATAATCCGATTGGGGAGTTTTCATTAGGTGGAGTTTCCGTTGCTCCGAAAAACCACAAAGCTTTGCTTCAAATGATGACATTTGGACTGCTCTGTAACAAAGCTGAACTAAACGAGAAAGGAAAACAATATGTCCTTGACGGAGATCCGACAGAAGGGGCGATGTTGGTTGCCGCAATGAAGGCAGGTTTGACAAGGGAATACTTATCTACTCGGTTCACGATAGTGAAGGAGTTTCCATTTGACTCGGGCCGGAAAATGATGAGCGTTATAGTGAAGGATGATAAAGAGAATCATTTCGTCATCGTAAAAGGGGCCCCCGATGTATTGCTCGCCCAGTGCGACACGATTCTATGGGAAGGGAAGTCGGGCCCGCTGAATCGGGAAAGTAAGGAAAGAGTTCAACAAGACATGAGTGAGTTAGCTTCACAGGCACTGCGGATGATTGCCGTTGGTTATAAGCCACTTTCAAAAGGAACAATTCTGCTCCATGAAACAGAAGCTGAGCGCAATTTGACCTTCATGGGACTGCAGGGCATGATTGACCCTCCGCGTCCAGAGGTGAAGCAGGCGGTTAAAGAGTGCCGTGATGCGGGAATCAAAACCGTCATGATCACTGGTGACCATGTAATAACCGCAAAGGCGATAGCTAAAGAACTTGGTATTTTAAAAGGGAAAGACCTCGTACTAGAAGGCAGACAATTATCAGATATGGAAGTCGGAGAGCTTGAGGAAATAGTAGAAAGTGTTTCGGTGTTTGCTCGCGTTTCCCCGGAACATAAGCTAAAAATCGTAAAGGCATTGCAAAATAAAGGACATGTAGTAGCGATGACAGGAGATGGAGTCAATGATGCACCAGCAATAAAATCAGCGGATATTGGTATATCTATGGGAATCACCGGGACAGATGTTGCCAAAGAGGCTTCCTCCTTGATATTGGTTGATGATAATTTTGCAACAATAAAATCAGCCATTAAAGAAGGCAGAAATATCTATGAAAATATCCGAAAGTTCATTCGTTATTTGCTCGCATCCAATGTTGGAGAGATTTTGGTTATGTTTTTTGCGATGCTATGCGGCTTGCCTTTACCATTAATTCCGATCCAAATTCTATTCGTGAACCTCGTTACGGACGGTCTTCCTGCGATGGCTTTGGGGCTTGATGCGCCAGAAGACGATGTGATGAAGAGAAATCCTAGAAATGCAAATGAAGGTGTATTCGGCAGAGGACTTGGATGGAAAATTATCTCTCGTGGTTTTCTAATTGGAATTTCAACACTGATAGCGTTTTACGTGGTATATCGAGCGAACCCTGATAATCTGACTTATGCACAAACGATCGCATTTGCTACCCTTGTTCTTGCTCAACTAATCCACGTTTTCGATTGTAGAAGTGAACGATCAATCTTTTCGAGAAATCCATTTGGTAATCTATATTTAGTGGGAGCTGTGCTGTCTTCCCTTTTGTTAATGCTCGCCGTCATGTATGTTCAGCCCTTGCAAGCGATATTCCATACCGTTCCGATTTCGGGGAGAGATTGGCTTTTAGTATTAGGAATGTCGTCCATCCCAACTTTTTTACTAGCAGGAACTTTTTTAGCAAGAAAAGCACAATGAAATATGATATAATCTTTAAGGTGGTAGAGTCTTGCTCTATTACCTTTTTATTTTTATAGCCTTTTATTTATAAGCTCAAGCGTTCGTGCTGAAGCTGATATATAATTAATGTAAACGCCAAGTTACTACATTATGCTTGATAGGAAGTGAAGCCATGGTTACCAGTATGACGGGCTATGGAAGAGAAGAAGCAGCAAACGAACAGGTCAAGATTTTTGCCGAAATCAAGACGGTGAACCATCGTTTTTGTGAATATACGATTCGAATGCCGCGCCAACTTTTGGTTTTGGAAGAAAAAGTGAAGAAAAAGGCGAATCAATACATAAGAAGGGGACGGGTGGAAATCTTCATTACAGTAGAAGGTGATAGCCTAGTTTCCAAAAAGGTCAAGATCGATTGGAATCTTGCTGATCAGTATGTGAGTTTGATGGATAAGGTTAAAGGGAAATACAACCTGGAAAGTTCCGTTACATTACAGGATATGCTACAACTTGAATCAATTTTCGTGACGGAAGAAGTACCGATTGTTCCCACCGATTTGGAAGCCTTACTCATGGAGGCTGTTTCGGGGGCATTGGAAAACTTGAAAAAAATGCGGACTCAGGAAGGTCAGGAGCTGGCCCAGGATCTGCAACATCAGCTGAAAAAGTTTGGTGAGATTGTAGTGGGGGTTAAAAACTATGCGCCTTCAGTTGTCGAGAAATATAAAGCACGGTTGGCAATCAAGCTAGCTGAGTTGACAGAAGGATTGATTGAGGATAGCCGTATTGTGACAGAAGCGGCCATTTTTGCTGATAAATGTGATATAAATGAAGAGCTGACGAGACTTGAAAGTCATGTACAGCAATTTTCAGAAACGCTTACACATGGTGAACCAATTGGTAGAAAACTTGACTTCCTTGTTCAGGAGATGAATCGAGAAGTCAATACAATTGGATCAAAGGCAAATGATTCGACCATTACTAAAGAAGTGGTTGAAATGAAAAGTCTGCTTGAAAAATTAAAGGAACAGGTTCAAAATATCGAGTAGTCGGTTTATGATGAACCTATCAAGGTGACAATAGAATATGAATGGGGGACAAAAATGTCAATAAAGCTCATTAATATTGGATTTGGGAATATCGTTTCCGCAAACCGGATCGTATCCATCGTGAGTCCTGAATCAGCTCCGATTAAAAGGATTATCCAGGATGCTCGAGATCGCGGATCCTTAATAGATGCTACATACGGTAGAAGAACAAGGGCCGTTATTATTACAGACAGCGACCATGTTATCTTATCAGCGGTTCAACCAGAAACGGTTGCAGCAAGGCTTCAAGATAGAGATGACAGCGTAGAAGAGGGGTAACTAAAAGAATATGAGAGAAAAAGGTTTATTAATCGTTTTGTCCGGTCCATCCGGTGTTGGTAAAGGAACAGTAAGGAAGGCGATCTTTTCTCAGCCTGGTACGGCATTTGAATATTCAATTTCGATGACGACACGACTGCCACGCCATGGTGAAGTGGACGGAGTAGACTATTTCTTTAAAAAACGTGAGGAATTCGAAGCGTTAATTGAAGAAGGTAAACTGCTTGAATATGCTGAGTTCGTCGGCAATTATTATGGAACACCTGTGGATTATGTTCGTGAAACAATCGACTCTGGAAAAGATGTTTTTCTGGAAATCGAAGTTCAAGGAGCCAAACAGGTCAGGGAGAAATTTCCTGAAGGGCTTTTCATTTTTCTTGCACCCCCAAGCTTGACTGAACTCGAAAGCCGAATTGTAACACGCGGTACCGAGACAGAGGAAGCGATTAAAGGGCGGATGAAAGTAGCTAAAGAAGAAATAGAACTTATGGATCTGTATGATTATGTCGTTGAAAATGACCATGTGGATGCTGCTTGTGCTAGAATTAATGCAATTGTAATTGCCGAGCATTGCCGTCGGGAAAGAGTTGCTGTTTTATATAAAAAAATGTTGGAGGCGGAATAAACTATGTTATATCCATCAATTGATTCCCTATTACTAAAAATCGATTCAAAATACTCACTTGTATCAGTGGCAGCTAAACGTGCCAGAGAAATGCAAATTAAAGATAATTGCCTCATTAATAAACCAGTTTCTCATAAATCTGTTGGTCGTGCCCTTGAAGAAATTCATTCTGGAAAATTGACTTACGATAATTCTTACGAGGAAAACTAAGCGAACACATAAGCTTGACCTATCGGGCCTGACACCCTAAAGCAAACAGGATGCGTTACATTTGAAAGTTGCTTCCTTCCTGCGGCCAAGGTGTCAGGCCTGTTTGTTTTGATTTTTATAAATGCTCCTTAAGCAGACGGAAAGCATTGAAAAAGCAGGCATAGACATCACAATAATGCAAAAAACCATATGTTGCTGCGCATATCAAATGAAATTTCTTCTGTAATCCTTCATAATTAAGAAAAATAGAATATATAGTTAGGGGAAATTTGCATGCTTAACGATAAAAAAGTTCTTCTTTGTGTCACCGGCGGAATTGCTGTATATAAGGCTGCTGCCCTGACCAGTAAGCTCACACAGGCAGGTGCCCAAGTTAAAGTAATCATGAGTGATTCGGCACGTCAATTTGTGACGCCGCTTACCTTTCAAGCACTTTCGAGACATGATGTTTATACTGATACATTTGATGAAAAAGATTCTTCAGTTATTGCCCACATTGACCTGGCTGATTGGGCAGATATCATCCTTGTGGCTCCAGCTACGGCAAATGTTATTGGCAAGATAGCCAATGGAATCGCAGATGATATGGTCACGACGACAATTTTAGCAACGGTGGCTCCTGTTTGGGTGGCACCCGCAATGAATGTCCATATGTACGCACACCCAGCGGTCCAAAAAAATATAGAGACACTTCGTACGTTCGGGTATCAATTCATTGAACCAGGTGAAGGGTATTTGGCTTGCGGATATGTTGGGAAGGGTAGATTGGAGGAACCGGAAACGATTGTAAAACACCTCAATCTATATTTCGGTGAAAGAAAATTACAACCTCTTAAAGGAACGAAATATTTGATAACTGCTGGACCGACTCGTGAAGCAATCGATCCGGTTCGTTATGTGACGAATCATTCCAGCGGGAAAATGGGCTATGCACTTGCTGAGCAGGCAGCTGAGCAGGGGGCTGAGGTGACATTGATTACCGGCCCCGTAAGCTTGACACCTCCTTCAAAGGTCAAGGTCATCCATGTGGAATCAGCAGCAGATATGTATGATGCGGTTTTTGAACAATATAATACTAGTGATGTCGTGATCATGACGGCCGCAGTGGCAGACTATAAACCGAAATTATATCATGCTCAGAAAATGAAAAAGCAGCCGGGTGAAAATGTGATTGAATTTGAACGGACTAAGGATATCCTTAAGGAACTAGGTGAGAATAAAACCCATCAGATATTGGTAGGATTTGCAGCGGAAACGAATAATGTTGAAGAGTATGCAAGAGGGAAATTAGCGAAAAAGAAAGCAGATATGATTGTTGCCAATAATGTCACTGTTGCCGGGGCAGGCTTTGGCACGGACACAAATATCGTGACGATTTTCAATAAAGATGGACGCGCTACCGACCTTCCTAAAATGAGTAAAGCGGATATAGCCAAAAGCATTCTGTCAGAAGTATCTCGCATGCAAAAGGAATGATGTCTTATGGATATTGCATCCGTTATTGTGGATGTACCTGCAAAACAAACAGATCGAGAATTTGACTATCGCATCCCTGAAAAATGGAAACAAGTCATCAAGCCTGGAATGCGCGTCATTGTCCCATTTGGCCCGAGAATGGTACAGGGCTTCGTGACCGGATTAAAATCCAAAAGTGATTTTGCGAAATTACGCAATATCAAAGAACCAATGGATTTGGAGCCAATTCTAAATGATGAATTGCTTAAGCTTGGTGACTGGTTGACCAAAGAGGCCATGTGTTTTAAAATTTCAGCGCTTCAGGCAATGCTTCCTGCTGCAATGAAAGCAAAATATGAAAAAGTGATCAATATCATTGAAGATAAAAAGGAGCAACTTCCACCTCTCATTCAAAAGCTTTTCGGAAAACATGATTCATTATCCTGGAAAGATGTGATTGAAGGTGAGCATGCCTCCCTTTTTCAAAAAGAAGTACAAAACGGCAATTTAGAGCTAATGTATTATGTAAAAAACCGCCTCAATAAGAAGACGGTCCGTATCATTAAACCGTTACTTTCCCCAGAGGAATTGAAAGAAATGGCTTCTACACTTTCCGGTAATGCAAAAAAACAACAAGAACTTCTTCAATACTTTATTGAACATCCAGAACCAGTCTCGCTTAAGGAACTGCTTGAAATGGTTAATGCCTCAAGCGGCACGGTAAAGTCCCTTGTATCAAAAGGGGCTTTAGTGGAACTGGATCAGGAAATATACCGCGACCCCTATGAAAATCGTGTGTTTGAAAAATCCAATCCCTTTACTTTAACGGATGAACAAGCGGCTGCCTTGAAGCCCATTCAGGAGAAAATAAAACATGACGAACATGAAGTTTTCCTTTTATATGGTGTAACAGGAAGCGGGAAGACTGAAGTGTATTTGCAGGCGATTGCCTCTGTCATGGATAAAGGTAAGGAAGCCATTATGCTGGTTCCCGAAATCTCCTTGACGCCACAAACGGTGAAAAGGTTTAAGGAACGCTTTGGTGAGCAGGTAGCGGTCATGCATAGTGGTTTGTCTGTGGGCGAAAAATATGATGAATGGCGGAAAATCCACCGAAAAGAAGTAAAAGTAGTGGTAGGGGCCCGTTCAGCCGTATTTGCGCCTTTTGAAAACCTGGGCCTAGTCATCATTGATGAGGAGCATGAATCCAGTTATAAGCAAGAAGAAACGCCCCGCTATCATGCGAGGGACGTTGCAATTCAAAGAGCGAAATCATATTCATGTCCGGTCATTCTTGGTAGTGCCACTCCGACTCTTGAATCCTTTGCACGTGCCAAGAAAAACGTCTATCAGTTATTGACTCTTAGTCAGCGGATGAATAAAAATGCGTTGCCGGCAGTGGATATTGTTGATATGAGGGAAGAATTAAGGACGGGAAATCGATCGATGTTTTCAGAGCTGCTCTTTACGAAGTTGAAAGACCGGCTTGAAAAGGGGCAACAGGCGGTGTTGATGCTAAATAAACGAGGACATTCCTCCTTCGTGATGTGTCGAAGCTGTGGATTAGTCATCAACTGTCCAAATTGTGACATTTCACTCACCTATCATCGCTTTAATGATATAATGAAATGCCATTATTGTGGATTTGAGGAAGGAATGCCTTCTGATTGTCCTGAATGTGCTAGTGAACATATCCGATTCTTCGGTACAGGTACGCAAAAAGTGGAGGAAGAACTTGCAAAAATTCTCCCAGATGCACGAGTAATACGAATGGATGTCGATACAACAAGTAAAAAAGGTTCACATGAGCGGTTGCTGAATGCCTTTGGTGAGGGAAAGGCTGATATATTACTCGGCACCCAAATGATTGCCAAGGGACTTGATTTTCCCAATATCACTTTAGTTGGAGTCCTTTCAGCTGACACAATGCTCCATTTGCCCGATTTCCGTTCATCGGAAAAAACGTTCCAACTGCTGACACAAGTAAGTGGAAGAGCGGGACGTCACCAACTCCCAGGAGAGGTAGTCATTCAAACCTATACGCCTGAGCATTACAGCATCGAGCTTTCAGCTATGCAGGATTATGATTTCTTTTTTGAGCGAGAGATGTATCTCCGCAGGCAAAGTCATTACCCTCCCTATTATTATGTTGTGCTAATAACTGTTTCACATGAAGACTTAATGAAAACAGTGAGTGTCACGGATAAAATCACAAATTATTTAAGTTCACGATTGAATCGGGATTCTATCGTACTCGGTCCTGTTGCTTCGCCCATTAGTCGAATCAACAATAGATATCGATACCAATGTCTGATAAAATACAAACGAGAGCCGGATCTTAATCAGCACTTACGAACACTTTTAGAGCATTATCAAAAAGAAACGGCCCAAAATCATCTGCAGATTTCAATAGATTTAAATCCGCAGATTATGATGTAATTGTTTTAACATTGGATGATTACCGCGAGCTGTTCTAGCTTGCGTTTTTATATAGTGAAGTTTTGGTTTTTATATTTAGGAGGGTACCTTTAATTTTGGCTATTTTACCGATTGTCTTGTTTCCTGAAAAAATTTTACAACAAAAATGCGATAAAATAACAAGTTTTGATAAAAAATTGGCTAAGCTGTTAAATAACATGTACGAAACGATGGTTGAAGCTGATGGCGTTGGCCTTGCTGCACCTCAGGTTGGCGTGAAAAAGCAAGTCGCGGTCGTTGAAATAGATGAAGGATCTGGTGTAATCGAACTGATTAATCCAGAAGTGCTAGAAGTGGAAGGCGAACAGACAGCCGTTGAAGGCTGTTTGAGTTTTCCAAGTATATACGGGGAAGTATCGCGCCCATACCGCGTCAAGGTGCGGGCACAGGACCGAAAAGGATCCTTTTTCGAAATAGAAGCGGAGGATTTCCTGGCAAGAGCTCTCCAGCACGAAATAGATCATTTGCAGGGAGTGTTATTTACAAGTAAGGTTTCACGCTATATTACGGAAGAAGAGTTAGAAAGGTTTGAAGAAGAATGACAAAAATTATTTTTATGGGAACACCGGACTTTTCAGTACCGGTACTTAAAAGAATCCTTGACGAAGGCTATGACGTGATTGCGGTTGTTACACAGCCTGACCGTCCAGTGGGTCGCAAAAAGGTGCTAACACCTCCGCCTGTTAAGGTTGAGGCTGAAAAACAGGGAATTCCCGTTTATCAACCCGAAAAAATCCGTGAAAAAGAAGATCTAGAAAAAATCATTGCATTGAAACCTGACTTAGTGGTGACGGCTGCTTTCGGACAAATTCTCCCGAATGAATTGTTGGAAGCTCCAAAATACGGATGTATTAATGTACATGCCTCCCTGCTTCCTGAACTACGTGGAGGGGCACCTATCCATTATTCCATATTACAGGGGAAAGAAAAGACAGGAATAACTATCATGTATATGGCCGAGAAACTTGATGCTGGGGATATATTAACGCAGGCAGAAGTTACTATAGAAGAAGCAGACAATGTCGGCACTCTACATGATAAATTAAGCAAGGTCGGTTCGGATTTACTTGCAGAAACATTGCCAAAGCTTATAAATGATGAGTTAAATGCGATTAAGCAAGATGAAGAAAAAGCAACTTTCGCACCTAACATTAGGCGGTCGGAGGAAAAAATCGACTGGTCGAAAACAGGGGAAGACATCTATAACCATGTACGTGGCCTGAATCCATGGCCTGTTGCCTATACACTCTTAAATGAATCCATTTTAAAAATTTGGCAGGCAAACAAGCTTGAACATAACAATCAGGCAGTGCCGGGGACGATTATTGATGTACGTAACGATGGTTTCGTCGTTTCGACAGGCAATGAGACGGCTATACTAGTTACGGAACTGCAGCCTTCAGGAAAGAAAAAAATGCCGGCGAAAGATTACTTGCGCGGAGCCGGGTCGTTCATTAAAGCAGGCATGAAGTTAGGAGAACAGAATGAAGCAAACTAAAAAGGGAGTACGTGAAATTGCTCTCGATATTTTGGAATCTGTAGAAAAAAACCAATCCTACAGCAACCTTTTACTTAACAACTTGATTAAAAAGCACCAGTTATCCGGTGTGGATAGTGGTTTGCTAACAGAAATAAGCTACGGTACGATTCAGCGGAAAATGACTTTGGATTACTATTTGAAGCCATTTATTAAGCAACCGAAAAAAACGCTAAGCTGGGTCATCAACCTACTTAGGCTCTCCGTTTATCAAATGATTTATTTAGATAAAGTACCAGATCACGCGATTATTTTTGAAGCTGTCGAAATCTCGAAAAAGCGTGGCCATAAGGGAACGTCTTCAATGGTCAATGGTGTGCTACGTAATATTCAAAGAAATGGTGTAGCTCATCTTGATGATATCAAAGATGAGCTTGAGCGCCTCTCAATCGAGGTAAGCCATCCTGCTTGGCTAGTCAAGCGTTGGGTAGAGCAATTTGGCTATGAGAAAACCAAGGAAATGTGTGAAATTAACTTAACAGCTCCACTGCAGACGGGAAGGGTTAATTTAAAGCAGATTTCTCGCAGTGAACTAATCAGCATTTTGACAGAAGAAGGCTATGATGTTGAAGCAAGTGATGTTGTTCCAGAAGCAATTGTTAGCTATAAGGGAAATCTTGCTCATTCAGAAAGCTATAAATTGGGGTATCTATCGATTCAAGACGAAAGTTCGATGCTAGTCGCTCATGCGTTAGGAGCCAATGACAATGATGCTGTTCTCGATTGCTGTGCTGCACCTGGAGGTAAGACAACTCATATCGCAGAAGGCTTAACCACAGGACAAGTATATGCCCTTGATCTTCATGAGCATAAGGTTAAACTCATTAAAGAGCAGGCAGAGCGGCTAAAGCTAAGAAACAACATTAAGACAATGGCCCTTGATAGCAGAAACGTCCAAGAACACTTTAATAAAGAAGGGTTTGACCGGATTCTTATAGATGCACCATGTTCAGGATTAGGTGTTATGCGCCGGAAGCCGGATGTAAAGTACACAAAAACAAAAGATGATATAATGAAACTCTCAAGTATACAAAAACAGTTATTGGAATCAGCTGCCCCGCTAGTAAAACAAGGCGGACGGTTAGTATATAGTACATGTACGGTGGATAAAGAAGAAAATGATAAAGTTGCTGCAGCATTTTTGGAAAACCATCCGGATTTTGAAAGTGATACGACATTAGCCACAAGAATGCCTGAAAGTGTTCAGCCATTTATTGAAGGCCATACGTTGCAAGTGTTCCCGCAATATTTTAGCAGTGATGGATTCTTTATTGCGAGTTTTAGAAAGAAGGTGCTGTAAATGGCAGAGATTACTAAATCATCAAGAGTAAAAAAAGACACAACACCAGAAAAACCATCGATTTATTCATTAGAGCTTCACCAAATTAAAGAATGGCTGGTTGAAAACGGCGAGAAGGCATTCCGTGCAGATCAAATTTATGACTGGCTTTACAAAAAGCGTATTTCTAGTTTTGAAGATATGTCCAACCTTTCGAAATCTTTACGCGATAAACTGGAAGAAAAGTTCACATTCACTACATTAAAAACATTGATTCAGCAAACGTCAAATGACGGGACCATGAAGTTTTTATTTGAACTGCATGATGGATATTCGATTGAAACGGTATTAATGCGCCATGAATATGGAAACTCTATCTGTGTTACAACACAGGTGGGTTGTAGGATTGGTTGTACATTCTGTGCATCAACTCTTGGCGGCTTAAAACGAAACCTTGAATCAGGAGAAATCGTTGCCCAGGTCGTTAAGGTACAACAGGCACTTGATGAAGTGGAAGAACGCGTTAGCTCAGTCGTAATCATGGGAATCGGTGAACCGTTTGATAACTATGATAATATGATGTCTTTCTTGAAGAATATAAATCATGAAAAAGGCTTAAACATTGGAGCACGTCATATTACCGTTTCAACAAGTGGTATCATTCCAAAAATTTATAAGTTTGCTGAAGAGAGCATGCAAATCAATTTTGCGGTTTCCCTTCATGCCCCTAATACAGAATTGAGAAGTAAATTGATGCCAATCAACAAGGCCTATAAACTGCCAGACTTGATTGAAGCCATCAAATACTATACAGAAAAAACAGGGCGCCGGGTCAGTTTTGAATATGGTCTATTCGGAGGCGAAAATGATTCAGTGAAACACGCCGAAGAATTAGCCGATTTAATAAAAGACATTAAATGCCATGTCAACTTAATTCCGGTTAACTATGTACCGGAACGCGACTATGTACGTACACCTCGGGACCAAATTTTTGAGTTTGAAAAAACATTGAAAAAGCGTGGTATTAATGTAACGATCCGAAGGGAACAAGGCAGTGATATTGATGCAGCCTGCGGCCAGCTTCGGGCCAAGGAGCGCAAAGAAGAGACGAGGTGACCCTATGAGGGCAATATTTAAAACTGACCGTGGAAAAGTCCGCCAGCATAATGAAGATAATGGCGGAATCTTTAAGAATTCGGAAGGCGTTCGCCTTGCCATCGTTGCAGATGGCATGGGCGGCCACCGAGCCGGAGATGTAGCAAGTGCAATGACGATCGACCTTTTGAAAAAGGGCTGGGAGGAATCCAACGGGATTGATACAGCAAATGATGCAGAGGATTGGCTGAGAAAGAAAATTTTCTTGGTTAATCAATTGCTTTTTGAACATGCCGAGGCGAATACAGAATGCAAAGGCATGGGGACAACCATTGTTGCAGCCATTTGTACTGATAAATTTTCAACTATTGCCAACATCGGGGACAGCCGATGTTATTTGTATAATGAAAGTGGTTTTAAGCAGGTCACTGAAGATCATTCGCTTGTTAACGAATTAGTCCGTTCAGGCCAGATTTCTAAGGAAGACGCCGAGAATCATCCACGGAAAAATGTTTTATTACGAGCCTTAGGTACAGAAATGCAAGTGGAAATGGACATTACGACAGTCATTTTTGAAGAAAGTGATTTACTTTTGCTTTGCTCGGACGGTTTAACGAATAAAGTGAGTGAACAGGAACTTGAAGAAACAGTTACCAATGAGCAATCACTTGAAGAAAAGGCGAATTCGTTAATAGATAAGGCCAATCACTATGGTGGAGAAGATAATATCACCCTTGTGCTTGTTCAATTTGTCGATGAAAGCGAAAGCAGGTGAACTCAATGTTGATTGGTAGAAGAATCAACGGCCGTTATAAACTGATCGAGATGGTCGGTGGCGGCGGTATGGCGAATGTTTACCTTGCAAGGGATATGATTTTGGACCGTGATGTAGCGTTGAAAATCCTTCGCATGGATTTTAATAATGACGAGGAGTTCATCAAGCGTTTTAATCGTGAAGCACAATCAGCAACAAGTCTAGCTCATCCGAATATTGTAAGTATTTATGATGTTGGTGAAGAAGATGCTATCTATTATATTGTCATGGAATATGTGGACGGTTTTACACTAAAGCAATACATACAAAAATATTATCCGATTCCAGTTGAAAAAGCCTTGGATATCATGAAGCAAATTACGGCAGCGATTTCCCATGCCCATCATAACGGGATTATCCATCGGGACATCAAGCCACAGAATATTTTGATTGATAAAGAAGGAACCGTCAAAATTACGGACTTTGGTATTGCATTGGCCCTAAGTGCAACGAATATAACTCAGACGAACGCAGTCTTAGGCTCTGTTCATTATTTATCTCCAGAACAGGCTAGAGGCGGAATGGCCAATAAGAAATCTGATATTTATTCACTTGGTATCGTCATGTTTGAATTGCTAACGGGGAGATTACCCTTTTCAGGTGAATCTGCCGTTTCGATAGCTCTTAAACATTTACAATCAGAAACTCCTTCGCCAAAACGCTGGAACTCTGAAATACCACAAAGTGTGGAAAATATTATCTTAAAAGCGACAGCAAAAGATTCATATTACCGCTATGAAAGTGTAGATTCAATGGAAGATGATATTCGAACGTCGCTTAATCCAGAGCGTTTAAATGAATCTCCTTTTGCTATTCCTGAAGATCATGATGCAACAAAGGCCATACCAATCATCACGGATGATCAACTTTCAAGTATTGATGAGACAATAGTAAGGGGCCCGGAAAAAAACACTCTAGTCTATGCGGATGATGAGGATAGTGAGTCAGAAGCGGACACTAAAACAAAAAAGAAACAGAAGAAACAGAAAAAACAAAAAACAAAGTCAAAACAAAAAGATAAAAAACGAAAAAAATTGTCTACCATTTTAGTTACCATCTTTTTAGTTCTTGCCCTGCTTGCTGTTTTATTTATAACTCTTGCACCGACGATGCTTGATTCGAAGGAAGTTACCATCCCTGATCTTAAAGGGAAAGAGTTGGATGATGCTATTACTGAATTGGTTAATTTGAAACTGGTTGTTGGAAATACGATTGAGATTGAAGATGAAGAGGTCGAAAAAGACCTAGTGATTAAAACGAACCCTAAGCAAGGCAAGACGGTCAAGGTAGGTGCGAAAATTGATATTTACCAGAGTGTTGGTAAAGAAACGATTTCGTTGTCTAGCTATGAAGGCAGAAAGTATTCAGATGTCGAATCCTTCCTTGAAAAAATGGGGTTCAAGGACATTGTCGTGACCGAAGAGTATGATGACAGTGCAGCAGGTACGATAATAAAACAAACTCCTTCGGGAGGTACCGAAATCGTACCATCCGAAACGGAACTAGAGTTTACTATAAGTAAAGGTGCAGATCGATTAAGCTTAAAGAACCTAACCGGTTTCAATGAAGCTGGCCTAAATGATTACTCTAATGACAGTGGAATAAAGATTGAGGTGGAAGATAAAGTCTATAATGATTCCATTGCAGAGGGGCTTGTCATATCTCAGTCACCTGAACCGGCTACTAGAGTCGAACAAGGTAGTACGGTGAAAGTAGTCCTTTCAAAAGGGAAAGAAGAAATCCCTCCAAAAAAGGTAACAGAGGAAATTACGATTGAGTATGATCCAGTAGAGCCAGGCAAAGCGCAAGAGGTCCAAATTTTCATTGAAGATATCAACAATAGCATGACGGAGCCTCAAGAATCATTTTTAATCGTAGAAACGGAAAAACGAAAGATTGATCTAATGGTATCTCCAGATAAGAAAGCCGGATATAAAGTCATGCGGGACAATCAGGTCATTATCGACGAAGCCGTCTCTTATCCAAATTAAATATATTAAATTAGGAGTGTGGCTATGCCCGAAGGAAAAATTATTAAAGCATTAAGTGGATTTTATTATGTTCTTGATGGAGAAGAGGTTTTTCAATGCCGAGGCCGTGGAGTATTCCGAAAAAATAAGGTAACACCTCTTGTTGGTGATTATGTGGTTTATCAGGCGGATAATAAAACAGATGGGACTGTAACCGAAATAAAGCCACGTAAGAATGAATTGATTCGTCCTCAGATATCAAATGTAGATCAAGCCATTCTTGTGTTTTCGGCCGTTGAACCTGATTTCAGCCCAGCCTTGCTTGATAGATTTCTCGTTCTTATTGAAGATAACGAAATCGAACCCATTATCGTTGTAACGAAGATGGACTTAGTGACTGCTGAGAGCCAAGAGAAATTGTCTCAGTATATCAAAGACTATCAGAAGTTGGGCTATACAGTGCTGGAGACTTCTTCAGTTTCCACTGGTGGTATTGAAGAGCTTGTTCCTTATATAGAAGGAAAAACAAGTGTATTTGCCGGTCAGTCAGGGGTTGGGAAATCTTCATTGCTGAATGCAATCAATCCTGAATTGGCTTTAAAGACAGATGATATATCGTCCCACTTAGGACGTGGAAAGCACACCACGCGTCATGTAGAATTGATTCATATTGGTTCTGGACTTGTTGCGGATACACCTGGATTTAGTTCACTTGAATTTATGGAAATGGAAGCTGAACGCTTATCCTATTGCTTCCCAGAAATGCATAAGCATGGAGAAGACTGTAAATTTCGGGCTTGCTTGCATGACAAAGAGCCGAAGTGTGCTGTGAAGGAAGCGGTTGATACAGGAGAGATTCCACGGTATCGTTATGAGCACTATATGCAGTTTTTAGAGGAAATTAGAGATAGAAAGCCGAGGTATTAGAATGGTTAAAATTGCACCATCTATTTTATCAGCTGATTTTGCAAAACTTGGAGAAGAGATTCTGGATGTGGAAAGGGGCGGGGCGGACTTTATCCATGTGGATGTCATGGATGGTCATTTCGTGCCCAATATTACGATAGGCTCATTAATTGTCGATGCTATCCGACCGGTGACAAGGCTTCCGCTTGACGTCCATTTGATGATTGAACACCCTGATCGTTATATCGAAGCATTCGCGAAAGCGGGAGCTGATTATATAACTGTACATGTTGAGGCATGCACGCATTTGCATCGCACGATTCAGTTAATAAAATCTTTTGGTGTGAATGCAGGCGTTGTGCTTAATCCGGCTACTCCGGCTTCCTTAATTCAGCCTATAATCGAAGATATTGACATGGTGTTGTTAATGACTGTTAACCCAGGGTTTGGCGGGCAAAAGTTCATCGCATCCGTACTACCGAAAATTGCTGAAGTGAAGGCGATGGCAGACAAATATAATCCAAAGCTTGAAATTGAGATTGATGGCGGAGTAAATGAAGAAACGGCTAAACTTTGTATCGAGCAAGGGGCAACCGTGCTTGTGGCCGGATCTGCCATATATAATCAAGAAGATCGCCATGCAGCTATTCAAAGGATTCGTGGAAACTAAAAGAAAAAAGCCGACATTATCATATTCGTATGATAGTGATCGGCTTTTTTTACACAGAAAGTATGTGCTAATAAATAAAAACGATGTTTCTGTAACGATATGAGCGATAAGAATATTTTATGAAGAAGGATGATTTCATGATTATTAGTATAATGGCTGGAGGCCCTGAGAATTTGTGGCCGGATTTAACAGTATATAAAGAGATGACAGATTTATGGGTTGGAGTCGATAGGGGAGTGTGGGCGCTGCTTGAAAATGATATAGAGCCTAGGTACGTATTCGGCGATTTTGATTCAGTTTCAGAAGATGAATATATGAGTATTAATCAAAGACTGGAACATATCAATCTATATCCTTCTGAGAAGGATGAAACAGATCTAGAAATTGCTTTTAAATGGGCTGTAGAACAAAAACCAAGTGAAATTCATATATTGGGTGCTACAGGAGGGAGATTGGATCATTTTCTTGGTAATATCCAGTTACTTCAGAAAGAAAGCATCCTTCCTGTTCATAAGGAAATAGATATGTACATAGTTGATAAACAAAATATATTTTCAGTAAAGACACCGGGCTCTTATAAGGTCACTGCATTGAAAGACAAGAAGTATGTGTCTCTACTCCCTGTTACAGCAGAAATCACCGGCATTACACTCTCAGGCTTCAAATATCCGCTAATTGACGCAAGGCTAGAGATAGGGTCGACACTCTGCATTAGCAATGAACTAATTTCTGATTGTGGGAATGTTTCATTTGAGGAAGGCATATTAATGGTGATAAGAAGCAGTGATTAAAATTCATGCTTAGAGCAGATTCGGATATATACGATCATCCTATATCCGCTTAAAAGCTTATGTTGTAATAGAAAAAATTCCACTTCATCTTATTTGTGGGATGCAAAGAGGAGGGGCATGATGAAATTTTATACGATTAAATTGCCAAAAGTTCTGGGCAGTTTGGTAAGGGCTATGCTCGGAGCGTTTAAAAAAGGCTGATACTTATCTCCATAACACCTCTCTATTTAGGGGGGGTGTTATTTTTTCGGAATGATTGGAGGACAATGAAAAGAATAGGCAAGCCATTAATGGGTGATGACTTTATTGAATGAGGACTAGGCCAAATCAAATAAAGCATACCCATTAAAAATGCAGCCATTTCAAATAAAAAGGCATCCTGAGAGGATGCCGTAACATTATACGCGTTCTACTTTGCCCGATTTAAGAGCTCTTGCAGAAACGTATACACGTTTAGGTTTACCGTCAACTAAAATACGTACTTTTTGAAGGTTAGCGCCCCATGTACGCTTGCTAGCGTTCATTGCGTGAGAGCGGCTGTTACCAGAACGAGTTCTTCTTCCAGTGATTACACATTTACGTGCCATGTTAAATTCCCTCCTAACTACAACAAGCTTAAGTTTTTCAAAGTCGTCTTAAGTCTTTGTAAAATACTTTAATAATTTATCATACCTACCGTGAGAATGCAATACTTCAGTTAATTACTTTCAAGAAAAAAACCTTGACATACATACTTTAAAATTGAATTATAATAAGAACCGTAAGACATTTACTTTTAAAACAATAGACATTATAGTAAAATGTCTTTAGTTGATTTGATTTTTGGGAGGGAAAAGAAAATGTCTATCGAATTACAAACAAAATATGGACAAATTGATATCTCTAATGATGTGATCGCTACTGTAGCCGGCGGCGCAGCTGTGGATTGCTACGGAATTATAGGAATGGCTTCCAAAAAACAATTTAAAGACGGCATTGCCGAAATTTTAAGAAAAGAAAACTTTACAAAGGGTGTAATAGTGCGTCAAGTAGAGGAAGAAGTTCATATCGATATGTATATTATCGTGAGTTATGGAACTAAAATCTCGGAGGTTGCACATAATGTGCAATCAAAGGTAAAATACACTCTGGACAAAACTGTCGGATTAGCTGTTGAATCCGTTAACATTTTTGTACAGGGAGTTCGTGTGACGAACCCTTAAGCAATAGGAGGAAAGTTTTGTGTCAATTACAAGTTTAAACGGAATGCGCTTTGCAGAAATGATCATTCAAGGAGCCAATCATTTAGCAGCTAATGCCCAAATGGTTGATGCATTGAATGTTTTCCCTGTTCCGGATGGTGATACTGGAACAAATATGAATTTATCAATGACTTCCGGAGCGAAGGAAGTACAAAATAATGTGCAGGAACATATCGGGAAAGTGGGTACTTCTCTTTCAAGAGGCCTATTAATGGGTGCACGCGGTAATTCTGGGGTTATCCTTTCACAACTTTTCCGAGGTTTTGCTAAAGCGATTGAACATAAATCGGAAATTAATAGTGAAGAATTTGCCCAAGCTTTTGATGCAGGTGTTCAGACAGCGTATAAAGCCGTTATGAAGCCTGTTGAAGGTACCATTTTAACGGTTGCGAAAGATGCTGCCAAGCAAGCGGTTTCATCGGCAGCTAAGCACCAGGACCTTATTCAGGTAATGGAAGAAATCGTAGCTGAGGCAAATGCTTCACTAAAACGCACACCTGATCTTCTTCCTGTATTAAAAGAAGTGGGAGTTGTTGACAGTGGCGGACAAGGGTTGGTTTTCGTGTATGAAGGCTTCCTTGCTGTATTGAAGGGTGAAGCTCTTCCTGTCCGATCAGCAAACGGTCCAAGCATGGATGATTTGGTCAGTGCCGAGCATCACATGAACGTGCAAGGACATATGAACACTGAAGATATCGTGTTTGGCTATTGCACAGAATTCATGGTCCGATTGGAAAGTGACAAGCTGGCTAACAATTCGTTTGATGAAGAAAAGTTCCGCTACGATTTAAGTGAATACGGAGATTCATTATTAGTCATCTCTGATGATGAAGTTGTAAAAGTACATATTCACTCAGAACAGCCTGGTAACTGTCTTAATTATGGACAGCAATATGGTAGTTTAATCAAGATGAAAATCGATAATATGCGCGAACAGCATACAGCGATTGTTGGTGAAACGAATGCGTCGCTTCAAACGAAGCCAAAGTCGAAAGAAAAATACGGTGTTGTGTCGGTAGCTATGGGCACAGGTATCAGCGAGCTATTCAAAAGCATCGGTGCTAAATCGGTTATTGAAGGCGGACAAACGATGAACCCTAGCACAGAAGACATTGTTAAAGCAGTCGAAGAGGCGAATGCCGAACATGTCATCATCTTACCTAATAATAAAAATATTATTATGGCTGCCAATCAAGCTGCAGATGTTCTGGGAGATTATGTGACTGTTATTCCTACGAAGACAGTGCCACAGGGCATGGCTGCATTGTTGGCTTTTAATCCATCACAAGATGCTTCTGAGAATAAAAAGGCGATGATTGAAGCCCTTTCACATGTGAAAACGGGTCAGATTACTTATGCTGTCCGGGATACGAACATTGATGGCCTTACAATCAAGACCGGAGACTTCATGGGAATCGATGAAGGAACCATCAAAGTGAAAGATAAAGACAAATCTCAGGCAGCAAAGGACCTTCTTTCTGAGATGATCAATGAAGATTCCGAAATCCTGACCATTTTATATGGAGAGGATGCAACTAAAGAAGAAGTAGAGGACCTTGTTGCATTTTGTAATGATAATTTTGAAGACGTTGAAGTTGAAGTCCATAACGGAAAACAACCGTTATATTCTTTCATTTTTTCAATTGAATAATTAAGGCATCATTAAAATAAGGGACTGAACCGTCGCTTTGTTATGATACTGTAAGAATAAAAGGCAATAAACTGCATATGTCATTAGGCTATGCAGTTTATTTTTGCGATATAGGATAATAAACAGCTTTGATGGAGCGACTGTAAATCTGGGTACTATATAAATAACTCCCAGCGTGTTCCTTTGAGTTCAGTTCTAAAGAAGGAGGAGTAGATCATGAAATTTAGAAGTGTATTTGATATCATTGGCCCAGTAATGATTGGTCCTTCTAGCTCTCATACAGCAGGAGCTGCAAGAATCGGTAGGGTAGCCAGGAATTTATTCAACAGGGAACCAAAATGGGCCCGTATTTCCTTTTATGGTTCATTTGCCCAAACCTATAAAGGCCACGGAACAGATGTAGCCATTGTAGGAGGCCTGCTTGATTTTGATACATTTGACGAGAGAATCAAAGAATCTCTTGAAATAGCTCGTAAAAAGAAAATGAAAATTACTTTTCGGGAAGAAGAAGCCGTCCCGGAACATCCTAATACTGCGAAAATAACGGTGGGAGATGATGATGGTGAGCTTGAGCTTGTCGGAATATCGATTGGAGGGGGTAAGATCGAGATTATCGAATTGAATGGGTTTAAATTGAGGCTTTCTGGCCATAACCCTGCAATACTGGTTGTTCATGATGACCGCTATGGTGCAATTGCCAATGTTTCAAACATTTTAGCTAAGCATCAAATTAATATTGGCCAGATGGAAGTGTCCCGCAAAGAGAAAGGGAAGATGGCTTTGATGACCATAGAAGTGGATCATAATCTAGAAGACCTTGTCATCGATGAAATTGCAGCACTCCCTAACATTACTCAAGTGGCAAGGATTGTTGATTAATAGGGCAATCGTTTCCACTTAGGAAGGAGAGGATAATATGTTTCGAAATGTAGCGGAATTAGTAGAATTAGCAGAATCAAAGCAGAAAAAAATATCAACTCTCATGATTGAACAGGAAATGGAAGTAACGGGTAAAAGCCGTGATCAAATTATCGATCAAATGGGAGTTAACTTGGATGTGATGGAACAGGCTGTTGAAAAGGGACTGCAAGGTGTACGTTCTGTTTCAGGCCTTACAGGTGGAGATGCAGTTCTTCTTCAGAATTACATTAAATCTGGAAATGCTTTATCAGGTGAACTGTTGTTGGATGCGGTCAGCAAAGCTGTGGCAACAAACGAAGTGAACGCAGCTATGGGGACTATCTGTGCAACACCCACTGCAGGTTCTGCTGGTGTGGTACCTGGCACCCTTTTTGCTTTGCAAAATAAATTAAAACCGAATCGGGAACAGAAAATTGAGTTTTTATTTACAGCAGGTGCGTTTGGTTTTGTTGTAGCGAATAACGCATCCATCTCTGGAGCGGCAGGAGGCTGCCAGGCGGAAGTCGGCTCGGCTTCGGGTATGGCGGCTGCAGCAATCGTTGAATTGGCGGGAGGGACGCCAGCACAAAGTGCAGAAGCGATGGCAATTACTCTAAAGAATATGCTTGGTCTTGTGTGCGACCCGGTTGCTGGGCTCGTGGAAGTACCGTGTGTGAAGCGAAATGCAATGGGTGCAGCAAATGCAATGGTTGCCGCTGATATGGCGTTAGCAGGGATTACAAGCCGGATACCGTGTGATGAAGTCATCGATGCGATGTACAAAATCGGACAAACGATGCCGTCAGCTCTGAGAGAAACAGCACAAGGAGGTTTAGCGGCTACACCGACTGGACGGGAGTTGGAAGCAAAGATCTTTGGCTTGCCGCTAAATAAAAAGTGAACGTTGCTTTACAGGAACCCATAACAGCAGTTAAAGGCATTGGGGGTGAAACGGCTGCGGCCTTGCAGGAAATGGAGATCCATACCGTCGTAGATCTCCTTGAACATCTTCCTTATCGCTATGAAGATTATCGATTGAGAGATTTAGAAACGGTTGAACATGATGAGAGGGTTACTGTAGAAGGGAAGATTCATACGGTTCCGACTTTAGGTTACTTTGGGAAGAAAAAATCCAGGCTGACGATCAAATTACTTACAGGCAGATATTTGATAAATGTCATTTTTTTTAATCAGCCTTATCTAAAACCGAAGCTTGCGATTGGCGAAACCGTCACGGTGACTGGAAAGTGGGACCGACATCGCCAAACCATTACTGGCTCCGAATGTCATGTCGGGGACCATAGTCGGGAAAAAGAGTTCGAACCCGTGTATTCAGTAAAGGGAAATATTACTGTAAAAGGGATGCGTCGCTTTATCGCCAATGCTTTTTCTCAATATGGGGCCATGATTGAAGAAAATTTGCCACCACAGCTGTTGGCCACATACAAACTGATGCCGCGTAAAGAAGCTCTTCGCATGATGCATTTTCCTATATCGGCTAATGATGTCAAACAGGCCAGACGCCGTTTTGTGTATGAAGAATTTTTATTCTTTCAATTGAAAATGCAGGCGCTTCGTAAAATACAGCGTGAGCAGTCAAAAGGAACTGGACAGGACATTGAGGGAGAGCAAGTGAATGCATTCATAAAAACCCTACCTTTTCCTTTAACAAACGCTCAAAATAGGGTCGTCGAAGAAATTTTAAATGACATGAAATCTCCTTACCGGATGAACCGTTTGCTTCAAGGGGATGTTGGGTCAGGAAAAACCGTGGTTGCCGCTGTTTGCTTAAATGCAACGATTTCAGCTGGTTTCCAAGGCGCACTTATGGTCCCAACTGAAATTTTGGCTGAGCAGCACACTCAATCATTGAAGGCAATGCTAGAACCCATCGGAGTAAAGGTAGCCTTGTTGACGAGTTCAGTGAAAGGCAAGAAGCGCAGAGAACTATTACAGAATCTTGAATCAGGGGAACTAGACCTTTTGATAGGAACCCATGCATTAATCCAGGATGAAGTGAATTTTAGGAACCTCGGTCTTGTCATAACCGATGAACAACATCGTTTCGGGGTGGAGCAGCGTCGTATCCTTCGTGAAAAAGGCGAAAATCCAGATGTTCTATTTATGACGGCAACACCAATTCCGCGTACGCTTGCGATTACTGTGTTTGGAGAGATGGATGCTTCGACCATTGATGAAATGCCGGCTGGACGCAAAGCTATTGAAACGTATTGGGCGAAGCACCAAATGCTTGATCGGATTTTAACTTTTGTGGAAAAGGAACTTAAGCAGGGTAGACAGGCATACGTCATTTGTCCTTTAATTGAGGAGTCGGAAAAGCTTGATTCTTTACAAAATGTTCTTGATGTTCATGCAATGATGACACAGTACTTTGCGAACCGTTATAAAGTAGGGCTTATGCATGGGCGTTTGCCAGCGGATGAAAAAGACGAAGTAATGCAGCAATTTAGTTCCAATGAAGTGCAAATTCTTGTCTCGACAACGGTTGTCGAAGTTGGCGTAAATGTCCCTAATGCAACGGTGATGGTCATTTATGATGCTGAACGCTTTGGTCTATCCCAGCTACATCAGTTGCGAGGGCGTGTAGGACGGGGAAGTGATCAGTCTTTTTGTATTCTTCTGGCTGATCCGAAGACAGAAGTCGGCAAAGAACGAATGAAAATCATGACCGAGACAAATGATGGCTTTGTCCTATCCGAGAAAGATTTAGAACTTCGAGGCCCCGGGGACTTTTTCGGCAAAAAACAAAGCGGGCTTCCTGAGTTCAAAGTAGCCGACATGGTCCACGATTACCGGACCCTAGAAGTTGCTAGGACAGATGCCGCAAAATTGATTGCCTCACAAAGCTTTTGGCATTCACCAGAATATGCACCTCTAAGGGCTTATTTAGAGAGAACAGGCGTATTAACTGGAGAAAAGCTGGATTAATGAATAATAAAGAAAGCCATTAACAGATTGCGAGAATTTCTACAATATCTTGCAATCTGTTTTTAAAATATATATACTACTATTAGTACCTAGTCATAATACTACGGATGGTGACCTTCAAATGCGAAGAAACAAGAAGGAACGCCAGCAATTATTAATCGAAACGATTAAACAGAATCCTTTTGTAACGGATGAGGAGCTGGCTGAAAAGTATTCGGTGAGCGTCCAAACAATTAGGCTCGACCGTCTTGAATTATCGATACCGGAGCTTCGAGAACGTATTAAAAGCGTGGCCGAGAAAAAATTCAGTGACGAAATTAGAGCTTTGCCTTTGGATGAAATCATCGGGGAAGTAATTGATCTTAATTTAGATGAAAATGCAATTTCTATTTTAGATATAAAAAAAGAGCATGTCTTTAAGCGGAATGGAATTGCAAGGGGACATCACCTTTTTGCCCAAGCAAATTCTTTAGCTGTCGCGGTTATCAATGATGAACTGGCATTAACAGCGAAAGCATCCATTTTATTTACTCGTTCTGTTAAAGAAAATGAAAGAGTGGTAGCTAAAGCGAAAGTTAAAAACGTGGACCACACTACAGATCGTTCCGTGGTGGAAGTCAGAAGCTACGTGGGAAATGAACTGGTTTTTAAAGGCGAGTTCGATATGTATCGCTCTTAACTTTCTAGAAAAGGATGAAAGAACATGAAAATAACGATAGATGCAATGGGTGGCGATAATGCTCCCAAGGCACAGGTGTTAGGGGCAATGAAAGCTGTCGAGGCCTTTTCCGATGTAGAAATAACCTTGGTAGGCAATAAAGCTGAAATTAGTCCATACTTAACGGAACATGACCGGATAAGTGTTATACATACAGAAGAAAAGATTTTAAGTACCGATGAACCAGTTCGTGCAGTTCGCCGCAAGAAAAGTGCTTCGATGGTATTGGCAGCTCAACAGGTGGCTGACGGAGAGGCAGATGCATGCATTTCTTCCGGTAATACAGGTGCATTAATGGCTGCAGGCTTGTTTGTTGTAGGTAGAATAGAAGGAATTGAACGTCCTGCATTGGCTCCGACCTTACCGACAATCGATGGAAAAGGTTTTGTTCTTCTTGATGTAGGTGCGAATTCCGATGCGAAACCGGAGCATCTGCTTCAATTTGCCATAATGGGTTCTGTATATGCAAAAAAAGTACGAGGTATTGAAAAGCCCCGCGTCGGACTTTTGAATATCGGGACTGAAGAAAAAAAAGGAAATGAACTGACGAAGCATGCTTTTACATTGCTGCAGCAATCATCAGAAATTTCCTTTATCGGTAATGTAGAAGCAAGGGATCTCCTTAACGGACCTGCAGATGTAGTCGTAACGGACGGCTTCACTGGCAATATGGTATTGAAGACCCTTGAAGGTACGGCTATGAGTGTCTTTAAAATGGTAAAAACAGCGTTGATGAGCAATCTGAAGAGTAAGATTGCTGCAGCGCTAGTGAAACCGGAACTAAAAGGCATTAAAAATAAAATGGATTACTCGGAGTATGGTGGTGCCGGCTTATTCGGTTTGAAGGCACCTGTCATTAAGGCGCATGGATCTTCCGATGCGAACGCTGTCTATAATGCAATTCGCCAGACACGTGATATGGTTAGCCATGACGTCATTCCAACCATTGCGAAGACGATAGAAAAAGATCAATAATTTATAGAGGTAGGGGATTAACTGATGGGTAAAATTGCTTTTGTCTTTCCAGGACAAGGTTCACAGTCAATAGGAATGGGTCAGAACTTATTTCAGGAAAACGAGCGAGCTCAGCAAATTTTCCGAACAGCGGATGAAAAACTTGATTTTCCACTTTCTGAGCTTATCTTTAATGGAACACAACAAGAATTAACGGTAACCTACAATGCGCAACCCGCATTATTGACTACAAGTTATGCCTTTGTTAGGGCATTAGAAGAAGAAGGCATCAAACCCGATTTTACGGCAGGACATAGTTTAGGAGAATATACTGCATTAGTAGCGTCAGGTGCTATTTCTTTTGAAGATGCCGTTTATACTGTCCGTAAGCGTGGCGAATTCATGGAAGCTGCGGTACCGAATGGTCAAGGCTCAATGGCTGCGATTCTAGGAATGGACCGTGAAGCACTTACTGAAATAACTGCTGAAATTACTGTAACAGGGGAATCTGTTCAATTAGCTAATATAAATTGTCCGGGGCAAATTGTCATTTCAGGGACTACAGAAGGCGTAAAGCTGGCTAGTGCAAAAGCAAAGGAAAATGGAGCAAAGCGGGCACTTCCACTTGAAGTAAGCGGGCCGTTTCATTCAGAATTGATGAAACCAGCGGCTGAGAAATTACAGAATGTACTTGATGAAGTGAGCTTTCAACAAGCGGAAATACCAGTGATTTCAAATGTAACGGCAAACCCTATTACCGCTCCGGCAGAAATTAAAGAAAAATTAATTGAACAGCTGTACTCACCTGTACTTTGGGAAGATTGCGTAAAAAAACTACTTGAATTAGGTGTTGATACGTTCATCGAAGTAGGTCCTGGAAAAGTATTAGGCGGATTAATAAAGAAAATTGATCGTTCTGTTAACATTTACTCAGTTTCCGATCTAGATACTCTAACTAAAACAGTTGAAGCATTGAAGGGGGTATAAGCATGATCTTAGAAGGTAAAAAAGCACTTGTAACTGGAGCATCCCGTGGTATTGGAAGGGAAGTTGCTTTAGAACTTGCTCGACAGGGAGCAGATGTTGCTATCAATTATGCTGGCAGCGAATCGAAAGCCAATGAAGTGGTAAGTGAAATCAAGGCATTGGGCCGTAAAGCATTCGCGATTCAATGTGATGTTGCAAATAGTGAATCGGTAACAAGCATGATCAAAGAGGTCATCGAACAGTTTGGCCGAGTAGATATTCTAGTTAATAATGCTGGTATCACACGTGATAACCTACTGATGCGGATGAAAGAAGAAGAATGGGATTCAGTCATTAATACGAATTTAAAAGGTGTGTTCCTTTGCACAAAAGCAGTCACTAGACAAATGATGAAGCAACGTAGCGGAAGGATCATCAATATGGCATCAATCGTCGGCGTTAGCGGAAATGCAGGGCAGGCTAATTATGTAGCGGCCAAAGCTGGTGTGATCGGCTTGACTAAAACTACAGCCAAGGAACTTGCATCAAGAGGGATTACGGTCAATGCGATTGCTCCAGGCTTTATCTCGACGGATATGACAGGGGAATTGCCTGAAGATGTCCAAAAAGCGATGCTGGATCAAATTCCACTGGCACGTTTTGGTGACCCTAAAGACATAGCTGCAGTGACGTCTTTCCTGGCTTCAGATGCAAGCAAATATATGACTGGACAAACACTTCATGTTGATGGCGGCATGGTTATGTAGATTTTCTTGATTTTTTTCAAAATTAATTTATAATGTTTTGAGGGGAGGTGAACACATTGGCAGATGTATTAGAAAGAGTAACTAAAATCGTTGTAGATCGTTTGAACGTTGAAGAATCAGAAGTGAAACTTGAAGCTTCTTTCAAAGAAGATCTTGGTGCCGATTCCCTAGATGTAGTCGAACTAGTTATGGAATTTGAAGACGAGTTTGATATGGAAATTTCGGACGATGATGCTGAAAAAATCGCCACAGTAGGTGATGCTGTGAATTACATAAAAAGCACTATGTAATGAAATGTCCTTTGACTAAAAGCTCCGTTTTTTAACGGAGCTTTCTCTTATACTTAAAGAAGCCTGAAGCAGCGGCCGATTTTAAGGGAATAAGTATACATCCAACTGAGCCTCCGTCTGCCTAGCTGTAAGCCGGCCGGCTAGTTTTCATTAAGCGGATTATACTGTATGATGGTACATAGGAAGGCTTGACAGGAATTCCTGCCAAGTTTCTTTTTATATATTGGAAAAATATGTTTTTTTGAACCGTTGTGGAGGGTTTTGTGTGATACGTAGGAACGGAAATAATCGTAAACCATCAATCAAAGATAATAAATTTAAACAGTTACAAGAAAGTTTAGGTTTCTATTTTCAAGATGAAAATTTATTGAAACAAGCTTTTACACATTCATCTTATGTGAATGAGCATCGCCGTAAGCCTTATGAAGATAACGAAAGGCTTGAATTCTTAGGAGACGCTGTACTTGAACTGACTATATCTAAATACTTGTATCAAAAATATCCGATGATGAGTGAAGGGGAGCTTACAAAATTAAGGGCAGCCATTGTCTGTGAGCCATCACTTGTTGCCTTTGCCAATAGTCTTTCTTACGGGGAATATGTATTACTCGGAAAAGGGGAAGAAATGACAGGCGGAAGAGAACGTCCTGCCATGCTTGCGGATGTATTTGAAGCTTATATAGGGGCTTTGTACCTCGATCAAGGATTAGAGCCAGTTGTGCAGTTTTTGAAAAATGTTGTATTTCCGAAGATAGACGAGGGTGCTTTTTCTCATGTGATGGATTATAAGAGCCAGCTTCAAGAGCTCATACAGAGAGATGCTATCGGTGTCCTGCAATATAAAATTTTGCATGAAAAAGGGCCGGCCCATAATCGTGAATTTGTTTCGACTGTCTCTTTGAATGGAGAAGATTTGGGTTCTGGAGTAGGAAAATCGAAAAAAGAAGCGGAGCAGCATGCTGCCGAGCACGCATTGATCGTTTTAAAAGAAAAAAGCTCAACAAGATAGTTGAACAGTAGAGGAGGAAAGGTCATGTTCCTCAAACGCTTGGACGTTGTAGGATTTAAATCTTTCGCAGATAAAATTTCGATTGATTTTGTACCTGGTGTCACAGCAGTGGTTGGACCAAACGGAAGCGGTAAAAGTAATGTGACCGACGCAGTCCGATGGGTACTTGGAGAGCAGTCTGCAAAATCGCTGCGTGGTGCAAAAATGGAAGATATCATCTTTTCAGGAAGTGACACGAGAAAAGCGTTAAATTTTGCAGAGGTGTCCTTGACCCTTGATAACGAGACCAATACCCTGCCGATTGACTTTCATGAAGTCAGTGTGACAAGACGGGTGTATCGATCGGGTGAAAGTGAATTTTTCATTAATAATCAAGGTTGCCGACTGAAAGATATCATTGAATTGTTTATGGATTCTGGTCTTGGTCGCGAAGCATTTTCTATCATTAGCCAAGGGAAAGTAGAAGAAATCCTAAGCAGTAAGGCAGAAGAAAGACGTGTTATCTTTGAAGAAGCAGCCGGCGTCTTAAAATATAAAACAAGAAAACGTAAAGCTGAATCGAAGCTAACGGAAACACAGGATAACTTAAACCGGGTCCATGATATTCTCCATGAATTAGAGGGCCAAGTGGAACCGTTAAAAATTCAATCTTCCCTCGCCAAGGAATATTTGGAGAAGAAAGAGGAGCTTGAACAAATAGAAGTAGCTTTAACCGTTTTTGAAATAGAAGAACTTTATGCAAAATGGGAAAGCTTGTCCCAAGAGCTTGAAAAACATAATGAGATGGAGCAACAAATGGGTGGCCAGCTTCATGAGCGGGAAGAGCATCTCAAAAATGTCCGGGGCAATCTAGCCACACTTGAGACATCAATTAATGGACTTCAGGAAATACTGTTGAATGCAAGTGAAGAGCTTGAAAAGCTTGAAGGCCGTAAAGAAGTATTGAAAGAACGAAAAAAAAATGCTGCCCAAAATAAGTCACAGCTTGAAAAAGCGATCGTAGAAGGCGAAGCAGCGGTTGAGCGTTTGTCTTCACAAAAGGAAAGAGAAACGGAAATTCTAAATGCACTCAACTCCGAAGTAAAGGGCATACAAGAAATTTTACATGAAAAGCAAAAAAGCCTAGGCCTATTCAATAGCGATATCGAAGCCATGATCGAAGTGAAAAAGAGTGACTACATCGAGTGGTTGAACAAGCAAGCATCGGCAAAAAATGAAAAGCAATACCTGCTTCAGCAGCTTACACAGCAGGAACATAAAAATGCCAAGCTTGATCAGGAAAACGAAAAGTTTTTAAAGGAAAGAACAGATATCACCGCAAAAAAAAAGGAATATACACAGCTGATGGAAAAGGTGACCAAGCAGCTTGAAGACCATGTTTCTTTTTTCCGAAATCAGCAGAATAAACTAAATGCAGCAAAAGATACGTATCAAAAACAAGAAACGACACTATATAAGGCCTATCAATTCCTTCAACAAGCAAAATCACGCAAAGAGCTGCTTGAAGAAATGGAAGAGGATTATGCAGGCTTTTTTCAAGGTGTTAAAGAAGTTTTAAAAGCGAAAGAAACCCTTCGAGGCATTGAAGGGGCAGTTGCAGAATTAATTAAGGTTCCAAAGGAATATGAAACGGCCATTGAAACGGCACTGGGTGGAGCGATGCAGCATGTGGTTGTAGAGCGCGAAGAGCATGCACGTGAAGCCATCTCCTTCCTGAAGAAAAATCGGTACGGCCGAGCGACTTTCTTGCCTTTATCAGTCATAAAAGGAAGAGAGATTTCACCGAACCAATTATCGATGCTGAAAAACCATGCTGCTTTTGTCGGGACTGGTTCATCATTAATCCAATATGATGAAAGACATGCAGCAATCGCGGCAAACCTACTTGGCACCGTCATTATCACGACAGATTTAAAGGGTGCTAATGACCTGGCAAAAATGGTGCAGCACCGTTTCCGCTTTGTAACGCTTGAAGGGGATGTCGTCAATCCAGGTGGTTCAATGACAGGTGGAGCGCTTAAGCAAAAAACAACCTCTCTGCTTTCAAGGAAAACTGAATTGGAAGAACTGCACCAAAAACTTGCCGCCATGGAATCGAAAACGAACCAGCTTGAAAAGCAGGTCAAACAGTTTAAAGTGGATGTTGGTGTTCAAGAGCAAACGCTTGAACAAACCAGAAAAGCAGGTGAAACCCTTCGTTTACAAGAACAATCTCTAAAGGGTGAACTTCGTGAAGTGGAGCTGCAGGAAAGAAATGTGAATGATCGTCTGCATCTTTATGATTTGGATAAAAATTCGTATTTAGAAGAGCAACAGCAAAAAACAGCTAGACTGGAAGAATTGGAAGAGCTCTTGGATTCATGTAAAACTGAAATTGAAGAGCTTGACCGATTAATTGCTGATATGACGAAACAAAAACAATCTCAACAAACCTCAAAAGAGAGCCTTTCTGAAGAAACAAATGAGTTAAGAGTTACATTGGCCTCTAAACGCGGACAGCTACAAAACCAAAAAGAAAAGATGGAGCGCCTTGAATCTGATCTTGAAAAAGAAACAAGCAGACTTGCTGAAAATAAGGATGATTTGGGACTCTTGACTAATGAAATGACTGACAGTTCGAGTGGAGAAGAAACACTTGAGGATATGGCACAGCAGAAATTGCTTGATAAAAATAGAGCAATTGAAGAAATTTTTGTGAAAAAACAAGAAAAAGCCGAAATGCAATCGCAGGTTGAAGCGTTTGAAATATCCTTAAAAGAGGAAAGCCGTCTTTATAAGGGTATCGTTGAAGTGATTAAGGATGAAGAGGTTAAACTAACCCGACTTGATGTGGAATTAGAAAATCGACTAGACCATTTACGCGAGGAATATACGCTATCCTTTGAAGGGGCTAAAGAACAGTATCCATTGGTGATGCCTGTAGAAGAAGCTCAAAAGAAGGTGAAGCTCATCAAACTTGCCATCGAGGAATTAGGGACGGTTAATTTAGGGGCTATTGAGGAATACGCGCGTGTGGCCGAACGCTATGAGTTCCTTCTTAGCCAAAAGGAAGATCTTCAGCAGGCGAAAGATACATTATTCCAAGTTATCGATGAGATGGATGATGAAATGAAACGCCGCTTTGCGGATACCTTCTATGCGATTCGTGAAGAGTTTGAGCAAGTCTTTAAAGCGTTGTTTGGCGGGGGTAGAGCTGAGTTGAAGCTGACAAATCAAGATGATTTACTTAATACGGGAGTAGATATCATTGCTCAGCCACCGGGGAAAAAATTGCAGAATTTAAGTCTCTTATCCGGTGGAGAACGAGCGTTGACCGCGATTGCACTTTTATTCTCCATTTTAAAAGTTCGACCAGTGCCTTTCTGTATCCTTGATGAAGTCGAGGCAGCTCTTGATGAGGCGAACGTAGTACGTTTCAGCCAATTTTTAAAGAAATTCAGTAGGGAAACACAGTTTATCGTGATTACTCATCGTAAAGGTACGATGGAGGAGGCAGATGTCCTCTATGGCATTACGATGCAGGAGTCAGGTGTCTCCAAACTCGTTTCCGTCCGCATGGAAGAATCAGAGAACTTTGTAGAAGTATAAATTCATGAATTAGAGGAAGTGGGACAATGAGTTTTTTCAAGAAGCTAAAAGAAAAATTTACGACCCAGGAAGAAAAAGAAGTAGAAGTATCCATTGGCGAAAAATTTAAGCAAGGTTTAACTAAGACGAGGAATTCCTTTACTGGACGGGTTAATGAACTCGTTGCCCGTTACCGGAAAGTGGATGAAGACTTTTTTGAAGAACTTGAGGAAATCCTTATCCAGGCTGACGTAGGCTTCGATACGGTAATGGAATTAATCGATCAATTAAAAATGGAAGTGAAACTCCGCAATATCTCTGATACGAGAGAAGTGCAATCTGTTATTTCCGAAAAACTTGTTGAAATCTATCAAGGTGATGAGGAAGAGACATCAAGCCTGAACATACAAGAAGATGGTTTAACTGTCATTCTGTTTGTCGGAGTGAATGGGGTAGGTAAAACAACGACAATTGGTAAACTTGCTCATAAGTTTAAGGCAGAAGGTAAATCGGTTGTATTAGCAGCTGGTGATACATTCCGTGCCGGAGCGATTGAACAGCTCGAGGTATGGGGAGAACGTGTTGGTGTCAGTGTAATCAAGCAAGGAGAAGGTTCTGATCCTGCCGCGGTTATGTTCGATGCCATTCAGGCTGCTAAGGCACGTAAGGCGGATATCCTGATTTGTGATACAGCTGGACGTTTGCAAAATAAAGTGAATTTAATGAAGGAATTGGAAAAGGTGAAACGTGTAATTGAACGTGAAATACCTGGTGCACCACATGAAGTGTTACTTGCTCTTGATGCAACAACAGGACAAAATGCGCTTATTCAAGCGAAGACGTTCAAGGAAGCGACCAATGTTTCTGGAATAGTCTTAACGAAGCTTGATGGCACAGCGAAAGGTGGAATTGTCTTGGCAATCCGCAACGAGCTATCTATTCCCGTTAAATTTGTCGGGCTTGGTGAAAAAATGGACGATCTTCAGGAATTCGATGCTGAGAAATATGTATACGGCCTCTTTGCTGATATCATTGATAAAGAAGAAACTTAATATTTTTTGGTAGTCCGGAAGGGATTTTCTCTTCCGGATTTTTTTGTCAATTTTTTTGCGCATCTCCATTACTTTTTGAAATTCGCTTTACTTTTTTCCTAAATACTGTATACTTTTTCAGTATTTGGTCGTCTATTTAATTAAAGAAAAGGGGGAGTCAGGTTGTTCAGAAAAATACAGGGAATAGCTGCTTGTTTATTACTTTTCAGCATATTTTTACATATGTTGGCGCCACAGGCAGAAGCAGCTGACCCGAAGATTAAAATATCGATTGAACAAGGTTTTGATGGATACATAAAGCGTTCAATGGCAATGCCAATGAAAGTGCAAATTGAAAATAAGGGAGAGGCCTTTAGCGGTACGCTTATGTTTCAATTTCAATCCACTTATGAGTACGGTGGGGCACAGGCCCTAAAAGTAGAGTTGCCAAAGGGAAGTTCGAAAACCTATTCGATTTCACTTCCGGGCTACACAGATGATAATTACAATGGAAACGTATTGAATAAGTCGATTTATCTCTATGAGGGAGATTGGCAGAATGGTAAAGAAGTAGACTATTCAGGTCCAAAGATATTAGCACCGAAATATTATGATGAAAGTCAGGACATAATTGGTGTATTAAGTCAAAAGTACGACCGGTTGACTGAATTAAGGGTTTTGCCATCAACAGACTCCACGATGATTGAACTGACAAAGGAAGAACTACCAAGTCGTTCTATGGGCCTTGAAATGTTAAGTTATTTGATTATTGACGAATATGGAATTGCTGCTTTGGATGCAGCGCAGCAAGAAGCGTTAAAAGGCTGGATCAAATCCGGGGGTATTTTAATTGCTGGAGCATCACCAAATGGAGCACAGCAATATGGATCCATTTATGATCTTCTACCGATGAAAATGGATAAAGAGGTTAAGCTTGAAACTGCCCTTTTTGCCAAAAAGGAAAAGGATAGGCCTTCCTTTAGCTATATACCTGGCTTTATAGGTGATGTAGAGAAGGGAGCGGAAATTCTCACAAAAAGCGGTGAATTTCCGGCAGTTGTGAAAAAACAGTACGGCAACGGGGTAATTGTTCAAACAGGCTTTTCACTTGGAGACCAGCCGCTAGCTTCATGGAAAGGGTATGGTACCTGGCTTGAAAAGATTTTAAATCAGGCAGACATAAACTCATTTTCTTCAACGGAAAATTTCTTGGAGCAGGCGCAATGGGAATTGAATGAGCCCAATAGCTATTTTGATGATACTACCTTATCGATCGGACAATTATTATTTCTACTGTGTGCTTATATCGTAATTATTGTACCTATTTTATATGTAGTTTTGAAAAAAATCGACAAAAGAGAGCATGCATGGTGGATTATTCCTTTGATTGCCTGCATCACGTCAGTCTTGACTTTTACTGTCGGGGCGAAAGACCGTCTTGCTCAGCCGCAACTGAATCAACTCGGAATCTATCATTCTAAGGATGGTCAACTTGTCGGACTTCAATCTGATGTCCTCCTCTCCAATAAAGGTGGGGATTATGCACTGTCTTTCCCAAAAAATGAGATGACAGCTTTGCCAATGACGCAGGAAAGCTTAGGAGGAAACATTAAACGGTCACCAATCCTTGAGGAAAAAGCGATAGATACAGAACTTATCTTTCCAAACGTTGAATATTGGTCAACTCGGTCATTACTTGGAAAAGTTTATAAAGGGAATGTTGGTCAATTCAAGACTGATTTGACAGTTGAAAATAAAACCTTGACCGGAACGATTCATAATGAAACACCATATGACTTTAAAGAATTGCTAATCATGTCAGGCCAAGAAAGAATTAATCTTGGTAAGTTAAAAAAAGGGGAAACGTTAACGGTTAAAGAAAAGTTGAAGGGAGACTTCTTGATTGAGCCTTATGCTGTGACATCAGGACCGATGAATAACTGGAACGCAGGACAAAAAATAGACCTCGATAAAATCCGAAGAGATCAATTGCTTTATGTAACGGAAACTTTTTTCTTTAGCGGGGTAAATGCCGGTACCGACCCTGTCATTGCTGGGGTGACCAGTGATTCAATAGTCGATATTAAAGTATCGAAAAAGCCAAAAAAGAATATAGATAATCTTATTTTTCAAACTTTCGAACCAGAAACAATTTTTTCTGGTGATGTAACCCTGTCGAAAGAAATGTTCAAAAGCTGGGTGGATGTCATCCGCGGTTCTTATGATGAAGAAGCAGGAATCGGAGAACATTGGTTTGAAATAGGTGAATATGAATATATCAGTCAAGTTCCTTTAATCATGAAAGATCATTCGTTTAAAGCGAAGCAATTGTCGATTAAGTTCAGTAAACAAAAAATTCAATATGAACTCTATAACTTTTCAACTGAAAAATATGAACCTATACCTGCTGAAGAACGGTCTATTTCGATTGAAGGACAAGAAGAGATCTCTTCTTATATTTCAAAAGAAGGAGATATTCAAATTAAGATAATTAAAGAAAGCGAAGACGATTCAAGTTTAAGGGTGCCGGAAATCAATGTAAAGGGAGAAGTGACGAAATGATAGAGATTTTACAGTTAACGAAGAAGTATGGCAATTTCACCGCATTGGATCACCTGGACCTGCAAATTGACAAAGGAACCGTGTTTGGATTCGTCGGACAAAATGGTGCCGGAAAGTCAACGACCTTTTCCATCTTGGCTACCCTTCTTGCTCCAACGTCAGGTACCGCCTATATTAATGGCTACAATATTTCGAAGGAGCCAAAACAAGTGCGCAGCCAAATCGGTTATATGCCTGATTTCTTTGGGGTGTACGATCAATTGAAAGCTGAGGAGTATTTGGACTTTTATGGTGCTAGCTATGGAATTCCCCTGTCGGAACGGAGTAAACTGATTCCTCAGTTACTTGAACTAGTTAATTTATCCGATAAACGTGAGTCTTATGTTGACTTGCTTTCGCGTGGAATGAAGCAGCGACTATGTTTGGCACGGAGCCTGATCCATGACCCGGAGGTGCTTATTCTTGATGAACCGGCGTCGGGCCTTGATCCACGTGCTCGGGTGGAAATGCGTGAGATATTAAAAGAGTTAAAGAATATGGGGAAAACGATTTTGATTTCATCACATATTTTACCGGAGCTTGCTGAGATGTGTGATGTACTTGGCATTATCGATCAAGGGAAATTGAAAGCGCAAGGAACTGTTGCAGAAATTCAGCATAAACTTCAAGGCGAAAAGAGTCTTATCGTAAAAGTACATCAGGATGTTGAGCGTTCCATTGCTTTTTTTGAAGACAATCCTGACATTAGTCAAATCAGCGTCCATCTTGATGGGGAAACGATTCAGTTTTTATTCAAAGGAGATGCATTTGCCCAACAAAAACTGTTGAAGTCTTGCATGTTACAGGATTTGCCCATTGTCTCATTTGCTGAAATTGAGACGGATCTTGAGGACGTATTTATGGAAATTACGAAAGGGGTCGAACTGTCATGAAAAGCTGGCTGATGAATCCTGTCTTAAATAAAGAATTTAAACTGCGGTTTCGCTCTTTCAAAAGTTTTTTAGGTGTTTTATTTTATGTTCTTGCTATTGGAGCTATCGTCATTGGCATGATCTTTATCCAATCGCTATCCAATATAGGGGGGCATATTGATCCTGATTCAAGCCGGTCGATGTTCATATTTTTAGCGGTAGTTCAGTTAGCTTTGATTCTTTTCATTACACCAGGGCTGACAGCTGGGGTCATTTCCAGTGAGCGAGAGCGACAGACCTTGAATATTCTATTGACGACGTCGCAAAGCTCCGCGGGTATTATTTTTGGAAAGTTAATTTCATCCATTTCCTATTTGTTATTGTTAGTGGTTGCTAGTTTGCCGCTATATAGCATCGTGTTTTTATTTGGCGGAATTTCACCCGCACAACTTTTAATGGTATTAGGGTTCAATGTTTTTACTGTCATCGTGTATGGCAGCATAGGCGTACTTTTCTCTACACTCGTACGTAAAACAATAGCCGCGATGGTAACCACTTATGGGGTCACATTGTTTTTAGTCGGGGGAACAGCCCTATTGACTTTGCTTTTCTCCAGCATGGCTTTAGGATTGCAGGGGAATTCTGTTACACCTACAACAAACCCTCTGCCTTATATAGCGGCTATGCTTAATACACCAATTGTCATGATCGGTTTCATCGAACCTACATACTCCGAGGAAATCCAGAAGTTAGCGGGCATTGATTTCCCCCTATGGGCTGCACATTTGATCTGCTATACCTTACTGTTAATCGGCGCCGTTTTACTTAGCGTAAAGAAACTTCGGGTCGGTATGAAGGCTAGACGATGAAAAAGGAAAAAATAAGTGATGAAAGTCAGTTTCTCAAACTTCTAAAGCCAATTCAACAGCAACTTTTAATACAGTTGTTGCTGAAAGAGGGGCAGCTTCTGCTCCTTGCTGTGGCTGTATGGTCATTTTTGCTGTTGTTTATAGCTCGCATAATGGTAATTCCGTTTATTTTACGTTACTTTTTCATAGGTTTAATATGTCTGTTAGCATTTTTTCTATATAGAGTCGTAAAACGGAAACCAGACAAAAAGATGGCAGCTTTGTTGTTTAATAAATTTGTTCCGGATGACAGAGTCGTAACAGGGTTTGCTTTTTTAGGAAACGCTGGTGAACTTGAAACGCTGCAACTTCGAGATGCAATCCGTCATATGAAAATCCATCAAGAGAAAGTACTAAGCCGGAAGAAAAGGTGGTTCTATCCTAAATGGTTGACGTCAGCATTGTGCTTAGCGGTATGTGTGCTTCTGTTCATTTTTTATCCAAACAAGGAAATGAAAGAAGCACAGAAGTTGGAAAAAGAAGTGATGATTGTTGAAGAAGTGAAAAAAGAGCTTGAAAAAAAAGCGAACGATTCTAAAGAACCGGCAGTTGAAAAGGCATTGAAAGAGGTAAAGAAAAAAATGGCCCTTGAGAAAGATGGCGAAAAGGCGCTTGAGGCCCTCGCTAAACAATCAAGTGAGCTGCAATTAAAAGAGGTGAAGCAAAAAGAAAAGCAAAAACTCCTTGAAGAATGGCAGGAACAGACGAAAAAATCAGGATTTTCCGAGCTTGCAAAGGCACTTGCACAAAAAGATATGTCTAAGGTTGAAAAGGAACTGCAAAAGTTGAATGAAAAGTGGGATGAGCTTCCTGATGAGCAAAAACAGGCACTCGAGAGTTTGACAGAGCAGGAGAATCCATTAAGCGAAGAAGAATTAGAGGCACTAATCAAACAGTTGGAGGAAGCAATGAAGTCAGCTGAGCTTGTAAAGCAGCTAGCTGAGGCCAACCAAGCGGTCCACCAAGCGGGAACGCAACTTCAGAATCAACTGAGTCAAAATGGAATGCCTTCTTCTCAACTAGCCTTTACTAATAACAAGGGAGCACAGGGGAGCAAGGCTGCCAACCAACCATTAGGTCAGCCCTCAACTTCAGCTTCTCCAAACGGGCAGCCTAATTTACAGTCAGGTAACTCGGCTCCAAATCAACAGGGTCAAGGCGGACAAGGACAACAAGGGGGTCAAGGAGGGCAACAAGGCGTCGGACAAGGCCAACAATCAGGACAAGGCGGTAATGGCGGTGGCGGGAAAGGAGGCACTAAAGGCGGAAAGGGTCAAGGAACGAGGGAAATGCTGACAATTCCCGAAATGACTGATGGGAAACAGAATACAGAAACCGATAACGGCCAGCTTGGTGAGGGAAGTGGCGAGGAAGAGGAGGCAGATGGCCCTGTATTAAAGGGGAATCTTCGAAATTATGAAGAGGTCTATCAGCAGTATGAGAATTCTTATCGCCAAAGTACTGAGAGGCTCAGACTGCCGTCAGATTTAAATAATCTTGTCAAAAATTATTTTAACAAGCTTGATCCGGAAAGGTAGTGGGAAAATGAACGAGAAAGAACAGCAATTTAATGAAGCAGCAGTGCTGATTGATAAGGTCAAGCAGGAGATTTCCCGTTTCATCGTTGGACAGGAGGAAGTGACCGAGCAAGTTTTATGGAGTATTTTTGCCGGCGGCCATGTGCTACTTGAAGGGCTACCGGGACTCGGAAAAACGATGCTTGTTCGGACGATATCAGAATGCATGGATTTAGAGTTTTCCAGGATTCAATTCACACCGGATCTAATGCCATCCGATATTACGGGAACGATGTTGTTACAGCCTGATGAAGACGGGAAGCAACAATTTATTTTCCATGAGGGGCCGCTATTTTCGCATATCGTCCTTGCTGATGAAATCAACCGGGCGACACCAAAGACCCAAAGCTCGCTACTTGAGGCAATGGGTGAGAAAACTGTGACCGTGATGGGAGAAACGAAACAGCTTGAACAGCCGTTCTTTGTGCTTGCGACCCAGAATCCGATTGATATGGAGGGGACATATCCACTTCCTGAAGCACAGATGGACCGGTTTATCTGCAAAATTCATGTCAGTTACCCATCAAAGGAGGAATTGAAGCAGATTGTTCTTAGAACGACTGGCAAAGAAACCATAAGGATTGAAAAAGCAGCTTCAATTGAGGATGTCATATTTTTGCAGAAACTCGTAAAAGAGGTACTTGTCTCAGATGAAATGCTAGATTATGCGGTTTCCATTATTGCCAGTACTCATCCAAATACAGAGGAATCTCCGGAAGTAGTCCAAAAGTATGTGCAATTTGGAAGTGGCCCCCGTGGACTGCAAAGCTTAATAAAAATGGCAAAGGCAAGAGCTCTGTTTGCAGGACGCTATCATGTTTCTGCTGGAGACTTAAAGCAAACGGCTTATCCTGTATTAAGGCATCGACTTTTACTCAACTTTGAAGCGGAAGCAAGCGGGGTGCTGGCCGATTCCATCATTGCTGAAGTCGTTGAATCGGCTTACAAATTAGGTAAAGGACTTTCAGTGTGATGGGTTCTTATGCTTTTTTAGAAAGATTGCAGAAAAAAAGATTACTTGTGAAAACACGGAGACGTGGGATGCATAAAGGTTCAAGGAAATCGAGTGCGTTTGGCACCTCCCTTGAATTTTCCGATTTCCGGGCCTATCAACCAGGAGATGACGTTAGGCAAATTGATTGGAATGTCTATGGACGAACACAAAAGCATTATATTAAACGGTTCCTCGATGAACAAGAGTTGTCGGTAGCTATATATTTGGATGTGACCTCGTCGATGCGTGCTCTCCCGGATAAATGGGAGCTGGCACGCCAGCTTGCAGCTTCGTTAAGTTTTGTCGTCCTTGCTGGTGAGGACCGGCTGGCCTTTATTCCAGTTGCGTCCAAGACTGCCCATCCGATTCGCCGAAAGGGAGCGGTTCACCGAAAAGGCGTTTTTCGGGAGATTGCTGGTTTAGAAGATACCGAGAAAAGTGGTCATTTTTATGATCAGTTGGGCAAGGTAATGTTGAAGAATCATCAGCTGTCAATCATTATTTCCGACGGTCTTGAGCCCCTTGATAAAGTGGAGGCGACCTTGAGGAAAATGCGTTCTGCAAAACAAGAAATCTGGTTCATTCAATTGTTGGGAAAAGAGGAACTAAATCCTGCTTTTAACGGAGACTTAAAACTGGTCGACAGTGAAATGGATACAGCAGTCAACGTAAGCATCCATCCTTCGCTCATTGGAAACTATCAGACTCGTCTTAACAAACATAACCAAAAGCTTGAAGGGGTATGCCGAAGTTTTGGCTGCCATTACATTCTTATCAGTGCTAAAACTGATATACAGACGATTTTATTTCAAGACTTTCCACGCCATGGGCTAATGAATTGAGGTGAAGATATTATGCATATTTCTAATCCGCTCTTTTTTCTATTAATAATCTTTATCGCTGCCGTGATTTTGTTCTATTTTTTCCGGAAGCAATATGAAACGACAACGATTTCATCCAATTTATTATGGGAGCAGGTCCTGAATGAATGGCAAGCTTCCCCATGGCTTCATAAATTGCAGCATAACCTTTTATTCTGGCTACAGATTCTTGTGCTTCTTCTCCTCATGTTTTCGTTAGTCCGTCCCTTTTGGTTTCAAAAAGGAATTCCGGGCGATCACCTTATCCTTATAATCGACACATCCGCTACAATGAGTGCAAAAGATGGGGAACTTACCCGTTTTGAAAAGGCTAAACAAGAATTGATGGAGATGCTTAAAGAAGTAGATAATCAAGAAGTGACTATCATAGAAGCTGGTCAAAAGCCCATCATCCGTGCTAATCATGAGACTAACCACGCTGTACTGAAAAAACAAACAGCAGCATTAGAGTTAACGTATGATCATGAAAATATTGATAAAGCACTGAAATTAGCGGACTCACTTTCCAACGGAAAAGAAACGGTCATCCATCTTTTTTCTGATAGGGTTGTGAAAGATGACCTTAGCGGGCTATCTGAAAATATACCGATTGATGTACATAATTTTAGTAGTCAAAATGACAATCTGTCATTACTTTCATTTGGTACGGCCAACCGCAAAGAAGGCATTACCGGAGTGGCTGTCGTTGAAAATCAAACCAAGAAGGATAAAACCCTAGAATTCCAAGTTACGAATGGAAAAGAAGTTCTTTTTATCAAAAAACTGTCTGTTAAAGCCAATAGTGAGAAAACGGTCGATATTCCAGTACTCAAAGAAAAGCCTTATTACACGGCTTCCATCAATGCGAATGATAATTATTCCGCTGACAACGAAATGACGGCTATTCAATCGGCGATTTATGAAAAGGTTTATGCAGTCGGAAATGTGAATGCTTTTCTCATTAATGCTCTTGAAACAATAGGGCTTGACGTCATCCAACTTGAAGATAAAGAAAAAGTTAGAAAGGATGGGGTTGTGATTGCTCAAGGGATGGAACTAGAAGAACTTGGTTCATATCCGCTGCTATTTGTGAACGAGGCTAAAAAAGGAAAACAAAAATTAACAGAAAAGCTGTTAGGAACGGATGATCCCTTGATGGAGTATGTTCAAACAGAGAAAATTTATATTGAATCAACATCCCCTCCTATCAATAAACAATGGACAAATGTACTCGTAAGCGGCGACCTTCCACTCATTCAAAAAGGAACATATCAAGGCCAACCAATCATTGCCTTGAACTTTTCTGTTGCTGATAGTGATTGGCCGTTGCAGCCGGGTTTTCCAATCTTTTTATATAACTCATTTCAATGGCTGACACAGCAAACGAATTTTCTGGGGTACTACCAGCCTGGTGAAGAAAAGTGGTTGAACCTTGGGAAGGATACACAAAAACTAGCTATTTTCTCTGAGTCTGGAAATAATCTCTATTCCGTAGACTTACAGAAAGAAGGTTTTAAGGCTCCAAGTATGCCTGGTACATACGAAGCAGTATCAGGAGATCAGGTGTTTTATTTTTCCGTGTTGCTTGACGAACGTGAAAAAGAAATCATCTCTGCTCCTTCATTCAGTATAAATTCAAAATCGACCGAAATGAAAGTGGTATCCGATAATAAACAGAATTTTTTATGGTATTGGCTAGCATGTGCGGCCCTTCTACTGTTGATGTTCGAATGGGAGGTGTATCGTCGTGGGCGTTGAGTTTACCTATCCTCTGATTTTTCTATTACTCATTCCCTGTGCAGGACTTATTTATTTTTATCTCCTTAAATCCCGACATCAGGCTAAGCAAAAGGAAACGACGGTGGTTGGGGTACTGCGGTCCTTGATCTTTTTACTCATCATCTTAGCTCTTACAGTTCCGCAAATATTACTGCCTCTCAAGGGATCTACGGTCGTTTTTTTAGTCGATCGTTCTGCAAGTGTCAAAGATTCGGAAGCTAAAACGCTTGCCTGGATTGAGAAAAGCACGGAGGAAATGGATAAAGATGACTCGTTTGCGGTGGCTGCATTTGGTGACAGTGCTGTTGCCGAGCAGGCAATGACGACAAAACATTCATCCATTACTCAATATAGTGGCAAAGTTGATGAAGATGCAAGCCGTTTAGAGTCTGGAATTCAGTTTGCCTCATCGCTTATTCCGAGTCACTCAAGCGGCAGGATTGTGCTTTTTTCGGATGGCAATGAAACTTCCGGCAATGCCGTGGAAGGGGCAAAATTACTAAAGAACAAAAACATCGAACTCGATGTGATCCCTTTAATTGAGGAGGCTGGCGAGGACATTGCTCTCAGGAATTTAACGATACCTCCTTCCTTATATCAAGGAGAAAAAACGGAGCTCTCTTTAGAAGTGGAAAGTAAATCAGCAAAAAAAGCGACCGTTCGTATTTCACTGAACGATCAGGAAATTATCAAAAAAAACGTGGATGTAAAGGAAGGGTCCAATTTATACACATTTAACCATACTGTAGATGATACAGGTTTACAGGTATACAAAGCTGAAATCATTGCCGAAAAGGACACCTTTACGGAAAATAATCAGCTACAGGCGATTACGAAAGTAAAAGGGACGCCAAAAATTCTGATTGTCGAGGCAGAAGGGACCGGTCGGATTGAAAAAATTCTGAAAGGAAGCGGACTGATTGTTGAGACGACCGTACCAGAAAAGTTGCCGACTACATTATCTGGCTTTTTACAGTATCAATCGATTGTGTTTAACAATGTTTCCGCAACCTCTGTCACGGAAAATCAGATGAAATTAATCGAACAATCCGTCAAGGAATTCGGCAATGGGTTCGTGATGACTGGAGGAGAAAATAGTTTCGGACTTGGAGGGTATTTCAAGACTCCAATTGAGCATCTGCTACCAGTGGACATGGATATCAAAGGAAAAAAAGAAATGCCTTCGCTCGGATTAATGATTGTTCTCGACAGGTCAGGCAGTATGGTTGGCAACAAGCTTTCATTAGCAAAAGAAGCCGCGGCCCGGTCCGTAGAGCTTTTACGTGAGAAAGATACCTTCGGGTTCATTGCCTTTGATGACCGCCCTTGGGAAATTATCGAAGCCGGTCCACTCACGGATAAGGAAGAAGCCATGGGGAAAATCCGTTCGCTTGCTCCAGGAGGTGGTACGGAAATCTACAGTTCTCTTGAGATGGCGTATAACAAGTTAATGGATGAAAAGTTACAGCGTAAGCATATTATTTTGTTGACGGACGGTCAGTCAAATACTTCTAGCGATTATGAAGCATTAATCGAAGACGGGAAGGAAAAGAACATAACACTTTCAACGGTGTCCATTGGCAGCGATGCCGATAAGAACTTGCTCGAGGACTTGGCCGATTTCGGAACGGGGCGTTTTTACGATGTCACGGATGCCTCCTTAATTCCGAGCATTTTATCACGTGAAACGGTGATGGCAAGCCGTACATATATCGAGGACAATCCGTTTTATCCATCCATACAGGATACTCCTGAATGGAATGGCTTGTTTAATGATGGAGTACCTAAGATGAATGCATACATCGCGACAACGACGAAACAGCGTGCTTTCCTGCCGTTGGTCAGTGAAAAAGAAGATCCAGTCCTCGCTCAATGGCAATATGGAATGGGGACAACGGTGGCCTTCACTTCGGATCTAAGTGGCAAATGGTCTGGCGATTGGCCTGCTTGGGGTAAGTGGGGCTCTTTCCTCAATCAATTGGTCACAATCACGCTTCCTAAATTCGAAAGTGAGCCATATACTCTTACACAGGAAAATAGTGGTGAAGAAACCGTGATTATGCTAGAATCAGCCTCACAAAACAACTTGCCTTTATCTGCAAATGTGGTTTCGGAAAATGGACAAATAGTTGATGCGAATACAAAACTCGTCGCTCCCGGGAAATATGAAATTATTATTCCGAAGCAGTCTGGTATGTATTATATCAGTGTAAAACAGGAAAACAATGAGGGTGGTACGAACCTGTATCAAACAGGTTTCACTGTGCCCTATTCAGAAGAGTACCTGCAGCAAGGTCTAAACAAGTCGCTTATCAAGGAATTGTTGGCTGTTTCGGGTGGCCAGGAGTTGAAAACGGAGGCTCAGGCATTCCGTGATTTACAGACCACATCCAGACAAAAGCAAAGCATTAGCCATTTGCTTCTATTAACGGCGTTCCTACTTTTATTTGTAGAAATTACAATACGGCGTTTTGGCTTGCATAGAGTTATGCACCTATTTGCAGGAATTCCTAAAAAGACAGGAAGTAGATCATTAAAATCGGCTGAAACAGTCAAGAAACTGAAAACTGTGCAAGAAGCGACACATAAAACACGTATAACAGGGAAGGCAAACCTGAAATCAGAGTCTAATAATCAATCTGTAAGACCAGTGACAGAACGCAGGAAACAGAACCAACCTGAAAAGAAATTAACCGAATCAGAACGAGAGAGCCAGATGAAACGCCTTCTGGAAGCGAGAAAACGAAAAAAATAATGCTTTCCAAACAAGTGGTAAGGAGTTTAGCTTGACATCAAATAGGCAACGCTATACAATATAAACTTGTAAAGGGTTTTCACTTAACAGCAGGGAGGCTTGCTAAGATGCTTGAAAAGACAACGCGGATTAACTATTTGTATGACTTTTACCAATCGTTGTTAACAGAGAAGCAGCAGAGCTATATGTCCCTCTACTATCTGGATGATTACTCTCTTGGGGAGATTGCCGATGAATACGAAGTGAGTAGACAGGCAGTCTATGATAATATAAAAAGAACAGAAGCAATGCTTGAGGAATACGAAGCAAAGCTATTGTTATTTCAAAAATTTCAAGAGCGTAACCAGTGGATTGCGAATATGAAGGAACTCATAGAAAAGGAATCCTTTTCAAAAGAGAAGCTGCTTGACGCAATCACAACGCTTGAGAAGTTGGATTAGGAGGCGGCAATATGGCATTTGAAGGATTGGCCGACCGACTGCAGAGCACGATGCAAAAGATCCGCGGAAAAGGGAAGGTCAACGAAGCAGACGTTAAAGAAATGATGCGTGAAGTTCGATTGGCCCTACTTGAAGCGGACGTTAACTTTAAAGTCGTGAAGGAATTTGTAAAGCGTGTAAGTGAACGTTCGGTAGGCCAGGAAGTGCTAAAAAGCTTAACCCCCGGTCAACAGGTAATTAAAGTAGTTAAGGAAGAATTGACGGAGCTGATGGGCGGCGAACAGAGCAAGATAGCCGTTGCCTCGAAACCACCGACTGTCATTATGATGGTAGGGCTTCAAGGGGCAGGTAAAACGACAACCACCGGAAAGCTTGCCAATCTTCTTAGAAAAAAATACAACCGCACGCCATTGCTCGTTGCGGCTGATATTTACCGTCCGGCGGCGATTAAGCAGCTTGAAACACTTGGCAAACAATTAAGCATGCCTGTTTTTTCCCTTGGGGATCAGGTCAGTCCTGTTGAAATTGCCAAACAGGCGATCGAAAAAGCGAAGGAAGAACATCATGATTATGTGTTGATTGATACCGCAGGTCGTCTTCATGTTGATGAAAACCTGATGGGCGAACTGAAAGATATCAAAGAATTGACCAAACCGGATGAAATCTTCCTCGTTGTTGATGCGATGACCGGGCAGGATGCTGTCAATGTGGCCCAAAGCTTTAATGAGCAGCTTGGCCTGACTGGGGTCGTATTAACGAAACTTGATGGGGATACACGTGGTGGTGCGGCACTTTCGATTCGTTCAGTTACCAACACGCCGATTAAATTCGTCGGTATGGGTGAAAAATTGGATGCACTTGAAGCATTCCATCCAGAACGGATGGCTTCAAGAATCCTCGGTATGGGTGATGTATTAACCCTTATCGAAAAAGCACAGGCCAATGTAGATGAAGAAAAAGCGAAAGAATTAGAGAAAAAGATGCGTACCGCTACTTTTACCTTTGATGATTTCCTTGAGCAACTTGGTCAGGTGCGTAATATGGGACCGCTTGATGACATTTTGAAAATGATTCCTGGTGCGAACAAAATGAAAGGGATGGATAACCTTCAAATCGATGAGAAACAGATCGGTCATGTTGAAGCTATCATCCGTTCAATGACAACGCAGGAAAAGGAACATCCAGAAACCATGAATGCATCCCGCAAAAAACGGATTGCCAAAGGAAGCGGCAGATCTATTCAAGAAGTGAACCGTTTACTAAAGCAATTTGAAGAAATGAAAAAGATGATGAAACAGGTTACAAACATGCAAAAAGGGAAGAAAAAGGGATTCAAATTCCCGTTCATGTAAGGTTTATTTTAGGTCGAAACGAGGCGTAAATACAGGCTGAAGCCATGTATTTCAACACTTTTTTTACCTGTTAAGAAAAAAACCTTTACAAACATACAAGACATTTGATATTATACTATCTTGTGTGAAACTATTCGGAGGTGCTTATTTAAAATGGCAGTAAAAATTCGCTTAAAACGTATGGGAGCTAAAAAATCTCCTTTCTATCGTATTGTAGTTGCAGATTCTCGTTCACCACGTGACGGACGTTACATTGAAGTTGTAGGAACTTATAACCCGGTGACTCAACCAGCTAAAGTTGACATCAACGAAGAGCTTGCTCTTAAATGGTTACAAGATGGAGCTAAACCATCTGATACAGTTCGTAACTTATTCTCAACACAAGGCATCATGGAAAAATTCCATGTTGCAAAAAACAGCAAGTAATCGACGGTAGTTGATGAAAGCTTTAATTGAAACAATTGTTTCAGCACTTGTGGATTATCCGGAAGAAGTCATCGTGACTTCGAAGGAAGAGTCCGACCGAATTGTTTATGTCCTCTCCGTTCATAAAGAAGACATGGGCAAGGTCATCGGTAAACAAGGGCGTGTTGCTAAGGCGGTTCGGACTGTGGTATATGCAGCAGGATCCTCACAGCAGAAGAAAATCTATTTGGAGATTTCCGAATAAGGAGGGCTAATACCCCTCCTTTTTTTGTACTTCAAGAAAGTTGAATTCCGACTTTAATCATATTCAAATACGACTCGGAGTTTAAACTTTACGCCTTTTTAAGACGCATCTTTTACCGATTTACGTTATACTTAAGAGAATGACCCCCATTTTTCAAAAAGATTACCCTATCATACATATTTTTTGAATGAAATAAGAAATCATAGATAATAGGAGGTGCTGGAATGAAAATTCTCCAAAATGTAATCGTTAACCAAGTATTAACGGAATCCAGCAAGAATCAGCTCCTCGAGAAGTACAAATCAAAACGTCTACAGCTTCAAAAAGAGAGTGAACAGCTTCGTTTTGAACTGAAAAAACTTGAAAAAACTAGGAACCTTCAGCCCGCTAGTCTCCGTGCTCATTTTGAAAAAGAAATAAACCAAAGGCAAGAAAAAATCAAACTGCTTGAATTTCAAATGGAACAGTTGGAAATCCTTCCTACTGGAAGCGAACTGAAGGAACGGGAAGTTCAAAGTATCATTGAGGTAGAAATTGGGGCAGATTGGGACGAACTTATGACAACGAAGACTATTGTCATTAAAGATGGAATCGTCTCGGAAATTCGTTAGAGGTGAAAGAATGGAAAATTGGTTTAATGTAGGTAAAATTGTCAACACACATGGTCTTTTAGGTGAAGTCCGTGTTATTTCATCAACAGACTTTCCGGAAAAGCGTTTCAAAGTAGGCAATACGCTGTATTTATTTAGAGAAACAGAGAAAAAGCCTTTGCCACTTATTATCAGGTCGCATCGCAACCATAAAAACTTTAACTTATTGACGTTTGAAAACTACTACAACGTCGGTCAGGTCGAGGCTTTCCGGAATGGAGTCTTGAAAATTAAGGAAGCTCAGCTAGGTAAATTGGATGAAGGTGAATTCTACTTCCATGAAATCATCGGCTGTTCGGTGTTTACAGATGAAGGTGTAGAAATAGGGGAGATCATTGAGGTTCTAACGCCGGGCGCCAATGATGTTTGGGTCATTAAGAAAGCTGGCAGTAAGGATATTTTAATTCCATATATTGATCAAATTGTGAAAGAAGTAGATATATCTGCTAAAAAAGTTATCATCACACCGATGGAAGGGCTTTTAGACTGATGAAAATCGATGTACTTTCGCTATTTCCAGAAATGTTCGAAGGGGTATTTGGCTCGTCAATTTTAAAAAAGGCCGCAGAAAAACAGGCTGTCAGCTACAATGTGACCAATTTTCGTGATTATGCAGACAATAAGCATTCGACAGTAGATGATTATCCGTATGGTGGCGGTGCAGGGATGGTATTGAAGGCACAGCCCATCTTTGACGCCGTAGAAGCCCTTAAAGGGCACGCTGAGCAAACGCCACGAGTTGTCTTGCTATGTCCACAGGGAGAGCGTTACACGCAGAGAAAAGCTGAAGAGTTTGCGAAAGAAGATCATCTTATTTTCATTTGCGGACATTATGAAGGGTATGATGAGCGCATCCGGGAGCATATTGTCACAGATGAAATATCAATAGGTGACTTTGTGCTTACAGGTGGTGAATTGGGTGCTATGGTTATTATAGACAGCGTTGTTCGCTTGCTTCCGGGCGTGTTAGGAAATGTAGACTCCCCGATTCTTGATTCATATTCTTCTGGTTTGTTAGAGCATCCCCATTATACTAGACCTGCAGATTTCAGGGGAATGAAAGTTCCTGATACGCTTATATCCGGTAATCATAAAAAAATCGATGAATGGCGGATGAAAGAGTCATTACGCAGGACGTGGAATCGACGACCGGATTTGCTCGAAAGCTATGAACTTTCGGACGTTGAAAAAAAATTATTGTCAGAGATTCAAAAAGAAGACTGATGTCTATTGCATCAGCATCTAGAGTATGATAGGATATACCTTGTGACTTGGGCAAAATGCTCAGTCTTATAACGATGTTCCGCTGCAAACAATTAGTATTTGTAAGAGCGTCCAGGAGGAGTTGAAATCGATGCAAAATCTTATTAACGATATCACAAAAGAACAACTTCGCACAGATCTTCCATCATTCAGACCTGGTGACACAGTACGTGTACACGTAAAGGTTATTGAAGGAACTCGCGAACGTATCCAGTTGTTTGAAGGCGTTGTAATCAAACGTCGTGGCGGCGGAGTTAGTGAAACTTTCACAGTACGTAAGATTTCTTACGGCGTTGGAGTGGAACGTGCTTTCCCTCTTCACACACCAAAAATTGCGCAATTAGAAGTTATCCGTCACGGTAAAGTACGTCGTGCGAAACTTTATTACCTACGCGAACTTCGTGGTAAAAAAGCACGTATTAAAGAAATTCGTCGTTAATTCTTCGAATATCTCTATGCGGGTTTGCCATGATTCACATATGGTGAGTAACCAAACAGTATTATGCAAAAAAGGAGCTTGTTTAACAGGCTCCTTTTTTTGCACTTGAAGAAAAAATAATCGCTCATCAGGGTGAAGACTATAAAGAATCCTGCTCGCTATAGCGTCCGCGACATGTTAAAATAATTGTTGATATGCTTTCTAAAAGGGTGGGTAAGGATGACGAAAAAGAAAAATGAATTGTGGGAATGGACTAAGGCGGTCATAATCGCGGTTATAGCAGCCACGCTGATTCGTTATTTCCTCCTGGCTCCGATTGTCGTGGACGGCAATTCCATGATGCCGACATTAAAGGACACGGACCGCATGCTCGTAAATAAAATCTCCTATTCAATTAGTGAACCGAAAAGATTCGATATTATTGTTTTTGAAGCCCCTGAAGGCAAGGATTATATAAAACGGGTCATTGGGTTACCAGGCGAAAAAATAGAATATAAAGATGATACGCTTTACGTGAATGGAAAAGCCTATGCAGAGCCATACTTGGATGAATATAAAAAGCAGTTGATTGATGGCGGGGCTTTGACAGAACCATTTACATTAAGCGATGTTATAGAACAAGAAACCGTGCCTGAAGACCATCTATTTGTCTTAGGAGATAATCGCCGTTTTAGTAAGGACAGCCGCCATATTGGCGTTGGTGTTGTTCCTTACAATAAGGTGTTAGGTAAAACTAAATTAGTTTATTGGCCGATTGAAGATTTTCGATTGGCGGAATAGTAGGAAGGTTGATTCCATTGACAATACAGTGGTTCCCTGGCCATATGGCCAAAGCAAGAAGGGAAGTAACAGAAAAATTAAAACTGATCGATATCATCTTTGAACTTGTGGATGCCCGGATTCCTGCATCTTCACGAAATCCGATGATCGATGAAATCATACAGCATAAACCAAGGGTTATCCTTTTGAATAAGGCTGATATGGCTGATCCGGTAAAAACCAATGAGTGGCTTGAGTATTATAAATCACAAGGTAAAACGGCAATCGCTATTAACTCACAGGCAGGAAATGGCTTAAACCAGATTACAGCTGCCTCTAAGAAACTTTTAAAAGAAAAGTATGATCGGATGGAATCAAGAGGAATTAAGCCGCGTGCGATTCGTGCTATGATTGTCGGTATTCCGAACGTAGGGAAATCTACTTTAATCAATCGTCTTGCTAAAAAAAACATTGCAAAAACAGGGAATACACCTGGTGTTACGAAAGCACAGCAATGGATAAAAGTAGGAAAGGAATTAGAACTTCTGGATACTCCGGGGATCCTCTGGCCTAAATTTGAGGATCAGGAAGTTGGCTTAAGACTAGCGCTAACAGGAGCAATCAAAGATACGATTTTAAACTTGCATGAAGTTTCTTTATACGGCCTTCGCTTTTTGGAAAGAGAATATCCGGATCGTTTGAAATCCCGTTATAATCTGGATGTAATTCCTCAAGAAACGCTAGAACTATTTGATGCAGTTGGAAAGTTCAGAGGTTGTCTAGCATCTGGGGGCTTTATTGATTATGATAAAACCGCAGAATTGGTCGTTCGAGAAATCCGTTCTGAAAAGATGGGGCCGCTCACGTTTGAGCTACCGATAGAAAAAGAAGAAGAAAATACCCCCGAATAACTTCTTTTGAGGTTAGAGAACACAGACATGATTCTTAAAAGGAATGTCTGTGTATAGGGTTGATACGGAGCTGGAGGTAGATGTCAAAAGGTTTTTTTACCTTTTGATGTCTCTTTTCCGCTCCGTATTTTTGTTTAAGCTGTAGAAATGAAACAAGACTGCCGATAATTAAAATGATAGGTGATAAATGATGAAAACTGCCATGAGTATAAAAGAAATCTCTTCAAAATTAAAAACAGTAAGCGAGCCAGAAGATTCGTTCTTAAAAGAATGCCAGGAGGATGGACGAAAAGGAGTAACAGACTTAGTAAGTAAATGGCAAAGAGCCTATGAAAAAGAGCTACAGGTAAAGAATAATTTTATGAAAATGACGGAGTTTGAACGGGAGTTGCGAAAACAGGGATTTTCAGTTCTTGCCGGTATCGATGAAGTAGGAAGAGGGCCGCTAGCGGGACCGGTTGTGACTAGTGCAGTTATTTTACCTGAATCTTTTTATCTACCAGGGCTAAATGATTCTAAGAAAATTCCTGAGTCAAAGAGGGAACTATTTTATGAGACTATCTTAAAGGAAGCTGTATCCATCGGGGTGGGCATTGTACATAGCGAAGAAATTGATGAAATCAATATATATCAAGCTACGAAAAAAGCCATGATTGCGGCGGTGAACAATCTTTCAGAACTCCCGGATCATTTGCTGATTGATGCGATGGAACTTGAAGTGCCGATTCCTCAACTTTCACTCATAAAGGGAGATGCAAGAAGTATTTCTATCTCTGCTGCCTCTATTATCGCTAAGGTGACACGTGACAGGATGATGAAGGGATATGGGGAAGCGTATCCAGAATACGGATTTGAAAAGCATATGGGGTACGGGACTAAACTACATTTAGAAGCACTCGATAATCACGGGCTTACACCTTGGCATAGGAGGAGTTTTACACCTGTAAAGGAAATCGCCGCACGAACGAACGATTAAGAGAGAGGGCGAGAGAGATGCAATCGATAACAAGCGGTCAATCCGTGTCGTCACCCATTGAAATAAAGGGAAGTACGAGTTTGAAAAACGGACAAATCCTTTTCGGAAAAGTGAATAGGATTTATCCTAACCAAATAACGGAAGTGCAGATTGGCCATCAAAAAATGATTGCCACACTCGATATCCCACTTCAGGCTGGAGAAATGTATTGGTTTCAAGTACAGCAGCCAAATGAGGGGAAGGTTGTGTTAAAAGTACTGGATTCTCCGAATGTGAACTTTTCTAGTTTAAAAGGAGCGGCTGCACAATTGCTCTCTCATCTTGGCATATCTCCAGAACCGGAGGCAGCCAGCCTTGCCGAGTATTTACTGAAAAATCAACTCCCAATTACAAAGGATACTTTTATGTCTGCTTTGCAATGGGTAAAAACTGCTGATGCAAAAGAATATGGCCTGTCTATCATCAAAAGAATGTTCCTTCAGCAATTACCTTTTGTTGAAGAAGTATTTGTAGCGTTGTTAGCACAAGCAAAAGGCGAACCTTTTCACAAATTGCTCAGTGGCCTGCAGCAACAATTAAAGGACAGTGATTCGGAAACATCAGTAAAACTAAAAGGCGTATTAGACTCGTTACATGTAGCTAAACAGGATCAGCTTCAACAAACTGGTCTACAGAAACTTGTTACCACTTGGATCGATTCCAGTGCATCACCTGAATTGAAAACCGGGGCATTCTCCCTGCTTCAAAAGACTGGTTTCATTCCAATGGGGATTACTGAGGCTGGCTTTTTGGAGAAATTAGTTGTCGAATCGGCGGAAATATCAGGATCTACTAAGAACTCAGTGACTGATAAACTACAACAGGGACTGCAATTGCTATCTGATGCAAAAAATGGAACGTTGGGGAAAGTTGAAAAGGTCGAATATAGTCTAAATCGGTTATTGAACGGTCTTGATTATGTAGAAGCAGAAACGTCTACTGATACGAAATCAATTCAGCAAAAAACCATTTCTACAGAAGAACTGTCCGCTCTTGCTTCCCGCTTGCTTGAGCGTACGTTTGCAGAAGCATCAGTCGGAAATAGAATAGCGGGTGCCGAAATAGAGGTAAATGATCTAATAGCCCATTTAAATAAGGATACAGAGAAAGTTACCGAGTCGAAGGGGAAAGTGACAGAACTGTTGATTCAACCGCTTAAGCGACGTCCTGAGGCGCTCTCCGTTACGAATGCTGAGAAACTAGTGCTTACACAAGTGCTGGAAACTGAATTTCAAACAATCGATTTCACGAATGGTGCCTCTGTTGCGCAACAACTTAGACGAAGATGCTTGGACTACAGTTGGAACATGCTCTTGCTAATATGCCTGGAGATGGTTTGGAAGATTTAATAAAGGATTTAGAGACCCTCAAACCGTTGCTACTTAAACTTCTGAACGAGCAAAATCCGGCATCCGTTAAGGAACTGGCAGAACAAATTTTGAATCGAATTACTGCTCAACAGGTTTTTTCGCAGGAAACGGGCCCCTTGCAGAACTTACTCCTTACATTGCCTCTTAATCTTGGGTCTTCTCAAACGGACTTAACGTTGCAATGGAGCGGAAGGAAAAAAAAGATGGCAAGATAGACCCCGATTATTGTCGAATCCTGTTTTATTTAGAGTTAGAACGTCTTAAGGAAACGTTCATTGACATGCAGGTTCAAAACCGTGTCATAAAAGTGACGGTCATTAATGAGTATAGTAAAACAATAGAAGCAGCCGCCGACAATTATCTTACACTGTTGAAGGCGAATCTGGAAAAAATGGATTACAGATTATCCGGAGTTTTATTTGAAAATCCAGTGAGCAAAAAAAATACTGACACGAAATTTAAATCCGCCCTTTTTTCAGAAAAAGAATCATATAGTGGGGTGGATATTCGGATATGACGAATGAAAAACGAAAAGAAGCGATCGCTTTAAAATATGACCCGGAGATTTCGAAATCCCCTGTCATCTTGGCAAAGGGGAAAGGTAAAACTGCAGAAAAGATTCTAGATAAAGCAATGAAACTGAATATCCCTGTTCAAAAAGATGAGTCGTTAATCTCCCTTTTGGGGCAATTGGATATTAATCAAACGATTCCGGAAGAATTGTATGAAGCGGTTGCAGAGGTATTTGCGTTTGTTTATAAAGTTGACCGGGACTTGAATCGGTAAGATTCAAATTATTTGGGTTGATTTATGTGAATTTATGGTTGGTTTATGTAGAATTTTAGGAAATGCACTTAAAAATTTTTATTATATTAAAAACATACTAAACTATCAGAAAAAGGATAAAGCTACGGCTTTGTCCTTTTTCTTTTTCTGAAAATTTAAAATTTTTTAGAAAGATAACTATAATGTTTCAGAAAAAGATAGATGAAAAAAATGATGAAAAAAGGCTTGTAAACAAAGTGTTTATACTAAATGAAAAATGGAATGGCTATTTTTAGAATGGAGATTTCGGACCGGGATAAATACTATTTTAAAAAAATAAACATATTAATGGACTATGTTTTTTCCATTTTATACACCGACCTAGAAGTATATTGTAATAATTTTTTTAAAATATTACGAAAGAAAATCATGCACGAAGGAGAATTTTGTTGTAATATGTTAGAGAAAACACGCATTAAATATAAATGTTGTTTTTTGGTAGTTGGTTTTTAGTAGATAAGGAGGATGGGAAATGAATATCCATGAGTATCAGGGGAAAGAGATTTTGAGACAATACGGGGTATCTGTTCCGAATGGCCGGGTTGCCTTTACTGTTGATGAAGCAGTAGAAGCAGCGAAGGAGTTAGGTACAGATGTTGTTGTCGTCAAAGCTCAAATTCATGCGGGCGGCCGCGGGAAAGCCGGCGGAGTTAAGGTAGCAAAGAATCTTGACGAAGCGCGTACATATGCAGAAGAGATTCTTGGTAAAACGCTGGTGACCCATCAAACAGGACCTTCAGGTAAAGAAGTTAAGCGTTTACTTATTGAAGAAGGCTGCGACATTACGAAGGAATATTATATTGGACTGGTCCTTGACCGTGCAACAAATAGTGTGGTATTGATGGCTTCTGAAGAAGGCGGAACGGAAATTGAGGAAGTTGCTGAAAAAACTCCAGAGAAAATTTTCAAGGAAGTGATCGATCCGGTTGTTGGTTTAACTGGCTTCCAGGCACGAAGAATCGCTTTCAATATCAACATTCCGGCTTCACTAATAAATAAGGCGTCTAAACTGATGGTCAACTTATATACAGCATTCGTTGAAAAGGATTGTTCAATTGCTGAAATCAACCCATTAGTTGTGACAGGCGACGGCAATGTAATGGCACTAGATGCAAAATTGAATTTCGATGATAATGCGATTTACCGCCATAAAGACATTGCGGAGTACCGTGATCTAGATGAAGAAGATGCTAAAGAAATTGAAGCATCCAAACACGGTCTTAGTTACATATCGCTTGACGGAAATATCGGTTGTATGGTTAATGGTGCGGGGCTTGCAATGGCAACGATGGACATCATTAAACACTATATGGGAGACCCGGCTAACTTCCTTGACGTTGGGGGCGGAGCTACAGAGGAAAAAGTTAAAGAGGCTTTCAAAATCATCCTATCTGATCAAAAAGTAAAAGGTATCTTTGTAAATATCTTCGGAGGAATTATGAAGTGTGACATCATCGCGACAGGTGTCGTAGCTGCTGCAAAAGAGCTAGGCTTGGATGTCCCTCTTGTTGTCCGTCTTGAAGGAACGAATGTGGATCTTGGGAAAAAGATTTTGAAAGAGTCTGGTTTAAATATTACGGCTGCTGAATCAATGGCAGATGGAGCACAAAAAATAGTATCACTTGTAGGATAATAGGCAGGGGGGAACATAATGAGCGTTTATATTAATAAAGATACGAAAGTGATCGTTCAGGGAATCACTGGCTCAACAGCATTATTTCATACAAAACAGATGTTGGAATACGGCACGAAGATCGTGGGTGGAGTAACTCCGGGTAAAGGTGGAACAGAAGCGGAAGGGGTACCTGTATTTAATACAGTTTCCGAAGCTGTCACTGAAACCGGAGCAAATGCATCTGTTATCTACGTACCTGCTCCATTTGCAGCGGATGCCATTCTTGAAGCGGTTGATGCAGAACTTGATCTTGTAATTTGTATCACGGAGCACATTCCTGTCCTTGACATGGTTAAGGTGAAGCGATATATGCAAGGCAAAAAAACTCGTTTAATTGGACCAAACTGTCCGGGTGTTATTAGTCCGGAAGAGTGTAAGATTGGTATTATGCCAGGGTATATCCATAAAAAAGGTCATGTAGGCGTGGTTTCTCGTTCTGGAACTTTGACGTATGAAGCCGTTCACCAATTATCACAAGCAGGCATCGGACAATCATCCGCTGTCGGTATCGGTGGGGATCCTGTTAACGGAACTGATTTTATTGATGTACTTAAGGCATTCAATGAAGATCCAGAAACTCATGCGGTGATCATGATTGGGGAAATCGGTGGCACAGCAGAAGAAGAAGCAGCAATCTGGGTGAAAGAAAATATGACGAAGCCAGTTGTCGGGTTTATTGGTGGCCGCACGGCTCCAGCGGGTAAACGTATGGGACATGCTGGTGCTATTATTTCAGGCGGTAAGGGAACAGCTGATGAGAAAATCCGCGTTATGAATGAATGCGGTATTAAAGTAGCCGAGACTCCATCCGTTATGGGCGAAACTTTGATTTCTGTCCTTAAAGAAAAAGACATGTATGAACCTTGCAAAACACACTAATCTAAGATGGGCCGACCTGTTTTTTGGGTCGGTCTTTATTTCACTTCAATCTCCCCGAAACACATCTTAACAACCGCAATTAATCTTCTTTTAAAAATTTCCGATTAGGGGTGCTTCTAATTGAACAGGAAAGAAAAATTAATCCACCTCCATCATTGCCGTGGAGCAGGATGGAAAACGATCCAAACAATTCTGGCCTATAATCCATCCCTTTCTTCTCTTTTCACAACCACGTACACCGAATGGGCTGAAATCCTTCCTATACCTTCAAATAAATTAAATCTCTTTCTGAAAGATTTACATTCTCTTAATACGATTAAAAAGGTAAAGCAATACGAATTTAACCAAATTAAATGTCTAACTATGTTTGATGAAGATTACCCGTTTTTGCTGAAGCAGATATTTGATCCCCCGTGGGTGCTTTATTTTAAAGGCGATAAACAGCTTCTAGAGAAGAAGAGTACTCTAGGTGTCGTTGGAACACGTAAGCCAACCTGGTATGGACTGGAGGCCTTAAAAACGATTTTACCGCCACTTGTGCAGAAAAACTTTGTCATCATCAGTGGAGTGGCAGCTGGAATCGATGCGGCTGCACACAAAGTCACATTGGATAAAGGTGGAAATACGATTGGAGTTTTGGGCGGGGGACTTTTGCAAATTTATCCAAAATCTAATATCCCGCTTGCAAGAGAAATAAGCAATAAAGGGTTATTGCTTTCTGAGACTCCACCGGCGATGAGGGCGGAACCTTGGATGTTTCCGCTGCGCAATCGTATTATTAGTGGATTATCCAAGGGAGTATTTGTGGTAGAAGCTAAAGAAAAGAGCGGTTCCCTAATAACTGCACAGGCAGCTCTTGATCATGGCAGAGAGGTATTTGCACTTCCAGGTAACGTATTAAGCCCAGAATCATTAGGGGCCAATCAATTAATTCAAGATGGAGCCAAACTTGTTTTGAGTTCGTTACAGATTGAGGAAGAATTTTGAACAATATAATATAGAAGATATACGGAAAAATTGAAGGGGAAATAGCAAAAAAGATGCTTTTTTAGATGAATAGGTTGAAATTTTAGTCAAAAAGGTTGAAAATATTGTAAAACTGTTATAAGTTTTGCAAATGACACCTCTTGTTAAAATACCTAAAATTAAATAAATCAGCATGCTTTGAAAAATAAAGAGGTGTTGACAAATGAAATTTGAATGATTAATAATAGTGAAGATTTATATTACCTCTTTGAGGAGGATTTATTGGATGTCAGAATATTTAGTGATTGTGGAATCGCCCGCAAAGGCGAAAACAATTGAACGTTACTTAGGAAAAAAATATAAAGTAAAGGCTTCCATGGGGCATGTGCGCGATTTGCCTAAAAGCCAAATGGGTGTCGATGTTGAAAATGAATATGAGCCTAAATATATAACTATCCGCGGCAAAGGCCCGGTTCTAAAAGAATTGAAAACAGCTGCAAAAAAAGCAAAAAAAATCTATCTCGCAGCTGACCCCGACAGAGAAGGTGAAGCGATTGCCTGGCATTTAGCTCACAGTCTCGATGTCGACATTAATTCAGATTGCCGTGTGGTATTCAATGAGATTACGAAGGAAGCGATCAAAGAATCATTTAAATCACCAAGACCCATTAATATGAAGTTGGTTGATGCACAGCAGGCAAGGAGAATATTGGATCGTTTGGTCGGATACAATATCAGCCCGCTTTTGTGGAAAAAAGTGAAAAAAGGCTTAAGTGCAGGACGAGTTCAATCGGTTGCTGTTCGGATGATTATTGACCGAGAGAAAGAAATCAAAGACTTTGTACCGGAAGAGTATTGGACAATCAGGGCAGATTTTGTTAAAGGAAATGAACAGTTTGAAGGTTCCTTTTTCAGCCTTGGTGGTGAACGGAAAGAATTAAACACGGAAGAAGATGTCAAGAAAGTACTTGCTTCTTTAAGCGGCGGCGAATTCACCATTGGTACCGTGACGAAAAAGGAAAGAAAGCGTAATCCAGCTGCACCTTTTACGACTTCTTCCTTGCAACAAGAAGCCGCGCGGAAATTAAATTTCCGTGCCAAGAAAACCATGATGCTTGCTCAGCAGCTTTATGAAGGAATTGAGCTCGGAAAAGAAGGTACAGTCGGGCTAATCACTTATATGAGAACGGATTCGACCCGGATTTCGGATATTGCCAAGCAGGAAGCCCATAGCTTTATTCAAAACAGTTATGGTGATGATTATGTTCAGGTTGAACAGCGCAAGGAGAAAAAACAGACAAATGCTCAGGACGCGCATGAAGCGGTTAGACCGACAAGCACATTACGTGAACCAAGTTTAGTGAAGGAGTTTTTATCTAGAGATCAATTCCGTTTATATAAATTAATTTGGGAACGCTTTGTTTCAAGTCAAATGTCTTCGGCTGTAATGGATACAATGAGCATTGACCTTCACAACGGTGATGTCATTTTCCGGGCAAATGGTTCTAAAATTAAATTTCCAGGTTTCATGAAGGTATATGTTGAAGGTTCGGATGACTCAGTGGAAGAAAAGGAAAATGCCCTTCCAGATGTAAAAAAAGGAGATCAATTCTTTTCAAAAGATGTCGAACCGAAGCAGCATTTCACACAGCCACCGCCACGCTATACAGAGGCGCGTCTTGTCAAAACACTAGAGGAACTAGGCATAGGCCGGCCGTCTACATATGCTCCTACATTGGATACGATTCAAAAACGTGGCTATGTTACGCTTGATAATAAGCGATTTATCCCGACTGAGCTTGGTGAAATTGTCCTTGAATTGATACGTGAATTCTTTCCGGATATTCTAGATGCAGAATTCACTGCCAAGATGGAACAGGAATTTGATAGTGTCGAAGAAGGAAGCGTTGAATGGATTAAGGTCATTGATGAGTTTTACAAAGATTTCGCTATTCATTTGGCTAAAGCGGAAGTCGAAATGGAGAAAATTGAAATCAAGGATGAGCCTGCAGGGGAAGATTGCGTAGAATGCGGACATGAAATGGTCTTTAAAATGGGTCGATATGGAAAGTTTATGGCTTGCAGTAATTTCCCGGATTGCCGTAATACAAAACCAATCGTTAAAGAAATCGGAGTGAAATGTCCGAAATGTAAAGAAGGCAACATCATTGAGCGAAAAAGTAAAAAACGCCGACTGTTCTACGGTTGTGATACTTATCCAGGATGTGACTTCATTTCATGGGACAAACCTCTACCTCGTAGTTGTCCAAAATGTGAAGGTACGCTAGTTGAGAAAAAACTCAAAAAAGGCGTGCAGGTACAGTGTATGGATTGTGATTTCAAAGAAACACCTCAAGCTTAGAAAAGGTGGACTAATTACTCCCATATTTCTAGGTTCAATTGAGAAACTCAGAATAAAATGTGGACTCGGCATCTGCCGAGTTTCTTTATGTTCATGGATGTGTGCTATCATCATAATAAGAGGATTTTATTTCCAAGAAGAAATTGGATAAAGCCTGAAACTTTTTTATTTGGTTCATGTAATGTAAAATTCAGTGGACAAGTGTATTAACTTAAAGATATAATTCCTCTTTGTGTCCGTTATCCATCATAGGAAACTTGGGTTGTAGGAAGAATGCAGGATTGGTGGCATAGGTTTTATAATTGTCGTCAGCAGGAACGAGTATTTTATGGGTAAAATACATACATATCGTTAAAAATGAAGTCTTTTATAAAAGTAATTTTAATGATAAATGATCCTGACTTATCATATCTATACATGGAGGTTCGAAAAATGAAAGAAGCAAAAGTAAGTGTAATCGGCGCTGGGCTTGCAGGAAGTGAAGCGGCGTGGCAATTAGCTAAAAGAGGAATTAAAGTAGATTTATACGAAATGCGGCCGGTAAAACAAACACCAGCACATCATACCGACAAATTCGCTGAACTTGTTTGTTCCAATTCACTTCGGGCAAATACCTTAACAAATGCTGTAGGTGTTTTAAAAGAAGAAATGCGGATTTTGGATTCTGTTATCATATCTGCAGCAGACGCCTGTGCTGTTCCTGCCGGAGGTGCACTTGCTGTCGATCGTCATGAATTTGCCAGTCTTGTTACAGAAAAGGTGAAAAATCATCCAAATGTTACTGTCATTAATGAAGAAGTGACAGAAATTCCTGAAGGTCCTACTGTCATTGCCACTGGTCCGCTTACAAGTCAGTCTCTATCTGACAGCTTAAAGCAGATTATGGATGAAGAATACTTATATTTCTATGATGCTGCTGCTCCAATTCTTGAAAAAGAAAGCATCAATATGGATAAGGTTTATTTAAAATCCCGTTATGATAAAGGGGAAGCAGCCTATTTGAATTGTCCGATGACGGAAGAAGAGTTTGACCGTTTCTATGAAGCATTGATTTCTGCTGAAACTGTTCCTCTTAAAGAATTTGAAAAAGAAATCTTTTTCGAAGGGTGTATGCCAATTGAAGTGATGGCATCACGTGGGAAGAAAACGATGTTATTCGGACCTTTGAAGCCAGTTGGTTTAGAAGATCCGAAAACAGGAAAACGACCATTTGCTGTAGTCCAATTGCGACAGGATGATGCAGCTGGTACTCTTTACAACATTGTTGGTTTTCAGACACATTTAAAATGGGGACCGCAAAAAGAAGTACTGCAGCTTATACCAGGATTGGAAAATGCTGAAATTGTTCGTTATGGAGTAATGCACCGCAACACTTTCATTAACTCTCCTAACGTTCTAAAACCTACGTACCAGTTCAAAAATCGTGATGACTTATTCTTTGCCGGTCAGATGACGGGTGTCGAGGGATATGTAGAATCAGCTGCATCAGGATTAGTTGCGGGTATCAATGCCGCGAGAATCATCCAAGGGTTGGAGCCTGCCATTTTCCCTGCCGAAACGACAATGGGTAGTATGGCAAGGTACATTACATCTACTAATGGGAAGAGCTTTCAGCCGATGAATGCCAACTTTGGCCTGCTTCCAGACCTTGAAGTAAGAATCAAAGCGAAAAAAGATCGGAATGAAATGCATGCTAAACGCGCTTTAGACACAATTCAGAACTTTGTGAAAACTTTGTAAAATATTTGCCTGCTGTTTTAAAGTATGATACTATTTATTAGCCTTTGCGAGGTGTTTCCATGATTAATCAAAATAAGGCATTATCATCCTTCATCGAATATTTACAAATAGAAAAAAACAGTTCACATTACACCATTGAAAATTACAAACGGGATATTCACGAATTTTTTTTGTTCCTGAATGAACAAGGTATTACCGATGTCACATCTGTCGAATACTTTGATGTCCGGTTGTTTTTAACGAATTTATATGAGAAAAAACTTTCTAAGCGAACTGTGGCAAGAAAAACATCTTGCCTGCGGAGCTTTTATAAATTTTTATTACGTGAAGGTGATGTGAAGGATAATCCTTTTTCTCTTGCTTCTTTACCTAAAAAGGATCAAAAGTTGCCACGTTTTCTTTATGAGGAAGAAATGAATCAGTTATTTTCTTCTTTAAAGAAAGATTCACCGATAGGAATAAGAAACACTGCACTATTGGAATTACTGTATGCTACGGGCATTAGGGTTAGTGAGTGCTGTGAAGTTAAACTGCAGGATATCGACTTGTCTCTAGGTACAGTACTTGTCCATGGAAAAGGGAAGAAAGATCGCTACGTTCCAGTTGGAAGGTATGCTCAGGAAGCGATAGATTTATACATACGTACAGCTAGGATGGAAATGACTTCGTCTGACGCTAAGGCGCATGCTTATTTATTTGTTAATTTTCGTGGAGACCCTCTGACAGCTAGGGGAGTTCGCTATATTTTAAATGAATTGATTAAAAAGTCAGCCGCAGAGGGAAGTCTTCACCCCCATATGCTAAGGCATTCCTTTGCTACACACCTATTAAATAATGGGGCGGACATACGTACAGTACAGGAATTACTTGGTCATTCAAAAATTTCATCAACGCAAGTGTATACGCATGTTACAAAAGACCAATTAAAAAAAGTCTACAATGCATCACATCCGCGAGCTTAAATGTTGAAAGGGGACACTTTATGACAACGATATTTGCAGTACATCATAAAGGTGAATGTGCCATGTCCGGTGATGGGCAGGTTACTTTAGGAAATTCAGTAGTGATGAAGCATACGGCAAGGAAAGTAAGAAAGATCTTTAATGGTAATGTCCTTGCAGGTTTTGCAGGTTCGGTTGCAGATGCATTCACTTTATTTGAGATGTTCGAAGCTAAGCTGGAAGAGTATAATGGCAATCTTCAACGTGCTGCCGTCGAAATGGCGAAGCAATGGCGAAGTGACAATGTACTGAGAAAGCTGGAAGCGATGTTAATCGTCATGGATAAAAATGATCTGCTTCTCGTTTCTGGTACCGGAGAAGTAATTGAACCGGATGACGGGATTCTTGCAATAGGATCAGGAGGAAATTATGCACTGGCAGCCGGCAGGGCATTAAAGCGTTTTTCTAGTGAGTATTTATCAGCCAAGGAAATCGCCCAATCATCTTTACAAATTGCAGCGGAAATTTGTGTGTTTACGAATACGAATATAATCGTGGAAGAGTTGTAAGGAGGAGCGCATAATGTCAAAAAAAGCTAATTTAACACCGAGGCAAATCGTTGAAAAACTGGATCAGTATATCGTGGGACAGCGGGAGGCAAAACGGGCAGTGGCAGTGGCTCTCCGGAATAGATACCGCCGTTCCCTTCTATCGGATCAACTTCGTGATGAAGTCGTTCCGAAAAACATATTAATGATTGGACCGACCGGCGTTGGGAAAACAGAAATTGCTCGGAGAATGGCTAAATTGGTTGGTGCTCCTTTTGTGAAAGTTGAAGCAACGAAATTTACCGAAGTTGGATATGTCGGGCGGGATGTAGAATCCATGGTGCGTGATTTGGTAGAGACATCTGTCCGCCTCGTGAAGGAAGAAAAGATGGCCAGCGTAAAAGAACGGGCAGAGGAAAATGCGAATCGCCGGTTAATAGAATTATTAGTGCCATCAACAAAAAAACAGAGCAATTTTAAGAATCCACTTGAAGTTTTTTTTGGAGGCAGTAACAATCAAGATGAGCAGGATCCGGATGAAAATTCCGAAGATTTAAATCTGCAGCAAAAAAGAAACATTGTAGCTGATAAACTGGCTAAAGGTGAGTTAGAGAATGAAATGATCACGGTTGAAGTGGAAGAACAGGCCGCTTCAATGTTTGATATGCTCCAAGGTTCGGGAATGGAACAAATGGGGATGAATATGCAAGACGCGCTAGGAAGCTTGATGCCAAAGAAAAGTAAGAAGCGCAAATTGAAGGTCAGTGAAGCGAGAATTGTTTTAACGAATGAAGAAGCGGCAAAATTGATTGATATGGATGAAGTTACTTCGGATGCTGTGTACGGTGCTGAGCAGAACGGGATTATCTTCATCGATGAAATCGATAAAATCGCCAGTAAGCAATCTGGGGGTTCATCAGCGGATGTGTCGAGAGAAGGGGTTCAAAGGGATATTCTACCAATTGTTGAGGGTTCAACAGTTGTGACTAAATATGGTTCGGTTAAAACGGATCATGTGCTGTTCATTGCGGCCGGAGCCTTCCATATGGCTAAACCATCCGATCTTATTCCTGAATTACAGGGAAGGTTCCCGATCCGTGTAGAATTGAACAAATTAACTGTAGACGACTTTGTCCGGATTCTTCATGAACCAGATAATGCTTTGTTAAAACAATATGTAGCTTTGTTAGAAACTGAAGGTATAGAAATTGAATTTTCTGACGATGCTGTTCGTAAGATAGCTGAAGTGGCCTTCGAGGTAAACCAGAACACAGACAATATTGGTGCAAGACGACTTCATACTATTTTAGAACGGCTTCTTGAAGACTTGTCGTTTGAAGCTCCGGAAATCACGATGGAGAAGATTACAATCACTCCTCAGTATGTCGAAGAAAAACTGGGATCGATCGCCCGAAATAAAGATTTAAGCCAGTTTATCCTTTAAGAATGAAACAAATGGCAATATGTTTGCCCATGCAATGAACATAAAATTACGGAAATACAACTTCATAGTCTATTGTGAACCATGGTATTTTTAGGAGGAACAAATCAAATGAACTTATTAGCAAAAACAAGAAAAATTAATGCAATGCTCCAAAAAGCAGCAGGAAAAGCAGTTAACTTCAAAGAAATGGCAGAAAGCTTAAGTGAAGTTATCGAAGCAAATGTGTTCGTCGTCAGTCGACGTGGAAAATTACTCGGCATAGCAGTAAGTCAGCAAATCGAGAATGAACGTATGTACAAAATGTTAGAAGATAAGCAATTCCCTGAAGTGTATACTAAAAACTTATTTAATATTCCAGAAACATCTTCTAACCTGGATATCGAAAGTGAGTACACTGCTTTCCCAGTAGAAAACAAAGAGCTTTTTGCAACTGGATTAACAACGATCGTACCGATTATGGGTGGAGGAGAACGTTTAGGAACATTGGTTCTTGCTCGTTTACAAGAGAAATTCCACGATGACGACTTAATCTTAGCTGAATATGGTGCAACGGTAGTCGGTATGGAAATCCTTCGTGAAAAATCCGAAGAAATCGAGGAAGAAGCACGTAGTAAAGCGGTCGTTCAAATGGCCATTTCCTCATTATCATATAGCGAATTAGAAGCTATTGAACATATTTTTGAAGAGCTTAAAGGTAATGAAGGTCTACTTGTAGCATCGAAAATTGCAGACCGTGTTGGTATCACTCGTTCGGTAATCGTAAATGCGTTGAGAAAGTTAGAAAGTGCAGGGGTTATCGAATCACGTTCACTTGGTATGAAAGGTACGTATATCAAAGTATTGAATGATAAATTCCTTCTTGAACTAGAAAAACTGAAAAATAACTAACAGAGAAAAAGGCAGTCCTTAAAAAAGGGCTGCCTTTTTTGTGTGTAATTTGAACGACAAGCTAGCAAGAACTTCAAAGCTAATCGGTATGAAAAATGCGTTATGCAAGAAAAAAAGGCAATTCGAATTGAGAATTTAAATTTGAAATGTGAGTATTTAGATATAATTCTGATGTCACTGGAAATATAGTGAAATTCTTCAAAATAAGAGTAATTATATTACTATAACTATAGTGATAATGTAAAAAATAACTTGTAATGAATTCCCTCCCTTCTTAATCAAAGTGTTACAAAATATCTGTTGATATTAGTAGCGGTTTTAAGAGTCCTAATTATGAAATAAGATGCTGAATTTGTCGAATATAAATTCACTTTAAAAATTTTCATTTTTTTTAAAAAAATATTAATATAGAATTTTAAAGAAACCGTTATAAAATAAGGCTAAAAAAGCAATGTTGTATAAAATCACTTATGAAAAAATATTGTAAATTAGTTCTAAAGTATCAGGTATATAGATTCGTTTTTCGGTATGATAAATAAGGAACTAGAGATAAATTTTGACTAAAATGTCGAAAAAGTATGTAAAATGTAATAAATCGTAATAATTGAACTGGAATAATACTAAAAAAAGCAGTAAATTTGAGCAAATTGTGACATTTTTCGACAATAATAGGTCTAAAGTCTTAAAAATGTTTGTGGACATAGTTATAATGTTTCTTTAGAATTAAACCATGAATACGTTGGGTTAATTTATTTCTTAAGTTATTATCTGTTTAAAATGGAAAGAGGTGAGCGATAATATGGAATTATTTTCAAATACTTTTCAATCACTTGAAAACGCTCTGAATTATTCTAATACAAAACAAAAAATTATTTCACAGAATATTGCGAATTCAGATACACCGAATTATAAAGCTAAAGATATCTCCAAAAAACAGTCGTTTCAAGCAGAGTTAGAATCTTCCATCCAATCATACCGTACCGATGAAAGACACCTAAGTTTTAAATCTGAGGGCGGTGAATCCTCTTCAATCGTGACGCAGAGGAATGTGCAATACAACAATAATGGAAATAGTGTGGACATTGATAAAGAAATGACTGACCTTGCTGCAAACCAAATTTATTTTAATGCAGTATCCGATCGACTTTCAGGTAAATTCAAATCATTGGAAACTGTAATTAGGGGAGGTAAGTAATGGGGATTTTCCAAAGTATAAATACGACTGGCTCAAGCCTAACTAGTCAAAGGTTAAGGATGGATGTGATTTCTTCCAATATGGCGAATGCAGATACGACCAGAGCGGAATATGATGCAGAAACAAAGGAGTGGAAACCATACTCGAGAAAAGCAGTTGTGCTACAAAGTAAGGAAGGTAGTTTTTCAAGCTTTTTAAACGCAGCCACTGGGAAAAACAGCGGGATTGGAAACGGTGTAAAGGTTACGGAAATAGTAAAAGATGAAACGCCTTTTGAGTTGGATTATAATCCAGAACACCCCGATGCCAATGATGATGGATATGTGGAAATGCCAAACGTCGATCCGCTTAGGGAGATGGTCGACTTAATGAGTGTCACACGATCATACGAAGCAAATGTGACAGTTTTGAATGCATCAAAGGGAATGATGATGAAAGCATTGGAAATCGGCAAATAAACTTGAATGGGGAGTGGAGATATGGAGGGGATTTCTCTTTCGGCAGGGAGCAATACATTTAATGTATTGAAAAATGACCAGAGTAATACAAATACACCATACGAAGCACATCGGAATTTTGCGTCCGTATTAAAAGAATCGTTGAATAAAGTTAATGAAACTCAAGTTGCATCAGACAATCTGACAACTAAACTGGTTAACGGTGAAGATGTTGAGCTTCATTCAGTGATGATTGCTTCACAAAAAGCCAGTGTTACAATGCAGGCTACACTAGAGGTCCGGAATAAGGTGGTTGAAGCCTATCAGGAAATGATGAGAATGAGTATATAGCATTCATTTTTTAAACCTCATTATATAAAGAAAAATGGCCAGGGGGAAAAAGATTCCCCCTTTCATAAATTCATAGACTGACCGGGGGATTTAAATGAATGATGTACTAGTGAATTTGAAAAATAAAATAACTGCTTTCTGGACTAGTCGCAGTAAAAAACAAAAAGTCCTCATGATTAGTGCAACCGCATTGATTATCATCGTCATTATGATTGTCTCGGTTTTTGCCTCCCGTACAACACTGGTACCCTTATATTCTAATTTAACGCCATCAGAAACGGGAAGTATTAAAGAGAATTTAGATAGTCAAGGAATTAAGAACGAAATTTCAGACAACGGTAAAACGATTAAAGTTCCTGAAGAAAAGTTGGATACACTTAAAGTGGAGCTTGCAGCTGAAGGGATCCCGGACTCAGGAAGCATCGACTATTCATTTTTTAGTCAGAGCGCTGGTATCGGAATGACCGAAAATGAATTCAATGTTATTAAATTGGATTCGATGCAGACGGAACTAGCCAATTTAATAAAGAAGATTGACGGGGTTGAAGATGCGAGTGTGATGATTACACTTCCGGATAAAGGGGTTTTTGTAAGTGATACAGCAGGTGAAGCGTCAGCATCAATTGTTTTGAATACGAAATCCGGCTATAAATTTGAAGAAAATCAAATTAATTCACTTTATCATCTTGTATCAAAAAGTGTTCCGAACCTGCCTACAGATAATATCGTCATTATGAACCAAGATTTTGAGTATTATGACCTTGAAAATCAAAATTCTAATTTCGCGTCTGCTTTTGTTACTCAAAACGAAATAAAAAAAGAAATTGAACGCGATATTCAAAGACAAGTACAAAATATGCTAGGAACAATAATGGGCAGAGATAAAGTTGTCGTTTCTGTCACAACAGACATTGATTTCACTCAGGAAAACAGGGAAGAGAATATAGTTGAACCGGTGGATGAAGAAAATATGGCAGGAATTGAGATTTCTGCGCAAAGAATCAATGAATCGTATAGTGGGGATGCAGCTGGGGCTGGTGGCATTCCGCAAAGTGAGGACTCCTCTGATTCATTAGGATCTAGTTATAAAGAGGGAACAAACGGATCCGGTGATTATGAAAAAGTTGATGAAACAATAAATAGTGAAGTGAACCGAATAAAGAAAGAAATAGTGGAAAGTCCATACAAAGTAAAGGATTTAGGTATCCAGGTAATGGTCGAGCCTCCTACGGCAGATGATCCAAACTCCTTATCTCAGCAGAGTGTAGATGATATTACACGAATCCTTAGCACAATAATCCGTACGACAATTGAGAAAAAAGCTGAAGGGGAAGAACTTACAGACGATGAGCTAAATAAGAAGATAGCGATTTCCGTTCAACCTTTTAACGGAAAAATGACAATTCCAGAAGATGGAACGAGAACTTCAGTGCCCATTTGGGTTTACATTGTAGGTGGAATATTATTATTAGTCATTATCATTCTATTATTCTTATTTTTCCGGTCAAGAAGGCGATTAGAAATGGAAGAGGAATACGTGGAGGAAGAGGAAGAAGAAGTCGTATTCGAGGTTCCAGATTTAAATACAGAGAAGGAAACAGAGGCATCGTTAAAAAGAAAACAACTTGAGAAACTGGCAAAAGAAAAGCCGGATGAATTTGCAAAATTATTAAGAAGTTGGATAGCAGAAGATTAGACTAGGAGGCTGTGCAAGTGACAGAAAGAAAAAAAAAGGCCGGATTGACTGGCAAACAGAAAGCTGCCATCCTCCTTATTTCCTTAGGTCCGGATGTTTCTGCATCCGTATATAAGCATCTTTCTGAAGAGGAAATTGAGAGATTGACTCTTGAAATTTCGGGAGTTAGAAAAGTAGATTCGCAGGACAAAGAAGAAATTTTAGAGGAATTTCATAATATAGCTTTAGCACAGGATTACATATCACAGGGTGGGATTGGATACGCGAAGCAGGTTCTTGAAAAGGCGTTAGGGACTGATCAGGCGGCGGCAATCATAAACCGCTTAACATCTTCCTTACAAGTTCGTCCATTCGACTTTGCAAGGAAGGCAGATCCTGGACAGATATTGAATTTTATCCAAAATGAGCATCCGCAGACGATTGCCTTAATTTTATCTTATCTTGATCCAACACAGGCAGGCCATATTTTGTCTGAACTTCCCCAAGAGGTGCAGGCCGATATTGCAAGAAGAATCGCTTTAATGGATAGCACTTCGCCGGAAATCATTAATGAAGTAGAGCAGATATTAGAAAGAAAACTATCTGCAACTGTTACCCAGGATTATACCCAGACTGGCGGAGTCGAAGCGGTTGTTGATGTATTGAACGGAGTTGATCGCTCAACAGAAAGAACTATCTTAGATGCACTTGAAACCCAAGATCCAGAACTTGCAGAAGAAATCAAGAAACGGATGTTTGTCTTTGAAGATATCGTGACTCTTGATGGAAGAGCCATTCAGCGTGTTGTACGGGAATCTGAAAATGAAGATCTCAAACTTTCCCTTAAAGTGGCAAGCGATGAAGTGAAGGAAATCGTTTTCCGTAACATGTCGAAACGAATGGTCGAAACGTTCCAGGAAGAAATGGAATATATGGGTCCTGTACGTTTGCGGGATGTAGAAGAAGCACAATCCAGAATTGTTGCTGTTGTTCGCCGCCTTGAAGAAACGGGTGAGATTGTAATCGCCCGCGGCGGAGGGGATGATATCATTGTCTAGAATTATTAAGTCCCACCAAGCAAATCAGGAGAAAAGCAATAAGATAACGATAAGAATTCGCTGTTTGGACTCACTTGAAACAGAAAGCGAGGATGAAGGGCAAATCGTTCATTATTTTCAATCAGATGAATTTCTAAACCAAGCCAAGCAGGAGGCAGAATCTCTATTAATAGAAGCAAAACAAAAAGCCAAAGCGGTTGCTGATGAAGTCCAGCAAGCCCGCGAACATTGGGAGAAGCAAGAAAAAATAATGTATATCGAACAGGCTCAAAAAGAAGGGTATCAGCAGGGAATCGAAGATGGAATCCAAAAGGGCTATAACGAGGTTGCAGGGGAGATCGCTTTTGCAAAGAAAGTGGTAGAGTCCTCTAAAAAAGATTATAAGCAACATATCGAATCATCTGAATCAGTTATTTTGGATCTTGCAATGAAAGTGGCGGGGAAAGTTATTGGCCGCCAGCTTGAAAATGATGAAGAGTCTTTTTTATCCATCGTAAAGAAAGCCATTAAAGAAGCGAGGGATTATCGGGAAGTGCAGCTGCATATTCATCCGATTCAATACCAATCGATTCTTACTCATAAGGAAGAGTTGATTTCAATCTTTCCAAAAGAAACAGAATTGTATATTTATCCGGATGATGATCTAAATGAAAGTAGTTGTATCATCGAGTCGGAGAATGGAAGAATAGATGCCAGCGTTGATAGTCAGCTACAGGAAATTAAAATGAAACTAACTGAGTTGCTGGAAGGTGAGTAAAGATGAAAGCGAAGGATCTCTTACCCTTAGTTGATGAAGTCGATCCATTTAAACACTATGGACGAGTCAAACGTGTCGTAGGGTTAATGATAGAATCCCAAGGCCCTGAAAGCTCTGTAGGCGACGTTTGTTATATCTATACAGGTATACAAAAAAAGAAAAAGAAAATATTAGCGGAAGTTGTCGGTTTTCGTGATGAAATGGTCATTTTAATGCCGTTTACAGCGGTAAGTGATATTGGACCAGGATGTATTGTTGAAGGAAGCGGACGAAGCCTTGAGATAAAGGTAGGCAGTGGATTAATAGGTAAGGTTGTCGATCCTTTAGGACATCCAATCGACGATTCGCTGCTTCCAAAAGGACTTGCTACGGTTCCGGTGGATCAAGATCCACCCAGCCCTATGGAAAGGCCTCCGATTGATGAACCAATTGATGTAGGTGTACGTGTGATTGATAGTTTATTAACAGTAGGGAAAGGCCAACGTGTTGGCATCTTTGCTGGGAGCGGTGTTGGAAAAAGTACTTTGCTTGGCATGGTAGCACGGAATACCACGGCTGACTTAAACGTGATTGGCCTTGTTGGTGAACGTGGTCGGGAAGTCCGTGAATTCATTGAGAAAGATCTTGGTCCGGAAGGGTTAGCAAGATCAATTGTTGTTGTAGCGACATCTGATCAGCCAGCGTTGATGAGAATTAAAGGTGCTTTGACGGCTACTGCCATTGCAGAATATTTTCGTGACAAAGGATTGAACGTGATGTTAATGATGGACTCCGTCACAAGGGTTGCGATGGCCCAAAGGGAAATCGGACTTGCTGTCGGAGAGCCACCCACCACAAAAGGCTATACGCCATCCGTTTTCGCTATCCTTCCAAGACTACTAGAAAGAACAGGCACAAATCAGTTAGGATCCATTACAGCTTTTTATACGGTTCTTGTCGACGGTGATGATATGAATGAACCAATCGCCGATGCAGTCAGGGGAATATTGGACGGTCATTTCATCTTAGACAGAAACTTAGCCAATAAAGGACAGTTTCCGGCTCTCAATGTTCTAAAGAGTATAAGTCGTGTCATGAATAATATTGTTGAGGAAAGGCATAAAAAGTCAGCAGAAAACTTACGGGCAAGTTTATCAACCTATATTGAGTCTGAAGATTTGATTAATATAGGTGCCTATAAAAAGGGTTCTTCAAAGGAAATTGATAACTCCATTAATCGATATCCGGAAATCATTTCATTTTTAAAGCAAGGCACTCATGAAAAAGCACCCAAAGATAAGAGTATTATCAACCTCGTAAAATTGATGGAGAAAGGTGATTAGCAATGATTTATCAATATAAATTTGAGAAGATCCTAACCATCAAGGAAAAAGAAAAAAGGGACGCACTTTCTAAATATAATGCTGCTCTAAAAACTTTTGAAAAAGTAGCCGAAAAATTGTATAAGCTCTTAAAGAAAAAAGAAGACCTTCTGGAATTCCAGCAGGAAAAGCTCCGAAATGGATTATCCGTTCAGGAAATTCGCCATCATCAGTTATTTATGGACAATATGGAAAAGCTCTTAAGCCATTGTCAACAGGAAGTCATTGAAGCCCGTTACAAAATGAATGTCCTGCAGGAAGTATTATTGGAAAGAAATATTGAAGTCAAAAAGTACGAGAAAATGAAAGAAAATGAGTTTCTTAAATTCCTGGATGTCATAAAGGAAGCTGAGAATAAACAAATGGATGAAATATCTATCCGGCAATTCTTTAGCAAAGGGCGTTAGGTGATAGAATGCGTAAAAAAGTTGAATCTACTGGATTAGATGAATTAAAAGAAAATAAAATAAGCAAATTTCAATGGTTTCTTGTAATCTTCATCCCTCTAATCTTTGCGGTAACTGTAGCCATGGTAGTTTTCTCAGTTGCGGGGGTTAATGTAGTGGAAAAGGCTAAGGAGATGTCCGCTAAAATCCCCTTCGCCGAACTTATTCAAAAGGATGAGGTAAAAGAAAACTCAGCCAAAGACACTGAGAAAGTTTCAAGAAAACTGGCGAAGTTAGAAACCGAAATAGAAAACAAAGAAAAAGAGATAGAGAAGCTGGAAGGAATAATTGATACACGAGACAAGGCCGTTGAAAAGGCTGAAGCAGAAAAACAGCAGCTTCAGTCTGAAGTGAAACAGCTTAGAGAAAGTCAGGATGGGAGTAAAAAGGCTTTCAAAGATATAATACGCACTTATGAAACCATGGCACCAAAGAAGTCAGCTCCTATCATTACAGAAATGAGTGATGAAGATGCTGTTAAGATCTTGGCAAGTATGAAAGCTGATACTTTAGCGAAGGTATTAGAGCAAATGACAACAGCAGATGCTGCCAGGTTAACGAAGAGACTATCGGAGCAAAGTTCTTAAGGGGAATCTTTAAAGGAGGTGAATAATATATGAATTTGGCCATTAATTCTTTATTCCCCTTGGCAGCAGTAAGTCAAACTGTTCAATTAAAGCAAAACCAGGGGATGAAATTGGGGTTTGGTTCAGTCCTTCAATCCGCCGTAGGGGTAGATTCAGGCAGTCCATTAGATACTGAATCCTTTCGTCTTTCCAATGAGGGGTTGTCAACTCTAAAGGATTTACTAGATATTTTGAAACTTAACAGTCTAAGTGACCTTGAGGAAGAAAGTGTTGCTGAAGATCCTTTAGTAAACAATCAAGGGGATGTTAGAACCCTCCTATTCCAGTTACTAAAAAGGCTTAGCGGTAATAATGAAGAGACTCTTACAGAATTCTTTACGACTATAGAGGAAATCAATTTAGATCAAGAACCGGAAGACTTGAGGTTGGATTCACAAAGCCTGTTATCAGCCAATGTCATGGAACTATATACAATCCTAAAACAGGTTGCTTCGTTGAGTGAAGAAGAGTGGAAACAGCTCCCGTTAGAGGGGACAGCGAATCTATTAAAGTTGGTAAAACTTCACGATCTTTTATCAGAGAATAAAGATATGACACAAGATGAAGCAACCATCCATAAGCAAATGAAAAATCTGCTTGAAGAGATATCAGGAAAACTGGAAAAATGGCTGCCTAATCAGCATCAGAAAACAAATACTAACCTTGATTTTTCTCTTCTTTTGGAAAAAGGGCAAAATAAAACATTGGAAACTGTGAAAAGCGCATTCTCACAATTAACTGGAAGCGACAAGGAAAGTAAAGATGGAACAAATAGTACCGGTCTGACTTTAAAAACAGCGGATAGTAGTAACTATCAAGGTTCGGGTATGTCATTTCTAATGACAAAGCTTGAACAATTCGTCTTGACGGCTGCTAAGGGTGGACAAACTGTCAGTCAGGAAGAGTTTGTTAAACAGTTTGAAAGTATCTTGAGTAAAGCAAATTTCACAGGGGCTAACGGTGTAAATAAACTGTTAATAAAATTGAATCCCGAACACCTAGGGTCACTTAGAATTGAGTTGATTCAAAAGGATGGCATGATGACAGCAAAAATTTTGGCCACATCGGCGCAAGCAAAAAATATGCTGGAGAAACAGATTCACGGGTTAAAGCAAGCCTTTAACGGCCAAAATATCCAAATTGAAAAAATTGAAGTATCACAGGCTTACAATGCTTTCAACTCTGAGAAATTCAGCCAGAAAGATGCGGATGAACAAAATAGACAACAAGAGAATAAGAGGGAAAGCAATGACGAGACGGAAAGTGAATTTACAGGCTCCTTTGCAGAAGCTCTGCTAAATCTAGAAGTGTAGGTGAAGAAATGACGACCATTGATACGTCACTATTATTATCAAGCTATCAATCAGATAGAAAAACAGGCGATTCACTCGGAAAAGATGATTTCCTGAAATTATTGCTTACCCAGCTGCAAAACCAAGATCCTTCCAGTCCGATGGACAATACAGAATTTATAGCCCAAATGGCCACTTTTTCTTCTTTGGAACAAATGATGAATATAGGATCCCAAATAGATGAACTAATTGGGTTAAACCAACAAAATAGTCTAATGAACTATAACTCATTCGTTGGTAAGGAAGTAACTTGGCATATATTGGATGAAAGCGGTGAGAACCTTGCGATAGAAGAAGGTGTAGGTATCGTGGAATCGATTCAATATAAAGGTGACAATATTTATTTCATTTTAGAAGATGGCACAAAACTTCAACCAGCAAATATTTCGGCAATGAAACAATCAAGCACGACATCTAACAGTTTGACTAATGCAAGTGAATTAATAGGCAAACGTGTCACATGGAATGATGAAGAAAATGGAGACCTTTCTGCCGTTGTTACATCAGTATCCATGAATAAAGGCAAGGTGCAGATAGAAGTGGATGATCAAAGCGGCACAAAACTATCATTAGATCAATTGATCAAAATCGCTAGTGCTTAAGGAGCGGAATAATGGATAAACTCGGTTTTCAAGCAAATTCCGCTCAGATGATTCCACAAACAAAAACTACTCCCTTAAGACAAAGGCAAATGATCCAACAAGGATTTCAACAGCATTTTCAAGAAGCTATATCTACTAATGAAAAGCTGACGATTAGTAAACATGCACAAATGCGGATGGATCAAAGGAAAATAGTAATAGAGCAACAAACTTGGGACAAAATAGCCGATAAAGCAAATGAGGCCAAAAAGATGGGTGTGACAGAATCTCTTATTATTATCGATAACGCGGCACTCGTAATCAGCACTAAAAATAACAAAGTCATTACTGTTGTGGATCGAGAGGAAGCCTCGTCTCAAATTTTTACGAATATCAATGGTACCATACTATTAGATTAATAGGCCGGACCTAGTATAGGAAGCCTAGGCTGTGGAATGACAGAAGCAGTCACGATATGAAAGGGGAGCTTATAATGCTTCGTTCAATGTACTCAGGAATAAGCGGATTGAAGAACTTACAAACAAAATTAGATGTTATTGGGAATAATGTGGCTAATGTCAACACCTATGGTTTCAAAAAAAGTCGTGTAACATTCAGTGATACGATGAACCAAACAATATCTGGTGCTAGTGCCGCGACAGCAAATAAAGGTGGTACCAATTCTAAGCAGATTGGATTGGGGTCAACTATCGCAACAATTGACACCATTCATACTCAATCAAGCTTGCAAACTACTGGACGCGATCTTGATTTGGGTATATCTGGAGATGGTTATTTCGTCGTCAAAGAAGGAGATGTATTATCTTATACACGTGCTGGTAACTTCTATTTAGATGATAATGGCACGCTTGTAAATTCTAATGGAATGAAAGTGCAGGCCTACAAGGTTGATGCAAACGGAAAACCATCAAAAACAATCGGAGATGTATCTGTAAACGTTAATGCGGTTTTACCTGCTGTAACAACTACAAAAGTATCCGTAAGTGAAAACTTGGCAGCGGACGCAATTGAGGGTTCCGTATTCAGCCAGCAAATAAAAGTTGTTGATGAAAAAGGTAAAGAACAAACAACAACTATTTATTTCAAGAAAAATGGTGAGAATAATTGGGGAGTTTATGATCAGGATCCAACTTCGGACTCTGAACTAGAGCCTTTAACTACTCTTAGTTTTACGGATGGTAAATGCGATGTGACAAGCGATGTTAACCTATCAATTGATATTAGTAAAGGTGATGACAGTGATGATAGTAAAAAAATAAAATTAGATTTCGATTTCTCTACTCTCACCCAAGATAAAGGAACAACTACAGCTATGGTCAACCCGAATGGTAATAAAGAAGGGAAACTGGAGAGCTTTAATTTTGGGCCATCAGGTGAAATTAGCGGTATCTACTCAAATGGGAAAATTGTGACTTTGGGTCAACTGGCTATTGCCAAGTTTACAAATGCATCCGGATTGACTAAAACAGGAGGCAATATATTCCAAGAATCAATAAACTCTGGTACAGCAAACATCAATGTCGCAGGTGAAGGACGCGGAACAATTGCATCAGGTTCTTTGGAAATGTCCAACGTCGATTTATCAGAAGAGTTTACGGAAATGATCGTCGCGCAACGTGGATTCCAATCGAATTCAAGAATTATCACGACGTCGGATGAAATTTTACAAGAGCTGGTTAACTTAAAACGATAAGTTAAGGGAGGGAGGAGCCAGGTGCTTATTTGCTCTGGCTCCTAAATATTATTATTAAAGTCACAAGGCTGAATGGCAAAAGCTTTCATATCAATGCATTGTACATAGATACGGTCGAATCGTTGCCGGATTCGACTATTACGTTTACAAATGGGAAGAAAATCGTGGTGCTCGAGAAGGAAGAAGAAATAATTCAAGCCATTATACAATTTTATCGTACCGTGAATGTTCTGGGATTGCGTGATGATGAGGAGGAAAGGTTATGAAAAAAAAACTATTGACTATTATGTTGATTATGCTGGTGGCAATTACTCTTGTTGGCGTAATAGCGGTCGTGGTTGTTACAAAGTTATCTGACCCCACATCTGCAGAGGGTAAACCCTCCATAGATGAAATTATCAAATCATCTGTTGAAATTCCTGAAATTACAACGAATCTTTCGGGTAATGATTATATCAAAATCTCATTTATGGTCCAAACAGAAAATAAAAAAGCAAAAGAAGAGTTGGAAAAAAGAAGTTTTCAGGTGAAAAACATTATTATTGCCGAACTGTCCGAAATGAAAGCGACAGAGTTAACTGGTAAAAAGGGCAAGGAAAAACTTCAGGATACGTTAAAGACTAGAATTAATGAATTAATGGAAGAAGGAAAAGTTGAAAAGGTTTATATAACCTCCTCGATTCTTCAATAAGAACATCCTTGCTTCATTAAATAAGAAGGGGAAGCTTTGGAGGTGAGTGCTAATGTCCGGGGAAATATTATCGCAAAATGAAATCGATGCTTTGTTATCGGCCATTTCTACAGGTGAAATGGATGCAGATGATTTAAAGAAAGAAGAAGTAGAAAAAAGAGTGAAGGTGTACGACTTTAAAAGAGCACTTCGGTTTTCAAAGGATCAAATCCGCAGTTTGACTAGGATACACGAGAACTTTGCAAGATTGCTTACAACTTATTTCTCTGCTCAGCTGAGGACATATGTTCAAATATCCGTAGCATCTGCAGATCAAATTCCATATGAAGAGTTTATACGTTCAATACCTAAGATGACCATTTTGAATGTGTTTGAGGTACCGCCTCTGGATGGCCGTATCATTCTTGAGGTCAATCCGAATATCGCTTATTCCATGATGGATAGAGTTTTGGGAGGACGGGGTATCAGCGTTAATAAAGTCGACAGTTTAACTGAAATAGAAACAAAGATCATGTCAAATCTATTTGAAAAGGCTTTTGAAAATTTACAAGAAGCTTGGGGGACGATTGTTGATATCGAACCGGTAATGACAGAGTTTGAGGTGAATCCGCAATTTTTACAATTGGTTTCACCAAATGACACAGTTGTAGTCATATCTCTAAATACGCAAATCGGTGAAACGAGCGGAATGATTAACATTTGTATTCCTCACGTTGTTTTAGAACCAATCATACCGAAGTTGTCTGCTCACTACTGGATGGAAAATTCTCAAAAAGAAAGAATTCCTGAGGAAATCAAGGTTTTGGAAAATCGTATTAGGAATGCAGATCTCTCAATTATTTCCGAATTAGGAACTACGGATATCGCTATCCAGGATTTCCTTCTGCTTGATGTAGGTGATGTCATCGATTTAAATCATGCTATCGATAAGCCTTTAACAATTAAAGTAGGGGGAATTCCGAAATATAGTGGACAACCAGGCAAAGTAGGTAAAAAACACGCCATCCAGATTCTTAATATTTTGAAAGGGGGAGACGAAAATGATAAGTGATGAAATGCTTTCACAAGACGAGATAGATGCCCTTTTAAAAGGTACAAGTGATATAGAAGATGAGGTGAACTTTCTTTCGATAGAAGATTATTTATCAATGATGGAACTGGACGCGCTCGGTGAAATTGGGAATATCTCTTTCGGGAGTTCGGCCACTGCTTTATCCACTTTGTTGAATCAGAAAGTGGATATCACTACCCCGGCGGTTACATTAATTGAAAGGGGTAAGATTGCGGAAGAATTCCCGCATCCCTATGTAGCCATCCAAGTGCAATATACAGAAGGTTTTACAGGCATTAATATGCTTGTCATCAAACAAAGTGATGCGGCGATCATTGCCGATTTGATGCTTGGCGGTGATGGTTTGAATCCTTCAGAGATGCTAGGAGAAATTCAACTAAGTGCGGTCCAGGAAGCAATGAACCAAATGATGGGTTCGGCTGCTACATCAATGTCGACCATTTTCAGTAAAAAGGTAGATATTTCACCACCAAGCATCGATTTACTGAACTTTTTAAATGGTGAAGGTGAAAGTGCAATACCGGATGAGGATTTATTTGCAAAAATTTCTTTCCGTTTAAGAGTGGGGACATTAATTGATTCCAACATTATGCAACTGTTGCCTTTAGAATTTGCAAAAGGGTTAGTCAGTGAACTATTAAATGGAACAAGTGAAAGTGAAGCCGATGAAAATAAAATGGAACAGATACAAACCAACCCAACACAGAGCAATTCTCTTCAAGAGCCGGTATCATTCCAAAATCCTGTATCGAATCAGCCGACAAATGAGAATTATGGACATAGTGGTTACCAAACAAAACCGACATACAAAATACCGAATGAACCGCAACATTTTGGAGTTTCATCCGTTCCAACAGGACAACCGGTAAATGTTCAGCCAGCCAGTTTTTCCAGTTTTCAGCCGTATCAGCTTCAAGAGTCCGAAACGAAAAATCTTAGCATGCTGATGGATATCCCATTGCAGGTAACCGTAGAGCTTGGGAGAACAAAGCGCTCTGTCAAAGAAATTCTAGAGCTGTCATCTGGTTCTATAATTGAATTGGATAAATTAGCTGGTGAACCGGTGGATATCCTGGTAAACAGCCGCTTAATTGCAAAAGGCGAGGTTGTTGTGATTGATGAAAACTTTGGAGTTCGTGTTACGGATATTATGAGTCAGAGCGATCGACTAAAAAAACTTAGATAAATTTGGAGGACAAAAAAATGGCAAATAAAATTTTAATTGTTGACGATGCAGCATTTATGAGAATGATGATAAAAGATATCCTTTCTAAAAATGGTTTTGAAATTGTTGGAGAAGCAGCAGATGGTGCTCAGGCAGTAGAGAAATATAGAGAAACGCATCCGGATCTTGTAACGATGGATATTACTATGCCTGAAATGGATGGAATCACAGCATTAAAAGAAATTAAAAAGGTAAATCCGCAAGCGAAGGTCATAATGTGTTCTGCAATGGGGCAACAAGCAATGGTTATTGATGCAATCCAGGCAGGGGCAAAAGACTTTATCGTGAAACCATTTCAGGCAGACAGGGTATTGGAAGCCATAAATAAAGCATTAAGTTAATGAAGTAAGAGGGTGTCTTCATATTGTTTTTTATTAAAAAATGGCTTCAGGTCTCACTTGTGATAGCAGTTTTCTTCTCAGGGGCCATTCAGGCGAGTGCGGAAGATCTTGATAAAACAGTGAAGGATGTTTATGAACAGCCAGATGATTTGAAAACGGATAAATCAAAAGACTCCCAAACTACCAAACAAGCTTCAAATCCCGAACAAGTGGGGATAACTATTTGGGAGTTTCTAAGGATGATCTTTGCGACCATTTTTGTGGTGGGGCTTTTATATATCATATTAAAGTTCATAAATAAAAAAAGTAAATCGTATCAAAAAGCAAATTCAGTAGAGAATTTAGGCGGCACAAGCCTTGGAGCAAATCGATCGGTTCAGCTTGTTAAAGTGGGCGGTAGAATATTAGTAGTCGGAGTTGGCGAAAACATACAGCTCTTGAAAGAAATAGATAATCCCGAGGAATATGAGCAGTTAATGAAAGATTACAACGAAAAAATGGATCAAATGATTCAGCCAGGAGAATTTGCCACGAAATTGAAAAATAAGTGGCTGAAAAAAAGAGAAATCGAAACTAATAGTTTTTCCTCAGAGTTCAAAAATCAGCTCGATCAAATGTCTGATAGTAGGAAGAAGCTGTTAAATGAGCTTGAAAGGAAAGGAAGAGACAATGAATGAGTTCATGGAGTTTTTTAATAACAGCGATCCCACTAATGTCTCTACTTCCGTCAAACTTGTTCTCCTGATGACTGTTTTATCGCTTGCTCCAAGCATTTTGATTTTAATGACATGCTTTACAAGAATCATTATTGTCCTCAGTTTTGTGAGAACGTCGCTTGCTACACAACAGATGCCGCCGAATCAAGTCCTGGTTGGTCTAGCTCTTTTTATGACATTTTTTGTAATGGCACCGACTTTTCAGGAAGTGAACGAAAAAGCATTAACTCCTCTATTTAATGAAGAAATAGATTTAGAAGAGGCGTATGAGCAGACTGCGATTCCTTTTAAGGAATTTATGAGTGCCCATACAAGGCAGAAGGACTTGGCCTTATTTCTAGAATATGCCAAGGTCGATAAGCCGGAAACGATACAGGATATTCCCTTGACCGCATTTGTACCAGCTTTTGCAATTAGTGAAATCAAAACAGCCTTCCAAATAGGTTTTATGATTTTCATTCCATTTCTGGTTATTGATATGGTCGTTGCAAGTGTCCTGATGTCGATGGGGATGATGATGTTACCACCAGTCATGATTTCCTTGCCGTTTAAAATCCTCCTCTTCATTCTTGTTGATGGTTGGTATTTAGTAGTGAAGTCTTTATTACAGAGTTTTTAAGCAGGTGAGAAAAAATGAGCGCAGAGTTTGTTATTGATGTAGCAGAAAAAGGAATTTATATGGTATTGATCATAGCTGGCCCCTTGATGTTGATAGCTCTTGTTGTAGGACTATTAGTAAGTATCTTTCAGGCGACCACACAGATTCAGGAACAGACCTTGGCCTTCGTTCCAAAAATTGTGGCTGTCTTATTGGCACTTATTTTACTCGCTCCATGGATGCTAAGTCATCTATTATCATACGCAAATGAAATATTCGGTAACTTGAATCGATTTGTAGGGTAGAGAATGGAGGATATATTTCCGTACTTTCCTGCATTTTTATTAATAGTGGTCAGGGTTACAACCTTTTTCGTGGCAATGCCGATTTTTTCGTATCGATCTATACCGATACAGCATCGAATCGGACTTGGGATTTTCCTTGCTTGGATTATGTACTATACCATTGAAGCGCCGGTTCTAGCTTTGGATGTCACATTTTATTTATTAATCATAAAGGAAGCATTTGTAGGGCTTTTCATCGGGTTTGCTGCCTATATGATTTTATCAGCGGTTCAAGTTGCAGGTGGGTTAATTGACTTTCAAATGGGTTTTTCAATTGCCAATGTCATCGATCCGCAAACAGGGGCTCAAAGTCCATTAATGGGACAATATCTATATACGATTTCCTTATTATTTCTTTTAAGTACAAACGGTCATCATTTGCTTTTGGATGGAATTTTTTATAGCTATCAGTTCATCCCGATTGATCAATTATTTGTGCCCTTTGGGGACCAGGCATTAATAGAGTACTTGGCCAAAGCATTTAGTAAGACATTCATGATTGCGTTTCAAATGTCAATTCCAGTAGTGGGCAGCATTTTTTTAGTGGATGTCACGCTTGGAATTCTGGCAAGGACAGTTCCCCAATTAAATGTATTTGTTGTCGGAATTCCAGTGAAAATTATAGCAGGTTTAGCGGTTATAGTGATAGTCATGGGAATGATGATGACGGTTGTTACCCAACTTTTTAATTTCTTACTTGTGACGATGCGTCAGTTAATGCAGCTGATCGGAGGAGTATAACATGGGGTGGATTCAGCTGGATTTACAGTTTTTCGCTGGTGAAAAGACGGAAAAGGCGACTCCAAAAAAACGTCAGGATTCGAAGAAAAAAGGACAGGTAGCTAAAAGTCAGGATGTAAATACCTCTGTGAATTTAATTGCTGTGTTTTCGGTGCTATTGATGATGGGACCTTATATGTACAATCATCTTCTCGGTCTCATGAAAGAATATCTGCAACACTTTACGATTGCAGGATTCAGTGAGGAAAATATACAAATTACCATGATAGAGGTTTTGAAGGAGATGGGACTTATCCTCGGTCCTGTTTTTGCAGCAGCGGTGATTGCAGGAATTTTGGCTAATGTGATGCAAATTGGGCTTATGTTTTCTACTGAGTCAATTCAGTTTAAACTTGAAAAATTGGATCCTATTAAAGGGTTCAAACGTATTTTTTCCTTGAGGGCCATTGTTGAATTATTGAAATCCATTCTTAAAATATCATTTGTAGGTTTAGTTGCCTTTTATGTACTTTGGCAGCGTATGGACGAGATTATGATTTTATCCCAGATTTCTGTGGAAGAAGCAATGGCAACATTGGCAGATATTACGATAAAGGTAGGGTATTATGCTGCCGTGGCTTTATTGTTCATTGCTCTATTAGACTATTTGTATCAAAAATATGACTTTGAAAAAAACATCCGGATGTCCAAACAGGATATTAAGGATGAATATAAAAATTCCGAGGGTGACCCGTTAATTAAATCAAAGATTAAGCAAAAGCAAAGGCAGATGGCAGCGCAGAGAATGATGCAGGAAGTGCCAAATGCTGATGTCGTCATCACAAACCCGACGCATTTTGCGATTGCTTTAAAATATGATGAAAATAAGGCGGAGGCTCCGTTTGTAGTGGCAAAAGGCGTTGATTTTGTAGCTCAGAAAATTAAATATATTGCTAAAGAAAACGATGTGATCATGGTAGAAAACCGTCCTTTGGCAAGGTCCTTATATGATCAAGCGCAAATAGGCCAGGCGATTCCTGAGGAATTTTTTAAGGCAGTCGCTGAAATACTCGCCTTTGTTTATAAAACGAAAGGTAAGCTGTAAGGAAGTAAAATGTGACCCGCTAGTTAGGAGAGAAGAACATGCGAGCAAGAGATTTAGTTGTCATATCGAGCGTCATCATGATTGTTGCCATGTTGGTCATTCCATTACCAACATGGTTGTTAAGTATTTTACTTCTTTTAAATATATCTCTTGCGCTGTTGGTTCTATTGACTACGATGAATATGAAAGAGCCTTTGGAATTTTCAATATTTCCTTCCTTGCTCCTTTTACTGACATTATTCAGGCTGGGGTTGAATGTGTCGACGACACGTGCCATTTTGACATATGGTGATGCTGGCGGTGTAGTCGAAACCTTTGGCTCGTTTGTAGTCGGAGGGAACGTGCTTGTAGGTTTAGTTGTATTTATCATTTTGGTTATCATCAATTTCATCGTCATCACGAAAGGTTCTGAACGGGTGTCAGAAGTGGCAGCAAGATTTACGCTAGATGCGATGCCTGGGAAACAGATGGCCATTGATGCAGATTTGAATGCTGGGATGATCTCAGAAAATGACGCACGTACCAGACGAGAAAAAATCAGCAATGAAGCTGACTTTTATGGATCCATGGACGGAGCGAGTAAGTTTGTTAAAGGAGACGCCATCGCCGGTATTATCATTGTCATCATCAATTTGATTTTTGGAATGATTATTGGTGTCATGCAATTGGATATGAGTTTTGGAGAATCTGCTGTTCATTTTTCCATGTTATCAGTTGGAGATGGAATTGTCAGTCAAGTGCCTGCCTTATTGATTTCAACAGCAACAGGAATAGTCGTAACCCGGGCAGCCTCGAATGGTAATCTTGGATCAGATATTGTTGAACAGTTATTTCAATTTCCAAAGATGCTTTACTTGACTGCAGCAACAATTTTTTTGCTAGGTTTATTCACGCCAATTTCAGATATATTTACGTTTCCAATTGCAGCGTTATTAGTCATAGGAGGGTATACGATTTCTAGGATACCACAGCCGAATGAAAGTGAAATACAAGAAATGGAAGAAGTGTTGGAAACAGATGAAATGAAAAGTCCAGAAAGTGTCGTTAACCTTTTGAGTGTCGATCCAATCGAATTCGAGTTTGGATATGGACTAATTCCCCTTGCTGATGCCAATCAAGGGGGAGACTTACTAGACCGTGTCGTCATGATCCGCCGACAACTGGCAATTGAAATGGGACTTGTCATTCCAGTCGTCAGAATACGAGATAATATCCAGTTGAACCCTAATGAGTATCGGCTAAAAATTAAGGGAAATGAAATTGCAAAAGGGGAATTGCTTCTGAATCACTTTTTGGCAATGAGTCCAGGAATAGAAGATGAATCAATAGAAGGAATCGATACGATAGAACCATCATTTGGTCTACCAGCTAAATGGATTACGGATGATATGAAAGAGCATGCAGAGATGATGGGCTATACAGTTGTAGATCCTCCAAGTGTTGTATCCACACATTTAACGGAAGTCATAAAAGCGAATGCTCATGAGCTTTTGGGCAGGCAGGAAACGAAACAATTGATCGATTATCTTGGTGAATCATCACCAATTCTTGTAGAAGAGGTCACCCCGAATCCCTTGTCGATAGGTGATGTACAAAAGGTATTGGCAAAATTGTTAAAGGAAAAAGTTTCTATAAGGAACTTATCAATCATTTTCGAAACACTTGCTGATTATGATAAGTTGTCGACGGATACAGATTTGCTTACTGAATATGTACGACAGAATTTAGCCAGGCAGATTACTAATTCCTTTATCGTAGAAGAAAATCGAATAAAAGTCATCACGTTATCGGGAAAAGTAGAAAAAACCATTGCAGATGGAGTGCAACAAACTGAACATGGAAACTTTTTATCACTAGATCCAAATATATCTCAGTCCATATTGGAGGCAATTGCGGCCAAATTGGATGAGCTGACGTTAATGGAACATCAACCAATCCTACTTTGTTCTCCAGCAGTACGGATGTATACCCGGCAGTTAACAGAACGTTATTTTCCTAATGTACCGATTCTTTCATACAATGAACTCGAATCGAATGTAGAAGTACAAAGTGTAGGGGTGGTGAATATCGATTGAAAGTAAAGAAATATATGGCACCATCAATGGCCGAAGCTATGAAGCGAATAAGAGAAGAATTAGGCAGTGATGCGATTATTTTAAGTTCAAAAGCTGTCTATATTGGTGGTTTCCTAGGATTATTTAAAAAACGGAATATCGAAGTCATTGCAGCCATCGATCCAGTTTCACAGCCCAACCAAATGGTAACTAAACAAAAAATGAAGAAGTTGCCTGTGAAACAAGAAATATCGAGTAATAGCACTATTACACAGGAAGGTAACAATGAAAGTACGGATCTATTAAAAGAATTAGAAGGTTTAAAGGATATGATTAAAAGTATACAAATCACATCTGATAGACACTATCCGGGAAAACTGCAGAAAATCAATGATTATCTCACAGAGCAGGAAGTGGATGTACAGCTTCGCTCGCAAATCATGGATGAATTACTTGAAAAATGGTTTGCTCTCAAACAACAATCCACTGACGAAGAAGTACAAGGTTGGTTAGAAGAAGCCTTATTTGAAATATTGGAGAAGGTTCAAAACGGGAAACCCGGTCTGCAAAAAAAATATATTAATATTGTTGGACCAACAGGAGTTGGTAAGACAACCACCCTCGCTAAAGTAGCAGCAGAGACCATGCTTAGGTATGGTAAAAAAGTGGCTTTCATTACGACAGATACATACAGGATTGCAGCAATAGATCAGCTTAAGACGTATGCAAAGATTTTAAATGTTCCGATTGAAGTAGCGTATAATTTGGAAGATTTTAAAAAAGCAACGGAACGGTTTTCTCATTATGACTATGTATTTATAGATACTGCTGGAAGGAATTTTCGCAATCCACAGTATGTTAAAGACCTTAGTGAAATTATTGATTTTACAGATGAGATGGAAACATATTTAGTTTTGTCATTGACTTCGAAGCAAAAGGATATGGAAGATATTTATCGGCAGTTTGCTAGCATACCAATTAAACAGGTCATTTTTACTAAAGCTGACGAGACATCTACTTTCGGGGCTATATTTAATTTTATACACGCTCATAAACTAGGAGCCGCTTATATTACAAATGGACAGAATGTACCAGATGATATTGAAAAAGCTACATCATTACAACTATTGAAAATGGCTTTTGGGGCTAAAAAATATGAAAGATCAAGCTGAGAACTTACGAAGAAGACTGGAAACCCACCAAAATCAATCAGTGGCTAAAACTCTTGCCATTTTAAGTGGTAAAGGTGGCGTCGGAAAATCTAACTTTTCTTTGAACTTTTCCCTCGCTTTATCTAAACGAGGAAATAAGGTCCTGTTGTTCGATATGGATATCGGGATGGGAAATATAGATATTTTGATTGGTGAACATTCATCTTACAGTATCGTTGATTTCTTTGAAAGTGGTCGTAGCTTGATAGATATTATGACGACAGGCCCAGAGAGTATTTCAATCATTACGGGTGGAACAGGGCTGACAAGCCTCTTTTCCCTCGGTGAAAACAAGTTTATGCGGTTTAATGAAGAATTTAGTTTGCTGTTGACGGATTATGATTATATTTTGTTTGATATGGGGGCAGGTATAACTCAGGACTCGGCAAAATTTCTGTTATGTGTTGATGAGTTAATCGTTATTACGACGCCTGAACCGACTTCCGTAATGGATGCCTACTCTACAATGAAATACATACATTCCGTCAAAAAAGAAATTCCATATTTTCTGGTTTGTAATAGAGTTTTCACAAATAAGGAAGGCAAAGAAACGATTATGCGGCTTCAAAATGCACTTAAGAAATTTTTGGGGCTGGAAAGTGTAGCACTTGGTTACCTGCCGGACGATAGAACTGTTTCCAAAGCTGTTTCAAGACAAATACCCTTTATCCTTTTTGATTCTGAAGCTAATGTATCTAAAGCTCTTATGGATATTGCATCGAGATATACAAGCCATTCATTTGGTGGAGAATTGACTTTACAAAAAAGCAACTTCCTTAGCAATATGAAGAGATATCTTCTTGGAAAGTAGGTCTCCTTACATGGATAAAGTTAAAGTGCTGATTGTGGATGATTCTGCGTATTTGAGAAAGTTCGACACCTTAGATGTAGAGATGCAGGTTATGAATGGAAGAGAAGCATTAAATCGGATTATGGATGAATGTCCAACTGCTGAAATCATGTTTTCAAGCACGATGAAAGAAGGAATGGAAAATACCTTTGCTTCTATGTACAGTAGAGCCTTTGACTTTGTGGCTAAACCTTTAGGTGCCATTTCACTGGATTTGTACAAAATTAAGAAAGAACGGGTTTGAAAAAGTTATGGCAGCCAGCCGTGAGAATGTTCACAAACTACAAAAAAATGCAATAAATATTGAGGGGAATCCATCGTTTTGGGGAAAATATAGTAAAAAAGATACAAGAGAAATATTAGAAAATGAAAAAAATAAAAATAAATGGTCCGATTGGAATAAAAAAATTATAGTCATTGGTACATCGACTGGAGGACCAAGGGCTCTTCAGACAGTATTGACGGGACTCCCAGAAACAATTGATGCACCTATTCTTGTTGTCCAGCATATGCCCTCTGGTTTTACAAAATCCTTGGCTGACCGTCTAAATTCATTATGTAGGATTCAAGTGAAGGAAGCAGAGGATGGGGAACTGATCCAAAAAGGAGTTGCTTATATTGCCCCTGGAGGTCTTCACCTGAAAGTGAGAAAAGTGGGGATGAGCATTTCAGTACTTTTGGATCAATCCGAACTGCGTAGCGGACACCGCCCTTCAGTAGATGTGCTGTTTGAATCAGTAAGTGAAATTACTGATTTTGCGAAAATAGCTGTCATCATGACCGGGATGGGGATGGATGGTTCAAGTGGGATAATTAAGTTGAATCAAACGGGTCCTTTAAAAGCGATTGCAGAGTCACAGAAGACATCAATCGTATTTGGAATGCCGAAAGCGGCGATTGCTACCAATTTGATAGATAGCATAGAGGATGTAGAAACAATAGCTAACGCAATAATTAGCTATTGTTAACAAGTGGAGGTGGAGATTGCATGGATATGAATCAGTATCTAGAGGTATTTATTGAAGAAAGTAAAGAACATCTTCAAACGTGCAGTGAACAGCTGTTGGTACTTGAGAAAAACCCGGAAGACCTTTCAATTGTTAACGAAATCTTTCGTTCCGCTCATACTTTAAAAGGGATGTCGGCCACCATGGGGTATGAGGATTTAGCGAACTTGACCCACAAAATGGAAAATGTGTTGGATGCGATTCGAAACAGTCAAATTATTCTTACCCCTGAATTGTTTGATGTGATATTTTTAGCCGTTGATGATTTAGAAGCAATTGTCATGTCTATTGCTGAAGGTGGCGATGGAAAAAGAGATGTGAAGAATGTTGTTCGTCAGCTGCAATTGATTGAAAAAGGGGAGTCGCCTGTTTTCTCTTCTATCGCAGAGACTGCAGCTGCATCTACTGTTCATGAAAAGGAAGAAGTGACAAGTGGTGAGTACGATGAATTTGAATTGACAGTCCTGCAGCAGTCCAAAGAACAAGGATTCGACAGTTATGAAATTTCGATAGATTTGCGTGAAGACTGTCTTTTAAAAGCAGCGAGGGTATTTATGGTATATGAGGTGCTTGAAAAATCAGGTGAAGTAATCAAGTCCAATCCACCAGTTGAACTTTTGGAAGAAGAACAGTTTGATCGGAAGTTTACAGTTACGGTGGTAACAAAAGAATCGAGTGAAGAGCTTCATAAAAAAGTCATGAAGATTTCTGAAGTGGAAAAAGTTGATATAAATGCTCTTAATCTTGACGATCTACGACACACTGCCAATGCTAAGGAGGAAAAAAAAGCTGCAGTGGATAACCAGGCCCAAGAAAGGAACGCCTTGCTTTTAAGTGAGAATAAGGAGACTAAGAAGCAGGCACCTGTTAAGCCGGCCTCAAGTAAGACTATTCGGGTAAATATCGAGCGGCTTGATATATTAATGAATTTATTTGAGGAACTTGTAATTGATAGAGGTAGACTCGATCAAATTTCAAGCGATTTGGATAACCAGGAACTGCATGAAACAGTTGAAAGAATGTCCCGGATAACCAGCGATTTGCAAACAATTGTGTTGAATATGCGGATGGTTCCTGTAGAAACTGTATTCAATCGTTTCCCTAAAATGGTTCGTCAATTAGCAAGGGATTTGAATAAGAAAGTAGATTTGGAAATCATCGGAGCTGAAACAGAACTTGATCGTACAGTTATAGATGAAATTGGTGATCCACTCGTCCATTTATTAAGAAATGCAATGGATCATGGAATTGAAACACCTGAAGAACGTCTAGCGAAAGGGAAGAATGAAGAAGGGAAAATCCTTTTAAAAGCGTATCACAGCGGCAACCATGTTTTCATTGAAATTGACGATGATGGAGCGGGAATAAATAAAGATCTTGTCTTAAACAAGGCCTTTTCCAATGGAATTTTGACAAAGGAAGCTGCTGCTACTTTAACAGATAAGCAAATCTATGAATTAATTTTTGCTTCAGGGTTCTCAACAGCTGAAACCATTTCAGATGTATCAGGACGTGGTGTAGGGCTGGATGTGGTTAAAAATACGATCGAGTCATTGGGTGGGTCTGTAACGATCGATTCAAAAGAGAACGAAGGATCTATATTCCTTATTCAACTTCCCCTTACATTATCGATAATTTCTGTAATGCTGGTTGAAATCCAAAAGGAAAAATATGCTATTCCACTTTCTTCTATTATAGAGACTGCGATTATAAAAAAAGAAGATATCATGAATGCTCATAATCAACAAGTTATTGACTTCAGGGGGAAAGTTCTACCGCTCCTGTTCCTGAAGGAAATTTTTGAAGTGCCTGTGCATCAGGAAGAAGAGGAATTTCTCTCTGTGGTTATTGTCAGAAAAGGTGATAAATTGGCAGGATTAGTTGTGGATTCATTTATTGGACAACTCGAAATCGTCTTGAAATCTCTTGGTAATTATTTAACATCTGCTTTTGCGATATCTGGGGCAACGATATTAGGTGATGGTCAAGTTGCTTTGATCATTGATTGCAACACATTGATTCATTGACCGATAGAGAAATAGAGAGGAAACGACGGTCAGCAGGGTTTAACCGTGGTTATGCAATGGGCGGAAGAGTTCTGATTTAAGTGGTTGTTCGCATTCAGGCATCGTGAAGGCTACTCTCTGCTATCATCATAAATTTAAGAGGAGGAGAATAGATGTCGACTACAAATCTCGTTCAAGATATGAAAGTAATTGTATTTCAAATTAAAGATAAAGAATATGCCATTCCAGTAGATAAAGTTAGTGGAATTGAAAAACTTTTGCATATAACAAGAGTTCCTAAGGCTGTTCAGCTTGTTAAGGGAGTCATAAATCTAAGGGGTGTAATTACCCCAATTATTGATTTACGGGTCCGTTTTGGTCTTGAAGAGTTAGAATACAACGACTCTACAAGGATTATCGTGGTCATTTTAGATGATATGGAAGTGGGGTTAATAGTAGACTCTGCCAATGATGTATTGGATATTCCAGTTGATAGTATCGAACCGCAGCCGGAAGTTGTTGGTCATTCGGCGTCAGAATACATTAGCGGCGTGGCTAAAATTGAAAAACGACTGCTCGTGTTAATTAATTTGGAAAAGGCTTTAAGTCTTGAAGTAAATGAAAATATGAGAATAGAAGGATAATCATATGTCGTTTATTGAGAAAATTAATCCCCTTCAGCTCGATATCTTGAAGGAAATTGGCAATATTGGCGCAGGGCACGCAGCCACTGCACTTTCGGCAATTCTTAATAGGAAAATTGATATGAATGTTCCTAATGTCCGAGTGGTTTCCTTTGATGAAATGATGGAAATGGCTGGTGGGGCTGAACAAGTTGTTGCTAGCATTTTCTTGCGAATAGTAGGCGATGCTTCCGGTAGCATGTTTTTCATCCTTTCTCTACCTGTGGCTGAATACTTCATTCAACAGATGACAGGAGATGAAACCTTTTCAATAGATTCCACTCCATATACTGATTTGGCGCTTTCTTGCCTTCAGGAATTAGGGAATATATTGTCGGGATCCTATCTAACTGCTTTATCAGATTTCACCCAATTGAATTTATATCCATCTGTTCCGTCATTGAGTATTGACATGGTAGGAGCAACAATCAGTTATGGATTATTGGAATTGTCACAAGTAAGTGACACGGCCATTGTCATAGATACTGTACTTGAAAAGGATCAGCTATTTGCGGAATCTATAGACGGACATTTCTTTCTGTTACCCGATCCTGAATCTTTTGATATCATTTTCTCCTCTTTAGGAGTGACAACAAATGACTGAATTATTACAGGTCAAGGTTGTAAAAGTCGGCATAGCAGATATGAATATTGTAAAACCTCCCTATTCGATCCGTACTTCTGGTCTAGGATCATGTGTTGGAGTTGTGATTTATGATGAAAAAAAAGAGATTGCCGGTTTGGCTCACGTCATGTTGCCTGACTCTTCACTCGCTAAATCGGGACATATTAACGTTGCCAAATTTGCAGATACGGCGGTAAAGGAATTAGTGCAGCGCTTAGTAAAAGAAGGGGCAAGATTGATTTTTTTAAAAGCAAAGATGGCTGGTGGGGCACAAATGTTTCAATTTGCCTCTGGAGGGGATTTCATGAGAATAGGGCCCAGAAATGTGGAAGCCGTCCGGAAAGAATTAGCAGACTTGCACATCCATGTTGTTGCTGAAGATGTGGGTGGGAATAGCGGTAGAACAATAGAATTTAATTCGAAAGATTGTATGTTAAATATCCGGACCGTGAATAAAGGGACAAAAAACATATAATAAGGGATTACGACTTGTCAGAAAAAAGTGCAACTTGAAATGACAGGAACACTTGCAATCAAAATATTGTTGCATCTAGAGCCTTCGAGGGCCGTTTTGATTACAAAATGTATACAATGTTAGGAGGAAGTCCTATGTCTAATCTGACTATCGGAGAGGAACAGTTATGCTGGAAAAATTGGATTGACTGCAGAGATCAACAAGCCGGGGACATTTTGGTTAAGAAATATATCCCACTTGTATCTTATCATGTCCAACGCATTTCAGTGAGCCTACCTAAAAATGTGAGCCGTGATGATATAAGGAGTTTGGGGATGATGGGGTTATTCAATGCCCTAGAACGATTTGATCCAAAACGTGATCTGAAATTTGACACATATGCTTCATTTCGAATTCGTGGCGCGATACTAGATGGATTAAGGAAAGAAGATTGGCTCCCGCGAAGTGCTAGAGATAAAGCCAAGAAAATTGAGTCTGCGATCGAAAAATTAGAGCAGAAATACATGAGGAATCTCTCGCCAAATGAAATTGCATCTGAATTAAATATTCCGGAAGATGATGTATATGCTGCATTAAATGAGAATTTCTTTGCCAACGTTTTATCAATGGATGAGAATCCTCAAGAGCAAGATGATAAAGAAGGCACAAACTTTCATATTAAAGATGAAAAAGCAAATCTACCTGAGGAACATCTGTTAAGGGAAGAACTGTATGTGGAATTAGCCCAAGTTATAGAAACACTTAATGAAAAGGAACAGTTGGTTTTACAACTTTTTTATAAAGAAGAGCTTACTTTAACCGAAATTGGACAAGTAATGAGCCTATCTACTTCGCGGATTTCTCAGATCCATTCTAAGACGATATATAAACTAAGAAACGCGATGCAGGATAAAAAGAATTAAGCAGTAATATAGAGAGGGTAAAGGGGCATGGAGGCTGGGTTTCATATCATGCTGTTAAAGAGTTCCTTTCCATTTTCTATCCGAGAGATGGAATCTGGAAACGGTTGAGGATTTCTTCCCTAAGTGCATAATAAATAATATCACCCAGATTAAATCGTCATGTGTTCGAAAATAGACCCTGTACAAGGTATATAAATTACATAGTATTCTATATTGGTGCCTGAAAGTGTAGTTTGAGTTGTGTTTTGCATCCCAATTGTAGAGTAAACCAGCAATACTCTTCAAATCGCCAACAAAAAAATCCACTGCCCAGTTTCAGTCCATCCATCCAACTTAATTGGTTACGATGACGATAATACTTGCTAGTTCCTTGTTCAGTATTTTGAGTTAAGGTCAGAAAGAGTACTGTAAATGCCGTTTTTATAGAAAGGGGTGGGTTGTCATGAGTTTTAACGCGATCGAGATGCAAATTGCTCTTTCAAGAACCCAAGATGCAGGGAAAATCCAAGAGCAAAATCAACAAAAAAATTTAATCCAACAAGATCATGCTGCCCATCAAGTTCGAGAGAATCAAGAACGGAAACAAAAGACTGTAGTAAGTGAAGAACAAAAGCTTCCCGCTCATTTTTATGAAAAAGAAGGGAATGCCGATAAATGGCAGTTTCTTAAAAAAGATAGGCAGAAAGAAAATAAGAAAAAAACAACAACAGTGAAAAAAGATTCTCATCCGTATAAAGGAATCAGGATTGACTATTCGGGTTAAGAGGAGGCACCATGTTAGTAATTTTTATGTTTCTACTGTTTCTTTTAAACATACTCACCATTTTCGCCGTTGTCGTTTTATATCTCCGTCAAAATCGTTTATGTAAGCTCGAAAAAGACCAAAAAGCCATCATAAGTGAGTTGGAAGAACTTTTGTCTGGTTATTTAATGGAAATGAAGGAAGATAACGAGACGTTGGTAAAGACTTTTACGAATTCAGTTGCATTAAAACCCAAGCGTGGGCATGAAGAACAAGAACGTGCGGTAGTGAAGAATTCCACGAGAGATAACGAAATCAAGCGAGAGAAAAAAATGTTGCTCGATTACAAAGAAGGGCGGCATATGGGAACAAAAAAGCAAGCTACCGAAGCCTATAAAAAACAGCCAGAAGATAATGAGGAGCATAGATTTCCCTTAAAATCGGAAGATAGATTGGACCTTTCTTCAGAAGCCCCTTCTCTGTCCAACCAGGAGTATGAAAAAGAATTTTCAGGCATGTTACAGGTTGGATTAAATGAATTATCATTAAATGAACAAGTAGAATATTTAGCGGATCAAGGCCATTCTATAGAAAAAATCGCAAAAAAATTAAATCGCGGCAAAACAGAAATTGAACTTTTATTAAAGTTTCGCATGAATAGATAATTTGTGCTTGATTGTGTCGTATCATTATGATATATTATGAAATGGTGTTAATACACACGCCCCGTGATTCTAACAGATGGTGCTGTTTAGACAGTTTCTGTATGAAAATGATCGGTGCGGAGGAAAAACAAAACCATTTAGGAGGAACTAAAATGTCAGTCATTTCTATGAAACAATTGCTTGAAGCTGGTGTGCATTTCGGACACCAAACACGTCGCTGGAACCCGAAAATGAAGAAATATATCTTCACTGAGCGTAACGGCATCTACATCATCGACCTTCAAAAAACAGTTAAAAAGGTTGAGGAAGCTTATAACTTCGTTAAAGAACTAGCTGCTAACGGTGGAACTGTTCTTTTCGTTGGTACTAAAAAACAAGCTCAAGAATCTGTTAAAGAAGAAGCTATCCGTTCTGGTATGTACTATGTAAACCAACGTTGGTTAGGTGGAACTTTAACAAACTTTGAAACAATCCAAAAACGTATTACTCGTCTTAAAGATATCGAAAAAATGGAAGCAAACGGAACTTTCGAAGTACTTCCTAAAAAAGAAGTTATCCAACTTAAAAAAGAATGGGATCGCTTAGAGAAATTCTTAGGCGGTATTAAAGATATGAAGACTCTTCCAGATGCGATCTTCGTTATCGACCCTCGCAAAGAGCGTATTGCTGTTGCGGAAGCACACAAATTACACATTCCACTTGTTGGTATCGTTGATACAAACTGTGATCCGGATGAAATCGATGTAGTTATTCCTGCGAATGACGATGCAATCCGTGCTGTTAAATTATTAACAGGTAAAATGGCAGATGCTATCTTAGAAGCTAAACAAGGCGAAGAAACAGCAACTGAAACAACAACTGCTTAATAGGCAAAAAAGGTTGCTTAATTAGTAAGAAAAAAAGGTGATAAGAGGATAATGCCTTTTATCCCTTTTTTTTGCACTAAATAAGCATACATAAATCCCGTGCGAATTTTTTAAAAACGTTACGGTTGATTTTCAGGGAATGAAGATAATATGACATCAGGGTTTTGTCCATAAGACTGACCGGTTGATGGTTTTTTGAGAATTTTGCTATAATTTGTTGTTTTTATTGATAAAAACAGGTATTATCTGGCGAAATGGGTAAAGACTGAATAAACTGCATTTAATTTGAGGAGGATAAATATTATGGCAATCACTGCACAATTAGTTAAAGAATTGCGTGAAAAAACTGGTGCCGGCATGATGGACTGTAAAAAGGCGCTAGTACAAACTGAAGGTGATATGGAAAAAGCAATCGATTTCCTACGTGAAAAAGGAATTGCGAAAGCTGCTAATAAAGGAGACCGTATCGCTGCTGAAGGTTTAACTTCTATCGTTGTTGAAGGAAACCAAGCAGTTATCCTTGAAGTGAACTCAGAAACAGATTTCGTTGCTAAAAACGAAGGCTTCCAAGCTCTTGTTAAAGAATTGGCTGCATTCCTTCTTGCTAACAAACCTGAAAGCGTTGAAATTGCTCTTGAGCAAACAATGGAAAATGGAGCAAAAGTTGCAGATCATATCAATGCAGCAGTTGCTAAAATTGGTGAAAAATTAACTCTACGTCGTTTCCAAGTTGTTACAAAAACAGATAATGACGCATTTGGCGCATACCTTCACATGGGTGGACGTATCAGTGTGCTTTCTGTTCTTGAGGGTACAACTGATGCAGAGGCAGCTAAAGGCGTTTCAATGCATATCGCTGCTATTAACCCGAAATATATTTCACGTGACCAAGTGGATGCAAGCGAACTAGACCGCGAACGTGAAGTTCTTACACAACAAGCTCTTAATGAAGGTAAACCAGAAAAAATCGTTGCGAAAATGGTTGAAGGACGTATCAACAAATTCTACGAAGAAATCTGTGTGAACGAACAAGCTTTCGTTAAAAATCCAGATCAAAAAGTTGGACAATTCGTAGAATCAAAAGGTGGAAAAATCCAATCATTCGTTCGTTATGAAGTAGGCGAAGGTCTTGAAAAACGTCAAGAAAACTTTGCTGAAGAAGTAATGAACCAAGTTAAAAAAGACTAATTGCAAGAAAATGATTGAATAGGGAACACTCTAGTGTTCCCTATTTTTTGAAATGTCATGAACTTTTGGTAGCAAGAATAACAGGATGAACGAACGAAAAGATTACATAGTTGGAGGTTTTCATGAGTAACGCTAAATATAAACGTGTTGTACTAAAACTCAGTGGCGAAGCATTAGCCGGTGACGAAGGATTTGGAATTAACCCTGCAGTAATTAAATCAATTGCTGAACAAGTTAAAGAAGTAGCTGAACTTGATGTAGAAGTTGCTGTAGTTGTCGGTGGCGGAAACATTTGGCGCGGGAAAATCGGAAGTGAAATGGGCATGGATCGTGCTAATGCCGATTATATGGGTATGTTGGCTACAGTCATGAATTCATTGGCTTTACAAGATAGCCTTGATCAACTTGGAATTGAAACACGCGTTCAAACTTCCATTGAGATGAGACAAGTGGCAGAACCATACATTAGACGCCGTGCGATCAGACATCTTGAGAAAAAGAGAGTTGTAATTTTTGCAGCTGGTACAGGTAATCCTTATTTTTCAACGGATACTACTGCGGCCTTGCGTGCAGCTGAAATTGAAGCTGACGTTATCTTGATGGCGAAGAATAATGTGGATGGCGTTTATAATGCTGACCCGGTTAAAGACAAAAATGCTGTGAAGTATGATGAACTTTCTTATCTTGATGTGATTAAAGAGGGATTAGAAGTAATGGATTCGACTGCGTCCTCACTTTGCATGGACAATGATATACCATTGATTGTCTTCTCGATTATGGAAAAAGGTAATATTAAACGAGCCGTTTTAGGCGAAACGCTTGGAACAATTGTAAGGGGGAAATAAAAGATGCCGAAACAAGTTATTTCAAATGCGAAAACGAAAATGGAAAAAGCCATTGGAGCTTACACACGTGAATTAGCCAGCATCCGTGCCGGCAGGGCGAATGCCTCGTTGCTAGATAGAATATCTATTGATTATTATGGTTCTCCAACCCCGATTAATCAGCTTGCTGGTATTTCTGTACCGGAAGCTAGACTTTTAGTGATTCAACCTTATGACAAAACCGTCTTAGGTGAGATTGAAAAAGCGATTTTGAAATCTGACTTAGGTTTAAATCCTTCCAATGATGGATCAATCATCCGTATTGCCATTCCTGCGTTAACTGAAGAACGTAGAAAAGAGCTTGTGAAGGTTGTCAAGAAAGAAGCGGAAGAAGCGAAAATAGCAGTCCGTAATGTTCGTCGCGATGGTAATGACGATTTGAAAAAACTTGAAAAAAATGGTGAAATCACTGAAGATGATTTACGCGGCTATGCTGATGACATCCAAAAGATGACTGATGGCAATATCACGAAAATCGATGAGATTACGAAAGATAAAGAAAAAGAAATTTTGGAAGTATAATCTCTTCTTAAAATATAAAATAAAGAGGGCCGAATCCATACTGGTCATGTCTTAGTTCTAACATATAGGTGTGCTAAAAAGAGAAAACTGTTATAATAAGGTTTCTCCGATAATGATTACGCCTTGAGTTAGTAAGCTGCATGCAAACGTTGGAGGTGGTCCTTTTTTGTATTTTTCATTGCAAATGATAAACTGTTTTTAGAAAAAAGAAGTGATAATTTCTCCCCTTCTGACTTCTAATTAAGAATTTTTTTCATAATAATATGAGAACAAGTTTTTTTTGATATTATAATAAAGATTCTGTTCTTTTTCGCAGAAAGCTTGATATACATAGAGCGCGAATATTTTTAACTTTGTAGAGAGATAAGTACAACCTAATGGGGGACTAACATATGTATTCACTATGGAAGCGTTTCGTTAAAAAAGATGCTTCTTCCGATGTAACAAATAGGATTCAGCATATTAAGAAGTTTGATGTTCCTCAACATATTGCCATTATTATGGATGGAAACGGCCGTTGGGCCAAAAAGCGTGCACTGCCACGCGTGGCCGGTCATCATGAAGGAATGAAAACCGTTCGTAAAATTACGAAAGTAGCCAATAAATTAGGAGTAAAAACATTAACCGTCTATGCGTTCTCCACTGAAAATTGGAAACGTCCGAAAAGTGAAGTCGACTTTTTAATGAAGCTTCCTCAGGAATTTCTCGGGACCTTTTTACCTGAGCTTATTTCTGAAAATGTAAGAGTAGAGACGATTGGCGACTTGTCTCTCATCCCGTCACATACTCAAAATGCCGTTAAACGGGCAATGGAAGATACTAAGAATAATGATGGGATGATTTTAAACTTTGCTCTAAACTACGGAAGCCGCGGAGAAATCGTAACCGCAGTGAATAGCATCGTTCATGATGTTAAGAATGGTATAATAAAGGAAAATGTTTCGGAGGAAATACTGACAAGTTACTTAATGACTAAGCATTTGTCAGATCCAGATTTACTAATTCGCACAAGCGGTGAAATCCGTTTAAGTAATTTCATGCTATGGCAGGCGGCTTATACAGAGCTATGGTTTACAGATGTATTATGGCCGGATTTTAGTGAAGAGCATTTATTGCAGGCAGTTGAGGAGTATCAAAAGCGTTCACGAAGATTCGGTGGCGTTTAATGTAGAAGGCGAGGAAAATGGAATAATGAAACAGCGAATTATTACGGCGGTCGTTGCTGCCGCTATCTTCATTCCAATAGTTATTTTAGGGGGAATTCCCTTTTTACTGCTGGTATATCTGCTAGCGTCCATTGGTTTGTATGAACTGATGAAAATGAAAAATATGCGTGTGGTCTCTTTTGAAGCGATTCTTTCACATATCTTGTTGTGGGTACTTTTACTACCCAATGAAAATACCGCTTTTTTAGCCAATATTAATTACGATAAAGTCCAAATTTTCTTAATGGGCGTTTTACTGCTACTTCTTTATACAGTCGTTTCAAAAAATCGTTTTACTTTTGATGACGCAGGCTTTTTAGTGATCACGATCCTATACCTAGGCATGGGATTCTACTATCTATTTGAAACACGTGATTCGTTGGGTCTGGGTCTGATATATATATTGCTTGCATTATTTACGATTTGGGCAACCGATTCAGGAGCATACTTTATCGGTAAGTCACTAGGTAAAAGAAAGTTATGGCCTGAAATCAGTCCAAATAAAACGGTGGAGGGATTTTTCGGAGGGATATTCTCCGCGTTGATAGTGGGTGTGCTATTTTATGTTTTCTCTTCCCTCGACTATACATTATTACAATTGTTATTGATTTCTTTAATCATTGCGATTTTCGGCCAATTGGGAGATCTCGTTCAATCGGCTTATAAACGTCATTATGGGGTAAAGGATTCAGGGAAGCTTCTTCCAGGTCATGGAGGAATTTTGGACAGGCTTGATAGTTTGATATTTATTTTACCGATTTTGCATTTATTGCATGTATTATAATACAAATAAAGGCATAGGCAAGTGTTATATAAATTAGGAGATGAACAATTTGAAATATATCAGCCTTTTGGGTGCAACAGGTTCGATTGGCCAACAAACAGCGGATGTAGTGAGGGCTCATCCTGATCAATTCAAAATAGTGGCGCTTTCAGCCGGGAAAAATATAGAATTGGTCAGAACTTACATACAAGAGTTTGAACCGAAACTTGTTTCAGTACAGACTAAAGAGGATTATCATGTTTTAAAAAGTGAATTCTTCAGCAAAAAAGATATCGAGTTCATGTACGGAGATGAAGGACTGACCGCTGTTGCTGTTTATGATCAAGCTACAATATTAGTCAATGCCGTCATCGGAAGCGTAGGACTCTATCCAACTTTACAGGCAATAAAGGCTAAAAAGGATATTGCAATCGCCAATAAGGAGACACTGGTGACTGCAGGTCATTTGGTCATAAATGAAGCTAAAAAAGCTGGAGTTAGATTACTCCCTGTTGATAGTGAGCACTCAGCGATTTTCCAGGCGTTACAGGGTGAAAAGGAAAAGAATATCGAACGTCTAGTCATTACTGCATCAGGCGGAAGCTTCCGGGATCGTACCCGAGAAGAATTGAAAGGTGTAACGGTGGAAGAGGCCCTAAACCATCCGAACTGGTCAATGGGTGCTAAAATTACGGTAGACTCCGCTTCGATGATGAATAAGGGGTTGGAAGTCATTGAAGCCCACTGGCTATTCGATCTTCCTTACGATAAAATTGATGTATTGCTACATAAGGAGAGTATCATCCATTCCATGGTTGAATTTCATGATTCCAGTGTGATTGCCCAACTGGGCACACCCGATATGCGCGTACCGATTCAATATGCACTTACTTATCCAGACCGTCTGCCACTCGTGGGGCGTAAACGTCTGAACTTGGCTGATGCAGGGAAACTTCATTTTAGCGATATGGATTTCACCAGATATCCTTGTTTGCAATTTGCCTATGAAGCAGGTAAAATGGGCGGAACAATGACAACGGTTTTGAATGCAGCCAATGAAGCAGCAGTAGCTGCATTTTTATCTGGAAAGGTATCATTCCTGGAAATTGAGACTTTGATTGAAAAAGCGCTGAATCAGCATTCTGTCATAACACTTCCGGATTTAGAAACCATTCAGGAAGTAGATTTAATGACAAGGCAGTATATAGAATCTTTAGTGAAAGATAGGTGACCGGAACATGCAGACTTTAGAAACGATTATAGCGTTCATTATCATATTCGGTGCTCTTGTATTTTTCCATGAGCTTGGACACTTAGTGTTTGCAAAGCGTGCCGGAATTTTATGCCGTGAGTTCGCAATCGGTTTCGGACCAAAAGTATTCACGTATAAAAAGAAGGAAACCGTTTATACGATTCGCCTGCTTCCTCTAGGTGGGTATGTGCGTATGGCTGGCGAAGATGCTGAAAATATTGAGCTGAAGCCGGGTTATCGCGTAGGATTAATTTTTGATAATGAAGAGTATGTTACAAAAATCATTTTGAACAATAAAGATAAATATCCTGATATCCGGCTTGTTGAAGTAGAAGTGATCGACCTTGATCACAAACTGATTCTTACAGGTTATGAAGAGGGAGAGGAAGATACGTTAAAAACCTTTACCATTCATAAAGAAGCGGTAATCGTTGAAAATGGTGTGGAAAATCAGATTGCACCTTATGACCGACAATTTGCCTCAAAGTCGCTTGGACACCGCTTCCTTACGATTGTAGCTGGGCCAGCGATGAACTTTGTTTTGGCGTTTGTCATTTTTGTGTTGATTGGTTTGTTTCAAGGGGTTGTTGTGGATGAAGCAAAACTCGGTGAACTGACTGCAGATGGTTCGGCTATAAATGCCGGGTTAAAATCTGGGGATGTTATTCAATCGATTGAGGGAGCAGAAGTCTCATCTTGGGGAGATGTTCAGGAAAGCATACAAAAAAACCCTGGACAAGAAATAGAGTTTGTCGTTGATAGGGACGGGAAAACATTAGAAGTACCCGTTGTTCCTCAAGAAGTGAAGAGAGATGGCAAGAAAATTGGAATTATCGGTGTCTACCCTCCAGTTGAAAAAGCACCGATTAAAGCAATACAATACGGTTTTACCGAAACATATTTTTGGACAAAACAGATCTTTATTATTCTTGGTGACCTTGTAACGGGCGGCTTTACGATCGACAGTCTATCAGGCCCTGTAGGAATCTATAAATCCACAGAAGAAGTTGCAAAACAAGGTATATTCACGTTGATGAAATGGGCAGGACTGCTCAGCATTAACCTAGGAATTATGAACCTTCTTCCATTACCAGCGTTGGATGGAGGAAGACTGCTATTCTTCGTGGTAGAATTCTTAAGAGGAAAACCAATTGACCGCCAAAAAGAAGGAATGGTTCACTTTATCGGGTTTGCATTGCTGATGTTGTTAATGATTGTCGTTACTTGGAATGACATCCAGCGATTCTTCTTATAAAACATGTTCGAATAAGGTATAACAGGCCAGCAGAATTATCTGTTGGCTGTTTCTAATCATGGGAATGGAAATCACCATTTTCTTAAGTTTTTTAAACGTTTTGGGGAAATAGTTTGTTTTCTAAGTAAATCGTAAGTATAATCGAGAATGAGTATATTAAATCAGCTTTTCTGAATATCTCAGAAAGTCTTTTTTTGTATTATATGACCGTATAAAAGCTACGGTATGTAATTATCCGTGGCGGCAGTTTAATTTAAAGGAATTATTGAAGAGGTGCAGATATGAAACAAAGTATGACGTTAATCCCTACATTGAGAGAAGTACCTGCAGATGCAGAAATTAAAAGTCATCAGCTTTTATTACGTGCAGGATTTATGAGACAAAATTCCAGTGGGGTATATAGTTTCATGCCGCTTGGGAAAAAGGTGCTTCAAAAGGTTGAAGCCATTGTTCGGGAAGAGATGGATAATGCTGGTGCAGTTGAGCTATTAATGCCTGCTTTACAACAAGCGGAATTCTGGCAGGAATCTGGACGCTGGTATACATATGGTCCAGAGTTGATGCGTTTGAAGGACCGCAACAACCGTGAATTTGCGCTTGGTGCCACACATGAAGAAGTGATTACAAGCCTAGTTCGTGATGAAGTGAAGTCTTACAAGCGTCTTCCTTTAACAGTATACCAAATTCAAACGAAATTCCGTGACGAAAAGAGGCCGCGCTTTGGATTGTTGCGTGGACGTGAATTTATCATGAAAGATGCTTATTCTTTCCATGCTAATCAAGAAAGCCTTGATGCTGTTTATAAAAAATTATATGCGGCGTATGCAAATGTATTTAGCCGCTGCGGTCTTGATTTCCGTGCGGTCATTGCCGATTCAGGAGCTATGGGTGGAAAAGATACACATGAATTCATGGTCCTATCTGAAATAGGGGAAGATACAATTGCCTATTCAGATACGTCTGATTATGCAGCTAATATTGAAATGGCACCAGTAAGTGTGAACTATGAAAAAAGTTCAGAAGCACAGGGTGCACTTGAAAAAATTCATACACCTGGGCAAAAATCAATCGAGGAAGTAGCAACATTCTTAAAAACGGATGCTACGAAGTTGATTAAATCGTTGTTGTTTAAAGTGGATGAAAAATATGTGCTCGTATTGGTGCGCGGTGATCATGAAGTCAATGATATTAAGTTGAAGAATTTCTATAACGCATCAGTCGTAGAAATGGCAGATCCAATCGAGACGAAAGAGGTTTTAGGCTGTGCAATTGGTTCTCTAGGACCAATCAATGTCACTTCTGACGTAGAAGTGATTGCGGATGTTGCTATCGAAGTAATGGTCAATGGAATCTGTGGTGCAAATGATGAAGACTACCATTATGTGAATGTAAATCCAGACCGTGATTTTAATGTAGCCAACTATTTGGATCTTCGTTTTATTCAAGAGGGTGACCCATCACCGGATGGAAACGGAAAAATTCAATTTGCTAAAGGTATTGAGGTTGGTCACGTATTCAAGCTTGGGACAAAATATTCCGAAGCGATGAACGCGACCTTCCTTGATGAAAATGGACGATCACAGCCGATGATCATGGGTTGTTACGGAATTGGTGTATCTCGCACACTTGCAGCTGTAGCCGAGCAATTCAACGATGAAAAAGGATTGGTTTGGCCAGTGAACTTAGCGCCATACCAAGTTCATTTGATTCCAATTAATATGAAGGATGAAGCGCAGTCTGCGCTTTCAGAAGAATTGTATAATGATTTTAAAACACAAGGCTTGGAAGTTCTGATGGATGATCGTCAAGAACGTGCCGGTGTTAAATTTGCTGATTCAGACTTAATTGGACTTCCTGTCCGTGTAACAGTCGGTAAAAAGGCTTCAGAGGGAATTGTCGAAGTGAAAATCCGTAAAACTGGTGAGGTTCTTGAAATTGAAAGAGCTGAACTAACTCAAAAACTTCGCGAAATATTAGGATAATTATTTTGAAAAATAGCGAAGGGAGGCATCATTCAATTGAATGATGCTTTTCCTTTTCCTACATTTAGATACTCGTGAAAGGTACGTGTTATGTTATAATAACCACTGATATTAGAGTGGAAATAATAATGAATAAAATCTTAAGAGATAGTAGATAAGGGGAGAGAGGAAATGGATCAAAATCCTAATAGCGGTAGAGAGAGATTTCAACTCTTGCTCCAGCAGATGGACTTGACTGAGGATGCCTTTGTGAACTTTTTCATTGGTGCCGAAATTGATAAGCTCTCAATTGAGAGAGAGTCCAAAACATGGCATTTTGCCTTTAATATACCTGCGTTAATTCCTTGCAGTGTTCATACAAGACTTGCTACTCAATTAGCAAGTACCTTCGCCCATATTGCGAAGGTCTCATTCACTTTGAATGTAGCTAACCCGCAAGTGACCGAACAATTAGTTAAAGAGTATTGGAAAAACTGCATAGGCGAGCTTCAAGGCATGTCTCCAGCTCTATTGTCACTACTAAATGAGCAAGAGCCTACAGTAAACGGATATAAAATTATCGTAAGTGCACGAAATGATACTGAGGCCGGTCAGTTGAAACGAAAATACTCTGGACTCATTTCGAATATCTATCAAACGTTTGGTTTCCCTCCACTGACTCTTGATGCGGAAGTAAAGGAAACAGTTTCGAATCCTGATTATCAGAAGTTTTTGGAAGAGAAACAAAAGGAAGACGCGGAAAAGGGGCTTGCTGCCCTAGTGGAAATGCAGAAGAAAGAATCGGAAAAAGGTGGAGACGATGGCGTCTACGAAGGACCTGTTAAGATTGGTTATACGATTAAAGAAGATGCTGATTTCCGAAGAATTGAACAGATTATCGATGAAGAGCGGAGAATTGCAATTGAGGGCTTCGTATTTGATGCGGAAGTCCGAGAGCTTCGCAGTGGCCGTAGCTTACTGACGTTCAAAGTGACGGATTATACCAGCTCAATATTAGTCAAAATGTTTTCACGTGATAAAGAAGATGCCGCAATTCTTGCCCGTGTGAAAAAGGGAATGTGGGTACGTGCTCAAGGTAGCATTCAAAATGATACATTTGTACGGGATTTGGTTATGATTGCAAATGATATAAATGAAATCTCTAAACAGGGTCGACAGGACAAGGCTCCTGAAGGGGAAAAGCGGGTCGAACTGCATATGCATACTCCGATGAGTTCTATGGATGCGGTGACACCGACTTCTGCCCTTATTGCCCAGGCAGCCAAGTGGGGGCATAAGGCTGTTGCCATCACGGATCATGCAGGTGCCCAATCATTCCCTGAAGCTTATAGTGCCGGGAAAAAGAATGACATTAAAATTCTTTACGGCGTCGAAGTGAATCTTGTAAACGACGGCGTGCCGGTTGTCTATAATGAGGCGCATATTGCATTGGCTGATGCCACCTATGTCGTGTTTGATGTAGAAACGACAGGACTGTCTGCCGTTTATGATACGATAATTGAATTTGCTGCAGTAAAAATTCGTGATGGGGACATTATTGATCGATTCGAGTCATTTGCGAATCCTCATCATCCGTTATCCAATACGACCATAGATTTGACGGGAATCACTGATGATCTTGTAGAAAATGCTCCAGAAGTCTCGGAAGTACTCGAAAAGTTCAGGAATTGGGCAGGAGATGCCATACTCGTTGCTCATAACGCGACATTTGATATGGGCTTTTTGAATATAGGTTATAAAAACATGGGATATCCTAAGGCAGCGAATCCAGTTCTGGACACATTGGAACTAGCCCGATTTTTATATCCGGAGTTTAAAAACCATCGTTTAAATACATTATGTAAAAAGTTCGATATCGATTTGACTCAGCATCATAGGGCCATATATGATGCCGAAGCTACAGGCTATCTTATGTTGAAGATGCTAAAGGATGCGATGGAAAAAGACATTACCCATCATGATCAGCTAAATGACAATATGGGTAAAGGAAATGCTTATCAGCGTTCCCGTCCGTCCCATTGTACGCTGATTGCGCAAACACAGGCTGGTTTAAAAAACCTTTTTAAATTAATTTCGATATCACATATTGATTATTATTATCGTGTACCTCGGTTACCGCGTTCCCAACTTAAAAAGTATCGTGAAGGAATTCTCGTTGGATCCGGATGTGATAAAGGGGAAGTTTTTGAAGGGATGATGCAAAAGGGTTTTGAGGAAGTCATAGATATCGCTGAATTTTACGATTATCTTGAAATTCATCCGAAGGAAGTATACCAGCATTTGATTGAGCTTGAATATATCAGGGATGATAAATCGTTAGAAACAATCATCACAAATATCGTCAAGCTTGGTGAGAAATTGGATAAGCCTGTCGTTGCCACAGGGAATGTTCATTATTTGGACCCAAACGACAAAATTTACCGTAAAATCCTTGTGAATTCACAAGGTGGAGCGAACCCGCTGAATCGTCATAAGCTGCCGGATGTACATTTCCGGACAACTGATGATATGCTGAGGGCCTTCTCATTCCTTGGTTCTGAGAAAGCCAAAGAAGTTGTGGTAACTAACACGAATAAAATCGCTGATATGATAGATGAAATCAAGCCTATCAAGGATGAGTTATACACGCCTAAAATTGAAGGCGCAGAAGAAGAGATGCGTGAGATGAGTTACGGCATGGCAAAGAAGATATACGGAGAGAACCTGCCGGAAATCGTAGAAGCTCGTCTTGAAAAAGAATTGAAAAGCATCATTGGCCATGGATTTGCCGTTATTTATTTGATTTCTCACAAACTAGTTAAAAAATCTTTGAATGATGGATATCTCGTGGGATCACGGGGGTCGGTGGGATCTTCGTTCGTTGCAACGATGACTGAAATTACTGAGGTAAACCCACTGCCGCCGCATTATGTGTGTCCAACGTGTAAAAAATCGGAATTCTTCAATGATGGTTCTGTGGGTTCTGGATTTGACCTGCCAGATAAAGACTGTCCAGATTGCGGCATTGCTTATACAAAAGACGGACATGATATCCCGTTTGAAACCTTCCTTGGCTTTAAAGGGGATAAGGTTCCTGATATTGACTTGAACTTCTCCGGTGAATATCAGCCGAAGGCCCATAACTATACTAAGGTCTTGTTTGGAGAAGAGTATGTTTACCGCGCTGGAACGATTGGTACGGTAGCTGAAAAAACGGCGTATGGCTATGTAAAAGGTTATTCTACCGACAATAATATCCATATGCGGGGAGCTGAGACTGACCGTCTTGTTGCTGGATGTACAGGAGTAAAACGGACTACTGGACAGCATCCAGGTGGAATCATCGTTGTTCCGGATTACATGGATATTTATGATTTCACACCTATTCAGTTCCCAGCGGATGACCGAACTTCCGAGTGGAAAACGACTCATTTTGATTTCCATTCAATTCACGATAATATTTTAAAACTTGATATTCTTGGTCACGATGATCCGACTGTGATCAGGATGCTTCAGGATTTGAGCGGCATCGATCCAAAAACGGTTCCGACAGACGATCCTGAAGTAATGAAAATATTCAGTAGTACCGAATCATTAGGAGTAACCGAAGATCAAATTATGTGTAAAACTGGAACGCTAGGTATTCCCGAATTTGGTACGCGTTTTGTTAGGCAGATGCTTGAAGACACGAAACCTACAACATTTTCCGAGCTTGTCCAGATATCCGGATTATCTCATGGTACCGATGTATGGTTGAGTAATGCACAGGAGCTGATTCACAACCGAATATGTACACTTAGCGAAGTTATCGGTTGTCGGGATGATATTATGGTCTATCTGATTTATCAAGGGCTCGATCCTTCTCTGGCGTTTAAAATTATGGAATCAGTACGTAAAGGGAAAGGGCTCTCCGAGGAATTCGAAGCAGAAATGAGAAAAAATGAGGTGCCGGAATGGTATATCGATTCATGTAAAAAGATTAAATACATGTTCCCGAAAGCCCATGCTGCAGCTTATGTATTAATGGCTGTCAGGATTGCTTATTTTAAAGTGCATTTACCTTTATTATATTATGCCGCTTATTTCACAGTTCGTGCCGATGATTTTGAAATCGATGCGATGACGCGGGGATCTCAGGCGATCAAAACTAAGATTGAAGAAATCAATGTAAAAGGATTGGATGCTTCTACTAAGGAAAAGAATACATTGACGGTTCTTGAACTTGCCTTAGAAATGTGTGAGCGCGGATACAGCTTTGCTAAGGTGGATTTGTATAAATCTAGTGCAGACCAATTCATAATTGAAGGTAACACGTTGATTCCACCATTCAATTCAATACCAGGTCTTGGAACAAATGCGGCCATCAATATCGTTAATGCACGTAAGAATGGAGAATTCCTCTCGAAAGAAGATTTACAACAGCGAGGGAAAGTATCCAAGACTATTCTTGAATACCTTGATAAACAAGGCTGTCTAGAGTCTCTGCCTGAACAAAATCAGTTATCTTTATTTTAAAAGAGAAGCTGATGATAAAAAGGAAGAAACAGACATGATATTTGCATAAATATCTTGATTATGGTATATTTTTATTGGAAATACTAAGAGGAACCAATGGCAAGAGTGGGGAAACCCACTCTTTCGTGTTGTATTGACCATTTATTTTGAATCCGAAACCAAGCGCATACAACGCACGTATGGAGGAAACAAATGAGTAAAAAGGTAACGGAAGTTGTAGAAGAATTAGCATTACCAATTCTTGAAGAATTGCAGCTTGAATTAGTTGAAGTGGAGTATGTGAAGGAAGGTAAAAGCTGGTTCCTTCGAGTTTACATTGATAAAGAAACAGGCGTAGATCTTGAAGATTGCGGAAAAGCGAGTGAAAAGCTCAGTGAAAAGCTTGATGAAGTTGATCCAATTCCACAAATTTATTTTCTCGAAGTTTCATCTCCCGGAGCTGAAAGGCCTCTGAAAAAAGAGAAAGATTTCCTTAATGCTATCGGTAAAAATGTTTACATAAAAACATACGAGCCCATTTTAGATGAAAAAGAATTTGAAGGAATCTTAACCAGCTTCGATGGGAACGAAGTGACGCTTGAAATCAAAATCAAGACAAGAAAGAAAACAATCGTCATTCCATACGAAAAGGTAGCCAAAGCAAGATTGGCGATTACCTTCTCTTAAGTCAAGCAAATCAATAATTAAATATCCGTAAGGGGGATCACCATGGGCAATGAGTTATTGGATGCTCTCTATATTTTAGAAAACGAAAAAGGAATTTCCAGGGAAGTTTTAATCGATGCGATTGAGGCTGCTCTTATATCGGCATATCGTCGTAACTTTAACCAAGCGCAAAATGTGCGTATCGATTTGAATCTTGGTAAAGGAACAATGCGTGTATTTGCCAGAAAAGACGTTGTAGATGAAGTATTCGATTCACGTCTGGAAATTTCTGTTGAAGAAGCAAGAGCGATTGATCCCAACTACCAGCTAGAGGATATTGTCGAAATGGAAGTAACGCCAAAAGATTTCGGCCGCATTGCTGCACAAACAGCGAAGCAAGTTGTTACTCAAAGAGTGCGTGAAGCAGAGCGCGGCATCATTTATGCTGAATTCATTGATCGCGAAGAGGATATCATGACAGGGATTGTTCAACGTCAGGATTCTCGATTTATCTATGTGAGTCTAGGTAAAATCGAAGCATTGCTTCCAGTCAATGAACAAATGCCTAATGAGCAGTATAAACCTCATGATCGTATTAAAGTTTTTATCACAAAAGTTGAAAAGACGTCCAAGGGGCCGCAAATTTTTGTATCCCGTTCACATCCTGGACTTTTAAAACGTTTATTCGAAATCGAAGTGCCTGAAATTTTTGATGGAACAGTAGAAATTAAGTCAGTTGCTCGTGAAGCAGGTGACCGTTCAAAAATCTCCGTGCACTCTGAAAACGAAGAAGTCGATCCGGTCGGTTCCTGCGTAGGCCAAAAGGGACAACGTGTCCAGGCCATCGTCAATGAATTAAAAGGTGAAAAAATCGATATCGTTAAATGGTCGGAAAATCCGGTTATCTTTGTTGCGAATGCTTTAAGCCCTTCAAAAGTACTTGAAGTTATCGTAAAAGAAGAAGAAAAGGCGACAACTGTAATCGTTCCGGACTATCAGCTTTCACTTGCAATTGGTAAGCGTGGACAAAATGCTCGCTTAGCTGCCAAACTTACTGGTTGGAAAATTGATATCAAGAGTGAAACAGAAGCCCGTGAAGCGGGTATTTACCCGGTTGAAGAACAGGAATTCCTTTTAAGCAGGGATAGCTATGTGAATGAAGAGGATATAGATTTCGAAGAGGATAACGAGTAAATTTAGAGGTGAAAAAAGATGAATAGCCGAAAAAAAATCCCGATGCGTAAATGTGTGGCCACAGGCGAAATGAAGCCGAAGAAAGAACTCATACGTATCGTTCGATCTAAAGAAGGGGAAGTCAGCCTTGATCCGACCGGAAAAAAATCGGGAAGGGGAGCTTATTTGACTCTTGATCGGGATGTTATCGAGCTGGCCAAAAAGAAAAATGTGCTGGCTAATCACCTTAGTACCCAAATCGATTCCTCCCTTTATGAACAATTGCTTGAATTAGTGAATAAGGAGAAATACTAACACCATGACCCAACAACAACAATGGATGTCTCTATTAGGTTTGGCCAATCGAGCACGCAAGCTAATTTCGGGTGAAGAATTAGTGGTTAAAGAGATTAGAAGCGGTAATGCCAAAGTTGTTATTTTATCCGCGGACGCTTCAAAAAACACTGAAAAAAAAATATCTGATAAGTGCGCATTTTATCAGGTTCCTTTAAAAAGAGTCGAAAGCAGGTCTATGCTCGGCCATGCGATTGGTAAGGAAGCTAGAGTTGCCGTCGCAGTTCTGGATGAAGGTTTTGCACAAAAACTCCGAACGCTGCTCGATTAAATTTTACGGGGGTGAACGTATGACAAAATTGCGTGTATATGAATATGCAAAACAAAAGAACGTTTCAAGCAAGGAAGTAATAACTAAACTTAAAGAAATGAATATAGAGGTAACAAACCATATGACAGCATTAGACGATTCAACTGTAAATAAATTAAACGATTCAATTAAGCCTAAAAGCGAAGATAAAAGCCCAGCTACTGAACCAAAAGCTAACGCTACGGTTGCAAAATACGAAGCTGAAGCAGATGAGAAGAGTACAGTTAATAAAGAAAAGCTAAAGAAAAAACCTCCCGTTAAACCTGTAGGTACGAAAAAACCAGCAGGACAGTTTAGTAGAGGTAGAAATAACCGAAATAAAAATAATAAACAAAGACAACAAGCACCACAGGCTCCTGTTACTAAACGTAAAGAAAGAGAACTTCCAGAGAAAATTACGTTTTATGAGTCTTTGACTGTTATGGAACTTGGTAAAAAACTTCACCGTGAACCGTCTGAAATCATTAAAAAGCTTTTCATGCTTGGTGTGATGGCTACAATTAACCAAACATTAGATAAAGATGCTATAGAATTAATCTGTACAGAATACGGTGTATTGGCTGAAGAAGAGATTCGTGTTGATCTAACTGACCTTGAGTCATTAGTGACTGAAGATGCTTCTGAAGATTTGATCGAACGTCCGGCTGTTGTAACGATCATGGGACACGTTGACCATGGTAAAACGACATTGCTTGATTCTATTCGTCATACTAAAGTAACTGAAGGCGAAGCAGGCGGAATCACTCAGCATATCGGTGCTTATCAAGTTAAAGTTAACGACAAAAAAATTACATTCCTTGATACACCAGGACATGCTGCGTTTACAACAATGCGTGCTCGTGGAGCTCAGGTTACAGATATCACAATCCTAGTTGTAGCAGCGGATGATGGTGTTATGCCTCAAACGGTTGAAGCGATTAACCATGCTAAAGCAGCAGAGGTTCCAATTATCGTCGCTGTTAATAAAATGGATAAAGAAGCCGCTAATCCAGACCGCGTTATGCAAGAATTGACAGAGCACGGTTTAGTTTCTGAAGCATGGGGCGGAGATACAATTTTCGTACCTATTTCAGCTAAAAATGGCGAAGGAATCGATAGCTTGTTGGAAATGATTCTACTAGTTAGTGAAGTAGAAGAATATAAAGCAAATCCAACTCGTAAAGCAAACGGAACGGTTATCGAAGCACGTTTGGATAAAGGGCGCGGCTCTGTAGCAACATTGCTTGTTCAAAACGGAACGTTGAAAGTCGGAGATCCAATCGTTATTGGTAATACATTCGGCCGCGTTCGTGCAATGCTTAATGACCTTGGCCGTCGTGTTAAGGATGCAGGTCCTTCTACACCGGTTGAAATCACAGGTTTGAATGAAGTTCCACAGGCTGGGGACCGTTTCATCGTCTTTGAAGATGAAAAAACTGCCCGTCAAGTTGGGGAAGTTCGTGCGCAAAGACAGCTTGCTTCACAACGTAATGAAAAATCTCGTGTAACGCTTGATACATTGTTCGAGCAAATGAAAGAAGGGGAAATTAAAGAATTGAACATCATCTTAAAAGCGGATGTTCAAGGTTCTGCTGAAGCAGTTGCCGCTTCCCTGAATAAAATAGAAGTAGAAGGCGCAAAAGTGAAAATTATTCACACTGGCGTCGGGGCTATTACAGAGTCTGACATTATCCTTGCTACGGCTTCTAATGCAATCGTCATCGGATTTAACGTCCGTCCTGATGTGAATGCGAAGCGTGCGGCTGAATCAGAAAATGTTGATGTCCGCCTTCACCGTATCATTTATAAAGCTATCGAAGAGATCGAGTCGGCTATGAAAGGGATGCTTGACCCTGAATTTGAAGAAAAAATTATTGGTCAGGCTGAAGTTCGTACGACTTTCAAAGTATCTAAAGTTGGTACGATCGCTGGTTCTTATGTTACAGAAGGAAAAATCACACGTGATAGCGGCATTCGCTTAATTCGTGAAGGTGTCGTCATTTACGAAGGTGAAATTGATGCATTGAAACGTTTTAAAGATGATGTAAAAGAAGTGGCAACGAACTATGAGTGCGGTATTACCATTAAAAATTACAATGACCTTAAAGAAGGCGACGTAATTGAAGCTTATGTAATGGAAGAGATAGAGCGTAAATGATCGTTGGCTCTGTCCAATGTGAGTGCATCATCTATGACACCCATTCTTTGAAAGAAAAACGAGCCGTTTTGCAGCGTGTTATGACACGACTTAAACAGAAGTTCAATATATCGGTAGCAGAAACGGATTTTCAGGATCTATGGCAACGAACAAAGATTTCTATCGTAACCGTTTCATCTTCAAGGAAGGCTACTGAGAGAGAACTTCAAAATGCCCTTAAATTTCTAGATTCTTTTCCGGAAATAGAGCGAACAATAACAGATATAGACTGGCTTTAGGCTAGCGAGGTGATATTATGAGCCTTCGTGCAAATCGTGTTGGCGAACAAATGAAAAAAGAGCTGAGTGAAATTATCGGCCGAAAAATTAAAGATCCAAGAATCGGATTTGTAACAGTAACAGATGTTGACGTTACAGGCGATCTACAACAGGCAACTGTTTATATTTCCGTGTTGGGTGATCAGGAACAACGGGAAAAAACTCTTCAAGGCCTTGCAAAGGCAAAAGGATTTATGCGTTCAGAAATTGGGCAAAGAATCCGTCTTCGCAAAACCCCGGAACTGTTTTTTGAATTTGATGAATCGGTTGATTACGGAAATCGAATCGAATCGTTAATTTCACAAATCAATTCAGAGGAAAAACCGGCTGGAAAAGACGAATAATAAGCAAGCAGAAAAGGAGGTCGACTCAATAAGTGCTTTGCACTTCTTGGGGTCGATCTCTTTTTTTTGAAATGACAGGAAAGCGTAGCAAAAAGTAAAAGACACCTTTCGAATTTAAGTTCATATTGTTTGTGCAAGCTGACAGAGGTGCTTCCACTTTTAGAAAATGAGGTGAAAGTGTGAACGGTATTCTACCATTATGGAAACCAAAGGGATTGACATCCCATGATTGTGTTTTTAAATTAAGGAAGATATTAAAAACAAAAAAGGTTGGGCATACAGGCACTTTAGATCCTGATGTCACAGGGGTTTTACCGATTTGTATCGGTAGGGCAACAAAAGTCGCCGAATATTTGACAGAGGCAGGTAAAGCGTATGAAGGGGAAGTGACCCTTGGTTTTTCAACGACAACGGAAGATGCAAGCGGCGATAAGGTAGCTGAAAAAAGGATTACTCAAGTGATTCAGCGTGAACAAATTCTTGAAGTTTTAGAATCATTAACAGGAAAAATTGAACAGACTCCGCCGATGTTTTCAGCTGTTAAGGTAAACGGGAAAAAGTTATATGAATACGCTCGGGCCGGAATCGAAGTGGAGCGACCGACACGGGAGGTTACCATTTACGAAATCACCCTTCTCGATGAACGTTCTGAATTCAAAGGAGAAACCATTTCTTTCCGTTTTCGTGTTAAGTGCAGTAAAGGAACATATATTAGAACGCTTGCTGTCATGATAGGTGGAAAATTGGGATTTCCAGCACATATGTCAGACCTAACGCGGATTGAATCAGCTGGTTTTAAGCTTGAAGACTGTCTGACATTCGCTGAGGTGGAAGCATTCATGGAAACCGGACAAACAGATGAGTTTCTGCTGCCCTTAGAGCGAGGATTATTTCATTTGCCCAAAATTCAGATTAGTGATAAAGTAGCAAAGAAAGTACTTAACGGTGCGGTATTGGAACAGGCTAAGGATGTTGTTCTTGAGAAAGGTCAGCCTTTTGTAATGGTTGATCCATCTGATAAGGCTATTGCCATTTATCAAATACATCCGACAAAAGAGGGATTAATTAAACCTGTAAAAGTTTTGGCACAAGAATTATAGACCGTTTTGCCGTCGGAAAGAGGAGATTGAAAGGTGAAAGTGATCGCAATAGAGCATCCTCATCAATTTAATTCGGATGATTTTCCGGAGCTTGTAATGGCGCTTGGATTTTTTGATGGCATACATAAAGGGCATCAAATTGTTATTCAAACTGCCAAGCAAAAAGCCGATGAAATGAATCTTAAGTCAGCAGTCATGACATTTGACCCGCATCCTTCCGCAGTATTGGGGAGGAAAACGGAAAATATTCGCTATATTACACCACTCGAAGATAAAATAGATATCATAGAATCGATGAAGATAGATTATCTGTTTATCATTCATTTCAGCAAGGAATTTGCTTCGGTGTTGCCGGAACAGTTCGTTGACGAATATATTGTCGGGCTGAATGTCCGTCACGTTGTAGCCGGCTTTGACTATTCATATGGCCGCTACGGTCAAGGATCGATGGAAGATTTGCCTGTATACGCACGAGGAAGGTTTACGCAGACGGTTGTTGCGAAACAAACACTTGAAGATGAAAAGGTAAGTTCGACCAGAATCAGAGAAACACTTAGTAACGGTAACTTTTCCGACTTTTATCATTTGGCAGGCCGCCGTTATTTAACGAAAGGGCATGTCGTTCATGGTGAAAAACGAGGCAGGAAGTTGGGTTTCCCCACTGCTAATATCGAAGTAAGTGACGATTATATATTCCCAGCTGCTGGGGTATATGCTGTCAAAATTAATATAAGCGGCCAATGGTATAATGGGGTTTGTAATGTCGGTTATAAACCTACGTTCCATGAAGAAAAGCCGAAATATCCAACCGTAGAGGTTCATGCTTTGGAGTTCTCGGGTGATATTTATGGCAATCAAGTTTCGGTAGAATGGCATACTAGGTTGAGAAGTGAGCAGAAATTTTCTGGACTTGAAGCGTTAGTCGCACAGATTGAAACTGATAAGCAAAATGCGTTAGCTTATTTTTCAAAACTGAAAGTATAAACGGTTAGCAATAGACAATACTTGCAATTTTAATGAAAAACATGTATTCTATTGTATGTATGAAAATAACCATTGCTTGGCTAGTCGAGACTCCGACGCTGGCTCGGTAATAGGTGATTTTACAGAATTTTAGGAGGAATAATAACATGGCTATTACACAAGTACGCAAAAACGAACTTATCGCTGAGTTCAGAACTCACGATACTGACACTGGATCTCCAGAAGTTCAAATCGCAGTATTAACAGAAGAAATCAACAACTTGAACGGTCACTTACGCACACATAAAAAAGACCACCATTCACGTCGCGGTCTTCTTAAAATGGTAGGTAAACGTCGTAATCTTTTAACTTACCTACGTAACAAAGACGTTACTCGTTACCGTACACTAATTAACAAATTAGGTCTACGTAGATAATTTTTTCAGGAAGGCGGGAAATTTCCCGCTTTTTTGATGTTAATCAAATGATTTGGACGTGTTCTATTTTTAGGCTAAGCCTTCGTCCTTGGGACTCGGCAGGAGCCGGGTCTTTTTCTATTTATAAATGATTAGGATATACATAATTGAATGAATGAAAATTTTATTCATTTTACTGTTAATGCTTGTTTTTTTCGTGCATAATAGGAATAGTTTGGTTTTAACTTGAGTTCAGTTACTTTCACATATAATGATTTAATCCAATACAGGTTTAGGTAAACTAAGCCTCTAAGTGAAGATTCAGAGAGGGGTTTAATAAATGGGACAGGAAAAACATACGTATTCATTTGACTGGGCCGGCCGTAATGTAACGGTAGAGATTGGCCAATTGGCCAAACAAGCGAACGGAGCAGTTTTAGTCCGTTATGGAGAAACAGCTGTATTAAGTACAGCAACAGCTTCAAAGGAACCTAGAAATGTCGACTTCTTCCCTTTGACAGTCAATTACGAAGAAAGACTGTATGCAGTCGGTAAAATTCCAGGTGGCTTTATCAAACGTGAAGGCAGACCGAGTGAAAGAGCAATTTTAGCAAGCCGACTAATTGACCGTCCAATCCGTCCGCTATTTGCAGATGGCTTCCGGAACGATGTTCAAATTATCAGTATGGTTATGAGTGTTGATCAAGATTGTTCTTCTGAAATGGCAGCGATGCTTGGTTCATCCCTTGCACTTTCAGTTTCCGATATTCCGTTTGAAGGTCCAATTGCTGGAGTTGTAGTCGGAAGAATTAATAATGAATTCATTATTAACCCTACTGTTGACCAACTTGCAAAAAGCGACATTAACTTGACAGTTGCCGGTACGAAAGATGCTATCAACATGGTTGAAGCTGGAGCAAATGAAGTACCAGAAGAAACTATGCTTGAAGCAATTATGTTTGGTCATGACGAAATCAAGAAGGTTATTGCATTCCAAGAGAAAATTGTTGCAGAAATCGGCAAGGAAAAGCTACAAATCTCTCTATACCAAGTGGATGCAGAACTAGAAGCAGAAGTAAAAGGTCATTGTGAATCAGACCTTAACAAAGCTGTACAAGTTCAGGAAAAACATGCTCGTGAAGATGCTATTAAAGAAGTAAAAGATCGCGTGTTGGCTCATTATGAGGAAGAAACTGATGAAGCTAAATTAAAACAAATCAAAGAAATCCTAAATAAATTGGTTAAATCAGAAGTCCGTCGTTTAATTACGGAAGAAAAGGTACGTCCAGATGGCCGTAACCCGGATGAGATTAGACCATTATCATCTGAAGTAACTATTCTGCCTCGTACACACGGTTCTGGTTTGTTCACACGTGGACAAACTCAAGCACTTTCTATCTGTACATTAGGTGCCCTTGGCGATGTTCAGATTTTGGACGGTCTTGGAACCGAAGAGTCGAAACGTTTCATGCATCATTATAACTTCCCTCATTTCAGTGTTGGTGAAACAGGCCCGATTCGTGGTGCAGGACGTCGTGAAATCGGACATGGTGCACTTGGTGAAAGAGCATTAGAACCGGTTATACCGAATGATAAAGACTTCCCTTATACAATTAGACTTGTGTCTGAAGTTCTTGAATCTAATGGCTCAACATCGCAAGCAAGTATCTGTGCAAGTACGCTAGCAATGATGGATGCTGGTGTTCCGTTGAAAGCTCCAGTTGCAGGTATTGCAATGGGTCTTGTTAAAACAGGTGAGCACTACACGATCTTAACAGATATTCAAGGCATGGAAGATCATCTAGGAGACATGGACTTTAAAGTTGCTGGAACGTCAAAAGGTGTTACAGCCCTTCAAATGGATATTAAAATTGAGGGTCTTTCAAGAGAAATTCTTGAAGAAGCATTACTTCAAGCTAAACATGGCCGGATGCACATTTTGGAATCAATGATGGCAACAATCAATCAACCGCGTGAGCAATTATCCAAATATGCTCCGAAAATCGTTACAATGTCTATTAATCCAGACAAAATCCGCGATGTCATTGGACCGAGCGGTAAACATATCAATAAAATCATTGAAGAAACTGGCGTAAAAATTGACATCGAACAAGATGGAACGGTATTCATTTCTTCTACAGATGAAGCAATGATTCAAAAAGCGAAGAAAATTATCGAAGATATCGTGCGTGAAGTCGTTGTAGGCGAACTATACTTAGGTAAAGTTAAACGTATTGAAAAATTCGGAGCGTTCGTTGAAATCTTCAATGGTAAAGATGGTTTGGTCCATATTTCTGAACTGGCTGAAGAAAGAGTCGGTAAAGTGGAAGATGTCGTTTCACTTGGCGATGAGCTATTAGTTAAAGTTACTGAGATTGATAAGCAAGGAAGGGTTAACCTTTCCCGTAAAGCGGTCCTTAAAGAACAAAAAGAGGCAGCTAATCCTTCTCAGTCATAATAGAAATAAAAATTCGGCATGCGGTTCCTAGTGAATCTGCATGCTTTTTTGTTTTAAAGGATACATCGTTATATATGGAAATTCGCAATAAAAGTATGTAATGTTCTACCTTGTCCGTTTTCTTCATACATTTTTGTATGAAGGGGGCGTAAAAAATGAATAATAAATGGAAGCAGATAGTTGCGATAAGTGCCATTGCAGGTATATCATGGTTATTAGTGCAAAATCCATATACACATATTTATTTGACCCAATTAACAGATCATTCAGTTGCGTCAATGAAGCAGGAAGATGAGCTTCTTTTACAAATAAAAGAATCAACAAAAAAATATGAGATTGCACCACAGGATGCACGAATAGATTCGGTTTGGAAAACCGTTCCTGCATATAATGGCCTAAAGGTAAATATTGATGATTCGTATAAAGCTATGAAGAAGGAGGGCGGATTCGATAAGGATAAACTGGTATATCAACAAGTTCCAGCAAAGATTCATTTAAACGATCTCGACCCGGCTCCGATTTACCGGGCCCATCCGGAAAAGCCAGTGGTATCATTTCTAATCAATGTGGCCTGGGGTAATGAATACTTACAGGATATGTTGGCTGTGTTAAAAAAACATAATGTCAAGGCAACATTTTTCCTTGAAGGTAATTGGACTAAGAAGAACCCAGAATTGGCGAAGATGATTAAGGGTGGAGGACACGAAATCGGAAACCACTCCTATTCACATCCGAATATGCAAAATATTTCCGCTCAGGCTACACGTGAGGAAATTCGTAAAACGAATGAAGTCATTGAAGCGGTGACAGGTGTGAAGATGAAATGGTTCGCCCCTCCAAGCGGAAGCTACCGAGACGAAACGGTAAAAATCGCGGATTCTCTCGGTTTAAAGACTGTTATGTGGAGTGTGGATACGATTGACTGGCAAAAACCAAGTCCTGAAGTACTTCAACAGAGGGTGCTTTCTAAGGTTCACCCGGGAGCATTTATTTTAATGCATCCTACAGAATCTACCGCGAAATCATTGGAAACGTTAATTATTAATATAGAAAAGAAAGACTTAGATGTTGTTACCGTTTCAGAAGCAGTAGATGAAGAGCGGTTGAATCCATAACGTTATGGTTACGAAAGCAGCATAGAATGATTGGGAGGAATGTTAGTTGATTAAGAAATACACTTGTCAAAATGGAGTAAGAATTGTATTAGAAAATATTCCAACAGTACGTTCAGCAGCAATTGGAGTATGGATCAAAACAGGTTCACGAAATGAAACACCAGAATTGAATGGGGTTTCCCATTTCCTTGAACATATGTTTTTCAAAGGAACAACTACGAGGAATGCACGTGAAATTGCCGAGTCGTTTGACAGTATTGGCGGACAAGTGAATGCATTTACTTCAAAAGAGTACACATGCTATTATGCAAAAGTTATGGATAACCATGCTAGCTATGCGCTTGAAATCCTTGCTGATATGTTCTTCAACTCCACTTTTGATGAGGAAGAATTGAAAAAAGAAAAAAATGTCGTCTACGAAGAGATTAAAATGTATGAAGATACACCTGATGATATTGTCCATGATCTCTTAAGCAAGGCGGTATACGAAAATCATCCCCTTGGCTATCCAATACTAGGTACGGAAAGTACACTTGAAACATTCAATAGTGAGACATTAAAGAAATATGTTCACGATATGTACACGCCTGATAAAGTCGTCGTTTCCATTGCAGGAAATGTGGATGAAAAATTAATTCAAGAAGTCGAAAGCTACTTTGGCTCGTACCAAGGAGGGGAAGAGCGTCTTGAATTGGTGAAGCCGGCATTCCATGAAAATAGGATCACGCGTAAAAAAGAAACTGAGCAAGCCCATCTTTGCCTTGGTTTTAAAGGGTTAGAAATTGGTAATGACAAAACATACAGCTTGATTACCTTGAATAATATTCTTGGTGGAAGCATGAGTAGCCGTCTATTCCAGGACGTTAGGGAACAACGCGGTCTTGCATATTCTGTCTACTCTTACCATTCCAGCTACCAGGATACAGGTTTGGTGACAGTGTATGGAGGGACAGGCACAAGTCAGCTTGATAGTTTGTATGAAACCATTCAGGAAACACTGGATACACTTAAAAAAGACGGTATCACGGAAAAGGAATTGCGCAATAGTAAAGAGCAACTTAAAGGAAGCTTAATGCTAAGCCTTGAAAGCACGAACAGCCGCATGAGCCGTAACGGGAAAAATGAGCTTATGCTGGGTGAGCACCGCTCTCTTGATGATATCATTATCAAGATTGATGAAGTGACAGAGAATAGCGTCAATGAAATGGCAAACCAAATCTTCAAGGAACATTCCTTGTCATTGGTGAGCCCGCTGGAAAATTGGGACAAATAAAAATTCACAAGCCTGAACTTCTGTTTATTATATAGAAGAGCAGGCTTTTTTTTTAAAAGCTTTTGAAAATACAAGGACCTATCGGTAAGTACAATTTTTAGATAAATGCCTTCTAAGTTCACCTTTTTCGGATATAGATTGAATAGAAGGTGAAAAAAGGGGGAGCTTGTATTGAGATTGAGTGAATTAAGTGGTAAAGAAATTGTTGATGTGAACAGAGCGGAGAGATTAGGTGTTCTTGGTCAGACGGATTTGGAAGTAGATGAAACTGGACAAATTACCACGTTGATTATTCCTTCAGTTAAGTGGTTCGGACTCTTAAGAAATGGCAGTGAAATTCGCGTCCCATGGGAGCATATTAAAAAAATAGGAACGGATATGCTCATCATCGATTTTCAGGAGGGACTTCCCATTAAAGATGGCGAGCATATGGACGGATAAACGAATTTATAGCATGGATGGTTACTATTGAAACTATTCATCAATATAATAAACGCCTTAGCAGGCATTTGCTAAGGCGTTTTTGCTTTTCTTATCACCGTTTTTTAAGTAAAAACATAAGATGGCATGGTAACTAGAGAATGTAGCAAAAACCGAATTGCTTCTTGAGGAATATTTACCAAGAGGCGAGGGATGTTAGGATCTTTTATATAAAGAAGGTGACGGTTTTAATGCTCACAGGCATGCAAATCGCTGTAATTGGTGGAGATGCGCGTCAACTTGAAGTTGTCCGTAAACTGACAGAGCTTGATGCAAAGCTACTATTAGTAGGTTTTGAACAGCTCGACCATGCTTTTACAGGAGCGGTTAAGGAAAAAATGGAGGATATAAATTTTAATGAATTAGATTCGGTTATTTTACCAGTCCGAGGTACTGATACAAATGGTAAGGTGGAAACGATTTTTTCCAGTGAAGAAGTTGTTTTGAGCGAAGAAATGATAAAAAAGACCCCAGCCCATTGCGTTTTTTATTCAGGGATTAGTAATGATTATCTTGATGGAATATTTAAGAAAGCGGACCGCAAACTCGTACTACTATTTGAACGTGATGATGTGGCTATTTACAATTCGATTCCTACTGTTGAAGGAGCAATCATGATGGCCATTCAGCATACGGATTTCACAGTCCATGGCTCGAATGTATCTGTTCTCGGACTGGGTAGGGTTGGTATGAGTGTAGCCCGGTCATTCCAAGCCCTTGGAGCAAAGGTAAAGGTTGGAGCAAGAAAAAGCGAAGATATTGCGAGGATTTGTGAAATGGCGTTAACCCCCTTTCATTTAAATGATATTGCTGCAGAAATGAAAAATGTTGATATATGTATTAATACGATCCCTTTTCCGATTATTACGGCCAAAGTAATTGCAAACATGCCCGTCCATACATTAATTATCGACCTTGCTTCAAAACCGGGGGGGACGGATTTTCGTTATGCTGAAAAAAGGGGAATAAAGGCACTTTTGGCACCGAGTCTACCGGGGATAGTTGCCCCAAAAACAGCGGGTCAGATCTTAGCGAATGCACTTGGGCTTTTGATCCAAGGTGAGTTCATGAAAAGGAAGGGGAAAAAAATATGAGTCTCCAAGGAAAACGGATTGGTTTCGGATTAACAGGGTCGCATTGCACATACGATGAAGTGTTTCCGGAAATAGAAAAGATTGTAAATGAAGGGGCGGAAGTAATACCAATAGTAACATCGACAGTTCAAAACACGGAAACCCGCTTCGGAAAGGGCGAGGACTGGGTTGAAAGAATCGAAAAATTGACGGGGAATCGTGTCGTTGATACAATCGTCAAAGCAGAGCCTTTAGGACCTAAATTACCGCTCGACTGTATGGTAATTGCTCCTTTGACAGGTAATTCAATGAGTAAAATGGCTAATGCTCTTACCGATTCGCCTGTACTTATGGCTGCAAAAGCAACGATGAGAAATCACCGTCCTGTTGTGGTCGCCATATCAACAAATGATGCGCTTGGATTAAATGGTGTCAATTTAATGAGGCTAATGGCCGCAAAAGATATTTATTTTGTTCCTTACGGCCAGGATAACCCCATTGGTAAACCAAGTTCCATGGTTGCCAGGATGAGCATGATTCGGGATACAATCATTGCAGCTATAGAGAGAGAACAAATTCAACCAGTTATTGTCGAAAGGTTTAAGGATGATTTAAACTGATCATGCGCTCTAAGTAAGCTCCCAGTTCCTAAAAACTGTAATATATGCATAACTTTGTAGCGGTAGATGCAGAATATTTTGTTAAAGTGCGACCCTTTGGAATGTTAATGTGATAAAATAAATGATATTCTGAACAAGAAGAAGTAAATCTAACAACCAACTAACTTTTAGAGATAGAAAAGGAGTATTGACAAATGACTGAGACACAGGGATTGCATATTGCAGTTGTGGGAGCAACTGGAGCTGTAGGACAACAAATGATTTCAACACTTGAACAACGGGACCTACCGATTAAGAAAATCATCTTTTTATCATCGGCTCGTTCCGCAGGAATCAAACTTTCATTTAAGGGCGAAGAAATCGAAGTGCAGGAAGCAAAACCTGAAAGCTTTGAAGGTGTCGATATCGCTTTATTCAGTGCTGGAGGAAGCGTGTCTAAGGAATTGGCACCAGAAGCAGTGAAACGCGGAGCAATAGTAGTAGACAATACGAGCGCATTCCGTATGGATGAAAATGTGCCGCTTGTCGTACCGGAAGTAAATGAAGAAGACTTAAAACAGCATAATGGGATCATTGCCAACCCGAATTGTTCAACTATCCAAATGGTTGTGGCATTAGAACCTATCCGCCAGACTTATGGCTTATCAAAAGTTGTTGTTTCTACTTATCAGGCTGTTTCTGGTGCAGGAGTTGCAGCAATAAACGAATTAAAAGAACAAGCTCGCGACTTGCTGGATGAGAAAGAAATCAATCCGAAAATTTTACCGGTAAAAGGAGATGAAAAGCATTATCAAATCGCTTTTAATGTCATTCCCCAAATCGATAAATTCCAGGATAATGGATTCACTTTTGAAGAAATGAAAATGATTAATGAAACAAAGAAAATTATGCACATGGAAGAACTTCCTGTAGCCGCAACATGTGTAAGGCTTCCTGTTGTAACAGGTCATTCAGAGTCTGTTTATATTGAAGTTGAAAAAGAAGGCATATCTGCTTCTCAAATCAAAGATTTGATGAAAACAGCACCTGGAATTGTATTAGAAGATGAGCCGGAACAACAAGTTTATCCAACACCTGCTTCATCTGTCGGAAAGAATGATGTATTCGTTGGACGGATTCGCAAAGATTTAGATGAAGATAAAGGCTTCCATTTATGGGTGGTTTCCGATAATCTATTAAAAGGAGCAGCTTGGAACTCTGTTCAAATCGCTGAAAGCCTTTTAAAATTAGGTTTGGTAACAGTTAAGTAAGAAATTATATATTCTTAAAGAACTGAACAATACATGATAGAGAGTTTTTGTCAGCTTCCCGAACCGGGAAGCTGGCTTATATTTGGGGTGTATGGATTATGAAAATTATCGTCCAGAAATACGGAGGAACATCTGTCCGTGATGAGGAAAGCCGTTCATTTGCCAGAGGGCATATTGAAAAGGCAATCAAAGAAGGCTACAAAGTGGTGGTTGTGGTTTCAGCCATGGGAAGAAAAGGCGATCCCTATGCAACAGATACCTTACTATCTCTAGTAAATGGAGCGAAAGCCAGCCTTTCAAAACGAGAACAGGATTTACTTTTGTCAGTAGGAGAAACGATATCTTCTGTCGTATTTACGAACATGCTGTTAGAACATGGTATTAATGCCGTGGCTTATACAGGGGCTCAGGCGGGATTTTTGACTAATTCCGACTATTCTAGTGCCAAAATAATGGAAATGAAATGTGACCGTCTCGTGAAAGAACTGGAATTGAAGGACGTTGTCGTTGTTGCAGGATTCCAGGGTGCAGCTAAAAACGGAGACATTACGACTATTGGCCGTGGCGGAAGCGACACATCAGCTGCAGCATTAGGTGCGGCTTTACAAGCTGAAAGGGTCGATATTTTTACGGATGTGGAAGGAATAATGACTGCCGATCCACGTATTGCCGAGCAAGCTCGTCCATTATCAGTCGTTTCTTATACAGAAGTTTGCAACATGGCTTATCAAGGTGCCAAGGTCATTCATCCCCGTGCTGTTGAAATTGCCATGCAGGCAAAAGTTCCGATCAGGATCCGTTCAACATACAGTGATGGATTAGGAACACTTGTCACAGGTGTAAATAAGGGAAGCCAGGGTAGTGACATACGGGAAAGACTAGTTACAGGAATAGCTCACGTTTCTAAAATAACCCAAATTAAAGTACGAGCGAAAAAAGACCAATATAATTTACAAGCAGAAGTTTTTAAAGCGATGGCCAATGCCTCCATTTCCGTTGACTTTATCAATATTTATCCAAATGGCGTTGTTTATACGGTTTCGGAGGAGATGACAGAACTTGCTCTTTCTATTTTGGCCGAGCTTGGTCATGAACCTGTAATTGAGCGGAATTGTGCTAAAGTTTCTGTAGTCGGTGCAGGCATCAACGGAGTGCCAGGTGTTGCAGCGAAGATTGTCACAGCGCTTTCTGAGAAAGAAATTGCTATTCTTCAATCTGCTGACAGCCATACGACTATTTGGGTTTTAGTAAAAGAAGAAGATTTAGTAGAAGCTGTTAATTCACTTCATTATGCATTTCATTTGCATGAAAGTGAAGCATAATAAGCATACAAGTTTTATTAATTAAAGAGGTGTTATATGATGATATTTGGTAGAGTATCAACGGCAATGGTCACCCCTTTCGATAGCAAGGGAAATGTTGATTTTCAAAAAACGACTTCATTGGTCAATTACTTATTAACGAATGGAACGGATTCACTTGTGCTTTCGGGCACAACTGGGGAGTCTCCAACTTTATCTTCGGAGGAAAAAATCGCCTTATTGCGTCATGTTTCGAAGGTTGTAGAAAAACGGGTACCCGTCATCATGGGTACGGGAAGCAACAATACGTATGCTTCTATTGAGTTGACAAAAAAGGCAGAACAAAACGGTGCAGATGCGATCATGCTTGTGGCTCCGTATTATAATAAAACGAATCAAGAAGGTCTTTACCAACATTTTAAAGTAATTGCAGAAAGTACGACGCTACCTGTAATGGTATATAACATCCCAGGTCGTGCTTCTGTTAATATTGAACCGGAAACAATTATCCGTCTTTCGAAAATTCCCAATATCGTAGCAGTAAAAGAAGCGAGCGGGGATTTAAACGCGATGACTCAAATCATTGCTGAAACGGATGATGATTTTGCGTTATACAGCGGGGATGACGCATTAACGCTGCCAGTACTAGCGATTGGCGGAGCAGGAGTAGTTTCAGTTGCTTCCCATATTGCCGGTAATGAATTACAAAAAATAATAGAAGCTTTTATCGGCGGGAATACGGTCGAGGCGGCCAGGCTACATCAGGAGCTGTTGCCACTTATTAAAAGCTTGTTTGCAGCGCCTAGCCCTGCCCCAGTTAAAACAGCTCTTCAGTTATTTGGAATTGACGTAGGTTCAGTCAGGCTACCAATCGTGCCATTGACTGAACAAGAGCGCCTATCTTTAGCCTCCGTATTAAAAAAATAAATAGTTTCTGAACAAGCTGATCGATTTATGATTGGCTTGTTTTTACATAAAGATGTATTTGTTTGGAAAATAAAGACGATTTTCTTTCCAGTTATAGGATAAAAGTTTATACTTTTAATTATCTTTCGATTAGAAAAGGATAAAAGTCATGTGTTCACCCTTAGTACAGGGAATGGATGCCTTCTACATAAATGCAGGACTATTTTTAAAATAGGAAATAAAGTAAAAAAATTCCTTATAAAATGGTATGTGTTGTCATGTTTTTTGAACATCGGTTATAATGAAATCATTGGGAAATTATGAACGGCGATTTTTTAAGGAGGATATTCGATTGGGTAAAGATAAAAATAATGGAATTAAAGTTATTTCTCTTGGAGGACAAGGGGAACTTGGTAAAAATATGTACGTCATTGAGGTAAATGAAGACCTCTACCTTCTTGATGCAGGATTAATGCTGCCAGAAGAAGAAATGTTGGGAATTGATGCGGTAATTCCTGACATTTCTTATTTGATGGATAATAAAGAACGGGTACAGGGTATTTTCATTACCCATGGTCATGAAGACCATATGGGTGCGCTTGCTTATGTATTAAAATATTTACCGGTACCTGTTTACGGTACAAAGCTTACACTTGCTTTAATCAAAACAAAATTAAAGGAAGACGGCTTTAATGGCAGGGCAACATTTACTGAGATCGATTCAGATTCTCTTTTAAGTTTCCCTCAAGCAGCCGTGTCCTTTTTCAGGACAAACCATAGTATTCCCGATTCTGTCGGAATTGTAATCCATACGCGTGATGGAGCCATCGTCTATACAGGGGATTTCAAATTTGATCAAGCTGCAACCGATCTTTATAAACCAGAAATCGGTAAAATGGCAAGTATTGGAGAAGAGGGTGTCCTTTGCTTGCTATCTGATAGCACAGGCGCGGAAAGACCTGGTTATACGCCATCTGAAGCAGTTGTGTCAAGGGATATTACAGAAGCCTTCCATGCAGCTTCTGGAAGAATTATTGTTGCTTGCTTTGCTTCAAATATTAATCGAATTCAGCATGTCTTCAATGCAGCGGCGGCTAGTCGAAGGAAAGTGGCTGTTGTGGGTAAAAGCTTGCAACGTGTCTATGAAACAGCCTTAAATCTTGGATACTTAAAGGTCGAGGAAGAGCTGATTATCCCGGTCAATGAAATTAACAAGTATAATGATCGTGAAATCGTTGTATTATCGACTGGGCATCAAGGAGAGCCTATTGCAGCGCTTCAAAAAATGGCGAAACAAACTCATAAGCAGGTAACGATTAAAAAGGGAGATACAGTCTTGATAAGTGCATCCCCCTTACAGGGCGGCGAACTTATTTTATCGAAAACGGTCGACTTACTTTACCGGGTAGGTGCAGAGGTAGTATCTGCTAGTAAATATAAAGTGCACGTAACGGGTCATGGCAGTCAAGAAGAACTGAAAATGATGATTAACTTGATGAATCCTAAATTCCTTATCCCAGTACACGGAGAATACCGTCATTTATATGCCCATCAAAAAGTAGGAATTGCTGCAGGGATAAAACGGGAAAATATCGTGATTGCTGAAAAAGGTGATGTCATCGAATTAAAAGGTGACAAAATGGGCCTCTCCGGCAAAGTCACTGCAGGAAATATCTTAATTGACGGGAGCGGTGTTGGAGATGTGGGTAATATCGTACTCCGTGATCGTCGCTTGTTATCACAGGATGGCATTTTAATCGTCGTTGTCACATTGAACCGTCAAGATAAAAGTATTGCAGCTGGCCCGGAAATCATTTCACGAGGTTTCGTATATGTACGTGAATCAGAAAAAATGATTGGGGAAGCTACTGAGATTGTAAGTGAAATCGTGAAGAAAAATGGATCGCGCCAACCTTTCGATTGGTCTACTCTGAAACAGGAAATGCGTGATGCCTTAAATCAATTCTTCTATGAAAAAACGAAACGCCGTCCAATGATTTTACCAATAATCATGGAGTATTAAGTAAAAAAAACCTGACGAATTATTGTCAGGTTTTTTTTATCTAAGTGAAACCTCTTTATCTTGAAGAATGAAGTCTGAGACTCGTGACATAATAAAGCTATAGGCTTTAGAGAAAGGGGTTGGCATAGTGGATAATGCACCATTACCAAATGAAAATGAAGGCCGGCAGGAAGGTAAAAATTCGACTTTGATTGAAAAAATCCAGCAGCTGGGAACTACAAACGTCCCGCAACTATCACAGGACTCAAAAATCCATTGTTTGACGATCATTGGACAAATTGAAGGACATATGCAGCTGCCGCCTCAGAATAAAACGACCAAATATGAACATGTTATTCCACAAATTGTGGCAATTGAACAAAATCCTAATATTGAGGGACTACTAGTTATTTTAAATACAGTAGGAGGAGACGTTGAAGCGGGACTAGCCATTGCAGAGATGTTGGCATCCCTATCCAAGCCGTCCGTGTCGATTGTACTTGGCGGGGGCCATTCTATTGGTGTTCCGATTGCTGTTTCCTGTGACCATTCCTATATAGCTGAAACAGCGACTATGACTATTCATCCTATACGTTTGACAGGTCTTGTCATAGGAGTGCCGCAAACCTTTGAGTACTTGGATAAAATGCAAGAACGAGTTATTAAATTTGTTACGAGGCATTCCAACGTCACGGAAGAAAGTTTTAAAGACCTAATGTTCGCTAAAGGAAATCTAACCCGAGATATTGGCACGAATGTGATTGGTGCCGAGGCGGTTGAAATTGGGATGATTGATGATGTTGGTGGAGTCGGTCAAGCCATGAGAAAACTAAATAGCTTTATGGATGAGAGAAGGCCAAAAATAGCAGGGGAAGAGGGGCTTCTACAATGACACTCTACACCATTGTTCCTGAAGAAATCATTTTCCCTCATCATCATGAGAAGACTGCGAATTTAATTGAAATGATATATAATGGGGTTCATGTGATGGTTGAACATGACGGAGGGAGAATGTTTCGTATCGATCGAATTGTGAGCACAAACCCTGAAGATTATATGAATGTTCACATTCAGCCGGGTGCTGTCATCAATGTTTTCGACCAGTTGAAAAGCTAGAAAAAACGCTAATATAGGTAAATTATGATATACTAAGAAAAAAATTGGCAGCCGCTTGGCTGCTTTATTCATTATATGAAAGAATTGTCATTATGAGTTGTAATTTAGCTGTATCAAGGGACAAGGTCATTTTTATTTGGTATAATTAGTGAGCGAACATTTGTTTTGTGAAGGGAAATCACTACAGGATGTTGAATAGGATGGATAGAATAGTTTCATGAAGAATCAGGTGATGTTATGGCAAAGAAGAAACGCAGGAAAAAGAAAAGTACAGAGAAATTAAAAATTACGCTGAAATATGAATTAATTGGCTTGACTTTAATAGGGTTGGCAGTCATCGCAATTGCAAAGCTTGGGGCAGTTGGAAAAGGGACGGTCTTTTTAATCCGCTTCTTTATGGGAGAATGGTATATCCTCTTTTTACTGGGAGCGATTGCAGCCGGATTCTATTTGATGATTAAAAGAGAAGTCCCTTACTTGCTGAACCGACAATTAATAGGAATGTATTTCCTTGTCGCGAGCATGCTGTTACTTAGTCATGTAACTCTGTTTAATATGCTTGCAGATGGAGGCCCATTTACGAAGCCGAGCGTCATTTCGAATACATGGGAATTATTCTGGATGGAAGTGACCGGCAAGACAAGTACCAAGGATCTTGGCGGTGGAATGATCGGTGCGATTTTATTTGCTGCTTCTTATTTCTTATTTGATGAAGCGGGATCAAAAATAGTTTCATTCCTCTTTATCATTGTAGGGGGCGTGTTATTGACCGGCAAAACGTTAGGAGAAACTCTTGGTAAATTTTTCATGGGTCTTGGCGGCTTTTTTATAAAGCAATGGTCCGCTTTCAGAGACGATATGAAAACATGGAATGATGACAAAAAAGAAAAGAAAAAAAATCCAGTTAAAAAGAAAAAACGTGAAAAAGAATCGGTGGAAGAAACAGTTCAGGCCATTCAGTCGGAAGATGAAACACAGCAAATGGCAACGGAACGGATCATTTCAAGCTTTGCTGATAAAGCCTATGGCGACGAACCGGAAGTACTTCCGGTTAAAGCGACACCTTCAGTTGAAAGTACAGAGGAGCAGGATGATGCTGTTCCGCCTATGAATTTTACAGAAATAGAAAATAAAGAATATCTTTTACCGCCGCTCTCTTTATTATTGCAGCCCAAAAAAACAGACCAAAGCGGGGAGTATCAATTAATCCATGAAAACGCGGCAAAGCTTGAACGCACCTTCCATAGCTTTGGAGTTAAAGCAAGGGTCACACAGGTTCATTTAGGCCCAGCTGTAACCAAATATGAAGTACATCCGGATGTGGGTGTCAAGGTCAGTAAAATTGTCAGCCTTTCCGATGATCTGGCCCTGGCTCTTGCAGCGAAAGATATCCGTATTGAAGCACCAATTCCCGGTAAATCGGCGATTGGAATAGAAGTCCCTAACTCCGAAGTGGCGATGGTGTCACTACGGGAAGTTTTAGAGGCGAAAGAAGTTGACAAGCCTGATGCGAAACTGCAAATCGGTTTAGGACGGAATATTTCGGGTGAAGCGGTTAAGGCGGAGCTTAATAAAATGCCGCATTTACTTGTAGCGGGAGCGACAGGCAGTGGGAAATCCGTTTGTATTAACGGTATTATCACGAGTATCTTGATGCGGGCAAAACCACATGAAGTGAAGATGATGATGATTGATCCTAAAATGGTGGAGCTTAATGTATATAATGGAATTCCCCATTTACTGGCCCCAGTTGTGACAAATCCCAAAAAAGCTGCTCAGGCTTTGCAAAAAGTGGTCAGTGAAATGGAACGTCGCTATGAGCTATTTTCCCATTCTGGTACGCGTAATATTGAAGGTTATAACGATTATATTAATCGGTATAATATTGAGGAAGATGCCAAGCAGCCGCTCCTGCCTTATATCGTAGTTATTGTGGATGAATTGGCTGACTTGATGATGGTCGCCTCAAATGATGTGGAGGATGCCATCACACGCCTTGCTCAAATGGCACGGGCTGCTGGTATCCATTTAATCATTGCCACTCAGCGGCCGTCTGTCGATGTTATAACAGGGGTCATAAAAGCGAACATCCCATCCCGGATTGCTTTTAGTGTATCATCGATGACAGATTCAAGAACAATTCTGGATATGGGGGGAGCCGAAAAACTGTTAGGACGAGGTGACATGCTATTCTTGCCTGCGGGAGCTTCGAAACCGGTTCGGGTCCAAGGTGCCTTTTTATCCGATCATGAAGTCGAGGAAGTCGTCACATATGTTATTTCGCAACAGAAAGCTCAGTATAATGAAGAAATGATTCCGGACGAAATACAAGAGACTTCTAGCGGTGAAGTCGAAGATAGTTTGTACGGGGATGCTGTGTCCTTAATTATAGAAATGCAGACGGCATCTGTCTCGATGCTGCAACGTCGTTTCCGGATTGGCTATACCCGTGCTGCCAGATTAATTGATGAAATGGAAGCAAGAGGAATTGTCGGTCCATATGAGGGCAGCAAACCACGAAATGTATTGTTATCTAAAGATGAACAGGATGAAGCTCATTTATCATAGGTAATTAAAAAACCGGGCAGGCGCCCGGTTTTTTAATTGATCATTGCTTCGTCTAAATGTTTAAGGCAGAAGTCAGAAATCATTGCTTCTTCCTCTTCCTCTAAATCAAAATCGAGTACTTCGTCGTTCCCTTTTTCATAAATATCATATTTAATCAGCTTGCCTACTTGTTCTTCAACAACAAATAGTACCCGGATATATAAACCATTCTCTGAAAAGAGCTCGTCTTCTTCCGGTACTTCAATATCCAAGAAATACTCGAAACGATCTCCGGATAAAATCCCGAATGGATCATTCAATTTTTCAACGCTGTATTCTGTAATGTTTAACATCATGTGTTCATCCCTTCAAAGAAGATAAATACTATTATACAGGAAAAAAGTATCTTGAAAAGAAAGCTACCGATTTTCATTTTGCATTTATAAAAAAAATATTTTATCTGATTTAGGAGAATAATCGTACAACTTCTACGGCCTTTACTAGAGTAAAAGGCACAGGGGAGGGTAATTTATCCTAAATTCTTTTATGTTAAATAGTAAAACACTATTTATTTATATCGAAAAAAATGTTATATTATTTTCGATTAGTAGGAATGATTCAACATCAGAGGTCTGATGTCTTAAGAAACTAGCTGGGGGAAACTGTATGTCAATTAAATCAGATAGTCGACATTTATATTTGCAGGTCATTGATTACCTGAAGCAGGATATTGAAGCAGGAGTTTATCAGGAAAATGAAAAATTCCCTTCTGAATTTGATCTTGCAAAAAAACTGGGAGTGAGTAGGGCGACACTTCGAGAAGCGCTGCGGATTTTAGAAGAAGAAAACATTATCATTCGCCGCCATGGAGTTGGAACTTTTGTCAATCCAAAACCTCGGTTTACTTCTGGTATCGAGCAATTAAAAAGTGTCACGAACATGATTGAAGAGGCAGGGATGAAGCCGGGTACGATTTTCTTAAGCTCGACGGCTCAAGAACCTACAGACGAGGATATCCGCAGGTTTTCTTGTTCACCAGTTGAACGCATCGTGAGTATTGAACGTGTAAGAACAGCAGATGGCGAGCCGGTTATCTACTGTGTCGACAAAATTCCTGAATCAATTCTTTCAGAAAATTTTGACCGTAATGATGAGTCTCTTTTTGATATATTGGAAAGAGATGCGAATCGGAAAATTACGCATGCCGTAGCAGAAATTGAGCCGATCGGGTATCATGAGAAAGTTTCTCCTATCCTGAAATGTTCGTCAGAAGCCGCATTACTCGTTCTGAAGCAGATGCATTTGGATGATTGGGACCAGCCTATCCTATATTCTGTAAACTACTTTAAAGCCAATATGTTTAGTTTTCATGTTCTTCGGAAGCGAGTTTAGTTCAAAACTCTTACATACGGATGAATGCAAGCGTTTGTTTCGATTCTTAAAAATTGATCAAACGTATGTAAAAAAAATTTACCGAGATGTGAAAACGCAAACATAAATGACTTTTCAGAACATTCCTGCTGAAAAATTATAAATCTTAGGGGGTAAAAAATTGAAAAAGCGCAAATTAGGTCTAGCTCTTTCACTTGTTCTTGCTGCTGGTACGCTTTTAGGAGCATGTGGTAATTCAGAGAATGATGATAAAGAATCTTCAAATGGGAAAGAAAAGAAGGATAACTTCACAGTAGCTATGGTTACCGATACAGGCGGCGTCGATGATGAATCGTTCAACCAATCAGCTTGGAAGGGAATTCAGGAATTCGGTAAAGAAAATGATTTGGAAAAAGGTAAAGATGGATACAACTATCTTCAATCTAAATCGGATGCTGACTATGCTAAAAACTTGAATACGCTTGTTCGTGAAGATTACAAACTTATCTACGGTATCGGTTTCCTTTTAGCCGAGTCTGTTGGTGAAGTGGCTGACCAACGTCCAGATTCACAATTTGCTATTGTGGATACAGTTGTAGATAAAAAGAATGTAGCCAGCATTAATTTTAAAGAACAGCAAGGATCATTCCTTGTTGGTGTAATTGCCGGTCTACAAACGAAAACAAACAAAGTCGGTTTTATCGGTGGAGTTGAATCTGAATTAATCAAGAAATTCGAAATTGGCTTTAAGGCTGGGGTTTTATCTGTAAATCCGGATGCGAAGGTAGAAGTTAAATATGCCGGAGATTTCAATAAAGCTGACATCGGGAAATCTACTGCAGGATCTATGTATTCTTCAGGTATTGATATCATTTATCATGCTGCTGGCGGAACTGGAAAAGGTGTATTTACTGAGGCAGTCGAGCAAAAACAAAAAGATCCTAAGAGAGAAATTTATGTTATCGGTGTAGACAGTGACCAAGCTAAATTAGGAGCAGTTCCTGGAACAGACGACAACGTTACTTTAACTTCTATGATAAAACGTGTTGATGTTGCAGTTAAAGACCTTTCTACGAAAGCCAAAGAAGGAAACTTCCCAGGTGGAGAAGTTATCGAATACGGTATCAAAGAAAATGGTGTAGGCATTTCTGATACAAAAGATAACGTAACTGAAGAATCTTTAAAAGCGGTTGAAGAATGGACAGAGAAAATTAAATCAGGTGAATTCGTAGTTCCTGGTACGGATAAAGAATTCAAAAAACTTGGTTTATAAGCTGTGATTTTAGAGAGAGTAGGGAGGCATAATTGCCCTCTATTCTTTCTTTTCTACATATAGTTCCTGGAGACTGTAAAATATCGAATGAAAAACTATGATAGAATCGTAGTTTTTCATTTGGTTTTTTCAAAAAAACCAAATTGGTAAGGAACAGCAATTTTCTAATTAAGAATCATTTACACTCATTTTAGGAGTTGATAATACGTGGAATATGTAATTGAGATGCTCAATATCCGAAAGGAATTCCCAGGCATCGTCGCTAATGATAACGTAACCCTTCAAGTGAAAAAAGGGGAGATTCACGCATTATTAGGTGAAAATGGTGCGGGTAAATCTACATTGATGAATGTTTTATTCGGCCTATACCAGCCAGAGCAGGGAGAAATCCGTGTAAATGGCAAGCCAGTCAAGATTACCAGTCCGAACATTGCCAATGAATTAGGGATTGGGATGGTGCATCAGCATTTTATGCTTGTTGACCCTTTTACAGTAACAGAAAATATAATTTTAGGAAAAGAACCTTCCAAAGGAGGTAAAATCGACTTAAAAGAAGCGAGTGAGGAAGTTAGGAAACTATCAGAACAATATCAGCTTCGTGTCGACCCTTATGCAAAAATTGCAGATATTTCAATAGGGATGCAGCAGCGTGTCGAAATTCTAAAAACGCTATACCGTGGTGCAGAGATACTGATTTTCGATGAGCCAACAGCTGTGTTGACTCCTCAAGAGATTAAGGAACTGATTTTTATAATGAAGGCTTTGATCAAAGAGGGGAAATCAATCATTTTGATTACTCACAAACTTAAGGAAATTATGGAGGTTTGTGATCGGGTAACTGTCATCCGCAAGGGGCAGGGGATTGGGACAGTGAATGTCAATGAAACGAATCCTAACGAATTGGCCAGCTTAATGGTTGGTCGGGAAGTTCTATTTAAAACGGAAAAAACGGCAGCCTCCCCCTCTGATGTTGTTCTTGATGTTAGCGGACTAGAAGTCAAGGATTCACGGGGAGTTTCAGCTGTCCGGAACTTGGAATTAACGGTTCGTGCAGGGGAGATTGTCGGGATTGCCGGTGTAGATGGCAATGGTCAATCGGAATTAATTGAAGCATTAGCAGGCTTAAGGAAGACGACAGCAGGGTCCATAAAATTAAATGGGAAAGAAATTAGGAATCTAAAGCCGCGCAAAATTACTGAATCAGGCGTGGGTCATATTCCAGAAGACAGGCATAAGCATGGCTTAGTTCTCGATTATAGCATTGGAGAAAATATCGTCTTGCAAACATATTATCAAAAGCCCTATTCAAAAGCTGGTATTTTAAATTCAAAGAGAATCTTTGAAAAAGCGCGTTCATTGATTAAAAGTTACGATGTTCGGACTCCAAGTGAATATACGCCAGCTAGGGCCCTTTCTGGCGGGAATCAGCAAAAGGCAATCATAGGAAGGGAAGTTGATAGGAACCCAGATCTATTGATTGCCGCGCAGCCAACTCGCGGACTCGATGTTGGGGCGATTGAATTTATTCATAAACGCCTGATTGAACAGCGTGATGCAGGAAAAGCGGTACTCCTCATTTCATTTGAATTAGATGAAATCATGAATGTGAGCGATAAAATTGCCGTTATTTATGAAGGAGAAATCGTCGCCATTGTCAATCCTAAAGAAACGACTGAACAGGAGCTTGGTCTTCTTATGGCTGGCAGCAAGCGTATGGAAGCAGGTGGAAAACAAAATGTCTAAGTATTTTTCTAAATTAACAAGTCCAGTGATAGCGGTTATCCTTGGCTTAATTGTTGGGGCTATCATCATGTTAGTAAGTGGCTATGATCCAATTGCAGGGTATGGCTCCATGATTGGTGGAATTGTTGGAGATTCGTATTATGTAGGAGAATCCGTCAGGACAATTATTCCTTATATCCTCGCTGGTTTGGCGGTAGCCTTTGCTTTTCGTACTGGTCTGTTCAATATCGGAGTCGAAGGGCAATTAATTGTTGGTTGGCTGGCCGCAGTATGGGTAGGGATTGCCTTTGATCTTCCAAGAATTATCCATTTGCCATTAGCGATCTTAGCGGGAGCAGCTGCAGGTGCTTTGTGGGCATTTATTCCGGGATATTTAAAAGCTAAGTTTCGAGTACACGAAGTAATCGTTTCTATTATGCTGAACTATACAGCTTTATATGTAACGAATTATTTAATTCGGAATGTAATGACAGACAAGCTTGATAAAACTGAAAGAATTGCTGATACAGCATCACTACGGTCGCCTTTCTTTGAAAGCATTACGGATTTTTCCCGTATGCATTGGGGAATAGTCGTAGCTATTATTTGTGTAATCATCATGTGGTTCATTCTCGAAAGAACAAAAACGGGATTTGAACTGAAAGCGGTAGGATTCAATCAGCACGCATCAGAGTATGCAGGGATGAGCGTTAATAAAAACATCATTCTTTCCATGGTTATTTCTGGTGCATTTGCAGGCCTTGCTGGTGCCATGGAAGGCTTAGGAACCTTCGGTTATGCTGCGGTCAAAGGTGGATTTACAGGTATGGGCTTTGATGGGATTGCAGTAGCCTTACTAGGAGCAAATACGGCTATTGGAGTAGTTCTTGCTGCTTTATTATTTGGCGGTCTGAAGGCAGGGGCCTTAAATATGCCGCTCGAAACTGGCATACCAAGTGAAATTGTGGATATTGTCATAGCATTGATTATTTTCTTCGTCGCATCCAGTTATTTTATTCGTTGGATTGCCGCTCGATTTAAGAAAGGGGTGAAATAAGTGGATTTTTACCAAGTATTACAAATTATTATTCCATCTATGATTGCTCTAGCTGCTCCACTTATATTCACTTCACTCGGAGGAGTGTTTTCTGAACGAGCAGGTGTCATAAACATTGGTTTAGAAGGATTAATGGTCATTGGTGCTTTTACGGGAATTGTTTTTAACTTAATGTTTGCAGATGTTTTCGGGCAATGGACTCCATGGCTGGCTGTTTTAGCGGCAATGATTGCTGGATTGTTATTCTCAGTTCTTCATGCTGTGGCGTGTATAACTTTTAGAGCTGATCAAACGGTAAGTGGGGTTGCAATCAACTTATTGGCTGTAGGCCTCACTATGTTTTTAGTGAAGCTGATTTATGACAAAGGCCAAACAGATCGAATTACAGAAACATTCCCAAGGATTGATGTTCCTTTATTAAGTGATATTCCATTTATAGGTCCTATCCTTTTTTCAAATGGTTATTATATTGTCTATATAGCCATTTTGATATCTTTTGTCGTATGGTATGTACTTTATAAAACCCCATTTGGTTTAAGGATTCGTGCAGTAGGGGAGCATCCTATGGCTGCTGATACGATGGGTGTCAATGTTACGAAAATCCGCTATGCAGCGGTTCTGCTATCTGGTGCATTTGGCGGAATCGGCGGTGCGATTTATGCTACTATTTTTTCGAATGAATTTAATCATGCGACAATTAATGGTCAAGGATTTATGGCCATTGCCGCTATGATTTTCGGTAAATGGCATCCAATCGGTGCGATGGGGGCAGCGCTATTCTTTGGATTAGCCCAGAGTTTAAGCATTGTAGGATCGAGCCTTCCTTTCTTCAAGGACATCCCATCCGTTTACCTATTAATCGCGCCTTATGTACTAACAATCATAGCATTAACAGGCTTCATTGGCCGCGCAGATGCTCCAAAAGCTTCTGGCCAGCCATATATTAAAGGGAAAAGATAAGTTATTAACCGGTCCGCTTTATGTGCTGACCGGTTTTTCCTTGTGAAAGAGAGGAAAGATTTTAAGCAATATGTGGAGTCCTTGTTGAAATAAAAAAAATAGCTGTAACTTGCATGATTTTTCCTTTCGCATGTATATTTTAAGTAGATGTTTAAAAGGTTACCTATCTACAAACAATAAGCTAATAAAGTTGAATTATATATTGAGGAGGATTATTCATGTCTATTGCTTCCGATACAATTACGGAAAAAAGCGGCTACAGGCTTCACGTGGTCCGCACGGATAAATATAAAACGAATACTCTCGTTCTGAAAATGAAAGCACCGTTGACAAAAGAGAACGTTACATATCGTGCATTACTGCCATATGTGCTACAAAGCAATACAAGTAAATATCCTACAACACCCGAGCTTCGATCTTATCTTGATGATCTTTATGGAGCAGGGTTTTATGTCGATGTCGCTAAAAAAGGAGAATACCAAATCCTAAGCTTTACAATCGATATCGTCAATGAAAAATTTCTAAGTGACCCGACGCCGCTTCTTGAAAAGGCTTTTATGTTGTTATCCGAAGTGATATTTCATCCAAAGAAAAATGGTGAAGCCTTTGACCACAAAACGGTCTCTAATGAAATTCGGTCATTAAAACAGCGGATTCAATCAATTTCCGATGATAAAATGCGGTATTCTGCTACACGTCTTGTTGAAGAAATGTGCAAAAACGAACCATATGCTCTAGAAGCGAGCGGGAATCTACAAGACTTGGAGACGATTACCCCTGAGTCCCTTTTTACCTATTATAAAAAAGTATTAACTGAGGATGAAATTGATTTATATGTGATCGGAGATATCGACGAAGCAGAAGTTGAAGTCTTAGCTGACAAATATGTCTCCCTCCTTCCAGATCGTGTGGCGGCAAGGCTGCAGAGGGATACAGGTAAAGAAGTAGGTAAGGAAAAAGAAATCATTGAGAATTCTGACGTGAAACAAGGAAAATTGAATATAGGTTATCGAACCTATGTCGCGTATGGTGATTCGGATTATTATGCATTACAGCTATTCAATGGGATTTTTGGTGGCTTTTCACATTCAAAGCTTTTCATCAATGTCCGGGAGAAAGCTAGCCTTGCCTATTACGCAGCCTCTAGGCTCGAAAGCCATAAAGGCCTTCTAATGGTTATGGCAGGTATTGAAAATGCCAACTATAAGCAAGCACTAGATATTATTAATGAACAAATGAATGAAATGAAGCAAGGGAATTTTTCTGAAGAAGAACTGGCACAGACAAAAGCGGTCATTAAAAATCAACTTCTTGAAACCATTGACGTTTCGAGAGGTCTGGTCGAAATTTTATATCATAATGTGGTTTCCGGCCATGATATCTCACTCGACGAATGGTTTGCAAAAACAGAGCAGACGACAAAGGAAGAAATCGTCGCCGTTGGTCAAAAAATTCAGCTTGATACGATCTATTTCCTAACAGAAGCGGAGGTGCAAGGGTAATGGAGAAAATAGTATTTAGTCAATTGAAAGAAGAGCTTTTCCATGAAAAATTGGAGAATGGCCTTGAAGTATATATTCTCCCGAAAAAAGAGTTTAATAAATCCTTCGCGACGTTTACAACGAAGTATGGTTCAGTCGACAATCATTTTAAACCATTGAATCAAAAAGAATTCTCGAAGGTGCCTGATGGAATTGCACATTTTCTAGAACATAAGCTTTTTGAAAAAGAAGATGGTGATGTTTTTCAGCAATTCTCAAAGCAGGGAGCATCTGCAAATGCCTTCACTTCGTTTACCCGGACAGCTTATCTATTCTCAAGCACTTCCGACTTTGAAAGGAATTTAACGACGTTGATCGACTTTGTTCAGGACCCATATTTTTCGGAAAAGACTGTAGAGAAGGAAAAAGGAATCATTGGGCAGGAAATTAATATGTATGATGATAATTCTGATTGGCGATTATATTTCGGGACGATTGCAAACATGTATCATCAACATCCTGTGAAAATTGATATTGCCGGTACAGTGGAATCTATTGCTGGTATTACGAAAGACATGCTTTACGAATGTTATAATACGTTTTATCATCCAAGCAACATGCTGTTATTCGTTGTAGGCCCGGTTGATGCTGAAAGTACCATGAAGTTGATTCGGGATAATCAAAATAATAAAGAATATCAGGAACAGCCGGAAGTAGAGCGTAAATTTGAAGCAGAGCCGGAAACGGTTGCTAAAGATAAGGAAATATTAAAAATGAATGTTCAGACACCGAAAGTGATGGTGGGAATCAAGGCTACCGATGTTTATCAATCCGGTGTACAACTATTGAAAAGGGAGTTGGCGACCAATATTTATTTAGAAATGTTGTTCGGCAAAAGTTCTCCTCTGCACGAAACAATGTACGAGAAGGGTTTGATTGATCAAAGCTTCTCTTATGACTATACGCAGGAACAAGGTTTTGGGTTTGCATTAATTGGCGGGGATAGTACAAAACCTGAAGAACTAACAGAGTCTTTATTGGAAATTCTGCAAAAGTCCAAATCTGGAACCGGCTTGAGTGAAGAAAGCCTGCAGAGGACGATTAAGAAGAAAATCGGTTCTTTCCTTCGTTCTCTGAATTCACCGGAATATATTGCGAATCAATTCACCCGATATGCTTTCAATGATATGAACTTGTTTGATGTGGTATCGGTATTGGAAAAACTTACGATTGAAGATATAGGGAAGGTCGCCAAGGAATTTATATCCGATGAACGGATGACAGTCTGTCATGTACTTCCAAAATAATATATAAAGGGGGCGTAAATGTGGGGAAGCGTTTTGCCCTTATTACGGGAGCTAGTGGAGGAATCGGCAGGGAAATTGCTTTAAAGCTCGCCGAGGAGAACTATTCACTTTATCTACATTACAACAGCAACGAGGAAGCGATTCTGAAGTTGATTGAAGAGCTTAAACAATATCAGGTTGAACTTATTCCGATTCAAGCAGATTTAGCCGCAGCGGACGGATACAAGAAACTGGCGCAAAATATTTTTGCCCTTCATGCCATCGTTCTTAATAGTGGCAATAGCTATTATGGACTCATATCCGACATGGATGAGCAAATCGTTAATGAAATGGTTCAGTTGCATGTAACGAGTCCTTTCCAATTATCAAAGGAACTACTTCCGAAATTAATGTATCAAGAACAGGCTGCCATCGTGGCCGTCACATCCATTTGGGGACAGACGGGTGCATCTTGTGAAGTGCTATATTCAATGGTCAAGGGCAGTCAAAATGCTTTTATCAAGGCGTTAAGCAAAGAGGTATCCCTTAATGGAATTAGGGTCAATGCAGTTGCTCCCGGGGCGATTTCCACTTCTATGCTTGAGTCTTTCAGTGCCGAAGACTTGGAAATCATAAAAGGCGATATTCCTATGGGACGTATGGGTAGTTCGAAGGAAGTAGCCGAGGCCGTGTTTTATTTACTGTCTGACAAGGCCTCTTATATAACCGGGCAAATCTTAGGAGTAAACGGTGGCTGGTACACCTGATTTTAATACTATGTATAATTCTTTCGTTTCCTTCACAAAATATCTATGTACTATTTTGAAGGAAAGGGTGACCATTCATGTCTGTACTAGACAATTGGGATCAATGGAAAAATTTCTTAGGCGACAGATTAAATCAAGGTGAACAACAAGGTTTGTCAGAAGGTGCTGTTAACAACTTAGCTTTCGAAATTGGTGATTACCTTGCTCAGCAGGTTGATCCTAAAAACGATCAAGAGAAAGTACTTGCTGACCTTTGGTCGGTTGCAAGCGATGATGAAAAACATGCCATGGCAAGCGTTATGGTCAAGTTAGTTGGAAACAATGGAACAAAGTAAATTTTCAAGCCAAAGGCCCTGTTATTTAAATAACAGGGCCTTTGGCTTGAAGATAACTACCTGATCTATCCTCTAATATAAAAATGAACACTTTTATAGGGTTTTTCCTTTTAACTTATCACGAAATACTATATTATAGAAGCTAGACAATAATAATTAATGGTTACAGACCTTGAAATTTACGATGGATAAGTTTTGCTCGAATGTTGGGTAAAAGCTTCTAGGCTTAAGGAGTGTTATCGTGGAGAAAAAAGAATGGTATTTTGAATATGAAATTCAAGTCAACCGTCCAGGTTTATTGGGGGATATTTCATCCCTGCTGGGTATGCTATCCATCAATATCATCACTATTAACGGTGTCGATGAAGGTAGGCGAGGTTTACTTCTAATGGCAGAAGATAGCCGGAATATAGAAAGATTCGAATCAATCCTCCATACGATGGATACGATAAAGGTCATTAAGCTTAGGGAACCTAAATTACGTGATCGTCTTGCTGTCAGGCATGGGCGTTATATTCAGCGCGATGCTGATGAAAAAAACACGTTCAGGTTTGTACGTGATGAACTAGGGTTGCTTGTCGATTTCTTGGCCGAGTTATTTAAACAAGAAGGTCATAAGTTAATCGGGATTCGAGGCATGCCCCGCGTAGGGAAAACCGAATCTATCGTAGCCTCGAGTGTATGTGCTAATAAAAGATGGTTATTTGTGTCATCCACCCTTTTAAAGCAGACTATCCGCAGTCAGCTTATTGAAGATGAATATAACAATGATAATTTGTTTATTTTAGATGGGATTGTTTCAACTCGCCGTGCAAATGAGCGTCATTGGCAGCTAATCCGCGAAATCATGAGGCTTGATGCTGTCAAAGTCATCGAACATCCTGACGTTTTTGTACAAAATACGGAGTATACTCTCGAAGACTTTGATTATATTATTGAATTGCGAAACAATCCAGATGAAGAAATAACATATGAAGTTGTCGACCAAAAAGACCAGTTTTCAGGGTCGGAATTTGGTTCCTTTGACTTTTAAAATGGCAGGTGTTTTATTTGACTGAGTTAGGTAATCGATTAAAGGAAGCTAGGGAAGCCAAAGGGCTTAGCTTAGAAGATTTACAAGAATTAACGAAGATTCAAAAGCGTTACCTCATTGGAATTGAAGAGGGCAATTACAGTATGATGCCTGGAAAGTTTTATGTACGGGCATTCATTAAGCAATATTGTGAAGCGGTCGGACTGGATTCAGAAGAGATTTTTGAACAGTACAAGAGTGAAGTGCCTTCAGTTTATAGTGATGAACTACCTGAACAACTTTCGAGGGTCCAATCCCGGAAAACGATTCCTGCTGGGGACTCCAAAGTTGTCGAAATGTTACCTAAAATCCTGGTTGCCGTTTTAGTTATTGGTGTTGCTATTTTAATTTGGGTGCTAGTATCCAGTAATATGAGTAAGCCTGATAGTGACGATAAAAAGAACGATAAACAGAATGAAGTGGGATACAATAAAAGTGATGAGTTTAATAATAAAGAACAAGAGAAAGCAGACAAAAAGCAAGATGAAAAGAAAGAAGATACATCTGACAAGAAAGATGATGCAGATGACACTGTAGATGAAAAGACACAGCAGGAACTTGCCGTTGTCAGCACTAGCGGTAAAAATAGTACGTATGAATTGAAAAATACAGATACCTTTAAATTAAAGGTGACTTCTAAAGGCTCACCGTGGGTTGGCATTAATAACGGAGAAGGGAAATTACTATTCCAGGGCACAATTAATAAAAACGAAAGCCAGGAAATTGATTTCACTAATGAAAAAGAAGCTGTCATTAATGTAGGTAGAGCGTATGAAACTGAAATTTTTGTGAATGATGAGAAGCTGGAGTATTCCATTTCGCCGACTGAAATGGCTACGCAATTGGTTACGATACAATTTACGAAAGCCGAATAGTCATCTTTAGATGACTATTTTTCTCTTTATATTTCAAAGGTTGAAAATGGTTTGCCCGGCATATAACATTGGCTTTTGAGTTAAATTATACATAGGAAATATCTTGGCCTTAGGCCTCATATTATTTAGATTGAAAACGCATTGCCCAAAAAGCAGGCGTAAATTTTGGAGGTTAAAAGTTTGAATCTGCCTAATAAGATTACAGTAGCAAGAATCTGTTTAATACCAGTTTTTTTAATCATCATGCTCGTACCTTTTTCATGGGGGACGCTTACCTGGGGAGAGTACAAATTACCAGTTGCGCATTTAGCGGGAGCTATTCTCTTTATTATCGCTTCTACTACGGATTGGATTGATGGTCATTTTGCCAGAAAATATAATATGATTACTGATTTAGGGAAATTTTTAGATCCATTGGCTGATAAACTTCTGGTTTCGGCTGCATTAATTGTATTGGTTGATCTAGATTTAATGTACGATCAGTCTTGGATTGCTATCGTTATCATTAGCCGTGAATTTGCTGTGACTGGATTACGATTGGTATTAGCTGGTACAGGGGAAGTAGTTGCAGCGAACCAGCTTGGTAAAATCAAAACATGGGCACAAATAGTAGCTATTTCAGCATTATTGTTGCATAACCTACCATTTGCCCTCATTTCGCTGCCGTTTGCTAATATCACTTTATGGATTGCATTAATCTTTACGATATGGTCTGGTTTGGATTATTTTATAAAAAACAAAGAGGTATTTGTTAATTCTAAGTAAACGAATGGGTGGTTTGAAAATATGGATGCAGAAATCATTGCAGTAGGCTCTGAACTTCTTTTGGGACAAATTAATAACACAAATGGAAGATTTTTATCACAACAGTTTGCCGAAATGGGTGTCAATGTTTTTTACCATACTGTCGTCGGAGATAATGACCGACGATTACAACAAGCCATAGAAATCGCAGAATCCCGGGCAAACTTGATTGTATTTACCGGTGGACTTGGTCCTACTAAAGATGATTTAACGAAGGAAACGATCGCTCGCCATATAGGAAAAAAACTCGTTTTTAATGATGAAGCACTTCAATCCATTGAAGCGTACTTTGAAAAACGCGGCCGGACGATGACGGAGAACAACAAAAAGCAGGCTCTCGTCTTAGAAGGCAGCGAGGTCTTGGCAAACGATCATGGCATGGCTCCGGGGATGATCTTGGCGAAATCCGGAATCACGTATATGTTGCTTCCTGGTCCTCCGAGTGAAATGGAACCAATGTTTTTAAGCTATGGTTATGAATCGATTATGAATAAACTTGAAAAGCATGAACGGATCGACTCCAAGGTTCTTCGGTTTTACGGAATAGGGGAAGCTGAACTGGAAACAGTGATTGAAGATCTTCTTGTCAATCAAACGAATCCCACAATCGCTCCACTGGCTGCTGAAGGGGAAGTAACGTTAAGGATTACCGCTAAAGACTCTTCTAAAGAAAAATGTGAGGAGCTTATTTTAGAAGCGGAAAAAGAAATTTTAAACAGGGTCGGCAAGTTTTATTATGGAAGTGATAATACTTCGCTCATAAAAGAACTTGTTAAAGAATTAACGGTCCGAAAGCTTTCAATAGCGGCAGCGGAAAGCTTGACCGGCGGTATGTTTCAAGAGCAACTTACAACGATACCAGGCGCCGGAAAAGTGTTCAAGGGTGGTATTGTCAGTTATACAAATGATGCGAAGTCGAATGTTTTGGGCATCAGTGACGCGACAATCTCGAAAAATGGCGTAGTCAGTGGTGAGTGTGCAATGGAAATGGCTTCTAATGCCCGGGAAAAGTTCGATGCGGATGTAGGTATCAGTTTTACGGGTGTTGCAGGGCCTGATGAACAAGAAGGCAAGCCAGTAGGTACGGTCTTCATTGGAATTTCTTACCGTGATGGAGACACTCACTTTAAAGAATTGAGTTTATCTGGAAGCAGGGCGCAAATCCGTGTTCGTAGCGTGAAGTACGGCTGTCATTATTTATTAAGAGACTTATAAAAGACGAAGCAGAGCTTTTTAAAGGCTCTGTTTTTGTTTGATTTAAGAAGTTTCTTTCATGTAAAAAAAGGGAAAAGAAAAAACAGTTAATTCTATAAAAATGCTTTTTCAAAGACGTTATTGAATGAAAATGATGATTTTCTTCAGGAGAAATACTTTTTTGTAAAGAATATTCCAATAGAAAAAAACGAATGAATGTTCGACTTTTTGCTTGGCAAAATAGTAAAAAGAGTATATAGTAAAGATAGGTTTTGAGACAAGATACAAACCTTGTTCTCAAATAATTGCTTACGTAAGAACATCTTTAATCGGACAGCCGATTATTTGAATATAGAGGAGGAAATTGAGTGAGTGATCGTCAAGCGGCTTTAGATATGGCGTTAAAACAAATTGAAAAACAATTTGGTAAAGGTTCTATTATGAAACTTGGAGAACAGTCTGATCGAAGAATCTCAACGATTTCAAGCGGTTCTTTAGCATTGGACGTAGCATTGGGAGTAGGCGGATACCCAAGAGGCCGGGTCATTGAGATATACGGACCTGAAAGCTCAGGTAAAACGACTGTTGCATTGCATGCAATTGCAGAAGTACAAAAGACTGGAGGCACGGCTGCATTCATTGATGCTGAGCATGCTTTAGATCCAGCATATTCAGAAAAACTTGGTGTGAATATTGATGAGTTACTGCTTTCTCAGCCTGATACGGGTGAACAAGCACTTGAGATTGCTGAGGCGTTAGTGCGAAGCGGCGCGGTAGATATCATTGTTATCGACTCCGTAGCGGCTCTTGTTCCAAAAGCTGAAATCGAAGGTGAAATGGGAGATTCCCATATGGGTCTTCAAGCCCGGATGATGTCACAGGCGCTTAGAAAGCTGTCTGGTGCCATTAATAAATCAAATACCATTGCTATATTCATTAACCAAATCCGTGAAAAAATCGGGGTTATGTTCGGGAATCCAGAAACGACTCCAGGTGGCCGTGCATTGAAATTCTATTCAACTGTTCGCCTTGAAGTACGTCGTGCTGAACAATTGAAACAAGGTAATGAAATTGTCGGTAATAAAACCAAAATTAAAATCGTAAAAAATAAGGTAGCTCCCCCATTCCGTCAAGCAGAAGTCGACATTATGTATGGTCAAGGGATTTCTCAGGAAGGTGAAATCATTGATATGGGTGCAGATCTTGATATTGTCCTTAAAAGCGGCTCTTGGTATTCATACAATGAAGAGCGTGTCGGACAAGGACGGGAAAATGCGAAAATGTTCTTGAAAGAAAATCAGGATATTGCTCTGGAAATTTCACAGAAAATCAGAGATCATTATAACCTTGATGGAGAGCATGAACTACCAGAAGAGACAGAAGAGGAACATTTTGAATTACTTGATTAATGATAGAAAAAGACCTAAGCTTGTTTGCTTAGGTCTTTTTCTATATCTTGTGAAGTCAAGTAAAATGAAAAAAGTACAAAATTTTCAGCGAATTTATCGGTCGTGAAAACAGGTTTACAGTCTTTTTCCATAATAATGTTGTACAGAATAGCGATTGATATTAATAAAACTTGAATAATCATTGATACATAAGGGACAAACGCTTGACAATAAAAATTCTCAACTATACAATTAATATGTATATTTTACAATTTTTCAAACTAAAATTTTGAAAATTAAGTGCTGTATATTGAATTTATGTGCAATGTACTTGCCGACAGTTCAACATTTTATGTAAAAAGTTCATAGCAAGGGGAGGTGAAACGATGGAACCCATGACAATCATCTTCACTTTGCTTGGCCTAATCGTCGGTGCAGTTGTTGGTTATTTTATTCACAAATCAAAATTTGAGAGTAAAATAGCAGGGGCAAAGGGCTCTGCAGAACAAATCCTTGAGGATGCAAAACGTGAAGCGGATGCTCTTAAGAAAGAAGCCTTGTTGGAAGCAAAAGATGAAATTCATAAAGTTCGCTCTGATTCTGATCGAGAATCTCGTGAAAGAAGAAGCGAATTACAAAAACAAGAAAATCGGTTATTGCAAAGAGAAGAGAATCTTGACCGGAAGGATGAAACGTTAGACAAACGTGAAAGCCTTTTGGAGAAAAAAGAGGATTCTCTAAACCAAAGACAACAGCATATTGAAGAGATGGAAAGCAAAGTGGACGAGATGGTTCGTAAGCAGCAAACAGAGCTTGAACGTGTTTCCGGCTTAACTCGTGAAGAAGCTAAAGCAATCATTATAGACCGAATGGAAAACGAGCTTGCTCACGATGTAGCGCTTATGATTAAAGAAAGTGATACCCGTGCCAAAGAAGAAGCTGATAAAAAAGCAAAAGAAATTCTTTCTCTTGCCATTCAGCGTTGTGCGGCTGATCATGTCGCAGAAACCACCGTTTCTGTAGTAAATCTTCCAAACGATGAAATGAAAGGCCGGATTATCGGACGTGAAGGCCGAAATATCCGGACATTAGAAACGCTAACAGGTATTGACCTTATTATTGATGATACTCCTGAAGCTGTCATTTTATCTGGATTCGATCCAATCAGACGGGAAACGGCACGCTTGGCTCTTGAAAAACTAGTTCAGGACGGTCGGATTCACCCTGCACGTATTGAAGAAATGGTTGACAAAGCAAGACGTGAGGTAGATGAACATATTCGTGAAATTGGTGAACAAACAACATTTGAAGTTGGTGTTCACGGGCTCCATCCAGATCTCATCAAAATACTCGGTCGTTTGAAATTCCGTACCAGTTACGGTCAAAACGTGCTGAAGCATTCAATTGAAGTGGCCCAGCTTTCAGGGTTGCTTGCTGCTGAGCTTGGTGAGGATGAAGTTCTTGCCCGCCGTGCAGGTTTATTGCATGATATAGGGAAAGCAATTGATCATGAAGTAGAAGGCAGTCACGTTGAAATTGGCGTGGAATTGGCAACCAAGTATAAAGAGCATCCAACTGTCATCAACAGCATCGCTTCACATCATGGTGATACAGAACCAACTTCCATTATTTCAGTGCTTGTGGCAGCCGCTGATGCGTTATCAGCTGCAAGACCAGGTGCAAGAAGTGAAACGCTGGAAAATTACATTAGAAGACTCGAAAAACTTGAAGAGATTTCCGAATCCTATGATGGAGTGGAAAAATCATTTGCAATTCAAGCCGGACGTGAAGTGCGGATTCTAGTGAAACCAGAACAAATAGATGATCTTTCGGCACATCGACTCGCACGTGATATCCGGAAAAGGATTGAAGAAGAGCTCGATTACCCAGGTCATATAAAAGTAACGGTTATCCGTGAAACAAGAGCAGTAGAATATGCCAAATAATATTTGGTAATGAAAACGAAGTGGTGAAAACCACTTCGTTTTCATTTTGCTTATAAAGAGCTATTATGGGGTGTTTTTACAAAATTATAATTCCATATTATGTTACAATACATACATTGAATATTCTTATCATTAGAAATGTGGATTTAGAAAGGGTTTTACTATGAAATTGCTATTTATTGGAGATGTTGTAGGGTCTCCTGGCCGTGATATGGTCCAAGAATACCTTCCAAAATTAAAAGAAAAGTATAGACCGCATATCACGGTTATTAATGGGGAAAATGCTGCAGGTGGCAGGGGGATTACGGAAAAGATTTACCGTAGTTTTCTACAGTGGGGAGCACAGGCAGTAACGATGGGGAACCATACATGGGATAATCGCGATATTTTCAATTTTATTGATGAAGCGAAATATCTCGTCCGTCCAGCGAATTTTCCAGAGGGAACTCCCGGAGAAGGAATAAAATTTATTAAATTGAACCAGCAGGAAATTGCGGTCATAAATTTGCAAGCGAGGACATTCATGCCTGATTTGGATTGTCCGTTCAAAAAAGCGGAAGAACTCGTGTTGGAGGCTCAAAAAAGGACACCGATCATCTTTGTCGATTTTCATGGTGAGGCTACAAGTGAAAAGCAGGCGATGGGTTGGTTCTTAGATGGAAAAGTGACAGCCGTTGTAGGTACACACACACATGTCCAGACAGCCGATAACCGGGTTTTACCCGAAGGGACCGCTTATATATCAGATGTAGGTATGACAGGCCCGTATGATGGCATTCTCGGCATGGAGAGAGGGGCAGTCATCCATCGCTTCTTGACCAGCCTTCCTGTTCGTTTCGAAGTACCTAAAGAAGGGCGTACCCTATTAAGTGCTGTGCTCATAGATATTGATGATAAGACGGGCATGGCTAAAAAAATAGACCGAATACTCATCAATGAAGATCATCCGCTTTACACATGAATTGAATGGACAGACAGTCAAATGACTGATTGTCCATTTTTTTATTCAATAATAAATCGATTGGTGGACAATCCCTGTTTTCTTTGTCATACAAGTTTTACTTCCTGAATATAGTAGCAGTGGAAAGTGTTATAACTATTGAGCCAAGTTATAATCGGCAGGGAAAACAAGGAGGACTAGGAATGGAAATATTAAAGGTTTCAGCAAAATCTAATCCTAATTCTGTAGCAGGCGCACTAGCGGGAGTGCTCAGAGAAAGAGGAGCAGCCGAAATTCAAGCAATCGGTGCAGGTGCGTTAAATCAAGCCGTCAAGGCAGTAGCAATCGCAAGAGGGTTTGTCGCACCTAGTGGAGTTGACTTGATTTGTATTCCTGCCTTTACAGATATACTTATTGATGGCGAAGAGAGAACGGCGATTAAGCTAATCATTGAACCAAGATAATTTCATATGTGGGTGCCTGTTTGTCGGCTGGCGAGCAGGTTCTTTTTTGTACTAAAATTCCAATGACGAAAAACCTTAGCCATTTTATAATAGATCATATTAGCTATGAAAGTTAAGCAAGGGAGGAGGATCATTTTGGCGATTTTTGATGCGCATTGTGATGCGTTAATGAAGATGTTTATAGATCCAGATATTTCTTTTTTGGACAGTGAAAAGTTACATATAACAAAACGGGGATTATTGGATGCAGGAGGAAAGGTCCAATGTTTTGCAATTTATATTCCAGAAAAAGTCCACCCAGATATGAGATTTCAGGCAGCCTTAGCGATGGTTGATATTTTTCATGAAAAGATTTTATCAGAGCCGGAAATGAAATTTATACGGAGCAAGACTGACATCGATAATCTAAAAGAAAAAGAAATCGGTGCTATGCTTACATTGGAAGGCTGCGATTGTATTGGAAATGATTTATTAAAGCTAAAAACACTTCTCCATCTTGGTGTTTCTTCAGTAGGGCTAACATGGAATTATGCCAACCTTGTGGCTGATGGAGCATTAGAAACAAGAGGAAGTGGGTTGACACGATTTGGAACAGAGGTTGTGACCTTATTAAATGAGCAATCGATTTGGTGTGATTTATCCCATTTATCTGAAGCTGGTTTTTGGGACACATTAAAAAGAGCGGATTTTCCAATTGCATCCCATTCGAATGCTAATAATTTATGTTCGCATCCGCGGAATTTAAAAGACAGCCAGATAAAAGCCCTTTTACAAAAAAATGGCGTGATAGGGGTAACCTTTGTTCCACAATTCCTATCCAGTGGTTATTCGGCTTCAATAAAAGATATCCTGAACCATATAGACCATATATGCAGTTTGGGCGGGGAAAAACAAATTGGGTTTGGGTCTGACTTCGATGGAATAGAACATATGGTAGACAAATTAGCATCCTTTAATGATTATCATAACTTAATCAATGAGCTGAATAGGCTTTATTCTGCTGAGTTTGTAAAAGGACTCCTTTTTGAGAATTTCACTCGGAATTTTCCACGTTAAAAGGTGATAAATTTAATTCTGACTATATAGATATGAATAAATATTCTGAAAATATAAAAAATGGAGGCAAAAAGGTTGCAATTTAATGATTTAACCGATAGAATTGAAAGCGTTTAGTACACCTTTCCTAAATAGAACGATTTATATACATAGTCTAATGTTCTGGCGAGAGGTGCGGTTAAATGCATTTATATACGAACGTTCTAAAGGAGTGTAAGACATGATCAATCAACTTTCATGGAAAGTTGGCGGACAACAAGGTGAAGGTATTGAAAGTACAGGAGAAATATTCTGTATTGCCCTCAATCGCTTAGGTTATTACTTGTATGGCTACCGTCATTTCTCATCCCGAATTAAGGGAGGACACACGAATAACAAAATTCGTGTAAGTACTACCGAAACTCGTGCTATCTCTGATGATTTAGACATCTTAGTTGCTTTTGACCAAGAAACAATTGACGTCAATTATAAAGAATTACATGAAGGTGGCATCATAATCGCTGATGCAAAATTCAAACCTGTCTGCCCAGAAGATACAAAGGCAGAATTATATATTGTTCCATTTACGGAAATCGCTGCAGAATTAGGCACATCATTAATGAAAAACATGGTGGCTATCGGTGCGACATGTGCTGTACTTGGTATGGAAATTTCCGTATTCAACGATGTTGTTGATGAAATCTTCGGTCGTAAAGGCGAAGAAATCGTTAAAAAGAATATGGATGCCATTACTGCTGGCTACAAAGCCATGGAAGTACTGCTTGGAGAAAAGCTTGGCGCAATGGAGCTAGAAAAAGCAGACGGACAGAAACGTTTATTCATGATCGGAAACGATGCTATCGCTCTAGGAGCTGTTGCAGGCGGATGTCGCTTCATGGCAGCATACCCAATTACTCCTGCCTCTGAAATTATGGAATATCTAATCAAAAAACTTCCACAATTGGGCGGTACTGTCATTCAGACAGAAGATGAAATAGCTGCAGCCACAATGGCAATCGGTGCAAACTACGGTGGTGTTCGTGCTATCACAGCTTCTGCTGGTCCAGGACTTTCCTTAAAAATGGAGGCAATTGGCTTAGCGGGTATTACCGAGACGCCTATTGTCATTGTTGATACACAACGTGGCGGTCCTTCTACTGGACTTCCTACGAAACAAGAGCAATCTGATTTAATGGCCATGATTTATGGTACACACGGTGAAATCCCGAAAATCGTCATGGCCCCAAGTACTGTTGAAGAAGCATTTTATGATACGGCAGAAGCGTTCAATCTCGCGGAGGAATATCAATGTCCGGTTATCATTTTATCCGACTTACAGCTATCGCTAGGTAAACAAACGGTTCAGCCGCTTGATTACAGCAAAGTAGAGATCAGACGCGGTAAATTGGTAGATTTTGAAATTGAAGAACCAGAAAACAAATCATACTTCAAGCGTTATAAAGTAACGGAAGACGGCGTTTCACCTCGTGTTGTTCCTGGTATGAAAAATGGAATTCACCATGTTACTGGTGTTGAACATGATGAGACAGGGAGACCTTCTGAGACTGCTGTGAATCGAAAAGCGCAGATGGATAAACGGATGCGTAAGCTGAATAATTTAGCTAACACATTCCATACACCTGTATACAAAAACACACCGCATGAAGAAGCGGATTTACTAATTCTTGGTTTTAACTCTACCCGTGGTACGATTGATGAAGCAATTGGTAGACTAGAAACGGATGGGGTAAAAGTGAATCATGCGCAAATTCGTTTGATTCATCCGTTCCCAACCGATGAAGTTCTATCTTTAGTACAATCGGCTAAGAAAGTAGTAGTAATCGAAAATAATGCGACTGGACAATTGGCTAATATTATCAAGATGAATGTCGGACATGTTAATAAAATTAAAAGCATCCTAAAATATGATGGCAACCCATTCCTCCCGCATGAAATTCACACACAATGCAAGGAGATGTTCGAATATGGCAACGTTTAAAGAGTTTCGTAATGATGTTAAACCTAACTGGTGTCCTGGCTGTGGAGATTTCTCCGTTCAGGCTGCCATGCAGCGTGCGGCAGCCAATGTAGGATTGGAGCCGGAAAACTTAGCTGTTGTTTCTGGTATCGGCTGTTCAGGACGTATTTCCGGTTACATCAAGTCATATGGCTTCCACGGAATTCATGGCCGCTCTCTGCCGATTGCCCAAGGAGTGAAAATGGCCAACCGTGAATTGACCGTAATAGCTTCAGGAGGAGACGGAGACGGTTTTGCAATCGGGATGGGACATACTATTCATGCAATCCGTCGTAATATCGATATAACGTATATTGTAATGGATAACCAAATTTATGGCTTGACAAAAGGTCAGACTTCTCCGCGATCAGCTGTTGGATTTAAGACAAAATCCACTCCTGAAGGATCAATCGAGCAGGCTGTCTCACCAATGGAATTAGCGTTATCGGCTGGTGCTACATTTGTTGCACAAAGCTTTTCGACTGACTTAAAAGACTTGACTGCTATCATTGAAGCAGGGATCAATCATAAAGGGTTCTCCTTTATCAATGTTTTCTCTCCATGCGTAACATATAACAAGATTAATACGTACGATTGGTTCAAACAAAACTTAACAAAATTAAACACGATTGAAGGATATGATTCTTCAAATAAAGAACAGGCCATGCAAACATTAATGAAGCATGACAGCCTTGTGACAGGGATTATTTATCAAGATTCTTCACGCCCTTCTTATCAGGAGTTAGTACCAGGATATGCAGAAAAAGCGTTAAATAAATCTGATCTAACTCTAGATCAAGCTCATTTTGATAAACTTGTTGCAGAATTTATGTAAAAGTGAAAAGGTTCACCCCTATAGATGGGGTGAACCTTTTTTGTGAAAAATTAAGCGCTCCAGTAATTATGCCTCATGCTAGAACGCTTACTGGTAGCTTAACAATCGTTATGGCATCCGCCGAAGTTACGGTTAAAAGAAACCGCGACCGAAACCGCCACAAAAACCGCCACCGAAACCGAAGCCACAACGATTCCTTCTTCTACAACAACAACGGTCATTGTCGTGATGATGATGATGATGATGGTGACGTTCACAATCGCGGTCACGATCACGATCGCGGTCACGGTCACGATCGCGTCTATCACAGCGTCTCACTCGACGACAGAAATCGTCTTCGTTCCTTTCATGGTGATGGTGGTCACGATTATTATTTTCAGAACATGACATATAAGTCACTCCTTTAATTATTTTTGTTGTACGAGATATCTTATTCAAGAGCGGACAGGATGCTATGGGATCATGACCTTATTAGTGAAAATGTACGATAGCCCTAAGATTATGATTAGTCAATAAAGGTAAAATGGCCCGTACATTAGGAATACTGGTATTTTTTTAATCGGTTTTTCATACCTTTAATATATTCAGGAAAATGTAGCCCTATTTCAGGGGGAGTGTATATGTTGAAAGGGAAAATGAAAGCAGTTGTCAAACATCACCGAGGATATGGGGCACAATTGCAAGCTGTCGACATTCCAGATATTCGTGAAGATGAGGTGTTAATTCGAGTCAAAATGGCTTCAATCTGTGGGACGGATATTCACATTTTCACCTGGGATAAATGGTCACAGGGAAGAGTGAATCCACCATATGTATTTGGGCATGAATTTGCCGGAGAAGTGATTGAGGTAGGGGGGAGGGTGAGTAATGTTTCAGTTGGTGATTACGTTTCCGCCGAAACCCATATCGTGTGCGGTACATGCCGGCAATGTTTAACGGGACAGTTACACATTTGTAAAAATACAAATATTATTGGTCTCGATACACAAGGGTGCTTTGCTGAATATGTAGCTTTGCCAGCCAAGAATCTTTGGAAAAATCCGATTGACATGCCACTTGATATAGCTACGATCCAAGAACCGATGGGAAATGCCGTCCATTCTGTGCTTGCTGGTGAAGTGCTTGGTAAAACGGTGGCGATCATTGGTTGCGGACCAATTGGGCTTATGGCAGTGGCTGTAGCAAAGGCTGCAGGTGCAGATAAAGTTATCGCTCTTGATGTTAATGATTATCGACTTCAGCTGGCAAAAAAGATGGGGGCTTCGCACACAATTCATTCAATCAAGCAAAATCCTCTGGAAATCACGGCAAGACTCACAGATATGGATGGGGTGGATGTGGTCTGCGAAATGAGCGGTAATCCTACGGCCATCGATCAAGGGTTTAAAATGGCTACAAATGGCGGGAGGATATCAATTTTGAGCCTGCCAGCTCAGCCGGTCACGCTTAATATAACGGAGGATATAGTGTTCAAGGGTCTTACTGTCCAAGGAATAACAGGAAGAAAAGTGTTCTCAACCTGGCAGCAGGTTTCGAGCCTGCTAGGGAGTGGGAAAGTTGATGTCACACCGATGATTACGCATCGTTTTTCGCTAAGTGACTTTGAAAAGGGTTTTGAACTGATGATAAAGGGACAGTGTGGTAAGGTACTCTTAATACCTTAGCCAACTTAAAAGGAGGAGAAATGAAGGGTTTTGAATATTAAAAGAAGAAGTAGATGCTTTAAAAAAAGCCGGAAAGGAACTAGGAATATTTTAATTAAGTAAAAGGAAGAGGCTTAGTTCGTCACATGGAATGTGGTGAATTGAGCCTTTTTTAGAACTTATAATTACAGAATTTGTGAAATTTTTCTTACAAATGAAGTAGGCACGACAGAATGATTGTTTCTTGCTGGTAAAAGCTTTATACTATGTTAATGTGGATATATCACACTTAAAAGCTAATATTTACTGGTAATTTTATAAGGAAAATACGTATAAAAATCTTTAGAACAAGACAGGTCTTGAAATAGTTAGGGAAACAAATAAACTAACTATTTTGAAAGGAGATTAACATGAACGAGAAACAACGATTAGAATCACAACAAGTACACGCTGAAAATCCAGCGGACAAAAAATCCGACAAGGACTACAGTAAGTACTTTCAGGCCGTTTATATTCCGCCGTCCTTAAAAGATGCGAAAAAACGAGGTAAAGAAGAAGTCGAATATCATGATGATTTTGCGATTCCAGAAGATTTCCGTGGAATGGGAGAAGGCAAAAAGTTCTACATTCGTACATACGGTTGTCAAATGAATGAACATGATACAGAAGTCATGGCTGGTATCTTCACGGCCCTAGGCTATCAACCGACAAACACGGTAGATGATGCTAACGTCATTTTACTTAACACTTGTGCGATTCGGGAAAATGCAGAGAATAAAGTGTTCGGGGAACTCGGCCATTTAAAATCATTAAAATTGGAACGACCTGATTTATTGCTTGGTGTTTGTGGTTGTATGTCTCAAGAAGAATCAGTTGTAAAAAGAATCCTTGAGAAACATCATTTTGTTGATATGATTTTCGGAACTCACAACATTCATCGTCTACCCCAAATTCTAAATGAAGCTTATCTTTCAAAGGAAATGGTCATTGAGGTTTGGTCTAAAGAAGGCGATGTAATTGAGAACCTTCCGAAAGTGCGTAAAGGCAAAACGAAAGCATGGGTCAATATCATGTATGGCTGCGATAAATTTTGTACTTACTGCATCGTGCCTTTCACGAGGGGAAAAGAAAGAAGCCGCCGTCCGGAAGATATCATTCAGGAAGTTCGTCATTTAGCGGCACAAGGATATAAAGAAATAACACTGCTTGGTCAAAATGTGAATGCATATGGTAAAGATTTTACGGATATTAAATACCGTCTCGGTGATTTGATGGATGAAATCCGCAAGATTGATATTCCGCGTATTCGTTTTACAACTAGTCATCCACGTGACTTTGATGATCACTTGATTGAAGTCCTAGCAAAAGGTGGTAATCTTGTAGACCACATCCATCTTCCTGTTCAATCAGGAAGTACGGAAACGCTTAAGATTATGGCTCGTAAATATACGCGCGAACAATATTTAGAGCTAGTTAGAAAAATAAAAGAAGCGATCCCAACTGCATCTTTAACAACAGACATCATTGTCGGCTATCCGAATGAAACGGAAGAGCATTTTGAAGAAACAATGTCTTTATACCAAGAAGTTGGTTTCGACGCTGCTTATACCTTCATTTATTCACCACGCGAGGGAACACCAGCCGCGAAAATGCAGGATAATGTACCGATGGAAGTAAAAAAAGAACGCCTGCAACGCTTGAATGCCCTTGTTAATGAAACGTGTGCGTTAAAAATGAAAGAGTATGATGGACAGATTGTAGAAGTCCTTGTAGAAGGAGAAAGCAAGAAGAATCCGGATGTGTTAGCAGGTTATACAACGAAAAATAAGCTTGTGAACTTCAAAGGACCAAAATCTGCCATTGGCCAAATCGTAAAGGTGAAAATCACTGGAACGAAAACATGGTCATTAAATGGGGATATGGTTGAAGAAGCTACAGCAATTGAGGTGGAGTAAAATGACGAAATATACAAAAGACGATATTTTAACAAAAGCGGCAGAGTTGGCTGAAATGATTGCCAGCACAGAAGAAGTCGATTTCTTTAAACGGGCGGAAGCTCACATCAACGAAAACCAAAAAATCCGTGAAATGATCGCGAGCATCAAAAGCTTGCAAAAGCAGGCTGTTAACTTCCAACATTATGGAAAAGAGAAAGCATACGGCCAAGTACAGGCCAAAATTGATGCACTTGAAAAACAATTAGACGAACTTCCGATTGTCCAAGAATTCAAACAATCCCAAGTTGATGTAAATGATCTTTTACAAATGGTCTCCTCACAAGTTTCTAATAAGGTGACGGATTTAATTATTGAATCAACCGAAGGAGACATCCTTCGCGGTGAAACAGGTTCGCAGGTACAGGCTGGCGGCGGAAGCTGTTCATAAACTTTTCTAAAACCCTTCTGATTTCAGGAGGGCTTTTTTATACTCGTAAATCCTTATACAGTGCCCATTCGTGACACATATCCCAAAACATGCGCATAAAATAACCTAGGTTTAAAACAATACAGCAGTTTTCAAACAATAAAAATTCTACGCACACTAGACTTTTACCACGCATAGGATGAATGGAAACTGTATGAGGAGGGTTCGCTAGCATGTCACAATATAGAGAGATAATTACTAAAGCGGTGGTGGCAAAGGGACGGAAATTCACAAAGTCCTCACACACCATTTGCCCGGCTCATCATCCTTCTAGCATTCTAGGTTGTTGGATCATCAACCATAAATACGATGCAAAGAAAGTCGGCAAAAAGGTAGAAATTCACGGCAGCTACGAAATCAACGTTTGGTATTCCTATAACCATAATTCAAAGACGGAAGTTGTTACTGAAAAAGTACAATATACCGACGTGATTTCGCTGAAATACCGTGATCCGGATTGTCATGATGACCATGAAATCGTTGCACAAGCTGTCCAACAGCCTAATTGTTTAGAAGCTTGCATCTCCCCATGTGGACAAAAAATCATTGTCCATGTGGAAAGAGAATTCTTTGTAGAAGTCGTCGGCGAAACAAAAATTTGTGTCGCTGTAAATCCAGATGGCCGCTGTGAGGATGACTGGGGCTCTGATTTCGATGATGAGGAATTCGAAGATTTAGATCCGGATTTCCTAGATGAATTCGAAGACGAATAGACGAATAGAATATAGAAAGTCACTACCGGATGACATTCCCTTCATCCGGTTTTATTTAATTTGAAGAGGGACAGGCTTTATGCAGGCATATTGATATACCAGTCCCAATAAGTTTACGGATAAAATGTTAAGTTTTACTTGTTAATACCTGTAGAGAATTAGTGAATTTATCGGCTTTACTCACAGGTTCAGGGATTTACCATGCAATTTCGAATACAGGCAATGTTGCTTTCCCATATGTTATAATAAAAGACATATGTGAGTAATAGATTTTAGTTAGGAAAGGTTTTGAAGGAATGGCTGGATATACTCCGATGATTCAACAATATTTAAAAATTAAGGCAGAGTATCAGGATGCCTTTTTATTTTTCGTTTAGGCGATTTTTATGAAATGTTTTTTGATGACGCGCTGAATGCGTCACAGGAGCTCGAAATAACATTAACGAGCCGAGAAGGTGGAAGTGAAGACCGAATTCCAATGTGCGGGATTCCGTATCATTCGGCGGCTAATTATATTGATATATTGATAGAAAAAGGATTTAAAGTGGCGATTTGTGAACAGACAGAAGATCCTAAGCAAGCCAAAGGGGTAGTTCGCAGGGAAGTTGTCCAGCTGATTACGCCGGGAACGAAAATGGATAGCAAGGGTCTTCGTGAAAAAGAAAACAATTACATTGCGACGATCACTCATTTTTCTAATGACCAGTTTGGTTTTGGATACAACGATTTATCGACAGGTGAAAATAAGGTCACTTTGATTGAGAACTTTGATGAGGTACTGAATGAATTTGCCATCCTTGGTGCGAGCGAAGTTGTTATTGCTGCTGATTTTAATGAAGAATGGAAAAAGAAACTTCAGGAACGGGGCGCTGCCGCTTTATCATTAGAGGACAATTTGGAACATAGTGAGTCGTTCGTTCCTTTACTGCATCTATTAAAGGACGAAAAGCAGATGACAACGACCTCTCGTTTATTGAATTATTTATATCGTACCCAAAAACGAAGTCTTGATCATTTGCAGCCGGTTCTTGCATATGAGACGTCACACTATATGAAAATTGATTATTATAGCAAACGAAATTTGGAATTGACCGAAACCATCCGTTCCAAAGGTAAAAAAGGATCATTATTATGGCTTCTTGATGAAACGAAAACAGCAATGGGTGGACGTATGCTTAAGCAGTGGATTGACAGACCACTCATTAATAAAAAACAAATTGAGCGGAGACAAAGTCTTGTTGAAACACTGAAAAGTCAATACTTCGAACGTCAAGACCTCCGTGAGCGCCTGAAGGAAGTGTACGATTTGGAGCGGCTTGCCGGACGGGTCGCCTTTGGAAATGTTAACGCGCGGGACTTGATCCAGTTGAAACGTTCGTTGCAACAGGTGCCTGTCATCCGTGAAATTGTAAAGTCAATGGCCTCTAATCAGGATATTTCTGTTCTTGCCGATAAATTGGATCCATGTGAAGAAGTGACAGATTTGCTCGAAACTGCGCTTGTTGAAAACCCGCCGTTGTCCGTTAAGGAAGGGAATATTATTCGAGATGGTTTCCACACTGAGCTGGATACATACCGAGATGCCAGTAGGAACGGAAAAACTTGGATTGCTCAGCTTGAACGAGAGGAACGGGAACGCACAGGGATTAGGTCATTGAAAATCGGTTATAACCGTGTGTTCGGTTATTATATTGAAGTCACCCGGGCTAATCTGCATCTGCTTGAAGAGGGGCGCTATGAACGGAAGCAGACTTTAACGAATGCTGAACGTTATATCACACCTGAATTAAAAGAAAAAGAAGCGTTAATTTTACAAGCCGAGGAAAAAAGCATCGGTTTAGAATATGACTTATTCCTCAATCTTCGCGAAGAGATAAAAAGCTATATCCCGCGTTTACAAGATCTAGCGAAAGGCGTCAGTGAGCTAGACGTTCTACAGTGCTTTGCCACTATTAGCGAAGAGCGTCATTATGTGAAGCCGGTCTTTTCAGAGAATCGAAGAATTGTTTTGAAGGAAGGACGACATCCTGTAGTCGAAAAAGTGCTTCAATCACAGGAGTATGTCCCAAATGACTGTTTTATGGATAGCGAACGAGAACTACTCTTAATTACAGGTCCGAATATGTCCGGGAAAAGTACGTATATGCGTCAGATTGCGTTAACATCTATTCTGGCACAGATTGGCTGTTTTGTATCAGCAACTACAGCTGAATTACCTATTTTTGATAAAGTGTTTACTAGGATTGGAGCGGCCGATGATCTGATTTCCGGCCAGAGTACGTTTATGGTCGAGATGCTCGAAGCAAGAAATGCGATCACTAATGCGACTGAAAACAGTCTGATTTTATTTGATGAAATTGGACGTGGGACCTCCACTTACGATGGTATGGCACTTGCTCAGGCCATCATAGAATATATTCATGAAGAAATTGGAGCAAAGACACTCTTTTCAACACACTATCACGAATTGACTGTACTCGCATCGGAGCTACCTAAATTGAAAAATATCCATGTTAGTGCAATTGAGCAAAATGGAAATGTTGTCTTCCTTCATAAAATAAAAGAAGGACCAGCAGATAAAAGTTATGGAATTCATGTGGCTAAGCTTGCTGATTTGCCGAAACAGTTAATTGACCGTGCAGCAGATATTTTAGCACAGCTAGAAAATGAAAATGGCCAAGCAAAGGAATTGCCTGCACAGCCAGCCGTTGTTTCAAAAGAACAAATTACTGAAACTGCTCCTAAAGCTGAGGTCAATGAGGCACAGCTATCCTTTTTCAGAGAAGAGGCTCCTAAAGAAAAAATAAGTTCTTCTCCTAAGGAAAAAAAGGTGCTCGATGACATTAAATCGCTTGATATCCTGGAAATGACACCACTCGAAGCGATGAATATTCTTTATAAATTGCAAAAGAAACTAAAATGAAATATTGAAGTGAGGCGATGAAAATGGGAAAAATCATACAGCTTGACGAGGCTTTATCGAATAAAATCGCTGCTGGCGAAGTTGTTGAACGCCCTGCCTCAGTCGTGAAGGAACTTGTGGAAAATGCCATAGATGCTAACAGTACCATCATAGAAATCGAACTAGTGGAGGCTGGACTTGGTTCTATCCGAATTGTAGACAATGGAGATGGGATATTAGCTGATGATATTGAGGCAGCTTTTAAACGTCATGCTACAAGTAAAATAAAAGATGAGAATGACCTTTTCCGGATTCGGACGCTTGGTTTCCGAGGCGAAGCTATGCCGAGTATCGCTTCAGTTTCCCGTTTCGAACTGAAAAGCTGCACAGGTGAAGGAGTAGGAACACGTATACTTCTTGAAGGGGGCATCGTTAAGGAACTTGAAGCTTCTTCCAGTCGGAAAGGTACGGATATCATGGTTTCCGACTTGTTTTACAATACACCTGCCCGGTTGAAATATATGAAAACAATTCATACCGAACTCGGTAATATTACGGATGTCGCTAACCGGCTGGCACTTTCCCACCCGGATGTTTCGATTCGTTTATCACACAATGAGAAGCGTATCCTGCATACGAATGGTAATGGGGATGTGCGGCAAGTACTAGCAGCAATCTACGGTATGAATATCGCGAAAAAGATGATTCCGATTCAGGCAAGCTCTTTGGACTTCACTCTATCTGGATATATCGTTATGCCTGAGGTCACTCGTGCCTCACGGAATTATATATCAACGATGATAAACGGTAGGTTTATTAAAAACTATGCACTTGTGAAAGCAATCTTGGATGGATATCATACGCTTCTTCCTATTGGACGTTTCCCGATTGCTTTATTAAATATTGAAATGGATCCAATTTTGGTCGATGTCAACGTTCATCCATCTAAAATGGAGGTAAGGCTTAGTAAGGAACAGGAATTGTACAATCTTGTGTCGGAAACAATTAAATCTGCTTTCAAAAAACTGTCTTTAATTCCAAGTGGATATACACCCTCACCAAAGCTGGAACAGGTAAAAAGTGAGCAAACTACGCTAGATTTAGATCATGTCGTGGAAAGCGGGAAGCGGGTCCTTGAAGAAGCAAAGAAAGAAGCCTCACTCCTGAAGAATACCTTGATTCGAGAAAATCAGGAACAGAAGAACTATCAAGATCCTGTTGAAGAAATCGTGAATATCGAACCAATAGAGGAATTAGTTTACAGAAGTGACGAACAGCAGCAAATGGAAGACACGTATATCCCGGTCATTCCGGAAGACGAAAGAAGACCATATTTCGAATCCGCAAAAGGGTATACAACATATACAGTCGAACAAGAGGAAGAGATCGAAATCGATGAATCGGCAAGCCGCATCCCGCCCATGTACCCTATAGGGCAAATGCATGGTACGTATATTTTCGCCCAAAACGAAAAAGGCTTGTATATCATCGACCAGCACGCTGCCCAGGAACGGATTAAATACGAATATTTTAAAGAAAAAGTCGGACGTGTCGAAAACGAGCTACAGGATATGCTGGTTCCCATCACACTTGAGTTCTCGACCGACCAATGTATCCGAATCAATGAATACCAGCATGAACTAGAAAAAGTAGGCGTCTATTTAGAGGAGTTCGGCTATAATGCCTATATAGTTCGGTCACACCCTCAGTGGTTTCCTAAAGGTATTGAACAGGAAATCCTTGAAGAAATGATTGAACAATTGTTATCTATGAAAAAAGTCGACATCAAAAAACTCCGCGAAGAAGCGGCGATCATGATGAGCTGTAAAGCCTCTATAAAGGCAAACCGTCATCTGCGGAATGACGAAATTCAAGCACTATTAGATGAACTAAGACAAACAACAGACCCATTCACCTGCCCACACGGAAGACCTATCATCATCTCATATTCGATTTATGAGATGGAGAAGATGTTCAAGCGGGTTATGTAATTATAAACGCTGGAGAACCCTTTATTTACAAGGGATCTCCAGCGTTATTTTGGTGAAATGACCACTAAATGACCACATTTATTGGTCTATGCTCTTTTTACCTAGAGCTTTTGAAAAGTTCTCTGCTGAAGAGTCCTGTATATTCTAAGTAACATGACTATATTTATCTAAGGTTATAGAAACATTTGAATGTCCTAATCTTTCTGATACCACTTTAGAATTTTCTCCGATCTCCAACATTATAGTTGCATGTGTATGTCGTAAATCATGAAATCGAATCCTCTTCATTCCTGCAAGCTTACTATCATAAAGAAACTGCTTGAGTATCGTATTGGGATTGACTGGTTCTCCGCCAAAAGCAGAAACGACAAAGTGATCCTCTATTAACTTCAACCCCACTTTTAATAGTTGTGCCTGTTTCTTATTCCTTTTTCCGTTATGTGTTTTAGGTGTTTGTAAAACAAGACCTTGACCTGAAATATAATAAAGGGAATGCTGCACAAAAATTTTCTTTTTGTTAAAATCCATATCCTTCCATTTTATCAATGGAATACATGTGGTGGTGTTCCTATGCAGCTAAGGATGGAAGACCAAAACAAGTTTCCAATTTGGGTAAGTGTATTTGGAAATTAAAAAATGCTGTATATGGCAATATTTTTTTGTATGTAAAATTAGCCGAAAATATATAAAAATATGTATATTTTTCGACTTATAAAAATGTTCAATTAGGTACTAAAGTGCCAGTTCACCGTTCGCTAAACAAAGACATCATCTCAACTTGTTCTATATCACTCTTTTATTACGATATCTTGCTTTGAAAAAGCGTACTCCAATCAAATAATTTTTTAATTCTGTGTACTAACAACTGTACTTGAACTTAGGCTCTGTCTGAATATAAAAGGCATTTCTTACTTGTGCACTCCAATTTGCAAAGGCTGATCTCCATTCAGGAGTGTTAAAGAATTGATCTACAGTTTGAGTTTCAGAATGCCAAACTATAAATAGGTTGAGTGGGGCAATTCCTCCTGCCCAAATTCCATTATTTGCGTCAGTATCTTCTTCCCTTACTAATAATAAGGGTAGACCAAATTGAAAAGCCATTGAAGGTTCTACTTGTGAATAAACTGATCCTTCCCAGAACGGAGTGGATGGTGGAAGGGGTCCCTCATTGACGCCAACTGTCTTAATTTGAAAACGACGGAGGTTTACTGCCAACATTCCATAGCTTGATGAAACTAACCGACGAATATCGGTTAAAATGGCTTCGGGATAACTTTCGCTTAAAGGTAATGTACGTGGAAAAAGCAAAGCATTCTCAATCTCAAAAATTAGACGGTTTAGAAACTGTCGTTGGTTATCATTTAAATGAGTTGTCGTACTTAAAAATATGGGAATACGATAAGCACGGTCAATACACTCTTGGTGTGCCGATGATGAATATACTTCTTCCTTTAAAGGTTCATTTTTAGAATTGCTTGAGGAATCTGTACCTTTATTATCTTTATCTTTATCTTTATATTTATTTTTATCACTACCCACTTTTCTCATCTCCTTTTTTAATTAATATATGGGAAGGGATTAAGTATTGATTGGACATAACAATCTGACTTCTATCCCTTTTTTTGATAAGGACTTTAAAGAACAAAAACTAATAATTTATGCCTAAATTTGATTTTTTTGTTTTAAACCTACAGACTGATTAGTATTTGTACTATCAAATCAGGGTGACGATGGAAAAGGAGGATTATAAGATTTTCCGATTAAACCAGCAGGAATCTATTTTGGATTAAATAAAATAATGAAGACCACAATAAGTGGTCCCTTTTATTTGTTCAAAAATCAACATTAATGTTTAACAAAGCCTAATAACGAAGGGATGTTTTGAAATGGCAAATTTAAAAAGAAACATGATCGAATTGGTAAAAGAAGTGAAGGAAGCTGAAATTGAAACGGTAAAGTATCTCACACCTGAATTTATTCCTTTTTCTGTAGTTTATGAAGCAATCGATATGACACAAGAAATTGATAAAAGCGAAGAGGCTAAAAGTGCTGCATCTTAAAAAGAATTGATTGATAAACTGTTAGATTTTGTAGCAAACAAGATTTATAACAAGCAAAAGAAGAACTATTCAATGGCCTTCATGCCCCAGATGATATCCAAACCCTGCAAGAACAAATTATTTTTGTGCACAGGGCCGTCAAAATGATGAAACAAATAAGTTTTTGGCGGTGAGAAGCACCCATAAGCCGAATAGTTCTTTTTATTTTGTATACAAATGGGGTGAAAAAGATGAATGTTTCAATTGGGTTATTGATCACTCTTATTGGTTTATTATGTACGGAAACAGGGGCTGTCCTAGGATTGTTAACATATAGCCGAAATAGAAAAAACGATATCAAAAGTAATGTCAAAAATGATGCTACAGAATCGGCAATCATTAGAACAAAGTTAGACAATATTGGTCAATCAGGTGATTTAATTAGGATAGATTTTAAAGCATGTGATCAACCTTGGACTGCATTATTAGAAAGTTAGTTCTTTGATGAAGAACTAAATAACTTACTAAAGCCCCTATTGTATAAAGTATATTGAATATGTTGTGAGAAATATCTCATTGAATCAATTTGAATTTGTCATACAAAGCTTGTAATTTTTATAACCTTAGAAAGAAGTTAATTATGATCAGAAAGGAGCGGAAATATGCTTCTCTCTAAATTTGTAGATGAACTTCCTATCCCACCTATTTTAAAAGCTCGATGGAAAGATCAATTTCATACTTATTATGAAGTGAATATGACAGAATTTAAACAATCACTCCATAGTGAGTTAAATGATACAACTGTATGGGGCTATGAAGGCAGCTATCCAGGACCTACAATTGAAGTAGAGAGCGGAGAAAAAGTGTTTATCAAATGGATCAACAATCTTCCAGAAAAACATCTTTTGCCGGTAGACTATACGGTACATGGTGCCCATTTGGATGTACCAGAAGTACGAACGGTAGTACATGTTCATGGCGCTAGTGTTGAACCGGAAAGTGATGGCTACCCGGAGGCTTGGTTTACAAAAGGATTCAAACAAGTGGGTCCATATTTTAGAAAGCAAATATATCAATATGATAATAACATGCGGGCTTGCAACCTCTGGTATCATGATCATTCACTTGGTATCACAAGACTCAATGTATATTCTGGATTGGCAGGGTTTTACTTTGTAAGAGAGCAACGGGAAAGGTTATTAAATTTACCAGCTGGTCAATACGAAATCCCACTTATGATTCAAGACAAAACCTTTAATTATGATGGTTCTCTTTATTACCCAAGAAAGCCAGAAAAACCAGTTGTGGAATTAGAAACATCGATAGTTCCTGAATTTTTTGGGAATACAATCCTAGTGAATGGCAAAGTATGGCCCTTTTTAAAAGTGGAACCACGTAAATATCGATTTAGGCTGCTTAATGCATCTAACACCCGTTTCTATAGGTTCAAGCTTGATTCGGGACAACTTATTTATCAAATCGGAACGGATGGAGGATTAATGGAATATCCGATAGGAGTCAAAGAAATCATATTGGCACCTGCAGAAAGAGCAGATGTCATCATTGATTTTACCAATCTTGAGGAAATGAATATTATCGTGAAAAATGACGCTCCCGCACCTTTTCCAGATGGGGATCCTGCAAATGCAGTAGGTATAGTGATGGAATTTAGAGTCTCTCTTCCTCTTACAAGTATTGATACCAGTGTTATTCCGTCGTATATGGAGCCTTTTCCAAAGATTATTGAACAGTCGGCTTCAAAGGAGAGATACTTAACTTTAAATGATAATATGGATCAGTACGGACGGGAATTCATGTTATTAGATAATAAACCGTGGGATGCTCCTATTACAGAAAATCCAAAATTGGGATCAACCGAAATATGGTATCTAATTAACTTAACTACAGATACTCACCCTATTCATCTTCACTTAATTGATTTTCAAATATTAGACCGGAGAGATTTCGATGTAGAAAAGTATAACAAGGAGAGAATTATCCATTATACGGGCCCCGCGTTGCCACCCGAACCACAAGAACGAGGAGGGAAGGATACAGTTAGAGCTAATCCTAAACAAGTAACTCGAATTATCATGAAGTTTGGTCCCTATACAGGATTGTATGTTTGGCACTGTCATATATTGGAGCACGAGGATTATGAGATGATGAGACCATATATTGTTATCCGATAATAGACTGTATCCTGTTAATCCTCAATACACGCTAGGGTATATTTTGATACAGAGTATGCGATTTTTTTGAATGTATTCAAGGAGATTTGAAGCGTAATATAAAAACTAGTGATAAAGTTACTTTTTACTCATTTATTTAATTTTATCAATCCTATGTATTCATGACTTTTCATTTCCGAATAGAAAACTTGTGGTCATTTCTGTGGTCATTCATATTATGGTGGTCACCCAATGTGGCAAATAAGTATTATTAAATCCAGCACATACTTGGATACGATTATTCAATACTAGGATTTATCTTTTTCAAATTTCATATTCCGACTAGTTTCTTCTATAATATATGAGAATTTAAAATTGATTCCTCTCTATAATTTAGTGGAGTATAGCGAAAATATATGAAATCGACTTTTTAAAAGAGTCATGTAATTAATAGCAATGGAGAACCCTTTTTATATAGGGTTCTCCATTGTTTTTTGAATGAAAAAATCATTTAATAACACCTATTTATTTTTCTAAACCTGTCTTTCAAATTTTTTAAAAAATTATCAGAAGATGAGTAAACTTTTAGTAAAAATAATACTGAGGATTAGATGGAATTTGATAGTTATATGCCGGAGTTGTATACATTTGGTTTTCATAGTGATTTATATACTGCTGCGGATATTGATGTGTAACCCCTTCACTAGCTCTGTTGCAGTTAGCGAGGTGGACCAATAAATGTTGCTGGTTTGACTGGTGCAATTGCTTTTTTCCAATGGTTTTCATCCATGCAATAGGTATGCGCCATAATATCCGGAGGTGTCAATTTCAAGATATCCGAACCAAGAATTACTTCGGGCGTTGGTGCATTAAAAATAGCAAGTAGATGTGTGTCATCAACAGTCGCCACTTCATAATGCCACCAACCTTGTGGAACGTTGGCTACTTGACCAGGTGTAATAGGATAATTCTGTATTTGTTTTGTAAAAGGATTCAGTAATGAAACAGTTGCAGCTCCAGAAATACAGTAAACTAGTTCTGCAGCATTTTGGTGATAGTGCGGTTCCACCACATTGTTGACGCTCAGGAAAATATCTAGTAAAGACGTATTTTCAAGTGTGTTCAATTGTTTGACACCTAATACATTTATATAATTTTGATTATCTTTTTTTACGAGGAGACTTTTATTTATATCAAAAGTGAATTGTGTTGATGGTGAAGTGTAGTCCATATATGAAACCATAGTATATCATTCCTTTTAAAAATCGAAGTTTAATGCAGGATATGTATATATTCATTTTAATGTGCAAATGCCTAGTTAAAAATAAATTGTTGTACAGTTTGTAACAAATGCAAATGGGAATCCGATGTAAGAGTAATATAATAATTAATTCACCTAAGGTGTTTATAAAATAAAAGCACTTCAATTTAATACTATTAATTTAAATAATATAAAAAGTTCAGGCGTATAATTTCAAACGTCTGAACTTTGTTTAATTGGTTATATTAATGCTTAATTTTATTGTGCGAGAACTAGGAAGTTCCTTGACCCAGCTAGGATAAATTTCGATTGTAAGTTAGATATATATTCCATTTTATTCTGTGGCAAACAGCTCTATAAAAATCCAAAACATTAATTCGTATCAAGGCCTGTTGGCATATACCTTACTTTTGATAGACATTGAAGAATAGATGTACAAACCAAAGCAGTGATTGACTTTATTGCATGTCAAGTAATGAAAATCAATCGTAAAAAGAAACGGCAATTCAGTTTTAGATTGCCTAGCTGAGACTCTTTTTGTAGAGATTAGCCAGAGTTTGACGATATGGGTACCCATATTAGTTTTGTATTTAACGCTAGAAAATAGAAGGTATTAATTGAGCATTATTCTTCTATAATATTGAAATGAAATGGCTTATCTGAATTTTCACTATAGTCTAATTTTAAATAAGCAGAATTTTCCCATTGCGTGTTATGAAATTACAGTGATATAATGTTTCCTATGATTTTAAAAGTTTAACATAGGAAGTGGCTAAATTGTCGAACAATTCAAAAGAAAGTAAATTCGTCCCGTACGTATCTGCATCTAAATCTCTACCAGAATTAACTGTAACAGCTATAATTCTAGGGATTATTCTTGCCGTCGTATTTGGGGCAGCAAATGCATACTTAGGCCTACTTATTGGATTAACTGTCTCTGCTTCAATACCCGCAGCGGTAATCTCCATGGCTATTTTAAGAGGGATTTTTCGTAGGGATTCAATTTTAGAGAACAATATTGTGCAAACGATGACCACAGCAGGTGAGGCCATTGGTGCCGGTGCTGTATTTACTATTCCAGCATTATTCATGTGGGATATCGAAGTGAGTCAAGCATTTATCATTTTCGTTGTATTAACGGGGGGATTCCTAGGAGTCTTTATGATGGTTCCCCTTCGTCAACTTTTAATTGTGAGAGAACATGAAACATTACCTTATCCTGAAGGTACGGCATGTGCTGAAGTACTGAAGTCAGGTGAAAAAGGTGGTACAAGTGCCAAGTTAATCGGAGCCGGATTAGTAATCGGTGGAGTTGTTAAAGCGCTTGGTGATGGATTTAAGCTTTTCAAAACAGAAGTTGAAACAGGAATTTCGAATTTTAAAAATGCAGTAGTTGGTCTTGATGCCTTTCCTTCTCTTTTGGGAGTAGGTTATATCATTGGACCACGTGTTGCTGGTCAAATGCTAGGTGGAGGGTTATTAGCCTGGGTCGTTCTTATACCAGCAATTAGTTTCTTTGGAAGCACCAATACAACAGCTATTTTCCCTTCTGATGTACCAATCGGTGAATTGGACGCATGGGGAATATGGGATAACTATATCCGTTATATTGGAGCTGGTGCAGTTGCTACTGGTGGATTAATCACTTTAATTAAAACATTACCTATTCTTTTCAGTTCAGTTTTTGATACTCTTAAAGGCGTAAAAGCTAATAAAGGACATCTTAAATCTGGTTCTATACGTACTGAAAAAGACATACCAGCTAAATACGTTTGGTTGGGAACAATCATTGTTATTTTAATCATTGCTTTCACACCTATAACAGATGTAGGAATCATCGGTGCGATTGCAATTGCGATTTTTGGATTTTTATTCGTAACAGTGGCTTCAAGGGTTGTTGGAATCGTCGGAAGTTCTTCTTCCCCTGTTTCTGGAATGACTATAGCCACACTATTAATTGTAGCGATTGTTTATAAAGCTACTGGTTTTACAGGTACAACGGGAATGGTGGCCGCTTTAACCGTGGCTGCAATCATTTGTACAGCACTTGCTGTTTCAGGTGACGTTTCTCAAGATTTAAAAACAGGTTATATCGTAGGTGGAACGCCATGGAAACAACAAGTTGCTATGATGATTGGTGTTGTCGCTTCTGCATCAGTGATTGGGTTTATCCTAGTTCTTATGGATAATGCCTATACAATGGGATCTGCAGAACTTCCTGCACCTAAAGCGGCACTTATGAAAATACTTGCTGAAGGTGTTCTTGGAGGAGACTTACCTTGGACCCTTATCTTTATCGGTGCGGCCATTGCCATCACTTTAGAGTTTTTCGGTCTAAATTCACTAGTTGTTGCAGTAGGTATTTACTTGCCAGTTCATACTAGTGCCCCAATTATGATTGGTGGATTTGTACGTTTCTTCGTTGAATACTTCGCGAAAACAAAAGAAGCACTAAAAGCACGAGTAGATAGAGGTACATTATTTGCATCTGGATTAATAGCAGGAGAATCATTAATTGGTGTGTTTATTGCAATATTGATTGCAGCAGGAGTTCAAGTTCCAGCTGCTGCGAAATTAGCAAGCAATCTGATTCCATTCTTACTATTCCTTGCTCTAGCTGGATTGCTCTGGTTCATATCTAGCAAAGGGAAAAAAGAAGATGCTTCGTAAACGCAAATCACAAAAGAGGAATCTGTTAACAATGGTTCCTCATTTGGAAAGACGCGTCACTTTGGAACATGATTCTTCGGAAGCAACCTTTTTGATCATTCAACGGACCAATTTTGTGGAAAGAATAACGATTCGTTTTTTCAAACAGCCTTCAGTTCGCCGAATCAAGCTAGATAAATTTGGAGCATTTGCTATTCAACAAATGGAATTCCAAAGAAATGTTAATCAGATTTCTGAAGCTATGAGCGAACATTTTGGTGAGGAAGCAGAACCAGCCCTACCACGGTTAATGAAATTTTTGGAAATTCTTGAGGTTCATGATTGGATCATATGGGATGCAGATGAAGAGAAATGAAAAACAAGCTGAAGCATATTTTGATGCTTCAGCTTGTTTTTTGCTGTTTTGGAAAGTCTAGTATAGAGAAAACATATAGAATAATTATTCGAAATGATATCAAGGTAGTCAGGAATTTTATTTCATTATTTCAAGTTACACCTATTTATATATTAAAAAATGAACAACGAGTATAATTATTTGTAATCTGTTTATTGTAGGTGTATTCTAGACATGTTGGGCATAAATAAAAAAAAGTAAGAACGTTATATTCATGAAAAGCAGGTGGAGAATTATGGGGAGAGTACAAGGTAAAGTAGCGTTAGTGACAGGTGGAGCATCTGGTATTGGATTATCTATATCCACATTAATGGCTAAAGAAGGCGCAAAAGTCGTGATAGCTGATTTTAATGAAGCAGGAGCTAAGGAAGCGGCAGAAAGCATTAAAAAACAAGGTGGAGAAGCAACCGGAGTATTTTTAGATGCTGGACAGGCAGATTCGATTAAGGCTGCTGTTGACTTTACAATAGAACAATACGGAACTATTACAGTACTAGTTAATAATGTTGGCTTAACTAACTTACATAAAGATCTTGATGTCGTGAATTTAGATTTGGATGAATGGGATCGACTTATGGATGTAAACTTGAAAAGTGTACTATTAGGAAGCAGATTTGCTATTCCACACATGATTAAAGCAGGTGGAGGTTCCATTATCAATACTGCATCAATGGCTGGGTTTGCGGGCGATGCCGTACGATCAGCTTATGGCGCGTCAAAAGCAGGTGTTGTGAACCTGACTCGTTATATCGCTGCACAATATGGTAAAGATCATATTCGTTGCAATGGAGTGGCACCAGGCCTTATTTTAACTCCTGCAGCAAAGGATAATATTCCTCCAGCTGTACTCGATATATTTGCCAAGTATAATGCATTGCCATACCACGGTGAAGCGGATGATATCGGATATACCGTTGTATTCCTTGCATCTGATGAGTCAAAATTCATTACAGGACAGACGATCCAGGTGGAAGGCGGCCACTATATGGCCAACCCAAGTATCTCCGATTTCAATGAATTTGTAGCAAAAGCACAGTCGAAATAACGATAGAGTAGATATTCATATAATAAACTTTACCCCGAATAGCACTTTCATCATTCGGGGTTTTTAACATTAGCTAGAAGGCATCTTATGAAAATAATAATGAAAAAATATAATCCTCGACATAAACAAGGGCTTACGATTAAATTAATTTTTTTATATAATAAACCATGAAAAATCACAATTCCATTTAAGCAGGTGTGTCTTAATGAAAGAAACATATTATGATGAATTGCTAAACATCAAAACAGTAGGAGAACAAAAGGAATTTAATAAGTCTTTGCATTATCATCGTTATGAGCCAACGCCATATAGCGCACTAGAACAATTATTCAAGAAGTATCAATTAAAAAGTAGTGATCGCATTGTGGATTTTGGTTGTGGTAAAGGGCGATTGAATTTCTTTATTCATTACTTATTTCAAGCTTCTGTTGTTGGAGTAGAAATGAATAGAACTTTCTATATAGAAGCTATTGAAAACCGATATAGGTATATGAAAAAAACGAATAAAAACAAAGATAATATAGAATTTCATTGTTGTTTGGCAGAAAATTACGAGATTGATTTGCGAGATAATCGTTTTTATTTCTTTAATCCGTTTTCCGTGCAAATTTTCATGAAAATCATTAATAATATATTGCTTTCATTCGAAAAGGAACCACGGGAAATCGAATTGGTTTTATTTTATGGATCAAAAGATTATATCTTTTTCTTAGAAAATCAAACCGCTTTTGAAATGAAAGAAGAAGTAATGTTACCAGATTTGTCTGAGCATAATCCTTATGAGAAATTTGTCATATATCAATTGTTATAGTAAACAAAACTCTTTTTGGAAGGTAATAAACTATTCATAAAAAAAGTTTCAAATCGACATGGATATTTTGCATTGAAGGAAAGGTAGTTTCTCCTTAATTATCCAAACTCCAAAAAAACTTGTGAAATTTATCTATTTATTACTATTTTTGTAGAAAGTTCACTTAATTGTGATATTTTATATCTAGGACAGAAATCTGTTACTTTACCAGTAAAAGTGCACTTCATTGATATGAGGATGTAAACAGCGGTGATCCTGCTGGTAGTTAACCGCAGATTTTGTCACTGGTAGAAAATCATTTGTGGTTTATTTTGTAAGGGGGATGATGGAGAAATGGGAAAAACAAAGAATCGGTGGCTGATTGCTGCCTCGGCAGTTGGGATTCACCTGTCGATTGGTTCTGTGTATGCTTGGAGCGTATTTACGAAACCACTTGCAAGTGAATTCGGATGGGATTTGACTGATATTAGCTTAACATTTAGTATTGCAATTTTGTTTCTTGGCCTATCCGCGGCATTTCTTGGACATTTTGTTGAAAAGTATGGTCCTAGAAAAGCTGGCATACTCTCAGCCGTTTTTTTTGGCTTAGGTATTTCGGGTGCTGGTGTAGCGATCAACATGGAATCATTGCCTTTACTTTATATTGCATATGGAGTTTTCGGTGGAATCGGACTTGGCGTAGGGTATATCGCCCCTGTATCGACTTTAGTGAAGTGGTTTCCAGATCGTAGGGGGCTAGCGACTGGTCTAGCCATTATGGGCTTTGGATTTGCGGCACTGATTAACTCACCAATCATTCAAAGTTTGATTGGTTCTATTGGAATTGCTAATACCTTTTTTACTCTTGGAACCGCTTACTTTATTATAATGATAGCTTCATCTCTTTACTTGGAGCCCCCGGAGAAAGACTGGCTACCTGATGGGTATAAAGAAAAAATTAAAATGGGAAAAGTGAAGCCATTGCAGGATCTTTCGCAACTAACGGCAAACGAGGCAGTAAAGACAAAACGTTTTTATTATCTCTGGCTTATGCTGTTTATTAATATTACCTGTGGGATTGCTATCATTTCAGCAGCATCTCCACTTGCTCAGGAAAGTATTGGATTGAGTGCCGTTGCAGCAGCTGCCCTAGTTGGGGTTCTTGGTGCTTTTAATGGCCTTGGACGTATAGGTTGGGCATCTGTGTCAGATTTCATTGGTCGCCCGAATACGTATACCGTATTTTTTTCCATACAAGTCATCGCATTCCCACTCTTGACAGTTACGGATAATCCAGTTGTTTTTCAAATTTTATTAGCGATTATTTATACCTGCTATGGGGGAGGGTTTGCTTCGATTCCAGCGTATATCGGTGATTTGTTCGGAACAAAGCAGTTAGGTGCTATTCATGGGTATATTTTAACGGCATGGGCAGCAGCAGGTCTTGTTGGACCGATGTTCGCTTCATGGATTAGAGAAACAACAGGTAGCTATTCCCAAAGCTTAATCGTTTTCACAGGTTTTTTCGTGGTTGCTTTGATCATCTCTATATTGATTCGCTTGGATATAAAGCGCTTGAAAAATATCAAGACTAACGATATTAAACAAATCGGTGTTTGATAATATCCTGACAAGTCTATTAATTGAATGTAAACATCTCCGAAGGATTGAGAAATCATAAATAAGTATGAATTGGAGTTCAGCAATAAACACCTTTTTATATTAAAGCTTTGTAGAATAATCTTGGTAAAGATTATATTATTAGCCACAGCAATCTTTATAATGATTGCTGTGTTTTTGTATTTGAAAAACCATGATTAAATAAAATATTGAATTAACCTTTTTAAATGAATTAAAAATGAGAAAACTTCCATATGGCACAATATAGGGAACATTATATTCCTTAGATTAAGAGAATTACATATAAAAAAACGAATTGCCTTATTGAAGCAAGTATCAGTCTTTTTTTAGTGTTTAAATATTTTAATAGTTTCGTTCAATAACAAAGTGTGCACGGTCGCCTCTAAAGAGGGTCTTAGAGAATTCAATAACCGATCCATCATTCTCATATGTGTATGTTTCTAACGAAAAACAGGGTGAACCATTAGGGACTTCTAACTTATCTGAAATGGAGTCATCGGCAAGGGAAAATTCCAAGTGTTCGACTGTTTTTTTTACTTTTAAACTAAACTGTGTTTCAAGCACATTAAAGAGTGATTTTTCACAGGCTTCAATATTCAGCCCAGGCGTTTTGTACCAAGGGAGATAGGCTATTTCATATTGAAGTGGGACATCGTTTACGTAACGCACACGCTCTAGCTTGTTGACAGGATCACCTACGTTTTGCTTGAAAAGATTGGCTAGGGTAGCGTTTGCTTCGATAACCTTTAAGCTTATGACCTTTGTAGAGGGGTTTTTCCCTTGCATCGTGACTTGCTCAGAGAACTTTTCAACCGTGCTTGTAAGAAATTGCTTCACTTTATTTTCCGAAACGAAAGTCCCTTTGCCTTGAACACGATAGATATAGCCTTCGACAGTCAATTGCTGTAAAGCAGTGCGAACTGTTGTCCTGCTTACTCCGTATATTTTACAAAATTCCGCTTCAGTTGGTAATTTTGTATTCGTTTGATATTCGCCGTTTTTTATTAGATCGATAATTGATTCCTTAACTATGGAATGCAATGCCGCTTCTTTATTCATGGTTTCCAAAGTGATTCCTCCTTAACTCTTTCCAATATATACATTAAGATTATCTCGGATAAGTTCAATAATCAACATTAAATAATAAATTTGTAGTAACAAGTAAAAATTTGTGTTGATATTTTCTATATTTGTAACTACAATATAAATACAGAGGCAATAATACCCAGTTTAGTAATTATCTTTTAAGGAGAGTGATGTGAAAAAGACAAATCATTGGTTGAGCAAAAAATGTGTGATTTCATTTATTGTAAAAATACAGAATAATCAATTATTAAAAAGGGGGTAATTTCAATGAATATCTTATTATGTTGTTCAGCCGGAATGTCTACAAGTTTGCTAGTTACCAAGATGGAAGACAGTGCAAAGAAACAAGGAGTAGATTGTAAAATATGGGCTGTTGGTTCTGCAGAAGTGAACAACGAAATGGATAAGGCTGATGTCATTTTATTAGGTCCACAGGTTCGATATCTTCTTTCTAAGTTACAGGAAGCAGGAAAAGAAAAAGGAATTCCAGTCGCAACCATCAATCCAATGTTCTATGGTCTATGTAATGGTGAAGAAGTACTAAAACAAGCCACTACTTTAATAAAAGGAGAATAAGGATATGATGACTTTTATTGATAAGTATATTATGCCTGGAGCTGTAAGGGTAGGGAATAACCGTCATTTACTTGCAATTCGTGATACGTTGATTGGAATGATAGCGATTACAATGATCGGGTCGTTTGCTGTCCTGTTTAATAACCTTGGGCAAGTCATCAAGCCTTATGGAAGAATGATGGAGGCCATTTTCGGCCCTGCATGGAATACGCTTGGCAGTGATATTTGGTTTGGAACCTTTGCGTTTATGACGGTATTCGCTGTGTTCGGTATTTCTTATAAACTAGCAAGATCGTACGGGGATGACGGTTTTGAAGCAATGTTGGTTTCTGCAGCCTGTTTTTTCTTATTATTGCCTCAAATCGGCAATGTCACTTTAACCATCGATGATAAGGATGTTACAGGTGGAGCGTGGGGATTCGTCAGCGTAAATTATTTTAATGCAACAGCCTTATTTACAGGAATAGTCGTTGCCCTTTTAGCAACAGAGATATTTGTTAGACTTTCAAGAGTAAAATATTTAGTCATTAAATTACCTGATGGAGTACCACCAGCAGTAGCTCGTTCATTTGCAAAGTTAGTGCCGGGTATGGCAACAATCTTTTTTGCTGGTGTGTTCGGACTACTTTTCCGTAAAGTTACAGATGGACAGGTATTAAATGACTGGCTTAGTAAAGTAATTGTCTCCCCCTTACAAAGTGCTGTAGATTCACTGCCATTTGCCATTTTACTAGTATTTCTTGTTCATTTATTATGGATGATTGGTTTACACGGACCAAATATCCTTGGTGGAATTACAACACCGCTTTTTGAAAGTTCGGGAGTGAAAAATATTGATTTATACGCACAAGGTGTCAAAGATATGGACCAATACGGAGTACTGGCAGGTTCTTTCCTAGATGCATTTGTTTATTTAGGTGGATCTGGAGCAACATTGGGTCTGATCATTGCAATGATCATTGCCGGCCGAAAACGTTATAAACAGATGATTGCACTTGGAGGGGCACCAGGGGTGTTCCAGATTAACGAACCCATTCTATTCGGATTGCCTATTGTTCTGAACCCAATGTGGTTCATACCATTTGTCCTCGGTCCAGTAATTACAACAGTTATTTCTTATATAGCAGTAAGTAGCGGAATGGTTTTTCCAATTGTCGCTAAGATACCTTGGGTTACACCACCGATTATTGGAGGATTTCTTGCTACAGGGGGACATATGTCGGGAGCGGTATTAGCTGCTATAAATTTAGTCATTTCAACAGTGATTTATTTACCATTCGTTTATGCCCAAGTGAAGATAGACACAAAAAATAAAACAGAGCTTACAAAAGATTCAGAAACGCTAAACGTTTAAGAAAGTAGTGATAAAAGTGGAAAAAGAAGAATTATACCAATTATCATTTCAACTGATTTTATATAGTGGAAATGCGAGAAGCTTCGCAATGGAAGCCATGCAAGAAGCGAAGAAAAAAGAATTTAATTCTGCTAGATTGAAAATCGCTGAGGCAGAAACAGAATTATTACAAGCCCATAAATTTCAAACTCAATTAATCCATGCAGAAGCAGGCGGAGACCAATTTGACCTTCCAATTCTCCTCGTGCATGCTCAGGATCATTTAATGACAGCCATGACGTTAAAGGATCTTGCGATAGAAATGATTGATCTGCGTGAAGAGTTTTTAAATGCAGATGCTGTGAAGGAGGGGACAGCAGAATGAGTAAGGGGTTAAAAATTGTCACAATTGGCGGCGGCTCGAGCTATACGCCGGAACTGATTGAAGGTTTTATTAAATACCATGAAGAGCTTCCTGTAAGCGAGATTTGGCTTGTGGATATCGAAGCGGGAAAGGAAAAGCTTGAAATTGTTGGGGACTTGGCAAGAAGGATGGTTGAAAAGGCTGGTGTAAAGATTGATGTTCATCTAACATTAGACAGAAAGAAAGCGCTTAAAGGAGCTGACTATGTAACAACTCAGCTACGTGTTGGTCAGCTCGCTGCTAGGGCTCTTGATGAAAAGATTCCACTGAAACACGGAGTTATTGGACAGGAGACGAACGGACCAGGTGGACTTTTCAAGGCATTTAGAACAATTCCTATTATTCTTGATATAGCTCGTGAGATGGAGGAAGTTTGTCCGGATGCATGGTTGATTAACTTCACAAACCCTGCTGGTATGGTAACGGAAGCTGTGTTACGTCACAGTAATATTACCAAAGTCATCGGACTTTGCAATGTACCGATTGGTATGGAGCGTGGAGTAGCCGATTTAATGAACGTGGAGCCCTCAAGAGTGCGGATCGACTTTGCTGGTTTGAACCATATGGTTTACGGCCTCGATGTATTCGTTGATGGGAAAAGTGTGAAAGATCAAATCATTAATCTGATAACAGATCCAGCTAAAGCCGTTACAATGAAGAATATTCACGCAATGGGCTGGGAGCCAGAATTCCTTAGAGCTTTAAATTTGTTCCCTTGTCCATACCACAACTACTATTACAAAACAGGAGATGTGCTTGCTCAAGAGTTGAAGGATGCTGAAAAAGGAGAAACACGCGCTGAGGTGGTTCAAAAGCTTGAAGAAGGATTATTCGAGCTATACAAAGACAAGGGGCTGGCTATTAAGCCACCACAGCTTGAAGAGCGAGGAGGCGCTTACTACAGCGATGCAGCAGTGCGTTTAATTTGCTCGATGCATTCGGATAAGTGTGACATTCAAGCGGTAAATACTATCAACCATGGTGCAATTGAGGGAATTCCGTATGGTTCGGCTATTGAAATTAGCTGTGTGATTACTAAGGATGGTCCGAAACCAATTAACGTAGGAGAGCTTCCAGTGGCGATTCGTGGTCTAATCCAGCAAATCAAGTCATTTGAAAGAGTGTCCATCGAAGCTGCAATCTCAGGTAACTATGATACTGCATTGCTTGCTATGACGATTAATCCTCTCGTTCCAAGTGACCGGGTTGCGAAACTTATTTTAGACGAAATGCTTGAGGCGCATAAAGATTTCTTGCCACAGTTTTTTGAAAAAAAGGAATTGCAGGATAACCTATCATGATTGAAGTTCTTGTAAATGCAGATGATTTCGGGTTAACTAAATCAGTAAATTATGGAATTTTGGATAGCCACAAATATGGAATTGTCAATTCAACAACAATCATGATGAATGCAAAAGCAACGGAGCATGCGATTGAAATCGCAAAGAGGACGCCCTCGTTGAAAGTCGGTATACACTTGGTATTGACATGGGGGACACCTTTGTTGAGCGATGTGCCGAGTTTAATTGACGATTCCGGACACTTCAAGAAACAAGGGGTGGTATATGGTGAACCAGCCGACATTTCTTTGCTTGAATTGGAAAGAGAATGGTCAGCTCAGATTGAAAGATTTTTAGAATTTGGTCTTTATCCGTCTCATTTAGACAGCCATCATCATGTACACGGGATTGAAAATTTTCTGCCGGTTGTAAAAAATCTGACAGAGAAATATCAACTTCCTGTGCGTAATGCTGGAAAACATTTTGCTGGTGTCCAAACCGTTACAGATGTTTTTCTTGATGATTTTTATGGAGAAACGGTGGTTGAAGATTATTTTCATAATCTCAAGGGTCGGGTAATCGATGGGCGCAGTGTGGAAATAATGACTCATCCTGCTTATATGGATGAAGATTTGATGCAAGTATCTTCCTATAATAGTAATCGCTTAAAGGAGACCAGGATTTTGACAAACGCAAGATTGCCAGAGGGTTTTATCCTTAGATTTGGCATCAACCAAGTTATTTAGTAGGTTCTTTTAGGGGCAAAGATTGTTTCTATATTTTATCGACTTTCAAAAAGGGACCATTCATCTCAAGGATGAATGGTCTCTTTCTATCCTTAGATAATGTATGGAATTTCTCTAAATGGGGGGGATTTTATGTAGGTATCTTCTGTTCAGGATTTGTGAAGTAGGGGAGGAAAGCCAAGAGACTTGGGTTGAAGTTTTTGGTGTAGTTGCAGACGTATCAATGAAAAATCCTTAATAATCTATATGAACTGGACCACGGGACTGAGAAAAAATATCTAGAATAGCTATTGTGAGTATGACCCTCGATCAAGCAATCATTTATTTTACTTCACGTTCCCCTTGTTCCAGTTCATGGAATACTCGATTTCCAAGCTTCCATTTAAAAATAATCATTTAAAATGGAAGCTTTCAATCATAGTGCAATATTACATTTCTTTAGTTCAACATTTCACTTAATAAGCAAGGCTGAACATTGCCTTAATATGAGACAGGTAACGAACATTACTTGCTTCTTTCATTAATGAAGCTGGTAGACCTTTAAGTGGGGTGTTATTAGCTCCAACTGTAGCAACAGCATCCTTACGACCAAGGCTAGCAAGTGTTCCTGAGTTTACAGGTGAAAATTCTTCTAGTTTTTTGCCTTCTAATGCTGCATATAGGTTGTAACCAACAAGTTCTCCCATTTGCCAAGCATTTTGTGCAGTTGGTGCGTATGGGCGGCCACCTTCTGGAGGGAAAGCAACAGCACTATCTCCTACAACAAATACGTCATTATGAGATTTAGATTGTAGATACTCATTAACAGTTGCTTTACCACGATCTACTTCAAGACCTGATTCACCAACGATAGGAAGAGCAGCAACGCCACCAGTCCAAACAAGCGTATTAGCAATGATAGTTTGTCCATCTTTCAAAGCAATTTCATTTCCTTTAACACCCGTTACAGGCAGACCTGTTAAGAATTCAACGCCACGTGCTTCTAAGCTTACCACTGCACGTTCAATTAAAGAATCAGGTAATACTGGAAGGATTTTTGGACCAGCTTCTACAAGCTTGATTTTCAAGTCTTTGAAGTCTACGCCAAATTGTTTAGCGATTTTAGGGAAATGATCAACGATTTCACCAACTAACTCAACGCCAGTTAATCCACCGCCGCCGATTACAATCGTTGCATCTGCTTCATTTTTTGTTTGTGCATATTCACGAATACGATCTTCGATATGTTTGTAAATTTTGTTAGCATCATTTACAGATTTTAGCACCATGCTATTTTCTTCAAGTCCTGGAATACCAAAGAATCCTGTTTGGCTACCTAAAGCTACAACAAGAGCATCGTATGATAAAGTAGAACCATTAGAAAGTTTTACTTCTTTTTTATCTACTGAGAAAGATTCCACTTTCGAAATGGCAAGATCGATATCTTTTCCTTTGAAAAGTTTCTCTAAAGGTATTGAAACAGCTGGTTCAGAAATTGATCCGCCTGCAAGACGGTGAAGTTCTGTGATGATTTGGTGTGTTGGGTATTGGTTCACCACTGTTACTTGGACTTCATCTTTATTAAAATATTCACGAACAGTTAATGCAGATAGTAATCCAGCATAGCCTGCACCTAAAATGACGATTTGTTTTGACATATTAATCCCCCGTCCTTACTAATTGAAAGTTTAAAGATTTATTTTTTTAGACTATTTCGTTCTGCTGAAATTTCAAGAAAAGCACTCGCGAAACGGAAAAGCTTTTGTGCTTGTGGGTCTTTCATCATTCTTAACAAACCGAAAAGACCGATTACATCATTGTTTTCTTCTGCACGATCTTTAGCTTCGATTGCATTAGCTGCAAGCCCTTTCACTGAATCAACTACAGGTACAGCGATTTCTGTAATCGCACTAACCGTATCCTTTTTTAATACTTCATCAGTTGCTACTGATTGAGCAAAATCATAAGACTTTGTCAAGATACTTACTAGTTCAGTCAATTTTGGCAATTGCTCAACTAAAGTATTCAATGATTCCTGAACCTCAGGCTTTAAAAGCTGATCCAGAATATCCAGTTGTTCTTGGTTTGCAGTGAAATTAAATGATTCTTGTTCAGGCTTTGTTTTTGAAGCTACATCTACCATATCTATTTCCCCTTTACGTTAAACTTAATTTGCTTTGTATTAAATTTAAATCTTCACTACTTATCATACGACTCTAGACACTTAATTTCAAATATATTTTTTATGTTATGAATATAACTTTAAAGTTATTAATTTAAGTTAGTATTTGGGATTTATCATTCATCTTAATATTTCAAGAAAACATTAGAAGTATTCTATGTATAACACTTATTTCCATGGGGATTTAAATAGACTTCTTCCTCCTCAGTAACAGCATTTTACACCAAAAATAGGAGACACTTTACTTCCTTGAAATAATGTTAGTACCAAACAAATAATAATTGGACGTTTTCACGTGTACTCCATGTCATTAGGATTACTAGAATTTATAGTTGTTATTCAGGATTTTTTAGAAACTAATTATTTTGTTCATATGAGAAAAAAGTCAAAGAGGAACCATGAACTTCTTGCGGCTTTTGCTGACCAGTTGTTCAAGACGAAAAGATAAGTAAATGAGGCACAGATCCTTACTTAATAAAGTTTTTTTCTTTTCTTATCTTATCGTTGATATATTCAGGAAAGGGATTTTATTAATGCATTTCTAAATATCAAAAATACATTTTGAGGTAATCTTGGATCCGCAAGTGAGAGGAATGAGGTAGATAGTATAATTTTTACTTCATTAAATTGTTTTTTATTTTGGATTATCGTTTATGCTTCATTTCTAGGGAATTAAATTTCGAATGTGGATATTACTTACTTCCTTGTGCTTTTGGTTTAATCTTGAGTGTCAAAAGCGTATAAAAGCTTTCAAACACGAAAACTTTTCAAAAAAATCTCTGAGGTTAAAGTTCTTCAAACGGATCTAGGCAATTTAAAGCAGTGAGCTCAGTGAGTATATTCAAATCCAACTGAAATTAAAAGTAGGAGGGACCACTTGAGGTAAATACCGAAGTTAGGTGCATGGTGGATGCTAAAGCCTATCTAGGATAAGAAACTTGGGTAGAAGCATCTTTGGTTTTCGACGGAGGTAGGGATAAGGCTGATTTAAACATACTGTGTTAAATCCTCCAAGGAAAAATAAAGTAGTTTGGAGGAAGTGTGGACCGTTGGTGAATGAATCATTCCATTTGAAACAATTGAAGAAGCGATTAAAGTAGTTTAAGTATTTTCTTCTTCAATGTAGTGTAGTGCTTTGAGAAAAACGCAATATTTAAACAAAGAAAAAATCCCTGTTTGCGATTAAAAAGTAGGGATTTTTTTGCATCATAATGAATAAGGGAAAAGGATTCGGATTGGTGTTTATTCAAGAAAAGCACCCGTTAGCTTAATGATAGCTTGATGTTATCTTAATTGAAAACTCACTCTTGTGTTTCAATGGTTTCCTAACCCATAAACAGATTCCATTGCCCTAATCATTGATAGAATAGTGCTCCATTTATTAGGATTTGCTATTATGTTCCACAGTTATGACGACATTTCCCTTCTTGTGTCCTTTCTCGACATATCTATGAGCTTCAACTATCTCTTCAAACGCATAGTATCTGTCAATGACCACTTTTAACTTCCCCGTCTCAACAAGTTCTTTGAGGAAGTTTAGAGCTTCGGAATTTTCAGGTGAATTTTGACCCAAAATTAATTTCCTGTTGCTTGTCAATTTGTTCCATAGCATTCGCACACCAGGTAATGGTACAGTGACGTTTATATAGGTTCCGTCCTTCTTTAGGGATTTCATACAACCTGAAAACGAACTTTTGTCTACCGCTTCAAAAATAACATCGTAAGTCTCGCCCTTACTCGAAAAATCTTCTCTAGCGTAATCAATTACCTGATCGGCTCCCAGAGATTTTACCAATTCTAAATTCGTGGTACTGCATACCCCTGTAACATCTGCTCCGAAATACTTGGCAATCTGTACTGCATAACTTCCTACACTTCCTGAAGCACCATAGACAAGAACCTTTTGACCACTCTTAATGTTAGCTTTTCTAAGATAAAACAATGCTGTTCGTGCCCCAATTGGAATGGCAGCGGCTTCTTCAAAAGATAAATTGTTGGGTTTAATAGATACTGGTCCATTTTCAGGTAGACACTTATACTCGGCATAAGCACCATAACCAATTTGGGAAGCTGCAAAAACCTGGTCACCTTCCTTAAACTGCGTGACATCTTTACCTACTGACTCAACTTCCCCAGATAACTCCAAACCCAATATAGATTTTTTGGGACGTCTAAAACCAAGTGTTATTCGAGCAGGCAGCCAAACTGAAAGAGGAACTGTAAAACTCCTTGACCGAATATCTGCTACTGTTACGGTAGTCGCTTTTACTTTTACCAGTATTTCATTTTCCTTAGGAGTAGGTTTTTTTACCTCTTTCAACTGAAGAACGTCGGGTGGACCGTACTTTGTATACACAATTGCTTTCATTTATCCTCCTCCAATTCGTTCTATTCATTCATATCTACGAACACGAATAAATAGAACGAAGTTTTCACTCTTTATTATCAACTGCTGCCTTCCAACGAGATGTACAGTATTGGGCATAACTTCTACTAGTGTTTCTGCAGCCTTCTTCGCAACATTTGTTGCACCTGCTTTTGATATAGCTTTGTATAATTTCTCTTCAGTCGATGCTTTCGTGAGTAACCTATAATAATTTTTGAACTTGATTTTTGCTTCGAGTAAGTTGAATATTTAAATACCAATATCGCATAACGGTTCTAAATAGGGATTGTAATACCGTTTGTGGTCTAATAAGGGTAACGCCTTGCATGAAGATGTAATAGCTTATGCCATCCCTAAAAGACACTACCTTTGCACCCATTGAATTTGAGTTTCATTGATCCCTAAATTATTTTTGCGAAATTCTCCAACAGATTTATTTTCAACTTGGAACAAATCATACCCTTCATTTAGTAAAGCCTGTTGAACCAAATATGAATAATGTCCACAAGTGGGCTCTAGTAAAATCAAAAAATCCTCTTTTGTTATACTAAACTGTCTTTCTATTTGTCTTAGAGCTTATAAAAACTGAGCAATTCCAGAACTATCGATGTTGAATTTCATGGTTTTAGTGCGTTTCCAAGCTATCCTTTCGGGTGTAAAAAAGCATATAATTTAATACAAGAAGCGACATGAAAGCTAGCTCCTATATTAATGTCAGGATTATATTGAAGATGAAAACAAGAGTAATTGAACAAGAATGAGTCTTTATGAGCATCTTCTAAACCCAAAAATGCCCGCATTTCAAGTGAAATGTGAGCATTTTTTTATCTACCTTAAATTAATTAATATTAAATATCTTATGCTTCATTCAATAAGAAACTAACTATGAAGGACATCATATACGTTGGCTATTTTAGAACTTCTTTAATGAATGTCGTCAGGATAATAGATAAGTATGTAAAAACTAACTAGTTCTTTTGAAGAGTTTATATAGCTATGTTCAGTACTAGAACTAAAGTTAATTGTTTCATTAGTAGTTAATACAAACTCCTTACCATGTATATCAATTGTAAGTTCACCACTTTTTATCAGTATATATTCTTCACCGAGATGCTTTTCTGATATATGACTATATCCAGGCTTTAAGTCTACTGTAAAAATTTCGAATTTTTTTTCTGGATGATATGGAAAGATAGAATAGACAAGATAATTTCCATTATTATCAATTACTGGAGGTAGTTGATTAATGTTTATTTTTTCAATTTGTGGCTTTACAGCTTCCTTCATAAAAACAGAAAAAGATACTTGCAATCCATTTGCAATTTTCCATAGAGTAGTGACGGTTGGACTAGACTTCCCTTTTTCAATTTGAGCTAACATCGCTTTGCTAACTCCCGTAAGATTAGCTACTTTATCTAAACTCAATCCTCGTTTTTTTCTTAAATTGACAAGATTATTGGCTATAACCTCTTCAATAGGTTCCATAAATAATCCTCCATTAAACTTATTGTTGTTTATTATAACATACAAATGTACAATATAACAAACAAGGAGGTATTAATGAAGTGTTAAAAGTAATTGATATGGACGAAAACATTCTTACATTTCATCAAGGGGTAAAAGATTGCATTCCAACCTTAATAGGATACATCAGTATTGGAATTGCAGCAGGAATTGTTGGAGTATCTTCAAATCTGAGTATTTTAGAAATTGCTTTATTATCAACATTAGTTTATGCAGGTGCATCTCAGTTTATCATTTGTGCATTATTAGTGTCAGGAAGTCCAATTTCAGTCATTATATTAACGACTTTTATTGTGAATTTACGAAATTTTTTATTAAGTATGACCCTAGCTCCTCACTTTACTAAATATTCTTTAATGAAAAATATTGGTATTGGAGCACTTGTTACAGATGAATCATTTGGTGTTGCCATTAACAAAATTATTAAAGGTGAAAAGATTAATGATCAATGGATGAATGGATTAAACATAACAGCCTATATATCCTGGATCATATCCTGCGTTTTAGGAGCGATCTTTGGTAAATGGATTTCTAATCCAGAAATATTAGGATTAGACTTTGCTTTAACAGCAATGTTTTTGACATTACTTGTTTTACAATTACAAAGCATTAAAGAAGGCAAACTTAAGCTTTACATATCTCTAGTCCTGTATGTTGTAATAACAATGTTCCTTCTATGTATGTTTGTTCCTTCTCATATAGCTATTATTTTAGCGACTATTATTGTTGCAACAATCGGGGTGATGAGAGACAAATGAGTTTTAACTTAACCATTATTCTTGTAATTTTGGGATGTGCAATTGTAACCCTTATTCCAAGAATTATTCCATTTTTGGTTGTAAGAAATATTACTCTTCCAATGCCCATAACTAAATGGCTTTCATTTATCCCTATTTGCATTCTTACAGCACTTGTCGTTGACAGCATTATCATTGAAGATGAATCTCTAATATCAATTGATTGGAGTGTACTTACTGTTATTGTACCAACTCTAATTATAGCCTTATGGACGAAGAGTTTATCAGTTACAGTAATAGCTGGAATAGTTCTTATGGCTATTGTAAGGTATATATTCAATTAACAGTTTTAATAAATGCATATTAGATTAGCTAATATTTAATTAATTTCATATTTGAGAATCAAAGGTGTTTATTCAGTTATCGGGAGCATGAGTTTAAGAATGGGGGTCGCCACGCCATAAAATCGTCACATTCAACCTTTTAATAGGGGTGTGGTGATTATTGGCATTTTGGATAGGATACAGAACTTGAATGTTGAAAACCAATACCTGTGTTTTTGCTTCTTTCATTCTAGCTATATAGACTAAATCTTTTGTTTTATGTTCTAGTTTTAAGACCTTCTTCTACACATTTTTTCAAAATTTATATTCGCTCTAAGCGGGGAGAAATCCTTTTTTAACAACGTTTGTTCTTAAGTTGACATAGAATTGTAATAAAAAAATATCAGAAAATACTGAAAAAATTAGTAAAATTATGTTAATATATTTAAAAAAAGTATTTTTCAAGGGTCTCATCGAGAGAAGAGCTAGGGGGCGTTGTCAAAGCTTTAATGGTCGCCAGGACTTATTCCGTGAATTATCATCGTAAAGAATAATCAACTTGGCTATTTATTTTAGCAAAAAGACTGAATTTTGGCTGAAAGGTAATAGGTAAGATACCTATATTGTTAAAAAACCTCAAAAATAGCCCCTAATTTGAAATTTCGAAGTGAATATTTCTTGAAGAATCAGGATTAGCATGTAGTGAAGAGTAATATATTAATAGTATGTTGCTACACATAAAATTGAAATGGAGTTGATAGAATGGTAAATATTACTGGATACGGAAAAGGCTCGCAAGATGCAGTAAATAACTTTGAAAAATATGTGGGTTTTGAAATCCCTGGGGATTATAAACAATTTCTCCTTGAATATAATGGTGGTACCACTACTGTACAAAACTGCAAGTTTTATGTGGATGCGTTAGACACCCTCGTTTGTTTAAATGTATTATATGGATTGGATCTTGAGGAAAAAGAGCTTGATTTACAGAAATGGCATGAGGAGAATAAAAAAGACTTACATAAGAATTGTATAATCATAGGTAATGACACGTATGCTGGTAAAATCTTGCTTATATATAACGAAGAGGAAAAAGGAGTTTATTTCTGGGATCAGGGTTGGTATTCGGATCCATCAAGCCAGGATGAAAATATATATAAGGTTGCAGAAAGTTTTAAATCTTTCATTGAGGGACTGAAGATCCCAGAGGAAATCTAATTTTATTTGAATCCCCTTGATTGGCTCTGACCTTTCAAGGTTTTTTATTGTGAATTTACAAAGAAAGCACAGATTGATATGATTTCTGAGTAGAAGGGAAATTATTACATAAACAAGAGATGCATTTTCGAATAGGTATATTAATTTCGCAACGTGTAAAATTTGGTATTGCAAACTATTCGTTAGAGGAGGAAAAGATGTATAAAATCTTTTTGGTTGAAGACGATGTCAAAATAGCTGCAATTTTAATCAATTATTTAAAAAGATACGGGTATGAAGTTTCTGAAGCTAAGAGATTAGACCATGTCTTTGTCGAGTTTAAAGAGATGAAGCCTGATTTGGTTTTAATGGATATTAATCTACCTTTTTTTGATGGCTTCCATTGGTGCCGCCAAATGAGGACGATTTCAAAAGTTCCCATTTTATTTATCTCAGCAAGGACTGATGAAATGAACCAAGTCATGGCAATTGAACATGGTGGTGATGATTATATTACAAAACCATTCCATTTGGAAGTCGTACTAGCGAAAATAAAGAGTGCTCTTCGACGGGCATATGGCGAGTATGCGGGAACATCATCACTCCATCAACAGGTAAAAGAAATGGATGGATTAACCCTTTATACGGAAAAGGCGATGATTGAATACCAGCAAAATCAGGCGATATTAACCCAAAATGAGTTTCGTTTATTGAATTGTTTAATTCGACAGTACGACACCATTGTTTCTCGTGAAGATTTACTTGAAGCCTTATGGAATGATGATTCATTTGTTGATGATAATACTTTGACAGTCAATGTCACAAGGGTACGGAGAAAACTCGAAGACATTGGCGTCAAACATGCCATACAAACCAGCAGAGGAAAAGGGTATCGGCTCAAGGTAATGCAAGGTGAAGATAAGTGAATCTACTTTCCTTTATAAAAGACCGTCTTTATTTTATATTTTATACCATTCTATTAGGATGTTTGCTTATTCTTACATATGTATTAGTCATTCTAGAAGCGGGAAATCAGATATCGATATCTAATATCTTCTATATGATTGTTCTCTCCATTTTTATGCTGTTACTATTTTTAGCGATTGATTACATAAGGCATTACCGTTTTCTTAATCAGTTAGTAAGGATGAAGCAAGAACCGAGTTTGACTTTTGAATTTGTCGAAATCTTTATGAATCCTGTGACAAAGGAACAAAAAACATGGATTGAGCTTTTTCACCAAATGAACCAGGCTACTATTACGCAATTACAAGAACAAATAAAAATGAAGGAACAATATGAGCTTTTGATTCACCAATGGGTTCATCAAATGAAGACGCCTGTTTCAGTCATTTCTTTACTAATTCAAGAAGGGAAAAGGACATTTTCGGATGAGTCGATGAATGGTTTTCTTAAAGAGCTTGGAGAGGAAAATGACCGTTTTCGCAGGGGGCTGGAAATTATTTTACACGGAGCAAGGCTGCAGCGTTTTTCTGAGGATGTAAAGGCCGAGCCGATTGATTTAATAAATCTAGTCAAGCAAGTAATTAACGAGGAAAAAAAACAGTTCATTCAACGGACCATTTATCCCAAGCTTGAAACTGAGAATGAGAATTTTCAAGTGCATTCAGATCGTAAGTGGCTCCACTTTTCCATCAGTCAAGTTGTCTTTAATGCATTGAAGTATTCAAGGCAGGGAGTGGGGGATACTATTACGTTCAGCATTACAGAAAAAGGTCGTGATATTGTCCTTTGCATTACGGATCAAGGCATAGGAATTGCCCCTCATGACTTAAAACGAGTGTTTGATCCATTTTTTACAGGAGAAAATGGACGAACACAACAAGAGTCGACGGGAATGGGATTATACTTAGTAAAGGAAATCGTTAACAGGCTTGGACATAGGGTTAGCATTCAATCGACTGTTTCTGAGGGATCTACAGTGCAATTTCTCTTTAACACAAATACCTTACATGAAAGATGACAAAATTGTAAGGTTGTTAGGCGGTTATGTAATAAACATCGATGTGAGCCTCCTGCTTTATTCTTTATACTTTACTTTAGAAAGAGGAGGTCATATAGATGGCGATATTAAAAACAGAGCAACTATCCAAAACCTATTTTCAAAAGCAAGGAAATTTATTTCATAAAGCGTTAGACAACTTTACCATGGATGTTCAAAAAGGGGAGTTTGTTGGGGTGATGGGACCATCCGGGAGCGGAAAAACAACTTTGCTGAACCTAATGGCAACCATTGATAGGCCTACTTCTGGGAAAGTCATTCTAAATGAAAAAAACCCTAATGAATTGAAAAACCGTGATCTTGCTTTGTTTCGCAGGAGGGAAATTGGTTTTGTTTTTCAGGATTTTAACCTTCTTGATACACTCACAGTTCGTGAAAATATTCTTCTTCCTTTAGCGTTAGATCATTATAAACAGCAAGAAATGGAAGATCGAGTAAATCAGTTGGCACATCTTCTTAGTATAGAGGGAATTTTAGATAAACGGACTTTTGAAATTTCTGGAGGTCAACAGCAACGAACCTCATGTGCAAGAGCAATGATTCACGAACCATCCATTATTTTAGCGGACGAACCGACAGGTAATTTAGATTCCAAATCTGCCAAGCAGGTGATGGATACCTTCACAACGCTTCAGAAGGAAAAAGGGGCATCCATACTAATGGTCACCCATGACCCAACTGCTGCTAGTTTTTGTGATCGGATTCTATTTATTAAAGATGGTAAGTTCTTTTCTGAGGTTCACAATGGAGGGGTAAGACAGAGCTTCTATCAACGGATTTTAGATACGTTGAGTGTACTGGGAGGTGGCTATCATGAACCTTCGACATCTCGCTAAGAGAAATATCCAAGGAAATACCCAACGTTATCTTGCCTATTTTTTCAGCATTGTCTTTTCCGTTTCAATCTTTTTTATCTATGCATCCTTTATCTTTCATCCTGACATAGTCAATGCAAATATTAGTGGTGGGCAGATTGTGCGTGTTGCGCTTATTGCGGCTGAAATAGTAATCATTGTTTTTTCCGTTTTCTTTATCTCTTATTCTAATACAGCTTTTATACAGCCGCGAAAAAAAGAGTTTGGTTTGCTCACACTATTTGGAATGTCTAAATCTCAACTTAGAAGACTAATTTATATGGAGCAAACGATTGTGTCTCTTGTATCGATTGCGATTGGGGTAGGTTTGGGATTTTTATTCTCAAAGTTGTTCCTAATGATTGTTTCGTCTTTATTAGCGGTCGATGAACCATTAGCATTTGTCTTGGTCCCTAAAGCTTTTGTTTATACGATTGTTGGTTTCTTTTTATTATTTCAGTTATTATCACTCCTATCTTTGTTACAAATCGAAAATTTAGAGGTAGTCGATTTACTAAAAGATAAACAAAAACCAAAAAAGATGCCATTCGTATCCAAGTGGTTAATTGCATTATCCGTAATTTGTTTAAGTATTTCTTATTATTTGGCAGCTACTATGACACTAAACAATTCATTACTACGAGTATTGCCGATTTTATTTTTCGTGCTGATTGGTACTTATTTTTTATTCAGCCAAAGTATTGTTGCTATGTGCAGAAGGCTGTATAGGAAGAAGAAAAGCTTATATAATGGGACGAATTTAATTACTCAAACTAACCTTATTTTTGATATTAAGAATTATTCGAGATTATTCTTTTTGACTTCGATTATTACTGCTGTCATTTTGACAGCAGCTGGAACGCTTTTTATGTTCACTGCAGATTTAAAGAAGCAGGGGATGGATAACATTCCACAAGCAATCGGCTGGATAGAAAATGATGCTTCTGTTTATTCCGTTATTGAGCCTTCAGAAGTAGAGAAAACCTTAAAGAAAGATGGATTTAAGGTACCCTACAAAGTCAATGTGACAGGTGTGCCGGTTACAACTATGATTCCCCAAATAGGTACAGGAGAACCTAGTGAAAATCAGTCATTATTAATCTCGGAAAGAGACTATAACAAAGTCGCAGCATTTCGAAAGCTAGACCCTGTCGAGTTGTCGGGAGATGAAGCATTATTTATTTTTCCTTATGCAACACTAGATTCTCAATTCGTACAACGAGGTGATCAAAAGGAACTTCATTATGGAAAAAATATCATACAGGTAACTATGTTAGGGCAGCGGAATCAAACCGTAATAGCCCCAATCGGATTAGCAACTACTCTGATGGTTGTCGATGATAAGTTGTATACTGATATTACTGATAATGTGCCTCTAAAACAAAAGGTAAGGGTGCGCGGGTACGAAGTTAAAGATTGGGAGGATGCATTAGAAGCATCTGAGAAAATCGAAAAAATAGCTATTAACCCTGAACAGAATAAAGTGCAAACAAGAGCACCGATTTATGAGAAAGTGAGGCAGGGAAGTATGTTAACTCTATTTATCGGCCTGTTTGTCAGTTTATTATTCTTTATCGTCCAAGGAAGCATGATGTATCTTCGTGTGTTTACGAATTTGGAAGATAAAAAAATCCAAATTAATGCTCTGCATCGAATGGGGTTAACAGGAAAAGAAATCCGCAAAATCCTAAGTGCTGAGATACGCATTCTATTTTTTGTTCCTTTTGTAATTGGGATGATTCATGCGATCGTTGCTTTCGTCGCATTAAGTAATTTATTGGGCTCTAATTTGCTCGGCTATTCGGCTATAGTTATCGGAACCTATTTTCTTCTTCAGCTACTATATTACCAAGTAACAAAGATAATGTATGAGCGGGCAGTTATTAGTACGATTAAATAGAATAAGGTGCCAATTAAGAAGGAATCAGACGCTTATTCTCTGATTCCTTCTTGTTTGATATTAAGATATTGAATCCAGAGGTTTTTTCTGGTGTGAGCTACGACTATGAGTGGGAACCTTTGGTGTTCCCTTTCAAATGTTTCTATCCTCATTCTTAAGGAACAGGCCAAATTCAATTTGATTTTTTCAAAATCTATAAGTAGTTCAATAGTGCCAGCAAGAGTGAAACAGTCTGTTTTTTGGTTTAGCTAGGTAATATGTTACTAAAAGGTGAATGAAATAATGTGAAAATTGGTATGTATTGTACTCGTAAAACCTTTTCAATCTTGAAATATTTTCATATAAAGGGTAAAATTATTTATTTCAAGAGGCGATAGAATATTATTGGCTTTTTTGAATGTTAATAACATAGTTTAGTTGGGGGAACGTATAGTTAGATGTTGGATTTTATTAGTTTATTTGTAAAATGTAAGGAAGTGGAATGGTTTTTTTAGTTTGTAAAAATTGGATTTAAAGTAGTTTGAAATGTAAAGAGTTTCAGGATCATAGCAAGTTGAGAAAAATTCAAAAGAACGAAGTGAATTATCTGGTAATTATTTGATTAAATATAGTCTTATAAGCCTGCTATTATAGAGGTGATTTGATTTTTCTCTATTTCTTTGTCCCTTTATATAGTAAACTCAGAATGGGTTCGTTAACTTTTAACTGCTAGAGATGAGGTAAATTTAATGCTATGAAAAATAAAAAGTTAAGGGCATTTCTTTATTTGACAATTATTTTATTAATACTATTTATTCTTCTAAACATGTTTTCTACTTATTTAAGTATTAAAAATTCTGTTCAGAAATCTGTTGCGAATCAAAACTTGGTAGCTGCTAAGTCTATTGCTGACTCAATGGATATAGAGGCGTATAAACGTTTCCTCAATAACCCAGTAAAGAGCCAAGAATATACGGATATAGAAACCTACTTAGAGGATGCACGGGAAAAAATTGGGGCTTTGTATGTATATACTCTGATGGTGGATAATCCGAAAGAATCGAGAGCTATGATTACCGGGTTTTCTAAAGATTCTAAAAAGGAATTTCCTATTGGAGGGGTGTGCACGGTTCCTAAAAAGCAGGTCAAACAAGCCTATGAAGGAAAAAGCTTTATTACTGGAATACTGAAGGATCCAGCATATGGCGAATATTTGACTGTGGGGGTGCCAATAAAAGATCATGAAGGCGCCATTATTGGTTTTTTAGGTATTGATGTGAGCGCAGAGGATATTAATACCATTAACGGAAAGGTATTAAAAAGCAGTATTGCCATCCTCGTTTATAATGGGGGCTTTGTTATTATGCTGTTAGTTACCTTTTTTATGATTCAAAAATGGTATCAAAAAGAATTGAAACGGGAAGTGGGGGATACTGAGGATACGTATCAATCAGAATTTCAATCACTTATCGCTTCTGTCCGCTCATTAAGACATGATTTTTCAAATCATATTCAAGTTATACATGGACTTCTCAAGCTTGGTGAAAATGGTAAAGCATTAGATTATTTAACCGGTCTCTCAAAAGAAGTGCGATCGATTGAATCGATGAAATTGGATGTGAATCATCCTGGCTTATCTGTACTTTTAGAGACGAAAAAGCTCTCAGCCCAGAATTATAACATCGATATTACACTTGATGTTTCTCCTAATTCTTTCAACATGGTCAAAACAATTGACTTGATTAAAATGTTATCGAATGTAATCGACAATGCTATTGAGGCAACGACTGAATTACCTGAGCAAGAACGCCGAATGAATATAATCTGTAAAGCCAACGAAGAAAAGTATACGTTTGAGGTTACCAATACCGGACCTATGATTTCTACTATAGATCGGGAAAATATTTTTGTCAGCGGCTTTTCTACCAAAAAGGCACAAAAGGGGGAGGTTAGAGGACAAGGCCTGTTTATCGTAAAAGACTTAGTTAACAGGTATGATGGTGACATTACCGTAAAGTCTAATGAGACAGGAACCACCGTTACGATGATGATACCTGTATATGGAAGAATGAGCTAGTTCCTTTTGTAATAGAGAATATAATGATAGGAAAGTAAATAGACCGGTTTGATACGGTCTATTTTTCTTTTTTATTATAGAATGCATTACATACAGATTTAGGTGGTTAATAATATGGCTTGTCTCTTATTTAATCTCTCAAGTTTCATTCCCTTATTCATAATAATTTTAAGTATCCCATTCATTCAGAACCTTCTTTTAGTACCTTTAATAACTATGTTGCTAGGAGCCTTGATACGACTGGCCTTACGAAAGATTACTTATGAAAAATACAGACATCCGATAAGCGGGCATCATCAGTAACCTTTTCGAATGGATTGGTAAATTACGAAACACACTACTATAGAAGAAACTATATTTTTTACAATAGAGGTCTGTTTTACTTTGAAGTCAAGATGGCCGGTCAAGCAAGTTTGAATATATATTTCTTTTCACCATTACTTTCAACGGGAATGAAAACCTTATGTTGATTGTTCGAAAGTTTTTTAAGTGTTTGATATAAATATTTTTTTGTTGTGCCTATTCCTTGAGCCATTTGATGTAAAGAACGCTGAACAACACCCTCCCAGTCGATATGTAATAGCGAATATAAGCAAGTATCGAATTCAGTAGAGGATACATTACGTAATAGATAATGGTATGTTTCTTCATAAATCATTTTTCTTGACTCCTTTTAGGGTGCGTAGTCATCTTTTTTCCAGAGAGAAAAGCACCTTTATCGTCTAAATAAACCTTTTAATGAAAAAAGTAGCATCACTTAAAAAAATATTAATCACCTTGTTTTAGTGAATATTATTCAGGGTGGTTTCGATAGAAGATGTGAATAAACTAATAGCTTTTGGACATAATGGATAGATGTTTGGCTGCTTTCCCCGAGATTATGATAAGATAGGGAAAAATCATATAAGGCAGTGAGAATGTTGAAACAACAAAAAAGAAAACTTCTCGTTATCATCGGACCGACTGCTGTTGGTAAGACGAAAATGAGCATTGAGTTGGCTAAACAATTTAATGGTGAAATTATCAGCGGAGATTCCATGCAGGTTTATAAAGGGATGGATATAGGGACTGCGAAAATCAAGAGAGAAGAAACAGAGGGAATTCCTCATTATTTGCTTGATATTAAGGAACCGGATGAACCATTTAGCGCGGCTGAGTTCCAGGAGCGTGCTAATGCATGTATCGAGGATATCCAAAACAGAGGAAAACTCCCTATTATCGTCGGTGGTACAGGTCTATACATACAATCGGTCATTTATGATTATCAATTTTCAGAAGCGCCATCTGATCCCAGTTACAGGGGTATGTTGGAAAAACAAGTTAAGGAATTAGGAATCGATCCTGTTTTTGAACAATTACGGAGTGTTGACCCAGAAAGTGCAAAACGTATTCATCCTAATAATGTAAGAAGGGTAATCAGAGCACTTGAGATTTTTCATTGTACAGGAAAAACGATGAGTGAGCAGTTGGATGAACAGCCGACAGAAATGAAATATGATACGTGCATCATTGGTTTGACAATGGATCGGGAAAAATTATACCAGCGTATTGATCAGCGCGTCGACGGGATGATAGAAGAAGGGCTGATTCAAGAGGTTCAGTCATTTTATGATCAAGGTTTGAGGGATTGCCAATCAATACAGGCTATTGGCTATAAAGAGATCTATGATTTTATTGATGAAAGAGCATCATTAGAGGAAGCAATAGAGGCTTTAAAGCAAAATTCTCGCCGATATGCTAAAAGGCAATTGACTTGGTTCCGGAATAAAATGGATGTAATTTGGTTTGATATGACCAATCTAGAAGATTTTTCAAAAAAAATACATGAAATATCTGGGTTTATAGCAGGAAAGCTTTTCAATAAAGGCGAATACATAAATTTAGAGAGAAAAGAGGAGGACTAATACATGAAACAATCAGTAAATATTCAAGATCAGTTTCTTAATCAATTACGAAAAGATGGTACGTATGTGACGGTATTTTTATTAAACGGTTTCCAAATTAGAGGACAGGTTAAAGGGTTCGATAATTTTACTGTTTTATTTGAATCAGAGGGCAAGCAGCAATTAGTCTATAAACATGCGATTTCTACATTCGCTCCACAACGTAATGTCCAAATTGATTACGAAGTGAAGGAATAATCATATAAATGGATCAAAAAGACAGGCTTCGCTTATAGCGACCTGTTTTTTTTTTTTTTTGAGCCTACTCTTGTATCTTTTTCAAGGATTCGATTATTTTACGCACACGTTTTGAATATATATTAAGGGACGGATTATTTTCCGGGAAAGCGCAGGAAATGACATTTTCAAAAAAAGAATTGATGAAATGGAGATAAAATTGTCGTATTTATATTCTAGAGGTGAGAATCCTGTTTAATTAAGTCGCCGTTTGAAGAGGGAATTAGCTAATTATTCTAAAAGCTTAGGAAATCATGAAGAGTAATAAGGGAATTTCCCGATTGGTTTAGTTTAAAGGCTGTGCTCATTACTACGGCATATGGCCATCATAAATCGAATGAAAATTGTGGCGTCAGGTGTCCAAGATGGAGAGGTGAATGCATTGGAACAACCGATCCGTATGAAAAATAACGGGCAAATCAACATTGTGTTTAATGCGGAAAATAGAAAAGCGCTACAAAAGGATCTGCCGATAAAAGAAAAAGAAATATTAGTGCAAGAAATTCCCCACCAGCATGTAGCATTAAAGGAAATTGAAGATGAATTAAAAGCGCTAGTTGGCATGGAAGAAATGAAACGGATGATAAAAGAAATATATGCCTGGATCTACATCAATAAGCAGCGGGAAACAAGAGGGCTGAAGACTGGTCGTCAAGCGCTCCATATGATGTTTAAAGGAAATCCTGGAACAGGGAAGACCACTGTTGCACGTTTAATTGGAAAGTTGTTTCAAAAAATGAATGTACTCTCGAAGGGGCATTTAATTGAAGCGGAGAGGGCAGATTTGGTCGGAGAATATATTGGTCATACGGCCCAAAAAACGCGTGATTTAATTAAAAAGGCCATTGGCGGGATATTATTTATTGATGAGGCCTATTCCTTGGGGAGAGGAGGCGAAAAGGACTTTGGCAAAGAAGCCATAGATACGCTCGTGAAACATATGGAGGACCGACAACACGAATTCATTTTAATTCTTGCAGGATACTCACGAGAAATGGATTATTTTCTCAGTCTAAATCCTGGCCTTCATTCCAGGTTCCCGCTTGTTGTAGATTTTCCAGATTATACGATTGATCAGTTGATGGAAATATCTGATCGAATGCTTCAGGAACGTGAATATATTATGAACAGGGATGCTGAGAGAAAATTAAAAGATCATTTAATCATATTACGTTCGTTTCGTGGACCTATATCGTTTTCTAACGGCCGCTATATCCGAAATGTTCTTGAAAAGTCGATTAGGGCGCAGGCAATGCGGCTATTAATAGAAGATTCGTTTGAAAAAGTCGATTTACTCACTTTAACCAGCCAGGATTTAATTTTTGAGGATGATGAGAAAGAATGACATACGAAAGCCCACCAAAAATGGCGGGCTTTCAGATTTATGTTTTTGGTACCCATTTTTTATTAGGAAGGTGCCAATTATATGTGTAGGAAAGGACGCGCAATAAAGTGATAGCGGTAAAGAGCGTATATAGCTGCCATGACTGAGATAAGACTCCGCTGCCTAACGCTAAGCCTGCAATGATGGCCCAGACTGCGTAGATTTCTTTTCTAAAGACTAATGGTTTTCTTCCGGCCAGCACGTCACGGACTACCCCGCCGCCGCATCCTGTTAACGCAGCTGAAACAATAATGGCGCTTATGGGATGATTCAGATCAACCGCATACATGGCCCCTTGTATAGCAAAGGCAGAAAGACCAATCGCATCACTTAAGTTCCCCCATCTGTCCCAATGCTTTGATAGAATGGTAGGAAAAACAAAAACGATGGTGATAGATACTAATGCAATGATAAAATAGAAACTTTGATCCCATAATGTTGATACAGGTACACCAATCAATAAATTTCGGATTGCTCCTCCACCAAAAGCGGTTACGATTCCTAAAATATAGACTCCTAAAATATCATACTCTTCTTCCATGGCAATAATGGTCCCGCTTATGGCAAATGCAATTGTACCTATGAGGCTTAATACTTCCCATGTCATATGTTTTTCCCTCTATGTCTTTTCAATTTGATGTTAAAGTCAAATTTGATTTTAGCATGTTATCGAATAATTTAAAATGGTTAAAATCTTTGTTTTTACGAAAGTTTTATAAGTTTAATTTTTTTTGTTATGATTAACTGAAATCTTTCATAAAGGTGGTGCCGATTTGGATGAATCAATGAAGGAAACGGCTGTATTAATAGGATGCCAAACAACAGAGGCTGACGAGCGTTTTGAATATTCGTTGGATGAGCTGGCTTCGTTAGCGAAGACGGCGAATGGCGAGGTGCTAATGACAATCACTCAGAAAAGGGAAAGGGTTGATCCGTCTACATATATAGGTAAAGGAAAAGTGGAGGAACTTCAGAATTTAGAAGAAGAGTTGGAGCCGGATCTATTTATCTTTAATGATGAATTATCTCCAAGTCAGATTCGTAATCTTTCTAAACATTTGCAAGCAAGGATCATAGATCGGACACAGCTTATTTTAGATATTTTTGCTCAGCGAGCGCGCTCAAGAGAAGGGAAGCTGCAGGTTGAACTGGCTCAGCTTCAATATTTATTGCCGCGTTTGGTGGGGCAGGGTACGGCAATGTCCAGGCTTGGAGGCGGAATCGGTACAAGAGGACCTGGAGAAACGAAGTTAGAAAGCGACCGCCGCCACATTCGTGGGAAAATTGATGAAATCAAACAACAATTAAGCGGGATAGTTAAGCATCGTGAACGGTATCGCGACAGAAGGAAACGAAATAAAACCTTTCAAATTGCCCTGGTCGGATACACGAATGCGGGTAAATCAACGCTGTTCAACCGTTTAACTGAGGCAGATTCTTTCGAGGAGAACCAGTTGTTTGCTACACTTGATCCGATGACTCGAAAAGCCATTCTTCCTAGCGGATTTACCGTGCTACTGACGGATACTGTTGGCTTTATACAAGATTTGCCGACTTCTTTAATCGCAGCATTTCGCTCGACACTCGAAGAAGTGAAGGAAGCTGATTTATTGCTCCACGTTGTCGACTCCTCAAGTTCGGATTACTTTAATCACGAGAAAACGGTACACGATTTGCTAAATGACTTAGAAGTCCCTTCCATTCCACAGCTAACGTTGTATAATAAGAAAGATAGGATTCATACTGACTTTGTAAGGTCATCTAGTAATGCTTCATTATTAATAAGTGCCTATGATCATTCAGACCTGAATCAAATCATGGAAGAAATTGAAAAGTATGTGATTGATGAAATGATCCCGTATAATGTTTTCCTCCCTTCAAGTGAGGGTAAACTATTATCACAGCTGAAAAATGAAACCATATTGCGCACTCTCTCCTTTAATGAAGGATCGGAAAGATATGAATGCAAAGGTTTTTGTCTAGCTGATCATCCATTAACCGGCCAGCTAGAGAAATATTCATTATAAAGGGGAATTTAGATGTATCAGCAGTTAACACATGGAGAAGTGTTAAAAAACATTGCCCAGGAAGTAGAAGCAATGATTTCTCCGTTACATAAACAAGTTGATGAACGAATTGAAGAAAATCAATTTCGTGTGTTACAAAGTTATCAAGCACATCGAGTGAGTGATTCTCATTTCATCCCTACGACAGGGTACGGATATGATGATATCGGCCGCGACACTCTTGAATTGATTTATGCCGATGTCTTTGGTGCAGAAGCGGGATTGGTGCGTTCGCAAATAATTTCGGGTACACATGCGATTTCAACTGCTCTGTTCGGCATATTACGTCCAGGGGATGAATTGCTGTACATAACTGGAAAGCCATATGATACATTGGAAGAGATTGTCGGTATCCGAGGCTCGGGTATCGGATCTTTGCGTGATTTTCAAATTAGTTATAAGGCTGTTCCGTTATCGGGATATGGAACAGTTGATTTTGAAGCCGTTAAACAGGCAATTCAACCGAATACGAAAATGATCGGAATCCAACGCTCAAAAGGGTATGCTACACGTCCTTCCTTTACGATTGATGAAATTAAAGAGATGATTTCTTTCGTTAAAGAGATAAACCCAGAAATCGTCGTGTTCGTAGATAATTGTTATGGGGAGTTTGTTGAAACTCAAGAGCCGTGTCATGTAGGGGCAGATTTAATGGCTGGTTCTCTCATTAAAAACCCAGGTGGCGGAATAGTAAAGACAGGTGGATACATTGTCGGTAAAAAAGAATTGGTCGAAGCTTGCTCTTATCGTTTAACATCACCAGGAATTGGTGCGGAAGCTGGTGCCTCGCTTTATAGTTTGCAGGAAATGTATCAAGGATTCTTTCTTGCGCCCCACGTCGTTGGACAAGCCGTTAAAGGTGCCATGTTCACTGCTGCCTTTTTAGAAAAAATCGGTATGAATACGTATCCTAGATGGGATGCGAAACGCACCGATTTAATTCAATCTGTCCAATTTGATGACCGGGATAAAATGGTTGCCTTTTGTCAGGCCATTCAATATGCATCACCAATCAATTCGCATGTGACACCATATCCTGCATATATGCCTGGCTATGAAGACGATGTGATCATGGCAGCAGGAACCTTTATTCAGGGAGCAAGCATTGAACTGACAGCAGATGGTCCGACAAGAGCTCCTTATGTTGCCTATGTTCAAGGTGGATTAACATATGCTCATGTTAAAATCGCCGTGTTGACTGCTGTGAATTCTTTAATGGATAAAAAACTGATCCAATTGTAATAAGAATACTAGCTGAATTTTTTCAGTTTTCGTCTCAGAATCCAGTTTAACTGGATTCACAGAAAAAATAATAGTCATAATATTTGATAAGTTACAAATCATTTTGCTTTTCTAAAAATATCACGTCATAAAATGTAACATCATCTTGACAAGTTTAATAACATGTAATATGATTATATCAGATAAAAAAAGGAGGATGCTAAGAATGAGTGGCAACAACATTCGGCGTTCGATGCCTCTTTTTTCCATCGGAATTGTGATGCAGCTAACTGAATTGTCTGCGCGTCAAATTCGATACTACGAAGAGCATCAACTAATTACTCCTATGAGAACAGATGGAAATCGTCGGGTTTTTTCTTTAAACGATATTGATCGACTACTTGAGATTAAAGATTTAATCGAACAAGGAGTCAATCTGGCCGGCATAAAAAAAATTTTCACTGTAAAGGAACAGAACTTACCTAAGACTCAAGATTTAGAACAAGCGGAAAAGATAAGACAGGACCTTAGTGACGAGGAGCTTCGTAAGCTTCTACGTACTGAGCTTTTACAAGGCAGTAAGCATCGAACATCTCTTCGACAAGGGGATATGTCCCGTTTTTTCCAATGAAAAATATGATTTATGAATTATTATTTAGGGGGAATTAAAATTGGCAAAGTTCACACGTGAAGACATCACTCGTTTAGCAAAAGAAGAAAATGTTAAGTACATCCGTTTACAGTTTACTGACATTTTAGGAACGATTAAAAACGTTGAAATCCCAGTTAGTCAATTAGAAAAAGCTCTTGATAACAAAATGATGTTTGACGGATCTTCTATTGAAGGCTTCGTACGTATCGAAGAATCTGATATGTACCTATATCCTGATTTAAATACATGGGTTATCTTCCCTTGGACTTCTGAAAAAGGTAAAGTTGCTCGTCTAATTTGTGATATTTATAATACAGATGGAGCACCTTTTGATGGAGACCCTCGTACTAACTTAAAACGTGTCCTTGCTGAAGCAAGAGAAATGGGCTTCACTGATTTTAATCTTGGACCTGAACCAGAATTCTTCTTATTCAAACTAGATGCAGCTGGAGAGCCAACTCTAGAATTGAATGATAAAGGCGGATACTTTGACCTTGCACCTACTGACCTAGGAGAAAACTGCCGTCGCGATATCGTTCTTGAACTTGAAGAAATGGGATTTGAAATTGAAGCATCCCACCATGAAGTAGCTCCAGGACAACACGAAATTGACTTTAAATATGCAGATGCAATTTCAGCATGTGATAACATCCAAACTTTCAAATTGGTTGTTAAAACGATTGCTCGTAAACATGGTTTACACGCAACATTCATGCCTAAACCATTGTTCGGTGTTAATGGATCAGGTATGCACTGTAACGTTTCTTTATTCAAAGGAAGCCAAAATGCCTTTTACGATACAGAAGGAAAATTAGAACTAAGTAAAACAGCAGAGCAATTTATCGCAGGTATCATTAAGCATGCTCCTAGCTTCACAGCGGTAACAAACCCAACTGTTAACTCATACAAACGTCTAGTGCCTGGTTACGAAGCTCCTTGTTATGTTGCTTGGTCTGCTAAAAACCGTAGCCCATTAATTCGTATCCCAGCTTCACGCGGTGTTAGTACTCGTGTTGAGGTACGTAGTGTCGATCCAGCAGCCAATCCATACTTGGCACTTGCTGTAATATTGAAAGCTGGTCTTGACGGTATCAAAAACAACCTAACTCCTCCAGCTCCAGTTGACCGTAACATTTATGTAATGAATAAAGAAGAACGTGAAGAAGTAGGAATCGTAGATCTACCAGCTACTTTATATGCTGCATTGGAAACATTAAAATCCAATGAAATCATCAAAGAAGCTCTTGGTGATCACTTGCTTGAACACTTCATCGAAGCAAAAGAAATTGAGTGGGATATGTTCCGCACACAAGTTCACCCATGGGAACGCGAACAATATATGTCTACTTATTAATAGCTTAAAAGCCTTGGCATTACTGAGTTTCTCAGTTGCCAAGGCTTTTTTTATTTTAGTGATATTTCTATGAGTTGGATGATTGACCACATTTCATATTATGTTGAGCATAATCCATGTATTTTGAATAACCAACCACACCTTTTTCTTCGAGTTCTTTTGAAACGTGAGCATAAACATCTGCTGTTGTTTGAATTGATTTATGTCCCAGTCGTTCTTGTACATCTTTTAAACTTGCTCCAGATTCAAGAAGTAAAACAGCGTGAGTATGTCGTAAACCGTGAATGGTTATATGTTTTGTAATTCCTGCTTTTCTACATATGCGAATAAAAGCCCTCTGTAAGGTGGATTTTGAATAGGGGAGGCCATTTCCTCGTTCGAAAACAAGAATAGTTTCTCTATGATACCTTTCTGCCAATTTCAGTTTTATTTCCTTTTGCTTAATAACATGACGCGTTAATAGAGCAGTAAGGCTTTCGTCGATTAAAATTTTTCTATAAGATGTTTCGGTTTTAGGTGGTCCGAACATTTTATCAATATCCAAAACATCATAATTTAAAGTTTTGTAGATTTTAATTTTATTATCAGTGAAATCTAAATCTAATACCTGGAGAGCTAAAGCTTCACCTTTTCTTAAACCAGTATCGATTAGTGTTTTAAATAAAATAAAATAGTTCCAATTATCTTAATTATGTCTCCTAAAATGAAAGTGGGTGTTGAAATTTGAAAAAAAGAACCACTTATAAAGAAGTGATTCAGAAAAAGCAATGTGTAGTTTGTTCAGATAACGAAGCTGAATTACAAATTAATTAAGAACAGTGGGTATGTAAATCTTGTGCTCAGTACATGAATGATTTAGGAAATGAAGTTAATTAAATTTTATTCCAGATATAAACAAATTGACTTGCTTCGGATTCTAAAGCAATTAACATGTCTTCATTATAATCATTCTTTATATAAAGTTTGTTCTTATGCAAATTTAAAACAGAATGATTAACCTCGAAATTGAACGTTTTATCATAGCTTGAAGTATTTAGCAGTATCAGTGATGAGTTAATGTTTCTCTTATCAACCTTATCATTTTTTCCTTTGAAATAAAGTTTAATGAGGTGTGGAACACCGTTAATTAAAAGACCTAATTCAGAAGAAGAGCGAACTGAAAGTTTATCGCCAATCCAGACAGACTTTCCAGGATCAAACCATATCGTTTCTTTCTTATTTAGGAATTTTAAATATTGTCTGATTGCATATATATAGTTCGGTTGTTTTTTTATATCAATCCTTGGAATTAGGTTCTCAAAACAATTTTTGTTTAAATCATTTTTATGATACGAAACAATCTGATCTCTAAGTTGCTTCCAATAATCGAAGGCTGGATGATACTCTTTTTGATATTTGATTTTTCTTACCATGTTGGTTTTTGCTGAAACTCCTTTCAGAGTAAATTCAGTAAACTGCGAAAGACCAATATTAATTTTTTGAGTAGTATTCATATAGTCACTTCCATCATTAAAAGATTCGACAAACATTTGGAGAAATCTCACAAATAAAAACTAATAAATTATGTGACATATTGCATAAATATGATGGGAATAGGGAAATAATGAATGCTTAAAAATAAAGTCAAGAAAGTTCTTAGAGTTTAGAGGTTTGTATAGTTCATAAACGTCTGGCCGGAAAAACTGGAGGACATTCATTAAAGATAGGAAACTAGAATTCCTGTTTTCAATGGATGTCCTTTTTTATTTAGAAAAAGAGAGAAGGAATTGAAATGGAAAAAGAAAAAAAGAAAGAAAAATCAAGTACCTAATCAAATGGAAAGTGGATCGGTATCGGACGGACAAACGCACGGGCGCCATCAGTCCGGTAAAGCCAAGTCGTTATGTACAATATGCTTATGATGAACTAGAACGTCAAATTCCTAAAGAATAGAAAGAGGTGCCAGGACACATGAAAAGAAGAAGTGATATGCCGGCTGTTGATGAAAAAAAGACCAAAAGAGAAGTGTAGAAGGCGATTTCAGAATATCGAGATTTCTTAATCACACTTCCTATTTTTTAAATGCCAAAAGTGACACCCTCTTATTCATTGGTGCCTCCTTCTAACACCAACGCGTTTCATTCCAGCACGGAAGATGCAGCACTAGAACGGATTGAATTTGAGCAAAACCGATCGGATTGTTTAACGAAAATGCACGATGCGGTGAATAGTTTGAAAGATATCGAGAAATTGATCATGGTGAAAAAGTATCTTCTCCATGATCAACACGGTTACGACCTGTTAATTTGGACTGAATTAGGGCTAGGAAAAACCAAGTATTATGCCATTAAAGGAGAGGCCGTGTTGCGCCTGGCCTTCGCCTTGAAAATCGAAGTCTATAAAAAAGGGGGTGTTTCGAATGAACGTGGTCCAACCCATTCGTGACAAGGCCCTGCTGCAGGATATGAAAGACTTCCTGAAACAGAATAATGAACGAAATTACATTATGTTTTTGCTCGGAATCCATACAGGCCTACGTATCTCGGATATTCTTCGATTACGGGTAAGGGATGTGCAAGGATGGGACATTGTCCTGAAGGAAAAGAAGACGGATAAACATAAAGAAGTGAAGATGTCGAATGAATTGAAAAGGGCGATCCGCAGTTATGTGAAAGACAAACCCTCGAATGAGTATTTGATTAAAAGCCGAAACGGAAAAAACAAACCGATCACAAGGGGAATGGCCTATGTGATTTTGAGTCAGTTGGCGGAGGAATTCAGACTGGAACGAATCGGGGCCCAATCCCTTCGAAAGACGTACGGGTATAATCATTACAAGAAATTCAACGATGTCGTAGCTCTTCAACAGATCCTGAATCACACGGATCAACGAGAAACCTTAATTTACATAGGAATTAAACAAGATGAACTCAACAAAATGCAGGGGAAAATCGATTGGTAATTTCCTCTTTTTTTGTGTTCTTTTTCTTCACTGTAAACCAGATATAAATACAAAGAAAAAAGTGTTTGGTTTTATATATCATTGAGAAATTAGCAAAAAACCGAAATTATTTGTTGAATTTACATCATCTACCTCAGAGAATATTGTAATATTAGTGCTACAATTTTCTTGAGGTGGTAACTTTGTTTATTTCTCCAATGCTATTGCAAAAAACTGAGCAACCCTTTGAGGAAGATGATTTTATAACTGTTATAGGTACAAAATTAGTTGGTCGAAATTGATTAGTAATTGTGCCTTACAGGTTATTTTATATTTCGCCCATATAATCATGGTCAAAATTGTTCTTTTTCTATCTGGAGACACACATTTCAACGACATATAAGTTCGGTATGACATCCATTTGAGTTATTTAAGATGTTAAGTGAAAATAAAGTTTTTTAAAAAACGTGAGTCATGTTATTCCATTAAAGGGCCAGATTGTTGAAGATTACTTTAAAATAATTTGAATTTTATGTTAATGTTAATGGACATTGTTTAGAATTGTACTTAAACAAAATAATTAGTGATATAAATATTCAAACCTAGAAAGGATGATTGGATGTATGTATGGGGATTTCAACCACACTTTCAAGTCTCGATAAATACCACAGCTAAACAAATTTTCAATGAATTAAGATTGGATTTAAACCCAAAAGTATGGGTGGTAGGGATATGGGCTGAAGATAATGGAATAGACAATCCAAATCCAGTAGACATAGTTACAATCGATACTCCGTTTGAGCCCGAATTATTTTGTGAGGTAAATGATATAGCAAATGAAATTTATGATAATGATCCTGACAGACTAATGCTAAAAGGTGGTGAGCGGGCTGAAAAAAAATATCATCATAGGCTTGAACTAAAGGCAAAAGTAAATGCAATGATTAAAATTCTTGATAAAGAATATGAGAATCTAAATACATCATTTTATGTATCTATGCCTGTGAATATCCGCGGTTATTGGGTTTTTACAATATTACAACTAAACAAGGAAGCTGTTAAATCTATTCCTAGCCTTAATACACATACTGTATTTGGAAGATATAAAATCATGAGATCTTTGCTTGAGTCTACAATAACGGAATTCTTAAGTACGTGTTCTAAGGCTCTGCAAATACCAGATGTAGGAGAAGAACTTAATGTATTAAGTCGAAATGATGGTGAGTTTATTAGAAGTGGTGGAGAAAGATTTCTGAAATCATTGTCTTTTAAATTTCATGGGCAATTTGACTTGTTTGAGATATTCAATCTTATTTCCACCCAGTACTATGAAGGTGGAGAAAGTAACGGGAGAATTATAATTTCAAATATTGACCATCCTTCAGTTAACCAGATTTTAAAGTTCACTTCTCCTATTAAATTATCAAATCATAGAGCCATAAGAAAACTCTTAGAAATGACTAGTGGGAGTATTTGTTTATTAGCTGATGGTAATGAAGTTTATGGGATGGGGAATTTAACAGATTATGATGCTACGGAGGAAGATGTATTTATTATTGATTTTAAAAGACACTTTACGTGGGAATTAAATCACAGTGATACCGTTTTAATGGTTGTAGAATATCGACAACCTAGTTTACCCAAAGAGAGAATGAACTAAAGCAGTAGATAGAGTAGTCAAAACTCTAGAAGGACCAACCAAAGTAAAAAAACGCGTTAGGTATTTAACAGGTTCATGGGCGAAGGCAAGCTCATACCAATGGTCCAAGAGTAATTCTGCAACCTCAACTGTGTCATCTGATGCAGGTGCAAGTGCAGGTGGTATTTCGAGTTCTTTAGGAGTTTCAAATTCAGTAACCACTACATATTCTGTTGCCATAACTATTCCCGCAGACAAAAAAAAGTTCAGTAAACTAGCTTTCTATAGCGATTTTAATAAGAGGTATGTTCGAGTATTGTTATATAATTTTAATGGGATATTGTATTCTGACAAAAAAACTAATCATTATGCTCCACGTAAAGACACTTATTTACAGGTCGTATATCAATAATTTTTGAGAGAAGAGTGTTTATGGTAAAAAATAAGAAAATTATTATTGGATTGATAATATCTGTATGTGTGATTTCGGCTTTTTTTATACTAACGAAAACCGACCATAAATATGGAAAAAAAAGTAATCAAACTGATGAAGTAAAACTTAAGTTTGCGAATAACTTAATAAGTTACATTATTGAAGATAAAGAAGGTATGTCATTCAACATTTTTGGTGTTCAAAATATTAAAGACAAGGATTCTTCTCTCGTGGACGTAGTATCATCTATTGAATTAAATAATCCTAATATAAGGATTGTCGATTACCAAGTAGATACTGGAATTGTTCATAAAAACTATAAATTAGTTAATATTCTTGTTACTTTAAAACCATTAACAAATAATGTTGAAACGGCTGACCAACTTTTAATTCAGTTTAATAACGAGAATACAGAAACTTATGATATTGGAAGTATAACAGTACAAAATGATATGTCTTATCAAAATAAACACTTTGAACCATCAGGTCAATATACTGTTGCATATCCGTATTTAGGTTTAGATATTAATCTTAGAAACAAGACAGACCAGACTATTTCTCCATCTAGAATTTCTGATCTTACGAAAAATCTATCCTATCAATTTGATAGACCTTTCGAATTTCAACCACATGATAAAAAACACATTAAAATTAATACCTTTTATAAAGGTAAAAAGGAATTTGATTTTATGACTGTTTCACCTATCCTTTCATATACTTTTGATAACGAAAGTTATCTTTATAATATGCCAGGAGTTGTTTATGGTATTCTTGATTCTGACACTGATAAGATAGAAAAAATGATTAAGTAACGGTAGAAAATATGTTCGGTGAATACAGACTAGTCGACTATTAAACCATCAATCTAAAACAAAAAGATTAGCCTTCGCGCTAATCTTTTTGTTTTAGAAAATCTCCTGTAGTTATAAAATAAAGTCGTACCGTTTATAAAAAGGTTGCACCGTTTTGTATAAAGTTTAATCGTTTATAAAATGATAAACCAAAATCAAGTATTGATTTTGGTTTTCCTTCTTGAACTAACGGGTGCGTTAGTTCCATAGGATCCAATAAAGTAGACCACAATAATATAAGTGGTCTCTTTTATTTGTTCAAAAATCAACATTAATGATTAACAAAGCCTTTTTAAAAAGGAGGTGAGATATTGGGAATATTAGATCTGATGAAAAGTAGAAATAAAGAACTTGAATTCATGTTTGATTTTGATTTAATCCAAGATACTTCCAAGAAAATTCACATGAAGCAATTGGCTATCCAAACCTGTATCAATATGATTGGCCGTACCATTAGCCAATCGGAATTTTATGTGAAGAAGGATAAAAAGATTGTGAAGGATGAAATGTATTATCGGTTAAATGTCAGACCGAACCCGAACATGTCAGCCAGTCAATTTTGGCAAACTGTTGTTCACAAGCTGATCTATGACAATGAGTGTTTGATCATCCAGTCGGATACCGAGGATTTATTGATTGCGGACTCTTTCACACGAGTTGAATATGCCTTGGTCAATGATTCATTTAAAGATGTAACCATTAAGGACTTTACGTTTTCTCGAACATTTCAAATGAACGATGTTATTTATTTGGAATATAGCAACAAAAAGCTATCGACTTTGCTATCGACTTTGTTTGATGGCTTATATTCCGATTATGGAGAACTATTTGGTAGGATCATAGAATTTCAGAATCGCAAGAATCAAATTCGCGGCTTCGTAGATATAGAGGCAGTCACTGATAAAACGGAAAAGACACAGGAAAAACTACAGAATTATATCAACAAAATCTACAATGCTTTCACCTATAAGTCAGTAGCAATTGTTCCACAACAAAAAGGATTTAGATTAGAGGAATTGAAGAACTCTACTCAGCTTCAAAGTGTGGATGAAGTCGCCAAGGTAATTGACGGTTTTCTCAACCAAGTTGCCAAAGCCTTAGGTATTCCGGTTTCCTTACTTCACGGTGATATGGCTGATGTAGAAAAGCCTACTCGCAATTACATGACTTTTTGCATTGATCCTTTCTTGAAAAAAATCAAAGATGAATTGAATGCCAAGATGATCGATAAAAAGGAATACTTGGCAGGGAAGAAGATGGAAACTAAACGGGTTTCTTACAGTAATATTTTTGATGTAGCTGCCGCCGTTGATAAGTTGAGAGCTTCAGGGGCATTTAACGGTAATGAATTGCGTGAAGCATTAGGTGAGGAAAGGGTGGACGACCCTATGATGGATAAATACTTCATCACCAAAAACTATCAAGAAAGTTCAGAAGCACTTAAAGGAGGTGAGAAAAATGAAGCATAAAATCAAATGTGATATTATCAACTGGAATTCGAGTATTTGGGATTTTAACTATCAAATGAAGTCTATTAAAGAAGATGAGGATATTGATTTATCCGTTAATTCTTATGGTGGTGATGCCTTTTTAGGAATTGATATTTGTAATACTCTTAAAGATCATAAAGGACTTGTTACTGTGACGATAACAGGCATGGCGGCAAGTGCTGCATCCGTTATTTGTATGGGTGCTGATAAAATACGAGCGCATGCAAATACCATGCTGATGGTCCACAATGCTCAAACATTTGTAGCTGGGGACGCTAAAAAACTTCGAAAGGCTGCTGATGATGTTGAAAAGGTAAGCCAAGCTGTACTGAAATCATATACAAATCGGGTAGATGCGGATACGATGAAAAAATTACTCGATGATGAAACATATCTTACTGCTGAAGAAGCATTAAAATATGGGCTAATTGATGAAATCATCGATGCTGAACCAGAAGAAGTCGAGTCTGAAATCTTTGAGAACAAAGCAAAAGCATTTAACAATAAAATTACGGCTGCTATTGCACCAAAGCAACCTATCTCTGCATCAGGCATCGACGAAAACACATTAAAACAAATGTTTGCTGAACTTAAAAATGAAATCAAAAATGAATTAAAACCAAAAGAGATTGTTCCTGATCCTGTTGCACCCAAACAGAACTTGAGCAGTCTCTTTTTACATTTATAGGAGGTATGGATAATGACAATTAAATTTAATAATTTTGCAGAGAAAAAACAGGCGTTTGCTAAAGCAACACAGGAAGGAAATGCTGAAGAACAGTCTGTTGCGTTAAATAATATGCTGGAAGCGTTGGCTCAGGATGTACAGGGAGATATTATGAATCAAGTTAATACATCAATGCTTGACCGTTCCATCATGCAAGCCAGGGGCGCTAATGTTCTTACGAGTGAAGAGACAAAGTTTTTCAATGTCGTGATTGAAGAGGGTGGGTTTAAAGATACAGAAACACTGCCTAAAACAATACAAGAACGGATTTTTGATGATTTAGTTGAAGGGCATCCGTTACTGCAGCAACTAGGTATTCAAAATCTTGGTGCGGTTACAGAATTCATTTATGGAGATCCGGAAGGTGCTGCAGTATGGGGCCCATTATTTGGAGACATCCAAGGGCAACTAAATGCAACGTTTAGAAAAGAGTCTATCAGCCAACTTAAGTTAACAGCTTTTATTCCTCTATCAAACGACATGCTAAAACTTGGACCTGTATGGGTGGAGCGCTATGTTCGGACTATGATTTCGGAAGCAATGTCCGTTGGTCTTGAGCGTGGATATGTTGCAGGGACAGGGAAAGACATGCCGATTGGATTGTTAAAAGATTTGAAGGGATCTGTTGTGGACGGAAAATATCCTGACAAGGCATCTGCCGGTATCCTTACATTTGAACCAGGTAGGGCGACAATCAATGAATTAAAAGGTGTTGTCGAAAAATTATCTATTCGTCCAGTTGGGAAAGATGAAGAAGAAAAGGTCCGCAATGTGGCTGGAAAAGTTGTAATGATTGTCAATCCCTTTGATAACTTTAGCATCCAAGCTAATGCGACCGTCCAAAATGCTGCAGGTATATACGTGACAAGCTTGCCATTTAATCCAACCATTACTGAATCCATGTTTGTACCAAAAGGAAAAGTTGTATTCTTTATTCGTGGTGAGTATGTTGCAGCTGTCGGTGGAGCGATGGAAGTAAAGAAATTTGACCAAACAATGGCCATGGAAGATGCAACACTTTATATCGCGAAACAATACGCCACTGGTAAGCCAAAAGATAATTATGCAGTGCAAGTCTTTGACTTAGATCTAGACTTGGAAGGCGGCCTTGAGGGGTGATTTAATTGGTCACACTTGAACTATTAAAAGAATTTAAAGAGCGTATGCATATATCACATTCAAGCGAGGACGACAATTTAAAAAGATTGTTGTCCTTTTCGCTTGCGGATTTGCAGGAAAAATGCGGGAAGTTTGATATCGACGAAAATGAAAGGGCGAAAGAGTTAGTGTTTGAGCGTACTCGTTATGCCTACAACGATGCCCTTGAGTATTTCAACGATAATTTCCTTAATCAAATTAATAGTTTAGGATTATCGATTGCATTTAAAGAGGGTGAATCAGATGCAGCCGTTTAAATATAAACCGCCAAGAGTGAAGACGGGGGATTTACGTACACCCGTTATTTTTCATGAGTATACAGCAAATGAAGGACCAGAACCGGGTGAATACGAAAAAAGGGTTCTCTATCGTGCTTGGGCCAAGGTTGATAATGTTTGGTTGAAAGACTTGGAGATTGCTAAGGCTAACGGGACCTTATCTGATATCACAATCAAGATACGAGACCCACAAGCAGACTATATCCCAAATAATAAGCATTATCTTTCCATCGATGCTCCTGAATACCGAGACAAGCGATATAATGTCAAACACGTTCAACCCGATTTGCAAAATAAGGAGTTTATCACAATCGTAGCGAGGCTAACCGAATGAGTGTAAAGATCAAAGGTGAAAAAGCACTGGTTGCAGAGCTTGAAAGACGTATCGGAAAAATGAAGGCGCAGCAATTAAGTGATAAAGCCTTAAAACGAGGTGCCCAAGTATTTATAAAGGAACTAAAAAGTCAATTTGCATCCTTTAAAGATACCGGAGCATCCATTGAAGAAATGAAAATATCAGAGCCGATGTGGGTAGCTGGTGTTAGGACTGTTAAAGTTTATTGGCGTGGTCCGAAAGAACGTTATCGAATCATTCATTTAAATGAGTTTGGCACCGTACAAAACCCAAACCCAAAAGGGAAGGGTTCAATTGCAAGAGCAATGAGAAACGCTGAAAGGGCTTATCGTGAGGCAATTAAACGATCAATAAGGGAGGGAATTTAATGGATGTATTAGGGATGGTCTATAATGAGCTGATTGCTGACCCATATATTAAGGAGAAGGCTTCTGGAAGGATTAAATTTTATGATTTTCCTGAAACCAGCAGCGTGACAATGGCTCCTAATATCATCATAGATCCATTAGATGTACCTCTTCCTAAAGATTTCGCTGATGATACCTGGCTAACTTATGATTGTCTTTATCAAATTGAAGTGTGGTCAAAGAACAGGACCAATTCAAGAGAATTATCTGAACAAATCGGAAAAGTTATGTGGAATTTTGGTTTTCATCAAGGTACTGGTCCCGATGAATGGGATGAAGAAACAGGGATCTACCGGGACGCCAGAAGGTATCGGGGAAAATTATACAGAGACGATCTAGACACTTTATAAGGTGTCCTTTTTTATTATTTAAAATAGGAGTGATTAATTTGGCAGAAGAGAAAAAAAGCTATAGAGCATCAACCGGTGTAAATGAATTTTATTATGCGGTTTTAACAGATGACGATGACCATTCATTTACGGCTGGTGAAATTACCCGGATTAAATTTTTACAAAATATTGAGGTAGAAATGCCGCAAGAAGCGATGAGGGCGTATGGGGATAATGGTACAGCTGAAATTGCTATTTCAGGTGGAAATGTAACAGTATCCACTCAATTTCACAAAGTACCGATTCAGGATAAGAATATTTTATTTGGTTTAGAAAAAGTGGATGGTCTTTCTTCTATTGGCGGTGAGGATGTGCCACCTTATGTGGCAGCGGTATTTACCAAGACATTTGAGGATGGTTCTAAAGAGTGGGTGGGGCTTACAAAAGGAATGTTCATGCGTTCTAAAATTTCCGGTAAAACCAAAGAAGAAAACAAAGAATTTGATAATGAAGAAGTTACTGGAGAATTTATGGAGCGTTATGTTGAGGGAGCCTCTTCTGAAAAATCTGTTCTTTTCGGTGCTGACAAAAAAGGAGAAACAGATAACCGTGATTCTTTATTTCAAAAGATATTTGGCAAGCCTTATCCAGGAACAAATGATGGAGAGCAAGGTGGTGTTGAAGGATAATGACAAACTTTAAAGCTGTTGTAGTTGAAGATATCCACGCTAATAGATTAGTAGTATTAGCAGTCAAAGAAAAAGAAAATGAAATTAATATTCGTTTAGCCCAAGAAGGAGAAGTCCCTGACTTTTTAGCAACAAGAGCGATCAAAGAAGGCGAAGGGGTCTATGTAACTATTAAGAATAGAGAAACGTGGAAGGTCGAAGCGGGAGCAGACATTCAAGCAGGTGTTTCAGTTGGGACTGGTGAAGATGGAAAAATCGTTGAAGCTCTTGGAGAAGATGCGCCAACTATCATCGGATATTCAATAAATGCAGCAAATGCAGGGGAATTTGTTAACTATGTCCGTAATGTAAAAGGCGGAGGAGAAGGTGTTCCGGGTCCGCAAGGCTCAAAAGGCGACAAAGGCGAAAAGGGTGCTGATGGATTTCCTACGGAAGAACAGTGGAACGAATTAGTAGTGAGAGTAGAGACACTAGAAGGATAAAGAGCAAGAATATTCTTGATTTAAGGCTCTGTTAAAGGGTGTTGTTGATTTTCTCGTTGAACTAATGGGGCAAGTTAGTCGAGTATGGATATATTTTTAGAAACAAGATTTGTTTTATCGAAAAAAATTAAGTAGTAGCCCTTTCTAATTAATGACTGAGCCCATTTTACTATAATTCCACCATTATCCTGAACATTTTTTTAATAAAATCATTAAATAATGAGAGGACAACCTCAAAGAATGGGAGGAATGATTTATGTGTGGTTCTAATGGAATGGGCGGTTGTTGCCCTCCAGCACAAACGTTTCAAGAACGAATTTGTGGTAATTTTAGTAATCCAGGTATTGGGGTAATAGATCAGGTGGTATTTAATGCTCCAATTGGCGATTATATCGAAGGGACTTTTGAAATTTTTAACTCTGCATCCAGCTCAGGAGTTGTAACAGGTACAGTCAATACTTCAGTCGGTCCTTCTGTTGGTGTAGGACCCGTTCCACCAGGAAATACCTTTGCAAGTGCAGTGAGAAATCCGACTTCTTTCAGCCTTGATATACCAGCAGGATCAAGTGGTACGTACTGTATTACTCTGTATAAGCGTGTATTAGCATAGTTTAGTTAAAAGTAAAAAGGAGTTCTCATTTTGTATAGAGGACTCCCTTTTGTTGAGAGCAACACTGGGTGTTATTTGAAACGAATGTCTGAAATTGTAATAGTGTATAGAGTTGTCCGTATACAGAAATGAGGAATCATTTGTGGGAAATGAAAAGAACAAGAACAAGAAATGTAAATGTAAATGTAAATGTAAATGTGAAAAAAAGAAAAAAAAGAAAAAAAAGAAGACCAGGTCACCTGAGAAAAGTTGCTTTCCTATACCAAATTGCGATAAAAAAATCTTCTGTACGGATATTTGTGGAAATATACATTTAGATCAGGATGTTCACGATTTGGAGATTTGGAAAAAAGAGCTGAATGAAAAAACGATGGTCACCGTTTCCGTTTTCAACAGTGCCTGGAGTATTAGTTCTCTTCAAGTTTTCGTGGTTTGTATGGAGGGAAGTCCTGTAGTATTAAATATACCAAAAGGAAACACACTTTCCGCAACCATAGAAGATGTTATTTCTATTTTCGTGGTACATGAAGAGGGAGGAAGAGTCGAGGGTAAATTCTGTTTAGAAATTTGTTTTCCTTTCCGTGACAAAAAATCCTTCTTCAACTAACGGGTGATATCCTATTAGCTGGTTTAGTTGAAGAAGAAGCACTAAAGAAGACCACAATAAGTGGTCTCTTTTATTTGTTCAAAAATAAACATTAATGTTTATCCAAGACTAATCTAAAAAACGAAGGGATGTTTTGAAATGGCAAATTTAAAAAGAAACATGATCGAATTGATAAAGGAAGTGAAGGAAGGTGAAATTGAAACGGTAAAGTATCTCACACCTGTATTCATTCCTTTTTCAGTAGTTTATGAAGCAATCGATATGACACAAGAAATTGATAGAAGCGAAGATGCTAAAAGTGCTACATCTGAAAAAGAATTGATTGATAAACTGTTAGATTTTGTAGCAAACAAGATTTATAACAAGCAATTCACAAAAGAAGATTTATTTAATGGTCTTCACGCACCAGATGCTATCCAAACCTTACAAGAACAAATTATGTTTGTGGCTCAAGGTCACCAAAATGATGAAACAAAAAAGTTCTTGGCGAAGAAAGGTTAACGGATGAAGACTTTTCCCCAGCCAAGCAAAAAGAATATATGGACAAACTCATCCTTAATCTCATGAAAGATGGTAAGGATATCAACGAAATATTGGGTATGCCTTACCATTTTTTACTTGAAATATTAAGAGAAGAAAATAAACCAAAACAAGAGAAATCCTTAATCACCGCATTCGGAGGTTAGGGATTTTTTTATTGGTATGAGAAGGGAGGGTGATTGATGGAGAAGAAAGAAGGCCTTTCGATTGGACTGGACCTTGACTCCACAGCCCTCAACCGTGGTCTAACTGGGGTAAAGGATAAGTTAAGGACTGTAAACAGTGAAATGAAGGCAAACATGTCAGCTTTTGACCGTGGTGATCGTTCTATTGGGAAATACGAAACACGTTTATCTGGATTGAATAGGAAACTAGAAGTCCAAAAAGAGGTCACGAAACAAGCCAAGGCTGAGTACGAAAAGATGGTCAGAGAGAATGGAGAAGGGTCCAAAAAAGCAGATGAAGCAGCCAAAAGCTATAACAATGAAGTTGCTGCTCTAAACAACTTAGAACGCTATGTTGGTGGTGTAAAAGAAGAACTAAAAAAAATGAAAGAAGAACAACGAATTGCTTCTTCTGGATGGACAAAAGCTGGCGACTCTCTTATTAATTTCGGAAATGGTTTGAAATCTATATCAGACAAAACAAAGGATTTAGGAAAAAGTTTAACCAAGAAACTTACTTTACCTGCTGTAGGGGCGGCATCGGCACTAGCGAGCATAGCGCTGGTTAAAGGGTTTAATCGCCTAGTCGGAATAGATACAGCCAAAGCAAAATTAAAGGGGCTGGGTCACGATGCTAAAGGCGTAGAAAAAATAATGGAGTCAGCCCTCGAATCCGTTAAAGGGACATCATTCGGATTGGACGAAGCTGCAACAACGGCAGCTAATGCTGTGGCTGCTGGAGTTGAAGAGGGGACGGAATTAACAAGGTATTTATCCTTAACTGGTGATGCGGCAGCAATAGCCGGGGCAGGGTTAGGTGAGATGGGATCTATCCTAAATAAAGTCCAGACATCTAATAAGGCTTACAACGGGGAATTACAGCAATTATCTGACAGGGGATTGCCCGTTTATCAGTGGTTGGCAAAGGAAGCAGGAGTGACCGGAGAAGCGGTATTTAAAATGGCTTCCGATGGTGAAATATCCTCCGAAATGCTGATGAATGCCATTGAAAAAAACATTGGCGGAGCAGCTGGAAAAATGGGTGAAGAATCATTTACTGCTGGGATCGCTAATATGTGGGCGGCTGTTGGTCGCCAGTTGTTGAAAAGAGGTTTTATATGATTAGTTCTGTATCTACTAATCAATTAAATTAGAGTTGCAAAGGGATTATTTTAAATCTGAACTTTTGAAAATGAATTATTTCAAAACTCCTGAGGGTCGACAATTATATGAACTTTCCTTATCCGAATTAGAAAGCATTTTTGATACTGAAAAAGCAAAAAGCCAAAGCGAGGAAAATACATGACTCGTAAAGGAAAACGTCGGTTGAAAAAGTCTCTGGTAAAGAGAAAAAAGGATAGGTTGACTCGTGCATTCAGAAACATTTTTGTTATGTCGGGTTATTTGGAAGAGTAGAGGAGGACTGTTATTGATGGCAAAGAAAATTCAACCGGTTATCATTCGTCGTAAAAGGGAGTATGAAGCTGAGCAAGCTATCAATGATTTAGAGGCGAGAGGATTTGAGGTTATTTCTCCTCTTAAACAGCAAAATCCTCAATCTGAAGTGCTTCATAATCTTTCGTTCGAACAGAGGAGATTCAAGGTAGAAGATTTTTCTTCTCCTTGGATTGCTAAGTTAAGAAGAATCGAAGAATAGACACAAACTGTGATTGTTACAGTCCGAAAAAAGTAACTATCCTCGGACGAAATAGCTACTTCTAAAATCGGTTTCCTATATTTAAGGGAGAAATAGGTGTTCTGCTCATTTTAATATATGTGTCAAAGATTGAAAGATAAAAATATTATCTGTTTTGATGGAAAGTCTGTATAAAATGTTCATATTCCAACATTCCCAGTTTGAAATATTACTTATTACACTGTATTTAATCTTATAATCGTCAACGAACTGTAAAACAATTTTTCACTTGATAGGCTTCTTTCCTCTCTCTTGTTAGTGGTAATCAGACTTTAAGTGCCTGTCATTACAACATAGTAGGGCCTGACTAATTCAATTTTACTAGTAAGGCAGATGGGAAAAGGTAGATTATTTAAGACGTTTGGGATAAGATGAGTCCCCTTCTTTAATTTTGGAAAAAAGATTTATTCTTGTTTCATCAGGTTTATTTTCTGATTGCATTTTCGAATTAATTTTTAATTTGGTGGAGAGTTGTGTAAGTGCATGCTGAATTTTTTCTATATCTTCTTTGGTTGCGAATTTCTTATTATTAGTGAGTAAATATCCTAATTGTCCACTGGGTTCGATAGTGGCCCATTGTACATCTTTTATATTTTCTATCCCATTTTGTCGTAGGAGCATTTCAAGTGCATCAACAGAAAGTCGAAGTTTTATTAAATTTTTTTCATTTATTGAGCCATTCTCGATAACAATCTTTGACTTGCCAGTTAAAAAAAATTCGGCAACATCCCATTTCATTTGGATGTATTCAATTAGTAGTAAAGTTCCAATGAGAATGGTTGCAATCGCAAAAGTAACCCAAAGATTTTCGCCAATAACAGGGTGTATTAAAAGGGTCCCTATAAAAATCATGATAACAGTTGTTTCAGTAGTCATTTTGGAGACAGACCTTCTACCTGAAATGCGTATTAATAATATTCCAAAGATGACAATTAACATCGTTTTCCATATCCAACTTATATCCATAATTTAGCACCGCCACGTTACTTGGTGCTATATAGTCTTTGATTAATAGTTAGTTGATATACAGTTTTGATAAAAATAATGCGGGACACAGACGAACGATATCGCAGATCGAGGGAAAGGAAGGTATCAACGATATGGGCTATTCCCGAGAAGAACAAGAAACTTCGTTGATTGATTTTTGACAACAGTACAGGCAAGTGGAGTGTTTACTCTATTGTTCCTAAACACATTCGAAAACTCTCTAATTTCCGTCTTTGTGTTCAAATGCGTAATAAAAGGTCTTGATATATATCGTAAGCCTGTTTTAACTTAGGGCTGACAGAAAGGCACTTATTCAGCACTTCTGATTCAGTGCCGATGAAGCGGTCGCAAGAATGAGTAAACAATTGGCAACCATTGCAACTGATATGAATCATCTATATAATTAGATGAATTACGTATAAATGGAATCCCTAATAAGGGCCATTTACTAGATTTCCTAGATGAAATTAATATGATGGCTGTGCATCGGCGAATCAGTTTAAACTCGTAAATGTGAATGATAACAAATTCAAAACTTAACAAAATCGGAGGAATAAAAATGGCAAAACCAAACATGTGTCAAAGCTGTGGAATGCCCATGAAAGTGTCAAGTGACTTTGGAAATGAAAAGGATGGGACACCGTCAGAAAAATACTGTCACTATTGTTACGAAAATGGTGAATGGATGCATCCTGATGTAACATTCGATGAATTTTATGCATTCAGTTTAAAAAGGTTTCAGGAATCAGATATGAATCGGGTTGAAAAATTTTTTCTCAATAAAATGTATACAAAAAATTCTTAAAAAATTAGAGCGCTGGCGCTAAAACACAAAATTGTGCATGTGATGAATATGAAAACGAAATCAGAACCAAAATCAGGTGGTTGGAAGCCATTTTATTACCTAATCAAACAATCCCATCCGTCCGAGAAAAAAACTGGAATCTTAAATTATTGGAATAACGCAGGAGTTGTAATTCTCTAAGGTGCATGAGTGTAGTTCTAACTGCCAATTGGAGGGCTTTTTTTTATTTCACTAACGAAGAATTTATGTAAATTACTTCAACTAACAGATGCTTATCTTCAATAAGATAACTAAAAGATATTTCATAATCGGGCGCTTTAATGAAGTAACTAAAGCCTAATTTCTCGGTGTTAAAAGTGAGAAATTAGGCTTTTTATATTTGGATTGCTTTACCGTTGTAAATCTGTATTTTCCTGATGTTACTCCCTTAGCGTATGTTTTTCGCGTTTTGTTGGTAGGACCCCAGTAGGAACAAACTGTGCGGTAACTAAAAAACTAAATCGCAACAAATTTCAAGTCGTCTCTAAATTTTGAAACGGCTTTTTATTTTAGGCTCTGTTAAAGGATGTTGCTGATTTTCTTATGGCGGAATAGATAAAAAAGGCCGACCAATAAGGGTCGGCTTTTTTTTATACTATTTTTAACAACATGCGCCATATCCGTAACCGCCGCCGTAACCGCCGCCGTAACCGCCGCCGTAACCGCCGCCGTAACCGCCGCCGTAACCGCCGCCGTAACCGCCGCCGTAACCGCCGCCGTAACCGCCGCCGTAGCCGCCTCCACCAACAAAGCTAGCTCCAACAATGATTAAGAGTATAAACAAAACGACTATAAAGGCGAAACCTCCACCAAATCCAAAGCCGTCGTCACACCTTGATTCACAACCTGACATAAAGACATCTCCTTGTTTGTTTGTTAAGGAGGAAAAACTTAAATGGGTTATATTACCTTATGCTCTAATCAGGAAAATGACACTTAATCTTTAACAAAGCTTTATTTAAATAAAAAGGAGACGATGAAAGATGAACTTTTCTAAACTACCCCAATTAGTCGATATGAGAGGGGAATTAAAATCAAAAGGCATGTATTCAAAACGTACGAAAACAATCACTCACCGTGTATCACCATTCACTTACAAAAAACATTTGCCCGGATCTGATGCAGCAAGTTTCGCGGATTACCATGTAAACACGCTGGTGTGGCCCGGGATAGGATATACATTCATCATTGAACCTAAGAATGTTATTAACACGCCGAACGGAAAAAGGGCTATGATTGTATATGCGAATGATATAGACAAACTCACTTATCATGTAGGGAACAGCAATCAATTTTCGCTTGGTATCTGTGTTGCTGGAGACTATCGATATGACGATATAGATGAAGCCACACTTGCAAGTATTGCAGAACTTCACACTGCACTTGTTAAAAATGGGATAGGGAAGTGTGATAAAGCCCATAATGAAATGCCAGGTTATAGTTGGAAAGCTTGTTGTGAGTATAACTACAGAGAAGTTTTTGATTGGAAAGGTTCAAAGACACCAGCTAAACCATCTCCAGCACCTGATGTTTACACTATCCAAGAATGTAAGAAAAGGCGGGGCATGTGAATTATACACAATCTGGATTATAACTAATTCAAAGGGGTATTTTAACCTTATTTTGCATCGGAAAGGCAAATAAAAGTGGATGAATTAATGGCTCTATTTTAGAGGGAAGGATTTCCGAACGATAAACGGACACTGATTCATTTTGCATGTGATAAAGTAATAGTATGGAAGTTTTGAAGAAGACTTCTAAATAAGGCGTGATGGTTTTTAGCTGTTGCACCTTTTCCCTTTTTACCTGAATGGTTTATTATTCGTGGTTGCTTGGAATATGGCCGAGCGACACTTCTTTTTGTTCACTGTAAACCAGACAAAATGTGATGATTACTGCTCTTTTGAAATATTATTATTCCTTTTCTTTTTTACTAAAAGAATGATAGCAATGATAAAAGCTATTAAGCTATATATCCAGGTAAACATAAAAGCAATGCCCAATCCGATATTTGCATCCACATATTCGCTGTTCACATGATCTATGGCTAAATATAGAAGCGGCGCACCTCCAATGATGAGCAGGATGACCAATAGAACATTCTTTTTCGTATTCCTGGTTGATAAAAAAATAATAATGAAGGATAGCAAGAGAAACGCTTCTGAAGCTATCGTCAAAGTTACCAGATTGCTCATAATAATTCACTCCTAATCATAGTTGCATAAATGGAATACATTTTTTAGATGTGTTCCCTTATATCTATGTTCCTTTTCGTCCCTTTTTCATAAATCCCAAAATATTTTTTATTTACCTTTGTTTACTGCTGATTATTGAAACTACTGCGGCACATACATAACTACATGATCGTTTAACAAGTGACCCGGTTAGTGTAGCCGTGGTGTCTGGTTTAGAGTGAATATTGGCATCACTCAGGACATGCAGAATAAATACTAAACAGGGTTGAGAATCAAATAAACCTTTTTTTTTGCCTAAACAGTTAGACATAAAAACTTTATTGTTCAACTCGATTATTTAAGGGGCCTGAAAGCTTTATAAAGCAACGTTTTGAGTTAAACTCCTTATGTCTTGAAGATAACTCAGAGGGGTGTTTTTGGCTAGATTTAAGCGGAATTCGATATGGAATAGTAATGTTTATACATATTAAATCGAAACAATGACCGTACAAAACTTCCATTAATTTGGGTGCTAAAGATTAGCCTAAGTCATAACCGAATTTACAAAGTGACTCGTTTGAGTCGCTTTTTTGTTTGAAAAGAGAGGCAGTCCAAATCAAAGAAATGGAAAATGTGCGCTAGGAGCATCACCCTCAAATTTTAAAATCCCAATTAGTAACAGCTGAATGGATTGTTTATTGGTCTTAATTACAATATCTTACCAATTAGCTCCGGTGATGAAGTGAATCATTTGAAAATTAACCACTTTTCATATAATCTTACACATAATGGTTACTAAAAGTTAGCTTTCTCAATAAATAAGAGGTTAACAGGAGGAATTCAAATGAATCAAATAAAAACTAAGCTTTTTGAACCTGTAACAATTGGTGCATGGGACTTAAAAACAAGAACAGCAATGGCTCCTATGACACGGTCGTTTGCTGATGATAAAACTGGTGTTGTGAATGACCTAACCGTAGAGTATTACCGAAAGCGAGCTCAAGATGGAATCGGACTTATCATTACGGAAGGTGTTGTAATTTCACCAAGAGCAAAGGGTAATCCTGGCGTTCCTGGGCTCTACACTCAAGAACAAATTAATGGTTGGAAAAAAGTTACCGAAGCTGTACACGCTGAAGGCGGAACCATTATTGCGCAAATCTGGCATGTCGGCCGTGCAAGCCACCACGAAATTGCAGGAGGACTTCCACCACAGGCTCCTTCCCCTTTTGCTGCTGAAGGAAAGGTTTCACGATTCGGAAAACCTTTTGATATTCCTGAGGAAATGACAGAGACAGATATTGCAGAAGTAGTCAGCCAATATGCGCAAGCTGCAAAAAATGCGATGGAAGCCGGCTTTGACGGCGTGGAAATTCATGGTGCACATGGCTACTTAATCGACCAGTTTAACTCTGACACTTCCAATAAAAGGACGGATCGGTACGGCGGTGATTTAAAACAACGCCTGACATTTATGAAGGAAGTGCTAACAGCAGTCATTGATACGGTTGGAGTAGACCGTACCCTTATTCGTTTCTCGGCTTTAAAAATTGACCAGCCATCTTACATGTGGGAAGATCCTGAATCAGCGATTCAAACGTTTATTGAAGCTTTTAAAGAAACAGGCGGCAAAATGATTCACCCTTCTACAATGGAATTTACCAAACCGATTGCCAGAGGGCTAACCATGCATGAATTGGTACGTCGCCACTGGGATGGAGTTATAGTTGGTGTAGGCGGGCTTGATGCTGAAACAGCAGAAGACGCACTAAAAAAAGGCACCATTGACGTTGCCGCGATTGGCCGTCCGCTTATCGCCAATCCGGATTATCTTGCACGAATTAAGCAGGATAAAAAACTTGTTGATTACGAAGCAAAAAAACATTTAATTCAATTGGTTTAATAGAGAAAAAACAGGAAGCTTACTTGTTCATGTCAGCGTACCTTCTTTTCGGGGCAGGTTAGTTTTGAAGTTAATTAGGGGATTTGCAGGAATGGGAGTAAGTATGGTAGGTACAATTATACTTGGAATAAGCCTAATAATCCTAATTTTAATATTAATTACAGATTCAAATAAGTAAGAAAATTGAAAAGAACCATTTGATTGATTAATGATGTTCTTCTTAAACTAACGAGAGCGATACTTCAATAAGAGGTATCGTTTTTCTTATTGAGCTAACAGGTGCGTGAAGGATTCCTAGACAAAATGAAAGAACGAGCTATGAACATCCTTGAAGGAAAAGACCTGGTTGACCTTTATTCCCTTTCATCTACAAAATTGGATGACCCTAACGAGGTTGATAATCCCGACTTTTGGGAAAAGGCGAATCCTATGTTCAGCGAACCAAGGAGCCCATATGCCAAAGGATTATTCAAAAAGGTTTTAACTCAATTTAAGCAACTTGCTAATAATCCAGCTTTGTAGCTGATACTTTCCGTTTGGATTTAGTAAGAACCGCATGAGAAGCAGAGGGATTTGAATTAGAATTTATCCGTAATCCTAAAGCCATTCATTCCTTATTAGCGCCGAGGGTAGAAACATTGTTCGCTAAGAGTAATATCATCTTTGATGACAACCCACTCATGCGTTGGTATACCAATAATGTCTATGTTCACATTAAAAAGGATGGGAACAAGGAATATTTGAAAAAAGACGAATTTAGAAGGAAAACAGATGGTTTCCAGGCGTTTATCATTTAAAGCAGATGAAATTTTAGTGGATGACGTGGACTTTTTCTTGGATGATATAGATTTTTAAAAGGCTCTGTTAAACGATGTTGTTTATTTTCTTGTGTAACGGGGCAGAATAGTTGAAGAGTCGCTGTTTGATCTTTATTCAACAATTGGGCCATTTAGTTTAGTAAGAGGTTGAATAAAACCCCACTTTTTTATGATTATCCTTCCTAGAGATTTCTCCAACTTATACAAGCCTTACCCAACCAACTATTTCTGTTCCATATCCTATGATCATTGTTATTAATCCTATTAATATATCCCCAGCATTATCAGTCTAGGTTGCATATTTTTTATTATTTACATTAAATATGATGTATAGGTACATTTTTTAAAATTTATAAACGAAGAAAGAAAAATAGGGAATTTGGAAAATGAATTGTTTCATAGTTTAGCCCGAATACTAAATTAAGGTTAGGGGTTGAATTGATGGTATTAAAAATACGACTGACAGGACGAGTCATCTTTAAAGGAGAACCAGGATATGAACAGGCACGCCTAAACTGGAACCCGTACGTTGATACCTTTCCCCTTGTATTTGTTTTTGCTCAAAGCACGAAGGATGTTACAAATGCTATAAAATGGGCACGAATGAACAATGTGCCGATTCGGGTTCGGAGCGGACGACATGCATTGGACAAAAATCTTTCAATAGTTAAAGACGGTATTGTTATCGATGTGAGTGATATGAAAAAGGTGCAGTTAATTAGGGAGAAAGAAGTAGCTATCGTCCAAACTGGCATCAATGTAGGTCCACTAGTAAAGAAATTAGCACAGGAAGGCTTCATGGTCCCATTCGGAGATAGCCCAACCGTTGGAATTGGCGGAATCACCTTGGGTGGAGGGATGGGGCTACTTCAGCGATCAATTGGCTTTATCAGTGACAATCTCATTGGATTGGAAATGGTTGACGCCAATGGAACAGTCTTAAAGGCAAACAAAAACAACAATTCAGACCTTTTATGGGCTTCTCGCGGTGGAGGTGGGGGTAATTTCGGAATTAATACTGAATATAGGTTCAAGGTACATCATGCCCCCGCTGAAGCAACAGTATTCGAAATTATTTGGCCATGGAACCAACTAGAGAAAGTTTTCAAGGCGTGGCAAAAATGGGCTCCTTTTGTTGACAACCGACTAGGTTCTATATTAGATATTTTCTCTAAAAATAATGGGTTGCTTCATGCAACAGGACTATTCCTGGGTTCAAAAACGAAACTAACTAGCTTGTTAGAGCCTTTAACGAGCGTAGGTACTCCAACAAGGGTGTTTATCCAAGAATTGTCCTATCCGAATGTTGTTGAACATCTGATACCAGATGAACCAATCCCTGGAAGAGCAGACCGGAACTATAAATTTTCATCGGCTTGGGCGACATGTCTGTTTCCGGATGAAGCAATCAAGATCATGCGCAGTTTCCTAGAAGAATCGACCGGAACCGAATCCAGTTTCTTTTTTCTGAACTGTGGTGGCGCTGTAAGTAGAATCTCTTCTGAGGCGACTGCTTTTTTTTGGCGCAGTCCGAAGTTTTATTTGGAGTGGAATACAACCTGGACACAAGACTCTGAGGCATCAAGGAATCTTGCATTGGTTGCAAGAACACACCAGCAGTTGAATCCTTTCGTTGAAGGGGCCTACGTAAATTCTCCAGATCAGAATATTATAAACTTTGGACCGGCTTATTATGGAACCAACTTTGATAGATTACAAAGAATAAAAGCCAAGTATGATCCCGAAAATGTATTCCACTTTCCGCAAAGTATACCCCCTAAATTTTAAATATATCTTTTGCATTTATCATTTTTTATGTATTCAGATATCTAGAATTGTTAGTAGGAAGTAACAACTTCCAATAACTGGTATTATGGTGCGACTAAGATCAACATTAATGTTAAACAAAGCCTTAAAAAAGGGAGGTGAGAAATTGGGATTTTAGTGAAAAGCAGAAATAAAGAACTTGAATTCATGTTAGTCTTTGATTTAATCGAAGACACTTCCAAGAAATTCACATGCAGCAATTGGCGATTCAAACAGGTATCAATATGATTGGCCGAACCCATCAGCCAAACCGAGTTTTATGTAAAGAATGATAAAAAGTTTGTGAAGGATGAAATGTATTACTGGTTAAATGTCAGACCTAACCCGAACATGTCAGCCAGCCAATTTTGGCAGACTGTTGTTCACAAGCTGATATATGACAACGAGTGTTTGATCATTCAGGCAGATTCGGAAGATTTATTGTTTGCTGACTCTTTTTCACGAATCGAATATGCCCTAGTAAATGATTCATTCAAAGATGTAACCATTAAAGACTATACGTTTTCCCGTACATTTCAAATGAGTGATGTTATTTATCTGGAATACAGCAATAAAAAGCTATCTCCATGTTGGATGGTCTGTATTCCGATTATGGGGAACTATTTGGTAGAATCATAGAATTTCAGAAACGCAAGAACCAGATACATGGCGTTGTTGATATAGAGGCTGTCAGTGATAATACGGAAAAAGGGCAGGAAAAACTACAGAATTATATCAACAAGATTTATAAAGCTTTCTCCGGAAAGTGCATGGCTATTGTTCCTCAACAAAAAGGCTTTAAATACGAGAAAATGAAGAATAGACAATCACAAAGTGTATACGAGGTAAACAAGGTTATAGATGGTTTTCTCTTGCGGCTTTTTTTCGGCGGATCGAGTGTGGGAACCTCTCAAACGCAGTGGGCATAAGCTGATAGTATATGTCGATTTGAAAGGATGTCTTGTACATGTTTCCTTATCTTCAAGAAATTCATCAATTCCCCTATCCCGATTATAGGTCTATGCCCCGCGGCTATTATTACTCCCCTTATTCTGAAGGATGGTGGCTCTGGAGCGATGGTGCCCCCGAATCGCATGAAAGATACCGTTTACCCGCACAGCAACGGCTTACCTTCGTACTTGTGCATGGTTCTTGGGCTGACGCTCACTTCTGGGACGACGTAGCGGCGGTGCTGCGCAGTCGAGGGCATGCCGTCTATACGCCGGAATACGCAGGTCACGGCAAAGATCCAAACAAAGATGTCACGCATGAGATGATCACGAAGTCCGTCGTTGATTTTATAACGAAACTGGACCTACGCAACTTTGTTCTCGTCGGGCACAGCTTCGGCGGAGCTGTCATCCAAAAGGTTGCAGAACAGGTACCGGATCGCATAAAACGCCTTGTCTTCTGGGACGCGTTCGTACTGAAAGACGGCGAATCAGTTGCCGACGAGTTCTCGCCCAAAATGAGGCAAGGTTTCGAGCAGCTCAGAGCCGGCTCGAAGGACGATACGATCATGCTTCCGTTTCCGCTGTTTCGGGATTTGTTCGTCAATACGGCCACTTTGGAGGAAGCCAAACGGATGTATACAGGCATCACTCCGGAACCGGCTAAGCCGCTTTTCGAGAAGCTAGATCTTAAAGCGTTCTACGCGCTGCCTACGCCCAAAAGCTATGTCTATTTCTACCAAGACAACGCATTGCCACAAGGAGAGGGCTTCGGCTGGCATCCGCATATGTCCATACGGCTCGGCCAGTTCCGCCTGATCGTCAGCGACGGCGACCACTTTACGGACACGCGTACAAGGCCGGATATGGTGGCGCAGAAGTTTTACGAGGCGGGCCGGGACTGACGTGCTGTAAGAGCATTTTATTGTGTGGCCAGAGCAAGATCGATCCGTAATCCGCCAAGATTCGGGAATTGATCGAAAAGGAAACAGGAGGTATTTAAAAAGGCCATCCTTTGCAGGGTCCCTCTTTAAGTATTAGTAGTATCTAATTAACTAACACTTGAAGTGTTTCCAAATACTCAATATAGAATTAACGGAAGTAGTAGGAACAACTAGGCAGTGATTATAAGCATGAACTTTCTAACAGCGATTGTTCCACTTGGTTTTGCTTTGTATGGAGTATATAAAAATCAGTATTTAGTAACCAAGAAAGCTCAGAAATAAGAAGAAGTTTCGAAAAAACAAGGATTAAAATAAGCTGCCCACTGGGTGGCTTTTTATTTTAAATTAAAAGGAGACGATGGGAAATGACTATCAAAAACAAAAACGAAAAGTGGCTATCCTACACGAAAAAATTTCAAATGCCCGAATGGATTACTTACATAAAGTTTCTACCGAAATCATCAAAAACCACGATGTTATTGGAATGGAAGACTTGCAAGTGTCGAATATGATGAAAAATCACAAACTAGCTAAAGCTATTAGTGAAGTATCTTGGTACCAATTCAAAAAAATGTTGGAATACAAAGCAAAATGGTATGGTAAACAAATCGTGACCGTATCTAAAACGTTTGCTTCTAGTCAATTGTGTTCTAGCTGCGGTTACCAAAATAAAGACGTTAAACATCTGAATCTTCGTGAATGGGATTGTCCTTTTTGTTCTACTCACCACGATCGAGATATTAACGCAGGACTCAATCTAATGAATGAAGCCATAAGGCTTCTAACCGTAGGAACTACGGGAGTAGCCTAATTAAAAATTGGCCGATAGGCTAATGTTCAGGAATCCCCCACTTCAATCAGACCGTAAGGTCGATAAGTGGTGGGTAGTTCAACCATGAACTAATGAATTAAATATCTTTTTTAATTTTGTTCAACAATCGTGCCATTTTGTGGAATAACTCTTTTTAGAAATTGGATATTTATGTGAAAACTATGGAGAAGATTGTGGAGAATTATACTTAAGTTCCAAATACAGGAGAACCTTGTCTAAGAAGTCGCGGAATATAACTTCTTCAAAGACGACGAGTAATCTCAAGAGGACAAGCAACATAATATCTGTTCTAATGTAAGAGAAATACAAATATTGGGGATGAAATTAGAATATTCGGCTTTTAAATTTCCTGAAAAATAAACAAACGAAGGAACATGATTGCTCTCTTGTTTGTTTTATATTTCTATTCAATTAAATCCAAGAAGGAGATCTATCTGGTATTAAGTAGAATTTTATAGTTATAAATCATGGAACAATTTCAAAAACAGTACCTTGGTGAAAATCAGTCACTTTCATAGAGCCATAAACCCCTAAATATAGTCTTGTTTGATCCAGATTCGTTCCCAAATTAACATAATAAGCTGATTGAGACCCAAAATTATAATCGGTTTCAATAACACTAAAATCATTTAGTTTACAATCTGTACCTACCCTGGTATAAGCTAAAACCCCTCTAACCGGTGGCTGAGATTCTTTATCCTTGGCAAGATCGGTAAACACAACGCTTCCCGTTAAATTGGGGATTCCATTCCCCATATATGGCTGAACTCCCGTAAGTGCAGTTCCTCCAAACTTATCGGGTCGGGGATCTTTATGAAAATAACTAGTTATAGGCTGAATACGCTTCACTGAAGAATTTATTGCTTCATTGTAATAAGCAATTGTTTTCTCATCCAAAGTTGGATTTGCAGAGCAGCCCCTTATAAACGAAGTAGGAAAAGCACCTTCCCACCCTCGCCAGCCAAAGTTAATAATTCCTTCTAGGTCAGGTTTAGATTTCATTAAAGAAGCTTGAATAAGCTGAGTAACCGGTATTGGTTTATAATGAACGAATGAAAAAATCGACTCTACCAAATCCTGTCCGACATTTCCCACATATTTGATATACTGATTATAAAACTTTTGAAATGAAATGCCTGGTATATTGCGAACCCCTTTGGCAATTACCGTAAGCGTTTCTTGAATAGGTGCGGGAAGTTCATTAAAACGTGTGATTACCGGTGGATTATAGAAAAATGTATTCTTAACTACATCAATTTCAATTATTTTACCAGAAATTTCCATATCATCCTGACTTAAATTAAATGGATCATAGCCTGATCCACCATCTCCGGTTGTTAAAACAAGGTTTCCGGTTTCAGGTGAAAAGTTTAAGCTATTGACACCATTATGATTAAAAAATGGTCTTCTTAAGTTAAGTAATGTTCGTCGTTTTTGAGGTTGACCATTCGATTGTAAAATCCATTCTTCAACTGTATCAATATGATCATATTGATTTTCTCTATTTATCCATCTTAGGTTTAAAGTTCTGGGATCACACGGGTTAGGCCTAAAAGGTTCAGAAAGAGCACCTGGACCTTGTGTTCCAGCTACTGAATAATGAAGATAAAACAGACCGTTATAATTAAATTCTGGATGAAACGCTAGCCCTAGCAGTCCTCGTTCATCATATCCACCACGAGAAACACCTAGTTCAGAATCACCAAGTTTTATGATTCGGGGGCGAATATCTAAAAAAGTCCTTATAACCCCGTCCCCTATGTAAAAGATCTCTCCTACCTGAGTTGCAATAAATAATCTTTCAATTGAGTCACCCGGAAGTATTGCTGTTTTCAAAACAGTGGGTAAATTTATTTTACTTACAATGGGCCGTAAACTAACCTTAACTTTTATCAACTAACTTTACACTCCTTCTTATTGTTTTCTTTTATAAGAATATGATTAGAACTGTTCTATTAGAATCAAATTAGGGCCGGGGAATTTCGGGAATTTACTTAATAATATAAACATATATAGAACAATCTCTTTCTAAACATCTTCAATAAGAATTTCAGCTTGAATCCGTATTTTTGTCGGTTGTCCTTCATAAATAACATCTACGGTTCCAATTTCTTTTACTTGGTTGTCTTCTTTCATTAAATAGTATTGATTTCGTCTTAACTAAAACCTGAATCCAATATTGAGGATGATAAAAGTTTAAAAAAAGTTCTACCTCTTCAAGACCAAAATTCATTCCTGCTGCATATGATGCTTCTTCGTAGTCATTTGTATTATTTTTTAGTTAACGATAAAAATAGCCGGACAAACGTTGGCTCGTTTTGAACGTCACAGTTCATCAAATATATTCGATTTTTCAACTCAACAGTCATTCGGCCATGTCGGTGAAATGTCTATCGACCAAACCAGGGATATGGACTTTGTATACGCGGAAAGAACTTTGGCTTTAAAGTCGTACGAGTCAATCTTAAAACCGGCAAATTAGGACTTCCTTGTGAATAAAAAAGGTGAGGAGAATTCCCATGGTTGTATTCGTCCAGTTCAAGCAAATTTTAGTCCGAAGGAAAAGTCTTTATAAATTGTCGATTTTGGAATCTTAGGAATTCGGACTATTGGAAAAAAACGATCCCTAAAACCGGTTCTATATGACGCGTTAAGAAGGATAGAGGACTTGGACTTTAATTGAAATGACAGCTGTTTACTCTGAATTACCACTCGAAATATGATTGATTTTCTTTTTTAGTGATGTTAGTAGGTATAAGTGATGTAATGATGGCGATTGCATAGATAAATGCGTTTTATGTGAAGTTTCTTATGTACCGAAAAAAGGATGGAGTAATAAAGCTTATGTGCTGTAAGAAGAGAAGGAGGAACTCATGAATTGGTTTAGCATTTTATCACATGAATCATACATGCTCCACCATTATTTTAAAACGTTTTCTTATTCTAAAAAGCTCGTATTAGCCGCCCTTTTTTCTGCACTTGCAGCTATCCTGCAGTCAACCGGAAACTTTCTCCCAGGGATCGGTTATTTAATCAGTCCTTTTGCCACTCTCCCTATCTTGATTTGTACCATTATATCTATTCCCTTTGGGCTTCAAAGTTATGTTTTAACGTTTCTTTTATTGATTCTGATCCAACCTGGCGAATCTTTTGTTTTCCCGTTTACAACAGGGATAGTAGGTTTAGGACTTGGAATAGCTCTTCTTATTTTAAAAAGACGAATTGGCATCATAGTTTTTACGTCTATATTATTAATGGGTGGAATTTGTTTTCTTTTATATATTGTCCATTTCCCTGTTTTAGGACCAATCGCCAGTACATCTCTTTCATTAAAGGTTATAGGATTTATTTACATTTTTTCTTTTATATATAGCTGGGTATGGGTTGAATTAAGCGAGGTTTATCTTTAAGAAATGGTATAAATTGATGGGGGAAAAATAGGTAAGCAAGTTTAGGGCACATTGCTAGGAATATGACATGCACTCTTTCTTTGTAAAGGTTCATATAGTTTAATAAGATGTTAGTCACAAAAGAATTTCTTGTTAAAAGTATACTCATATTAGAATCATTTTCGCTACTCCGTTAACGGGCGCTTTAATGAAGTAACTAAAGCCTAATTTCTCGGTGTTAAAAGCGAGAAATTAGGCTTTTTATATTTGGATTTCACCGTTGTAAATCTGTATTTTCCTGATGTTACTCCCTTAGCGTATGTTTTCCGCGTTTTGTTGGTAGGACCCCAATAGGAACAAACTGTGCGGTAACTAAAAAACTAAATCGCAACAAATTTCAAGTCGTCTCTAAATTTTGAAACGGCTTTTTATTATGCATAAAAAGAGCGTTCAAAGAGGTCATGTTTTGACAATTGAAATCGGTGTAATCAACTGCTAGTGTTATTATTGATTTCTTTACATTTAACAGAAATAGGGACAAGGATGTTAAAAGTGATGCTACAGAATCGGCAATTATAAGAACAAAATTAGACAATATTGGTCAATCAGTTGATTCAATTAGGATTGATTTTAAAGCTAGTGACCAACGTTGGACTGCATTGTCAGAGACTGTTATACGTATAGATGAAAGTACAAAACAGGCACATAAACGCATTGATCAAATCGAAAAAAAAGGAGATGTTTAATATAGAAAACGAAGTCATGCACCAAGTATTAATTTTTAAAACTATTTTAGCACCAATAGTAGCAGCAGTGGTTCAAGTCGTTAAGCAAACCGTTACTATACCAAACAATATTTTTACCTAACTTAAGCTTGGTAATCGGACTAGGAATAGGTTCAGTTTCTTTTCCATTCACAGATATGGATATTGTTTTGAGGTTATGGGCTGGTGCATTCGCTGGTCTTGGTGGAACAGGGCTATATGAGTTAATAGCAAAAAGAGAAGGAACTTCAAAATAAGCTGCCCGTTGGGTGGCTATTCTTTTAAAAAAAGAGGAGGATATTAATATGACAACTATAAAAGGAATTGATGTTTCACATTGGCAAGGTGTAATTAATTGGAACAAAGTCGCAAAAGATGGTGTGAAGTTTGTATTTATTAAAGCAACCGAGGGAACGAGTTATTCTAAGCTTTCCTACTTTAAAGAAAATGCTCCTAAAGCTTTGTCAGCGGGATTAAAAGTGGGGGCCTATCACTATGCTAAGTTTGCTACTGAAGCAGAAGCAAAGGCTGAGGCTGCGTATTTTATAGATTCTATCAGTTCTATTGGTTTAAATTACCCTGCTGTTCTTGACCTTGAAGAAAACAAAAAAAAGGCAAAGAAAAAGACGCTAACTGACGCCGTTATTGCATTTTTAGAGGCCATTGAAGATGCAGGACATACTGCTATGTTATATACAGGTAAATCCTTTCTTGAAAATGCTTTAGATGAATCAAGATTGAAGAAGTATACTTTGTGGATTGCTCGATACAACAGCACATTGGGACGTAGCGCAGATATTTGGCAACATTCTGATTCAGGTAAAATAAATGGTATTAGCACAAAGGTAGATTTAAATGTAGCCTATAGGGATTTCACGGACACAGAAAATACTGTTAACCCGCCCAATACATCCAGTACATCCACAACAACTTATACTGTAAAAAAAGGCGACACACTTAGCTTGATTGCAAAAAAATACAAAACAACCGTAAAAGCCCTAGTAAGTCTTAATGGAATTAAAGACCCAGACAAAATAAATATCGGTCTGAAACTTAAAGTCACTGGATCAATATCAACAAATAGTACCAAAAAGTAACATACTGTTAAAAGTGGCGACACCATATCAGCATTAGTTAAAAAATACGGAAGTTCCACAACCCAAATTAAAAATTGGAATAGTTTAAAGAATATCGATAAAATTTATGTCGGTCAAAAACTACGTGTGAAATAAGTAAAAGTCCTTCTCTTAATTTAGAGGGGACTTTTTAGGATTTAAGTCTTATTCAACTCCCCGTTATTTAGGAACTTTTACTACCTTTTAAGAGATATATTACTGAATGTGGTTTGCCCCCGTTGGCATTCGTGAGAAAAATTAACCTAACCGAGCGAGTTCAAAATAATTATTTGAACTTCTTCATTTTCCTCTTTTCAATATATATCCAACTATAATAGAACAGCCAGAAGACCAAGGGTACTAAAAGTACATAAGGTTTAAATTCTTTTGAATGATGATATTGATATATTATTAAAATTATTCCTATAATCAATGCTGGCGGTAAAAGAATAAAATATTTTTTCTTATCCAATTTACCTCTCACCAGTACATCGTTTTGTCATTCAAAACACTCCTCTCACTAAAAATGCAATCAATCCATATATTAACATAAATTCATTCCTCTTAATCAAAATTATTTCGGTTGATTAGAATGACAATCTACATTTTTATAAATTTTCCTTATTAAGCTAAACAGTCCAGTTACAATTAAAAAGGCAAATCATCCTGAATGATAGGCTTAACCTTCTTCACTAACTCCGTAATATCGTTTTCTCCGTTTTAAACTACTTTGTCAATCCGGAAATCCTTACTAGACCCGTGTTTGCTTTGAATTTCTATACAAATCATCCACTTTAACACCTAATAAAAAATTAGCTGCAGAATTGAAGAAAAAAGGCATGGTTTTTACCAAATCGATGATGATTTATAATTTAAAATTTTTACCATTTATATTGATTGCTATTTCTTCTTTTTTCTGATTTTGTTTTGGAACTTCTTCTGGTTTTACACGATTTGTATTCGGTGTGTAGGTTTGGCGAGTTATAGGATGAGGTGGTCCAATTACGACCGATTCTTTAATTGGAGTTAATACATCGGCTATTTTTGTAGCATCAACACCATATGCTAGTTGGAAAACTTCTGGAGGTGTTAGTCGTAACGTATCAGAACCTTCTGCTGTTTCACGTTGGTCATTGTTAAAAAAGAGGTGGAGATGCAATTTTTCTGACTTAGGTATAATCCAATGCCACCAAGCCATCGGAATAAAAACAACTTGACCAGGTTTCACCATATAGGTATGCAATTTATTAGTATCTGGGTCAATAAGTGAGATTTGGGCTTCACCTGAAACTATAACATCTAACTCCCAAGCGTTAGGATGCCAATGTGGTTCCCGAATATGTCCCTTTGTAAGATAGAGGTCTGCAAAAGCACCACCCACCATTGCAGGAATTTGGGTCGAGGTTATCTCATATAAAACATTTTCAGGGTCTCTTTGGTGGAAGATACTATTCTTTGAGTCAAAAAAGAGATTAGGTGTTCCGCTTGTTTTTTTTATGTTTGAATTGTCAGGGACAAATCCAGTGTTCCTGTTCAAAGGTTGGTGAGTTATAGGAATAGCGGTCCAATTACGACTGATTCTTTAATTGGATTTAATGCACTGGCAATTTTGTTAGCATCAACACCGTATGCAAGTTGAAAAACTTCTGGTGGTGTTAGTCGCAACATGTTAGAACCCTCTGCTGATTCAAATAGGTCATTGTTAAAGAACAGGTGCATATGCAATTTTTCTGACTTAGGTATAATCCAATGCCACCAAGCCATGGGAATAAAAACAACTTGACCAGGTTTTGCAATATAGGTATGCAATTTATTAGTATCTGGGTCAACAATTGAGATTTGGGCTTCACCCGAAATAACTACATCTAACTCCCAAGCGTTAGGATGCCAATGAGGTTCCCGAATATGTCCCTTTGTAAGATAAACGTCACTAAAAGCACCATTGCAGGAAGTTGTGTCGAAGTAACCGTAAATACAACATTTTCAGGGTCTCTTTCGTGGAAGATATTATCCTTCGAGTCGAAAAAGAGATTAGGAGTTCCACTTGTTTTTTTTATGTTTGTATTGTCAGGTACGAATCCAGACTTCCCCATGAATCTTCCTCCCATTGTCTAAGAATTTTTATATAATGCGAATAATAAGGTATTACTATAATGTTATATGGGATAACGACATGCAATATGAATCAGATTAGTACCTATAAGCAACTGAAACCTATTACATAAAATGAACATAAGGTGAAGGTTGTAATAGGGAGCCTCTTATCTTTTTCGTTTACAGTACAATAATTACTGGCGGAACAAGTCACAAAAAACTTAACCTAGTTAAAAGGATGCTTTTATTAAACAGGGGGATGATCGCGACGGCATCTTTCTTTTCTTTTGATTAAAGGGGCGGGGCGTTGAATATGATGCCGTAAGTTATGAGGAATCGTATACATAAAGCCTGTTGACATAAAAACATCAATTTTCATATACATAGGCTATAACCTAATAATAGGTTGGCGGTGTGAAATGAATAATGAAATTTAAAGAGATCTTTGGTTCTGTGATAGTAGTTGTGGGAACAATTTCTGCTGCGATTGGAGCTTCGCCACTGTACTTCATAAAAACTAATTTGCGAGAAGACCTAAGTTTGTGGAGGAACGTCTTACAGTCAGGGGGTAATGCTTTACAAGCTGAAGGGCAAGGAGACGCCCTTCGAAAAATTGGGAAGGAATTTCAGTCAATTGGGAATACTACCGTCATTACTGGGTTGGTTATTAACTTAAAAAAACAAACAGCACAGAAAATATTCATTACCGGGAACTGGATACAAGCGTTAGGTGGACTTATTAACGTGGGACACGGAATCGAGCTCAATCCCCTCCCAGGCCATTCAGAAAACATTATTGGAAACCTATTACTATCTACAGGGAACTCATTACAGGCTATTGGAGGAGTATATGAATAAGAAAAGAACAGAAACACAGATAATAACTCAAATCAGCTCAAGATTAATCGGGCATTTATCGGGTGATTATCGGGCAGTATTTTAATTCTAATGGATTTACCAGCTTCCCGATTATTGCCCGAAAAAAAGTTTCCACTAATCAATTAAATAAATCCATAGTTTTGCAAAGGGATTTTTATAAATCTGAACTTTTGATAATGGATTATTTCAAAACTCCTGAGGGTCGACAATTATATGAACTTTCCTTACCCGAATTAGAAAGCATATTTGATACTGAAAAAGCAAAAGTGAGGAAAATACATGACTAATAAAAAGAAACGTCATTTGTGTAAATCTTTACTACCGGGCTTGTTGCTTTCTCTTGAAAATTAGACGGAACCAAACAAACTGTATCAAAACTGCAATAATTACACCGACCAGAGTATCTGTCATTCTATCTATGGCATAATGTTTCGTTTGGTGTTCAAGTACAAAGACAAATAATATCGTGAGTGCGACTTGATGAATTACTGTTTTGTTAAATTTTAACCACTGTGTGATATAACATCCTAAAAGAATTAATAGTCCTAAATTCCATCCATTTATACTCATATGTCTTGCAATGAGTACAATTACGGAAATACCAATCATGGTTCCAATTACACGTTGTATGGATCGTTGGACCGTTATGTCAATTGTTGATTGAAGGCATAGGATGACCGTGAGTGGAGCTAAGTAAGGATGATCAGAACCCAATAGTTTTGATAATTCCCAGGACAGAGTAGAACCTATTGCCATTTTCCATATTAGAATTGAAAAGTTCTTATTTGGAACTTCGTGTTTTTTTGTTTTCATATTCACCTCGGTGTAATATTCTACCTTTTTATAGAATCCTTCCTATGGTGAATTTTTATGTATATAGATTAATTGTTTTTTTATGTAGTTGAACAAGCCTAAGAAGAAAAAGAAGGTGACCAAAGTATGACGCTGAAAGGGAAACGTCAGGAAGAAGGGTATTAATGTCCAGGCATATGCAGCCGATTATTATACGTCGTCAAAGGAAGTATGACGTTGAACAAGATATCAAGGATTTAGAGGCGAGAGGATTTGAGGTTATTTCTCCTCTTAAACAGCAAAATCCTCAATCTGAAGTACTTCATAATCTTTCATTCGAACAGAGGAGATTCAAGGTAGAAGATTTTTCTTCTCCTTGGATTGCTAAGTTAAGAAGAATCGAAGAGTAGACACAAACTGTGCAGTAAAAAAGCCAATTAGAATTTTCCAATCAGCTCCTGTTTTTTAGATTTTTACCGGTTTCAGTACCCGCATTGAAAATAGATACTACCATAATAAAGAAAAAAAGAATTTGTATTGCTGAGTTGGCTTTCCAATATCCCAAAAAATTCATGAACACAAGAATGACAAATAAAAGAGCAGTAACTATGGTTATAAAAAGGCGTACGTTAAGAGACATTTTATTCCCTCCTTATATATGTAAAATATATTTATAAAAAGGTTACCATGATAAAGTTGGTTTTAAAACCATTAATTGATTTTATTACTGCACAGTTCGAATAAGCCATGCATTAGGCAATTAAGGAGGGTGCTAAATTGAAGTACATTTGCAATGATTGCATATTAATTATTGAAATCCATGGGAAACTAGCTCCTCGTAAGAAGGCCCATTGTCCAAATTGAGGGGATAATGTTGCTACGGAAAATTACATTACGCCTTTAAATAAAACAGCAATTGGAGAGCAAAAACATTATAGAAATTATTATTGGTAAACAAAGAAATGGTCCCATTGGAACCATATCACTTGCATTCATCAAAGAATATGGGGTGTTCCTCAATCTGGAGCGCAGACATGACGGTTTGAGAGCTTTATCATGAGTCCGTCAAAAACAAGCATACATCACTCCGTTTGTTGATTGAATTTCTGGTATACGAAAAAAACACGGTCAACTTTACTGACGATAAATCAGTACTCGATCTTTTTTTAAAGGAGAATAATAGGCCGAGAATGAATGAGTTGTTGAAAGAATATCAGAAAAGTATTTATGGGTCAGCTATATGATGCTGCACAATCTCAAAACCAAATGAAACGGAATTTTGTCTTGGGAAAGTTGATAGCACTTGAAGTGACTAACTCCCATCACGGACAGTCCATTGAATTACTGGATTATGATGATTTGAAATATGAGTTAGTTCTAGCAGAGTATAAAGAAATCAATGCAACCAGTGACGCTAATAAGTGGTTTTAGGAGGAAAAGCAAATGTTAAAAATTATTGATTTAAATACTTTCGCAAAAGAAAAATAGGGGGTGGATCAAGTGGCATAGGAAGCGAAAATTAGTTTAGAAGCAAATATGATTTATATTGTGAGCAACCGAAAACTCACTCCGATGATTCTACCAATTGGAGTTTTCGGGGAAACAATGATTATGTGGCAAAACGATAATGCTGTTCCAAAAGAGAGCATCGGAAAATCAAAGAACCAAATCGATTAAAAGAATGCTTGGATTGCGTTAAAGTGGCTGAAGAATAGTGGACAATGACTGTGAAGGAAGAGTGTAGAAAAAGTAACTTCCGGAATATAGGATCAGTTTGATATGGATTTTTGATATTTGTACAACCACTTATCTAACTCTTGACTAGATTTAATCGTTTCGGGATGAGAAAGTCCTTTTAAGGTTCCAATTTCAATCAAATGGGCTCTCAAGCAATCAATATTGCTTTTCATTTCATTAAGGGATAACACTTCAGTTTTCAAAACCTTTCTCTTGTTCATTTGTAATAATCTTCAAAAAATAAAATCAATAGGTAATATTATAGATAATATTTAACAAAGAGACAAGAGTTTTACAAAATCTTATCAAACAACTATTAACTAGACCCTTATCATTATTGACTGGACCTCATAAGTATAGGGATAAAATTACCGTACAGTATGAATAAGCAGCCCATATTCCTCATTTTTGAATTAATAAAATATGAAAAAGAATGTAACGAAGTAGGTGAATTGATATATTCAAACTGTGAGAGAAGGAGAAAATTAATAATAAAAGCCCCAAATAGGGGCTTAAATTTAATATCTGAATGGCATCGGCGGACAACAAGGATTATGTGGCATTCCACAAATAATGTTTTGAGTGCAACACTCATTCACCACAGATTGTGTATGCGGGAAATAATGTTTATACGTGTTCACATGCTTATTCACGGTTGTAGTATGTGAAGGATGAACAACAGGTATCACCGTGTTCGATACATTCGTATTAACAAATTGCTTTGTAGGTGAAATTTGAGGTGGATCATACTGAGTAGGAAAAGTTTGTGGCGGACAATATTGTGGTGGACATTGGCCGCAGTTTGTAGAACCCCATGATTTATTATACATTTCAAAACCTCCAATTATTATTTTATAAACCTTTGATAGTTTATGAACTGCAATAATAAATGGACTAGTATTAATGCCTCTTTTCAATACACCTACATTGAAAAAGCTAAATTTATATTGCACATATACAATTTCTATATGATAATATTGCGCAGTTCGAATTAACTATGACGATATGTAACAGCATTCCAAATGTATCTAATCCAACATTTTGATGCGTTTAAAGCTAGACCACACTTATGCAGACAAAATCTGTGAGATAAAGTAATTCAGTTTTCCGGCCTTTATGCGTCTCTGATAATTAATCACAAATAAAAATAACATCAGTTAACAGTAAGATATCGCACTGTATTTTTTCTAACCGTTAAATCATTGCATTTGTAATAATCATCTATATTTATTATTGGTTTCATTTTCGGTAAAATAGCTATTTTTTTCTTACTAAATTAACAGGTGCAAGAGGTTAATAGGGGGCTGCTGATGCACTGACTCTTTTACACGAATCGAATATGCGATTTTTGAGGATACTTTCACAGATGTGACCGTTAAAAATTTTACTTTTAACCGTTCCTTCAAAATGAACGATATTATTGACCTGGAATACAGTAATAAAAAGCTATCAACTATGCTTGATGGTCTATATGCCGAATATGGGGAACTATTTAGTAGAATCGTAGAATTTTAGAAACGCAAGAATCAGATACGTGGTGTGGTTCATATAGAGGCTGTCAGTGATAAAACGGAATAAGGGCAGGAAAAACTACAGAATTATATCAACAAGATTTATAGAGCTTTCTCCGGAAAGTCCGTGGCTATAGTTACTCAACAAAAAGGCTTTAAATACGAGGAAATGAAGAATAGTCAATCACAAAGTGTGGACGAGGTAAATAAGGTTATAGATGGTTTTCTCGACCAAGTTGCAAAAGCGTTGGGCCTTATGTGGCAGCAGTGTTTACCAAGACATTTGAGGACGGATCTAAAGAGTGGGTGGGCTTACAAAAGGAATGTTCATATGTTCTAAAATTTCCGGTAAAACCAAAGAAGAAAACGAAGAATTTGATAATGAAGAAATAACTGGAGAATTTATGGAGCGTTATGTTCAAGGGGCTGGAAAATCCTGTTCGGAGCTGACAAAAAGGTGAAACAGACAACCGTGATTCTCTATTCCAAAAGATATTTGGCAAGCCTTATCCAGGAAAAAATGAAGGAGAGCAAGGTGTAGTTGAAGGATAATGTCAAACTTTAAAGCTGTTGTAGTTGAAGATATTCCCGCTAACAGATTAGTAGTATTAGCAATCGAAGATAAAGAAAATGAAATTAATATTCGTTTAGCTTAAGAAAGAGAACCTGACTTTTTAGTAACAAGAGCGATCAAAGAAGGCGAAACTGTCTATGTAACTATTAAGAAAAGAGAAACGTGGAAGGTCGAAGCGTGAGAAGACATTCAAGCAGGTGTTTCTGTTGAAACTGGTGAAGATGGAAAAATCGTTGAAGCTCTTGGAGAAGAGGCGCCTCCTATCAGCGGATATTCAATAAATGCGGAAATTGCAGGGGAGGTTGTAAGCTATGTCCGTAATGTAAAGGACGGAGGAGAAGGTGTTCCGGGTCCGCAAGGCTCAAAGCGACAAGGGTGCTGATGGATCCCGACGGAAGAACAGTGGAACGAAATAGTAGCGAGAGTAGAGACACTAGAAGGATAAAGAGCTGGAATACTCCTGCTATATCTTTATTTAATTTAATGCTCTATTAAATGATGTTGTTGAATAACTTGTCCTCAAAAGGGTTTGTATATTCATCTTCTGTCAATAATGGTTATGAAATCACAAATGAGCTGAGTAAGCTAGAAAAAAGGAAAAAAATTTTGCTCTTCTTTGTTTTTTTACCGTTTGTATATAACTTACCGTTTTGTCGTGAAAGGAACTTATCAAAATGCTCGAGAAGGGTAAAATCGGAAGCCGTCAACTGACGATATTAGTGATATTATATACGGTTGGTGATTCTATTTTAGTTATTCCCTCCATTGTCGCTTCTGAAGCAAAACAAAATGGTTGGGTTTCTGGTATTTTTAGCGTGGCGATAGCACCGTTATTGGTTGTCTTTTTATATGACGCTTTAAGGAAATGCTATCCTGATTTAACATTAGTGGAATACAGCCAAAAAATTTTGGGTAAGTGGCTGGGAATAGCGATTTCGCTTCTATTTATAAGCTACTTTTTTATAACCACAGCGACTTACCTGAGAGAAATTGGTGATTTTATGACAAGTCAGATTATGCCTGAAACTCCAATTCAAGTGATCATGTTTCTTTTTATGAGTATCGTCCTCATGTCCGCACGTCTCGGTTTGGAACCTTTGGCCCGAAGCGCGGAAATATTGTTTCCTTTTGTTGTAATACTTTTATCATCATTGATGATTCTTCTATTGCCTGAGATTAAATTTCAAAATCTGCAACCCGTCTGGGAGGGAGGAGTGAAACCAGTTATACGGGGGTCTATACCATTTATTGTCTTTCCCTTTATAGAACCGGTTGCGGTTCTGATGATCCTCCCGTTCGTGAGTCAAAAAGACAGAATAAGAAAAAGTCTGTTTGTCGGTCAATTGTTGGCTGGAAGTGTTTTGATCATAATAACAATGTTAGCCATTCTTGTTCTTGGTGTCGATTTAACAGCAAAAGAAATTTATCCAAGCTATAAATTGGCTCAGAAAATCAATATCGCTAATTTCCTGACGAGGCTGGAAGCAATACTAGCCATAATATGGTTCATCACAATTTTTATTAGATTTAGTTTGTTTTTTTATGTGACCGTTTTAGGTCTGGCACAAACGTTAAAATTGCAAGATTATCGTCCTTTGGTTTTTCCATTTGGTATGATTTTGATTGTCTTTACATTGATTATGGCACCCAATACCGTCTATTATAGTAACTTTATTTCAGACATCTGGCCTTTTTATGCAATGACATTCGGGTTTCTGTTACCATTGTTATTACTAACAATCGCCAAAGTTCACAAAAAATGATGGACCAAACTAAGATTGGGTGTTATTTGTTAAGTAACTTCTGTGGAATTCTGTAATTTTTACACAAACCATCCATGAAAACCTTTATAGTTATCTTAACAATAAACGCTATTAGAAGCTTAGGTGTTATACCATTAAAGGGCGCAGTTCTTTAATAAGGCATGCTTTCCTTATTGAACTAACAGTTGAAATAGTTCCACAGGATGAACTAAAGAAGACCACAATAAGTGGTCTCTTTTTATTTGTTCAAAAATCAACATCAATGTTTATCAAATCTTTAAAAAACGAAGGGATGTTTTGAAATGGCAAATTTAAAAAGAAACATGATCGAATTGGTAAAGGAAGTGAAGGAAGGTGAAATTGAAACGGGAAAGTATACAGAATGTATTAATACTTGGGGAGGTGAACTTAGGGACCGTGTGGAAATTGAGGATAATAGGATAACTGGTCGATTTATCGACATCCTGCCTAGAAGAGGGGAAGACATAGGTAAACGGTGGGAAATCGATAAAGACATCCTATCTATTACGGAAAACAAGAAGCAGAATTCCACGAATGTACATATCTCTAGGTAATGAACCTAAACATCCTCCTTATCTTTACATAATCTAAATCAAATAAAGAATTGGGGGGAATTACTAAAAATGTATGATTTAATAATAAATGAAGATATAAATGCAAATTATTTAAGAAGAATTGCTGTTGGTGTTGGTGGTATTGGTCACATCGGAGGTTTTGGTCATGTCGGAGGTTTTGGTGGTGTTGGTCACGTTGGTCACGGTAGTGGTGTTGGAGGTAGTGCTGGTGGAGCTCCAGTTGGAGGTGGAATTCCTTTTGAAGAAGGTCTTGCTGCAGGAGCGTTGTTTGCAGGACCCTATTATGGTGGCTATGGATATGATGGTTATGGATATCCAGGATATGCTCCCTACCCATACCCCTACCCATACCCATACTCATACTACCCTTATTGAGAAAAGAAGTTAGTGGCTAAGAGCAACTATGAGAGAGCGAATATGAAATTGTATAGATACTTCTAATTTTAAGGCCCTTCTCATTAGAGAGAGGCTTATTTCTGTTTAAAAAGGCAAATCATCCTCAATTATAGGCCTACCCTTCTTAATTAACTCCGTAATATCATTGTCTCCGTTATAAACCACTTTATCTATCCTGAAATCTTTACTAGAACCAAATTCATTTTGAATCTGTTGAATCCACTCGTAGGCTGCAATTGCAGCGGCCCAATCAGGAGCTTTCTTAAATCCCGAATTAGCGACTGGGGAATCCTCCAAATCTGCAAAAAATTAGTTTCTTTTGTATGTAAGTACCATCTATATTTAACATTCATATTCCCATCAATCAATGGCCTGTAATAACGCCAAGTAATAAAATTAAATAACCATAAATAATGTTAAGTTCAATGGAATGCAATTTCCTTAATTGGGGAAGAGATTTTTTTACTTTCTAAAGAACGTGTGCTCGTTTGTAATGATTAAAAAGGGAGGTCCTCTTAAGATGTCTATTCGTGACCGAGGAATTCTAAAGTGGCAAGTAGCCTTAATTTTACCTGAGCATAAAGCATTTCAAAAGCAAATGAACGAAGACTATTTTAGACAAGAAAAACCAATTCTTGATGATTATCAAAAAGAAGAATATGAAAATCAAATTCATTACTCGATGGAAAACCATTTGCCGATAAAGTTTCAATTATATAATAAGAGGTTTCCTAGAGAATTACAGGGTCATAGTGTATACATAAACTCAATTAATAAATTGTTACATATTCAAAAGAAAGATAATTCATTTGAATATATTCAGTTTGATGAGGTTATTGGTGTGATCGTAGAGGATTAAAAAAAGTCCTTCTCATAGTTGAGAGGAGCCTGTTTTTCTGTTAAAGAAGGTTGTGAATTTTCTGCTTGACCATTGGCGCAGATTCTTCTGTAGCTCTTTGAAATATAGGTTAAACAAATTTATGCTATAACTCTTGATAAACGTACAAAAGCATGTTTTGAGAAAAGATTGTTTATTTTTGTGTTCCTTCATCAACTCGAACAAATCATATTTGCACCAGAACCCATTTGCTAGTGAGGATATAGCAATTTTAGTAGGTTGATTAACTGATTATGAGTCTGAATTTCCTGGGGCAGCACTTAAAGTGTTTTAAGCTAGAATACACTTGTATAGCGTCAGACTGTATGTCCCACTTGTTCCTGCGGGCATTTGAATAACAAAAGAAATCGGATTTTGTACAGTTTTACCAATCGTATTTCCTGGTGGTACTGGCCCGATCGTAGTTGTAACAGGAGCTGTTGATGAATTGACTGTACCTGTTACAGTTGAAACGCTTGCAGCAGAATTAAAAATCTCAAAAGTCCCTTCAATGTAAGCACCAACGGGAGCAGTAAATACCGTCTCATCTACTACTCCAATTGTTGGACCATTAAAATTACCACAAATGCTTTCTTGATATCTGAGCAGGAGGACAACAAGAGTCACTAAAACACATTGTATATTTCTCCTTTCGAAAAATTTTTTCCAGATACGTTTTATCTGTGCGATACTTAATCTTCATTCCTGTAATAGAGTATGAAAGATTTATAGAAATTTCTTATATATCTTGTCCGTTTTAAAAGATATAGAGTAATAACTTAGAAAAAGGTATTCCTTTATATCTTTATTACGCTAGAACACGCTTATACAAATTGATACAATATGACCCACTATCTCCAGCACCTGCTGTAATAGTAAAACTAGTAGGTTGATTAACTGATTGTGAGTCAGTATTTCCTGGAGCAGCACTTAAAGCTATTGCTGGAGTTGATGTCCCCGTAGCCGTTACTGTAGCCGTACTAGAAGCTGAGTTGAAAATTTCAAAAGTTCCTGAAGAATAAGCGCCTGCTGGAGCAGACCATATTTCAACACCTGCTAAAGGTCCGTTAAAATTACCACAAATTTTTTCTTGAAACACCTGTGCAGGAGGGCAGCAACCTCCGTTAATTCCATTTGAACCACACATTATGAATTTCCTCCTATTTACTATTAAACAGCTTGTATTAGCCATTCAGTATTATAGAATGTAAATTTTGCAATCTTGCAACTGACATGAGTGTAACATTTGCTGAATTATTTTTATTTCATTATAAGAACTAGAAAGGGTGGAAGGCAATTTCCCTTAAAAATGAGGAATACAGGGGAAGGATAAAGAATAGAATAGAACCCCTTGAGGTCTTATTTATCTTTTTTATGTTTACGTTGGTCATCACAAATAACAGGAAAGCATACTTCCAAAAAATATTTCCCCTCAGTTCTCCCTGTGTCTATCCTAAATACGATAATCGATTCGGCAGCATCTACTGTTGCTGAAAGCGTATTGCCAGAAGGAACGGAGAATTCAACTGGGCTTCCATCATTTCGAATCACGAGAACCTGAACCGATGCAGTGCTCATAGCGCTATTGAATACAGAGATTGTTACGGTAGCGTCCATCGCAATTCTCGCTTTCCAAATTTCTAGACTCGGAACCTGCTCGGTCAATAACAGATTACCACATGTGCTATTGCATACAATTGGTACTGACATTTCTGTAGGTACATTTACTTTCACTTTGATTTTTTTCTCGACTTTGCATTTGCATTTTTTGTGCCCACAAACTCTACATTTTTTATGCTTGCATCTGCATTTACTGTGCTTGCAATCTGAACATTTTTTTTGTTCACTCAAATTACTAGCACCTCCTAATTCAAGTTACTATATTTCTATTAACATACTGGACAAGTTGCCTGTACTTATAGCTCGAACAATGGTTTTATGATTAAAAATGGGACTACTTTTGGCGTATTTATGGGAATCACGTTACTTCATTTAAAATGTTTGCTATTGGATTAAGTGATTTGCTTCAAAAATGGAGGTTGCTGAATTTATAAAAACAAATCATGAAGACCTATAGGTGAACCCATAAAAAACATTAGGTGATCACCGAAATATAATTGACAACCATCTGACCACATAATAAAAATTAAAAGGTGAAAAAACTTAATGGGAATTTGTATACAATCTATCTAAAACCTTATTAAATAAGCATATATGTATCATTCTGAAAAAGTAAGAAAGGCGAAGATATGTTCCGCACACAAGTTCACCCATGAGAACGCGAACAATATATGTCAACTTATTAATAACTAAAACCCTTGGCGCCTTTCGTGTCAGGTTTTTTTATTTTGTGGGCAGATTTTCCGGAAATATATTAAATAGATAATTGCCCATCGATTGCCCACCAACGTGAGCAAAAAAAATACATCAATTATTCTATTGATGTCTACAGTTTTTTTGAGGGGTTGTAAAAATTCGACGTTGATTTCCACTCCAGGCACTCGCTTTCCGCGGGCGGTCAGGGAGCCTCCTCGGCGCCTTTGCGCCTGTGGGGTCTCCCTTGGACACGCATTTCCCGCAGGAGTCTCGCACCTTCCGTTCCAATCAACTTTGTTTTAACAATTAGATATAACCACTTTTGCCTACAGTCCTTTTTGTTTTAATATAGAAGTATTAAAACTTGAGGTGATGACGATGCTTTCGAAACATAATTCTATTCAGCGAGATCAACTTGAAATGATTACTTTGGATCAACTGGTGCCAGCGAACCATTTGGTTCGTAAAATTGAGGGGGCCATTGACTTCACTTTCATTTATGACTTGGTGAAAGAGATGTATTCAGAGATAGGGCGCCCAAGTATTGATCCAGTTATTTTAGTTAAATTGACATTCATTCAATATACCTTCGGTATTCGTTCGATGCGTAAAACGATTGAAGAAGTTGAAACGAATATGGCTTACCGTTGGTTTTTAGGTTACGGTTTCCATGATAAAGTACCTCACTTCTCAACGTTCGGGAAAAATTATGAGCGTCGCTTTAAAGATACAGACCTGTTTGAACGGATTTTTTATCGTATCTTAATGACAGCTTCAGAAAGAAAGTTAATAAGTGCAGAGCACGTATTCGTTGATTCAACACATGTGAAAGCCAGTGCGAATAAGCGAAAATTCGAAAAGAAAATCGTTCGTAAGGAAACACGAGCATATCAAGGACGCCTTCAAGAAGAAATAAATCAAGATCGTGAAAACAATGGAAAGAAGCCTTTTCCACCGGATAAATTTGATAAAGAAGAAACCAAAGAAATTAAAGAAAGTACAACTGACCCTGAGAGTGGCTACTATGTAAAAGATGAACGAACAAAACAGTTTGCCTATTCATTTCATGCGGCTGCGGACCGCAACGGTTTTGTGCTGGGGACGATTGTAACACCGGGAAATACGCATGATAGTCATATCTTAGAGCCTCTTGTTGAACAAGTGATTGAGAAAGTTGGAAAACCTGAAGCTGTTGCCGCAGATGCAGCTTACAAAACACCAGCCATTACAAGCTACCTTTTTGGGAAAGAAATCACACCAGCTTTACCCTATACACGTCCACGAACAAAAGAAGGGTTCTTTCGCAAGCATGACTATGTTTACGATGAACATTTTGATTGTTATCTCTGCCCATCGGGCGAGATTTTAAAGTACTCAACAACAAATAAAGAGGGCTATCGCGAGTACAAATCACCCAAACACACTTGTGCGACATGCTCATTTTTATCACAGTGTACAGTAAGCAAAGACCATCAAAAAGTGGTGACACGCCATATCTGGCAAAATTATATGGAAGAAGCAGATCATCTGCGTCATCACAAGGATGTAAAACCTATATATGCGAAACGTAAAGAAACAATAGAGCGTGTATTCGCAGATGCAAAAGAAAAGCATGGTATGCGTTGGACTACTTTAAGGGGACTTGAAAAATTGTCGATGCAGGCGATGCTTACTTTCGCTGCCATGAATTTAAAGAAGATAGCCAATTGGACATGGCAAGGTCCAAGAATGGCTTAATAAAGTGGGCTCGTAGAGGCCCAATCTCTTAATCTTGAGCAAAATTCAAAGGGAATTTCAAAAGGGGTCCGGAATTAAAACATTCCGAACCCCTTTTGTCTACAAACTGATACATCAATTATTCTATTGATGTATTTTTCAAACTTGTCCATGTTTGTCTTTTCTATCTTTTTGCTTATATGTGCGTTAACATCAGAAGTTATAGCAAGGCTGCCATAACCTAATCTTTCCTGAATATATTTCATATCTGCTCAAGCTTTAAGTAGGGGCACCGTATGTGTATGACGTAAGGATAGGCAGAGAAGGCAACTCAGATTTTTTTAATATACCTGAATGCATTAAATAAAATAGACTTTGGCATGAAGCTACCACCATCTATGCAAAGTACTAGATTTAAATCATGGTGGTGTAAATGATTCAAGGTTAGTTTTTATTGATTTTGATGCATATGATGATGTTGAATTACTTGAGTAAGTGTTTGGCTAATTTTTGGTTTACCCCTAATATAGTAATAGCATAGAAGTTTTGAAAGAGACCTCTAATATTATGGGGAATTATGAGATCGGAAAAGTGGGGATAATTACTAAATCTTTAAAAAAATCTGGGGGGCAGGTTAAGAACTGATATAAGAAGTCCACTATCGTGGAACCGTTTTTCTAAAAATACTAATTTGTTAAAAATGAGGTGATGAGATGATGAAGCACATATTATTATTTGTTGTTTTATTAATGGTTTCCTATTTTATTTTAGACTTCACTTTTATTAAGGCTGTTCTTTATTCAATTATTATGGTGATTATTGTTAGTTTGATTTATTTTTTTGATAAGCATAAAAATATGGATTCGCATTAAAAAAATAGAAATTGAGATTAAAAGTAAAAATTTAGAGGGTGATACAAGGCATAGATAAACTTGTCTGTCCAGAATCCTCTAGCCATTGAAAAAACCCCGATTTCACAATTTACCTAATAAAGATTCTCCATTCACTCAAACATATTTGCTTAAGTGTGAACCGACGACTGGAAAACTATAACACACTGTAAAAAGTTATTTCTCTTTGCCTGTAAGTTGACCTCAATTAATGATCATGTTCTATCACCTAAATAAAATTCAAATAACTCCTCACATTTATTTCTCAATCAAGGGTTAAAATAATTACTCATTAAAAACTAACAGGACCTCTCATATTCGAGAGGGGATATTAGTTCGTAACAAGAAGTAAAAAACTCCACGAATGTACATATTTCTAGGTAATGAACCTAAACATCTTCCTTATCTTTACATAATCTAAATCAAATAAAGAATTGAGGGGGATTTACTAAAAATGTATGATTTAATAAAAAACGAAGATATAAATGCAATTGATTTAAGAAGAATTGGTTTTGGTGGTGGGGGTCACTTTGGAGGTTTTGGGAGACCATTTGGTTTTGGGAGACCATTTGGATTTGGGAGGCCATTTGGTTTTGGATTTCCTTTTCTAGGAGGTCTTGCTGCAGGAGCGTTGCTTGCAGGGCCCTATTATGGTGGTGGATATGGATATGATGGCTATTATGGATATGATTATGGATATCCAGGATATGCTCCATACCCAGCCCCATATTCATACTACCCTTATTGAAAAAGAAGTTAGTGGCTAATAGAAACTTTGAGAGCGCCTATATGAAATTGTACAGATACTTCTTATTTTAAAGCCCTTATCTTTTAAGAAGGGCTTATTTTTATTTAAAAAGGTAAATCATCCTGAATTATAGGTGTAACCTTCTTAACTAACTCCGTAATATTATTATCTCCGTTAAAAACACTTTTTTTCCTGAAATCCTAACTAGATCCGTATTCACTTTGAATCTGCTGAATCCATTCGTAGGCGGTAATTGCAGCTGTACAATCTGGATCATTCTTGTAGTGTGAACCGACGACTGGAAAACTCCACTCTGTAAAAAATATTTCCCTTTGCGTGTAAGTTGACCTCAATATTAATGTTCATGTTCTATCACCTAAATAAAATTTTAATAACTCCTCACATCTATTTCTCAATCTAGGATTAAAATAATTATGTATTTCTTCGTATCCATACCGACTAATTAGACTAGTGATCTTACGAGAGATATAGCTATTTATAATGCTGATCAGTAATTTGATAGAGCTGTCAGGAGGAAATAAGCAGGAAATTATCTCCTAATATCGAACTGTTAGATAAAGGAGATGGTAAAAATGAATCTGAGAGTTAAATATAGGCTTTTTATTCATGTTGACGGAGGTCTTACTCCCGAGAAATATGACCGATACGAGATACTAAACGTCAGAGAAGATATTGATCCTGATGATACTAAGGATTACCAAGAACTTAATATAAAGTTAGGAAAGTCGATTAATCGGCCTGTAAATGAATTTAAAATGAAAAGCTTTGAACCAATGTAGGAGCATCCTTGCGATGGTGTTTTTTACTTGCAGGAAATTATCTCCTTTAGTCGAAATGTTGTTTGATTAAGGCATAGAAAATTTATAATAAGCAAAGGGACGGCACTCATGAAGAGAGAGTCGTCTTTTTATGGATAAAGAAGGAAATAACCTGTCGTTTGGAGAATATGACGAGAGGGGGTGGGATAATTGCGACAAAATAGTGAACTGGTTTTAACTAAAGAGGATATTTTAAGAATGATTGTTAAACACCTTGATGTATTCCCGTTAACTAGTCTAGAGGCTATTAGAGAAGTGATTAGGAGTTCTTTAAAACAACAAGGCTTAATATTTGGGGTAACTGAACATTCAGGTGGCGGTACTATAACCAATAGAGAAAGAATATCAGATGAAGATACCCTTTTAATTAATGATTGTATTTATGACCTTTTATATACTCGTGTTATCACGCCTGGTATTAATGATGATAATCTTGATTTACCTTGGATTCATGTTTCTGATAAAGAGAAACTCAAAACATACCTAAATGAATAGTAATCATTTTAGTTCAAAGCACTCATTTCATTGGGTGTTTTTGCCTTTTTTAATAAAAGGGGATTATCTCTTTTGTCAAATTGAGTAGGCGACAGGAGTTGATGACACGAATACATTGAAACTTATTTATGTAATATTAAATGATCTTGAAAAAAATGAGGAGGAACGACCAAACTTAATAAATTATTAATGGTGCGTGAATCAGTAATAATCAAACTTGGTGTCGGTTTGGGCTAGGCTATACCTACGTTAAAAGGATGCAAGTCTAGAAGAGAATAATTAATAAATTTAAAATTATGGCTAGAGAAATGAGAGACTTTTTAAAATGATAATTCGAAAGCATAATAATGGGTGCTTTTCATTTGCAGGAAATTATCTCCTTGTGCCGAATTTATAGGACAAAGGGAGTTGATAAAATGGATAGTAGTCAATTATCAATTTTTACATTGGAAACACTAAAAAATCACAAAACAAGTACAGGTGTTAGTGTAACCCAATTTTTAAAACAAAAACATCCTAATGGTGATTGGGTAGTAAATAAGGATGAAATAGGTTATTACGTAAAAGTAGCACATTTAACAATGAAATATCGATGGAAAATAGTTGGTGAAGTTATAGAGGCTATTAATGGTAGAGCTGTACAACTTACACCAGATTTACATCCAAATAAAGTTAATATAGAGGCTAAAAGAGAAAAGGTCCAATTAATGATCTATGATTTTGTTAGAAATACCTTTGGAGAGATTGAAAGCATGGAAGAATCCATTAAAAAAGCTTCTGTAAAATTCAATCTTACTGAAAAAGAGGTTGAGGCAATATATCTATCCAGAGAGGTTTAAACTTAAGTTATACTTATACCTTTTAGAAGCAAGTGCAATTATAACTAAATAAAACTGCTCCCTAAGTAAGGGAAGGTAAAAAGATGTAGGATGATTTAGTCTATGTTTTCACAAATTTTTCTAGGAACCACTTAGAATTACAAGGTGCTTTGTAAGTACTAGGCTAAGGAAAAATCGAGATTGCAAAAGCTCTAAATTCAAAGGGGATTTCGAAATAGTCAATGGATTAAACCAAGTACACTAGAAGTCTTCTTAGCAACAATTAATCCAATGTGAAATGAGATTCACAAGCAGTTCACAGCTCATACATCCCGATTTCATTTATAAGCAGCCATACTAATTGGGTATGGCTGCTACTATTCCCTTTTTATTTTTTCGGGATTGTGAAGGGTGGTTAATGTTTTGTAACCCGTAATAATTCTTAAAGCTCTTCAATTTCCACTTCAGAGTATCCTCTAAAGATCAAAAATCTTCTTTTCTATTTGAATTTTTACAAGTATCTAATATCGGCTTTTTCCTTTATAGCAGGTTTTCAATAACTCTTTAGCGCGTTTAGCAGATATCTCATATTCAAATTCACTTACATCAATATCATCTTCTATGTGTTCGTAGAGGTAATTAATCATTTCTATGAAAGACCTAAAGATTACAGTTGTTTTATTCGCTTCGATGTCTTATAAAAGTTATTTCTGGTTTAATTTTATTTTTTCTACAATCCACGTATGTCTATCTCCAGAGATGGTAATGAAATTTTCTTCTTTTATCCCCCATTTGTTTAATAAATATTTTGATTCATATATTCCTTCATTCTTTTAAATTCCGTATAAAAAATCAATGGCAATATGATCATAAAAATATACGAATTTGCATGACTATTATTCATGGAGGTATCAAAATATGGAGGGAATTACCACTTAAAAGAACTACACTAGAAGACTTTCCCTCTACTAAGTAAACAAAGCTTAGGTCTTCTCGTTCTCTAAAGTCGAGGGTGATTTTTTAAGAATACTAAATTGTATTCCATCATAATATGCATTAGTTGAAAATATGGAGTAGGTGGCCAGGTAAATGGGTTTTGTGGAGATGATACCAGGACGATTGTACATTGGAGGACGAATTTCTTCCGATGATTGGGGTTTTGTTCAGAGAAATATATCAGTCATCGTGAACCTACGTACGAAACCTGATCGTCCTCCATTTGATTTTTCAAGAAGAATAATGATATGGGTTCCTATTACTATATGGGTAACTCCTAGTTTAGAATTGGTCGATAACTTGATCAAACAGCTTAATCAATTGTTTGACCAGGGCTATCGAATATTAATTCACGATACTTTAGGAATACAACGATTGGGCTTTATCATTACTGCATTTTATATGCAAAAATATAGATTAAATCGAGAAGAGGCCCTTTACTTGGTTAAACAAAAAAAACCTGATATAAAACCCACTGAAAACTATCTGCAATTGCTAACTCAGTATGAAAATTATTTAAACCTGTAAGAAAAAGACCCATGTATGTACTTATCACTGTCAAATAGATAGTTATAAAAAAAGACTATATTCAATCGGAGCTCGATCATTTAGTCGTATTTGGAACTTGTATGATAAAAAACTAGAAGCTCTTGGTATTATCCGCCAGATAGCAATGAGGAGAAAAAATATGCTGCAGATTGCTAATGCCATTATTATTCAACCAGTGAAAGATGAAATGTCCGGTCTTTAAAACAACTACACTTGTGAATCTTAATTTAGATAAATCTTTAGATGCAGCTTTTTTCACACTGAAGCTGCCTTATTTACTGTTGATTTCCCATGCTTTTTTATAGCGTTTTGTATATCAATCAGGCAATTGCAAATGAAAACTAAAGATCTTTCATAAAAGTTGAATAAAATATAGGGATGGGATTTTTTTATTCATAAAAGAACGTTTGTTCGCGTGTGTATTTGATGAAATTCAGCATTTTTTCATTAGAGAAAAAGAGCTAAATAGCAAAAACTCCTTATGAAAGGAGTATAATAATTTATTAAATATATAAAGGTTTTTTAGGGACGAAATATAATTGCTATATACAAAGGGAACTGCCCATTATGTCGAATATTCATTATAAATTTCCTACAAACTGATAGCTATTTATATTATCACGTTTTGTTGAACACAAAATGATTGTTATTGGTGATAATTAGGATAGATGACGTTTTGTAAGAAAATCACTTCTCTTTTTAGGGATTCGGAAACTTGGAGTAATGAGTTCACATCCTTTTGCAATGAGGTGATTTGATTTTCCATTTTCCTCATTTTCCTACTTTGTTCCTTTGCTTCTTGTTCTTCTTTTTTTTCTAATATAGCGGATTGTTCTATTTCAATCGCGACACCACTTGATGAAACTAAGTCACCAATTGTAATTATAATGGCACCTATTAAAGCTAATGCAAAGCCTACATTTGATTCTGAACCAGAACCTGAATCTGAATCTGAATCTGAACCTTTTCCTTTTCCTTTTCCTTTTCCTTTTCTTGAACTTGTTCCTGAACCTGTTCCTGCTCTTGATGAATCGGGGTTTTCTAAACCCTCTACTTCTTCAATTTCTTCTACCTCTTGAGCTTCTACTGCAATCCCAAGAACAGTAAGAATGTTTCCTATGTTAACAATCAATGAACCAAATAAATCAATCTTATCTCCAATATTAGTAGGTAAGGAATTTAAAATATGATCTTCTTCGGGTTTCCACTGGTTCAAAACTTCTCACCTTCTTGGCTGTTACTTTATTTTTTAAATAAGCTCAATGTTGCCACATTTAGCTCTTGTTCGATGTCTTTTAATTTGGAAATTGCATTTTGTATATCGTCTTCATTCAATTCTGTTAGGGTTTCATTATCAATTCTCCATAATAAATTATTCAAACAATCTAAAATTTCCTTGAATGATTTTATTAATAACCCATGTTCCCCATCCAAAATATATGGGGGAACAATAGTCTCTAGAGATTGGACACTACACTGTCCTACACTAATCGCATTTTTTAAATCTATACAGTACTGGTCATAATCAGAAATTATTCCATCAATATAAGTAGGATGTACCATATTAGAGATATAAACTAAATTTCCTCCCACCAATTGTAGAGTTTGCCCGTATTTCTTTAAATTTCTTCTCATATAATTTCCTCCTGATAACCAAAACACATTGGGCTTTTATCTTTGATAATGTATGCGATGGAAATAAAATGGTTCAAATAAAAGTAAGGGTTCATTTGTATAAAATAATGATAAAAACTCTTCTCATTTGTGAGGGCTATTTATGCTAATGTTCCCCTGTAAAAATGGGGATTTTCCCCCTACAGCATGTTAATACCTTTCACCACTGTTTGAAACATGGATGGGGAGTTTTCAAGGAATCGCGACAAAGTATTCGGATAACTGCTCCTATTGATACCGTTGGCCCAAATTGGGTAAGAACTTGGTTTTCATCAGTTAGCTAATGCAAATTCAATGGGGTATGTTCGTTGATGCGATAAATAAATAATATTGGGCACTGGTTTAGATACATTTAAGAAAATAATGAATATTGGATGTATACGATAGGTGGCAAATGAAGTATTAATTCATTTGAACGAAGCTAAAGAACATTGGGAAAAAAGTAGTTTTTGAGACAATTCTTATTCAGTTAACGGGTAGCGTAATTAAATAAGGAACACGAAAATTATCAATCTTTTTTATTAAAGAATATTCGATTAAATATTATAAGAGCGAGGTTTTGAACAATCATTTTTCAAAACACGCTCTTTTCTTTGTTCGTTTATTAAGGGAGCATTAATTTAAAATAAATTTTATTTCAAAACTAAAAATTTTACTCACTTACATTAGTAATATATGGTATTATTTAAAATGGTATTATTTTCTAAAATATGCAATCTGGGGTGAAATTTACATGGAGTTTTTTACTAAGTGGTCGTTTAAGAACAAGGCAGCTGTTTCATTAGTAACCATTTTTATTTTGTTGATAGGAGTTGTTAGTTATTTTAAACTGCCTATGGAATTTTTACCATCTGCTGATAATCCACAGGTTACGATTGTCACAATGGGGCAGGGCACTGATTCGAAAACGATGGAAACGCAAGTTACAGATCCGATAGAAAGGGCTGTTACAGGAGTAAAAGGAAAGAGTTCAGTATACTCCACTACTGGAGATGGATTTTCAAAAGTAGATCTATTCTTTGAATCGGGATCTGATATGAAACAAGCAAAACTTGATGTTCAAGAGGCTTTAGACAATGTAACATTGCCTCAAAATATTGCAAAGCCTACTGTTACACAGCTTAATACCTCAATGATTCCTATTTCATTTATTGCTGTGACTTTTAAGGAAGGATTAACAGCTGAAAATCTAGACTTTGCTAAGAAAGAATTAGAGCCTCTATATAAAGATATTAAAGGAGTTTCAGATGTACAGACATTTGGAGTTTCTCAATCTGTTCTTTCAGTTAAAGTGGATAATAAACAATTGGCTAAAAAGAAAGTCTCCATTCAAGATGTAATGAGCGTCCTTAACGGTCAGAATACAGCTCTAGCCGTTGGCGAGAAGGTGATTGATGGGAAGACAAGTAATATTAAGGTTATCGGTGATTTAACGAGTATTGAAAAATTAAAAGCGCTAAAGGTCACTTCAAAGGTCACGCTAGGAGAGATAGCAAAAGTTGACGAAGCGAAGAATGGTAACCTTATTAGTCGTTTTAACGGAAAAGAAAGCATTGATATAAGCATTATTAAGGACAGCCAATCAAATGCTGTCACAATCAGTAAAGAAGTTGAAAAAGTATCAAAAGAAATTAATGAAAAGTATCCTGACCAGAAATCAACTATCTATTTATCTACAGCTGATATGGTGGAGACTTCTGTTCAGACGATGGTTAAAGAAGTTCTACTTGGTGCACTATTCGCCACTATTGTGATTATGGTCTTTTTACGAAATGTGCGGTCTACATTTATTACAATCGTATCCATACCATTATCTCTTGGCTTCACGTTATTTTTGCTGTCATTGTCAGGAGTGACGTTAAATATATTGACGCTAGGCGGTGTCGCTGTAGCGATTGGTCGCTTGGTGGACGATAGTATTGTTGTTATTGAAAATATTTTCCGGAAAATGCAACAAGAGAAGATTTCAATCCAATTGGTGATGGATGCAACAAAAGAAGTAGGAGTGGCGATAACAGCTTCAACACTTACTACTGTAGCCGTCTTCTTGCCAGTAGCTTTATTGAACGGAGGGCTTCAAGAATTTCTACTACCTTTTGCTTTAACGGTCACTTATTCTTTGCTAGCTTCTTTAATTGTAGCATTAACTGTTGTTCCGTTAATGAGTGCAGGATTGCTGAAGAAAGCGAAGTTGCCAAAACATCGACCAGCTAAGCGTTTTACTAAGTTGGTTACTTGGTCATTAAACCATAAATGGATGGTCTTGATTGTTGCATTGCTGTTGTTTGTCGGTTCAATTGGTACATATTTTGCTATGCCAAAAGGAGCAATTGATAATTCTTCAGCTGACTATGTCTCCGTGACGTTAACTTATCCAAATGATCAGCCCTTTGATAAAGTAAAAGAAAAAGCGATTGAACTCGAAGAAACGATTCAAGATATGAGTGAAGTGGATAATGTGTTCATGCAATTAGGAAACTCTGCCGAAGCGGCTCAATATGGCGCTGTCACATCACCTACAGAAGCGACTTTTGGTATCTTAGTGAAGGATAAAGCAAACATAGATACAATCTTGGGGGAAATCGAAAAGCAAAAAGAAAACTATCCTGATGCGAAGCTAACTGCCACCGCTTCTTCATTTATGATGGGGGCATCAAAGACGAACATTACGATAGATGTGATTGGCAGTAATGTTGAAGATTTGGAATCGACAGCCAATAAGATCAAACAAAATATTCAAGATATTAAAGGAATTGAAGATGTTACAACGAACCAAGACGAAAAGAAAACCATTTATTCATTCAAGGTAGATCCGGCTAAAGGCAACACAGAACAAATAGGGCAACAACTTGGTATCATGCTTAATAGAACCCCAATCGGCAATATTACCTTGGAGGATAAGCAGACACCTGTAGTCCTTGAACCAATCTTAGATCCTAAAAAACCAAAGGATTTAAAGAATATTCCTATTATGACAGATGGTGGTTTAGTCCCGGTGTCAAAAGTTGCTTCTTTAAAGAGTGAAGAGAGTGCAACTACCCAGTTCCATAAAGATGGAGAAACGTATCTTCAATTAACTGCAACCGTAGATCCGGCTAAGCTTTCTGATATTGCAAGCAAAATAAATCTTGAGATTTTTGGAGACAAGGAGAACAAAGGCCTTGCTATTCCGAAAGATGTAGATATATATGTTGGAGGAGCTAGCGCTCAGCAAACAGATGATTTTACTGATTTGTTCCTTACCATGTTAATATCTATAGGCATTGTCTTTCTAATCATGGTTATAACATTTAAATCAATTAAAGCACCGGTCGCGATTTTATTTTCATTGCCGTTCGCTGCTATTGGAGCAGTGTTAGGATTGGTTATCAGTCGAATTCCAGTGGATATTACAGCACTGTTGGGTGCGCTTATGTTAATTGGAATTGTGGTGACAAACGCGATTGTGCTTCTGGATCGAGTCAAACAAAACGAACAAAAAATGATTATTCGTGATGCAATTATTGAAGCAACGACTACAAGATTCCGTCCGATTATTATGACGGCTGTAGCAACCATTTGTGCAATGCTGCCTCTTTTATATAAAAAGGCAGAAACAGGAAGTCTGGTTTCACAAAGCTTAGCCATCGTTGTCATTGGCGGGCTAGCTGTTTCTACACTGCTCACACTTATCGTCATTCCATGTATATACGAATTGCTACACTATAAAAAATCGAAAAAACAGAGAAAGAAAAAGAGAGAACCCGTTAACGAACACATCGAGATGTAAGGAAGCTTAATAAAAAAGTTTGTAGAGAAAGCGACGCTTTCTTTACAAACTTTTTTTTCTGTAAAATGGATATAAAACTTACAGTTACAAGAGCCAGTCAAAGAATAGGGAAGATGGCCTTTAGATTCTTTGCCTGTTTTTCCTGTAGTCCTTTAGATTCAGCGTAGATATATATCAAAATGCATATAATCATCTCATGCTTTTTAAATTTTATTTAAAAAATAGTTGACTTCCGTTCAACCTGTAACTAAAATAGTTACAGCAGAGGTGATAAATAAAACAACCGCAAGAATCAATGGAACAAGTAGTTACATCACTACTAAATCAAATAATGCTGCACAGTGAATGTGTAGTTAATCAATTGCATTCTATATTGTAGAGAAAGCATATTTTTTTACCTTTATTGTAACTAATTAAGTTACAAGTGGAAACTATTGATAAAAAGAGAGGAATATAATATGACTGTAAAAATTAAAGCTTATTCTGATTTCATATGTCCATTTTGTTTTTTAGGAAAAGGTCCTTTAGATGAAATCGTAAAGGAAAAAGATGTAGAAGTAGAATGGATGCCATTTGAATTGCGTCCGAGTCCATATTCCAAAATTGATCCATGGCAAGAGCCTGAAAAATTGAATTCATGGGATTCTTATATTCTTCCTACTGCGAAAAAGCTCGGAGTCGATATGCGTTTACCACGTGTTTCTCCACATCCATATACACATTTGGCTTTTGAAGGGTGTCAGTTTGCAAAGGAGCATGGAAAAGGGAATGAGTTCCACAGCAGAGTGTTTACGGCATTTTTTCAAGAGGAACAAAATATTGAAGATATTGAAGTATTAACAAAATTAGCAGGTGAAGTTGAACTGCCTGAGGATGCTTTTAGAGAAGCGTTAGTGTCACGTAAGTATCGCGAAGTGCATCAAGAAGCTCTAAAGCATGCTTACGAAGAAGCTAACATTATGGCTGTTCCAACGTTTATTATTGGTGATGAAGTTATTCAAGGACTAGCTAGCAAAGAAAGGTTAGCACAAGCCATTGAGAACGAAGCAGAAAAAAATAAACAAAATGAATTTGATGGCTTGCAATGTGATATGAAGGGAAATTGCTAATAACGGTTTAAACTATTAGAAAAAATCTATGAATATATAATTTTAAAATTAAACATAATTTGGAGGAATCAAAATGTCAGTAACTAAAACAAATTTAAAAGACGCAATCATCAATCGTCGTTCCATTCGAAAGGTGAAAAAGAACGAAAATATTACGAAAGAAAGAATCAATGAAGTATTAAAAACCGCTATACATGCACCATCTTCATTTAATATGCAAAGTGGACGTATAGTGGTAGTGATGAATGACGAGCATGAAAAGTTTTGGGATATTGTTAAAGAAACACTTCGTTCTCGTGTTCCAGAAGAGAACTTTGGAGCGACTGTAGAACGATTACAAGGATTTCGTGATGGAGTAGGTACAATTCTATTCTTTGAAAACCAAGAAACAATAGAGCAAATGCAAGATAAAGCACCATCATATAAAGAACAATTTCCATATTGGTCCCATCAAGGAAGTGCAATGTTGCAGTATGCAATATGGATGTCTTTATCAGCAGAAGGTATTGGGGCATCTTTACAACACTATAATCCAATTATTGATGAAGAAGTAAAGAAAACTTGGGATATTCCAGGAAAATGGAGTTTAGTAGCCCAAATGCCATTTGGTGAGCCGAATGAACAACCGGGAGAAAAAACCTTCTTACCTTTCGAAGATGTTGTGAAATTTTATTAATACAAGCAAGTATATGAAGAAAAAAACATGTCAAATTTACAATTTGAAGTCTTTACAGAATCTACGTCAGCATATCAAGCAGATTTTGGTACATGTTTAGGAACTTCAAAATAAGAAAATAGTGAAATTTAATCAATATGTGGATAGTCATGTTTTTCAAAAGGCTATTACAGTCTAAAAATATCAAGTTTCTTAATTTAACATTCCAACCATTAAATAAAAAGAGCCTGTTTACTTTTAACGTAGTAAAAACTGGCTCTTTTTTTGTCGGCATTTGCTAAGCTGGATAGTAAATTAGTATTGAATTTTAAGAACTGGTGATCTATCAGCTGAAGAAAGGCATCTCATAATTAAATTAATAGTAAACAGACCACCATTTAAATTTTAGATGGTGGTCTGTGCTTATCATTGATAAGAGTTATTATCCAAATTTTATATAGTTAGTTTCAATTGTCTGAGATATATCGTATGGCCCCTCATCTTTATTTGAAGGTATGACCGTTGTAATTCCAGACTGCGGATAATAAGAAGAGTTAAAACTGACACCTGGGTCATAACCCATGACATGATATTTACAAATTGTATTATCCTTCTTACTTATCCAAATCCCGTATCCATAATATTCTTCGTCCTCCTCACAAATGTGAGGGGTCAAAAGTAGATGGGTTGTCTCTTCATTTAAAAGTTTATAGCTAAGTAGAGCTTCCCAAAACTTCATCATATCAGGAGCCGTAATAAATGCTCCTCCATCTGCCCCACCTTGAATTGGGACGGCATAATTATTGGTTTTCCATGTTCCAGCGTCCTCTAAATCTATATAACCAATTGCGGTATTTTTAGGTAGTCTATCTAAAGAGAAATAACCAGAATCATGCATATCACACTTTGTAAAAAGATTCGTTTCTATATATTTAGTAAAACTTATACCTGTTTGTTGCTCAATAATTAGTCCTAATAGAATATAGCCAGCATTATTATAATGAAACCTTTCTCCAGGAGTAAACATCATCTTATTATTTTGAAACATAGGTAAAAAATCAGATAAACTTGTTAGTAGGTACATCGGTTTATCTTTCCAAAGGTCTTCAAAATTCTCCATTACAGCTTCATCAAAATAATCAGGTATCCCTGAACTATGTGTTAGAAGGTGGTGGATCGTTATATCTTCATCGAAATTTGGAAAATTAAGGTCTAAACAATCTTTAAGCCTTGTTTCGAAAGCAATATCTCCTTTTTCTACTAACTGACAAATCGCTACCGCTGTAAACAATTTGCACCCAGAAGCGATTCCAAACTTAGTGCTAATTTTATTTTTTATTTCATCAGCTCTGTTAGAAAAACCAAAGGCAGCCTCATAAACGCAATTATTTTTATTATTTATTAAAATAACACCAGAAAAGTCTATCTTACTTGTTAAATCTACTATATCTTTATTTATATTTATCATAAAAACACATCCTATATCTGATTTACCAATCTTTTTTACTGAGTAATTATTAGCTACTATTTTAATTAACTGTTCCAGGACTCCTAATAATTTTATCACATTATTTTTATCAAATGGAATTATTTACTAAATTAATGAGATATCCTAGCGATTTAACTAATACTAATAAAGGAGGGTTTATTGAAAAGTTCAAGTGAAAATCTACTAGGATTGCTTGAGGTGGTTGAGTCTGTGTTGCACCATGATAGTTGAAGCCAGACATATTTTTAGTTGTTATCGTTGTTAACCTATTGTCCATTGATGATACTTTAGCAAAGAACCTTGAAGATCATGGAGTGTTATGTCTTCCTTTTTTTGTTGTAGAAATATAATTTCAGTTTTGATGTTCTTTCTGCATAGAATTAGTTTGGAGATAAATAATTGACAATGAGAATCATTTTCATTTATATTAAGTGTATACTGAAAGTGATTCTCAATTAGGTTGGTGATATAGATGAAGGTATTCATTGGCTACGTAAGTTTATCAGATAATACCGAGAAAATGGCTGTAATCATAAAGTTTATAGAATGAAGGCTGCAGGCTGTAAGGTATATATGGAAAGATTGGATACGGTAGAAGTAGATACCTTAAAGGATCTTGATTTGGCCTTTATTGGATTATATACATGGAATAAAGAAGATTTGCCATATGAAGCAAACGAATTTTATGAAGAAATAGAACAAGTAGATTTTCAAGGAGTAAAAGTCTCATTTTTTGGTGCCGGCGACTTGACCCATACAAAACCTTGTGCCGCAATAAATATTCTTTCCGATAAAATGAAGGAATATGGTTTTCATGTATTTGAGAAAATATTAAAAATTCATCAAGAAAGCTCTACATATGATCAACTAAAGAAATGCGAAGATTTTGCAGTTTATGCTCTTATATGGGGAAACAAGAGGAAAAAATGGCGATTTCTCTCGTGGAATCGGGTGCTAAGAATCCCGAAATGCCAAAAGTCTGCATATTTGTAAAGGAGGCCGCTTGATGAATACGCAATTAAGTATAAAAGGAGAAGTAAAAAAAGATCAGCTTATACAAGAACTTCTGAAATTTGGGATATTTAAAAAATATAATAAACAACTATATGAACTTCCAATTGTTGTCCTCCAAAAAGAATTCAATCACTTAAGAGGTGAATAAAAAATGTCTAGAAAAAGGAAATCTTTTAATGAACTACTCAAAGAAAACCGCGAACATTTGTTGCATGACAAAAGTGAGTTGGAACGAATTTTTACAAAAATAGATCAAAAAGCGATTGTTGAGTTAAAAAAAGATCAAGTACAATCATAATAGACAATGACTTAAACATCGTTTGATAAATAGTTAAACAGTTTATAAAAATGATGAACCGAAATCAAAATGTGATTTCGGTTTTTTTACTTATCGTGCATTTTTTCATGAATCCTAATACATATACCAACTACTCGATAAATCTCCGGAAAAAATCCTCTATAAATTATTTAAGGGCTAACTGAGTATGTCGTTTAGGATCTTTTTTAACTACGTATCAGTTACGTCGTTAAATCAAAAAATCATTGTTTAAGCCTATCTCTTTATAGAAAGCGTTCCTCTCCTACGAGCACAAAGGGTGACTTCATCCTTGCATATGTAAAAAGAATTGCAAAGTTAAAAGAGTATAAAAATGTGTAAGTGGTTGTTAAATTTGAAGATGAATAGAGAATAAAAACTGTGAGAAAAGAATGAGAAAACTAATAAAAAACCCCAAATAGGGGTTTATATAGTTAATATCTGAATGGTCTTCGCGGACAACAAGGAGGTTGTGGCACTCCACCAACAAACCTTTGAGTGTAACACTCATTCACTACAGATACATTATTTGGAGAATGATGTATATACTTTTTCACATGTCTATTAACGATTGTAGTATGTGTCGGATGAACAACAGGTATTACTGTGTTCGTGACATTGGTTTTAACAAATTGTTTTGTGGGTGAAATTTGAGGTGGACTATGCTGAATAGGAAAAGTTTGTGGCGGACAATATTGTGGTGGACATTGACCATTGTGTGCATTAGCCCATGTTCTATTATACATTTCAAAACCTCCGATTCTTATTTTATAAGTCATTGATAGTTTATGAAATGCAATAATAAATGGACTAGTATAAATGCCTCATTTCAAAACAATAACATCGAAAAGGTTAACTTTGAAAATTATCAAAAATATATAATTTTCATCTTGGTAATATTACTCAGTACGGCTAAAGCATAATAAAAATAACTATTCCGGATAAGAAATAGTTACAAAAGTTAATCGGGGTCTAAGGGAAATGTAAAAGAAAATTCTATCTATTGTCAGTATAAGTAGTGATCCAAAGGCGGTTCCAATGAACACGATAGACCAACTAACATCTATACTTTTTCAAAAAGCAGCCGTTTTGCATCTTTGGTTCTAGAAACAGAGAACATGTACATCCACAGCTGTTTATTATGTGCCTAAAATGGAAGGGGTTATCGATGGAAGAGACGTAATTATAAGAGGGTGAATTTGTGTAGGATTATCAAATCTAGTCTTTTAAGTTTAATCCCCCTATAAGCGCAATGACATACGGAAAGCTATTTATTAGGCTAGCATTTAATTTGAATAGTGCCCTACTAAAACAGTAGACTAAGTTTCGAAACAAGTTTACGAATATGTAGAGCAAGATGCTGATATGGACACCTGGCCCCTTTTAATTTTTAGGTAATGTATGTAGGTTAAGGTGACCGATTTCTTGATTAATTTGTGGAGGGAACCAAAGAGGCAGTAATACTGTTACAGGTTTAAGCGATAATATACATCTTGCCTAAATTTTTCATGAGCAATCTAAAGGCTGTGGAATGGCTTTGAGCGAGTGATTAGCTCTGTCTTCATTAGCAAGCTTTACCCTATCCGTGTTGATGTGGTCACTCTACATTAATCAAACCCCACAGGAAGTCATTGATCGACTTCTAGTGAGGTTAGAATCGTTTGTTTAGCTTAAAAAACAAAAATTATGAAAAAATTATCATTTAAATATATTTATACTGATAATTGGCATAGCAAAAACATAAATTAGAAACGCACCTACTATAGGAACGATTAAGAACGCTTTACTTGAAGGCCAATATTTAGCAGAGATTGATCTCGATCTCGATGGTCATATTATTATTTCTTGTCTACGCACATGAATACTTCATTTATTAGGTTAGCAGCTAGTTTTACCGTGCGATTATCATAATCTAATGATGGATTTACTTCACAGATATCAAATGAAATAGTTTTCTTATGTGAAGTAATTTTGCGAATTAATTCTCTAACTATTTTTCCAGAGAGACCAAATGAGGAAGGTGCACTAACACCTGGTGCTTCAGAAGCGTTTATAACATCCATACAAAGTGTTAATATAATACAATCATTTTGATTTATAAAATTTTGAATTTTCTCTTCATTTTCATTGGAAATCTCATTTACTAATTCTTCTTCATAAATCCAGGAACAATTAAGTGAGGTAGCGGTGTTAAATAATTTTTTTGTGTTTCCATAACGTTGAATACCAATAGGTAAATAACTTGCTTGACTATCATTGTCCAATATTTGTTTAAACATTGTTCCAGAAGAAGTCATTTGGTCATAAGAACGTAAGTCAAAATGAGCATCGATGTTAAGGATCCCTATTTTAACATTTGGTCCAACATGCGACCTTACTCCTAGATAATGTCCATAAAAGGTTTCATGTCCGCCTCCCAAAATAACAGGAAACATATTTTTAGTTAATATTTTCTCAACGTGACTTCCTAATTCAGCTTGAGCTGCTTCTAACTGTTGATTTTCACAAATGATATTTCCAAAATCAACTAGACTATCTGTTGATTGGCCGTGCCAAGATAAAGAAGATAAGGATTTACGTATTTCATTTGGAGCTTCTTTGCTTCCAAGTCTTCCTTTATTCCTGCGCACGCCTTCATCACAAGAGAATCCTATTATCCCGCATGAATCATTTGTTAATGTTCTTGAATGATCACTAACTATTTGATGAATTCTAAATTCATCTTTATCTATTAAACTATCTGTTCTGCCTTTCCATAAATCCATATTTGGTACTTCATACATTTATTATCCCACCCTAGAAATTATTTATTTATTAGAGTATATCTGCTATTATTTATAATATCCAATACGTATTTTCAATATATTAATATAAAAAAACTATAAGTGGGGTGCATTTTTGGATATTAGGCAACTAACTTATTTCATTTCTGTAGTAGAAAATAAGAGTTTTTCAAAAGCAGCAAAAAAATTGCACCTTTCTCAACCCTCGTTAAGCAATGCAATTACAAAATTAGAACATAATATTGGATTTCCTTTACTTGAACGGTCTACTCGTTCTGTTCGACTATCAGATTCAGGAGAATTATTCTATCAAAGGGCAATTGAAATATTAAAAAAATTCCAACAATTTGAAATAGAATCGGCAGAAATACAACAAATTGGAAATAAGCAGCTGTCTATCGGAATTATTGAATCAACAAAACATTGGATATCTCAGGTAATTAGAGATTACAATAAACATCAATCAATAACTCATTATCAATTAGACGAAATATTAAGTAAAGAAAATGTAATTAACGCATTACTAAATTATAAAAATCATCTTGTTTTAACAAATCAAGAAATTACTCACCAAGAATTAAATGTACAAAAATTATATTCTGAAAAATTATGTTTAATTGCAAATGTTAATCATGCACTGTTCAAGATACCGAATATTTCATTATCGGATATTCAGCCATACCCTTTTATTATATGTTCAGATGGATTTGAAACGAGGAATAACATTTTCAAAGCCTTTGAGGCCGAAAATCTTTCTCTAGATGTACAATTTTCCGTCGAACGCTTTGAAACAATTTGTGAACTAATTTCAAATGACTTAGGCATCAGTATCTTACCTGAACGATATTGTGAAAGTATAAATGATTCTAGATTGCATTTTGAATATTTGGATTCTTCATATTTTAACCGTACTGTGTATCTAGTTACATGTAAGAATCGTTTTGTTGCTCCACATGTTAACTTATTTATTAAACATATTTTTGATTTTCACAATCTCGAAGTCCCAATAGAGTAAAGCCTATTGGGGCTTTTTTGTCGTAAGAAAGCTATAATCCGAGGGTCCCATATGAAGTTCACATAATAGGGGTGGAGGATTAAGCACCTATAGAAGTATCTCGTTTGTAAAATGTTATTCCTGAAAAGTATGATTATTATCCCCAGTGATCTTGAAAAACACCAGTTTTTTCATGTTTCTTTATATCACGAAACAATAATCCGAAGGGGGTAACTGGGATTTTTCGTATGTTGTCTCTAACAGCCCAAAATTAAAAGAGTAGCAATTGCTACTCTTTTAATTTTTAACCAGTCCTATTTTAATTTAATTCTAATTGAATTGTAGTAACAATATTAGCATCATCGATCCATAAATAAACATTCTTACATTTGTGCGTGAAATATCTAATCGCAAAAGTATCTTTTAAAGAATCTTCAAAAGTCCAACTGGATAAGGCAAGAGAAATTATAGGACCCTGTGATGTGTTTTTTAAACAATCTAACACCTCGTCGAACTCCATATCTTCGTATTTCTCTATAAATTCAGATAATATCTTGTATGATTTTTGAGGTCTCCATTCATATTGTGTGTTGTTAATTGTCCCATATAGATTTTTTATTATTGGATTTAAATTATTCAATCTGATCAAAGAGAGAGATTCTTGATTCGGCTTACTTAACATTATTTCTGATGGTAATTCATTTTCTAATACAATTTTCGTGTTGTCAAAATGCATAATAATTTCTTCGATTACTTGATTATCAATTCTATTATCGACAAATAACGAAGTAACACTCTTATCATCTTGAGAACCCAACAATAAAAAGAATTGAGTTAATAGTGAATATTTTTTTTGGATATTTGATTCGGGAATACATTCCCTGATCTTGAAATCCAAAAGACTGTTTGTATTGTCTTCAAACTGATTATTTGCTTCAAAAGGTTTCAACCATTCCAATATAGAAAACCACCTAGTATGTTTTTATTTTACCTCAAAATAACTATAACCATTTGCAATTGCTGAATAATGACCATTTTTTACTGTCATGAACGTTCCATCTAGTTTTGCACGATATTTTCCAGCAGACAATCTGTCAGATGATATTGTTTAGTAGCTTCCAATAAGGTCAATTATGTTAATTAGAGTTGCAAACGTTATTCAGAGTAGATTTATTCTATTCGAATATTAAAGAATCCCCAATATTATATTGTTTTTCATCAATAATTTTATCTTTTTTGTAAAAAATAACCTTGACCTCTTTTTCTTCAAAAGCTTTTATGATGGTATCTTCCGTTATCCCCTTAGAATAGAATATAAATTCGCTCTTGTATATATCAGAATTATCACTTTCTTTTTCGGAGGAATTCCCGAACCAATATCTCTGCTGATTATCAATTGTATTAATTACTTTCTTAAAGTCTGGTATATTTACTCTCTTCTTACTAGAACCATCTATCTGGAAGGTAAGAGAAAATTTTCTAAAGTCATCCTTTTTTTAGGGTCTTTAAGGTAATTCACCTGTACTTCTTTAAATTCATCATCCGTTAATTTATCTATTTGAACATTCAAATTTACATTTTCCTCTTTACTAGTACTTTTATTACTACAAGCCCCCATAATAGCAATAATTAAGATTAATAAAATATTTTTAATAAATAAAGTTTTTTTCATGTGATATCTCCTCTTAATTTATTTTTAACCATTATAAATAATCTAATGAACTGTTTCCCTTTTAAAGGGATTGTAAATGGGGCGAATTGTTAAAATGTCTGTGTCTTAACTTTCCTCTTTAGAAGGTACTAATTTTAAAGCTTTTGTATTATCAAGGACACCATATCCATATTCATGAGGATTCCCAATTTTTCTGTTGCACCTGCAACATATGGTGTCGCCACAGAAGTTCCGTTTATATATATAATGATTGTCAATATACGTACTATAAACATTTTCACCTGGAGCCACTATATCCAACTCTCTACAGTATGCTTCTTGATAAAGTAGGATCAGCTGACAATAAATTAAGGCTAGCTCGGTGGAATGACGCGGTTCAGATCATTTAATAATCTATACAATTAGCATATGTCAATGCCACATATGTTAATTGTATAAAGAGTAATCGAAATGATAATTAAGGAGTATCGAAATGTATCCTTCCAGCTTGTCTTCCCCGGTAAGTGATGGAATAGGCTACCCGTTTATTTTGATTGGTGTTGTTTTCATAGTTTTTCGATTCATTCCATCTTATTAATACATTTAGGACTAAAGCTGATTCACTAAACGTGATTAGACCCTAATTGTTAAATTATATTTTTAACATCTTTATGGATGTTTTTCCAAATATTTAAAGCTATTCAAATCATTGTTTCCAGAAATAATAAGAAAAAACACAATGGAGAAATCAAATGAAAAACAAAAAAATTTATCAAGTATTTATCGTTACTTTTTTATTTGTGTTAATGATTAATCACACTGTTTATGCAATTGAATGGGAAGATGAAGATGTACCTATAAGCTTTAAAATTGAGATGTTGCCTTGGGAGATTGTAAATAACATTATTCCTAATAAAACAAATTTCACCATTATAGATATTGAAACTGGTTTATCATTTAAAGTACAACGAAGAGCAGGTAGCCATCATGCTGATGTACAGCCACTAACCAAGGAAGATACTCAAATCATGAAGAAAATTTATAATAATAAATGGAGTTGGAATAGAAGAGCTATTATTGTATTAATCAATAATCAAATGATTGCTGCATCTATGCATGGAATGCCACATGGCGCTGGTGCTCTTCAAAATGGTTTTTCAGGTCACTTCTGTGTTCATTTCTCTGGAAGTATAACGCATCGTTTGAAAAACGAAGATCTTTCTCATAAATTAATGGTATTGAAAGCGGCTGGTAAGCTTGACGATTATATAGAAACGGTAAGTCCCTATGAACTTATTCGTATTTTTACCATTTCCATTAATCAAGGAAATCAGAAATTATTAGCACTGACCTTATCAAATCCGAGTCATCTTAATCGTGTCAATAAACTTATTGAAGATATTACATATTTTGGTGTGGTTGACCCTTTAAGACAACCACCTGAGCAACTAAATGGGGTATTTCTCGTGGATGTACCCGTTCAAGTAGCTATCTATAAGAAGAGAGAGGGCAAAGAAAAAAAGGTTATGCATTTTATGATCCGAAGGGACAGTTTGACTGATCGTTGGTTTATTGATCAAGATTCGCTCTATGAAGACTTAAAATAGGATATGTAAAATGAGGAATACATGAAATGATAAATTCCAACCCATATTAAATTAATGTGGGGGTGGTTTCACTGAGATTAACATGGATTGCCGGCCTTTTACTATTCGTTCAACAAGTGTATATTCCTGACAGCTTATCGGTAACCCAGCAAGGGCAAACGATTGCTGTTGTCAAACGCGCTGATGTTTCTATGCCATTTCTAGATGTTCCTATGATGGACGTGGATAAATACAATCAGCTTATCGAAAAAATAGACCGTCATGTGTATCAAGAGCCTGTAAATGCCACAATCGACAAGAATGGTAATATTCTTCCTGGGCGGGTGGGTTACAAGTTATACCATCAAGCATTTAAAGAGCAATTTTTTTCCTTTCTATACGGACGTAGAGAACAGAAAGTTGAAGTTCCCTTACTTGCCATTCATCCAAAGGTTGATAACGAACTACTTGCTCAGATTCGTGTAAATAAGATTGGTGAATATAGAACCTATTTTAATGTGAATAATAAAAATCGTTATAATAATATTTCGCTCGCTACAGACGCCATTAATAATTATGTCGTGTTTCCAGAAGAGACGTTTTCTTTTAACCAAGCCGTTGGTAAGAGAACAGTGAACAAAGGATATTTGCCCGCTCGCGTTATCGTCAAAGGAGAGTTTTCTGAAGGGGTCGGTGGAGGGATTTGTCAGGTTTCATCCACTCTGTATAATGCCATCGACAATGCAGGGTTACAAATTATTCGCCGCTATTCCCATACTAGGCATGTTCCTTATGTTCCACCAGGCCGCGATGCCACGGTAAGCTGGTATGGTCCTGATTTTAGCTTTAAAAACAAGTACAATCAACCAATCCTAATCCGAGCTACAACGCAAGAAGGCACAGTAAGTATCAGTGTTTACTCTTCAGATATGATAAATAATGAGACACGGAAAGTTCCCTATGCTTCAAGTCAGATATTAAAGGAAGCTTTGGATTATACGAATGTGAAAATTGTTGATTAAACAAGGGGCCCACCAATCTGTGCGGCCATATTCTCTCGTTTTTTTAGCGGTATGGAAGTAGCGGAAAATGGTGATTTGGCAAACTGGATGATCCCAGACAAGGTCTTCAAAGGACTTGAGTGGAGCGATGGATCTTGTCAACGGAGCGAAACACGTTATCGGAACATGTGAGTAAGCATAGCAAAAATACACATTGAACAAATGAAAGAAGCAGTTGGTGATGGTGTTGAATTAATAAGATATCGAGACATCAGCTTTTGTTTATTTAATGGCTTGCGCTGTTTTTACCATCATTGTAGCAGCGGGACTTAATTTGAAACAAGGTCTTTCCTTCAAAGATCCATTGGTAATTAGCAGCGGAAAACAAACGTGACCAAACAATAAAGTAATGAATATGTATATCAAACTTTCAACTTTGTTATTCAAGCGATGTTACGAGGCAATTCATCATCAATTTATCGCTAATACCTTTATACAGTAAATTCTTACTGAATCATGGTATTAGTGTTTATTCAACTAAAATTAAATTTTATAATCGATTAATAAAGAGCTGATAATAATAGATGAAACAGAAAAATTCTGAAACGTTCGAGGAAATACTGAGTGGAGGAACGGAATAGTTTAACCAGATTTTTCTTTTCATTATTCGATTTTGTGGGTATAATATATTAAATCATATTAGAAGGGATGATGGGTGGCCGATGAAGTTCTAATCTTATTTCAAACATTTGAGAAAATTTTTCAAATTAAAAAATAGGATTAGTCTGCCCATTTTCCATATAATTTTTTAAGCTATTCATTAAATAGCTTATTTTCATTATGAAAAATGCAACTAATCCTTCCAAATTCATTTGGGAGGATTTTTTTCTCCCTTGAAAAAGAAAGGGTGATACGATGAAAGAAATCGTAAAATTAAATCAAATAAATTTAGAAATTATGGACCGTATTATATTTAAAGATCTTAACGCAACTATTGGTCGTGGAGAAGTGATTGGTCTAGTTGGCCGTAATGGTAGCGGAAAGTCCACGCTATTACAAATTTTACTTGGACATGTAAAACTATCTGAGGGACAGGTTGAATGGGAAAATAGCAAAACCGAAGTCTTTTTAGTGGATCAGGAAAAACAAACATACGCATCTGAGCATGTTACACAATTAGAAGCTACTCTAATGGCGAAATGGCATATTCCAGATGTTCCTTACGAAGTGTTAAGTGGCGGAGAAAAGCTCAAAATTCGTCTTGCAAAAGGTTTCGCGTTAGCACCGCATTTACTCTTATTAGATGAACCAACAAACCATCTAGATATAGAAAGTACGGAGCTGTTAGTTAATCAAATAGAAAATTATACGGGTACAATCATTGTCGTTTCACATGACAGATATTTTTTGGATACTGTAGCGACGAAAATTTGGTCGATTGAAAATACGAAATTATTCGAGCAAAAAGGAAATTATACACATTATATAAAGATTCGAGAACAAAGAAGATTAACTCAACAAAGAGAGTACGAAAAACAACAAAGAAAAATGGAACTCGTAGAAAATCAAATAAACGAACTGACATCGTGGTCGCAAAAAGCGCATGCACAATCGACTAAGCAAGAAGGATTTAAAGAATATTACCGCCTAAAAGCGAAACGAATGGATTCTCAAGTCAAATCTAAGCGTAAACGTCTTGAGAAGGAACTTGAGAAGACAAAGGTTGAACGTGTTGAGGAAGATTATCTTGTTCGATTTTCGTTAGAAGCGAATACGAAGGTCGGCAAAAGATTTTTAGAGGTGAAAAACTTAAAAAAGGATTTTGGGGAACGAATATTATTTGAACAGACGAATTTTACAATTCAACACGGTGAAAAAGTAGCACTTATTGGCCCGAATGGTAGTGGGAAAACGACATTTTTAAATATCGTAATGGGCAATGAGTTTGCTGAAGGGGACATTTGGGTTTCCCCATCTGCGAATATTGGTTATTTAACGCAGCAAGTATTTGACTTGCCTCTAGAGAAAACGCCTGAACAATTATTTAAACGTGAAACATTTAAAGAACGGGGCAAGGTTCAGAATTTAATGAAGCATTTAGGATTTACAGCAAGTCAATGGTCTGAGCCAATTGAACAGATGAGTATGGGAGAGCGCGTGAAGTGTAAGCTTATGCTATATATACTGGAAGAAAAAGATGTACTAATTTTAGATGAACCGACAAACCATTTAGATTTGCCTTCGAGAGAACAATTGGAAAAAACGTTAGCGGAGTATACCGGTACGTTGGTCGTTGTTTCACACGATCAATATTTCTTGAGTAAAACGACTTCAGTTCAGTTGATTTTTGAAAATCACCGTATACAAAAGAAATTAAAGCAGTCAAATGAAAAGGTTGATTCACTTGCAGAACAGCGCTTAAAGCTTGAAACAGAACGACAAGAAGTATTAGGGAAATTGAGCTTTTTATCATCCAAAAGCCCAGAGTATATAGAACTCGATCAAAGATTCAATGAACTTACAAAAAAGATTAAGGGATTAGAAAATCTATAATTCAGTAACGAATGCACTTTAGTGGAAATTAAACGAATTTGATTTTAGTTTTATTAATTGTATTTACTCTGAACGAATCATATTAAAGCTTAAAAAGGAGGTACTACGTTTTAGATAGTATCTCCTTTGGGTTTCTTAAAGCAAAATAAAAGACTTTATTATCTCTATACAGCTGCCAGTTTATCTGCTATTTGTATTGCCATTCAGTTAGCTCTCCTTTATTAGGTCTTGATAATTTCAAAATGGAGTAAATTTATTACTTAGGGTACAACTTTGAACATCCACAACAGACTCTTTTAAATCCAAAAAAACCTGTAATCCTTGAGAGACAAGGATTACAAGGTTTATATAAGGTAATTCTGATTTGAACTAGCAACTGTCAATCCTTCCAACCTATTTGGAACAATTAAGAAGCTAATTTAGCTGATTTTGAAACTTTTTCAGGAAACCATAAACTCACTACAATACCAACAATAAGACAGATAAAGAAAGTGGCCGCTTTAGCAGTCACGATGGCTTCTAAAGGAGAAGTGGTCCACAGGATGGCACTGATAAACCCTGTAATAATAGTGGCTACTACGCCTGTACCAGATGTTTTTTTCCAAAAGAATATAAGTAAAATGACGGCAGAAAATGTATTGCCGACTCCTGCCCAAGCAAAACTGACCATATTATAAATAATGGAGCCAGATGCTAACGAAACAACAATACCTACAAGACCAGCTACAATGGCAATGCAACGAGATAATTTCACTAAGGTTTGACTCTTTATCGTCATACCCATTGCTTTATGAACAATATCTTCACTTACTGATGTTGTAATAACGAGTAATTGAGAAGAAGCTGTTGACATGATAGCAGCTAAAATTCCTGCAATGATGATTCCTGCAACCCATGGTGGCAACAAATCGAATACCATATGAGGCAAAATCATTTCAGAATCTTCAATCGTTCCTTGTTTATAGATAACGGAAGCAAAAATGGCAGATAAAAAGGCACCGACGTAGACAATTAATGTCCAAATAATCGCAACAATTTTTCCTGTTTTTAGTTCTTTTTCATCCTTTAACGCCATAAAGCGAGAACTTAATTGCGGCTGTCCGCCAAGCCAGCCAAAGAACCAAGAAAGGTTTGTAAATAGCATGGCTCCGATGGCTAGTCCAGATAATCCTCCGATCCAACTATCTGCACCACTTCCCATTGAACTTAAGGTATACGAAATCGATAAATCATTTTGTTGAATTTCAAAAAATCCTGCAATTGGAACGATAATAAACGCTAAAACCATTAAAAAACTTTGAATTGTATCAGTCCATACAACTGACATAAACCCACCCATACAAGAGTAGGCAATAATGATGAGGGCAACTACAATGGTTCCTACCGTAATATTAAGTCCAGAAAAAGAATAAAGAGTTTTACCAACACCGGAAAATTGAGCTGCTAAGTAGCAAGTAAAAAATATGACCATAATGATCGATGACAACCAACGAATCAAATTAGTGTGATTAGGAAATTTCACAGCTATATAGTCGGTTAATGTATACACTTTATATTTTTTTGTTTCATTCATAAATCTTTTGGCTAAAAAGAGCCAAGAAAAGAGGACGCCTATAAACATTCCCGATAAGATCCATATTCCTGCCAAACCTGTTACATAAATAAAACCTACTGCCCCTAAGAACATATAGGCGGATTCACCTGTAGCTCTTTCAGAAAAAGCTAGTGCCCAACCAGGTAACTTATTTCCTCCGAGAAAATAATCAGCGTGGTCCAATTTTTTTCTACTAAAGAGCACACCCACTCCAAGCATTAAGAGAAGGTAAATGATGATTTCGGCAAAAACAATCGAAGATCCTGAAAAATTCATTTTATTATCTCCTTTATAAATTATATTAAACAAAGTTGTATAGTGAGAATAAATACAAAATTTTTTTCCCATCAGGGATTATTCATGGTTAACAACTAATTTCAAAAACATGATTTAACCCTTGATTTATATAAATAACAGAGCCAGATTTTGAAAGAGTATAATCATAAACAGGCTCTGAACATACTACAATGATATATTCTTTAGTTTTGGTCTAATTGTAGAATTGTTAAATATAAGACTTTAGCGGCTTTTTCAATATCTTGCTCTGAAGAAAATTCTCTTGGATTATGACTGATCCCATCTTTCGATCTAACAAAAATCATACCAATTGGGAATCGATTTTCAAACTGCATGGCATCATGTCCGGCACCACTAGGTAAAGAGACGATGGATTCACCTAATTCTTGAATACTTTCCTTTATGACATCTTGAATGTTGTCTTCACAACGAACAGGTGCAACACGTTGTAATACAGAGATTTCTAAGTGTAATTGTCGATCATTAGCTATCTTTTTCGCGAATTTTCTAATCTCTTGTTCGACTTGATCTCTGGTTTTTTCATCGATATCTCTAATATCAATTGTCCATTCCACCTCACCAGGAATGACGTTCACGCCGTTTGGTTTTACAGAAAGTTTGCCCACAGTAGCTACAGATGAAGGGGACTCCTTAGCTATTTTTTCAACCTCTGCAATAATTAAACTTGCTCCTACTAAAGCATCTTGTCTTTGATTCATCGGTGTTGCACCAGCATGCTCTGACAGTCCTGTTAATTTGAACTGAAGCCACACTGGACCAGCGATACCAGTTACATTACCTACTGCTGCTTCATTATTTTCAAGAATCTTTCCTTGTTCGATATGTACTTCTAAATAGCACTTTACGTTTTCTATTTTCGCACTTTGGAGATGCTGCTTTTCTAATCCATAATCCCTCATGGCTTGTTCAATCGATATCCCTTGATTATCTACTTTTTTTAAATCATTGGATGTCAATGTACCTGCGACAGCTCGGCTCCCAATCATACCAAAGCCAAAACGGGTTCCTTCCTCATCCTTAAAGGCAACAATTTTAACGGGATGTTTCAGTTCAATTTCTTTTTCTTTTAACGAATGTATGACTTCAATGGCGGTTAAGACTCCTAAACTCCCATCATACTTTCCGCCATTTGGAACGGTATCAATATGTGAACCTATTAAAATAGTGGGTAAATCATCCGTAGCCTCTTGACTCCCAATCAGATTGCCCACTGTATCATAATGGACGGTTAAACCAGCAGATTCCATATATTGTTTGACTCGTTCATTTGCTCGTCTCTCATCACTTGTATAAGAAAACCGATTTATGCCACCTTCCATTGTTTTTCCAATGATAGATAACTCTTCTAAATGGGTATTTAATCGCTTGATATTAATCATTTTTTTTCTCTGAATCTTTTAATTGAAAACGAAAATGACATTGTCCTTCTTTTAACACAAATTGATCATGTACGACGTTAAATTTATTGTTAAAACCATGAGCAATTGCATCATCTATCACCCTACAATAAACAAGTCCGTAAGAATGCATATCGTCATCAGCCCATTGTTGGCCTAATGGACATACTGTAAATGTTTGCTCGATTTCCTCAGGTTTATTCACCGTTTCAATGGTAAACAAATCACTTCGTCCCATATCGTAGTTTGTTAAGTATTGATCAATTGTGTTGTCTGCCCCATTCACTCTGGCTCTTTGTGCAATACCACGACCACGCTTTTCACCAAATTGCCATATACCTTCTTGAATAGCTTCTTCTCCTTCATCGCCATAAGTATCTACTATAGCTTTCGTAATTTGGGCAAATAATCTTGCAAATAGGGCAAAGGGTGTAAGATTTCCATACTTATTTTGACTGTTATGATCTTTAGGAATATAGTCAAATAACGTATGATTTTCTCTTTCTGTCGTTGCTTTTATCGCAATCTCTTCCGCGTCTTTATATCCAAAATTATCAATTCCTTGTTGCAGTAATGCCTTTCCATTTTCTTTATATTTCGAAACAATGATTATTTCTATTTCTGTAAATAATTTAGCTGTCATGACTTCCATGGAATATGGTGGGATAACATGATTCGTTTTACTCAATATAAACACTCACTTTCTATTTTTCATTTTTTAGTATAATCCTAGCTTTCGTTTAAGTTAGTTTTCTAAATTTATAAAACCGATAAATTTACTAGCAATTGATTAATTGTTATTATAAATTCAATTCTTTATATAAATCAAATGAATAATTGTAATATAAAATATGAAAAAAATTAATAGTTGGAGTGACTATGAATGACACTGATCAAATATGAGATCTTTAGAACCGTTGTAGAAACAGGAAGTCTATCGAAAGCAGCGGAAGTAGTTGGATTAACTCAATCAGCTGTAAGTCATGCAATCGCAAGTCTTGAGTCCGACTTCGGTTTTTCGTTGATTACTCGGGGACGTTTAGGTATTCATTTAACCAGCAATGGAGAAAAAATGCTGCTTTATATGCGAGAAATATTAAAATGGAATGAGCTGATGATGCAGGAAGTATCTAAAATTAATGGACTAGAAACAGGTATCGTACGAATCGGTACACTTCCGAGTGTGTCTATTCAATGGTTGCCTATGATTATTAAGCAATTTAATAAAGATTTCCCGTACATTGAAATAAAACTATTTGAAGGAGATTACGATGAAATTGATCAATGGATCTCGGATGGAACCATTGATTTTGGTTTTATGTCCTTGCCAGTTTCAAAGGCATATGAAGTGATTCCGTTAAAAAAAGATAGACTATTGTGTATTTTACCTGATACGCACCCTCTAAATCAGCAGGATATCATTTACTTAGATCAACTCAAAGATGAATCTTTTATCATGCCTAAATCAAGCATCGATAAGGATGTTCGAAGAATTTTGAAAGAACACAAAATCAAACCAAAAATCAAATATGAAATCGCTGAAGATCAGGCGATCATTTCCATGGTGCAAAATGGTCTTGGAATCAGTATCCTCCCTGAAATGATACTGTATCGAATCCACGAGAGTATTCGAATAATCCCTTTGGAAGGTAATTATTATCGCTCCATTGGAATTGCAGCCACTTCCTTACGTTATATGTCACCAGGATCGAAAAAACTAATTGAGTTTATTCAGGAATGGTTAAAATGAAAACAGCTCTTTAGCACATAAACAAACTATTTGTCGTTGTCACACTTGTATTAATTGTATATTTTCAATAAATGAACAGAAAAGGTTTGCGGAAGCATCTTATATCAACTGAGGATCATGATGTTTTCATGATTCTTTTTTATTAATTAAAAGTTAATGGATGGTAAAAAAATTGTTTAATTGAATGATGATAAAAATATTAAATCTTTTATTATTATAGATTCGATTCTAATCTACCAATCACATTAATGGCTAAATAATGATTATTTATTGGCTAAATGAGTGAATTGTTTCACAATTACCTCTTTATCATGGGATTTTTCTTATAGGAAAATTTAAAATCGTTTTATAGTTTGTTTTAGTAGATGAGTAAAAAACTAAATCGATTTGAAGGAGTAGGCAATGTACAACACCAATCAGATAAGGTCTCGTAAAGCACTGGATAAACTTAAGCCGTATACACCAGGTAAACCATTATGGGAAGTTCAAAAAAATTAGGGCTGAAAAGGGTTATTAAATTAGCTTCTAATGAGAATCCTATTGGACCATCACCCAAAGCGAGGTTTAATCAAAAACGTTCAACAAACTCATATTCTACGGCACATAAAAGAATCCATTTTGAAAAAAGGTTGATCAAAATGGATTCTTATCTTTTTGAATGAATATTCCGTTTTATAAATAAGTTTGATTAAAAATCACTTAGAATTCTTTATTCGAAAAGGAATGAAACGCCAAAAAGGTTATTTCAAAATTAAAAGAGCCAATGTTATTTTATATGCTAATGACATAGATAGAAAAAATGGCATGTACAGAGAATTCGAGATGAAGATTGATGGGGGAACAAGATATTTTCCTTATTGGGTGAATGTAACCAATCCTTCATATGCCCCATGAATCCTATACAATAACTTAAATCAAGATAAGAAGAAGGATTTAACTATTGTATTAACAAAGGGTTATGGCACAGAGACTTTAGATAGTGAAGTCCATGTACTAAAAAAACCCAAACCAATATAGGTGAGATTTATGAAGAGGTTCTAGTAGACAATCCTATAGCGATTATTTTGAAAAATTAAAACAAAACTGACACAACATGAAGCTGTAGTGTCAATTGGCGAAAAGAAAACGGTAATTAATATCGAAAAGTTTCAAATCCCCCAGACCATTTGTTTAATGATGTTGCTTTTGGCAGTATCGTCAAATTTGATGTGGTTGATAATCATTAGGTGGCTTCTGTAGGTGGTCAAATTACTCCCGCCATGTTCATTGGTACGATTGAAATTTCTTATGAATTTCAAGATAAAATGTATCAAGCATAGAAGATTGAGTATAAATCAGAACAAATAAGTTGATACGAACTTTTTCAACTAACAGGTGCGTTAGCTTAAGATCGGAGCTGTCTTTAAGGCAGCTTTTTCAATAATGATAAGTCGAAACTCCGCCTTAGTGAAAGGATGTTTACATCAACAGAATATTAAACAGTAAAAAGGAAACCTTAATGTTAATAAATTGAAATTAATAGTAGGATTATTATTTTGTTAAGACGCAGGTAATAAAATACAAGATTTTTATATTTACTAAGGAGGAAAGGAAAAGGATGAAACAAACAATAGCAGATTTACTGATTGATTCTTTGCTGAACGCTGGAGTAAAACGGATTTACGGGATAGTGGGTGACTCACTGAACGCTGTTTTAGATTCCATTCGCCGTTCGGGGAAGATTGATTGGATATCGGTGAGGCATGAGGAGGTTGCAGCCTTCGCTGCGGGTTCTGACGCATTATTAAGTAACAGTATCGCAGTTTGTGCAGGAAGCAGTGGCCCGGGGAATCTTCACCTAATCAATGGACTTTACGATTGTCATCGAAGTCGAATACCAGTGTTGGCTATTGCGGCACATATACCAAGTAATGAAATTGGAGGAGACTATTTCCAACAAACAAATCCTGAGCATTTATTCAAGGAGTGCAGTCATTTCTGTGAGGTTGTGACAAAACCTGAACAGATGCCCCGCATGGTTACGATGGCTCTACAACATTCCATTTCACGAAAAGGTGTCTCTGTCCTCGTTCTTCCTGGAGATGTTGCTTTACTCGCTGACAATGAAAGTGTTCCTGAACAGGTAATCCACATAACACAGCCGGTTGTTCGGCCATCTGATGAAGAGTTAAAACGCCTGTCAGAATATCTTAATAGTGGTAAACGCATCACATTATTGTGCGGGGCAGGATGTGAAGGAGCCCACGCTCAGTTGATGCAGCTTTGTGACAAACTTAAGTCGCCAATGGTCATTGCACTTAGAGGGAAAGAACATCTTGAGTATGATAATCCATATTTGGTGGGACTAACGGGTCTTATTGGATATTCATCTGGATATCATGCCATGATGGATTGTGATGTATTATTAATGCTTGGTACCGACTTCCCGTATAGGCAATTTTTACCCAAAAAATCTATTATTTTACAAGTTGATATTCGAGCGGAACATTTAGGCCGCCGAGCAGCTTTAACCTTTGGACTTTGTGGAGACGTTAAATATACAGTTGAATCACTTCTTCCTCTTTTAAGTGAAACACATGACACTCATCATCTAGATAAATTTGTTTCAAATTATCGGGATGTTCGCAGGGGATTGGATAAGCTTGCAATAGGGAAGCCAGGAAGGATGCCGATTCATCCGCAATTTCTTACTAAAGTAATAAGCAATCTCGCCAGTGAGGGCACAGTGTTTACATGTGATGTAGGTACACCAACTTTATGGGCTGCACGATACCTGGAAATGAACGGAAAAAGACGACTTCTGGGATCTTTCAATCACGGAACGATGGCAAATGCTTTGCCTCAGGCAATTGGAGCCCAGGCTGCGAGACCGGAAGTTCAAGTAGTGGCACTGTCTGGAGATGGAGGACTCTCAATGTTAATGGGTGATTTATTGACACTTCGGCAGCATAAATTACCGGTAAAAGTAGTTGTATTTAACAACAATGCTCTAGGTTTCGTAGAACTCGAGATGAAGTCTTCAGGCTACCTAGAAACAGGGACAGGTCTTGAGAATCCAAACTTCGCTGATGTTGCCCAGGCGATGGGAATAGAAGGAATTCGTGTAGAAGACCCGGCAGATCTTGAGAATGCGGTGAAACGAGCGTTTTCACATAACGGCCCAGTTGTACTTGACGTGGTAGTAAACCGCCAGGAGCTGTCACTTCCGCCTAGTATCAAATTAGAACAGGCACAAGGATTCACTCTTTGGATGCTTAAAGCTGTGCTGAATGGCCAGGGTAATGATATTGTGGAGCTGGCTAAGACCAATCTCATCCGATAGTATGTAAGTAAGAGGCAAGTGTTAATAGAAAGCAAATAAGGTGAAGGTTAAAACATAAAAAAATGCAGGCAGGTTGAACATTAGCCTGCTCTGATACTGTAAAATAAAAGGGCTGTGTAAATCTGCATGAGCACAAATAGGGCCTCACATTCTTTTTTCTATGTCTTCTTAAAAATAGAAATTATTTCTTTTGTGGGTTCTACGAGGGATGCCGAAATAATAAACGAGTCGCTACTTTTGGTGGTAAAAGAACCACATGATCATTATGCCTGATGCTGATTTAGATTAAACCGTTAATGCCTTCCTAGGTGCAGCGGTATGGATTTAGCTAGCTTCCCAATTTTAAGACCTTTTGCTAAAGTGGCATGATATATATTCCTATAATATCTATTTCAAAGAAAACCTCGATAGAATATATGAATAATCTGTAATCCGTAAATATCTGTCCAACCCAATTTTTGTTTTTTTAAGACTTTCAAAAATTAAGGGTTAAAAATGAAGTATAGATAGACAAAGGGAAACGATCATACTGATGGAAATTAAACATGAAGATTGCAAAAAAGACCGCCTATCTGGCGATCTTTTGAATCTACGTATTAAAAAACTAAGCAGCATCTTTTATCTCTCTTGTTTTGTTAGCAAATAGTTTTTCTATAAGAGTTGTCATAATATACCATACGCCCCATATCTTCCTGCATTTATATCAGAAACTAGTAAATACAAGGGGAGTAATTTATTAGTAATTTTTATTGGAGTCCTAATATGAGAGATAAATAAACGCATAGCACTAATAGGATACACATAAAAAAAGAAACGACAGCAGGGGCTTTCTTGGTGAATGAAAAAATGGTTAAAACTAAGAATAAAAGGGCTAACAAAATAAGAGACATACTTGTTGAGTTTAGAACAAGTTGAACAGTCATTTCTGGCTGAAACTGCCCTTGATAAAACATCGTAAATAATTTAGAAACCACTTCACTTGTTACAGTTGTTTCGTGTGGTGGTGATTGTTGTCCTAATGCTGCAGTTGCTGAAAATATAAGCAGAATTACGATACTTTCTACTCTTGCCCAAGGTTTTGGATTAAAGTTTATATCTTTCTCTAATTTCCTTTTCATAAGAATACTATTGATTAATGCGTAAACCATTAAAGGAATAATCAATATATGTTTAAACAATAGGGCTTGTCCATAAGGAATCATCCAAGAATTGGGATAATCCTTAAACTCAACAACAAAGGTCATTAGTATAAGACCTGTCACAATAGTACTTGCAAAGCAAACAATAGCAACAGGTGTAAACCATTTTAAGAAATTCAACCAATTAGAATGATTTTTTGAAAACCAACTAACAACGATTAGTATCCCTGTCCAAACACTAACAGCAGTAAAATGGGCTGATTGATTTAAAAAGCCCTTCACCTGATCATACGAACTGGCATGACTTGACCAACCAAGTGCAAGAATTAATATGAGCGTGAAGATAATCCCAATGTAAGAATAGAGAGCCCTTTTTCGATAATCAAACCAAACCACTAAAATAAATAATAAATTTGAGAAAATGTAAGTAAAAACCCACGCTTTTCCTACTTCAAATGTAAAAAGAACAGACTGAAAAGTTTGTGCAAATCCAATATCCTCATATAGGTATAAAATCAATTGTAAAACGGGGATAAACGAAAAGATGGCTATACCCCCTATAGCCATCATTAAATAACCCTTTGGTACGTTTATATCCGGTCGATAAGAGCTTGGCACAAGATATAAGAGAAAGCTACCGATGAGAAGAGCAAAGCAAAGATATAACAATGCCTCACTAATGATTCCTATTAAAAACATTTTATTTTTTCCTTCTCAATACCCATATGAAACTTCCAACAACGATCACAATTAATACACCAATGATAGATGGAATTATATAGGAGGGCAATTTGTTTTGTTCAATTTCTTCTTTTGGTTCATTTGCTGTTTTTGGTTTATTTTCTTCTACTTGTTTCGCATCTTCTTTTTTTGGTTCCTTTTGTACTTCTGCAGGAGTTTCAGTAACAGGCATATCTACCGAGAAGGAAAAATCTCCATCAATAGGATGCCCATCTGCTCCGATAATCTTCCATTTCGCTTGATATTTCCCATTCTCTAAAGGATTTGAAAAACTACCTACCATTTTATTCTCTGTTATAGAGATATTTTTAACAGGTATTGAATCTCCATTTAAATTTTGAATCTCAAATGTACTGTTCTGTTCTATCTTTGATTCAAAAGTTAATGTGATTTCTTGCAATTCCTCTTTAACGATAGCTCCATTTTGAGGAGATGAGCTTTCTAAACCAGTGTGAGCCAAAGCATTGTTTACAAATGCTAGGAAAAATATAAACGTAAATAAAAATAACTTTTTTATCATAATTAACCTCCAAATAGTAATAACGCACTCATTGTATCAGAGTGGGTATTATATTCAAACCATCATTACAACAAATTTTCGACAAATTGGCAAACTCGGCATAAACAAAATATTTGAATGTGGTGGAACAATAGGAGTGAAAAGATTTTATTTTCAACTCAAAATGACAATAGTGAGGACTTTTTGATAGGACGAGGAAAAGGGAAATCGAGTAAAAGAGGAATTGAAAAAAATTCTATCAACCTTTAATTGCACCCTTTTTTCAGCACCCCAATTCACTCACTTTTATAAAAATTTAATACTCGTTAACATTGCAATGTAAAAGGGAAACACAAGCAAAACACCTCAAAATAATCCCATCCATGCGCTTGTTTTTCGATAACTAACGAATAGATAAATTAAGAAAAGTATCGATAAATAGAAATATTGCTGATACAATTCTACAACTCAAATGTAAGAGGTAACTATACATGCAATTTGGGAGAGAGAAGGTTTATCCCCTTATTCTTCAGAGGTCTTTAATGGATTAATTGATAACAGTTGTATCGCTCGTGGGTATGAATTTTGTTCAATAGTTGAACCAGCAGGAACTGTAATTACTAATTGCCCTACACCTGCACCTCCAGGAGTATAGGTTAATAGATCATCCATCTGCAGTACACAATTAACATAACCATTAAAGTAACTATTATCTGTTGCTGAAGCTGGTAGTGTAGAAGCATCTGCTCCTGTGTCAGTCCAGAAGTCTTCAACTGCAATTCTTAAATTCCCTGCACCTGTAACAGTGGCAGTAACTTCATTGAAGAACCTTACAACAGATGGAAACAACCCAACTTGTGCAATAGGAAGTGAAAGCCTCTGACGGGATTCGAACCCGCACTCCTTTCGTAAGCATAGGATAGGGGAGAACACGCTTCCCTACGGATTTAACCGGCAGGAATTGCACCTGCCTCAGCTTATTTGCTTTTCGGTGCTTCTGAAACCCTTACCTTGCGACCCGGTGGCTACAATGTTTTCCGGCGCTCTTCCCTTCTAGAGCTACAGAGGCGAAATATAATACTCTAATTTTACGAATCTTATAAGTGGTTGTGAACGATAGTATAACCGAAATTAAAGAATGAAAAACCTGACTTGTTAAATATTAGAATCCTACGATAAAAAAGGGTTCTTCTTATTGTGCGGTAGATTTTGTGGGATTGCTGCAAAAATTAATAATGGTCCGACCTGGTTGATAGATGAAAATGACCAGGGCTTCCTTGATAGAGAAATAAATTAAATGACAAAACATCTAAAAGAGGGTGAACCTTCGCCCAACTTTAAATGCTCACGATTGGAATTATCAATCGTATATTTTTATTGCTTGAACTACTTTTCCTAATATTCGAACCCGATCTTTGTTGATATTATAAGTTTTTTCTTCATAAAATGGATCTGTGCTGGATGGAATCAGTGTGATGTTTTCTTCGAAAATGTTCACTTTTTTGACTGTAGCATCATGACCATTTACTAAGACCACACCAATTTTACCGCTTTCAACATAGGTTGTTTTTTCAACTAGGATAAGTGAACCGTCGCTGAATTCTTTATTCATGCTGTTGCCATTTACCTTAAGATAAAAATATTCTTTGTTTGTTTCAAGCATAGAATTTAATGTCGGCATATATGCTTCTATATACTCTCGGGCAAAATTCGGTTCACCAGCAGGGATATTGCCGTAAACACCAATTAATCTGACGTTCTTCTCGTTTAAATATTCCATTGAAGGATTATCTTCAACTGTAGGTGATCCTTCAATGAGGTGGGAAAGCGGTATATTAAAGCAAGTAGACATCAGGCTTAATTTATCCATTAAAGGTTTGTTACGCCCCGATTCCCAGGCTGATACTGCTGTAGGAGCAACTTTTAATATTTTTGCTAAATCTTCTTGGGTCATTCTTCGTTCTTTTCTTAACTTTTTAATTCGTTCTCCAATGTGCATATTTCTTCACCTCTACCTTGAATATACACTATGAGTGAATATGAGTAAACTTAAAGTGTGTGAATTTTACAACAATTTGTTGTTAACTATACTTCAAGTGTGATATTCTTTTTTTAGACAGGAGGTGACAAGATGTGACAAATGTAAAATTTACAATCAAACAGGCGAGAAAGTATAAAGGTTTAACACAAGAAGAAATGGCAAAAGTGCTAGGAATGGCCAAGAGAACCTATATCGATTACGAGCAATATAAAATTCCTTTACGTATTGATAAGGCTTTTTTGTTTGCAGAGTGTGTTGGTTTTTCGATTGACGATATCATTTTTTTTGACCCTAACATACACTTTAAGTGTAGTTAAGGGGCAAGTTTACTATCTGGCTTAACAACAAGTGATTGAGCAACCCTTTTTGAATGGGGTAATAAAACTACTCAATTATATGGAACAAATGCGAACATTTTAGGATACAAAAGAACATTGCTTCAAACATCTTTGGGTGAATGGACTATCTAACAGTTCGGAAAATAAAACACTTGTATAACAATATGGCTGATGGTCGTTTTAAAGGAATTAAGTCATATGAGTGATGTTATCTTTTGATTAATGACTGAAGAAGCCGGCTTTATTATATTGAAAATCATCCGAACGTGCCACTGGAAAACCAGACTAAAAAATAGAGTTTTCTCAAAAATCCATACTTATGATGATTTGAGAAAACAATTGGGAGGGTGGATAAAGTGGAAAGAGAAATTAAATCATTTGAGGTAGTTTCAGGAGCCGTTGTTAATACCATTTCGATTGGTAGAGAATTTGGTGGAGAAGTTGTTGAGGACATTATCTTACACGATGGAGTATTCAAATTGTTTAATCGCAAGGACGAGCTTATCACAGAAATTAATTTACCTGTTGTTGGTGTGAAATACGAGTATAAAGGAGGCGAGTTAAGTGCCTAAAGAAATCAAACATCCAAAAATTTCTCAGACTCTAAAGATAGGTTTTCTTAGCTTTAAAGCGCAACCAGAACATGCAGGCATTGATTATTATGGCCATGGAATTTTATTGGGTGATTCAATTGTAATGGATCCATCCACAGGTGAAGTTGTGTTGAAAGTAAACCTAGATAGTTACCTTAGTGAAGTTTATGGTTTTTCATTTAAAACTGCTGATTAAAAAAGAACTCTTGGATCAAATCCAGAAAGACAATCTATTTGTTTTTGGAAGGCAACATGAGTTATCGAAAAGAAAGGATTTAATTACAATCTATGAAATGAATTATTTAGTACACTAAGACTAGGAGCAATTGGACAGTGGCGCATTCGAAGAAATTGCAAATAAAATTAATAAAAATATTTGAGCCCTCTTTCCTTTGTAGGAGATAGGGCTTGTTCCTTATAAAAAGACAAATATGAAGGAATGACAAAGTATTACACCCGTCAACTTGTGGAAAAGCACAAAGAAATTCACCAAAAAATTGAAGGGCTGAGGTATCCAAATGAAAGCCCAGTTGCGTTCCGTGGGAAAATTTTAAATCTCGACGAGCGAACGACACAACAGCTCTCAAAAGATTCAAGGCGCTATTTAACGTGGGAAGCAAATGGAAAGAAAGGGGTTGGAATTTGCAGTGATATAACGGGATGCAATCGAAGGGAACTTCTGTACATATTGAGTGTTATGCTTGTGATTGGTTTGTGCCAAAACTTGAGTATTATGACGACTATAAAGCTGAGCAAACTCATTGGAAGAATGTTATAGATCAAACATCAAAAGATCCAAATCGAGCAGCTCATTTTGAAAATGCGGTACGCAATGCCAGTTATTTAGAGAGAATTATCAACATATGTGAAAAGGGTATTGAAAAATCCAAGGAAGAGAAACTTCAAAAGCAGGTCAAGCCACCTGCTTAGACCACCTGAATGGGAGTGAAAATATGGCTAATGAAGGATTATTAGAAAAGCAGCAGCAGATGCGTGAAGACAGTATTGAGCGTGTCAAATGGTCAGTTCAGTACTTGAGAGACTTAGAGGGTGATCATACTAGAATTAGTGCAAAGAAAATCGCGGATATTTCTGGTCTAAGTCGTACGGTTTTATATAAATCCCATTTGCGCCCTTTATGGGATAGAACGTGGAGCAAAAGTGAAAAAGAACGGCAAAGTAAACACGATACAAATCGTCAACTTCGGGAACAAAAGAAGTTAGAGGATCAGATTGTTCTTTTAGAACAACAACTGCAGAAGAATGAACATCAAAAAGAACGCCTCTTAAATTCTCTAGAAAAGGAGAAATCACGTTCCAGCGTATATCGTCAGGATTATGAAGAACTTAAAGAGAGACATGCTAAACTCCTCCACCATAACCTGCGCCTCCTTCGAAAGCTACATCTTCATGGAGTAGACACAGATGAATTTGATGATAAAAAAAATGCTACTTTCGAGCCACAATAATTTTATCAGACAGTCAGTTCTTAATTACTGTCATGGCTGCTGTCAATCAATTAGAACAAGATCTTATACTTATGCGACAACGTGAAGGAATTGAGCTGCTGAGAAAGGGGGGCCTGATATTGAGATTGTGAAGGTTGCTACTTAAACTGAGGGAGTGTTAGAAGAGGAATGAAAATACATTTCTCTTTAATATCGCATTTGACCCATACTACGTAGTAGATAAGGAAGCTCATAAAAAAAGCGTGAAATACCACGCTTTTATGACTGTCGTTTTTTTAATTGTAAATTGCCTTTATTAAACATAATAAGCCCATTAATTCTCTCGTATATGGCATACAAAGGATATAGCAGACCAATAAACACGATAATGGAAGGTATTTTATCAATGACAGGTATTATGCCAGATAGCAAAGTTATTAATGTTTCTGTTAAGTAAATAAATAAAGGAATTATTGCGATCAAACCAATTAAAAGAAATGGGGTTACTTTTGTTTCTTTTAATTTGGTTTTGCAGTACGGACACTTCATGGTAAAAGGTGATGAAAAATCCTCAAAGTCATCAAGTGTTATTGCTTTTTGACAATTTGGGCAAGGTACAGAGGTTCTTATAATAATCTCCTTAAAAGAATTTAAGTATAATTGGGAATTTCCTGTACTGTAAATAGAAAATAGTAGAATCGGGAAGTGAACAGTTCGACAATAATGTGTAAAAGAAGAGAAAGTGCTTGTTCAACTACCATGAAAATTAAACACTAATAATCAGGAAAAAGACCATATTAAATAAAACGCAAGCTTCAATTTTTTTGAAAAAGAGCAGCGCCATATAAAGATCTCCTAGAATTAATCGGTGGTTAGGATGCTTCTGATATATTTACGGTATATCCTAAGTTTTCTAACCTTCGGACCGAATTTCTTACAATGGAAGCTTGCTATTGTTTATCAAAATAATCTTCGCCTAAGTCTACATACATTTCTTTCCTTGTTAAAAGATAATAAGAAATTCTTAACATGGCGTGGGCAACGACAATTCCAGCTCGTTTTCTTCCTTTTCGCGCAGCTGTCCGTCTGTATAGAGCGCCAAGATAGTTTTTGGAGGCTCCAACTGAATGAGCAGCTTCAGTTAAAGCAGATTTTAAATATTTATTTCCCTTTTTGCCTCTGGTTGATTTCCTTTTTCCTGCACTTTCATTGTGTCCTGGTACGAGGGCGGCCCATGATCATAATCTGGCTGCACTTTCGAACTGTTTTTCAACGTCCGTTCCGATTTCAGCTAGAATTTGTTCTGCCATTCGAGTGGCAATTCCAGGTATTGAATCCAGTCGTTCTATGTTTTCTTGATACACACTAACTCTTGGGGCAACCTCTTGATCTAGTTTTTCAATCTGCCAACGAAGTGAATACAATGAATGCACGTAGTCCGTCGGTATTTCTTCTAGCGACGTGTTCGTGATATATACATTCATGCCCATTAAACGTTTACTTTTATCTTTCATGACAATGCCTTTCTTCTTTTCACGTATCGCTTGATTTTTCAGGCGTGTTTGCGTTTGATCGTCGGTTAAACGATGGATAATGACACGTGCTGGAAGCTTCTGATTTTGTCCAATGTATGCCTCGGGTATTTCCATCGTGTCACCAGGGGTTAGACCAGACATCATTTGTGTCATATCAAGCTGGATGTATTCTGTTTGCTTTTTTAACGTGCTATTTTTGAAGTATTCTGGCTCAGGGTTTTTAATATAAATGCGGGTATTCAGCTTCAACCGCGAGATATAGTAAGCCTCATTATCATGAATGGCTTGTAAGTCTCCCAAATCGAAGTAACCAAGATCACGCAAACATAAATCGCCAGCCCCTACGGTTTCAAGACAGATGGTACCGTATGTTTTATCAATTCTTTCCTGGTCCAAGTTGCACATTAAGAAATTGACCACTTAGTAAATCATATTCCAATTGAATTTTCACGCCTGCCGTATTACTACTCCCACCTGAACCTTGATAGTCAGTGGGAAAGAATCAGGTAGCTGAAACACAGTCGCATCTAAAATCCGAATACGTTCGAAAGATGAAATCATGTGTGAAGATAGCGATTGTGTCTCACAAAGTTTTTGTGTTAGGAGTGAAGTAAAGACTTCTCGAAGGAATGCGACAGCTGCTGGATTAAAGCGTTGATTGAGTCCCACTTGGCTCATTAGTACACCCGTCGAAGCCTCTAACCGACTACATAGTTGCGTAAGCGATGTACTAGCGACTTCTTGGCTGAGCCAAACGCAAAGGGCGATGAGTTCATTTGCTTGATACTTACTAGATCGTTGCACAAAATCAACTTGTTTGGCAGTTTCTTGTAGGACTATTGGAGATAGAAAGCGTTGTTATTCTTGTGCGAAAAGTGTCAGTTCACTGGAGTTGATAGGATTCATAAAAAACACCATCCTTTCTCGTAAACTTCTTATGATAAGCATAGCGTTTTTTCATTTATTTATCTCGATGCATTTGAAAAAGCATAGAAGAAGACAAAAAAAGTGGATATTGATATTTGGACATTAGAAGATCGAACTGCCACAGCCTTTTAGGTTGTGGCAGTTTTTTGTTTGTAACATTGCTGTCACAGAGGATTGTTACTATGTAAATGAAAGGAGGATACGATGGTTTTTTCAAGTCTTTTGTTCATTTATTTATTTCTACCAATCAATATAATACTGTATTACTCAGTGAAAAATAGAAGCTTTAGAAACATCATTTTGTTAATAACATCATTATGTTTTTATGCTTGGGGTGAGCCAGTATGGATTGTCCTATTACTTATTAGTAGTTGTGTTGATTATTGTCATGGATTGTATATTGAAAGATTTCATGGAACGAAATGGGCTAAATACGGTGTTGTTTCTTCCATTATATTAAATCTTTCTTTGCTAATAGCATTTAAATATAGTGCTTTCATCTATGGAAATATTAATCTTATTTTTAATACGTCGTTCCAAATACCCGATGTTGCATTACCAATTGGTATATCTTTTTATACCTTCCAAACAATCTCTTACACAGTGGATGTGTATCGAGGAAAAGTACAGGCACAAAGAAAATTTTCGACTTTCCTTTTGTATGTGTCATTATTTCCACAGCTAGTGGCGGGACCGATTGTTAGATATGCGGATATTGCTAAACAAATAGAGCATCGAACTACAAATATTAGCCAAATTAGTGATGGTGTGAATCGATTTATAATTGGATTAGGAAAAAAAGTATTGCTAGCTAATACAGCCGGTAGTTATGCCATGATGTTTATGGATCGTTCTTCGGAAAGTTTAACCGTAACAGAAGCATGGTTTGGTATTGCGATGTTTACGCTGCAAATCTACTTTGATTTTTCCGGATACTCAGATATGGCTATAGGGTTAGGAAAAATATTTGGCTTCGAATATAAAGAGAATTTTAACTATCCATATATTTCACGATCTGCTACAGAATTTTGGAGACGTTGGCATATATCTTTAGGTAGTTTCTTTCGAGACTATGTGTATATCCCACTTGGTGGAAACCGAAAGAATGAATTTTTTAATTTGATGATTGTATGGTTTCTAACTGGAATTTGGCATGGCGCTAGCTGGAACTTTGTTGTTTGGGGACTATATTTTGGGGTTTTAATTTACTTAGAGAAAAAAATGATAGGAAGAGTTTTAGAAAAACTGCCGAGAATTGTTTCACACTGCTATTTACTAGTGGTTGTAATTATTGGATGGACCTTCTTCTACTTTACTAACATGAATGATGCTTTCTCTTATTTAAAAGTTCTCTTTGGTTTTGCTAATCAAAGCTTCGCTAGTACTGAGTTAAATATTATTGTCACTAATAATATTTTCTGGATAGTGATTGCTATTTTATTATGTACACCACTAATCAAAGTCATTGGGAAAAAGGTTTTCAAAGGTGCTATGTATAAAGGTTGCTTGATTACTGGGAATATTATGATTCTAATCCTGTGTACAGCTGTTCTGATTAGTGAAAGCTATAATCCATTTCTTTATTTCAGATTTTAAGGAGAGTAATGAATGAAAACCGGTAATAAATTCGAGATAATCCATATCGGTATTATGGTTGGAATTGTAATAGTGGGCTTTACATTATTCATTATATTGCCAACAGATAACATTTCTGAAAATGAAAGACGTCAATTAACACCCTTCCCTACTTATTCAGCGGAAAACTTTCTAAATAAAAGTTATTCCAAACAAATAGATGTATATGTGAATGATGTATTTCCATTTCGTGAGCAGCTGATTGAGTTGAATTCCCTTTATAGTAATGCAAAAGGAATACGATTAGGAACAGATGAGATACAAATATACAATATAGAGAAATAAACAAAAGGACATTTAAAAACAATGAAAAAATATATGATAGTTTCAGCAATTGCGAACCTACTAGTTGCAGGATGTGCTTGTAAAGACATAGAAAATGAAAGTAAGGGGAGCATTGTTGAAGATAATAAACAAGAAGTTTCAGAGAATACCACTGCTGAAAAATCCGGCACCATTATTACACTCGGCGATCGAGCAGTCGAAATTTTTTACGGAAATGAAGAAACTGCAAAGCGATATTCCAATACTATTTCAAGTATGAAACAAGCTCTAGGAGAGCAAGTAGAAGTATATAATATGGTAGTTCCAACAAGTGTAGAATTTGCGCTACCGAAAAAGTATCAACATATGTCCAAACCGCAAAAACCTGTTATTGATAAAATTTATGACAATCTTAATAGTGAAATTAAGACAGTCGATGCGTATAAAGCATTAGAAAAACATAAAAATGAGTATTTATATTTTAATACGGATCATCATTGGACATCACTAGGTGCATATTACGCTTACGAACAATTCGCGAAAGAAGCAGGATTTAAAGCGAAGTCATTAGATGAATACGAAAAATATTCTAAGAAAGATTTTTTAGGTACATTATTTACACAAACTCAAGATACTAAACTAAAAGAGAATAAAGATGTTATTGATTATTACAAGATTCCCGTTGATTACAAGGTATTTCGTTATGAAAAAGGGAAAGAAGATACAGCAGTACCTTCAACGTTATATGCCGATTATGCAAATGGTGTAAATGCTTACTCTATATTTTTACATGGAGATTTTCCAATGATTAAAATTCAAAATAATGATAGTAATAAAGGGAGAAAACTAGTCGTTGTAAAAGAGTCTTATGGAAATGCATTTGTGCCATTTTTAATACCTCATTATGACGAAATATATGTAGTGGATTCTAGATATTACAATAGTAGTTTAACGAAATTAGTAAATGAAGAAGAGGTAAAAGAAGTATTATTCATCAATAATATATTTGCTGCTAATACGGAGAAAATTGTGAAAACACTTGAAGGATTACAGTGAAAAAGCAGAAGCCTATTCCAAGTGAGGAAACCATGTACGTCTTTGATTGCGGATGCGTAGATTACAAACACTTAAAAGATCGAACTGCCACAGCCTTTAAGGTTGTGGCAGTTTTTGCTTGTAACATTGTTGTCACACTGAGAATGTATGGTAGTAGTTAGTCTTCATACATAAGAGAGGTAGTGTAACTTTGAAAAGAGTAATTTGGAGAGTTATCAAATGCTTGTTCATCCTAAGCATAGTCGTAATAGGAATCATTGTTTCTGCATGTAAAATAGAGCCAAAACGTTTGGTGACAAGGGAATTTGAAGTAGAGCTGTCATCGGAAAGTCGGGAATCTATCAGAGTTGTTCAGTTTTCAGATGTGCATTTGGGTCCTAATTATTCATTACACCAGCTAGAGAAACTGGTCGATAGAATAAACGAGCTTGAACCTGACATCATCGCTTTTACGGGCGATCTCATAGATGTAGTATCTGAGTTCGAGGGAAGGTCAGAAATAAGTGGCATATTGGGTAAACTAAATAGTAGATATGGCAAATATGCTATTTGGGGAAACCATGATTACGGAGGTGGCGGGGTCAGGTTTTATGAAGACATTATGATAAAATCAGGATTTAAGCTACTTAAAAATCAGAATAGTGTCATTGAACTTGACGGTGGACAGTTAGTAACGATTATAGGGTTGGATGATGCGATGCTTGGACACCCAGATATTGAAAAATCATTTGCGGGTGTTAACAGCCAGGAAGCCAAATTGTTACTGCTGCATGAGCCGGATCTTGTAGACGAAATAGAGGCAGATCGTTTCGATTTAGCCTTGGCGGGACACAGTCATGGCGGGCAAGTGGTTGTCCCGTTATTTGGTCCTCTGGTGACACCCCCTTTTGCGAAGATATACACAAAAGGGATGTATCAGTTAGCGACGGACACATATCTGTATGTAAATAGAGGAATCGGCACGACGAAGATAGCTGTGAGATTTTGGAACCCTCCGGAGCTATCAGTGTTTGACTTAGCTATGTAAAACTTAATGCCGAAGGAGGAATAAGAAATGGCTGTTTTAATCGCAGATGATGAGCCGCAAATGGTTAAGATACTTTCAACCTATTTCAAAAAGGAAGGCTTCAATGTCCTGACGGCTAATGATGGGCAGGAAGCATTGGATATATTTGAATCGACCAAGATCGAGTTAGCTATTTTGGATTGGATGATGCCGAAAATTGATGGTATAGAGGTATGTAAATATATCAAGGATAATAGCCAGACTAAAGTTCTGATATTAACAGCGAAAGGTCAAACGGAAGATGAAATAAAGGCCTTACATAATGGGGCTGATGAATATATTAAGAAGCCATTTGATCCACAAATACTACTATTAAGAGCTAAAAAACTTATGAATAATAGCGAAGAAATTAAAGTAAGAGATATTAGGATAATGGAGCATGAAAAAAAAGCATACAAGCACGAAGAATTATTACAGCTTACCAAGATTGAATATGATTTGTTGCTGTTTTTCAGTAGAAATAAAGGTGTTATTTTATCGAGGGACAGGCTGGTTGATAGCGTTTGGGGCATGGATTATGATGGTGATCTTCGAACAGTCGATACGCATATCCGGAGACTAAGAACTAAAATCGGTACTGATATTATCAAAACTTACCGAGGTGTGGGCTATTGTCTGGAGGTGAAGGAAGATTAAAATCGGGAGCAAGTTTTCAGTTGGTGTGTCATCCATTGTTATTTGCACTTTTATATTTTCGATGGTAGCAAATATTTTCCTGGTAGACAGATATTACATCTATGAGCAAAGGAAGATTTTAGACAAGATAGCGAGCGATATACGTAGTGTATCTGAAAATAATTTTGTGAACGACTTGGAACGCATAGAAGAGGAACACGCCGTAACCATAGTGTATTCAGAAATCGGTGGCAATTTGGATCGACTGAATGACAACATAAAATCAGAATTTGAAAGGAAGAAATTAAAGCTAAACAAATTTTGGATTACGGAAAGTACGTTACATACTTTGCAGAACAACAGTGTGAATAAAATCTATGACCAAGGCGTAAGCAAATATAAAGTTCTAACTAAATTTATCAAGATAGATCATTTTATTATTGCCATAGCATTGCCATTACCACATATGGAAGAAACAATTTTAATCATCAATCGATTGAATATATTTCTAATGACTATTTCAGTACTATTGATTGTTTCTTTAGTAGTCATTCTATCTAAAAAAATTACAAGACCTTTAGAATCCTTGAAAGTTTTGTCTCAGGATATAGCTGATTTGAAATTCAGGAAAGAAGAGATTAACACCAATGATGAGGTAGGCGATCTTGCAAAAAGTATAAATAGTATGAGTGAAAAATTAGAGAAAGCCCATGATGAAATCAATGGTCAAAATAAGCGATTGAAAGAATTAATGTCAGATGTGTCCCATGAGTTAAAAACGCCACTATCCATAGTGAAAGTGTATGAACAAGGTATAGTGGACGGTTTAGATGACGGAACATTTAGAGATATAATTGAAGAACAGATTGAGAAAATGGATGTCTTAATTGAAAAGATGTTGTTTTGGACAGAATTAGAAAGTAGCGCATATACCAAATCTAATTTTGATTTGGGTAAAAGAATGGTAGATATTATGGAGAAATACATGTTGATTCTAAAGGAAAATGATATTGATTGTTCCTTGCATTTTGATGCGAGTGAAGAATATTTTGTTAGTGCAGACAAAGAAGGAATAGATGTTGTTCTCGATAATTTAGTTACGAATGCAATTAAATATTCCAATGATAAGCGAATCGACATTACGTTAACTAGAGAGGCTAATGGCGTGAAGTTGACAATTGCTAACGGGGTTGGCGACATGGAAGAAAGTGATTTGGACAGTATATGGAGACCTTTTTATGTATTAGAAAAATCAAGAAGTAAGGAGCTTTCTGGCACAGGTTTGGGATTACCGATTATCAAGACCATCTTGGATCATCATAATTTCGATTTTGGATTTGAATTAAAAAATAATAGATTAGTGTTTTTTGTAACATTCGTGTAACACACCGGGATTACACTAGTTATGGAGGTGCAATACATGAAAAAAATACTATCAATCATGTTAATCGCTACAATTGCAACGAGTGTCCTTACCGGTTGTGTGAAGGACAAAAATATACCTAGCAAAGAGGTCCATTCACAAATAGATAATTTAGACTTTAACTTTAGTGTGGATCCAGAAACTTTAGCGTTTGAGGTAGAGTCCAATGGAACTATTGAAAGAGCATCGGAACCACTGGAGAAAATGGAGGTTTCAAATTTAGAAGACAGTGGAGATACTATTACCTGGAGCTATTTAGAAAAGGAAATTGATGTTGAAATTGAAAAAAAAGATGAGTATGTAGATGTATCCATAATATCTAACAAAGATGGAGATAACATGTTCGCGTGGCCGAAAGTGAAAGGTGATGGATATATGCTCCCGTTAAATCAAGGGAAGTATATTCCAAGCAATGATTCTATTTGGAAAGAATATTTAAGTGAAGAAAAAATGAAGGTGATTGAGGCTTTCTCTATGCAGTTTTTTGCAGTTGAAAAAAGTGAGTATTCACTAGTCTATATAATTAAAAATCCTTATAATAGTGAAATTAATTTTAAGACCAAAAATGATATTGAGTTTACTTTTAATCATGAATTTCCAGCTATTAACGAACAGAAGGAATATGGTTTTAGAATATATGTAACGAAAAAAGATCCAGTAGATGTTGCAAAGACTTATAAAAATTATTTGGTTGAACAAGGGGACTTCAAAACCTTGGGCGAAAAGACGGGAGAAAATAGTAATATTGAAAAGCTTTATGGTGCCCCACATGCTTATTTTTGGAATAGAACTGTGATTTCAGAGGAAAATATAGAATGGGCTATACTGAGAGACGCTATCCCTGAAAAACTGAAATTATGGATTCAGAGGTTACTAAATACTAAAGTTGAGGATGGTTCAGAACTTTCATCGGCCTTTAATGATTTAAATAACTTAGACTATGTAGACAAATATACTAAAAATAGAATTGTCAAAGGCTTAAGTGCTTTAATTCAGCTAAAAGAATTCTATAATCCAGAAATTTTTACTGAAGCAGATAAAGAAACACAGGAATTATTGAACAAAGGAATAGACAATATAAATGCTGTTGAATTAATTGACCTAAATAAGAGATTATTAAAAAGCGTACTTGGAAATGCAGTTGACCCAATAGAGCAGTGGGCAGATGCAAATACTGTAGAAGTGATAAAGGATATGAAGGATTCAGGGCTAGAAAAAATGTGGATTGGTTTGGATGACTGGCAGGAAGGATTTATTAAACCGGAGCTAGTAACAGAAGCCGAAGATATGGGCTATTTAATTGGTACCTATGATTCGTATCATTCAATCCATGAACCAGGTAAAGAGAAGTGGGAAACTGCTAAGTTTAAAGATACTTCACTTTATGAGAATGCAACTGTAACCAAAAAAGATGGGAATAAGATTGAAGGATTCCAAGGTGAAGGTAGAAAGTTGAATCCGACGCTTGCAATGCCTAGTGTAAAAGAAAGAGTAACTTCAATTTTAAATACTGGTTTAGCATTTAATTCATGGTTTTTAGACACGGACGGCACTGGGGAGATCTATGATGACTATACGCCAGAACATGTGACTACTGAAGAGGAAGATATTCATGCAAGAATTAAGAGAATGGAGTATCTGCAAAAAGAATGGAATATGGTAGTTGGAACTGAGGGCGGCAATGATTTTGCTAACAAAAATGTTGCTTTTGCACATGGAATAGAAACGCCATCATTTTCTTGGATGGATAAGGATATGAGCAAAAACAAAGAAAGTGACTACTATGTAGGGAGATACTATTCGAGTACTGGTGGAGTTCCAGAATTGTTTTCAAAACAAATACCTTTAAAGAATAAGTACAAGAAGTTATTTTTGGATTCAAACTACACAATCCCATTGTATAAGTTGGTTTACAACGATTCAGTGATCACGACTTATTGGTGGGGATGGGGAACCTTAAAAATAGAAGATGAAATATCAAATAGGATGTTGTATGAAGTACTTTATAATGTACCTCCTTTATATCATATAGATAAACATGAGTGGGAAAAACATAAAGAAACAATAGTAAGACATTCTAAGGTATGGTCAAATTTTAGCAAAAAAGCAATAACTGAAGAAATGACGGGTTTTAAAATTATATCAGATGATAGGCTAGTTCAAATGACTGAATTTGGTGAAGCATTAAGTGTAGTAGCCAATTTTTCGGAAGATGAGTTTAATTTTCAGGGTGAGACAATACCAGGAAAATCATTGTTAATTATTGATGGAAATAGTAATACTATCTATACACCGAAAAAGTAAGCGTGAAATCGGCAACATTCTAATTCCTTATTTTTCATGAGACAATCTTCCAAGAGACTGAATCCTTGGTTGGCTGCTTTTACCACAACTTATCGCTAGTTTAAAAAGCATATTACCAGCTTAAATGTAAGAGGCCATTGGAAAAGTCCATGTGAATCAAAAGGCGTTGTTTACTCATTTTTTTGAGCGAACGATGCCTTTTTTAAAAAGTAAATTACTTTCTACACAGTTAAACCCATTTTGATTTATTAGGGGTCCAGTCACATACCCATCAAGCTAACAACGGAAATGACTAGATATAAAATGCCCATTGTCGCAAAACGAGCGAGTGATGGAGAAGTAGGCACGCCAAAGAAGCCTACTAAAATATGATTTTTTTGCTAGGCAGCTTGTCTAGGCTTCACCGTCTTTTCATACACAACCCCTAGATTATCAAAAACGGTCTGCTTCTTATATCGATGACATTTACGACCGTTCTTTTTGAGTAGCTGATAAAGGCGATGCAGAATCGTTACAAGTTCATTTGGGTCATCTTTCATTGCTCGAAACAGTAACGGAAAGTAATCTTTAATCATGTAAATCGCTTTGTATTCACTCAGCTCTTGCTTTTTCTTTTCAAGTAGAAGCTGTCGCATTTGAAACATCGTAGAAGAACAAAGGAGAATACCGATGAGTTGCCCATATAAATGGCATTCTAGGCGTTCTTTTTTGATATTTTTACACTCGTCGATTTCAAAGAACGACTTCCATGTTTTAAATAACATTTCAATCTGCCAACGTAACTAATATAACGGATGTACATATTCTGTTGGCACTTCTTCCGGTGATGTGTTCGTGATGTATACGTTGATTCCCATTAGCCGCTTACTTTTGTCCTTCATGACAATACTGTTCTTTTTCTCACGTACGGCTTGGTTTTTTAGTCGTGTTTCGGTTTGATCATTCGTTAATCGGTGGATGATTACACGTGTCGGTAATTTCTGAATCTGGCCAATGTAAGCTTCCGGGATTTCAATGGTCTCACCTGGTTCCAGTTCCTCCATGATCTGTACCATATCGAGCTGAGTATATTCTGTTTGCTTTTTCAACGTGCCATTTTTGAAATACTCTGGTTCCAGATTTTTCACATAAATACATGTATTTAATTTCAAACGAGATATATAATAGGCTCTCAACTCATGAATCGCTTGTAAATCTCGCAAATCAAAATAACCTAAGTCACGCAGGCATAAATCACCTGCCTCGACACTTTCAAGGCAATCCGCATCATATGTTTTGTCGTTATTTTTTCCTGGCCCTAGCTGCACATTTAAGAATTGGCCACTAAGCAGATCGTATTCAAGTTGGATTTTCACACCAGCCGTGTTACTACTCCCTCCAGAGCCTTGATAATCAGTGGCGAAGGAATTAGGTAGCTGAAACACCGTCGCATCTAGAATCCGAATACGTTTGAAAACAGAAATGATACGTGAAGTTAGCGATTTTGTAGCACAGAGTTTCTGTGTAAGGAGTAAAGTAAAGACTTCTCGAATAAATGCGACAGCTGTTGGATTAAGCGTTGATTCAGTCCTTCTGGGCTCATGAGTACGCCCGTCGAAGCCTGTAATCGACTACATAGTTGCCGTAAGCGAAGTACTAGCGACTTCTTGGCTGAGCCAAACGCAAATGGCGATGAGTTCATCTGCTTGATATTTACTGGATCGCTGCACAAAACCAACTTGTTTGGCGAGATCTTGTAGGACTATTGGAGATAGAAAGCGTTGTAATTCTTCAGAAAGCGAGAGGTCCATGAAAAAACGTCATCCTTTTCGAGTAGTTTACTGAAAGAATAACGCTTTTTTCATTTTGGGGGAAATTCGTTTCATTAGCTTGATGGGCATGTGACTGTACCCCTATATGGTAATTGCATTACAATATTTCCTACTGCACCGTTATCACCTACATAAGAATCTTTAAATTGAAATATATCCTCATTTACATTATTTGAATTACATCCGTTTAAGAAAAGTAATATCAATAGCGAAAAGAAGAAAAATTTTGTTATATTCTTCATTTCTTATCCCCCTTAAATTCAATATTTAAATTCACCTCCTACAATGCCTTCAAAGTCGTCAATTTCCATCTTTTGAATTCCCTGACCATTGCTGATCCTAAGCCAAACAACTATACCACCTCTAGCAAAATAATTAACATATCGTATTCAAGAAAGGTTAGTTAGCTAAAAGCATATGTTTTATTGAAAGGATGTGATCGAATTATGGATCGGAAGAAATGGGGCGTTGGAGGATTAGTATTCGTTGGCTGCATGTTTCTTGGTGGAGGAGTGGGAGATTTGTTAGGAAGTTCCCACAACGGATGGCTGATAGGAATGGGTGTTGGATTTCTTGGGATAGCTTTAACGAGACTGATTGGAAAATGATCTTCTGCAATTTGGCCCTTTTGCTGAATAAGGTTTCTAAGGAACACATGAATGCTCTATACTAGTTAACATAAAGTCAACTATAAGAAGATAGCAAAAACGCCAAACCCATATGGTTCAAGAGTTTGGCGTTTGTGTGTTTTTTATCCTTTATTCAGGATTTTATACAACCTTGATGTAGCAAGGGTTTGCTAGATGATCAATAAAAAGCCCTAGATTTACCACTAGAGCTTTTTCTATTTCATCTTTATTTATCTAATTATGAAAGCTGTAGGTTCGTAAAAGTAGACAATTCTGAACGGTGCTATTTCTTTACAAAACAGCCAGATTTAGTGTTCGTTACAGCCAGATTTAGTGTTCGTTTTAGTAATAAAACAGTTTGCGAACGTTCGCAAATTAACATTAACTTTTACGAACTATGAATAAATAAAATTAGGTGTTGATTTCCATGAGTTTGCAGGAACATTTTCATCTAAATAAAAGGTACCCAACCTCTTTTGAAATGGGTACCCATTTTATCCGAAGGTACTCAAAAGATTACACCTTTTGGAGACCTCTTTAATTTGAATATTTTATAATTATAACAGGCGATTTTTTTTAAAGTATTTCCACATGCCCCAGGTTAAAATGACTAAGATCCCTAAAATGATAATCGTTGAGAATGGAGAATCTTGATAGGGTAAAGGAACATTCATTCCAAAAAAACCGGTTACGAAAGTTAATGGTAACATTACGGTTGAAATGATGGTCAAAACGTTTAACTTTTCAGAGGATTTTGCGTTAATAATGGAATAATACGTCTCCAAAGCACTGTTTACAAGATCTCTGTACGTTTCAGTAGAGTCCACTATCCTCTCGAGATGGTCAATTAAATCCACATAAAACGGCGCATTTTCTTCCCGTATTTCAAACTTCCACTTTCCGTCCACAGTCATGAAGATCCTACGCTGAGGAAGGATGACGCGTCGAATTAAAATGATTGTTCTTTTTAGTGCAAGGAATTCTTCTGTCACTCCCCTTATTTCTTCATCGTAAATCTCATCTTCTAGTTCATCAATACGGATGTTAATGCGGTCAAGAATCGGAAAGTATTCATCCGTTATGCCGTCTACAAGAGCATACAAAAGAAAATCTGCACTCTTATCCATGTATTTTGTGTTCTTAGAACAAATCACATCCATCTGGCCAAGCCATTTCAATTTTTCTTTATGGATTGTCACTACGTAATTGGGGCCGACAAATACGTTTAACTCTAGGGTCGTAATTTCCTTATCTTCTTCCTCGTTATACCGAAGGGCATGTAAAACGAAGAACTGGTAATCTTCGTAGTTGTCAATCTTAGCCCGAGGACTGTCATGCAGGCAATCCTCAATTGCTAAAGGGTGAAAATCAAAAATCTTTGCCACTTTATATAATTCAGGGGTTTTTACATCGTAAATATCGATCCACAACAAATTATTAGGATGTTTTAAATGCTCTTGCACGTTAGATAGGTTAAACTCAGTGGTCATCTCTTGGTTCTCATGATCGTATAAATACATTTTAATCATATTACATTACACCTCGCGTTATAGATCAAGGCATTAAAGGTTATGAGTCTTCTTAGTTGTTACAAGAGGACATGAACACCTTCGTTGCCTCTTTCTTGTTGTCGACTTGCGTTTTTCCAACGAATTGGGGTCGTCAGTGCCCATGCATTCCTCACCTCCAAAATATAAAGGCTCCTTTCACACAGAAAGGAGCCCATAAAAAACAAAAAAAATGCTTAAATGTTCTCCCCTTGTTGAGTTTTAGCATTGTATAGCATAGGTTTTACCAGCTACATTAAGAAAAACCATAATCCGATTTTTCCTGTTGACCCATCGGCGCCTTTCGACATTTTTGGGATGCAACGTATCTCTATACAGGAGCCTCACCTAACAGAAGACTATTCAACTAAAGTTAACCCTAAGGTTAGAAAATAACCATTAAAAGATGAGTTCACTCCATTTATAGAGGTAATTGTTTGGGTAAGACAAGATTGCTCAATGGATTTGTTTTTCGATGTTTCGCAGATGATAAGGAGTTTCAAGCGTTATTTAGTGATAAAGAATACTATTAAGATGAGTTCCCCGGTAACATGATGGCTGCTAAAAAGGTTGGTCCTGTGTCTTCAGTAGCTCCAGTCGCTTGAGGGGATAAATGATAATAATACTTTTTTATTTAAATCATGTTTGCGTTAGAAGAGGTTATATCACCAGTTTATGTAAAAGGATGAAAAGAGTTTGGACAAGTACCTAAATAGAAAAATTCATTGGAATGGAGGGTTCCAATGGATTTACTTCTGATAAGGTGGTTTATGTAAACTAGCTTGCTTGTTTGAATGACTTATTAAAAACAGCGAGACTTTGTTAAATAAAAGATTGGAGGAAGATTAGCTATCGCACCTCCAACCTTATTGATAATCACTTTGGAACTAATTGTTTATTAAGATTTAAACAGAGTATTTGCAGATATTTTTTGAAGGATGGGTTATGGTACTAATTCAGTGCCGTTTAAAAAAGAGGTTTATTTTTTTCTTTAAGGGGTAGCGTCAGGAAAATGCGGTTTTACAACGTTAAGGAAATTACAATATTAAAAAGGCTAATTTCTCACATTAAATTGAGAAAATAGCCTTTTTTCATTACTCCATTGAAGCGATCTATTATGAAAGAACAATCCTAGCACACGGGAGTTGCAAATAGAAGAAAGATAACATATTAATTGTTAACTTATTAATTTGGCTCTACATGGACATGAACACGATACACTCCGTAATCTTTAACTATTATTTCCTCCACATGGGGTGAAATATCATGAGCTTCTTTGATATCTAACGTAGAATTAACAAGAATGACAACATCTATCACTTCATTATTTCCGTAGTTTCGCTCTTTAATTTTTTTATGCAACTAACGGGGCAGGTTAGCTGAAGAAGCCGACCAATAAAGGTCGGCTTTTTTCATACTATTTTGCAGCAGCCTTCGTAACCGCCGCCGTATCCTGAATAATCATAAAGCAGAAATTCAAAGGCTCAATGGTGAATTGGATTATTCGTCTTAACTAAGCGCATTTTACGCAATAGTGCAAATCTAATACTAAACTTCCTGTTGCGTTGGCTTCAGGTGTTGCTCCTGTAAGACTTTCGATAGTAATGGTTTTCAAATCTTCAACGAAGATCGTTTCCGAGCGACCAGGTGTAACAACGATGGTTGATGTCGTGACTCCCGTTGTATAGTCAACATTAAAGACGGAAGAAGTACTGGTATTAACTACGGTAAATGAACCATTTATTACTAACCCCGTTGGATTAGTAAAGTAGGTAAGAGGAGTAACGCTCGGAGTAGGTTGGAAAATGGGATTACATTGTTGAATGTTGACAATTTGCTTGGACACATTATTACAAAAATTAAACACGGCAGAACTTGATGAATTTCCACACATAATATCACCACCTCTTTTCATAGTATGTAAAGCCTGTACATTTTTAACTGGTACAAGGCCTATTTTCCCGAAAAATGGATGTTTGTTGTGGTGCATTCGGCTGAATTCCTCATACAAAGTTATATGGGGGGAGCTGGCTTTATGGGAAAGAAGTGCAAACGAAAAAAAAACAAAGATTGCGAATGTATCTGTCACTCCAAAAAGAAAAAACGGAGTAGAAAATGTCCCCGGAAAAAGCTTATTTGCATACACAGATGTGTTCCCATTAACCAAAAATGTGATGACGTTACGACTCAAACGTATTTTTGTGCCTCGTCGGATTCCAATATAAAAAATCCTTCGGGAACCATCACAATAATAAACACTAGTAATTCATGTGCAATGCAAGTTACCATAACAAAATTGTCCAATGATCATGAGGATATTGATGTTGCTCCGAATTCATCGTTTACTGCAATTGTCGCTAATCTAAAATCCGTAAAAATCTTATGTAAAAGTCAATCCAATAATGATATATATTGTACTGGTTCTATGGAGTTGGATATCCATTACACTTTAATGTTCTAATTTTCTACAGCCGGCTGCAAACTACTGATTGGAAAGAGAATTTTACCAACTTTGACTAAAGTGTTTTTTTAGAAAAATAGTTCAAGAACTCGTTTGTATCTTAAATTTCAAGCTTTAAGTCTTAGTGAAAGACACTAAATATGTTTTCTAGGCATTATTCGTTTCTTCTTCGGTAATGCCGATATACCGCAAGGTAACAGAAGGATGGGAATGATGCAGGATCCATTGCAACATGGCAATATCCTTCGTGGCTCGGCATGGGACTTTGAGGATTTGGTTTCCTCGGCATGCGTATGGGTATTGAGAAAGTCAGTTAACATTAAATCCTAATAATCTACACCTACTTTCCTTGTCCACATTTCAATGTATTCAAGGAAAAGAATGTCGTATAGGTACGCGTAATGGATAAGCTAAATATACTTGTGTTGTTGAACTAACGGGTGCGTTAGCTGAAGATCAGAGCTGTCTTTAAGGCAGCTTTTTCTTTTTGGAACTAAAGGGGTAGTTTAGTTTAAGAAGGATTATCTTAAGATTAAAGTGAATTACTTATTATAAAAATTTTTTATAACTCAATAGGAGAGAGAATAATGGATTTTCCAGAAGAATTAGACCTAATTTCTGTATTTGGAGCTATTCCTAAGAGGAAAGATGAGACAGATGCTTTTTATTACGACACATCAACTTTTGTTTTAGAAAATGAAAAAGAAATATATGAGATTATCCTTTCCCCTTTTTATCACGAATTTACTTTAAGTGTTAAGGAAAAGAAAACAAATAAAGTATGTCATATATTGAATTACTTTCTGTTAATAAAATTGAAATTGTGGAAGAAAAAAGGAGCATTCAAAAATTCGTTTGTTTCACGGTGATTCGGACAGATATGTAAAAATTTATCGAAATAACTTTAAAGCCTAGATTCAATATGATTTTCAGAGAACAATACTGTTAATTTTTTTCACTAACGGGTTCTTTACTTCAATAAGGGAGGTTGCTGTGGTAGCCTTTTTATAATGGAACTAGAGAGGTAGTTTAGTTGAAAAAGCTTAGTATAAACGCACAGTGAATGACGTTTGCTTTCACAATAGGGCTGTATGGATATGTGTAGTACAGTCTCTCAGTTTATTCGTACTATGCGGTAATGCGATATCATCCTAAAGATGATCCATTAAAAGTCTGTTATCTTTAAAAGATGCTCTTTACAGTTGCATTATTAGGATCAATCATTAATATCTCTTTAGCTATTTCATTAGCTTCCTCTTTACTTAATAACTGTTCTGGCAAGTCATAAAAAAGCAGTAAATATTCCTTAAAACTAATATCGTCAGGAGATAATTCTGCAGCCTTTTTCGCATGAAAACAAGCTGTTTGATATGCCCCCTTTATATTGTTTAGTGCCATACTAAGTAGAAATGATGCCAAATGATGTAATTCTGAGGTCTCCTTATCAAGTAATAAGTAATTCACAAAACTATATGGTGAGATATTTTCATCATCGTAGGCAACAATAAAAAGAATCTCTTTAAGATTTTCCGCGTCTATATTCAAAGCAATGTGTTTTGCTTTAACAAAATCACCATTAACTATTGCTTGCTTAAAGTTATCCATTAAAAGTCTCCTCTATCACAATCTCTTTTTAGTTAATTAAATAACTTCATTTCTTCTTCAACCAACCTTCCCAGGAAGTTTTACCGCACAGTTTGTGTCAACTCTACAATAAGTCATAATGAACTCCCTCAGTTTAATAGATAATGCTCACGAATACTCGCTTATTCGCAGGATTTCAAACCACATGGTATAGGTTGCTTTAGATGAACGAAAGAGATAGGACCGTTTTGATAAGATGAGGGCAGATTGAAATAGAGGATCTATTGAGAATCCCATATTATTACATATGCTGCACGCATTTTCCACGCTGCCCCTGGAGGCTTTCCCTCCCATGTCTCAACGGGTCATAATCATATGCCCTTTCATTCCTTCGTCATGCCTATCCAAGGGGTGGAGGCTGGTTTTGCTAACGGAACGGGTCATTGCCCTTTTGTTCATTACATCCAGTACTTCGTGCTTTCTTTGAAATCCTACGAATAAGCCAACTTTCGTTAAATAACAATGTGAATGTAAATTTACGCTGCTAGTTGTTCAAGAGGGAAGACCATTTCCGGTTTATAGGCAGAGCCATTACGAGCAATCCCTACTAGGACACGGGCGAGTTTTCCACATAGTTTCATGATGGATTTCATTTTCTTAATCTTCTTCACCTTAACATTGTTCGAGTGTAGGGCTTTAAACTCAGGGTTATTCATCACCAGACTCATGGTCGCAAGGAAGAGGTAACGCCGCAGGCGTGATCTTCCACGTTTGGAAAGAACAATTTGGCCTTTCCACTTCCCAGAGCTTGCCTCAGCGAGATGCAATCCTGCATGACGAAGGAGCGCATTCCCGTGAGCGAACCCACTCAGATCTCCAGCTTCTCCTAAGATGCCCGCCAGTGAAATTACGCTGATTCCTTTAATGGCAAGTATTTGCTTAACGAATGGAATCTGTTCCAAGACGTTTGTGACTTCTTGCGTCACTCTTTCGAGTTGGGATGAAGCGAGATCATATTCCTCTAATAACTGTTCCAAGTGAAGTTTATATGCATCAAGGGCTTGTTTCGTACCAATTGAACGCTTGGCCAATGTAAGCAGGGAACGGGCTTTTTTATGCCCGGAATGTCGCTTCATACATGATTTCCACCCGGTTACGATATCTTGAGGCTGTAAGGAACTTAATTCAGCTGGGGTAGGAAAGAGGCGTAGGGTTGCGATTGCCCCTTTACATGATACGTCTTTAAACACTTGCTGGAGCTCGGGAAAGACAACATCCACCCAGCGATTAATTTGGTTGATGGAGCTAACAAGACGCTTAACGATCACATCTCGGTTAGCCATAAGGACACGAAGTTTTTCAAATGATTCTGAAGTGGAACGAACGAAGGCATAATAGCCATTCTTCACCATATCAGCGATGACAAGGGCATCTTTTTTATCACTTTTTGATTGCGTATTATCACGATTTTCTTTGTTTCTTTTGACATGGTGAGGATTGACCGTGACGACATCAATGTTTTGTTTGACTAGCCACTTTGAAAGGTTCATCCAATAATGACCGGTAGGTTCCATTCCAACTATCGTGGTGTCTAGGTTTTTCATGTGTTTTAGTTCCTTGATCCAGTTTAGTAATCTAGTAAAACCCTCTTCGTTATTTTCAAAAGACAAAGGTTTCCCGATCACAATGCCCCGATAGTTTACAGCACGGGCCACGTGTACGTGTTGGGCGATATCCACACCAACAACTAGATGTTGATCCGTAATTCTTTCAATTAGTTGATTTTGTTTGTTTTGTATTTTAAAATTCATAGTAGGGCTTCCTCCTTAAGACTTTGAGTTAGATTGGACTCTATACTCGTATCTTACTGAGGGGCTCTATTTTTTTCAAACCTGTATAACTTAAAACAGCAACTCAATTTTTATAAAAAAGTTTGATTAAAAAATTTATAAACGTTGTAAAATCAACGTTTCACATCAAATATAGCCCATATTTCAATCAATCTTTTTTCAAAACGATACAACTTTATTAGGGGCACGGAAACGATTCGAGGATTAAGGGGCCACATTCCAATTGTTATAAATCGAACCAAGTAATCGAATTAACAAAATTAATGCGGATTCTACCATATTTCAACAGGACTTAAAAATGCTAATTGAACCTTGGCTAACTGTTAAACAATATGATGAAAAAGATATTAAAGAAAAAGTGTGATCAACAATAAGATAAGTCTTTTCAAACAAAGCCCTGAATCTTCTACTTAGCGTAGAAAGTTCAGGGCTTTTTATTCCAAAAATTGTCTTAGCGTATTCGCGTTTTGTCGGCAGGACCCCTATTAATAGTATCCAGTAATACCATAAGCTTCAAAAGGGTTCGAGCTTGTTGATCGATATCCTTCTGCTTTCGCATAATTTCCCACTGGATCATCAACCATGGGGGTATAACATGATTTTTGTCCGGAAAGTACTTTTCCATTTCCTCCAGAACTATTACAATCATATGATCGGAGCTTTATCGAATGATCTGAATTAAACTGGTGAATAAAGGCATTCCCTGTATAACCGGATGGCAAGGCAGAATTAAATGTAGTTTTCGCCCAAGCAGACTTACAGGATGGACTATATTTTACCTGAATTGTTCCAACAATGGTTCCATTATCCTTCTTCACACTCGTAGAAACTGCCGTGTAGGCATCATTTTGACAACCAGTAGAAACTGGACTCTTCCCGTTATAACTTGCAGCCTCTACATTGGGAATAGAAAATGACATTGTGGTTAACGCCAAAAATGAAAGAAATACGAACAATTTTTGTTTCATTATAATCCTCCCCTTAATATTATTTTTTAAATAATCTGAAAATTTTAACATTATGCGTATTTATAATCTATATAACTAAACTACTATCTTATTCAACAATCTGGCCCTTTAACGGAATAATTTTATTGTCATGAAACATCTAATTCTTTATTGAAGAAAAGGGACTTGGACATTGGACTATTACACAATTACTTAATTATCTTCAGGAAATGAACGCTAACGGTTAATTTACATTCACTTATACATAGTATGAAATAATAAAAAATACGATTCTAAGGTAAGAAGAACCTTCCTTTGTTGAAAGTATTCATAAACCACCTGAATCTTGTAACGAAGTTTAAATATAGATGGAGTTCATCAACAACGAACTCTTCTGGTTCATTGCCTCTAGTCTCTCATCATAACTAGATAACTTAAACTCGTTCGATTTTTTACCCCTAATTTACGATAAATATTTTGAAGGTGACGCTTCACTGTATTTACGCTAATGAAAAGCTCTTTTGATACTTCCTCATTGGTATATCCTTTAGTAATGTATGCTAGAATATCTCGTTCTTTAGTGGTTAGTTTTTCTTCGATTAGATGGTGTACTTCTTTTTCATCACTTAGACTTAAGTAAGCTGCGTAATGATCTTTTGAGATGTCAGCCTTCATAATATAAATCGTAACTTCTTGCCGGGTAGGCAATAGAATCTTGCTGATCAAGCCTAGTTTCCAGTTTTCTTTCCATATCACTTCCTGCAAAAATTGCTGAACAGGGTTTCGAATAACTTGGGATGCAAAATGGATAGAGCAGATTTCCTTAGCCGCAGAGTTTGCATGATAGATAGTCATGGCGGAATTAAAGAGAATTTGACCAGTGGATGAGGCGTTGGAAAGCATTTCTAGTGTTTTCTTTTGAGCCCCTATTTCTTCTAGTAAAAGAAAGTTCGCTAAAGAAAATGATATGGACTTAGCCAATATCTCTAATTTAAAAGTATCCTTCGCATTAAATGGCTCTTCGTGCTCATATCGAACAAGGCCGATTGCACCTAACAGTTTTGCTTGATGGACTAGATATACGCCTAATTCGTCATAAAATCCGTACTCCTTCATAAAGGACTGATAGTATAAGCTTTTCTCGTATTTAAAAGTGCTCATAACATCATTTATGGCAATAACTTGTTTGCATCTCATTTTTTCTTTAATATTCATTGGATATAAAATATCCATTTGGTAGTACTGACTACAGTAAAGATCTATAATATGGTCGTGTATATTATGGTTTGTTGGGTCAACCAAATGTCCATTAGATTCTGATATCCAGAATATAGATTTGTCATATCCAAACGTAAGGGATAAAGCTTGAAGAACCTGTCTTCGGTACATGTCAGGTGATACCATGGTTTCATGAAGGACACGATGTATATCTTCATAATCTTTACGAGACAACTTTTCCATTTTGATACCCTCCACACAAATCAAAATATTCCAACTCCATTATATTGAATTTTGCAACCGATTTCACCTAAAAGTAGTACATTCTCCTCCTTTTTTGGTCCTTTTAGGTAATTGGCGAGTTCACCTCGCTTAATTATACTGAAAATATATAATATTTTAAAAAAACAGGAGGGATTTTTGATGAAGTTTTCGGAGTATCTTCAGTATGATGGTGTTGGTTTAGCAGAGTTAGTAAAAAGTAAGGAAGTCACCCCTGAGGAGCTGATAAAAACAGCCTTACATGCTATAGAAGAAATAAATCCCAAGCTGAATGCTGTAGTTAGTATTCAAAGGGAAAACGCGAAACGTGACCTGGAAGCTTTACCAAATGGACCGTTCAAAGGGGTTCCCTTTCTCATCAAGGAAATGGCTCTTCATGCCTCTGGCATACCTTCACGAATGGGGAGTAAACTAGCTGATGGTTTCGTACTCCCTCATGACACAGAATTAATGGCACGTTTCCGCAAAGCTGGTTTTGTAACCATCGGGACGACAGCCACACCTGAATTTGCATTTAATGCGACAACTGAATCTGTTCTCTATGGCCCTTCACGTAACCCTTGGAATAATGAAAGGAGTTCAGGAGGTTCCAGTGGTGGATCGGGAGCAGCTGTTGCGGCAGGAATTGTACCTCTTGCTCATGCCAACGACGGTGGTGGATCGATTCGAATTCCTGCCTCTTGCAATGGACTCATTGGGTTAAAACCTACACGAGGTCGTATACCAACTGGTCCGGATATGGGAGAGGTGCTTTGTGGACTCGGTATTGAATTTGCGCTCACACGAACCGTGAGAGATACGGCAGCACTACTTGATGCTGTATCAGGCCCAGATCTAGGCTGCTATGCTTGGGCTGAACGCCCTACCACTCCTTATCTTAAGGAACTCTCTACACCACCTCAACGTCTTCGAATTGCTTGGACAGACAAACCACTTTCCGGTGTACCTGTTAATCCAGAATGTAATAAAGCTTTATATGAGACTGTGAGACTTTGTGAAGAACTGGGACATGAAGTAGTGGAAACTACTCCATACATTAATAACGAACAGCACATGCTGGCAACAGTTCGACTATGGACAAGTAATCTGGCAAATATGATGGATAACGTGGCCCAGTTTCTGGGGAAAAATCCATCCGAGGAGAATTTAGAAGCTACAAGCTGGGCTTGCTATCAGCATGGAAAATCGATGACAGCTGTCGAATTGTTGCAAGCTTTGGATATTATGAATATGGTGTCAAGAACAATCGGAGAGTTTTTTAAAGACTATAATGTTTTACTAACTCCTACCACGGGACAACCACCTCTTCTTTTGGGTCAACTTAATGCCAATGCCCCAGGAGTAAGTGCAGAACAATGGACGGAGCAGATCTTTACTTACGCTCCATTCACAAATGTTTTTAACACCACCGGACAACCAGCTATCTCGCTTCCGCTTGCTTGGAGTCATAATGGTTTACCTATCGGTATGCAGTTTGCTGGTCGATTTGGGGAAGAGGCCACTCTCCTTAAGCTTGCTCGCCAAATCGAAGAGGCTCGACCTTGGAAAGACCACCGTCCGCCCATGGTAAAAGAGTTCGTAGAATCCCAAGGGTAACCTTCACAAATAAAGGTTCACCACTAAAATATAGTCCATCGGACTGTCGAAAATGTCTCGACAGTCTTTTATGTTGGAAACAAAAAACTGATTCTTCTAGTTCGTTTATTCCCCTATAGATCCCCGTTTGCCTTCCGTGAAGGGAACCCACCAACTAAAAGCTCAAAACATACGCTAAGTGTTGTACAGAAAATGAAAATGAACCATACATTGAAGACCTTTCATATCTTTTGAAATGGGCTTCAAAAACCGTCCTATAATTGATTTAGCCTGTGGAACAGGCAGAGCAACAATTCCTTTAGCAAGTAAAGGATATAAACTAATAAGTTGAGCCCTCAAGTCTTATGTAAAGAAGAATAAATTTCTTTTTTTTTGCACCTCAAAACCGAACCCGTTACTGGAATTTGAAGATTTTTTCTTTTTTTGGACGAGAATCAACAAAGAATTTCAGTAAAAGTGCATAGTGTAAGAGAAACCAGCTTCAACTTTCTATATATTAATTAGCAATTCACGAAATGTTGGGGTACCCCTTTAGAGGTAAGGGCCAGGATAACTCTTGCGCAAAGTATCTCGTTTAGTTTTCAAATCGTAGACAAACACTTGACAAAAGAAAAGAAGAGCTTATCACAGAAATTAATTTACCTGTTGTTGGTGTGAAATACGAGTATAAAGGAGGCGAGTTAAGTGCCTAAAGAAATCAAACATCCAAAAATTTCTCAGACTCTAAAGATAGGTTTTCTTAGCTTTAAAGCGCAACCAGAACATGCAGGCATTGATTATTATGGCCATGGAATTTTATTGGGTGATTCAATTGTAATGGATCCATCCACAGGTGAAGTTGTGTTGAAAGTAAATCTAGATAGTTACCTTAGTGAAGTTTACGGTTTTTTATTTAAAACTGCTGATAAAAAAAGAAATCTTGGATCAAACCCAGAAAGACAATCTATTTGTTTTTGGAAGGCAACATGAGTTATCGAAAAGAAAGGATTTAATTAAATCTATGAAATGAATTATTTAGTACACTAAGACTAGGAGCAATTGGCGCAATCGAAGAAATTGCAAATAAGATTAATAAAAATATTTGAGCTCTCTTTCCTTTGTAGGAGATAGGGCTTGTTCCTTATAGAAAGACAAATCATCCTGAATTTCATGTCAAATATCGATAATAATACACTAATTTCAATTTAATAATTTTCTCTAAGAAATTGTACTTTAATCTTTTGGATACATTTTGATGTGCAATTGTAACTGTCCAGGGAGATATTTACCTAATAAAGTAATATCGAAGAAGGTAATAAGTACATAAATAAGTATAAAAATGTTAAATTCTCTAGCGCAGGTTCTTTACTAATTGTTCCTATCTGCTTCTGTTCAATAGTTGTGTGCTATATTTGAAGTGAAGAATTTGAGATGCTGTCACCCTATACTTTGTATGGGAATTAATTCGACAAATCATAGAAAACTTCTATACTATCGGGAATTCACTACTCCTAAGCAAAAGAAAAGTTGAAGTTGTGAAAAAAAGACTTTGGGGAAAATACAAAACAAATGGCTTTTTTTATGAAGAAATCTTATTCTGAAAATAGGCAAATATACGATCTAACTAGAAGAACAAAATAAGAATCAGTATAGGTCAATCTAATTATTGTTGGCTTTTTTGTTCGATAATGGGATGATGCCACAAAGAAAGTTAGTAAGCTGATAATGCAGTGATTTAAGAATAATCTAATTAATAATTTAAAGTAATATATTCTATTAGAGGTGTTGGATTATGAGGTCGTTCAAATATACAGTTTGTTTTATTAAGCAAGGGAGTAAATTGCTCATGCTTAATAGAGAAAAAGCGCCAATTATGGGGGTTTGGAACGGTGTGGGAGGGAAAATTGAAAGAGGAGAATCACCAGAGGAAGCTGCTCTGCGTGAATTAGAGGAAGAAACTGGTATACACTTAGAAGATTTTTTCTCACAAGGTACAATAACATGGGAAACTGCAGAGGGTGTAATCGAGGGGCTTCATGTTTTTTTAGGTGAGTTAGATAGCAGTCATGTATATGAGACACCAAAGAAAATGCGAGAAGGTATTTTAGATTGGAAGTCAATTGACTGGATACTCGACCCTCAAAACCTTGGAATTCCAGAGAAAATACCTCACTACCTGCCAGTATTATTGGAAAAAGAAGGGGTTCATATCTTCAGCTATATGGATGGTAATATGATACATGAGGCTAATTAGCTATCATTAAACTAGAGCTTTGATAAGTTTAATATGAAAAATGATAAAGTCAGCATAAATATTGTTGGCTTTCTTATTGTGGGGTTGTATTGATTAATTCTATAACATGTAACAAAAGTAAGATTAAATACACTTATCAAATCGGAAATGAATTTTTTAGAAGCGGCTATAAGTAGCACCGAAATAAAACCTATGCCGACCTTTACCTTTATAGCTGAATAATGTTAAGTGTTGTATTGATTGAGTCGACATTTTATAATGTTGGCTTTTTGTTTTCCCATCCTGATGCCGATAAAAATGTTGTAAACTTTTTTTGAACCAAAAATTGGCCGAAGTGCACCTATGCTACAGATTTTAGAGATTTTATTTATGAGAGTACCTCTTGAATGAGATGGACCTATGTTTATTAATAAGATATAGATATACTAGTCATACTTTATCTCTACATTGTTGAAATATCTCTAGTTTTTTTCACTCATTTTTAGAAAGATTACAGGTAATAGATTGCTAAAGCACAAATATAGACTTAATAAAGACTTGTAAAATGAGAAAAGGAGGTTTTGGATATTCGGAAAATACAAAAAAAGGTCTAGGAGGAGAAAATAATTGAAAAGAAATTTAATTAAATATATCGTTTTTCTAGTCCTCATTTCAACAATATTAGTTATGGTTAAGCCAAACATTACCTCGGCAGGGAAATTAAAGCCGCCATCTGAAACTTTCACACCAGGGGATTGGTTTCTAGGAGATATCCCACCTAATCTAGATGTAAATAAACCACCAATCGTATTTGTTCAAGGAAAAAATGGGAGTTCAACTAGCTGGTACGGAGAAACGGAATATCATGGTGTAAATGATATGTATACAAAAGCATATGAAGCGGGTTACCAAACTGTTTTTGTTCAGCTCTATGATGCGGCTGGAAATGGTTCAGTAAGCCAATATACTAATGGTAGGCTTTTAACATCAAAACTTGCTGATATCAGTAACCATTTTGGGGGAAGAAAAGTTAATATTATAGCTCATAGTAAGGGAGGGCCAGACACTCAAGCAGCCCTTGTTCACTATGGAGCACATCTTTATGTTGGAAGGGTTATAACTCTGGCTTCTCCTCATCATGGTTCTAACTTAGCTGATTTAGCTTATAGCTGGTATGCGGGTTGGCTGGGTTCGTTGCTTGGTCAAAAAGATGATGGAACATACTCTTTGCAAGTAGGAAAAATGGCAGAATTTCGTTCAGTCACAGATAACCATGTAAACTCTCGAAAAAATAAGTATTACACCGCTACAGGAATGAATAGAGGTCCAGCTCTTTCCGCTTTATCAATGGGAGGACAATATTTATCTTCTTATGGAGAAAATGATGGTCTAGTAAATGTATGGAGTGCAAAATTACCTTATGCTTTCCATTTGTTTACTGATCCAAACTTAGATCACGACAACATACGCATAGGTTCTGCTGTCTTTTCAAGAATTGAACCATACTTAAGAAGTGATTCAATTGCTGGAGTTCCAAGTTTAAATACTAAGTCAACACAACAAGTTCAAGATGAGATTATTAAAACTGATATTTCTCAAACAGTTCATGGAGGAATGCTGCAACAACATGCCTGGATCGAGCAAACCTTCAATGTTAATGAACCAACCTCTGGTAATGTAACGATATACACAGCCTCAGATGATGTAGAGGTGGAATTAATTTCTCCATCTGATCAAACATATTTACCCTCCTTACAAGTAATCTCTACTGAGAATAAATCATCCTTTTTTTCTGGTGCAACTATCCAAACATTTAAAAGAAATAGCCTTGAAGTTGGAAACTGGAAGGTACGAATGAAGACAAAGTCACCAAAAGATGCATTCCTGTTAACAGCACAATTTAATGAAATGGATCCCATTACATTAAGTATGTCCGGGAAAGTAAAACAAAAGGATGCAAAATTCTTAATAAAGACTCCGATGAAAAATAAATATAAGTCAACTAGCACCACCTTTACTGTTCATCTTATTGATGAAGATGGAAATGAAATTGCTAAAAATAGCTCAATAAAAGAAATTGATACAGAGAATTTTTCGGGTGCCTTTCCAGAAGTGCCTAAATCAGGTGTTTATAATATAACGATTGATGTAAAAGAAAAAAATATAGATGGTACTGAAAGAACTCGTACTTTGATTCGCTCAGTCTATATTGAAAAATAGACTAAAAAAATTAGGAAATAGCCCTCTCTTTATTGAGAGGGCATCTTGTTTAGGGGATACAGGGAGAAGAGCGTTATGCAGAAGCAATAAGGCTCTCTTTATTTTATTTAAAGATTTCTACTTAGGAAAATTTGTTAATAAAACAATTCGATGTGTGTATTTTTAGGAATTAACTATGTAGCTTAAACTTGAATTCAAAAGGAGAATAAGGTTTAAGAATATTTGCATCTGCAGAAAAAGCTGCAAACCGCTGTTTACTTAATCCTTATTTTGATTAGAATCTCTATATGACAAAATGGCAGTTTTGAGCGCAGCATAATTGCCTATGCTTGCGTAACCATAGAACCAGCCCATGAAAATGCCTGCTACAAAGTGATGACGATGGCTAATGAAAATGGAAATGATTAAACCTAGAACTATAGCAATTGTAGGTATGAATTTTGGAGGGATATGAAACATGATCTTCAAAATTTGAGTCAAGATTATGATAGTTGGGATGGCTATTACTGCATCCCAAAAGTTTGTATGGATGGTTGGGAAATCCAAATAATAACACCACTTTCACGAGAAAGTAAAGGAAGGTTTATTTAATTAATTTTTACCATCAATAAAGTATTTATACCTTAAGATTTAGACCGATTAAGAGGAATGTTTAAATGCTCTTGATTTGACTTGGTTTGAGGGTTTTTCACGGTTCAAAATAAAAAACTTTGAATCCATTACATAATGGTGGATTCAAAGTTTTTTTTGATGTAAGTCATCCCAAAGTTCTTCCATTAAACCATCCATTTCTTTTCTTTATTTATATTGTTCTTCCTAGGATACCTCGATAGTAATACCTTCAAAAGTCAATACGTCTCCGACTTGAGTATATTTCGGAAGTGAGTTTCTGGACAGTCTTTCCTTTCCCCGTTTACTTGAGCTAGTTCACCTACAAAACGTTCAATTATCTCATAAATCATCCTTTTTCACCGTCTTTACTCTTAAAGATTTAAAGATTGCCCGATACACCTTTTGGACAGTTATTAAACGTTTAACTACAGTAGAAGTAGGAGAGCAGTAAAAAAATGAGTGGGGAGCAAGATTTGGTTTTATGAGTAAAAACTTTCCTTAAGCACTTTCATCCGTACTGAAAGATCGAAACGAGGTATTTTGCCTTTTTAATACATAGGTACTGTTAACTGAAATATGAAGTCAAAGATCGCTTGATAGATTAAAGAGAAAAAGTAGATACTCCTATTAAAAACGATTTCTACTAAAAAATAAAAAATTCACAAAAACATAGTCTTCCATATGCATATTGATGGAATATGGGACATAAATTAGACAAACAAAAAAAAGCGCAGTTAGCGCTTTTAGTGTATTTGTCTATACAGGCCTATTACTTTTCCAAGTATCGTGACACCTCTTAAAATAATTGGTTCCATATTTGAATTTTCAGGCTGAAGCCGTATGTAATCCGGTTCCTTAAAGAATCGTTTTACCGTGGCTTCATCATCTTCAGTCATGGCTACTACGATATCTCCATTATTGGCATTGCTCTGTTGTTTCACGATGACATAATCCCCATCATGAATTCCTGCTTCAATCATACTTTCTCCCATGATTTCGAGCATGAATACATGATCATCATGAGGAACCATACTTTCGGGAAGTGGGAAGTATTCTTCTATGTTCTCAATGGCGGTTATCGGCATGCCTGCTGTTACTTTCCCAAGCAACGGCACGTTAACGACATTAGTCTTAGGTATAGTGTTGGCTTCCTCTATGTTTAAGATTTCAATGGCCCTCGGCTTAGTAGGATCACGTCTGATTAGTCCTTTACTTTCCAAACGAGATAAATGTCCATGTACCGTTGAACTTGATGCAAGTCCCACTGCTTCGCCAATCTCTCTTACGGAAGGTGGATACCCTTTTTGGCGAACCTCTTCTTTAATGAAATCAAGAATATCTTGCTGCCGTTTTGATAGTTTAGTCATATGTGCACCTCTTCTCCAAAGTTCTTTGCTTTATTATAGCATGGTCCCTATTTCTATACAAACATAAGTTCGAATTTTGTTGTTGACTGAAACAAACGTTCGTACTATAATCTGGGTATAAGATACGAACGAACATTCGCCTTGGAGGGATATTTATGAAAAAGTTGTACAAAAATTATATTTATACGATTCTATTAGCGGGATCAGTATTTATCTTTTCAATTTTATTCTCCTGCACATTAGACAAAAATCAAAAAAATAATTTTCTTTCAATAGAAGTAAATGAAGGTGATACCTTATGGGAGATTGCAGAAAAATATGAAGAAGCTGATTTGACAAAAAAAGAATTCATTGGTTGGATAGAAGAGCACAACGAAGTCAGTGCAGATTCAATTAAACCTGGTCAAGTCATCGTCATTCCTGTTAAAAGTGAAAAGCTTGTTCAGAATTTGGCCAGTCAGCAGTAAGTAGTAAAGGTAGGGTATTATGAAAGCAGTAATTTATTGTAGAGTAAGTACGGAAAAAGAGTCGCAGGAAACATCGTTAGCTAGGCAGGAAGATGAATTAGTCAAATTGGCTGAGAAAATGGATATGGATGTAGTATCTATTATAAAAGAGCAAGCAAGCGGTTACGAATTAAACCGTGATGGTATTTTTGACATGCTGGATCTATTTAAAACTAAAGAGGCTGAAGTTCTATTAATTCAAGACGAAACGAGACTAGGCAGAGGAAATGCAAAAATTGCTCTGTTTCATGTTGTTCTTAAAGAAGGCGTTAAAATCTATACACTTTCCCATGATGGGGAACTTGAGCTATCGGATTCAGATGCTATGGTTATCCAAATAGTCGGCATTGTAGAAGAATATCAAAGGAAACTACATAATTTAAAAATTAAACGCGGGATGTTACGAGCAGTGGAAAAGGGATATCGCCCTCAAAAAAACCTTCAAAACCAGAGTAATTCTACTGGAAGAGACCGTAAGGAGATACCTATTGAAGAAATTGTTAAACTTCGGGTAAATGGATTGACGTTTGCAGAAATCGCAGCCACGTTAAGGGGCTTTGGCTATAATGTATCCAAAGCTACAGTTCACAGGCGCTTTCTTGAATATCAACAGAATACACCTGAAAGTCAATCATAGAACTTGTAATTTCGCTTTTTTTTTAATACGATGTCAATATCCGTACATTAGAAGGAGCGAAATTATGCTATCAAAAGAAAAACTAGCCCGTATTAATGAACTTTCTAAAAAGGCTAAGGCAGAAGGCTTAACAGAAGTTGAGTCTAAAGAGCAAACCCAATTGAGAAGTGAGTACTTGGAAACATTCAGACGTTCTATGTCCGATACGCTGGAACATGTGAAAGTTGTTGATCCGGAAGGAAATGATGTCACACCTCAAAAAATTAAAAATATAAAGGAAAAAAGAAACTTACATTAATGAATGGGGCTATCTGATGGAACTTTTCATTGGCGGGCCTTCTTATGGTCTTTAGAATTAAAAGGAGAATGCATTCATGTATGTATTCTCCTTTTTAGCTTAACCTAAATAGTGGACTTCTCTAGTTACTAGAAAATTGAAATATTGGGGAAGGATTTAGTGATTTTAGTTGTGATATTAAGCAGGTCACTATAATATAAAGAGGTACATTACAGGAAGGGATGTTTTACAATATGTTAGATAAATTAGATGCACTTTCTATCAATACAATTCGTACATTATCGATTGATGCAATTGAAAAGGCTAATTCTGGTCATCCGGGAATGCCAATGGGTGCAGCCCCGATGGCGTATAAACTTTGGACTGAATATATGAATCATAACCCTAAAAACCCTGATTGGTTTAATAGAGACCGTTTTGTTCTTTCTGCTGGTCATGGATCTATGCTGTTATACAGCCTTCTTCATTTGTCAGGGTATGGCTTATCCATCGATGATTTGAAGAATTTCCGCCAATGGGGTAGCAAAACTCCTGGACATCCGGAGTTCGGTCATACAGCTGGAGTTGATGCGACCACAGGACCACTAGGACAAGGGATTGCAATGGCAGTAGGGATGGCGATGGCAGAACGTCACTTGGCTGAAAGTTACAACCGTGATTCTTATAATGTGGTTGATCATTATACATATAGCATTTGTGGAGATGGAGATTTAATGGAAGGCGTATCTGCAGAAGCCGCTTCATTAGCTGGACATCTTCAGCTTGGAAGACTTGTTGTTTTATATGATTCAAACGATATTTCACTTGACGGCGATTTAAGCCAATCATTTAGTGAAAGTGTAGCTAACCGTTTCAAATCGTATGGCTGGCAATATCTGCGCGTAGAAGATGGAAACGATCTTCAGGAAATTGCGAAGGCAATTGAAGAAGCAAAGACTGACGATGCACGTCCAACATTAATAGAAGTGAAAACCGTAATCGGTTATGGTTCACCAAACCGTTCTGGTAAGTCTGCTGTTCATGGTGCGCCGCTTGGTGCAGATGAGTTGAAACTGACTAAGGAAGCATACAAATGGACATTTGAAGAGGATTTCTATGTTCCTGAAGAAGTGTACTCCCACTTTAATGAAGCTTGCGTCGAAGCAGGCAGTAAAAAAGAAGAAGCTTGGAACGAACTGTTTAAAAATTACAAAGAAGCACATCCTGAGTTAGCTGAACAATTAGAGCTGGCTATAAAAGGTGAATTACCTCTGGAGTGGGACCAGGAAATTCCGGTCTACGAAGAAGGAAAAACATTAGCTTCCCGAGCTTCAAGTGGAGAAGTCCTAAATGCGATTGCCAAAAAGGTTCCTAGCTTTATTGGTGGTTCAGCAGATTTAGCCGGATCTAATAATACAGCCATTAAAGGTGAGACAGATCTATTACCGGGTAATTATAGTGGACGTAACATTTGGTTCGGTGTTCGTGAATTCGCTATGGGAGCAGCTTTGAATGGGATGACCCTTCATGGTGGTTTAAAAGTGTATGGCGGAACTTTCTTCGTATTCTCTGATTATTTACGCCCGGCTATACGTATGGCAGCATTGATGGGTCTTCCTGTTACGTATGTATTTACTCATGACAGTATTGCTGTAGGGGAAGACGGACCGACACATGAGCCTATTGAACAATTAGCTTCATTGCGGGCAATGCCGAACCTTGGGGTAATCCGTCCGGCTGATGGTAATGAAACAGCAGCAGCTTGGAAAGTGGCGATGGAGTCAACTAACAAACCGACTGCCCTTGTTCTAACACGTCAAGGATTGCCAACGATAAAAAACACTTCTGAAACTGCTTATGAAGGTGTTTCAAAAGGGGCTTACATTATATCTGCTTCTAATAAAGATGAAGCGGATGCATTACTTCTTGCGACTGGCTCTGAAGTAAACCTGGCTGTTGAAGCACAGAAAGCATTAGCATCAGAAGGAATTGAAGTTTCTGTTATCAGCATGCCATCATGGGATCGTTTCGAAACTCAATCTAAAGAATATAAACAAAGTGTAATCAACCCGGCTGTTAAGAAACGTCTAGCAATCGAAGTGGCTTCACCGTTTGGTTGGGATCGTTATACTGGCGATGAAGGCGAAATCTTGGCAATTAATCATTTCGGTGCCTCTGCACCAGGTGGTAAGATCATGCAAGAGTTCGGATTCACTGTAGAAAATGTAGTTGCTCGTGTGAAAGAAATGCTTAAATAAAATTCGGAACTGACACCAAACTAGTTTGGTGTCAGTTTTTTTATCGAATCTTCTTAAAGCATGTTGAAAGTGCCCATTATTTACGGTAAATCTTCTATTCGACAAAAAAAGAAAAATATTTCTCCAGCAAACAACATATCTTGTTGGTTTGTCAATATATAATAAGAATAAATAATTTTCGTTTAAATATGTCAATTAAAGGGGAGTAGCCATTATAATATAGAAAATAATGGCGGGTTATCGAAAAATAAAAATGTTCTGGTTTCCAAAATAGGAATGCTAGGAGGCATTGGCTAATGAGAACCTATCAAATTTTTTTAATCGAAGATGAATTTGCCCATCATTATTATGGAAGAGAAAAGCTATTTTTCAATTTGTTTTTGGAGTATATTCAAGCAAGGGGCAGACTGAAGAGTATTTTGCAAAAACAAATCGAATTTGTCACCAAGACAGTCCCTATTATCCAATTGCAGGTAGCCATTGAACAGCGTTTGCAAAAAAAGATGAATTTTTGGTCTCAGAATGGAAAATACTATCTAGAAAAAACGAGTGGATCAAGCAAAGCAGTATTAATCATCCATGATGATTCTATTACCCTTAAAGCTGATGGAGACTATGAAGCGGAGACAGCATTCTTTGAATGTATTCGCAAATACGAAGCGAGTTTTCTGGCCATTGATTTTGAACACGAAAAATATGGTTGGTTAAAACCGATAAAAGAAAGAAAATTTGTCTAAATGGGGGACTTTTCAGTAGCGGGTATTGTATAATAACCTTTGGTCTAGTACACTGATGTTAGACAACATGAAGGAGGAAATAGTATGTGGGTTTACATTCTAGTTGGCGTACTGGCATTGATTGCTGGAGTAGTGCTGGGATTTTTCATCGCTCGTAAATACATGATGGATTACTTAAAGAAAAATCCGCCAATTAACGAACAAATGTTGAAAATGATGATGATGCAAATGGGTATGAAACCATCCCAAAAGAAAATTAATCAAATGATGAGCGCCATGAATAAACAACAAACAAAGTAAACCTTTAGCTTTAGGGTTTATCAATTGATTGATAGCAATTATAAGATAAGCAAATCATAAACTACCTTATAGAGTGAAACTTTCATCATAAATGGCTATTGTTTTTGCTTTATCTTTTATCAGACTAATTCGAAACCTCTTTCTCTGACTGAAACTAAACCAGAGAGAGGGGTTTTTTGTGTTGTTCGTGGATTATGCCAAGAAAGGGTTTACCGAGAAAATCTTGAAGAACAAAAAGCAAGAGTTAAACAGTTGAAGAATTTCCTGTAAAAGAGCTATTACTGAATTAGAAAGTATAACTACTCATGACTTAAAGGCATATATAAGGGTGAAACAAAAAGCAGGTTACAACCTCAAAGTATCGTTTCTATGTTTAAGATGATTAAGTCATTTTTGAGTTGGTGTGAGCGAGAGGAATATATAAAAGTAAACGTTGCGACAAAGGTTGAAGCTCCAAAAGTACCACGGAAATTGTTGAAGGGTTTCACTGCTAAAGAAATGGAGGCGACGATGGAGGCCTCTTTCTATAAAAAAACTATCTGGAAACTAGAAACAAAGCCATACTAGCAGGCTGTGGACTGAGGTCAATGGAGATTAAAGGTTTGCGGTCAGAGAATGTACGAGAAACATTTATCTTAGTTAATGGTAAAGGGCAAGGAAAGAATGGTTTTGATCAGTCCTAATCTTAATTAAATACGAAAGGATCAAGAAGGAATAATTCGATGATAGTGATACCACTAATATTTATTTTTTATCCTACACAGGGGTGTCTCATGTGGCTTTAGACAATGTAAATGGAGATAGTGATACAACTTTTAAGAAACTGAAAATTATTATTAATGAAGGAGCAACCATTGTTAAGCCAACCTCATGCAAGGGATGTCTACTAACTGATGAAAGTAAACCTATAAGTGTAACCATTTCACTTTAGGGGGAGTTACAGGTTGCATTTCATGCTTTCAGTCTCAAGTTAAAATTAGTTAATCCTAAAATAATCCAAATTTCATCAACTGTATTTACACTCAAGTTGCCTAGCAAAACAACATACGGTTGTCAGTCTATCAAAATTCTTAAAAAATGAGATGCCCAAAGAAACTTATTTAAGTCTGTGGAGAAAAAGCTAAATGAGAGCATGATTCAGCGGGAAGGGAGTATTCGCAAGGCTGCAAGGTATTGGGCGTTACTATAAGACATCAATCCGCAAAATGAAAAAACACGGTCTTAAACCTCTAGTCAGGGGGGAAGTCTCGCCTGCAACCCTGCCATTCACACTGAAGAAAGCTAGTTCCTTATTTGGACTATAGCAAATATCGATTTCATCTTTGCAACTCAAAAATATTATCCAGGCAATAGCTTCAACACAAGATGATGGTAAGGCTAAGAAAGCAAGAATGTATGCGGGTTTCCTTGTAATTACCATTGGTATCATTGCAGCCTTGATTGGGATGAATGCCTCAATCGTTTTTCAAAACATCTCGCTAACAGAAGAAACGCTGCTGTCTTTGGGACAGTTGCAGTTTCAACAATTTGGTCGGCAATCCCATTTTTAATAAAGATAATAATGACAAGGAATCTCTGCAATTTTCACGATTTGCTACAATTTTTATGGGACTGATTCCAATCCCATAATCGATCTTTGCACGTGAAATATTAAGTACGGTCTTCATTGCTAGACTCTGATTCCAACAATTCGGTAAACATTCACAATGACATATACATCAAGGGGATTTGAAACGGTTTTGCCATTCATTAGTACAGCCAATTTCATATAAAAATCAGTCACTCATTTAGATATACATCTTTTAAATGACCTGAACGTACGACTTTAGTTTCTAAATATTTTTCATTATACTCGGAGATATCTCCCCATAACGGAACTCTCCCTGCAACATTGGCACCTGACTTTTGAAGGGCTGCTAATTTTCTCGGATTGTTGGTGATAAGAGTCACTGGATTGGACCGCAGTTTTTTTAACACTCGAATGGCGTCATCATAGTTACGAGCATCATCAACAAACCCAAGCTCCAAGTTCGCTTCCACCGTATCCAATCCATTTTCTTGCAGAACATAAGCCATGGCTTTACTAAATAAGCCGATGCCTCTTCCTTCGTGATTCGCTAAATAAAATAAAGCACCGGTTCCTTGAGCCGCAATCATTTTCATAGCCTGCTTTAATTGAAATCCACAATCACACCGTTTGCTGCCAAAAATATCGCCAGTATGGCAAATGCTATGCATACGGATAAGGGCATCGGCAGAATGCTGAAAATCTCCATACAGTAACACACTGGATTGCTGCATTTCCGCTAAATTGGAAGAGGCCAAAGTTTCAATGATCTTTTCCGTATTATAAGAGCCGTCATCACAAAAATGACCTGCCATATTCTCACAACGTAACCAGCAATACCATTGGAATATGGTTGTTTCGCCTTCTAAGTTAACGGGTAATTTGATAGGGCCTACTAAATAAATGGATTTTTCACCACTTTTAATAACGTTAATTTTATCTTCTAATATCAAAGCCACTTTTTCATTAATCATATAAACTTCCTCCTGATGCTTCAAAATATTATTTTGGGCAATTTATACTACGCTTAACAGTTCTGTTCATATTGTACCCAATCCATTCTTTTGTGAATCTTTTGTTTTAATAAGAGGCAGGAAAGAATAATCTAACCGTTTAAAAGGTTTTTGGATGCTTTCTTTCCGAATTGTTTGAGCATATAGGCATCATCTACAAGTTGAAATAAACCCACGGGGCTGAGAAATAGAAAGAACACCTATGCTACGTGTTCAGACATGTAGTTTAATTTTGCAAAGAATGCTTATTTAGGAATAATAATACATCCATGGATTTACTATGGCCACTCTTTTACAATTAGAGAGAGATGATCTTCTTTGAACTTTGAATCCTTCCGACTTTTGCGCGGAGTGAAGGATCCTATTTCAGACATTTCCATGACAGTTTCCCTTACGGTATATGCTCTAATCATGCCTTTTTCTTATCCAGGCTATGCCCTACCGGTAGTAGAGAAAGTATCTAGAGGTGAAATGGATTATGTGATTTTAGTTAGTTTATGATCAATTATCACTTAAAGAAAAAATGGGCAATCAATTCCCCATTGATATAAAATCTTTTCTGGGAATATAATCCTAAAAATAAGAATAAAGATTGACAATCATCCATCATCATAATACGATATTTTACAGAATAAAAAGAATTATTCGTTTATTTTTTGCTGCAATTCCAAAACTGGGTTTTATATTATAAAACAAAAACCTCCTTGTATATACATATTATCCAAGCATTAGCTCTGGCTTTTTCTTATTTTGGAAGCGCTGCCAATTATGGCGTTTTAAATATCAAGGAGGGATAAGGTATGGAAGCAAGAATAGAAACAAAGCAAGAAAAGCCATTAAATATCGGCCGGAAATTTCGCTGGACCGTCGTCATCTGGTTATTGATCGGAGGAATAATAAACTACCTAGATCGGGCTAACCTCTCCATTGCAGCTCCTGAAATGATGAAAGAACTCGGACTAAGCGTAACCGAAATCGGGTTATTGGGAACCTTTTTTTCTTGGAGTTATGCATTAATGCAGCTTCCTTCCGGCTGGCTGATCGATCGGTTCGGTACCAAAAAGGTGTATACAATCGCGCTTATTTGGTGGAGTGGTGCGACCATTTTAACGGGAGCTGTTCATAAAATGAGTTCATTTATTGCTGTACGGATTTTACTTGGAGTAGGTGAAGCACCTTGTTTTCCGACGATGGCTAAGATCACATCGTATTGGTTCCCTAAAAAGGAACGAGGCTTGGCGACTGGAATTTGGGATTCTTCGTCCAAATGGGGCCCAGCCATTGCACCGCCACTGCTCGTTTTCATTATGGTTACTTTTGGGTGGAGAGCACTGTTTTATATAACTGGTGTGATCGGCATTATATTCGCAATCGGTTTTGTGATTTTTTATAAAAATCCTGAAAAAAGTCAAAGACTTTCCAAGGAGGAATTTGAATACATTAAGTCGGAAGGAGGTGGAGTGGAGCAAGGCATTCAATCATCAAAAATCAAATGGGGTTCGTTATTTAAATATCGAAGCGTATGGGGAATGATTCTGGGCTTCTTCTGTACCATCTGGATCTGGAATATTTTCCTTGTCTTCTTGCCCCTTTATTTGTTCGATGTCCATCATGTCTCACTAAAAGAAATGGGTATATATGCTGGTATCCCCTGGCTTGGCGGAATCTTTGGTAATATTTTCGGAGGATATCTTACTAAAAAATGGGTGGACAAGGGAATTACTACACCTATTAAAGCAAAGCGTGCCTTAATTAGTATATGTGCCATCTCGGCCGCCATTGTTGTATGTGCAGTTCCGCTTGTCAAAGGACTCGCTATTACCTTAACATTACTGACCCTTGCTCTTTGTTTTATTTCTGCCATTACAGGTAGTGCGTGGGCACTTGCTGGTGACATTGCCCCTCCTTCTATGGTTGCTTCCGTAGGTGCCATTCAGAATTTTGGCGGTTATTTTGGTGGAGCCTTTTCCCCCGTTGTGGCAGGCATGATTGTGGATGCAACTGGATCTTACTCCCTTGCCTTTATATCTGGCGGTTTAATCGCCGGATGCGCCGCAATCTGTTATTGGTTTATTGTAAAACATCCTATTCAAGAATAGTGTAACGAAGGAGGACATAAATTGATTCCAAAAGTGTATATAGCAAGACAAGTACCGGCTGAGGTGGAAGCATATATTTCGCAGTATTGCCAGTGTGAAAAATGGAATGGCCCTGAACCGATTACCCGAAGCCAGCTGTTAAAGCAAATTTCCGATGCTGACGGACTGCTCATCACCGGGGAAAAAATTGATGATGAATTTCTGGACCATGCACCAAACCTAAAGGCTGTCAGCAATATCTCAGTAGGCTATAACAACTATGATCTAGAGGCAATGAAAAAGAGAAACGTAATCGGTACGAATACACCGGATGTGCTCGATGAAACCGTGGCCGATTTAGCTTTAGCCTTAATGCTCTCAGCAGCCCGCCGCCTTCCAGAACTGGACAAGCTTGTAAAGGACGGCAAGTGGGGAAGTAAAGGCGATGAACCCTTCTTTGGCGTTGATGTTCATGGAAAAACATTGGGCATCATAGGTATGGGTAGGATTGGAGAATCTATTGCAAGACGAGGGAAATTCGGTTTTAACATGGAGATTTTGTATCATAACCGGCGAAGAAAACCAGAAGTAGAGGAAACGGTATGTGCAACCTATGCCTCTCTAGAGCACCTTTTGCGGGAATCAGATTTCGTTCTTTTAATGGTCCCTTATACCCCAGAGACGAAGAAGCTTATAGGACGGGAGCAATTCGCACTGATGAAAAAATCTGCAATCTTTATTAATACATCACGCGGCCAGACGGTGGACGAAAAGGCCCTAATCGAAGCACTGCAAAATAAGGAAATCCTTGCAGCTGGTTTGGATGTATTTGATCAGGAACCCGTAGCGCCTGACAATCCGCTCTTAACCATGCCAAACGTGGTAACACTGCCGCATATAGGTTCAGCTACTCATCAAACACGATATGATATGGCTATGCTAGCGGCGAAGAACCTTGTAGCAGCGGTTACAGGAAGGGAGATAGTGAATGTCGTTCCTGAATTGAAAGGACTTCAGCCACTTAAATAGTAAAATTGGTGCAAGGCACCAAAATGGAAATAGGAGATGTCCTCACAGGTATCTCTTATACCATTTATTATCCAATCTATTAGGCCACTTGGGATTTTTGAAATATATCCAATTTATTACGCATCGTTTTAAACGATCTTCCCGGCTCTTTATTACATGTAAGGATCACGGTAATGATTAATGAGAAATACTGTTTTTCTAAGTTTCTCGAATGTTGGAACAAATTGGTCCACCTTGAAAAAATCGATAAATCAGCAAATAATGAGAAGACTTTAGATGGTGTTATAAAATGATTTTTTCTGATTGGACAGAGGAACCTTCCAGCTACTAATCTAGTCTAGTAGGTAAATAATTGTAGTAAAGCATTAAAAGAAGATATTTGCTTATACACCATGATTTATTAATGGTGTATTTTTTTTGCATGAGGGCAATATTAATCTTTGATTAAACGAAATTAATAAGAGTAGGTTTGTCTGTTGCATCAAGCATTATTCTCAAAAATAACATAGAAGATTTCGAAGGAGATGATCAATGAAAAGAATGAAATACGTAGTAGACAAATTCTCTAATTCCATCATTAGTTATTCGTAATAGTTGCGGATATTGTGAACCGGCGAGTTACGATTTCATGCGAGGTTAAATTCTCAGTTCGGATTGTAGGCTGCAACTCGCCTACATGAAGCCGGAATCGCTAGTAATCGCGGATCAGCATGCCGCGGTGAAATGTCTTGCAAGATTAAGTGTATTTCTTTAAGATTGAGCAGGATTTCCTCCAAGTACAATGGGAGAAAGATCAAGCATGGAAAAGGGAATATCTTTTATTCGTTTCGAACGAATATTATTAGAGTTCCTCAATAAATTCAACTTCTTTCTATAAAAAAACTTGATGTTACGGAGGATGGAAGGGTGTTACTCATCCAGCCCCCGAAACAAAAAAACATTCTAACAGTTGTTCTTATTGTTTCAAAAAAATAATTTTGATTAAATAAAAACCTGATAATATAAAGTTAGACATAAAATAGAGATAATCATTAGTGAGTTTTTTAGTTGACATAGTTAACTGTAAATATTATAATTACAGTAATCTTCTTGAGGAGGATGCGAAAAAAGTGAATAGTGATTTTACAATAGCTGTGCATAGTTTAGTCTATTTAGCATATTTACCAGATCATATGGCAAGCAGTGAGTCTATCGCAGAAAACGTTTGTACAAACTCAGCTAGAATACGTAAAATGATGAGTTGTTTACGAAATAATGGATTTGTTAAGACAAAAGAAGGTGTGGGCGGCGGCTATATTCTTGACTGTAACCCTCAAGAGATAAGTTTGGCTGATATTTATATTGCAGTCTCACATGGAACCCTGAAACCAAATTGGTGTACAGGTGATCCGAAAAAAAAATGTGTTATATCGTCTAATACCCAGATGGTTATGGATCAAATATTCGATGAAGCTGAATTATATTTTGAAAAATATTTAGAGAATATAACCCTTAGCACTTTTTTGGAAAAAATTAAACAATGTCCTTGATATTGATTTAGTTTTTTCTTTTATGCTTACTGTATATTTTATTTTTACAGTTAAAAGCTTTTAAATTGAACTGTGACTAAACATTTAAGGGGTGTATTTATAGAGATGGCCGATAAAATTCGATTTGAAAATGGGGATTGGGTACAGGGAAGGTCCAGAGAAGGAGAACTTATCCACGGCTTTGTTGAAATAGTTAACTCTAATCGAGAAATTGTAAAAGTGAATGTGGTGGAAAGTGACAATGAAAAAGCGGTTGGAAAATCGATTTGGATCCCAAGTAAATGGACTGAAAAGCTTCCCGATTTATCAATTAGTAACGAAGCTCATCTTTTAACATTAATTGATTTGGCCTTACTTTCAAAAGATGAGGCGTGGTTTATGGAATTGTCCGAAAAATTAGCATCTATTAAAAAACATCCAAAAATGAATACTAGAAAATCTGAGTTTCTTATCCCAGGAAATAGGATTGGAAATCTGGATGTAAATAGATAAAGTAATTAAAAATATAGATTGATATTTTAATGGATAATATTAGAGGGGGAAATGATTATGTCAATAATGCATGTAACAGATCAAACTTTTGCTAGTGAAATTAAAGAAGGTTTAGTGTTAGTTGATTTTTGGGCTCCTTGGTGTGGACCTTGTAAAATGATTGCGCCAGTGCTTAATGATATCGATGTTGAAATGAGTGATCAAGTTAAGATTGTTAAGCTTAATGTAGATGAAAATGCAGATACTACAAGAAAGCATGGAGTCATGGGTATTCCAGCACTTATTCTTTTCAAAGATGGAGAAATAGTGGATCAGGTAGTAGGCTATCAGCCTAAAGAAGCTTTAACAGAATTAATTGCAAAGCATGCATAATTTGATTCTGATATACAAGATATTACCTGGATCTGTTCATTCCACTGCACAAGAAAAAAATATAGCCAATCTTAACCAACACCTGTCACATGGTGAGATAACATAATTAAAATGGAGGAATACAACTAATGAATTCTAAATTTACACCATTATTTGAATCGTTTAATTTAGGAAAAGAGGTACATTTAAAGAATCGATTGGTTATGGCACCAATGACAAACTTCTCTTCGAATCCTGACGGTACAGTTACCGATGCCGAAATTAACTATTATGAACGCAGGTCAAGCGGCGTGGGTATGGTTATTACAGCATGTACCTATGTCACGGCAAATGGTAAAGGATTTCATGGTGAATTTGGCGGTGATCGGGATGATTTGCTTCCGAGCTTACGACGCTTAGCGTCAGCGATTAAAGCGAAAGGGGCAAAAGCAATTTTACAAATTTTCCATGGCGGCCGCGAGGTTCCACCTGAATTAGTACCAAATGGCGATGTTGTAAGTGCCAGTAATATTCCTTCACAAGGCGATGGTAAACCTGTTCCACGTCCACTTTCTGAAACAGAAATTAAATCGATTATTACTGATTTTGGAGAAACCACTCGACGTGCTATTGAAGCAGGTTTTGATGGTGTCGAAATTCATGGCGCTAATGGATACTTACTTCAGCAATTCTTTTCACCGCATTCTAACCGTCGAGAAGACATGTGGGGTGGAAGTCTAGAAAAACGTCTAACTTTTCCAATAGCAGTTGTAGATGAAGTGAAAAAGGCAGTTGCTAAACATGCCAAAGAGCCGTTCATTGTAGGATATCGCTTTTCACCAGAGGAGCCAGAAACACCTGGAATCACTATGGATGATACACTGGTATTAATAGATGCCCTGGCAAAAAAAGATCTTGATTATCTTCATGTTTCATTAATGGATTTCTGGTCAACAGCTAGACGAGGAGCCGAGGCTAACCGTCCTCGAATAGAAATCATAAAAGATCGTGTAGGGGATCGAGTTCCTGTCATAGGTGTTGGTTCCATCTATACAGCAGATGATGCAATCAAAGCTCTTGAAACAGGGGTTCCTTTAATCGCATTAGCCCGTGAACTCATTATTGATCCTGACTGGGTTCAAAAAGTGGAGCAAGGCAGAGAAACAGAAATTGTTACTAAAATAAACAAGAATAATCAGCAGCAACTGGATATTCCAGATCCATTATGGCAAGTGATTATCAATTCTCCAGGATGGTTTCCAGGTGTTGAATAAAGCATAGTGGTATACCGAGTTACCAATTCATATAGCTAAACAAAAAGGCTGTCGTAAATACTCGACAGCCTTTTTGTTTAGCGGAAACCCAGATGAGCGTATGGATTTTTTATACAGAAATTATCCCCAATACATTATTGAAATTGTGCCAAAAAGTATAGTGTGGACAAAAAATTAGAATTAATATAAAAATAAGGATAACTCAAAACAAACAATCTCCTCAGGCTGTTATAGCGGCAGGAAATAAATATAGGCTATATGATTACTTAGGGAAGTTAGTTCTTATGAGTTATCCTCATATTTGATTAATTGAAATTAAATCTCTCTTTAAAATGGAAATCTAATTCAAATAGATTGTTTTCATCTGTTAAATATTTATAATCGATATAGGTTTTTTCTTTCTTTGGCATTTCATCTACAAAAGGCGAGTAAGTACGGAAAAACATTTTGTTTTTCTTTTCATCGAATTCTACAAGTCTCAGCCAGCCATTTCCTCCTCGGTAATTTGCTTGATAATTGACTAGCATTTGAATGACATCGTTCCCCGCTGCGTTTTGTTTGACTTGGTGTGCTATCCCAAAATAATGTCCATTCACCGTCATAAACACTTGGTTGTAATCCCTTATAAGTTCATCCCAGATCAGTCGGCCGTTAGACGACTCAACGGCAACAGTTTTATTATTTTCAACCTCAGGATAAATAACATCATGAGAAACGATAATAGTCGGTTTATCTTTATGTTGATTTAAAACATCTTTTGACCATTGCAAGTCTTTTTGAAGATTTTTCATATCAACTATTAAGACTAAGTATTCATAGCTTCCTGCTTTAACAATTGCATAAGAGCCATATCCCGAATCAGAAGAGCCCTTATAGTATTTTTTATTAGCAAAACGTTGCGGTCCATAATATGTTAAGAATGGATCTCCGTCAGCATAGTCATGATTCCCTGCAGCCATCATATAAGGAATTTCTTTTTTATCTATATAGGAAATGGCTCTGAGGGAATTCTGCCATTGCACTTTTGAATTACTATCGACAATGTCTCCAACAAATGTGTTCATTACAATATTGTTCTTCTTAGTGTTTTTTGCAATCCAATTCATTTGGCTATTAAATATCTCTGGATTCTGGCTAGAATATTTTTGCGTATCTGGGACAAAAAGAAAATTATAATTATTTTTGTTTGTTAGAAATGGAATTCTATCATTTGTTCCTTTGAATGGTTCATCGTCTCGAGCACCTTGAACAAGCCATTCTTTTTCAGTCAAAGCCTCATTAGCAATTCGTATTTCTTGGATGTTACCTGCAAATAGTGCATCTAATTCATTTCCCCACTCAGATGCCCCGATATTCCAGCCTTTACCTTCTACAGCTGCAATGCCTACTACCTTTTCTGACTTTCCATAATCACTAATGCCATTTACAGTTAAAGTGGTCGTTTTACCGTCATTAACAACCGCCAAATGATACCATTCATCAGCATTTAAAGAACGAGACCAGTTTCCCACGTTATAGTTTAGATTAGAGGGATGACTTGTCCATTGAATTTCTTTATCACTAGATATAGATAATGTAGTAAGGATTTCTTTCTCGCCTTCCACTTTATTAAGATCAGCAGCCTGCCCTTGTCTTGTTAAAATTCCCATCCAGCTATGTAAACGGTCTTCAAAATTATATGGTAATTTAATTACAGCCTCGATTGTAAATCCTTTTTCAAATTGCTCCTTATTAATAGGTGCTTCCTTTATTGTTTTGAAATATCTTCCTGAAGGGGCATTTTTGTAATTAGCGAATTGCAAGCTATCAACTTTTTCTTGATTATGATAATCTTCTTCAGACCATTTAATCATATTGTTTAATTCTGGCGAGGCTTGATCTCCAATCGTTACTAACTCTAAATCATTTCCTTGTTTACTTGCATCTTCAATAATTAAATTGCCTTTATCGATTGAACCGCTTTTCACATGTTGTTTCGAAAATTTCCAATCTGCCACGATATTACTTCGATCTTTTTCAGCAACAGAATTTGAGGCAGCTGCCGAATTAGCAAAACCAGGAGCAATCATACATAAGAGCGATAAACCAATAAATGCTTTTTTCATTCTCATAAAACATTCACCTCATTAAATTTTTATAACATAATAAAGGATATCAATTATAAATTTATTCTTTTATGAAAATAAGTAAACGTTTTGTAAAAAATAAAAGCTGGTTCAGAAGGTTCTGCTTTTTACTGCCATCTGTGATAGTCCACTTAGTTCTTTATAACTTATTAGATGGAATGAATAAAATAATGAAAACTATAGGATTAAAAAAGACAGGTGATGAGAAGAAAGTCAAAGGAGACAAGGAATTATAAAGAAATATAGAGAAATTTAATATCAAATTTAGTTGCAGCTTTGGAAGAAAAATATAAGAAGTCAAATTAGCATTTGATTTGATTTTTTATTACAAAATAAGTAAGTTTAATGGCTAAGATGCACCAAACTGCCATCTATCATTCAGGGATATAAATAATATAAATAAAAATAATTAGAAGCAAAAACAGGGAGCGGGTTATTCCCCCACTCCGTTTTCTTATTGTAAAGAATGAATAGTGCATAGCCTAGAAGTTCAATGCATTATGGATTCGCTGCTTAATTCCTATATCCTTACAATTTCTATACTCTTAATCGTTCAACTTCTTTAATGGAAAAAGGTATTCATTGTTATATATATCTTTGCAAACCCTCTTAATCATAATTGTTAATATAATGTACAAAAAAAGCAATATAACAATTGGTTATTTTTTCTGCTTCAGGTAACAAGCGTAATGTCGTATCTAAACGAATTGGTTTGCAACATTATTGATCCATTAAGCGAGGAAGTCGAGGGTAGTCCAATAGTACAGTTAGCGAATGACACTTTTCTAGAATTTATTGAAAAGATTGTGATACATAGTACACGTTCGAGAAAAAGAATAATGGTTAAATACAAAAAGGCCATAGAGTGTATTACATAATCAATGAATGATCTGTTTGTAATCACTAAACAAAATAAATGAAGAGGAGGAGATGACGGGATGCAGCCATTCAAACCAGGAACGAAAGTTGAAACAAATGAAGCTTATTACAATCATTTAAAAGAAAGGCTTTGTTAAGTAGTATTGTTTTTCAGGTATAAAATATGGGAACGTCCGATTTGGACGTTCCCGTTCTTATTCCATTAAAGCCCCCTATAATGGAATAACTGTAAAGCTAATGAAGCTTTTTTAAAAACTGCGTTTCCCTGCCCAAGCTCCTTGCATTTTACTTAGGAATACAATTTGCCCAATATGATATGCGTCGTGCAATGCTAAACTCTTCAGTTCAAGCACTAATGATCTTTCTCCAGGGATCTGTCTATACATATCTTCATGTTCTGATTTTGCTAGTATTTTTTCAAGTTCACGATGAACATAAAAGTATTCTTGTTTTGTTTCCTTCCAATTTTGAAACGTCTCAGTTGGTAATCGAAATGTAGATTCATTATCTTCTGCCTGGGGTTCATTCGCTGTTTCACCAAGAAATCGCATCAGAAGTCTCTTTTTATAGAAAAGTAAATGACAAACTAATTCCCAAATGGAATTCATTGCCCCCTCAACCGGTTTCCAAATTGCCTGTTCAAAAGTAATATCCTCTAGCACTTTTTCAAGTGGTGGAAACCAGTCTTCTTCATCTAAGCAGCTTGCCCATTGTTGTAACAAAAGTGTCTTTACATCCATTTTCTATTCCCTCCACTTTAATCCCTTTAATAGATAATCCCTTTGGTCAAAATTCATTTGCGGCGTGTTGTAGATAGCTCACTAATTAAGGTGTCATGCCAATTCCTTGTTCAATTAAACTGGCCCTTTAACGGAACAATGAACGTTCTGTTATTTGGAAAATTCTGATAATCTTAGTTTATCATAAGTTGTGTTAACTGAGAAAGAACAACTGTCTAAAACCATTTTGGTTATCGTAAAGTTATCTTTTATATGTTTGATGGTGTCTAAGAATTGGAACCAGCTCAAATAATGGTCTAGATATTTAGTCGCTACACCATTAAAACGCTCCATCCAGCTCTTTAAACGGCTGTGATAACTATTTACATTCTGGATGTGATAAATCCCTTTAACTCGCTCCCTACCATTTGCTTTAAAGCGATGATGCTCAATTCCTTTTTCTTTGGCATAAGTCATAACGCCCACCAAACATCCGTGCATAGAACATTTTGTATTGATAGCTTGGAACCTAACGCTTCGTCCAAACTCTTTTTTATAATACGCCCTTTTCCTATTGTTTTGGAAAACGTTCTCTTTTGGCGGTCTCTGGAACGCATACTTGGTCCTTACTTATTCCTCTAAACTCCGAACTACCACCGCGTAACCTTGGTTTTCGACCTTGGATATTCCGTTTTCCTTTCTCTGAATAGAGGAAATAGGTTTCATCCATTTCTACTATGCCTTCGAAAAGTTCAAAATCCATCTGTTTCAATGCAGTTAGAATTTTATGCCTCCAATAAAAAAGCGTCACATAATGAGCACCAATGAGTTTAGCTGATTTCCGAAGAATACCCTTCAATCATACATTCGATGAACTGAAGCCATTTACTAGGCATATGAGTTCTTTGAAGAGGAGTGTTCGTCATATCTGTGAATGTTTTACCGCACTCTTTGCAGCGGTATCTTTGACGTTCAATGGTATTGATTGTAGTTTTTACCTGATATTTACCGAAGCGAATGACATTAGTGGATTGACAATGGGTGCAGGTGTAGCCGTCTTTGTGTTTCTGTTCTGATACATCAGTGAATACAGACTCTGTTTCTCCCGCACTCCCTAATGAGTTTGTCAAGAACTTCAATTTAAAGGGTGCTTTATTGGAATATATTGACTTGATTTTAATGTGAATGTTATAGTAATATGGTAAAATATTCATATAGAAAAGAGGAACAATATGATACACGAAATAGTATGGGGCAGTCCAGGAAGCCTATTATGTTTAGGCTTTTTCTTTGCGGGTCTTGGTGTTTTTATTAGATTATCGAATATTAAAGGGAAGAAGTGAAAGCTACTACTTCAAAAGATCATTAGTGTTTCGGTCTCTTTTAATCTCGCTTATACTTTGTGACCATTTACGGTAACAAAATGACTCTTAAACTATATACAATTTAACTAGTTAAAAAGAGCATCGAATATACGATGCTCTTTTATTTTTCCATCTAATAACTGTACTTATTAGGAAACACTTTATCGGTAAGGCTTTTCTGTTGACAGTATCTTGTTGATAATTACTTTTCTCGTTATCTTACCTTTACATTTACTTAAAACTTTAACAGAAGCTAAAATAATAGGGCATCAAGTGAGTATTGGCCAGCTCCTGTAATCGCTACACCAATCGCAACGGCAAGGATGGCAAGATTATATTCATAGCCATTTTGAGTTGACCAGTAGCCATTTGCTCCGTGAACTTTAACGATAGCAACCAGCATTGTAAGGGCAATTAAAATACCTGCGAGCGGTGTAAAAAGACCTAAAGCAAATAAAGCACCGCCAATAAGCTCTGATAGACCAGCAAATAGAGCCATTGTAACTCCCGGCTTCATACCAATTGAATCAAACCAGCCGCCGGTGCCCTTTAAACCATAACCTCCAAACCAGCCAAATAGTTTTTGTGCACCGTGTCCTACAAACGATAAACCAATTATTACCCGTATAACTAATAAACCTATTCCAATCATATTTAATTCCTCCTGGAAATATTTTTAGATATCTTTGATTCGAGATATATATGAAAAAAATATTTACATTAATAAATAACGAATCTTTGGACATTATCTCGAATTAAATTATCTTTAATTAAAGATAATAGTTTATTATCTTTTTGTCAAACATAATTTTAGCGCGATAATATTATTTACTAAACTCAAGGGGGCTATTTAGAAAAATCTTTTATCACACTTTTTTTGCTGTATTCGTTAACTAGTCATTATTAAATAAAACCATAAACTAGTTGTTCCAAAGCCTCGAAACAGCTTGTAGGAAAAATTGTTCAGGAACGATGAAAAAGAATAAAGGATAGTAGATAGTAGATAGAGGGGAGACTTTGTCAATCATTTTCAGTTCTAGTGAAAAATTGATGGAAATATTGAATGCTCCCAATAATATAATGTATTCTAGATCTTTCTTTAGCAGGGGTACTATAATAACATCATGAAAAGGAAGATATAGTCTAAATTAAGAATTAGATGAGAATTGTGAGGAACTGCTGAATCATTAGTTCTTAAAAGCGATACCATCTTCACCAGGGGAACAGGGGTGCATCATCATAGGCATACATCGTTAGAGAATCCTAGCGTATTTTATGGAATGTGAAAAGAATGAAAAGCACTAGAGAAACAAAAAGCGTTATCAACAGTATCGAAGTAATTCAGACGGTTAATTAGCACAAGCCAAGGTGTTTGATTAGAACTTCTTATAAGAATAAAAGAAAATTTAGATCACCAACTTGTAAGCCCTTTTCTGGTACTCGTTTACCTTGTTTTACGAGTGTGTCTGTAATTTCTATCGCCAACATGATACCATTCGGTCTGAGCATGGCATATATGAATCCACTGCAATCAAAATGACCTTTTTCAATATCTTCTGGTAATCGACCTGCTCCACATATTCGGAAGGATCTTATTCAATAGGGAAAGTCCTAAATAAACCGGGTGAGCTATTATTTGAGCGAAATAGCAAGTCAGATACCGTTACACATTCATAGCCATTTTTATATAAATAATCCAAAGTTGTTTCTAGTGCTTTTACAGTTTGGGGACGATCGGTCCAATCATGCAAGAGAATGATGTCACCTCGCTCGTAAGGATTTAATAATATGATTCGAAATTTTATTAGCTGCATGGCCTTTTCCAGTCTTGTGGGTCTTGACTCCAGGACCAAAGAACAACTTTAAACCCTTTGTTAACAGCTGTATTAATGATTAAATCGTTATGATAGCCTCCTACAGGACGATATAGAGAAGGTTTATATTTGGCAATTTCCCAAATCACTTTATCTGTTTGATCTAATTCAGAGGATAATAAAACAGCACTCATATTTTTGTCATAAATATGATTATAAGTGTGATTAGCAATTTCATGACCTTCTTTTACTTCTCTCTCTAAAATATCGGGATAACTTTTCACTTTATTACCAGAAACAAAAAACGTTGCTCTAGCATTATATTTGGCCAGTATATCAAGGATTTGAGGGGTGTATGAAGGATGAGGGCCATCATCAAAGGTTATTGCAACGATTTTCTCCTGGGTATTCCCTTCCCAAATAACATTTCCTGTTTTTTCGTAAACTTCCCGACTAGCGGTTGTAGCTTGAATGTAATTACAGTCGTAAAAGTAAAAAAGCATGAAAACTGAAAAAGCCAAAAATAAAGTTCTCAAAATAATGCCCTCCTGTACATGTATTTACGACATAGTATATGGAGTTCAATTTTTTTTATTAAAATGAGCAAATTACTTCTTGGAAAGAGAAATTAGGGGAAAACAACAATTGTTTCATGATTCCTGTACCCGAAGATTCATCTATCTTAGCTGGATCCTCAGTTATTCTTGTTGTGGCAATCCTCGAATTGACTTCCATTTCGATATAGAAACATGAAAGTATGTAATATCTTATAATGAAACAAAAAATAGGCCTTAGCTTACAAAGACGGTTGCCTATTTTTTTATGATAATGGTTATAGAAAATGTTACTTAAGTGATTATTTACTAAGTGGAAATTGGAAGGGGAACACATAAAAGAGGGGGAGAATGACTGCTAGCAAAAAGCATATAATGAAAGAAGTATTATTAATAGGAGATAAACTGGTAAGAAATTAATGGGATAATTAAAAGTCTATACCAGTTTTATAAAAGAGCTCATTATACTTATTTAATAATTGATCAAGCTGCTGGCTATATTCTATCGCAACCTTAGAGTTTAAGCCGTCTTTAGCGACAATATTGATAAGCTCATTTCTCTTTAATTCAATCTGTTCGAGAAACTCATTTTTTTTCGCCATTTATATATCCTTCCTGTACCCAACTATTCTTAAGGTATCCTTTTATGAGCTAGTTGTAAATTTTGTATGAATATAACAATTATATAGGGTTGGTCTAATGAATTCAAATAAGTTACCTTAATGGTAATAAACAACAGTTTAACCTAATTTTTGTAATTTGGTTTTGAGTTTGTCATGAAATATTCACAGTTCCAAAAATGTATTTTTTTATCTTATTTGTTACAATGTTTATAGGTACTTACATAGGAGTGAGGGTTATTGAATGATATTAATATTTTCTTAGCTTTTGGAGCCGGTTTTTTGAGTTTTATATCTCCGTGCTGTTTACCGCTATACCCAGCTTTTTTATCTTATATCACTGGTATGAGTGTTGGTGAGATTAAATCAGAGAACGCCATGCTCCAAAGAAGGAGCATGTTGCATACTTTGTTCTTTCTACTAGGTTTTTCTTTGGTTTTTATTGCAATAGGGTTTAGCACTACATATCTAGGTTCTTTCTTCTCAAATTACAAGGAATTAATTCGTCAAATTGGTGCCATTTTAATTATCATTTTTGGGTTATTTATTGTGGGGGTCTTTCAACCAAAGTCCTTAATGAAAGATAGCCGTTTCGAGTTTAAAAACCGTCCTAGCGGATATATTGGTTCGATTTTGATTGGTCTTGCTTTTGCTGCTGGATGGACGCCGTGTGCAGGTCCTCTTTTGGGTGCTGTCATCACTTTAGGTGCAACCAACCCAGGCGCGGCCATGAGCTATATGACTGCTTATATATTAGGATTTGCCATACCATTTTTCATTTTATCCTTCTTTGTCGGAAAATTGAAATGGATTAAAACATACAGCCAATATATTATGAAAATTGGCGGATATTTAATGATTCTAATGGGCGTGATTTTATTTTTTAATTGGATGACCAAAATTATTGCAGTCCTATCTAGACTATTCGGGGGATTTACTGGGTTTTAGTCCATGGATAAGTTAATTTTTAAAAATATTTTAATAGGATATTCTGTCGGTGGTTCTTTATACCTGTTTGTGTGTAAAATTACTTAAATTATCACATTAAATCATTTGATTTTAGGTCTTAAGTCAGATATCCTATACTTATTATTGAAAATTATCATTACATTTCAATACGATTAGATTTCGCTTTCTGTTGTTTGAAATGAGGAGGAACGGCTATGGCCCGAATATTAGTAGTTGATGATGCTAAGTTTATGAGAATGACACTTTCGAATATATTATCAAAAGCAGAACATGAAGTAATTGGTGAAGGTGAGAACGGGAAAGAGGCAATAGAATTATTTCGTAAACTAAATCCCGATCTTGTTACAATGGATATAACAATGCCAATCATGAGCGGGCTAGATGCGGTTAAAGAAATTAAGAAAGATTTTCCTTACGCAAAGGTTATAATGTGCTCAGCGATGGGACAACAAAAAATGGTTTTCGAAGCTATTGAGGCAGGGGCAAAGGACTTTATTGTAAAGCCGTTTGACGAATGCCGAGTAGTAGATGCTATCAATAGGGTGCTTGATTAAAACACTCTCCTTGTTTATCTGATTTAGGTAATATATACTTTGTTTAATAATTGAAGTGATATAATTTTTCATGGTACTTACCTATTTTAGCTAAAAGGATGATAAAAATGATGATATATATATCAACAGGTATAGCGATTGTGATGGCTATGGGTGTTTTCATGTTTCGAATGAAGGAAACAAAAAAACCAGTGAATGAAAAAAAAATCATATTACCCCCACTCTTTATGAGTACGGGTGCTTTGATGTTTCTTTTCCCAATGTTTAGGGTCACTAGATACGAATTTCTAGAAGCTCTTGTAGCAGGGATGGTATTTTCTATCCTCTTAATTAAAACATCCAAATTCGAAGTTCGAAATGAACAAATTTATATTCTGAGGTCTAAAGCATTTATATTCATTTTAGTTGGACTAATGGTGATACGACTTGTTGCAAAGCTTATTCTGGGAAGTACAATTGAAGTTGGCGTGCTTAGTGGAATGTTTTTCCTTCTTGCTTTTGCGATGATTGTTCCATGGCGAATAGCGATGCTATACCAATACAAAAAAGTCAAAGCGGCTTACTTAAGCGAAAGTAATATGGTGTAAGTTTTAATTAAACTAAATATAACAAAAAACAACACCTGCCATTATGTCGGGTGTTGTTTTTGTACAATGGATCAGAAAAAGGAAATTAATTCAAAGAAACATGTCAGGTTTTCCTGTGCACATTTTTTTTGATATTTTCAAGGCTGAATCGTTGGCGTGGGACGCCTGAGGTGATAACATAACTTTAATCACAAATAAAGGAGATGTTTAGTAAGATGGTAGATGAAGTCATTTTGGACGATGTATCACTGCATGTTACTGATTTTCATGCAGAAGTTATAAAAGATTCTGAAGGTAGAGAATTCAGAAAAGTCAGTTTTAATTTCGAGGTAACTAATAGTGAATATCATGATATAACAACACTTCTATATCAAATGGTATTTGATATAAAGATCCCTCAGTCAAACGAGGAATTTCGCGGAGAGATTTTTAACTATGCTACTTCGGTTACGAATCTTTATGAAGAAAATGCTGTGGGAGATTTTTCACTGGTCTTATTGGAAGTAAACGAACAAGAATGATTCTATTGCCAGCCTTGTAAAGAAATGGGTTACTGTCTATAATACATAGTAACAATTATTCTATACATATGAGGTGGTTCTTTGCTTGGAGGCTGGTTTTTATGGTTTATTCTATTTTGGGTAGCCCTATTAATAATTTTGATGAGCATCGGTGGCTTTTTCATGTTTCGGAAATTCTTAAAAAGGTTTCCTAAAGAGGATGGAAAATCCGATATGGATTGGGAAGAATATTATTTGGACCAAACAAAGCACTTATGGTCAAAGCAGCAAAAGGATTTACTTGAAGATTTAGTGAGCCCTGTACCAGAACTTTTTCGTGATGTTGCACGACATAAAATTGCTGGTAAAATCGGTGAATTGGCGTTAAAGGAAAAAGCGGGAGATATTACAGAAGATTTAGTAATTCGTGGCTATATCATTGCCACGCCCAAACGTGATCATAAATTTTTACAAAAAAAATTAGCTGAACGAAAAGTAAATATGAGTCCATATGAACATTTATTTAGCTGATATTAGGAGAAGGTAGACTCTTTAGAGTGTGCCTTTTTTTTGTTTGAAAAAAGATGTGCTTCAAATCATGGTAAAAATTAGAACGTTTGTACCCAATCCATGCTATCCTTTCAATTTTTGATATAATAATAGTAAGTAAAAATGAGGACGGAGTGAAACTATGAAATTTATCCATACGGCTGATTGGCATTTAGGGAAAATTGTTCACGGGGTACATATGACAGAAGATCAAAGACATGCACTCCTGCAATTTATTGAAATAGTAGAAGAAGAGAAACCGGATGCTGTTGTGATTGCCGGTGATTTATATGATCGTTCTGTTCCACCGACGGAAGCGGTAGAGCTTCTTGATGAAATTCTTTATACCATTAATGTGAAAATGAATACACCGATCGTTGCGATATCGGGAAATCATGATTCGGCGGAGAGGCTGTCATTCGGTTCATCATGGTATCGTCATAGCCAGCTATACATTCATGGGAAATTGACAAAAACATGTGAACCGGTCCGTATTAAGGGCGTGAATTTTTATTGTGTCCCATATGCAGAACCTGGTACCGTTCGCCATCTTTTTGAAGATGAAAGTATTCATTCTCATCAAGAAGCAATGAAACGAATAACTGGAACTATTGCGGAAACATTCAATCCGAATGAACCAAATGTTTTCGTTGGACATGCCTTTGTATTAGGTGGTAAAACGAGCGATTCAGAACGTGTTTTGTCAGTAGGCGGTTCTGGGTGTGTTTCATCTGATTTATTTGATGCGTTCAATTATACGGCACTTGGACATTTACATAGCCCAGATGCGATACGCCATCCAAAGGTATATTACTCCGGCTCACTATTGAAGTACTCTTTTTCTGAGGCAAAGCAAAATAAGTCGTTATCCATTGTCGAGATGAAAGAAGATGGCAGTTTCGATATGCGATATCGATCTTTGATGCCTAAGCTTGATATGAGGGAACTGGCAGGCACAATGGAAGAGTTACTTGACCCTGCTTTTTATCAATCACAAAAAATAGATGACTATTTAAAAATAACACTAAATGATGAGGGATCACTCATCGATCCGATTAATCGCTTACGTCAGGTCTACCCGAACGTACTTCACCTAGAGCGGAAATGGGATTTGGCTGACCTGAGAAGAAAAAAATCCTTTTCTTCTGTAAAGGATGAACGAAAGTCCGAATTGGATTTGTTTGAAACGTTTTACCAAGAGATGACAGATCGAGACTTTGATTCTCAAAAGCAAGATTTGATGGTTTCGGTAATTGAAGCTGTGAAGAAAGAGGAGGCTTTAAAATGAGACCTCATATTTTAACGATGCAGGCATTCGGCCCATATGCCGGAAGAGAAACTATTGATTTTAATACCCTTGGAGAAAGAACTATGTTTGTCATTTCTGGAAAGACGGGTGCAGGGAAAACAACGATTTTTGACGGGATTAGCTTTGCGATATATGGAAAAGCAAGTGGTGAAGATCGAAGTGGGCAAGATTTACGAAGTCAATTTGCCGAAGATGATATGTTGACGGAAGTCTCGCTACAATTTACACTGCGTGGAAAAACATATTTGGTAACTCGTTCACCACAACAGGAACGAAAGAAGAAATCGGGCGATGGCACGACGACAGTTGGTGCGAAAGCTGAATTATATGAGCTGTTGCCAGAAGGAAAAAAACTGCTAGGTGCCAATGTACGCGAGGTTGAAGAGAAAATCAAATTACTTATTGGACTTGATGCCAATCAGTTTCGGCAAATTCTGATGATTCCTCAGAATGAATTCAGAAAACTGTTAACATCCGACAGTAAGGATAAAGAACAGATACTTCAGAAATTATTTCATACCGAACTTTATAAACGAATAGAAGAAAAATTAAAAGAAGAAGCTTCAATTCTTAAAAAGAAAAGTGAAAGAAGTGCACAGCGGCGAATTGAATTAATGAAAGGAATCAAGCCGGGTAATCATGAAGGACTGCAGGAACATTTGGAGGCAGAAGAGCCAAATGAACAACAGATTTTGCCGCTCTTACATTCTGTTATTTCGGCAGCAACAGAAAGAAGTCAGTATGTTAGCAAGCAAATACAGGAAAAGCAAGAAGCTCGAGATCAAGTTAACCAAGAGCTTTCAAAAGCGGTGGATTTGTTAAATAGGTTTACTGAAAAAGAAAGACTGAGAAAGGAAAAAGAGATCCTTGAAGCGAAAAAACCTGAAATAGATGAAGTAAAAGAACAAATTAAAATGGCGCACAAAGCGGCTTCTCTAGAAAAGCAAGAGCAATATTATTTGCGGATTGGTAAACAAGTACAAGATGTAACTACAGAACTCCAAAAATTAAGTGAGCAGGAAGAGAAGTTAATGGCTGAGCGGATTAAGAAACAAGATTCCTATGAACAGGAATTATTGAAGGAAGACGAAAGGGAACGGGCGGTTCGAAATGTGCATCAACTTGAGCAGGTAAAAGATGCTGTGATGACATACGCGAGTTTAAAAGCGCAAGTTCTTTTAGATGAAAAAGAGTGGCAGACTAGTAAGCAGCTTCGTGAAAAAAATGTATCAGAGCATAGTTCAATTGAAGCGGAAGCAGAAAAAGTTGGTCTTGAAAAATCAGAAGCGGAAAATGCAGCTTTTCTTTATAGTGATATGGAAAGAGAAGTCGAAAAAAATCAGCATTTGTTATCAGAAATGAAAAAGCTTCAAGATGTTCTTTCAGAATCACAGGGCACAAAGCGGGTGTTAGATGAAAAGAATAACCGGTTCCAAGAGCTTCTTAAAATTCAGCTTCAGGAAAAGGAAAAACTAGAGGCTCTTAATGAAAAGTGGCGCGCTGGTCAGGCAGGGATGCTAGCGTCCATGTTGCACACTGGTGAAAATTGTCCTGTGTGCGGATCGGTGAGTCATCCTAAACCCGCCAAAATGCATGATGAGATGCCATCGGATCTGGAATTGAAACAGCAGGAAAACTATCTGAAGTCTGCAGATCAACAAAAAAGTCTAGCTGAAAGTGAATATTATCAAGCAGAATCTAAGTTCAATGCACTAATAGAGTCCTCTCAAGAAAAATTGGCTGACTTACAACAGGGTTTGCCACAGCTTTCTTTCGATCAAATTGATGCTTACTTGAATCAGTTCGAGCAAAAAGGAAAAGAGCTGCAAGAAAAGTTACGGATATTGAGGCTTAAGAAGGCCGCGTTTAGTGAATTGGAAAGAAGGTTGCTTGAATTAAAAGAGAAAGCAGTCCACCTAAAAGCGAATAGAATATCTTTAGAAGAAGTAGAAGATCAAGTCAAAACCAGGTATATTGAAAATTCTACAAAGCTTAAAGGATTAACTGATTCTATGCCAGAAGGAATCAGGACTGAGGAAGAATATACTGCAGCATATCAAGCGGCCGTCAAAACGCAGAAACGTTTACAAATTGCATTAGAAGAAGCACAAAAGAATCTTCAAATGGTTAAAGAAAAAGAGTCGGGCATCAATGCGAAAAAAGAATCACTAACTGGAAATATAAAAGCCTTAAATCGTGAATTAACAGAGGAACGGGAAAAGTTGATTACGGATATGACCAAACAAGGATTTGCCAATTATAAAGAATATACAACAGCCAAAAAGTCAGAATCGGCTCTCGAATATATAGAGAGTCAAGTTCTGCAATACAATCAAAGTTGGCAAAGCGTTCTAAGTCTATTTCATGATTTGGAAATGAAATTAAAAGATGTGGTCAAACCGGACCTTGAAGGGTTGAAAAAGACTTTTGAATTCATAGATCGTGAATTGGAATTGTTGCGCAGAAATCAGAATGAATTACTGGCTGACAAGCAAATAAACGAAGAAATTGAACGAAAACTGGAGCTAATAAGGGAAGAGCAGAAAAGTCTAGATGAAAGATACAGTATCGTTGGTCATCTGTCCGAGATTTCTAAAGGTCAAAACTCCTTCCGTATTACTTTTGAACGGTATGTATTGGCGGCCTTTTTAGATGATATCCTAAAAGAAGCCAATCTAAGATTGTTGAAGATGACTAGCGGTCGTTATCAGCTTTTACGAAAACTGGACCCAACGCGAAGGAATATTCAAAGCGGTCTTGAGTTATCTGTATATGATCAATATACAGGCCAGGAACGGCATGTCAAAACGCTTTCAGGAGGCGAAAGCTTTAAGGCGTCGCTTGCACTTGCTCTAGGGCTTGCTGATGTTGTCCAGCAGAATGCAGGTGGCATATCACTTGAGACCATGTTCATTGATGAAGGTTTCGGTACGCTTGACCCTGAATCACTCGACCATGCGATTGAAGCATTAATGGATATACAGAGCACCGGAAGATTGGTTGGCATAATTTCTCACGTTCCAGAATTAAAGGAACGAATCGATGCCCAGCTTCAAGTCATTTCTACACAAAAAGGAAGTCGAACTTCATTTTACTTTGCGGGCTAATCAAGATAAAAAAAGAATGGCTAAGGAAGCAGGCAGCTTCCTTAGCCATTCTTTTTATTATGAAGAAAGAAAACTACTCAATATTAATATCGTCAGCTGTTTTTCCGGGGGAAAACTTATGGATGCGAATCACCAATAACGGATTTGAAAATTCCGCGGTAATCCTACGTGAGCAAATTGAAAAGGGGAAGGGGATTTTCCTCTGTGTGGGTAATGTATCCGCTTTATTTTCAAGAAAGGGTTTATGAGTATCGTCAACGATGATCGATAGCTCATTATCACTTAGGCATACTTTAATATCTTTAACATCATGATTTTCTAAAACCGCTTCCACCATATACTCATCTTCACTTTCGTATATATCAATTGAAAATAGTTGATGATCCAACGCACTTGTTTCCGGGTCCAGAAAAAACTTTTTCACCCATTCATCAAACTTTTCAACCTCATTCATTTGCGATCCATGTAAATTGTCTTGCATGTTGATACCCCCGGTTTTTCCTTTGTATGTATTATATGTTTGAAGTATGAAGAATGGTGATTGAAAAAAATAAAAAGTGATGACATAAAGTTCACAATCTGAAAACGATTTAAACTATAAATATATCCTGTTGGTCTGTTGTTAGAGGACAACTTAGTGTGAGTATAAAAGGGGTAACTTTAGAGAGATGCGAAGTAAAAAATCAGGTAAAATGAAATAAAAAGCATACCAACGAAATTAGACTACTTCAGTCTCAAGAAAACAGAGATAAAGTAGCCTGAAATAATTTTTTTGTATTTTTTCTTTATACCCCTCGATTACTTACTTTTTTAAATAAAATACCATGATTTAGAAAGAACGATTCATTGCCTTCGTATGTTCAGACCCGTTATATCCTAATTTTGCAGACATGCATTGACTCGTTTCCATCACATTTTTAACGAGGATATTGAGTCTTTCAGGTGTCAAATTAAAACTTACAAAACCAATACTTATGGCACCTGATACTTCTCCAAAAAAATTCAAAATTGGGGCAGCGACGGAAGATGTCCCTTCAGTTCTTTCACTGTGACTAATCCCATATCCTTTGGAATTCATATCCTTTAAAACTTCTAAAAACTCTATTTTTTCCTTTTCAGGTACAAGGGTATCTATAACTTTTTTTGCCTGTTTTTCTGGCATGTAGGCAAGCATCACCTTATTGGCAGCACCGACATGAAAGGGTATCCGTGAACCAAGTTGATCATAGACTCGAATAGGATTTCTTTCACTATCAATCCGTTCAATAATAAGGGATTCCAATCCCATCGGACGGTAAAGAAATACGCTTTCCTCTACTTTATGCATAAGCCTTTCTAATTCTGTCCTTATTATACTAATATAATCCAAAGTGTCATACATTTTCAGACCATATTCCATCCAAATATCTCCTAATCCGTATCGTTTAGATTGCTCATCCTGCTTAATTAAATCGTGCTTACTCATCGCTTTTAATACACGATGAATGGAACCAATCGGAAGATCACATTCTTGAGAGAGTTCTGTAATAGATAAACCGTTTTCTGATGATTTAGATACCAGCATGTTAACTACATTCATAGCCCTATCAATTGTTTGCATGTATATACCACCATTCTTCAAGGGGTTGATTTCAGATAATTCTTAATATATTGACATTATACCATTTTAAAATTTATAATTTAATAAAATTTCCATTTCAAGAAATATAATTCCATTATGCGGAAAAGGAGGAGGTAATAATTTATTGTTCATCTATGAATAAGCCCATAAAACGAGTAATTATTAAACATCCAAAAGAAAGATCTATCAGTCAAGAACATTTAAGGAAAGAGTGAGGGGGAAGGGGAATTATCAATGTACAAAAATGTAATTGTAAAATTACCAAGCCAAAGTTATGTAAATGGACTAACAACATCCAATTTAGGAACTCCGGATTATGAGTTATTACTAAAACAGCATGAAAGTTATGTAGAGGCTTTGAAAAGCTGTGGTGTCTCCGTTACATGTTTGCAGAAAAGTGAAGAATTTCCTGATTCAACATTTGTTGAAAATGCAGCGGTCTTAACTCCAGAATTCGCTGTTATTACGAACCCGGGAGCAGATACAAGGAATGGAGAAATAGTAGAAATAGAATCTGTGTTAAAGGATTTTTATGAAAAATTCCACTACATAAAAACACCTGGAACATTAGATGGAGGGGATATTCTTCAAATTGAAAATCATTTCTATATTGGTATTTCTGAACGTACAAACGAGGAAGGAGCACGCCAACTAAAAGAAATAGTAGAATCAGAAGGTTATCAAGCAACGATTGTTCCACTGCAGAAATTTCTCCATTTAAAAACGGGCATTGCTTACCTTGGTAACAACGCTATTATTGTTGCAGGCGAATTTATTAATCATCCTGAATTTGATCAATATAAAAAAATTATCGTTCCAGAAGAAGAAGAATACACCGCTAACTGCATTTTAGTAAATGGTTCCCTTATCATACCGAAAGGATATGAGAAGACAAAGCGACAAATTGAAGAGGTAGGCTATAAAACAATTGAATTAGAGATGACAGAGTTTCAAAAACAAGATGGAGGCCTTAGCTGCTTGTCCCTGCGTTTTTAATCCAAATTAAAGAGATGAGTTTTCAAACCTTGAAAAAAATAAATTCCAGATTTTATTTAAATTGAAAGAGGTGATATTTAATGAGCCATTTATTATGGGGATCAAAAGAAACACTTCGAAATCTGTTATGTGAACTTGTTAGTTGGGACAGCCGGACACTCACAGATGGAGAACGGAATTTTGCGTATAGATTGAGAGATAAATTATACGAAATTGAATACTTCCAACAAAATCCTAATTACGTATCCCTTCATGAAGTGGACCTGGGGAGAAACTATGTCACAGCCTTTTACAGAAATCCAAAGGTAAAAGATACCGTTGTATTGATAAGCCATTTTGATACGGTCCAAACTGAAGAATATGGTGATTTAGAACCTCTTGCATTTTACCCGGAAGAACTCACGAAGGCACTTCGTACGCGAAAAGCCGAGTTGCCAAATGAAGCATGTGATGATCTTGAATCAGGAGAATATTTGTTTGGCAGAGGAACAATGGATATGAAAATGGGGCTTGCCCTTCATATGTCAATAATAGAAAAAGCTATTTTCGAACAATGGCCTCTTAATCTTATCCTCCTTACCGTTCCTGACGAAGAAGTAAATTCTTCAGGAATGAGAGCGGCAGTTTCGAGACTTGTCCAGATGCGGGATGAATATGACCTTTTTTATAAACTGTTTTTAAATGGCGAACCTTCCTTTTCACAGAAGCCTGGCGATTCTAAATCGTATATTTATTCTGGAACAATGGGTAAAATCATGCCGGCTGCTCTTTTTTATGGAAAAGAAACTCATGTTGGTGAACCTTTTAAAGGAATAACAGCTCCCTATATTTCAAGTTTCCTTACTCAGCTCATGGAGTGGAATGCCCTTTTTAGGGAAAAGGATCTAGGTGAAACTACCCCGTTACCAATTGTATTACAACAAAAAGATTTAAAATCACAATACTCTACACAAACGCCTTATAGGTCCGTTGCGCTTTATAATGTCTTTGTCATGAAGCGAAGTGCCTCTGACATAATGAATCTGTTTGAGAAAGTTGCACAAGAAGCAGCCGCAGCATGCAATGCATCCTATAAAACATTGTGCCAACGTGAACAATTGAATGGAGTAGGCGAGATCCAAGTATTACGCTACGAAAAATTGATAGTATATGCAGAGCAGAAGTTAGGAAAGAGACTTGTAGAAGAAATAAAGAATGAGGTGAAGGAGAACTTTCATTGGGATGAGCGGGAAAAGTCTTTACGAATTGCCGATAAATTGTTGATTCAATGCCAGGAACTTGCACCAGCGATTGTCATATTGTTTGCGCCACCTTATTATCCTCCAGTCAATACATCACATGATCCGCTTATCATCGATTCTATTAAAAAAATAAAAAAAATGGCAAACAAAATTTCTATGGAAATCAATCATATTCACTATTTTAATGGTGTTTGTGATTTGAGTTATGTCCATTATAACAATCATGATGATGGTTGGTCTGCTTTTGAACGAAATACGCCCGTTTGGGGAGAAACCTATAATATTCCCTTTAAAGACATGATGAAACTTCAAGCACCCGTTTTTAATGTAGGGCCTTTTGGAAAAGATGCACATCAACGTACGGAGCGACTTCATATTGAAAGTGCCTTCGTTCAGACCCCGATGATGATTGAGTGTTTACTGAAAAATATGTTTACAGATGCTAATACCATTTAATGAATCTTGCAATCTGATTGCACAAGTCTATAGTGCATTTCCATTAGATAGACGGAAAAAGAAAGTAGTAGATTTATTTTAAACTTTAACTGGGGGTCAAATATGAGTAATTCAACTATTCAGCAAATCACATCCAATTCTCTTGAGCATCAACCTATACCAGACAAACAACCAAAAAAAGCGAAAGGAAAAGAAATCAATCCTTTTGTCTTAATGTTCATCGTCATTATCATTGCCACCGTTCTAACCTATGTTTTACCCGCAGGTCAATATGAACGAGTTGAAAAAGACGGTCGTACAATCGTGAATCCTACTTCGTTCGAATTTGTTGATTCGTCACCAGTTGGACTACTAGATATGTTTAGCAGTGTACATTTAGGCATGATTGAAGGAGCTTCCATTATTCTTTTTGTATTTTTGTTCGGAGGCGCTCTTGGAATAATGCAAGCAACTGGTGCACTGGACTCCTTAATAAAATTTGTTGCAGCACGATTAGGAACCAAAGAAAAAGTGTTAATTCCGTTAATGGTATTAATATTTGCTTTATTAGGTACGCTGATCGGTTCTGCGGAAGATGCCTTAGTGTATATTGCAATTGTCGTGCCTATGAGTATAGCGTTAGGGTTCGATGCAATGACAGGTTTCGCGATTGTGGTGCTCGGAACTTTATCAACGGGTTTTACTTCTGGTATAACAAATCCTTTTAATGTGGGCATAGCTCAAAGTATTGCTGAATTGCCCATGTATTCAGGTATGGAATTACGAGTTGCCATTTTCGTCGCTTTTTATATCGTAACTGTAGTATATATTTATTTTCATGCGATGAAGGTAAAGCGTAACCCGACATTGGGTGAATTCGGTAAATTCAAATCTAGTGCGCATACGGAAATTGATTTGAATTTCAAATTAAGTAAAAGACATCTTCTTGCGTTACTTCTTCTATTGGTAAATTTCATTGTGTTAATTTATGGCGTTATTAAATTAGGTTGGTATATTAGCGAAATTAGCGGGTTATTCTTAATGTGTGCAATCATAATGGGCTTTATTGGAGGGCTGTCACCTTCTAAGATGGCTAATGGTTTCATTTCAGGAGCGAGTGACATGGTTTCTGGAGCACTTATAATTGGTGTCGCACAAACAATCTTGGTTATTTTCACGAATGGTGGTCTACTGGATTCAATTTTATATTATACGTCTGGATTAGTTGAACAATTGCCCCCTGCAATTAATGCTTTAGGAATGTTTATTTTACAAATGCTCATTAATTTTGTTGTACCATCTGGAAGTGGACAAGCTGCACTCACCATGCCAATTATGACACCGTTAGCAGATTTAGTCGGTATGTCAAGACAAACCGCTGTGTTAGCATTCCAATTAGGGGATGGCCTATCTAATATGATTTTTCCTACTTCCGGAGTACTATTGGCCGGCTTAGCAGTAGCAGGGATACCTTTTACCAAATGGGTGAAATGGATCTTTCCGTTTTTCCTAATTCAAATGGCCGTATCGATAATCTTTTTAATTATTGCCCAAGCTATTAAATATGGTCCTTTTTAACGGAAAATATGAAATAATAAATAAATATATATAAGGAGGTCTTTCATTAATGATGACAATGGAAAAGGCGATTATGAATCAGGTAATCTCATGGAGGCGCCATATACATGAAAACCCCGAGCTTTCCTATCAAGAGCAAAATACATCTGATTATATTTACAATCTATTAAGTACATTTCCAGGATTAGAAGTAACGAAACCAACAGAAACAAGTGTATTGGCAGTATTAAGAGGATCGAAGAAAGCTGATCAGAAAAACTATACCATTGCGTTTCGTGCAGATATAGATGCATTGCCTATTCAAGAAGAAGCTGATGTGGACTTTAAATCGAAAAATCCAGGAGTTATGCATGCCTGTGGACATGATGCACATGCTGCCATGTTATTGGGTGCTGCAAAGATTCTTTCTGAAAAAAGGGAGGAGATTTTTGGGGAAATCAGATTTATCTTTCAACATGCTGAAGAATCCTATCCAGGAGGGGCATCAGAATTAGTGAAAAGCGGTATCATGGAAGGAGTTGACTATGTATTCGCTCTTCATGTTTCACCTTATGAACGAAAAGGGACAATTTGTATCAGAGATGGGGTATTCTGTGCGGCTGCTGATGACTTTGAAATTAAAATAATTGGCCAAGGAGGACATGCTTCTACTCCTGAATTAACAATCGACCCATTAATCATTGCAGCTGAAATCACAACCAATCTTCAACATATTATCTCTAGAAAACTTTCTGCACTTAAAGCACCCGTGATTTCCGTTACTACATTTCATGCTGGAAGTGCTCTAAATGTAATACCAGAATATGCAGAGCTTGGCGGGACAATTCGATCTCTAGATGGAGATAGTCGCGTAAAATCTAGAGAATATCTAGAGAAAATTGTAAAAGGGATTACTGATGCACATGGAGCAAACTATGAAATCAATTGGTTATTAGGTTATCCTGCTGTGGTCAATAACAAAACAGTAGTAGACATCTCTCGGGAAATTGTAGAAGAAATTTGCGGGAAAGATAACCTGATAAACGTCGAACATCCAATGTTTGGGACTGAGGACTTTTCTGCCTACTCCGAAATTGTTCCAGCTTCGATGCAATTTATAGGTGTTCACAGTGATGAAATAGGAAAAGCGTATCCGCTGCATCATCCTAAATTCAAGATTGACGAAAGTGCCTTGCAATACGGAGTAGAATATTTCGTAGGGGTTGCAAAGAAAGTGTGTGGACACTAAATAGGAATCAATAAGTAGAATATAAGCTATTAAAAATGACCAATTCATATTTGAGTTGGTCATTTTTTTGATTAATTAGCCATTTGATCTTAATCAAATATTCCATCACAAAGAATTTAAGACCTAGATATTATCAATTGAAATAGCTGTACTAGTGTTTAACCTGAAGCAGTCTATTAAGATATTTAATTATTGAAAAAACAGTATAAAAATCTTAATAAATATATTAATTTAAAAAATTTACCAAAAATAATTGCAATTCTGAAAATTCCATAGTATATTATGTAATATAAACGGAAGTAAATAAAACGTAATACTAAAACTAAGGAGTGTTGATGAATGAGTACAGCAGTTGAAACTAAGAGAACGCTTACAATCCAAAAAAACAAAGAAACTGGGGTTGCAGAGGTACATCTTCATATTAACAAGACGAATGCTTACACACTTGATTTTTACAAAGAGTTAAATGAGGCAATTGATGATATTCGTTTTGATCCAGATATGAAGGTAGCTGTGTTAATGAGTGATATGCCTAAATTTTTCTCGGTGGGGGCAGATATTAATTTCCTTAAAGCTGCTGATCCCGTTTTTAAAACACAATTCTGCTTGTTCTGTAATGAAACACTTGATAAAATTGCTCGTTCACCGCAAATCTGGATTGCTTGCCTAGAAGGCCATACAGTAGGTGGAGGTCTGGAAATGGCGATGGGCTGTGATCTACGCTTTATGGGTGATAAAGCAGGGAAAATTGGTTTACCAGAAGTTAACCTTGGGGTTCTTGCTGGGACAGGCGGTACGCAACGTATGGCTAGGTTGGTTGGACACTCAAAGGCAATCGACTTGAATATCACAGGAGAATCGATTCTACCTCAGGAAGCTAAGGAAATTCGTCTGGTTGACCGCGTTTACCCACAAGAAGAAATTCGTGAAAAAACATTGGAATATGCAAAAAATGTCGCCAGTAAAGCAAGTTATTCAGTCACTAATATCAAGCTTTCGATTATGAATGGTAAAGAAATGCCATTAAACGCGGCGATTCGTTACGAAGGAGAAATACAAAATCTGTTATTCCGTTCTGAGGATGCTAAAGAAGGTTTGGCTTCATTCCTTGAAAAGCGTGAACCACAATGGAAAGGTAAATAATAAATTTACCCTTTGAAAAAGCGATATCGGTTTCTGCCGATATTGCTTTTTTAATACCAATGCTAAAAGGAAGCTGGTGAAATATATAATGGAAGAAACTCATTTAAAAAGACGCATAAATGAAACAAAATTTCAAATCCAATGGGGTGATACAGATCGAGCAGGGATCGTCTATTATCCCAATTATTATAAATGGTTCGATTTAGCGAGGTCATAATTTTTTTCGCTCGATAAATATGAGTCCTAAATATTTAGAAGAAGAAAAAAAAATTATCATTCCTTTACTAGAAGCAAAGTGTACATTTGAAAATCCCCTTTACTATGACGATGAAGTGACAGTGTACACCCATGTGGAGGAAATGAAAACGAAGACAATTCGTTTTCATCATGATGTATTTTGTGGAGAGAGAAGGACTGGCCATGGCTATGAAATTCGCGCTTGGACTTCTATTGTGGGCGATAAGTTTAAGGCGGTGCCAATTCCTGAAGATATTAAAAGATTATTGAAAGTTAGATGATAGTTTAATATTGGATAATCCTCTAACAAGTTTGAAAATTGAGCTAATTTAGATTACATTAAGAAGAAAAGGCTTTATGAGAACAGGAGAATCAACATGAAACCAAGGTCATTATTGTATACTCTTTTTGGTGATTTCGTTCAATTTTATGGAGGGGAGGTATGGATTGGCACCCTTATTAAAATGATGAATCATTTTGGTATTTCTGAATCATCTGTACGCGGTGCCATTTTACGACTCGTACAGCAGGATCTAATAATTGGGCGGAAAATAGGCAATAAAAGCTATTATTCATTAACACCAAAAGGAAAGCGCAATATGGATGATGGTGTCAAACGTGTTTATACAATCAGAAATCATCAATGGGATGGTTTATGGAGAGTGGTAACCTACTCAATTCCTGAGGAAAAACGTGTGCTTCGAAATCAAGTACGTAAGGAATTGAGTTGGACTGGTTTCGGGCTTATGTCTAATAGTATTTGGGTCAGTCCTAATCCATTAGAAAAACAAGTGCTAACCCTCATGGATACATATGATTTAAAGGACTATTTAATTGTATTTAGTTCGAGCCAAGTCATCACTCATACTAATGAAGAGATTTTACGCACTTGTTGGGATTTAAAAGAAATAAACAAAAACTATTTAACCTTTATACAGCAATATGAATCGAAGCTTCATGACATGCAGCAGGCTGTTTGGGAAGATACCATTTCCAATGAGCAATGCTTTTATGAACGAACCAAGATTGTACATGAATACCGGAAATTCCTTTTCCTGGACCCCGGTTTTCCGCTAGATTTGCTGCCTGATGATTGGCATGGAATAAAGGCTAGGGAGTTGTTTTGGAATATCCATCAACTGACTTCAGTCAAAGCAGTGAAATATTTTGAATCGATAATGGAATATCCGCCTGATAAAGCAGGCTATGTTAATCGTGAGAAAGCAATCAACCCTTTTTCAGAAATCTATCATGATTAATTAGGAGGAGAGGTTTTATGCCAAAAGTTTATGTTACAAAAATAGAAAGTATCGCTTATGTCATATTAAATCGACCTGAAGAGCTAAATAGTCTTGATTATGGGTCGTTAAAGGAATTGAATGAAATTGTTCTGAACTTAAGTACCGATTTAACAATAAAAGCGGTGGTTTTTTCCGGAACTGGTATGAAAGCTTTTTGTGCTGGAGCTGATTTGAAAGAGCGAAAAACATTGTCAGAGCAAGAGACACGTAGAAATGTTTGTCTAATTCGAGATGTTTTTAATAGAATAGAAGACTTGCCGCAGCCTACAATAGCGATGATTAATGGATATGCACTTGGAGGTGGCTTGGAATTAGCCCTTGTCTGTGATTTTAGATTTGCGGTATCGGAGGCGCAGCTTGGTTTAACTGAAATAAACTGGGCTATCATTCCAGGTGCAGGCGGAACACAGCGTTTACCGAAGCTGATTGGCATTTCGAAAGCCAAGCAACTTATTTATAGCGGTAAAAAGCTTAATGCCATCGAGGCGAAAAATATTGGTTTAATTGACGAAACCTTTGATGACCAGGAGTCACTTGAGGCCTATACACTTGAATTCTTGGAGCCGATATTGCTAAAAAGTTCGATTGCACTCCAACAAGCAAAATATGCAATTAATAAAGGGCATGCTACTGATTTGCGAACAGGGATTGCCATCGAATCAAAGGCCTATGAGTTAACAATAGGGACTGGGGATCGAAAAGAAGCATTACTCGCCTTTCAAGAAAAACGGGACCTAGTTTTTAGGGGGTCCTGACAATGGCTGTGCTTTCAGGAAATCATCAACAAATAACAGATTATTTAACACGTATCGGGATACCTGTACCGTTCCCTATGAAGTATGTCTATTGTTATATATTCCGCACGAGAGAAGAAATCATATTAATTGATGTTGGTTTTCCAACAACAGACGCGAAACAGTATTGGGAAGAAGTCTTTGAAGAGTTGTCTATCAATCCAACAGATATATCAAAGATTATCCTGACTCATTTTCATCCTGATCATTCAGGATTAATTAGTTGGATGCAACAAAAAACCGGTGCACATGTTTATATGAGCAAAGAAGAAGCTAAGATGATTAAAACTGTTTTTGGCGGCAGCACGAAGCAGGCTGAGGCAACATATGAATTATTTCAAAAGCATGCTGTTCCAGAGCCATTGTTGACGAAAGTTAAAGAGAACGTATTGTTTCTTTCAAGTAAAGTAAATCCACTTCCCGAAATTAATAATTTCAATGAATCGCAATTAGATAGTCCTGATGGAAGATGGGCCGTCCATAAATATAGTGGACATGCTGAAGGACATCTATGTTTTTATCATGAAAGTCAGAAAATTATGTTAATAGGCGATGTTGTCTTGAATCGAATCACTCCGAATATTAGTCTTTGGCCCAACTCTGATCAAAATCCCTTAGCTAGTTACTTTTCAACTTTGCATTGCCTTGTTGATCAAGATATAAGCATTGCTTATCCAGCCCATGGAACACCTATTGAAAATCTCTCACAGAGAGCTAAGGAAATCATTGTACATCATAAGGAACGTTTAGCGACTATTTTAACCATTTTGGAAACGAATCAAGTAGCTTTTGAGATTACAGAGAAGCTGTTTCATCATAAAAAGCTTACTGATCATCAGTGGCGATTCGCCATTGCGGAAACATTAGCACACCTGGAGTATCTAGTGGAATCAGAGAGAATTCATAAAATCTCAACAAATGGTACGTTCCAATATAAATTATAAGGAATAAACGAGATGTATTTATGTACATCTCGTTTATTTGTTTTCTGAAAAATCTGATAAAGTCTTGACTAACCATATAAAGTAAATTATTATATTACTTATATAAGACGATAGTTCAAAAAACATAATATGATAGGAGAGGGAGATATGGCAATATCTGCGAATGATTTGATGAGCAAGGTCCAATCTGGGTTTGTGGTGGAGAGATTAGAAGATATGGATGAAAATTATAAAAAGGCATTGAAACAAACTCTGATGATAGTTGGGGATACAGAGCTACTAAGTGTGCCACCACTTCTGACTGTTTACAAAGATGCTCCTAATTTAAATTACAAAATCACAGCACTTGCTGTTATGCAGGATGAAATTGGGCATGCGCATATTGCCTACAGGTTATTAAAGGATTTAGGAGAAGATGTTCAATCTTTGTTATACAAACGTCCGCCAAATAAGTGGAAAAACCCATTTGCCTTTGATTTTAAATTAAATAATTGGGTTGAACTCGGTGTGTTTAATGGATTGTTTGACCGTGCAGGTTACACCCTGTTGGGAGATGCACACCAGCATACATCATACGGACCATGGAAACGTGCGTTAGTCAAAGTAGATAAAGAGGAATTATTCCATTTGAGAAACGGCGAAATTATCATGAAGGCAGCTATGAAAGAACCGGAAACGGCTAAGCAGGTCCAAGAAGCAATTGATTGGATGTTTATAATGTCACTGGAGTTCTTTGGTGTAGCGGATAACTTAAAAAGTCGTTCATCCCAGCTTGATTATAAGTTGAAAGGAAAAACAAATGATGAACTAAGGCAAAAATGGATGTCAACGGCTGTTCCTTTTTGTGAATCTCTTGGACTTAATGTTCCGGCCCAATACAACGAAGAGACTGGGAAATATGATTTGCTTGTTCCCTTTCCTTGTAAATTCGATGTTGAAAATAAGCGATGGAAATATGATGAGCCAGATACATGGGATAATGTCATCCAGCGCTTTAAGCAGAGAGGTCCGCAAAATCAGGAATTTGTTAATCGAATTCAAAAAGGATATCAACAACTTGAAGAATATCGAAATGAGGCGATCTAGATGGAAAAGGTTTTTTATAAAGATCCCATTCTTATCAATGCGTTACAAGACGTTACTGATCCTGAATTTCCAATAAGCATTGTTGATATGGGATTAATTTATGGGGTAGAAAAACAAGAAAATAAGGCGCTTGTTACGATGACTTATACTTCAACAGGCTGTGGGTGTATGCAATGGATTGAAAGCGATATCAAAAATCGACTGCTTCAAGAAGAGAATATAAATACAGTGGAAATTGAAGTGGTTTGGAGTCCTGCCTGGACGGTCGATCAAATGAGTGAAGCAGGTAAACAAAAATTAAAGACTTGGGGGGTTAGTTCTAGATGAATAATAAAGCAGTTAAACAGTTTGAATATAATGTGTTTTCCAGAATTAATCGAGGTGATGATTTAATGCATATTGGAACCGTCGAGGCCAGCAGTGATGAGTTGGCGCGTGTTTATGCAAGATATATTTACGACGAAGAAAAATGGGTGGAAATGTATATAGTCAAGAGGGAAAATATGATTTGCATTAGAGAAGTAGAACCATTTTTTAAGAAAAGGGTGGTTTAATATGGTGAATTCCACAAATGTCAATTATGAATTAATTTCTTTAATAGAAACGATTGCTGATAACAAATTTATCCTAGGAGACCGTCTTGTCGAGGTCGGTGTGAGCGGACCTGACTTAGAAGGAACACTTGCAGCGATTGCGATGGCGCAATCAGAGCTTGGACATGCGCGCCTTCTCTATAACTGGGGAGCGAATTTAAAAGGTGGAAAAGGTAACAAAAATGATGTGAAGGAACAAACAGGAAAAGCATTCGATAGCATAGTTAAAATCGAGGAATGGATATCACTTATTGCAGGACTCTACTGTATGAACACAGCGCTTAACATATTGATAACCGCTTTAACCAGTCATCAGAAAAGCAGTGATATCGGGCTGCAATTTAATAAATTAGTAAAAGAACAGGAAGAACATATTTTGTACTCAAAAAGCTGGGCACTCAAGTTGCTAAATGATGGCGGATCTATACCAGCTCGATTCGTTAATGCTTTTAAGCTTTGTGAACAAGAAGTCATTACATGGTTGAAGCAAGTGGAAAACAATATTGTTCTTGTTGAGAGTGATGTTCTTCTTAAAAATAGTAATCTAGCTGATTCTTATAAGAATGCATTGATCCCAAGCTTGAGGGATGAGGAAATTGTAAATGCTCAGTGAAAAGGAAAAACCAACTTGTCCTTTTTGTGATGGAAAAAATGTTGAGTTATATTCATCCTTCGGCACTGCACAGCTAGTTAGGCAGTACTATTGCCAGAACTGTAAAACTGTATTTGAAAGTATACGTTGGAGTGGAACTGCTGATGCATCTCCTGAGAAAACTCAAGGAATCCAAACAGTCGGTGTAGTTGGTTCGGGGACAATGGGAAGTGGAATTGCCCAAACTTTTTTACAAAGTGGATTATCAGTTACTTTATATGATATAGAAGACGAAACCCTTGAAAGAAACTCTAGAAATATTATTACTAATATCGAAAAAATGAAAGTAAAGGGTAAAATTACCCCAGAGCAGGCAGAGTCAGTAAATCGAAACCTTAAGGTGAGTACAAAACTCACTGATTTATCGGGTTTAGACTTAATTATTGAAGCTGTACCGGAGATTAAATCTTTAAAAATAGAATTATTTAAGAAGTTAGATGCAGTTTCCGACCCTGAAACAATTCTAGCAACCAATACGTCATCTTTTTCAGTTACAGAATTTGCAGCCAATTTAAATCATCCTCAAAGAATGATTGGTATTCATTTTTTAATCCAGCACCTCTAATGCCACTCATTGAAATTGTAAAAAGTCAATTAACTGATCAAACCACCATCGATAGAACTAGAGACCTTTTCCTCCTAATTAAGAAAAGGCCGGTAATATGTAAAGATACACCAGGCTTTATCGTCAATAGAATTGCCCGTTCTTTTTATAATGAGTCCCTTAGAATTGTCGATGAAGGTTTAGTTACACATGAGAAAGTTGACCGAATCATGAAAAAGGCTGGCGGGTTTAAAATGGGCCCATTTGAATTACAAGATTTAATTGGTATTGATATTAATTACAATACGACTCAATCATTATTTGATAATTTTCAAAATGAGAGTAGATTTAAACCCCATTATTTACAAAAAGAAATGATACTAGCTAACAGGCTTGGACGGAAAACAGGAAAGGGGTTTTACAAATATGAGTAGCTTCCAGAAGGTGCTCATTGTTGGCTCTAATCAATTGGCCGCTAGACTTCATAAAATTTTTGAAGGTTCGACAAAAATTAAAACTGCTGATCACTTAGCCGATTGTGAAACAGAATTTTTTGATTTCATTTGGGAAACAGAGCATGGTAATCTAGAAAACAAGAAAAAAACAATTCAGGCACTTGAAAAATTTGTTTTAAATAAACATTCAATTGTTATAACGAGTGTACTTTCTGTTACTTGCACAGAAGTATCTAATTGGACAAATGGACATTTGAAAATTGTAGGATTTGCTTGTTTTTCAGACTTGGATTCTCAAAATCTAGTTGAATTAACTTTGCCGTTAACTGGGGAAACGAACAATTTGGAAGCGGTTACTAAACAACTTGAAAATGTAGAATTAGAAACGGAATTTGTTGAAGACCAAGTAGGACTAGTTTTTCCAAGGGTGCTTTCAATGATTATTAATGAAGCATTTTATGCTTTTACGCAAAAAATAGCTACTAAGGAAGATATCGATATAGCGATGAAGCTTGGAACAAACTATCCCAATGGGCCGCTAGAGTGGGGAGAGCGTATTGGGCTTGATGAAGTGTATTCTGTCTTACAAGGGTTATACAATAATTTACAGGAAGAACGATATCGGCCAGCTCCATTGTTAAGAAAGTTTGTTATTTCTGGTTGGAACGTTGAGGCATTTGCCCGGTATGAAAATTACAAACAGAAGATTAAGTCATATAACTTGTCACAAATAGAGAATAAAGAACTTCCTTTTACCACCTGATAATCAATGAAAATGACAGTGTGTGAGATTTATGGGGTAGATGAAATGGAGTCCTTTGACAGTACGGAATGCTGTGACTGAGATATGAAATCGAATTGGTTTTTGAATCTCCGCGCCAATATATATACAAGATAGTAGGAGGAAAGTTACATGCTGAAAGACTATTACAAACTTTATATAAATGGGGAATGGGTTGAAAGTGAATCAGGAGAGTTTTTTGAAGCATATAATCCAGCAACAGGTGAAGTATTATCAAAGGTAGCTAAAGCAAGCAAATCTGATGTAGATACCGCTGTGACTGCAGCAAGAATTGCATTTGAAACAGGGAAATGGAGTCGCTTTTCACATAGTAAACGAGCACAGGTATTAAATAAAATCGCTAGTATCATGCGCGCAAGATATGATGAACTTGTAAAAGCAGAAATTTTGAACACAGGTAAAAACATTCCTGCGGCTAGAGGTCAAGTTACTCAAGCCATTGAGGATTTCGAGTTTTATGCAGGAGTTGCTTTAACTTCAGGTGGACGCACAAATCCAATGCCGAATAATTTTTTTAACTATACCTTGAAAGAGCCTGTAGGTGTCTGCGGTCAAATTATACCTTGGAATTATCCATTAATGATGGCGGCTTGGAAAGTAGCTCCAGCACTCGCTGCGGGTTGTACAGTGATTCTTAAGCCTGCTAGCTACACGCCAATTACTGCGTACCTGCTTGCTGAAATATGTACAGAAGCGGGAGTTCCTGCGGGAGTTGTGAACGTAATTACTGGAAGTGGTTCGGAAATTGGACCATACATGACAGAGCACGAAGGCATTAATAAAATTGCCTTCACAGGTGAGACGGAAACAGGAAAAGATATCATGTCTAAAGCATCTGGGACATTAAAACGCGTTACTTTAGAATTAGGAGGGAAGTCACCAAGCATCATCTTTGCTGATACAGAAATAGAAGATGCGGTAAATGGATCTTTATACAGCATCTTTTATAATACTGGACAGTCATGTGAAGCCCGCTCTAGAATTTTTGTAGAAGAATCGATTTACGAGGAATTTTTAAATAGATTCGTAGAAAAGACGAAGCAACTAAAAGTCGGTGATCCATTCGACAAAGGAACACATGTAGGGGCAGTCATATCCTCAAGTCATGAAAAAGTAATAGACGACTATGTAAAGCTTGCAGTAGAAGAGGGAGGAACCGTTCTTTGTGGAGGGAGCAGACCTGAAGGTAAGGAGTTTGCAAACGGTTATTGGTATTTACCGACTGTTATTAGTGATGTCACAAATGAAAGCAGAATTGCTCAAGAGGAAGTATTTGGTCCAGTTGTTGTTGTCATGAAATTTACAAATGAAAAAGAAGCAATAGAAATGGCAAACCACTCGATTTATGGTTTAGCATCTGCAGTTTGGACAACAAACCATGCAAAAGCGAATCGGGTAGCAGCAAAAATTAACGCCGGGATTGTGATGATTAACAGCCCGATTTCTGCATTCCCTGGAACTCCATTTGGAGGTTATAAGCAGTCAGGCTTTGGTAGAGAACTATCTCTTGAAACCCTTGATTTATATACTGAAACGAAAAGTGTAGTCTCCTATGTAGGTGAAAAGCAGTTAAATATGTTTGGTCTGTAATAGAATAATAGGTGGGGAAAATTTTTATCAGAAAATAAAGGATTTTAGAAAAAGGCAGGAAATTTATTAAGGTTATTGGAGGGAAATATGTGTGATAAAAACCGAGCATAAAATTAGAGGTTTGGGCGCGAGGTATAATGCTTCTTATAATTTCTTTCAAAAAAATATAGAAGTAGGCAGAGGTGATAAAGCGGCGATTTATTATGAAGATCGTTTTTACACCTACCAAGAAATCGATACATCTGCTAACCAATTTGGTGCTGCCTTAAAAGAGTTAAACATAGAGATGGAACAGCGCGTTTTACTATTATTACATGACTCTCCAGAATTCATAATTAGTTTCTTTGGTGCAATTAAAGTTGGAGCAATTCCTATTCCTGCCAACACACTTTTACCGTTAAAGGATTATGAGTTTCTATTGAATAATAGTCGTTCAAAAGTGTTGGTTACAACTTGTGAGCGCTGGGAAGAATTAAAAGTTATTAAGAACCGTTTACTCTTCTTAAAACATGTAATCCTAGTTGACGGGGAAAATCAACCCTTGAAGGAAGCAGATGAACACTCCTTTCGCGATCTAATAAAAGGCAAAGATAAAGAATTGCCTCCCTGTTATAGCAATATTAATGATCAAGCGTTCTGGCTTTATACATCAGGCAGTACGGGTGAGCCAAAGGGTGTGATTCATCTTCAAACAGATATGGAAGAAGCCTTTAAAAATTACGCCAAAAATATTTTACAGATCACTGAAAATGACATTACTTTTTCTGCTTCGAAGCTTTTCTTTGCCTATGGTTTGGGAAACGGGATGTATTTTCCGCTTGGAGCCGGAGCTACTACTGTTTTAATGCCGGACCGACCAACTGCAGAGAAAGTGTTTGAGACGATTGAAAAGTATCGTCCTACCATCTTTTTTGGGGTTCCTACCTTGTATGGATCTATGCTCAATTACCTTGAGAAGCCGAAAAAAAACTATGATCTCTCTTCGATAAGACTTTGCGTATCTGCTGGAGAGGCGTTGCCTGCCTCTTATATAGAACAATGGAAGAATGTTTTTAATTTAGATATTATCGACGGAATAGGCTCAACGGAATCTCTTCATATATATCTGTCTAATCAAGTTAATCAAATTCGGCAAGGGAGCACGGGAAAGGTTGTTCCAGGTTATGAAGCTAAAATTGTGGATGAAGATGGTCAGGAAACAGCAGTGAATGAAGTAGGAGATCTTTTAATTAAGGGTGAAAGTATTGCGGCATCGTATTGGAATCTTAATGAAGAAAATAAAAAGAAATTTATTGGTGATTGGCTTGTGACGGGAGATAAATATTTTAAGGATGAAGATGGTTTTTATTGGTATGCCGGCAGAATTGATGACATGATGAAAGTGAATGGAATCTGGGTATCGCCAATAGAAATTGAAAACGCTCTCTTATCCCATCCTGATATATTAGAAACTGCTGTTGTCGCGGTAAATGACGAAAATAATTTAATTAAACCAAAAGCCTATATTGTATTAAAAGCTGGTGTCGAACCGAAGGAAGAACTGAAACTTGAATTTAAAGGATTTATCAAAAAGGTGTTGGCACCATATAAATATCCCCGTGTCATTGAATTCGTGAATGAGTTGCCAAAAACTACAACTGGAAAAATTCAAAGATTTAAATTAAGAGGCTGAAACAAGTTAATTATTAAAGTGTAAAACCTAAACAGAAAAAAGTAATGATTAACCTTTGATAAAAGCTGGTCAAGTTTGCTCTAGAATAAGGGATCAACGCAGAAGCGTATCATTGTGTGTTTGATATTCAACCGTAGTTTTCCATTAGCAGAATTATTTTAAACGAATCTAAAGAATCTTAAAATATGGATGGGGGGCGAAGAATAGTGAAAACAAGAGCACTGAGAGATGAATTAATTGAAGTGGCGCAAGGGAAACGCCCCGCTGATATGTTAATTAAAGACGGAACAGTGATTAATGTGTATTCTGGTGAATTCCTAAAGCAAAATATTGCTTTGTATAAAGATTGCATTGCATATGTCGGGGAAAATGAAGTAACCATAAATGACGACACCACTGTAATTGATGCCAATGGTTTGTACGTGTCTCCAGGATTTATCGAAACTCATGCACATCCATGGGTTGTATACAATCCGGTAAGTGTTACAGAAAAGGTATTGCCGTTGGGAACCACGACGACTGTAAATGATAATTTGTTTTTTTATTTACACATGGGTGCCTTAGGGTTTAAACAACTTGTAGACGATTTAGAGAAATTGCCAGGGAACTTTTTTTGGTTGATTAGATTAGTTTCGCAGGCCATATTCCCAGGGGAAAGAGAATGGTTCAACCAAAAGGATATTATTGACCTACTTTCGCTAGAAAATGTCCTTGGAACAGCAGAAGTGACTCGCTGGCCGTTATTATACAATGGGGACCCAGTCTTATTAGATATTATAGATGCAGCGAAAAAGATGGGAAAAGTATCTGATGGACATAATGCCGGGTGTTCTTATGATAAATTAAATTCGATAGCAGCTTCTGGAATTAGTGCCTGTCATGAAGCTATAACAGCGGAAGAGGCTTTGGACCGTTTACGTTTGGGATTGTGGACAGTACTTCGAAATAGTTCGCTGCGTCCAGATTTGTCAAATATAATCAAGCTGATTACAGAGGGAAATGTAAGTACGAGCAGAATCTTAATGACAACAGATGGCCCGCATCCATCTTTTATTGAAAAAGAAGGATTTGTTGATGGACTAGTAAGGCAAGCGGTGGAACTAGGAGTCCCGGTTATGGAAGCAATTCAAATGGTAACCATTAATGCAGCTACATATCTCAAACAGGACGATTATATTGGGGGAATAGCTCCAGGAAAAAAAGCTGATATTTTATTGTTGCCTGACCTCGACCAGTTCCGTCCGGATTTAGTAATCTCAAACGGAGAAATAGTGGCTGAAAAGGGTAAATTAACCATACAGATGCCTGATATTGATTGGAGTAAATATTTATCTGAAAAACCATTTACATTTCCAAGAGAGATTTTAGAAAACCCAGATCTGTATATTTACCCAGAAACATCTTCAAGCAACTCAGTGCCGGTTATTTTTTTTCGAAGTAATGTAATAACTCAACGAAAAGATTTGGAGCTTCCAACTAAGAATGGATTTGTAGATCTAACAGATCAAGAAGGTCTTATGTATGCAACTCTAATCCATAGAAATGGGGAGTGGGTGACAAAAGGAATATTAGAAAAGTTTGCGATTAATTTGGATGGGATGGCCTCAACCTTTAATACAACTACTGACTTGCTTACCATCGGTAGAAACCCTGAAGCTATGGCTAAAGCTGCTGCACGTGTTTATGAAATGGGTGGTGGTGTGGTAATAGTTGATGGTGAGGAAATCATTCTTGAAATCCCTTTACAGCTAACCGGTATGATGACCACTGATCCCTCCTTTGATAAGGCAGTAGAATTTAATGATAAATTATTATCGGCACTCCAAGCACGAGGATTTCCTTTCCATGACATTTTATATACTTTATTGTTTTTAACTTGTGATTTTCTTCCGGGGCTCCGTTTAGTTCCCTTTGGGTTATACGAAGTAAAAACCGATAAAATCTTGGTACCTTCCATACCCATGACTTACTTATCAAACGAAATTAAAGCTTAAGTTAGACAAGATGATAGTAACTTAATTAAATGGAAAGCAGAATTCATTTACCCGTACAAAAGGGCGCCATTGTTAAGAAACGAAAGCCGGATTTCTCAGTGATATCAGTGAGGAATTCGGCTTTTTAATATTTAGGTATTGTTAACGTTATAAATTCTCGTATCAAAGAGTGATATAAAGCTCAATCTTAGAGCTAACTATAAAACTAAAAGAAGAAAAGAGGATAAATGATGATTAACATGCTACATCAAATTATGATAAACGCCCCTGCTGAAAAAGTATACGAAGCCATAACCACGACTGAAGGATTTAAGGGGTGGTGGACAACAGATGCTAAAGCTGGACCTCAAGTAGGAAGCATTGCTGAATTTGGCTTTTACAATCGTAAAGCTATTTTCCCAATGCACATTGATCAGCTTGAACCAGGTAAGTTGGTAGTATGGACAGCTCAACATGATATGCCAGGATGGAAAGGTACAAAAATTCGTTTTGATTTGAATGTAAATGAAAACGGAGTGACGATTGTAGACTTTAATCATTCTGGATGGGAGTCAATGGAAGGACCATATGCGATGATTAATACAACTTGGGGTTCACTTATGTACATTCTTAAGCAATATGTGGAAGTAAAAAAACCAGGTGTGTGGCATCAAGGATAAATAAGATATAAAACAGAAAATGTATTTTAATAGAAGGACAGCAGAAAACGTAGCAGAAACGTATAATATTTCCCGTAAAGCTCAAGATGCATTTGCATTGGAAAGCCAAAGGCGGGCAAATACTGGCGATTGATTCTAGAGATTTCAATTCACAAATCGTTCCATTGCTTTGTTTTGTGATTATTCTAAATGTCGGCGGTAGTTGAGTAAGTATCACTATACCAATTTCAGGTTCAGCCTCAGAATAAGACTTCTATATTGCCTCATTCATTATTCAAAAGCAATTACAGGTATAATCAGTGCTGCTATAGAATTGTATGCTTTCTAGAAGATTGAAAATCCCATCTCCGAAAAATCCCATCCTTATCTATTAAGAATTATTCTTAACTCTATTAAAAATTCAAAAATGAATTATTGGTTTTAACATGAATCCTTAAAAGTAAGGCTTTTTAAGAGAATAAAATTCATTAATGAATTGACTCATTTCGTAAAATCAAGCTGTTTACACCTATATATGTCTTGGCATGCAAGTTGCATTAATAAATAAGTATAAATCGAAAATGGAAAAATATGAAAAGATTTGTTACTAAGAGGAGGGATAAATGGTGCGAAAAACAGTAACTCAGCCATGGAAGCAATGGTATGAAGAAAGAATGAAGTTCTTACAGCTACCGGAAATATCCGTCTATACACTACTTGATAAAACAGCCAAAAAGTTTCCTGATCATACAGCCATTATTTTTGAAGACAATTTAATAGACTATAGAAATCTGAAATTGCAGGTAGACAAACTTGCAGGGAAATGGAAAGAGTTGGGTTTCGTGAAAGGAGAACGAATTGGTCTGATGATGGCCAATCATCCTTATTTTATTGTCAGTTATTACGCTGCTCAGGCGCTTGGGCTTATTGTTGTACAGCTGAATCCAATGTATAAACCGAGAGAACTATTGCAAATTTTAATAGACTCAAATGCTAAATATATTGTGTTTGATCAAACTGCTGCGAAGACAGTTGAAGAAACGAAAGGGATATATGACTTTGTAGCTTGCATTAATACAGATGACGAACAAAATGACTCTCATTCTCTTCGTTCAATGATTGAATTTGGAGAAGCAATTAAAAAGCCTGAATGTATAAATCCCTATGAAGATACTGCTGTTATTCAATACACCGGTGGTACCACTGGGAAGATGAAGGGGGTTATGCTTACTCATTATAACTTGACCTCCAACGTTGTACAGAGCTTTGAAATGTATGGGGATTCAATGATACCAGGTGAAGAAATCGTCTTGGCATCGACACCTCTATATCATGTTTATGCAATGACAAGTGCAATGAATCTAGGTATCTATATTGGAGCCTCTATTCTATTATTTCCTAAATTCGAGGTCCAAAATGTACTTGATAACATTAAAAAGTATCGTCCTACTTTTTTTCCAGGAGTTCCAAAGATGTATAACGCTTTTGTCAATCACCCGGAAATCGAAAACTATGGACTGGATTGTTTAAGAAATTGTTCTTGCGGATCAGCTCCACTTCCAGTTGAGGTAATGAAGCGATTTGAGGTGCTGACCGGTGCCAAAATTGGTGAAGGCTTTGGTTTATCAGAAGCTTCTCCATCCACTCACCGTAATCCACCCTTTGGGAAAAGGAAAATAGGAAGCATTGGCATTCCCTTTCCAGGCACAGACTGTTTGATTATTGATGATGATAATAATGAAGTGCCAAACACAGGTGTTGGAGAATTGCTTATAAAAGGCCCACAAATTATGAAGGGTTACTGGAATAATGAATCTGAAACAAAAAAGGCATTACAAAATGATTGGCTATACACTGGTGATCTCGCAGTGATGGATGAAGAGGGTTATTTCTACATTGTCGGGAGAAAAAAAGAAATGATTATTGTTAGCGGGTTTAATATTTATCCCCAAGAGGTGGAAGGAGTGCTATATGAACATCCGACTATTAAAGAGGCTGCTGTGGTGGGTATACCTCATAAAGAAATAGGTGAGGTAGTAAAAGCATTTATTGTACCGAAAGAAAACGCCTCCATTGATCTTGATGAAATAGAAGGATATTGCTATTCCCAGTTGACCCCCTACAAGGTGCCAAAAGAATTTGAAATTAGAAAAGAACTGCCGCGGAACACAGTCGGAAAACTTTTAAAAAGATTGCTTATTAAAGAAGAACTTGAAAAGGAGGAGAAAAGTGATTAAGGAAGAATGCATAGTTTGAAAGAGTAGCAGAACGGGATCCAACATGCATATTTTGTATACTCCCACGATTTAAAGTCATTTTATAAGGTATTCATTCAGAAAGATAGGGGCAAGAAGACGTTGTCATTGGGAGAACAGATGATGAAAGTAGTTCGTTTAGTATTAATTAAAGAATCAATTATTAGATTAAATTCGAAGTGTGTGAACACACAAAAAGAAAAGAGGAATTCAAATGCGTTGGGTTGTTCTCATTCTATTATTCTTTGGTGCCGTTATTAACTTTGCTGATAAATCAATCATCGGACTTGCAGCTGTACCTATCATGAAAGAATTTGATCTTTCTTATGCTGAGTGGGGACTTGTCGGAAGTAGTTATTATTGGCTATATCCAGTAACAGGTATTTTCGGGGCAGCGTGGGCGGATCGGCTTGGGGCAAAAAAAGTACTTGGATTCATCATGCTGACATGGACGGTTTTGCAATTCGGGGTTTTGGCCATTGCAGCGTTGCCGTTTCTGATTCTCTACAGAATTTTACTAGGTGCATTTGAAGGGCCGTATAGCCCAGTTGCTTACAGTCATGCGGATAAGTGGTTTCCTCCCAAACTAAAAGGGTTTGCTAATTCGGTAGTGGTTGGCGGGGGAACTGTTGGGGCAATGATTGTTGCACCAATCCTCGTTTCTTTAATTACCATTTTCGGATGGAAGGTTGCCTTTGCCGCTCTTGGTGTAGCAAGTCTTGTTTGGTTCTTCCTATTTCAATTTTTAACAAAGGAAAATCCTGTTGAAGTTTATGAAAATGTACAGAAGAAAAAGAAAGAAAAACTAGAGAAAATTAAAGTGAAAGATTTTCTGGTGCTTCTAGCGTCACCTACTGCTTTATTTACTACCCTCGCTTACTTTTCAACCTATATTCTTGTTGTTTGGTTCTCAGTGTGGCTGCCTATTTATTTAGTGGAAGCCGTTAAGATGACACCCGGTCAGATGGGATCGAGTGTGGCAATAATCGGAGTCGTTTCCGTTTGTATTTATATGGGTGTTTCTATGCTGTCTGATTATTTATTTAAGAAAAATCAAAATTGGCGGTCATCAAGAGTATTCGTTGTAGCTGGTGCAATGATCTTGGGTGCAATATTTTTTTCATCAATCATGGTTTTTCAAAATCCAATTTGGGTGATTCTTGCGATGTGTTTAGCAAAGGGCCTTACATATGCCATATTACCAATAGGCCCAACGATTATGATAAATGAGATGCGTGAACGCGGTGGATTGATGACAAGTATTTTAACTTCATCAGGTAACATAGCAGGGATTATTGCTCCTCTTTTAACCGGATATATCATAGGTTTAGCTGGAGGAAATAAAATATTAGGCTATAACTTATCTATTTTGTTCATGGCCATACTTGTTTTGGCTTTTGGCATACTATTTGCCCTATTTGTAAAACCGTCTAAATCAAAAGGGAATAAAGATGAACAGAAAGACTATAATCTTAAATCCTCATAAGCTTGGTCTCAATAGCTGATTATAAAATGATACTAATGAAAATAAATGACAGGTTATTTTCTTGATAGCCTTGATATGAAAAGGGTTGAATTACAAAGAAAAAGGAGCGGATGGAGAAATGAATAGAGATGCGGTCATTGTTTCAGCAGTACGAACAGCAATTGGGAAACAAGGAGGCGAACTAGCGTCAGTTCCCGCCCACGTATTTGGTGCTGAGGTGATAAAAGAAGCTTTAATACGAGCGAATGTAAATCCTGAAATGGTCGATGATGTTATTTTGGGGAATGTTTTAAGCGGCGGTGGAAACATCGCCAGGTTAACCGCGCTGCAAACAGGCTTTTCTATTCAGCTGCCGGGCCTGACTATTGACCGTCAGTGCGGATCAGGAATTAATGCTGTCAATCTAGCTGCTCAGGCAATCTGGGCTGGTGATGGAGAAGTTTATATCGCAGGTGGAGTTGAAAGTATGAGCAGGGCGCCTTACTTGATGGATCGTCCAGAAAAAATATATAGTTCAATGCCCCCGAAGTTCAGAAAATCACAGTTGTCTCCAAAAGATATCGGTGATCCGCCAATGGGAATAACCGCTGAAAACTTAGCTGAAAAATATGAGGTCAGCAGAGAAGAACAAGATGAATTCGCTTTCCAAAGCCAGAAAAAAATGGCCAGAGCAATGGAAGAGGGCCGTTTTAATGAGCAAATTGTTCCAGTGAGCATTCCAGTTAGAACGGGAGAGCCTAGCGAATTCAAATTTGATGAACATCCACGACCGCATATAACTAAAGAAGAGCTTGCAAAATTATCTCCAGCGTTTTTAGAAGGTGGATCCGTGACCGCTGGCAATAGTTCAGGGTTAAATGATGCCGCATCTGCCCTGGTCATAATGTCGAGGGAGAAAGCAGAAAAATTGGGGAATAAGCCGTTAGCAACAATTAGAGCACATGCTGTTGCAGGTGTAGATCCAAACATTATGGGAATCGGACCTGTTCCCGCTATAAGAAAGGTAATGGAAAAGTCAGGACTTTCGTTAAATGATATGGACATTATTGAAATTAATGAGGCCTTTGCAGCTCAAGTGATTGCTTGTAACCGGGAGCTTGATATGAATCCTGCAAAAGTGAATGTGAATGGCGGGGCCATCGCTCACGGACATCCACTGGGTGCTACAGGTGCAATCCTAATTACGAAAGCGTCCTATGAATTGAAGCGATCTGGCGGAAGATATGCTCTTATTACAGCTTGCATTGGAGGTGGGCAGGGAATTGCTACGATTATTGAAAGTGATTGATGATTTTTTGCTTATCATTATCCAGGAAAAATTCGTATAAAATGTGATTGTTTCGATCTTAATCTTAGTAGTCAGTTAAGTGAGCAAACCTAAGGAGGAGCATGAATTATGACGATTACTTTAAATAAAGAAATGGTGCAAATGAAGAATATGATTCGTAATTTTGTTGAAAAGGAAGTAGAGCCTTACGCACAACAAATTGAAGAAGAAGATGCCATCCCGCAGCATTTAGTTGAAAAATCCAAAGAACTCGGTTTATTCGGGATAAGCATTCCTGAACAATACGGTGGAATTGGCTTAAATGCGGTAGAAAAGGCTACCGTTTTAGAGCAGTTAGGAAGAACACATAATGGTTTTGTTTCATTAATTAGTGCTCACACCGGGATTGGAAGCACAGGTCTAGTTAAGCTTGCATCCGAACATTTGAAAAATAAATATTTGCCTGAAATGGCAGCTGGTAACAAAATTGCCGCCTTTGCTCTATCTGAACCCGGAGCAGGATCGGATGCAACAAATTTGGCAACAAGCGCAGTGAAAAAGGGAGATTATTGGGTTATGAACGGAACGAAGCATTTCATCACTAATGGGCCGATTGCTGATGTCTATACGGTATTTGCCTTAACCGATAAAGAAAAGGGTGCAAAAGGCGGAATTACTGCATTTTTAATAGAAAGAGATTTTCCTGGCTTAACTGTCGGTAAAAAAGACAAGAAAATGGGATTAAGAGGATCGTATACATCCCAAGTTATTTTCGAAGATTGTATTATTCCTGAAGAAAACGTAATTGGTGAAGTTGGAATGGGGTATATGTCAGCACTTAAAATCTTAGGTGAAGGGCGTGTCGGTCTGGCAGCAAGAGCGGTTGGATCATGCGGTAAATTAATTGAATTATCTGCTAAATATGCGAAAGAGCGTATTCAATTCGGCAAACCAATTGCAGACAACCAGGCAATTCAATGGATGCTTGCAGACATGGCAACGGAAACAGAAGCGGCAAGAGCGTTAACGATGATGGCGGCGCAAAAGATTGATGAAGGGAAAAAGGTGATTAAGGAAGCATCAATGGCAAAACTATTTGCTTCTGACGTTTTTAATCGAGTAGCGGATAAGGCTGTTCAAATTCACGGGGGTATGGGGTATATGGCGGAATATCCAGTTGAGCGTTTTTATCGGGATGCCCGCATTACGAAGATTTATGAAGGAACAAATGAAATTCAACGTTTAATTATCGCTAGGAATATATTGGAAGTGTACTAAGCGTCTTCTGTCTCGGAAACCATGGACTTAAGCATTAAAGAGTAAGGAGTTAGGGGTTCTGCTAAAACGGTAAAAGTATATTACTGAAGCCAATGAGAAATACGGATGATGCGTAGTGGCAGATAAACCTGTACATATGCACATTAAAATTTCAAGGGGGAGAATGAAATGGGAGAAGATATTGTAATCGTGAGCGCTGTCCGAACACCAATTGGACGATACGGAGGTGCGTTTAAAGAAATTAGTTCGGGTCATTTGGCGAGTATTGCCATCAAAGAAGCGATCAAACGGGCAAATATAGAGGCTGAACAGGTCGATGAAGTTATCTTGGGAGAGGTTAGACAAACGACCGAATCGTCCAATGTCGCGAGAGTGGCAGCACTTCGTTCAGGAATCCCTGATTCTGCACCCGCTTTTACAGTGAATCGATTATGTGCATCAGGAATGCAGGCCATCACTTCAGCTGCACAGCAAATAAGGTCTGGTCAAGCTAATATAGTCGTTGCAGGCGGCACGGAAAATATGAGCCGTTCACCAATTTATTTAAGAAGTGCTCGTTTTGGTGGAGACCGGACTAAACTTGTAGATTCAAATACTGAAGCTGGACAGCAACCTCAAGAAATTTACGGAGAAAACTTAGGAATGGGGATCACAGCTGAAAATGTCGCAATACGATACAAGGTCTCTAGGGAAGAACAAGATGCTTTTTCGGTTGGAAGCCAACGAAGAGCGGCTAAAGCGATGGATGAAGGAAAGTTTAAGGATGAGATAGTTCCTGTCCAGGTTATTGATAGGAAGAGTACGATTACAATTGAAAAAGATGAATATCCTCGCCCTGACACCACTAGGGAAAAACTTGCAAACTTAAAGCCGGCATTCAAAGAAAATGGAACGGTTACCGCTGGAAATGCATGTGGTCGAAATGACGGAGCTTCGGCATTGGTATTAATGAAGGCGAGTGAGGCTACACGGTTAGAATTAAAACCAATTGCAAAGATTGTAGACTGGGCGACTGCGGGGGTTTCTCCTGAAGTGATGGGAATCGGTCCGGTGCCAGCCGCTGGGAAACTATTGGAACGCACCGGGAAAAAAGTAGAAGAAATTGGCCTTTTCGAATTAAATGAAGCGTTTGCCTCACAGGCATTGGCAGTGATTCGGGAGTTAGGCCTTGATGAAAACAAGGTCAATGTTAATGGAGGCGCAATAGCACTCGGACATCCAGTTGGATCAACGGGTGCCCGTATCGTGACAACATTAATACATGAAATGATTCGCAGGCAAGAAAGATATGGAATTGCTACCCTTTGTGTAGGCGGCGGCCAAGGAATGGCCATTTTGATCGAAACGATTTAAAGAATGTCCATTAAAGGAGTAGAAACTCATTATGTTTTTTCTCCTTTCGGTACATAAGTTAGAAGGATGTAATAGCAAGGGAACTAGAGAGGAGAAGTGACATTTTGCCTGTTAAAGTGGAGGATATTCGCAACCTATTCGAAAGTAGTTCATTCTTTTCACATATAGGGTTTGAAATCGTTCGATTTGAAGAAGGGAATGTTCTTTTAAAGCTTAATATCGAAGAACATTTACTCAATGTAAATGGAACACTGCACGGAGGTATTCATGCTACCATGCTGGATACTATTCTTGGAATGGTGACTCGTACTGTGACTAAATCTAAAGTTGTGACGACAAGCTTAACCGTCCATTATCTAGCCAGTATGTCATCAGGAGAATTATTTGCGGAAGCAAAAGTCCTTCAACAAGGGTACAAAATTGCCTTTACAGAGGGAGAAATTAAAGATTCCAAAGGCAATATTATTGCAAAAGGCACTGGGGTATTTAAACTAATTCGTGATAAATGAAAATGGGTTGTCCAATTGTCAACGAAATTCAGGTTAAAGTGATAGTCAAGAATCACTAATAAAGGTTTAATAAAGAAGAGCCAAAGAATGGATTGGTTCTTACATAATTTGCAGAGTTCTACTTTTATTTGTAGAAAAAGTAATAGGAGTGAGGGAATTGATTAGAACTTGGCATGAATTTTATCCGAAAGAGACTCCTTTAGAAATCGAGATCCCATTATTGTCATTATACGATTTATTAGAAAATTCGGCTCAACAATACCCAACTAATAAAGCAGTTATAGATGGTGAGAAGGAACTAACTTATTTGGAATTGAAGAATGCATCAGATCGTTTTGCTGCGGATTTATACAATAGAGGGTTTCAAAAGAACAATCGTATAGCACTCATGCTACCAAATTGTCTAGAATATATTATCGCCTATTATGCAATTCATCGTTTGGGTGGTGTGGTTGTTCAGGTAAATCCCTTGTATCAGCCAAATGAATTAGATTATATTTTACGGGATTCCGAAGCCACATGGTTTATTGGGCATGATAAACAAAAGAAAAAGTTAGAGCAAATCGGTTTGACTGACGAGTTTATGATTATTTCAGCTAATAATATGTTGGAAAACAGCCTTTATTCTTGGAGTGCGGCAGGAAATAAGGATCTTCCTGAAATGGATATTAATCCTAAAGAAGATCTAGCTGTTCTTCAATATTCTGGAGGAACAACAGGGAAGTCTAAAGGGGTCATGCTCACACATTTTAACTTAATCTCCAATGTCCATCAAGACTTTACATTTACGGCAAATGCCCTTCAACTCAAAAGACCTGGTGAGCGTATGCTTGGATTGACACCATTATTTCATGTTTTTGGTAATGGCCGTTTGAATAGTTCTGTTTATGCAGGATCGACTTATATCACTTTAGAAAAGTTTGAATTAAACAAGGTGGTAGATTTAATTCGGAAACACCGGCCAACCATTTTCCCAGGCGTTCCGACTATGTATATCGCTTTACTAAATCATCCAGATTTGACTGCTGACGATTTAAGTTGCTTTAAATACTGTAGCTGCGGTTCAGCTCCTCTCCCGATAGAAGTCATTAATCAATTTGAAGAAAAATTGGGTATTTCGATATCTGAAGGATTCGGTATGTCGGAAACTTCACCTACCACTCATCGGAATCCTGTGATAGGTCAAAGAAAGCCAGGAAGTATTGGAATCCCGTATCCTAATACCGATGCTAAAATTGTGGATATCGAAACAGGGATACATGAATTGCCAACTGGTCAGGTTGGTGAACTGATCATTAAAGGCCCGCAGGTGACGAAGGGTTATTGGAAAAATCTTGAGGAAACTGCAACGGCTTTGCGGGACGGTTGGTTATATACTGGAGACATCGCGAGGATGGATGAAGAAGGATATTTCTATATTGTAGGCAGAAAGAAGGATATGATAATTGCTAGCGGCTACAATATTTACCCAATTGAAGTGGAAGATATCATCTATCAGCACCCGAGCGTAGAGGAAGCATGTGTTTTTGGAGTACCAGATAAATATCGAGGGGAAACAGTCAAAGCGGCTATTGTTCTAAAGAAAGGGATGTGTGTAACGGAGCAGGAAATCATGGATTTCTGCTATAAACGTTTGGCCAGATATAAGGTGCCGCGTAGATTTGAGTTCAGGGAACAATTGCCGAAATCTACCGTAGGGAAAATATTGCGGCGAATATTATTGGAAGAAGAAATGGAGAAGCAAACTACAATAACTAAAGGTGAAAGGTAAGCGTACTTGTTATTAAAAAACTTTGGGTCTGTAATAAGTGATTCAGAGCTTACTATTCATATAAACATCAAGAAAGTACCCTAAATAAGGGGAATTTAAAAAAGGTTAACCTTATTTAGGGTTTTCTATCGTTTTTCTACCAATCTATTTTCCTTTTAGAGAAATCGTAAACGAAGTCCCCTTAACTAATAATTCATGAGAAACACCATCTGCTATATCATCTGTAGTAAATGAAAAGGAAGTGAGCTCATCAATGTTTTCTTCTGAATCAATTAATAAACTAATTATGCCTTTTCTTGTTTCCCCTGGTTGGTAATCTGAGCGACTGACTTTTTTTGTCCCAATTAAAGTATCCCCGGAGTGGATGAAATTTTTAGACGGCACATTATATGTAAGTTCATTATTAAATGTAACATTTTCCATGCTGAAAAATTGGAGCTCTTTGGAGTCTTTATTTTTCACAGAATACGTTATTTCAAGATAAGAAACCTCTTCGCCTATATCCGTTTTAGACCACGCAACCTGTTGATCGATTTCCTCCATGCTTAAATTTTCTTTATAGTATATTGAATAAGCTTCTTCAAAACTTAATCCCGTATAGGACTTGAGCTCTTCTTTTGCCTCTTCTTCGAGGGAAGATAATTGAATCCTGCGGATATCCTTGATTGTGATGACCATAGGTGCTAATTCAAACGACTCATTTATTGACTTTGATTCTAGTAAAGTGAAAGTTCCCCAATTTTTTTGATGGACCTTATCGCCAACTTTATCGAGATGGGTCCCACCATATTCCTGCACCTCAGGAATATTGACTTCCTTAGCTTCTATATTTTTCCGTTTTTCCGATTTATTTTGGTTGTCAAAATAATAGAAGGTTAATACGCTTACTAAAATAAGTATAAATCCTGCAATTGTTGATATGACCCATCTTTTATGGATATCTCATCCCTCCTTGTCTTAAACCCTTGATGTAACAAACTATAATATATCATTTTTTCGCCAATGGTGGGATTAAGCACCTGAAAGTGACAGGTTAGTTTAATATGAGTTTATATTATGTGTTAAAATTTGGATAGTGAAAAAGTCACAGAATAATTAAGGAGGGTTGTCTATGTAAGGGTTGGAGGTATTTTCCTTTTTAATCTGATGAATTGAGTTTAGCAGGAGACGCTACATCCTTCTACTTGTTTCTTATAATTTTAGGATTGAGCATAATCAATTCATTTATTTTTTTAAAAATAAAACAGTAACGCTAATGTGAGATAGATAATGAGAGAATTACATAGTAATAATAAAGAGTTTTTTTCTTAAAGTAACGGGTGCTTTACTTCAATAAGGGAGTTGCTTTGGTATCTTTTTTCCTATGGAAATAACGCACCCGTTTGATCAATAAGGTTAAAATAAAGTAAATTGAATTTGGGTAAAATAATCTCTTTCTACTTTGTACTTTTGTTTAGGTAAATCCCATGAGGTCTTTCACATGATGTGCATTTTCTTTAGACGTCAGCATTTCCAGCAATAGAAATGCCACATCAAAAGCGGTACCTGGATTTGAAGATGTAATAATATTGTCGTCAAGAACAATTCTCTCATTTTGTATGTTTGTGCAGAAATGCTTTAACTGCTCTTTTCTTTTGCTCGTTGGATGATCGTAGGTTGTAGCTTTTCTATCAATGAGAATGCCACTTTTACCAAGTGCTAACGATGCAACACAAATGCTAGCAATAGGTTTTTGTCCAGCGTGAAAATGCCGGATAACGTTTAAAAATGACTCATTGAATGCGTCTTCATAAAAGCCGGCCTCTTCAAATCCACCAGGAATAGCCAGTGCATCGAAATCATCTAATTGAATGTCATCAACTGTTTTTTCGGGTACGACGGTGAAATTCCATGTGCAAGTTAACTTGTCCCTAAGACCGACTGTCACAACCTCAGTCGAACCGTCCCCTTCCCATTTATTCCAACCAAGCACATCTGTAAATACGCTAGCCTCCACAGCTTCAAAGCCATCAGCTAATAACAATAATATTTTTTTCATCCTATATCTCCTCCGATGTCTTTATTATATGAGCATACAGAGTTATATTACATAAGTTCAAAAAGGATATTAGTTTATTTTCATTTAAATAATAAAGAATTTAGTTTATTCTATTTAATAAAAAAAGGTGAGGGGAAATATGGATCAAGTAGATAAAAAAATAGTGAGGGAATTGCAATTAAATGCCAAAATTTCTATGAAGGAATTAGCAGAAGTCGTTCATTTATCTTCTCCAGCAGTTACAGAGCGTGTTCGCAAGCTAGAAGAGCAGCAAATTATTGAAGGTTATCATGCACATGTCGCATTGAAAAAAATGAATCGACCAATGTATGCTATTATATTGTTCGAGTCAAAGGAATGTAAAGCATTAGCGAACTTTTGTCATAACCATCCGGATGTACTTGAGTGTTATCGAGTAGCAGGAGAAATTAGCTATATTATCAAAATAGCAACACATTCTGTCGAGAGTTTAGAACAATTTATCGATGCGTCAATGCAATATGGTACACCTTCAACAAACATTGTGTTATCTTCCCATAAAAAAAAGATAATTGATCCTTTTTTAGCGGAAGAACAATAGTTTGAGCTATGTTGTCATGAGTAAAGAATATATTGAACAAAGCAATTATTTTTGATATGGACAGACGATATTCAAACAAGTTTAATTAAAGAACTAGCATTGGAAGGGACAAATAAAAGGACACTTATTCAAAATGTATCTATATTCTAATGGAGATTTCATGTGAATCCAAATACTTCGTAAGCGTAAGTCTTCAACTAAAGAGGGCTATATTTCAATATGGGAGTTGCTTCAGCAGCTCTTTTTCTTATGAGTTAACGGTGGAGGTTGAATAAATTGTTAAAATTTATAAATATTATAAAGTGTAATTAAAAGGAAAAAAATTGAAGATTATAAAAAGTAAAAAACAATAAGGGGGCATTGTTAATGAAGAAATTGGTATCGTGGTGGTAGCTCTTCTCATTTCAGTATTTTAAACGATTTCACTTTATTGAATAAAATTACTAGGGTTGTTGCAATAATCTCATTGGTATTAAGTGCTTTGTTTTCTGGAGCTTTCGTGGATGGGGATAGGCTGTGAAGAAATTTACAATCTGAATCAAAAGAAGATAGAAGACAAAGATTTTCACAAACTAATACAATTTTATTGATTGGGCTACCCAATATATTAATCGCATCGGTTAGTTATTTTTTAATGCGATAAAAGGAAAAAAGAGTTATATGCGCTTCCTCCATTACAAGTTAGGCAGGTGGTTTCTGAATAAGGGGAATTGCCGTTAATTCTTGCATGGCACGTTCCGCCAAGCTTTTAAACATATCTGCTTCTTCATTATATATCTGACATAGCGGCTATACCTCCCGCATTTTACTCAGATGGAGAGTATAACCTGTTTTTTGAAATTCGTATTGGTATGTTGGTAGATTATTCTTTCATTTTAGTTTCCTTTCTAAAACGTAGTTGTCTTTTATAAAAAAAGAAAACGCTTTCAATTGATGCTAATTTTTTGTATAGTTGAATTAGGAGGTGCTTTATGGAGGAAGAAAAAAGTTCTCTTTACGATAGACTACCTTTAGATTTATTGGCCGGATTCTTTTATGAAATAAATAAGAACATAGAAAAAGGAATCTTATCTAATGCTATGTATCATGAAATTAGACTGATTGAACAATCAGCCTTAAAAAGAGGTATCTCACTTGAATATTCACATGATAAGGCTTATTAATAAAGAATAAAATTTTAACTCCTAGCATGTATTATGCTAGGAGTTAATTTTATTTTTGAACATTAATGTATAGTACAGTCAGAGTGAAATCAGGAAAAGGCGGATTTGCCTTGATAATGCTTGTATCGAATCTTGCTTTTCGCATCTCAAAACAGAGACAGCGCACTTTTCTTCATATCAAACAGAAGAAGATCTCGTGAAAGCCATTGGGGAATACAGCTGGTTTTACCACCACGAACGTTTCTAGGAAAAATTACACGTTTTTGAACACATTTTCTAAAAGTGGATGTTCCAAAAGTATAACTTTTGGGGCATCTCTCTTTATTATAGTTAGGTTCTCTAAAGATTATCAAATAAGGGTTGTGTAGACTTTTACAAGTTTTTATTGACAATGATAATCATTCTCTTTATATTATTGATTATCATTCATAATTTCATACTACTTTTGGAAAGAAGGCATTTCTATGAAAACACGTAGAATCATCGCAAAAATTCATTTAAGGCTTAGTATGCTAGCAGGGGTTTTTATAGTACTGATTGGCTTAACAGGAAGTTTGCTTGTCTTTGAACCTGAACTAAACAGCATGCTGCATCCTAATTTGTATAAGGTAACAGAAGGAAAAAAAGTTACGTACCAGCAAGCCTTGCAGGTTGTATCAGAATCACATCCAAAAGGTCAAATTGACCGTGTATACACTCCAAGTGAACCTAACGCTCGAGGAGTTTACCTATTCCGCCTTAAAGAAGGAGAAGAACAAAAAAACATATTTGTCGATCCAGGAACAGGATACATAAACGGAACATTAGGGGATAAAGCATTATTTAATCTAATAGCGGAGTTTCACGAACAGCTGCTGTTAAAAGATTTCAATGGTGAGAAAATCATCGGTACGATTGGAATTATTTTCCTTTTTATTACATTATCAGGATTATATTTATGGTGGCCGGGGATTAAAAAATGGGCGCGTGGGTTTATTTTAAGACGTAATGCTAACCCTTATGTACGGCAATATGATCTACATAAAGTCATTGGTGGAGTTTCCATTCCGTTTTTATTGGTTGTTTCGTTAACAGGAGCACTTTTTGTGTATGATGAAATGATTTTTGGTTGGTTTGGTGCAAAAGCAAAGGTGATGCCTCCAGAAGAGCAGCTTATCTCAAAAGCCCTTCCAACTGGAAAGCTTCCACTTGATGAATTGATAAGTAGGGCTGAAAAAGCAGTACCTCAGGGAACACTTATGCAAGTTAGAATGCCTGATAAGGTGGAAAGAGGAACTCCAGAAGGCGCAGTGGAATTTCGTCTCAGCGGTTCATTCGATCCAGGGAATGGAAATGTAAAAGTATGGTTAGATCAGTATAGCGGGAAAGTAGTGGGCAAGCTAGATCCACGTGTTAATAGTGGGCTTATGTATCAAACATGGCACCTACCATTACATACCGGTAGTTTTGGTGGCTTATTTACTAAAATTTTGTATGCTATCGGTGGTCTTACTCCATCTATACTGATGTTCACTGGTGTCTATATGTGGTGGTATAAGAAAAAGAACAAGAACAAACGGAAACAGAAAATCGACTCAAGAGCCGTAGCATAAACTCACGGCGATTTGAAAGCCCTTGTTATCTTATCGCTTATATCCCTGTCAAGTAAATTGTAAGAAAAATTATTTACTCAAAACGGGAGAGTTCAAAGATGTCGCTTAATTAAAAAAAGATTGATGGATGATAGGTTTGTGAACAGTTTGATTGGATTCTTTTCAATTTTAGATCATGCCTTTTATAGTAAAGTCGTTTGTAAAGGTACATTTTTACAGGAAAAGCCCTTATTTGAAGAAAAAAGGGCTTTTTCGTATTTTGTTCGTTTAAGAGTGTTTATGTAAACTAGCTTTCTATTTTTGCTTTTTTTAGAACTAAAAGGGTAGGTTAAGAAAAAAGTGATCCTTAGAAGATGTCGTAATTGACTCAAGGAGTATGTAAAACAGCTAAAAAAGAGGATATTTCCCGGCATTAAACATCAAAGGGTGCTATTCATTTGTAATTTGGAGTTAGCTAATTAAGTTAGATCTACTTTATCAGTGATATCGTTGGTTGCTTAAGCATCTGCTTGCTGTTGAAATTGATCATGTAGAATAGCTTTTGTTTCAGCACGAAAGTTTTTTTCTTTTGATATGAGGATCGAGGTGTGTTCGAATTCTAGTTTTAATTCTTAACACTATCTTTAGTTGTTATCGCTGGAAGACTATTGTCCAATGCTTATACTTGGGCAATGCACTTTGAAAATCGTTCAGTTTTAGCCAACTAATAAACCAATATGGTACTTTATTACAGATAAGAGGGATGGCTAACGTCAGAAAACTGACTCTCAAAGTTTCTAGGAAGTAGTTTTTACACCAGCCTTTTTATGACCTTCTTCTAAAGTCGTACACGTCCTCAAAAAAGCTAACTCTTTTAGCTTTCCTTGTCTTGTTCAAGTCCGCTCCTCACTTATTAACTCCATAAGATCCGGTCCTAAAAATTGTCGCTCCCATACATCTAACTCTTTTTGTTCTCCTTTTTGAACACTCACTTATTGCGAATAATGAATTTATTGTATTTTCAATATTTACAGTTAATATTTGAAATGGTAGTATAGCAATATCTATTAAGAGTTATCGAATTATAGGGTTTTTTTAGAGAAATCATTTTTTTATAATAATGAAAGTTTATCTAACTAAAATATTATTATTATAGTAAGAATATTTTGTATATATTTTTCTTTAGGGGATGATGATGATGAGTATCAAAAATCTTTCAAATTCATTAAAGCCAGCTGAAATAGTAGAGCAAACATCTGGAATATTTGAAGAAGCTGTGAGATTAAGAAGAATGATCCATGAAAATCCTGAGCTTGGATTTGAAGAGCATAAAACGGCTGAAATTATTGCGAATTATTTAAAAGAGCTTGGAATTGAAGTGACAACGGGAGTAGCTAAGACAGGTATTGTTGGTATTCTTCGTGGAGAGAAAGAGGGTCCTGTGCTTGCTTTACGAGCGGATATTGATGCTTTACCTATTCAGGAGAAAACAGATGTAAGCTACAAATCTAAAAATCCTGGGGTTATGCATGCTTGCGGACATGATATGCATACTGCAATGTTACTATCTGCCGCTAATATTTTATCTCAAAATAAGCATAATATTTCGGGTACGATAAAATTCATTTTTCAACCTGCTGAAGAGATGAAGGGCGGTGGAATAATGATGGTTGAGGAAGGTGTATTAAATAACCCTCCCGTTGACCATGCTTTTGCTTTTCATGTTTGGCCTGAGTTAGAAACTGGAATATACGGTTTTAGAAATGGTGCGATTATGGCAAGTATGGATTCTTTTGATGTTATTTTAAAAGGTAAACAAGGTCACGGGGCAGCACCTCATCAAGGAGTAGATGCTATTGTGGGCGCTGCTCATGTTGTAACAGCTCTACAAACAATTGTTAGCAGAGAAACAGATCCAGTAGATTCTGTTGTTATTACAATCGGAACAATCGAAGCGGGAGATGGCTATAATATCATTCCTGAAAAAGCTAGTTTTAAAGGAACTGTACGAACACTTAATGCGAACACTCGTAAGGAAGTTGCTGAAAGTATTCAACGAATTATCGAGGGAGTAGCTTCCGCTCTAAAATTAGAAGTTGAAATAAACTATAACTTTACAGTGGGGTATCCTGTTACAATGAATGATCCAAAATTTAATGAACATACTGCTTCTATTGCTACTGAATTATTTGGAGAAAACTCAGTGCAGTGGTTGAGTAAACCAAGTATGGCAAGTGAAGATTTTGCTTTCTATCTAGAAAAAGTTCCGGGTACATTTGTATTCTTAGGAGTAGGAGAGAATCCAGAGGATCCTATGAAGCTACATAGTGACGTATTTTTACCAGATGAAAAAGCGATGATCCAAGGGATTTCTCTTATCGTTGGACTAGCATTAAATACTACTGAAAAAATTCAATAAGTTAAAAAATAATAAGCAATAATAGTGTTGCTTTTCCTTTTTAGAATCAGCACTATTTGTAGAAAAGGAGTGTAAAAAAGTGCAAGAAAATTCTCTGCGTAATTGGAAAATTCATTTATTTGTTTTGATATTAGTCTGTGTTACAGAATTTATCGGCGTAAAAACGTTTAACATCGGGATTGGAGCTATTGCATTATTTCCAATGTTGTATGCATTAATTATCGGAGCGGTTATTAGTTTACCTTCTTTAAAAATTTTAAAAATGAAAGAAATGAATGTAGCCGCCAATATTTTAGGAATTTCATTCATGCTTTTTGTAGCCAAATTGGGAATGTTAATGGGGCCATCATTGCCGAAGATATTTGATGCGGGGATTTCTTTAGGATTACAAGAAGTGGGGCACTTTGCAGGGACAATCCTATTAGGTTTACCAATTGCTTTACTTCTTGGAATGAAAAGAGAAGCAGTCGGTGCTACTTTTTCAATTGATAGAGAACCTAACTTAGCTATTATTGCTGAAAAATATGGCTCTGATTCACCAGAAGGACGGGGAGCACTTGGAGTATATGTTTGTGGTACTTTGTTTGGGGCTTTATATCTGTCAGTGTTAGCAAGTTTTTTGGCTCAAACTGGTTGGTTTCACCCAATTTCACTAGCCATGGGTGCCGGTGTAGGTTCAGGTAGTATGATGGCTGCCATGTCTGGAGCATTAGCCGTTATATTCCCAGAATCCGCAAAGGATATCGCAGTTTTTGCTGGTGCTGCTAACTTAATTACAACAATTTTAGGAACGTATATTTGTGTATTCTTTTCTCTTCCTTTTACAAACTATTTATACAACAAATTTGAACCTATTTTAGGGCGAAAGTCAAAAAAAGATCAAATGAAAAATATTGGAGCATAGGACATAAAGGGGAGATTTTATATGAAAGATAAAATATTGACTTTTATTATTATTGGAATAATAGCCATTATGGGAAATTGGGTTGGATATAATGTTTCACCTATTGACGCATTACCAGGTATGATGATCATTGTTGCTGTTACGATATTAGGGTTCTTTTTCGCAAAAATCATCCCTATTAAACTACCAATTGTTGTTTGGGTTTCAATGATAGCATTATTGATTACAACGCCGATTTTTCCAGGAAACGCATCAATCATAAAAGTAACGGAACAAGTTAATTTTATGGCCTTGGCAACACCTATTTTGGCGTATGCCGGCCTATCTTTCGGGAAAGATTTGAAAGAGTTTAAAAAATTAGGATGGCGTATAGTTGTTATTTCACTAGTTGTATATACAGGAACATTTTTACTGTCAACTCTTGTTGCAGAAATTGGTTTTAGATTAACTGGTAAATTTCATTAAGTATTCGTGATTGTGCTGATCCGTATTTGACTTAAAACCAAGGAAACGAAAAATCGAAAGAGTTTATGGCGACTTTTTAACGTATATTGAAGGTGTCTTCGCTGTATGAGATGTCAAAAGAGCAGCACAGTTTTACCTTAACTTTAATAAAATGCCCGATTCTAATGTGATGGAATCGGGTATTTTTTATGCAAAGGAAGTAATAATTTCTCCAACAAGAACTGATGTATTAGCTTCCTGCGCTTGGTATCTAATTCCCAATGGATGTGATATATGAATAGCAGAATATCATTCGCAATATAATCTTTTAAACATCAATGTAGACAGAGGTTTGCAGCTGTTTAGTTAGGTATTTTCCTAAGAATATTTCATATTATTATAGAAAAAAACCTCTACAAAATAAAAGCAAAGAATCAACTGCAGAAATTAAAAAGGGGACTGGGAAAATGGAGAGTAAATCTTCGTTAAAAGAACATTTGTGTCAATTGGAGAAGAATTTGTTAAAACCTGAAATCCGTACATCTTCTGAAGAACTTTCAAAATTGTTGAAAGATGATTTTTTTGAGTTCGGAAGTTCAGGTAACGTATGGTATAAAAGGGATTGCATTGGAGACGAGGGGATTGGCGTTGGAACAATGACATTAAGTAATTTTGAAATACATCAATTGTCTGAGGATACTGTGTTAACTACCTATCGAATTTATAATGAAATAAAAATGGAACATACATTACGAAGTTCAATCTGGAAATATAGAAATGGTAGATGGCAAATGTTTTTTCATCAAGGTACAAAAACAAAATCACCCCTTTAATCTTATTCAACTAAACGGCGGAATTGTTCATAAAAGAGCTGTGAGGATCACTCTTTTTCTAATGCAAAATAAACGGGCAGGAAAGCTGAATTAATGGAAACTTCCCCCTTTTTAATTCGTATAAAAAGTAATAAGAAATAAAGTTGTCCTTGGGAGGTCTGAGGGTGGATTACGGATTATTGGTTATTGGTATAGCTTTTTTACTTGTGTCGTACTTAGTAGCTGTGAAAAAACAAACATGGTTGTTAGCTGGATTTAATGAAAAAATGATTAAAAACAAGTCTTTGTTAGGCACAATAATAGGTGGAGTTTTTTTTCTACCCTTAGGATTGTTAGTAGTCATCAATAGTTTTATTGACTATCCTTATGAAGTAAAGGTTCTTATAATTGCTATGTTGGTTTTATTAACAATTGTGTACGTATTTATCAATAGAAGATTACTTCATTAATTCAACTAATGGTGATTTACGTCCTTACCAGGAGCTGTTTGGCAGCTCCTTTTTTATGGAACTAAAGAGACAAGTTGGCATTAAAACAATATTTTGTGTTCTTGCAGTAAAAGAACGTTGATTAATGGTTTAATTAAGTAATGATTGAACCAGTTAAAGAATAGATAATAGTTTCATTGTTTTTTTTACGATTTGCTCTATTAAAACTTGAGAGGAGGGAAATTCAATGGAAAGAGAATTTCCTATAATTGAAACAAGAAGATTAATCTTACGAGAAGTAATAATAGAGGATGCTAAAGATATGTTTAAATATCTATCCGATAAAGATGTTGTGAAACCTATGGGGTTAGTACCTTGCCAAACAGTAGAGGACGTATGGGATGAAATTAGGTGGTACAAATCTATATACGAAGAAGGTACAGGAATTAGATGGGGAATTACACTAAAAAATTCTGGTAAGGTAATAGGAAGTTGTGGTTTTCTTAATATGCTTACCAAACATTATCGAGCTGAAGTTGGATATGAATTAAGCAAAGATTACTGGGGAAAAGGGATAGCTAGTGAAGCATTGGAAGCCGTTGTTAAGTATGGTTATCGCCACTTTCAGTTAGAAAGAATTGAGGCTCTAATTGAACCTGCTAATCTCCCATCACAAAAACTAGTAGAAAAGCAAGGCTTTAGAAGAGAGGGCTTGCTGAGACATTATGAATTTACATGTGGTAAATTCGATGATTTATATATGTACTCAATCATAAAAGAAGATCTCACTCTTATTTAAAATAGGCTATGTTAATGAGTCATGTTGTTTTTATTTTTAAACAAAGACCTTCGTAATTGAAGGTCTCCTAAAATGTGTAACGTATTCAACTACTTCTTCTTATAGACCCAGATAAAATAATATACTGCAAGTGAAGTTAATCCAACATTCGTATATATGAAAAATATTCCACCATACCATATATTTTTTTCAGCAAGTGGGTCGAAAATATAATGTAAAAAATGATATATTGCCACATACAATATGCAAACATACCAGAATACTTGCTCTTTTCCTGAATTGAATTTTTTACCAAGTTGAAGAATAACAACCCAAAGCACGAGTATTAATGATATGCCAATTAAATTGAAAGGGTAAGTTACAAAATAAAAAATGTATGCACTATAATAAAACGCAATAATGGACAACAAAAGCATTAATAGTGATTTTCTGGATTCTTTTCGTGTAATAAAAATATATAGACCGACTAAAATACCAACACAAGAATAAATGTAGTGAAATAAATTTTCCATTTCAAAACCTCAAATTTAGCAACAAATTTTTATTTTTTTCGATAAATAACGACATTCTTATACTATTATAGGTTAAACTGCTCGGAAATAAAGAACTTTCAACAATCATTTTACTCACTGTTTCGTTATCTCTACGATGTTTAACAACATCTAAAAAATGAAACCAACTCAAATAATTGTCGAGGTATTTTGTAGCCACGCCATTTAATCGTTGCATCCAACCTTTTAATCGGCTGTGATAATTGTTTACATTTTGGATATGATAAAGTCCTTTAACTAGTTCTGTTCCGTCTTTGGTTTGAAATAAATCAATTGTAAAACTTCACCTAAGTTGGAAGCCTCCTTTTTTTCCTATATGTTTAATTATTATACAGAACTAATGTTCGTGAAGCGATTTTGTCCAATAAGGTAGACTCTCTAAAATGATTATTTGCACCCAATTGGTTGAACTTCTTGAACTATAGGGGCAGAATTAGTTTAAGAGGGTTAATGAGGACGCTTATGATAAAATTATTAATAAAATAATAATGCAAGGAGTTTTGTAAGTGCTTAAAAATAGAAAAATAATAGTAACAGGTGCGGCTTCTGGAATCGGAAAAGAAATTGTCAAGCAATGCTTATATGAAGGTGCTTCAGTAATAGCGTGTGATATTAATGAAGAATCTCTATATGATTTAAAACGGTCAATGGATGACCGAAATGTTTTACATACATATCAGTTAGATGTAAGTAAATATGAAGAGGTCGCAAATTTTTTTGAATATGTTGAAACAGAACATTCCAACGTAAATGGTTTAGTTAATAATGCAGGAATTTATTTGGCAAAAAATATAGTGGACTATCAAGTTGATGAAATTGATAAAGTCCTAGATATAAATGTAAAGGGATTCATTTATTTCTCGCAAATGTTTGGGAAGAAATTGTTACAAACTCAACGCAAAGGAGTGGTCGTGAATATGTCGTCAGTTTCAGGCATAGAAGGCAGTTCAGATGCGGTTTATGGGTTATCAAAAGCTGGCATACTAGGATTAACTAAAAGTTGTGCAATGAATTTTTCGCCATATATCCGAGTTAATGCTGTTGCTCCTACTATGGTTAACACTCCAATGATGGGATCTATACCTGATTGGAGAAAAGAGGAGTATTTAAAGCACGGACTCATCAATACACCTGTTATGCCTGAAGATGTTGCTGATACTGTTGTCTTCTTATTATCCGATAAATCCAAGCATTATACAGGTGCAACATTTGATATTAATAATGGAGGATATTTAAGGTAGCTTTAGCCCTTATTAAACATTCGAGCAAATTTTGTTAAACCTGCAGGAAGTTATAAGAAGAAGCGAAATTATTTAGCGGCCAATACCAGGGTATATTCGTAATTTATGGGATAACTATTAGACTAGTTAAGAACAGCAGGTGTACATAGACAAAAAATAAAGGATTGTATTTACTTAACTCCCAAATTCCTTGGTTCAATACTGTTCCCGAACAATAAAGTTGTTTAAAAAACAATGAAGTTATTTGAAAATTTCGTGTATTTAATCCGTGCACTTATCCTCAAATGACAATAAAGTTTTTCAAGGTTTGTTGTGACATTCTTGTAACATAGATTTACTACAATATGTTGTGAGGTGATCATATGAGGAATGAAAGTAAGATAAAAGTATCAAAGAAGATTTATAGAAGTGTGATGTTTTTGATTTGTATATTCGTTCTATTTGTTTCAGGGTGCAGTGCGTGGGAAGAGAAAGATGAAAAAGATGTAAAAGGAATTACAAAAATTGCTTTTTGGGATGAGCAGAGAAAAGGAACAAATTTTATGAATTCCACATCTTTACCGGGTAATTATGAAGCAGCTAAAGAATTTAACATTGAATACATTCGTTTAGCTCCGGATAAATGGGCGAAGGATAGAGACTTTTTATTTAATGATCAGGCTGATGCTAATCCTAATAAGGATTTTTTAATAGGGAATGCCGATCAATATGAAGGTATCGTTGAAGAGGATTTTACTAAGTTGAAAGCGGACTTGGATGCGGCTTACGAGCGTGGGTCAAAAGTTGTGCTGACGGCTGAGTCTACCGGGCAATCGATGGAGACAGTTTAACGATTATAAAAATGATGATCGCATCTGGCAGGATTTCAGTTACCATGAACAATCAGCTCAGTTTTGGAGGGACCTTGCGAGTAGGTTGAAAGATCATCCAGCTATTATTGGTTATAATCTTATCAATGAACCGCATCCTGAAACGGCTACAGGGTTTAATGATTTTTGGACAGAGGACTATCATGCATGGTACAGCAAAGTTGAAAACACAGCTGCGGATTTAAATAAGTTATATGAAACGATTGTGCAATCTATTCGAACAGTAGATTCTGAAACGCCAATCATATTAAATTCAGGTCTGTATTCGACTCCTTGGGCATTTCAATATTTGAAACCAATGAAAGACGATAAAGTGTTATATGCTTTCCATATGTACGAGCCTTACGAAATGACCAGAGTACCCTGGCAAAGTAAAAGTTGGTGAAGAACAGACAGAAAAAATGTTCAATAAAGAAGCACTGCAACAATTTTTAGAACCTATTGAAAAGTGGGCGGAAGAACATAATATACCGGCTAATCGCATCATTGCAGAAGAATTCGGCATTAATCGGATGGTAAAAGGATCGGATCAATATTTATCAGACTTAATTTCCATTTTTGATGAGTATGGCTGGCATTGGGCTTTCTATGCTTTCCGTGAAGATACGTGGGAAGGCATGGATTATGAATTAGGTGATCAGCCGCTTAAGTGGAAATACTGGGAGGCATTAGAGAATGGTAAAAGACCGAACCGAGAAGACATACAGGTAGTTAATCAGATTTGGAATACATTAAAGCAAGAACTTAAGAAGTAATAGGCATCATAATGAAATAGTAGGTGAAACCTATAAAATGGTTTTCACCTTTTTGTTTTGAATGAAATAAAGTGGATTTGTGAGGAGAAAGGAGATAAGCGGCTTGAACATTTTAATTGCCGATGATGAGAAGCAAATGACATTCATCTTAAAGACATATTTTGAGAAAGAGGGATTCACTGTTTTTGCCGCCAATGATGGAGAAGAAGCGCTCGACCTTTTTTTCTCCGAGAAAGTCGATCTTGCGGTGTTGGATTGGATGATGCCGAAGATAAGCGGCATAGAGGTTTGTCAAGAAATCAAGAAAACAAGTTTGGCAAAGGTTGTTATGCTAACAGCGAGGTCTTCCAACGATGATGAATTCAGTGCTTTGGATATTGGAGCGGATGAATATCTCAGAAAACCATTCGATCCCCGTATTTTGATTCTTAGAGTCAAGAAAATATTACGTATGGAGAAGTTGATCGAAATAAGGAATTTAAAGATAGATTTACAAAGGCAGAAAGTCTTTAGAGAGGGGGAAGAATTGACTCTTTATAAAAAAGAGTTTGATTTACTGCGATACTTATACGAAAACAAAGGACAGGTTTTGTCTAGGGAAGTTTTGTTACCGTCAGTCTGGGGCATGGATTATGTCGGCGAAGAAAGGACGGTTGATACTCACATCAATAGGTTGCGTGACAAAATTGGAGCTGAGCATATTATCACCCACAGAGGAACAGGATATAGTTTTTATGATAAAAATGAATAAAATAAGCAAGAAACTATTAATGATGGTAAGCATCATTATGTTGTTAGTCTTCGGTATATCTTATTTATTGAATAATTATTTCTCGTCTGATTATTACTTGTATAAAATGAAACAAAGGCTCACCTCCATTTATTTTGAAGTGCAGAACTTGAGTATAGAAGAATTAGTAGAAGCAGAACAAAGCATTGAGAACAATAATAACGTTACAATTGTTATGGTTGAGAATCATGGTAGCACGGAAGAGATCAATGATAATGTTCAATTTGCTTTGTTTAAGGATAAAATCGTACTGAATAAATTTTGGATTACAGATGAGACTTTACAAAAAGTAGCTAAAGGGCATACGGTCAAACTGTTATTCAATCAAGGGAAACTGAAGTCCAGCTTATTAACAGTATTATATGAGCAGGAGAATCAGTTGATCTTGCTAGGAACAGTGGTTGTGCATAATACGGATGCTTTACAAATTGTAAATCAATTGAATTTATATTCCATTCTACTAGGCATTATCATTAGTTTATTGTTGGTCGCATATTTCTCTCAAAAAATTATTACACCATTAGAGAAATTAAAGAGTGTAGCGAAGGACATTTCCAATCTGAATTTTAAACAAGTCGAGATTAAATCAGGTGATGAAATTGAGGAATTGTCTTATAGCATTAATGAGATGAGTAATCGCTTGAAAAATGCCCATTCTGAGCTAGTAAAGAAAAACCAAAGCTTGAACACGTTGATATCTAGTATATCGCACGAAGTAAAAACACCGTTATCATTAATACAAGCCTATACGATTGGGATAAAAGATGGGTTAGATGATGGAACATATACGGATGTCATTCTGGAACAAGTAACATATACCTCTGAAATGGTCGATTATTTAATAAAACTGTCTAAAGTGCAAGCGATGAAAGTGAACAAATCAAAGTTTGATTTAAGAGAGCTTCTTCAAAAAGTTATAGCCCAATATAAAATTACTTTGCAGAACAATCATTTACATGTAAGGAGCAATCTTGATTCAATTGAGAATTTTAGTATTGAAGAAGATATGAGTCAAATGGAGATAGTATTTCATAATTTGATTAGCAACGCTATCAAGTACGGCGAAGAAGACTATTTCGAAATATTACTAACGAATGATAGAGATAACGAACTAAAATGTACAATCAAAAATAAGACAACCCGTGTACAGCAAGAGCATTTAACTCAAATTTGGGATTCTTTCTATGTGATAGAAGAATCGAGAAACAAAACATTCTCAGGAACTGGACTAGGCCTATCTATTGTGGCTACTATTTTAGATGAAAACGAATTGTCGTATGAAGTGAAGCTAGAGGATTCGTATATTAGTTTTAGTATATGGTTTCATTTGAATTTAGCTTGAAGCATCACCTTTTTAGGGATGCTTTTTTTGTTTGTTATATTGCTGTGACATAAGGAAGTTATGATAATGAATGAAAGAAGAATGCAGCATTAAATAACAAATATATAAATGATGCTAAATGGGAAGGAGAGACAAGATGGAAAACGGAAAAGTAGCATTTGTGGCAAGTATCTTACTGGTGGCGTTGATTTACTTCGCGTCTGTTAAAGAGATTGCTATTCCAAGAGAGAAAATAAAAGAAATTCAAATGATTGTCGATGAAACAAGCCATGGGAAAGTACAAGTAGATTGGCGAAACGTAGCCGCGGTCGTACATACTGAATATGGTCTTAATTCTGTATCTAAAAATGAAATAAAAAGCATTACAGCTCGTTTTATAGGGAAAAGGGAGAATGACTATATATTAAAGGATATGCAACAAGTGACCAAGGATTTGAAATACAATCAAAAGCAAAAAAAGCGTATTAGTTCGTTCCTTAAGCAATTATCTAGTGAAGGGGACATAGCAGAGAAAAACAAAAACAATAGTATGCAACGATATTTTATCGAGAGTATTGAAGAGGCAGCGATCTCTAATTATAAAGCGTACAAAATCCTGCCTTCTATTACAATCGCACAAGCTATACTGGAATCGAATTGGGGAAGGTCACAATTATCAACGAAGTATCATAATCTTTTTGGAATCAAAAGCTATAATTGGAACGAGAAAACAGCGAATTTAAGTACGAATGAGTTTTATAATCAGACCATTAAAGATGATTTCAGGGTGTATGAGGATGTACATGAATCCGTAGAAGATCATGGTTTATTCTTATCTGAAAATCCTCGTTACAGAAAGCATGGATTGTTTTCTTCCAACACATATATGGAGCAGGCTCTGGCTTTACAAGAAGCTGGGTACAGTACGATAGAAAATGAAGAAGGTGAGAGAATATATAGTAAGCAATTAATAGAATTAATTCAGCAGTATCAGTTACAGTTGATCGATAGTAATGTTCAGCTTAAATATGCATGATTTCTTCTTTACGTAGAAATGGGTGAGTTGGATATTATCCCCTATAGGTAGATAGTGTAAAAAGACCATAAAAAAAGATGTAGGTTTTCAGTTACCTATAGAATTATGTAGTTTATGTTAATATATTCTAGACATATTTTACAATTCCTTGTTTAATTTTAAATGACTTTATTGTAAATGAAACATTTTTATTGTCACTATACATAAGGGAGTTGCTTTGACAGCTCTTTTTCTTATGGTGCTAAACCAGCTAATAGTTTGTCAACATTTTTCAATGAACACTTAAAATATTTCATGCTATTTAGTTATACTTTTAAACTATGCTAGATCTTGGAAAGTCGCTTATTTAAAGGGCTTTCCTTCTTTACGTTTCTTATCATAGAACTCTCGTAATCCCTTGTTCCGAGGGATGATTTCATCTTTCGTTCTCTTCTTGCGACAATCACGAATGGTACAACGAACTGCCATAAAATGAAAATACACTATTTTGTTGTTTTAGTTTTATCCTCAGTTTTATTGTTAGGGTGTACTTCGAAGCAAAAGAATTACAATGTTACGAAAGCAGAAGTACATAAAGGCCCAAAGGAAAAAAGTAATAAATCAAATTCTAGTTCTAAAATTATATTACCTAACAACAATTCAAAACAAACACCATCATTCACTGTAATTGAAAAATAAAAGATGTAATAATGCTATATGAAATAAGGGGTGAAAATCGGAAATTTGATTTTTTCGAAAAGCCTTTGTAGGAAAGACTTTTTTGGACAATGGATGAACAGCTTCCGCTAGGCGAGTTAAAAGTAAAAGCAGTTCAAGATGAAAGTGGTAAGAGTATAACAGCAAAAGGAGTGATAGTAAAAGAAGAGACACCTATAAAAGAATTATCTAAAGATTATACCCAAAAGCCAGTTACTATTAATAAAATAGTGAAAATATGTTGACGAATGATATGTATCCGCTTACAATGATACTTAGTTATTAGTATATTTAGAAAATTAAAAAGAATTCTCAGCATGACAATGGTATTCGACAAAAGAATCGGGTGTCATGCATCATGTACGGATTAGCGGGATTAGTCAATCCCGATATTTATCGTGATATGCATGTTCTGTATCATGCGATTATCGAAGCACTGCATGGAGTGACACGCGGCCAAGTCGAGCTTGGCGGTCTTTTGAGGACGGCGGGACTTCGGTTTGCTATCGTTCGAGGCAGGCCGTTTAAAAACGGGGACGAAGGAATGGATTGCTGTCGCCGTGTATGGAACGATTGGAGCACAAGTTCGGGGATTTGAACATGAACCGGTTAGCTTGGGAATTAACCACATTTAAATAATTAAAAGCCTATAGTTATTTAGTGAAGTAGGGGGCTGTATTGACGACTGGATAAGTCTGTCAATATAGCCTCCTTTTTGTTTGTTTTAAAAAAGGAATAAGGGGTGTAGGAAATGATTATGTTAACGGGCCAATCTTTAACAATTGAAGAGGCGAAAAAAGTATTGTATGGTAATGCGTTTGTCACGGCTTCAGCCGATAGTGTTAAGAAAGTGGAAAAAAGTAGGGAAGCTGTTGAAAATATCGTGAAACAAAAGAAAGTAGTCTATGGTATTACAACCGGTTTTGGAAAATTCAGCGATGTGTTGATTGATGCAGGGGACGTAGAGCAGCTGCAGTGGAATTTGATTCATTCCCATGCATGCGGAGTAGGAGAACCGTTTCCTGAATTGGTATCAAGAGCTATGGTTCTTCTCCGCGCCAACGCGCTATTAAAAGGGTTTTCCGGCGTTCGTCCTGTTGTCATTGAGCGTTTGCTTGAGCTTTTGAATGCGCATATCCATCCGGTCATCCCTCAGCAAGGCTCTCTAGGGGCGAGTGGGGACTTGGCGCCTCTTTCTCATTTGGCACTTGTATTGATGGGAGAGGGCGAAGTGTTCTATAAAGGGGAGCGAATGGAGGCCATCATAGCTTTATCGAAAGAAGGCATTCTTCCGCTGACACTTAAAGCAAAAGAAGGTCTTGCTTTGATTAACGGAACGCAGGCCATGACGGGAATGGGACTCGTCAATTACATTGAAGCTGAACAGCTGGCCCATCAAACTGAGGCGATTGCTTCAATGACGTTAGAAGGGTTACGCGGCATTGAAGACGCCTTTGATCCGGATGTTCATCTAGCTCGCGGTTACCGCCAGCAATCAGAGGTCGCGGAACGGATCCGCCGCATGATCAATGGTAGCCAGCTCATCACCAAGCAAGGGGAACTACGGGTACAGGATGCGTATTCTCTCCGCTGCATCCCGCAAGTGCATGGGGCATCATGGCAAACTCTCGATTATGTAAAAGAAAAATTGGAAATCGAAATGAATGCTGCAACGGATAATCCGCTTATTTTTGATGATGGTGAAAAGGTTATTTCAGGAGGCAACTTCCATGGACAGCCGATTGCATTTGCGATGGACTATATGAAAATCGCTGTGGCCGAGCTTGCGAATATTTCAGAGCGCCGTATTGAGCGACTCGTCAATCCTCAGCTGAATGATTTACCACCATTCTTAAGTCCGGAACCTGGCTTGCAGTCGGGAGCGATGATCATGCAATATTGTGCCGCTTCACTCGTCTCTGAAAATAAAACACTCGCACATCCTGCAAGTGTGGATTCCATACCATCTTCAGCGAACCAAGAAGATCATGTAAGCATGGGAACGATTGGATCCCGACACGCCCATCAAATCATTCAAAATGTTCGTCGCGTTTTGGCGATTGAACTCATTTGTGCCTTGCAGGCGGTGGAATACCGTGGAACAGAAAAGATGGCTCCATTTACAAAAGAGTTGTATACGGAAGCAAGAAAGCTTATTCCAAGCATTACACATGATCGTATCTTTTCAAAAGATATTGAAGCAGCGGCAAGCTGGTTACATCAAATCGATTGGAATTCATTTATTCATAGGAGCTTACCCACCAAATAATAGTATGTGAGGGAGTAACCGAATTTTAAAAATGCATGCGAAGCTTTTTCTATAAAGGTTAGGCTAATAAGATCAAAAAGTAGTCCTTCACTGGGTTTTTATGTCAGCTATTCTAGTTGCGTAATGCTACACAGACCCCTATATTCCAAAAAAAGTTAATAATATGTTTTAATAACGGCCGTGATAAAGAAAAATCGGAAGAATTAAACCTATTGATAGAGTGATTTCCTTTGCTTTATTGATTCAAGATAAAATTGCATTATTGGAGGGGAATCTAATTTGGAAAATCAGCAATTGCAACTGCCTGCTAAAAATGAACAAAACCAGCCGTCAAATACTTTACAAAGAAAACTAAAAGCGCGCCATCTAACGATGATTTCGTTGGGCGGTGCGATTGGAACAGGGCTTTTTCTCGGCAGCGGGCCGGCCATTCACACTGCAGGACCTGGAGGGGCTTTGGTCGCTTATGCCGTTATTGGTATAATGGTTTATTTTATTATGACAAGTCTCGGAGAACTAGCATCATTTATGCCTGTAAGCGGAGCTTTCAGTACCTACGCAACGCGTTTTATTGATCCAGCACTTGGGTTTGCGCTTGGTTGGAATTATTGGTTCACTTGGGCGATGACGCTTGCTGCGGAACTATCTGCCGCAACGATGGTTATGAAGTTTTGGTTTCCACACAGCCCGTCATTGTTATGGAGTTCTTTGTTTTTAGTTTTGATATTCTTGTTGAATTACGTATCCGTTAAAGGGTATGGAGAAGGGGAATATTGGTTTTCGCTCATTAAAGTGGCGACCATCATCATTTTTATCGTTGTCGGTATATTGATGATATTCGGGATTATGAATGGAGAGGCGATTGGTTTTAAAAACTTCACAGTTGGCGACGCTCCGTTTGCCGGCGGTTTTTTAGCAACATTGGGTATTTTCATAGCTGCTGGTTTTTCTTTTCAAGGGACAGAAATAGTTGGTGTTGCAGCCGGTGAGAGTGAAGATCCGGCAAAAAATGTTCCACGTGCAGTTCGCAGCATCTTTTGGAGGATTTTCCTATTTTATATCCTAGCGATATTTGTAATTGGATTGATAGTTCCTTATACGAATAGCAGTTTGCAGGGACATACGATCATGGTTAGTCCGTTTACGATGGTGTTTGAAAAAGTGGGACTGGCATTTGCTGCTTCCGTGATGAATGCTATCATTTTAACAGCCGTACTATCCGCAGGTAATTCGAGTCTTTACGTGACAAGCCGAATGTTGTACTCAATGGCAAATGAAGGGCTGGCACCGCGTATTTTTGGGAAGCTCAACAAACGCGGCGTTCCCATTTGGGGACTGGTTGTAACTTCACTTGTAGGAATGTTGGCATTTTTTGCTTCCATTTTCGGTGATGGAGTAATATATATTTGGCTGATGAATGCAGTTGGAGTCACTGGATTTATATTTTGGCTGGGTATAGCTGCCAGTCATTACCGGTTTAGAAAAGCATACATTGCTCAAGGTTTTTCACTGGACGATCTTCCATATCTTTCAAAATGGTTTCCTTTCGGACCGATATTTTCATTTATCCTTTGTTTTTCGGTTTTATTGGCGCAAAACTATCAAGCCTTTATCGGAGATCACATTGAGTGGGCGAGTGTAATTGCTAGCTATCTTGGTATCCCATTATTTTTGGTGATGTGGCTTGGCTATAAATTTATTAAGAAAACTAAAGTAATTCCGTTAGAAGAATGTCAAATTGATTTCGATGAACACAGGAATGCAAAATAGACATAAGATCCCTTTTAAGAATTTATTCGAATTAATTATTAAATAAATATAACTTTCGTTGTTAAGAAAAGTTCCCGATGATTTATACTATTTTTTGATGCTTTCAAATACAAATTATTTACTTATTGGCTTTTAAAAAGTGCAAGAGTTTACAAAAGGGCTGCTGATGCAGTCCTTTTTTTGTATAGCTAAATGGGGAGGGAAGTTCCTAAATATTACATACACTAATGTAATAATATAATAGTATAGAGGAGACCCATTTATCTGGACAGCTTTTATAAACACCATGCAAATTGATTTAAGTGAATTATTCCGTGAATACAGAACATTAACAAAAAATTGAGCAGGTTTAAAATCAAGGATGTGAAAAGGTGTCTACTTTAGTGACAGTTATAATTCAAATTGTTGTAGTGGGTTTTTCAAACTATTTTTCAATCCATGTTTTTAACCTTTGGCAAAAAGTTCTTAAAAATAATGATAAAGTTTTAGAAAAAATAGAAGCAAAAGAACATTAATAATAAAAAGTGACATTGACTCAAACAATTCAGCTATAAAAACAAAAGAATTTGAAATAAGAGTGGAGGAGTTGCTGAGGCAACCAATTCTTATGCTACAAAAGGTGCAGGATAGTTAAAGCGTGCTGTTTGACCTTTTTTCAACAAATGGGCGAGATTTTAAAAATGGTAGGAATTCTTTCTTAGTCTCTTCACACATATAAACATATATTTACCCTTGTTATCATAAAGCTTTATAAAAAAAGAATGATATACAAATAAAGGGAAAAGGTACCTTGATATCGTATAAAACATATGTAATTCGTTTTTTTACTAATTAGTCATTTGTTGCTTAAGCAACATCATTAATAGGAGTGAAGATAATGGAAGCGGCGGTAGAAAGTATTTTTACAAATGAAATGGTGGAATTGGCCGGGCGTTTTTTTCAAGTGAGTGCAGAGAGTCCAGTAAAACTTGGGGATGCAGAAAACTATGTATTTGAGGTTTACCGGGATGGAACACCATTCATCTTGAGATTGACACACCAATCACATCGTACAAAAGAGCAAGTGCTTGCTGAGTTAAAGTGGATTGAATATTTACAAAATAATGGAAGTAACATTCCGAAAGTTATTCCTTCAACAGAAAATAACTTAGTTGAAATTGTAACGGGTCTTGATGGGACAAATTTTTATTGTTGTCTGTTTGAAAAAGCACCTGGAGCAAGGATGAAAGTAACTGATGAAAATTTTAACGAACATTTATTTTTTGAATGGGGGAAAACAATAGGCCAACTACATAAAAAAACAAAAAGTTACAAGCCTGAAACAGAATATAAAAGATTGAATTGGTATGAAGAAGAATTATTGAATGCAACACTCTATCATGTTGATGTTCCAGAGCAAGTGATACACCAACAAGAATTAATTATTAAGAAATTAAATGCTCTTCCAGTTCATCAAGATAACTTTGGATTGATTCATTCTGATATTCATCACGGCAATTTCCATTATCATGAAGGTAAGATTTATGTTTTTGACTTTGATGACTGTTCTAATCACTGGTTTGCAAGCGATTTGGCAATACCTCTGTATTATTTTATGTGGAGCTTAGAACGTGAGGGCGTAAATGACCTCGATGGATATGCTACCGAATTTATGAGGGAATTCATAAAAGGATATGAGACAGAAAATCACCTTGCACCTGAAGATTATGAAACAATACCTCTATTTTTAAAGTTAAGAGATCTAACTTTATATAGTTTTTTCTATAAAAAGTACGATTTAAAGAATACAGATAGTCAATTAAACAAAACAGTTCAAAAAATTGAACGGAGAATAAAAGAAAGTCGTACTATTGTTCACTTCGATTCGAACGTGATTTTTTAAGAGATTGAAGGTTCGCATGGAACAAATAGGAATAGTTAGGTAGGGGAAATTATGCAAATTAGACAAACTACAGATTATGAAAAAATTGCAAAATTAAATCGATATGTTCACAATTTGCATGCAAAGCTTTATCCCAGATATTTCAAGGAATATAACTATAGTGAAATTAAAGATACATTCAAAAGTTTAATCAACAACAACAGTTTTGTTTTCCTTCTTTTAGAAGATAATGAAGAATCACTTGGTTACGTGTGGATAGAGATTAGAAACTATCCAGAAAATGTTTATAAAAATGGTTATAATTCTGTATATGTGCATCAGATTAGTATAGTTGAGAATCAAAAGAAAAAAGGTTATGGAACGAGGTTAATGGAAGAGGTATATAAAATAGCGAAAAGGAACGATATAGATTTAATTGAATTAGATTATTGGTTTGAAAACGATGATGCAAAAGAGTTCTATAAAAAACATCATTTTATAAAGTACAGAGAATTTGTTTATAAACAGTTATAGTTTATTGTTTAACTAACAGATGCGATACTCCGATACTTCAAATATAGGAAGGTCGCTTTTTCTTATTAAAGAAATGAGGGAGTTTAAGAAGAACTTCATATTGTATCCCTTTTATTTATATTTAAGATTTTAATAAAATGAATGATACTAGGGGGACTATTATGAAGGTTAATCAAAGAACAACATTTATTAATGAAAAAGAAGTTCAATACACACATATTGAAACCGGAAGTCCGGTTGTTTGTTTTATGTTTTCTGGAGCAGGTTACACGTATGAGAAGCCTTTATTTTATTATTCGACAATGACAATGCTTCAGAATCAGTATGATGTCGTTCATATTCATTATTCATACGGCCAGGATGTAATCAAGTTTCCATTGGAAGATATCACAAAAATCATTGTTAATGATGTCAATCACATCATTACTGAGGTGTTTAAAAATCAACGATATCAAGAAACGGTATTTTTAGGAAAATCAATTGGTACAATTCCTATCATCAACGGACTTATGAAAATGGATATGAATATGAATTCTAAAATGATTTTGCTTACACCACTTTTAAAGTTTGATTCAATTTTTGAAGCATTATTAAGTAATAATCATTCAGCCCTTATTGTTATAGGCGAAAAAGACCCTCATTATATTTCTAGAAAAATCCAAGAAATTGAAAATAAAACAAATATAAAAATTGAAAAAGTCCCCAATGCTAATCATTCTTTAGATATTGAACCATTTAATACTTCAAAGGCCATTACAGTCTTAGAAAATGTAATGAAAAGAATAGACAAGTTCTTAAAATATAACTCTAGTTCAGCTAACGGGTGCGATTCTTCATAAAGAAGGATACACTGTATTCATTGATCAGTGCGTTAACCATCCTGCCCGCTTATATTACTCTGTTCAGTAAAAATAAAAAAAGTAGCCATCCATGATGTGGATTGGCTACTTTTCTTATTGTCTTATTGATTTAGAGCTGATATATAACGTTCATAATAATTTTTTACTCATGTTGTACCAAATTACTCTTCCATGCTCTGAGCTTGAAACACCGCTGTTGAGGTATCCATAGTTTTCATAGAAGCGAATTAAGTTCTCTTTACAAGTAAGTGTAATCGTTTCACGTTTGTTCGCTCTCGCTTCTTTTTCAAGATGAGCAAGTAACGCGGATGCCACGCCTCGTTTTTGGAAATGCGGGGACACCGCTAACCCTAAAATAGTTTGATAACCACCAGACGCTGGGTTTACCTGTATCTCACTAAATAAATCATCTGTAATGAACGCTGTGTCAATGACTGGTCCATTGATTAAACCCGCGAGCACACCGTCCTCCTCCGCTACAAAAAAACTATCCGGGATTAATTGAATGCGCTTTTCGAACGCTTCTTTTGTAGCTGCTTCTTCTTTTGAAAAACAAAGATGTTCAATAACTACAAGTTCAGGTAAGTCTTCCATTTTTACTTTTCGTATGTTCAGCATATCTACCTTTCCTCCAAAATAAACCATATTCTTAAATTAATTATAATATTTTATTAAATAAATAGAGATTTAAATGTACATCTTCATCTCCTAACAAGATTTTCGTACATGAGTTTATTGTAACAAAAACTAGCATAGGTTAGGCCACTTGACTTTTCTAATTCAGCTTTTGGGGACAGCTGCATAAGGAAAAAGGTATAATTTAACGAAAACCTAAACAGGCAGGTGAGACAAATGACCTTGGAGAATTTTAATGAAATGCAAAAACGTGTAGAAAATGGAGAAGAATTTAGTTTTGACTATAAAAATGAGGAATACTGGATAAGTCAAAATCCAGATGAGTACTACCTTACACGAGTTAGGGGTTCGTTAACTCAAGAATTTGATACTTCCAAAGCTCTTTTTGAAAATGGAACGATTAAGGGAAGAAAACTTTTCGAAATTTATATGGATATTGATTGGAACTAATAGTGATTTTCTAAAAGGAGTACATTTTATGAAATTTACATGTCCATGCTGCGGTTATAAAACACTGAATGAAGAACCACCAGACACCTATGAAATTTGTGAAATCTGCTTTTGGGAAGATGATGGCTATCAATATAAATATCCAGATGAAGACGACGCAAACAATATTTCCTTTAGAGAAGCACAACAAAACTTTATTAAATTAGGAGTTAGTGAAGGAGCCTTTTCGAAGAACGTAAGAAAACCAAAAAGGTCCGATATAAAGGATAATAATTGGAAACTATTAGGAAGGCTTGAGTAAAAAACTAGAAATACGGAGATTTCCGTTATTGAGGAGTGGGAGATATTCGTAGCTTGTGTTCACTAATAATTTTTATATTCATGATCGCGGGATGTTCTCAGAATGAAATGGAATATTATTCGAATCCTAATATGGTAAGCGTAAACGATTTGATTTTACATAAAACAAAAATTGGTGAATATCAGGTGTTTGAATCTGACAGTAAATTGTCTATTGAAGGAAATGGTGAACCAATAGAGATTGATTTGCCTGAACAGATTCATCTCAAAAGCTTGCACTTATCCCATGATGAGCGGTATTTAGCCTTTGATAGTCAGGTTCAAGAGAGAGTGGGAATTTTCGTCGTGAATTTGCAAACAGGTGAATCTAGCAATATATCAGATTCATACGATTATGCTGGATACGAACAACCATATGGAATAGCTTGGTCTCCTGCTAAAAATATAATGGCCCTGATCGGTGGTTATCCTGATTCCGCAAGAATTGTCCTATTTGATATGGATTCAGGTGAAGAAGGACAGGGGGGCTCTCAGAAATATTTAAAGACATATATGGTGTGAAATGGGATAGAGATGGAGAGTCGATACATTACCTTGTGGATTCGTTTGATGGAGATGGTGATTATACAGAGTATCAAACAGAAATCCAATCTGACCATGAGTTGCTTGGGGGAACGATTAACAAGATCAAGGCATTAAATCAGGAAGAGTATGAAGAATGGTTTATTGATTAAAACACTAGTTAGGGTTGCTTCGGCAGCTCTTTTTCTTATGAAGTTAACGGGCTATTTTACTGGAAGAATAATACTTTTGATATAATTGGTATATTAGTTATTTGTGATGGAGGTAATAAAAATGTTCAAATCGATTATTATATTTATTGTATCGTTATTTATTCTATATTTAGTAATTGAAAATGCTGTAAAAAACGGTATTAACCGTTCAAAAATTGGTCAACTCCTTGAATCGAAGTATGGTATCGAAGAAACTAAAAAGTCATCATTCTTAGATGATGATTTGGACAAAGAATAATAAGTTCATTCAACTAACTCGTGCAACTAATGTTATGTAAAATATGTGTAGAAAAAATAGTATTAGTCTAAAAGAAAGCATGTCCTCATATTTTTCATGGTAAAACTCTTTTTAAAGGAGAGGACCTTAAATGAGCGAACAAACAATCAAAGTGAATGGAATTACTATTTTTACTGAAAGCTTTGGAAATGTAAATGATCCAGCGATTTTACTGATGATGGGAGCCACTGCATCTATGGTATGGTGGGAAGAAGATTTCTGTCAACGCTTAGCAGACCGGGGCCTATATGTCATCCGGTATGATAGTCGTGATGTTGGCCGTTCAACTACTTATCCACCAGGAAACCCAGAATACTCCTTTGAAGATATGGCTGACGATGCTATTCATGTTTTAGATAGTTATGGTATTGAGCAAGCCCATATAGTAGGGATGTCAATGGGAGGCATGCTTACTCAAATGATTGCATTAAGGCACCCTGAAAGGGTTTTGACAGTTACCCTTATTGCGACATCAAATTTTGCACCAGAGTTACCTCCAATGGAGGATAAAGTGACAAAATTTTTTGGTCAAGCAGGTGCAATAGACTGGACCAATGACCAATCCATTATTGAATTTATCGTGGGCAAATGGAGAATAATCTCTGGATCAAGACATACATTCGATGAACAGCGTATACACCGATTGGCAATCGAAGAAATAAGAAGGTCTAACAACATAGCTAGCATGAATAACCATGGTCTAATATCAGGAGGTGAGTCATACCTAACGAGAACGAAAGAAATTACTGTTCCTACTTTGATCATCCATGGTACTGAAGATCCAATTATTCCATACGAACATGGGAAGATGCTTGCTAACTTAATAAAAGATGCTGACTTATTCACATTGAATGGTACAGGGCATGAGCTTCACTATAACGATTGGGATGCATTGATTGATGTCATTACAAAACACACTCTACGGTTATCGAAATTATAAAAAATACTATTTTATTAATGTTGTTAAACTACTGGGTGATTTACTTCACTATGAGAGGTTGCTGAGGCAACCTTTTTTGTATGAAAACATATTCGTGGAAGGCCATACAAAATAAGCCCACCATATTTTAATTTTTTGAAGGACGTAAATGTGCTATGTCGTTATATTAACTGGTTATGCAGTTTGTTGTTCAGATGGAGCGATTGTATAGCCTTTCTTTTTTAGGAATTCGATCTTCGTTAATTTGTTTTTCTTCAAGGTAATTTGAGCCTAGATATGAGAGGGTTCTCCTGTTTTTAAGATGTTGTAAGCAATCGTCAATAGTAAATGAGCAGAAGCAATTCGTCCTTTCATTTTTCCCTGCCGTTTGGTAATCCTTTTTCGATGTGAAGCAATTCGATTATTTTGCCTTGACGTCGCTAGTACACACGCTACAACCATCGTTTTCAAAGCTTTGTTTCCTTGTGTGGTTTTACTTGTTTTTTTACCAGCACTTTCATAATTTCCGGGACTCACACCCATGCAACCCGGTGGCTACAACGTTTTCCGCTCTTCCCTTCTAGAGCTACAGGTGAGTTTTTAAATTTTAATCACTTCCTTAATTTAATTTAAATTCTATGTATATAACGCTTAACAATATCAAAACCTATAAATAGCAACACATTACATTCATAGGAGCTGACAACATGGCTAGAAATAACAACAGTAATCAATTAGTAGTTAATGGTGCAGAGCAAGCTCTAGAACAAATGAAATACGAAATCGCTAGTGAATTCGGTGTTACACTTGGCGCTGATACAACATCGCGTGCAAACGGATCTGTTGGTGGAGAAATTACAAAACGTTTAGTGCAAATGGCTGAACAACAATTAGGTGGAAGAACTCGTTAAACGAAATCATAAGTAATGTTAGGGATAGTGATTGGGCTATCCCTATTTATATTAAAAAGGTATTATTCTACATGACCTATAATAATCTTAATGTAGTCATCTTCAATCACTGTTTTTTGAAGTTTATTATTTGCATTAGGCTCCTAATCATTCTAAAAAATAATTGAGAAATAGTCACTGCTCTTTATACCTGATGGTGGGATAGAGGATAATGAACAACACGAAGAATGCTTTAGAAGAGACAGGTTATTCAATATCAGACCTCTCTTATATATTAAGTTAAAGTGATATTACTTAACCCAAATTTGGAAATTCCATCATCTCTAGATGAAGGTGTTATATATGAAAGACACTACACTCTTAATTGGCTAGTAAACCCTTATATGGAACAAGAATGGGGGGAAGTACGTACAGATACATAAAAGTTGAAATACATACTTTTATGCTCCTTTATCAGAGGCGAAAGATCAGGGTTCGAACTGACGCAGTTGATTATTTTTGTTAAATGTGAAGTTATATACTTAAACTAACGGGTGCGTTAACTGAAGATCAGAGCTGTCTTTAAGGCAGCTTTTTCTTTATGCAACTTTCGGGGCAGTATAGTTGAAGAAGGAACTTTAATTTAAATCTCGAATATCTAATGTAATCGGATAGCTAAAAATTTGATGAGATAGGAGTTAGATACGATGATAAAAGGTTTCGGAGGAATATTTTGGAGAACTAAGAATCTTGAAGTTGTAAAAAAATGGTACAGCGAAGTGTTGAAGATTGAAATAGACAATTGGAATGGGACTGTGATAAAACCCCAATTAGGAAATGAGACTATCTTTTCTTTCTTTACCGAGAATGACAGTTATTTTCCAACAGAACAACAAGTGATGTTAAATTTCCAAGTATATAATCTAAACGAGACTATTAAGCATCTTGAACATATTGGTGTACCTCTTGCAAAGAAAAAAGAGATTAGTGAATTTGGAAAGTTTATTTGGATTGAAGATCCTGAAGGTCGACTGGTCGAGCTTTGGGAGAAATAGCGGGTTGTTTGCTATTAAGCTAACAGGTGCGTTAGCTGAAGATCGGAGCTGTCCTTTAAGGCAGCTTTTTTTTATGCAACTATCGGGGCAGGATAGTTGCAGAGTGCTGTTTAATCTTTTTTCAACAATTGGGCCGGATTGTAAACAACAACTCTTAAAAAATTGAATCACTGAAAGATAACTTTCTGAAAATTATGGAATTTTTTTATTTTATGGTTGTTTTTACCTGTTATTAGACATATCATAATGATATATCAGTTTGATATATCATTATGATATGTGGAAGGGGATTGTTACATGTCAATTGAAAGTTCTATTCTTGCTATATTAAGCTTTTGGCCCAGTACAGGATACAATATTAAAGCAGAGTTTGAGCATAAAGCTGCCGGCTTATACTGGGGAATGAGTTATGGGAGTATTTATCCGAAATTAAAGAAGCTTGAAGAAGAAGGACTTGTTTATCCTATTGAACAAGAGGAAGAGGGACGTAAAAAGAAACTTTATGAACTTACCCCAAAAGGGTGGGAGGAATTTGAAAACTGGCTTCGACTCCCTCCTGCCTACCCAATTATTAGAGACGAATTATTAATGAAGATGTCCACTTGGCACGAAGATATGGAGAGCTCAGTATTAATCAGTCATCTACTAAAAAGAAAAGAGACAACCGAAGATTTACTTGAATTTGTAAAAGCCTGGCCAACAAACGGAAGCTCTTACATCAGTAATGTGGGTATGCTATCCATCCGCTATGCCGAATTACGTCTGGAAGCTGAGTTGAAATGGATTGAAGAATCGATAAATGCATTGGGAAATAATCAACTTCCAAAAGGGCAGGATCCAAATGGGAATACAGAAAAACTGCTAGCAAGACGAAGAGAGGCAACCCAAGGAGAAAAGGAGAAATAACTCATGAAAGCTGGAATATTTGAGCCTTTAAAATTCCGTCCATTTCGTTCATTATTTGGCGCGCAGCTATTTTCTGATCTGGGTAATTGGCTCGATTTTATTGCTTTACAGGTTATTGTTGCTTACCATTGGGGGCTAGATGAAACAGCCATTGCCGCAGTGATCATTGTATTAGGGCTACCTTGGGTCATCATAGGTCCCTTTGCAAGTGTATTCGTAGATCGACTTCCAAAAAAGCAAATGATGATCATTTGTTTATTTTTAAGGATCATGTTTGTAGGAGGGCTGTTTTTTGCTCCTAACCTTTATATCCTTTTATTATTTGTGTTTTTGAAGGGAACAGTCGCAGCAATTTACGACCCAGCAAGACAAAGTATGATTAGGTTTACGGTCCCTGATAACCACCTTCCAGAGGCGGTAACACTTAGCCAGCTTTCCGTTAATACGATGAAAATTATTGGTCCTGCACTTGGAGGAGGCGTCATAGCTTTATTTGGAGCAAAAAGTCCATTCTTATTTGAAGCTGCAGGTTTTTTCATCGCTATATTAATTTTATTAACTCTTCCCAACATGGATGAAAAAGAAATGAATTCTGACATTAAATCTGAAAAGAAAAATAGGAATAATGGTCACTATTGGAAAGAACTATTAGATGGCATTAAGCACATTTCATATACCCCATTATTAAAAAGCTCAGTTATCCTATCCTCTGTAGCGTTTTTTATTATTTTCCTGTACGATGGACTATTCGTATTTATTGCCCAAAACCTTGGCTTCACGCAAGGGAATTTTGGGTTACTGATTAGTGCTGTGGGTCTGGGAAGCGTGGCAGGCTCACTTTTAATGGGCAACTGGACTCATTGGAAAAGAAAACCTATTCATTTTATGTCAAGTGCATTACTTTTTAGCGGTTCATTAATCATTGTAATGGGACTTGGTAGTATGGAGATTGTAAATCTTCCTGTATTAGCCTGGGTGATTGGCGCATTTTTCCTTGGTTTCATGGGCTCCGGTGAGTCGGTCCCTTATGGATTTATCTTGCAATCGGAGACACCCAAGCAAATGATGGGCAGAGTATCTGCTGCGGCCACATCATTACAAACCTTTTCTATGCTTATTGCACCTGCTTTGGGATCCCTTCTTGCCAAATGGCTTGGAGTTTCTTTCGTCTTGATAGGAGCAGGAGGGGCAACCTGCTTATTGGGTGCAATTGTCCTCATCTTTATCGTGAGAAGAATAAACGTTCAAAAAGATATTCAGGAAAAACAATTCCAAGTTTAAAAAGTTACATGACGATACAATTTATTTTGGAACATGAACGTTGAAGTTGGGAGGAGGTTTTTAACAACCGTAATTTATTGGTCATAAAAAGTAAAGCAAGATGAAATTAGTATGATTCTTGAACTCTATCAGATTGCATTCCACAATTGGGCGCTATTCTTGAATAAGGTTCGCTTTTCTTATAGAACTAACGGGTGCTTTACTTCAATAAGGAAGGTTGCTGAGGCAGCCTTTTTCTTATGGCGCTAACGGGGAAGGATAGTTCCATAAGGTAATATGGTAAAATGACATAAACCTAGCCTTTAATATTGGCTATGTTAAAGGAAATGGTTGCTTTATCGTTAAATAATTTGGATGATTCGATTTTCTTAAAGATACCAGGAGATTTATATTAAGATAAATATGAGATTGGGCAGTCTAGTAAAATTTAAAAAGCAAGAGAGGAAAAAATATTTATGATTGTGAAAGTCGAATTTATGTACGAAGAGGATACTGAATATATAAGTTGTCTTGCAAAAGTAGGGAGAAATATACATCAGTTGCAGAGAGAATTTGATAAATGGTTATATGACAGAGAAAACAAGCATTCATACTGGGAAGTCGCAGGAGAAGATGAGGAAGGCGAAAAAATTTTTGGAGTCTGTTTTAATGGAGAGGCTTTCGTATATTGGCTTAACAATGTAAGGTTCAACAAAGATAAAAAAGTTGCAAAGCTAATAGAAACACCAAATAAACTACCTAAGAAGAAAATTAGGTTTTAAATTAACAGGTGCATGACCAAAAATTAATTGATAGAGAAGAATGACTATGTTGTTAAACTAACAAGTGCTGATCGGCAGCTCCTTATTTTAATGGAACTAAAGGGGCAGGTTGGTTCACGAGTGCTGTTTGATCTTTGTTCTACAATTGGTCTTAGTATGTTGAACAATACAGACTGGTGTAGATTTAAAATCAAGATTGAAAATTAATAAAATACTTTGATCATTTGCAAAAAAGATAGATAAAAATATTCGTAAAAGACCATCTCCTAGAAAATCAATTTTTAAGAGATGGTCTTTTAATTTTCTGGTAAATGCTGTTTTTAAGGATGAATAATTCAATAAAATACTCATTAATATGTTCTTCACACTATATTTAACCAAGCGTCTGCTAACTTTTCAATTCCTTTACGTATTTCACAATCCTCTAAGCCGGCAAAACCGAGCTGAATAGTGGGGTGACCTGGAAAATTCTCTACGTGAAATGGGGAGCATGGATATACTTTAACGCCGTTTTTGAGCGCTTCTTTGACGAGCCACTCTTCTCTTTGCTTTGTTGTAACTTCAATGACAATATAGAGACCAGAGGAGCCACCTATAATTGTAACAGTATCTTTAAAGTACATTTGAATGGTGTCACATAACACCTTCATTTTACGTTTATATATTGTTTTCATTTTACGTAAATGTGCATACCAATATCCTTCTTCTATAAAATGATGGATTGTACGTTGGTGAAGTGTTGAAGCTGTTTGCTCTAGTAATGGTGCAATTTGATGATATCTAACTAGTAATTCTTTTGGTAGCACCATATAGCTCAGCCGAATGGAAGGCAATAATGCCTTAGAAAAAGTACTCAAGTATATGATATGCTCACTGTTTGTTAAACTTTGTAATGAAGGTATAGGCTGCTGTTTATAGCGAAATTCACTATCATAATCATCTTCGATAATATACCCATTTACTTTTTCAGCCCATTCAATTAAATTATATCTTTCGTTGATAGGCATAGTTATCCCTAGTGGAAACTGATGTGATGGTGTTACGTAAACTAACCGAGCATTACACTTATCTAAGTGTGTGATGTCAATGCCGTCCTCTTTAACAGGTATGGGCACAACTGAATATGATTGTAATAAAAAAAGTTCTCTGGCACCATTATATCCGGGATCTTCTACAGCGATTTGATTATGTTCTTCTTTTAAAAGGATTGATAAAATCATCAAAAGTTGCTGTGTGCTACTACCAATAACAATTTGTTCACTGGTTGCTCTCACCCCTCTTGATTGAAATAAATACTTTGCTAAAGATTCTCGTAATAATAAATCCCCTTGATTCGCTCCATATTGATAAATCAGATTATCTTTTAGGACTTTATTCGAAAGAGAGCGCCATTTCGCTAGAGGAAAGTTGTTTCCATCTACAGCTCCAGCTTGAAAATCAATTGTAGGATTTACAATACTCTTAGATGATGCTTTGGTATGACGTATTATCTCGGAAATAGGTAATAGTTCCGAAATAGAAGCTTGTACATAATAACCTTTTTTATATTCACTGCGAATGTAACCCTCTGCTTGTAATTGTTCATAAGCCAGCTGTGACGTATTACGGCTCACTTGTAACATCTCTGCAAGCTGCCTAACAGATGGTAGTTTCGAATTCTCTACAATTTTACCTGAGATAATTTGGGCTTTAATATAGCGATAAACTTGTTGATACATAGGTAGAGTGCTGTTTCGATCAACATTAAATACAAGTTCTTTCATTCTACGCACCTCATCTGTCATTTTTAAATATTATAAACTGTACCTTTTCGAAATGACAATGAAAGTGAATAATAGTATTATATATAATTCGTTGAAAAGGAGAATGTAACATGGAATTTTATAAAGCAAATAAGTTTGACGTTGAAGGAGTAGCACAACTTTTTGATTTATACCGTCAATTTTATGATCAGTCAGAGAATTTAACAGAGGCACATAAATTTATTGAGGAACGTCTTTTAATTGGAGACTCGATCATTTTTGTGGCAAAAAAAGAGGAGCAATATGTAGGATTTGCACAGCTCTATCCAACCTATTCATCAATTTCAATGAAGAAGGCATGGATTTTAAATGATTTATTTGTAATGGAAACTGAAAGGCAGTCTGGTGTGGCCCAGCAGTTATTACAATTATCCATTGAATTATGCCACCAAACTGATGCCAAGTATTTAACCTTAGAAACAGCCTCTACTAATGTAAAAGCCAAAAAATTATATGAAAAGAACGGATTTGTTCGTGATGCTACTTTTGAACACTATACTTTAAGCTTGGCGTCAACTGACAATAAAGTCCTTTAATAATATACGTTCCTATTATGGGGTAATATAAAAGTTCAATTTATTTTAGGAGGAATGGAAATGGAACAACGCATTAATTATCTTGAAGTAGCACCTGAAGCACTTAACATTATGATGGAAATGGAGAAGTATACTAAATCTACTGGAATAGACCGTAAACTACGTGAACTAATTAAAATCCGTGCTTCTCAAATTAATGGCTGTGCTTTTTGTCTTAATATGCATACCTCTGACGCTCGAAAAATGGGTGAAACGGAACAGCGTTTATACTGCGTCAGCGCATGGAGAGAATGCGATTTCTACACAGATGCTGAAAAAGTGGCATTAGAATTAACTGAACATGTGACGTTAGTTCCAACTAAGCGTGTACCTGATGATCTTTATAATCGAGTGTGTATACATTTTAATGAAAAAGACTATGTAGATCTTGTTATTTTGATCAATCAAATTAATAGTTGGAATCGACTTTCCATTTCAATGGGGAATTTCGCAACTGCAGCAAAATAAGAAATTTTTATCCCTATATTAAGAATAAATTTTCAGCAATCGGCGCTTTAATGGAATAAGGATCACAGAAATGATCAAACTTTTTTATAAAAGAATGATTCAATTGAATATATTAAAAGCGTGTTTTGATCAATCTTTTTTCAAAACAGGCTTTTAATATTTGCTCTTTTATAAGGTTTATAGAGTTAATTTAATCAAACTTTTTTACAAAGCTACAGAAGGACACAATATATTGTTTGCTAAACTTTATACAAAAAACAGCTGTCGACTTTGTCGACAGCCTAAGGCATCATATTAAATATGGTGTCTTTTTTATTATTTTAAGGGGATTTCGAAATCTCCAATAGTCAAAGTATTCCCATCTTCTGTTTTGTAATTTTTACGATATAATTCTATCATAATATCGCCAGCTTGATCTGTGTTATCTTTATATTCGGATTGAGGTTTATAAGTAAAAGGGAATTGGTCATAACTGTAAAATTAGAAGCTCCATAAATACCCCAACTCAGCATAACTGCCCCAATTCTTAATGCTTCCTTCTCCTTTGGAAGATTGCGTTTCAAGAGCAGGGCATAAAATACCGTTTCTAATTCCTTTTTAATTTTTTGTTCTATTATCGCACTAATAGACTCATAACTCTTTCTGCATTGTGTACTTAACTCAGGCTGAAAGTTAGTCACCGCAAGAAATATTTTTATAATTGTAGCTTCGTTTAAAGTATCATGAGAATTTAACTTATCCTGGATAATTTTTACTGTTTTTTTGATATAACAGCATCGAGCAAATCGTATTTATCAATGAAATGAACATAAAACGTTGCGCGATTAACGGTTGCTTCATCTGTAATTTCTTTTATCGTAATATCTTTAAACTCCTTCACTTGTGCCACGGTAATAAAAGAAGCTATTAAAAGCCTTCTTGTTCGTAAAACACGTGGGTCTATCTTTATTTCCTTTTTGTTCAAAAGGCCAAGACTCTTGTTCATACATGCCGTCAACAAGGGATACCTGTTATTTTCACTCGACATATAAGTAGAGGGATGCCATAGGCCAAGTAAACAAAGAACCGTTGAATAAATAAGGGGAACCTATCTATTATGACTCTGATATGGATTCTTTTGAGATTACAGATGAGATAAAACCTCACAAAAATGACATCACTTAGTGAACTTTTCATCAAAAAGGCTATTGATAAACAACGTGTAAAGGATGAAGTATAGACTGTAAAGAATTTGTGAGAACAAGAATTTAATCCTGAATTAAACTGTAAATTCTAACTTAACGATATAAAATAAATGCAGGAGGTTGATAATATGAAAGCAATTCAAGTTACACAGTTTGGCGGACCTGAAAAATTAGTATATACAGACGTAGAGGAAGTAGTAGCAGGTAAGGGAGAGGTATGTGTTCGTTTATATGCAGCCGGTGTCAATCCGAGTGATGCCTATACATTAACAGGTACATATGCGTTTTATATACCTCAATTACCTTATACCCCAGGCTTAGATGGTGCGGGAATTGTGGAGGCGGCTGGAGAAGAAGTCACAAATGTTCGTGTTGGTGATCGTGTATTTATTGCGTCCTTAATGCGAAGTAATAGTACGGGCACTTTTGCACAAAAAATAGTATGTGATGAAGCTTTGGTTCATTTATTACCAGACCATGTATCTTTTGAACAAGGTGCGGCATTAGGGGTACCGGCAATGACTGCATATCGTGCATTATTTCAACGTGCCTGTCTGAAGCCTGGTCAAACCGTGCTTATTCATGGAGCCAGTGGTGGGGTTGGATTACAGGCTGTGCAAATGGCGAAATCTCATGGTGCTAAAGTGATCGGAACAGCTAGTAAGCCAGAAGGTAAAAAAATGGTTCAGCAAGCTGGTGCAGATGTTGTCATTGATCATGTGACAGAAGCAACGATTGAAGATGTGCTGGCCTTAACAAATGGCGATGGGCCCGATGTAATTATTGAGTTTTTAGCAAATATTAATTTAGAAACAGATTTAAAGCTGATTGCATCATTTGGTAAAATTGTAATTATTGGAAATCGCGGTTCAGTTGAAATAAATCCACGTCTTGCAATGCAAAAGGAATGTGATATTTTAGCAACAGCTCTTTGGAACGCACCACAAGATGAATATGAGCAAAGTATTCACGGTGTAAGAGGCATGCTAATAAGCGGTGCGCTTCGTCCGATTATTGGTACAACTTTGCCGCTCCAACAAGCGGCGCAGGGCTTTGAACAGCTAGCAAAAGGTATAGGTAATGGTAAACTTGTTTTAATAATTGAATGAATATTCTACAACGTAAAAGCACTCATACAATTACAATGAGTGCTTTTACGTTGTAAAGAAGGAATTATAAATTGATTTATAAAATGTATCTCCATACAAAACGCTTTAAGGGGTACAGAAAGTAAAAAGGAAAAACTGCCGGTTTTTGCGCTTTATGGATGGCTAACGGGTGCGTTTCTGAATTAGCAGCAACGTTTTTTTCACTATCGGGTTAATGGAAGAAATATTGGAGTTTTTCTAAATGGAATTGTATTTCATTTCCAATATAGCTAGTCAAAATCTTAATATATTTCTAAATGTTAAGCCATATGAGTATTTTAAAAAGATATGCATGTACTGGGTTAATTTAACAATTATTATATTAAATATAACAAAAAATTACGATTCTTTAATACGGATTTAAAATCCCAGAGTTATTCTAAATTTACATCTAGAGGGAGGGATCGGAAGTTGTCAAAATTTCAGGTCATATCTTCTTTGCTCATCTTGGTATTTATCATTTTCGTAATTTATGAAATCACAGCATTCTCACCCAATCATTCCACAATGAATCATTCCACATCGAACCGCTCCATTCAAGTACAATTGTTAGGCGTTAATGATTTTCACGGCCAACTAAACAAGTATCAAAGGGTTTCAGGAACCATGGCAGGGGGTGCTGAATACCTGGCTGCCTATTTAAAAAAATATATACAAGAAAACCCAAATACACTACTTGTCCATGCTGGTGATATGGTAGGAGGAAGTCCTCCAATCTCTTCTCAATTTCAAGACGAACCCACGATTGAATTTATAAACCTCATGCACTTTGATGTTGGGACACCTGGAAATCATGAATTAGACCAAGGCGTAAATGAAATGAAACGCCTTATTTATGGAGGATTTAATAAAGAAACAGGTTATTTTCAAGGTGCCAATACTTCATACAGTTCTGCAAATATCATCGATAGAAAGTTGGGTACTCCCTTGTTGCCACCGTATGTTATTAAACAAATTGACGGAATTAATATTGGATTTATCGGTGTGGTCACAAAAGAGACCAACCTGTATGTGACCCCTGAAAATCGAAAAGAAGTAGAAATTACGGATGAAGTTTCAGCTATTAACCGAACCGTTAAGCTTTTAAAGGAAAAAGGGATCAGAGTTATTGTTGTACTGGCACATGATTCAGCTAAATCAGATCAGACAGGAGCAAATCCTAGTGGAGCTTTAGTGGAGATGGCTCCAAAAATCGATGATGAGGTCGATGTCATTTTTGCCGGTCACAGCCATGAATATGCCAATACCGTTGTAGCGGGTAAACTGATCGTTCAAGCTTATTCTAATGGGAAAGCTTTTTCTCAAGTAAATCTTGAAATTGACCCACTTACTAAAAATATTGTTAAAAAACAAGCAAAGATTATTGTCACTTCACATGATCATATAAAACCAGATAAAGAAACGGTTGCTCTTCTTAATAAATATAGTAAAAGATTGGGGAGCTATTTTAATCAGATAGTAGGAGAAATGCCTGAAGAAATCACACGAAATCAAGATGCAAACGGTGAATCCCCATTAGCGAAAATGATTGCAGAATCTGAGCGGGAAGCGATGGGGGTAGATATAGCTTTTGTCCATCAAGGCGAAATGCGGAAAAATTTAAAAAAAGGGGATATCACTGTAGAAGACCTTTATACAGACTTGCCTTTTGGTCATAGTGTCAGTAAGTTAATCTTAACAGGAGACCAAATAAAACTTGCTTTAGAACAGCAGTGGACGAAAGATTATGAAAATAGGTTACAGACGGTTGGTTTAACGTATAGTTGGGACTCCAATGCTCCAATTGGCAGCCGCATTGTTGCGATGAAAGACAGGAAGGGTCAAGAGATTCAGCCAAACAACGAATATGAAGTAGCGGTTAGTAATTATTTAGCTTCAGGCGGTGATAACTTCACTGCATTGCAACAAGGTAGACTCGTAGAATCCGGTCCACAAGTTGTCACTGCACTTATACACTATATCCAACAGAAGCATCCCCACGAATAATTACTTTTTTGATTCATGGTTTATTCGAACTCTGAAAAAACTTTAAAGGAATTTTTTGGGATTTGTTGAATTTCTTTAGGTAAGATTCAAAGAAAGGTGGAAAAGTATGAAATCAACAAGTTCTCCTATTTATCGCAAAGTTAACAATGTCTTAATCCATGTTACAGATTAAAAAAAAATCAGTTGAATGGTATTGTAATCTCCTTGGAATCCCTCAGAATAATGACCCTGTAGAATCGCTTGTCTACAATATTCCTGTAACAAGTGAAACTGGATTAACTTTAGATGACCATACATTTGTACCCGGATTTAAGATTCGAACCATCCAATAATGTATTGTTTAATTTCTATGTAAAAGATATAGACGAAGCATATAAATTCATTAAAGGTAATAACATATTCATTGTTAAAGAATAGAGGGTATTGGTGAATTTGCTTATTTTAACTTTCAAGACAAAGATGGTAATGTACTTATGATTTGTAATTGTTAATGATAAAACGAGTTTGTTAGCTATTATATACCTAGCTCTTTTAATTTCTTGTTGCGCAGTTTATGTCAACTCTACAATTAGTCTTTTTCAACTTACAGGTGCTTTACTTCAATGCAAGGAGCTGATCAGCAGCTCTTTTTTGTATGGAACTAAAGGGAATTAGGTATATGTCTACATAGTAAAGAAAAGAATTGGAGTGAATTAGTTGGAGCTGACACACACACGATTATTAGTAAATAATTATAGAGAATGTTTTTCGTTTTATAGAAATGTTTTAGGGTTTGAGGTTACTTGGGGAAATGAAGATTCTTTATATGCTGAATTTAAATTTAGAGGTTGTACCTTAGGACTGTTTGAGAGGAAACAAATGCTTGAAGTAATAGGTGCTGAGAGCGTCTCTTATACTCATAATACTGATAAAATTGCTTTAATTTTCAAGGTTGATAATGTTGAAGAGAAATATAAGGAATTAAAAGAAAAGGTTGAATTCATAACAAAGCCTTCTGCACAAGAAGGCTGGGGAATTAAAGTAGCTCATTTTAGAGATCCTGATGGTTCACTGATTGAAATCTATGAGAGTATTGAATAAATTTTATAACTGTTCGATGCCTTAACAAGGCATCGTCTTTTTAATGGATTAGAGGAAGTTTGTAAAATATATCACTTAAACTAACGTGTTTGTTATTTCATTAATAGGGATTGCTGCGGCAGCCTTTTTCTAATGGAACTAAAGGGGTAGATTAGTAGAAGAAGGACTATTACATTAATAATGGAATTATAACGAATGGAAAAAATTTCTGTAAGGTGGTGTTTTGCTATTACTAAGCTAAAAGGACAGGTTGCCATAGTTACAGGTGCAAGCCATAGCTAAGGAATTGGTTCTAAATGCCGCAAATTAGAAAAAGAAGGTGCTGATATCTTCTTTACATACTGGAATTCTAAATCCGGTCGGTCTTAGTGGTTCCTTAAAAATTGCTTGATTTTAATAATTTTAAATTAAATGCATAGTAAGGAGAATTTTAGTATGAAATAAAATGGTATGGACATTCTACTTTTTTACTGACATCCGAAGGAGGAACTAGGATTCTCATTGATCCATATTATCGCTTTATCCGCTACCGTATGCCGATTGTTGAACCAGATATAGTTGCCGTTACACATAATCATTTCGATCACAGTAAAATTCAAGCTGCAACAGGTGATTACTTGCTTGTTAATGAGCCGAAGGAATACATCCGAGATGATGTAAGAATTAGTGGATTTAAGACATTTCACGACAAGGTAAATGGCGAGAAGAGAGGCCCCAATATTTTATATCGTTTCCAAATGGACGGTCTAACTATCTGTCATTGTGGAGATTTAGGGCATCTATTATCAGAAGAACAAGTAAAGGAAATTGGAAAAGTAGATATTCTCATCATTCCCGTAGGAGGTACATTCACGATTAATGCACTAGAAGCTACTCAAGTAATGCATCAATTGAAATCTACTATTACAATTCCTATGCACTATAGAACAAAGGCTTTGTCGGTTGTTGGCTTGATGTTTTCAAAGGTAGATAAGTTTCTTCAGATTTCCGGACAGCGAACAACCGAAGTTAAGACTTTGGATATTTTCAAAGAAAATTTGTCAGAATATGCTGGTGTCGTAACTATGCTGTATGAATGAATTTAAGGCTGAGTTGTGGATTTAAAATAAAGTCACGATGTTAATAAAAATGTTGCGACTTTCTGAAGAATGAATTGATAAGATATCCTGTTTATGCAGGATTTTTTTATTTCACATCAGCAGCTCTTTTTCTTATGGAGCTAACAGGGCAGGTTAATTGCATAAGAACTGGCATAATTTAGAGAAAAGTAGAGTGTAGAGGTGAATTATGGATTTCCTTATATTAGCAATGTTGTTAATGCTTTTATCTGACTTCACAAAAATGAGAAATCAAAATCAAACAATAATTGAACAGAATGAAAGGGCTATCTCTCTGTTGAACAGGTTGATAGAATAGAGAAGAAATAGACTGATTTTATATGATAGATATTTTAAAATGGCAAATCAAAATTCATGGAAATTTTGATTTGCCATTTTATTTTAATCAACAAGTAGCCCAGTCAATATAACTTGTAAACCATATAAAAATTGTTGCTCAAAATCCAGACTCATTTCATATTGTTCCCCAAAAATTAATCCAAACTGTTTAGCTTCTTCTGGAGAAATATGTTTTGCGCGAATTTCATCGGCAACAAATGATAAAACATAATTATTTATAATATTTGCAGCACTTATGCAGTTTTTATCAGAAACTCCGTACTTTGTTAATGTAGCTAAAATAAATTTTATAGCTTTAATTCTGCTTGGCGTGCTCGGAAAAGATAATGCAAATATGTCTACCGCATCTCTGGTTTTTAATAAAACTCTACGAATTTCTAAAGCAAGGGTTGTTAATGCTTCTTTTGCATCATCTAAAGTTTCAGGTAATGCTATTTCTTGGTTAATGTGTTCTGCTATCAAATCATATAAATCCTGTTTACCTTTAATGTGCCAATATAAGGATGCTGCCTTGATATTTAATTCCTTTGCTAAAGCACGCATTGATAAATTACTTATTCCATCACGATTTAGTATATCAAGTGATGCTTTTATAATTGCATCTTTTGTTATAATACTTTGAAGGAGAAGTTTATTTATGATGAAAAATATGAGAAAAAATAAAGATGTTGGTATTTATGGCTTAACAGCAAAATGGTATGATAAAAATTCTCGCAAAAGCAGAATGGCTGAAATGCAAAGATATGCGCTTGAAGTTGCATCTCATGTTAGCAAAAATGCAAATATATTGGAAGTCGCACCAGGTCCGGGTTATTTGTCTATTGAACTTGCTAAGGAAGGTTTTAATGTAACAGGAGTCGAGATAAGCCCTGATTTTGTAGAAATTGAAAAAAATAATGCAAAAGAAGCAAATGTTTCTGTTAATTTTAAAGAAGGTAATGCTTCAAACCTCCCTTGTGAAGATAACTTTTTCGATTATATTGTATGCAGTGCTGCATTTAAGAATTTCAAAGATCCTGTAAAGGCACTATGTGAAATGCATAGAGTGCTAAAACAAGGCGGAACATCTCTAATAATCGACATGAATTACGAGGCAACATCTGAAGATATAGACCTTGAAGTGAGAAAATCAGGAATGAAGGGGTTTGACAAGTATTTTGTGAAATTTGCTTTTAAAACTTTCTTGAAAAAAGGCGCTTACACAAAAGAAGATTTTGAGACATTTTTAAGAGGAACACCTTTTAAAAACTACAAAATTAAAAAAGAAGGCATCAGTTTATATGTTTATCTTTATAAATAAAGTGGTTTCCTCTTCCGATCAAAAGTGAGAAATAGATTAAGTCAAAGGAGAGTCATCTTTTAATATTGTTGAACGATCTTCCGTAATCGGGCGCGATTCTTTAATAAGAATCGCTTTTCTTATAGAACTAACGGGTGGGCTAGTTCATTAAGGAACACAATAATGATCAATCTTTTTTATAAAATATTAATCCAATTAAATATTATAAGGGCATGTTTTGAGTATTCTTTTTTCAAAACATGCTCTTTCTATTTGTTCATTTATCAAGATTTCTTGTATTAATTTGATTAAACTTTGTTTCAAAGCTAAACCTATGTTGGAAGTGCATTTATTATTCGTACACGGGATTAATAATTAATTCTTATAACTTTATAGAAATTCATTATTTTACTGAATTACAAAAAGATGATACAGTATTTTCTATATTTACAAATTTATTTACATTGGAGGTTATCTATGAAATATGGAGAAACAATTTTTAAAAGCTATTTCTTCTTTCTCATTAAATAGTCAAAAGTGAAAGGAATTATCTATTTATTGATATAATCTGTGATGATGCTATTAATCTTGCGTTCAGGGAGGACAGCCTATGAAAAAGTTTTTTGCTTTTCAAGTGTTAATTGCATTGTTTATTGGAGCACTTATCGGACATTTTTTTCCTGGTCTTGGCCAATCCTTAAGACCAATTGGTGACGCTTTTATTCATCTCATTAAAATGATTGTTGTGCCTATTGTTTTCACTACTATTGTCATTGGATCATCAGGCGACGGAAACATGAAAAAAATGGGTTCATTAGGACTTAAAACAATTATTTGGTTTGAATTTATTACCACCCTAATTCTAGGTATTGGTCTTTTACTTGTTAACATTTTAAAGCCTGGTGCAGGGCTTAATTTGTCTTATCTTGCACAGAAAGATATCTCACAACTAAATGAAAGCGTTTCCAAAGTTGTCGATTTTAAAACGATGCTTGTTAACATCATTCCAAGCAACATTGTTGATGCAATGGCAAAAAGTGATTTATTAGCTGTTATATTCTTTGCTATTTTATTTGGGGCAGCTGCAGGAGCAATTGGCAAAGCGTCAGAGCCGGCAATGAAGTTTATGGAATCAGTTGCAAATATTATGTTTAAACTGACACAAATGGTCATGGTAACCGCACCGATAGGTGTACTCTCTCTCATGGCAGCCTCTGTAGGTCAGTATGGTATCGCCCTTTTAATCCCTATGGCAAAGTTAATTGGGGTTGTATATCTTGGGCTTGCTATTGTTATTTTCGGTCTGTTTCCAGTAATTGCTTGGTTCTTGAAGATTTCTTACTTTAAAGTGTTTCGAATGGTATGGGATTTGTTCCTTATAGCTTTTTCTACAACAAGTACGGAAACCATTCTGCCTCAGTTAATGGATCGAATGGAATCATACGGCTGTTCGAAACGTGTTGTTTCATTCGTTATTCCTTCTGGGCTATCACTGAATTGTGATGGTTCGACATTGTACCTTTCTGTTTGCTCTATTTTCTTAGCACAAGCATATGGCATCCCGATGGATTTTGGCCAACAGCTGATTGTAATGGGGGTCCTTGTTGCAACCTCAAAAGGAATTGCTGCTGTTCCATCCGGTTCGCTGGTTGTCCTTTTAGCCACCGCCTCAGCAGTAGGGCTTCCTGCAGAAGGCGTCGCAATTATAGCAGGTATTGACCGTGTGTTGGATATGGCACGTACTGCTTGTAATACTCCTGGACATGTTCTCGCTTGTATTGTGGTTTCGAAGTGGGAAAAAGAGTTCCGTCAGGAAGAATGGATTAAAGCTCAAACCGAACAGTCAAGCATTCGACAAGCATAAGATAAAAGGAGCATTCATGTTTTTGTTGTTCTCCGTCAAATGTTGAGGTGATGGTCTTCGGACCTCACCCTTTTCCAATATGAATCCTCATCCTTCTTAACTTTAAAGAATATTGTAAATAACATTAATTTTTGAAATAATTGTTATTAAATTAATAAGGCGAATAGTTGATTTATCAATTTATTATTGTTGAGGTGTAGTCTAAATAAGCCTATTCGGGGGGATTAATTTTGATTTATGATAGCCAAAGTAAAACAATTACTACTAAAAGGTTATTGTTAAGACTGTTTCAAACATCAGATGCATCAGAGGTTACTAAACTTTGTAATAATTATAACATTTATAAGAATACTTTATATCTACCATATCCATATTCCATAGAGGATGCTTTATCCTGGATAGAAAATCATCTTGATAATTTTAATAATAATAAGTCATATGAATTTGCTATTACAGATAAGGTTACAGGAAAATTATATGGAGCAATAGCATTATCTAACAATCAAAATTTTAATAATGGTGAAATTGCTTATTGGATTGGAGAAGAATTTTGGGGAAATGGTTATGCCACAGAGGCTGGCGAAGCTATACTCGAATTTGCCTTTATTGAAAAGCAATATCATAAAGTATATGCTCGTCATTTTAACTCAAATTCGGCCTCTGGCAGAGTAATACAGAAAATAGGCATGAAAAAAGAAGGTGTATTAAGAGATCATGTCATGAAGGAAAACCAATATGAAGATCTTGTTTATCATGGAATTATCAAATAAAAGATTTAAATGTTATATTACATAGTTTAAAAACAAGGCTAGGCATCTCCTTGTACTTGGCTTTGGGATGGGCGAAACATATAAACAATAAAGCTGATTTGTTCAACTAACAGGTGCTTTACTTCAATAAGGGAGGTTGCTGAAGCAACCTTTTTGTTATGCGACTAAAGGGGCAGGTTAGTTGAAGAAGAACCTACCTAAATTTGTAGAGTTAACTTTATAGAAGCTTTATATACTCCTGCAATAATATACTATATGCCATTTAAATTTAAGATGTACAGTTATATGAGGATATCTTGAAAGGAGTTTTCCTCATGAATATTACATCTTTTATCATGTATTGTTTTATTGTTACTTTTACACCAGGACCTACTAATATCGTCATATTATCCACAGTGCATAATTCTGGGACAAAAAAGGCAATGGAATATACGTATGGAGCAACTATTTCTTTTGGTTTATTACTTGTTATTTCTGCTATGTTGAATACTATACTTGTAACGATAATACCCAAAATTTTAATTGTTATGCAGATAATCGGAAGCTTTTATATATTGTATCTCGCTTATCAAGTTTACAAAACGGATACATCAAAACCAACTGTAAACCAATCTGGTACGTTTATGTCAGGCTTCCTTACGCAGTTTTTAAATCCAAAGGTGGTAGTATTTACAATGACTGTAATTCCTACCTATGTTATGCCCTACTATGTCTCAAAGCCTGCGGTTACAATAAGCGTTATTGCTATAACTGTTATTGGATTTTTAGCATTTATAACATGGGTATTTTTCGGTGCAATCTTCAAGGAGTTTTTACAGAAGCATAAAAAAACTGTTAATGTAATGATGGCATTGTTTTTAGTTTATGCTGCAATAATGATATGGATGTAGGTAGGCTAATTAAGAGGTGAATTTAATGGACAAATTTATCTATAAAAAATCGGCAGGTATTACTGCGTTGTCAGCAAGTATGACTGATTTTACGTATAAAAAGCATTCTCACAAGGAGTATGCAATAGGTGTAACATTGCGTGGTATTCAACATTATAACTTGGATGGCAGTTTACAATTATCATATCAAAATGGTGTTATGCTTTTTAATCCAGAACAGGCACATGACGGAAGGGCACATGATGAGACAGGCCTTGATTATGTGATGCTATATATTGAGCCGCAATTGCTTTTAGAGGTTATTGAGAAAAAGGATAAAGTACGTTTTTCAAACCCTATTGTGTATGATAATAGACTTGAACAAAGAATATTAAATCTTTCTAATGCAATATTGAGTGGAAAGGATGAGGCTTTGTGCAGTGAATTACTTTTATCCCTCACAGATAGCCTTATTCAAACTAATCTTTCTACAGACTATAAGAAAGATAACGTTCTAATTAGAAAAGCAAAGGATATGTTTCATACCAACTTAGAAAATGTACTTAAACTTGACGAGATATGTAAAGAGCTTAATTTGTCAAAATTTAAATTTATCAGATCATTCAAGGCCCATACTGGAATTTCACCATACCAATACTTTCTTAACTGCAAGATAGAACGTGCAAAGCAGTTAATAGAAAAAAACGAGATATTTATTCAGCAGTAGCTGAATGTGGTTTTGTTGATTTAACCCATTTAAATAAACACTTTAAAAGCGTATATGGAACAACAGCATTTGAATATATGTCACATTTAAATTGAGATAAATAGATTTAAAATAAAGGGGGAATAAAATTGTCTTTAAAAATAGGCGACATTATTACATTTAAACGGACTTTCACAGCAGAAGATGTTGAATTGTTTACTAAAATCTCAGGTGATGAAGGCTCTCACCATGTTACTCCTGATGAACAGGGAAGACTTGTAATACAGGGATTACTAACCGCTACCTTACCAACCAAAATAGGAGGCGATAACAACGTACTATCTCGTACAATGAATTTTGAGTTTTTAAGACCAGTATTTACTGATGATACAATAATTTGTGAAGTAACAATTGAGCAATTTGAAAAACAGGTTAATAGAACACATATTACTGCCTGCTTTTTGTGCAAAAATCAAAATCAGAAGGAAGTGCTGAGAGGGGATTTTTCAGGAGTGATACTATAATTTCTTCTTGAAGTTCTACAACAAACGAAAAAGAACTTGGAAGGTTTCCAAGTTCTTTTTATTAAAATTTTATCTAGTCTTTAAGTCATAAAGTAACATTCCATTAATGTAACGAATGATTGTGAACAGTTTCACTTAAACTAACGGGTGCGTTAGCTGAAGATCAGAGCTGTCTTTAAGGCAGCTTTTTCTTAATGGAGCTATCGGGGCAGGTTAGTTGAACAAGGATAATGGATTTTTGTGGTAAAATGGTAATGCTGAATGGGAGAGGTAACTATTGAATATAAATACTGATTCTCTTGTAACTTTTATAATTATGTGGGGAATACCAACTTTTATGGTTGTTAGAGGTTATTTAAAAATGAATACTGACGATAAAAAATCAAATTACAAGGTTCTGATAGTTTCCGCCATACCGTAAAAAGTAAAGGCTATTTTCGCAAGGATTGTTTGGCATAAAAAAGATTAATATACCATTTTACGGTACATTTAGATGGAAATAGCTTCTTCAACTAACGGGGCAGAATAGTTAAACAAAGATTGAGACCTTGCTGGTGGATTAATTTATGAAGTAAAGGAGGAAGTTTTATATCAAACTATATATTTATTACAACAAAGAAAATTGGATTATAATTTAAATAAATATTGAGTTATTAGGAGTTGAAAGATGAAAAATAAAAAAAGAAAAAAAGAAAGGCAGAACGGCTTTTTTAAAGAAAGCTTAATTGAGCTCTTATTTGAAGTGGCTTGGAACATCTTAATGTTTATACCAAGAATGATGATTCGCTTAATAAAGGACATTTGGTGAAGTGGTTAGTCAAAATAGAGCTAACGGTTGCTTTGGTCAAAAAAAACAACATTCTATACGAAAACAGCCAAAGTAAAAAAGCCCAGCCCATTACAGGCTAAGCAGGTTTCTGTTTTGATGTCTGTACCCCAATTTCAGCTTAGACTGTTGGGGTTGGTGGTTCGGGTGGGATTGGAAGCTGTGGAGGACGCTGATTGTAGCTTTTGTTATACCATCCCATATATACAACACTCCTTTTTCTACTATATATATGGGATGAAAAAATACATGCTTGTCCAAATTACCTAAGTTCAGTGCTTTTATCTTATCGAGTCTTCTATTGAAAAAATCCCTCTCAAAAATTCGTTCCAATAGAGTACACCCAATAGGAACGTTTTCGAAATCCATTTAAATCAAAGTTACAACCTTATCTGTCACTTTAGACGTTATTTTGCACCTGTTTAAATCGCTTTTTGCATTATAAATAAATATAAAAAAGCTATCATTTAAGGTGATAGCTTTTTCATATTTATTTGATTCCGATTACTAAACTATCCCGTGCAAACAAATACCTATGTATTTATATTTAATACACGCATCACAAAGATCTCGGTTGATGCAAATTTTAAATTACAAGGTTAATTAAAAGTTTGAGATTTTAAAATATTGTACTATGATAAATTTAATTCCATTATTTAAGTTGAGCAATTGTATGGGGCAGTGACCCTTACTCTTACACAATTTAGAGAACATTTTACCTAAGGAGTGGTTATAATGGCACGTGTTTTATTTATTAATGGTGGATCAGAAGGACATCTCAATCCAACTATTGGAGTTGTGCAAGAGCTTATTTCGCGTGGTGAAGAGGTAGTGTACTTTACGATAGAAGCTTTTCGAGAACGTATTGAGAAGACGGGAGCTACTGTACGAACATTCGACGGTGAAAAATTTATAAAAGCTTTTATCTCAGGTGGAAGAAATTATTTACTCGAAAGAATCAATGGTCTTTTGCTTACGGCAGATATCATGATACCTAGTGTTCTGGAGCAAATCGAAGGGGAACAATTTGATTATATCATTCACGATTCCATGTTTGGTTGTGGACGTTTACTTGCACAAATACTAAAACTTCCGGCAATTAATTCTAGTACTTCTTTTGCGCAGACAAAAGCATCATTTGATAAAATGTTGGAACATCTTTCACAAAATATCCCAACAGAAATTGTTAAAACGATAAATGATGATTTTCAAAACTTGACAACAAAAATTAAAGAAAAATATGATATTGAAATCCGTTCTCCTTATGAAGTTTTTTGTAACCCTGCACCACTTACAATCGTTTATACAACTAGGGAGTTTCAACCCTTTGGAGAAACATTTGACCAAACTTACAAATTTGTAGGTCCATCCATCTCTTTACGATCAACGCAAGAAACCTTCGACCTTACCGCAATCAAGGGAAAAAGCCTAATTTACATTTCACTGGGTACTGTCTTTAACCAAGCAATTGATTTCTATAAGCTTTGTTTTAAGGCATTTGGGAACACTGATCATACTGTTGTCATGTCTATTGGGGAAAAAGCTCAAATATCTGATTTGGGGGAGATTCCTAAAAACTTCATTGTAAAAAATTATGTTCCACAAATTGAGGTGCTGAAATATACTAAATTATTTATCACACATGGTGGAATGAACAGTACCAATGAAGGTCTCTATTACGGGGTACCGTTAATTGTAATCCCACAAAGCGCTGATCAGCCTATAATTGCTCAACAAGTTGCCAATATCGGAGCCGGTATTAAATTACAAATGCAAAACTTAACAGCAAATCAACTACGTGAATCCGCAGAGCATGTGTTAAACCACCAATCTTTCCATAAAGCTGTTGTAAATATTAAGGAATCCTTTCAAAAATCGGGTGGGTATCACCAAGCTGTTGATGAGATTTTCGAATTTAAAAGTGAATATGATATCTAAATACAAATATTTCTCAGCTACGATCATTGTTGACTTTTTCTTAGTGGACAGCAACTTCTTTTTTAATTGCAGTAATGCAACAATATCTAGATTGTGAAGTTATACACGGTAAAGTAACTGGGGCGTTAGTTCAGCAAGACATTGTAATTAAGATCTTCAACAATCGGGCGCGATTGCTGAACAATGAGCAATCGCTTTTTTATTAAACGGATCAGAATAGTTCTATAAATGATTCGATGTAAATAATTAAGAAACCCAGCTAATCTTCTCATGTGAAGGTAGCTGGGTTTTTAAAGGTGGAAATGCAAAATAACACTTAAAATATGCGCAAATTATCGGTCAAAGTGACACCATTTAATTGAACAACGCACTTTAAATCAAACAAGATATTTATGTTGAATTATAGATATAATTGTGTAGGATTATACTTATTCTAATGCGCAGTATGGAGGAAGAAAAATGAAGATTATAGAATTACCAATTGAATTTGAATTTACTGGACAAAAAAATTACATTTATCCTAGCTTAATTATATTAGAAAATGAACTTACCTTGGTCGATACAGGGTATACTAATTTTTTAAATTTAATCGAAAATGAAATTTTAAAAAATGGATATGAAATAAAAAATTTAAAGAATATAATAATTACTCACTATGATGATGATCATATAGGTTCCTTATATGATTTCAAAGAAAAGTATCCTTGGATTAACATTATAGCTAGTGAAATTGAATCAAAATACATTAGTGGTGAAATGAAGGCAGAGAGATTGGTTCAAGCCGAAAAAATGCTAGAAAATATGCCAAATGAAGATATGGAATTTGGTAAATGGTTTATACAGCAATTAAAGAATTTGAAGCATGTTTCAATAGATGAAAAGCTACATGATGGTGATATGATTTTAGATAACAATTGTAGAGTAATAGCAACACCAGGGCATACTTCAGGGCATATTTCATTATATTTTCCAAGTTTAAAAAGTGTAATTACAGGTGATTCAGCTGTTAAAGAAAATCATGAATTAGTCATTGCTAATCCACACTTTTGTTTAAATCTTGAGAAAGCAAAACAGTCTTTGACAAAGGTTAAAAATCTTAAAGCTGAAAATTACTATTGTTATCATGGTGGAAAATTCACTTTATAATTGGGGGCTGAACACTAATATTCGGCACTTGAATTAAACAACTTTATTATCTCTACACACAAGCCGGGTTTAACAACCTTTGATATTATATTACATCTTCCGTAATCGGGCGCGATTGCTGAACAATGAGCAGTCGCTTTTTTACTAGGCGGATCCGAATATTTCTATAAATAATTAGATGTAAATAATTAAGAAACCCAGCTAATCTTCTGATGTGAAGGTAGCTGGTTTTTTTTTAGTTGGATGTGCAAAATAACACTTAAAATATACGCAAATTATCGGTCAATGTGACAGCCACGCTACGAACTGCATCTTAAAATTCACCAAAAACGAGGGTTTATGGTGAAAAATATCCTTCCTTAGCGTATAAAAAGCCTGCTTTTTCATTCCAAAAAATGTATTACCCTATGTTTTCCGCGAAATGTTGGCGGGACCCCATAATGTATTTTAACGGAAGTACTAAAAACAAAAACCCCTTGCCGCACAAGGGGTTTTTGTATAGGGAAATAAAATCGATTGGCACCAGAATTTATTTTGTTTGATTATGTATTCTATTTATGGCCTCTTGTCTATTCATTATTTTCATACCAACATATTTTATAGTAAGAGTGTTAAAAGGAGGGGATATGAATGTTTTTTTGTGATAGAAGACGCCGTTGTGATCGATTTGATCGTTGTGACAGATTCGATCGATTTGATCGTTGTGACAGATTCGATCGATTTGATCGTTGTGACAGATTCGATCGATTCGATCGTTGTGACAGATTCGATCGTAGAAGAAGGTGTTTTTGGTAATTTAACCCTCAACTCAAATTACAAGCTCTGGTTGAGCTAATGACTGATCTAAAATCTTTCAAAAAAACTACCTGATATAATTATCTCGGTAGCTCTGGATGAACACCTATTTCACAGCTTAATCCTGTTCTTGGATAGTTATCTAATACCTCTTGCAAATGACGTTTCACGTCATCTATATTTATTTCACTTAGCAGGCACCTTTGTGTCTGTTACATTTTTTTTAGAATACCTTTTTCAACGAACTGGCCAGTTCGTTGAAGAACCTAATCAATTAGTCTCATAAGAGATCTTAGAAGAAATAACCAATTAAAATTCGTTTGTAAAAGTATTGATTTTTCTTCTTCAACTAACGGAAAAACGCTAGCTCACATAATCACGCTTATAGGTAAAGAAAAAGGATCCTCTAATTGAAGATCCTTTTGTTAAACACAGATACCACTGTTTTAAAATGGTGTGGTGTTGAAAAAATAGTTTTTCTTCATCCTATATCCATTTTTATCAAAATAAACAACAATAAAGTCATTTTAAAACGTACACGGAAGATGCATTATTATTTGCCGAAACACCATTGCTAAATTTATAGTTTGATAAGTTTATTGTTTTTCCCCAATAGTAAGCGTTGTTAAACCTAATATAGCCTCCACTTGCATACTCATGTTGATACAAGTAAGTACTTCCTGTATTAGCTGTACTAATTGAGGATATAACGTCATTCCAAGTTCTCCCCAACGAAGAAGTGATATTAGGGATAGAATCTCCTACCCTAACTTTAATGTATGGCCCCCATTTATTTGCATCCGTATAAAAATCAGTACAACAAGTACCAGATCCCCCAATACCAGATCCCAAAGTTTCAAAGTTACTGGATACACTCGATTCTTTCTCTACTTTCTTTTCATTTTTGATATAATCATCTACTTTTTGCTGTGTTGTAAACCCTAAACGAACTTCATTCCCCTGTTCGTCCCCTGTATAGTAAATATGTTTGACTTTGGGATCATTTGCATTTGTCGATACCTGTTTCCCATCAATTAAATCGTACTGACTTTCCCCGGCCGCAAATTAGAAAAGGAGAACATCGCTAAAAAGGTAACAGCAACCGTAAACATGAGACTGTAAATCGTTTTCACTTCAACCACTCCCTATTTATAAATTACACACCAGTTAAATATAGTCGAATTCATTTTTTCTTTTAAGGTTCGAAATATTTAATCTGACTAGTTAATGTCATTAACAACCAACTCCTTTATACGTGTTATTTTTTTAATACCAACTAGTCGGTATTAATCAATTTATTATATGATTAGTAATGTGTTACTATTAATGAAATATTCAGTTTTTTAAAAAGGGGTTTTTTATGTTAAATCATCATCAAAAACAATCAGAAGAAACCATCAACAAATTAATGCGATCAGGAATTGAATTGTTTTCTAAGCAAGGCTATTCTAGTACAAGCATTGATCAAATTGTAAAACATGCTGGTTACTCTAAAGGTGCTTTCTATGCTCATTTTTCCACCAAAGAGGAGTTCTTACTGAGGTTGATAAAAGAAGGTATTGATTTCTATTTTGAGGATTTAAAGGAAGCTCTTACTCAAAAAGATTGTGATTTACTAAATACATTTAAAGAATATTCTATGCGTTTAGTGAATGAGGCTTATGAAAAGGGGTCTTCTCCTATGCTTCTCCAAGGATGTATGGTTTCGAATGAATTACCTCAGATAAAAGAAAAGCTTATTCTCCAGATGGAGGAATGGAGGTCATTCCTTACACATTTATTTCAGAAAATGAAGGACGAAGGTATTGTCGGAAGTCCATTGGATGCTAGAATTTTAGCGACGGCTAGCATGGCTCTTTTTAATGGATTTAATCTGCAACATTTTGTTGATAATCGAATTCAAATACAGGACATGTTAAATGTTTTTGTTGAATTGCTTCAAATACAAGAACCTAATAAGAAAGGTTAATAACAACTAACATGGATGCTTTATAACTATACTGAATCATTTATAAATGTCTCTTTAATTTGGGGGTCAATTTGTTTATTGTCTTATGCAACTAACGGGTGGGTTAGCTTAAGATCGGAGCTGTCATTAAGGCAGCTTTTTCTTTTATCGAGGCAGGTTTGTAAAAGAATGCAGGTACAAAGATTTTTCTGAAACTGAAAAAATTAAAATCTTGAGGGAGAGTAAAATGAAAGATATTCATGATGAAAGCACATGGCCCGTTTGGGCTAATGAGACAATAGACATTGTCGAACCAAATCCCAAGTGGGTAGAAAAAGGTAATCAGGAAAAAGCACTTCTTCTTAATCTTCTTTCAACTTTCGGCATAACGGAAATTCAACATTATGGAAGTACATCTATTCCTAATTTACCAGCTAAACCAATCTTTGATATAATGGCTAAAATTGATTCATTTCAAAAAATAAAAGAAATATCTTCATTGTTAGCTAATCACGACTGGCATTATGTACCACCTAACATAGACAATCGACCTTGGCAAAGATTTTTTGTGAAAGTAATTAACGACAAACGAGTAGTACATTTACATATTTTACTTGAGGGAGAAGAACGGTGGGATAATCAGCTACTTTTTCGTGATTTATTACGGACTAATCAGCAGTTTATTGATGAATACGCTATTCTTAAAAGAAATTTAGCAAAAAAATATAGCAATGATCGTGAAGCGTACACTAAAGCAAAAACAGAATTTATCAATTATGTTCTTAAATCTTAGTTGCGAACTAATATAAGTTTGTGAAGAAATGTACCTAAACTAACGGGTGCGTTAGCTGAAGATCAGAGCTGTCTTTAAAGCAGCTTTTTCTTTAACTATCGGGGCAGGATAGTGGAAGAAGGTATTTATTGTTCAGATAGAGAATAGTATTCGAAAAAGGTTGATTTTTAAGGATTAAACAAACTTAATATCAGGAGGGAAAAATGGTTGATAATAGTTATGAGAAACAACAACTGAAAAAACTCAGGACTTATATTTATATCACGATAGCATTACTTTTTTCAATGATATTTATATTTGTTAGCATTTTATTTTTGTATTTTCCTATGATAGGCATTTTAGACGTTGTGTATTTTCCACCAAAACTCGCAATTTTTTCATTCTTAATTTCTATTGTATTTTCTGTTTTAGCCATAAAAAATCTCTTTGGTAAGATATTGTTAGTTTTAAACATATTTCTAATGCTATTTATGATTTTTTATGGACCATAAATAGATACAAGAAGACTAACTTAGGGTGTAATAGTCAGGCTGTTGTATAGACAGCCTTTTCTTAAGTAACAACGAAAGCAGCATTTCTGCAATAAATGAACTACTTTCTCCATTTGTAAATCGTTCATTATTGTGAAGTAATTCACTTAAACTAACGGGTGCGTTAGTTGATTAATGAACACAAAAATTCTCAATCTTTTTAATAAAAGAATAATCCAATTAAATAGTATAAGGGCATGTTTTGATTAATATTTTTTCAAAACATGCTCTTTTTATTTGTTCAGTTATCAAGGTTCTTGTATTAATTTGATCAAACTTTGTTTAAAAATTACAATAACACTTTATTTACTTGAGATTCTATTGGTCTATTGGGCAAGACACCTTACCCAATAGACCAATAGATGAAGGGATTTAATAATCGATACCGGCAGCTTCAGCTAAATATTCAATTAGATGAAGGGCGCGCATTGATTGTGTGAGTCCTTCACGATCAATACCAAGTTTCATCTGTAATAGGCAGCCAGGATTTGTTGTAATAATAACAGTTGCCTCTGTGGCTTTCGTGTGCTTCATTTTCTCATCAAGAATCTGCATGGATGAATCATAGTTTACAATATTATAAATGCCTGCAGATCCACAGCACATATCAGCCTGATCCATTTCAATAAGTTGTATTCCAGGCACTTGTTTCAATAATTCGACTGGTTCTTGCGTTACCTTTTGAACGTTCGTCATATGGCAAGAACGCTGATACGTAACTCTCTCGCCAGCTCGGGCTGCTATCTCTGGTAATCCGCATTCAACAAGAATTTGGCTGATATCTTTTGACTTAGCTGAAAAAGCTCTTGCTCTGTCTGCCCATTCGCTGTCATCCGAAAGTAAATGACCGTATTCATATAACATGGCGCCGCATCCTCCAGCATTATTGACAACAAAATCAGCTTCCACTTTTTCAAAAGCCAGAATGTTTTGTTTCGCAAGATTGCGTGCTTCATCCATTTCTCCAGAATGGGCGTGCAGTGCGCCGCAGCATGTTTGTTTCGGTACAACGACAACATCACAGCCCGCTTCTGAAAGAAGCTTAATGGATAATTGGTTAATGTGGTGGAACATCGCATCCATAATACAACCGGTGAAAAAGGCAACTATATATTTCGGATTCAATTTTGCTTTCACTTCTATCAGGGCACGCCCTCGTTCCACCGGTGAAACCGGTTCCGGCATGATTGCTTCGAATGCACCAAGATTATAAGGTAACTTTTTCATAATACCTGATGAACGAGTCGCTTTTTGCAGCCCACTTTTTTTGTACAGCCAAATGGAGTGCCCAGTGACGTTCATCATCTTCCTACTTGGGAAAACCTTTTTCAGCATTGATTTTCGAAGTAGTCGCACAGGAATAGAAAAGGTTTTGCGTTTGACAAGTGCTGCGCGAGTGGCTTCTAAAATGGAACCATATTCTACACCTGTCGGGCAGGCTGTTTCGCACGCCCTGCAGCCTAAACACAAATCGAATGGTTCTTCGAGAACAGATAAGTCTGTAATTTTTCCTTCACCGACCATTTTCACTAAGTTAATCCGACCACGTGGTGAATGTGTCTCTTTTCCGAATGTTGTATAAGTCGGACACACAGGCAAACAATAGCCGCATTGGACGCAGTTATTCGTTTTGTCGTATTGAAATTCTTTTCTTAACTGTTTAAGTGATGTTTCCATGTTAGCTCAACTCCAATTTTTGTCCCGGTTCAGGGAAAATTTTCCCTGGGTTCATAATGTTATTTGGATCCCATACTTCTTTAATCCGTTTCATAATATCGAGGCCGGCTGCCCCTAGCTCCATTTCCATAAAGGGAGCTTTCATCATTCCAATGCCATGCTCGCCGGACAAGGTTCCGCCAAGCTCAATGGCCGTCATAAAAATATCCGCTACAGCTAGTTCAACGCGGCTCATTTCTTCTTTATCCGTTTTATCACAAATAATGTTAGGATGAAGGTTACCATCACCTGCATGCCCAAAAACAACGAGATGAACACCATACTTGTCTCTTATTCTCTGCAGTCTTTCACACATTTCAGGAATTTTGCTGCGAGGAACGGTGGCGTCTTCTGAAATTTTCGTTGGCTTAATCCGAACAATGGCCGGAGATACGAGCTTTCGTGCTCTCCATAGTTCCGCTTCTTCGACTTTGTCCTTTGGAATTCTAACTTCTCTTGCTCCTACGGCACGACATAATTTAGATGCCTGGGCAACTTCTTCTTGCAAAGCAAGTGGATGGCCATCCATTTCAATTAAAATAAGTGCGGCCGCATCAACAGGTAAGCCAAGTGGCTCAAACTGTTCAACTGCTACAATGGATGCCTGATCCATCAATTCCATTTTTGAAGGGAAGATACCGGCAGAAAGAATTATGGAAATCGCACTTCCTGCATCTACTAAACTATCAAAAATAACCATTATTGTTGCAGTAGCCTTCGGTTTAGGAATGAGTCTGAGCACTGCTTTCGTAATGATGCCGAGTGTCCCTTCTGATCCGACAATCAGCTTTGTTAAGTCGTATCCGGTCACATTCTTAACGGTACTCCCGCCTGTTTTTATGAGTTCTCCTTCAGGTGTAATCACTTCAAGGCCAATAACATAATCTTTCGTTACGCCGTATTTCAGCCCCCTCGGCCCTCCAGAGTTTTCAGCTAAATTGCCGCCAATTGTCGAGACGTGAGAACTGCTTGGGTCAGGTGGATACATAAATCCTTTTTGTTCAGCTGCTTTATGTATATTCGATGTCAAGACCCCAGGAGAAACCACTGCTACAAGGTCCTCTTCGTGAATTTCCAGAATATCATTCATCACAGATAAATCGAGGACGATGCCCCCTTTAACCGGAAGCGGCCCGCCACTTAAACTAGTAGACTGGCCCCGTGGATAAAGAGGGATTTTCTCCCGATTCGCAAACTTCACGAGGGATACTAGCTCTTCTGTACTTTTTGTCTGAATGACGAGGTCCGGCAAATACGTCCCGAATGAAGCATCGAATGAATAGCTAAAGCGGTCACTTTCATCTATATAGACTTTTCCCGTTTTTATAATTGCATCGATTTCCTGAATGTGATTGGCGGTTACTACTTTCATTTCATTATCATCCTTTCTGTTTTGCTATACTGTATAATCCTGTAAAAATAAACTTAATTTTTTCTCGGCGTTTCTTAGATGAATCTGGCATTGAAGTTTAGCCAATTCGGGCTCTTCTGCTTCAATTGCCAGAAGAATGCTTTGATGTTCATCGTAGACTGCTTTACGTTTTCGTTTTAATTGTTCGTTTGGACGAAGAGTAATGTTTAACGCTTTTTCATAGAGAGTAGATAAGCTTTCTAGCGTTTGAATCATAATCGGATTTTGCGTAGCCTTAATAATGGAACTGTGAAATTCTATATCAGAATGGATGGCAGTAGTACCTTTTTCAATAGATTCTTCTTCCATTCTTTTTAAAATATTCTTCATTTGGTCAAGGCATTTTGGTGTACGTCTTAGGGCAGCTAAATAGGCCGCTTCAGGCTCCAGAATCTTTCGCATCTCAAATAGATACTTAATATTTTCAACATCATCTCTTTCTACTTGTATGCGATGTATGAATGTTGAACTTGTCGTTTCTTCCACATAGCTTCCGCCTCCTTGACGGGAGTTAATGACACCAGCAGCACGCAGCATGCTTAATGCCTCGCGTATGGGTGCTCTGCTTACAGAAAAATGAGCCGTTAACTCCTTTTCCGTTGGTAGCTTAGAACCTGGACGGAACTGCCCTGTTTCAATCATGTTTAATAATTCACGAGAGATCATTTGAGAAACATTTTCTTTTTGGGACAAAATAATCTATCACCTTTCATGTTTTATCTTAATAGAGAAGGATAAAAGCTAAAAATTTGTATTATGAATTTAAATTTGTATGACATATTTATGGGATGTATTGAGATTTTATTCTAATTTTTAGAAATATTAATTCGAAAGCGCTTTCAATTTGTTTATAATAAAGAAAAACCTTTAACTAAACTACAAAAAACGAATATTTGTATTACAAATATTGTATAAAAAACTGTTGAGTTAATCAAGAGTTTTCTTTAATGAATACAACTTGGTTTCGCAAACTGTAAAAATTTATATTAAAAGGGAAGTACTTTTGAAACTTTACTAATGTAAAAGGTTACTTTTAAGTTGCTTTCAGTCCTCAATTAATGGAATGTTATTTAGCTTATTCTCATTAACAAATAATTGAGGTTTTTGTTTTTAAATATTTGCATTTATGAGTGAGCGACATGAGCAATGCAACTATGTTTAGAAAGACAAACGACTAAAAAAGTGACAAGACGAATTGTACCATTTTAAATGGATTGCACGTATTCTCGTTACGTGGGGAGGCGCCGTAGCGTACATAAATATTAAAAACATTTCGTTGCATAAAAATACAAATTGTTGTATTTTTATAATAAACATTCTAAATCTAAAAAGGAGATAAGATATGGATATTTATCATGCAGTAACCAGTGATGTTAAATATATTTATAATTTAATACAAATTCACGCTGAACAAGGAGTAGTTTTGCCTCGTACAAAATTATCACTATATCAACATTTACAATGTATGTATGTCATGAAAGAGGATAATAAAATACTTGGGGTTGCCGGATTACATGTTTTAGGTCAGGACCTGGCAGAGGTACGTTCATTAGTCGTTGCTCCAAATCATTCTGGTCAAGGTATAGGTCGTAAATTAGTTAATCATATTATAAATGAAGCCTCACGACTTGAAATTAGCAGATTAATATCATTAACATACGAAACGGAGTTTTTTAAAAAATGTAATTTTGAAATTATTTCAAAGGATACTTTGCCTGAAAAAGTATGGATTGATTGTATGAATTGCCCCAAGTTTAACTCTTGTGATGAAGTTGCAATGATTAATTATATTGGATAAAAAATTATCATCGAGTCCATTCAATTATGGCTGTCATGAATAAATGCGGATTACACATTACCATAAAGACCGTCCATGGTATTTTAAGGAGATAGCACCTTATGGTAAGTGGTTAGAAAGAGAGGGTGGCATACGGGAGTGATGAGTATCTTTAAGTACAATATGTATTTATAGCTTTAAAATATAAAAGTAAAGGTTACGATAGAAAGAGAATGTCACCCTAACGATGGTGCCATTCTCTTCGTCCTTAAGGAGAGAAGTTAACGCCGAAAAAACAAATTTGGAATAAATTTTAAATAAAGTACTAGCAATTGAATTAGTTACTACAGATTATACACGTATTAAAACAAAAAAGATTGACAGGAATAGTACCTGACACAACCTGAAAAATAGTTTACTATATGGATTTTTAAAAAATAATAGACTAATAATTTTGGTTTAAAACCTTAATTCCATCCCTTATTAAAGAATCGCACCCTAAAGATAATTAACGAAGAGAGTTAGTGGTATCGACTTTTTATGTTAGAATTCTCTTTAGGTATAAAATTTCCGAAATGGGCGGTATAGCATTGTTGCTACCGTTCGTAAAAGTACTTTTTGAAAAGTGAACAAAGAACCCATAGGCCTTGCCTAGGACCACAACATAGGTGATAACAGTTTTTCCTTATGCTATTTCTTTCTTTATTCATTCCAGAACTTCATAGCCTTTTTATCAGAGGTATAGACGGTAACTTGTTTGGTTTTGCTAAGTGTTTATAAGGTTCTCCTTCTTCATTTACTTTACGAAGCTCTTCATGCTGTTTTTCAACCCGATTTAACAGCTTATTTACTTCAAGGAAATCAGCGTTTCCCATCTTCATATCTTCACTCACTCCTTTTTTTATTTCGAATTAAATAGATGACATATCCAACATACCAAGATCCACGACATTAAATCCCTTATAAATAAATAGGGCGCAATTATACATAGATTAAAATCTACGTTTTGCGAACCAAACTTTTTCTTTAAGAGTTTTTCGGGGTTGTCCAATCTAGTATAATACCAGACTCATATAATATCTCAGAGTTAATAAAGGGGGGAGGATTAATTTGGGTAAGGATAAAAAATGTCCAGATTGCGGACATAAGCAATGTAAATGCAATCATAAAAAATGTAAGGATTGCGGGCACAAAAAATGTCAATGTGAATCTAAACAAGAACAAAAGGTAGAGCAAAACATTGAAGTGTATGTAAAAGTACCTGCAGGACCTCAAGGAGCTCAAGGACCGACGGGAGAAAATGGATTGTCAAACCAGTTTGTTGTAGGTCTTAATACTACTCCTTTTCCTACATTGGTTTCATTAAATCCGTTGCCAGAGGTTCTTTCAACAGTAACCATTACTATTGATGATCCTGGTGATACCGTCAGATTAATGGCATCAATTCAGTCAATAACTTCTGCATCAAGCGTAAATTCTAGCCCACTCCGAGCAAATGTGATAGCGTACAGAATTAGACGAACTGCACCTAATCTGATCATCAGATCTGTGCAAGATACGGATTTTGATTCTCTAACTACTGCTTTTACAACTCTTGATAACCCTGGATCAGGAACATTTACCTATGTTTTAGAAGGATTGTTGATCAATTCAACTATTCCTGTGCAGAACGAATTTATAATTAGTGTTGTCTTTACTGCCGAGGAAATTGAACCTAATTAACTACCAATAACCCTGATAATGTGAACTCAGATAAAGAAGATGGCTGCCAATTGGCCGCCATTTGAATGTACGATTCTTAAACAAATCATACATTCAATTAAAAGAAAGAAAAGTACAAAAGTAAAGATATGTATTGAGTTTTAAATAAACGGTGTGAAAAGAGAGTTTTTAATAATGGACATCCTTAAATGTCCTTCTGAGGTGGAAAAAATCTATTATGGACCTAAGCCATATTGTGTATGGAGAATGAGAAAAGCCGCCTATTTGCATTATGATAGGAGGCTTTAAAGAATCGGTCATTTTGTTTTTCTTGTTATTCAGCAGTGAATGTAAATGTTACTTTTAACGGCCTGCCTTCGCTCCCCTTTTGTGTCCAAATGATTTCCACTTCGAATTCCGTTGCTTTTTCAGCCAAAAGGAAATTTTTAAATTGATAAGGCATTCCATCATTCAATTGTTTTGCTAAAAAAGTAGTCTCTTCAAATTGGTTTTTATTACATTCCTCTTCACCAGGACAACCAAAAAGTGAAAACTTCGTCGGGAATTTTATTCATTTTGAATAGTCTATTAAACCAAAAATATTAGTAAAAAAGAGAGCATACAACACCTGGACCATATAGGAAATGGCTTCGTGAACAAGGATATGACATTAAAACTTGTCTACTATAAGAGACGTTGAGTCAGAAAAACTAAATATGCAAAATGCTTTAGAATAAAGAAGAGAGGGTCATTAAACTCCATCAAATTTCGCGGATGGTGAGTGGGGTCGCAGGGAGCAACCCACATGGATAGGGCAAACTGTGAGTTGCAACCCGAAGCGAGTTGACCATTTACCAAGATACAGAGTTTTCCTTACGAGGAAGGCTTTTTTCATTCTTTTTGAAGACATTTGAAAGTGTATAAAAAGTTGACCGGGTGTAATATCGAAGAATTTTTTTTTTGCCAGGTCTAATATAGCTATGACTTCTTCCCGTTTGTTTATTGTCTCTACTTACTTCAGCTACATAAACAAATGCAAGAAAACAATCAACTACAGACCTCTACGCTGCCAGCGTGGGGAGTGTAATTCCGATAGCATACTAAAATGTCCAAAATCGCTTTAGATCAAGGTTTTCAATGTGTGTGTAAGGTTTAGGATGAACTATGATTTCCGTCAGTTTTCTATAGTTTGTGACCAAAATGTTAACAGAGTGCGACCAATATTTAAGTGTGAAAATTAGCTTTTTGTTTGGGAATCAATAGGGTTGTGAGATGTGATGGTATGCTAAATTAGGTTTATCGCAAGAGAGTATTTTTCTGTAGGAGTAATAGTTGAACAGACACTCCCTATTACCTCCGACAAACATTAAAATGCTGAAGGGACGATATAAGATAGAATGTTTCCACAGTCGAGTCATGTAAAGAAGATAAAAGTGCGTCCTTTTGAATTAGAAATAAAATTGCCTAATACATCTCTTGAAATGCAAAAAATATAATCCAAAATAAAGTATTTTGAGAAGAATTTATAAAGAAACGAACACATGTCCCTTTCAAAAATACCCATAGGAAAGTTCTATTTAGAAAATATAGTAACTGTGGCTCTTATTTAAATGGAAAATCAATAAATTAAGTGATCAAATAGTAACCTGATTTGTTTCTGAACTCAACCAATCAGGTTACATAAACCCACCAGCATCTCTTGTGTTGCCACATACACTCCGCATTGTGAAGCGGTCGCGTGGTTGGAGTTGGTATAATAGAAAATCAGATGATATAGAAAAAATCTATACCATCTGCTTTTTTGTTTATAAAAATACCATTCAGGACCGATTTTCGTTAAAATAAACATTGCCGATTGTTTTTCACAAATTATAAATGTCCAAATGTACTTGTGTTTGATAATAAGTTATTAATCATGATATAAGTGTAAGTGGAACATTTGGCTTTATATTTTTTGACCGAGAGTTTGAAGTTGTATCCATAGTGAGAGGATTTGAGTTTGAAATGATAGATAATTTTTGGCGTGATTTACCACGACCATTTTTTGTACTTGCACCAATGGAAGATGTGACAGATGTTGTTTTTCGTCACGTAGTAAGTGAAGCCGGTCGACCGGATGTATTTTTCACAGAGTTTACAAACTCGGATAGCTATTGTCATCCAGAGGGCATGAAAAGTGTGCGTGGCCGTTTGATTTTTACAGAAGATGAACAGCCAATGGTGGCACATATTTGGGGGGATAATCCCGAATATTTCCGTCAAATGAGTATTGGCATGGCAGAGCTAGGATTTAAAGGCATCGATATTAATATGGGCTGCCCTGTACCGAATGTGGCATCGAGAGGGAAAGGTAGTGGCCTTATTCTGCGTCCAGACGTTGCGGCAGAACTTATTCAAGCAGCAAAAGCGGGCGGACTGCCTGTCAGCGTGAAAACACGACTTGGCTTTAAGGATGTAAATGAGTGGGAGGAGTGGCTAACGCATATTTTAAAACAGGATATTGCGAACCTTTCTATTCATTTACGTACAAGAAAGGAAATGAGCCAAGTAGATGCGCATTGGGAGCTAATTCCGGAAATCAAAAAATTACGTGACCGTATCGCACCAAATACGCTACTAACAATCAATGGAGACATTCCTGACCGTCAAACTGGGCTGCAGCTTGCTGAACAATATGGTATTGATGGCGTTATGATCGGGCGAGGTATTTTTAAAAATCCTTTTGCTTTTGAAAAAGAGCCAAGAGAGCATAGCAGTAAAGAATACCTTGATCTTTTAAGACTGCAGCTTGATCTTCAAGATCAATATGCGGAGGCACTGCCACGTTCAATCACAGGGCTTCATCGCTTTTTCAAAATTTATGTCAAAGGATTCCGTGGAGCTGGTGAATTAAGAAATCAATTGATGAACACGAAATCAACAGATGAAGTGCGTGCATTGCTTGATAACTTTGGAAAAGAATGTTGATGGGACGGGGACAGTGAAATGATGTAACTCTCAAAAAGTTAGAGAAAAAATGAATCACATCAACTCATGTGTACTTATTTTATTCAGTTTCAAGTTCCTTTGCAGCCGGCAACTTTTGTTTTGATACAGTCTGTTTTCTAGAATGTAATAAACCCACCAGCACCCTTGTGATGCCACATACACTCTGCACATGAGGAGTGCTATATGTTTCTAGCGAATGTTTTTTCCACTCGAACCGAAACCTGCTGCAAAATTGAAGAAATAAAGAATAGAAAATGATTAGGATTCTATCTCAATTATAGGATTTTTTTGGATTAACTAGGTGGAACCGTACCATAAGTATCGATTCTTAGATCAATATTTCCTTTAATCAGAAACATTGTTCTTGATAAGTTCTTTTGCAATTGTCCGCTTGATTTTTAGAGGTAAGCACCTAGTCCTATTTTTAAAAGAAGTATCAAAGAACAACTCAACGTTCTTGATACTTCTTTCTTCAATTTTATTTGAAAGATTAACTATAATCTCGTTTATTATGCCATGGAAAGATTTTTGTTTTTTGTTCTATTGGAGGTACCATTGGAAGCATACCAAGTCGTTCGTAGCTTCTCTTTTATGCTGGTTTCTTTTGTTTTTGGTCTAAGCGATGACTTAGGAAAGTTAGAAGACTTGCAAAGATAGCTACCAGCCCACCGACCAATGTCACACTCATCAAATTTCCCTGATGGTAAACAATTCCGCCTAATGCGGAACCAAAGGCGATACCGACATTACTTGCTACTGGCATCAGTGAAGCAGCTAGTCCTGTAGCTTTTGGTTGATAAATAACGGCAAGGTCTATCAAATAAAGCTGGGTAGAAGTTGTTAAAAGGATAGCCATTAATGACATCAAGCTAATATTAACCAATCCAAAGATAAAATTATCTGTCGTCCAATATAAACTGATCAGAACAATTGCTTGCACGAGAAAAACAAACCGGAGGCGTCCGATAGCATTGTAGCTGGCAATTTTACCAGCGAGTATGTTGCTGAAAATGGAAATAAATCCGTAGCCAAACAAGATCAAACTGATTGAACTACTCGGTGCTTCCATTCCTTTCAGGATCGGAACAAGATACGTATAAACGGCATACGTTGCTCCAAATCCAAGAGATGGAATGAAAAAAGCCATTAAGATTCGTGGGTGTGTTAACAAAGAAAATTGCTCACGCATTGAACTGCGGAATGTACTGTGCATAGTAGGCAAAATGAAGAAAGATGCCAAAAACGCAATTCCACCGAGAAAAGTAGTTAACAGGAAGGTTGCATTCCAGTCGTACCAATCAGCGATGACAGTGCCTATTGGTACTCCAATTACGTTTGCAAGAGTAAAACCACCGAAAACGAATGATATAGCAAGTCCACGTTTTGCGATTGGTATGGTTTCACTTGCAACAATCATGGCAAGCGAAATTAAAACTCCTGTTACAATCGCAGTCATCATCCGAAGTACAAGGAGCATGATGTAGCTCGTCGAAATCACGCACAAAGCATTCAGGATGATGAACGAACCTATCAAAAACAACATCCATTTGCGCTTTGGAAAATGGCTTGTTGTCGACATCACAAGTGGTGTGGCAATGGCAAACGTAATCGCAAACGCAGAAACGAGTGTACCTGCTTTTGCATTTGTTATATGGAGACTCGAGGAAATATCGGTTAAAATCCCGATTATAACAAATTCGCTTGTCCCGAGAACAAATGTTAATAAAGTAAGTGTTAAGATGAGTAGCCAATGTCGCTTGGATAATTCTGTAGCGTGCATAAATACCTCTTTTCTTAGATGAATGTAAATGTGTCACAGGGTAGATAAACAATCGTACTATCATACCATAAAACACTTTTACGAGGAAACCCCTTGCTTAGTTATCGCTGATTATCTCTTTAAAAATTGATTAACGTTAAAAAGTACATTTTATAGAAACATCATGATATAACTTGATTTTAAAAATTCTCGATATCCATAAAAAACCAATTATATTTTACCCGCTTGATGGTCATTATAAATAAAGAAGAAGGGGCTAGTGATTACGTATGATTCACATCATATAGTAAATGAGGTGTCAGTTAAAGACGTTTAACTTAACTACTAGAAGCTTCATTAAAAAATCGTTTCGAGCAAGGAGATGGTTCGCCTGCACGTAAAAGCAGAAAACTCATTCAATAATTGTCATTTATGCTTTGAAAGTTGATGAAACTTTTAAGATATAGGGGATAGTTGCTTTGGATGGAAAACTCTAGTTAGATACCCGTATTTACTCTAATGTAGATGAGGTGTTTATCGCAGAGAATTTATGCTAATTCGAAATGAAGCAAACCCCTTTTTTCAGACAGGGTGCAACTTTCCGTTGCATCCTGTTTTTATGTGTGTTCTTTTCTTGTTATCACTAGGGTGAGTTATAACCAACATTGTTAAATCTTTTTCGCGTTGCGGCTGTTTTAAATCAAAGTAGAGATGAAAAACACAGGATGAGTGGGAAATCAACATAACTCGCTTTTAAAATTTTATACTGGTGTCGTTGGCTTGAGTTAAATAAAAACTTGGCATTTGAAAATCGGGTAGAACAAATGCTTATTTTAGCTTGTCAAAAATCTAACTATTTCACAGTAGAATCATTAAAAGAAAACAAAAATCACCTGTTTCAGCGACTATAAGTAGGAGAGGAACTTCTCTTTCCAGTTCCATTCTTTATTCCTTCTATGTACTTATGTCCCCCTTTACTCGTTTATTGTTTCATTTTACCGTTACCTGTTATGTACAAAAAAAAATTCAAAACGGATTAATAAGGAAAAGCATAATGGTAACAAGATGATAAAAATATAATACTCTAATATCAGGAAGAAAACATAAATCAAACAAAAAGGATGGGATCCTGATGGTTGATGAAAATAAGCAAAATAACAAACGGGAACAATGGAAAAAGAATGTTATGGATAATCTGAAGAGGGAAGCTGTCAAAAATATCATAGCAAGAACGGGAGATCTAGCAAGATTAGATGCTAAAGTCAATAATACTTACACTGTATACATCAAGGATGGAAGGATGATAAAGCAACCTACAAATGGGAAGTGTGTTGTTATTAATGGAAAAATCCAAAATTAAAATTTGTGAAGGAATAGAGAATACACATTATAGAAGGCGAAGGTATATAGCGGTTGGACCACAGTAATTGGTGCAAGGCCATAACAAAGTTCATAGTGCTAACGTGCATGGTAAGCTTTCTGAAGCCAAGATAGTGTAATAGAATTCGAGGTCCTTACTTTTATGAAGCTCTAATTTGATTAGATTTGGTACATTTGAAGTGTGCGACGAGCAGTTCGAACTAGAAACCCACATACAGGAGAAGAAATACAAATTGCTGCTTCCAAAGTTTACTGCTTGTAAACCGGATAAGGAAAAGAGGCGGTTAAATAAAAAAGTAGTATAGCGTAAAAAAATACTCTGGGATGAGATATTCTCCAGAGTATTTTTTTCTTTATGTAAAGTTAGGTTTTATACTTTCGCATCTGTTTTCACATAGATAAGTGCTACGGGTAAAATGCAAAACACTCTTAAGTGAGCTTGTGAGATGCTCCTATTTTTACAGAATGAGAGGAGGGAAGGGATGTAGTGGGAGGGGATGTTACTGAACCCTTTTTTTCGATAAATGTCGAAAAACTTTGCACCACAAATAACTTTGGTGTGGAAGGTGATCACTTTGTGATATCAGCCTTTATGAAGAAATTCCAATATAAAAGTTAACTCTCGAACTTCATTAGCTACATAGTTTCAAAAACCAAATTGTAAAAATGTTGTCTCTAATAATATAGAGTCCCATTAATACTTTAGAAAATTTTCTCTGTTGAGTACAAAATCATTAAAAAACATAACTGATTGTATAACTTGAATTAATCATTAAAAGTAGTATTATGATTTAGGTACGAATGTTAAGGAGGCACAACTATGAAACAGATTTCTCGAACAAATACAGCTTTACTGCTTATATTTCTTGTAGTTGTGTGGGGCGTTAATTGGCCATTGTCTAAAATGGCGCTGAATTATACACCACCAATATTATTTGCGGGAACAAGAACTATATTGGGTGGTCTGATTTTACTAATTTTTGCTCTACCGAGATATAAAAAACTTCGCTTTAAAAAAACATGGCATTTTTACCTAATTTCTGCTTCTCTAAACATTATTCTCTTTTACGGCCTTCAAACGGTAGGTCTTGGTTTTGCACCTGCGGGATTATTTTCGGCCATCGTGTTCATTGAGCCAGTTTTACTTGGGATTTTCTGTTGGATTTGGCTAGGGGAATCGATGTATGGATTAAAAATTATTGGATTAATTCTTGGCTTCGCAGGTGTTGCTATAATAAGTGCAGGAGGATTTACAGGCAATGTTTCAGCGATTGGAATTATTCTTGCCCTTGGCTCTGCTTTATCCTGGGGATTAGGTACTGTTTTTATTAAGAAAACTGGTGATCGTGTAGACTCAATTTGGATGGTTACATTACAACTTATTATGGGAGGCATTTTTTTATTAAGTGTAGGTTCCAGCGTTGAAAGCTGGTCAAATATCCAGTGGGAATTTCCATTTATTATAAATTTATTATTCATCTCTATCTTTGTAATTGCATTTGGGTGGCTTGCATTCTTTACACTTGTAGGTTCAGGAGAAGCGAGCAAAGTAGGTTCATTTACGTTCCTTATCCCGCTTATTGCAATCCTTTGCAGTTCTTTTATGTTGCATGAAAAAATTACACTAAATTTATTAGTTGGCCTTTTATTTATCTTGATTAGTATTTTGTTTGTAAACATAAAACTAAAATCACAGACAATACCCGACTCAAATTTATAAAATAAGGCTGTTTTCTAAAATATTATAATTTGATTACGATCTAGATCGGTCGCTTTATACATATAAAATGCGATTAGGTCAAATATCGTTATGGACACATATCCGAGTTTGATTATATGGATGACCAAACCAGTTTAGTCTTATTTGCAGACTTGGCTAATACTTTCCCATTTATTTCTTAGGGTGGAATTATGTAAAAAGTTGGAGTTACCCGAGCTATTGTTCGGAAAAACAACAATAAAGATTAAGATTTTTTATATTATAAAATAAACCTCGTTAGAATATATGTAGTTTTCTTTAACCATATTTTGCTAAGAAAATGTTAATTATACTAATCATTAATATAAAAAAACCACTCTTTAAAAAGGAGTGGATTTTTTATATTTATTTGGTTTATTGCGTAAATCTGTCACTTTTATTCTCCCTACAATACATTTCATGACTAAGGTCTGTTTTTCTATAGCATCTTTATGATTTACAAACAGAATCTCTTCCAATTATAAGGGGGTCTTAAATTGTCCCTTTTGCTTCCGATCAAGATTAGCGATATAGGAACTCATCAGCTTCATGGAAAACTGAAAGATCGGGCTTTGAATAAAGGTATAGGCAAACGTCATAATAAACACTGGACCGCCAAGGATGAAGCCGATAATCAAGATGAGGCTCTCGACAACGATTCTTGCACGGCTGACAGATAACCCGGTTTTTTCCGAAACGGAAAGCATGAAACCATCCCGAGGACCGGCCCCGATTCCCGCAGCCACATAGATTCCTCCGCCAATGCCGGATATGATGATACCCATCAACAAGATGAATAGATTTAACCACCAATGCTCCGTTTCATGAGGAAGAATGTTGAGATGCAAGAAGAAATCCATAATCGGGCCGATTGACAAGGCATTTAGAAAGGTACCAATGCTAATATACTTCCTATCAACGACGCAGGCGATTAGCACAAGTACTAAGCCGCATATGACACTCCACGTCCCAATCGTGAACCCGAACCGTTGGAACAGGGCGACGTTTAAAACCTCCCATGGATGCAGCCCCAAGGATTGAACATTCACCGCAATCGCATTCCCTAATCCAAAGAAAATTAAACCAAGAAAAAAAATAAAATACCGTAATAAAAGAAATGTCATCTCTTCACCTCTACATCATATATATCTATCTACTTTAGATGAAGAAGGCCTAACGAACAAGATGATTTATTAAATTCAAAGCGAGAGGACCATGAAAAAACGTCATCCTTTTCGAGTATTTTACTCAAAGAATAACGTTTTTTTGTGTTTGAAATTGTTTCGTTTTCTTGATAGGCATGACGAAGGAATGAGAGGGCAATTGACCCGTTGAGACATGGGAGGGAAAGCCTCCAGGGGCGGCGTGGAGATGTGTATTATATGGTAAAATATGGAGTGGTAGCTGGCTCCTTTATTTAACTATGCCTTCACGAAGCCTAACTGATCTGAACTCATTTCATTTACCCGTAAGTCTAATTACAAGGGTTATGAAATCCTGCGAATAAGTGAGCATTCGAGAGATATTCGCATCAAACTGAGGGAGTTGAAGAATGGTTTTTCCTCTTATTTAACAATTATGCATATTGTCAAGGATGTAGTTTAGGATTACTAGTGATGAACCGTACCATAAGTAAATGAGGTTTTTAGTACGGTCGGAAGACACCTTCAACAAAGAAAGCTAGCCAAGGGCTGGCTTTTTTTTCAGTAAATAGATCTGTGCCTAATAACTCCTCGAATATTCTTGTTTTAAATATAGTTTCAAAGGTGTTTACATCTCGGTTTATTATATTACTATGAATGTTTACTTGTAGTAATTTGTGATATTTAATCCAATCAAGTAGTAATATATCATTCTATTATTTATCCATACACCGCTACTAGTTAAGCTGCTTTAGTTTTTGTAACTTAGATAAATCTGAAACAGGACTTTGAAATTATTTAAAAGTCATGACACTAGGTAAAAACGATTATTTTCTGATAATTTACATGAAATTAACATGGAATTAACCTTCTATATAAATAACCAGATTATTATTGGGGAATAATAGGAGGAATGAAATTTTGAGAAAACTATTTTGTAAAAGATTTATTAATTTACTAGTTATTGCACTACTGGTTCTACCCATCTTCTCAAGTCTTGCCATTCGTGCGCATGCAGAAGATACCGTGTCGGTTAAATTACTTTCGGTGAATGATTTACATGGTAAGATTGATGTAACAGCAACAATTAATAATGTAAATTACGGACGTGCTGATTATTTGGCTACTTATTTAAAAGCCCGTAAAGCAACCAATCCAGATAACACGCTAATTATCCATTCTGGAGATATGATTGGTGGCAGTTCTCCGGTTTCAGCTTTACTTCGAGATGAACCTACTGTTGAAATCATGGAAGCAATCGGATTTGATGTAGGAACTGTAGGTAACCACGAATTTGATAAAGGTACACAAGAATTCCTTCGGATGGTAAATGGCGGTGACCATCCGAACGGCACACAAGGATATAACGGGATGGACTTTCCAGTTATTGCTGCAAATGTGGAATACAAAGATAGCGGAAAGCTCATATTAGATCCCTATGCCATTAAAGAAGTAGATGGTGTGAAAATTGGATTTATTGGTGTAGCTACGGTTGAAACACCTAATATGGTGATGGCCTCAGGTATTCAGGATATTCGTTTCACGGACGAAGCTGCCGCTGTTAATAAATATACGGAGGAGCTAAAAGCACAAGGAATTAAGGCAATTGTCGTTTTAGCTCACGTTCCTGGAAATCAAAGCGGTGAAACGGCCACTGGTCAAATTGCAAGTTTATCTAAGAACGTAGATGACGAGGTAGATGTCATTATTGCTGCTCATAACCATGTGAAACTCAATGCGATTGTAGACAACAAACTTATTGTCCAAGCTTGGGAATATGGAAAATCCTTTGCGGATATTGATTTGAATATTGATCGTGTTACAGGCGACATTGTTGAAAAACATGCAGAAATCGTTGATGTTATTCAAGAAGGTGCAACTCCTGATCCAGAGGTTAGTGCCATTCTAGCCAAATATAAAGAAATGGTTGGAACAAAATTGAATGAAGTCATGGGTTATGCTGCCACTCCAATGACTGGCGGATACCCTATCAAAGGCATCATTGGTGACAATGCTCTTGGAAACTTGATTGCAGACGGAATGAATGATGAAATGAAGTCTGATTTTGCCTTAATGAACGGTGGAGGAATCCGTGACGTTCTAGCCCAAGGCGAAATTACTTGGGAAAATCTTTTCAATATCCAGCCATTTAATAACACATTGGTTACGGTCACCATTCCAGGATCAGCATTAGAACCTATATTAAATGCTCAGATTTCATCCTATGGGCCAGACGTCTCCATTAGTGGATTCTCATATATATGGGATAGTGCGACAAGGAAAGTAGTGAATATCTATCTTCCTGATGGAACACCAATTGATAAGAATGGGACCTATACGCTTACTGTCAACAATTATATGTATGAACATGAGACTGATAAATATAAAATTCGCCAATATGGCAATGATCCAGTTCAAGGACCTGAAGATTTACAAGCTACTGTAAACTTCGTGAAAAGCTTTAATGGACCAATCCATTATGTAGCGGAAGGAAGAATCTCGGAAGACTTCAAGGCACCTGAACTGGCGGATGTGGTATTACATGAGGCTGACTTGAGAGACGGATCGTATCTTCATGAAGTTAAGGTATCCTTGGAAGCAACAGATGCAGGTATCGGGATTTCGCATATTGAGTATAGTCTAGATAACGGTGTCACTTGGAAACGTTATGATGAGGGGCTAACTATTAATAAAGAAGGTAAAAACTCTATTCAATATCGTGCGATTGATAAAGTGCATAATGTTTCAGAGCCGAAAGCTCTTGAGGTATTCATTACACCTGCATCAGTCGAAAATGCGATTTCTTTAGTGAAACAAGCAGAGGGAAATAAAGGAATCAAAACATCGCTTATTGCTCAATTGGAGAACGCAATTAAAACTTTTGAAAAAGATAAAGAAGATAAAGCTTATCAATCTTTAGAAAAAATTTACTCGCGTATTAGCGAGCTCCCAAATAAGCATTTAGAGGAAGTGGACAAAAACGAAATCATGTTCATGCTTCAATACATCATTGAACATAGAACAGAAACTAGCGGGAATGAGTTCCCAGCCTTATTAGCAAGTTAGTTTTCGATTCGAGTCTTTTATAATAAATAAAATGATGGCAAGGATAAAAACATGACCTTTCGAAAAAGTAGGATGGTAACCAGAAAATAGGAACTGAAAAAACAGATAGAGGCTTGTTTTACGCGCACTCTATCTGTTTTTTTAATTTACTCTATTCAACGTTAGAGTGAACCGTACCATAAGTAAATGAGGTTTCTAGTTGAAAGTTAAAAAGTATTTCATTCTTTGAATTCATTATTATCTAAATAAAAATAAGCACTCAGTCAAAAAAGAGTAGAATGCTGAAATTAATCTTAGCATTCTACTCTTTTTTTGTCTCTAATATCACCAAAATCTATTTGATGACCGCCGCCAAAGTTAATCCACTCCATTTGTGATTACCGTGGCCAAAAAGTAAGTTTTCACTTTTTATAAGTTTGTTTATTTTTGTTAGTAAATTAATATAAGGAAAAAAGACTTCAAACCATATGACAATCGCCAGCTACTTTCAGAAAAAGATTATAAAAATTCAAAGGCAAGTGGGGAAAACAACCTGTTTTTCTTCACTTGCTTTATTTTAGGGACTTATCGGACAGCCCCCTTGTGGAATTAATAATATTAATATAAAAAATTAACATTATATTTATATAGTTTTGGTTTAATTGAATTGTAAAATATAAATCTCCTTGGAGGAATCATTAGATGATTAATAAGAAAATTGTGAAAACAGGAGCTACTTTAGCACTTGCCTTAGCTATTACAGTTCCAGCACTATCATCGACAGCAGCTACTGCAAAGGAAAATAGTAAAATTGAATCTGTTAAATTTAATGGAATGAAAGCACCAGCTACTATCGATGAAATGGTAAAAACGTATACAACTGCAACCGTTGATGTAAAATATAGCAATGGAAAAGTAAAAACATTTCCGTTGTCCTACAACTACCTATTTAAATCGGAAGATAAGGTAGCAACCGTTAAAGGTGAAAAAATTCCTGCAGGTACACCAATTGATGTAAAAGGAAATCCAATTAAGGATCCAAGCAGCACAGACGGAAAATATTTTGTTTCAGATGCTCCGGATTCAAATAGCTTATTAATGCCAATTGACGGCAAACTTTATATGGTTACACATTATGAATATCAAACAATTGATGCTGCTGGTCAATCAGCATACGGTTTAGTCCCAGCATCTATGTCTTTAACTGAGTTGGAACAGGACAAAAAAACAGGTGAACTTAAACCTGTAAAAGTAGAAAAAATCGATTTTTCGGCAGTAAATGGACTTTGGATTCCATGTAATGGTTCTTTATCACCATGGAATACACATTTAGGTTCAGAAGAGTATGAGCCAGATGCTCGTCAATTTGCGGACCCTACATCAAAAACAAGAAGTCAAGTTGAAACATTTGCTCAATTCTATTTTGGAAATAAAGCAAAGGCTAATCCTTATTTCTATGGCTACACTCCTGAAATTACAGTAGATAAGAAGGGGAAAGCATCGGTTGTGAAACATTACAGTACAGGGCGTTTCTCTCATGAGTTAGCTAAAGTAATGCCTGATAACAAAACTGTATTTTACGGTGATGATGGTGGTAATACAGGAATGTTTATGTATATAGCCGATAAAGCAAAAGATTTATCAGCGGGTACACTATATGCAGCTAAATTTAAACAAACAGGTACTGAAAATGGTGGTTCAGGAGACTTAGAATGGATTAATTTAGGACATACAACGGATAAAGAAGTGGAAAAAATTATTGACAGCGGCATTACATTCAATGATATTTTTGAAACTTCTGATGTACCAAAAGAAGGTTTTACAGCGATTAAACAATATTCATATGGTAAAACAGAATATCTAAAACTTAAACCTGGTAAAGAAAAAGCAGCTGCCTTCCTTGAAACACGCCGATACGCAGCAATGCTTGGTGCGACTACTGAATTTAACAAAATGGAAGGTTTAGCGCTAAACGAAAAGGATAAAAAAGTATATATTGCTATTTCCGATCAAAGTAAGAGTATGGAAAAAGATTCAACAGGAAAAGACCCAGCAGACCATATCCAATTACCAAAAATTAAAGCTGGTGTAACCTATCAATTGGATTTACAAGGTGGTCAAAAGGATAGCGAAGGAAAGGCTATTCATAGCTCTTATGTAGCACCATCAATGTATGGATTGGTGGTAGGAGAAGACCTTCCTAATGCTGATGCATATGGAAACACTGCAAATGTAGACAAAGTAGCTAATCCCGATAACTTAAGTTATTCTGAAGCAATGAGAACCCTCTTTATTGGTGAAGATAGCGGTGCTCACACAAATAACTATGTTTGGGCATATAATGTTGAAACGAAAGAATTAAATCGTATTCTATCTGTTCCAGCAGGAGCCGAAGCAACTGGATTATTTGCTGCTGATGACCGCAATGGATTCTCATACATTTTCAGTAATTTCCAACATCCTGGTGATGAACTAGATGGTAAGTCAATTACAGCTGTTAACAAAGATGAATTATTTAAAGCTGTTGACGAACAAATTGGCATTAATAAAACAGGGGGGATTGGTTATATCTCTGGTATACCTTCTTTAACAAAATATAATAATGGTAAATATCAAAAAAGTTTAGAAATTGATAGAAAATGATAAGTTTAGATTAGGTAATGAACCTGAATGAAGGAACACAAATTTACGTAACGGCAACTGATGCAGCCGGAAATATAAGCACTGATAAAGTTACTAAGTAATGGATAAACTGGCTCCTAAAATTCCTTCAGTAAATGAAGTTATTGTGCTTATAAAAATGAATAGGGCTGTCATAAAAGTGATTAAAAAATGACTTTTGTGACAGCCCTCATCCATTTTAATTTGGCTCTGTATTATTTGTTGGGGTTATGACACAATTTTGAAGCAATAAAAAAACGTAGGAATCTTATTTTAGAAATGAGATTCGTGTCTCACCTCAAGCAGTGGCAGAACAAGTAGGGATTTTGCTAGAGAGAAACCTATAGGTGGGAAATAGAATGAGATTGTGAAGGATTGTACGTAAACTTTAGCCAATGTCGATTGTGATTATAAAGAATCTCTTGAACCAAAAACCAGGATGATCCCAAGAAATAAAATTATAAATATTGTTTTATTAATCCTGTACGTAAAAGTACACATTTATAAACATAAAATGTCCTTAGAATCTATTAAATCTAAGGACTTTTTTGATTGCCTCTAATCCTAATTATGTTAAGTAGGGCTGGCGTACGCTGGTTCTTCTTATTTCACATTTCACATACTATTTTTTGAACGTATTTTTATGTTTTGTTGCTGATAGGTCGAACACGTAAGTGACATTTCTGTCATTCTTATTTATTTATTGTTAGGTAAATCGATGGAAAGAAATTGAAATGATTTTTAAAATAGATATAAACTCTGTTGTAGAAAGGAATAAGTCCAGAGAACCCTTTACAATCACCTTATTAGTTTGGTTGACGTTGTTTGTAATTTTTGTACTTCATGGGAGAATAGATACACTTTATCTTAAAGTAGATAATTTATAAAAAAAGCCGCCCTTCCAAATATAGAAAGATAGCCCCTTTGGCGTTTTAAGGAAAGGACCTTGTATTAACCTGATAGATGGCGAGACCCGTTTTAGAGAATGTACGGTTAACTTAAATGAATTTTAAAGTTCTTATATTAAAACAAAAAATGATACTACCAAGAAAAGGAAAATGACTGATGAATCGAAGTTTTGTTGATCGATACAATCAATCTATCATTTTCTTTAATGGAGAGTGTAAAACTTGAAAGGAGAAGTCTATGAAAAAAGTATTCGAAGTATTAAAGAAAATATTTGTTTTATTTATTACCTTTATCTTGCTCGTATCAGTATCTGTTTTTATTTACCATAACTCTCAATTAAGTAAGGAAGCAGCACTCCTTAAAAGTGAGGGAACAGTCGTTAAGTTTAATAATAAAAAAATTAATGTCTATAATGAGGGAAGTGGTGAGGATACATTTGTATTTATGGCTGGCTCCGGGATCGCTGCTCCTGTTTATGACATGAAAGGACTATATAGCAATTTTTCAAAAGAAAATAAGATAGCTGTCATTGAAAGAGCTGGATATGGGTACAGTGACGTTTTTAACGATGACAGAGATATTGACAAAATACTAGAGCAAACTAGAGAAGCGCTAATAGAAAGTGGAAATAAACCTCCGTATATATTAGTGCCTCACTCATTATCAGGGATAGAAGCTATTTACTGGGCACAAAGATACCCAGATGAAATAAAGGGAATTATTGCTTTAGATATTGGTTTACCTCAACAGTACGTAACACATAAAATGAACCTAGTTGATTCATTGACAGTAAGAGGAATAAATATTTTAACGAAAATTGGTTTGCACCGACTTGTTCCTTCTTCTACTTATAATCCTGAAGTGATTCGGCAATCATTTTTAACTGAAGAGGAAAAAGAAATTTATAAAGCATTATACTATAAACAATTTTTTAATGATGATATGAAGCAAGAACTTTTACAGGCTTATGAAAACGGTAAAAAATCAGTTAACCTTCCGATACCAAAAGAAACACCTATTTTATTTTTAGATGCAATTGCTGACCAATATAAAAACTCAAAATATACAAAACAAAAAAACAAAGATTATGAGGAATTTGCAGAACAATTAGAAATAGCAGATGTCATAAAAATTAGAGGTACACACAGCATTTATTTATACGTGCCTGATGAAATATATAAGCTTTCAATGGAATTTATTAATAAAGAAGTTGAAAAAAATGAAATCCTACGTGATGAAAGGATATAACATTTTAATAGTAGAAGACGATTTGATAATTGGCGATTTACTTCAAAAAATTTTGTAACTCGAAGCGTACTATGTTTGTTGGAAAACGGATGGAAGAGTAGTTCTGGATATCATTCATAAGATAGATTTAGTCATAATGGATGTTATGTTACTAGGTGAAGATAGCTATCAAATCACAAAGAAAATAAAAAACTAGGATTAAATATTCTCATAATTTCTCTCTCTGTCCGAAATGATAGGGTAAATCCTTTTGATTCTAGAGAGTTACATTACAAACTTTTTTAAATTGCGGGGTAGAAAATACAATTGACTAAGAACATAGGGTCGTTGAATTATTTGCAGAAATTATAGATTAAATATTAGTTGAACTTGATTAAAAGTTATACCATTTTTGGTGGAATCTTTAATGTTTCAGGAGGGGATTTGGAATTATAGAACTTTTAAGGTCAAGGCTTAACTTGGATACAGCTTAGCTCATCTATATAGGAAATCCAGGATAGTAGGTAGATGATTATGAGTTAATTGGTAAATTGACTGGGCGGTAAATAAAAGAAAAGGTACTAATTCCTTTTTTGTACGGAATCAGTACCAGGTATAGATATTTAATAATCTTACTTATTAGGGAATCACTTACCGGTTAATTAAGCAATTCCCTTCGTCATAACGAACGATAATGACGAGCTTGTGTCTATCCCCATGGTGTTCCGATCACGACAAATATTAGCCAAGCAAGTCCAGGTCCGATAACAACAAAGCATGCGGATGCAATTAAGAGTTTTCTAAAAAATTCATTTTGGTTCATACCTTGAGCATTTGCGAGCAACATGGCACCATTTGTTGAGAAGGGACTTATATCCACAATGCTCGATGCAAAAGAGATGGATGATATGACACCTATGGATGATACAGTCGGATCCTGAAGAATTGGAATCGCGAGTGGAATAATGGCTGCCAAGAAACCTGTTGTTGAGGCGAAAGATGAGATAATTCCTCCAATATAAGATGCTGTTAGAGCTGCCATTACAGAATTATTCATGCCAGCTATTAACTGGGTCATATATTCGATAACACCGATTTGTTCTAGTACTCCTACATAAGTCACAATCCCTGTTACCATAAGGATAATTGGCCAAGGCATACTCTGTAAGACGCCTTCTTGCCTTTTTGGAGCCATCAAGAAAAGTGCCAACCCTACTCCAAACCCGGCAAAGCCCATGTGTACATTGTACCCTAGAGCTAGGACGACTAGAAGAGCTATTCCAAGAAGTGTGAATCCTCTATACCAAGTTAAACGCCCTTCTGATTTTCCTGAATTATCTTCTGGATTATCTACTTGATTTACATTTATATCGATTGTTTCTACTGTTTCTACTGTAGCTGCTGTATACAGGTGAACAGAATCTTTCCTAAAAAACCTAAGTCCTCCAAAAAGAATGAATACTATAATCGCAACGAATACACATAAGATAAAGGTGTTTAAGAAAAGCAAACCTGGTGAATGTGGGAGGTTTTGTGAATCCATCATACCGTTCACAATCACACCAAAAAGATGAAGTGGTGAGAAACCACCCGCAGTCACCCCTATAAGTAGCATTAAGCCCATCATAAGAGGATTAATCTTGTATTGAAAGGCAACTCGTAACGCAATTGGACTTAAGATAGAAGCAGAAGCAATGGCAGATGTACCGATACTGGTCAAAATAGCACCCAGGGCGAACATAATCCATGGAATTAAGCCGGTGTTACCTTTAACCAAAAGGAGTCCCCATCTACTAATTAAGTCGATGGTTCCATTTTTTTGGACAATGGCAAATAAGAATGTGACTCCTGCAAGTAGGACGAATAGATCTGCAGGAAATGCACTAAAGATCTCGTCAACGCTTAGCCCACTGACTAACACACCCATGATAAAAGCAGCAACAAAACCAATAATACCGATGTTTATTGGAAGAATAGCTCCAATGATAAACATGAGTAAAAGTAATATAATAGCTCCGATTTCTATGCTCATAATATGTCCCCCTAAGTTTAATAAATTGCTCATGTGTGACCTGAGCCATGTGCTGAACAAATCCATTTGCTTGCGTCTTAGAGGTAGGGTCGCACTGTAACAGACTCATAAGAAAAATACTCTATTAAAAATTTAAAACTTTGATTCACAAATCTGAAAACGCTTTCAATTAGAAGTATTATGAATGCCAATAAATATCCTTATTAGGGAATTATTTTTTTGAGTTTTTCAAATGAAGAGTAATTGTCAACAATTTATTAATATCATCAAGAGTAATTGCATAATACAAGACACGTTTAATTTCTGTTTAACCAATTGTAGAGTAGCTTCATTTCTTTAACCTCCTTTCCTTAGTTCATTTTTGTATAAAAAACTAATGGCGATTGTCGACAAAATTATGCTGATGTTTGTAATTCTAATGAAATTAGAATTTTCTGTCAATGTTTTTTTTATCAATTTTATTAAATTCCCTTAATCCAAATAGGAGGGTGTAAATTCAAGAAGTTTTGTTAAACCAGAAGTTGGTTTTTGTACCCTATGTATTTGAAAGAATAAACCGCATTTTGGGAAAGGCAAATAAGCCTGCTCGTAGAGATAGGCTTTTTCACTTTTTTCAATTGCTAAGTTTTCATGTTGAAAAAACAAGGGAAAGTGTTTTTAGGTAGGAAACTATGGAATATGGTTTTCTAATTTTGTTTTTCAACGTCCTTTTCTTCTGGTGTCATAGTTCATACACTAATACAGTCCTCATCAACATTCATACCACATGCACGTTCAATAACTACATTCATTGAAAACACCCGTTTCGGCTTCAATAATTGGAATTGGTAAGATCAACTTGACCTTTGTTCTGCATGGATTGTTAAGGGAAATCTAATTATTAATACCTTTAATGCTAGGTTGTGATTTACCTTTAGGGTTAAAGACATTTTGGTTATGCTGTATTAAAACTTTTTTTGCTTCATCAAATTGTTTTTTATGTAAATGATTTAAAATAATATGGTGTTCTTTAAGTGATTTATTAATATTCTCTACCCATTCAAAAGAAAGTCGTTGCAATGATAGTAGCGGTAGTCCTAATCTAGAATACATATTGGCGATAATATCACTTTTACTCATTTCGATAATCCCCAAGTGGAACTTTTGATTCAACATCGCGTATTCCAAACGGTCACCATCAACCAGATCCATCTTATTAACAAGCTGTTCCATATGAATTAGAGATGATTCAGGTGTATCGAGCTCTGCAATCCTCTCTATTGCCAGGCTTTCGAGCATCATTCTTATTTCTAACAGATCAATAATATCTCTTTCTGAGTAGCCCTTTACAACGGAACCTTTTCTTGGGATCCGTTCAACTAAACCATCGATTGCTAATAAATAAAAAGCTTCTCTTATTGGGGCTCTGCTTGTCCCAAATTCTTCAGCATAATTAGCTTCTATTAATTTGTCTCCTGCTTTAAGTTTCCCAGTAATAATTTCTTCAGTTATTTTCTCGGCTATCAGCCTAGATAGTGAGTTATTATCAAAAATGTTGTTATCAACCATTATTTGTCCTCCTTAACCTGGACATGAGTTTTGAACTTTTATTAATGTATACAATACCAGAACTTTTAGAAAAATCGAAGTAAACTTTTTGGGAAAATCCTACTCATTTTAAATTTTTTTTAAAAAGCAAAATATTGTCATCAAACTAAATCAATTGAAATGAGAAAAAGGGTGAAGATTGCCACTCTTTTTAGAAGTAAATACAACCAATGTTATCGACAAATTGAAAATACACGTAATAAGCCTGAAAATAAATAGTCAGAAAATTATATAAATTAATAATTATTAGTTGAATTTACATTAAAAGTATATTAGGATGTAATCATTCACAATAAACGATTGTCGACAATATACTATTTTAGTTTCGGTACATGATAATTTTTTAAAAAAAGCAAGTAAAGAAGTCATCAAATTCAAATTTATTAAAGGGGTGAATTCAGCATGAAAGTTACGATTAACCGAACTGAAACGAATGGGAAGATTACCTTACAAGAAAGCGGCGGGTTTGCGATAGTGACCATACACCGTCCAGAATTAAAAAATGCACTGACAAATCGAATGTGGAATGATTTAGCAGAGATGGGGAAAATGATAACTCAAAATCCAAAGAATAAAGTCGTAATATTGCGTGGAAGTAAAACTCATTTCTCTGCTGGCTCCGATATTAAACAATTTAATGAGTTAACAATTGCTGAGGCAAATGAAGCATTTCGATTAATGGAAGAGGCCATTTCTACTTTTGAAAAAATAACATTACCTACAATAGGCGCCATAAATGGTCCTGCGTTAGGTGCAGGTTTTGAATTGGCCTTAGCATGCGATATACGAATTGGCACGCCACACACACTAATGGGAATTCCAGTTGGAAGACTAGGGATTACTTTGAACCAACCATTTGCGAAAAGAATAGCCGACATGATCGGAAAAAGTAGAACAATGGATCTAGTTTATACGGGTCGTTTATTAAATCCAATAGAGTGTTATCAATTGGGCCTAATCAATTATCTTCTAGATGATGAAGAAGATATTAATCATTTCATTATAAATCTTGGCAAAAGGATCTTGGAGCAGTCACAAGCCTCCCTTTTAGCTGTAAAACGGTCAGTTGCTTATAATTATCCGACTATTTCAATTCCATGGGAAACTGGCATTCAATCCAGCGTTGACCCCATTGACTTTCCAGAAGGTGTTCGATCTTTTGTAGAAAAAAGAAAACCAAACTTTCAAAGGAGACGATAATATATGCAACCACTAAAAGGAATTAAAATAGTAGATTTAACCCGTATTTTGAGTGGTCCATACTGTACAATGACACTTGCTGACCTAGGTGCAGAAGTAATCAAAATAGAGTCCCCAAAAGGTGACGATACAAGAGAGTGGGGTCCCCCTTTTTTACAAAATGAAAGCGCTTATTTTTTAAGCGTTAATCGAAATAAAAAAAGCATGGTACTCAATTTAAAAGAAGAAACAGGGAAAGAAATTTTTTTAAAGTTAGTTAAAAATGCTGATGTTGTAGTTGAGAATTTCCGTCCAGGTACTTTAACGAGACTTGGTATAGGTTACGAGGTCCTTAAAGAGCATAATCCAGGAGTTATTTTAGCTTCAATTTCCGGGTTCGGCCAAACGGGTACATATTCACAGAAACCAGGATATGATGTTTTAGCCCAAGGTATGGGCGGGTTAATGTCAGTAACAGGAGAACTCGGGAAAAGACCAGTGAAAGCAGGATTTTCCATGGCGGATGTCGGTACTGGAATGTGGGCAGCTTTTGGCATTTTAGCAGCTTTGCATGAACGCAATCATTCTGGCGAAGGTCAGTGGGTAGACACATCCTTACTGGATACCGTCGTTTCGTGGCAAACTTATTTAGCAGGCAGTTATTTTGCTTCTGGAAAAAATCCAGAACCACTGGGAGATGCTCATCCAAATATTGTCCCTTATCAAGTATTTGAAGCATCTGATGGATACTTCATACTTGCTGTTGGGAACGATGGTTTATGGGATAGATTTGTTGAGGTGATGGATTTACAATCCATAAAAGATCAAAGGTTTGTAACAAATCCAAAGAGGGTGGAAAACCGAGAGATACTTATTCCTCTCTTAAATGAAGTATTTCAGAACAAAACAATTAATGAGTGGATTGCATTATTTGAATCAGTGAAAATTCCGTGCGGTCCAGTAAATAAGTTTTCAGACATTCTAAATGATAAACATATGTATGAACGCGAAATGATAATTGAGAGGGAGCACCCAACACTTGGGCCTATTAAAATGTTAGGAATTCCAGTTAAATTTTCAAGAACACCAGGGGAGGTTAAAACTGTGCCACCACAATTAGGGGAACATACGACCGAAATTTTAGAAGAGTTAGGTTATAGTGATGAAGAAATTTTACGCTTTGTTGAATTAAATATTACAGCTCCAGAAAAAGCTAGTTTAATAAAAAAATAGATGAAAAAAGTATCCATTATGGAAACCCTGGAGGATAAAGATGTTTATAGACCCGGAGACGCTAACACCTAAGGAAATATATAAATTGCTCATTGGTTCAGTTGTCCCAAGACCGATTGCATGGGTTTCTACGGTTAGTAGAAATGGAGTATATAATTTAGCACCTTTCAGTTTTTACAATGTTGTTTCGCGAAACCCGCCAATGCTCGGCATTTCAATAGGTCCAGGTGTCGGTGAAAGAAATGGAACAGAAAAGGATACGTTGACAAATATACGTAGTGAAAAAGATTTTGTCATCAATGTAGTGTCCAATAATGTTGCAAATCAGATGCATTTAAGTTCTGGTAATTTTCAACCTGAGGTTGATGAGTTTAAGAGTGTAAATGTAACACCAATGGAAAGTAAGATAGTAAAATCTCCATTAATAATGGAAGCAGATATAAAAATGGAATGTCGATTAGAGAAAATTATCGAACTTGGATCAGATCATCTCGTAATTGGCAGACTTGTTCAATATCATATTATTGACGATTTATATTGTGATGGGAAGGTCAATATAGAAGAATTACAACCAGTAGGTCGCCTTGCTGGAAATTATAATCTTGTTGAAAATATTTTTCTTCTCCCCAGATAAAAAAGGGAGTGATAATCTGATGAAAGCCATTTATGTTAATCGATTTGGAGGTCCAGAGGTATTAGAAGTAATAGAAACAACTGTGCCTCTCATAGCTCCAAACCAAGTTCTAATACAAGTTGCCGCAGTGAGTGTTAACTTTGCTGATATAAAAGCAAGATTAGGTAAGTATCATGGAAAAGGCAACCCGCCTTTTATACCAGGATTAGATGTATCTGGGATAGTAGAATCTGTAGGTAATTCAGTGAAAAATGTAAAGGTGGGGGATCGGGTAATTGCCTTTCCAGCCAACGGTTCTTATTCAGAATATTGTGTGGCTGATGATAAACTAACCTATGTCATTCCTGATAATGTTAGCTTTGATATTGCAGCAGCATGCCCAGTTGTTTCAGTAACTTCATATAATCTACTGTCACAATCTGCGAATGTAAAAAAGGGAGAAATCATTGTTATTCATTCTGCCTCTGGTGGAATAGGTACAACTGCAATACAAATTGCAAAAGTATTAGGTGCAAAGATGATCATTGGAACAGTGGGAAATGATGAAAAAATTGCAACAGCTAAAAGTGCAGGTGCAGATGCTGTGCTTAATTACAATACAGAAAGCATGGAGCAAAGAATCCTTGAATTAACAAATGGACAAGGTGCTGACGTTATTCTCGATTCAATTGGGGGGAAGATTTTTGAAGAAAGTATGAAATATCTTGCTCCTTTCGGAAGAATTGTCTGTTTTGGAAGCTCATTAGGAGAATCAGGTGTAGTCAAAACCAACGATCTCCATAAAACATGCCGTTCCGTATTAGGATATAGTTTAGGAACCCAGTTAAAGGCACGGCCAGAAGCATTAGCTCAACCAGTTTCAGATGTATTGAAATTAATTGAAAACAAGGAATTAAAAATAGTCATAAGTAAAAAATTTAAATTAAACGAGGCAGCAGAAGCACATAAATGGATTGAGAGTAGGAATAGTGTAGGGAAAGTTCTATTAATTCCATAATGTGAAAGAGGATGATTAATGAAGGAGTGAGGTTAACGAGTCACTTCATATTTTCATCCTCTTTTCTATTAATCTTTTTCTAAAGTAAGACTAGAAATATAAACATCGATTGAATCTAGCTCAATTTCCAAGACAGAAAGGAGAATAAAGGTGATTTTCTCTTGAATCATTTCGATCATTTTTATAATATTTTGATCAATCGAGGAAACGAGTTCGACCTGTATTTGTAGTTTAGGGACATTGGAGAAATTATATCTAATGTTGCTAACTTTTGACACCTCGACTATGTTTTTGCAACTGAAAATTGTAATATCTTTTAAGGCAGTTTCAGATATGAAGATAGTACCTTTGTTAAAGTTTGGCTGAATAATTGTTGTTTCACCAATATATATTTTTTGATTAGAAAAGATTTTCTTACCCTTTAAGATTATCCTTTTAACCATGCTAGGTTCGATTTGAATATATGGGATCGGTATGACATGTTTTTCTTCTGTCTTTCGTACAAAGAGTGCCATTTTAATTTCTTTACTGGAACGGATATCAGATACATCAGTATATTGGTCAATTTTCCCTAATTTTAATTTTTGGGCAATTAAATCAACCATCTTGATTGAAGTACCTACTATTAAAATTTTATCAATCGAAGCTCTATGAATAGCTTTTATTACTTCTTCTTGATGCTCATCGTAATGAAATATAGCACGCTTAACCGCCTTAATATAATTTTTTTCGTATTTTGCAGAAGTTCCTGCAATTTTCCGGCCTTTAACAATTAAAAGACCATCGTCAATAAAGGCAGGAATCCCTTTTTTATGGGTATATTGAAGAACAGAAGTGCTCTTTCCAGTACCACTTTTTCCAACTAATGCAAAAACTTTCAAGAAAAATCCCCCTTAACTTCCAGTTTATATAAAATTACCTTTTAAAGATAATTTTTATATTCTAGCAAATATCGAATTGAAAGAAACTACTTTTGATTCAGTTCCCTTCTAATCTATTAATAAAATAAATAAAATAGTTAACAAAAAATGTGATTAGAAAAACTGATTAACATAAAATCTTTTGAATAATAAGGTTTTAATCTTAAACGAATACTAGATTATTGGAAAATAAGTATAAATTGTTAACAATTTGTTGAAGGGAATTTAGCGATAACATATAATATACTCAAAGACATTATATCATTCTTAAGTGGTTGTTCAAAAAGGTCAGGAAAAGTTCTGCAAAAAGAAAAAAGATTTTTCTTATCGCGAAGTTATTTCTAGGAAACTGACCCTAGTATTGTGAATCTCTTCATTGATTCGCTTTTTTCCTCCTTTTTGAGCATTCGCTTAAAGTTATTTGTAAAAGAGGTGTATTATTATGGAGGTCGATAAGCATCTTCCAAAAATTATTGCAAGTCAAATCGTTACTGATATTATAAATAACGTTTTGGAATCCGGGGAAAAAGTAATTGAAGAGCGATATGCGAATAGTTTTGGTACTAGTCGAGGTCCAGTTCGAGAAGCACTTTATATATTAGAAAATGAAGGGATGATCGAGAGAATTCCCAAAAGGGGTTCATTTGTAAAAAAATACAACAAACAGGATCTTTGTGATTTATTTGAAGTCAGAGGATCTCTAGAAAACATGTCACTAAGCCGCCTTAAATATCCATTACAAGAGGATCAGGTAAATGAAATTGATCAAATAATTAGTGATATGGCTACTGCAAATATGGAAGTTTATGCACAACTAAATAATGATTTTCACTATAAAGTCTTGTCTTTATCAGGGAATGAGGTTTTCAAAAATATTTTTTCTCGTTTGGGAACACCATTGATAACCTTACAAAAGATAGTTTTAGAAACTCCTGAAAGTGTAAAGCAATCGTATGAGGAGCATAAAATGCTTTGGAATGCTATAAAAGTGGGGAAAATTAATCTTGCAAAAGCAGTGTTAGAAGACCATATTGAAAGTGGTAAAAGAAGGTTTTATGAAGCAGTTGAAAAAAATAAAAAATAAAGGAATGTATCTTTTATTTTTTTGTCATAAATTATCAAAATATTTAAAATAATATAAAAAGTGTGGATTGAAATGATTCTTCATTAAATGGACATTGAATAAAAAAAGGGTTGTAGATGGAAACGGAAACATTAGAAGGTTTTAAACTATTAACATTTAGCAGTCCTCTAGTACGAAATGCTATTAATATGAAAATGATTGAGGGGGGTAGAGGTATTGAGCTGTTTTAGAAAAATGATGATATTGACATTCTTATGATTTCGGAACAGGTAAAGCCTTTTGCTCTGGAGAAGAAGATACAACGAAATTCTTAAGTGTGATTATGGAGGAATATGGTGACATGGTTAAAAGCATGTAGATCCAACGATACCTGTTATTGGTGTAATTAAGGAGTAGGCTGAAGTATTTCTGAACGAAGAGAACTTGAAGATAAGTCCAATCAATGTAAAGTTCACCATACTAATAATTGTGAGACTTTTGAATTATTTGTAGAGAAAGAGAAAAATAGACCAGTAAAAGGGTGATATTGGTGTCGTTAGGTTACCCGAAGAATCTACTATATTTAAAAAAGAAATAGAAGGGACGTAGAAGAGATGGCTGAAAATCTAGAGGTAGTGAACAAAAATAGTATTAGTAATGAGCCACTTTATCTCCAAATAGAAGGAAATATAGCTTTTATCAATTTCAACAGACCCAAAAAACGGAATGCACTTAGTTACGAAATGTGGACGAAAATACCTGATTTAATAGAAGAATGCGAAAAAAATTCACAGGTTAAAGTAATTATTTTTAAAGGTGTAGATCATAGTGCGTTTTCGGCAGGAGCGGATATAAGCGAATTTAAAACATTACGTTATACAGCTGAAGGGGCTGATAAATATAATAGGGCAACGCTGGTTGCAGAAAAAGCGATAATGGATGTTTCCAAACCAACAATAGCCATGATTCAAGGGTTTTCTGTGGGAGGGGGGTGTGAAATAGCAGTTGCATGCGATTTTAGATTTTCTGATGAAAATGGAAAATTGGGCATTACCCCTGCCAAGCTTGGATTAGTTTATAATACGCCTGGAACTAAGAATGTTGTCGACCTTGTAGGTCCTGCAAAAGCAAAAGACATTCTATATACAGGCCGTTTATTAGATGCTGAAGAAGCTTTTCGAATTGGGCTAGTGGATCGAATATTTTCCTCAGACTCAATTGAAAAAGAAACTTTGGATTATGCAAAACTAATTTGTAAAAATGCTCAATTGTCAGTACGGGGGACAAAAAAGATTATTAATGAAATATTAATGGGAGCTACCGAGGATTCTCAAGAGACAGCGCAACTTGTAATCGATTCTTTTGTTTCAGAGGATTATAGAGAAGGTGTTCATTCTTTCCTAGAAAAACGCAAGCCGAACTTTAAATATTCTTAATATGCAAATGAGTCATACTGAGAAACTTTCTTGAGGTGTAAGTATAGATAAGAAATAAAAACGTTGAATGAATTTTAGTTTAACTGACACACACCTTAAGAAAGGGGATTTTTACATAGGCTTAAAACGATATAAATGAAGTTAAAAAAAGGGATTATAAAAGGGCATTCTATATAAAATCGGCGTATTGTGTGATAACGAAAAACGAAATGGCTGAGAGTCTATAAGACAGATGGGGGATAAAGATGAATCAAACAAAAACCAGCAACAATGTCATCTCACTTAAGAATATTAACTGGAAACGCAATGGGAACCAAATATTAAATGGGGTTTCATGGGAAGTCCAAACGGGGGAACACTGGGCGCTTCTAGGTTTAAATGGATCAGGTAAAACATCTCTTTTAAAAATGATTACGGGATATCAATGGCCCAATAGTGGTGGCGAAGTTTCTGTTTTAGGAAACATTTTTGGAAAAACGAATATACCTGAGCTACGGAAATCCATAGGCTGGGTGAGTTCCTCCTTAGAACAGGAATATCAATCACGGCCGAATGATACAGCACTTGAAGTAGTCTTAAGTGGTAAATTTGCTTCTATTGGATTATATGAGGAAATTACAGAGAATGATGTAAAAAAAGCAAATAAATTACTAGACCAATTTAGAATCAAACATTTGTCCAACCAATTCATCCAATCTCTTTCTCAAGGTGAAAAAAGAAAAGCGATGATTGCAAGGGCTCTAATGTCTTCGCCTCGTTTATTAATTTTAGATGAGCCTTGTAATGGATTGGACATTTACTCTAAGGAAGAACTATTAACCACTATTGAAGATATGACTGCTGCACCGAACGGCCCAACCATTTTATATGTTACACATCATATCGAAGAAATCGTTCCATCAATAACTCATGCTTTGTTAATCAATTCAGGGAACGTTATTGCAAAAGGCGATAAAAAGAACACATTAACAGAATCATTGTTAGAAAAGACCTTTCGTGTTCCTATAACTTTAGAATGGGAAAACGATCGTCCTTGGATCCGGATTAAATCGATGTTAGCGACTGTAAAAAACTAAAACTTCTGGAAAGCATTCTGCATGAGTAGTATAATCAATTCTTCTATAAACTTTACATGAGTTTTAGGGGATTTTAACTCTTCTGAGAAGGGTGTCAACTGTTATTCATAGAGATTCAATGGGAGCAACGTTTTATAGAACAACACCCTTATGTTAATCATTAATGACCCGTTCGCGAAAGCTGACTTTTACGAGCGGGTATTTTTGTTTTGACAATACCTTTTTCTCATTCACCTTAATAGTGTGTCTGGTTGAGTGGTTGACAATGTAAGGAATATGGTCTTGCAAATATATGATACGATGAAAGTAGCCCTTCGTTTTTTGATTTGGGCAGGCTGGGTGAAAAAAGTGAATAAACAATCATATTAGGTCAATTCTATATACAAGAATGAAAATAAAAAGGAGATTAGATCGTGAAGCCATATGAAATAAAAAATATGATTATTGATGACGAGTTTGATGGTGAAGAAACGGTTACAGCTGATTTTACTCACAATTATAAAGATTATAGCATTACTTTTAATAAAGCAGATCTTGAAATAATTAATACATGGGTTTTTGAGGATGGTTCATCTCTTCCATCAAATTTATCTGATACTATCATTGAATCAATAAGGGAAGATATTAAAAAGAGAATCTAGTCATATGAACTAGATCTTTTTTATGGTCATTTTCTTGATCGAAGAAAAGTTTAGCCTAGTTAGAAGAAGTAGAAATTATTTGGCTTTACCGACAAACGTCTTAAACTCGGAACCGAATTGATGACAAATATGATCACTTTAATCCCTGATGAGATGGATGATGAGACCTTTTTTATATCTCTGGTTTTTATACAATACTGGCTCCAATTGAAAATAGAAAACAGGTAGTATAGGTGTTTGTTCTAAGTCCCAACCCGTGGGGAAGAAAAAAGGGCTTTGCGTATTTTATTTCCTAAAGGATCCATTATGTTAACTAATGATGAGTCTTATTTATCCACGATTAAAGATGGTTCAACCAATGAAATACTTGCCTATAATGTGTCTAGCCGAATGACATTAGATTTAACTACAGATACATTAGTAAAGTTAACGAAGAATAAACGAGTAAAAAGGGGCCTCTATTCACTCTGATCACGGAGTACACTATACTAGTCCACTTTTCAAAAAAAACTAGGACTTGGGCAATCCATGTCGAGAAGAGGGAACTGTTAGGATAACGCTCCACTAGAGTCCTTCTTTGGTCATTTTAAAGATGAAGCCTAAATTAAACCCTGCAATACAATAGAAAAACTTAAAAAGGAAATAAGAAGTTATATGACGTACTATAACAATTTCAGATATCAATGGAACTTAAAGAAGGTGACTCCTGTTCAATACAGAAATCACCTTCTCCAAGTGGCATGACCTTTTTTTATAATGTCCTTTACATAGGGTTCAGTTTAATAATTGGCTGACCTTATATTACGAATGGGGCAGGTTAGTTCCAAAAGGAATTCTGAATTTTATGGTAAAGTAAAGGAAATTATTGATTATTAGTTTGGGGGATTTTTAGTGGAGGCTCATACCTAATGTTTTTTATATTTTTGGGTTATTTATTCTATATATAGTTATCGAAACAGCAGTAAGGAAAGGTATTAATAGTTCAATTATTGGTCAATTTCTTGAAAAGAAGTATGAATTTAAAGGAAGATAAAAAGTCTTTTCTTGATGATGAATTAGATAATGATAAACGATAAAACGGATTATTAAGCTAACAGGTGCTTTATTTTATTAAGGAAATTGCTTTGGCAGCTCTTATTCTAATGGAGCTAACGGGGCAGCTTTCCTATGAGTCTTTTTCTTCAAATGTCCAGTTATATCCTTTTTTATTGAGGGAGTTTAGTTACATAACAGCAGGAATGGGGCGAATACGTAGCCGCTAATGCTTAGCTTGATATACCTATGATGTTATTACTTCTTAAGTAATCCATTGAAAAGTTGGCAGAAGATAGACTGCTAAAAAATTCTTGAGAAAAGGAGACATTAGAAATGACAACTTCAAAGAAAAATGTAAGGACTTGCAACAAAGGACACAAATATTATAAGGGTAGCGACTGTCCGACCTGCCCTATTTGTGAGCAAGAGCGCAAACCTGACAACGGATTTCTTTCACTACTTTCTGCGCCAGCCAGACGAGCAATGGAAAACAATGGGGTAACTTCACTACAACAGCTATCAAAATTTAGTGAAAAAGAGATTTTGCAATTTCACGGTATGGGACCAGCTTCTATACCTAAACTTAGGACTGCTTTGGAGACAAATGGGTTATCATTCAAAAATTAAACACCAAGAATGATTAAACTTAAGTAATGCATTTTATGCCTACTGGAGCATAATTTTTTATTCAATTTCTTCCTCAAGTCACAGGGGCTTTATGTCAATAAGGGATTAGAAACATCGATGGTTCCTGAGTTTTTTTGGCCACCATCCTTGTTAAACTGAAAGTAACTCTAAAAAGTGAGGTAACGAAAATCATGAGTTCCTATACTCCCTATTTTGAATTCAATCGAAAAAAGTGGGCATCTTTACGAAATCATACTCCTCTTCCTTTAACTGAAGAAGAATTAGATAACTTAAAAGGAATAAATGAAGAAATATCTATTCAGGAAGTAGAAGAGATTTATTTGCCCTTGACTCGTTTAATTAATTTATATGTCGAAGCTTATCAGCAACTTAACACAGCTACTTCTTCATTTCTAAAAAATAATGCTAAAAAAGCCCCTTATATTATTGGAATTGCAGGAAGTGTTGCTGTAGGAAAGAGTACAACAGCAAGGTTACTTCAGACATTATTATCTAGATGGGATAACCATAGAAATGTAGGTCTAGTCACAACAGATGGTTTTTTGTACGCAAATGAGATTTTAGTAGAAAAAGGAATGATGAAAAGAAAAGGGTTTCCTGAAAGTTATGATACACAAAAATTAATTAATCTTATCGGAGATGTAAAGGCTGGAAAAAATAAAGTGGAAGTTCCAATCTACTCACATTTGACGTACGATATTTTGCCGAATGAAGTACAAACTATCAGTAATCCAGATATTTTAATAGTGGAAGGAGTTAATGTTCTTCAAGTTGACAAAGAAAATCAAGTATTTGTCAGTGACTTTTTTGATTTTTCACTTTATGTTGATGCAGAGATACATGACATAGAAAGGTGGTATGTTGAAAGGTTTCTTCTACTTCAAGAGACAGCATTTCAAAGTCCCGAATCCTATTTTCATCGGTACATTAACTTGTCTAAAGAAAATGCTATTAAACAAGCGACTCAAATTTGGGAAGAAATTAATTTGAAAAATTTACATGAAAATATACTACCGACAAAAGGAAGGGCCAATCTAGTTTTAAAAAAAGGACCAGATCATAAAGCTGAAAATATCTATTTACGAAGATAATATAATTTAAAACTTTTTTAAAAAATAAATATATCTAATTCAACGAACAGGTGCGTTAGCGCCATAAGAAGGCCGCCAATTGGCGGCCTTTTGAAAGTATGTTTCTTAGTATTATAGAGCAATCAAATGTCTAATATAAATTAGGACGTAAACGTTCCAAGAAAACTAGTCAGTATCAGCTAATACCTGTAAAGTCTTTTCTCTAATATTTATCCTGTTTTTATAATCTTTTGCTACTAACTCTGTATATATTAAATCAAAAAGTAATAAGAGCGGAAGTAAGGGAGAAATATTCTGTCCCATATGCATGCTACTTTTACTGGTTACTAATAATGATAAGTCACCTAGCTGAGAAAGCTCAGAATTTTTATCACCTGTAAAAACTAATATGAGTGAGCCTTGTTTCTTTGCAATTTTAACAGCACGAATGACTTCTTTTGTTGCTCCGGAAATGGAAATGCCAATGACAACACTATTCTGGTTACTTAAAGCCGCATCCATCATTGCCTGGTGAGTATCCGTAATAGCCTCAACATGTAAACCAATTCGGAAAAACTTGGATTTAAACTCCTGGGCGGCTATACCCGAACTTCCTATTCCATAGACATGTATCTTATCTGCCTGAGTAAGGAAAGATACCGCCTTCTGGATATCGTCATAAGTAGCTATACGAAAGGTGTTGTCAATGATTCCTAAGTGATCTTGGTACAGTTTAGCGAAATAATCTACCTGCTTAATGTTTTTCATGCTTATCGGTGTATTTTGCAGATCAACGAACCTTTTTAACTCATGTCTAAACTCATTAAATCCTGAAAAAGCTAGTTTCTGGCAAAAACGCGTAATGGTTGCTGGCGAAATGTGAAGATTTTTAGCAATTTGACTTATTGTTAACTGGCTAACTTCATCAGGGCGTTGAAGAATATATTTGGCTAATTCTTCTTCTGTTTTTGTGAATTTGCTCATACTGCACTCGATTCCATATATGAGATTTTCTGCTAGATATTCCATGTGACCACCCATTTCAGGTTGAATTTCTTAAATGTATGCTTTCTTTAGTATAGTTTAATGTAACCATTAAGAACGTCTATAACCGATAGTTTTAAATAAAGTTGCAGCTACAACAAAATTAATCGAGAAAAAGACCCAAACTGCTGATAGTCTGAGTCTTTTTCATTCTTTTGTAATGTTCGGTGCACATCTACAAAGTTTCTATTTTTGCATAGCATCTACAAATCTTTTTGTGATTTGCTGTGGCCTGGTAATAGCGCCACCTACTACCACTGCATGGACATTCATATCTAATATAGAACGAGCAATTTCTGGTGTTATGACATTTCCCTCTGCAATAACTTTTGCATTTTTCACTGCTTTTATTATCTCTTTGAGCACAGCGTAGTCATCCTGATAAATTTTCTGTCCCATTGTTTCATTTGTATAGCCGTAGAGTGTAGGTGCTACAATATCAAATCCTAAATGGTCAGCGTATACAGCCTCATCTATGGTCGATACATCAGCCATTAAAAGAACATCTGGATATTTTGCTCTTATATCACAATAAAACTGCTCTAACGTTTTACCGTTCGGTCTTAACCGAGCAGTAGCATCCGTCGCAATGATTTCCGCTTTAGTTTCCATTAAAGCATCAATTTCGACCATGGTGGGAGTAATATAGACATCGTTTTGTCCATACACCTGTTTAATGATCCCTATGACTGGAAGGTCCACATTTTTCTTGATTTCCATTATGTCAGCTACAGAGTTTGCGCGAATGCACGTTGCACCGCCTTCTTTGGCAGCAATGGCCATGCGTCCCATAATAAAAGAGCTGTGCAGCGGCTCATTCTCCAATGCTTGACATGATACAATTAAGCCTTTGTGAATTTTATCCAGCACCTGTTGCATGTTTAACACGTCCTTATCGTTATCTATGTTCTTAATGACCCAAGTATTCTTCCACTTCATTTTTGATGATCGTTACTTGGGGACCGTATACTATTTGAATACCATTTCCTTTTTTCACGATACCTTTTGAACCAGTTTGCATAATTAAGTCATCTTTTACCAATAATTCATCCTTTACAGTGACACGTAGACGGGTTGCGCAGCAATCGACTATATCGATATTTTCCTGTCCGCCTAATCCATTAACGATGGTCTGGGTTCTCTCTGATGCCGTTACTTGTGTAACTGCGACCTGTTCATCATCTTCACGGCCGACCACTTTCAAATTTTTCTTCCTGATCAAGAATTTAAAAGTGAAGTAGTATAGGAAAAACCACGGAATGCCGACTAGAAGTACATAAATCCAGTTTGTTTTACTGATGCCCTGGAGTATCCCGAATAAAGTAAAATCAATAAATCCTCCAGAAAAGGTTTGACCGATCGTTATATTGAATATATCTGCCATCATGAAGGCAAGTCCGTCAAACAAGGCATGAAAAACATAAAGGATCGGGGCGACAAATAAGAAACTGAATTCAAGCGGTTCGGTGATGCCTGTTAAGAATGATGTTAAGGCAGCTGAAAGAAGCAAGCCGGCCACGACTTTCTTATTTTTAGGTTTAGCGCAATGATAAATGGCCAATGCCGCGCCGGGTAAACCAAACATCATCGTGATGAACCTTCCGGACATGAACCGGGAAACACCCTCATAGTACTTGACGGTAGTTGGGTCGGCCAATTGCGCAAAGAAGATATTCTGGGTCCCGCTGACAATCTGCCCTTTAATCTCCATCGTTCCGCCTAAAGCTGTTTGCCAGAAGGGAAGGTAGAAAATATGGTGCAACCCTAACGGCCCGAGCATCCGTAATATGAATCCGTAAAAGAAAGTCCCAATCGTACCTGTGCTCGTTACCAGCGCACCTAATTGGTTTATGAAAAGTTGGAAATAAGGCCATACGATAAAAAGCATGGCTCCAACCAAGATGGACGCGAAGGAAACGATGATGGGAATGAAACGGGAACCACCGAAAAATCCTAACACTTGCGGAAGCTGAATTTTATTATATTTATTGTGCAAAAGTGCGGCAACGATACCTACTACGATACCGCCAAACACACCAGTCTCCAGTGTTTGGATTCCGACCGCCATTCCCTGTCCGGCACCTGCCAAATTCTCTTTGGCAAGTTCCCCGTTTATTTGAAGCAGTGCATTTATGGAACTGTTCATGACGAAATAGCCAATCATGGCTGCCAGTGCAGCGGTCCCTTTATCCGAACGTGCCAATCCTACTGCAACACCTACGGCAAAAATGACCGGCAAGTTACCGAATACGATGCTTCCTGCAGAACTCATGATCGTGAAAATGGCCTGCAGCCAGGCAAAGTCTAAAAAAGGATAGGCCTCAACTGTATTTGGATTAGAAAGAGCACCGCCAATTCCCAGCAATAAACCGGCCGCTGGCAAAACGGCAATCGGGAGCATAAAAGATTTACCGAACTGCTGCGCTTTCTCAAAAGCTTTCTTCATAAAAATTCCTCCCTCATTTAACGAGCCTATAATGTTCTCTATATTTTGATTCTCTATTAATAAGGGGTATCTCTTCCCTATAGCTATATATTAAATCCCTATAAAAGCGTTTTCAATACGAAGCAAGAGATATCAATTGTTTTCACCTAGGAGCTGATTTTTTTGAAAAAGTTTTCAAAAAAAAATAATCTCTGAAAATCTGATTGCAAAAAAAGTATTTCCTATTAGCTGGTTTAGGTCAAGAAGACATACAAAGGACTAAATTAATTTCCTTTTTCTTTTGTTTAACTATCAAAATTAATGTTTAAATGAGCCTAAATAAAAAGATCCTCTCATGGTGTATTGCGGTTGTGATTGCTGTCTTAAATCTTTTCACAATGTTTTTTGATAAGAGGTCTCTTTAGAAAAAGCAACTTGTATGAGTGATACTAGTTGCTTTTACTATTTTACGGACAGAAATACGGCTAATTTGTAATAAAGTTTTTAATTACAAATAAAAGATATCTTCACAATAGTTATTATTCATTTTTGTGACAGAACCATTTTTTTTACCTTATGCAAAATTTATGGTATAAGAAAAACCTTTTAGGATAAACTAATGCTAAAAACAAGAAGTTTAGTAAAGAGAGTGTGTGCATGAATTATATTTACAGTTTAGCGTGCTTGTTCTTAGGATTATTTCTGATAAACCTGATTTTTTCTTATCAAAGTAAACACATTGATTCAGCTTTTTGGGAAACACTCAAGTTCCATCTTCGTGTCTTACCTTTATTTTTAACTGCTAATATGCTGATAGGTTATGGAGTAAAGTTTGGATTTAAAGCTATACATAACCTGACATATGTCTTAGTTACTTCTAAGGGGATAGAAATTTTAATCGCATTGATAATGGGGTACATATTTTTAAAGGAAGTGCCTACTTGGAAAACTTTATTGGGATTTTCGATTATTGTAGTTGGATTAATTGTCTCAAAAATAAAGTAGGGACAGTTCAATCCTGGTGCAAAATCTAATGACTATTAATGTTCAAGATGATTTTCATCATGAAGTATTAATTTTGAATAAGTTTGACTCATATACTTTGTTAACAATGAGATGGTACCTGCGGTGCAACTTGAGCTTTCTTAATGTAGTGGAGATGAGGGGAAGAACGTGGCTTATCGATGGCTCATACAACGATTTATGCGTTGGGTCATCAATATTGATTGACATTAGGTGAAGGAATACAGCGTCATCTTAATACAACAAATGACTCCTGGAGAGTGGATGAAAAGTATATCAAAGTAAAAGGTCAATGGATGTAAATCAACATGGAGGAATAGCCACTAGACTCTTGAAGAGTCATTTAATCATGCAAGGCCAATCTTAATCGGTTGATAAGGTTCTCGTAAGACCAAAAAGATGTTTAATTCCCAAGGGAGTCACCGACTTATTGAAACTGAAGAAATGAGGCATAGTTAGTATTGCAATGCTCAAAAGTATTAATGGTCAAATTGAATTGGGTTAGTTGAAGAAGCCAAAGCTTTTTTTCATTACCATTACTTATCAATATTTCGAGTGATCATAAAAATATTAATATATTGCTAGAATTGGAACAATATACAATTGATTACACTAGAAAAAATGGGGGGAATATGAGTTTTTTACTAAAAAAAGTAATGTACTAATGGGTGCTTTACTTCACTGAGAGAGTGGCTGAGGCAACCTATTTTTATGCAATTAACGGGGCGGTTTAGTGGAAAAAGGGATTTTTTTTCCCTTTGACGAATATATAACTTTGAAGGCTCAAAAAGGAAGGTGTTACTACGATAGTGGTACGCCTTTTTTAGTTAATCGAAACGATTGCTTAAGTTTAAGAAAAGGGGTTATAACATAACAATGCCTGCTTCTTATTGTGCTAACCGGATAGTTACGAGGATGGGAATGAGGGGGATTTATGGACTTAAGGAAAGCTACTTTGAGCTTTGGGAGAGTCAATTGTGTTGATGGAAGTAAGTTAACAACTGAGTCTGCAACTTCAAAAAATGTTGATGAAGTAACACTCCATGCCGAGGCAGGATCATTTGTGAATTATGGTGGCTTTCATGGAGATATCACTTGTACAAACATAGTCAGCAGGCTTCGGGCCGCCGGTTGTGTTTTCGCCGAAGATGAGGCCCGGTTGCTCCTCTCCGCGGAACGGACTCCAGCCGACCTTGCCGCCATGGTTGACAGCCGAGCCGCCGGTTTGCCCCTCGAACACGTCATTGGCTGGGCGGAGTTCTGCGGACTGCGAATAGCGGTGGACCCTGGAGTTTTCGTACCCCGTCAACGCACAAAATTTCTCGTCCGACAGGCCGCCGACATCGCCCGACCAGGAGCCATCGTGGTTGACCTGTGCTGTGGATCGGGCGCGGTGGGCGCCGCGGTGGCCGCTGCACTGGAACGAATCGAGTTGTACGCCACCGACATCGACCCGGCGGCGGTGCGGTGCGCCCGCCGCAACGTCACTGTCGCAGGTGGTTACGTGTACGAAGGTGACCTCTACGAGTCGTTGCCCTCCACACTTAGGGGGCGCGTCGACGTTTTGGTCGCCAACGCACCCTACGTACCCACCGAGGTGATCGGACTGCTCCCCCCGGAGGCCCGCATACACGAGGCACGGGTGGCGCTCGACGGGGGAGCGGACGGGCTTGACGTCCAGCGACGGGTGGCGAACGCGGCCCCAATCTGGCTGGCACCGGGTGGCCACCTGCTGGTCGAGACTAGCGAGCGACAGGCGCCGAAGACCGTCGAGATTTTCACTCGCAACGGGCTGGTACCGAAAGTGGCCAGATTCGACGAACTGGACGCCACCGTCGTCATCGGAACCAAGCCCGACCTTCAGAGCAGTTCGGACGGCTAGCACTGTCCGCAAATGAGAGTGATGTTTGCTTGATAGCCTGTGATGGAAGTCAAAAATATGGCCCAATAAAAAAGTCGCGTAAATAATATAAAGGTTCATGTCATAGTTCGAAGTTAAAATAGGACTAATCGAACAAGTGCTTTACCTTTATTTGAGAGGGTTGCTGAGGCAACCTTTTTTGTATGCAACAAACCGGGCAGTTAAATTTAACAAGGGTCCTGAAAGAAATTATAAGCCTTAATATCTGATGTGTATTAAGGTGGATGCAGTTGCAGCTACGCTATCCCTATAAGGTTATATCACCACCGGCCTACATAACAACTGTAGGCAAATCTTTTTTCATTTAGAAAAAATATGGCATAGTTAAAGGTTAAGGTTGATATAAAAAAAGATAAAATATAAACTCGTTGATTGATATGGATGGTCGTTTCCCATGCATTTATTTGAATTGTGAAGTGTTTAAAGGGCCCTTTGGGTATCTATGTTAAAGTGAATATGAGATATGTAATTTTAGGAGGAAGAAAATGAAAATTCCTTATTGGGGTCTAGCTTTACAAATAATATTTGTTCTATCAATAACAATCTTTAATTCCTTTAGAGTAATTATTATGGAGCATTATTCTGTGTATCCAGTAGCACTATTTGAACTATTTATAGGTGTTATAAGTATCCTATGTGGTATGTATGGGATTATTAAAAAGATTAAGCCATTCCTTTCTTTATTCATTATTATTTTCGGTCTTTTAATTTGTTTCTTTTTCACTTTTGTTTATCTTTTACCTGAAGCTGGTACCCCCACCGATCCCTTGGCTTTATTCTGAATAAGATTTCTATCGGACTAGCGAGTGGCCTAGTAAAAAATCAGACAGTAAAACAAATGAGCTTGGAGATACTTTTCCAAGTTATTTTTATTGGGAATAATATTATAAATTCATCATTGAGGTGTTCTTTATAAAAATTCTTGTTCCCTTTTGTCTCTTCAGTAATTCCATTTATCATTATTTTAAATAGCACCTACATTTGAACCTATAAATCAACCCTTTCCTTTAACATAGCCAAAAATATACGATGGATCTTCTATATCCCCGGTTAGTGGTGATTGAGGAAATAGGGTTGTTACAGTCATTGATGTGGCAAATAGAAATGTTTTCTCCAATATCACACGATTAACGTATGATATGGATAATTTATCAATAAGGGCCCAGGTCTATTAATGAACTGAATGTACAAAAATATGTATCCTCTAGTGGAACGAATAGAGAAAGACCAAATAAATAACTGATTGCTCAAAAAAATCGTATTTCGGTCCATTAACAGACATTTACTTTTAATAGTTAGATAGTTAATGTTATAAGTAACATTAACTATCTAACTATTCAGTATATTTTGAAAAAAGCAGGAGGATGAATGAATACAAAAGTATTAGTTATCGGCCCTATGGATTTAGTAGAACTAGTAGTCACTATCGGCCAATCATACTCCGCTATTACCATGTTACCTGCTCCTTACAATCATGAACAGGAAACATTAGATGTGATAAAAAAAAGAGCCGACGAAGCGGATGTTTTATTATTTGCAGGCACTATCCCTTATCAGATAGCTAAAAACCAAAACATTACTAAGCCAATGGTTTTTATTCCATCAACAGGAACATCTTTGTATCGTACTCTTTTTAAAATTATTACTGAAACTGAGTTTAACCCAATCAAAGCACCATTGAGGATTAGTATAGATACATTGCCGAATAGAGAAGTAAAAGAGTGTCTAGAGGATTTAGAGATATATCCAGAAAAGATTTTTCTGAATACCGATCAAAAAGCTGAGGAAATGGTTCAATTTCATTATGAACTGTGGAGTAACAATCAAACTCAAGTAGCCATTACTTGTGTTAAATCCGTATATGAATCGTTAAAAGGGCTAGGGGTGCTAGTATTCAGGGTTCTCCCTACTAAGTCTGCTATTCGAACCAGCCTGAATAATGTTCTTTTAGAAGGGAAGGCCTTGCTCCAAAGCGATACCCAAATTGCGATTGGAATACTGCATTTTAATAATTTGCTTTCGTCTTTACATAAGCCATTATCAGAGTATGGAGAACAGCGTAAAAAGGCTGTACTACAAAATCTTCTTATAGATTTTTGTGAAGAAGCTCAAGCTATTTTTGATTGGTCAGAACGGGATGAGGTGCGATTTATAACCACTCGCGGTGCAATTGAGAGAACGACCCAAAAATATAAAAAAGCTCCGTTATTAGATGAGATAGCCATGAAAATTGATATAGAGACCACCATCGGAATTGGATTTGGACATACTGCAAACGAAGCAGAAGTGAGTGCTCGTAAAGCACTTACGAAGGCAAAAGTGAATAAACCCAGTTGCTTTGTGGTTGACATGGATGAAACAGTTTATGGGCCTGTTGGAAAAGATGGAAGATTGAAATATTCCTTACGGAGTGATGACCCACATCTAATGAACTTAGCAAAAAAAGCTGGACTCAGTATTGCAACCATCAATAAATTACTTTCCTTTTGTGAGTGCTTCGGCAGTAAATGCATCACGGCAAATGATCTTGCTAACGGTCTAGGTTTGACCATTAGGAGCGCAAGGAGAATTCTTAATACACTTGAAAATACTAATTTAGCTGTCATTGTTGGTGAGGAACAGCCTATACACCGCGGTAGACCGCGACAGCTTTATGAATTTCAATTTTTTATGGAGTCTGTTAGATAGAGTTTTTTTTACTATTTAAGAAAGGGGTTATTTTATGAGGATAGCAATCGGTCAGTTGGCCCATGAAACGAATACGTTTTCTCGAGTAAGAACGACTGTCGACTTATTTAAAATATGGGAATGGACCCAAGGAAAGGAACTTCTCGAAAGGCATACTGGTGTCCTAGATTATTGGGGTGGGATGATTGACCGGGGAGAAGAGCTTGGGATTGAAATTGTGCCGACCTTCGCAGCCATGGCCAATCCTTCAGGAACGATAACACAGGAAGCATTTCAAATTGCAAAAAATCTATTAATATCTAGCATAATGAATTCTGGCAAACTTGATGGGATTTGTCTGTTTCTTCATGGAGCCGGAGTAGCTGAAGGAATTGACGATATTGAAGGTGAGATTTTATCGGAATTAAGAAGCGTTGTGGGTTCCGAAATCCCTATCGTAGCTGCATTGGATTTGCATGGTAATATTACCGAAACCATGGTTAAAGAAGCAGATGCACTACTCGGCAATATAGATTACCCTCATACGGATTCCTATGAAAGGGGGATTGAAGCGATTGATGTAACAGCTTGTATTATTCAAGGGAAAGTCAACCCAGAAATGGCTTTAACTAAATTACCATTACTTATTCCTACTACAACTTCTTACTATTCTCCAATTAATGAAATCAATGACTGGTGCCAAGAATGGGAAAGTCATCCTGAGGTGCTTGATTGTACTGTATTTCACGGCTTTCCATATTCAGATATTCCTCATGCAGGTGTTTCGGTTATTACCATTACAAATAATGAACCCTCTTTAGCACAGAAAATTTCAGATGATATAGCTGCTAGAATTTTTGAGAAAAAAGATGAATTTTTTCCTATCTTGCTTTCACCAAAGAAAGCAATTTCATATGCTTCCACTCGGAATGAAATGCCCATCGTCATTAACGAAGCTTCCGATAACCCTGGTGCAGGTACACCAGGTGATGGCACCTTTTTATTGAAGGAAATGATTGAAGCAAACATTCCAAATAGTTGCTTTGGATTTATTTTTGATCCAGGAGTAGCGGAAATAGCCCATAAAGAAGGTGTGGGTTCCCTGATTCAAGTGGAATTAGGAGGTAAAACAGATACATTACACGGGAAACCTCTAAAAATATTAGCCTATGTAAAAAGTCTGTCTGATGGCAAGTTTATTCAATCCTCACCGATGTGGAATGGAAGCAAAGTAAACTTGGGGAGAAGTGCAAGATTATCGGTCGGAAAAGTGGATATCATCGTATGTTCTGTAAATTCACAGACATTTGATGAACAAATATTCCTCCTTCATGGAATAGATGTTGAAAAATCAAGTATTGTTGGTTTGAAATCAGCTCACCATTTCCGAGCAGCCTTCATGCCTATTGCTAAAGAAATTATAACGGTTGACTCGCCTGGGTTAAGCAGTGTCAAGTTATCAACCTTTGACTACAAGAATATAAGCAGACCTATATACCCTTTTGATTCTATAAGAAATCATCTATTAGTCTAACTAAACTTATAAAGGATGTGGCAAAATGCTAGACGTGATAATAAAAAATGGAAGAGTTTATGATGGAACAGGAAACCCATGGACGAAAACGGATATTGGAATCAAGGATGGGAAAATTGCTTTTATAGGAAATTTAGGCAGAGAACAAGCTGTACAAACTATCGATGCTAAAGGATTGGCGGTTTCACCAGGATTTATTGATCCTCATGTCCATTCTGATTTACTATGCACCGTTCCTGAAGTTCATAAAATAAAGGCACTTCAAGGTGTGACTACAGAATTATTTGGACAGGATGGTATTTCTGTCGCTCCTGTATCAGAAGAAACAAAGCCGTTATGGCAAAAGCAATTAAGCGGACTAAATGGCGATATAGGGGAATGGCCATGGAATAGCATTGATGAATATTTTTCATTTCTCGAAAAGTCAAAAATGGTAGGCAACGCTGCTTACCTGGTACCTCATGGAGCTGTCCGTTCCTTGGTCATGGGATTTGAGAATAGAACCGCTACTAAACAAGAATTGAAAAAAATGCGTTCGTTAGTCGAGGAAGGAATGCGTATGGGAGCAGTAGGGTTGTCCTCCGGATTGGTATATCCCCCAAATATTTTCTCGAATAAGGAAGAATTAATTGAAATATGTAAGGGTACCGCCAAATATGACGGCTGTTTCGTTGTCCATATTCGCAATGAAAGCATTCATTCTTTGTCAGCTTTGGATGAAGTCATAGATGTCTCCAGACAATCCGATGTAAGACTTCATATTTCCCATTTTAAGATAATAGGCCAGGGAAATCGGGATAAATTTAAGAAAGCACTAGACAAGATGGACGCCGCAAGACAGGAAGGAATTGAAATTACCTTTGATCAATATCCATATTCAGCTGCTTCAACCGTTTTTCATGCCATTCTTCCACCTTGGATGCACTCAGGAGGAACGGAAGAGACGCTGATTCGATTGGGTATTCCTGAAGTCCGAAAAAGAATATCCAATGAATTTAAAACTAACACAGAGTACGAAAACTGGGTTTTAAATTGTGGTTGGAAAAATATCATTATTACATCCGTTCAAACGGCTTCGAATAAATGCTTTGAAGGTAAGAATATGATTGAAATTGCAGAAATCAGGCAGCAGTCCCCTGAAGATGCCGCATTTGATATTCTGATTGAGGAAAAAGGAAATGTAGCCATGGTTATTCATTGGGGCTTTGCGGATGATGTTCTGTTGGGTATGTGTCATCCACTGCAAATGGTAGGATCAGATGGAATTTTTGGTGGCAAGCCGCATCCTCGATTATATGGGACATTTCCGAGAGTATTAGGCAAGTACGTAAGAGAAGATGGAGCTTTGACGTTTGAACAAGCAATTCGTCGAATGACAGGTGCACCTGCGCAGCTCATGAGATTGAAGGATAGGGGATTAATAAAAATGGGATATCAGGCAGATATTGTTATATTTGATCCCGAAAAAATTAAAGATCGGGCTACATTTGATGATCCGCTATTAGAGCCTGAAGGCATACTTATGGTTTATATAAACGGAAAATTAACCGTTCATCATGGGAGATACACAGGTGCACGAGATGGGCATGTAATTAGAGCAGTCCGACATTCAAAAATAGATTTAGTTGGAAAAATGTAATTTTTTATAAATACTTCACTATTAATTAGTCTGTTGAAAAATGAAAGATTAAAAGAAAAGGGAGGAATAAGATGAATCGTTACATTGGAAGGTCCCAAAACAAGCACTTTATACTATTTTTGCTGTTCGTTGGTTATCTGGTTGATTATTTGGATCGGATGGTCATGAGTGTAGCTGTTGTATCTATTAAAGAAGAATTTAATTTGGATGCTGCTGCAGTAGGGGCAATCTTGAGTAGCTTCTTCTTATCCTATGCAATCATGCAAATACCAGGAGGATGGCTGACAGATAAACTGGGTTCAAGAAAAGTGTTAATATGGTCCATCATTGTGTGGTCGGTTTTTACCGTATTTACTGGTTTTGCCTGGTCTCTAATCTCGTTACTTGTCATACGATTTCTCTTCGGGCTTGGTCAAGGAGGATATCCTTCCGCTTCGCAAAAAGGTATTGCGGATTATTATCCCCGGGATGAAAGGCCAAAGGCTTCTGCTTACTTAATGTCATCCAATTACTTTGGGATGGCGCTTGCTCCGTTAGTAGCTGCACCGATGATTTTATTTATGGGCTGGAGAAACATGTTTTATGTAATCGGATTGCTAGGAATTTTGTTAACAATTGCTTTCTGGGTGTATTTTAAACCAAAAGAAAGTACTGCCTCTAACAAAACATTAAAAGAGAATAGTGTTCCTTTGAAGGAATTGTTGGCGAATTCTGGATTGTGGAAAATAACTGTCATGTGGTTTGCTGCCGGAATAGTCAACTGGGGACTTTCCTCCTGGATTCCATCCTATCTAATGGAAGCTAGGGGAATGGATCTTTTGTCCATGGGTTTTTATGCAGCACTCCCGGGTCTCTCTACAGGAGTTGCTATGCTTTTTAGTGGATGGCTGCTTGACCGCTTTTTTAATAATTTGGAAAAGTATTATGCGGCATTTGGCATGCTGATGTCTGGAATATTCCTATACTTGATGTTTACCTCGACCTCCATTGTGGCAGCAATGGTATATTTGAATCTTTGTATGATCTTTAAGAGCTTTGCCTTTACAGTTGCTTTTGCTTTGCCGCATAAAATCATGTCCAAAAAGGTTATCGGTTCTGCAATGGGTGTAATTAATATGGGGGCACAGGCGGCTGGTTTTATATCACCACTCGTCATGGGCTTTATCATCAGCCTTACAGGTTCTTTTAACGGAGCGTTTTGGTTCTTAATTGTATGTTCTGGAATTTCAATAATCGCAGCACTTTCTATTAAAAAGAATAATCAAATAGCGCAATCAAATGATGTTGACTTATTAGCATAGGAACGATAAGCAAAGACTTTCTCTTAAATAAATCTCTTGAGGTTTTAACTAAAACTAAAAGTATATAGTGAAAATAAAAAAAACTCGAATCAGGCCTATAGAAACCAATTCGGGTTTTTTTATCTTTAATTTTAGGCAGCCATTTGTAGAGTCCACAATTGAAAGAATCAAACATGCAAGAAAAATAGTGAACAGTATATTACTTATCGAGCAGATCTACGACGTGGACAGATCCATTGTTTTTTGCTCAATAAGTTTTGTTGAAGAAATGTTAAAAGTCGACTCCTTAAAGGAAATCGGCTTTTTCTAAGTCATATTTTGTTTAACAGACAATAGTAGATGTACCAAATGTTATTTTGGGTATACCCTTTTAAAACAGATTAGAGCACAGGAAATGCATGTGCGAAATTATTCGATAAGGGTTGTTCAAGATAGAAGTTATTTACCCGGTCGTAAAAGTACACTTTTAAATCAGTACAGACCATCTTAAAAAATGGGTTGTACTGGATTTATGTCAATGTTTTTCATCCTAAAACTCTTATCATAACTAAATATTCTAAGAGTTGACTTAATACATAACCTTGATAATAACGTTAAGATTAAGTTCTATTTGATTGTATAAGTTCTCTTTAATAGATGGAATAGTACACAAAGAATGTTCTGTGAAAAAATGTATAATTCCCCTGTTGTATATTGTCTCAAATACAATTTAAAAAAATATAATGTCTTTACACCTATAAAAAAGTAAAATCTTTCGAAGTTTATTAAGTATGGAAATCTGAAAATAGTATATGCAATAATGTTTTTAATTTGGTTTATATAAAATACAAAAATAAATGTATTATGACTATCAATAACGGTCTTTGTAAATATTCTGAAATAATTTGATATAGGAAAAGAAAGAAGTGATTCATTTATTGATAGAATTCAGTGTTTGTTTACCCTCGATACTGATGTGAAATGAGAGAAAGTAACAAAATGTTTGGATGAAAAATCAGAAGACCTTTTACTAGAGTTGCTAAAAACGATTGAAAACATTATGTTTATAAATCTGAATAACGACAAAGGTAAGGATATATTTAAGGCTGCTTTTATACGTTATGTACGTTTGATTAAAATGTTATTACTTATATTTTTAACTTTTGGATAGGGTTTAACTCCATTTTCCTGAACGATTATATTATTCTTTTATATTGATTTTATTTAAGGGCGGTTACATAGCATGGGGAGAATGGATAAGAGACAACAACGAAAATTTGCATTAAGAAAGATATGGAATCAGAGGTATTCCAAAAAGCTTCTATTAAAGATAATGGCCATAGTTACAACATTTACTATATGCGTTTTACTTATTCTTAATATGTTTATTTGGACCACTGATGTAAGTAAATTAGAGAATCCTGTACCACAACCGACAATTATCTACGACCAAGCGGGAAGCGTTGCAAGTAAGATTTCGACTTCAAATATTGAGGGAGTTAGTATTAAACAAATTCCTAGCGATTTGATAAATGCAGTCATTTCAACTGAGGATCAGCGTTTTTACGATCACCATGGTATTAATTACGTAGGTATTGCTAGAGCTATGGTTAAGAATCTATTTAGTGGGGGAATTGTAGCGGGGGGAAGTACAATAACACAACAGTTAGCTAAAAATGTATTTCTTACCCAGGAACGTACATATACAAGAAAGTTCAAAGAGCTCATTTTTACTAAAAAAATTGAACGGACATACTCTAAAGATAAGATTATGGAACGATATTTAAATCAAATCTATTTTGGGGAAGGTGCTTGGGGAATTCAGCGGGCTGCTCAAGTATACTTTGGAAAAGACGTAAACAAATTAACATTAAGTGAGTCCGCAATGCTAGCAGGACTTATTAAGGCACCTTCTATCCTGTCGCCATTTAAAAATTACGACAAGGCAATTCAGCGTAGAAATATTGTATTGTCACTTATGAAGAATGAAGGCTATATTAGCGAAAGTGATTTAGAGAAAGCCATGCAACAATTGATAGTGTTAGAAGGAAAGAAAACAGAAGACTATAAAGGGAAATATCCTCATTATGTAGATAACATTATTGATGAGGCAATTAATAAGTATCATCTCACACAAAACGAAGTGCTTTCAGGTGGTCTCCGGATTTATACAGAATTAAATCCTAGGATGCAGAATGCTGTTGAAGAGGTATATAAAAGTGAAAATATGTTTCCAAAAAGTCAGCCAGATCGATTGATTCAAAGTGGGGCAATCTTAATTAACCCTTCGACAGGAGGAATCAATGCTCTTATTGGAGGAAGAGGAGAGCACAGCTTCCGCCAGTATAATCGTGCAACACAATTAAAAAGACAACCAGGGTCAATAATGAAACCATTGTCAGTATACACCCCTGCGTTGGAACAAGGCTATGACATCTTTGATATGTTACAAGATAGCCCCCTTAATATTGATGGATATCAACCTCAGAATTATGACAAACAATTTCGCGGTAGCGTTTCTATGTATGATGCTGTAGTTCATTCCTATAATGTACCAGCTGTCTGGTTGTTGCAAAAGATAGGACTAGAGTACGGGGGCAAGGCAGTGGAACGTTTTGGAGTCACATTGGAACAAAAAGACTATATTCCCGGTCTAGCTTTAGGGGGTATGAACAAAGGAACTTCTCCATTGCAAATGGCACAAGCCTTTTCCGCTTTCCCTAACGATGGAATTATGGTAGAAGCACATGCTATTCAACGCATCGAGAACGCCAGTGGCGAAACACTCGGAAAGTGGAATAAAAAAGAAAGTCGAGTAACAGAACCATCTGTTGCCCAAAAAATCACTTTTATGCTGAAAGGTGTTGTAAACGAAGGAACAGGGGTAAAGGCTCAGATTGAAGGTAGAGAAATTGCCGGTAAAACAGGAACTACACAACTGCCATTTTCTACGCAAAATGGAGCGAAGGATCATTGGTTTGTAGGGTATACTCCGCAAGTTGTAGGAGCCATTTGGTTAGGATACGACAAAACAGATCAAACCCATTATCTCTCATCGTCCAGTAGTGGAACTGCTACTGTTATTTTTAAAGAGATTTTATTGAAATCTGGCAATGAGGTCCCTACTAAAGGGTTTGACCTATCATTACTTGGAGGCAACTATATAAAACAATTAGAAAAGAAAGTAAAGGCTAAAGAAGAAAAGAGAAAACAAGATAATGAAAACCAAAGTGGAATCAAAGCACCAAAAATTGAAGAGAACAAAAGCCATGAAAATAAAAAACATTTAAAAGAAATAAAAAACAAAAATAAAGAAAACAAAGATAAGAAAAAAAATAAGGGAAAAGATGATAAAAAAAACAAAGATAAGAAAAAAAATAAGGGAAAAGATGATAAAAAAAACAAAGTTAAGAAAGAAAAAAAGGAGAATCATGGATAAGGAAGGGGGAGTAATTATAATGACTGTTTTGTTCGGTACGGTAGAATACTTTGAACAAGAAATGCTAAGACACTTAGAAATTAGTCGAATGGGAAAATGGACTAAAGAAGATGAAATCTCATTAATATATTCAAGATTAGAAAATGAAATTTTATACGACTTTGTATGTGACGAAAAAGTTCGAATAGAATGTTTGAAAAATCTTGCCTATGCAGATAAAAGGTTAAGGATAAAAGACTATCAACCTATAAATGTCAATGAAAAATATAGTGTAGTGTAACCATTTGGATGAGTAACACTAGCTATAGCTATTGAACCTTACATGCGGTTTGCTTTTTGTAATAAATGTAATAGATACCGTTAGCTCATAAAATTTGGAAAATGTACTTTTACCTCATTCGAAAAAGTACACTTTTATGAACAAAAAAAGCCCTTAGTAGATGAAAAAAGGGCTTTTTTGTATTTTTAATTGATGGAAACCATTGGATACCTCATATAACCCAACAATAGAATGTAGAAAAAACATGAAGGACGAGAGTCAGGGAGATGAAGTGTTGGGAGCCCTGAACGTTTCGCCCTTCAAAGTTAATGTTCTCCATTTCGTAAAAGATATACAATGATGGTTAAAATGACTGAATTGTAGGAGCAATGATCTGGGATAAAAAATGTAGCACGGTTTCTTGGATGTACTTTAAATAACCAGAAATTTGTTGTAATAATTATAAGCTAGAAGAGCGAAAAAACTGAGCATTATGGAATAACGAAACCACCATGAAGCATATAAGGTCTTTACAAGGAATAAAATGAATGAAATATATGAAGGAAAGCGGGGCAGTGCATTTGAAAATCCATGTGGTGAATAAGGGGGATTCCTTGTGGAAGATTTCCCAGCAATATGGTGTCAGCACCAACCGAATAGTTAGGATCAATGGCCTTGAAAATCCCGAAAAGTTAGTGATTGGCCTAGCACTTTTGATTCCTGAACCTTATCTTCAGTACAGAGTTCAACCAGGGGATACTCTCGAAAAAATCGTGACTCAGTTTGGAACAACCTTACAGGAAATCATGCAAACGAATCGCATCACAAATCCTTCTAATATCTATCCAGGACAAAGACTTACCATTCCGGTCATTTTTCATACAGTAAGGGAACGAGATACCCTTTATGACATAGCAAGACGTTATGGAACAACAGTTCAATCCATTATGCAGACTAATCGAATTACAGACCCTTTTAGTATTTATCCCGGACAGATATTAAAGATTCCCCAGAAACCGAAACCCACGATTGATGTGAATGGTTTTACAAACGTTTATGGGCAAAGTGGTGCGGTGCAGGTACGTGAAGTAGCCTACGATTTGACATACGTAAGTCCGTTTGGTTATAGAATGAGGCAAGATGGGAGTTTAGAAGTCATTGATGACAACCCGACCATACAAGCGGCGCAGTCAACTGGAGTTGTACCCATGATGTGCATAACGAATTTTTCCGCGACTGAAGCGGGAACAAAGCTTGCACATACGATACTTTCTGATTTAAGTTTAGTGGAAAAATTATTGACCAATGTTATAAATACGATGAAAAATAAAGGTTACCGTGGATTGAATATCGACTTTGAAAGTGTAGCATCAGAGGACCGTGATGTCTACAATCGGTTCCTCCAAAGAGCAGTGGATCGATTGCGTCCTGAAGGCTACTTTGTGTCCTCCTCCCTTGCCCCAAAAACTAGTGCCAATCAAAAGGGATTATTAGTTGAAGCACATGATTATCCAGTTCACGGACGGCTGCTCGATTTCGTTGTGCTGATGACATATGAATGGGGTTACCGAAAGGGACCGCCACAGGCTATCTCTCCCATTAATCAAATCAAGCGGGTTCTAGACTATGCAGTTACAGTGATTCCAACAAACAAAATCTTTATAGGCTTTCAAATTTATGCACGTGACTGGCTTGTTCCTCATATAGAGGGTCAAGAAGCAGAGACTTTCGACATGCAGGAAGCCATCAGGCGTGCCACCCAATATAATGTAGAAATAAAATATGACGAGACAGCCCAATCACCTTATTATAGATACAAAGACAGTCAGGGACGCACACATGAAGTTTGGTTTGAGGACGCACGCAGTGCTAAAGCCAAATTCGACCTGGTGAAGAGTTACAGGGCAAGGGGTCTCAGTTATTGGGTACTTGGTTATCCTTTCCCTCAGAATTGGGAATTACTTGGAGATACATTTATTGTACGAAAATTGTAAGGTGTTTTTTAATAGCATTGAAATTGCCCGCCCTAGAAGTTCATCATTGCTTTTTGCCTGACATGGGGTCAACAAAGTGAGCGTTTTTGGCAGAATAAGAATCAAACAATCATTATATCCTCATTTATAATCACAACTATTAAATCTTAATGCCCTTTTTGTAAAATGTGGATGAGAAGAAGCAAAAGTTACTTCATATGTCCATGCATTGCAGAAAGTTGCTGCCATGCCCAATTTTCAGGGTATACACAGACAGCTTATTTAAGGGGCGAATCTTTGGGAAATTAACGACTGCGATGGAATGATTTTTGCTGAACAAAGGTTAATTTTTAACATGTAAAGAAGTTTGAGAACAAAAATTTATCCTCTATTATGTTTTTATTGTTAGCAAAATGCTCGGAACTTATTAATACCCATTAAACAATTTGCTGGGAATCAGCTACAATATGAAGAATGCTTTAAACAAGCCGTATAAGAAATTACTGAAGCGCAAACATAGTAAGGTGAATATCAATGTCTCTTTAGGCTATTTCTACAAATTTAAATAAACGTCAAACTGAAAAACGCTGACTATGGTCAGCGTTTTTACATTTTTGAAAACAAACGGTATTAATACTTATTGCTGTTTACTTATTTAAATTATTATTCATCTTTATTATCTGGGTCAGTTGCATCTTTAGGGTCTTCAATCGGATCTTCTGTATTAGTGCCCCCATCATTATCATCGATATTATCTGGGTCAGTTGCATCTTTAGGGTCTTCAATCGGATCTTCTGTATTAGTGCCCCCGTCATTATCATCGATATTATCTGGGTCAGTTGCATCCTTAGGATCTTCAACTGGTTCTTCTTTATTAGGAGGAGCTGGATTATTATCCTTATTTGTAGTATTACAACCCATTAACATCATGGCAGAAAGAAAAACAACTGATAATAGTCTTAACCACTTTTGATTCATTTTTATCGTCCTCTCTATTGGCTTTTTACTTTCAATATTACCTTCTCCTTTCCACTTTTTTTTATACAAAAAATGTACTGTATCAACTTCATCTTCAATCACAGATAAGCTCACGATGTTGTTGTAAAGCAGCGAAATAAAATGGATGTAGAGTCACAGCAGATTTTTGCACTCAATATTTTTTCCAATTTAATCTAAACACCTGTTAACCGTTCTCTCAAATCAGGAGGGTTTAAATCAACAACGGTGTTAATCGAATTAATTTAGAACTACAACGTCAAACACAAACACAGTTAGTGTCATAATCATTTTTGAAAATGGACTCTGAAATTCTAAAGTTTTATGTCGCGTCCCTATGAATTGATTCAATAGTTAAAATAACGAATAATTAAGATTGTTTTGTATAAAAAATAAAAAAGGAGGAAGAGTTATGCGGTTACGTGAAGACTTTTAAAAGTTTTTAGGAGTAAATCTCGCTATGCATAAAACAATAGGGTTAAGTTTAGATCCGTGCTTATCACATCATAAGGTAGTAAGGTATATGGGGATAAAGTGTTAGTACCTATTAGTTTTAAAGAAAATTTGGAATTTATAGCAATGAAAATAGGAACCATTTGGATATAAAACGTTTCCTATTTAAATATTACCTTGTTTTAAAACATTACTTCGTAATAATGAGTTTTGGTTATAAAATATGGAGATAAATTGAAGGTATTATAAAGCTCTGTTTTCACCCTTCTAAAAGAGTAATAAAGGATGCCTGCGTTACAAATTGGTTTCATTTGTATTAATATGCCTTCTATTCGATTGCCCTCTTGGCTTGTTAAATTTCCCTCCATGTTTTAGATGATTTCTCCTTCCTTGAAAAATACCTATCTTCACAATGCAGCCCCAGCTACTTCTCGTTTTAGTATCAAATATTCTTTCCCATATTAATAACTAAAGGGTAGTCCATAGGAAAATTTTATGTTAATTAAATTAGTTAATAAAATATTTAAAATATTTTGACTAATGTAATTTTCTGGTTTATAATTACGGTATTCCATGGTCAGACCAACTTAGCAGTGTAAATTATGGATTAATGTAAACGGTTTCATTTTGAATTTTCACCTTGAGAGGAGTTGATATATTAAAGATATGATAACTTTAACAATGAAGAGGGTGGAAACGATTGGATGTATTATCAAAGGAGAACCAAAGTACCAATTTTGATGTAAAGAGTTCTTTTAGTTTAATTGATTGTGATGTTCACCCATTTTTGTCTTCACTTGATGAATTAGTTCTATATCTCGATGAAGCATATCAGAAACAACTTAATATTGGTAAATTTAAGAATGATATGTTAAAAAATCAAAATAATGGTGGGTTTGAATTTCCAAAGGGCAGGTATGGAAATCCGGGACATGTACTTCGGACTGATGCGATACCTCCTTGTGGAGGTATACCTGGGTCGGACCCTAAATTTTTAACAGAGGATTTATTTGATCGTTATAACACGACACACGGTATTCTAAATATTGGTCATGGAACTATGGGAGCTTATCATAATGTTAACCTTGCAGCAGAATACACAAGAGCAACGAATGACTGGCTTTACGATCGTTGGATAAAAAGTGACAAAAGATTCAAAATGACTATGGAAGTAATCCCTTTAGACCCACAACAAAGTGTTAAAGAAATAGAAAGAATTGGTCGTAAACCTGGAATAGTCGGAATTAACTTGCGCGTAGTTAACATCCCGTTTGGTAAGCGTCATTTTTGGCCCATTTATGAAATTGCTGAGGAGTACGGACTTCCTATTGTAGTTCATCCTGATGCAGAGAATACGGCAGAATACTCTCCTGATCAGGCGATTGGTCCTGCATCAACATACATCGAATGGCATTCTACTTTGCCAATCATTGCAATGAGGCAGATCCCGAGCTTAGTTTTTGAAGGAGTTTTCGAGAAGTTTCCAAAATTGAAGTTTGCTTTTATTGAATACGGTGTTAGCTGGTTACCTCATTTAATGTGGAGGTTAGATAAAAACTGGAAGGGGCTAAGGCAGGAAGTTCCTTGGTTGAAAATACCTCCAAGTGAATACATCAGAAGAAATATTCGTTTAGGCACACAACCAATTGAGGAACCATTTAAGCCAAATCATCTTCTAGAAATGATTCAAATGGTAAATGCAGAGGACATGCTATTATTTTGCAGTGATTATCCTCATTGGGATGGAGACAATCTCAAAAGAGTTTTTCTTCGGTTCCCAGATGATTTAAAACGCAAAATATACTATGAAAATGCTTTGGAAACATTTAGGTTTTAATTTTTTTTAAGGGAGGTAAATTATTCTTGGAAGTAGAAAATACACAAAGTCAAAATCGTGTTGTTTTATTTCCTTCTGATCAACTAAAACCTGGAGAAAGAAAACTAATTAAAGTAGACCAGTTAGAAATAGCAATCATAAATGTAGATGAAAAAATATACGCTTTTCGAAATGAATGCCCACACCAAGGGATATCCATGGTTTACGGACCAGTAACGGGTACAATGGTGACCTCTAATCCTCAGGAATATAAATATGGGTTAGAAAATGAAATAATTAAATGTCCATTACATGGATGGGAATTTGATTTGAAAACGGGAAAGTCCTTTTTTTCACCTAATCAGGTTTCCCTTCTAACCTACGATGTAAAAAAAGAAGAAAAGGATATTGTACTATATCTAAAAAGAAAGCCTGAAAACATAGTACTTAAAGACTGTCATTTCACTCATATCTGTTAATAAAAGTTTCTCAAATTAGTAGAGAAGTTGGTAAGGGGGTGATAAAGGTGTTAATAGTATATCCAGATGCAGATCCGCAATTTAAAAAATTACTAACGGATGAACTTCTCGATCCATTACAACAGTTTGCCGAAATTCGTGTTTATGAAGGAAGACCAGAAACTCAAGAAGAGTTTGTTAACAGGGTAAAGGATGCCGATGGGATACTTCTGGGATGGTTAATACCGAATGAGGTTATTGCTAAATGCCCTAAATTGAAAATCATTTCATTTACCGGGATTGGTGCATCTAATTTCATTGATTTGAAATTTGCAGCGTCTCGAGGTATTACAGTTACAAATACCCCTGGATATGCAGATAATTCAGTTGCAGAACATGCATTAGGATTAATGTTTTCGCTAGCAAAAAATATTAACCAGAACCACAAAAATGTAACAAGTGGGATTTGGGATCAGTCCAAGATGATCATGGAGATAAAGGGAAAAACAATCGGTTTGATTGGATTGGGTGGAATAGGGCAGAGAATGGCTGAACTATGTAAGGTACTTGGCATGAATGTCATTTGTTGGACTTTTAACCCAAATAAAGAAAGAGCCCTAAAATTAGGTGTAACATTTACTAGCTTAGAAAAGCTTCTAGAACAATCAGATTTTGTTTCACTTCATCTGCCGTTAACTGAACAAACGAGGAAACTATTAGGCGAAAGGGAACTTTCACTGATGAAACGAGAGTCATATCTAATTAACACATCAAGAGCAGAATTAATCGATACAATTTCATTAGTTAAATTTCTTTCTTCATCACGAATTGCAGGCGCTGGTATTGATGTTTTTGATGAAGAGCCTATTTTGAAAAATAACCCGCTGCTATCAATATCAAATGTAGTTCTTAGTCCGCATATTGCATTCAATACACCCGAGGCTTCAAAAGAAATTTTTATTATAGCAATAAATAATCTAGTTCAATTTTTTAAGGGAATCAATCAAAATGTTGTTATTTAATTTATTAAGAGAGGGGAATTAAGATGAAAATTATAGTTATTGGTGGAGCGGGAATCCAAGCATTAGGGACAATTTATGATTTGTTAGAAAATGATGAAGTTACAGAGGTTATGGTTGCTGACATTTTAATAGAAAAAGCAGAAGAAAGAGCTAAGCAAATCGGAGATCCACGATTAACAGCCAAGCAGATTAATGTTCTTAAAGAAGAAGAAACTGCCAATGTCATTAAAGACTTTGATGTTATTATCAATAGCGGTCCAGCTTTTCTATGTCCAAATGTAACCAGGGCAGCATTAAAGGCGGGAGTCAATTATGTAGACCTTGGTGCTTGGCCAAAAGAAACTGCAGAACAACTAGAATTGACAGAAGAATTTGAGGCAAACGGGATCACAGCCGTCCTTGGAATGGGAAGTGGTCCTGGAATTTCAAATATGATGGCATTAGCAGGGGTAGAACAGTTAGATACAGTATCTGATATTGATATTACAATTGCCATGAAGGATTTTACAGAATATTCTTCTCCGTTAGTTACACCATATATGCTAGATACTATTATCGACGAATATACTTTGAATCCAGTGATTGTAAAAGATGGTGAAATAACGAAAATTGATCCACTTATTTCTAGACCTGTTGAATTTAAGGAACCGATTGGCCTTGCAAATCCTGTATATACAATTCATCCTGAGCCCGTTACACTCTATGATTCATTTAAAGACCAGGGTTGTAAAAATACTACCTTCAGCATTGCTCTTCCAAAGGAGTTCCATGAGAAAGTGGAGTTTTTAGTTCAGCTTGGATTTGGTAGTAAGGAACCTATTAATATGGGTGGGGTTGAGGTATCTCCAAGGCAAGCGTTACTAACTGTTGCTAATCAACTTATACAACCAAAAGTGGATAAAGATCAGTATAGTGTAACTCGTGTTGACGTAACAGGTGAAAAAAATGGTCGGAAAGAGAAAGTTGTAGTTGAGGTTTATGTTGGGAGTGAAAAGAAATGGAATATTCCTGCTGGAGCATTGAAAACATCTGTACCTCCATCCATTGTGGCTCAAATGCTTGCAAAGGGCCAAGTTAAACGAAAAGGTGTATATCCTCCGGAAAAATGTATTGAAACCGCTGCATTCTTTAAAGAATTAGCGTTAAGAGGTATGGAAGTATACTCGAATAAGGTTGAACATACTTTGTAAAAATAAAATATTTAATACAACGTGGTTCTATTACGTTTTACGACATTAGTAAAAATGATTTACCGGCAGACAACGTATTTAATTTGATGTCCTGAAAATCGCTTGCTTCGGTTCAATATCATTAGTAATAATTATTTGTGGGGGCTCAGTTTAGTATTTTACCATTAATTCGTGATATTTTATGGATTTTCGTTAAAAATGCGATTTTGTTTGTCAATTTAATAACGAAAATCCTTAATCCAGTAAAGCATTACTTTTCCTTCTTAGTTCTTCATAATGTATTTCTTAATCATACAAGCTATTGAGAGTATTATAATTTTCGGACTATTTGCAAAATTCATTTTACCCACCTTTCATCCAGACAGATTTTTGAAAAATGGGAACAAAAAAGAAATGAAGCGCAAATTATTATGAAGAAAAAAAGAAACCTTTTAATCAAAGGGGGAAATAGTAATGTCAACCAAAGCGCGTAATATTGTTGATGATTCACCATTAACGAAATTTCACATGAAATTAACAATATTTACAGCAGGTGGTCCTTTTCTTGATGGTTATATACTTAGCATCGTTGCAATGGCTTTAATCCCATTAAATCAATCATTTGAAATCAACGGTTTATGGAACGGGCTACTGGGTTCTTCTGCTTTAATTGGAATATTTATTGGTGGAATAATATTCGGTTATCTAACGGATAGGGTTGGCCGAGAAAGTATGTATCGTTTGGATCTAATAGCATTTCTTGTTCTATCCATACTTCAAATATTTGCAACAAATGTCGAACAGCTATTTATTATCCGAGTGTTGTTAGGTATAGCCATAGGGGCTGATTATCCAATTGCCACATCGTTGTTAACTGAATTTGCACCTAAAAAATATCGAGGAAAAATGATCGGATTCCTTACTATATCTTGGTATTTGGGTGCAACTGTCGCTTACTTTGCAGGCTACTTTTTATTAAACTTAGGACCAGATGCTTGGAAATGGATGTTAGGATCAAGTGCTATACCTACAATAATTGTTATATTAATGCGTTTAAATACTCCTGAATCACCAAGATGGCTTTTAAGCAAAGGACAGAAAGAAAAGGCATTACGAATCATGAAAAATATCTATGGGGAGTCCACGACACTAGAAGATATTCCTTCAGGACCAGTTCAAAAACCAAGTCTTATGAAACTCTTTTCGCCCGCCTATCGAAAACGTACGATTTTTGTCATGTTATTCTGGAATTTTCAATTAATCCCGATGTTTGCGATTTATACATTTGCACCAACTTTGTTAGAAACCTTTAATTTAAATAAAGGGGATTTGTCCCATATTGGATCGGCATTAATTTCATTCATGTTTTTAATTGGATGTACGGTCTCTATGTTCTTTATTGATCGCATTGGACGGAGATCTCTCTGTATCGGGGGATTCTTTTTTACCACAATCGCCCTGCTAGGTCTGGGGTTAGCACCTGAAGCAAGCAGTTGGATCATCGTTAGTTTGTTCTTTATGTATGCATTTTTCGCAGGAGCTCCTGCTATTCTTGAATGGGCTTATCCAAATGAACTATTCCCGACAGAAATTAGAGGGACTGCAGTTGGATTTGCTACAACAGTAACTAGAATCGGTGCCTCAGTTGGAACATTCGGTTTACCAATTGCTTTAGCAACATTTGGAGTTGGACCCACGATGCTAATAGCAGCAGGATTGAACGTTATCGGATTACTAGTATCCGTCTTTATGGCACCTGAAACAAAGAACCTTAGCTTAGAAGAAGCGAGCCAAGATAAAGCGAGCAAAATGGATGAAAAAGAGGATGTATCAAACTATTAAAAGAAAACGTAACTTAAAAAAAATTTTTGAAAGTAAAAAATGAAAAATGAAGTTACATTGGCAGACTATAAAAGAAGTCTGCTTTCTCTTTTTTTTATAAAGATAGATAACACTTTATCATTATGCAAAAAAATTAGGAGTCTTCTTAACATAGTAGCCATACAAAGCTATTTTATAAGTTTAGTATGACTTCTTTTTATATAAAAAATTTGATTGGGAAAGATACTCCCTAAAAGAAGGGTAATCCTGGTTGTAAAGGACTAACTAAAGCAGCATTCGTTACCGTGGTATGCTCAAGTTCTGTTAAAAGGGGTACGTTATAACCCTCCCACTTAGGCTTTTTGGTAAACGCAATTATTATTAATAAAACCAATGTTAATAACCAACGTGCGAAAGTGGTCCAGATTGGTGACATCTACGAAAAGATATAGGTTCCAGAAATAAAATTACCTGACCGAAAATAGTTGGCCAGTATTAGGTAGATTCATACTCTAATATTCCTCACAAGTATCACATCCTAACATAAAGAGAAGTTATCTCAATAGTTTTGGGGTTGGTCATCTCAATAATAGGAGTATTAGTTATATTGATACAGGGAAACTTGTCTGGGTTTTTTATACTAAATATAATAAAGGTGCCCTACTAATGGTAATAGCCGTTATTCTATGGACATTTTTGCCCCTTCGCGTTTGTTGGAGGGCTAGAAATTTCTAAGGCAGAATGTATCAGTTCGGGAAATCGGACTAAAAGAGTCAGTAGTTTCTTTTGAATTTAATTCCCCCCTTTCTGCAATTTCCTGCTTTTTTATTGGAAGGGGAAATAACGAATGAGCAAATCTTTGGAGGCTTATTTGTGCTTTTGGTGTTTTTTTAACTGCAGGAGTACTTGATCAGAGGATTAAAATGATCAAGGAAAACAGGCAAAGATAATATAAAAGTTATTTCATAAAAAAATCTAGAAATAGTTTGAATAATATAAAATACTTTGAAATACCACTAGAAGTCCCGTATAATAATTGGGAATAACTACCTGGTCTGACCAAAAGTTGAATTAGCTTATGAGCTAAAAACTATAGAAATATATTTTATTAAGAGAGTAAAAGGGGGTACTGAAAATTAAACTAAGTAAAGAGTCTTCAGTAAAGTCGTACGTAAAAATAATGGAGGAAATTAGACACTTAATTCTTGAAGGTGGGTTATCACCAGGAGATAGATTGCTATCTGAACGCGAATTGTCTACACAGTTAAAGGTTAGCCGGACAGTAATAAGAGAAGCTTTAAAGTCATTAGAAATGCTTGGAATGGTTGAAGTGAAGGCTGGTGGTACCTTTATTAAGGAACCTGAGTTGAAAGGAATATATCATACCCTATCCTATACAATGGCTTTGGATAGTGTCACTATATTTGATTTGTTAGAAACTAGGAAAATCATTGAGGTTCAAGCAATAAAATTAGCATCAATCCGGAGAACAAGTAATGACCTGGCGATCATATCTGTAATATTAGAAGAAATGAAACAGGCATTCATTGAAAATGATTTTCAGAAGAGTGTAGCTGCAGATCATAAATTTCATTCTTATATAGTAAAATCCAGTCAAAATAAGGTTCTCTCAATAATGATGGAAGCGGCATCCGATTTATTTATAGAGGTCTTATCTATCACAAGAGAAAAATTAGGGCAATACAGTGGAATGGATAAGGCAATTTATGCCCAACATTTTTCAATCTTTAAAGCAATTAAAGATCAAGATGTTGAATATGCAGAGAAAATCATGACAGAACACTTAGATTCATTAGAAAATGAATTGAAAATGATTTTCCAAGGTATCGAACCAGAACTTCCAAGAATAGATGAAGATGATTTAGATGATCTTTAAATCTTTAAAAATAATTCTAATTGTGTGCTTTTCATAGTAAATATGCATTTTTACTGCTACTACCTTTCTAACTCCAGTGCTGCCAAACGTCGGAGAGCTGTATTATCATAAATTAGCTATTAGTGTGGGCTCTTATAAAAGCAATATGAGGGAATTTCCAGAAGCTCTTTTCGCAAAGCAGAACACTATTATATTGATTCTGAGCAAGGGAAGGAATTTAGTGGTGATATAATAGATCATCATTGGGTAAGCGAGGAAGGGGAAATTTTACTTTCAGATATTCCTAGCGGAAAGAAGAAATAAAGGGTGATAATTCTTGGCCAATCTTATTTAAGCATGTCAGAATTTGAACTCTTTGATGTAGCAATCGGTAACTATGTTTACTATCTTGACATTTTAGTCTAGGAGCCGGAAACACAGCCATAAAAAGGGTCTCCTTTGAGTGACCCGATAAAGATAATAGCAATTAAGCTTAGAAAGGGTAACCTAAACGGTTACTCTATTTTTGGGAATCTTAGGGAGTTAGACGTTAAAAAGACGACCTTTAATGAAGCAATACGAAAGTAGTTTAAAATTAGTACTATTTAATTAAAGAAGAAACTCGTCAAAAAAGTAGTCGGGAGAATAATTATTTAGTGTAAATGGAATTTTTATTAATACTATGGCGATACTTCAACTAAGGCTCTTTTCCATTACATCTACATGTAATTTTTGTTATAAAGTGAAACTAAGTTTGATAAGAAATTCATGAAAAACATTGATAAATCAACTTTTCATCAAAATCAAAGTGTTTAAGTAAACTTCATTTTTATAAAAACTATAAAAATTCATTAAAAGCTAACCCTTATTCAAAACTTCAAAATATCATAGGTAGGATATGAGGGAATTTTAGGTATGAAAAAAGGCTACACCTAATAGGTACTAGCCCTTCCTGAAAATTGTACTTGAAACGGAAAACACAATATAGTATAGCCGAATTTTTTTGATATATTGATGGGTATCAAGTCGTTGAAATCAAGATTCTAATGAAATATATTCAGCACCCTGTTCTTTTGCCCAATTATGTATATAACTGAGCAGCCTATATCCAAGGCCACTAGGGCGATGATTTACATCAGTAACCAAATCTTGTACAAATACATAGCGTTCATTATACAAATCTTCATGCCAGCTAATACCTGCTAAAGCTACGATGCTTGTATCATGATATAAAGCAAATAACTGTTGACCATCCTTACGCATATCATTTAATAATTCTAGATATTCCTCTAAAGTCAAATCAGTATGTAACTGATTTATTATCGGATATGCCTGTAAGAATTGATGTTCTACAGTTAACTCTACAATATTTTCCACTGGTATTTTCATATTAATTTCTCCTATCTTTTTTAATTTTTATTGCTTCGCCTTCCATAAATAGATGCAGATTGATTTTCTGACATATAAACCTGTCCAAAATTTTTGTTAGTTAAAAATGCTTCTATTTCAGTTGAATCTTTATCAATCTAGAGATGCATCACCCACTTAACCTACACTCGCTCACGAATTGGTTCGTTTTGAAAATGAGGGCCTTATCGCTAGCTGATAAAAAAGAAGCGGAACATAGTTAAGGTTCCTGCTTCTTTATGTTAATCTCACAAGATTCTAATAACAATATTATGAATGATTTTGGGTTGATTTTTCTAGTTCTTCTTCTTTTATCTTTAAGGCTACTAAACTAGCAAAGTCATGAATGATAGTGGCTGCCAATAGTGATGTGATTTGTGTTGGATCATAGGGGGGGAGGACTTCCACTAGGTCGAATCCAATAAAGTTAAATCCCTGCAGAGAACGAATCATCTCTAGGGTTTCAAAGCTGTTTAGACCGCCGACCTCTAGGGTGCCTGTACCAGGGGCACAGGATGGATCCACAAAATCTATATCAAAGCTCAAGAAACATGGTGTATCCCCAATGGTCTTCTTGACTTCTTTCAATACATCCTCGATTCCTCTTTCCTTCAGTTCAGGCGTAGTTATCACGTTGTATCCTAGATCCGTGCTGGAATCTATATCTCCTGGATGATTGAGCGTCCCTCTAATTCCAATTTGGAAAACTTTATCCGTTTGGAGCAAACCTTCCTCATATGCACGGATAAAAGGGGAACCATGCCAATATTTCTCTTCATAATAGGTATCCCAGGTATCAGTATGTGAATCAAAATGGAGCATTGCAACAGGTCCATGTACTTTTGCGGCAGCTCGCAGGTTTGCCAATGTTACAGAATGATCCCCGCCAATACCTATTGGAATGATTCCTTCTTTCATTAAGTCTGTCATTGCACTTTCAATTAACTCATAGCTTCGGTGTATATTATGGGGAATCACTGAAATATCCCCAATATCAATGGCATTACAATCGTCAAATGGGTACACCTTGTGTATCGGATGGTAAGGAAACAAGGTCATAGATGCCTGGCGGATTGCCTGTGGGGCAAACCGTGCTCCTACCCTGAATGAAGCAGCTGTATCAAAAGGTATACCTAATACTGCCAATTTGGCATTTTCTCTTGAAGCAGGTAAGCGCATGAATGATCCGGTCGTACAAAACTCTGGTTTTACGTCAGGAGATAACGGATATTTCATTTTTGTATTCCTCCATTTTCTTATTTCTTTCATAGTAGAGAAACAATGCAAATATCATGCCAAGTCGCTATTAAGTGATATCTATATGTTCTAACTAGATATTATTTGCAGGAGTTATGAAGGAGCGCATAATCTATGAAAAATTGAATCGCTTATCGGAAGGCGATGTACTACTTCATTCTCGTGAATAAAATCCAATACGCTGTCTAATATTGCATAATTTAAAAGCTTATTATTGCGAAATTCATGTATTTAAGGAAACAGGTAACCATTTGGCACAGAATTTGCATTTAGAATATTTGAAAATTTGAAAAATGGGGAGGTCTTTAAATCTATTAAAGATGTGTTAATCCTAATAAATGAAAGCGATTACAAGGAGGAATGATAGGTGGAAAATGGTGCTAAACTGAAAAGAACTCTAAAATTATGGCAAATTGTTATGATGGGGTTAGCTTATATGACGCCCATGGTCGTATTTGATACATTTGGTATTGTATCTGGAATTACGGGGGGGCACGTCCCAACAGCGTATATCGTTGCATTGGTGGGTATGCTTTTTACAGCCGCAAGCTATGGGAAACTTGTAAAAGTTTTCCCGACAGCTGGTTCTGCCTATACTTATACGCAAAAGGCAATTAACCGACATTTAGGATTCCTGGTAGGTTGGTCTTCGTTGTTAGATTATCTATTTTTGCCTATGGTAAATGCATTGTTGACCAAAATCTATCTCACAGCATTATTTCCAGAAGTTCCAACATGGATATGGGTAGTATTGTTTGTAGGGATTGTCACCATTCTCAATCTCCGGAGTGTTAACGTACTTGCTAACTTTAATACCCTTTTTGTTTTAATTCAGATTGCCATCATGGTGGTGTTCATCATTCTTGTTGTCAAAGGCTTGCATAATGGAGAAGGTACAGGCGAAGTGGTTACAATTCAGCCTTTCATAAATGGAGGAATGGACTATTCGGCTATAATAACTGGAGCAACCATTCTTTGTTTTTCCTTTTTGGGGTTTGATGCAGTAACAACACTTTCAGAAGAAACACCAGATCCGAAAAAAACGATTCCGAAAGCGATCTTTTTAACAGCCCTTTGGGGTGGAATTATTTTCATCACCTCTTCATTCTTTATTCAGCTCTTTTTCCCGGACATGTCCCGTTTTAAGGAACCAGATGCTGCTTTACCGGAAATCGCCCTTTATGTAGGTGGGAAGCTGTTCCAATCCATTTTTCTTTGTGCAACTTTCGTCAATACGCTAGCATCAGGACTAGCTTCACACGCCAGTGTCTCACGTCTTTTATATGTTATGGGCCGGGATAAAGTGTTTCCGGAAAAATGGTTTGGATTTATCCACCCTAAGTGGAAAACACCAGCTATTAATGTTGTCATAGTTGGAGTCATTTCTTTGTCGGCTTTGTTTTTTGATTTAGTGACTGCCGCATCACTGATTAACTTTGGTGCATTAATGGCATTTACTTTTGTAAATCTGTCAGTAATCAGCCATTTTGTCTTCAGAGAGAAGAAGCATCGAACTATTAAAGGATGTATCAATTATTTAATTATGCCTTTAATCGGAGCTATTTCAATTGCTATTCTCTGGATTAATCTTGAGACTAGCTCACTAATAATGGGGTTAGGCTGGTTTATAATTGGTTTTTGTTATCTATTATTTATCACGAAGGCATTCCGAACAGCTCCACCTCAATATCAAGTTGAAGAAATTCAGTTATAGAGTTTGAAAGGAAAAACGCATTTTAAAAAGGATGCGTTTTTTTCTATTTGTTTATTTCATCATCATATTTTAACATTATGCAAATTTGAATTGCTTATGAATGTATACATATGGTCTGGATGAATGAAGCGTGAATCCATGTAGGAAAGTGGCGATATACTACCAACCAGCAACATTGGTAAAGCTGGCACGGAAATTGCTTTATACATTTATAAGAATAAAAAATGAGGTGCTAAAATGGCAGTTAAAACTGAGGGGATTAAAAAACGCGAAAAGGATAATTCTCTGCAAGAATTCCAGGATATCTTAAAAGAAGCAATTGATGTTTTGGACTACCCAGATCAGGTTTTTGATTTTTTAAAAACACCAATGCGCTTTTTAGAAGTCTGTATTCCTATCCAAATGGATAACGGTGAGACAAGGATGTTTCAAGGGTACCGGGCTCAACATAATGATGCAACCGGTCCAACGAAAGGAGGGATTCGGTTTCATCCGGATGTCACTCCTGAAGAAGTTAAGGCTTTGGCGGGTTGGATGAGTTTGAAATGCGGAATAACAGATCTTCCATATGGAGGAGCAAAGGGTGGCATTGTCTGTGATCCCAGACAGATGAGTTTGTCTGAGCTAGAACGATTAAGCAGAGGGTATGTCAGGGCAGTCAGTCAAATAGTTGGGCCGACAAAGGACATTCCTGCACCGGATATGTATACAAATTCTCAAATAATGGCCTGGATGCTAGATGAATATGATCATATCAGGGAGTTTGATTCACCCGGCTTTATTACGGGTAAGCCATTGTCATTAGGAGGATCGAAGGGTAGAGAAACTGCTACTTCCAAGGGAGTATTATATACTCTTCAAATGGTAAGTGATTTAAAGAAAATGCCTATTCAGGGTATGCGAGTAATTATTCAGGGATTCGGGAATGTTGGAAGTTATTTGGCAATGTATTTGCATGAATTGGGAGCTAAGGTTGTCGGGATTTCGGATGAGCTTGGCGGATTATATGACCCAAACGGCTTAGACATTCCTTACCTTTTGGAAAACAGGGATTCGTATGGAGTCGTTACGAACTTATTTAAAGATTCATTATCCAATCAAGAATTATTGGAAAAAGAGTGTGATGTGCTAATTCCCGCAGCTATTAGCGGAGTGATAAATAAAGATAATGTCGAACGACTGCAATGTGAAATCCTAATTGAAGCAGCAAATGGACCGACAACAAAGGAAACAATCAAAATTCTCGATGAAAAAGGTATATTACTAGTCCCGGATATTTTGGCGAATTCAGGAGGAGTGATTGTTTCATATTTTGAATGGTGCCAAAACAATCAAGGATATTACTGGACAGAAGAACTTGTAGATACACGTTTAAAAGAAAAGATAACAGCCAGCTTTTTGAATGTCTATCATACTTCTCAAAAATTTTCCGTGAACATGAAAATTGCTGCTTATATAGAAGGGATTCGTAAAATAGCAGAAGCATCCCGGCTCCGAGGGTGGGTCAGGTTCTAAACTAATTAGGGCTTTACAAGAAAGGAGGCAATCAGTTGAATTTTGATATTATTTCTGAAAATAAAGAAAACCAGGCTATTCATCATTATTGCTTATTGTCAAAAAATTATAGATATGATGTGACTATTGCTTACTCGGCTCAGTTTTTAGGTAAAGCAATGGTCACCTCCCTTCAAAGCGGGAGAATGATCCTACTGTGTGCTGATGATATTCATTTAGATCAGTACTGGGCTCCGAAGCTTGGCATTGAACAAGAAGATATTTCTGAATTTCAATACTTTCTCAAGTCAGTCTTACAATCCCAATTTCATTTTGAACAATATTGAAGGAAGGAGTGATATATATGTACGTTGATGTGATTCTTAGTCCTTGTCATGGTAAAGTTGAAAAAGTTTTAATAACCAAAAATTCCGGATTCTACGAATGGGAACCATTGTTCCATATTAAGACGGCAGATGGACGTGAGGAAATCATCCATATTGGTGTCAGCGGTGAGATAGAATCATTGGAGGTACTAGAGGGGGAACAAGTGGAAACTGGCATGGTCCTCGCCTATTTTAAAGAAGATTTATTCGTGACCGGTAGCGATTAATATATAGAGAAAAGAAGATGAACTGAATCATCTTCTTTTTTTTATCTGCTTTCTGGATAAGGGCAGTTTGAAATTACATATGAAGCAATAATGGGGTTGGACAAATGTTTGCAATTTCTTGAAGTACTTTCTTTCTGGAAGATAGTCTATCTGGATGGTGCGGACCAGTAAAACAACCAAACTCCGCCCAGTCGTGTCGTGATTTGATACGACGGACATATAGGATTAATTATTCTAGTGTTATTTTAAAATTTGATACCTTTTCGTTATCCTTCTGTGATATCTGTCATCTATTCTTTATCTGTTTGTTCTTTGTATAGCAAATAACTATGCTATTATTGAAAAAATTAGCTAACTTACTAGCTTACAAGGAGGTAACAACATATGAAAAAATCAATCTTATCGTTAACGGCAGCGGCTGCAATATCTGGTGCATTCACTATTCCGGTACAAGCAGAAGATGTCAATGTGAAAGATGGAGACACATTATGGGGGATATCTCAAACATATAAAGTATCAATAGAAGATATTAAGGATTGGAACCATTTGTCTTCAGATACGATTTATTCAGGAGAAACATTACATATTTCTCAAGAAAAGCATTATAAGGTCAAGTCCGGGGACACGTTATGGGAAATTGCAGGCAAATATCATGTATCAGTAAATGACCTTAAATCTTGGAACGGTTTAAATTCAGATACAATCCATCCAAAGCAGGAACTAGTTATTAAACCTGGGACGTACAAAGATGAGGCAGCGAGCGTTAAGCCTGAACAGCCAGCAGCGCCAATTGAGCAAGCGAAACCAGCAGTACCAGCTGAGCAAACGAAACCAGCTGAGCAAGCAAAGCCAGCAGCACCAGCTGAAAAAGCAGAAAAAGAAAAAACAGTATCTAACAGTGAATTTACGAATCAATCAGGCATAGAAAAAGAGATTACTGTAAGAGCAACTGCATATACTGCTGATTGTCAAGGTTGTAGCGGCACTACAGCTACTGGAATCGACTTAAAAGCAAATCCGGATGCAAAAGTAGTAGCTGTTGACCCATCTGTCATCCCACTTGGATCAAAAGTGTATGTGGAAGGCTATGGCTACGCAACGGCAGAGGATACCGGCAGTGCTATAAAAGGAAATAGAGTAGATATCTTTATTCCTAATGAGCAGGATGCTTTAAATTGGGGCGTTAAAAACGTGAAAATACAAGTATTGAATTAACTCAATCATATAATTGATTGTTTAGAAAATATCTTTTTCTTCGTTGCGGCGAGGTACAAAAAACGACTCATTTTTTCTAATAGTCTAATATCGCTCAATAAATAACATTACATGCGTAATAAGAGTGAAAGGGGGAACATCGTGAACACAGATCAAGCATTTGACCTGTTAAAGGATGCAGGAGTAACAGAAAGTATTAGCATTCAAACTGTTAGACGTTGGATGCGTGAAGGTAAAATTAAATACGAGGGGGGAAACAAGAATAGAAAAACTGGATACATAATTGATGATACAGATCAAGCATTTGACCTGTTAAAAGATGCAGGAATAACAGAAAGTATTAGTATTCAAACTGTTAGACGTTGGATGCGTGAAGGTAAGATTAAATACGAGGGAAACGGGAATAGGGAAACTGGATACATAATTAATGATACAGTCTCAAAGGTGTCAATAAATGATCGTATTGATCAAAATAAGGACGAGATCATTCACAGATTAAAATTAAAAATACAAGCACAAGATAAGCATATAAAAGGAATTGAAGAACTTCATGAGTCTGCAAAAAAAATATTAATCCAGCAAAGAGATAAGTTTAAAAAGGAAGTTGTAATACTAAAGAATGAGAAAAGTAAATTACAAATTGAAACAAAGGATTTATTAAAAGAAAATATTGAATTACGTAATGAATTGATAAAAGTAAAAGAAAACAAAAGAGACAATTACAATTTCGACTCCAATAATCAATCAAATGATTATAGTGAAAAATTAGGACTTGCAAAAATGGCGAGTAATAAAGACGTGATAGCAGAATATAAAGGGTTATTAAAAATAACTCATCCAGATCATGACGGCAACGCAAAGGTATTTCATTACATTAAGACTGATTACGATAATTTCAGAAAATTTATCAAAGGCAAATGATGAGTAGTGTAGTAGTGTTTAATTTCCTAACATAAATGTTGAATAGGGAAAAGAAAAGAACTAAGTGAAAGTTAATCAGAATTTGGATTTCCATGCTGTTGGATGACAATAAATCTGTTACTTTTAAGTTCTTTATGAAACAGGTGGCGGTTAAAAGAAGTCCGATTTCCTTAATAAAAAAACACCCGATTATTCGGGTGCATACTTAATCATTCCATGTAAATAAACCGAGCATTCTCTTTGAATACATCCTCTTAAAGTGATTTTTCCTTCACTTTTCTAATTCTTTAACCAATTCTTCAATCTTATTTTAGTATCTTTAGGAATCTCTATTGAAAGAAGCATTCAAAGATGTTTAAATAGTCTATTTTTATTCATTAGACCATCCCCCTTTATCTACTTTCTTCAACATAAAGTAGTTTTTTTCTGTGAATTCCCATTGATTATGTAAAAATGAACATAATATATCAGTATTGGTGACTTAGTAAACATAGTAGAGGGACTTTGCTATTTAATGAATTATTTAAATATCATTTAACAAAACCTTGTCAATATCTATCTACCAAGTGATAAACGTATAGAAGAAATGCTTTGTTGTTATCTCCACATACTATATAAGCATAATGGATGAGGTTTTTGACCAAGAACAAAAATGAACTAGTCATAAATAAATAGATAGAGTAACGCTTGTCCAAACATTTGCATAATATAAATAAGACGTGAGGAAGCACCTGACGTCACATTAGACTGGCATTTTATAGTCAGTCTCTTTTTTTGAACTAACCTTACCCAAAACATAAAAGTATAGGCCACCCGTTTTGATAGTGTAGTAATGGTAAGGTATTGTGTGGTGTCATAAATTAGGGTCATAAATAAAGTGTAAAAGTGGGATACGCCAAGAAATATGGACATGCTAGGGTAAGTGCAATTAGCTAATATTTGGTAGTTAACTTCGAGAATTAGAAAAAATCAACTCTGAGAAGTTCACATAAAATTGAATTTGCTTGATATTCTTCAAGTCAGTCTGTCTGAAACCTTTGACTACTAGAGAGATAGAAAATCAAACAATTAACGAATACATTAACAATGATGAGGAAGGAAAGCCGCCATTTATGATCTGAACTCTAAATAGTAAACACACAAAGAAAAGCATATTTAAGCAGTTACATGATAGGGCTGTATATGGCTTGCTAGGAGCTATAAAATAGATATTGTTAAGTAGTTATTTGTATTTGTTAATTAAATCTAATATGGCAAGTTCTATTATGTCGGATTTATTAAACTTCTGTTGATCTGCGAACCTATCAAGCAAAGTCCCAACTTCTTCGTTTATGACAATCGTTTTTCTTACTTTGTTGCCTTTTTCTAAAGTGACTACCCTTTGATAAAGATCATCTCTTTGACTATCTTGCTGATCATCAAGAACATATGCCTTTATCAGTTCCTTTAATATCGTAACTTCTTCAGGTGTGAAAACGGTGTGAATATATTTTTCACCTTCATTTCTTACACTCTTCACATCGAGTGTAATAGGTTGTGAACTTCTTGGTAAAGTATCATTCAGGTCGGGGGAACTTTGTTTAACATTAGGAAAACTATTTTTTGATTCAATGAACTCAAACACTGACTGATAAAGGGGTTCTTTCCCTTCTTTTGCATAAAACCAGCCTTTCGGATTTTTGTTCCTGTATTCATATCCTGCATTGTGTAACGCATTCTTTAATCGTTTCTCTCCAATGCCAACCTTGTCCTGTGCGATTTTTGCTATTGTATTTCCAGTTACGGATAGTTCATCTAATAGCTCTTTTATTTTCATATTTCACACTCCATTACGACTATTATTCACATATTCTCCATACTTGTGTGAATTACCTCCATTTTTTTCAACTTCTCCTGTAAATGAACGGTGTACGTTAAACTAAGGAAAATGAGTCGTGAACGGATAGTAAAGGAATCCCAAAGTGGGATATGATTTATAGCTAGGATCTTCTTTTAAAGCTTTAAGGGTTGTCTCTATTGTACGTACAACTTATCCTATTCTGTGGTCCTTCTGGTGACTATTTTTGTATAGCAATTTCAAAATAAACAGGACATTTGTCGGAAGGGGAATATAAAATCTAAGGGGAATTAGTAAGGTGGATTGAATAAACAAAAAAGAGGGAGATGGAGCTATGAAGAAATTACTTACTGGTTTGGTAGTATTATCAATAGCCCTGGGTATATCATTTTCCACCGCTTCAGCATCTGCTGGAGGATTTCACCACCCGCAAAGCTGGGATAAAAACTCGATTTTGCGGAAGGACACTCTTGGGGTGGAAGTAAGAAATATGCAGTATATCCTCAATGTAATGGGTTTTTATACTGATTCAGCAGTGGTTGACGTTGATGGGGTTTTTGGGCCGAAAACCGAAGCGGGTGTAAAGAAATATCAAAAAGAAAACCATCTCCAAGTGGATGGTGTTGTTGGCCCCAAGACATGGGCAAGTTTTTCACAATATATTAAAAAGAATGGCGAGAACACATATGGAGCAGGCGGGAACATGGGTCTCAGAATCAAATGGAAGTACGACGATTCTTCCTATACATCCGGCTCAAAAGCCTATATTTACGGTAATGGAGATACATTAAGTGACCAATATCGCTTGTATGCGAATTAAAAACCCAGGAAGGAGGCCCTTTTTAGTTAAATGAAGATAAAACGATGGGGAAGCCTTGCATAAATGATTTACTAAGCGTAAGCGATCCAGTATCAAAGAAGGAGAGGGGGGATAGTTCTATTAAATTTCTCCTTTTTATTAGTTTCAGGTTAATTGTAAAAAGCCGATGATTCCTAGGTAGGAATCATCGGCTTTATTCATTTAGAAATATGTGTTTTCTTTGTGAATTAAAACCCCAAATGATTAAAATCTTTATAAAGAAAGGTCTTCCATGCTTAACCACTCCGAGGATTATACCTCAACAGAGTTGAAAATTGAGGTAAATTAAAATAATGCTCATTCGGGGAGTGAACATCACTGAGCACCACCATTCTAGTATAACCTGACTGTTATAATCTAATATAAATGAGATTTATTAGGTTAGCGTTTTAGTTCAGATTCTTTTTTCTTTTAGGGAGCTTGATCTCGAGTTTCAATAGGTATATGGCATCAATCGCTAACGTCTCAAGTGGTTTCCTGCTTAGATTCCTTTGTAAATAGGAGAAAAACTCGTCAAAAAAAAATAGTATGGCTTTGAATAAACGTTTTTAAGTAGAGGTCCACATGCATTAAGGGATGTTATCATTTTTGTAGATTCTTCAGAAATTTACATATCCTGATAAAACAGTTGCCCATGTGCGAATAAAATTTTGGGACAAGAATAAGTTTCTAACCGTTTGATAAGTTGTCTCGAGGGGGAGTAATTATGAGTATCAGGAGGTTCAAAAAAGAATGAGAAAAAAATGATAGAAGAAAGTATAAGGGGAAGGTTCAGTAGGGACTAATATTATTCGTTTCCAGTATAAATTTCTCCCATATAACTCACAAATATAGAAAAATATTTAGGAACTGATATATCGACATCGCAGACAATCATTTTAGAAGTAAGTTTAACTAGCTTGACAACATACCCCCATAGGTATAATATGAGGTTATAAATTGAAACACAGGTGGTGGATTTGATTTTTTATTTGCTTCTATTAACTGTCGTGATTTTGGTCCCTAGTTTGTATAAACGTTATGTTCCTGTTAAAAACGTTCCTTGCGAAAAGAATAATAGTAAACATCATAGCGCTATTTTATTAGATATAAGGGCTTATAATCAAAAACAGGATGATATCAATAGAGATGCTTTGAATATCCCTTATGCATATTTGAAACGTTTTAATAAAGAAATCCCACATGAAAACATTCATGTAATTGCTTCCGATAAAATAGAAGTGAACTTGGGGCTGCGCTTCTTAATTGGAAAAGGAATTAAGGTAACCAGTTATGAGATAAGTGATTGTGTTTGTAAATAGATGGGTGGGTAGAATATGGAATACGATAAAAGCGTCATCAATCGGTTAAAGCGAATTGAAGGACAAATTAAAGGAGTTCTAGGAATGATGGAGCAGGGAAAAGACTGTAGAGATATCGTCACACAGTTGTCTGCTGCACGAAATGCAATTGATAGGACTATGGGCGTTATTGTAAGTGCAAATCTAGAACAATGTGTTCGGGAAAACATAGAGAAAGGTGAAGGCACTGAACATCTTGTAAAAGAAGCTGTTAATTTATTGATAAAAAGCAGATAAAAGAAGTAAAGTAAGCTGTCATCAACGGTAAATTTAGGTGATATTCTGGAAAATGTACAAGGTAGTGTCGTTGTACCTCGATTAACACAAAATCTAAACAAAACGAATTTATTAGTTATTTAAAAAGGAGTGTTAAAAATGGCTTATATTTTACAAGTGGATTTTAAAATGGATGGACCATTTGGTAATGACATGGTTGAACAATTTACTGAATTAGCAAAAAGCATCAATGATGAAGAAGGGGTGATTTGGAAAATTTGGACTGAAGATAGCGAGGCAAAGGAGGCTGGTGGTATTTATCTGTTTGAGTCAAAAGAATCAGCTCAAAAATACTTAACTATGCACACTGCTCGATTAAAAGGATTTGGTATTGAGACAGTTAACGGGAAAATATTCGAAGTGAATGAAGGATTAACACAAATCAATCATGGTCCGTTTAAATAAGAGGTGTCTGTTAATCTAATCAAGATAGTTTACCTATATGTATGGTTTAAAACATACAGGAGGATGTGGTTAAGGAGCCTATCCTTCTGTATTCAGGGATCTCTCAAAAAAACCTGGTGTATCCAGTTCCTTTTATAACATTTCAAAAGAAGAGGGTTGACGAAATAAACTTTTTACCATAACATATACCCTACTGGGTATTTTAAAGTATTTGAAACTAAACTAATAAAGTATCCATTTAAAAGAATATTTTTTTAATGAAAAATATACCCATACGGGTAATTAGGAATCAAGGGGGAAAAACAAATTGACTGAAAAGAAAAAAACAACGATCATTTTATTTAGTGGTGATTATGATAAGGCCATGGCGGCCTATATTATCGCAAATGGTGCAGCGGCTTATGATCATGAAGTAACCATCTTCCATACTTTCTGGGGATTAAATGCTTTACGAAAAGATGAGCCATCGACATTAAAAAAAGGCTTCTTTGAAAAAATGTTTGCAAAAATGATGCCTCGAGGTTCTGATAAGATGGGGTTATCCAACATGAACTTTGCTGGAATGGGCCCTAAAATGATTAAACATGTAATGAAAAAACATAACGCCATGTCACTGCCTCATTTAATTGAGTTGGCTCAAGAACAAGAGGTCAAATTAATAGCTTGTACGATGACAATGGATTTATTGGGCTTGCAACAAGAGGAATTATTAGATGGAATAGAATACGCGGGTGTGGCAGCTTATCTAGCAGACGCAGAAGATGGTAATGTAAACTTATTCATTTAAGTAATAAAATGTGAAATAGGGTAAATTTCATGGTAAGGAGGGGAGGATATTAAAATGGGAACAGCATTTAATGTCATAATAATAGGGGCAATTGCTTGGTTTTTATTTCAGCGCTTTGTCCCGGCAAAGGGAATTAAGAATATTAATACGAGTGAGTTAAAAGCTCAATTAAGTAACAAAGGAAGTAAGCAATTTATTGATGTCCGTACACCTAATGAGTATAGGGGCAATCATATTAAGGAGTTTAAGAATATTCCCTTATTCGAACTTCATAAAAGAGCACAAGAACTTTCAAAAGATGAAGAAGTCTTTGTCATCTGCCAAAGTGGGATGAGAAGCAGTAAAGCAAGTAAGTCATTAAAAAAACTTGGATTTAAAGAAGTTACCAACGTAAAAGGCGGCATGAGTGCTTGGCACAATTAAAAGGAGGTATTTCAATCATGAAAGAAATCTCACCAAATGAAGTGAATGCATTATTAAAAGGAAACTCGACAATTAATATTATAGATGTTCGGGAAGTAGATGAAGTAAAGGCTGGGAAAATACCCAATGCTACGCATATCCCATTGGGCCTCGTGGAATTTCGAATGCAAGATTTGGATAAATCAAAAGAATATATCATGGTTTGCCGTTCAGGAGGCAGAAGTTCAATGGCAGCAAAGTTACTTGAAGATCATGGATATAAAGTGCTAAATATGACAGGCGGTATGCTTGAATGGAACGGTCCAATAGAATAATTTTTAAATTCTTAAATACCCCCATCTGTATTAGCAAATAAGGAGGAAAAAAACATGATTGAAACAAATTCCGTATTAGATGCAAAAGGATTAGCATGTCCAATGCCGATAGTAAGAACGAAAAAAGTAATGAACGGCCTGGAAGCAGGAGAAGTGCTAGAAGTTCAAGCGACGGATAAAGGGTCAACTGCAGATATGAAAGCTTGGGCAGAAAGTACAGGTCATCAATATTTGGGTACAGTTGAAGAAGGAACCGTTCTTAAACATTATCTTCGGAAAGCAAGTGGTGAAGAGCATGAAGTAAAAAAGCATGAAAAAGTCATTTCAAATGAAGAACTTCTACAAAAAATAGAAGAAAATCAAAACACGATAGTACTTGATGTACGTGAATCGGCAGAATATGCGTTTAATCATATTCCAGCTGCTAAATCCCTTCCAATGGGTGAATTAGAAGAACGTTTTAGTGAACTGGATAAAGAGTCTGAGATTTTTGTCATATGCCGAACCGGTAGCCGAAGTGACCTGGCTGCACAAAAACTAACAGCTGCAGGATTTAAACAAGTGGTTAATGTTGAACCGGGCATGAGCCAATGGAATGGTCCTACACAAAAATCAGTGAATGAATAACATATAATCCTAAAAATGGAGGGGCATATCATGTCTAAAAAAGTAGCGATAATAGCTAGTAACGGTGTGACGCATATAAAGTATTTAACATTGCAACAGCAGCAGCAGCAACGGATCAAGAAGTAGCTATTTTCTTTACATTCGAAGGCTTAAATTTAATCCATAAAGTAGCGAATCAGCAACTACCGATGCCAGAAGGTAAGGAACATTTTGCAGAAGGATTTGCGAGGGCTAATGCACCTTCTATTCCTGAGTTACTTTCTATGGCACAAGAAATGGACGTCAAGTTTATTGGATGTCAAATGACCATGGACGTTATGGGCTTGGAAAAAGAAGCCTTCATTGACGGCATCGAAGTCGGTGGAGCTGTTACATTTTTAGAATTCGCGAAAGATGCGGATGTAACTTTAACCTTTTAAGTCAGGTAAAAAATTTTGAAACGCTAAATACTATAGGGGGTATATTTTATGGCGTTAAATGAAATGACAGCCAAAGAGGTTTCAAAGAAAGTAATCAATAAAGCTGAATTATTTATTTTGGATGTTCGAAATGAAAGTGATTTTAACGATTGGAAAATTGAAGGAGAGAACTTTGAATTCCTTAATATTCCTTACTTTGATTTACTGGATGGCGTTGAAGAAATCATCGATAAAATTCCAGCAAATAAAGAAATTTTAGTTGTCTGTGCAAAAGAAGGCTCATCTATTATGGTTGCTGAAATGCTATCTGAAGCAGGGCTGGATGTTTCTTATTTGAAGGGCGGAATGAAAGCATGGAGTGAACACTTAGAACCAGTGAAAATTGGGGATTTGAATAATGGCGGAGAAATCTACCAATTTGTACGTCTCGGTAAAGGTTGTTTATCTTACATGATCATTTCTAATGGTGAAGCAGCCGTTATTGATTCCACAAGAATGACTGATATCTACGTTGATTTTGCCGATAGTATTGGAGCGAAGATCACTCATGTATTTGATACGCACTTACATGCTGACCATATTTCAGGTGGAAGAAAAATAGCAGAAAGTGCAAATGCAACTTACTGGCTACCACCAAAAGATGCAACAGAAGTAACTTTTGAATATCAGCCATTAGAAGGCGGTAAGGTGGTTACGATCGGTCACACAGCTATCAATATTCATGCTCTATACTCCCCGGGCCACACGATTGGTTCCACTTCATTTGTAGTCGATGAAAAATACTTGCTTTCAGGAGATATTCTATTCATCGATTCCATTGGTAGACCGGACTTAGCCGGATTAGCTGAGGATTGGGTAGGAGACTTGAGAGAAACACTTTATACTCGCTATAGAGAATTGTCAGACGAGTTAATCGTACTGCCATCTCATTTTATGATCATTGAAGAATTAAATGAAGACGGCAGTGTTGCAAAGAAATTAGGAGAGTTATTTACAGAAAATCATGGTTTGAACATTGCTGACGAAACAGAATTCAGAGAGTTGGTTACAGGAAACTTACCTCCACAGCCAAACGCATATCAAGAAATCCGTGAAACGAATATGGGGAAAATCACCCCTGATGAGGAAAAACAGCGCGAAATGGAAATTGGACCAAATCGTTGTGCGGTTCGATAAACTTAAGAAAAGATTATAAATACTACGAAAACAGGAGAGATGTATGATGAATTCAGATAAAATGTTAGATGCTAAGGGACTTGCTTGTCCGATGCCGATCGTTAGAACAAAGAAGGCTATGAATGATTTACAATCTGGTCAAGTGTTAGAAATACATGTGACAGATAAAGGCGCTAAAGCAGATTTAGCTGCTTGGTCAAAATCTGGTGGCCATGAGCTAGTAGAAACTGCAGAAGAAAATGAAGTTCTAAAATTTTGGATTAGAAAAGGCTGATAATGATAAGGGAACCCTATTGGTTCCCTTCTTTTCAAGGAGGCAATAAAAATGGATATTACTTTTATCATAACCATCTTTTTGATAGGATTTATAGGTTCATACATTTCAGGAATGCTAGGTATAGGCGGATCCATCATTAAATACCCAATGCTTTTGTATATACCACCACTTTTCGGTTTAGCGGCTTTTAGTGCTCATGAAGTCTCAGGAATAAGTGCAGTACAAGTATTATTTGCATCCATAGGTGGTGTCTGGGCTTATCGTAAAGGTGGCTATTTAAATAAGACGCTCATCATCTATATGGGTGTTAGTGTACTAATAGGTAGTGTCATTGGGAGTTTTGGGTCGCAATCCATGTCTGAAGACGGGATAAATATCGTATATGGCCTACTTGCTCTAATAGCAGCTGTCATGATGTTTATTCCTAAAAAAGGAATAGATGGCGTTCCTTTGGATCAAGTAACCTTTAACAAATGGCTTGCAGCAATTTTAGCCTTAATTGTCGGTTTGGGTTCAGGGATTGTCGGTGCAGCCGGTGGATTCTTATTAGTTCCTATTATGCTAGTTGTCTTGAAAATCCCAACTAGGGTAACAATCGCCTCTTCCTTAGCGATTACATTCATTTCATCGATTGGCGCAACGGTAGGGAAAATCTCAACAGGGCAAGTTGACTTCTATCCTGCCTTGATCATGGTTATAGCAAGCTTAATAGCGTCTCCACTAGGAGCGATGGCTGGTAAAAAAGTGAATACAAAAATACTTCAAGTCATCCTAGCTTTATTAATTTTGGCAACGGCTGTGAAAATTTGGATGGGGATTTTGTCATAAGATTTTTGGGGATATTGGACCCTTACCTTGACAGGGAAGGGGGCGTGGGTTCGAATCCCTCACAGGTCATCAACTAACAAAGGCTTAAATCCTTGATATAACAGGGATTTGGGTCTTTTTTTGTTTATAAAGACATAGTTCATTTTGTATTATTTACTTAATTGGTGGCGGATAGAGAAGGAGTAAAACGTATTACAGGTCAATTATTTGTAATAATTAATTTTTCAAGGAACTGTAGGTAAAGCTTTTTGCTTATTCAGCTAACGATGGAGGTTAAAAATAAGACCATCTTTTTGGCTTTTCTCCGAATGGTATGTTCAATAAAATCAAAAAGCGTGGTTTCTCTATAGTAATAATCGTGTGCTGTTAAACAGCTCTCACTAAGTAACTTTGTTTAACTAGCGGGTGCTTTACTTTAAGAAAGTAGGTTGCTGAGGCAGCTTTTTCTTATTGCAGTATTGGGGCGGATTTGTTTAATAATGTTAAAAAGAACTATATAATTAAGTGAAGAAAAAATGTCTAAAAGTCTGTTAGAAAGAGAGTTAATTTCTATGATAAGATATTTTTCTATAATTATGTCCTTGTTATTGATTGGAGGTTGTTCGCACCTAGAAAAAGAAACAAATGAATTGTACCTTATTCCTAGTGGTTTCGAGGGTTCTATTATAGTTTTTTATGATGTTCCGAAAAAACCAATGTTAGAAAAAGAAGATGAGTATTCAGTTATTCGAGTGAAATTAGAATATTTAAAGGCGTTGGAAGGTACCAAAATCCATCCATATGGTGTTTATTTTACTTCAACAAAAGATATGAACTACGGTACTGTGAACAATAAATATTATTACATAAACGAAAACGGGGATAGAACTTCTATTAACGAACAATGTACACATGTTGTAGGAAATGGCAGTTTTACAGGAGAAAGTGGTACAGAAATTAAATACAGCACTATTCAAATAACAAAAAAACAGTGCGGCGAGGCATTCTACCTTGATGGCAAGGATGATTATTATACACAAAAAAAAGAAGTGATAAGCTACTGGATGAATTATTTTGATTAATGAGCCTAAACAATGATAAATTGGACAAACAAAAGGGACCTTCATAAATGAGGTCCCTTCAGTTTGTAGACAAAAGGGGTTCGGAATGTTTTAATTCCGGACCCCTTTTGAAATTCCCTTTGAATTTTGCTCAAGATTAAGAGATTGGGCCTCTACGAGCCCACTTTATTAAGCCATTCTTGGACCTTGCCATGTCCAATTGGCTATCTTCTTTAAATTCATGGCAGCGAAAGTAAGCATCGCCTGCATCGACAATTTTTTAAGTCCCCTTAAAGTAGTCCAACGCATACCATGCTTTTCTTTTGCATCTGCGAATACACGCTCTATTGTTTCTTTACGTTTCGCATATATAGGTTTTACATCCTTGTGATGACGCAGATGATCTGCTTCTTCCATATAATTTTGCCAGATATGGCGTGTCACCACTTTTTGATGGTCTTTGCTTACTGTACACTGTGATAAAAATGAGCATGTCGCACAAGTGTGTTTGGGTGATTTGTACTCGCGATAGCCCTCTTTATTTGTTGTTGAGTACTTTAAAATCTCGCCCGATGGGCAGAGATAACAATCAAAATGTTCATCGTAAACATAGTCATGCTTGCGAAAGAACCCTTCTTTTGTTCGTGGACGTGTATAGGGTAAAGCTGGTGTGATTTCTTTCCCAAAAAGGTAGCTTGTAATGGCTGGTGTTTTGTAAGCTGCATCTGCGGCAACAGCTTCAGGTTTTCCAACTTTCTCAATCACTTGTTCAACAAGAGGCTCTAAGATATGACTATCATGCGTATTTCCCGGTGTTACAATCGTCCCCAGCACAAAACCGTTGCGGTCCGCAGCCGCATGAAATGAATAGGCAAACTGTTTTGTTCGTTCATCTTTTACATAGTAGCCACTCTCAGGATCAGTTGTACTTTCTTTAATTTCTTTGGTTTCTTCTTTATCAAATTTATCCGGTGGAAAAGGCTTCTTTCCATTGTTTTCACGATCTTGATTTATTTCTTCTTGAAGGCGTCCTTGATATGCTCGTGTTTCCTTACGAACGATTTTCTTTTCGAATTTCCGCTTATTCGCACTGGCTTTCACATGTGTTGAATCAACGAATACGTGCTCTGCACTTATTAACTTTCTTTCTGAAGCTGTCATTAAGATACGATAAAAAATCCGTTCAAACAGGTCTGTATCTTTAAAGCGACGCTCATAATTTTTCCCGAACGTTGAGAAGTGAGGTACTTTATCATGGAAACCGTAACCTAAAAACCAACGGTAAGCCATATTCGTTTCAACTTCTTCAATCGTTTTACGCATCGAACGAATACCGAAGGTATATTGAATGAATGTCAATTTAACTAAAATAACTGGATCAATACTTGGGCGCCCTATCTCTGAATACATATCTTTCACCAAGTCATAAATGAAAGTGAAGTCAATGGCTCCCTCAATTTTACGAACCAAATGGTTCGCTGGCACCAGTTGATCCAAAGTAATCATTTCAAGTTGATCTCGCTGAATAGAATTATGTTTCGAAAGCATCGTCATCACCTCAAGTTTTAATACTTCTATATTAAAACAAAAAGGACTGTAGGCAAAAGTGGTTATATCTAATTGTTAAAACAAAGTTGATTGGAACGGAAGGTGCGAGACTCCTGCGGGAAATGCGTGTCCAAGGGAGACCCCACAGGCGCAAAGGCGCCGAGGAGGCTCCCTGACCGCCCGCGGAAAGCGAGTGCCTGGAGTGGAAATCAACGTCGAATTTTTACAACCCCTCAAAAAAACTGTAGACAAACTCGATTTTCATCGAGTTTGTCTACAGTCTGAAGGGACCTTCATAAATGAGGTCCCTTCAGTTTGTAGACAAAAGGGGTTCGGAATGTTTTAATTCCGGACCCCTTTTGAAATTCCCTTTGAATTTTGCTCAAGATTAAGAGATTGGGCCTCTACGAGCCCACTTTATTAAGCCATTCTTGGACCTTGCCATGTCCAATTGGCTATCTTCTTTAAATTCATGGCAGCGAAAGTAAGCATCGCCTGCATCGACAATTTTTTAAGTCCCCTTAAAGTAGTCCAACGCATACCATGCTTTTCTTTTGCATCTGCGAATACACGCTCTATTGTTTCTTTACGTTTCGCATATATAGGTTTTACATCCTTGTGATGACGCAGATGATCTGCTTCTTCCATATAATTTTGCCAGATATGGCGTGTCACCACTTTTTGATGGTCTTTGCTTACTGTACACTGTGATAAAAATGAGCATGTCGCACAAGTGTGTTTGGGTGATTTGTACTCGCGATAGCCCTCTTTATTTGTTGTTGAGTACTTTAAAATCTCGCCCGATGGGCAGAGATAACAATCAAAATGTTCATCGTAAACATAGTCATGCTTGCGAAAGAACCCTTCTTTTGTTCGTGGACGTGTATAGGGTAAAGCTGGTGTGATTTCTTTCCCAAAAAGGTAGCTTGTAATGGCTGGTGTTTTGTAAGCTGCATCTGCGGCAACAACTTCAGGTTTTCCAACTTTCTCAATCACTTGTTCAACAAGAGGCTCTAAGATATGACTATCATGCGTATTTCCCGGTGTTACAATCGTCCCCAGCACAAAACCGTTGCGGTCCGCAGCCGCATGAAATGAATAGGCAAACTGTTTTGTTCGTTCATCTTTTACATAGTAGCCACTCTCAGGATCAGTTGTACTTTCTTTAATTTCTTTGGTTTCTTCTTTATCAAATTTATCCGGTGGAAAAGGCTTCTTTCCATTGTTTTCACGATCTTGATTTATTTCTTCTTGAAGGCGTCCTTGATATGCTCGTGTTTCCTTACGAACGATTTTCTTTTCGAATTTCCGCTTATTCGCACTGGCTTTCACATGTGTTGAATCAACGAATACGTGCTCTGCACTTATTAACTTTCTTTCTGAAGCTGTCATTAAGATACGATAAAAAATCCGTTCAAACAGGTCTGTATCTTTAAAGCGACGCTCATAATTTTTCCCGAACGTTGAGAAGTGAGGTACTTTATCATGGAAACCGTAACCTAAAAACCAACGGTAAGCCATATTCGTTTCAACTTCTTCAATCGTTTTACGCATCGAACGAATACCGAAGGTATATTGAATGAATGTCAATTTAACTAAAATAACTGGATCAATACTTGGGCGCCCTATCTCTGAATACATATCTTTCACCAAGTCATAAATGAAAGTGAAGTCAATGGCTCCCTCAATTTTACGAACCAAATGGTTCGCTGGCACCAGTTGATCCAAAGTAATCATTTCAAGTTGATCTCGCTGAATAGAATTATGTTTCGAAAGCATCGTCATCACCTCAAGTTTTAATACTTCTATATTAAAACAAAAAGGACTGTAGGCAAAAGTGGTTATATCTAATTGTTAAAACAAAGTTGATTGGAACGGAAGGTGCGAGACTCCTGCGGGAAATGCGTGTCCAAGGGAGACCCCACAGGCGCAAAGGCGCCGAGGAGGCTCCCTGACCGCCCGCGGAAAGCGAGTGCCTGGAGTGGAAATCACGTCGAATTTTTACAACCCCTCAAAAAAACTGTAGACAAACTCGATTTTCATCGAGTTTGTCTACAGTCTGAAGGGACCTTCATAAATGAGGTCCCTTTTTCATAATGTATTACGGTAATAAATTTTTATATTGTTCCATTAAATCACCTGCATATAAGCTTGTTATCATTAAGAAAATGGCAAGCCCAATATATAATGAGAACCAGATGACTTTTGTTTTGAGACTCGATGAGTAATAGGATTTCTCTTTATCCCTAATTTCAGTTTGTTCTTGCACTTCTTTAAAGAACGTTGCTACTATTCGTTCATACGTGCCTATATTTTCAAAATCGGTCGGTCCGTACTGGTATTCATTCGAATTAGCAGCATCAACTAATGAGTTATATATATTTTCTTTTAACTCGTTCAGTTGTCTTTCTTTTAGCTTATTATCTTCTAGGAGTGGGATATGCCAAGTCTTCGTTTTGTTTAGCTTCTGACTTAGTTGATTTAATTCCACATTCCAAATATTAAACAGGCGAATTTTTTCTTCTTCTGTCGCACCTGCATATTCCTCTAGCTGCTCTAAACCAAATTGATTGAATTCAATAACACTATCTCTTTGATTTCTAGTTATCTCACTTCGGAATTCTTTCCACCACTTAGAAATACCCAATAATAAGAAAAGAATTAAAAATGGATTTGGATGGAGAAACAAATATACAACCATCCCGATAATCCCTAATACCCAAAGCTTTGTGGAGATGACTCCCACTATACGTCCTCCATCAAGAGGATGTACAGGCATTAGATTAAATAGGTTAATCATGGCTCCAAGTGTAATAACTAAAAGCCAAAATGGATTTTCCGTCATCATAAATAGGGGGATGGCTGGTATAAATGCTAATGTACCTAATAAAGGACCTCCGAAGGCAAGATAAGCTTCTTGGTTAGCATTCTTGGGTTCTTCTTTAAGGGCAATTAACGCTCCGACAAAAGGGATGAAAATGGCATTGGATGTTTTGATGCCTTTTCTCTTAGCAGCAAGTAAATGCCCCATTTCATGGATGTAAATTAGATAGACTAGGGCTACGGCAAATTTCCAACCGTAAACCAAGGCATAAGCTCCTAAAGAAACGAAAATAGAAATCAGAGAACCTACTTTTGCTATTTTCAATAGCGCAAACAACCATTTCATTTTTCCCAGGAAAAATAACCCGATTGCCCCCAAACTTAACCATCCTTTATTCGATTTAGATTCTTTCAAAATGTACCTCCTAGAGTAAATGGGAAAACAGATGACCCCAGTGACACTATGTCTATCTGAGCTCCTTCTTGATTTATCATCTTGCTAATATTCTTATTATATCGTATTCGATAATCCTTTTCTTTTCCTTTTAGGAATATTTTTCTAGAATATTAACTTTCAAGTAATACATTTTTTAATAATTAAGATAGAGTGCACCTATCACAGAAATACTAGATGGAGGTTATTATTTAGTGGAGTTATAGATTCTACTGCTGGAGAAGACTTTCCATCATACAAAGGCTATGCTGTGAAACCTGCTAGAATGTAAAAGACAGCATATACCAAGATTGGAAAGGATATTGAACTTATTTTTAATAACTCATATAAATTTAATTGGGATATGTACGAACCGCCAAAACGATTATATTTTCTTTCGGTAGTTATATAAGATACTTCTATGAAAAAGGATTTAATGAAAATACTTTAAAATGATAAACATGGATAAAACAATCCATCTTAACTATTTTAATCCCAATTATAGATGTGGCGAAGCGCTCCTCAGTATGTTTGAAAGGCAAATATGCTGTTGTAATATGATGAAAAAGCTTTTCGTTGGGTAACCCGTCTGCCCTGGCTACGATTTACTCTCGTAGTGTCTCCCGTTAAAAGGGAATACACTTCCCCAGAAGTTGACCGTCCTCATAGCGAAAGCTAGGCAGAATAAGGTGTACTCGTAGTAGAGTGCTTGGTAAAGTGAGACCTGGGCAAGTCAAGAGTATGAGAATCCTGCTCTTGGCACCTTAAATAATCCATAATCGATTGAAGCGCCAAAAGTTTGGTTGTTACAATTTTTTTCATATTACAATGGAATTCTTTCCATAATATTAAGGGCATTTCTTGTCCGCCTCTCCTTCACACCAAAGCCATCAATTCAGATACTTTATTAAAAGGTTATTTAAAAAATAGTTTTAATGCATAAATAAAAGACGTTTCATAGCTAATATTTAAGTAACACTTCTTTTCAATCAGCATTAATAAAAAAATTAATTTATATATCAATAGGTTCTTTCTGCTTTGAAAATCTAATTTGTGCATCGTTGTATTGATTAAGCATCCTTACTAGGTCATCCCTATCAAGTAAAGTAACCCCATTCCTTTTACCAGGTATCTTTGCAGCAACGGTATAATAACGATTGGTAATTACAATCTTTTTAGTTGCATTGTAGTATCCGGCAGCTCCTACCACTTCGTTTATCGCATCTATACCAACCTTCTTGTTTTCCCCATATCGCTTGGCTTGTACCACAGATTTCTCTTTTCTTTTTTTAAATATTAAATCTCCACCAAAATCACCAGAGGGGCTAGTTACTTCTACATAGTAGCCTTGACTTTTAAAAGGGGTCGTGGGTTCAAGTTCCTCACAGGTCATCTTCAAAACAGAGTTCAAATCCTTTTCAAGGGTTGGGGCTTTTTCTTTTTTTTTGACCTCTCCATTTTATCCCTAAATTTTAATACACCATACTTTACCTACTTTTCTGACTTAAAAACCTCCATGTAAGGGTGTGTTAAATAGTATGGGTCTGCAAAACTGTTTTCTTACTAGATGTATATTTAAATTAACTCAACAAATCTGTTTAGGAGTATGATAATATTTAAAAAAAAGAAAGAGGTTATCATATGAATTCAACATACTTACCGACAGAAATAACTAAAACAAGAGCCTTAGTCATCAATGCACTTTTCATCGCACTTACCCTTGTAGCCACAATGTTTATCAGCATAAAGCTACCAATAATGGGTAACGGAGGCCTAATCCATCTGGGTAACGTTCCTCTTTTTATAGCAGCATTCGTTTACGGCAAAAAAACAGGAGCCATAGCAGGCGCCATCGGAATGTGCTTCTCCGATCTTATCTCTCCTTGGGCAGCATGGGCACCGTTTACATTCATCATCGTAGGTGCAATGGGCTTTTTAGCCGGACTCATCTCCGAAAAGGTACCCGGCAAAAGAGAACTTGTATACACACTGGCAGTTGCCGTTGCACTGATTATAAAAATCGTGGGCTACTATTTTGCCGAAGTTATCCTTTACGGTAACTGGATACAGCCAATCGGCTCCATCCCCGGAAACGTTATGCAGGTCGTAATAGCCGGTATAATTGTAGTACCACTTGCAGGACGTTTAAAGAAAAGAGCTGGACAGATATAGGAGTGAAACATATTTTGGTTTCTTCTTTTGGTCTTTCAGCTGTGGATCAAACTGATTCCTTTTTTCCTAATTATTAATTATTTTTCTCTATTTTCTATACCTGTTGTTCTGCTATATGATAGTACCCTTTAGATGATGAACCACGCCCTAAATTTCGGACAGTTTAATAAAAGACAACCTGCTAATTAAGCAGCGATTAAATGATTTCAGTATTGTAAAAAGTACCCTATAGAGTATACACTTTGAAAAAAGGACTACTCTATAGGGTACTATTTTGTATTAAGAGTTAAAAATCGAATTGGGGAATTTCAAATGAAAAACACTTTACTGAAAAAGAAATAAATATTTTATCGAATAACCCTTATGTTAAATCTGTTAGTTCAAAGTCAATTACATATACAGATGAGTTTATAAGAATATTTATCGCTGAAAGTGAAAAAGGAAAGCTACCACATCTTATTTTTGAGGAGTATGGATTTGATATTGAAATCATTGATGTTGACAGGGTTAAAAAAGCAGCCTATAGAAGGCGTACTGCTTATAAAAAATCAGGTGTTTTGGGATTGAGTGATTCACGAATAAACCATTCAGAAAGGTCTCGTAAAAAAGAAGAAACATTAAATGTTAGATTAGAAGCTGAAGTACAACTATTTTAGCATTATATGTTTTTCAATTTCTTGTAGACGTTCATCAAGTTCTCCAGCTTCTATAGCTTTTATGAATAACAAACAAAAAATAGTTTTTTAATGCACATTCTGTTGATAGACAAAGAGGGCCACTCACTTTGATAATTTATTCGGCTCGAGAGGTATCTAACAATATTTGAATGTCTCGTTCGTTGCATGACGTCAGCCTCTTTGGTACACTATGCAGAAGTACTTTTCACTTTGAGTGCTAGGATTTATTATGGAATGGCATAGATTATATGTTTGATCTTCATAAATCATTTATTAAAGTCCTTGTAAGGTGCTTCCAAAAGAAACCTGGAAATGTGGAGCATTTTATCCTGTTATTACATTCACTCTAGACTAGTGAAAGTAGTAACGAAGGTCAGTTCAACCCGATTTATAGGGAATTAAAGGGATACAGCTTTATAAAAAGAAACACTCCATGTATCACCACATACACTTCGCACATGTGGAGTGTGTGTCAAAGTTAGTTTTAAAAGTATAACCCAATAATAACCGTTTCCGATTCTAACTCTAATTTCGTGAAAATAGACATTTCCGATTTTGGGATTTTTTTTATGTCAATCCCTTGCCATTCCTATCTTTTCTTTCTCTCCTCTCTCAAAAAAAGTCTTTTGAAATAAAAAAGGAGCAAAATAGAGGTTCAGTCGGAAATCTTTATTTTAATTCGAACGGTGGGAATCGGGGAACTTGGGAGACATATTTTTTGGTTGTACAAAAACACATTACAATATAATACAAAGACCAATAACACCTTAACAATTTGTTGTGTTTTTAAGAAAAACTGATATGTTCCCTCATACAGCAGGAGTTGTATGGGGACTTGTATTTTATCAAAAATTTTCTGTTTAGATGACTGTGAAGTAATAAAATTAGGAGGAAGAAATGAACAATTATAAATTGACAATTCAATATGATGGCGGGCGCTATAAGGGCTGGCAACGACTCGGTAATAGTGATGATACGATTCAAGGAAAAATAGAAAATGTATTAACGGAAATGGTAGGGGAAAAAATTGAAATCATCGGATGCAGCAGAACAGATGCCGGTGTACATGCTCTTGCTCAAATCGCCAATTTTAAGATTGGTGAAAATCTGACTGAATTTGAAATTATGAATTATTTGAATAGATATTTACCCCAAGATATCAGCATTGTAGAGGTTATGCTAGTACCTGAACGTTTTCATGCCCGTTATAATGCTAAGGATAAAACCTATTTATATAAGATCTGGAATGAGCAATATACAAATCCTTTCATGCGAAAGTACAGTATGCATGTTGAGAAAAAGCTAAATATCACAAGAATGAAAAGAGCATGTCAATATTTTATAGGTGAACATGATTTCACTGCTTTTTCAAATGCAAAGTCTAAGAAAAAATCCATGGTTCGTGAAATATATTCTATTGATATAGAAGAAAATGCCGGCTTCATCCAAATTACAGTGCGAGGGGATGGATTTCTTTATAATATGGTTAGAAAGATTGTCGGAACGTTGATAGAAGTTGGGTTGGGTGAAATAGATGCTGAAAATATACCAAGTATTTTAGAGTCAAAAGAAAGAATCCAAACGGGTCGTATGGCGGAGGCAGCTGGGTTGTACTTGGTAAAGGTTGATTTTTAGACCAAATATAAATGCACCGCCTATGCAAAATGCGCCTGGATTGATGTTGTAAACCATAACCGATATTCCGTGTGTTGTAACATACCCTCTGGATATGTGGAGTGTTTCGCAAAAAAAACATACCCTCATCTCAATTATTATTCAATGATAAAAAATTGCACAGAATTTCTAGAAACAATGGAATTAAGAGAATCTATTTGCATAAAAAACATTGTGTACTTGAATTATTGGAATTAATGTATTCTATTCTTGCAAAAATACTGTTTAAAAGATAGTTCGGAAAATTGATAGGGGTGAGGTTGGGGGTTTAAATCCCTCACAGGTCATTAACTATCAAAGGCTTAAATCCTTACAAGGATTTGAGTCTTTTTTCATGTTGCATGCATCGGGCGATTGCAGTTGATTAATGATCTGCTCACATTGTTATTATTAATTGAAAAGCTATTCGCGAATAAAATTTTTATATTAACTTATTGAAAGCTGAGCAGAGTCTATGAGAATATGTGGGGTTTTTTAGTAGATATGTTCGCAGTAGGCAGATTAGCATCACGTCTAGATTCCGGGCGTTTTTTCGTTAATTGGCCTATGGACCAGTTGACAGACTAATGTGTATTTTTTTCATGTTCTTCCTTTTTGCAAAACCTTAAGTATCATGAATTTAGTTCAATTAATTAAACGAAAAATATATTTTGAAAATATTGAAAATTATGAATATAAATGATTTAATTTAAATATGTTCTTTTTGCTGGTTCGGACGACGTGATGTTGATGGACGGTAAAGATGCTAGTAAGAATGAATGCGCATGTATGGTAGTCTAAAACTTCTCAATTCATTTAAGAAAGGATGTGTTTTATCATTTCCCGCCAGAAGACTCCCTCTTCAAGCGTGTGAAGGGCGAGAACCCAACGGTAAGGGGGAGATGAATGGCGGTTGGGATAAGCCAAAGTAATCTTTTGGCAAACATACGTTCTGTGGTTGATAATAACTATAAGGGGGTGAAACCAATGGTCGTAAACAAAGCTTATAAATTTCGAATCTATCCAACTAAAGAACAACTAGTTCTAATCAATAAAACGATCGGCTGCTCCCGTTTTGTCTATAACTTCTTTTTAGGCAAACAAAAGGAGAAAGATGCCTACTGGTATATTTGTGAAGAAATGAAGCAGAACGGCCAATTACCCTCTAATGAATGGAAAGGTTCTTTTCTGAATAAATACGCAACAATCAAAGAACTTCCAGCTTTAAAGAAAGAGTATTCTTTCCTGAAAGAAGTAGACAGTATTGCCTTACAGAAATCGGTGGAAAATTCAGCAGATTCCTATAGGCGATATTATAAAAAGCAAAACAAGTCACCACGCTTCAAATCGAAAAAGAATCCTATCCAGTCCTATACGACTAAACATACGAATGGGAATATTGGAATTGTTGAAAACAAAATCAAATTGCCAAAACTCGGTCTAGTTCGTTTTGCTAAAAGCCGCGAAGTCGAAGGGCGAATCATCAATGCCACAATCAGGCGGAACCCTTCGGGTAAATATTTCATTTCCGTTTTAGCCGAAACCCATGTACAAGTACTTCCTAAAACGAATCGTTCGTGTGGTGTAGATGTTGGTTTGAAGAACTTTGCTATTCTTTCAGATGGTACGGTCTATCAAAACCCAAAATTCTTCCGGACGGTCGAAAAGAAATTGGCCAAAGCACAACGGATTCTTTCAAGGCGACAAGAAATAGCCTTGAATCAAAATAAACCATTGGCTGAAGCCAAAAACTATCAAAAACAAAAACGAAAAGTGGCTATCCTACACGAAAAAATTTCAAATGCCCGAATGGATTACTTACATAAAGTTTCTACCGAAATCATCAAAAACCACGATGCTATTGGAATGGAAGACTTGCAAGTGTCGAATATGATGAAAAATCACAAACTAGCTAAAGCTATTAGTGAAGTATCTTGGTACCAATTCAAAAAAATGTTGGAATACAAAGCAAAATGGTATGGTAAACAAATCGTGACCGTATCTAAAACGTTTGCTTCTAGCCAATTGTGTTCTAGCTGCGGTTACCAAAATAAAGACGTTAAACATCTGAATCTTCGTGAATGGGATTGTCCTTTTTGTTCTACTCACCACGATCGAGATATTAACGCAGGACTCAATCTAATGAATGAAGCCATAAGGCTTCTAACCGTAGGAACTACGGGAGTAGCCTAATTAAAAATTGGCCGATAGGCTAATGTTCTTAGGAATCCCCCACTTCAATCAGGCCGTAAGGTCGAAAAGTGGTGGGTAGTTCAAGACCACTATTTTCCCTTGAAAAAAATTCTACCCGCCAGAGCAACTGCTTATGTAACTGCAGACCATAGTGTCATTGCAAAAGAATCTAAACGGAATGATGAAATATTTAAATTAAAAGAATAGAGGGATTTTTTATGATTAAAATCGATCTTTTATTTAAAAATGCCAATGTACTGACTTTAGATAATCAGAATCGTCGTGCAGGGTCTGTGGCTGTAGCAAATGGCAAAATTGTTGGTATTTGGAGGGAGTGCGAGCCTCCTAAAAGTGCCGTCGAAGTGACAGCAAGTACAAATGTTGTTGATTTAAAGGGATCTACTTTAATACCAGGATTTATTGATACACATAATCACATTTTGGCGTATGGCCAAATAATGAGACAGGTGAATTGCGGCACACCGCCTAATCATTCCATAAAAGATATATTGGAGGTAATTGGTGCAAAAGCAAAAGAAACTCCCAATAGGGAATGGGTCAAGGGATATGGATATGATGATACGCTTCTGTATGAAAAGCGCCATATAACACGGGAAGACTTAGATAAGGTTTCGCCAAATAAACCTGTTATCATCACACACACCTCAGGACACATATCCGCAGTTAATTCACTCGCTTTACAATTATCTGGTTTAACAGATGATGTTTCTGACCCTCAAGGCGGCCATTACGGGCGGGATGAGAAAGGGAGACTGAATGGCGTAATCTATGAACCAGCAGCTATGATACCGATTAATAAACAGATTCCTCAAATGACAGTAAAACAACAGATTGACATGCTAGGGTAGGCTTCAAAAGGTTATTTAGCTCAAGGGATTACAACGAATACAGATGCAGCTGTAGGCTTCACTAGTGATTTGCAAGATTTAGAGATTCATCTTAAAGCGGCTGAGCAAGGGATTAATCCGATGCGTACACAATTAATGATTATGCACCAGCAGCTTCGTGAAGGACAAGCTTTCGGAGGATATTCTCCTGCTCAACTGGACAAAGAGTTCCAAGAAAGATCTGGAGGTCGGGCTAAATTAGATAGCGCCAAAATGTTCCAGGATGGCTCCATTCAAGGCTTAACAGGAGCATTGCGGGAACCGTATTATCAAAATCCAGATGTTTATGGAGAACTCATCCATCCGCAAGAAGCATTTAACGAAGAAGTTTCAGACCTGCACAGTCGAGGATTTAGAATCACAACCCATGGAAACGGGGATCGTGCCATCGGATCGATATTAGAGGCATACGAATATGCTTTATCCAAGAGCCCACGTGCAGATCACCGCCATCGAATCGAACATGTCCAAAGCGCCACCGCTGAAGATGTGGTGAAGATGAAAGAACTTGATGTAGCAGGATCCTTTTTCATCAATCATGTATATTTTTGGGGAGACAGGCATAAACAAATTTTCTTGGGGCCAGAGCGGGGAAGGCGTATTAGCCCTTTAGCTGAGGCTGTAGCTCATAATTTACTGTTTACCCTGCATTCTGATTGTCCAATTACTCCAATCTCACCGCTGTTTTCTGTGTGGGTAGCAGTAAACCGAATAACGAGAGAGGGCCATGTTTTAGGCCAAGAGCAGCGTATTGATGTCGAAACTGCATTAAAGTCCATGACTATTTATGGAGCAAAACTAAATTTTGATGAAGCGTGTTCAGGAAGCATCGAAATTGGAAAACATGCAGACTTTGCCATTCTCGAGGCTGATCCTACAGCCATTCATCCGGAAGAAATTAAGGACATTTCAGTTCTGGCTACTTTTATTGATGGAAAGCCAGTATATGGTCAAGAAACGGTAAGGACTTCTTAACTTTTAATTGCATCTTTAAAAGGCGTTAACAATTGAGCTTAATGTTATAAATATCAACATCTATAATTATTTGAAGAGTGCGTCATTCTAATTTTCCTTCCATTATCAATCCATTATACCTATATTTTCAGCGGCATTATCTACTATTATTTTTAGCTTGCCACTAAAATGCTTACCAGAAGCAATAGGGGGTTCTGCGGTAGGGGTTGGTCAATCTAGGGATGCAGGTAGCTGGCTTTATTGCTCCTTTAACTCTTGGTTTTGTTATAGACGCTTTTGGCGGATCATTTAAAGGAGCTGTTTGGTTATTGGTTTCATTTCGGGGTTGTTTGCTTTATCGCTTTTATGACATTAAATTCGGGTAAGGAAAATTATACTACTGAAAATCCTCAAATAGTTCCTGCTGTAAAATAGAATGATATGAATGAATGCTTGATTTTAAAGTGGAGAATTCATATAAAATGTAATTCTTCATATTTTTTTGTTTTTTTAAAAGGCTAGATTATTCAGGAGGCATTTTTCACTACAGGCAATCTGAAGGGCCCTCATTCAACTTCTTCCACTTTTCGGCACTGTTGCAGGCATCCAGACCTGACAATAGTAAGGCGGTAATACATTCTTCAAATTCTTCCTCCTAAAAAAACAGGTAAAATAACTTATTTCAAATATTTACAAGACAAACAGTTTTTTATCGGGTTTTATAAATAACAACTTTGATATCATTTAGGTGTCTCGGTTAATCATTCACAGTTCATGTCTAAGTAAATTAAATTTCTGATTAAACAACTTCAAGGGATGACGATATGCTTGCAAAAGAATTGCATGCAAACGTCTTCTGCCCATACGATAAGTGATAGGTAACTAGTAATCCATCGCATTAGAAGTAGCGATATGCGGAATCGTTGCAATTAAACCAATCTGAATATTCGTTATAAGCTTCTTTTTACTTCTTTAGTTCGGCAATTAATTAATTCTCTTTGCATCCCCTGAATGGCCTTTCAAATAGAAGAATGTAATAAACCCTAAACAATGGCCGGGAATCTTCCAACTACGAGCAATAATACCATCTGGCCGTACCTATCCAGTTAATACGATTCAAAAAGTCCTTAGTGCAAATAGATGCAGATATCGTTTTTCGTCTTTCAGTTATTTTTGCTACACATATCCGATTATGATTTAACATTGTAGAACCAGACCTCTTTTTATAAAAGAGCATAAGAGATTACTTTGTCCTAACGTATTCCTGAAGCAAAAATGTGAAACGGTTTATTATGAACACTATAATTTTTTATTGGCAATAGCAGAAGAACGAGAATTGGCCATTTCACACCCATTTATATAAGAGTTCGAAAGCACAATATAGTACCTTCTTTTGATAAACTCATTTTATAAAAAGAAGGTATTCCTTTTAACAAGAAGAATTATATATAACGAAAAATATTAAGGATCTATGCCTTACTATATAGGGGGAGGAAGATGGGGAAATCGATCCTTTTTGAAGTGCAAGAAGAAGTGAATTTGGTAGCAGAAGCAATTAAGTCTGTATTGGATTTGGAAGTTATTGTTTATGATCAGAATAAAGTGGTGGTTGCTGCTACAGGAGGTGGTCATCATGCTGTTGTGGGTGAGCCGGTTCGAGGACATATTATAAAAGAAGTGATAAAAACAGGAAAGCATGTTTATAACTTTGAACCAGGTTTTCATGATGTTTGTCAAAGTTGCATTCTCCATGGAAACTGCCCTGAAAAAGCAGATGTGTCCTTTCCTCTGAAACATGAAGGGAAAAACGTAGGGGTGATTAGCTTAACCGCATTTTCTGAAGAACAGAAGGCAGAATTTAAAGAAAGGCACCTTGTTTTATCGAATTACCTTGGGAAAATGGCTGACTTAATAAGCAGTAAAATAAATGCAAAATCGTTGTTGGGAAAATATTTACACATGTTTCAAATGCTTCAAGTGGCTATACAATCGATGTATGAAGGAATTATCGCAGTAGATCAAAACGGGTATATCTTAGAGCTAAATCGTTCTGCAGAAAAGACACTGCAGATGAAAAGAAATGAAATCCTAACTCTTAATGTATCCGATATCATTCCTGATTTACCTATTTCGAAAGTTTTATCAACAGCGAAAGGATATTCAGACATTGAATTTTCACTTCAAATACATAATAAAAAGATTCAGGTGATCGGTAGTATTATTCCACTTGTTCATGATGATCGTATTATAGGAGTTGCTATTTCATTTAAGGACTTAAAGGATGTACAAAAATTAGCATATTCGATTACGTCAGAGGTAGATGATTCAACCTTTGACATTATCGTAGGGAAAAGTAAAGCCATTCTACAAGTGAAAGATATAGCTAAACAAATAGCAACCTCTGACTCCACCATGATATTTTTGGGGGAAAGTGGGACGGGTAAAGAACTTTTCGCAAGGGCCGTGCATCAAGAAAGTCAAAGGGTAAACAAACCCTTTAGGGCGATTAATTGTGCTGCAATTCCAGAACATCTACTAGAGAGTGAATTATTTGGATATAACGAAGGAGCATTTACTGGGGCGAGGAAAAAAGGGAAGCCTGGAAAGTTTGAGATGGCCAATGGCGGAACTATTTTTCTGGATGAAATCGGTGATATGCCTCTTCACCTACAAGTTAAAATTTTACGGGTTTTAGAAGAAAGAAGGATTGAAAGGATAGGTTCTAATTCTTCTCTAGATATTGATGTGAGGGTGCTGGCAGCAACCAATAAAAACTTAGAGCAAATGGTAAAGGATAGAGAGTTTAGAGAGGATTTATTTTATCGATTAAATGTTATTCCTCTTCACATTCCTCCATTAAGAGAACGAGTGGGAGATGTAGCCGTCCTTCTTCACCATTTTGTTAATCACTATGTGAATATTACAGGAAAGCAAGTAAGGGGCTTTACTCCAGAAGCTGAAGCATGTCTATGTTCTTATAATTGGCCAGGAAATATTAGAGAGCTACAAAATACAGTGGAATACGCTATCAATATGGCAAAATCTTTTTGGATTACATTAGAAAATTTACCCACTAGAGTTAGGGTCAAAACTAATCAAAGTGTTTTAGACCAAGGGTTAACCTTAGCAGATATGGAAGAAAAAATGATTATCGAATCTTTAAAAAAACATGGTGATACATTGAATGGAAAGAAGAAGGCTGCGAAGGATTTAGGAATAAACGTTGCGACTCTATATCGGAAAATCAATAAGTTTGAAATTAATCGCAAAATGCAAATGTAGTTTGCATTTTGCGATTAATGAAGAAATCGGTAGTAGGTTAGTCCTTTTTAAGATTTATTAGGGCTAACCTCCTTTTTTAATTTGCATTTTGCGAAAAGAAAAGGGTCCTGCTACTGACTATTCTCTGAAAAGTAAAGCTAAATTCGTCTAGAATAAGGGTTTGTTTAATTTTTTTGATATTCCTAACAACTTGGTACAGTAATTGCATTAGTAATAGTTGAAAGAGAAAATGAAAGGTGAGGGTGATTTATGAAAAAACTAATGTATTTTCGATTTCCATAACAGAAATAATCTTTCGGAAATTGTAAGCGTTTTCTACGAAAATTCCATTTGGGAGTGATGTTATGAGGATCAAGCAGAGGATTGAAAAAGTACCGGGGGGGCTTATGGTGATTCCACTCATGTTGGGGGCACTCTTTAATACGATTGATCAGCTTCATATTCCACTTGTTATGGAGTTTCTTAAATCATTAGGAGTAACACCTGTCGAAGAAGGCATTTATGAGTTTATGAGAATTGGAGGGTTTTCGGAAGCTCTCTTTAAAAACGGGACATTGACACTTATCGGCTTATTCTTGTTCTGTGCAGGTAGTCAGATGAATTTACGAGTGGGTGGAAAAGCCTTAAAAAAAGGAATTCTTTTAACTTCTAGTAAGTGTTTGACTGGAATAACAATTGGACTTCTATTCGGTTACTTTTTTGATCCTATGAACGGGTTGCTTGGCTTATCCACTCTTGCCATTATTGCTGCAATGACAAATGGAAATGAAGGAATGTATGCCGTTCTCACCGGACAATATGGTAACCGTTCAGATGTAGGAGCAATTTCTGTTTTGACCTTAAATGATGGTCCATTCTTTACCATGATGGCATTGGGAATAGTAGGAATTAACTTCCCTGCTATCGCATTCATCGCGGTATTGTTGCCAATTGCTTTAGGGATGTTATTAGGAAACTTGGATGAGGACATTAGAGAATTTCTAAAGCCAGGTGAAACGTTACTTGTTCCCTTTTTTGCTTTTTGTCTAGGAGCAGGAATGAACTTTATGAGTTTCTTTAATGCTGAAGCTGTTTGGGGCGGTCTTGTCTTGGGTTTTGTAACCGTCATTTTTACTGCTCTAACAGGAGTCCTCGTTTATCGTATATTTGGTGAGAAAAGTACAATTGGTCCCGTTGCCGAGGCATCAACCGCAGGGAATGCAGTGGGAACACCAGCAGCCATAGCAGCTGCTGCTTCTGTTGCTGCAGGAGCAGGACTTATGTCATTAGACGAGGCACAAAGATTTCAACAAATAGCTAATCTAGCTACAATTCAAATTTCTATTTCTACTATTACTACTTCCATTCTTTGTCCAATTGCTGTGATTTTTTGGGATAAATTCCAGAGAAGCAAAGGGATTGACGGTCGATTAGAAGATTCCTCTAATCGAAGTGAGGTGCCGGTAGAAGTGGATCAGCAAATTTAGAAAGGTGAGGGGACGAATGAATTGGATAAAGCCCAATATTGAAAACCAGATTTGCACCATAACGATAAATAACCCACCAATGAATATTTTGACGAAGGAATTTCGTGAAGAATTTGTGCCGTATATGGAAAATCTAAAGTCCCGTACTGATGTTCGAGTCATTATTTTGACAGGAGACGGTGACCGGGCATTCTGTGCAGGAGCTGATTTAAATGAAGAAGGTGAATTGACCCCTGAGACTGTACGCTACTTTCTCGAAGAAGATTGCCGCATTTATGATGTTGTTAATGAAATGCCACAACCAGTGATTGCTGCTGTTAATGGATATGCTTTTGGTGGGGGATTTGAACTGATCCTAGCATGTGATATTCGAATTATGTCCGATCGAGCAAAGCTGTGTGCAGCAGGAGTTAAAGTAGGATTAGTTGTCGGACCTACCCGACTTGTAAGGTTGATGGGAGAAGCTTACGCAAAGGAAGTCATATTAACTGGGAGAACCGTATTAGCTAATGAAGCATTTCAACGTGGTTTGGCTAGCAAAGTTGTTCCTCATAATACATTAATGAATGAAGCTTTAGATTGGGCAAAAATGATTGCCTCACGTGCACCAATTGCAGTCAGGAATGCTAAAGAAACAATTCAAAAAACAATGGATGTAAATTGGCAAGAAGCCATGGCATTTGAGTTAGATGCTTTTATTACTTGCCAGGATACGCAAGATCATAAACATGCCATTGAATCTTTTTTTAATAAACAAATACCAATTTTCCAAGGAAGATGATAAAGAGATTTATAGACCAAGAGGAGGATTCACAAGTTATGAATGAAGTTATGATGTATCCAGGAGCCTATGCGTTGATAAAAGTTTTGGCAGGAGTTGTAGAAGGCGAGAAAGTGTTGATCTTAACTGATTTTCAAACAGAAAGTATTGCTAAAACATTGGCAGATGTAACCTGCTCTTTAGGTGCTGAACCGATTACGATGTCCATGCCACCAAGAAAGGGGCATGGTGATGCTCTACCCGATCCAGTTGCCGCAGCTATGAAAGAAGTAGATGTTGTGATTGCTCCAACTACTTATAACATCGCACACACGAATGCTCGTCATGAGGCACAAGCGGCTGGTGCTAGAGTTTTAGTCTTGCCAGAATCCCATGAAAACATTTTGTTGAGTAAAGGCTTACAAGCTGATTTTATTTCACTTAGACCCCAAGTGGAACAAGTAGCAAATTTATTAACCAAGGGTGATGTAGTTAGGGTAACGACTACTCAAGGAACGGATTTACGACTATCCATTAAAGGAAGGGAAGGGCGAGCATTAACAGGTTTTGCAAATACCAAGGATATATCTGCTGTGCACTGCATTGAATCCAGTATAGCACCTGTTGAAGGATCTGCAGAAGGGGTCCTAGTAGTAGATGGAAGTATACCAGGAGTTGGTCTTATAGATACTCCTGTGGTTGTTGAGTTTAAGGCTGGGAAGGCTGTTTCCATTACAGGGGGAAAGGAGGCAGATTTGTTTAGAAAAATATTAATTGAACGAAATGATGAAGATGGGAACATCTATTATGCAGGTGAATTTGGAATTGGTATGAACCCGGAATGTGAGTTAGAAAATAGTATGTTAAGTGACGAAGGGGTGTTTGGCACCATTCACGTTGCTTTAGGTACAAATGCTTATATTGGTGGGGTAATTAAGGCAAAAGGTCATTACGATATGGTTGTTAAAGACGCTATGGTGGAAATAGACGGTGTAACTATTCTTCGTAACAATGAACTTTATTTATGAGTTTGATGGAGGATACTGTGTTGATAGATTAATAAATATTTAGTAAATGATAGAAGGGATTGATTTGATGAGTGCTTTGAATGGTATCCGTATCGTAGATCTCAGTCAGGTAATGGCAGGTCCTTATTGCAGTATGTTACTAGCCGATATGGGAGCTGATGTAATAAAAATTGAACCACCCACTGGTGAGAATACTAGAAGGTGGCCACCTCACATCGATGGAGAAAGTGCTGCTTTTATGGCAATTAATCGAAATAAGCGCAGCATGACGCTGAATTTGAAAGATGATGAAGACAAGAAAATATTTTATAAATTGATTGAAACAGCAGACGTACTAGTTGAGAATTATCGTCCCGGTGTAGTTAAGCGATTGGGTGTTGACTATGACACCCTAAACAAGATTAATCCTCGTTTAGTTTATTGCTCTATTTCCGGTTTTGGTCAATATGGACCTTATTCATCTCGCGGGGGCTATGACTTAATTGCGCAGGGAATGACGGGAATCATGAGTGTGACCGGAGAAAGAGGCGGAAACCCAGTAAAGTGTGGGTTGCCTATCACAGATTTGGGTGTTGCACTGTTCGCTGCCTATGGAATATTATCTGCTTTGTATGCACGTGTTCAATCAAATGAAGGTCAATTTATAGATGCTTCTTTATTTGATACCGGCCTTGCTTTATCTGTTTGGGAAAGCACGCAATATTGGGTTAATGGTGAAACACCAGAGCCTACTGGGAGCGGACACCGATTGTCGGCACCTTATCAAGCCTTTCAAGCGAGTGATGGCTATTTCACTGTAGGAGCAGATACGCCACATCATTGGCCTGTATTTTGTCATATCATAGGAAGACCCGAATTTCTAAATGACGAAAGATTTGTCGATGATCCTTCACGGATCAAGCATTTAAAGGTTTTCATACAATTAATTGAAGAAAAAACAAGTAAACGCCCAAGAAGTTATTGGCTGGAGAAGTTTGAAGAGGTAGGGATACCTGCCGGCCCAATTAATTCTTATCCAGAATCATTAACTGATTCACATACCATTTCCAGGCGAATGGTTGAAGAGTTAGAACACCCTATTGCTGGAAAAATTAAGGCGTTAGGTATTCCTATCAAATTATCAAAAAATCCTGGTCAAATAAGAAATGCAGCTCCTTTGCTAGGGCAGCATACAGAGGAAATTTTAAAAGAATTAGGATTAGAAAAATCTGATCAATCTTATAAAGAGTTAAATATATAACACCTAATATTAATTACGAGAGTGATAGGGGGATGGTGTTGGTGATTCATCGTTTAAGAGGAAGAGTTCCATCCATTAATTCTGAAACCTTTATACATGAGTCAGCGCAAATTATTGGAGATGTTAGGATTGCAAAAGATGTGAGCGTCTGGCCACAAGCCGTGTTAAGGGGAGATGATAAAAATTTCATTGAAATAGGGGAAGGAAGCAATATACAAGATGGTTGTATCTGTCATGTTACACCCGATTTCCCTTTACATATAGGGAAAATGGTAACTGTTGGACACGGAGCTATCCTACATGCCTGTAAAATTGAGGATGGGGCTTTGATCGGCATTGGAGCGAAAGTTCTAGATGGGGCTACCGTTAGAAAGGGAGCACAAGTAGGAGCTGGAGCAGTTGTACCCCCAGGCAGGATTATTCCAGAAGGAGCACTAGCTATAGGAATTCCTGCTAAAGTGGTTAGGGAGCTAACGGAAGAAGATAAGAATGAAAATGTTCATAATGCGATGGAATATATTGAACTTTGGAAACGTGATTATTACAAGGAAAGGGATGAAATTTGAGTTACGAAAGCTTAAGACTCAATAGTAGAGGACAAAAATGGGAAGAATTATTTGGATTTTGCAAGTGAGTAGGCGTCAATAATGTTTTACAAACCTGCGTCTGTAGGAATCTATTCTATGTTCATCATGAAGTTGCCGCCGAATTACCAACAAATTTGTAGAAATAGTAAAACGATTAAAAGTTAGGAAAAAAAGAATATTTAGAAGAGAAAATTGTATCTACAAATATTGGTTAATCGATGGAGTCAGTTAAAATGGACTTAAAATTGAATGAAGTAAAGGAAATCATTCCTTCTAACCAAATTTTTACGAGTATATCTGATAGACATAGTTATAGTTACAATGCTTCTTTTGGTAAGTTCCTCCCTGATATGGTGATTCAGGTGAAGAATAAAATAGATCAGCAGGAATTTACAATTTAGTTAATTACGAAGTATCCATGGATATTTTAGATTTGAAGATGGAAAAAGCAAAGGATACTAAAGCCTCTATTATCGTAACGACAAATCCCGGTTGCTTGTTACAAATGAAATTGGGTATAAAAAGGGAAGGTCTAGAGGAAAGTATAAGGGCTCTACATCTTGTAGAATTACTAGTTGAAGCAGGAGCAGTAACAAAATAGGAAATTTAATCTGCACTTTAATTGGTCGATTATTCACTGTTATGGAAGAATTTAATCAAGTATATGATCAATGGAAGTCAGCAGAGAATGAATTCCATTGCATCCTATCCAGTTTGAAAACTCTTTGTTCAAACTGGATTTTTTTATGCGATATTCCTATTAAAATTTTTACATTCTATTATTAATAGAAAATTAACAAATCGCCTCAAGTACATTTTTTAATTGTAAAATATTGTTCTGCTTACTTTCGTTCTTCTTATAAATGAAAACGGTATTAAGGACATTGTCAAAATTTAAATTGTAATAGTGAATGTTTGTATAGTTGTATAAGTCAATAAGCTTAGTATTTAATACAGCAATGGTATTACTGATTTGTAAAAAATCTTGAATACTACTAATAGATTTTATTTCCTTTAATTTATATTGTAGTTGATTATCCATAAGCCAATCAACTACAGCTCTTGTATACATACAACCTTTACTCAAAACGAGCAATGTAATTGGTGTTTTCTGATCGAAATTGATTATATGATCATTACTTGAAATAATCTCAAATGTTTCAGTGGCAACAATATCGTATGCTAAATCGGGGTATTTTTTAATAGGTTCGCTAATTAGTGCACAATCCAATTCGGAATTGTGTACTTTTTGATTTATGGCATTACTAGAATCTACTGCGAAGTCTACATCCAATTGAATGTCTTTCGTATTCAACATATTGGCGAGGGGGGCTCCGTAGATTTTTAAGGTTGTATGTGATGTGCCAAAGTTCACTTTAGAGTTAAGCTGATAGGCACCAATGGATTGTAAAAATTCTTCATATTCTTGAGTAATAAGTTGAAGATAGTTTTGATACTGAGTACCTACGCTAGTAATCTTCAATCCTTGGGGTGTTCGTTTAAAAACGGGTTTTCCAATTTCTGACTCCATTTTTTTCACTTTAGCAGTAAGTGCGGATTGAGTATAGTTTGTGATTTCTGCGGATTTACTTAAATTTTGTCGATTTAATATTTCAATTTTTAATGCAATTTCTTCGATGTTCATTTTGTTTGTCACACACCCTATAAAAAAAATTTATGGATCCTATCATTTTCCTCCATTTTACGCTTCTCAGTAAGGAGAGTAAACTCTAGTTAGCTTAATAAATAAGGAGTCGAGATGATGCTACAAGCTAATAATAGATTACGAGACTATTCACTCTATAATAAATATCCATAGCCGAATTTTACTGATTGAATACATATGTAATAGCAAGATATTGGAGGGGCATTAATGAATACATATTATAAATGGTTAATCGTATTAGTGGCTACACTATCACAAACTGCAGCAACATTTGTGACATATGGCATGGGACCTATCGCTACATTCTATCAAATTGAATGGAACTTAACACCATTGCAAACAGGCTTTATTGTTTCAGCTGTAAATATTGGTCCGATGTTTTCAATGTTAGTGTTTGGTTACTTAATGGATAAAAAAGGGGAAAAACAAATTATTGGATGGGGGACAATTTTATTAGGGCTCTCAGCATTAACACTCGTTTTTGTTAATAATTATATTGTATTGCTGCTTTTATTATTATTGGTTGGGATATGGTACGGCAGTGCTCAAACTGGTGGTAGTACTGCTATCGTAAAATGGTTTCCCAACAAACATAGAGGTCTAGCTTTAGGAATAAGACAGACCGGTATACCAATAGGAGGGGCTTTAGCCTCTGTAATGTTAACCTATACATTTTATCATTTCAATTTGTCAGTCGCGCATGTTGTACAAGGAGTTGTAGCAATTATAGGAGGTCTACTCTTTTTATTATTTTATCATGAGCCAGAAAATACTAGTCCTCCAGAATCGAAATCGGTGTCCTTTAAGGAGAAAATGAATCTTATCAAAAATAATAAAGAATTATATCCGATGTACATTGTAGGTGTTGTAATGATGTCATTACAAATGATTATCATTGCACATTTTATGAGTTATGTTCATCAAGAAGGTAGCTATTCCCTAACAGAGGCAGGGAAATATTTAAGCCTTGTTTTAATAGGTGGAATGATTGGGCGGGTAGTCATCGCATGGATGAGTGATCAATTCTTTGAGCATAATAGAGAAAGATTATTGCTTATTGTGATGGTTTTTACAGTAATTCTTACATTGATGTTGCCACTAATCATTCATGTAGAAATAAAAATATTGATGCTGCTATTCTGTTTACTATTAGGGTTTTTAGCAATTGGTTGGTATTCAATTTTTATTGCTTGTGTCACAGAGCAATCGGATCCCCGTTATATAGGCTTAACGGTGAGTTCAGCTTTGACATTAAATCAATTATTTATTGTTATAGCACCTTCGTTATTCGGTTTAGTCGTAAATATATTGAATAGTTATCAGCTAGCATTATATCTTGTTGGAATCGCTGTAGCTTTAGGAGCGATTAATTTATACAGAGCAAAAATAAAAATAGAATGGTCAAAGGGTCATCGCAAAAGTGCGATTTTTGAGCGACACAGGTAGAAAATATTTAAACTTTTTATAAAAGAATCATTTAATTGAACATGCTCTTTCTATTTGCCCAAAAATCAAGCGGTTTATTTCTAATAATGTGACTTGTTCTTCTTCAATCTGTTGCTCTTTTTTCTTTAAAGTTAACGCCAGGAAAAGAGAATTTCAAGCAAATACTAGTGCTACATAGTACACAGTTTGTACACCTTTAAAATAAATTTGAATTTTGGAAATGTCTCGTAATGTGGTGTATATAAAGAGTTGAGAGGAGTAATTGGGGTTAAATAATATTAAATTCTGAAAAAAGGGCTTGACCATCGGATGTTATCATACTATAATTTCGTTTATTATTCAAAATATTTAATGAGCGAAGAAAAGAACATTATTAAGCCGGTCTCCCTGTTAATAGAGAATCAGTGGTTGGTGCAAACTGATACAAAGACTTAGGTGAATTTCATTCTTGGAGCTTTTTTATACTACAACATTGAGAAAGTAGTATAAAACGGATTAAACCGTTATTTTAACAAGTGGGAAACATGTATTGTTTCCAATTAGGGTGGTACCGCGTGAACAGCCACGTCCCTATCGTTAACGATAGAGACGTGGCTTTTTTTGTTCTTTACTTTGTTTTGTAGAGGACGTAATAAAAATAGATTGGATTGATTAGCATTCAAACATCAGAGCAATGGTCATCGAAGATTGGTTTTATTTTATCAGCAGCAGGATCAGCTATAGGAGTAGGCGCAATATGGAAGCTTCCTTATGTAACTGGAATAAGCGGAGGAGGCGCATTCTTCCTTCTGTTTATTTTATTTTCTTTGTTTATAGGTTTTCCATTGTTATTAGCAGAGTTTGTTATTGGTAGAAGTACACAAAAGGAAGCAGTTAGTGCTTATCGCAGTTTAGCTCCTAATAGTAATTGGCATTGGATTGGTAGGTTAGGGGTATTTACCTGTTTTCTTTTATTGTCTTTTTATAGTGTAATTGGTGGTTGGATTGTTATTTATTTTGCAAAAGGTTTATTTGGTGGAATAATTAGTGAGGGCGCAGATTATGGATCTGTCTTTAACGAGACGATTGGAAATCCTATCTTGGTGATTGTAGCTCAATTTGCATTTTTGGCGATTACCGTTTTAGTTGTAGCAAAGGGGATTCAAAATGGCATTGAAAAAGTAAATAAAATTTTGATGCCCGCTTTATTTTTACTATTTTTTGTTCTAATCATTCGCTCACTAACACTCGATAACGCTATGGAAGGTGTGAAGTTCTTTCTAGCACCTGATTTCTCGAGTATTACATCTCAAAGTATTCTGTATGCGATGGGTCAAGCGTTTTTCTCCTTAAGTGTCGGCGTATCAGTAATGGTTACTTATAGTTCATATCTTTCAAAAAAAGAAAGCTTAATTCAACCAGCCATTTCAATCGTTACAATGAATTTATTCATTGCTTTATTAGCAGGATTAGCAATCTTCCCAGCTGTATTTTCACTAGGTTTAGAACCAGCTGAAGGACCTGGTTTGTTGTTTGTTGTACTGCCTGCTGTGTTTAATCAAATTGTTTTTGGAGAAGTTTTCTTATTAGGTTTTTTAGCATTATTTTTATTTGCCACATTAACTTCGGCTTTTTCTATGTTAGAAATAATTGTCGCATCACTAATTAAAGGAAAAGTGGAGAAGCGAACAAAATATGCATTTATTATTGGTGTTTTAATTTTTGCAGTAGGAATTCCCTCTGCATTATCCTATAGCGTTTTTGCTGATATGTTAATCTTCTCGAAAAATTTATTTGATTCAGCTGATTATTTAGTTAGTAATATATTAATGCCACTAGGAGTGTTTTTAATCTCTATTTTCGTACCACTTAAGATTAAGAAAAGCACTTTGAGAGAGGAACTATTACAGCATTCTCGTTTAGGGGCTTCTGCATTTAATATATGGTTTTTTATAATGAGGTTCATTATTCCTTTAGTAATTATCATAGTATTTCTTGATAGTACTGGAATACTTGATAAAATAGTTGCGATTTTTTAGTATGAAATCACTCACTTTTTGAGAGCTTATTAAGAGTGAATCAAAAGCGCTGAAAGCTAGCAGAGATTCTGCCTAACTTCATCACTTTTTTCATAAAAAAACGGATAATTATGTGGTATGGCGAAGCCAAAGTGATATGGGCAGAATGTCGTTGGAGACCCAAGTGGTAATAAAAGAGGATACTAAGTAGTAAAACAATCTCTTTATTTAGGTTCGAAAATGGTTTTCTTTTTTTGACTTTATACTGATAAGTTTACGCATTAAAATAAGTTAGAGAATAGATACAACATTAAATAGTAGTTATTAAAGCCAAGGTCAGCGATTTGTATAGTCGCTGACCTTGGCTTTTTCATGTAAGTCTGACATGGTGGTTAGCTTTTATCAAAGTGTGCCATGGTGACGGAAAACTGAAGGCAAACGGACAGGCTGAGTATCGTAATTAGCTTGGTTAACAAAGTAAAGATCTTATTTACAATGGCAAGTTAGGAGAACTTTTCACTTTATAGAGAAAGTAAACAATATCAATGAAATTACTCGGGGACTTTATACCTTTACCTCTATGGAATAGAATACAAACCGACGTTATTAGCAAAAAGTATACTTTTAATACCCGTTATCTCTCCATTCCTCCGGATGGTACTTTGGTTAAGCCTTTCTTCTTTATTCCATTAAGTTACTTTTTGTTTTTAGTGGTATTATCGAATTATTGTTTGTGGCTTTAGATTTAGATCAATAAGTCTTTAAGCCCCTCCATCAAAAAAGCCAATCTCCTGTACGTTAATAAAATTGGCTTTTTTATTTTATTTATTAATTAGTTTGTTTTATGAACACGGAAATGGTCGGTTCTTTTTCGTAACTAAACAACCTTTTTTATCGTTTGGTAAAAACACCACACTTCTCCATATAAACTCCTCTATATCTCCATATAGACTCTAGATTAGTCCTGTACATTAGAGATATCAAGGAGGTAATAAAAATGAATTTTATCAAACGCGCACTTTTAAGTGTACGAGCAAGAAAGGGAAAATCCCTTATCTTATTTGCTGTTTTTTTAGTTGTTACTAATTTAGTATTAGCAGGATTCGCCATGCAAAATGTCACAGACACAGCGAGTGATCTCGCTAGAAAAAAATTGGGAGTTGACGTAACGCTAGGATTAAATCAAGAAAAGCTTCCAAAATATATTGAAAAACAGAGAGAAGAAAATCCTAATGAGCCAGTACAATTTCCAGAAATTTCTTCAGAGGAAGCAGATAAGTTAGCTAAATCACCCTATGTGAAAAATTTCAACTATCTAAAAGAAACTCAGGGTTTAGCAGATGGTTATATTCCCATTAATATTGAAGGAAATGAAGACGTGATGAGTGGTTCCATAGCTGGTGGAGGCAACCCTGATAGAGAAATGCCAAATCTATCAATTACCGGCGTGAGAAGCTCTGATTTATTGAAAGAATTTACAGAAGGAACGGAGGAAATCATTAAGGGTCGTGAAATAACAGCAGAAGACAAAGATAAGAAAGTAGCCTTGGTTGAAAAACAGTTAGCTGAACATAACAAACTTAAAGTTGGTGATAAGGTAAAAATCAAAAAAGACGATGGGAAATCGACAATAAAGTTAGAAATAATAGGGATTTATGAGACATCCAACATAACTAGCCAAATGGAAACAGCACCACCGTTGTTTCATCCATCTAACAAAATATATGTTTCGTACGAATCGTTAAAAGAATTTTCAGGAAACAAGGATATGAAGGGCACGCCAATTGATAAAGCAATTTATTACTTAACTGACCCGAATCATATCGATGCTTTTAAAGCAAAGGGAAAGAAAACAGACATTGATTTTGACCTTTTTAAACTAGATGCTCATGATGCCTTATATAAAAAAATGATAGGCCCTATTGAGAACATGGCATCCACTTCAAAATGGATTATCTACCTGGTTTCAATTACAGGATCCATTATCTTAGGTCTTATCATTATGTTGACCATAAAAGAACGACGGAAGGAGTTAGGAATCTTACTGTCGATTGGCGAGAAAAAAGGGAAATTAATTGGCCAACTCTTAGTAGAAGTATTATGTATAGCAGTTCTAGCATTTAGCCTCTCTATATTTACAGGTGGGACAGTGTCTCAAAAAATGGGAGACAGTTTATTGCAGAAAGAAATTACCGCTGAAGAGCAAGAAAATAATCCTAGGGAACAAACAATTATGTTTGGGATGAATGATGACCAAGGTCAAGAAGTGGATCCTATTGATAATATTGATGTAAGTGTAACATCCCAAGATGTGCTGAAAGTAGGTGGATTAGGTCTATTAATCGCAATCGTATCAACCATTATTCCAGCATTATCGATTCTTCGATTGAAACCAAAAGAAATTTTATTAAAAGATTAAAAGGAGGGATATACACATGGACACTATTTTACAGTTTAAAGATCTGAATTACCATTATCAAAGCAATAATAAAAAAATCACTATATTAGATAATGTAAACTTTGCGTTTCAAGCCGGACACTTTTATACCATTTTAGGACCATCGGGATCAGGAAAAACAACGACCCTTAGTTTAGCAAGTGGATTAGATATCCCAAGTAGAGGGAATGTAGTATATAAAGGAACAGATATAAGGAAGATAGGTTTGGATTCCTATCGAAACCAACATGTCTCGATTATCTTTCAATCATATAATCTCATTACGTATATGACTGCTCTTCAAAATGTAGTCACTGCGATGGAGATTACAGGAGTCGATGTGAAAGACAAAAAAGCAAAAGCACTTGAGTTATTAGAAAAGGTAGGGCTGACAGAAGGAGAAGCAAAAAGAAAGGTATTACAGCTTAGCGGTGGTCAGCAACAGCGTGTAGCGATTGCTCGTGCATTATCTTGTAATGTAGATTTATTAATTGCTGATGAACCAACTGGGAATTTAGATCAAGAAACTTCCATGGAAATTATCGAGTTATTTAAAGAACTTGCTCATAAAGAAAATAAATGTATCATTGTCGTCACTCATTCACAAGAGGTGGCTAAACAATCTGATAAAGCGGTGTATCTCGAAAAAAGAAATTTAGTAATCAAAGAGTTGTAAGGCAAATAAATAGTAGAAGTTACAACTCGTTTCGGTAACACTGTTAGATAAAAAAAGAAATATAACTAAGTAATATAAATTTAATTAGAGAACATGTTCAACTACATGAAAAAGGAATGAGAAGATGTGGATGAAAGTATGGATTAAAATTGCAACATCCATTGGTTTAATAACAATAGGTCTTTTAATTGGTTCGTTTACAAACTTGATGAATTTAGGGGATAATCCAGAATTGAATGAAAAAGAAAAAGATAGTTATCAAGATTTATTTCAGGATAATCCAGAGGTGTTTTTCCCTTCCAATCAAGATGAAATGGGACCAAATCAGGGAGACATGTCCCCAAATCAGGGAGACGTGTCCCCTCCTAATCAAGGAGGGTCTGAGGAAGGCTCTACAAAGGGGGAAGCAAAGCCCTATTAAGGTTCAGAAGATAGGCAAAAATGAAAGAAGAGCATTAGGAAATATTCAGAAGGTAAAAATAATGCAGTCTCCAATGAATGAGTATGAGTAAAAAAATACATGCTTAAAGATTCTATATTTTAAAATATAGAATCTTTTTTGCTATGTACTTCGGTTATTTAATCATTTACTTTGTTTCTTTTCGAGTATATGAACAATTTGGAAATTTAATTCAACTAGACATAACATCACTCATATTTAGTTATAAGTGTTTATGATTATGTAAATTCATAGAAATTAAATAAAAGTCTGAATCTCATTTCATCCTATAGAAATGGGATTCAGACTCTTTTTTGTTTACTTTATGGATAATGGAATGGTAACTAAAAATTGTACACCCTGTTCAGTATTATTCATAGAATACGTGATAAAAAGGGCTTCAAAAATTTGCTTTACAATATATAACCCTAAGCCACTCCCCCAGTATTTCGATTTCTTGATTTTTCAATTCGATAAAATGGTTTGAAAATATGTTGTATATCCTCTTCTTTAATTTTTACACCCGTATTGATGACTTGAAATTGGATGTGGTGTTGTTTTGAATCCTGAGTTAGCTTTATATATACTTTCTCGCCATGCGGTGAATACATAATCCCATTATGAATAATGTTTTTACAGGCTTTTTCTAAAAGAGCACGATCTGTAAAAACAGAAAGGTGAGAACCAATCTGTTTTATTATTTGAATGTCTTTTTTGAGAAGCAAAAAAACCGAGATTTTTTGTGATTATATTAATTAATTCCTCGAGATTTACTTCTTCTAATTTTAGTTTAAAGGTATGTTGTTCCAATTTGGATATACCTAGAATCTCACGAACAAGTTGTTCCATATCCTGAACGGTTTGAAAGTTTTTTTGTAAATATGTGTCCCGGTCTTTATAGGGACCGATATTATACATCATTCCTTCTAAGTGTCCTTTCATAACAGTGAGAGGAGTCTTTAATTCATGAGCTACAATTGAAAAAAATTCCCTGCGTTTTTTTTCTATTTCTCTTTCTTTTTCAATGTCGCTTTGTAATTGCTGATTCGCTTTCTGTAAATCAAGCATAGTTTGTTGTAAATTAAGTGACATATCATTTAAACTATTGGATAATTCCTCTAATTCATCATTGGAACGAACCTCAATTTTTTCGGAAAAATCCAAGTTCGCCATCTTTTGTGCCCCTCTATTAATATAAATGAGTGGTCTTGTAATAAACCTCGAATATAAATAAGCACTTCCGACACCAATAACAACTACAATGATACTGATATAAGGAAGGAAACGTACCAAGACCTGTGAAGCTTCATTAATAGGTTGAAATGTTGCGGATACTACGAGCGTTAAGTTACCATCTTGGAATTGGATTGGCATGGCAACATCAAATGAATTGGAAAGGTTATTTGAATTTCTTAATGGCTTTGTATTATCGAATTTTACACCTGGTAATGCTTGAGCACTACCTTGAATAAAAGATAAAAAAGGAGAATAAATTATTGCTCCTTCATTATTTTGAAGGTAGATGATTGCATTATTTTTTTGAGCGTATTCATCAAAAAGTGGTATTGCATTTTGAAAAGAAAGATCCTTAGATTTATCAATTATTTCTTCTATTCCTGTTTGAAGCTGGTCTGTTTTATACTGCTCATAAAATGTAGGGAGAAAGAAGTATAAAGTTAAATAGATCAGGACTGCAAAGGCTAACAAAATAAGGGATGTAATCAAAAAGAGTTTATAGGTAATCTTCTTCATCTTCATGATTTTTAATATCTTATTCATCGATTTTGTAACCAATTCCCTTTACTGTTTTAATGTAGGGTATTTCTAATTTTTTTCGTATGTTTTTAATATGTGTATCGATAATTCGTGTTTCTCCGTAGTACTCGTATCCCCAAACTTTTTCTACGATGCTTTCTCTTGTGAGTACTTTTTTCTCATTTTGAAGGAGTAGTTGCAGCATCTCAAATTCTTTTGTTGTTAAAGGTATTTCAACCTTATTTACATATACTTTATATGCATCACAATCAACATGCATTTCTTTAAAAACTAAATGATTAGCTGTACTTTGATCATAGCTTCTCCTCAGTACTGCTTCGACTCGTCTAATCAAAACATGAAAAGAAAAAGGTTTAGTTATATAATCATCGATTCCAAGATCAAAACCTTTCATTTGATCTTGTTCTTCTTCTAAAGCGGTTAGCATAATAATTGGTACATTTGACTGGTTTCGAATCATTTTGGCAACTTCAAATCCGTTAAGGTTTGGCATCATCACATCCAAAAGAATTAAATCAAAGGATTGCTTATTATATTGTTTCATTCCCTCTAATCCATCTGATGCAACCTCAACAGTATAGTGTTGTGTCATTAAAAATTGTTTAATTAATTCCTGAATCTCATGATCATCCTCTACTACAAGAATATGATAGTTCCTCATGGTATCACCTCTTGTATCATTATAACCGTGTTATATGGAGTTAATGTGGAGAAGCATTCGATATTATACATAGAATAAATAAGGAGACTTAATAGGAAAACTATATTTATTTTTTACCAGCTAAATTCTTTCTTTATTAAATGCAAAGCTGCTGTTGATGGCTCATCATTCAGATGAGAGTCGAATAAGTAGAAAAAATCAGCACCGTATTTAACTAAAGCACTCAATTGTTAATAGGAGAATGCAAAACAAGTTAGTAAATATTAATGAAGAAACTAGGTTCTTAACTCCATCACCACCATAGAAAGGATATGTTTCTTTTCTATTATTCATCAGTATTATAAGGATGGATAAAGCCAGTACTTAAATCAGCTTTCTTTTTTAAACAAACGGGTGCAAGAGTTTAATAAGTCGCTGCTGATGATCCCTTTCTTATCGAGCTAAAGGGGCAGAAAATTAATTTCATCAAATAACCATTGATTTTAATTGCTGGTTAATATAAAATAATTCGAAATAATCTAATTTTTAAAATTCTATGAAGAGAAAGAGTACGTTATAGTTTCTGTTCCAAAGAGAGCTGGTGTTTTGCTGGAAGCCAGTGTCCAGATAATAACCGAAAATCATCTCTGAGAAGTAAAGCCGAATGTATTAGTAAGCTTTATCGGTTTCCTCCGTTACAAGGAACAACGTATGATTGTACGTTTGTAAGGGTAGTAAAGTGCTTTCGAAGCATTTTATTAAACAAGAGTGGTACCGCGAGTTAAAATCTCGTCTCTTAATGAGACGGGATTTTTTGTTTTTTAATCCTTTTTAAATCAATGAAAATAAATGTAAAGAGGTGAAGGGGTAATGAAGACACTATTATTCGTAACAGATTTATACTATGAAGCAAAAGGAAGAAATTATTATGAGGAGGATTTGTTCCTTACTTCGAAGCTTAGAGAAGATTTTCAGGTGGTCATTTGTCATCCTGAAGATACCGAAACGTTTGAAAAAGATTTTGACTTAATTGTATTTCGAAATGCTGGTCCAGTAGCGAATTTTAAGGATAAGTATCAAGCATTCCGAAATAGAGTAGTTTCTGGTTATTTGAAAACATACAATTCATTTAACGGAAAGGCTGATATGAACGGGAAGGAATATTTAATTGAATTAACGAATGCTAAATTTCCTGTTATTCCAACTATCGATACTCTTGATTCTTTAGATAAACTCCCTAATGTAAAAACGTATATTGTAAAGCCGAAAGATGGTGCAGATTCTATCGGTATGGAATTTGTCACGAAAGATGAATTGAGAGATAAAGTTGATTCAGAATCAAAAAACACATTGGTACAACCATTTATCAACTTTGAGTATGAGGTTTCATTTTATTTTATCGATAAAGAATTTCAGTATGCTCTTTATGCACCAGATAAAGAGCAAAGATGGGAATTAAAAGATTATGTGCCTACTGAAGAAGATTTAACTTTTGCTAACCGATTTATTGAATGGAATAATCTTGATTGGGGGATTCAACGAGTTGATGCTTGTCGGAATGAACAAGGTGAACTTTTATTAGTTGAATTAGAGGATTTAAATCCCTATCTTTCCTTGTTAGAATTATCTGTTGAAACACGTCAGAACTTTGTAGAAGCAATGAAAAAATCATTACAGAAAGCTCTTCAAGCTTAAATCAAGATGTTTTACCAAGGGACCTTATTAATATGGTCCTTTTTTCTTTGTGAAAAATCAACAGTATGTTATAACAGGTCTTTAAATAAAAAAAATTCTTCTCTTACTCCACTACTGAGTGTTTTCGTATAAAAGCACTTTATGGGTGGTGTTCAAATATGTGGCAAGAGTATAAGATTGTTTTTGCGGATTATCAAATCAGAGCAAATGACACTGTTTTATGTTATGAAGGCCAGATTTTCCCCTGATGTCCCTGATAAAATTACATAACTCTGAAAAGTATCCGTGAAACACGTTTTGCTTAGGGGAGGGGTCTCGGAGTCATTTATTAATAAGTTCAGTCGAGTATATAATTTAATTCATACTTGACATATGTGTTTAATATAATTTAGTATAAACTTAAATATTCAAACTAATAAAATGTGCTGACTAGATTACTAGAGGCTCTCTATTCAAGATGAAGTGTATCTTGGACAGAGGGCCTCTTTTGGCTATAGAAATCAACGGTATGGAAGGAGGTGGAACAGGAAGAAAACGCGTTTTACAACTAAAATTAACAATATAATTCTTTGCTACATACCACTATTCAACGAAATGATTTGATTATAAAAGGAGGCTACATCTTGGGAAAATTATTACGTAATGCTCTAAATAATAAAAAGGTTTTCCTGATAAACAAGTTAATTGAAGAAGGGGTTTATAAGAAAAATAACACTCATTTATTTGAAATGACTTTATCTGATTTACAGGAAGAATATAATAAAATTAGTGATAAAAAAAGATGAGCGTTTGAAGCATTAAACGTATTCCGATAATAACCCAGGGTAAGATCATCTAATTTTAGTTAGTTTTAAAGATTATGGGATATCTACCTTTTGAATTTCAATTAATTTAGTGGAGTATTTTTTCTTAGGAGTTGTTTGTTTACATGAATTTACTTTGTAAAACTTATTCAGAGAGGTGAAGGAAAAGGGCCTTTGAAACTTCTAGCAAAGATTTTTTTAGAATTCCGTGCTACCACAATCTAGTTTAATGCGGACCTCTCATTCTTGAAGAAGGTTTTTTAAATCCTTTACAATTCTACAAACGATGAAAAGGAGAAGGTCATATGGGGTATAAAATTTGCGAAGATATGGAAGAAATAAGGCGAAAATTAATTAATAAACTGATTGTCTTTAATGTATATAAGAATAAGGAACAACTGTTGAACTTATCTTTAAAAGAGTTAGAAAATGAATACAAAAGAATTCAATTAGATAGTCATCCTCATTGTGATACGGGTTCGATACATTGGACTAATAAAAAATATTAAATGAAGCTGTCGGGTAACAAAGGCAAAAAAAATAAAGAACTGTATCAAAAGATAAAGAGAACAATCCAAATGAATGAGATTTTATTAGTCCTTTCGATGGAAAGTCGGATTTTCTTTGATGGTAGTACTGTACCAATGATTTAGCTTGTTCGCTAATTTTACTATTAGAATATATGATTGGATGTTCATTAGGACTTGTACTTGTTGTTGTTCTATTTGATATGTATCCTTTACATGTTGCTCAATGGTTGTCCGGAGTTATGTCTATAGTTGTTAATTTTATATTGTTGGATTTTAGGGGAAATTACCTTTTATATGTGCAGCAAAAAGTTGAAGAAAAGTGCATAAGGTGTATTGACAACGTGAAGTATGCCCGCTAATATAAAACATAGTAATAACATAGGAATAGTTAATATATGGTTTGCCGGTCAACCGGAGACAATTTCTGATTTTGTAGAAGATGTCTCTGGTTTTTTGTTTTTTTAAACCTTTTACTATCAAATATTTATTGTATTATCAGTTTTCAAAAAGTAAGAGAAAAGGAGACAAAAAAATGAACAAAAAAAGAATCTTATTAAATGCATTTGATATGAATTGTGTTGGCCATCAATCACCAGGTTTGTGGGTACATCCTGAAGACCAATCACATCGCTATAATGAGATTGAATATTGGGTGGAGTTAGCGCAAACATTGGAGAAAGGACGGTTCGATGGTTTGTTTATTGCGGATGTAATAGGGATTTATGATGTGTATGGTAGAGATAAAAAAACTACAGTTCGTGAAGCAACACAAGTTCCGGTAAATGATCCAATTCTGCTCGTTTCAGCAATGGCTAATGAAACTAAACATTTAGGATTTGGAATCACATGCTCGACAACGTTTGAACACCCATATACGTTTGCAAGAAGAATGTCTACATTGGATCATCTAACTAACGGGCGAATTGCTTGGAATATTGTTACTTCCTATTTAGAAAGTGGAACGAAAAATATCGACATCGGTAATAAATTTCAACATGCGGAAAGATACAATATAGCCGATGAATATTTAGAAGTTTGCTATAAATTGTGGGAGGGTAGCTGGGAAGACGATGCAGTTGTGAAAGATAAAGAGAAGCGAATCTATACCAATCCAACAAAAGTTCACGAAATCAACCATCATGGTAAATATTTCGATGTGCCAGGCATTCATTTGTGTGAGCCTTCACCACAAAGAACTCCTGTTTTGTATCAAGCTGGTGGATCTGCAAGAGGCCGACAATTTGCAGGCAAACATGCAGAATGTACATTTATTTCTGGTCCTGGAAAAGAAGCGATTTCTTTATATGTTAAAGATGTTAGAGCACAAGCTAATTTGCAAGGAAGAGATCCAAAAAGTGTGAAAGTTTTCGCATTACTTACACCAATTGTGGGACGAACAGAAGAAGAGGCATGGGCAAAATATGAAGAGTTATCGAAATATATAAGTTATGAAGGAGCCCTTTCCTTACTAAGTGGGTGGTCAGGAGTTGATTTCTCTGAATATGATCCTGAGCAAGAAATTGAATATATTGAAACAAATGCAATTAAATCAATGCTCGAAAGTTTGACAAAAGCAAGTACTAATAAAAAATGGACAGTACGTGAGTTGGCGAATTTTGCTGGTATAGGTGGAATGGGTCCCGTGGCAATCGGAACACCAAAGCAAATTGCTGATACGCTAGAAGAATGGATTGAGGATACGGATATCGATGGATTTAATCTTGCATATGCGATAACACCAGGAACTTTTAAAGATTTTGTTGAACTTGTCATACCAGAACTTCAACGAAGAGGATTAGTGAAAATGGAATATGAAGAAGGGACTTTCAGAGAAAAGCTATTTGGAAAAAAAGCTCGTTTACCAGAAAACCACGTAGGGAACCAATATAGAAAAGTTGGTCTTCAAGAGAGCTCAAAATGATTTACTACATAAAAAGTATTTGATTAAACAAAATGATAAACGTCATCCTACTGCATGTTATTGATGCTTTTGTCATGAAAGGAACTACACAGTAATATGAGCAAGCTTAATACTATTTAATTATTTTTTTATAAATAAATACGACTAATATGATGTGAATAATTGTATTTAAAATATAATTAAAGGAGTTATTTAAAAAATGTCTAATCAAAAACAATTAAATTTAGGTGTTAACAAAGATCGTTTAACTTCACTAACTTTTACTGAACCAGTAAAAGTTGGCTCTGCTGAATTAGATCAATTGATTACAGATATTGCAATAGATGCTGAGAACCGTCGGAGTTCTGGTAGCGAAGCACGCCCTTATTATGCAATCGATTTAATCCGACGAACCCGACTTGGTGCTCTTCGTTTACCGGTTGAACTAGGGGGTGGCGGTGCTAGTATTCGTGAACTTTTCCATGTCATCATTCGATTAGCTGAAGCCGATCCAGATATCGCGCATAGCCTTCGTTCTCATTTTTCCAATGTGGATGAATTACTTCGAAATCCTGCAAGTGAACAACGTGATACGTGGTTACAAAGAATAGCAGATGGAGCAATCATTGGCAATGCTTTTACTGAGCTTTCATCGAAAAATGTGGGGCATTTGGCCTTTGAAACAACTTTGTCCCCTGAAGGTGAGGGTTACCGATTGAACGGCACGAAGTACTTTAGTACAGGTACCATGTATGCTGACTGGGTATTTGTTACGGCATCTACCTTAGATGGAATACCTGTATCCGTGATCATCCCAACTGATCGTGAAGGTGTCATAATAAAAGACGATTGGGATGGAATCGGACAAAGATTGACTGGGAGTGGCACGACACATTTAAACAATGTTTTCGTCAATAAAGGTGAAGTGACTGTAATCCGTGATGACAGGACGCCATTCAATTCATATTTACAGCTTTATCTCCATGCGGTTATTTCAGGCATATTGCGTAATGTAGTGGCAGACGCATCAGCTTTGGTTCATAAACGAACTCGAACATTTAGTTTTGCTGCTGCAGACACTGCATCTGCAGACCCGCAACTACAACAGGTTGTTGGACAGCTCTCAAGTAGTGCGTTCGCGTCCGAAGCGATTGTTCTCGCTGCTGTAGATGCACTGGACATTGCTGTGAATTCAGCGGTCGACGGCGTGATTGACTATGATTTAAGTCATGATGCTTCACTTCGGGCGGCTCAGGCTAAGGTTATTGTGGACGATCTTGCATTGCAAGCTTCTACGTTACTTTTTGAAGTGGGAGGAGCATCTGCAACGAGAAAGTCAGCGAATCTCGATCGTCACTGGCGTAATATCCGTACCATAGCTTCTCATAATCCAACTGTCTACAAAGCACGTGCTATAGGTAATTACGTTGTGAACGGTACTAAGCTTCCGCTGAAGCAAATTTACTTTTAAGTAGATGGGTTGCTATGGACATTAAGCGATCTACTAAAAGTTTTCTCCTTGTATTCATTATCATATAGAGTTTGATATAGATAAGTCTATAATTGTGAGTTTTCTATCTATAAACAAAAAGTTGGAGGATATAAAAATGAGCAATGCAAGATTAGAAAAAAATATAAATTCAAGAGCGTACATCCAGGAAATTAGAGAAAAGATTAGACCGATTGTTGAAAAAGTAATTAAACCAAATGCAGATATGATTGATAGAGAAGGCATGTTTCCACGAGGGAATTTACAGGCCCTAGCAAAAGAAGGCTGGACTTCGGTAACGATTCCTGAGAGATGGGGGGGCTTAAACCTAGGTTATGTAGGTTTGTCCGTTGTGGCAGAAGAAATTGGCAGGGTAGATGCGTCTACAGGTCTTGTATATGCGATGCATGTTGGTGCAGCTCAAGTAATTAATATTTTTGGTAATGATAATCAAAAAGATCGGTGGTTATTGCCTATTCGTGAAGGTGCTATCGGTACTTTTTCAGTAAGTGAAAAAGCTACTGGGGGGCATGTTTGGTATAACTTAAGTCAGGCAGAACGAGACGGTGAAGATTTTATTCTAAATGCTGAGAAGTCATTTACTACAAGTGGAGGACAAGCGGACTTTTATGTCGTTCAAACCCGTACCGCAAATAGTGACGACCCGAGTGATCATAGTTTTTTTATTGTGAATGGTCATGATGAAGGGATAAGAGCAAAACCTTGGAAAGCATTAGGTGTACGCGGAAATCATAGTGGACCACTTACGTTTAAAAATGTGAAAGTAAGCCATCGTGATTTATTGAACGCTGCTAGCGGAGATATATTGAATGGCACCGGTACTGTCCTCGGTTTAAGCGCAGTATGGCTTGGTGTGGCGCAAGGTGCTCTAGATGCCGCGGTAGCACATGTCACAAAAACGATTCATAAAGGTTTCAACAAAAGCCTAGCAGAATATCAAGTAATTCGTCAAAAATTGGCTGAGATTAAAATTCAAATTACAGGACTAAGAGCTTGGCAACTTGATTTAGCTAGACATTATGATGAGTTACTTGAGACCAACCAACCTTTAACTCAACTTAATACTGAGGTAACAGAACTTAAAGTTCAATCCACAGAATTAGCAGATTCTGCAGCTCGGGTTGCAATGGACGTAGCAGGTGGTTTTGGTTACATCGAGGGGGTTTTTGAACGAATTTACCGCGATGCTAGAGGCGGAATCCCGATGGCTCCTTCAAATAATTTGGCCCGCGAACAAATAGGTAGGGAGTTAGTTAATTTACCACTTGAGCTGTGGGGGGATGGAAAATAAATTAAAAAATTAGGTAGAAAGAATATGTATTCTAATAGTAGAAAAATCTGCTATATGGATAGATTTATTTCTTGATGTTTTTAACAACTACTAAATTTGGAATTTAATATTTTGTTTACTGGATAACCAGAGACAGTTTCTAAATACGGAATTCGTCTCTGGTTTTTGTTTATTTTCTTCCCCAAATATGCAAATAGTTTGGCGGATGAATGCTTTATACCAACATAAAACCATTTATTAATGGCCAGATGAACAACATTTGATTTGTAATAATTATCTAAAGAATTGGAGGAGCGATAATGGCAAAAGTCCTTGATCGAGTTTATACAGTGAAAGAAGAAATAGTCAATGTACGAAATAAAATTGAAGCTAAGTCAATTGCTTTTGATTATGACGGTGTAGAAATTCTAAAAAATATAGATCTAACGATTAAAGAAGGGGAATTTGTCGTATTTATGGGTCCTAGTGGTTCTGGAAAAAGTACTCTTCTTCGCTTATTAACAGGGTTAGCTCAACCAAAGAAGGGTGAAATACTTGTCAACGGACATTCAATAGCAAAATCCTTACCAGATAGTGCAGTTGTATTTCAGGATTATTCTTTGTTCCCTTGGCTAACGGCAGAAGAAAATATAATTCTTGCTTTAAAGCAGAAATTAAAAAAATCAAAAACAAAACAGGAATTGGAGCACTTAGCCCAAAGTTATCTTCTATTAGTCCAGTTAGGTCATGCGTTTAAAAAATATCCAGGAGAAATGTCAGGTGGGATGAGGCAGCGTGCAGCAATTGCGAGGGCGCTATCTTTAGGATCAGATTTAATGTTCATGGATGAGCCTTTTGGTGCCTTAGATCCAGTAACAAGAATTCAGCTACAAGATCTGATTCTCCAAGTAAATTATGAACAGCAGCGTACTATCGCATTTGTTACACATGATGCTGAAGAGGCTATTATTTTAGCGGATCGAATTGTGATATTTTCACCTGGACCACCTGGAAGTCTTGTTGAGACTATTAATGTACCTTTTCCTAAGCCAAGAAATCGTAAAAAGTTAATAGAGAGTTTAGAGTTTATTGAATTAAGAAATTATATTTTAGACATTATGAACAAAGGAATCTTTGAAAAATTAGAACAAGGTCATGAAATCCGTTCAGCAGGAGAAGGAATATAAATAATATTAAAAATGATTAGGAGGATGGTTGCGTGAGAAAGCGAAAGTGGTTATTCGGTATTGTGATGTTCTTTGCTTTAACGTTAGTAGCTTGCAATGGTAATGAAGAAAAAGCAACTACGCAAGAGAAAACATATAAATTAAAGGTTGGATATGGTCAATTATATGGAGCTCCTCTAGCAGATATTGCTAGAGCTGAAGGGTTTTTTGAGGATGAAAATTTAGAGGTAGAAATGGTTTCCTTTACTAGTGGGGGATTGGACGCTTTACAAGCTGACAAAATAGATATTGCATTAACATTTGGTACAGCAACACCTTTAAACTATATTGCTCAAGGTGCAGATTTTAAATTTGTTGGAGGTCATATGGAAGGTGGACAGCCGGTTGTCACAAAAAAAGAAAATGCAAGTAAATATAAAACATTAGAAGATTTCAAGGGAAAGAAAATTGCGACTATTCGTTTAGGAACACTTGATGTTGTCTTTAAGTCAGCGCTAGATGATGCTGGAATTGATATTCATAAAGATGTTGAATTTGTAGAAGTAAAAAGTGTGGCAGATGTACTTGAAGCTGTTAATTCTGGAAAAGTAGATGTTGGACTTTCCAATACAGGGCATATGACAAAAACAGAGGCATTAGGATTAACCCCTATTTTTTGGAGTAATGATCTAAGTCCAAATGATCTTTGCTGCCGAGTTACCGTAAGAGGCAATATAACTGGTGATAAGGCAGTTGCTTATAAGAAATTCATGAAAGGGCTAATAAGGGCAGAACGTGTAAAATTAGAAAATCCAAAGAAAAATTTAGAAGCCTCGAAACCTACTTTTAAACAATTACCTGAAGAAAGAGTGAACGAAATAGTTAATGAGAAACATTTAATCAATTCTGCAGACCCAAACAAAAGGGAAGTTATTAACACGTGGAAAAAAATGCAAGATATTGGGTATATTTCAGACGTAGAAACTATTAATCTAGAAAATCACTTCGATCTTTCTATGTATGAAGAAGCATTAGATGAGCTGATTAAAGGGAATCCAAATGATGAATATTATAAACAAGTATTACAAAGATATAATGAGCAAAACTTAGACTTCAAATGATAAGGAGAATATGATGAAAAAGTTTTTTTCTATCTATATATATACAACGATAATTACAATTGCTTTACTCGCCTTATGGTTTTATATAACAAATTTCACGGGATGGTTAAGCCCAATTATCTTCCCATCTCCAGAAATAGTTGTTATGGCATTCTTTAAAGCATTAATTGAACTATTTCAAGGATTTGTAAGTTCTATGAAATTATTAGTCCCAAGTTTTGTGCTAGCTCTAATACTAGGAATTGGCGGGGGACTGTTCTTTGGTCTTCATCCAAAATCAAGGAAAATCTTAACACCATTTTTTAATGCTTTTAGTCCACTGCCTTTAACATTATTTATTCCATATGCTATTGCTTTGTTACCAACATTTGAATTAGCGTCTATTTTCATTCTATTCCTTGCAGCTTTTTGGCCTATTTTTCTAGGCACGATTCAAGGTGTGTTATTGGTTGATAATCATTTTTGGGATAATGCAAAAACAATCGGGTTACAGCAGAAAGATTTGATTTTAAAAGTAATCATTCCAGCAAGTTCGCCATTTATATTAAGTGGTACAGGAACAGCACTTAATTTATCTTTTCTAATTTTAATGACCGCAGAAATGTTTGGAGCTAAATCGGGGATGGGCTACTTTATCCAGTTCTACACTGATTTTACTCAATATGATTATGTTTTAGCTGGATTAATTTTTAATAGTATCGTTATCTTATTGGTTATGTTTACTTTTGAAAAAATCAAAAAACGTATTCTTTTTTGGACAAACTTGAAAAATGAGGCCAATTAAGAGAAAAGAAAAAATACGAAGAGGAAACGAAGAAGACTAAGAAGTTTAGTTAAAAGAATGATGATGAGGTTCTCTCTGCAATTTTAATTTTAATAGATTATAGAAGAGAATTTACTTTTGATGAAGGAGCTATTTTGTGAAATCGATAATATTTATACTATCAATTTTTTTGTTAATAGGATGTTCCGATTCAGGTAATAAACAACAATTAGAGCAACCGAAATCGTTGAAGGTATTATTGGAAAGTAATCCTAAAAAAATTAAGATCAATGAAGCTGTCGCTTTTACTGCAGAAGTGAAATATGGGACCGAAAATGTTAGCAAAGAGGCTGAGGTTCAATTTGAAATTATTGAAAATGGAATATCAATTGGATCAGTCTTTCCTAAAAATAAGGGAGATGGAAAGTATTTGTTAGAAACAAAGTTTTTTGATCAAGGACAGAAAAAAGTGATTGCACATGTTAGCTATAAAACTTTGCATGAAATGCCGGAGCTATCTTTCCAGGTAAGTAATTGAGAGGGGCCAGGTCATTCTAATGAGTAAAGGAAAAAAGCCAGTGAACTTCTTAATAAAAAGTTTAGTGACTGCGATTTTAGTGTTAGGACTTGGTTATACAATTTACACGAATTTAATTATTAAAAAAGAAGCAGTAACTATAGATCAAAGTAATCTTGCTCCTGATTTTACTTTGCAAGATTTAAAGGGTAATGAAGTAAAACTTTCGGATTATCGTGGAAAAGGTGTGATACTTAATTTTTGGGCAACCTATTGTCCACCTTGTGAAAAGGAGATGCCTTATTTGAATAACGTCTATCAAGAATATGAAGATAAGGGAACTGAAATTCTAGCTGTAAATGCGCAAGAACCTAGAATCATAGTCAGTCCATTTGTCTTAGAAAAAAAATTGAGTTTTTCCATTTTACTTGATCGGACTGGGGAAGCTATTGAGCAATATAAGGTTAATAATCTCCCCGTTACATATTTAATTAATGAAGATGGTGAGATTACTCAAACCATTTCTGGAGAACTGACAGAAAAGAAGGTTCGTAGTTATGTAGAAAGCATTATTCCGAATTAATGACTAGAGAGATTGTATTGATGCAAACCAAACACGTGTTTTTATGGCTTGTGAAAAATGAAATTGTAAAAAACGAATAAATAATTTGAATAATTAGATAGTAGTGGATTACAAAAGAGAAAAAGTCTCAGAATTATAGATTTCAAATAAAAAGGGCGTTTTGAAAATATAAAAATGAATTTATTTCATAGAATGGAGACGAATTAACATGACTAAACCCCTATCATTTTCTGCTTTTGTTATGAATACAGCATCTCACATCACTCACGGAATGTGGCGTGATGAAGAAGGTCATCAGTTGAACTTTAACGATGTAGATCTTTGGGTATCTTTGGCTAAGAGGCTTGAGGAGGGTGGTTTTGATGCCATTTTTTTCGCAGACGTAATCGGTTTGTACGGTGACCACCGTGGCGGTTGGAATTTTCATGTTGAAACCGGTTTGCAAATACCCAGTAATGACCCAATAGTATTAATGTCCGCTCTTGCAGTGAATACAAAACATCTAGGATTAGCTTTTACTGCAGCTCCACTGCAGGAACCTCCCTTTAATTTTGCTCGCCGAGTTTCAACGCTCGATCATATCTCTAAGGGGCGTATTGCTTGGAATATGGTTACTAGTTCGTTGGAAAATGCTTTTCGAAACTTTGGTTACGATGAACTTGTCCCACATGATGAGCGATACAAGTGGGCAGATGAATATGTAGATGTATTGTATAAACTTTGGGAAGGTTCATGGGATGAGGGAGCGCTATTACAAGATCGAGAGAGTGGAATTCATGCAGCTCCAGCAAAGGTTCATAAAATAAACCATGTTGGTGAGCGCTATAAAGTCGAAGGTCCGCATCTTGTTTCACCATCACCACAGCGTACGCCAGTGTTGTTTCAAGCAGGATCATCGCCTGCCGGCCGAGACTTTGCTGCTCGAAATGCTGAGGCTGTCTTTATTGTAGCCCCTGATCCTGAAAATGCTCGTAAGCTAATCAATGATACTCGACGTCTAGCTATTCAAAATGGTCGGGATGGCAATGATATTCACTTTTATCAAGGGTTGTCTTTCGTCGTTGGGGAGACCGAAGAAGATGCTCGGCGTAAAGAATTTGAACTAGATAATAAGGTTGATTTCGATATGATGATCGCTCATATGGGAGGGGGTATGGGGGTTGACCTAGGAAACGTTGGGCTTGATACACCGCTTGAAAATATCGAAACTGAGGGAATAAGAAGCACATTCGAATGGTTAAAGCAAAGCACACCAGGACGTACGCCTAATGTTAAAGACATTGCCCAAATGCGTAGTAGAACGACACGTATCGTAGGAACTCCTGAAACAATTGCTGACCAGCTTGAGCTGTGGAGCAATGCAGGCGTCGATGGAATCAATGTAATAAATGCAACCATTCCAGGGTCTTATGAAGAGTTTATCGATCAAGTAATGCCTGTTCTTCGCCAGCGTGGTTTAGCTCGTGCTGAGAACGGTGAACCAGCTACACTTCGTCATAAGCTTTTTGGAGTAAATCGTCTCAGCGAGCGTCACCCTGCTGCACGATATAGAGGTGCTTTTGCCTCTAAAGAAGGTATTCAACAGTAATTAAGTTGTTTTCAGATGACACTAGTGCTCAACCGGATGACGCATAAATAAATAGACAATTTTAATTTATAGTCTGAAAAAGGTATGAGGGCAATCACCTCATACCTTTTTTGATTTTATTGCAATTGTTATAATGCTGTTTTTTTTGGATCCTATTTATACATATAAACAAAATTAAATGTGAACATTGTCATGATTTTAATAAGGGGGCAAAAAAAACTTGAGTAAGTAGGCGATGAAACCGTACATTGATACGCCATTTTTCACTCCAAAATCAAAGCAGATATATAAATATTGAACCTGCTGTTAATCAAATTTGCTTATTTTACTAGTAATAAAAAGATAAACAGCAATGCCTCCAAAACTAATAAGTGTACCTACTATTAATTGGGAGTCACCATGAAGTGCAAATTGACTTAGCAAATAATCCGGTAATGTTAAAAGTGCTAAAATAATAATGACGACCCATGATCTAGCCCACCACGAGATTGCAATAAGAAAAACAAAAGTAATAATTGCTGTAATATTCGTCCACGTAGTCCCAAATTGAATCACAGGTGTTTCAATATTTCTATTAAAGAAAAACAAGCCAATATACAGACCAAGCGGAAGCATCCCAAGTACATAATAAATTGCAAATTCTATTCCTCTAGAAATATTATTTGCAGAAACATACTTAAACGCACTAAAGATGCCCAATATGAAAATCGCAGCAATACATACATGACCGATTAATTCCAATAGTGAATAGGAAAGGTTTCCTTTGATTAAATCATTGATAATTGTGAAAGAAAAAGCACCAAAAATGATAATGACGATATATTTAAACCAAGATCGGTAATCAGTAGTCATCTCGTTTGATATCTGATCCATGTATTCTTTAGGTGATTGGCCAATAATGTTGTCGATTGACTTCCCTTTTTTCTCTGCTTCCATAAGATGAACCTCTAATTCTTCCACAATACTTTCAATTCCATCTGAATTCTTTCCACTGGAAAATAAATAAACTCGAAGATCCTCTAAGAAAGATTTGCTTTTAGAAGATAGATTTACAGCAGTACTTTTCAACTCTTCATCCCCTTTTTGGATTATTTAAACTAATCATTTTTTGCTTCATGGTTTAAAACCCGATTGACATTGCCCTTCAAATATTCCCATCGTTCCATAAAGTTTATTAATTCCTGTTCTCCTTTTCGGGTCAGGGAATAATATTTTCTTTTAGGCCCAGCAGTTGATTTTTTTAATGTAGATGTTACCAGTTCTTCTTTTTGCATACGCATCAATAAAGGGTAAATGGTTCCCTCACTAAATGAATTAAATCCATATCCCTCTAATTTTTCAGCTAACTCATATCCATATACTTCTTTATCTTTGATGATTGCCAATAAACACCCGTCCAATATCCCTTTCATCATCTGTGTAGTGGTCAAATGAATGTCACCTCTTTCCATGTCTTGCAATACAAGGTATATAATTATTATGAAGATGAATGCCTTGTAATGCAAGATAATATTTAATTATTTTTATGTAAATTGCGGAGAGTTTCTAAATTACTTACACGCTAAGGGTTATTTTATAAGTGGTTTATAAGGTAGTATCGAAACGACCATTAAGGGATACTCAACAATGATATTGTCGTCTGATATAACCAAAATTTTTTTGAAAAATAATTAATTATCCGCATTGTACTCATTAAGAAACAGGATTACCTGAAAGTGATTCACTAGGTACGTAAATATTAGATGTGAGGGGATCTTGAGTATTGAAGTTAATTGAAGTTTCTTAATCCCCGAATTCGAAAGATATAAATAGTACTAAGAAATCTTTTTACACTAGAACCGTGTTTTCTTAATATTCCATATAAGTGTATCAACACCTTTAGAGAAATGAAAAATCGGTTTGACTTCAGTAAGGTCAAAATTAAAGGGAGTAAAAAGTGTATTCCTACATATCTCTGCCTCTACTGTTTGTAACGGCCAAGGACAATGGTGTATTTCTCCGCAATAGATATTGCCTCCATTATCCGTACTATACAAGCAATATCGCTCTGTGAGCCAATGGTCTAAAGTTCCTTTTTTAGGAAAAAAAACTTCTGGTAAAGGAGTGTATTTTACATTAAATCTAATTGGAGTATTTTTTTTTCCTTTACGAATACTTTGACAATGAAAGGTTTGTCCTTTTTTTTCAAAAGAAATTTGTGCAGAATAATAGGGCAAACGAAACCATTTCTTGGCTATTGTATAGGAGGCCCAGTCCTCGACGTCAAGAGACATGAAAAAGATACCGGGTTTACCATCACATTGAACATATGTTCTTACATTGATTTCTGAAAATTTAGGGGTTAGTGATACAGATGACAATCCACGAGGATAAATTCCCTCCATAACGAAAAGAATAACTCCCAACCAGGCATATCCATCAAAGGTGTTAATTTCTAAATGTGGAGGAATATGTGGTCTCAGTGTTTCAGCTGGAATAGGCCAATGGGAAAACAAGAGATTTCTCCAAGGTTGTCGCATAATCCATTTTTTTGAAGGTATTGGCCACGGACGGTGAGCGTTATCATCTAGTAAGTTCATGAAAAGTATCTCCTTTATCTTTATATTAACTTAGCTTAGGGGACAAAAAATTCAGAAAATCATTTGGTGTAGCTTTTAAAACTACAGGTATTTTTCAATTGCTCGTGACTTACCCCTATAAAGCGGTGAGTGATATCTTTATAACACAATTTACCTTTTTTCGGAAATAACAACAATATTGAACCGTTTAATTAATTTGATTGTGGAGTAGTGAATATGTCGAACATTCTATCCTATTTATCTTTTGTTATGATTGCAATAATATTTGTCCTATTTTTATTAATGCTAGTTGGTTGGCGTTGGATTATGAAACGTATAGTTAAGAAGATGGGAAAAATCATTTTAACCGACAGCTATCAAGAAAATATTATGGAGTTGATGCCAGGCCTAAGGCATATGGGCGTTCAAAATATGCTTGAAAATAGCTTGCGTGCAGAAACAGGCGACGTACTGCATCGCCCGCTTGGCTCTTCAAAAAAATGGCCACATTTGGATCCAATTACCTTTATCCCTGCACAAACGACACCGTTTCCTATTGATGGTGAAGAAGACGTTGATGTCAAGGTAACCATTGGACCAAAAGCAAAAAAACCAATGAAAATAAAAATTCCTCTTATGATAACAGGGATGGCCTATGGTATCGCACTTAGTGAACAAACGAGGCTTTCTTTGGCGGAAGCAGCAAAAAATGTAGGAACCGCGATTAATTCCGGAGAAGGCGGAGTAATACCTGAAGAATTAGATAAAGCAGGAAAATATATTTTACAATTTTCAAAAACAGAATGGTCAAAGGAAGAAGATCTTATTAAGCGTGCCGACATGATTGAAATTAAGTTCGGACAAGGAGCCTTATTTGGGATGGGTGGGAAAATTTCACCCAAAAATTTAACAGGTCGGGCTCGTGAAGTGATGGGGCTTAAAGAAAATGAGGATGGAGTCATTTTTGAACATTTTTTTGAAAATCAAACATTGAAAGATATTAAAAAACTTGTTAACGAACTTCGGAGTATAACTGGTGGTGTTCCCATTGGTGTAAAAATGGGGGCAGGGGGGAAAATTGAAGAAGATATAGATCATTTAATTGAACTTGGTGTTGATTTCATAACGATTGACGGCGGCCAAGCAGCCACACATGGTGCACCACCGATTTTATCCGATGACATGGGAATACCGACATTGCATGCAGTTGTCCGGGCTGTTAATCATTTAGAAAAGAGAAAAATGAAGGGACAAACTAGTTTAATTGTCTCAGGAGGGCTATTAGTACCTGGGCACTTTTTAAAAGTACTTGCCCTCGGTGCTGATGCTGTTTATGTAGGATCTGCTATATTATTTGCTGTCTCCCATAATCAAGCATTGAAGGCTCTTCCCTTTGAACCACCTACACAAGTTGTTTGGAATCAAGGTAAATTCAAGGATCAATTTAAGATAGAAGATGGAGTAAAAGCAGCAGAGAAATTCTTTACAGCAAGTATAGAAGAAATGAAAATCGCTTTAAGAGCGATGGGGAAACGCTCTTTAAAAGAGTTGTCAAAAAAAGATTTAGTTTCCTATGATGAATTGACTGCTAAAATGGTTGGAATTCCATTTTCATTTGAACCTTGGGAAGACAAACAAGAGAAATAAGTGAATACGTGCCTACGTACCTATTAGCAAATTTACGAAAAATAGCAACAGAATTATTTATACCAACTTGTTTCATAAGCTTTTTGGGCAGAGGGATCCAGAGATGCTAAGTTTATTATTCCTTTGGCAAATCCAAATACCTTTGTAAATCATAAGGCTTTAAAAAGCATAGTTCTTAAAAAAGAGTTTGTTTAGTCATCAATTATTCCACCTTTACCTTGTCCATATTTTTAAATGCATGATAAAGATAAATCTATGTTGGTTATTATAATGGAACACCAAAAGCTGCCGAGGAGGCAGCTTTTTTTTCTTTCCGATTCTTATTAAGTAATTGTAAGCGGTGATATATCTACCTCATCTCACTAATAGGTTTTTGATTAACTAAACTAAAATATCAAATTAGACTAAGGTTTATAGCAAAAGCTTGTCTTCATTCATAGGATAAAGAAAGGCTGAAATCAATGTTATTGGATTCAGCTTTCCCAAACGGGTTTTAAGTGTGGTTTCCCTTATTTGTCATGACAAAAAAAGGCGATGCTTCCGCCCGTTTTAGGGTTAATATGAAGGGAGAGGCTAGAATTGCCAAATGTTCAGTTAGTACCCTTCCAAGTAGAAGGAATAACAGAAATCACTTCGGAAGTTCCAAGAGGTATTAAAATGATTCGTGCACGCTCTATTTGGAGAGAAGGGTTTAAGGGTGAGAACATAGTAGTAGCCGTAATCGATTCAGGATGCCAACCAGATCACCCTGATTTAATTGGTCAAATTATTGGAGGATATAATTTCACGGAAGATTATTATGGTGATCCTTTCAACTTTGCCGATAATAACGGACATGGGACTCATGTCAGCGGAACCATTGCAGCAGCAGAAAATGGTTTTGGAGTTGTAGGTGCAGCACCTAAAGCGAAGTTGCTGGTACTTAAGGTTTTAAATGGATCAGGAGAAGGAACAACAGAAAGCATTACTTCAGCTATTAATTACGCTATCAATTGGACAGGCCCTAAAGGTGAAAAAGTACGGGTTATCTCTATGTCATTAGGGGGACCGGATGATGACCCGGCCTTACATTCGTCGATTATAAACGCCGTTCAATCTAATATAATGGTCGTGTGTGCCGCGGGTAATGAAGGCGATGGTATTGCCGAAACAAACGAGTACAGTTATCCAGCTGCATACCAGGAAGTTGTGGCAGTAGGCTCAGTTAACCTGCGTGAACGTATATCTAGATTTAGTAATTCTAATGGTGAAGTGGATTTAGTGGCCCCAGGGGAGAAAATTGTATCAACCTTTCCTGGTAACCAATTTGCCGTCTTATCAGGTACATCCATGGCTGTACCACATGTGTCAGGGGCTGTTGCGCTTTTGATAAATAAATTTGAAACAAAACTTGGCCGTAAATTAACAGAGGTAGAAGAATTTAATGAACTCTTAAATAATACAGTTTCGCTGGGCAAATCAAAGACTCAAGAAGGGCATGGAATGCTGAAACTAAATCACCAGAAATTAGAAAATATAAAAAAGGCTTTAAGGGAGTTTAGGTAACCTTACAGATAGAGAAAAGGTAAGTATATGATCCTAATTTCATGTATATTGGGTTAGAAACTCAAATAAAAAGAGATACAAACCAACCCTCTGAGAGTAACTAAGGGTTTTTTTTATGTAAATTTTTTGCTTATTGAACTACCATGAATATAAAACTCTAGGTGTTACAAGTGGTTTAGAACTATTATTAAACCTAAAAAGCTACTTCAAAGATTGAACTCTGAAGTAGCTCCTACTTTATAACTTTCTATACTTCTCTGGTACTCTGGAATCGAATATAGGGACTTCTTTTCTTATTTGCGGTACTTTCTCTAAATTTAAAGTTGCTTTTAATTCACCAACTTCTTGATCTAATTTTTGAACAATGTCTCCCCATGGATCTACAATTTGTGAGCAACCTGCGAATTCCACTCCTAACTTTGTTCCCGTTACATTTGATGCAACAACATACATTTGGTTCTCAATTGCGCGTGCACGAAGTAAAGTATTCCAATGTGTCTCCCTTGCGAGTGGCCATTCTGCTACGATATGTAATACTTGAATACCTTGTAATGCTAAGTCACGAATAATTTCAGGGAATCGTAAATCGTAACAAATAATAATCCCCATTTTCACCCCTTCAAGTTCAAATACTTCCACTTGATTATGACCGCCTGTTAAAAACTTGGGTTCATCTAACATCGGAACAAGGTGCATCTTGTCATATGTATGAACAATCTCACCCATTCGATTTACAATAACTGCACGATTAAAGATATCTTTACCTTCTAGTACGGCAATCGAGCCACCCACCAAGTTTACATTAAACTTCTTAGCCAGTGATTGTAAAAATTCAATTGATTGATTACCATCCTCTTTGCAGATTTCTTTCAATTCTTCTAACGCATAACCCGTAGACCACATTTCAGGAAGTACTACAACATCCAAATCATCACTGTAGTTAGCTTCTAACCAGCGTTCAATGATTTTCCTATTCACTTCAGGATTTCCAACTACTAAATCCATTTGAAATACTAGATAATTCACATTGGTCACTCCTCTTAATTGTATTTAGTTTAGTAATGAAGTATCTGGTTTCACAAACAACCATAAGATAGCTGCAATAAACACAGGGATTATAGTTACTCCTAATGTGATATTCCACCCAAAGTTTTCTGCTAACCAACCATATAATAACGGTGATACAAATGCTCCTAGATTTCCCCACAAGTTCATCCAACCTGATATGGAACACTCTAACTTTAGCGGTTTCGACAAGTTCTCTGTCTTCAAGTATATATTCTTTTTCTTGTTCATTCACTAACTATTAGTACAAACATGAAAATTCAGTCAATTTAAAGTGATAAGATTGTTATACATATCCTTCTTTACATTTATTAAGCAGTTAAAATATATCTTGATCAATTTATGATGCAGTTTCTCTCTTTTGTAGGCTAAGGGTTGGTTCGTATTATAATGTTAGAACGTTTTACTTAATGAGCTTTTTAAACCGGTATCCATATCAAATATAGAGGAAATATACATTTTTGATCATCACTTTGAAGACCATACTTTTAAGATTTTGTTAAGTCACTTATATTAAAAGATGAAGAAAAGAATGTAAAAATATATGTTGCGTAAAAGGGAAATAAAGGGAGATGGAGGGATATGGCGTTTACATGCACTGAATGAAGACCAATCGTTTAGAAGCCCGATTATCAGTAAATATAGGTCCAGAGCAGCTTTGCATGTTTTCTCATTCAATGATAGGATGTGTACGATATTAAATATAGAAAGGATTGATTCTTCATTAATTTTCTCGATTTAACGTACACGTTGGCAATGGAAAAAGCTATGTTTCGGGCTCATGGGATCGGTTATGCACAATATGCTCAAAAACTGGAGCAACGTATAAAGGTTGAACAAGAACGGGAACAAGATTATTTACAAAGCAGACGTATATTAGAGGTAATGAGAGCCAATCTTTTTATGAAATGAATAGGTTTATATACAAACTCAGTTTGCAAATAGAATATAAAAACTCATAAACAAAAGAGAGAGTAATCGTAAGATTGCTAAGATTGCTCTTTTTTGTCTTGTACTAAATAGATTTTGGATAACTTTTCCTAAAGCATAGACCATTGTTGATAAGTACAACTTCGTTCAAAAAGTGACTAAAGCATTGGATAAGAACGAAAGAAATCTCCGGGATTAAAGAAAGCTCATTTTATCCTCTTTAAAGGCTATTTAAATCTAAAGGGAAAACACAGGGATAGAGATATTAAATTACAAAGCGAAGATTTGAGTAATCTGTTGTATCTTTATAGGTTTTCACCACAAAGAAAGGTAAGGATATCGTATCCTTACCTTTTAATGGCTAAGCTCCTAATATTGTCTATATACATATGGATCCTTAGGTTCAACGGTTTTATTATATGATGATACTTTGAGTATCGGAATGGTCTTCTTAAATGGCTGATAATAAATGGTTTCTAATTCTCCTGTCACGGAATACCACTCATCATTTTTATGATTCATCCCTTCCGGAAATTCGATTAACATACCGAATGCCCCAGAATCTGCGACACAGTGAATGATACCGAAACGAAACAGAAATACTTGGTTTTTGGCTACATTCTCTGAATTGTAGGAAAATCCGGTTAACGTAATTTGTTTACCGGTGAACTTTCCAGGAGAGTAATAGATGGCTTCTAAATCGGTAAGGTAGTTTTCGTCGGTTAAATGAAGACTATTATGTTCGACTAAGTTTTGGAGCGACTGGTCCATTAAAGTTAAATAGTCATCCTTACCATAATAAAGACTCGTATCAGGCTGCAGAAATTGATGCTGACTATATTCATCTGTGTCATCGTATACTGGGAAATGAAATCCTTTTTTTTCTACGATATTTGAATCCATTGTGGCAACAGGCAGAAAAAGGCCGGTGAAAATGGGAATCAAAAATAGCGAGTAAGTAAGGATTTTTTTCCATACCTTGTTTTCATGAGAGTGATCATGTCCTCGATGACACTCTTCACACTCTTCTTGATCTCCTTCTTTTAAATAAAGGTAAGAGCCCATTAACGTAAAAATAGCAAGTATATAGATAGCAATCTGTGAAACATAAGAGTACTCCATATTAATATATTTCGATATATTCCCTGAGGCGTGTAAATGCATAAATAAAAAAGTAAGTCCAAGTAATATAAATAAACGAACCATATATAACACCCTCTTTAAGAAATAAACAATAAAGTTAAGCCAAGTACGGAAATAAAAATATAGGCCATCAAGCATAAAACAAATTTTGTTTTAAACGTACCTAAAAGCATTATCGTATTTTTGATATCGAACATGGCCCCAAATACAAGAAAAGCAACTAGAGAAGAGGTCGAAAAGGTACTTCTAAAAGAACTTGCAACAAAGGCGTCTGCTTGAGAACACAAGGACATGACATAAGACAAAGCCATCATTACTACATTCCCAGATAGATTTCCTTGACCAATTTCAAGCAATAGGGATGTTTTCAAAAAGGTTTGAATGGCAGCTGCCAGAAGTGCGCCAATAATTAAATATTTTCCTACAGAAAAGAACTCTTCAATCGAGTGTCTAAACATTCCTTTTACTTTGTCTTTAAATGTATGAGAATGGTGATGTGTATGTCCTATATGATCATGTTTCAGTTGATTAGTTTTAAATTGAAAGGATAGGATGAATGCAATAATAATGACGACCAAAAATGCAATTCCGCCACGATAGAAAACCATACTCCAACTATTCCCAAACGCAATATAAGTGGAAAACAGAACAATTGGATTAAGAATAGGTGCAGAAAGCATAAAGGCAATGGCCGCTGAAAGAGGAACACCTTTAGCAATTAAGCGGCGGGTAATCGGGACAATTCCACACTCGCATGCAAGAAATAAGACTCCTGCACCTATTGCGTATAAGACAGACAAGACTGGGTTTTTCGGTATAATCTTTGCAATCATCTCTTCAGACACAAACATTTGGATTATTCCAGATATAAGGACTCCCAATAGGATGAAGGGAAGGGATTCAATTAGGATGCTAATAAAAATGGTATTCATTTGCAAAAGTGCCTGATAGTTCATCATAAACCACCTTCCATAAAGCTGACTTATCCATATTAGTTTTGTTATACAGGGAAGTCAATTTTTTATTTCTGGAATAATAGTCTAGAAGTCGATTGAGTAAGAGAATATAGATAAAGTAGGAATATTTACGGAATGTATCCAGGTTTAAAAGGAAGGTTAACAGGTATACGAGAGAAGCAACTTTTTACCGCTGGAATGGTCAAAGTGGTATTTTTTATACCAAAGCATGATTTTGCAAAGTTCTGTAAACATTAGGATCAGTCACGCAGAGCCATTTCAACAATCTATGAATCGGGAGGATTATAACGTTGAGTATGTATAGAAAAGCTATAATAAAAATGGTAGCTTTTTATGAAGTCTAGACTTACTTTAATGAACTCTATTTATTCAATTCCACTACAGGACTACTTATTGGAAAGGCTGAAATCCTTGATGTATCAAGGGTTTTAGCCTTTTATTTGTAATATTTACTTTCAGCTGATTGTTGCTGACTTTGCTCCTTATAAGTAATTAACAACTAATATTATTGAGTAGAATAAGTAATAGACATTAATGTAAAGGAGATGAATTGATGGTGGAACAATAAATTTCCTTCGTTAATAATCTGAAAAAATATATTAATATAATAATTCGGATTATTAGAAAGTGTATTGTATTTATAAATAAATTAATTTACAATGTTACTCATTCCTATAAAACGCGTTAAATTAATATCCTTGTATAATATCAGTGTAAATGGTCTGATAGTTTCTACCTGGCTGCCATAAAAATGCCGGACTACAGGGAAGTATGAAATAAAAGAGGCCTAACAGGTATTTAGTCACTCGTTCCCTAAGTAAGTTTGATATTGCTGCTTATAAAAGGTTCTTATTTGACTCAAGATACTTTGTTTTTAAAAGCTCTTATTTTTCATTCTTTCTGTCCTGTGGCTGAAAGTGTGAAAAATAAGGGCTTTTTATATTAAATAATGCTTTTATATTAATAAAATTGGAAAAGATAAATCAAAGGGGATGATAGCATGTATTTTTTGTTGAATATACTAGGTGTTTTAGTTGTGATGGGCATCGTTTACCTTTGTTCACCTAATAAAAGAAATGTTAATTGGAAAGCCATTCTTAGCTTGTTAGTGTTAGAGTTACTTATTACTTGGTTTATGTTATCGACTAAAATAGGGGCATGGGTCATTAATCAAATTGCATCTTTCTTTACTTGGTTGATTTCATGTGCAAATGAAGGGATTTCTTTTGTATTTCCGTCTGTTATGGCAAATGAGCAAGTTGATTTCTTTTTCAGTGCCTTAATGCCAATTATTTTTATTATAACGTTTTTTGATATTTTATCGTATTTCGGTATACTCACATGGATTATCGATAAAGTAGGATGGCTCATTTCAAAAGTGTCTAGATTGCCAAAACTTGAAAGCTTCTTTTCCATCCAGATGATGTTTCTTGGAAATACAGAGGCACTTGCCGTTCTCCGGATTCAACTCGCTGCGATTAAAGATCAGCGTTTATTGACATTTGGAATCATGAGTATGAGTAGTATCAGTGGTTCCATTATTGGAGCATATTTATCCATGGTACCTGCAACATATGTATTTGTCGCCATTCCTTTAAACTGTTTAAATGCCTTGCTGATTGCAAACATGCTCAACCCAGTCAGTGTCAGTAAAGAAGAAGATGTCGTTTATGTTCCTACTAAAGAGGAACGTAAAGATTTCTTTTCCACCATTTCTAACAGCATGCTAGTGGGAGCCAAGATGGTTTTCGTCATCATGGCAATGGTTATCGGTTATGTGGCGTTAACAGCAAGCTTGAATGGGATATTTGGTTTCTTTGTGGATGGCCTGACCATTCAAAAAATCTTCTCTGTGATTTTTAGTCCATTTGCATTCCTGCTTGGATTAACTGGACATGATGCCATGTATGTCGCTCAATTGATGGGAATCAAGCTTGCCACGAATGAGTTCGTTGCCTTGCTCGATTTAAAGGATAAAATCAGTACACTACCCCCGCATACAGTAGCTGTTGCTGTCACTTATCTGACGTCATTTGCCAACTTCAGTACAGTAGGCATGATTTATGGAACATTCAATTCCATCCTTAATGATGAGAAATCGAACATTATCGGTCGGAATGTTTGGAAGCTGTTGCTTAGCGGGATGGCTGTTTCCTTGTTAAGTGCTATGATTGTAGGATTATTTGTTTGGTAATCATTAAAAAACATATGACTTTTTCGTGTAATCAACTAAAAGGTACGTAGTAAGACCACTCTTTATTTGAAAACAAATATATCTATTAATTTCGGTGTGTTAACTACAATTTTAGAACAGACAACGAACTTGCAGGTGAAAAATAGAAACCCGTTGAACTTAATCAGGATTATTCCAGCCTAGTGTGGTAGGACCTAAAAACACTCATTTCTCCGGAGATGAGTGTTTTTATTTGCATCGCTAGAAGACTCAGTTGGTTCAACCCTTTGTTTAGCTTCACATGGGGTATTTTGTGTGTGGTTTTGTTAAACAGATTTCTAAGGAATAGATATCCTTCAAAAGCAAAGAATAAAGAAATATTGACACATAAGCTTCTCTCTTTACATAGGATAGGGGGGTATGGTATTATGATTTTAAGGAGGGGTGAGAGATGGATAAAAAAATAAATGAGCAAGATTCGTTCATTGAAGATGAAAATGACGAATGCTGTATTACCTCTTCCCACGGCCGAAAAAGTCATCACTCTGAAGTAGTGAAAAAGAATTTAACGACCCGCTTAAATCGTATCGAAGGTCAAATTCGAGGTATTAAGGGTCTTATCGAAAAAGATACTTATTGTGATGATGTTATTACCCAGATAGCTGCGACACAAAGTGCCATGAATAGTGTGGCAAAGATTTTATTAGAAGGTCATTTAAGAAATTGTGTGGTAGACCGACTGAATGATGGGGATACCGAGGTCATTGACGAAGTGCTAGTAACGATACAAAAATTAATGAAAAAATAAAGGAGAAGTGATTAGGGTGGAAAACGTAACATTGAAGGTAACTGGAATGTCATGTGGTCATTGTGTGAATGCAGTTGAAGGGAATGTAGGAAAGCTTTCGGGTGTAGAAAGTGTAAAAGTACATTTAGACGCAGGAAAAGTAGATGTTGCGTTTGATAATGAAAAAGTATCACTTGAAAAAATAAAAGAAACCATTGATGATCAAGGCTACGATGTTGAATAAGGAATAAGGGTGCTTTTAAAGCACTTCTTTTTTACAATATATTATACCCCATGGTGGTATAAAGGGGCGGGGATAAAGTGAGCAACCATATAAAAGAAACAAGTATGCAAATTTCAGGAATGACCTGCGCGGCTTGTGCAACACGAATTGAAAAAGGGTTAAATAGGATGGAAGGTGTTGAAGAGGCCACTGTTAATTTGGCCCTTGAAAAATCAGTCATTACTTATGATGCAGAAAAGTTAAGCACCCAGGACTTTGAAAAGAAAATTCAAGATCTTGGCTATGATGTGGTAAAAGAGAAAAAAGAGTTTACCATTACGGGAATGACCTGCGCGGCCTGTGCAACACGAATTGAAAAAGGGCTAAATAAGATGGATGGAGTATCCAAGGCCAATGTAAACCTGGCACTTGAAAACGCGACCGTTGAATATGATCCTTCTGAAGCTTCCCCAATTGATATTATTCAACGAGTTGAAAAGTTGGGCTACGGGGCGATCATCAAGGATGATAACAAGGAATCGGTGGATTTTCGCCAGAAAGAAATTCAAAAACAAAAGAGAAAATTTATTTTGGCCGTAATTTTGTCATTCCCGTTGTTATGGGCGATGGTAAGTCATTTTAGTTTTACTTCGTTTATTTATATGCCGGATTTCCTCATGAACCCATGGGTGCAAATGGCGTTCGCAACGCCTGTGCAATTCATCATTGGTAAGCAATTCTATGTAGGGGCATATAAAGCTTTGAAAAACAAAAGTGCGAATATGGATGTTTTAGTTGCAATGGGAACGTCCGCTGCCTATTTTTATAGTGTCTATCAATCGATCATCGCCATTGGAGTCCACCACCATACTGCACAACTATATTTTGAAACTAGTGCCATCCTTATCACCCTCATTCTTTTAGGGAAGCTCTTTGAAGCAAAAGCAAAAGGACGTTCATCAGAAGCCATTAAAAAATTGATGGGCCTTCAGGCCAAAACAGCGTTGGTGCTGAGGAATGGTGAAGAGCGCGAAATACCTCTAGAAGAAGTCATTGTTGGAGATACAGTTTTGGTGAAGCCAGGTGAAAAAATCCCGGTGGATGGAGAGGTAGTCGAAGGGAACTCTGCCGTCGATGAATCCATGTTAACAGGAGAAAGCATACCAGTAGATAAAAGCATGGGAGATACCGTGATTGGTTCAACCCTGAATAAAAATGGTTTTCTCAAAATGAAGGCCACAAAAATCGGAAGAGATACCGCTCTTTCGCAAATCATCAAGGTGGTAGAAGACGCTCAAGGGTCTAAAGCTCCAATTCAAAGGCTCGCTGACCAAATTTCTGGTGTTTTCGTACCCATTGTTGTCGGAATCGCCCTTTTAACTTTTCTCGTATGGATGATCTGGGTTAATCCTGGTGAATTTACACCAGCTTTTGAAGCGATGATTGCGGTACTTGTAATAGCTTGCCCGTGTGCTTTAGGTTTGGCTACCCCAACATCAATCATGGCCGGGTCAGGGCGTGCCGCAGAGTTCGGTATTTTATTTAAAGGCGGAGAACACCTGGAAACTACTCACCATATTGATACGGTTATTTTAGACAAAACGGGAACTGTTACTAATGGTACACCAGTGTTAACCGATGTCCTCATCGAAAATGGAATGGGTGAACAACACTTTTTATCTCTTATCGGGGCCGCTGAAAAACAATCTGAACACCCACTTGCACAATCAATTGTTCAAGGAATTCAAGAAAGAAAAATATCACTTGGATTGGTTCAGGAGTTCGAAGCTATTCCAGGTTACGGGGTAAAAGCTGTAGTGGATCAAAAAGTGTTACTGGTGGGAACACGGAAATTAATGAAGCAAAATAACGTGGATATTACAAATGCACTACCGGCCATGGAAGACCTTGAAGGGCAAGGTAAAACCGCGATGCTGGCTAGCATTGATGGTGAATATGCAGGTCTTATTGCTGTGGCGGATACCATAAAAGACACTTCTCAAACAGCCATAAAAAGGTTAAAAGAGATGGATATTCAGGTCATCATGATAACGGGTGATAATCAAAGGACTGCTCATGCCATAGGAAACAAAGTTGGCATTGACCAGGTCATTGCGGAAGTACTTCCTGAAGGGAAAGCGGAAGAAGTGAAAAAACTTCAAGCAGCTGGAAAGAAAGTGGCTATGGTTGGAGATGGAATCAATGATGCACCAGCACTTGCCCTAGCTGATATTGGTATGGCTATCGGGACGGGGACAGACGTGGCCATGGAAGCTGCGGATATTACTTTAATTCGTGGGGATTTAAACAGCATTGCAGATGCTATTCACATGAGTAGAAAAACCATGCGAAATATTAAACAAAACCTGTTCTGGGCCTTTGCCTATAACGTAATAGGAATACCGATTGCGGCTATTGGGCTACTTGCCCCTTGGTTAGCAGGTGCTGCCATGGCATTTAGTTCTGTATCCGTTGTAATAAATGCACTTCGACTGCAAAGGGTAAAGCTTTAAAGATAAAATTAATATTTTGGAGAAGCATTGGTACTCGTATCAATGCTTTTTTTAGTCTCTGTTAAATAGTTCTGTTGATATTTATAGTTGCTTGTTTTCCACTAATTTGACTTACAAGACACAGCATACTTACTTAGTGGAGAAGCACCCTTACATCTTATTGAAGGCCTATTGGAGTTAGCGACTCCTGTTCATGCAAAAGTATATTCAAGAGTTTATCAAGTTCTTGGCTCAAATGTAATGTTTTTGGTGAGGTGAATCCATGTTTCAAGGCTGTATTTATTAATTCTTTCCTCATTGTCTCTATTTTATTATGTAGCAGTTCCATACTTTCCAACGAAAATCCCCTCAAAACCTTTCCTTTATTGTAGTATATTTATTATTACATAAATTAGGATGATTTTAAATATTATAGTAAGTATTTACTTATTAAAAGTAAACAAATTCTGGCGGGAGCAATACAAATCTTCCTCACTATCATTCGATATATGTAATTACAGATAACTATTCATATAAAATTATTACTTCCATACATAACGAGCCGTTAAAAAACATCAGGACTTTAATTTGATATAGCATAAATTTGCAATAAAGAATATAATTTGTATTAGGTAAACTTTTTTTGATTTTATTTTCATATAGTGAATATCTCCATTTTGAGAGAGTTGTATTCGTAAAACTGTATAATTTAGGAGAATTTAATATTTGTTGAATTTTAAAGAGAACCTGTTTATTCTCCTTTTTACTAACTGTATTTCGTTTATTGCTAGATGGATAGGATTAGTAGCTGGGTTTATCAAAAATTACTTAGAGATGAAACTAATAAAGTGTTAAGAAGTAACAAATGGTTTCGACAAAATAATTTTAGGATAGACAAGCTCTATTATTTACTATGAAGATGAGGGAAAATTTCATATAGTATTGGAATGGGTATATTCGTTTAAAAGCGAATATTTAAAAGGGAAGCCGGTGCAAAATCCGGCACGGTCCCGCCGCTGTAATGGTGAGTCCTATGCAAGAAAGTCACTGGATAATATCCGGGAAGACGCATGGAGATGATGAACCTAAGTCAGAAAACCTGCCCGTTCTAAAAATGCTGTTAAACCTACGGGAGATAGGGAGGTGTTAGAGTGCTAGAAGACGAATTTGTTCTTAAATTATAAGCATTTCTGACCGTTAAATCTGGTTGGAAATGCTTTTTTATATTTCGTGATTTTTCAAATAGATAAAATTCCATAATTGAAGGTGAGAAAACATGTTTTTACTACGGTCTAGTTTATTCCATTCTTTTGTTGGACTACTAGTAATTTTCACAATTTTTGTTACTGGTTGCAGCAACACAACAATAGATCAAGAAAATACATCAAATAAAGATAAACAAAAAGTTGTTACTTTTTCATGGCCTGGGGATATAGGTGACTTAAATCCACACACATATTTTCCGAATGAGTTTTTTTCCCAGGCTATGGTATATGAATCCCTAGTTTATTACGGTGAAGGCGGAGAAATTCAGCCTTGGCTTGCAGAGAGCTGGGATATATCGAAAGATGGAAAAGAATATATATTCCATCTGAGGAAAGATGTTAAATTTTCCGATGGTTCCCTCTTTAATGCTGCAATCGTTAAGAAAAACTTTGATACCATTTTAGATAATCGCAAACAACATGAATGGGTGGAATTAATTAACCAAATCAAAGGTACTGAAATAATAGATGAATATACATTTAAACTTATTTTGAACAACGCGTATTATCCAACTCTTCAAGAACTAACTTACATCAGACCGTTGAGATTTGTAGGAGAAGCTGCTTTTCCGGACAGTCAAAACACATTTAAGGACGGACTCAAGTCTCCGATTGGCACAGGACCGTGGGTATTGAGCGAATATAAGAAAAATGAGTTTGCAGTTTTTAAAAGGAATGAACAGTATTGGGGTACTAAACCTAAAGTAGATAAGGTGGTTGTTAAAGTCATTACTGACGGTGAGTCAAGAGTATTAGCTTTTGAGAAAAAAGAACTCGACTTTATTTTTGGAAACGGAGTCATAAGCCAAGATTCATTCCAATTTTTGAAGAATTCAGGGCAATATGAAACCAAATTGTCAGAACCTACAGCTACAAGAACGCTTCTTCTTAATTCAAACAGAGAAGCGACTAAAGACCTTAAAGTTCGGTTAGCTCTCCAACATGCTTTTAATAAACAGGCTGTTATTGATAAGATCTTTTATGGTATGGAAAAAAAGGCTGATACTTTGTTTCCACCTACTTTGCCATACACGAAAATTAATATAAAGCCATATGAATATGATGCAGAAAAAGCAAAACAGTTATTGGATGAAGCCGGATGGAAACAAGTGAAGGGGAAACCATTTAGAGAAAAAGACGGAAAAGAATTGCAATTGGAATTACTGTTTAATAGTACAGACAACATCCAAAAGTCAATCGCAGAATTTACCCAAGGTGATTTTAGAAAGCTAGGAATAGATGTTAAGTTGACTAGTCAAGAAACTAATACTTTTTGGACAAATGCATTTCAAGGTCAATTTGATTTATTATTTACATCTACTTGGGCTGTACCATTTGATCCACATTCCTATTTAGCTTCTATGACGACAAATACGGAAAATGGTGGTCCAGATTATAACGCTCAATTAGGGTTGCCAGTAAAAAAAGAAATAGACCAGAAAATTAAGAAAGTATTATTAACTACAGACGAAGAAGAGAGAAAAATACTGTATTCAGAAATATTAACGACATTGCACGAACAAGCAATTTATTTACCGATATCTTATCAGTCTAATATAGCAGTGTATCAAAAAAACATTAGTGGAGTAGATTTTTTACCTCAAGAAGCTGAGGTCCCTTTAACTTCAATTGACGTTAATTGAAGTGGGGATACTTAAAAACAACTTAAGGAGTGCTACATGAGTTGGTTTATTTTTAAACGTCTCACAAGTTTAATTCCAATTTTATTAGGAATTTCGCTCATCACTTTTATCTTGCTTCACTTAATTCCTGGAGATCCGGCAGTAGCTTACTTAAGGGCGTCACATATACCTCCTACGGATGAGACAGTGGCAGCCCTTCGAGTTGAGCTTGGATTAAACAAGCCTTTATATGTCCAGTATTTTGAGTGGCTGGGAAAAGTGTTGCAATTGGATTTAGGGATGTCTTATGTGTCCAATAACTCTGTATGGGAAGAAATTGTGGTACATTTCTTCCCAACAGTTCAATTAACAATTGCTTCGCTTATCTTTATTGTTTTTATTAGTTTACCCTTAGGAATGATTTCTGCTATTTACAAGGGGAAATTTGTTGATCAGTTTAGCAGAATACTAGCCTTTGTAAGTGTCTCTATGCCAACCTTTTGGCTTGGCTTTCTCTTGATCTATTTTTTATCAGTAAAGTTAGATTTATTTCCTGTATTGGGAAGGGGGACTTTGGCTCATCTAGTGCTTCCTTCCTTGACATTGGCTTTTGCGTATATAGGTACGTATATGCGATTGCTTCGGGCTAGCATGCTGGGAAATTTGAATGAGCCATTTGTTGTTTATGCTAGAGCGAGAGGGTTGCGTCAAAGACTAATCGTTATCAGGCATGTCTTAAAAAAGTCCTTACTACCTGTGGTAACTGGACTTGGCATGAGCTTCGGTAACATGCTAAGCGGAGCGGTTATTGTTGAAACAATTTTTGCTTGGCCCGGCATGGGACAGTTATTTGTCACATCTATATTAAATCAAGATTATCCGATGATTCAGGGGTGTGTATTATTTATGGGCGTGATCTTTGTGGTCTGTAATCTTCTTGTGGATCTTACATATTCTTTCCTGGATCCTCGTATACGCTGGGAGGGAGAGAAATAAGAGTGGTGCAAAACGTGAAACGAAAGCTGATGACACATAAGCTCATGATGATCAGCATCATGATTATTTCCTTCCTGACAGTATTGGCTCTTTTTGCTCCTTTTTTGGCTCCTAATGATCCGAACTTGATTGATATCGTTCAGAAGCTGCAAGGGCCCTCCTCTCAGTTTCCATTGGGGACTGATCATTTAGGGAGATGTATTTTGTCCCGATTAATCTATGGAACACGAACCTCGTTGGGAACAGCTTTCCTTGTCATGGGATTAATGATGATTATTAGTATCCCACTTGGTATTTATGCAGGCTTTATAGGGGGGAAGGTTGATTATCTCTTCATGAGAATGTGTGACATACTCATGGCATTCCCAAGCTTTCTTCTGTCCCTTGCTTTAGTCGGAATTTTAGGACCGAGTCTTGACAATCTGATTTTGGCGATGGTGCTTGTCCAATGGGTTTTTTATGCACGCGTCATTCGAGGTATGGTACTTAGTGTAAAGGAGCAAAACTTTGTCTTAGCAGCCAAAATATGCGGGACACCAAGGAGTAGCATTATCATCAAACATATCTTACCTGCCATCATCTCTCAAGTTGTTGTATTAATCTTTATGGACATCGGAGGAGTTATTTTGGCAATTTCTGGTCTCTCTTTTCTAGGTCTTGGCATACAGCCTCCAGATGCAGAGTGGGGAATGATGATCAATGATAGTAAGCCATTTTTTAGAGAAACCCCTTCATTGATGCTGTACCCTGGGATGATGATCTTCATCGTTGTGATTGCTTTTAACTTGTTTGGCGAAGCTTTGAGGGATGCTCTAGACCTAAAAAAGGAATAGAAGGGAGGATGGAAGATGGGACAAGACCCCATTCTAACTGTAGACAAATTGAATGTTATTGTAACGACACCGTATGGAGTGACTCAAACTGTCCATGATGTCAGTTTTAAGCTGGAGGCTGGGAAAGTGTTGGGCCTTGTCGGAGAAAGTGGATCAGGGAAAACGATGACATGCATGTCTTTGTTAAATCTTTTACCTGAAAAGGCAAAGGTGGTACAAGGGAGTATCAAGTTTAAAAATATTGATCTTTTAAATGTTTCCACAGAAGACTTAAGGAAAGTACGGGGGAGTGAGATCGCTATGATTATGCAAAACCCTATGATCGCCTTTAATCCTGTGAGGACGATAGGGCGGCATTTTATTGAAACACTTAGAACTCATTTGCCCATAACGAAGCAGCAAGCGCGGAAAATGGCTGTGGAGTATTTAGAAAAAACGGACCTGCCTAATCCAGAGAATGTCTTGAAGCAATATCCGTTTCAGCTAAGCGGCGGGATGCTGCAACGGGTTATGATTGCGATTACCATGTCTTTAAGTCCATCTATCATCATTGCTGATGAGCCGACGACTGCACTTGATTCGACAAACCAACTCCAGGTTTTGAAACAGTTGGATAAGTTAAGGAAAGAATACAATACATGCATTTTATTAGTATCACATGATCTAGGGGTGATTGCTCAGTTAGCTGACGAAGTAGCTGTAATGTATGGCGGCTATATCGTTGAGAAAGCACCAGTGTTGAAGTTGTTAAATCGCCCAATGCACCCGTATACCAAAGTCTTGTTAGAATCCAGACTTGGATTAACAAGAAGAAAGATAAAGATTGAAAAATGTGCCAGCGTTTCGCGCCCCAATTTAATAAATAGTGAAAAAACATGCCCTTTTTTAGAACGATGTGAGGACGCAGATTATACATGTTCTAGTTATAATCTTGAATTTAAAGAGTATGAAAAAGACCATATAGTACGATGTGTAAAATCAAGATAATGAGTTAGGTGGATGAAGAGTGAGCTTGCTTGAGTTGAAAGGAATAAAGAAAACATACTTGTTGGGGAACCCTGTTTTTGGGAAGCGTAAATCAGTTGAAGCCATTAAGAGCATCTCTCTAACTATGGAAGAAGGAGTATGTTTAGGCCTCGTTGGAGAAAGTGGATCTGGAAAGAGTACCCTGGGCAAAATTATTCTGGGACTGGAAAAGCCGGATCAGGGAGAGGTATGGTTCCAGGGGAAGAGTCTTTATTGTTTAAAAGCAAAAGAATTAAAGGAGTTACGGCGAAATCTGCAAGTTGTCTTTCAAGATTGTTATAGCGCTGTTAACCCAAGACTAACGGTAGGGGAGATCATTGCTGAGCCGTTAAGAAATTACGAAAGGCTTACGTCTGTTCAAGAGAAAAAGAAAGTACAGGAGCTTTTGGAGATCGTTGGGTTATGCCCGGAAGTTATTCGTAAATACCCATATCAGTTCAGTGGAGGACAGCTACAAAGAATCAATATCGCAAGAGCGATTGCCTTAAAGCCAAAGTTAATTATTCTTGATGAGGCTGTAAGTGCTTTAGATGTTCTTGTTCAAGTACAAATATTAAATCTTTTGGCACAATTAAAAGAAGAGTTTCAACTTTCATATCTCTTTATTTCCCATGATTTACAGGCAGTCAATTACATCGCAGACCGTCTAGCGGTAATGTACAATGGTGAGGTTGTTGAATGGTTAGATGATTTGGAAAAAATTGAACGATTAAAACATCCTGTTTCTAAAAAGTTATTGTCTTCTGTGCTACCTCCATATCCGGGAATATTGTGATGCGTTAATTATAGGTTTGTGATGTGGGAAATTAGGTTAGTATCGGAATATTTGAAAAATCAAGTGTTTAAGCTCCGGCGTAAAGCCATTCCATCTCTTATACTGGTATATCTATATAGGATTCCGTTCTCCGTTGTTTTTATCAGTAATATAAGTGCCGATTTATTCTTTAATGGGGTCTAAAGTGAAAAACGCGATAGCGTATAATATCTGTGTTTTGTCGGCAGAATCTATCACCATCAAGTTAAAATTTTATGAAGATTATAAACCAGTACCTTATTCGAATAAAACAAAAGCCACCTATCATTAGAAGGTGGCTTGAATTTTTTGGGATTTTATTCAATAATAGGAAATCACTATTAACAATCTTTATTCAAAAACAACAGCTTATTCGGTTTGGTATAACGGTACTTCATTAAAAACGTTCAGCAATAAACTGTTCAGCTTTTTTTCAGTCTTTATATAAGGGGTCTGCAGTTTTTTGCGGAAAACATGCGCTAAGCAAATTCTAGAATAAAAAAGTGAAATTTATTATACTTTAGGATCAATTTTGTGTAACAAAAACTATTTTTCTTTTATTTTTCATCTGCTCAAATATGAACGGTTTTATGAGAGATTTCTAACTTTTTATACAAAACTAAACGTAATTATTCCTCAAAAACCTTTTTGCCTAAAACAAACCAGACATTATTGACGCCTTGTCCATTTATATCACCGGCCTGCTTATCTTTCACAAAGTAATAAAGTGGATGCCCTTTATAAGTTGTTTGCTTTTGTCCGTCATCTCTTATGATAGGTTTAAATTCTTTTTTGTTGAATCCTTTAGCGGAGATAATGTTATCTGCATGGAAAGGCGGCCAAATTTCACTACATTGACCTTTGCAATTACTGACGCCAGAATCATCTTTTGTGAAATAATAAAGGGTCATTCCTTCTTGGTCTGCTAAATATGTCCCTACTTTGTCTGATCTTAGCCTTTTAAGCTTGTACTTTTTTGACTCATCCTGAATTATATCCATGATGGAGAAGGTCTTAACATTCACACGTGCAATAGAGAGATCCCGATTTAATACATAAGCCCGGTCCCCGTCGTGGCTAAAGACAATTGCTTGTCTTGGTTCATTGAAACCGTCAATTGTTTTAACTACGCGGTGATCAGCGACATTGATTACGTCAATCGTATTGTCAGCTTTATTACTTGCAAAAAGGAGCTTGTTATCAGGCGAAAGAGAAGCACCATATGGCTCACGACCCACTTTGATTTCACTCTTTATATTGCCGTCAAGTGTATCAACTGCGGAAATGCTGTTGCGTCCGCTGTTCGCGGCATACAATGTACCTCCATCAGCAGTGATCGAAATTCCGCGAATCATAGAGAAACCTGATATTTCACGAATGATTCTCTGTGTTGGGGCATCAACGATGGATACTTTATCTCCTTGAAAGTTCGTGACAAAGATGTATTTTCCATCTGGAGAGACTTTTATGCCTTGTCTTGGTTGGGCGAAACCGGTAATGACGGCCATAGGTTTTCGTTTTTCCAAATCCACGACAGTGACAGAATTGTGTGCTTGATTGTTCACATACAATATCTTTCCATCAGGGCTGACAGCAGTCCCGAATGCACCTGGACCAACGACGACTTCATCTTTCAAGGTGAAGTTTTTTGTGCTGTAAAAACGAAGCGTACCGAGCGTGCTGTCTGAGACGACAAACTCGGAGCCGCCATCAATAAACACGATGTTTCTCGGTGAACCAAAGCCGTCGATCTTTTTGCGCAGCTTGCCTTTTGTAAGATCATAGACTAGGACGGATTGTTCACGGCTATCTGAGACAACTGCTATTTGCTCATCCGGACTTACGGCAAGGGAATTGTTGGTGATGTGGGTGCCAAAGCCTGTCTCTGACACTGGAATTTTACTTTTAGTAGAAGAAGCACCAATTACATTTGGTAGAATAACCACAGTTAGTAAGGCTATAATCCATACACTTATAAACTTCATTTTTTTCAACATTTCTTCACCCCGTGAAATTATTTTCTTGATAAATGTTAAAATACGATCCTTTAAGCCTTAAGCCAGATTGATAAGCAGGAGAATTAAATATATGTCAATTTGCAGCAGATTCTTAACCACCTTCCTTCGAAATTTTTTAATCGAGCTGTAATTTTGCTCCCTTTACTATAAATAAACGTATAGAGGAGGATATTGGTTTGATTATTATTAAAAAATTTATGATTCATGTTTAGAGTGAATTGTATTGGATCCAGTTTAATTGCGATTTTGATATGTTGATAGACTCTTTCAGGAAACGTTTTCTTCTACACTTATCTGGAAGGGGAAAATAAAGTCACGTACATTTGACCTAAAAATGATATGTGAGCCTGCAATTCTGGACATGGACTTAAGTTAATGTCATTAAGCGAAATAAAGAAAAGCAGAAAGCTCAGATTTTGTCGTTTGGGGTGCGAAAATGATTTGCAGATCGAGGGGAATGAAACTTCAAAGACGACAGTATCCTTCGGTTTTTGAGATACGATTATCACATAATATGAAGTATTAATAGATGCAACCTAATCGAACTGAAACTTATTTGTAAGGATTAAATAAAGGATTTATAAAGAAAATTAGGAAAAAAGACTGTCAACTTATCTAGAATATTATGGGGATTGATTAATGAATGGTTAAGTCATATTGTTTTTTTGTTTATGGGGTTCCAAAGTCCCGTATCTAAATACCTGATTAAAAAATTAGTGATTTACATTCCTTAATATGTCTTTTAAAAAGTCCCCCTATACTAAAACCAGATTCAAAGAATTATATAGGAGGGGAAAGATCAATGAAGAATGAAAAAGCTATGGATGAATTGATTAAGAATTGGAGCGAAGAAAGCTTAGGCAAAAATATGGACCGCCGGAATTTTATCCAGGGAGCGAGTAAGCTTGCCGGACTTTCATTGGGTCTTGCCCTTGCGCAATCAATGGGAGGGATTGAGGTAAATGCTGCCCCAAAATTCAGCGATTATCCATTTACTCTTGGTGTATCATCTGGTGATCCACTCTCAGATAGTGTTGTTTTATGGACAAGGTTGGCTCCAGATCCGTTGAATGGCGGGGGAATGCCTCATGAAGCTGTTTCAGTTAAATGGGAAATTGCAAAGGATGAGCATTTTAGAAAAATTGTAAAGAATGGCAAGGAAATAGCCAGGCCAGAACTGGGTCACTCTGTCCATGTGGAAGTAAGCGGATTAAAACCTGACAAGGTTTATTTTTACCGTTTTAAAAGTGGAGGGGAAGTAAGCCAGACAGGGAAAACGAAAACACTTCCGTTATTAGGTTCCAGTGTTTCTAGTCTGACATTCGCTTTTGTTTCATGCCAACAATTTGAACATGGCTATTATACAGCTTATAAACATTTGGCAAAAGAAGATCTTGATCTTGTCTTTCACCTTGGAGATTACATATATGAGTACGGTCCAAATGAATATGTTTCATCTACGGGTAATGTCCGTGTACATAACAGTCCGGAGATTATTACTCTTGAGGACTATCGAAACAGATACGCTCAATACCGTTCTGATATACATTTAAAAGCAGCGCATGCTGCATTCCCATGGGTCGTGACATGGGATGACCATGAAGTTGAAAACAACTATGCAAATGTAATTCCGGAAAAGGGACAATCAGTGGAGGCATTTATCAAACGCAGGGCAGCTGCTTATCAGGCTTACTACGAGCATATGCCACTTCGTAAATCGTCATTGCCAAAGGGGGCTGATATGCGTTTATACCGGAATTTCTCATATGGTGACCTGGCTTCTTTCTTTGTACTTGATTCACGGCAATACCGTGATGATCAGGCAAACGGCGATGGTAGCTCACCGCAAACGCCAGAGTCTCTTGATCCGAAGCGTTCATTACTCGGACCAGAGCAGGAGCAGTGGCTAACTGAGAATCTTTCGAATTCAAAAACAAAGTGGAATGTGCTTCCTCAGCAGATATTCTTTGCACAGCGGAATTATGGAACACCTACTGCTCCAAAATATAGTATGGATTCTTGGGATGGTTATCCGGCTGCACGCGACCGTTTGATAGATGTAGTAAAAAGCAAAAACATTGAAAATCTGGTCGTATTGACCGGTGATGTACATGCTAGCTGGGCTTCCAATTTAAAAACTGATTTCATTGATCCAAACTCAAAGACTTTCGGTGTGGAATTTGTCGGTACATCCATCACATCTGGTGGAAACGGGGCAGACAAACGAGCAGATACTGACAAAATATTAAGCCAAAATCCACATATTAAATTCTTCAATGATTACCGTGGGTACGTCCGATGCAAGGTAACACCAGAGCAATGGAGGGCGGATTACCGTGTGGTTCCATTCGTAACAGAACCTGGGGCAGATATTTCAACAAGAGCATCCTTTGTTTTTGATAAGGATCAAGCTGGACTCAGAAAAGTATCATCAGCCATAGTTGCTGAAGGTGTCCAAAAAACTAATGAAGTCGAAGAAGATCGTACACGCGCCCATAATCGTGCACATGAAAAACAAAGGATGAACAAGCGGGGGAAAGTCACTAATTAATAGTTATCCAGAGTGATACTTGAAGGTTAATAATAGTTAATATATATAAAATGGAAAAGTATCTAAAAAGGAGTGGGTCTGAGAATGCTTTCAAATATCGGAATTCCTGGGTTGGTCATCGTGCTCGTTATTGCTCTAATCATTTTTGGACCCTCCAAGTTGCCGGAAATCGGTCGGGCTTTTGGACGCACTTTATCAGAATTCAAAGGTGCAACCAAAGGATTAGTATCTGATTCAGATAAAGAGGAAGAAAAAGAGAGTAAGTCTGAAGTGACAGCTGTTAAAAAAGAGGGATAAATAGGAATGATGAGATAGCGGGCGGGGAGACTCGTCTGCTTCTTTGTATGTCAATATTGTAATAGTTGCTGCCAATAAGTTCAAAAGAAATTCAGTCTAGACGGAGCTTAAATAGTATTTCCGCGTTTTTTTCTTCAAGCTATATTATTGAAATACTTGCCACCACTCGGGGGGCTATTGGTTTGTACGCAAAGTGACCAAAAAAGGAGGAGCAAATAAATATGGAAAGCAAGGATTTGCACGTTATTGAGCATATGGAGGAACTCCGAAGCAGAATTATAAAAACTCTGATAGGTTTTGTTGCTTTCTTCATATTGAGTTTCATATTCGTACAGGATATTTATGAACTGCTTATTAAGGATTTAGAAGGAAAACTTGCAGTTCTCGGTCCAAGTGAGATCCTGTGGGTCTATATGATTATCGCTGCTGTATGTGCAATAGCTGCAACTATTCCGCTAGCTGCATTTCAGGTATGGCGCTTTGTAGCACCTGCATTGAAACCCGAGGAGAGGAAGGTTACATTTCGTTTTATCCCTGGGTTATTCATCTTATTTATCATAGGAATCTCTTTTGGATATTTTGTGTTATTTCCTATTGTTTTAGGGTTTCTGACTTCACTTTCCGCTGGGCAGTTCGAGATGATGTTTACTGCGGAAAAATATTTTCGGTTTATGATTAACTTGATTTTACCATTCGGTATTTTATTTGAAATGCCGCTTGTGGTCATGTTCCTAACAAGATTAGGAATATTAAATCCTACAAGGCTGAAAAAGTCACGTAAGATTTCTTATTTTGCCCTGGTTATTGTATCAATCCTGATTACGCCCCCGGATTTAATTTCGGACATTTTGGTTATTGTCCCTTTGCTTGTTCTTTATGAAGTTAGTGTACAGCTGTCTAATATTGTTTATCGAAAAAGGCTTTTAAGAGAGCAATCAGCGTTTCCTGTTACATGACAGGGAAATACAAGAATGACGATGAACGTTCAAAAAAGATAGCAATAATGAGTATAATAAAAAATGAGAGGCTTTTAAAATATACATCTTGGCCAATTGATACAGTAAAAGATGCAAGTGGTAAAGTCATAGGTATGTTAATGCCGACTGCAAACGGTAAAGAAATTCATAAGCTATATAATCCTAAGAATCGGTTAAGTGAATTTGATAATGTAAGTTTACGCTTTCTAATTCACACTGCAGCAAATATTGCTCGTTCCTTTGCTGTAGTTCATGATAGTGGACAAGTAATTGGTGATGTTAATCATGGTAATATATTAGTTTCTAATGATGGTACAGTAAAACTAATCGACTGTGATAGTTTTCAAATCAGTAGTAAAGGAAATTTACTCTTGTGTGGAGTTGGAGTTTCAACTCATCAACCTCCAGAATTGCAATCTAAATCTTTTTCCAATATTGTACGTACAGCAAATCATGATAACTTTGGATTAGCAATTATAATCTTTCAGCTTTTGTTTATGGGAAGACATCCTTTTGCAGGACGATATTTAGGTTCAGGTGATATGCCCATTGAAAAAGCAATAGAACAGTACCGTTTTGCATACGGAAAAAATGCAAAACAAAGAGAAATGCAGCAACCACCTGCTACCTTTTCGCTGGACTTTTATTCAAAGGAATTAGCAGTGCTTTTTGAGAAGGCTTTCTCACAAAAAGGTTCTTTAAACGATAATCGGCCAAAGGCAACTGAATGGATTATTGCACTAGAAAAGCTAAACAAAGAATTGATCACTTGTTCATTAAACCAAGCACATATCTATAACAGAACTCATAAAAATTGCCCTTGGTGTTAATATGAAAGCAGAACGGGACTAATTTTATTTTCGGCAATTATAAAATCAAAATTAGGTAAGGACAGTGTGTTTCAACTAGATTTAATCTGGAAAAGAATCAGTAGCATAAATCCACCTAATGAACAAGATTTGCCTGATTTAAATTCATTTTCACCAGAGCCAGATGAAGAAATAATTAAAATAGGGAAAAATTTAAAACAAAAAAAAACCATAAGATTATCTGGAGCACTAATACTAGGAATATTTTCATTATTATTAACTTTTTATGGTGTGATGGGTATTTATCCATTAGGTGGAGTTATTGCTTCTATTGTGATCGGTTCAAGGAAAACAAAAACTAAACAGTATGATGAAATTTATAAAGGATATGAAAATTTAAACCATAAATGGAATACCCTTATAGAACGTTGGAAAAAAGAAACTTCGTCAGATAAGTTTTTTTCCAAGATGGCTGAGTTGAATGATTACAAGTTAAAATATGTTGAAATTCCTAATGTACGTGCTATGAAACTAAAGAAACTTGAAAAAGATCAGAGAAATCGCCAGCTTAATGAATATCTTGATAGATTTTATATTCAATCAAGCAATATAGATAGTATTGGACCTAGTAGAAAATTAGTACTTCAATCATATGGAATTGAAACAGCAAGAGATGTTTCAAAGCAAGCAATTTTAAGGGTTCCTGGGTTCGGGCCATCATTAACAAATATTGTAGTAGAATGGAGAAAAAATATTGAGAAACGGTTTTCGTTCGATCCAAAGAAAGGTATTCCAAAATCAGATTTGTACTCGTTAGAAAAAGAGATGTATGCTTTGAAAAGTGACATAGAGAAAAAATTAACTAAAGGTGAAGCAGAATTAAACTATATTAAATCAACAATTCTTAACAGAAGAGAAATTCTAAAAAGAGAAGCTGATGAATGCGTGCTAATACTGGGCCAGACGACAGCTAATGTTGACTTTTTAAAAAGTGTATTATAGTTTTAAATGGGCTGCATTGTCTATCCACTTTCGGATAGACTTTTTATTTTTCAGACCAGGGTTAACCAAATAATATTCAAGACATAGTAGAAAAAATGGCTCTCTACCAAATCGAAGCCAATTTTTTAATACAAGAATGGTAATTCTTAATGAACTAATCTGCCCCGATAGCATATAACCGTGAACTTAAGTTCAAGGGTGATGAAATCCTGCGATTAAGCGAGTATTTGTGAGAAAATCGTATTAAACTGAGGGAGTTCAAGAAGGAATGATAGGTAGATATATAGGGGTTCAGCCGAGATACGTGTAAAAATGGGTCATAGCCTTACTTTTTTTTCCATATCTACGATATACAAAAAAATAAAGAAACACGAATTTTATTGGCTAAGATATTTTTTGGAAGTAAAAACCTTGATTATTCTGCTTAGTGTAAAAAAATCAAGGTTTTTTATTTGTAGAGTGATAATAAAGATGTTTAATTACATATAAAGTTATTACATTTACAATCATGTTGTATAAAAACACGAGTTATGTTATTCAACAATCGGGTCAGATTGCGGAGCAACTCCTTTATAAAAATGGTATGGATATTCTTGTAAGGATATTATAGTCTTATACTAAATCAAAGGAGTCTTGCTTTATGAGCCAAAGAGTTTCTTACTATGAAATTGCACCTGATGGTATGAAAATTATGATGGATATGGAAAATACACGAAAACGACGGCAATCGAACGAAAACTTCGTGAGCTTATTAAAATTCGTGTTTCTCAAATTAACGGCTGTGCATATTGTTTGAATATGCATACAGCAGATGCACGAAAAATGGGTGAAACAGAACAAAGAATATACTGTGTTAGTGCTTGGCAAGAGTGTGAATTCTATACAGAAGCAGAAAAAGTAGCTTTAGGATTGGCAGAGCACGTGACATTAATCCCGACAAAACGTGTTCCAGATGAGCTTTATCAACGAGTGCGTGAACAATATAACGAGAAACAGTATGTTGACCTTGTTCTGATAATTAATCAAATTAACATTTGGAATAGAATTTCTATTGCAATGGGGAATATAGCAACTGAAAAATAATTACTCTAAATAATATTCAGCAATAGGGCGCTTTCCTGTAATAGGGATTGCGCTCTTTGTTCTTTTAAGGGGTACTGCCACATGCCCATCAAGCTAACGAAATGAATTTCCCTCAAAATGAAAAAACGTTATTCTTTCAGTAAAATACTCGAAAAGGATGACGTTTTTTCATGGGCCTCTCGCTTTCTGAAGAATTACATCTATTCTCACAAGAATTACAACGCTTTCTGTCTTCAATGGTTCTACAAGAAATCGCCAAACAAGTGTGCAGCGATCTAGTAAGTATAAAGCAGATGAACTCATCGTCCTTTGTGTTTGGCTCAGCCAAGAAGGACTCAATCAACACTTTAATCCAGCAGCTGTCGCATTCCTTGGAGAAGTCTTTACTTCCCTTCTAACACAAAAACTCTGTTCCACCCAATCGCTCTCACCACACATGATTTCTGCTTTCAATCTTATTCGTATTTTAGATGCGACAGTGTTTCAGCTACCTGAGACTATTGCCATGATTATCAAGGTTCAGGTGGAAGTTCTTGTAATCGAATTTGATTTTAAGGCTTAAATCGACTTTGTTAATGAACCAAAAAAGGTTTTATAAAGATAGACCGCCAGATGTACTGTTAGGTAATCCTCATGATCGCTAAAGTCCATATCAAGAATATCCTCAATTTTTTTAATGCGGTGATAGAGAGTATTTGCATGGATATGAAGTTCTTTAGAAGTAGACGTCATGGAACGATTATTCTGTATATACGTGAAAAGTGTATGCAGAAGTTCGTCCATTTTCTCCTGACCTGTCCATAATAGGGAAAACGTCTCACGCAGAAATGAATTGATTTCTTCAGGAGGATGATGTAAAAAAAGGCGGCTGATTCCAATATCCCTGTAATGAAGAATGCCTTTTTTCTTTTGTTTTTTCAAGTGAAGAAGGGCTTTCTCTGCTTTTAAATGATTTTCTTCGGCTTGGCCAGGATAGTAATGTCCTGTGCTGATTCCTGCCCTGGCTACTACTGTAAACCGTTCGTTCCACCATTTTATGCTGCTTTCGATTATTTTTGTAATATATGTTTCGCCGACAGCATCTCGGGCAGAAGAAAAAAAGGTAATTTTGTTATTGTAGCTAAAAAGAAGGCTATTTTCTAAAGTGATTTTCTCTTTCAGATGTGTTAGAAGAAGCAGTGCATCGTTTTCAAGAGAACGCAGATCGACGTTTCCATCTAATTCAATTAAAGCTGTTTGGAGAAAATAATGATTATGAATTCCTAATTCCTTTGCAGCAATCTCAGCCTGCTGAGGATTTTTTATTTTCAGAAACTGTTGATATGTTTCATAGGTTTTCTTATACATGATTTCAGTCTGTGATCTAAGTTTCATAATTTCAAGAGAAAGAATAGGGGCTCCTTGTTCAACGATTATGCAATCGAGTGCTGATAGGGTAGTGTTTCCTTCAATAATTAAACACCCTAAAAAAACAGATCCAGATCTAATTGGATAAATATAGTATACAGGCTGGGGTGTTTCATTGATTGATACATAGGCTGGCTCCGTTTTATTAATAGAAAGACGAAATAAATCAACGAGATTTTCTGTAAAGGGTGCACGTTGCTGCGGGTAGCACTTTCCTTCCAAATAATCCGCATAGACTAGTTTCTTTTCCATCAGTTTATTCATTTCTATGATAATAGCTTTCAGCCCTTTGTTCTGAACTGATAACTCAGTGAGGTGATTGTGAATTTCTGTTCGCTTTTCTAACAGCGCATTGGTTTCTTTTAGCCTTTGAGATAAATGGGTGACTTCATCTAGGCTTTTCTGTACTTCTGTGTGAAGTTGGGCATTATGAAGTGCAATAGCTGCTTGGGAAGCGAAGCTTTGTAAGAGAAGGAGATCTGTTTCGTTGAGACCATCTTCTATATCAAAGCAATGAAATGTCATAACGCCAATCCGTTTTGTTCCAAATGAAACGGGGACGGACAAAATAGACTGAATATTTTGGTTATTGTGGTGTGCCTTATCAATAAAGTCAAAATTCTCTTTGCTTAAATCGCCCATACTATCATAAATCTCTTTCCTTGTGGTAATTAGCCTTATACAGCTGTCTCTGAAAACTTTCCCTGTAATAGACTCACCTATATTTACTTTAAAGAAGCTAATGTTCTCATTAAATCCAACATATGTCTTTATAATCAGTTTATTCGAAGGCTCATCATACATTTGTATATATCCGGCCTCTGCTGTCTCGACTATATTTAATGCAAAATGCATGATTTTTTTTAGTACTTCATCCAATTCGAGAGTCGAGTTCATTGCCCGAAAGCTTTCCATTAAATTCATTACGTGATACTGTGCTTTTTGATTTTCAATACTTAATTGTTGAAGAAGTGCTTCTTTTCTTTCCATATTTTCTACCTCCGTTGTTGATATCAACAATTGATATGTACTGTCATTGTTTAATTACACATTGACGGATATGTTTGAAATTATATAATATTTAATAAATAATGAAAAGTGAAAAAACTTACTTTTGAAAGCGTTTTCTATTTAAAGGAGGAGAAGCTGTAGTGGAAAAAACAGCCTACAAGGAATTAGAAAATAAATTTGAAGATCTCGTTAATATTAGACGAGACTTACACATGTATCCGGAATTGTCATTTGAAGAAGAAAGAACTCCGACAATCATTGCAAATTATTTAAGAGATTTGGGCCTTGAAGTAAAAACTGGAGTGGGGGGACGAGGAGTTACTGCTTTGTTAAAAGGAGCAAAACCTGGAAAAACGGTTGCGCTCCGTGCTGATTTTGATGCATTACCGATTCAGGATGAAAAGACTGTTCCCTATAAATCAAAAATACCAGGTGTCATGCATGCGTGCGGGCATGATATTCATACGGCTTCACTACTTGGAGCGGCATATGCGCTAAGCAAAGTGAAGGAGCATCTTCAAGGCAATGTGATGTTTATTCACCAGTTTGCCGAAGAGGTTCTTCCTGGCGGTGCAAAAGCAATGATTGAGGATGGGTGTCTTAATAATGTAGATGTAGTCTACGGTGCTCATGTTTTGTCGAACCTCCCTGTAGGTCAGATTCTTTTTAAAGAAGAATACATGATGGCAGCTGGAGATAAGTTTGAAATTGTTATAAAAGGAAAAGGTGGACATGGATCTTCACCGCATCTCGCGGTTGACCCAGTCCTCATTGGGAGCCAAATTGTCACGAATGTCCAGCAGATAATCGCGAGTCGTATTAATACGACAGATCCTGCCGTTATAACCATCTGTTCGTTTGATGGTGCAAGCAGATATAATATTATTCCTGATCAAGTGATTTTATCGGGAACAGTTCGCACCTTTTCAGAGGAAGCACGGGAGCTTAGTGAAAAGTATATTAGAAGAGTAGCAGAGGCTACTTGTAGCGGAGCAGGTGCCGAGTGTGTAGTAACGTATGAATACGGCTATCCTTCTGTGTGTAACAATTCGGAAGAAGCACTTCGCATTAAACGCATTGGTGAAAAGATTGTAGGAAAAGAAAATGTTTCGGAGTCCTCTTTACAGATGGCGATGGAGGATTTTTCCTACTATGTAAAAGAGAAGCCGGGTGCATTTTTTAATGTAGGAGGGATGAATCCTGCTATTCAAGCTGTCTATTCTCATCATCACCCGAAATTTGATGTTGATGAGCAGTCTATTACTCTAGCTGGAAAAATGTTTATTTCACTCGTTTTCGATTACTTAAACAGCTCACATTAACATACTTAAGAAAAAATTATTCTGTTTGATTTTAGTTAATATGTAAATTTAGGAGGAGGACAGCACTGTGCAAAACAACCAAATTAATAATAAAAAGAGGCATATGATTCTTGCACTGCTATTTTTAGGATGGTGTTTATCTTATCTTGACAGGATGGCAATGAATGTTGGGATTGTGGAAATTGCAAAAGATTTTAATCTTAGCCCGTCTGTTATGGGTGTTGTGCTGAGCAGTTTTTTTGCTGGCTATGCTTTAATGCAATTGCCTGGCGGCTGGCTTGCCGATAAATTTGGATCCAGAAAAGTAATTGCTATTGCTATTTTGTTTTGGTCAATATTTACGGTTTTGACAGGAATGGCCTGGTCCCTTATGTCTATGATTATGATTCGTTTTATGTTCGGCCTCGGAGAAGGAGGATATCCTGCAGCAAGCTCCAAAGCAATAGCTGATGTCTTTCCTAAAGCAGAGCGAACTAGTGCCCAGACAATCATGATGTCTTCCAATTCACTTGGTGGAGTGATTGCTCCTTTAATTGCTACGCCGTTACTTGTGTGGATTGGTTGGCAAAACCTCTTTCTTGCCATAGGTATATTGGGTGTTTTCGTTGCAGCTTTACTTTGGTATTATTTAAATCCGAAAAATATGCAGGTTGAAACAGTTGATGAAGAAATGGTTCAAAAAGCTTCGTTTAAAGATGTTTTAAAGAACCGGACAAGCTGGCAGTTGGCCATTATGTGGTTTGGAGTAAGTACTGTCGTATGGGGACTCATTTCATGGATGCCTCCTTATCTTGTAGATGTGAGAGGTCTTGATTTGATGTCTATGGGGATGCTTACGTCAATTCCGGCACTTGCTGGAGCTATCGGTGTTATTATTGGTGGACAACTTATTAAGTCTTTATTAATTGGAAAAGAAAAATATCTAGCAATTGTAAGCTTTATCATCATGATTGTATCTCTTTATTTGTTATTCAACGCACCGTCTGTTTCGCTAGTTATTACGTATCAAGCTATATGTATGTTTTTTCATGGACCAGTTGTGGCTATCATATTTGGACTTCCACATAAAATTTTCTCAAAGAACGTTATTGGGTCTACATTTGGGATGATTAATCTTGGCGGGATGATTGGGGCATTTCTTGCACCAATGGTTATGGGATATTTAATTGAAGTTTTTAATGGGTTATATGCATCCGCTTTCGTGTATATAATTGTCTGTGCAGTTTTAGGTATCTTTGCGGCAGCAGGGCTTATATCGAAAAATAATCTTTCAAGAGAAGCTCAAGGGGTGACTCGCAACGAAAAAATTATATGATATTAAGGTCAAGTTTGTGCAGCGGCTAGATGCTTGTCCATTTCGATAACGAGTATAAAAACTCATATTGTATGGGAGATTATTGTTTGCGACAACAGATGCCGTAATTATAAAGCTTTCTTAATGAACTCCCTCAGTTTAATAGATAATGCTCACGAATACTCGCTTATTCGCAGGATTTCAAACCACATGGTATAGGTTGCTTTAGATGAACGAAAGAGATAGGACCGTTTTGATAAGATGAGGGCAGAGTGAAATAGGGGATCTGTCGAAAATCCCATATTATTACATATACTGCGCGCATTTGCCCCTGGAGGCTTTCCCTCCCATGTCTCAACGGGTCATAATCATATGCCCTTTCATTCCTTCGTCATGCCTATCCAAGGGGTGGAGGCTGGTTTTGCTAACGGAACGGGTCATTGCCCTTTTGTTCATTACATCCAGTACTTCGTGCTTTCTTTGAAATCCTACGAATAAGCCAACTTTCGTAAAATAACAATGTGAATGTAAATTTACGCAGCTAGTTGTTCAAGAGGGAAGACCATTTCCGGTTTATAGGCAGAGCCATTACGAGTAATCCCTACTAGGACACGGGCGAGTTTTCCACATAGTTTCATGATGGATTTCATTTTCTTAATCTTCTTCACCTTAACATTGTTCGAGTGTAAGGCTTTAAACTCAGGGTTATTCATCACCAGACTCATGGTCGCAAGGAAGAGGTAACGCCGCAGGCGTGATCTTCCACGTTTGGAAAGAACAATTTGGCCTTTCCACTTCCCAGAGCTTGCCTCAGCGAGATGCAATCCTGCATGACGAAGGAGCGCATTCCCGTGAGCGAACCCACTCAGATCTCCAGCTTCTCCTAAGATGCCCGCCAGTGAAATTTCGCTGATTCCTTTAATGGCAAGTATTTGCTTAACGAATGGAATCTGTTCCAAGACGTTTGTGACTTCTTGCGTCACTCTTTCGAGTTGGGATGAAGCGAGATCATATTCCTCTAATAACTGTTCCAAGTGAAGTTTATATGCATCAAGGGCTTGTTTCGTACCAATTGAACGCTTGGCCAATGTAAGCAGGGAACGGGCTTTTTTATGCCCGGAATGTCGCTTCATACATGATTTCCACCCGGTTACGATATCTTGAGGCTGTAAGGAACTTAATTCAGCTGGGGTAGGAAAGAGGCGTAGGGTTGCGATTGCCCCTTTACATGATACGTCTTTAAACACTTGCCGGAGCTCGGGAAAGACAACATCCACCCAGCGATTAATTTGGTTGATGGAGCTAACAAGACGCTTAACGATCACATCTCGGTTAGCCATAAGGACACGAAGTTTTTCAAATGATTCTGAAGTGGAACGAACGAAGGCATAATAGCCATTCTTCACCATATCAGCGATGACAAGGGCATCTTTTTTATCACTTTTGGATTGCGTATTATCACGATTTTCTTTGTTTCTTTTGACATGGTGAGGATTGACCGTAACGACATCCATGTTTTGTTTGACTAGCCACTTTGAAAGATGACCGGTAGGTTCCATTCCGACTATCGTGGTGTCAAGGTTTTTCATGTGTTTTAGTTCCTTGATCCAGTTTAGTAATCTAGTATAACCCTCTTCGTTATTTTCAAAAGACAAAGGTTTCCCGATCACAATGCTACAGCACGGGCCACGTGTACGTGTTGGGCGATATCCACACCAACAACTAGATGTTGATCCGTAATTCTTTCAATTAGTTGATTTTGTTTGTTTTGCATTTTAAAATTCATAGTAGGGCTTCCTCCTTAAGACTTAGAGTTAGATTGGACTCTATACTCGTATCTTACTGAGGGGCTCTATTTTTTTCAAACCTGATATTTAACGATCTACAGGAATGCTAACAGGTGCTTTACTTCATTACCAAGCGAATCAGTAGCTCCTTTTGTTATGCAACAAACGGTGCAGGGCAGGTTAAAGAAGGGATTTGGACTACGAAAAAAAGACATTCTGTTTTCAAGAATGTCTTTTATTAATTTATTATTGTATTTTAAGTTTTTCTTTTTCAACAATATCCTTAGCAATATCTTCAATGGTTACATTTCCCAGTACCTTTTCCATAGCAAATTGAGCTGCTGACAACACAGGAGTGATCGAATCTTGAATGTTCCTGCCCACAAGGCAATCAGGGTGCGGATTTTCATGCACACTAAACAATTCTTTTTCCTGCACAACATCGACCGCCTTATAAACGTTAAGTAATGTTATATAAGAAGGTTCCTTGGCTAGTTTTGCCCCTGCAATACCAGGTTGTACTTCAATTAACCCTGCCTTTTTTAACATACCCATAATTTTTCTTATCAAGGTTGGGTTCGTGTTTACGCTCCCCGCTAAGAACTCCGATGAGCTTATTCCCTCTTTATTTAATTCAATAAGAGCTAATATATGAACACCAACGGTAAATCGGCTGCTGATGGACATATCATTCACCTACCTTTTACTTCATCGCAAAGTTTATTACACAGATTAATCATGTATTTAATTTGATTACAACGTATTATACCTTAAAATTTGAAGAAAATATAAAAGGTTTATAAATTGGTTGACAAGACAACTACATGTATCTATTATAAATACATGTATTAGATATAGATACAGGTTAATGGATGTTTAATTTGAATATAAAAAATTATTGGAGGAATACCAAATGAAAATATTAGTAACAGGAGCAACAGGAAAGTTGGGAACGAAAGTTGTAGAAACCTTATTGAAAACTGTACCAGCTAATCAACTGGCTGTAAGTGTGCGAAATCCAGAGAAAGCTGAAGAATTAAGAACTCGCGGAGTAGACGTACGTCAAGGAGATTTTGATCGTCCAGAAACATTGGATACAGCTTTTGCAGGAATTGATCGCTTGTTAATTATTTCTGCGGATGGAGACAATGAAACAAGGATACGTCAGCATTCAAATGCAGTAGTTGCGGCAGAGCGTGCTGGAGTTAAATTTATTGCTTATACTAGCTTGGCCAATGCAAAGGAAAGTAAAAATTTTCTTGCTCCAACGCATCAGGCAACAGAAGAATCCATTCTGAAAACAGGCATTCCATACTCCTTCTTACGCAACAACTGGTATTTGGAGAATGAAATTTCAAGTATTCAAGGTGTTCAAGCAGGAGCTCCTTGGGTGACATCAGCAGGAAATGGCAAAGTAGGATGGGCACTACAACAAGATTATGCAGAAGCTGCGGCATCAGTACTATCTGGTAACGGACACGAAAATACAATCTATGAGCTTTCTGGCAAGTTATTGACTCAGGAAGAACTTGCATCTGCAGTTGGTAATGTATTGGGTAAAGAAGTACCTGTTCAACAGGTTGATGATGCTACTTATGCTGATATTATGAAAAGTGTTGGCTTACCTGATTTCCTTATTCCTATGCTCATTGATATCCAAAAAGGCGTTCGAGAAGGCACCCTTGAAGTAGAAAGCAATGATTTCGAAAAACTTCTTGGACGGTCAGCTACACCAATTAGTGAGGGCTTAACTCAAATCATTAAAGGTATCTCTTAAACAGCATAATTGAACTTAATTTAAACTAGAAAGGTCGGTCGGTTTTAAATATAAGAATCATGCAACGCCAATAAGAGATTACTTGTATTCAATATGTAAAATGTTCATGGGGAAGGTTGCTATAACGTCACAAAATGGGCAACAGAACATAAGGATGAATTAAAATGGGATGGGAAGAACCTCGCAGTTGCAGGGGATAGTTCTGGTGGAAACCTAGTTGCTGCCGTTTCTCTAATGGCCCGTGACAAACAGGAATTTATCATTACGAAGCAAGTATTGTATTATCCATCACTAGACCTTGACTTCAGTGAATTTCGTTACCCATCATTAGTGGAAAATGGAAAGGGCTATTTTGTAGAAAGTGATCAATTAGCTGAACATAATTCCTTCTATTTATTAGGAAATGTAGATACTGATAATCCGCTTGTTTCACCAATCCGAGAAGAAAATTTAGAAAATCTTCCAACAGCACTTGTCATCACAGCAGAATATGATCCAATGCGAGATGAAGGGGAACTATTTGCTGAGAATTTTAAAAAATCTGGTGTACATGTTGAAACAAAAAGATACGAAGGTGCAACTCACGGTTTCTTAGGTAAATTCACGCATCTTGATGAATATAAAGACGTTTACAAACGTACAGGTGATTTTTTAAATAAAGAGATCTAAGGTGTTAAAGTATTTTGATAAATAAATAGACTGTCGAGGTTTTCTTGACAGTCTGATGCTACTAACTTATAGTCGCTTTCCTTTTACAATATCGTAGAAGGTGAATTGTAAACTTCCATTGCCGCCACAAATCCGTACATATTTATACCAATTGAATTTGAAATAGTTCAAGTCACCATCTTTCAGAGATATTAATTGGATTGACCCCATAATAGAACTTTTTGTAAATCTATACTGATACTACGTAAAATAGATAGATAAATTGATTTCTATAACTACAATATTTTTGAAAGCACTTACAAGTGATCGAACACCCAATGAAAACTATGGTTATCTTTATAAACTCTATTTGACTATGATACCTATAAATAAAATTGAAAATACTGATAGGAACTGGATGATATACGAAGCTAGGTCATGGCTCGTGAAATATATTCGTAATATTTCGAACTTTGTTTTTGAAGAAACACCCATCATTGATTATTTCCTATTTCCTGGATTATTAATGGGCAATCAATATCCATCGCTTTCTTTACAGAAGGTTAGGCAGCCTCATTAGGCCTTGAAATCCAGATGATTGTAATTTTTACTAATCAACTCGGTATCACCGTATTTTATGATTTATTTTATTAGCTATAACAATACGTGATTTTAAGGAAGGGTGTTTTAATAATGGGAAAACCAAAGTTTTGGACTTATGAGAACAAATTGACCGTAATCTTTTTCTTTCTAATTGGATTCGTATTCTTTGACCGTTTAGCGATTAACTACTTATTCCCAATGATCTCTGTAGATTTAGGACTAAACTACACGCAATTAGGCTTGCTTGGAGCAGCTCTTGCGTTAACTTGGTCAGTTGCTGGTCCATTAGGTGGATTTATTTCAGATAAAGTGAATAATAAGAGAGCAATGTTAGCAATTTTAGTATTCGCATTCTCAGTTATTTCATTATTACATGGTTTAGCACAATCATTCGCTATGTTATTCGTACTACGTCTATTAATGGGTATTGTAGAAGGTCCACTGATTCCGCAAACACATTCGATTTTAGCAATGGAATCTTCGGAGCGTCGTCGCGGATTTAACTTAGGTTTCACAATGAACACAAGTAACGCATTATTCGGTAGCATTTTAGCGCCTGTAGCAATCGTTGCGTTAGCAACTAATTTTGACTGGCATATAGCGTTCTATTTAACGATTATTCCAGGGATTATTTTAAGCTTAGTCATCTTAAAAGCAGTTAAAAATCCAGATCCAGCGAAATACCATACTATGCATGCTACAAAATCGACTGAAAAAATTAAAGTTAAAGATATTCTTAAGCTCCGTAATATTTGGTTATCCATTATTGTTTTCAGCTTAGTGATGACAGTACTTATGGCATTCCAAATTTTCGGACCAACATATTTAGTCCAAGCAAAAGGTTTATCAGATACGACAATGAGTTTCGTAATGGCTGCATTCGGTGTCGGTTATGCACTTTTCGGTTTCTTAATCCCAATGCTTTCAGAGCGTACTGGTCGTAAATCGGCTTCTTTAGTATCTGGTTTGTTGTTAATTCTCGTACCATTGACAGTAGTATTCGTCGATTCAGTTCCATTAATGATGGTTCTTTTATTCATCGGTGCTGCAGGTTCAGGTGTAATTGGTATGTCGATGTCAGTTATTCCTGTTGAGTCCGTTCCATTACAGTACTCAGGTCTTGCAGTAGGATTAACAATCGGTATTGGTGAATTCTTCGGTGGATTCTTAAATCCAATGATGAATGGAGCTTTAGCAGACATGTATGGTATTCATACACCATTATTGGTAGCTACTGGTGCGGGTGTGCTGGCATTATTATTCTCATTATTCTTCAAAGAAACAGCACCAGCTAAAGTTGACTCAAAAGAAGTACCATCAACTCCAGAGCAAGAAGTCACATCTAGTATCTAATTAAAGAACAAATTAGTCCGCCTCATCTTTGAAAGATGTGGACTAATCTTGTTCTTATTCTAATTTCATAACAGATTAGGGGGGAATGTGTTGTTTAAACAAAATAATATGGAGGTATTTCCCATCATTGTCCCTGCTTCCAATAAACTGAAAAGTTATAACTTTTTCTTAGTGAAACATGGGAATTCCTTAACGTTAATTGATACCGGATTGAACACAGATGATTGCTGGAATTCCTTACAAAAGACTTTAAAGAATCATGATTTCACACTTACTGATATCACGAGGATTCTACTAACACACCATCATCTGGACCATATTGGTTTAGTCAACCGAATTGTATCTACGCATTCCATTCCTGTATACGCTCATCCTTATGCCATACTTGTACTGAAAAGAGATAAAGAATATACGAAAATGAGAATAGAGTTTTTCAGAAAACTATACAAGGAGATGGGATGTGGGGAAATCGGGGATAAACAAGTAGTTAATTTACGCAATCCTATTATTCTAGGTGAGGATAAAAAAATCCATTGCGAAATCCAAGAAATTACCAATAACCAACTTTTTGGCTTTGATATTTTGGAAATCCCAGGGCACGCTCCAGACCAGGTTTCCTTTTCGGAAAAGAGTGTAAGTGGCTATTTGCTGGAGATTTATTAATTGAAAATATTCCAAGCAATGCCTTCATTGAACCAGATTATGATGGAATCCGCACAAAATCTTTGGTCCAACAAAAGCAGTCATTAGAGAAATGTTCGTCATTGAATGTTGAACTCGTTTTTTCAGGTCACGGTATGATCATAGAAAATCCTGCTGATTTATTAAAAGAAAGAATAAAAGAGATTGATGAAAAAGCCAACAAATACATAAGCATTATTAAATCCGGAATTTCAACCGCAAGTGGAATTGCCCAATTACGATATAAAGAAAAGTATGAAAAGCAGTTTTTCAATATTATGTCTGAAATTATTGGTTATCTAGATTATCTTGAATTACAAGGGGAAATTAATAAGGAAATGGAGAAAGGAATTTGGCATTATTATTGCAACTAAATCATTGAAGGGCCTTATAATGCCTTTGATTGTTGTTGTAAAACCCGTTTCCGATACATCCAAAACGGGTTTTAGTCATTAGGTTTAACCGTTCATACGACCATGATAGTTAATGAATGGGCAGCATGATGTAATCATTGCCTAACATGTAAATATCTTTAAAGTGAAGGTCTTCCATCAGTTTACTGAACTGCTGGGAGGCCTTTTCTTTCATGTTGTCAGTCGTATTAGCATAGATGTTCATCGTTGTTTGAATATCTGTATGTCCTAATCGTTGTTGAATTTCTGTCAAGGAATGATAGTGCAATTGACCCGTTGAGACATGGGAGGGAAAGCCTCCAGGGGCGGCGTGGAGAATGTACATTATATGGTGAAATGTGGAGTCTTGTGCAACTCCTTTATTTCACTATGCCTTCACGAAATCTTCATGTCCTGAAATCACTCCATTTAACCGTGAACTTAAATTCAAGGGTGATGAAATCCTGCGATTAAGCGAGTATTTGTGAGAAAATCGTATTAAACTGAGGGAGTCAATAAGAAAATGGTAAGATACTAATCAGTGATGTTGAATCAATTGGACTTCCCTTTTACGTTATAAGGGAATAGAATATAAATAAAAAGGTGATTACAATTAAAAAAGTAAAAAGCATCCTATTTTTGCTTCTTGGATTCATATCACTTGTGATTGGTGTTGCAGGGACTGTGTTACCTGTTCTGCCGGGCGGTCCGTTTTACTTATTCGCTGCTTTTTGCTTTGCGAAAAGTTCCAAGTCGATTGAAAACTGGTTCAAAAGCACCTCATTATATGAAAAATACGTTGAAGCATTCCTGCAAAAAAAAGGTATGACTCGAAAAGAGAAAATCAGAATCAATTTAGTTGCCGATTTCTTCATCATAATTTCTGTATTTTTTGTGGACATCCTTTTAGTGAAAATCCTGTTGGTAGTGCTCGCCCTCTACAAACATTATTATTTCATTAAAAAAATTAAGACAATTGACCGAAACAGTACGAAACAAAGAGATTCTTGAAAATTTTCTTCAAATAACGGGTGCTTTACTTCAATAAGGGAGTTGCTTCGGCAGCTCTTTTTCTTATGGAGCTAAATGGGCAGTTTTGTTGAAGAAGGTGTCTCAGTAAAAATAGAGAAATATTATATGAAGCTACCTATGCCATGGTAATACTGAAATGAGGAGCTACCTATATCTTTTTTCAAGAAGATTAATTGAACATATTGAGCATTTAAGTCTTGTTTTTCTAAAATGATTTTCTTGACTTTTGCAAATCCAAAATTTCCGGTTTAGATACGAATTAAATTTCTAATACTAAAGATATCTTTTATTCAGTTAGTACGTTTGATAGAAGTTGAGAATTTTTATAAGAGGTGATGCAAAATTGGAAACATTTTACCGTACATTCTTGATTTTTGTTGTAGGATATTTATTTTTAAGGTTGAGTGGAAAAAAAGCAGTAGCTCAAATGCACACTTTCGATTTATTGTATATCCTTGTCCTTACCAATATCATCAGTTCCCCAGTAGAGGATAATAATTTGGGAAAGGCTATTACCTATGCTGGAATTACAGTAATTTTATATAAAATTTTTATACGTATATCCTTACATAATAAATTAAGATGGGTCTTATATGAAAGTCCAACGGTATTAATTCAAAACGGGGATATTGATATAAAGGGGTTGAAAAAGGTACGTATGCCAATAAATGAATTATTGGCACATTTAAGAGTAAAAGGGTATACCGATACTCAAAACATTGCCATTGCAGTGATGGAGGAAACAGGAAGTATTAGTGTTATTCCCAAGTCAGAATACCGACCAGTTCAACCTAATGATATAAATTTAAGTGTCAAGAAAGAATATCTTCCTATCCCACTCATACTGGACAGCCAAATTGTTTACCATAATTTAAAATATCTACAATTAAACCAAAGTTGGCTAATTAACGAGCTCGAAAAAATGGGTGAAAAAATAGAGAATATTACATTAGCAACTTTTTTAGAAGATGGAAAGTTATTTATAGATAATAATGAAATTAAGGAACATAAAAGCGATCCTTATTACTACAAGCCAGGGAGAGATAATTAATTACAGAGAAGCCTTAATAAAAAAATAAAGGTGTTTGGAACAGTTGAATTACTTTACTTGTTTCCTGGAGCTGGCTGGTCAACGCTCTTCACCCACCCGATGGCGATGTCCATTGGCTTCTGGTGTATAAAAATCATAATAATGAACATGCATTCCATTTCCTACAGGATAAGCAGGGCCGGAGTATGCCTGGTAATAGTGAGTATGGCCATCTTCATAGACAACATATCCTTCCGTGTAATGCACATGGATATCATCTTTACTCATAACAGGAGGAGAAGTTACATCTAAACACTGATGAACATGGCCAGCATCAACAGATGTATAGTAAACGGATCTATGATTGTGGTTTGGCACAAATCCTTGAATAAAAACATTCTTTCCTACCATTAATCCACTCCCAATCATCTCACTTTTTCAATATATATAGATTTCGGTTTTTTTTACTGTTCACTCATATTCATACGTTTTTCCAATACCTTAATCATGTAAAAGCCATGTTCACTTAATACCTCATCATGAATCTGGCATGTTTGAATTAAGACTAATGTTTGGTCTTGATATAGTGTTTTTCCCATCTTTTTCCCTCCCTAACATAAATATAATCATATAATTGATTCCAATTGTGAAAATATAGAAAAAATACAATATACCAATATAATTCTTATCATTCTAAGAAGGGGAAGGACAACCAAAAGGGTTGACTTCTTATATATAACGCTTTATGACTAGTATCCCAATTAGCAAAATTGACATCTCTTAAAACTTACCGCTTGAGTGTGTAAGCATCTTTCATGTGAGCTGTATTTTGTACATGCCTGACTGAGGTAAACTTATTTCATACAGTTGGAAATAGGGAGTGCATATCTCTATAAAAAACGAACATATCGTTATAAAGAACACCCATTTGAGAAAGTGACCTCTATTTAATCTCTAGGTGTCATTTTTTCTTTTTTGTTTAAGGAGTTTGTAATTTTTTCTTAGTTTTTTTATGAATGTCTTCTCATTTTTTATCAAGCCTCAAAAAGTTTAGGATTCAGTACTATTGATTTACTGATGCAAGAATTATGCCGAAGTTTGAATGCACGAAATATTTAGATATTATATATCAACTTATATAATAATGATGTTGAATTGTCACCGACCTGGTAATAAAATGACTACAAAAGGAGAGTGGATAATGGCGAAAATAATTGAACCTGATAAAGAAATTGAAGCAAAACAAAGAATTAATACTTCACAAATCGTTTTTAGAAGTCAAGAAATGCAAATTTTAATGGAAAAGGTAATAAAGGTTGCTGCTTTCCCTACATCTGTACTCATCACGGGAGATTCCGGAACAGGAAAAGAAGTGTTAGCAAATTATATTCATCAGTATAGTCCTCAAAAAGATGCCCCCTTTATTAAAGTCAATTGTGCTGCGATTCCAGCTGAATTATTTGAGTCTGAATTATTTGGATATGCTGAAGGAGCCTTTACAGGGGCCAAAAAAGGAGGGAAGGCTGGTCTTTTTGAAAAAGCTAATACAGGCACCATACTCTTAGATGAAATTGGTGAACTACCATTGTTGATGCAAGCTAAATTGCTTCGTGTTCTTCAAGATCAAGCAATTACTCGAATAGGTGATTCGAAGCTAATTCCTCTTACGTTTCGGTTAGTTTGTTCTACCAATAAAGACCTCAGGGATCTTGTTAATAAAAAACAATTCAGAGAAGACTTGTGGTACCGAATTAATGTGATTCATTTGAATATTCCACCGTTATACAAGCGGAAATCCGACATTTTACCTCTTATAGACGTTTACCTTACAATGCTTTGTGAGCAGTACGGATTAAAAAAACAAATCATGCCTGAATCTTTAAAGATTATGGAAAGCTATCAATGGCCTGGTAATGTTCGTGAATTAAAAAATATTATAGAGTTTTTAGTAGTATCAACATCAGTACCATTCATAACCCCTAGAGACTTGCCAGAACATATAAGAGATAATTGGAAATTAGAAATTCCCCAAGAAAGTTTCCGCGATGAAACGTCAGATAATAATCTATTATCCACAAATAATCTTAATCTAAAGGAAGCCATGGCTCAATTTGAATCTCAGATGATCTTAAATGCCCTTCAATCTTCACAAAGCCTTAGAAAAGCTGCCATTAAGCTCGACATTGACCATGCAAATCTGATAAGGAGAATGAAACGTCTCGGAATCCAATTTTCATACAAAAGATAAGATTCTTAATTTTAGCAATAATATTCTTCATTTGAGTATTCACTCAGAATAGGTTTGGTTTGCAAGAATATACTCTTATGCTTTCTCGAACATATCTGATAGTTCTGGAAGAAATGTTGCTGACTGCCACTTGATAATTCCGCGGTTTTTTACTTTGTCTCCCATTTTATTTTGATAATGGATTCTGAGAGTAGGACTATTTCTAAATAAGATTCTTTTTAACTTAATAGGAGGCTTAATACAATTATTGTCAGATTGCATGAATATTACGGTGATAAGGAGGGAAGAGAGCTTCTAGCAAGGAATTCATTCTACTTTTATCAAAAAGCAGTGGCGGTAAAGACTAAATGTAACTTGAACGAATCTTGAATATTTGAACTTACAAATGAATGTTGTTCATATAGTTCAAGTATAAATATTTATATCGAAGGAGGAGAAAGCTTTAACTATCTAATCTTTAGACTTTTTCTTAAATTGTAATAGGAAGGTGACAAAATTAATGAAGGACTTAATTAAAATTATTGTGGGAAATATTTCAATGACCTTTGCCTATGCTTATTTGATCGTACCAAATGAAATTATTAATGGTGGTGTGACGAGTTCCGCGTTACTATTAAATGCCTTATCTGGCTATAACATAGCCATGCTTGCTAATTTTGTTACAGGACTATTATTAATTATATGTTTAGTTTTTCTAGGGAAAGAATACTTTTTCAAATCAATAGTAAGTTCCCTTAGTTATATGCTTTTTTTAACTTATTTTATTCACTTAATATAAGCATTGATGTAAACATCATTGTAGTAATTATCATTTCTTCGATTTTGATAGCACTAGGATACTATTTATGTATAACAGCAAATGCATCCACTGTGGGGTTTGATGTTATAGCTTTAATTTTACATCACAAAAATAAAAAAATAGATATAGCAGCGACAATCAGGATAATTAATCTTATCGTACTATTATTGGGTCTGCTAGTTTATGGTTATACTTCGATCATTAAGGGTGTTGCGTTTACGCTGATCTTTTCGTCACTTTTAAAGAAAATGCTTAATAGAAATCAGAAGGCAGTATTGATAGATACCGAAGGGCAATTGGACAAAACAGCTAAAACGGAAAAATAGAATTACGAGATCAGGAGTCAGTCTGGTGTTTTGTAAACATTAAAATTATGTTCTTATAATGATTCTTGAACGGTTGTCCAAATATTCTGATTTTTAAATTGACTTTAAAAAAGTCAGAGTGTATTATACACATAGAAAGTGGTACTAACATCATGACGTAGTGATGTTAGTTCCGTTTCGATTGTCATAATAAACTATATGGAGGAGGAAATAGGATAACAGAAAATCTAGAGCTTCGTCTCTTTGGTTGCGTGAATAATATTAAGCAATAAGCTGAAAAGACCTATTCTTATGTGTCTACACACATAAGAATAACGCTAGTGTTTGTTTCGGAAATGTCTATTTATTGGTAAATCTGCACCGTTTTATGGTTATGTATGATTTTTTTCACTATTTTGTGAGTATGTAAGGGAAAGGTAGTTTATGTAGTTGTGTTAGAGTAGCCTGGCTTTTTAAGTGGATGTAAGCGTTATCAATAGGTGGTTCCCCAAATTACTGAAAGTTGGTGGAGGTTATGAAACATCAACAAGAAGAATTGAAACCTGGTCTTAAACAAAGACATTTAACAATGATATCTTTGAGTGGTGTAATAGGAGCTGGTTTATTCGTAGGAAGCGGTATTATTATTGGTCAAACAGGCCCCGGAGCGATTTTATCATACGTATTAGCAGGCTTAATCGTTGTTTTAGTCATGAGAATGCTCGGAGAAATGGCTACAGTAAACCCTAATACAGGATCTTTTGCTGTTTATGCAAGAGAAGGGATTGGTGAGTGGGCCGGTTTTACTACAGGTTGGTTATATTGGTTTTTTTGGGTTATTGTAATTGCACTAGAAGCAACAGCAGGGGCAGCGATAATACATGAGTGGCTTCCTTCAGTTCCAGTATGGTTAATAAGTCTCTCATTAATAATTCTATTAAAACTAACAAATATATTTTCTGTTAAATCATTTGGCGAATTTGAATATTGGTTTTCTATTATTAAAATAGTCAGTATTATTCTATTCTTATGTCTAGGAGTAGCGGTGATTCTGGGTTTAATACCAACGATAAAGCCACCTGGCGCTTCTAATCTTTTGAACTTTGGTGGTTTTATTCCTAACGGGATTAGTTCAGTTCTTGTTGGTGTAGCGATTGTTTTTCACGCTTTCGTTGGAGTTGAGATTCCAGCCATTGCAGCTGGAGAGACTAGTGATCCAGTAAAGTCTGTAAGAAGTGCGTTAAATAGCGTGGTATGGCGAATACTTATTTTTTATATCGGCTCAATAGCTATACTAGTGACACTTTTACCTTGGAATTCAGCATCCTTGCTTAAAAGTCCTTTTGTTGCTGTTCTTGAAATGATGGGAATTCCTTCAGCTGCTTTAATTATGAATATCGTAGTTCTAACCGCTTTGCTGTCCTGTTTGAATTCAGGACTTTATACGAGCTCTCGGATGTTATTTTCTCTTGCACAAAAGGGTGATGCCCCAAAATTGTTTTCAAAAGTGAGCAAGAATGGGGTCCCAGTTTTGGCGGTAATTGCAAGTACACTGTTTGCCTTTATTAGCACAATTTTTAGTTATATTTCTCCTGACAAAATATTTTTCTTTTTAGTAAATTCTTCTGGTGGAATTGGAATTCTTGTCTATCTAGCCATTGCGATTTCTCATCTCCGTTTGAGGAAAAGAATGGAAAAAGAGAATCCTGAGATTTTCAAGATTAAAATGTGGTTATTTCCGTATTTAACTTATGCAACCATCATTTCTATGATTTCCGTTTTAATATTAATGGCATTTATAGATTCACAGCGTCCACAGTTTATTTTTACGATGCTATTCAGTTTTATAGTTATAGGTTCTTTCTTTTTATTTCGACGAAAAAAAGCGAAGTATATGGAGAATGAATTAAATATTGTTCCTAGGCCCCCTAATTCTGAGAAATTCTAAATATAATTAATCTAAACTTCTACGCGATCAATAGACATTGGTAATATGACAATTACGAAGCTAGTTCGATTCAACTTAACCAATTAAAATCAGAATATTTATTGCTACGTTTGCTTCTATGGATTTCCTCAGATGAACATTCTTCAATTATCTGCATTTTTTAGCTAGACTATATGAGTTCCTTAATATTTATCTATAAAAAGTACTTAATAGAATTCAGTTTCAGGTAAATCATATTGTTTTACTCTTTAATAAATGAGACATTCCTTCATTGTCAGTCCACAATTACCGCAAAGTCTTAAGAGGACTTTACGTGCTTTTTTAGAATAAGCCCCTTTTTGTGAGGGATCAATAAATTGGGAGGGGGAAACAGCTTGGAAAGTACAAATGAACTGAATGGGAAGGTTCAGGCAGTTATATTTGATTGGGCTGGCACAACGGTTGATTATGGTTGTTTTGCACCGGTCCAAGTGTTTGTAGAAGTATTTAGTATAAGGGGGATTGATATTACCCATGAGGAAGCAAGAAAACCAATGGGCTTATTAAAAATTGACCACATAAGGGAACTCCTGAAAATGACTAGGATCTCGAATTTATGGGTTACAGCATTTGGGAAAGAACCAAATGAAAAAGATGTAAATGCTCTATATAGGGACTTTGAGGATTTGTTATTCAAGGTTCTCCAAAATTACGCCAAGCCTGTACCTGGTTTAATTGAACTCGTTAGCGGTTTAAGACAACGAGGAATAAAAATCGGTTCAACAACTGGCTATACTCGTGAAATGATAGATGTTGTATCAGGAGAGGCAAAAAAGTGGGGCTATCAACCAGACTCTATTGTCGCGTCTTCAGAAGTGCCTACAGGACGTCCTGCTCCTTGGATGTGTTTTCAAACAGCTATTAACCTACAAGTATATCCACTAAGTAAGATTGTAAAGGTTGGTGATACAATCAGTGACATCAAAGAGGGGATTCATGCTGGAATGTGGACTGTTGGTGTATTAAAAGGCGGCAGCGAAATAGGCCTTTCTGAACAAGAAATCAACGAAATGGATCCGTATGAGCTCAAAAAGCGAATGAAGAATGCTGAAAATCGTTTTCTAAATGCAGGTGCCGACTTCGTTATTGATGAAATAGGAAATTTATTAGAAATAATTGATAGAATTAATTACAGATTGACAGAAAAAAAGAAACTTTTATCGGGAGCTAAAACAGATATATTAATAAAAAAATGTGATATTACCACTCTTATCTGTATGTGCAAGGATATTAATTTTAAATAAATTCAAAATATTCAATTTATTCATTGACTGTTCAATAGAATGGTAGTATTATACATCTTATAACTGGTACGGACGTTGCAACGTCATTATCAGAAATACATTAAAGTTAAGGAGAATGTGCAATGGTCGAAACAAAAATGTTAAGAGGAACGAAAGTAAAAATGACACCAAGTGAAGCTATTGTTGAGACATTAGTGGCAGAGGGAGTCAAACATATATCGGGAATTCTAGGTTCTGCTTTTATGGATATGCTTGATTTATTGCCAACAGCAGGCATTCGATTTATTGGAGTTCGACATGAACAAAGTGCTGCTCATATGGAAGATGCTTATTGTCGTGTCTCAGGTGTTGCTGGGGTTGTTATCGGTCAAAACGGACCTGGAATGACCAATATGGTAACCTCTGTAGCAGCGGCCAATCAAGCTCATACTCCTATGGTAGTAATATCTCCTTCAGCAGGTACACCAACTGTTGGATGGGATGGTTTTCAGGAATGTGATCAGGTTTCCATTTTCAAGGCCATCACAAAAGAAACGGTGAGAGTGACCCACCCAGGTCGAGTCGCTGATTGTCTACGGACAGCATTTCGAATTGCTTATGCTGAAAGAGGACCTGTATTATTTGATATCCCTCGTGATTATTTCTATGGTGAAGTGGAGGATCAAATTCTTCAACCACATCAATATCGCGTAGATTCACGAGGATGCGGGTCATCTGAATCCTTGGATAGAGCAGCTGAAATTTTAGCTGAGGCTGAGTATCCAGTTATTATTTCAGGTAGAGGGACAGTTGATTCAGATGGTATTGAGGAAATTAAAAATATAGCAGAACACTTGACAGCTCCGGTAGCTGTATCCTATATGCATAATGATGCATTTCCTGCAGATCATCCGTTAGCTGTTGGCCCAATAGGATATATGGGATCAAAAGCTGCTATGAATACACTAAAGAAAGCAGATGTTATTTTAGCGGTTGGTACAAGATTATCCGTATTTGGTACATTACCATGTTATGACATTGAATATTTCCCTAAAGAGGCAAAAATAATTCAAATAGATATTAATCCAAGGCAAATCGCTAGAACCCACCCAGTTGAAGTTGGTATTATCGGTGATGCTCGTGAAGCTAGTCGAGAAATTATGAAACGGTTAAAGGAAATTAAACCTAGCCTAAAACAAGAAAAAGCGCGGATGGTAGAAGTAACAAATGAAAAACAAAAATGGGAAGAAGAACTAGTAGAACTTGCGATGATAGATGGGACACCAATTAACCCGCGTCGCGCCCTCTTAGAATTAACAAAAGTGTTACCTGAGAATGCTATTGTTTCAACAGATATTGGTAATGTATCATCAACTGCAAACGCTTACTTGAAATTTAACCAGAGCCGTAGACACATCGCTGCCCTAACATTCGGAAACACCGGTTTTGCTTATCCATCTGCACTTGGTGCCAAATTAGCTGAGCCGAATACACCTGTTTTAGCAATCGTTGGAGATGGAGCATGGGGAATGAGCTTACATGAAGTAAGTACAGCAGTTGAAGAAAACATTCCAGTCATCGCGTGCGTCTTTAATAATAATGCATGGTGTGCAGAGAAAAAGAACCAAGTCGATTTTTATAATAATCGTTTTGTTGGGGCAGATATCCAAAATCCAGATTTTGCAGAAGTTGCTCGTTCGATGGGGGCAGTTGGAATTAGAGTGGAAAAACCTGAAGAATTAGGACCTGTCATAGAAGCGGCAATAAAATCAAACAAACCAACCGTCATTGATATTCAGGTGGATGGAACCCAATTAGCGCCTCCATTTAGAAAAGACGCTTTAAAAATGCCAACTAGATTATTAGAAAAGTACGCTCATTTAGATCATAAAAACTGGGATAAATAATTTCTAAAAAAGAATGTTATAACGGACGCGATACTTAATGGATGTATTTTGAGTTATCGCGTCTATTTACTACGTAACATCAATATTTTCATACTCTTGTTTTCTATTTTGAGTTGGATCGGTATAGGTAACTTAACTAAAATTCATTTCAATAAATAAAAAGGGGGTTTTAATATTGAAATTAGAAACTGAAACGAAAGGCCTTGTTCAAATGGATAAAGATCATTTATGGCATGCGATGCATCGTTATAACGAAAAGGAAAGTCCCATGATTGCAACGGAAGGAAGCGGCTCATGGTTTACCGATACAAAAGGGGATAAATATTTAGATGGGGTTTCTGGATTATGGTGCTTGAATTTAGGACATGGACGAAAAGAAATTGCTCAAGCAGCGTATGAGCAAATGGTGAATTTATCTTACTTCCCATTAACTTTAAGCCATAAGCCAGCTATTGAACTATCTTCTAAAATAAGTGAACATTTAAAAGGTTCATATACAACTTTTTTCACTAACAGTGGATCTGAAGCGAATGAGACCGCTTTTAAAATTGCTCGTCAATATCATTCTCAAAATGGAAACCCGGGGAAATACAAATTCATCTCTAGGTATCGAGCCTATCATGGTAATACTTTCGGTGCTTTAAGTGCAACAGCTCAGGCGAATCGGAGAGTGAAATATGACCCAGCGGTTCCGGGTTTTCTGCATGTGCCACCACCATATAGTTATCGAAGCCCATTTGGAGAAAACGCAGAGAACTCTGACCTCCTTGCAGCAGAATATCTTGATCAGGTTATTAACTTTGAAGGATCAGAGACTGTAGCTGGCGTTATACTTGAACCATTCATATCAGGCGGCGGGGTCCTTATCCCTTCAAAAGAGTACTTAACAAAAGTTTCGGAAATTTGTAAGATGCATGATGTTCTTTTAATTGTGGATGAAGTGGTTTCAGGTTTTGGCAGAACAGGAAAAATGTTTGGATTTATGCACTCTGATGGGGTTCAACCTGATATTGTAACAATGGCAAAGGGATTGACCAGCGGTTATCTTCCACTAGGAGCAACAGCTGTGAACTCTAGGATTTATGAAAAATTTAAAGAGAACGGAAATTTAAATCATTTTAGACATGTGTCAACCTACGGAGGTCACCCTGCATCTTGCGCAGTTGCCCTCAAGAACATTGAAATTATCGAAAATGAAAATATTGTTCAACGAGTATCTGAACTCAGTGAATCAACACTAAGTGAACTCTTTGAATTGACTGCTCTAGAAAAAGTTGGAGAAGTGCGTGGAATTGGATTTTTATATGGAATTGAACTAGTAGAAGATAAAAAATCAAAAACACCTGTATCTGAAGAGCTAATGGGAAAGGTAATTGGGGCTTGTAAGAAAAAAGGCCTGATTATTGGCAGAAACGGAGATACAGTTCCTGGATACGGGAATGTATTAATTATTGCACCGCCTTTATCCTCAACTGTTGAAGATTTACACTTTGTCATAGAAACTGTTAAATCTGTTTTGTATGAATTGTGTTAACCCTTAATGTAGATAAAAGCTTCAGATAACTTTATTGGTCACGATTAAAGATGGGCATGATATGTCTAACTGTTTTGACATCCATGTCCGTTTTTTTTATATAAACGCTGATAGACTAATACAAAAGCGGAGGTATTATGGTATCTCAAAAAAAGTTATTGGTAATACTTGCGCATCCTGATGATGAGTCATTTCTTTGTGGAGGAACGATCGCCAAAATTTCTAAACTTGGTGTACAGGTAACCTTACTTTGTGCAACAAAAGGTGAGATGGGCAGGCGTATGGGCAATCCCATTCTTACAACGAGAGAATCATTGCCGAAATTACGAGAACTAGAGTTAAAAAACGCATGCGAAGAATTAGGGATTAACGACCATGCGGTATTTAAATTTAAGGGATAAAACAATTGAGTTTGAAGATATAGATTTATTAGTAGAGCGAATTGTAAAAGTGATTCGAGAAATTAAACCTCAAGTAATAGTAACGTTTAATGAGAAATATGGGGGACATCCAGACCATTGTGCAATTGGTCGTGCAGCGACATTAGCATTTTCAAAATCAGGTGATTCAGATTTTTATCCAGATTCTGTTTTCTCTGCCTTTAAGGCTCAGAGCCTGTACTTTGTCCTTTGGCATACATATTATGAAAAATGGATAAAAGAGAGCATGCTGAAAAGTGTGACTAAAGTAAATATCTCAGAAACTCTGCAAAAAAAGATTCGGGCTTTAAGGTCTCATAGTTCCCAAACTTTAGCCGTTCCTGAATTATGGGATAATCAAAAACCTACTTTACCTTTTTTAACAGAATACGAGTACTTTATTAAAGGAAATCCTCCCTATATTATAGAAGAAACTGATCTTTTTCAAACAATAGAAATGTAGCGATGATACATGATTTTTAAAGCAAACCGGGTTACAAGTGGTCTTAATTTATCTGGAAAGGGGGAAGGAATGAATGCAATTAGAAAAATATAAGCCCCTAGAGGAAACAAGTGAGGGACAACAAAATTCAAAATTACCTCTACAAGAAAAGAAATCAAGCTTACTATTGTGGATTGGTGGTATTGCTTTTACATTTTTTATCGCACTTTTAGGTTTGGGGCTGTCTAAAATTACAGGATTTGATCGAATTGGACCGCTTGCTTGCTCAATTATTATTGCGGTCATTTATCGCCAAATCGCAGGCTATCCAGAAAAATTCCGTAAGGGCATTGAATTTTCCGCTAAAAAACTTCTCCGTTTTGCAATTATTTTATATGGTTTGAAATTAAATATTGATGTGATTTTTAATCAGGGTTTTCCATTATTGGTTCGTGACATAGGAACCGTAGCTTTTGCAATAATCGTAATGGTTCTGATTGCAAAGTGGTTAAAAGCTGACCCTTCAATTTCGCTACTTCTCGCGGTAGGAACGGGTGTGTGCGGTGCAGCAGCAATCGCAGCAATTTCTCCTATCGTAAAAGCAAAAGAAGAAGATACGGCCATAGGTGTAGGGATAATCGCTTTAATGGGGACACTTTTTTCCATAATTTATACCCTAATACGTCCTATCCTTCCAATATCAGCGTTGGATTATGGTATATGGTCTGGAATCAGTCTTCATGAAATAGCTCATGTTGCATTGGCAGGAGCCCCAGCAGGTGAAGATGCGCTAGCTATTGCGCTATTGGCAAAATTAGGTCGTGTCTTTTTACTCATCCCATTATGCTTCATTTTTATGTATTGGATGAAAAAACGTTCATCGGAAAAAACGGGTCAAGATGCAAAAATAGATTTTCCATGGTTCCTCGTTGGTTTTATAATTATGAGTTTAATTGGAAGTTATGTGTTTGGAACATATATCTCAGTTTCTCCAATCGTAATGGAGGGTATTTCTAAAACTACTACATTTATTTTGACAATGGCCATGATTGGTCTCGGACTAAATGTCAGCTTGCAGGCGCTTCGTACAAAAGCCATGCGTCCACTTTTGGCAATGACCATTACCTCGTTGCTTCTTTCTATAATCTCGTATTTTATAGTCTAAAGGTAGAGGATCTTATATTTTTTGGTGGAGCCTTCCAGTGTTGTCTATAAAATCACTAAGGAATTATTTAATACAGATAACATAATCCAGATGTAAGGGTATTTTTTAAACGTAAACATCTCCCACTTTGAACTGTATCCTGAATAGTTGTCACTATTCAGGGTTTTCTATATCCATGGATACTCGTTTAATTCATGCGAAGATTATGAACATAGTAAATTATTTTTTTAATAATCATTGGAACCGTTTAGAGAGCAATCACTGTACAAAACTTTTCTGATTGTTCGAAAGTGAGAGTTTAATAGAAAACAAGACAGGGAACATCTCACATTTATTTCTAAACTAGTCGAATCAATTGATACCGATTTATTTGAATATTATTACAATTTGGTTTACAATATAATCACTGATACGAACATCACAATGTCTTTTTCTGTTTGGAGGAAATTTTATGGAGCTAGACTTTAACAATCCAATCCCATTACATGTTCAATTAAAAATAATATTAGAAGACCAAATTTTACAAGGTTATTATAAGGACAAGATCCCAAGTGAAAGAGAACTCATGGATATGTATTCTGTTAGTAGAAGCACTGTAAGAGAAGCTGTATCTATTTTAGTTCGTGATGGGATATTAGAAAAAAGGCATGGTAAAGGGACCTTTGTATCTCTTAAACCAGTTCAAGAATGGCTTAAGATGATTAGTTTTACTGAGACGACTAAAAATATGGGGATTAAATTACTAAATCATGGTCGTGTATTGACTCCTGAAAATATAGCCGATGCAAATGGGTTTGAGGATGAATCATACCATATTAAGAGGCTACGGTTACAGGGGGATTTACCAATCGCAATTGAATTGCATTACTATTCTTTAGAACTTGGACAAAAATTAACGAAATTTGATTTAAGTACTACTGTTTTGTATGATGCACTCGAAGGTGATCTAAATATTAACTTTTGTGAAGCAGAACAAATTATAACATGCGGCTTTCCAACAAAAGAAGATGCTGAACATTTAGGTATAACAGAAGCTATGTGCTTGCTAATTACAGAACGAATGATTTTTGATTCTGATGGTAATTTAGTAGAATATTATAAAGGTTTATTCCGATCAGATATGTATTCATTTGCTATGAAAATGTCCCGAAAGAACAACTAATTTTGTAAATGTACTAATAAGTATTACCGACTGGATAAAATACCCTAAGCCTTTCTAAGAAAGTAGAGAGGCTTAGGGTATTTTTGGTTCTCTAATCGTTAATGTAGATTCTGATGGTTTTGAACAGATAAAAACGCCAGTCAAGTTATTCCTATAAAGGGCTTGATTGACCAACCTGAGGTGCTTATTATACATTTGATTTTCCACCCAAGCATTTAAGTTTGTTTCTAGGGTTTTAATTGTTAGTATAGAATTGAAACTTCATCAAGAAAGGACAAATTTTAAATGTCAAATATACAAATACCTGTATCGGTCTTAAATTTGGCCCCTATTCGCAAAGGGCAGGGGGCAAAAGAAGCCATTGATGCAATGGTTGATTTGGCGCAAGCCACTGAGAAAATGGGTTATAAACGATATTGGGTTGCAGAGCATCATAATACGCCAACACTAGTGAGCTCAGCTACTTCGATTTTAATTAAACATATCTTGGAACATACAGAACACATACGAGTTGGGTCTGGCGGAATTATGCTACCTAACCATTCTCCTTTGGTAGTAGCCGAACAATTTGGAACTATGGCAACTATCTATCCTAATCGATTGGACTTGGGTCTTGGCCGGGCTCCTGGTACAGATATGATGACCGCAAGTGCATTGAGACGTTCTCAAAATGATTCAGTCTACACATTTCCAAAAGATGTAAAGGATTTGCTTGCTTATTTTGGGCCCGAAGAGCTTCAAGGTTATATAAAAGCTTATCCAGGTGTTGGCACGAAAGTTCCGATTTATATCCTCGGTTCATCAACGGATTCAGCGGTTTTAGCAGCTAAATTAGGTTTGCCGTATGTATTTGCTTCCCACTTTGCACCAAGGTATATGGATGAAGCCATTGCAATTTATCGTAATCAATTCCAGCCATCAGAATATCTGGACTCTCCATATATGATAGTATGTCTTAATGTGATTGCAGCAGAAAGTGATGAAGAGGCCAAATTTGAATCGACAACGATGCAGCAATTTTTCTTGAATGTTGTGCGAGGCTCACGAACGCTGTTAAGTCCTCCAATTGAAAACATGGATCACATTTGGAGTCAGCCAGAGAAAGAAATGGCTACATCGATGTCCAGTGTGACTTTGTTAGGAAGTAAACTTTCGATACGAGAACAGTTAACGAGTTTTCAAGAGAAGTATAACGTGGACGAAATCATGGCTGTATCTTATATTTATAATCCTGACAAACAAAAACGTTCTTATGAACTTTTAAAAGAAGTGGTTGATGGCAATTAACGAATGAAAGTAAAAAGTAAACCCTGTCTAAGCGATAGGGTTTGCTTTTTATTAGAAGGACCATATCGTAGATTGGACTGTAATTCAACAATCGGGGCGCTATAGTTGAAGATTATTGTATAAGCTAACTTCCTATGCGAAATACCTTTTGTTTACATAGAACAGAATATTGGCAATTAAAAAGTTTTTATACTCAAAATAAATAGTTTGAGAATCAACTTCTGTTAATTAAAGCTATTTTAGTTTTTCTTGAGGATTAGCATTCAACTATCATTATAATTTTATATTACTTTATTGATATTCTTAAGCAGCTGCCATAAATGACTCCTGGAGAGTCGATGAAACGTATATCAAGTAAAAGGTCAATGAATGTATCTGTATCGTGCAGTGGATTCCAAAGGAAACACGATTGATTTTTATCTCAGTAAAACAAGAGACAAAAAGGCTGCAAACACTTCTTCAAGAAAGCTTAACGGTCTTTTCATGTTTCTAAACCTCGCGTCATTACGTAAAATGGGGTTTAGGTGGATAAATTCAAGGTTATACATACTCTATACTTTCGGATTCAATAGTATTTTGCTTGAGCACCAAAACAGATGGTGAGTATAAGGTTAAGGCGAATGAATATCACTGATTTACTTATTTTTTCTGCGGTTTTAGGTTGTCTTTAAGGCAGCTTTTTCATTATTAAACTGAGGGAGTTCAAGAGTGCATTTTGATCTTTGTTCATGCCAGATTTGTGGACTAAAGATTATTGTGCAAACTAAAGGATAATTCTTTGCAAATAAAAACCATTCTATATCGAATGGTTTTTATCTTTATCTCTATTTGCTGTTGGATTAGGGTTATTTAATAAACTACCAATTAATGGGATGAAATAATTGAGAATTGGCCCTCCTAAACAAACGGTTAATAGAGTTCCGATACCAATTGGTCCATTGAATATGATTGCCATTACTAAGAAAACAAGATAAATTAATGTTTTTGAAAACAGTATATTCATTCCAGTTAAATCTTGAATGATGAACATCAAACGGTCTACAGGAATTGGAGCAAAATTTGCATGTAAGTAGATAGCTGTTCCTAGTCCTATAACAACTAATCCAACCCCTAAACAAACAAGTTTAATGAGTATTTGTTCTGGCTGAACCAAGTTATGTAATAAAAAAAGCCATATATCAATTCCAAGACCTGTTATAAAAGCTGTTAGTAAACCAAAAAATTCTGGTCTTTGTCTTTTTAAAAGTGAATTACAAAATATCATGATAAATGCTATTATAAATTCCCAGCTTCCAACCGTTAGTCCGACTTGTATAGAAAGGCCGACCAAAAGGGCATCAAATGGTGATGTTCCAAGGTCTGATTGTATGGTTAAAGAACAACCAAGGGCTAATAGTATGATTCCTAACACATAGAGGATAAATTTCGTGTTACTCACATTTAACACATTTATTCATTAGCTAATTCTTTTATCATTAAAATATGTGGACTACCATCTTCCATAAAAACATTTGATGAAGTTTGATAGCCGAGTTTTTTATAAAAACCCTCTGCTTGTGTTTGCCCATGTAATTTAACCTGGGATATTTCCTTTTCTTTTGCGATTTCTTCTAATGTTTTAATAATTATTTTTCCAAGACCAAATTTACGGTAAGGCTCTAAGATACAAATTCTCTCCAATTTACCTAAACCATCAACAACTCTTAACCTTCCAGTTCCGACAGGTTTTTCATTATAATAGACTAAAATATGTTCTGATAGTCCATTAAGTGTATCAAATTCATCAAATTCATCTTCTAATGAGAAACCTTGTTCCTCAACAAATACTTCTTTTCTGATATGAAAAGCATTTTTTAAATCGCTATCTACTGTTATTCTCTTTGAATCCAATGATCTTCCTCCCTTTTCTAGATTTATTTAATTATACAAGTCATAATAACTTTATGACCTTTTATTAGTATAAATGAAATTATTTTTGTTGTAAATACAACAAAAAAGTTAGGGGTTTTTTTAATGATGGAAATACTTCGTGAAATTGGAATGATAGCAAGAGCATTGGACTCTATAAGTAATATAGAATTTAAAGAATTTGACCTTACAAAAGGGCAGTATTTGTATCTTGTTCGAATATGTGAAAATCCTGGAATCATTCAAGAAAAGGTAGCAGAAATGATAAAGGTTGACCGCACGACAGCAGCTCGTGCAATTAAAAAACTGGAGATTCAAGGTTTTATTGAAAAGAAAAATGATGATAACAACAAAAAAATTAAAAAGTTATATCCAACTGATAAGGGCGAAAATGTTTATCCCTTTTTAAAGAAAGAAGGAGAGTATACCGACAAGGTTGCATTATCTGGATTTTCTTTGGAAGAAACAGAAACAATATTTCATCTTCTTCAAAAGGTCAGAAAAAATATTGAGGTAGATTGGGAATTCGTAAAAAAAGGAAATAAAAGGGGGTATTGATATAGGCTTATATATTATCCCTGCTTCATAGATGACTAAACGGGGAATTAGTTGAGGCAACATAAGCTAATTTGCATCTGTACTTCTTAAATGTAAAGTGAATAAAGTAAAAACCTCTAACACCCATAACCCGTTCTAGAAATTAATTTGGATAATCTTTGTGTTGTAAGGATTGATGGAGTTGTTCAAAATTTTATATAGTTGTGGATATGAATTTAATAGAAAGAGGCTCGAATTTCGATTTGAAATTGAGCCTCTTTCTTATTATCCAGCTACATTTTCAGTAAACTGACTATTGTAAAGATCTGCATAGAAACCATTTACCTCTAAAAGTTCTGAATGTGTTCCTTGCTCAATCACCTTTCCTTGATCCATAACAAGAATCAAATCTGCATCCTTAATCGTTGAGAGACGATGGGCAATTACAAAGCTAGTACGTCCTTCCATCAGTCGCTTCATCGCCTTTTGGATAAAGACTTCGGTCCTAGTGTCCACACTCGACGTCGCTTCATCCAATATCATGATTGGTGGATCTGCAAGGACAGCTCGTGCGATTGTCAAAAGCTGCTTTTGACCTTGTGAGATGTTCGAGGCTTCTTCGTTTAAGACTGTCTCATAACCATCTGGTAGTGTCCGAATGAAATGATCGGCATGTGCCGTACGAGCAGCTGCGAAAATTTCTTCATCTGTTGCTCCATTTTTTCCATAAGCGATATTGTCTTTAATCGTACCATTAAAGAGCCAGGTGTCTTGAAGCACCATCCCAAAGTTCTTTCGAAGGTCATTCCGAGACATATTCCGTGTATCTAGACCATCAATCTTAATCTTTCCGCCATTGAGTTCATAAAATCTCATCAAGAGATTTATCATTGTCGTTTTTCCAGCACCAGTCGGTCCAACAATTGCGACCGTCTGTCCAGACAAGACATCAATGTTCATATCTTTAATTAACAAGTCTTCACCGTATCCAAAATCTACATGTTCAAAAGTTACATCGCCATTTGCTCTCATTATACTAGCTGTCGTTTTTTCTTTCATTTCCTCTTCTTCATCGAGTAGCTCAAAGACACGCTCAGCTGCAGCAACCGTCGACTGAATAATGTTTGCAATGTTAGCTGTTTGTGTGATCGGCTGGGTGAACTGCTTTGAATATGTGATAAATGCTTGAATATCACCAATTGAGATCGAACGTTGCGTTACCAATATCCCGCCGACAACGCTGATAAGGACATAACTCAAATTTCCGATAAAGAACATCATAGGCATGATGATACCAGATATAAACTGTGCTTTACTTCCCGCTTTATACAATTCTTCATTAACCAAAACAAACTGGGCGCTTGCCTTTTTTTCATGTCCGAATGCTTTAACGACTTGATGGCCAGTATACATTTCTTCAATGTGCCCATTTAATTGTCCGAGTGTGCGCTGTTGATCGGCAAAATGTTTTTGGGATCTTTTTAAAATGGGCCGGATTGCAAATATTGACAAAGGTAAGCTGACAATCGAGATTAATGTCAATAACGGGCTTATCGAAAGCATCATAATGATAATCCCCAAAATTGTAACAATTGATGTGATGAACTGCGTTAAGCTTTGTTGAAGGGTGCTCCCGATTGTATCAATGTCATTTGTCATTCGGCTTAGTGTTTCTCCGTTAGGACGTCCTTCAAAATATTTGAGAGGAAGTTTCTCAAGCTTTCTATTAACATCTTCTCGAAGATCATATACTGTATCTTGTGCAACACTAGACATAATGTATTGTTGTACATAGTTGAAAAGACTGCTTAAGGCATACAGTCCAGCAAGTAGTAGAAGAATCTGTCCAATTTTATCAAAGTTAATAGTTGCTCCTGGTATTCCTTGGAATTTCCCGTAAGCTCCTTCGAATAATTCTGTAATCGCCGTTCCCATGATTTTTGGCCCTACAATCATAAAAATTGTACTCATGATTGCAGCGAAGAACACGGCAATCAATTTGTTGCGTCGGGGTTTTAAATAAGCCAAGAGACGTCTTAGTGTTCCTTTAAAATCTTTTGCTTTTTGACCCATCATCATCATGTTACCGCCACCAGGGCCATGCCCCATTTGCCCGCCGCTTTGAGGTTTTTTTTGATTACTCATGCAATTTCCTCCTCTGAGAGCTGTGATAAGGCGATTTCACGGTATACGTCGTTTGTACTAAGCAACTCTTGGTGTGTACCCATGCCTACAATGTGTCCTTCATCTAACACGATGATTCGGTCAGCGTCTACAACCGTACTAACACGCTGTGCAACAAGTAATACCGTCGCATTTTTTGTTTCATCTTTCAGGGCTGCACGAAGGTTGGCATCTGTCTTGAAATCAAGTGCAGAAAAGCTATCATCGAATATATAAATATCTGGTTTTCGAATGAGTGCTCTTGCAATCGAGAGTCGTTGTTTTTGTCCACCTGATAGGTTTGAGCCGCCTTGTTCGATTTCTGCATTATAGCCGTCTTTCATTTTGCTTATAAAATCTTCTGCTTGCGCAATACGAGCCGCATGCTCAATTTCCTCCTGTGTGGCTGTTTGTTTTCCAAAGCGAATGTTGTCAGCAATAGTACCCGTAAAGAGGATGGCTTTTTGTGGCACAAAGCCAATTTTTGAACGGATTTCATCTTGTGATGCCATACGAATATCAACACCATTAACGCGAATAGATCCACTTGAAATATCATAAAAGCGAGGGATCAAATTGACGAGCGTTGATTTTCCTGAACCTGTTCCACCGATGATTGCGGTGATCTCACCAGGTCTTGCAGAAAAACTAATATCCGATAATGCAGGTTCTTCTGCTCCTGGGTAACTGAACGATACATGTTCAAATTCAAGTGTACCGTGTTCACGATCTGCCTTATCTGTTCCCTCATCTAGGAATGAAGGTTTCATGTCAAGGACTTCGTTTATCCGAGTTGCCGACACAGCCGCACGAGGAACCATAACGAACATCATGGATGCCATAACAAGTGCGAACATAATTTGCATCACATATTGGATAAAGGCCATTAAGTCCCCAATTTGCATACCGCCGTTATCAATTCGAACTCCACCAAACCAAATGATACCAACAACCGTCAAGTTCATGACAAGCATCATTATAGGCATCATAAAGGCCATAACTTTATTTACTTTAATCGAGACATCTGTCAATTCTTTATTAGCTTTCTTAAGGCGTTCCTTCTCTTGGGTTTCACGATTAAAGGCACGAATGACGCGAATCCCAGTTAAATTTTCTCGTAATACAAGGTTCAACCGGTCTAATCGTTTTTGCACCGTTTGAAAAAGAGGCACACCTTTATATAGAATAAGCAGGATCGAACCAATCAACACAGGCATTGCGACGACAATAACAAGGGATAATTTGGCATCCTTCGAAACGGCCATAATCACTCCGCCGACTAGCATAATAGGTGCACTGATAACCATACGAAGCATCATAATAACCACTTGCTGGACTTGTGTTATATCATTGGTCGTCCGTGTAATTAGTGACGCGGTACCGACTTCGTCAAATTCTTGTAACGAAAATTTTTCAACATGATTAAAGACTTTCAGGCGGACATCGCGTCCCATTCCCATTGCTGCTTTTGACGAATAGTAGCTTGCGATAATGGAAGCACAAGCGCCAAGAGCTGAAACTAACAACATCAAACCACCAATTTTCCAAATGTAGGAGGTGTCTCCAGGAACGACACCTTTGTCAATAATATCGGCCATTAGTGTAGGCAAAAAGAGGTCCGACATTGATTGAACAAAGACTAGACCGAAAACTGCTAAAATAATCCACTTATAAACGGATAAATTTTTCAGTATTTTTATCATTTTGTACACTCTCCTTGTTCTGTTGCTTGTGCTTCCAAATAGTTTGTAATTTGAAGATGCGTTTCAAGTAACTCTTCAAACTGTTCTTCAGTAAGTAATTCAATGACCGTTTGAAAGATTTGGTGAATACTGCCTTCATGCATATGAATCGTTTTTAACAAATTTCTTCCCTTTTCGGTGATGGACAACTGGATTTCACGCCGGTTGCCCTCCACATGCTCACGATGGAGCATGCCAGCTCGAACGAGACCATCGACCGCTTGGCTCAGTGTGCTTTTTGGAAGAAATGTTTTCTCCCCAACGTTTTTTTGAGTCATATCCTCGTGAAGAATAATGGCCATCAAAATAGAATATTGGGGAACTGTTAATCCATTTTCTACTGCTGTTTTTTGAACGAATCGCATGATATTTTTCTGCACGTTCGAAAATGAACGTAATAGTTGTACTGAACGCATTAATTCTTGATTTTCACTCTCCACTCAACTTCACCATTCTTCCTATTTTGAACTGTTCCATAACGAACAGTTCATTTTATGAATTATTTAAATTTACATCTATTTTTCCGCTTAGTCAAGCAAAAAACAATTGCCTCATTTCAGTGTGTATCTTGCCCTTAGTGCTAACCTAAAAAACAAGTTTTAAACTTCAGTCAAGTACTAAACTTATTCAACAAAGGAGGTAAGGGGTTTATCTATGCGGCTCGATTATTCGGTTAGGTATATGGACAACTAATTCAATAATTGAGTTCTGGAATACAAACTAAAAAAATTGATTAATTAATAAGGAAATCTTCGAATTTGATAGAGCTTGGGTGCTTTACTGTTTTACAATATTAAACTGCGTAGAGTGATTTTTTTATAGTATATAGAGTTCTCTTTTGACTAAAATCCGTTTGCTACCCTAGAAAGCGTTATGAGAGTGGAAGGAAGAATAGTGATAAAGCAGTGCTCTTAACGATGCCTTGTGGATTGTTTGATTTGCTCTTAATTCAAAAGACAAGAAAATAATCTGATTACCAAAGTGGAATTAGTTGAAAATGTGAGATAGAAAGTGTTAGGATAATATTACTAAAGTTAGTACCAGGTAATAACACTAGATGATAACGTAAATGAGAATGGTGTTAAATAGAAAGCATGTATTACATAATAGGAACTTTTCATCCCTGGTGGATACATAACCAAATTTAATTTTGGCAAAATCAGTTAAAGAGAAAGTATTGTGTTTCAGGTTACAGCGTTCCGTTTTGTATTTAAGGGTGCGAGTATGAAGACTAACATTCGGTTTTAAAAGAAAAATGTACTAATTATTAGGAGGGATGATGACGTATGGTTGAAAACCGTCATCTACAGGCAGGTCTCAGTGATGAAAAAGTGCTTGAGATGTATAAAGTGATGTTATTAGCAAGACGTATAGATGAGCGGATGTGGTTATTAAACCGATCAGGGAAAATTCCATTTGTTGTTTCTTGTCAAGGACAAGAAGCCGCTCAAGTAGGGGCTGCGTTTGCATTAAATCGTGAAAAGGATTATGTACTTCCCTATTATCGAGATCTTGGAGTAGTGCTTGCGTTTGGGATGACCGCTAAAGATCTAATGTTATCCAGTTTTGCAAAAGCAGAAGATCCGAATTCAGGGGGGCGTCAAATGCCTGGCCATTTCGGGCAAAAAAAGAATCGCATCGTGACGGGTTCATCGCCTGTTACAACTCAAGTACCACATGCGGTTGGAATTGCACTAGCTGCAAAAATGGAAGGGAAAGATATCGTTTCATTTGTTACTTTTGGAGAAGGTTCATCTAATCAAGGTGACTTCCATGAAGGAGCAAATTTTGCTGGCGTTCATAAACTCCCGGTTATCTTGATGTGCGAGAATAATCAATATGCCATTTCCGTTCCAATTGAAAAACAGTTAGCGTGTAAAAAAGTATCGGATCGGGCCATTGGTTATGGAATGCCAGGTGTAACGGTTGACGGAAATGATCCGATTGAAGTATACCAGGTGGTAAAAGAAGCCGCCGAAAGAGGCAGACGAGGCGATGGGCCAAGTTTAATAGAAACTGTTTCATATAGGTTAACACCCCACTCAAGCGATGATGATGACAGTATGTATCGCTCACCTGATGAAGTGGCAGAAGCAAAAAAAATAGATTCGATTATTACATTTGGTGCCTATTTAAAAGCAACAGGGGTCCTAGATGATCAACTTGAGAAACAAATTAATGACGAGATAATGGACGTTGTGAACGAAGCGACTGATTATGCAGAAAAAGCTCCATATGCAAATGAAGAAACGCTCTCGAAATACGTTTATGCAGATAAGTAAGGAGGAAAGAAGATGGCTGTAATTTCTTATATAGATGCAGTGATAATGGCTATACGCGAAGAAATGGAACGCGATCCGCGTGTATTTGTACTAGGTGAGGATGTAGGGAAAAAAGGCGGGGTTTTTAAAGCAACAACTGGTTTATATGAACAATTCGGAGAACAACGGGTTATTGATACTCCGCTTGCTGAATCGGCTATAGCTGGGGTTGGCATTGGTGCGGCTATGTATGGAATGAGGCCGATTGCAGAAATGCAATTTGCTGATTTTATCATGCCTGCAATCAACCAAATTATTTCAGAGGCTGCCAAAATACGTTATCGCTCTAATAATGACTGGCAATGTCCAATAGTCATTAGAGCTCCATACGGCGGCGGAGTCCATGGGGCGTTATATCATTCACAATCCGTAGAAGCCATTTTTGCCAATCAACCAGGGCTGAAAATTGTCATGCCATCCACGCCATATGACGTGAAAGGGTTATTAAAAGCAGCTATTCGTGATGAAGACCCAGTTCTTTTCTTTGAACATAAACGTGCTTATCGCCTAATTAAAGAAGAAGTACCAACTGATGATTATGTATTACCTATTGGCAAAGCAGATGTGAAGCGTTACGGTGAGGACGTTACCGTGATTACTTACGGCCTTTGTGTTCATTTTGCGCTTCAGGCAGCTGAAAAATTGGCCAGTGATGGGATATCTGTTTATATTCTTGATTTACGAACCGTTTATCCATTAGATCAAGAAGCCATTATTGAAGCAGCATGCAAAACTGGAAAAGTTCTATTAATTACAGAAGATAATAAAGAAGGAAGCATTATTAGTGAAGTGTCAGCCATTATTGCAGAAAACTGTCTTTTTGATCTGGATGCACCGATAATGAGACTCGCCGGTCCGGATGTTCCAGCCATGCCATATTCTCCACCATTGGAAAAATCCTTTATGGTGAATCCTGAAAAAGTAGAAAAAGCTCTACGGGATCTTGCAGCCTATTAAATTATCGGCAGGGAGGGTATGAAAATTGAAAATACAACAAATGAAAATGCCTCAGCTAGGGGAAAGTGTTACGGAAGGAACAATCAGCAAGTGGCTCGTTAGGCCTGGAGACCATGTGAATAAATATGATTCAATTGCGGAAGTGATGACTGATAAAGTCACAGCGGAAATCCCTTCGTCTTTTACCGGAAAGATTATAGAAATTTTTGCAAAAGAAAATGAGACAATGGTAGTTGGCGAAGTGATTTGTGCGATAGAAGTGGAAAATGTCAGTGAAAAGAAGGAAGACAGTGACCAACAATTAGTCGAAAGCCTGAAAACGATTGAAACAACAACTAGCACTAATCACCTTAAAACAAGATATTCACCAGCCGTATTAAAAATTTCACAGGAAAATGGCATTGATTTAACTAAAGTCAAAGGATCGGGAAGAGACGGAAGAATCACCCGGAAAGATTTAGTGAAACTTCTTGAAAAAGGAGTGAATAAAATTGAAGAAAATCAGGAGTTGGCACCAACAGTTATTGCTTCAAAACAAGATCCTGTTGAAAAATCGTTTTCTTCCATTGAGACATCAGTCCATTCAGTTGGCGATATAGAGATTCCTATTACAGGAATCAGAAAAACAATTGCAGCCAATATGGTGAAAAGTAAACATGAAGTCCCGCACGCTTGGATGATGGTCGAAGTCGATGCAACAAACCTTGTTAAGAATCGCGATTCATTAAAAGCTGAATTCAAGCAAAAAGAAGGCTATAATTTAACATACTTTGCATTTTTCATCAAAGCAGTATCACAAGCTCTAACCGAATTTCCGGAGATGAACTCTATGTGGGCTGGTGATAAAATCATTCAAAAAAAGGATATTAATATATCAATTGCTGTAGCTGCGAGTAATGCTCTTTTTGTTCCAGTGATTAAACATGCGGACGAAAAATCAATTAAGGGACTAGCCAGGGAGGTTCATGAACTCGCTCAAAAAGCGCGAACAGGAAAGTTGAAACCAGAAGATATGCAGAATGGGACATTTACGGTTAATAACACGGGGGCATTCGGATCTATTCAGTCGATGGGAATTATTAACCATCCACAGGCAGCCATCCTTCAAGTTGAGTCTATCGTCAAACGTCCAGTAATCATTGATGATATGATCGCGGTAAGGAATATGGTGAATTTATGTTTGTCGATTGACCATCGGGTACTTGATGGTTTAGTATGCGGTAAATTTTTAGCTAGAATAAAAGAAATTATTGAAACTGCTTTTCAGGAAGGTGCCTCCATTTATTGAGAAAAATATACCTTACACATAAGGCGTGTTTAATTAACTGGAGGTAAATGTATGCGGACTGAAGCTGACATGATTGAATTAATATTAAAAATTGCAGAAAAAGATGATCGAGTCCGTGCTGTGGGAATGAATGGTTCACGAACGAATACGAAAGTTCCAAAAGATGTGTTTCAGGATTATGATATCGTTTATATTGTGACCGAAATGGAATCTTTCATACGAGACCATAAATGGATTGATGTTTTTGGTGAACGAATCATTATGCAAAAACCTGAAGAAATGTCATTATTTCCACCAGAATTAGGAGGGCGTTTCTCTTATTTAATGCAGTTTACAGACGGAAACCGTATTGACCTATTATTAGTTCCTTTCGATGAAAAAGATGTTTATTGCAAAGAGGATAAACTTACGATTATTTTAATGGACAAGGATAATTGCCTTCCTTCAATTCCTAATCCGACCGATGTAGATTATTGGATTAAAAAACCTTCTACCGAATTCTTTGATGATTGTTGCAATGAATTTTGGTGGGTATCAACTTATGTAGCAAAGGGTTTATGGAGAAAGGAAATTCTATATGCACAAGAGCATCTTAACAATGTCAGATTAATGCTCATTCAAATGCTAGAATGGCAGGTAGGTATTGAAACGAACTTTTCAGTAAGCGTTGGTAAACACGGCAAATATTTGGAGTGTTTTTTGACTGAAAAGAGTTGGCAGAAGCTTCTTTCCACTTATGCAGATGGAAGTTATGATGGTGTTTGGAGAGCATTATTTTCAATGTGTGATCTTTTTGATAGTACAGCGATGTATGTTGGAAAACATTTGAATTATGAATATCCTTATGAAAATGAAAAGAGTGTTATTACATACCTAAAACATATCCAAAACTTATCGCCCAATGCTACTGACATTTTTTAAGCTTTTTTAGCAAACATGTAAGTTCAAATGAATTGGGGAATATATGATGTATTTCTAAACAAGTGAAGTATAAGGTAATTGGAAGCGGATTTTTCCGATACTAGCGACATCTCCAATTACCTGTTCCCCAAAAACTGAACCTTCATGAAACTAGCCACCTATTAATTCAAATTAAGCAACTTCTCAATTTATCCCATATACAATCACTCATCATTTATAGCCCAGCCTCGGATAAGCAGGCATTACTAAGGACTTCTCAGAAGAAACGACAGCCTTTTCCTATCAGCAATACAATTAGATCAGTATGAAATGTTTGACATTATTTTTTTTATGTTTAAAATTACTTTGAAATAGAGATATATTTATTCGAGGTAATTATAAAGAATTCTGGAGGAATAAACGTTAAGACAAAAGATTTTTACACGGCTATTAAAGAAAGACGTTCTTATTATGGAATCAATAAAGAAGTACAAGTTTCAGATGACAAAATAAAGGACATTGTTGAATTTGCAGTAAAATACACTCCATCAGCTTTCAATTCTCAATCAGCACGCCTTGTTGTGTTAACAGGCGAAGCACATGATAAATTATGGGACATCACGACTGAAACGTTGAGAAAAGCAGTTGGAGAAGGAGATTTTACAGGTACTCAAGAAAAAATGGATTCCTTTAAATCCGGTTATGGAACAGTATTATTGATAAGGCGGTTGTGAAATCTCTTCAAGAACAATTCGCTTTATATGCTGATAATTTCCCAATTTGGTCACAACAAGCTTCAGGTATGCATCAATTAGTTGTGTGGACAGCATAGGAAACAGAAGGATTAGGAGCAACATTACAGCATTATAATCCACTAATTGATGATGAAGTGAAAAATGAATGGAACATCCCAAGTAACTGGAAACTAATTGCTCAAATGCCATTTGGTAATCCAACAGCTCCAGTGGGAGAAAAAGAATTTCAACCACTTGAAGATCGTGTTAAATTTTATAAATAAAATTGATTAGGAAGAAATAACTTTTAGTAGCTGCATTACATATTAGCGAAAAGTTATATATCTAAGAAGTTCGTGACCCCCTAATGGCAGCGACACTAAAAAAGTCTTCTATTCGGGTTTTTCTTTGCCAATAGATAGAGAACTATTAATAAATGGATTTTATTATGATGAGTAACAGCGAGTAAAAAGATTGAGTTCAAGTAAGGTCATATTAACAAAGGTTGCATAATTGTAATCATAATCCATATTTGTTGACATAGAATGTTATCCATGATAAATTATCTTTAAATGAAGATATATTAATTCGAGATAATTGACTAAAGATAAAACTCTAAACACAATATCACTTGAATAGACAATCGACCTTAAAGGAAAAATGTAGTAACCGATTACGAATGAGTGAATCAGCAAAAAGCAGCAGTACCCAATAAGCCAAATTGTCGATTTTAGTAGGAGGAATATAAATGAATGAATTAAAAGGAATCCACCACGTAACAGCCATTACAAGTAGTGCAGAAAAGAATTATGAATTTTTCACTTATATTTTAGGAATGCGTTTAGTCAAAAAAACGGTAAACCAAGATGATATTCAAACATATCACCTATTTTTTGCAGATGATGTTGGTGGTCCAGGTACAGATATGACTTTCTTCGACTTCCCTGGTATTCCAAAAGGAGTACATGGCACTAATGAAATTTCAAAAACATCTTTCCGTGTACCAAATGATAAAGCATTAGAGTATTGGGTTAAACGTTTTGATCGTCTAGAGGTTAAAAATACCGGAATTCAAGAACAATTTGGTAAAAAAATCATTTCATTTGTTGATTTTGATGACCAGCAATATCAATTGATTTCAGATGAAAACAATGAAGGCGTTGCTGCGGGGATACCATGGCAAAAAGGACCTATTCCTTTAGAATATGCTATTACAGGATTAGGCCCCATTTTTATACGGATTGCCAACTTTGATTATTTTAAAGAAATGTTGGAAAAAGTTTTATTATTTAAAGAAATAGGGAAAGAAGGATCATTTCATTTATTTGAAGTTGGAGAAGGTGGGAATGGTGCTCAAGTAATTGTAGAGCATAATGCAATTCTTCCTCAAGCACGGCAAGGTTTTGGTACTGTTCACCATACTGCATTCCGTGTTGAAGACCGTTCTGTTTTAGAAGAATGGATTACAAGAATAGAAAGCTTCCAATTTCAAACGTCTGGTTATGTAGACCGTCACTTTTTTGAGTCACTTTACGTAAGAGTGGCACCGCAAATTTTATTCGAATTTGCAACAGATGGCCCTGGCTTTATGGGAGATGAGCCATACGAAGCGCTAGGAGAAAAATTATCTTTACCGCCATTCTTAGAACCAAAACGTGAACAAATTGAAAAATTAGTTCGTCCAATTGATACAGTAAGAAGTACAAAGGAATTCATTAAAGAATAATTGATGTGAATTACATCTTTAAACGAATTATATGCTGGTTTGTTCCTAATACTAAAACAGGTAGAAATAATATGAAAAGAATGATTCAAGATACATTTTAAAAATAGTTCAGGAGGAAATGAGTTATGACTAAAGATTTTTATACAGCTATTAAAGAAAGACGTTCTATTTATGGAATAAATAATGAGGTAAAAGTATCAGATGAAAAGATTAAAGAGATTGTTGAATTTGCTGTAAAACATACCCCATCGGCATTTAATTCTCAATCTTCCCGTCTTGTTGTGTTAACTGGTGAAGCACATAATAAATTATGGGATATTACTACTGAAACGTTAAGAAAAGCGGTTGGAGGGGGAGATTTTACAGGTACTCAACAAAAAATGGATTCCTTTAAATCTGGATACGGAACAATATTATTCTTGGAAGATGAATCTGTTGTGAAATCGCTTCAAGAACAATTTGCAACATATGCTGATAACTTCCCAATCTGGTCACAACACACCTCAGGTATGCATCAACTGGTTGTTTGGACAGCACTGGAAGCAGAAGGATTAGGAGCAACTTTGCAGCATTATAATCCACTAATTGATGATGAAGTGAAAAAAGAATGGAGTATACCAAATAATTGGAAACTGATTGCGCAAATGCCATTTGGTAATCCAACTGCTCCAGCGGGAGAAAAAGAATTCCAACCACTTGAAGACCGTATTAAATTTTACAAATAAAGTGGACTAGGAGGAAAACTTTGTTGAGAGCCAATACTAAATTGGCTCTTTCTTTGTACTCATTTTGCACATGCTTTTTCAGAATCACAAATGTAAATGTTATCCTGAAATGATATTTCAAAATGTAAAGCTGCATTTTAAGTTAGTTTATAGGTAATAGTTCTGTTTGTTATTCAATTCTTTAAAAATGAGAGCTATTCCTTGGTCTAGCTTTTGTATATTTGTATTGGACACATTTAATTTTAATATTTTTTCTTGGTGAAAGCCGTCTATATAATTTTGACCTATCGTCTCTACAAGTACTTGTTGATTCTGTAAGTTTTTTATGAGGTGAGCACTATTTAAACGATGAGGTAGCACGATATGAGAATTCATACATATGGATGCTGGGCGATAAAAGCCTAGGGTAGAGTGCTTTTCTAGAGCATCATATAGCAAGTTTGCACGCATTAAATAGGACAGACGTACTTTGTTTCTATGACGTTCAAACATGCCGCTTTTTATGTAGATTTCCAAGGCTGCTTGTGAAATCATTGAACTATCAATATCGGCTGTTCTTTTATAAAGTTGGAAGCTGTCTACTAATGATTTAGGCAATACGGCGACACCTATGCGTAATCCTGGAAACATTATTTTAGAAAAACTTTTTAAATAAATGACCATGTGATGAGTATCCTCGGAAAAAATAGGGTCTACCTTCAAATTTTCTTCAAAATCTGCTAAATAATCATCTTCTACAATATAAACACCATACTTTACAGCAAGTTTTAGTATCTCTTCTCTGTCCTTTTTAGAGTAAGAAGTCCCTAACGGATTATGAAAACGAGGCATCGTATAAAAAAATTTAATATCCTGACTTCTAAAAATCCTCTCTAATTCCCCTAAATCAATACCTTCTGCTGTTCTTTGAATTCCTAGCACGGAAATCTTGTACGCTTTCAATTGTTCCACAAATAGATGATAGCTGGGCTGTTCCACAAGTATATGAGTACGTTCATTTGGAAAGGGGATGAACGTTAATAAGGAAAGTGCTTGTTGCACGCCAGAAGTAATGAAAATCTGTTCTTCTTTTGCGAATACCTGATATTGCTCTAATTGTTTTTGTATCACTTTAATTAAAGAGGGTAGTCCTTTTGGAGTGCCATAGATAAACAATTCTTGCTGATAGGTATCGATGGCTTTGTTGATACAATGTTGAAAGTCATGATACGGAAATTGATGCCAAGCAGGAGCGGAGGTAACAAAATCGATTTCCGAAGTTGGTTCACTTTTAGCATCAAATTCTTTTTGCACGACATAATATCCACTTTTAGGAACCGAGTAGATTAAATGCCTCTTTTCCAATTCTTGCAGGGCTTTCAAGACTGTACTTTTACTACATTGATGTTTATCGCTTAATTGACGAATAGATGGGAGTTTAAAGCCCGCTTTGAGCTGTCCATTCTGGATGAGAGATTCAAATTCATTAAACAAAGCTACGTATTTTAGCATGTATACCTCCTATAAACTGTACCGTTACAGATGCTTCTTATTTGTATTGTATCGTAGTGGAACTTTTAATACGATACTAACAACCGGCCGGGTGATGAAAAGGAGGATTTACGCATATGTCAGAACAAAAAAAAGCCTATTTTGCGGCGATAGTATATGCCATTATTATTGGATTTTCATTTATCTTTACAAAAATATCATTAATAGAAGCGAGTCCGCTAGATACTTTAGCACATCGATTTACGATGGCTTTTTTGATCGCTATAATTTTAAAGCTGTTGTATAGGAGGACTTCAGTGAAGATGAGTGCAAAGGATACTTTGAAAATTCTTCCGTTGGTGTTCCTTTATCCAATTTTATTCTTTACATTTCAAGTGTTTGGTCTCGTTTATACTTCATCTTCAGAAGCGGGTATTATCCAAGCGACCATACCAATTTTTACGTTATTATCAGCTTCATTATTTTTGAAAGAATATGCTGGTAAAGGTCAAAAATTTTTTCTTTATTTATCTGTGATGGGGGTTATCTTTATCTTTGTCATGAACGACTTGCAACTTGAGGCTCATAGTTTGAAAGGAACGATACTGATCTTATTATCCTCAATTGCTGCAGCTTTCTATAATGTGGTAGCAAGGACATTAACAAAGCAATATTCACTATTTACGTTAACTTATGTGATGACGTTCTTTGGTTTTGTTGCTTTTAATAGCATGGCCATCATCAACCATATAATTAACCAATCAATTAGTAGCTTTTTTTTACCCTTAGCAAGTAGTTCATTTCTCATTTCAATCGTATATCTTGGTGCATTATCGTCACTGCTTACTGGGTTTTTATCAAACTATGCATTATCTATATTACCTGCCTCTAAAATGAGCGTTTTTAGTAATTTAGCAACATTGATTACGATCATAGCTGGGGTGATTTTCTTACATGAATCCATTTACTATTATCACGTTGTAGGTGCGATGATTATTCTTGTTGGTGTAATTGGCACGAACTATCTTGGTAGTAATCGGTCAAAGCATATTAATAAGACTATTGCCGATCCATTGATGAAAAAGGGGAGTGAAGTGAATGAATAAATATGTTTTATTACTCTTGATTAGCTGTATATGGGGATCTCAATTCTTCTTTATTGCATTAGTTATAGATGATGTTGGGGTTATTACTTTGTCAGCCATCAAAGCATGTATAGGTGGTATCTGTTTACTCTTCATTGGCTTTTTTTTATCGAAAGAAGAGCGAAGAGTAAATAAGAGTTATTATAAATGGTATATAATCATTGCGGTTTTCGAGGTTGTACTGCCATTTGCATTCATTGCACAAGGCCAGAAAACGGTGCCTAGCAGTGTCGCAGCGATGTTGATTGGAATGGTTCCTGTTTTTACTATCCTCTTTTTAATAGCATTTTTCAAAAGAAAAAGCACAATGCCGGAGATTACAAGTATCCTATTCGGATTTGCCGGTATTGTCGTTCTTTCCTGGCCAACACACGGTTTTCAAGATCTTTTCAACAGCATTCAGGGTAATATCCTATTGATATTAGCAGCTATGAGTTTTGGATTATCATTGATTATCCTGGAGAAATTAAACGAGGGATCTTCCGTTATTCATATGAGAAATGTATTACTGATTGCCAGTGCAATGCTCATCCCAATGTCCCTTGTGTTTGAGCAATCTTTCGAATTGGATTTAGAAAGATCTCAATCTATTTACTTAGTCATTTTAGGCATTTTCCACGCTGGTGTTGTTTATGCATTATTTAATAGGCTGATTCGGCAAGAAGGCGCGTTATTTACGTCATTTAGTAATTATATTGTGCCAGTCATAGGAATGATTTTAGGCTTTTTCTTTTTACATGAAGCGTTGTCTATTCAACAGTTGATTGGAATGGGTGTTATTATGATGTCATTAGTTTTATCAGACGAAAAAATAATAACCATGTTGATAAGAAAGTAGCTTTTTATATTATTTGAGCTCTGGTCCGTTATCTTTATACTTATAAACAAAGTAATTTTAGAATTCGTATATTTAACGAAACCAAATTGAGAAAAGGGGAGCGAGGTTTAATATATCTTTGTAAGATCATTTTTTGTTTTTTGATCCGCAAATGATTTATATAGTAGAAGAAGCATCTGCTGAGGTTAATGCAGATGCTTCTTCTACTAAAAGGGGTAACTGATTTATTAGCGCTAACCAGTAATAAATCCTTATATTTTTTATTTATTCTACATTATATAGTGAAGTGTTTTTCTCCATCTTCATTATAATAAATCCACTCCAGGCAAACATTAAGGATGCAAGGTAAAAGATGCTGCCAATCGTTAAAAAGTCGACTAAATATCCGGTTGCAATCACCGCAGCTGCAGCACCTATGGATGTCCAGACATGGTAGTTTCCAATTTCCTCACCCGCTGTTGTCTTCGTAACATATCTTGCAAGTACCGTTTTTTCAGTGTTTTTTTGTACAGCTCCAAGGAGCCCCATTATGATCTGCAGGAGATAGACATGCCAAATTTCATATGCGAGAGGAAAGGCAAGAAGGATTAGTGCCATTCCCCATGAATAGAAAAGGAGAAATGCTTTGTCACCGGCTTTGTCAGTGAATTTTCCGATTAAAGGATAGCTAAGTGCTGCAGTCAGTGAGAATATTCCATATGCCCATCCGAATTGCGAATAACTGGTGCCTACATTTTTAATTAGTAAAATATAAAAAGGGAAAATCATGCTGGCAGCCATTCCAACAGTGCCTTGGTAAAAAACAAAACGTTTATAATTCATGGATGATACTCCTTATAGAAAAGATTCATGAAGCGATTATCAGGATCATATTTCTTCTTTAATCGAAAGAATTCATCGGTACGCGGATACGCTTCAAATAATTGTGTTTTTGTTGGATACCCATAATAGGGCAAATAGTAGCTGCCGTTATGGTCAAGCGTCACATTAATCATGTTACGGATGACCCTTCCCGTATTTTCCTTACTTTCGTTATCTGTACCTTGATTGATGAGCATTACAAGAGCGAACATATCATCCTTGGCATAGGACATGAGTGATTCATCATTATGTTCCACATAACGAATGGTAATATTTAATAAATTAAACTCTTTTTCATCAGATAAGGTTTTTCTTAAATCATCGATATAATCAGCAAATTGATCAATCGGAACGAAATATTCTTGAAGAACTTCAGTTTTGGAGGGGTGGCTGTAATCCATAAAAGCAGAGTCAGACCGCATCACATTATTTCTGGAAATCAAGTTACCATCAATATTGGCCGTGTAGGTTTCTTGAGTTTCCCAAAACCTTTTTTTACCCCAGTCATTATAACGGGAGAGGCCAAGAAAGAATTTAGGCACGGCGATGATCGTTTCCCGTTTGAGAGTATTGTAGTTAGATAGCTGTGTTTGGTCAGTTGCCCTATAATAATCCGTTACATACATTTCATCCAAATAGGAGTCAGGAGCAACCGATATTCTTGCCAGATGCATTTTAACATCATCGTTTTGAAGAACATCTCTTTTAAAGTACGACGTATATTCATTATAATGGAGTGATTTAGTTTTAATTTTATAAAGTTCGTCATCGGTAAGTTGGAGTGTCACGTCGAGTATTACACCAAACAAACCATACCCGCCAATAACCGAATAGAAGAGCTCCGAATTTTCTTTGCGGCTCACTGTTAGGATTTGTCCTTTTGCGTTTAGCAATCTAAAAGACTCCACAGTTTCTATCAAGGCATGATGCCGAATATCGCGGCCGTGGACATTAACGCTCAAAGAACCGCCTATGGTAAAAATATTTTGAGATTGACTGACCTTCAGTGCAAGTCCATATGGGTTGATATATTCCTGGAGAACAGCCCAGGTTGCTCCGCTTTGGACCGTGATGCGTTTTTCTTTTACATCCAAATCAAGTATTTTATCATATTGTTTCATATCTAGCAGAATACCATTTGGATATAATGTCTGTCCTCCTTGGCTATGTTGCATTCCGGCAATGGAAATATGATCATCGTTTTTTCCGGCTTCTAAAATGACCTTTTTGATTGCTTCTTCACTATCTTCTGCCTTTATCGCTTTCATTTTAACGGGCATCAGCCGGCTGATATCTTCTGCAATAGGGTGGTCAAGCTTGAAATTAAAAGCCTGCAGTGATAATCCAAATAAGATTGCATATAGGATGATAAAGAAAAATCGTTTCATAATATCTGGCTTTCGACTCCTCGTTTAAAATGTCTGACACTCAAGTGAAATAATGAAAATGTATGAACTTTATAGATTAATGGAGTTACCCTGACCATTCAATGAGATTGGGGTTAATATTGAATTAAATGTCAGATTTTTTGAAAATGAATCTTTTGATTTATGTATTTGTTCTTTTCAGCCCATTAATGATTGTTTCGGTTAGCGGTATGGATAGTGATTCCAAGCTTTGTTCTGAGTTGTTTAATCCCCAATGATAGATGATTCCCATCAGGCTTTGGGTGATAAGTTGTGAAATTTCGTTAACTGATTGGTCAGTGCCAATGTCGTTTTGTTCTTTCGCCTCTTCAATTAATGAACGAATAATTTGGACGAGTGAGCGATTTGAATTTAAAAAGTAAGTATGTTCTTTTGAATCTAAAGCGGAACTGTAAATCACTTTCATTAAATCTTTGCCCATTTCTTCTTCCAGAAAACGCATCAATTTGCGTATGAAAATAAACAATTTCTCGGTAGGGTCCATATCGACTGGGAACGAACGGAAGACTTCGCGATAGTAATCATCGACTTCTGTGAATCTCACTAAAAAGATGTCCGATTTCGCTGAAAAGTGTTGATAAAATGACCCTTTTGATGTGCCGCTTTTTTTCACGATTTCGTCAACGGTAACTTTATCATAACCTTTTTCGCTAAATAGCTTTAAAGATATTTTTAAAATTTTTTCACGAGTCTTTTCTCCCCTAAGCTGTTTCTTTCTGGGTTCAATCATAAAAAACCTCCAAATGTAAATTGACAGAATATTCCTATATAGTTTAATATCAGACTACAGTCTAGTTAAAGGATTGTTGGTCTATTTAATCTAACGTAGATCATGAATAATCACAACGCTTTCTTAATTGCATTTTGCACATTTAGAAGGCGTTTACAAAATTCAAGATAAGTATGGGGGAGGTTCATTCAGTTTAAATAGGAGGTTTTTCAAAGTAGAAGAATTTGGTGAAAAGGTTCGTTAGATTTTTCTGAAGATTCCTATACAATCAGTTACTATCATCTAGAAAGGCTTATTCCTCTTTAGCCCTGAGTATATGGATTGTATTTATAATATTGTTGGATTCAGTATATGTAAATGGAGGGAGGTGGTATCAGGATAAATTGATAGTCCTAGGAATGAACCAGAGAGTCGGGAAGCACGAAAAGAGATGTGCAGTAAACGGATTATTTTTTGGGAAATAGTAGCATGAAAAGGGAGGAAATAATCATGAATCATTCCAGTGGTGAAATAGAGAAAAGAACGATCAGTAAAACGATGAAACGGATTCTTCCATTTATCTTGATCCTTTATATCATTGCTTACTTGGACAGGGTCAATTTAGGCTATGCTGCTTTACAAATGAATGCTGAATTAGCCTTATCCGCTGAAGTTTTTGGATTGCTTTCTGGTATTTTCTTCATAGGCTATTTCTTTTTTGAAGTTCCAAGCAACATGATCATGCATAAAGTGGGAGCTCGGATGTGGATTGCCCGTATAATGATTTCGTGGGGACTCGTGGTAATATTAACAGGTTTTGCACAAACAACGATGCATTTATACATTCTCCGTTTTTTATTAGGTGTCGCCGAAGCGGGTTTTTTTCCTGGTATAATTTTGTATTTAACTTATTGGTTCAGGGCCCGCGAAAGAGGACGGGCAACAGCGGTTTTGCTTTTAGCCTTACCGATAGGCGGATTGATTGGTGCGCCTGTGTCGACGTGGATTCTTGACAATATTTCCTGGTTTGGTATGGCAGGCTGGAGATGGATGTTCATCCTTGAGGGCATTCCGGCCATTATTATTGGAATTGTTGTTGTTTTCTATTTAACTAATAGACCGACTAACGCTAAATGGTTATCTAAGGAAGAAAGTGATTGGTTAGAAGGGGAATTGAGTGCGGAAAGAAAACTAAGCTCGAAAATAAATAAAGTCACAAAGCTTGATATGCTGAAAGATTCGAAAATATGGAAGTTGGCACTTTTCTATTTCGCAGGGTACACATCTATCTATGGATTGTCATTCTGGATGCCAACCATCATAAAATCTTTATCGGAAAATGCAACAACCAATTTAGAAATTGGATGGTTAGCGATGATTCCATCGTTAGTCGGGATACCTGCCGTTATGTTTGTAGGCTGGAATTCAGATCGGACCAATGCACATAAATCACACTTGCTCGTTTGTCTCATGATAGCAGTTATCGGTTTTATTGGGTGCGGCTTTTCTGATAGTGTCTTTAAGATGGTGCTTATGTTAACGATTACATCTTTCGGGTTATACGGTTTCAGTGGATGTTTCTTTGCATATATGACCTTTTTCTTCACTGAATCCACTGCACCAGTTGGAATAGCCCTAGTCAATTCATTTGCGGCTTTAGGCGGTTTTGTAGGACCGATGATTCTCGGAACTGTTGCTTTTACTCAAGGTATGTTTATCTTATCTGGATTACTTGTAATAGGAGTCATCACCCTATTATCATTAAAATTGACAAGTGCTTCAGATGAAAACATCGTAAAAGAAGTTGAAGTCAATATTAATCAATTATAACTGATTTAAATGAAAATTAAATTGTGTGCCTTAAAAGGGATATAAAAAGAAACACCATTGAAAAGTGTAAGATTTTTCTCTGGTGTTTCTTTTTATTTTTTAATATAGTTGTATCGTAAAGAAAGAACAAGCTCTTTTACTGCCCCACCCATTTTTTAGAAAGCGTGAATTGAAAACTTGGAAAGACAGTTAATATACTAAGAATAAGAAACTCATGAACGAACAATGACTCGTATTTAGATTAATGGTAAGTCTTTGTAAGATAGCAGTTATCTTCAGTGGTTGCTCTTAATGTTAGTTCCTTCTGTAAAAACTTTTAATAAATCCGAATGGATGAAGCTGCTCAACAAGACTTGTTCTTAACATTCTGTGTGGAATAGAATTGAAGGAAAGGTGAAAGCTTCTTAGAAAATAATTGTATTATTCATTTTCTTTTAAAGGCGACTTTAATGTATAGGTACGTTTCCTTGATGAAAGTAAATGCAAGAAGAGATGAGGGAATAATGTGGTAATCCATTTGGTGGCAAAAGATGAGATAGAAGCTCAAGGAATCCGGTGGATAGTGGAGTCTCATCTTACTGGAGTTCGATTAATTCTGTGGAAAACAATTGAGGAATTTGAAGTGGGTATGCAAAATCAACAACCAGAATTCGTCATTTTGGATATGGATTTATGGACGAGTGAAAGTGAGATGTTGGGTGTTAAGTTAAAGCAACGAGGTATTCGATGGTTAGGGGTTTCATCTGAGCGAATCTTTCAAACTGCATATCGAGCGCTTCGTTTTCGTGCGGAAGATGTTTTATTCCGTCCTTTTTCTTCTGTAGACTTAGTAAAACATATTCAACAATTACGTTATCAATTGAGAAACGGTCAAGGTTATCTCTCAAATAACACAATGGAAGTAGAGAATACGTTGGCCATCGGTTACCCTGATTTCTTTTTGACAGAGCGGAGACATAACAGTAGGTTAACGATGGTCGCATTTTTGACACCTCAACATAACACGCTTCCTTTAGTTTATGATGAATTACAACGTTATTCTTTTACCGGCAATAATCAAATATTTGCGTTATCGGATTTTATTTTATGCGTCCAGGAAACTAAGGAAGTCGATGTATATAAGGAAGAGTATCAAGCGTTTCTTGCTCACTGGAAAGAACGTATGGATGAGCCTCTTGCCATAATAATCAAAGTAGCAACTTCAGATGATTCGTTAAAAATTACATACCAGCAAACTCGTGAATTGACGAGGCGAATTTTCTTCGAAGGTTATGATATTATTTTAGCAGAAAGTCAACAAATGTCCTCTCAAGAGATGGATCCATTTCTCACTCCTCTGGAACAACGGCAATGGATTGAAATGCTTGAAAGACGAGATACGAAAGCGATTAGGAATTGGGTCGAGCATGAATTTCTGACTTTTCAGCAACCATACCCTGACCCTGAAATAGTTCGCATTCGCCTTACAAGTGTTCTTGCACAAATCAGGAGGCATATGAAATCATACAACCTCCAAAACTCTTCTTTAGAAGCAATCTATCATGAAGTTTTTCAGCAAATAGTACATAAACCAGTTATTTATCAAATTGTTAAAGAGCTGCTTATGTTTACCACCCGTTTGCTTCTTCAGGACCATGAGCAATTACAAAATGGGGCGCGCACACTTGTGGAAAAAGCAAGGGAGTTAATTGAGTCTAACTATTGGGATGCCCAATGGAGTTTATCAACATGCGCTGATGCGCTTCGTATTAATAAAAGCACTCTAAGCCGTCGTTTTGCAGCCGAATCCGGTCAGTCTTTTCGCAATACCCTGCATCAAGTTCGAATTAGAGAGGCTAAACGTCTATTAAAGGAATCGGATTTATCATTGGAAGAAATTGCACAATTAACGGGTTATTCACATCAAACATATTTTAATGCAAAATTCAAACTGCTTGAAGCGTGTACACCATCTGCTTATCGGTCTGGATTATGAAAAAAGGCGATTCAGCTAATACTGAATCGTTTTTTTATTGGACTACAAATGAAAAAATGAAATTATTTATAAAAATATAAAACAAATAAAAAAATATGAAAACAATTCATAAAAATATCATCAAATTATAATAAATTATTTGAATTTTTAGTTTAAAATGAAAATATAACACATCAAGGAGGCTGTAAAAAATGAATGCTAATACAAAAAACAAGGTTATACGATATGAAGGTACAGATTTGAATACAAAAGGGTGGCAACAAGAGGCCGTTCTTCGAATGTTGATGAATAATTTAGATCCAGAAGTAGCTGAACGCCCAGAAGATCTTGTGGTATACGGTGGAATTGGAAAAGCTGCTCGTAACTGGGAGTGCTTTGATGCAATTGTCAAATCACTGAAAGAACTGGAAGACAATGAAACTTTACTTGTTCAATCTGGAAAACCGGTGGCTATTTTTAAAACTCATACCGATGCACCACGTGTACTTATTGCAAATTCGAACATTGTCCCGGCTTATGCAAATTGGGAAACATTCCATGAACTCGATAAAAAAGGGTTGATGATGTATGGACAAATGACAGCTGGCAGCTGGATATATATCGGTTCTCAAGGAATTGTACAAGGAACTTACGAAACATTCGCGGAGCTAGCGAAGCAGCATTTCAATAATACTTTAAGAGGCACTATCACAGTAACTGCGGGTCTTGGCGGTATGGGTGGGGCACAGCCGCTAGCCGTAACAATGAACGGCGGTGTCTGTATCGGAATTGATGTAGATGAAACAAGAATTGACCGGAGAATTGAAACTCGTTACACGGATGTGAAAACGGATTCATTAGAAGAGGCTATCCGTTTAGCTATAGAAGCAAAACAAGCAGGAAAAGCTTTATCCATTGGTCTGATTGGGAATGCTTCTGACATTCTTCCTGAAATGATTGCTAGTAACTTTATCCCGGACGTGTTAACCGATCAAACATCTGCACACGACCCACTAAACGGTTATACACCTTCAAGTATGTCATTTGAAGCAGCAGCTGAATTGCGCAAATCGAATCCAGAAGAGTATGTAAAACGCTCTAAAGCTTCTATGGCCAAACATGTAAGAGCAATGCTTGAAATGATGGAAAAAGGTGCAGTGACGTTTGACTATGGTAATAACATTAGACAAGTGGCGAAAGATGAAGGGGTGGAAAATGCATTTGACTTCCCTGGATTTGTTCCAGCTTATATCCGCCCACAATTCTGTGAAGGAAAAGGTCCTTTCCGTTGGGTAGCACTGTCTGGAGATCCTGAAGACATATATAAAACAGATCAGGCGATTTTACGTGAATTTGCAGATAATGAACATTTATGCAATTGGATTAAAATGGCTCAGGAAAAAATTCAATTCCAAGGCCTCCCTTCTAGGATTTGCTGGCTTGGGTATGGCGAGCGTGCCCGTTTCGGGAAAATTCTAAATGATATGGTCGCGAGCGGAGAATTAAAGGCACCAATAGTAATTGGGCGTGATCATCTGGATTCAGGCTCTGTTGCTTCGCCAAATCGTGAAACTGAAGCTATGAAAGACGGATCAGATGTGGTAGCTGACTGGCCAATTTTAAATGCCATGGTGAACGCAGTCGGTGGAGCTACCTGGGTATCCGTACATCACGGCGGTGGAGTAGGAATGGGTTACTCTCTTCATGCAGGTGTGGTTATTGTGGCTGACGGTACAAAAGAAGCAGGGGCTCGCATTGAACGTGTATTGACAACAGACCCGGGTATGGGTGTAGTGCGACATGTGGATGCAGGGTATGAATTGGCAGAGAAAACTGCTCGTGAAAAGGGCATTAATATCCCAATGCTTGATAAAGGAAAAGATAAGTCATGACAAAACCAATTTGGATAAAAAATGCCACACATCTCGCTACTCTTGCATCAGAAAAAAAAGGTCCTCGTTCAAAAGAGGCTATGTCTGACCTTGGATTGATCGAAGATGGCAGCTTGTGGATGGAAAATGGCTTGATCCAAGCTGTCGGTACGACTAAAGAAATAGAGGAGCTTTATGCAGATAGATTGCATGAAGCTGAAGTTTTCGATGCGTCTGGCCACCTTGTAACACCGGGTCTAGTGGATCCCCATACGCATGTTGTATATGGCGGGAGTCGAGCAAGTGAATTTGAAATGCGTCTTGAAGGTGCAACATATATGGACATTATGAATGCGGGTGGCGGTATCCATGCAACCACCCGTATGACAAGGGAAGCAAGTGAAGAAGAATTGATGGAACAAACCATACGTCGACTTGATTCGTTTCTCGCTCATGGTGTGACAACGGTGGAAGGGAAAAGCGGTTATGGTATGAATCTGGAAACCGAGTTGAAACAGTTGCGTGTGATGAAAAAGCTTCAGGAAAAGCACCCTATTGATCTTGTTCCAACTTTTATGGGAGCACATGCGGTGCCGAAGGAGTTTAAAGGTCGTGAAGATGACTTTGTCGATCATTTGATTAATGAAATGCTTCCCATTGTAGCAAAAGAAAAGCTGGCAGAGTTTAATGATGTATTTTGTGAAAAAGGCGTCTTTACACCTGAACAATCGGAGCGGATTCTAGAGGCGGGAAAAAATTACGGTTTGATTCCTAAAATTCATGCTGATGAAATTGAGTCTTATGGTGGCGCAGAATTAGCTGCGAAAATAGGAGCTATTTCAGCCGAGCATTTATTGAAAGCTTCAGAAGAGGGCATTCAAGATATGGCCAAATCAGGAACGATTGCCTGCCTCCTTCCAGCAACAGCTCTGTATTTACGTGAAGAGGCGGCTGCAGGAAGACGGATGATAGATGAAGGTGTAGCGGTGGCCATTTCGACGGATTGCAATCCAGGGTCCTCACCGACGACTTCTATGCCCCTGGTTATGAATCTAGCATGCATCTCGATGCGGCTCACCCCAGCAGAAGCATTAACGGCGGCGACATACAATGCTGCCTGTGCGATCAATAGGCAGGAAAAGGTAGGATCGCTGGAAGTCGGAAAACAAGCAGATGTTGTTTTATGGAATGTAGAAAACTATCAGGAATTGCAATATTTATTTGGAGTTAACCACGTTAAGTCCGTATGGAAAAAAGGCGTACAAGTGGTGAAATAATATAGAGAAAGAATGGCTTCAAAAGCCTGATGATCTTGGAATGTACCAGAAGAAGATACGCCTTACCTTATCCTTTATGGAGCACCCATTTCACGGTCCTCAATCAGTGTATCAGGAGCCTCTTTATATCCGCTGGAATTTCGGCGGATATGAAAAGGCTTTGTTGCCTACAACTTGGATGAAAAAGTGGATCTAACAGAATTCCGAATTGTCAATGCAGGAGATATACTTGATATTTTAGCTGCGCTGGGTGTACATGCTTCTACCCATGGTGGAATGCCAGCTAATGAGTTGATTGATATTTTACTAGATATTGGCCAGCACCCGATTGTCATGCAAATTGATTTCGTCTGTCTTGATCCGAGCAAAGCCTATAAGGGTGCCGAAACAGTCAAAGTCAGGGTATGCATGGCTGCAATTTATTACAGGTTGCATAATACAGACTAGATAAAGGGTCTTATGATTACTGTTTCTATGTTTAAAATCAGTAAGTATTGCTGCTCTCTATCACACATCAAGGGGGAACTACATGTTGAGAAATAAATATCGTTATTTTATTATTATTATGATTATTCTTATTACAATCATAAATTATATTGATAGAGGTGCACTTTCATATGCCCAAGCTGAAATCATCAAGGAGTTCAATTTAGATCCAGTAAGTTGGGGAGCAATCTTAGGATATTTTGGATATGGTTATATATTCGGAGCGCTATTTGGTGGTGCTTTAGCAGATAAGAAAGGTCCTAAATTTATGTGGATCATTGCTGGAACTACATGGTCTTTTTTTGAAATTGGGACAATATTCGCAGGTCATATAGGTGCAGCATTATTTGGAGGTTCTGCATTGGCAGGATTTGCGGTGTTTCGTGTTTTATTTGGGTTCGCTGAAGGACCTACCTTATCAACAATGAACCGAACTATGGCAAACTGGGTATCTCCTAAAGAAAAAGGGTTTGCTGTAGCACTTGGATTAGTTGGGACGCCAATTGGAGCATTAATTACTGCACCCATCGTAGTAGGTCTTCTAACATTCACTAACTGGAAAGTAACATTTGTTATTCTCGGTTTATTAGGTTTTATTTGGGTAGTAATTTGGAACAAAGTATTTACAAACCTACCTGAAGATCATCCAAGAGTCTCGAAAACCGAACTAGAAGAAATTCGAAGAGCAGATATATTAATTAAAGGCGAAACGAAATTAGACGAACAAATAAATGTACCGTGGTACCATTTTTTTAAAAACCCTACGTTAGTAATGAATGCCATTGGATATTTTGCCTTTTTATATGTAAATATTTTATTACTTACATGGACTCCCAAATATCTGCAAGATGAATTTAATTATTCACTTTCATCTCTTTCATATATTGGTATGATTCCCTGGGTAGGAGCTATTATCACTGGATTATTAGGTGGTAAAATCTCGGATATATTACGTAGAAAAACAGGGAATTTACGTATTGCTAGATCTTGGTTCACAGTAGTTTCCTTATTTTGTACAGCTGTTTGTTTTATGTTGATCCCAACTGTTGAGAGTGCAGCGGCAGTACTTGCATTAATGTGTATAGGCAATGCCTTTAATTATTTACCAAATTCTATCTATTGGATTGTTGTTCTTGATACAGAGCCAAATAAAGCAGGAACTTTTGGGGGAGTAACTCATTTTATTGCGAATCTAGCTACTATTATTGCACCGACCCTAACAGGAAGTCTTGTAGCAAAACATGGATATAATGCAATGTTTATTGCAGCATCCATTGCAGTAACAATAGGAATGATAGCCATGGTTTTTGTGAAACCAGGTAAACAAAGTAACTCGTCTAAATCAACCAATGATATGGTCAGTTAAAAACATAGTCTTTCTAGGAAATAGGGTTTCAACAAAGAAAGTAAATTAGAAAGAAGAGATTAAGACCAATAAATAAGAACTTACAGCTTAAAAGGAGCAATGGTTACGGCGATTGCTCCTTTTTTGTAAGATGATGCTAAAAGAGAAACAATAAATATTGATATAAGAGAGGTTGGATTAGCTTCTTAATCCAAGATAAGTGGATGTTGCATTGGATGGTTTCTTTTTTGACAATCCTATACACATCCTTTCTCTTGATTTCCGCTTCATGGATTAGTACGAGACATAAAGCAAATGTTCTATTTGTATGATGCGTCTCAAAATTGTTTTTCTAAATAGGTTTAATCCTCCACTGCAATAGAAAAGACAACGAGGGATAAATTTAATTACTAATAATGGGGTGGATATCATGTCAATTATAAAGACTTCGGAGAGCTTATCCGAGGAACAGAAAAAGGAAAATGAATCACTCGATTTATTTCTTTCAACACAAACGGTCATCAAAGAGGCGCTGAATAAACTAGGTTACTCAAACGAATTATTTGAATTATTAAAAGAGCCTCTTCGAATGCTGACAGTTCGTATACCTGTCAAAATGGACGATGGTTCTGTTAAAGTTTTCACCGGCTACCGTTCTCAACATAATGATGCTGTAGGACCTACGAAAGGAGGCGTTCGCTTCCATCCAGAAGTAAATGAAAATGAGGTAAAAGCATTATCCATTTGGATGAGTTTAAAGTGCGGCATTACTGATCTTCCTTACGGCGGGGGAAAAGGTGGTATTATTTGCGACCCAAGGGTAATGTCGTTTGGAGAACTTGAGAGATTAAGTCGTGGATATGTTCGTGCTATTAGCCAAATTGTTGGCCCTACAAAAGATATACCAGCACCTGATATGTATACGAATTCTCAAATAATGGCGTGGATGATGGATGAGTACAGCCGCCTTCGAGAATTCGATTCTCCTGGATTTATAACAGGAAAACCGATTGTATTAGGAGGGTCACAAGGTCGTGAAACGGCTACTGCACGTGGCGTAACTATTTGCATTGAAGAAGCGGGAAAGAAAAAAGGCATTGACTTACATGGTGCACGCATCATTATTCAAGGCTTTGGGAATGCAGGGAGCTTTCTGGCAAAATTTATGCATAATGCAGGAGCTATGGTGATCGGCATTTCTGATGCAAATGGTGCTCTTTATGATCCAAAAGGACTTGATATTGATTATTTGATTGATCGACGTGATAGTTTTGGAACAGTAACGAACTTATTTACCAATGTTATTACGAATCAAGAATTACTTGAAAAAGAATGTGACATTCTTGTACCGGCAGCTATTTCAAACCAGATTACAGCACAAAATGCCCATCGTATTAAGGCATCGATTGTGGTGGAGGCAGCAAATGGGCCAACAACCCTCGAAGCAACCAAAATATTGGATGAAAGAGGAGTCCTCCTTGTTCCGGATATATTGGCAAGTGCCGGTGGGGTAACTGTTTCTTACTTCGAATGGGTTCAAAATAATCAAGGGTATTATTGGTCAGAGGAAGAGGTTGTTGAAAAACTGCGTAAAGTAATGATTGATTCTTTTGAAAATATATATCAAAACGCACAGGTTTATAAAGTGGATATGCGTTTAGCCGCCTATATGGTTGGAATTAAAAAGTCGGCTGAAGCTTCGTCTTTCCGTGGCTGGGTATAAAATGTGAAAATCTCTATTTAAATAGGAAAATAAGGGGTTTAAAATAAAATCTTCTAAGGGGAGGGAATTTTTATGTGGATAATCACTGTGCATGCGAAGAACAGTATAAAAATGTTTGAGTATGACACTGAAAAGGAAGCACGGGCAAAATTCGAGAGAATACAAGGGTGTAAAATCCTTAGTGAAGTCATTTATTTCAATGATTATTGTTTAGCTTAATCATGATAGTTTCGGTTCCATAGGTGATTTGGTAGAAGACTCTTTTATAGAAAATTGAGGATAGTTGAAAGTATTTGCAAAATGATGAAATCTATAATACTTGAGTTACATTAGTTTGGCACAAAAGAGATAATACTAGCGAAATTTTCGTTATAAGTGTTTATATTTATAAATGTTTTGTGTTTTTTAATAAAAATACAATAGAAATATAATATTATAATATAAATAATAAGATAATCATTAATTTATAATATTTTTGTGAGATTTTCATAATAAAATTAGGTTCATAGCTAGGAGGTAAAAATATATCAAAGCGATAACAAATGGTGAAATAATGAATGTATAGTACAGCATGCTGGAGTTGGCATTTTGTATATAGATTATTCATTTTGAATTAGTTGTTGCGGAGGCCGGAAAATTTAGTGATTTTGTTGGAATATGTCCTAACTGATATTTCATTGTAAAGTATTTTTTTAAGTTGATATATCTGAAAAATCTAAAAATGGAGGGGATTCTTTGAGCGAACAAAAATTCACGATTGACGATGCACCATTTAAAAAGTTTCATTTTCGTATTGCTGGCCTTACTTTTGGATCAAGCTTCTGTGATGGTTATTCACTTGGAATCATCGCGATGGCTCTGACAGTACTTGGTCCTCAATTGGAGCTAAATGCAATGTGGACGGGATTGATCGGAAGTTCTGCATTAGTCGGTCTTTTTGCGGGAGCTTTGGTACTTGGAAGGCTTTCTGATCGTATAGGCAGACAGAAAATCTTTCTCGTAAACTTTTTACTTATCACGATTGCTACTATTTTACAATTTTTTGTTAGTAGTCCAGAAGAGCTTTTGATTTTACGGTTACTAATTGGTTTTGGACTTGGAGGAGATTACGCTGTCGGTACGACTTTACTCGCCGAGTTTTCACAAAAAAAGTATCGCTCCTCGCTCCTCGCGTCTATAAACGTAGTATGGACGCTTGGATATGTAGCATCAAACTTTGTGGGTCATTACTTGGGACAGGTTGGTTCAGACTCATGGCGTTGGATGCTTGTTAGTGCTGCTATTCCCGCTATTGTGGTTTTAATCTTACGGATAGGAACGCCTGAATCACCAAGATGGCTTGTCAGCATGGGGCGTGTCGAAGAAGCTCGCCAGATTGTAAAGAAACACCTTGGATCGAACGTTGAAATGGGAGAAACGACTACTAGTGCTGAAAATCAAAAGACTCTAGGATTTCGTGGGCTTTTCAGTAAAAAGCTTCGTAAGCGTTTGGCTTTTGGTGGAATATTCAAATTAACTCTTGTTATTCCGTACTTTGCAATCTACACCTTTCTACCGTCCATACTAAGTACAATGGGTTTTGAACAAAACTTTTTTGCCGATACAATGTTAAATCTATTCTTGCTTGTTGGGGCAATTGTTGGTCTTTGGTTGCTTGCGAAATTTTCACGTAGAGGATTTACCATCGGGGCTTTTACAATCCTTACTGTTTCATTGTTTTCACTCAGCTTCTTACACAATGGTTCTCAGTTCTTAATGTTGATAGCCTTCTTGATCTTTACTTTTTTCATGTCAGCAGCATCAAACCTTACATTAGTATACCCAGCAGAGCTTTTTCCAACTGAGATTCGTGGATCTGGAATAGGTATGGTAACAGCTATTAGTCGGATTGGTTCTGCAATTGGAACATTTCTGCTGCCTATTAGTCTAAATTCATTTGGATTGGGTACTTCAATGATTGGTATGGCTGTAGTTCTGCTAATCGGTTTGATTGTATCGATTGCCTGGGCACCTGAAACGAAGAATCTTTCCTTACATGAAGCAAGTGACCCTTTGCTTGAAGCGGGTAACTCTCCGAAGGGAACTAATATTCTCTTTACAGAAAATAAGAAAATAACATAAGATTATTTTCTAGTAAATAATTGAGAAAAAGCGTTACTATCGTCTCCTTGTTTAATCTTGAATATATTTTCGAAAGGAGAGGAGTTTTGAATCATGACAACAATAAATTGTATACGCCCTAAAGATATTAAAGAGGTTGTACTTGGGGATGGTGCTATCTCAATCCAAGAAGTGATTGCGGTTGCTAGATATGGGGCGATCGTTTCCTTTACTCAAACATATTGTGATAGGGTGGATAAATCCCGTAGCCTAATAGACAAGTTTTTAGATGAAAATCGATTGATTTATGGTGTAACAACAGGATTTGGCAGTAATATGACAGAGATAATTTCTTCTGAAGATGCAGAAACTCTTCAACGAAATATTATTCGTTCTCATGCAGTTTCTGTTGGACCGCCTCTAGAAAGAGAAGTAGTGAGAGCCATTCAATTGATGATTCTTGTGAATTTAGGTCAAGGTTTTTCAGGAGTCAGATTAAAAGTATTAAATCTAATTGCTTCACTTTTAAATCACGATATTATTCCGTTTGTTCCAGGTGATGGGTCAGTGGGATATCTTTCTCCTGAAGCTCACATGGCCTTAGTAGTGATTGGAGAGGGGAAGGCATGGTATAAAGATGAGCTCATCCCTGGAATAGAAGCGTTAGAGAAAGCTGGATTAGCACCTGTTACGTTGGGTGCTAAAGAAGGATTGGCACTTACAAGTGGAACTACTTCTGTCACTGCGATGGCTATCTTGGCCTTATACAATAGCATGCAAGCAGCGAAAACTGCCGACATTACAGGGGCTATGTCCTTAGAAGTGCTAAAAGGTACAATTAAAGCATTTGATCCTCGTTCCCACACCGTAAAGAAACATGAGGAACAGGCTAAGACAGCCAGAAATGTAACAAGAATACTTGAGGGCAGCCAAATCATTGATACATACAAGGAACATAGATTACAAGATGCGCTTAGCATACGATGTATTCCACAAGTTCATGGTGCCATAAAGAGAGTATTGAAGGACGCTGCGGTTACTATTGAGAATGAGATGAACTCTGCAAGTGACAATCCAATTATATTTCCGGAAGAGGAAGATGGAATTGCACTCATGGGTGGAAATTTTGATGGTTCCTACGTAGGAATCTACGCGGATACGATGTGCATTGCCTTAGCGAATTTAGCGAAAATTACCGAACGAAGAATTGATCGTCTAGTAAACCATCACCTTAGTGAACTTCCTAATTTCTTAGTAGTTAATCCAGGGTTAAATAGCGGCTACATGATTCCACAATATACAGCTGCGGGACTATTGAATGAGATTAGAGTTCTTTCACATCCTGCAACCGTAGATAATGTCCCAACATGCGCTAACCAAGAAGACCTGATAAGTTTTGCCTATTATGCTTCGAAGAAAGCATATCAGATTTCAAAGAAACTTGAATATATTTTAGCCATTGAGCTTATGACGGCCACGCAAGCAATGGATTTTCATCACCCCTTGAAACCGTCGCCGATTACGGAAAGTGTGTACCATTTAATACGCGACCAAGTCCCAATGGTAAAAGAAGATCGATTTTTTTATCCTGATATCGAAACCGTTTATGAGCAAATTCACGAAGGAGAAATAGTCAAACTAGTCGAAATGGCGGTTGGTGAAATTGAGTTCTAAAACTATAGTGGAAGCTGTTTTACTCTAACCAATCTAAGTAAAGCGGCTTCCTTTTTTATCTTTCATCAAGTTAGGAATTTATTATCATCACGCTTATAGCAGAAAGCATAGTTTTTTCCCAACTATACTATCTAAAATGCTTAATCACCTAATATAGGAGGAGTAAAGAAAAAATGCATTATGATGTAATTGTAATAGGAGCTGGATCTATGGGAATGTCTGCAGGATATTTCCTATCTAAAAATGGACAAAAGGTATTATTATTAGACTCTTTTGTTCCTCCTCATAATAAGGGCAGTCATCATGGAGAAACAAGAATTATAAGACATGCTTATGGTGAAGGGGAAGAGTATGTTTCTTTGGCACTTAAATCTCAAAAATTATGGAATGACTTAGAAAAACTTACGGATAAACAGTTATTTCTTCCAACAGGTGTACTGAATGCAGGCAGTCAAAAATCCACATTTATTAAGCAAGTAATCGCAAGTTCAAATAAATTTAATTTACCTTTAGAAATCCTAGATTCAAATCAAATCCATAAAAGATGGCCAGGTATTTCACTACCAGAAGATTATATTGGTTGCTTTGAATCGACTTCGGGTGTGTTAAAAAGTGAAGAGTGTATTCGAGCGTATCAACAACTTGCCGAGTCACATGGTGCTAACATCATTGTGAATAGCCAAGTAAGGAACATATGTGTTCATAGAAATGGGGTCACGATTAAAACTGATGAACAGACTTTCTACGCAGAAGCATTAGTTGTTGCAGCGGGAGCATGGTCACCAAAACTTTTAGCGATGTTAGACTTAAATGTTCCTCTAGCCCCTATCAGAAAAACATTTGCATGGTTTGAAGCAAATGAATTATATAATTACAAAAACTTTCCGGCCTTCACTTTTGATACATCTGTAGGTACATACTATGGCTTTCCAAGTATAAATGACAGTGGTTTAAAATTAGGGAGACATGATGGGGGAAATTACATTAATCCTGATGATTCTATAGCAGGGTTTGGTGAATTGGATGAAGATGAGGGAGATTTGGTACAGTTCCTACAACAATTTATGCCTACCGGTCAAAAAATAAAATATGGGAAAAACTGCATCTATACAATGACCCCTGATGAGAACTTTATAGTGGATACCCATCCTAATTATCCACACATTGCTATTGCAGCAGGTTTCTCTGGGCACGGGTTTAAATTCAGTAGTGTTATTGGAGAGATTTTAAGTGACCTAATTATTTCAGGTAAGAGTGAGAATGATATCTCAGTATTTTCTATAAATCGATTTAATTAAAAATGAGAAGACTTGAAAAAAATATTTTGCTATCGGGATGAAAATACAAAGTCGCAAGTTTAACATGAACCTACATATAGAATGAAAATCCAAGTCGTTGATTCCTTATCTTAGGAAAAAACGGCTTTTTTTATTGGAAAATGCCTTAGCATTTGTTTTTGCTGTTTAATTGTTATTACACTTATAGATTATTTTTTTACTTTAATCTATATAGAATAATCTTCTGTATCAATTGAAGAATATATCAATATATTCAAGGTTAATTAAAAATACAAAAACATATGTTAGGTTAGCTAACAAATTATATTGTCGAAATAAAAAAAACATGCTAGAATAAGAATATTCCGAAATATGAAACACTAATTCCGAATTTCGGGATTTTTGAAATTGAATGAAAGTGAAATACAGATTTTCTACATATTTATAAGTTTTAATTTTCGAAATTTCTGTAAATAGGAGGAGTGTTCAATGAATACAGTTGATTTGAATTGTGATTTAGGAGAGAGTTTTGGCACATATCGAATTGGGAATGATGAAGAGATTTTGGATTATGTAACATCTGTCAATGTTGCTTGTGGCTTTCATGCTGGTGATCCGACCGTGATGAGAAAAACGGTTCAACTTGCTTTAGAGAAAGATGTCAAAATTGGTGCCCACCCTGGATTACAAGATTTAATAGGTTTTGGCCGACGCAATATTAATATTTCTCCACAGGAAGCTTATGATATTGTTGTATATCAAATTGGTGCATTAAATGGCTTCTTGCAATCAGAAGGCGGGAGTATGCAACATGTTAAACCACATGGTGCTTTGTACAATATGGCGGCAAAGAATAAAGAGTTGTCTCTTGCCATTGCTGAAGCTGTATACAAAATTAATCCTGAGCTCATTTTATTTGGCTTGTCGGGAAGTGAACTAATAAGTGCTGGACAGACCATTGGATTACAAACTGCTAGTGAAGTGTTCGCGGATCGAACTTATCAGCAGGATGGTTCATTGACTTCTCGAATGGAAAAGTATGCATTGATAGAAAATGATGATGATGCTGTTGCACAAGTTATTCGAATGGTTAAAGAAGGAAAGGTTTTGTCACAGCAAGGAACTGATGTGACTTTAAAGGCAGATACAATTTGTATTCATGGGGACGGAGAACATGCTTTAACCTTTGCTCGTCATGTAAAAAAATCCTTAGAAATATCTGAAATTACAGTTAAGTCTATTTCTATATAAAATCATATCTAGGGGGTAGATTCCATTGGAGCCAATCAAAAATACAACAACTGACCAGAAAAAAAATCATTCTAAGCCAAAAACTAACCGGACATTATTGCTAGGTGCAGCATTTCTTATGGCAACATCAGCCATAGGACCAGGTTTTTTAATGCAGACAACTGTATATACCCAAAGTCTTGCAGCAAGTTTTGGGTTTGTTATTCTTATTTCAGTTATTCTTGATATTTTTGCACAAACAAATGTATGGCGCATTATTGCTGTATCTGAAAAACGAGGACAAGAGATTGCAAACATGGTTCTTCCAGGACTAGGTTATGTTCTAGCGGCACTCATAGTTATGGGGGGGCTAGCATTTAATATAGGGAACATCGCAGGAGCTGGACTTGGTCTAAATGCGATGACTGGAATTTCCCCAACTGTTGGGGCGGCAATTAGTGCCGTCATTGCAATATTAATTTTTGTTGTAAAAGAAGCAGGTAAAGCGATGGACCGTTTTACACAAATTGCCGGCGTGTTCATGATCTGTTTGATGGTGTACGTTGCTTGGACAACATCCCCTCCAGTTGGTGAAGCAGTAGTAAGGACATTTGTACCCGATAAGATTGATATTATCGCAATTGTTACTTTAGTTGGAGGATCTGTAGGTGGGTATATTACATTTGCTGGTGGGCATCGTCTATTGGATGCAGGCGTGAAAGGTGTCGGAGCACTTCCAGAAGTCACAAAGAGTTCAGTAATGGGTATTTTAATAACAACAGTTATGCGAATTGCTTTATTTTTAGCAGTTCTAGGTGTTGTATCTAAAGGCTTGCAAATTGATTCTGAAAACCCTGCAGCATCCGTTTTTCAACTTGCTGCTGGAAATGTTGGTTATAAAATCTTTGGTGTTGTTATGTGGGCTGCAGCAATCACATCAGTAGTTGGTGCTGCATATACTTCTGTTTCGTTTATCAGAACATTCAGTGAAAAAATAAATAAAAAGGCGAACTGGATTATTATTGCCTTTATAGTCGTTTCAACAATTTGCTTTTTGTTAATTGGCCAACCAGTTAAAGTACTACTTGTAGTGGGGGCAATTAATGGTCTGATTTTACCAATTGCACTTGGTACACTTTTAATTGCGGCATATAAGAAGAATATTGTGGGTGATTATAAACATCCTTTATGGTTAACGATATCAGGTGTATTTGTGGTAATTGTTATGGCGTTAATGGGTGGATATACATTAATTTCTCAACTACCATCACTATTTTAATAACTATAGATTCAATCTAATTATTACGACTAGCAGTTTGTGAAAAACTGCTAGTTACTTATAGGAGATGTATAATATGATTAATCTTTCGCAAGCAACCCCGGCTGAATTGCGCGCAATGATCCGCAACAATGAATTGATTAAACCGACTGCTGGAATGGCAAACGGCTATGCACAAGCAAACTTAGCCATCTTAAAAAAAGAGCATGCTTTTGATTTTTTATTATTTTGTCAGCGTAATCCTAAGTCTTGTCCACTTCTAGACGTAACAGAAATTGGTTCTCCTATTCCTAAATTTGCTGCTCAGTCTGGTGATATACGTACAGATATTCCAAAATATCGTATATATAAATATGGTGAATTAGTGGAAGAAGTAACGGATATTTCAGATTATTGGGAAGATGATATGGTTGGATTTTTAATCGGTTGCAGCTTTACATTTGAACATGCCCTTTTAAACAATGATATTTCCATTCGTCATATTGAAGAGGACTGTAATGTACCGATGTATAAAACGAATATTTCATGTATTGAAGCAGGGATATTTCACGGGAAAATGGTAGCAAGCATGCGTCCGATTCCTCAGCAAGATGTGGTGCGAGCGGCTCAAGTTACATCGCGTTTTCCTGCTGTTCATGGTGGTCCAATCCATATTGGAGATCCGGGGGCGATTGGTGTTTCTAACATACAGCAGCCTGATTTTGGTGATGCAGTAACGATTCGTGAAGGAGAAGTGCCAGTCTTCTGGGCTTGTGGAGTAACGCCTCAATCTATCGCAATGGAAACAAAACCGGCGATTATGATTACGCATGCACCAGGACATATGTTTATAACGGATATTCGTGATGAAAAATTAGGCGTTTTATAACTAACAGAAAGAGATGAGTTCTATGCCGGAAAAGCTTTTGAATAATACTACATGCGTACTGTCTCCCTTAGGCGATTCTGCAATCGTGATTACATTTGGGAATGAAATTAAATACGACATTCACAAAAAAATTAAAATGTTTATGGATTTGCTTGAAGATGAACCTTTTGTTGGATATATAGAATGTGTGCCGGCTTTTACAAATTTGACAGTTTTTTATGATCCTCTAGTTATCTATAAGAAACAAAAACAAAGCAATAACGATGAATTAATTTCTCCATATGAAGTGGTTCGTTCTATCCTGGAAAGGAAACTACAGTGGTTAAAAGAAGATAAAAAGCTGACACATCGAACAGTTTCTATTCCTGTATGTTATGGGGATGAATATGGCCCGGATTTGGAATATGTAGCTCGTTATAATAATTTATCTACTGATGAAGTCATCCATATTCATTCAAACGGTGAGTACCTAGCCTATATGATTGGATTTGCACCAGGTTTTCCATTTCTCGGTGGACTATCAGAAAAAATTTCAACGCCTAGACGATCTTCTCCAAGAATGACCATACCAACAGGGGCAGTTGGAATTGCAGGTATGCAAACGGGTGTATATCCTATATCAACACCTGGAGGGTGGCAATTAATTGGACAAACGCCAACCAAACTATTTTTACCAAATGTAAATCCTCCAAGTTTATTACAAGCAGGAGACATTGTGAAATTCCATCCAATTTCTAATCAAGAGTATAAAGAAATTATTCTAAAGGAGGGGTTACAGTGAGCCTGCGTGTAATCAAGCCGGGATTATTAACTAGTATTCAGGATCTTGGAAGAAAAGGATTTCAGCAACATGGAGTGATTGTAAGCGGGGCAATGGATGCATATTCCCTACGAATTGCCAATATGTTAGTTGGCAATAAAGAAGGTGAAGCGGCCCTGGAAATTACGTTAATGGGTCCGACTCTTAAAATAGAAAAAAATTGCTTGATCGCGATAACAGGTGGAAATTTATCACCTACTATTGACAGTCAAGCTGTTCCAATGTGGAAGCCTGTTTATGTAAAAAAAGGCACGATTCTTCGATTCGCTGGATGTAAATCAGGTTGTAGGGCTTATTTGTCTGTAGCGGGAGGATACGCTATTTCTACAGTTATGAATAGTAAAAGTACATATTTAAGAGGGGAAATTGGCGGCTATAATGGAAGAGCATTAAAAGTAGATGATGTTGTGGATTTTAATGAAACTTCTACTATTCTAGATAACCGGAAGTTTAAGGAAGCGTTTACCGCTCCAAAGTGGTTTGTCAATGAAAAGGAGTTTATGCCAAGTCGCATGCCAGTTATTCGTTTCATAGATGGAAGCCAGTACGATTATTTTACGGCCTCTAGTAAAGTTAGTTTTACAGAGAATTTGTTTAAAGTTTCAAACCAATCTGATCGTATGGGCTATAGAATATCAGGCCCTTTGCTGGAGTTACAAGAAAAACGTGAGCTATTGTCTGAAGCAGTAATTAACGGGTCTGTTCAAGTTCCTCCTGATGGAAACCCTATCATTCTTCTTGCGGATAGCCAAACAACGGGAGGGTATCCTAAGATAGCTCAAGTGATAACTGCAGATTTACCATTAATTGCTCAGGTCAAACCAGGGGAAGCTATTCAATTTTCACGAGTATCCTTAAAAGAAGCTGAGCAGCTTTTCCTTCAAAAAGAACAACAATTAAATGAATTAAAGGTTTCAATTTCATTAGCTCTAAAAAAACAGCATATTATATAGTTATTTCACATCAAGAAGTAGCAAAAAGGAAGAGAGTACTCTTATTAAAAGGGCACTTTCTTTTTTTTGTTTATTCTCCGAAAACAGCCTAACATCAAGAAAAAATTCCATCTGTATTTCCTCCTATATAATATAAATTATAAAAAACTGGAAAATAGGAGGTTTGAAATAAAGTACAGGCAGTTCTGCACATCAGAGCTGTTTTTTTATTTTCAAAGATAGGGGAATTTTCCCCTTAGGATAGGGAAGTTCCCCGATTTGGAAAAATCGGGGCACCTCTTACAATAAGGGTATGGTAATTGTTTGAATGAGGAGGAATAGTAATGCAGGCAAAAGTCGCAGCAAATCAAAAAACAGGAAAATCAATTGATAATGCATTTGCATCACATTTTGCTAAGTCTATGTTTCTAGCAGTTTGCGGACTTGTAACCTTATCGTTTTTTGGCACAAGAATGTTTACACACGTAGATTTAAACCTTTATGGCTATATGGTGGGGACGATTATTTTTATTGGGGGGTTCTTTTACAGGTATATCGCATGGGGAGAAAGGCCGCCAACAAAGATTTTTATAAAAAAAGGCATCAAACTTCTATTTAGAAAATCAACGCCTAAAACATCAGTTGAACATTTAGCAACATACAATTTCATCTGGAATAGGGGAATTTACCGATGGACTCAGCACATTCTAATCGGATGGGGATGTATTCTTTCCTGCGTCGTGACATTTCCTCTAGTATTTGGATGGATGTACTTCACCATGGACGACAATGGCTACTACAACATTATCGCAATGGGGATCCGGGTAATAACAGTACCAGCTAATGGGATCATTGCGAACTTATCATATAACGCTCTGAACATTACAGCTGTGATGGTTATCGCCGGAGTATGCATGGCTCTATACCGCCGTTTGAAAAATATGCAGGCAAGAGCAGAACAAAAATTCATGTATGACTTTCTTCCATTATATATGCTGTTATTAGTTAGCATTACAGGCTTGTCACTAACGTTTATGAACATCTCTTTGCACGGTGCAGGTCAGCCAGCTATGTCCCTGATTCACCAGTGGTCAGTCATTATTACATTGATTTATCTTCCGTTCGGAAAACTTGCTCACATACCATTCCGCCCAATGAGTGTATTTGCAAGAAACTACAGAGAGCATTATGCGGAACAATCCATGAAAGGATGCAAAGTGTGTGGTGATGAGTTTGTTTCAACAGAACAATCAAAAGATGTCGTAGAGGTTCTCGGCGTGAACGATATCGAATTTCAAACGAAGGAAGGCCATCATCTCGCTGAAATGTGCCTACCTTGCCGAAGAAAATACCGGATTGCTCAATTTTCCGGTTTCCCTATCCATGAGCTAAAAGTTAAGGAGGGAGACCAGAATGCAAAGGGATAAGTTTTTTAAAGAAGTAGAGAATGTGATACACCCGAATGAAACATTGGTCAAAACGCATTGTGCATATTGTGGAATGCAGTGCGGAATGAATTTAAGGGTAAATAGAGCGACAAATAAAATCATTGGGGTTGAACCACGTTATGACTGGCCTGTAACGGTTGGAAAAATGTGTCCAAAAGGGGTTACAGCTTACCAGCAGACGAACCATGATGATCGTATTTTAAAACCGCTTATTCGTGATGATGCATCATTAAAGGGAACAAAGGAAGGCTTTCGTGAAGCAAGTTGGAATGAAGCATATGATTTAATCGTGAAAAAGTTCAGTGAGCTTCAAAATAAATATGGAAAAGATTCATTATCCGTTTTCAGCGGCGTATCAATGACAAATGAAAAATGCTATTTAACAGGGAAATTTGCACGTGTGGCTCTTGGAACGCGCTACATTGACTATAATGGCCGTTTCTGTATGTCTAGTGCGGCCGGGGGATTCCTTCGTTCTTTCGGCGTAGATAGAGGTTCAACATTACCCTGGACAGATATTCATGAAACGGATTGCTTATTTATTGCAGGAAGTAATACAGCAGAATGTCATCCAACTTCTATGTTCCGAGTCTGGAACGTTCAAGAAAGAGGCGGATACATTATCGTGGTGGATCCCCGCGAAACGCCAATTGCGAGAAGAGCAGATGTGCACCTTGACCTGAAACCGGGAACGGATCTTGCCCTTGCTAATGGAATCTTAAATTTATTAATTCAAAAGGGTTATGCTGACAAAGAGTTTATTAATAATCATACAAACGGATTTGAAGAAACAAAAGAGCTTGTAAAAGAATTTACACCGGAATATACGAGTGAGCTTACAGGTGTGGCACCGGAAAAAATCATTCGCGCAGCAGAGATTTATGGAAAAGCACCGAATGCAGTTGTCATGTTTGCCCGTGGAATTGAACAGCAGCATAAGGGTGTTGACAATGTATCTGGATATACAAACATGGCGCTTGTAACGGGTAAGATTGGCCGTCCGAAGTCTGGTGTAGCAACATTCACAGGTCAAGGAAACGGACAGGGTGGACGAGAGCATGGTCAGAAAGCGGATTTATTGCCAGGATATCGAAAAATTACAAATCCTAAACATGTAGAAGAAGTTTGTAAAGTATGGAAAATCACTCCGGAAGAAATGCCTCAGCCGGGTGTTTCTGCTTATGAAATGTTTGAACTAATGGAACAAAAAACGATCCGCGGATTGTATCTGCTATGTTCTAATCCTGCAGTATCCGCGCCGAATTTAAATTTCGTCAGAAGCGCGATGAAAAACCTGGATTTTATGTTGTGTTCGGATTTCTATCTTTCTGAATCAGCAGAGTTTGCGGATGTGATCCTGCCGTCTGTAACGTGGTCAGAAGATGAAGGGACAGTTACAAACCTGGAAGGAAGAATTATTAAGATAAATAAGGCACAAGAACCAATCGGTGAATCTAAGCCCGATTGGCAAATACAAGTAGAGCTTGCAGAACGTCTCGGAAGAGGAAAATATTTTTCAAATTTGAAAACAGCAAAAGATATAGCTGATGAATTCAGACTGGCTAGTAAAGGCGGATATGCCGATTATTATGGAGCTACATGGGATAAAATCGACAAACAGGACGGTGTATTTTGGCCTTGCAAGGATGAAAATGATAAGGGAACGCCGCATATGTTCCTGGATAAAAAATTCTATCACGCAGACGGCAAAGCGAAAATTTGTGCGCTTCCTTACCGCCCCCCTGCTGAAGAGCCAGATGAAAAATATCCGCTTCGTTTAACAACTGGACGTGTCGTTTACCACTACTTATCAGGGAACCAGACGAGAAGAATCCAGTTCCTGCGTGATATGTGTCCGGAGCCATACGTCGAAGTACATCCGGAAACAGCAAAAATATACAATATGGAACATGAAGAAAGAATCCGCCTATTTACCCGAAGAGGTGAGGCAATCTATAAAGTGAAAATTACAGAAGCAATTCGTAAAGATACTGTATTTGTTCCGTACCACTTTGGTCACGAGCAATCTATCAATCTATTAACCATTGCAGCACTGGATCCGATTTCCCGTATGCCGGAATATAAGGCATGTGCTGCTCAATTGGAAAAAGTAGAAATAAAGAAGGTGCAATAAATGGAAAAGAGGCTGTACTTAGAACTTGAAAACTGTATAGGATGCCGTTCATGCCTTGCAGCATGTACACAATGCGGAGGGCATGAAGAGCGGAACAGAAACTACGTTTACGATGTAAACCCTATGGTTAATCGGCAAACCATGCCTCTTATGTGCCTTCATTGTGTGAATCCAGCCTGTGCAAGAAGCTGTCCAGCCCAGGCAATCCAAATCCATGAAACAGGGGCCGTATTATCAGCTCTCGTTGAAAAATGTATCGGCTGCCAAAACTGTACGATTGCTTGTCCATACGGAATACCAAAATTTGATACTGAACAAAACTTAATGTACAAATGCGATTTATGTATCGACCGGACAAAAGACAGTATCCCGCCAATGTGTGCAAGTGTTTGCCCGTCTAATACACTTCAATGGCTAACAGATGAAGAAATTGAAAATAAGAAAAAACAATTTAATCTAGATAATGGAAAATGGGTGACTAGCATACCGTATCTTGAAGGTGAAACGAACGTTAAAGTAAATTTGCCTGGTATTTTACAGGGGATAACAAAGCTATTTTAGGAGGGATTAAGGTGCCGTCAGATAAAAATAATAAAATTCCCTTTAATGAAGATAATTACACTCATAATATTGAACTGAATAATGAAAGAAAGCTTGACAGACGTGGGTTCATGAAAACATTAGTGGGGGCTGCTGGCGTATTCGCAATTTCCTCCCTTCCTTGGGGGGCGGTAGCGGCTAAAGAATTGCTGGGGCTTGGGGAAAAGGAGTATCCTCACAAAAAAATCACAGATGTAAGCAAACTTGCAATTGGTGACGCATTAGAGTTTAAATTTCCAGGTGATCATGATGATGCTCTTTTGATCAGATTGTCAGAAAAGAAATACGTAGCTTACCAAAATGCATGCACACATCTTCGCTGTCCGGTTTTCTGGGTGAAGGAAGAAGGAGAGATGATTTGTCCTTGTCATCATGGAAAATTTGATGTTGAAACAGGTGCTCCAACTGCCGGTCCGCCAAGAAGGCCGCTGCCTGAGATTCAGGTGAAAGTTGAAAATGGCGCGGTATACGCAGTAAGGGTGAAGCGTTATGAGGCTTAAGTTTATTGGTGTCGCGCTGCTTTGTGCCTTCTTTATGATGAATATTGTATTTACCCAATTTATGGTTCACCAATATTATTATGAAAATTATGTAAATGTATTAATATTTGGGGGATTAAACATTGTGGTGTTTCCCTTAGCGTTATTTACTTATAAAAAAACGAAAAATGAAAAGGCGTGAATCAAATGAACAGTGAAACATACCTTGATTTTTGTTTTATAAAAGAAGCATCTGGAAATTTTGCTACTGAAATCGATAAGCTCCTTTCAGACCTTTTTAAAGATGTCCGTCTTAACTGGTATTTAGATGAAAAGTCAATAGATGGGGTTGATATTGTAGTTGCCGAAGTAAAGGGAATGAGCAGATGGGAGTCTGAAGAGGAAACAATGGAATTTATCGAGAATTATGCAAAAGATACATTCTGGAAATATTTGCAGGGTTATCAGATGAATGTTTACATGGCAAAGAGAGGGTGCAATACCTGTGGAACAAATTAATGTAGAAGATATACAACCATTAGTATCGGAAAAAGCAAGAGTAGCCATCTTCGATGATCATGGCCAGGATAAAGCTCCTTTCGTTTCTATAACGATTGTTAAGGTGGAGCTTTGTCCTGACAAAACACATCTGCGTATTTATTTTGACGACATTAACTTTTTCGCTGTCCCATTGATATCCAATGTGACTAAAAATGAAAATGAGTGGTCAGCTTTTGATGAAAATTCGGGTTTACAATATATAATTAGAAGAGAGAGTGGTCAGGATGTTTAGAAAAATTCAGCTTCCATTACAAACCTTAAATCTCGTTGTAGGATTTATGGTGTGGGTATTAATTTCTTCCCTGCTGCCTTTTATTAAAGAAGATATCGCTATACAGGATGGTCAGCTTGCACTGGTAACAGCTGTTCCTGTTATTTTAGGATCTATTCTTCGCATTCCCCTTGGCTTTTACGCCAATCAGTTCGGGGCTAGGAAAATTTTCCTGATTAGCTTTATATTGCTGTTATTCCCTGTTTATTATATCAGTATCGCGGACTCTCTTGCTGATTTGTTGATTGGAGGGCTTTTTCTTGGTATTGGGGGAGCCGTATTCTCTGTAGGAGTAACCTCTTTACCAAAGTATTATCCTAAGGAACGCCATGGCTTTATAAACGGAATTTACGGTGCAGGAAACCTTGGAACGGCTATATCAGCGTTTGCAGCCCCTGTTGTAGCTACGAAGTTTGGCTGGTCTACAACCGTGCAGCTTTACCTTGTAATTTTGGCAGTCTTTATTGCAGGTAACTTCCTATTAGGAGATAAAAGGGAACTGAGAGTTAAAACACCGCTTTTAGAACAAATTAAGGGTGTCTACAAAAATGAAAAACTATGGCTGCTAAGCTTATTTTACTTTATAACATTCGGTTCTTTTGTTGCATTTACTATTTACCTGCCAAACTTTCTTGTAGCGAACTTTGGATTAGATAAAGTTGATGCCGGTATAAGGACAGCAGGCTTTATTGTCCTTGCTACTCTTATGAGACCAATTGGCGGGTGGCTTGCCGACCGCTTCCATTCTCTTATTCTGCTCATGTTTGTTTTTGGAGTTTATACGATTTCAGCAATGATCCTATCCTTTGCTCCTTCAATTAGCTGGTACACATTTGGCTGTTTAAGTATTGCTCTATGTGCTGGAATGGGAAATGGTGTTATTTTTAAGCTAGTGCCCATGTATTTCCAAAAACAGGCTGGTATTGTGAATGGAATTGTGTCCGCAATGGGCGGTTTGGGAGGATTTTTCCCGCCGTTAATTCTATCCTTGTTATTCAATATCACAGGCCATTATGCAATCGGGTTCATGGCATTGTCAGAAGTTGCTCTTGCAAGTTTGATTTTAGTCGTCTGGATGTATTTCCAAGGTAAAATGGAGCTTGCCAAAGAAGTTATTGACCATACAATAGAAGGCATTTTGATCACCGATACCAGTGGTAAAATCATTTCAGTAAACCCTGCTTTTACAAGTATTACGGGCTATCAGGAAAATGAAGTAATTGGAAAAAATCCTAGTATACTTAAGTCAGGTAAACAGCCTCAAACTGTTTATAAGGATTTATGGAAATCTATTGAAAAAAATGGTTTCTGGCAAGGTGAAATCTTGAATAGCCGTAAGGATGGACAACAATATCTACAATGGCTGACAATTAGTGCAATAAAGAATAATGCTGGGGATGTTGTTCAATATGCCGGGATGTTTAGTGACATTTCAAGTCATAAAATGAAAAAATCATAAAAAATCAATGTGCAGTAAATCATTGAATCCCAGTTTTGAAGCGGAGTTTTCGACGTACAAGAAGTACTAGTGCAAACTTTCCCTAAGGACAGAAACTCTTCATCAGCTTTTACATCGCTCGACCGAAAGCGTAACTTTTGGGAGGACGTCTCGTATTAGTCGGCCTGCCCGATAATTTGCGACAAACGATTAAGGAGGGTGGGAATGAATACTCAGCCACTCAAAAAAAACATCAGTTCTTATATTATTCAAACTCATGAAGAAGAGATTAAACGAATTGCAATGGAGCTTCATGAAGGCGTGGGACAGTCCCTCTACAGTCTTTTTACAGGTATGCAGCTCATTGAAAAGGCAATCGAACAGCCTGCCATGAAAAGCTATGCAGGTGATATGAGCCAGCTATTGGAAAAGACAATTCAAGAAATCAGGCTCTTGGCTGTAGAATTGCATCCTCCTACCCTTACAACTCTGGGGCTAATTTCTGCTATGAAAAGCTATATAAAATTATACACTTCAACATATGGCATTGAAGTTGAGGTAGAGAATCTGGGTGTTGAATCGCAAATCTCTGATAGAGATAGCATTACACTTTTCAGAGTCTGCCAGGAAGCATTAGTGAATATAGCAAGGTATGCTGATACGATGAAGGCAAGTATAATATTCAAATGGAAAAAAAGTAGGTTATTGATTATGATTAAAGATTCAGGAAAAGGGTTTGAGGTGGAAACGGCTATGAATAAGTCGAGCGGGCTTGCAGCCATGAGTGAAAGAATGCATTTGATTGGCGGAGAATGTACCATATTTTCAAAAATAGATAAAGGGACTTCTATAGAGATTTCTCTTCCATTATATTAAAATGGACTAAACAGGGGGTTTGCTAATTGAGCAATCCCCGTTGTTGTTTCAAATTCATTTATAACAATACATATACGAACAAAGCTAAGGGGGAACAGCTTTGATAAAAATTTTGCTTTGCGATGATCACGCCGTTGTAAGAATGGGCTTAAAGATGCTATTAAATAATCATTCTGATATGGAAGTGATAGGGGAAGCTTCCGAGGGGAACGAAGGAATACAGCAAGCACTAGAGCTCCAGCCAAATGTGGTAGTCATGGATTTAAGCATGCCTCATGGGAAAGATGGCTTATCAGCAACTTCAGAACTGAAAAAACTAATGCCTGAAGTAGCCATATTAATACTTACTATGCATGATGATGAAGAATATTTGTTCAGAGCTATTCAAGCGGGTGCTTCAGGCTGTATTTTAAAAACTGCACCACATGAAGAATTATTGGTAGCTATTCGCTCTGTTTCGACCGGAAATGCTTACCTTCATCCATCTGCAACTAAAAGGTTAATGGAAGTATACATAGGCAGTGTGAAGCAGGGGACCTCTGATACTTTCAATCTGCTTTCGGACCGTGAAAAAGAGGTCCTGACCTTGATTGCGAAAGGATTTTCCAATAAAGAAATTGCCGGACAGCTTGTTATAAGTGTGAAAACGGTTGAAACCCATAAAGGAAACCTGATGGAGAAGCTTCAGATGAAAACAAGACCTGAACTTGTTGCATTTGCTTTAAAAAAGGGGTTATTAGGGTATGGAATTTAACGTGTGCAATAAATCGAGAAAAGATCAACCATTTAAACAAGCGTGTGAACAAGTATTAGAAGAATTGAACTGTGATTTTGTTGGACTGGCTTTACAAAACAGCATCGGTCCAGACGTAAGCTGGCATTATGCCGCCGGGAACAGAAATGATAAATACAAAAGAATAACAGTTCGATATGGAAAAGGGATAGCAGGTAAGGTAATATCAACAGGCAGACCGATGGGAATTGAAGATTTTCCTAATAATATTCTGGGCAAAGCACTAGAATATCCTATCATGCTCGCGGAAAATCTCAGCTACGCTTTCGCAGTTCCAATTCAATTTAAAGGTGTTCTCAAAGGTGTATTATTAGTAGGTAATAGAACAAAACAGCCTATTTCTGAAAGTGACCAGCATACGATCCTTGATGCAGCGAAAAGATTGGAAAAGGAATTAAACAGCTCAATTTAACGGCAACAGGAGGACTATGTATGGACTGGAATAATCATTTGGAAATGGAAAAAGAGAATTCTTTTGGGTCCAGCGAAGCGACAATTCTCGTTAATGAATCAGGCGTCATCTCATTTGCGAATCAACAGGTATATGAAAATTTTGGTTATTTAAATCATGAATTAATAGGAGAAAAGCTTTTGAATCTTATGCCAGGAGCAAATCTTCAGGCCAGTGGGGAAGGGGAAATAATCCACCAGTTCGGAATCCACAGGGATGGACATACTTTTTCACTTTTTTTCAGGGTAAATGCCTTTTCGCTTGAAAAAGAGGTCTATTACTTAGTCGTGTTCCATAAAGTGAAAGACCAATCACGACTTAATCAACAGCAAACCTATCCCATAAATGAGCTGGTTGATTTAATGTACGCACTCGATGAATCAACGATTGTCGCTTTTACAGATGAAAAAGGCAAGATACAATCCATAAACAAGAAATTTTGTGCTGTATCCCAATATTCAGCAGCAGAACTTATAGGGAAGGATCATCGAATTATCAATTCAGGTTATCATTCAAAGGAATTTATGCAAAATCTTTGGATAACAATCTCGACAGGAAGTGTATGGAGGGGCGAAATTAAGAACAGAGCAAAGGATGGAACCTATTATTGGGTAGATACCACAATTGTCCCTTTCTTAAATGAAATAGGGAGCCCTTATAAATACCTGGCAATTCGGAAGGAAATTACCGAATATAAACGAGTTGTAGAGGAACTGAAAAAGTCCGTAAATAAACTTGTCGATTTTCAATTTGCTTTGGATGCTTCATCAATTGTAGCTATAACCGATCAAAGAGGGACCATCAAATTTGTTAATGATCAATTTTTCCGGATTTCGGAGTTTTCAAAGGAAGAGCTGATTGGACAGAATCATCGAATTATTAACTCGGGATTTCATTCTAGAGAATTTTTCAATGATCTTTGGAGAACAATTTCATCGGGGAAAGTATGGAAAGGTGAGATTAAAAATAAGACCAAGGGTGGAACCTATTATTGGGTAGATACGACTATAGTTCCGTTTCTTGATGAGCACAATAAACCATACCAGTATTTAGCGATTCGCTATGAAGTGACCAAGAGGAAGATTGCGGAAGAAGAGATTCAGAAAATGACGGGAAAAATCATTGATGTTCAGGAAGATGAAAGGAAACGCCTTTCTCGAGAGCTTCACGATGGTATCGGACAAAACTTATACAGCCATCTCATCACGATTAACAGGCTGCAGACAGAAATGAGTCATCCTCTTTTAGATCAGATGCGAGATGAAGCAACTGAAATTATCGAAGAACTCCGACACCTATCATGGGAACTGCGGCCATCAGTACTTGATGATCTTGGTTTGTTCCCAGCCATTCGCTCTTATTTGGTCCGGTTTTCAGAGCATCACCATATCAAGATCCATTTTGACTGCTATTTAAATTGCCGTCTGAATACAAACAAAGAAATTACCATTTACCGTGTAATCCAAGAAGCATTAACGAATATTCGTAAATATGCTCAAACCGAAGAAGCAACAGTGACGATTCGGGAAATAGATGACGAAATTCGTGTGGTTATAGAGGATAAAGGAAAGGGATTTGATTTAGAAAAGGTTACCCGTGGAGTAGGCATATTCAGTATGGAAGAGAGAGCCAAAGCTGCCGGTGGAAACCTTTCCCTTCATTCTGTTGAGGAGAAAGGGACAAAAGTATTTTTGGAAATACCTTTGTAAAGAAATTTTTTTTGTAACGATCAGGTAAATTTAGCTCCCAAGGAATTCCTGATAGCTTTACGCATTAAGATAATATTCCCATTAAAGATCCTCTAAGGGGTCTATTAAGCTTATAACCCATGGCGAAAGCTTCCAATTTACAAGCAAACAAAAGTTGAAAGTTATGAAGAAAACCGCTACGAAGCTAATATGAATATGTGCTCAGAGCATTTATGCAAAATAACAATCTATGCGAAAACAGTCTTATTCAATTACAACTTTTGTGCTTTGTTTTATAATAAATTGATAGTATAGGTGAACACCAATTTCTATCTTCTGCACTAATAAAAATACTAAAATCATGAAAGGAGCCATGTATGCAATCACAAAATAAAACCGTTATAAAGTCAATGCAGATTCTTAACCTTTTCATAAATCATTCCAGGCTCACTTTTAATGAAATGATGGAACTTTCTGGCCTCCCAAAAACCTCTCTGCACCGTATGATTGGATCATTAGAAGAAATGGGGTTTTTAACAAGAGATGATGATGGTTATTATTCACTTGGGCTAGTATTCTTGCAGTTTGGACAACTCGTAGGGGAGCGTTTAGATATAAGAAAAATTGCATACCCCATTATGAAAGAACTTCGAGATGATGTTGAAGAAGCTGTGAATCTAATTGTGAGAGATACTAACGAAGCCATGTATATTGAAAAGGTAGATACGTTGCATCCTGTTCGTTTATATACTTCAATCGGAAGGCGTTCACCACTGTACGCAGGTGACTCTCGAATAATACTCGCCTATTTGTCTGAAGAAGAGTGTGAAGCATATCTCGAAAATATAGAATTAAAACCAATTGCTATTGGAACGATAACAGATAAAAAAATACTCCGTCATGCTTTGGAAGATGCAAGAATGAAAGGTTATACGATTACTTCCTCTGAATTAGAGGATTATACAAAATCCGTAAGTGCACCAATACTTAACGGTAAAAATCAAATTGTAGCAGGTATAAGCGTAGCTGGAATTGATGCAAGATTTCAAGAAGATCGCTTGCCGGAATTAATTGAAAAAGTAACGAATGCCGCCAGACGAATTTCATTGAAACTAGGTTCTCAAACTTCGTAAACTAAAACCGAAAAAGAGGTAGCAGATTAATAAACTTTGTATGTCCCCCAATTCAATTCAGTACTATACTATCTGATTTTTGTTTCCATAAGATTTACTTGGAATTTCTAAAAGTTGAGGGATAGGACTATGGAAAGCCATTCCCGAACGGAAACAATCATGAGCAGACCTTTCTTTGATATTTCTTAGGAGAACCTTTTACCACTTGGTTCCTTGAAGGTAGTGAAGGCTTCATCTCAACTAAGGGAATAATTTGTGTAACCACTCTAATCATTTACGATTAGGTGGTTTTTGGGGTTTTTGTTATCATTTTACTAACAGTTTTTATCCTCATTGAGTTGTTAAAACATCTAAGCATATAAATTGAGCTCTCCAACCTTTTTCAGAATCATAGTCACTTATGATAGTTTTGATACCGTCTTCTATAACATTTTTGTTGAATAAATATCTGCTTGTGAAGAAGCTGATTTTTTTATACGGCGTATGCCTCAAAAATAAAACAATACTTTATTTTATAATTTAATCTGTCCACGTAGACTGTTAAAATAATATTTACTTTTGTAAGGGAACAAAAAAAATGAACTAAATCATAATTGGTAATAATTAGGAGTATTCATCGAATAAGAAACGAAACGTGTACGGGAATCATCCTATTTTCAAATCTAGAATTCTCGTACACGTCAAGGAAATATAATAAACTATTGAAGAAATGAACATATTCTGTGTTGTCTATTTTTTTTAAGCCACTAGAGCAGGTTACACTTCGCCCCAGTGATGCTGTTTCTGCATTTAAATACGTGCAAATTCGGATTGATATATATTCCTTGGTACTCCAATGTCAGCCATGGTAAGTAACCCTGGTTTGCGAATGGCATCGATCTGCTTAGCGGTATTGATAACCATTGCAGCGGTCGCAGTATCTCCAAAAATACCATTTGGAATGATCAATCTTTGCGTTTCGTTTCCTTCAATAATAATTTCATCTTCTTGATTAATTCCAACAGACATAGTCAAATCCAAGCATATTTCCCTTCCATTTGAGGTCTTGCCCTTGGATACTTGATGAAGGCCATTTACATCTCCTGGTTTTAAGGAAGTAAGTGGAACGGTAATATTTTCTCCAGCAATCGTCGGTTCAATTGTATTTTTTACACTTGCAAGGTTCCAATTGAGACCATAAGCGATTAATCTGACAGATTCTTCAAGCCCAACATGCCCAACTTTATTCTGTTCAGCTAAGGATTCAAATTCTTCTTTGGGCATACCGATACCGACTTTTTTTTGTAAGGGAATGCGTCGTTTTGAAACATCTACCCTACGGTTGACAATTATTTTATTGACCGTTGTTAATACTGTTGAAAAACAGATGACCAATGTATCCATGATGAATCCTGGATTAATGCCAGTCCCAATGACACTAAGCCTTATAGCCTTAGCGTAATCATCTATTTCCTTGGCAAGTTCAGGGTAACGGTCCCAGGGGAAAGAAAGCTGTTCGCAGGTAGAAACGACTGAAAAACCATGATCTAGAAGTTCTTTGATTTGTGGCCATACTTGTTGTAAGTTAGAACCGGTTGCATGAAGGGCGACAGGATGATCTGTGTTCGTTTTTACTTCTTGTATACTGGATACTACATTTAGTCCTGTTTGTTTTTCATTGATTAATAACCCAATATCATTTCCAATCTTTTCAGGATCAATATCTATAACACCAATAATCGAGTGTGGATTAGTTTGGTATGCACTGCGGAGAATTTCTATACCAATAGGGCCGAGTCCGAATACTGAAAATTTTGAATGTTGTTTAGTCAATAATCTCTCATCCTTTCAAATATCGTATAAAAAAATGCTAACATGGTAAGATAAATAATAAAAATAGTAAATTTTTATATACTTATAAATATTGGTTATAGAAGGGAGTACTTAAAGAAAGGGGGAATTATCAAGAAACGTATTTGTTCAAAGCGGGAAAATTATTTGGATTATAATTGAAATTGAATAATCAATATAAATTTATGTAAAAGAGGCTCTACCAAAGGTTTTACTTTTGGTAGGGCCTCTTTTTTAAAAATAACCTAATGTTTATTCTGGATCAAAATAAAAAACTCTTATCTATCGTAAAACGTTGGATCGTTTTGTAGAGTATGCAAAATTTGATTAGTTAATAATGACGTATCATCGTTGTTTTTCCATATCGCTGAAATGGAACTAGTTAATTCAGTGTTATCGATGTCTAAAGCTTTAACGTTACTTGTCCCTAACAAACCAATCATATCTTTGGGCATGAGAGCAACGCCTAGGTTATTAGAGACCAAATTAGCTATAGTTAATAATTCCGATCCTTTACATAATTCTTTCGGAGAAAATCCAGCAGTTAAACAAGCCTTTTCCAATAGAAATTGAAGGGAGTGTGCTTGAACCGCATCATAATGAATGAAAGATTCATCCTTTGCTTCGTATAAGTGTATAGAATCCTTTTGAGCTAGTGGATGAACAGTTGAAACCACTAATTGTAATGGAAATCTTTTGAATTCAATCATGTTCAATCCTTCATGGGCAATTATGTTATTGTGAATGGGTGTTCGGATAAACCCGATGTGATAATTTTGTTGATTAACTAGTTTGACAGCCCTTGATGATGTTGTTTCATGTAGATAAAATTCAACATCAGGATATTCCCCAAGAAACTTTTTTAATAGCTTTGGGATATAAATGCTAGCTGCAGAGGGTACGGTAGCGATTTCTATTTTAGGTTTGGGGATAATCTTGTTTTCAACTATGTAATTGATCGTTTTCTCAATATCATCGAAGGAAGGAGCGAGTTTTTTATAGATGTACTCTCCCTCCTCTGTTAATGTGATTTTTCTTGTTGTTCGATTTAAAAGTTTAAAACCTAGTTGTTTTTCAAGGGAAGAGATTTGTTGACTTAGCCCGGGTTGGGAAATATGCAGGGTTTTGGATGCCTCACTGAAACTAAGATGGTTAGAAATCTCTATAAAATAGCGTAGAGATAGAAAATTCATATGATCACTCACTTCAGTTGGATTTCAAGAATCACTGCCAAAAAGGTAATTTTTATAATGAACACTTATAAGTTTATAACAATAATATATTTCTAATATAGAAGAGTCAATATTATCCTTTAATAAAGGGTGGAGCTGTATAATTAGGGATTTCCACTCACAAATGATTGAATTTTCTTATTTATTTGCAGTATTTTGACCCATTTACGCCTTGTATTTTACTGATTTTGTAAGAAATAATAATTTATTCCTAGAGATTTTTCAGTGCTAAGGTCTAACTGGAAAATGCAGGGAAATCAAGGTGGTCGGTAGAATATTAACAATATCATCTATTAAATGGTGATAAAAATGCAAAAGGAGGATTTTAATGAAAAAATTATACAGTGGCTTTCTATTAGTTAGTATCTTGATGCTTATCGGAATCATGACAGCATGTAGTGGCAGTAAAGAAGGTGTCTCCGGCGGTGGAAGCCAAAACTTAAGTCTATTGACTGGCGGAACTGGCGGTACATATTATCCACTTGGTGGACAAATTGGAAATATCATTTCTGATAACACAAAGGCGAATATAACACCCCAAACATCCGGTGCTTCAGCTGAAAACATGGAAACCTTGAGAGTGGGAGAAGCTGAAATTGCTTTCTCGCAAACAGATATCGGAGCATATGCAATTGAAGGAAAAGAAATGTTTGAAGGAAAACCAATTGATAATATCCAAGCAATCAGCTCTTTATATCCGGAAACGGTACAACTTGTAACGACAGCTAAAAGTGGAATTAAATCAGTTAGCGATCTAAAAGGAAAAAAAGTATCAGTGGGCGCACCTGGATCAGGAGCATACATTAATGCCATGCAAATTCTAGAAATTCATGGATTATCAGACAAAGATATTAAAGCACAAAATCTATCTTTTGATGAGTCAACTGACGGAATCCAGGCAGGTAATATTGACGCAGCATTTATAACTGCAGGCACACCAACTGGTGCGGTTGAAGCGTTATCTGTACAAAATGATATTGTCATTATTCCAATGGAAGACGACAAAGTTCAAGCATTGGTTGACAAATATCCATACTATGCAGAGGATACCATTCCTAGTGGCACTTATAAAATAAAATCTGACATTAAAACGGTGGCTGTTAAAGCAATGTTAGTTGTATCAAAGGATCTTGATGAAGAATTAGTATACGAAATGACAAGAGCTATTTATGAAAATACAGACAAAATCACACATGCAAAAGGTAAGTTCATTACACCTGAAACGGCACTTGAAGGATTAGGGGATATGGAGCTTCATCCTGGTGCAGCTAAATACTTTAAAGAAAAAGGTGTAACTCAGTAAACACTATAATGGTCGGTAGTACGCTATATGTGTTCTATCGACTTTTGTTTTCTGGAAAATAGATTCCTAATTTTGAAAGGGGTATCTATGAGAGTGAAGAAATTTACGATTTATTGTATACCTCTACTATTGTTTAGCGCTTTTCTATTCTTCTTTCCATATAAACAAGTCATTGCTTTTTCTTACCAGGATCAAGAGGAATTACTAGCATATTTACCGTTGAAAAAAGAAAAAACCGTTCAAATAAAGTATACACACTCTATTCACTTATCAGAAGTACTCGAAACTTATCACTTATCCGACAAGAAAATGAAACTAACCGAGCTTGCATATAAAGATTTTGCAGTTGGTATGCCTTCTAATGCAGAAGGTGAGGAAGTATTTGAAGAGAAAGACGGCACTTATTATATAAAAAATATGAATCGCCAATTTGCATATATTGATTTAAGAATAGGGAAAGTTAGAGCAAATCATCGGTTAATTTATAAGGGGTGTACATACACATTTTCAAGTTTTATTAAGCCAGGCACATGGATCAGAATTTCTCCAAAAAAAATTTCATTTTGGGAACAATTGAATGGAGTGAATATAAATGGCTGATGATAACGAAATAGCGAAGTATTTAACGGAAGAAGAACAACAGGAACTATTAGAAAAATACGATCCTGAAGCGGGAACAAGGAAATTAACAGGTATTTTGGGTTACATTGCTTTTATCGGTCTCTTAGCCTTTTCATTATTTCAATTATATACGGCTGTTTTTGGTGTTTTTACAGCACAAATTCAAAGGACGATACATTTAGGTTTTGCACTTTCTTTAATTTTTTTACTATTCCCCGCAAACCGCAAGAAACGTCAAAAGGGAAAGTTCCAAATTGCCTGGTACGATATTATTTTAGCTGTTCTTAGTATTGGAGTAGGCGCTTATTGGCCATTATTTTTCGAGGATCTCGTTATGAATGTTGGTCGTTTAGGCACTTTGGATTTTGCAGTTGGTTTAGTAGCGATTCTACTTGTACTTGAGGCTACTAGGCGTGCAGTAGGTCTTCCCATTATGGTTATTGCCATAGTATTTGTTCTCTATGGACTTTTTGGACAATATATGCCTGGGTTCTTATCACATCGTGGTTTAACCTTTGAGCGTATGGTACAAACGATGTTTTTCTCTACGGAGGGGATATTAGGCACGCCATTAGCGATTTCATCTACATTTATCTTCCTGTTTTTATTGTTTGGTTCTTTCCTTATTCGAACAGGGGTTGGTCAATATTTTAATGATCTTTCAACAGCGATTGCTGGTAGAAGAATAGGAGGGCCTGCAAAGGTTGCAATTTTTTCAAGTGCTCTTCAAGGAACGATAAGCGGAAGCTCTGTAGCTAATGTTGTTACTTCAGGAGCATTCACGATTCCGATGATGAAAAACCTTGGATATAAAAAGGAATTTGCTGGTGCAGTAGAGGCAGCTGCTTCAACAGGTGGTCAATTAATGCCGCCAATAATGGGGGCTGCTGCATTTTTAATGGTTGAGTTTATTGGTAACGGGATTACGTATTGGGATATAGCTAAAGCAGCTTCCATTCCAGCCATACTTTACTTTTCAGGAATTTGGATAATGACACACTTTGAAGCGAAGAGACTTGGATTGCGTGGGTTAACCAAAGAAGAAATGCCTAGTAAGAAAGAAGTATTTGGTAAGATTTATTTATTAATTCCGATAATCGCCATTGTTTTATTACTCATGTCAAATATAACGGTTACACATGCTGCACTGTACTCAATTGTCATTTCTGTCATAGTGGGCTTTATTAACAAAGATGTACGTATGAAATTCATTGATATTATTTATGCATTAGTTGATGGAGCTCGTACAGCACTTGCAGTAGCAGCTGCCACTGCATCAGCTGGTATTATTGTAGGAATTGTGACGAAAACGGGATTAGGGCTAAAGCTGGCAAATGGTTTAATCGATTTGTCTGGTGGATATTTAATACCAACACTTATGCTAACGATGGTAGCAGCACTTGTTTTGGGAATGGGATCACCGACAACTGCAAACTATGTAATCACATCCACAATTGCGGCGCCTGCAATAATTTTACTAGGTGTACCGGATTTATCGGCACATTTATTCGTTTTCTACTTTGGCATAATTGCAGACATAACACCACCAGTTGCATTGGCAGCTTTTGCAGCTGCAGGAGTTTCTGGTGGAGAACCGATAAAAACTGGGATAGAGTCATCAAAACTGGCAATAGCCGCATTTATTATTCCATACATTTTTGTACTTTCTCCGCAAATGCTTATGATTGATACAACTTGGATGGAAGTTGCATGGGTTGTTCTTACAGCAATGACGGGTATGATCGCAATTGGAGCCGGTGTAATTGGTTACTGGGTGAGGGGGATGCACTGGTTAGAAAGAATCCTTGCTATCGTGGTTGGGTTGCTATTAATCTATCCTGAAACAATTTCGGACATTATTGGATTAACTACGTTTGTAATATTACTTGGTTTACAATATTTGAGGAATCGAGACAAGGATAACAGTTCTAATATATTGGAACATAAACAAAATATGTAGAAATCATACCTGCAACGATATTATATGGGCAGCAGAGGGTGTAAGGTATGTGTTTGTACTCTTTGTGACTATAATCGTAAGGACATCGAATGGTATCAATAAATACTAGAGTTGAAGAAAAGCAGGTAATGGTTTTTTTTATAGCATAAGAAATCTAAATCAAATTTTAATTTTTGATTTTAAGGGGGTGGTTTAATGAGGTAAAGTTTCCAATTCATATTTTGACAAAAGAGAGAATAAAAGAATGTGCTTCAGTCAGTTCAAACTGCTTTTATATAGAATAGAGTGCATCACGCACATTCCGTCTGGTAATAGTGAATTGTAGTCGAATCCTGTAACAGCCCTTTGTGAATTTGTGAAGATCAGTAAAAGTTTCATTAGTTATCGCATTTGTTTTAGAAACAATAATCATTTTGAAAGGAGACTAATTTATGAAATTTATAAAAAGTTTTATTTTAGTTACTTTCAGTTTCTTTTGTATGATTACACCGGCTTTTGCAAGTGTGCCTGGGGTAGATAAGTCAATGAAAAAGGGGGCAACAAAAGGAATAGTATCCGTTGCTCATCCGTTAGCTGCTGAGGCTGGTATAAAAATATTAAAACAGGGAGGAAACGCGGTCGATGCTGCAGCTGCCATTCAATTGTCGTTAAACGTAGTGGAACCAATGATGTCTGGAATTGGTGGCGGTGGTTTCATTATGATTTATAGTAAAAAGGAAAATAAAATTACGATGATTGATAGTCGTGAAATGGCCCCGCAAAATGTAACGCCTGAACTTTTTTTAGATGGAAAAGGGAAACCAATCCCTTTTAGTAAGCGTCACACTACTGGAAAAGCAGTAGGAGTTCCAGGAACGTTAAAGGGTGTCGAAACAGCTCTTGAGAAATATGGAACGTTGGATATATCTCAAGTAATAGATCCGGCAATTAAACAAGCTGAAAAAGGGGTTAAAGTCAATTGGATCACTGCTCAATACATCGATGAAAATGTAAAAAAACTTCAAAATAATCAAGCGGCAGCAAATGTGTTTGTTCCTAACGACCAACCCTTGAAAGAGGGAGATACCCTCGTTCAACCAGATCTGGCAAAGACGCTTAAATTAATTAAAAAACAAGGATCGGAAGTATTTTATAGTGGCCAAATTGGTAAAGCACTTACCAAAGAAGTGCAAAAACGCGAAGGAACAATGACAACAGAGGATTTAGAGAATTATGTGGTGAAAGAAAGAGAACCGATTAGATCGGAATATAGAGGATTCGAATTGGCAGGGGCAGCTTCACCAAGTTCTGGCAGTTTGACTGTCCAACAAATCCTGAAATTAATGGAAGGTTACGATGTACAAAAGATGGGAGCAAACTCACCAGAATATCTTCATTATCTAACTGAAGCAACGCATTTGGCTTTTGCTGATCGGGCAGCGTATATGGCAGATGAAGATTTCTATGATGTACCTAAAAAAGGACTTTTAGATGACGACTATATAAAAGAAAGAAGAAAACTTATTAAGGCAAATAGATCAACCGCTGATGTAAAAGAAGGCGATCCATGGAAATATGAAGGCAAAGAACCTGCTTCTAGGGTGAAAGTAAAAGAAGAGAAGACCCCAATTGGACAAACGACTCACTTCTCTGTCATGGATAAGTGGGGAAATATGGTTTCTTATACGACAACGATTGAACAAGTATTTGGATCAGGTATTATGGTGCCTGATTATGGATTTATGCTTAATAATGAAATGACAGATTTTGATGCGACTCCGGGTGGCGTTAACCAGGTAGAGCCAGGAAAAAGACCGAGAAGCAGTATGTCTCCAACCTTTGTATTAAAAGACGGTCAGCCATTTATGGCCATTGGTTCTCCGGGGGGAGCAACGATTATCTCATCTGTGTCTGAAACAATTATGAATGTGATTGATCATCATATGTCGATTCAAGAAGCCATTTTAATGCCTCGTATTTATTCCGCTAGTTATCCGACTGTGAGATGGGAACCAGGAATTGAACAAAATACAAGATTGGAGTTAATGGCAAAAGGGCATGTATATGAAGAACAACCGCAGCATATTGGAAATGTGCAGGCTGTTATTTTTGATTATGAACATGGGAAAATGTATGGAGGAGCCGATAATACGAGACAAGGTACAGTCCTTGGGGTAGATAGGATATCCTATAAATCGAAAAAGCCAAAAGAAATAAGAGAAGAGAAGAAGGGACCGTTTACCTTGAAAGTGAATGGAGCCGTATATCCCTATACAGCCAATCAAATGAAAATCATTAATGGAAAACCTTATATTCAGTCAGATAAATTGCTACTTGGTTTAGGTGTAATTGGCACAGCGGATTTAAAAACATATAAACCAGATAATAAATCGTATTTACCAATTATAAAAGTCGCGAAATCATTGGGATACAAAGTAGAATGGGACGAAAAAGATAAAGTAGTACTGTTAGAAAAAGACAAAATTGATGTGGAAGATCCTGATGATGATGGTACTATCACCAATTAATTTTTTACTCTAAGTTTTAGGTCTATTATCGTTGGAAAATACTCTTAGAGAACGAAGAATTTGAAAGTGATGATAGTCATAAACCTAACTGAATGATAATAATTCCCCTTGTGCTATGTGCATAAGGGGAATTATTTTAAAGCCAAAACCCAACTGTGAAAAAGCCGCCAAGGATGTCACTTGGGAAGTGTGCACCCAATCAAAATAAAGCCCGCGACGAGCGAAAGCAGACCTAGAAATAACGCAAGTGAAGGTTGAAGTAGCTTGATCATAAAATCCCTCTCATTCAATATAAGTAAGATTAACTATACGACGAATTAAGCTTAATCCGGTTTGAAATTCAATTTAAAGAACCTGATTTAGCTACACTATTATTTATGAAGGGGACAGGCTCTTTTACCCCAAAAATTATTTTGATGGTGCAGGATAACTAAAATTAGATTTCTCCTGTTCAATAGCAGATAATGCTAATTTTTTTATTGTTACATCATCCATTGGAGGATTGTGTAAACCGGCTCTTACATCTCTATAGTACCTTTGAAGAGGATTGCTTCGTTGAAGGCTTTTTGCACCGACTATTCGCATAGCTTTATCGACAATTGTAATTGCTGCGTTTGTAACAATATGCTTAGCAGCTCCAAGCTCATTGGTGATATGAGCTCTTCGTGATTCATCATCATAAGCCTCTGCAACGCTATATAAGAAATGCCTTGCTTTCAATAATTCCAAATCAATTTCTCCTAGAAGTTGTTGGACATTTGCTAGCTGGCTAATAGGTCCATTTAGACTATTTGGCGAATAATTATTAGCAAATTGTATAGCGTAATCTCTTGCAGCTTGCGCAATACCAAGGTAACAAGCTGGTATATGAAGAATCCATGCATTCAATTGGATGCCACTTGGTATTTCAGGAAGTTCGACAAGTTTTGAATCATCTACTTCTACCTCTTTAAGAACCAGATCATGGCTTCCAGTTCCCCTCATTGAAATTACGTCCCATGTTTCATCTATGGTTAGTCCTACTAAATCTTTATGTAGGAGAAAAAATCCAACCTTTTGCTTTTCTTCAATCCATGCAGATACTAGAAAATAAGTTAATACTGGGGACATGGTTGTAAAAGTTTTACGTCCTGAAATAACCCAAGAATTCTCTTTTTTGACAGCTTTTGTTCCAGGACGGCCTCCCCGGGTTGGACTTCCTGTTTGTGCTTCACTAACTGAACGATTCACTAAGGCACCATTTAGAACTTCATTAGCAAAAAAGTTTATGTTCTTATCTGTCCAACTCTTTTTTTCAAAAAGTTCGCCTATCACTCCAAGGTTCCAGCCAATGGAAAGTGCTGTTGTTGCATCAAAACTAGCCAATGTTTCTTGAAGGAGTATCATGTCATATATTTTTAAACCTCCGCCACCATAGGCTTTGGGAAGAGTTGAACTTGTATATCCCATATTAATTAAATCTTGAATGTGTTCTGTTGGGAAGGTTGCTAATTCATCAATTTGAGCAGAATTATTTTTGAATTTTGATTCTAGTTCATGTAACTTTTGTAACCACGTTTTTTGACTCTCTGTTTTAATAAATAAGTTAATCACGTTTTGCCCTCCTGCTATTTTAAAGGTTTACCTATTAATTTAACAAAATAATCCCTATTATTCTTATTGGTTTAAATGATAATTGTGACGGTTTAAGTTGTCAAGGAATTTATATCCAGTAAATTATAAGTTAGAGATTTCCAAAAAATACATTGACTTTAAAATATTATCAATCTAATATTTAAATTATCAGTTACCATACTTAACCTACCAAAATAGTTGGTATTAAAGGGCAGCATAGTGGATCTACTATATGAGGATAGTTAAAGGTATGTAATAAGCATTATACAAATAAACAAAAGAAGGAGATTTTTTATGAAAAATAAAAAGTTTTTCAATGTGGTAGCCACCGGTTTAGCATTAGTAACCCTTTTAACAGGATGCGGTTCAAGTACATCGTCCGGAAAAGAAGCAAATACAAATGAAGGTAGTAGCGATACAGAAGTAAAAAAGGTAAAAATAGCATATGACCAAGCGTCAAAACCAATGTCTTGGTTAGATGAGAAGGGAAATCCAACTGGTTACGATGTAGAAGTTATGAAATTGGTTGATGAATTACTTCCAGAATACGAATTTGAATATATTGGGACATCAAGTGATGACTTATTAGTAGGCATTGAACAAGGTAAATATCAAGCAGGGGTTAAAAATGCTTTCTGGACACAGGAAAGGACAGAGAAGTTTATCTTTCCTAAAGAATTCCTTGGGTTAAGCAGTGCAGGACTTGTGTTAAAGAAAGAAAATGAAAAGATAAAAAATCTAAAAGACTTTGCTTCAGCTGGTTTTTCTTTAGCACCAATTGCTGCAAACAACGCGCAATATACAATTGTTGATGAATATAACCAGGCCAATAAGGACAATAAAGTAAAATTAAAAGCCGGAGATGCATTCACAGTTGATGTAGTTCAATGGGTTAACGAAGGCCGTGTAGACGGTGGAATAGCAATTGAGGGAGCTTTTAAGAAGCAAGTAGCAGAAGATGGTCCATATCATAATTTAAAAAATGATCTCGTTTACAATGAATTCGCCGTAATCAAAACTTGGCCATTGTTTAACAAAAAAGAACAAGAATTTGCAGACGCTTATGATGAAGCAATCAAAAAGTTAAAAGAAGAAAAGAAGACAAATCAGTTAAGTACAGAATTTTACGGAAGAGATTTGTTTGAGGTATTGGAAACTGTAAAAAGATAACAACACTCTAATCTACCAGAGCCTAAAAAAGTCAATCACTGAGGCTATACTTGTCACTTTCTTATTTTAGGTTGTTGAGTGGGTAACCTCAATTCAAACCAAAAAAGTAAAGGAGTGGCAAGTTTTTGTATATATACCTCTAATATTGAAGAATGATTACGTTTTGAATATTGAACCTTTTAAATAGGAAAAAGAAGATGGATGTGAAACATGGAGAAATACTTTGATGTAAATTACATAGTTGAATCAGTACCAATGTTAATTCCTTTTCTAAAAGTAACATTAATGGTTGCTGGTCTTTCGGTCCTATTCGGGACAATCTTAGGTTTCATCTTAGCAGCCATGAAAATAGGAAATAGTAAAATTGCTAAGAAAATTGCCTATGGGTATACAACAATATTAAGATGTACACCATCTATTGTTCTCCTATTTCTAACTTATTATGGGATTCCAGCAATTGCAGATAATTTTGGCGTAAACCTAAACGACATTGACAAAGCGGTATTTGTTGTTATTACCTTTTCGCTTCAATTTGCAGCTGCCATGTCTGAGGTTATCAGAACATCGTATGAATCTATAGATAGAGGGCAATTTGAAGCTGCAGTAAGTGTAGGATTAAGTAATACACAAGCGTACTGGAGAATTATTTTACCGCAAGCTTTTGTAGTTGCTTTACCAAACTTCGGTAACAGCTTACTTGAGTTGATGAAAGAAGGAGCCCTAGCATATACAATCGGATTGATAGATATCATGGGGAAAGCAGAGCTTATAATCGCTGGGAATTATAATACTCATGCATTAGAAATTTATCTTGCTTTAGCTGTTATTTACTGGATATTATCAATTGCTATTGAACAACTATTCTTAAAATTAGAGAAGGTATTTAGTAAAGGAAAACAAGTGATAACAACTACATAGGGGGTGACAGAGTGTCAGAAGGATTGGATTATAAATTTTTAGTGGAAACCTTTTTTGTAGCATTATCAGGGGTGCCCACGGCGTTATTCATTACAATTGTAGCTTTACTTGTTGCGCTTCCGTTAGGATTTTTGCTTGCTTTAACAAGAATAAATCAAATTCCAGTTTTAAATCGTGTAGCACAGATATATGTTTCCTTTGTAAGAGGAACTCCTGTCATAATTCAAATTTTTATTATTTATAGCAGTGTACCCTTATTGCTAGCTTCGATATTTGATAAGTATAACATCGAAATGAATGTATACGATGTAAATCCGATTTGGTACGCATTCATTGTTTTTTCATTGAATACGACAGCTATTCTAATAGAAGTGTTTCGTTCAGCAATAAGCACAGTGAGTAAGGGACAACTAGAAGCTGCTTATTCAGTCGGATTAACAAATGCCCAAGCATTTAGAAGAATTATTATTCCACAGACATTAGTTGTAGCATTACCAAATATTTGTACAGCAACAGTCAATCTAATTAAAGCAACATCTCTCGGATATGCATTGTCATTGCAAGAAATTACTCTAAGAGCCAAGGTAGCTGCCAATGTAGGCTACAATTATGTTGAGGCTTATATTGATATCTTTCTTGTATACCTGATTTTATGTAGTTTAGTAGAGTATTTATTTAAGCTGTATGAAAAACGTTTAAGTAGGTATAGAGCAGTAGGTATTTGAAATGAAGCAGGAGGTGGACATGATGTTAGAAATTACAAATATCCATAAATCATTTGGAGAAAATGAGATTTTAAAAGGTGTAGATTTAAAAATAGAAAAGGGTGACGTGGTAGTAATTCTGGGCCCAAGCGGTTCAGGAAAGACAACATTACTTCGATGCATTAACTTTCTTGAAAAAGCAGATCAAGGACATGCAATTTTTGGGGATATTGATGTAAATCTTAAAACAGCATCAAAAAAGGCGATTCATGGAATTAGGCAAAAGATCGCTTTTGTATTTCAAAATTATAATCTGTTTAATAATAAAACGGCATTAGAAAATGTGACAGAAGGTCTTGTTATTGGAAGGAAGATTGCGAAAGCCGAAGCAAATGAGATTGGTAAAAAAGCATTAGATAAAGTAGGTCTGTCAGAAAAATACAATGCTTACCCTATTGAACTATCAGGTGGTCAGCAACAAAGGGTTGGCATTGCGAGAGCAGTAGCTTTAAATCCTGACATTATTCTATTTGACGAACCAACTTCTGCACTTGATCCTGAACTTGTCGGTGAAGTTTTAACAGTAATGAAGCAAATAGCAAAAGAAGGAACAACCATGTTAGTGGTCACGCATGAAATGTCTTTTGCAAAGGATGTAGCAAACAGAGTAATATTTATGGATGCTGGTGTCGTAGTAGAAGAAGGATCACCTAAAGATATTTTTGTGAAACCAAAAGAAGAAAGAACAAAGAAGTTCTTAAAAAGAGTCTTACCGGAGGATTATATTTTTTACATTTAATTTTCAAATGAAATTAAGAGTTAATAAGAAAAGGGTGAATTTTTGAAGCTGATCCAGAGCGATAGATTAATAGCGATCACTCTATACATATAAGTAATTAAAACAAACGCATGGTAATCCATACTTGTGTTGAAATAAAAAATCATTCTTTTCAGTAATAATCAATGAAATTATGGGCTTCAGTGTAGCCTATATGAAGTAGTCAAAAAACGAATTACCTATGAAAACCTGCTTGGGAATTTCGTGTAAATAACTAGTGATCCTACGAGATGAAATTAACTCTTCACTTGATCACTAGATTAAAAAAATTGCATAATTGAACGTATGTTTTCAATGCTTTTCTCCTTGCGTTTAGTTAATTGATGACGGTGCTCTTTAGTTTTTATAAGTGTGTTTTTGGTTTATAATAACAATTATCAAGTCATATCAGGGGGTGAAACTTTGAATGAATATAATGTTACAGTTAAGAATGGCAGCACAGTAATTCTGTCAGAAATTATTAAAGCTGAAGATGAAAGAGAAGTCCTTGGCACACTATTGATTACTAGCGAATTATTTAATCAACCTTTTACTGACATTAGGATTTTAGAACGCTAATTTGTTACTGAACTCTCCATTTGTTACAATCATAATAAATCTTAAAACAGTAGGCGATATTATGTGCGGGCGTTTCACCCTTTTCACAGACATTGAAGAAATAATTGACAGGTTTGATATTCAAGCGCCATTTAATGCCGAGTACCAATTCAGCTACAACATAGCACCTTCTCACTCTGTCTTATCCGTTATTAATGACGGATCTATGAATCGACTTGGATATCTTCGTTGGGGACTCATACCTTACTGGGCAAAAGATGAGAAAATGGGCTACAAGATGATTAATGCCCGAGCGGAGACCATTGCTGAGAAAACAAGTTTTAAGAATTCGTATAAGAAGAAACGGTGTTTGATACTTGCCGACTCTTTTTATGAGTGGAAGAAGACACCAGAACGTAAAATACCCATGCGAATAAAACTTAAGAGTAATGCCCCATTTGGAATGGCTGGTCTCTGGGAATCATGGAAATCACCTGAAGGTATCACGATATATTCCTGCTCAGTTATTACAACTACTCCGAATGAGCTAATGACTAGTATTCATGATCGCATGCCAGTTTTACTTAAACCTGAAGATGAAAAGACTTGGCTGGATCCTTCAATTAATGATACTGCATATCTACAGCAATACTTAAAATCATTTGATACTGAACAGATGGAAGCTTTTGAGGTATCGAATGATGTGAACTCACCTAAAAATAATTCACCTAAGTTAATACACCAAATTTGCTGAGAGGTCCTAGGACCTCTTTTTGTTTTTCTCTTTTCAATTAAAGGTGAAGTACTTTATCTTCATTCATAAGTTCCTCTTTACTCATTTGAAAAAAACCTCTTTATAAAATACTTTAGGCTACACCTTGCGGAAATACATAAAATACTGTACTCTTATATTTGCTTTTCGATGCGGGTATCGATGTTACTTTCCTAGAGTGAATGGATGAAAAGCTAGGACTGCAAAAAGACAACTTAGCAATCGAACAATGCAGTGCACTTGTTAACCTGCCTGATTCTTTACTCGTAGACATCGGAACATTTGATAATATCATTACGTAATTTGGATCTTCTTATCAAGAGAGACGGAGGGACTGGCCCGAAGATGTCTCGGCAGCAGACTTAATAGGAGTGCTGTGCCAAATCCAGCAGGCGAATACGTCTGAAAGATGAGGAGGGTGTTTTTTATAGATTAAAAGACCTCTTCTTATTGTTTAATAGAAGAGGTCTTTTTTCACGTTCGATGGTTTAGCTTTAGCTTCGTATTGGCTATTATGCTTTTGGAGTCATGCTTACAATAATATGAAAGAAATGTTGGATCTTACTAGAATTTTTTACCGAATTAGTTCAATGAATAAGGGCTATGACATATTTGTCATGGGAAAAATAAAAAGAGGTGTTCATCATGAGTACAAACAATAAAGGGAATCCTTGGGCTTTAGTCCCATTTGTCGTTTTTTTAATTTTATTTATAGGTTCCGGGGTTATTACAAGAGATTTTTATTCATTTCCGGTGATTGTGGCGATTGCGATTGCATCAGCGGCTGCATTGGCAATGAATCGAAAAGAGTCTTTCAATCAAAAAGTTGAAATCTTTTGTAAAGGTGCCGGGGACTCCAATATTATGTTAATGGTTATCATTTTCCTTTTGGCCGGTGCTTTTTCAGAAGTGGCGAATGGAATGGGTGCGGTAGAATCAACGGTGAATCTTGCGTTATCGGTTTTTCCGCAAAATCTATTAATGGTAGGTATTTTCATTATCGCTTGTTTTATTTCTCTATCTATGGGGACAAGCATGGGAACAATCGTAGCGCTAGCACCTATAGGTGTAGGAATTAGTGAACAAACCGATATTTCGCTTGCCCTTTCAATGGCCGCCGTTATCGGTGGTGCGATGTTTGGTGACAACCTATCTTTCATTTCAGATACGACAATTGCAGCTGTTCGAACGCAGGGAACGAAAATGAAGGATAAGTTTAAAGTGAATTTTTTCATTGTTTTACCTGCGGCCATCATCACATGTGTCATCCTTGGCTTTTTAACAATGGGTGAACAAGCAGCTATCTCTCAACATTCCTATAATTGGGTGAAGATTCTACCTTATATTTGCGTTTTGATCACTGCATTAGCTGGAGTCAATGTGTTCCTTGTCCTCTCCATCGGTATTGTGTTTGCCGGAATTATCGGGTTAGCGGATGGTAGTTATCAACTGATGGGCGTCATTCAAAAAATGGGGGATGGAATGGCGGGAATGTATGAGATCTCTTTTCTTGCCATTTTAATTGCTGGTATGGTGTCAGTCATCAAACATAACGGCGGCATCGATTATCTTCTCCACGTCGTGACCCGTAATAGCAAATCAAGAAAAGGTGCTGAATTCAGCATTGCCGGTCTAGTCGGTTTGACAAATCTATCTACGGCAAATAACACGATTTCTATTATCATTGCCGGTCCGCTAGCCAAAAATATTGCGGAAAAGTATGGCATCGATCCCCGTAAATCGGCGAGTTTGCTTGACGTTTTTGCTTGTTGTATTCAAGGGTTAATTCCATACGGGGCACAACTGCTTGTTGCGGCGGGGGTAGCACAAATTTCACCTGTAAGTATTTTACCCTATTCTTTTTACCCAGTATTAATTGGGATTTGTGGAGTCATAGCCATTTTGATTGGTTTTCCGCGATTTTCAGGGAGCGAAGAGAAGAAATATACTTCTTGAAAAAGTGAATTAAACAGAAAAACACCCTGAATCTTTAGATCTAGGGTGTTTTTTTATATGCGTCCATTTTAATAAATATATATTTAGCTTTTATTCATGGAACACTTTACAATTTTGATCTTATAAGGGTTCAATTGAAAATATCAGAAAGCGTGGGAGAATAATTATTTATATTTAGAAATGATACAGAATATTATATCATTCTTATTCTCGATGGGAGTTTCCCGATTCATTCCTCAAATTTATGAATGAAATAAATTGAATGGTAGGATATAATAGATTATTGTATTGGGGATTCATTCTTGAATCTCCCTTTTTTACTATGGACTTCTATCGTTTATCTTACCGAGAGAATGGGGAAATAAACAATGGTTGTCAATTGCTATCATATATAAGTTAATAATTAGAGGTGGTTTGTTTTTAATGGAGATGTTAGGAAGTTTTATTAGTGGAACAAATGATTTACTGTGGTCAAAAATACTGATTATTATGCTGATTGGATTGGGTCTTTATTTTTCCGTTCGTACGAAGTTTGTCCAATTCAGAATGGTAGGGGAAATGTTCAGGCTTTTGGGAGAAGGTGCCACAGCGGATAAAAAAGGTGTGACATCGTTTCAGGCTTTTTGCATCAGTACTGCTTCACGGGTTGGAACAGGTAACCTTGCAGGTGTTGCCATAGCCATCACAATGGGTGGTCCAGGAGCCGTTTTCTGGATGTGGTTAATAGCACTTATCGGGTCTGCCTCTGCCTTCATTGAAAGTACACTTGCACAAATTTATAAGGTCAAGGATGGCGATACATTCCGAGGTGGCCCTGCTTATTATATGGAAAAAGCATTGAATGCCCGTTGGATGGGTATCACGTTCGCTGTATTGATTTCGCTTACATTTGGGCTTGCTTTCAACTCTGTACAAGCCAACACGATCACAAGTGCGTTCAATGAATCGTTTGGGATCGATAAGTGGGTTACGGCAATCATCCTTGCTCTTGTTACGGCTGTCATCATTTTTGGAGGCATTAAAATGATTGCAAAAGTATCTGAAGTCATCGTACCGATTATGGCAGGAGCATATGTGATAGTAGCATTGATTATCATTATCATGAATATTACCGAGTTACCTGGTGTTTTTGTTTTAATCTTTGAAAGTGCTTTTGATGGATTAAGGGAAGTTGCTGGCGGAGCACTAGGCGCTGCCATGATGCAAGGAATCAAGAGAGGTCTATTTTCTAATGAAGCCGGGATGGGTAGTGCCCCTAATGCAGGTGCGACAGCAGATGTCAGTCATCCCGTAAAACAAGGGCTCATTCAGTCTCTTGGTGTATTTGTGGATACGCTTGTCATTTGTAGTTCGACCGCCTTCATCATTTTGTTCTCAGGCCTGTATACATCGAAGGAAACAGATGGTATAGTCCTTACCCAAAATGCACTTGGTACGGCATTAGGATCTTGGGCTGGCATTTTCCTTGCCATTATCGTACTGTTATTCGCCTTTAGTTCCATAGTTGGTAACTACTATTATGGAGAGTCGAACATTGGCTTTATTAATGAAAATAAAGTTTGGCTAAACTTATATCGTATCGCAGTCGTAGGGATGGTGATTTTCGGTTCGCTTGCTTCACTCAAGTTTGTATGGGGTCTAGCTGACTTGCTGATGGGGTTAATGGCCATTATCAACTTAATCGCCATAGCCTTACTTGGAAAAATTGCATTTGCTGCACTAGCCGATTATCAAAAACAAAAGAAGAGTGGAAAAAACCCAGTTTTCCATGTAAACAATATTAAAGGTTTGAAGAATGTGGAATGTTGGGGTGATCCATCCGATAATGTGGATGAGAGTAAGAGCAATCGAAAGTTAAAGATAAATTAAGGCATTTCAGCTTGTAGACAAAGTCCCTTTTTTTAGGGACAAGTCTATAAGCTTTTTTTGTATAGGCGATGTTAAATCTAAATGTTGATATGTATACATTAAGAAAGGGAACTCTTGATACATATTAAGTTCCCTTATTAATTCAACTAACGCTACCCTTTACTTGATTAAGGATTACTCCAAAATCAACGTTATATTTTTACTATCAAGGATAATTTCTTCTACCCAATTAAATATAGTTGAACCAATGTTCATTTTTGCATCCCTTATTTCTTTAATTACTTTTTCTTCATTACTTGGATGGCAATTTTTCAACATCTCATTCAGTATGGTTATTGTTTCTCCGTACCCCAAATCGATTTTAGATTTGACAGAATTTCTCCAAAAAATTGTATATTCTTCTTCAACTTCTATATCACCGAAACCACCAAATAAAATATCATTAAATGCATCGAGACTTCCATTCCACTTGTATTTTCCAGAGAGAACTACATTCGAAAACTCGTTACAGAGTCCATTAAAGTCCGAAAAATTTTCACCATCTAAGACAAAAACTTTGTTAAATTTAATCACCTCTAATACATCATTTTCGTTATTTTAATTAAATCGCCTTCTTCAACTCAATACTTCTTTAGTGAAATAAGAATTAACCTGTCAAACTGAATTTTGACATAGGACGTAACTTCTATATATATTTTAAACGAACTTCAAGGTTTAGAGATAGAAAAAAATTATTAAAAAAACTCCTTCCTGAATTTAAGAGTTTAGACTTCAATTCGGCTAGTGTTAAAGGGTTAGAGAAAAATAGTTCTTGCCACTTCTATGAGGCAATGGGAGCTAAAATAGTGGATAGCATGATAACTAACATTGCAGATGATAACTTAAATTATTCGTTTATAGGTGGGAGGATATCAGCATATAAAAAGCATATGTCCTTTCTTATTCCACTATCGGGGCAGAAGAGTTGAATAAGGAAGTGGATACGTTGAGACAATATTGGAATAAGAAAAAGGCAAACTTTCTTTAATATGGGCTGGGTGAAATATAATACCGATAATACAAAACGTTATTAAACTCATGTAGCATACTTATACTGGCTTATGAAGTGATAATTTATAGGGGGATAATATGGAACTTTCTTTATTATTAGAGTATGGCTGGGTATTAATTATTTTGATTTTTTTAGAAGGTTTATTATCTGCAGATAATGCTTTAGTTTTAGCTATTATGTCAAAACATTTACCAGAAGAACTGCAAAAAAAAGCGATTAATATTGGGTTGCTATTAGCTTTTATATTTAGGATTGGTGCAATCTTTATTATTTCGTACCTTTTCCACGTTTGGCAAGTTCAAGCAATTGGGGCTGCTTATTTAATTTTTATCTCATTAAAACATTTACTAAAAAAGGACCACGGAGAAAAAGAGAAAAAAGGGAAAAGCTATCGTATGACTATTGTGCAAATTGCATTAGCTGATATCGCCTTCGCTGTTGATTCTATTTTAGCAGCGGTAGCTCTTGTCATTGCCCTGCCAGATACACCAATGGGGGAAATTGGGGGGATGGATGGCGCACAATTTATAGTAATTTTATTAGGAGCAATTGCTGGTTTAATTGTTATTAGGTTTGCAGCAGGTTACTTCGTTAAGATATTGACAGAACGCCCTAGTCTTGAAACTGCAGCAATGTTACTCGTTGGTTGGGTTGGGGTTAAGTTATTAATGCATACTCTTGCGCATCCAGCCTTGCACATTATTCCTCACGAGTTTGTTGAAGGACCTATTTGGAATACAATCTTTTGGTCAGTAATGCTGCTTATTGCATTAGGTGGATGGTTTTTATCTAAAGGAAAAACAGAAAAACAGTGAAGCAAAATAAATATATTTGTCTGTAAAAAAATAACGATTTTAAAATTGACAAACGTTCATTCCGTTTACTAATTTTGAGTTATTTGATAATTAAACGAAAAGTTTTGTTCAACTAAGGGGTGCTTTACTTTAATAAGGGAGGTTGCTGCGGCAACCTTTTGTTCTTGCATACTAAAGGGGGAGGTGAGTGGTGGAAGGAAAAGTTCATCTAGAAGTTGCATATCTTCTTTCTAAACTCTGAAGAAGAAATTGATGATGAAGAATAACAGAAATTCTTATTAAGCAAACAGGGTTATTGGTGAAGGAGGACTTATAAAAAAGCCGATTCCTTAGTGTTTTAGGGAATTACTTTTCATTTGGGAATATCAAAGTCACCATTGATCAAAATGGAAGATAGAATGAAATATGAGAGAAATCATAATAGAACTATGCTTTTGAGGAACAATAAATTGAAAAGATATAAAAAGGATACAAAGCGAGGAGTTTTATGAAAAAGATAGCAATGTTTTTCCTATGTCTTCTTATCTTAATTTTTCCATCACAAGTTATTGCTCAACGAAAAGTACCTATTTTAATTTATCATTCGATTGACGAGTTTAATGGACACGGTTCTATGGAGTTATATGTAACCCCAAAGAATTTCGAGAAACAAATGATTTATTTACGAGACCATGGCTACACATTATTAACTTTTGATCGATGGCAAGACATTAATAAAGTAAACAAACCCATTTTCATTACCTTTGATGACGGATACAAAAACAACCTGAATGCATTTGCTATCTTTCAAAAATTGAAAAACGAACGTTTTAAACCATCTGGTACCATGTTTGTTATATCTGACTTTATTGGTCGCTCAAACCGATTATCGAAATCGGATTTGAAAACGATGGCTGATTCGGGTATGATCTCAATTCAGTCTCATACTGCTACACATCCTGACTTGACGAAAATTAAAAATTATGAATATGAAATGAAAGGGTCCAAAGATAAAATTCAAAAAATAACGGGCAAACCAGTTTATGCACTTGCGTATCCATACGGGAATTTCAATGACAAAGTCGTAGCAGAAACGAAGAAATATTATTTGTTTGGACTTACGACAACTCCTGAACCATTTTCTGAGAAGGGCATTAAAGACGAACTCTATCTTTTACCTCGAATCTATATCAAATATTCAACTAGCCTTGACGACTTTGCAAAGATTGTTGACAGAGAATGAAGGTGGTTCCTATTCCAAGTAATCGCTTTTTCTATTGGACCTAAGGGAAAAGTAATAGTGCTTATAAGCTAATGGATCAGAAACAAGGAAAATTTCAAATAAAAAAGGAGGATGAAATTAACCTCATTCTTCAACTTCAATTGGGCGCTTTTTTGAAAAAATAACATTAAACGGAGTTCATAAAAATGGATAGGAATATATGGATACTGTAATACCTCCATGTTTCCCATTCAAATAAGATTGAACCCTCTGGTTGTTAAATCAGTGATAAATCATTTTTTTATCTTTATTGAATATTGGATTATTTTTTACGCAAAATACCATTGTTATTACTTCATGTTGTCAATCTATATGAGATGACAAATGAAACCAAGTTTCCATGTTTTAATAAAATAGGCAAGATAAAAATAATTCGAAATAAGGAGTGAATTCTATGGATAGCAAGGAATCAAAAAAGGATTCTTTAGATATAGCTGGAAGAATTTATGACGTCAGTGATTATAAACGAAAGGATACATTGTCCTCTGGGCTTGCTAAAACCCACGAGCAAGTTTCGGATACCTATACGGAAGGTGAAATGCAATCTGTAGTTGATGATGTAGACGGAAAGAATATAGAGATAAAAGGGGAAGAGGCTGAAGAAGAAAGCCAATAAAATAATTAGGGAGAAATACCAGGGCATTGCATGAGCTTTCAAGAGTGATACTTTGCAGCTACTTGTATTTCTCTGAGGTTAAAACTATCCAGGTATATTACCTGGATAGTGAAGAATATCTCCATTTTATCCCCTAGTTTGTTGACCTAATGAAACAGGCTAAGGGTTGCTTCTTAATTAACCTTTTCAATCTCCATTTTTTGAAGTAATTCTTCTTTCGTTCTAGGGGCAGTGTCTTTTTCTGTGAATATCTTTGATTGAATAAGTGATTGAAACATTTCAAATATCCATGGTTTTTCTAAATGTGCTTGATACAAAAGGTCTTCATGATGAAAAATAGTGACAGGATCTCCTTGATATATGACCTTTCCATCGTTCATGACAATGATTTCGTCAGCCCATTGATAGGCTAAGTTAACATCATGGGTTGATAAAATGATTGTTTTATCAGGGAGATGGATGTTATCCAAAAGAGCCATAATCTGTTTGGAAAAATAAGAATCCAATCCCGCCGTAGGCTCATCTAGAATCCAGACTTCGGGTTCCATGGCTAACACACCAGCTATGGCAACACGCTTCTTTTGTCCTAAGCTCAAAAAATGGGTGGGCTTATCTTTCAATTCTGTTACTTCTGTTTGGGCCATCGCCCATTCAACTTTCTCCCGCACGACATCTCTTTCCCAACCTAAGTTCATCGGTCCAAACGATATATCCTGTTGAACATTAGCGGAAAAAAGTTGTGAATCCGGGTCTTGAAAAACGATTCCAATCTGTTTTCGTAATAGTAATAATGTTTTTCTGTCATATTTTAATTTCTTTCCCTTAAATTTGATGGATCCTGTTGTTGGCTTTAATAGACCGTTTAAATGTTGGAATAAAGTTGACTTACCGGCACCGTTATTGCCTAATAAAGCAATTTTTTTACCTTGTTGAATAGTAAGAGAAAGATCTTTTAATGCGAACGTCCCATCTGCGAATTGATGGGTGAGGCCATCTATATTAAAAATATGTTCTTCCATTATCGAACTGCCCCCAATTTATATATATCTATAAATAAAGAATAAGCTTACTAGAGTTACAATGGTAATCAGCCAATTACGAGAGGAATAAGTGTAAGAGTCATCGATAAATGAAATATTCTCTTGATACCCTCTTGCGTTCATTGCCATCGTTAATTGTTCAGAGCGCTGAAACACTCCTAAAAACAGGGAAGATATGAGTAACCCGAGAGATCGAATTCCCTTCCTCACTGAACTATATCCAAGCCGTGATGACTGTGATTGATGAATGGCCATAGCTGTATCTAAAAAAATAAAGATGAAGCGATAAGTTAATTCGATTAAATCAATCAGCAATGAAGGCAGTTTCAGCTTACGCAATACATATAGTATAACTGTGATGGGAGTAGTTAAGGTTAGGAAATATAAACAGCTGATACTGCTTAATACAACAACGATTAGACCAATTACCGTTTTTATACTGTCTTCGCTGATAAATATTTGCCAGCTGCCGAAATTCCAGGACCACCATACATTTGGTATCGAAGTAAATTTACTTGCGAATGAAAAAAGGATGGTAATTGTACCTGATAGTACAAAAAATCCAGGTAATAAGAGTAATTTTAGATAATAAGAGATTGGAATTTTTGCCCCGAAAATGATAAAAGCACTCATCACGGTAAAGGTGATGAGTGAGACGGTCGTATCCCTCACTGCTAAAGAAAACAACAAAAGGGAGAGGGCAAAAATCATTTTCTCTAAAGGATGTACATGCTTTAGCCGGTTGAAATAGGCGTATTTATCTATGAGTAACATGTTTTGCCTGTTCGTCCTTTTCTTGGACGGACTGTTTATTTTTTTGTCGCATAACGCCGATGAAGTATCCTATGAATCCGGCGCCAATCGCGGCTTGGAGAGCAAACAATAAGCTTTCGGTTTCTGCACCTGGCGGCTCCCAGATACTGTTGAACCAAGGCTTATATTCTGGTTGGATTTTAGTGATGGCTTCTTCCGCCACTCCATCAGCTCCACCAAATTCTGTTCCTTGTTGGGTGATTAACGGAATTATAGCAAGTATGACGACTAGAAAAAGCAACAATAAACTTTTTTTCATGCTAACGAGCCTCCTTAGATAACACTCGCAGTAATTTCAATTCGCCTAGATTGTATTTCTTCAAGAAATTCATGACAACGACTGTCAATAAACCTTCACTGATTGCTAAAGGTATTTGGGTAAGGGCAAAGATTCCTGAAAATTTAGTGAATGAGGCCATGAATCCACCTACCTCCGATGGGAAAGCTAAAGCAAGTTGTACAGAAGTTATCACATAGGTGCCCAAATCTCCGAAAGCTGCTGCTAAGAAAACAGCAAGAGAGAAGGACCAACCTAATTTAGTAGCGCCTTTGAATACAAAATAAGCAATGAACGGCCCGCAAACAGCCATGGAAAAGGCATTGGCTCCTAGCGTAGTTAGTCCTCCATGAGCTAGTAATACAGCTTGAAATAACAGAACAATAGAACCGACGACACTCATGGCCAGTGGCCCAAACAAGATTGAACCTAAACCGACGCCGGTAGGGTGTGAAGAGCTTCCTGTAACGGAAGGGATTTTTAGGGCTGATAAAATAAAAACGAATGCGCCGGACAGACCCAGCATCATTTTTGTTTCTGGGTTTTCCTTCACTTTAGACCTAATAGAACGGTAACCCAAGATTAAAAATGGAAGTGTCACAGCCCACCAGAATATCGCCCATTCGATCGGTAAGAAGCCCTCCATAATATGCATGGCCATTGCTTTCTTTGGTACGAAAAGTAGTAAAATGACAAAATAAAGTATTTTCCAATTGGCTTTTTTCATTTTTTCTCCTTTCAACGCTTTTATTTTTAATGATTAAAGCTGAGAAGAGAAGTGGCGGGCAACATAAAAAGCACTTCTCTCAAAAAGAAAGAAGTGCGTAATGAACAGTAAGTTTGCAGCATAATACAAATATTAGCTTAGCTGCCTGATCCGCACACCCATCCTCGTAGGTTGTAAACAGTTTCACGCTTCATGGCAGGTCTCCTGGCTCTGGATCATCATCCTCATACATCCTTCCCATCGCGTTTGACAGTGGATTATTCATTACGTATTAGGACTTCCCTTTACAGTGGCGGGACCGCGCCGGATTTACACCGACTTCCCTATTAAGCTAAATTCCGAGGAATCTAGCACCATAAAACTTATGTAATTTTTTGAAAATTCTCGTTTATTGTACCATAAAGCAATGATTCCATCTACACTCTATTCATATTTTTTTGAGAAGGATAAAATCGCAGTGAGGATAGGCATGAAGCTGGATTTTCACCATTAAACTTTTCAAAACAGTCGGAATAAACTATTGAATTTTAAAAAAGTTGTTATATGATAGATAAAGTTAACTAGAAATATATTATTATAAAACCAAATATTTCAATTTAAAAGTGCTCTTGTATGAACACGCAAGGGATAATAGGGAAATCGGTGAGAATCCGATGCAGCCCCCGCTACTGTAACGCTGATGAAATTGTCGATAACCACTGGCCTAGAGCTGGGAAGGGACAAAAGTAAATTGAAGCGTAAGCCAGGAAACCTGCTTTTAAAATTGTGTGATACTTTTCGGAGGGAAAGGTAGAAGGACTATGGAGATTTTGAGAGTTTCACTTTGCTTGCTGGAGGCTCCCTTTTCATATAGTTTTTTTTAAACCTTAACTCTAACAGTTAAGGTTTTTTATTTTGCCTTTTCTCAGATTTAGGAGGAAGAAGATGACAACTTGGAACTTAAAAGGCACAAATTCGCATCTTTTGATTTGTAACGGCAGCAGTTGCATGAAAAAAGGTGGCGAAGAAATAACGCAAGCAATTCGTGATGAAATTACTTCACAAGGTCTGAATCAAAAAATTCATACTACTAGAACTCGCTGTAACGGAAGGTGTAAGGATGCCTGCGTTGTGATTGCTTATCCTCAAGGGACATGGTATCGAGTGGATTCACCTGATTTTGGACGAGAGATTGTCCGTAATCTCGATGATGAGAAGTTCATTCCACAGATGATTTACCAATTTACTAATGGAGAAATGACTCCTAATCCAGATTTTCCAGCTCAAACAGGAATTTCAAAAGACAAGTTGTAAAAGGAGATGTCTAAATGAGTACAAACGGTAAATTATTTGTCGTTGGCTTTGGACCAGGGAATTTTGAACATATTACCAAACGTGCTGTAGAAGCCCTTCAAGAAAGTGACTTCATCATTGGTTACAAAACATATGTGGAACTCATACAGGGCCTTCTTACAGATCAAACGATTATAAGTACAGGTATGACTGAAGAAGTATCACGTGCACAAGAAGCAGTGAAACAGGCGGAGTTGGGAAAGAAAGTGGCTGTAATTTCGAGTGGTGATGCAGGGGTATACGGAATGGCAGGGCTGGTTTATGAAGTATTGATTGAAAAAGGCTGGAAAGAAGAAACGGGAGTAGCCATTGAAATCGTTCCTGGTATTTCTGCCATCAATTCATGTGCGTCTTTACTTGGTGCACCTGTCATGCATGATTCCTGTACCATCAGCCTCAGTGACCACTTAACGCCTTGGGATCTGATTGCCAAAAGAGTGGAGGCTGCAGCAATGGCTGACTTTGTCATTGCACTTTATAATCCTCGAAGCGGTAGACGGACTAGGCAAATTGTTGAAACACAGAACATTTTACTGCGTTACCGCTCGCCCGAAACACCTGTCGGATTGGTAAAAAGTGCTTATCGCGATCGTCAGGATATTGTGATAACCAATTTGAAAGACATGTTAAATCACGATATAGGGATGCTAACAACCGTCATTATTGGAAATTCATCTACCTTTTTATATGATGACAAAATCATCACGCCACGTGGATATCAAAGAAAGTATACATTGAATTCGGAAAAGCAACCATTGAAGCCGCATCAACGCTTGCAAAAAGAAGCAGAACCTTGGGCATTAGATCAAGAAACAGGTTCTATGCAGGAAGCGTACACCGAGTCGACTGGCGGAGTTGGATTGCTTACAAAAGCACCAGAAAAAAAGAGCACTTCTTTTGAAGTGGCAATGGAAGCACTCACAAGAGTTAAGGGTCAAACAGTTCAGCAATCAATTACGCCGATTGTTCAGCAAAAAATTGAGTCGGTATTCGAGCTTGCAGTTAGCCCAGGTGTGGCGAACAAGCAATTTACTCCGAAACAAATGATGACACTTGCAGAAGTTGTTGGAGAAAAGGGAACGATGGAATACACGCCAAATCATAAAATCGTTTTAAAGATTCCTACAACAGATCCAGAAGTTATTACTGGAAAATTGCAATCAGCAAACTTTTTATTATCGCCAATTGGGGATGTATTGACTTTAAAAGCCTGTGATTTCTGTGATGGTGAAAAAGTGGAATCCATTCCTTACGCGGATGAAATACAGAGGGTACTTGGTGGGATTGATATGCCTAAGGAACTGAACATTGGTTTTAATGGGTGTGGAATGGCTTGTTATAGTGCAGTGATGGATGATATAGGGATCGTTTTCCGAAAAGGGAAATTTGATTTATTCCTTGGAGCGAAACCTGTTGGAAGAACGGCTCATCCTGGTCAACCAGTTGCAGAAGGAATTGAACCGGATCAACTAGTTGAATTAATTACAAACATTGTCAACGAATATAAACAAAATGCTCATCCTAATGAACGACTATTTAAATATTTCAAACGGGCGAAAAAGATACAGGGCTATTTATATCAAGACATTGCTCCCAAAATAAAAATAGAGCCTGCGCCTTGTGAAGACTAATCAAGAGGGGGATAACAAATGAAAGCAGTATTATTCGTAGGACATGGAAGCAGACTAGCTTCTGGAAACGAAGAAGTTATTCATTTTATTAAAAATATGATTCCAACAATGGACGACTCTTTAATAATTGAAACATGCTTCTTGGAATTTGCCACGCCAAGTATATCCCAAGGCATTGACAATTGCATAAAAAGAGGAGCCACTGAAGTTATCGTCATTCCGATTATTTTGTTGCATGCAGGACATTCAAAATTACATATTCCAGCTGAAATAGAGGATGGAAGGAATAAGTATCCAGCGGTTACATTCACATATGGACAAACGATTGGGGTTCACCAGGAAGTATTAACGATTCTGACAGATCGCCTTGAGGAAGTTGGATTCGATACATCTTTGGAACATCCGGAGACAGCAATATTGCTGATAGGTCGAGGTGGAAGTGATGCTGATGCAAATAGTGATATTTATAAAATTTCACGATTATTGTGGGAAAAATTAAATGTGAAGTGGGTCGAAAATGCCTTCATGGGTGTTACGGATCCGTTTGTTGATGAAGGCATTGATCGCTGTATTCGGTTAGGTGCCAAAAAAATAGTGATGCTTCCATATTTCCTCTTCACAGGTGTGTTAATGGAGAGAATGGAGAATATGCTAACAGGCTATCAAGACCAATATCCAGAGCATGAATTTGTTTTGGCGAAATACTTTGGTTATCATCCAACATTACAAACCATACTGAAAGAACGTGTAATCGAAGCTAGCGAAGGAAGATCAAGTGGTACCCGTGATCTAGAAAACTATCGTAAACATGTGGAGGAACATGGCCATGCCCACCATCACCATCATCATCATGACCACGATCACGACCATGGGCATGACCACCATGACCACGATCACGGTCATGAAACAGACCATGGACATGACCACCATGACCATGATGAGCAAGTGGTGGGGACGACAAAATGATTTTGTTCTTAGCGGGTACAAGCGATGCAAGGGAATTAGCGATTGAAATCCAACGGGTTGGATTCCAAGTTTTGGCAACGGTAGTAACCGAGTCGGCAGCAAAAAGTTTGCAAGATGCGAAGATAGCAACTCAAATTGGACGATTAACTGCAACAGATATGGCATCTTTAATCATCGAAAAAGAATTTCATGCGGTAGTTGATGCAAGTCACCCATTTGCAGAAGAAGCATCGAAAAACGCTCTTCAGGCAGCAAAGGAAGCAAATGTTCCTTATATTCGTTATGAACGTGAAAGTCAACGATTCCAGAATGAGAAATTGATTATGGTTCGTGATTATGCTGAAGCCGCCAAGCTTGCTGCTACAAAGCGGGGAGTTATTATGCTAACGACTGGAAGTAAAACCTTAGCGATTTTTGCTAAAGAGTTAGTAGGTCTGGAGAATACAAGAGTGATAGCGAGAATGCTTCCGCGCATTGATAATATGGAAAAATGTGCTCAGTTAGGCATTGAGCAAAAAAATATAGTCGCTGTTCAAGGTCCATTTTCAAAAGAATTGAACAAAGCGCTATACAATCAATATGGTGTCACGTTAATGATTACAAAAGAAAGTGGCAAGGTTGGATCTGTTGATGAGAAATTGGAAGCAGCATTGGAATGTGGAATTGAGACGATTATGATTTCTCGTCCTGATGTTGATTATAAAAATGTTCATTCCAGTTTTAATCTGGTCATTGCCGATTTGAAAAAACAACTAAACGAAAAATAGGAGGAATGTACGATGGATTTTAAAACAGATTTTAAACCCCTAACGGTTGATCCAGATAAAATATATGATTATAGTTTTTCAATTATTGCTGAAGAAATGGGTAATCATGATTTTTCAGAAGATGAGTGGAAGATAGTTCGCCGTGTAATTCATGCATCAGCAGACTTTGAATTAGGAAGAAGTGTCATTATCCATCCAAATGCCATTCAAGCTGGTGTGGAAGCAATCCGCAAAGGAAGACATGTTATTGCCGATGTTCAAATGATAGAAAGTGGAACGGGGAAAAAACGTTTTCAAAAACATGGCGGGGACGTGCATTGCTATATTTCAGACCCAGATGTAATGGTTGAAGCAAAACGATTGAAAACGACAAGAGCCATCATTTCGATGCAAAAAGCCGTAAAGGAAAATGAAGGCGGGATATATGCCATTGGTAACGCACCAACAGCATTATTAGAACTCATTCGTCTTATTAAAGAAGGGATTGCTAAACCCGACTTAATTATTGGTATGCCTGTTGGATTTGTTTCTGCCGCGGAATCAAAAGAAGAACTAGCAAAAATTACCGAAGTGCCATTCATTACAAATGTTGGCCGAAAAGGCGGAAGTACTGTCACGGTTGCGGCATTGAATGCGATTTCCCTTTTAGCTGATTAGGTTAAATCATGGAAAAGAAAGTCAAGAAAGATCCCTCCCAAATGCGGCATGGGTATACGACCGGAGCCTGTTCAACAGCAGTAACTAAAGCGGCATTGATCGCATTGATCACTGGTGATGCACTTGAGGAGGCAACGATTTCTTTGCCTATAGGTAGAGATGCTACTTTTACAATTGAGAAATATGATATAACGGAAAATTCAGTTAGTGCAGAAACAATTAAAGATGCTGGCGATGATCCAGATGCCACTCATCTGGCACATATAATTTCTACTGTCAGCTGGGTAGATACACCTGGCATCATCTTGGATGGAGGGATTGGTGTTGGTCGCGTGACCAAAGCTGGTCTTCCTGTTCCTGTCGGAGAAGCGGCAATTAATCCTGTGCCGCGCAAAATGATTTTAACAACCGTGCAACAAACATTAGAAGAATTTAAGGTTAATAGAGGTGTGAAAGTCGTTATATCCGTACCAGCAGGTGAAGAAATTGCGAAGAAAACATTAAACGGCCGGTTAGGGATTGTCGGTGGCATTTCCATTTTGGGAACAAGGGGCACCGTCGTTCCTTTTTCCAGTTCCGCGTATATGGCAAGTATTGTTCAGGCGATTAGTGTTGCTAAAGCTGGTGGCTGTGATCATCTTGTCTTAACGACAGGTGGTCGAAGCGAAAAGTATGCAATGGGTCTTCTTCAGGGGTTACCTGAAGAAGCCTTTATTGAAATGGGTGACTTTGTAGGGTTCTCGCTAAAGCAATGCAAAAGACAGGGAATTAAAAAGGTATCTCTTGTCGGTATGATGGGGAAATTTTCGAAAGTTGCACAAGGTGTGATGATGGTGCATTCAAAAAGTGCACCAGTCGACTTCGGCTTTTTATCTGAAATTGCCCAAAGTGTCGGAGCAGATGATAACCTTGTTTTTGAAATTAAGAACGCAAACACCGCATCGCAAGTCGGTGATATGATGGCCGAGATTGATAACAAAGAATTCTTCAATAAACTTTGTGAAGCCTGCTGTCACTCAGGATTAAAGCAAGTGAAGGGCGGCATTGAAATGGAAACAGCGATTTATTCGTTGAAAGGACAATTACTAGGAAGGGCTGTTGGAATTGACTCAATCGATTAAATTAATCGGGATAGGAGATAACGGTCAAGAAAGCTTACTGCCTCAATATGCACAATGGATTGAAGAAAGTGAAGTGCTTATCGGCGGTGAGAGGGTCTTGTCCTTCTTCCCGAATTATCAAGGAAAGAAAATTGTCATAAAGGGCGGCATGAAAGCAGTTGTAGAACGACTACAGGAAGAGACTCGTCCGACGGTCGTTTTAGCTTCTGGTGATCCGCTATTTTACGGAATTGGCGGCTATCTTTCCAGCAAGATGAATATAGAAGTATACCCATATTTTAGTTCAATTCAACTCGCTTTTGCCAAAATGGGTGAAAGCTGGCAAGATGCTTTCCTTGTTAGTGTTCATGGTCGAAGTATGAAAGGGTTGGCCCAACGGATCGATGGGAAAGCAAAAGTTGCATTGCTTACTGACGTTGAAAATAGTCCTAATCAACTTGCTAAATATCTTCTATCATTTGGTATGACAGAATATCGGGCATTTGTGGCGGAGAATCTTCAAGGAGAAAATGAACATTCAGGCTGGTATGAACTTGAAGAAATGATAGAGCGGAAATTCTCTCCGTTAAATGTCGTCATTTTGAAAAAGATATCTGAAGGACCGAGCTGGTCTTTAGGCATTGAAGATGAAGAATTTTCGCAGCGGAAGCCAGATAAAGGTCTCATTACCAAAAAGGAAATTCGAGTATTAAGCCTTCATGCGTTAAAACTTAAGAAAAGCAGCATAGTCTGGGATGTTGGGACGTGTACGGGCTCAATGGGGATTGAAGCTGCGAAGCTCTCACCTGAAGGTCAAGTTTTTGCGATTGAAAAAAATGAGCCGGATTTAGAAAATTGTTTACAAAACCAACGTAAGTTTCGTACCGATTTAACGGCGATTCATGGAAAAGCACCGCAAGGCTTAGAAACGTTTCCTGATCCGGATGCCGTTTTTATCGGTGGGACAGGCGGAGAGATGGTAGACCTCATCAATACTTGCTGCAATCGGTTGAAAAAAGGCGGAAGGATTGTCCTTAATGCAGCTACGATAGAAAATCTTTACCGTGCGAACGAGGCATTTGCAGAAGCAGGTTTTCAAACCTCCATCATGCACGCTCAAATTTCACGAAGCAAGCCTATTTTAGGAATGAACAGATTTGTTCCGCTGAATCCGGTTTATATCATTACTGCACAACGAAAGGAAGACATGAATGAGTAATCTTGGTACATTATATGGTCTTGGCGTCGGTCCTGGAGATCCGGAGCTTATTACAGTAAAAGCGTTTCGAGTCATTCAGGAATCGCCAGTTATTGCGTATCCGAAAAAAAGAAAAGGTAGCAAAAGCTACGCCCATCGTATCGTAGAAGTATACATTCGGCCTGAGGAGAAGGAAATGCTCGGACTTGTTTTTCCGATGACGAAGGATCAAACGATTTTGGATCGGGAATGGAACGAAACAGTTGAGAAGGTTTGGCAAAAGTTATATGAAGGTAAGGATGTTGCTTTCGTTACAGAAGGAGATCCGCTTTTATATAGTACGTTCATACATATGATGAAATTGATGCAGGAATTGCATCCTGAAGTTGAGATTAAGACGGTACCAGGCATTTCTTCGTTTAACGGGTCAGCTTCAAGATTGGGCATTGCTTTGGCAGATGGCGATGATCATGTCGCGATTGTTCCTGCAAGAGATGATTATGAAGCGATGAAGAAGGCGATTGAAGATCATGATGCTGTAGTGTTCATTAAAGTCGCAAAAGTAATCGATTTAATGATAACTGTATTAAAAGATTTAGATTTGCTTGAAAAGGCTTCAGTTGTAACCAAAGTCACTTCCGATGAAGAAGTAATTTGGAACTTAAGTGAATTGGAAGGACTTGAACTAGAATACTTAACTTTGATGGTGGTGAGAAAGTGAAAATATATATTGTAGGTGCTGGTCCAGGAGATCCGGATTTGATTACGGTAAAAGGATTGAATATTCTCCAAACAGCAGACGTTATTTTATATACGGATTCATTAGTAAATGAAGAATTGATTGCAAAGGCAAAACCTGATGCCGAGGTGCTGAAAACGGCTGGAATGCATTTGGAAGAAATTGTTGATGTTATGGTTGATCGTGTTAAAGCAGGAAAAATGGTAGCCCGTATTCACACAGGAGATCCTGCTATGTACGGTGCAATCATGGAACAAATTGTTCTATTGAAGAAAGAGGATATTGGCTATGAGGTGATTCCTGGTGTTAGTTCAGTATTTGCTTCAGCAGCAGCAATTGGCGCCGAGCTGACGATTCCCGATTTAACTCAGACACTTATTTTAACGAGAGCTGAAGGACGGACACCGGTTCCAGAATTCGAAAAATTACGAGATTTAGCGAGTCATCATTGTACGATTGCCCTTTTCTTAAGCGCAACCTTAACAAAAAAAATCGTCAAAGAACTCCAAACAGCGGGGTGGAAAGATGATACGCCTGTTGCAGTCATTCAACGGGCAACATGGCCGGACCAAAAAATTGTTCGTACTACCTTAGTGAATTTAGATGATGATATGCGTAAAAATGGAATCCGCAAGCATGCAATGATTTTGGCTGGATGGGCGTTAGACCCTAATATCCATGATAAAGATGAATACCGTTCCAAACTATATGATGCGAGCTTTACCCACGGTTTCCGAAAAGGTGTCAAGCCATGATCATTGAATTAAAAGAAGAGGAACTAGCCCCCATAAAACAGTCTCATACTTATGCAATCGTAGCGATTACAAAGCATGGTGTAGAACTAGCAAGAAAATTACACACTGTTTTTTCAAATTCTGATCTATATTACATGAGCAAGTTTGAAAAAGGGGATGAAGAGCACAGACAAATCCAGCTTTTTTCGGGAAGTGTCCGTATGCTGTTACCCGCTTTATTCAAGGAATATAAAGGAATCATTTTAATTATTTCACTCGGTGCCGTCGTCCGGATGATAGCTCCAATTTTGAAGGATAAAAAAACGGACCCAGGAGTTGTTGTCATTGATGACAAAGGGGAGAATGTTATCAGTGTTTTGTCAGGACACCTTGGAGGAGCAAATGAACTTACCAAGGAAGTTGCAGCAGCGCTTGATGCAAATGCAATTATTACAACTGCATCAGATGTACAAAAAACAATTCCTGTCGATTTATTTGGCCAGCGCTTTGGCTGGGTTTGGGATTCTGCGGAAAAATTAACGCCAGTCAGTGCGTCCGTTGTAAATGAAGAGCATGTTGCAATCGTTCAGGAGTCGGGTGAACGGAACTGGTGGACGTATGAAACAGTATTACCTGAACAAATAATCGTTTATCCGTCAATTGATGACGCCCTTAAAGCAAAGCCTCAAGCAGCCTTAGTAGTTACTCATCGGGAGCTTAGGCAGACTGAAAATAAGATCCTGGACAATGGTATTGTATTTCGTCCAAAAGTCATTGTTCTTGGAATCGGCTGTAATCGAGGAACATCAGCCGTTGAAATTGAGCAGGTAATTGTGGAAACATTAGCGGAATTATCATTTTCAATAAAAAGTGTTAAAGCAATATGTACAATTTCAATAAAGAAAGATGAAATTGGTTTGCTCGAAGTCGTTCAAAAACACGGTTGGGAATTTGTGTATTTTGAACCGGAAGAACTTAATCAGGCTAAAATTGAAGCTCCGTCAGACACAGTATATAAATACACAGGTGCTTATGGTGTGAGTGAGCCAGCTGTTAGAATTTTTACAGGAGCGGAACAACTGGAGCTGGTTAAGAAAAAATCGGGAAATGTCACTATTTCTGTAGGGATTATTCCTTTATAAGGAAGGGGGGATATTTATGAGCGATAGAAGATTAGTTATTGCTGGCACCGGAAGCGGGGTCGGAAAAACGACATTGACCATCGGAATTATGGCAGCCCTCCAGAAGAAAGGGTATACCGTTCAGGGTTTTAAATGTGGTCCTGACTATATTGATCCAACCTATCATACAGCCGTTACAGGGCGAACTTCACGAAATCTTGACAGCTGGATGTTTGAGCACGATATCGTCCGAGAAATACTTAACAAAGCAAGCGTTGGAGCGGATATCTCGATTATCGAAGGAGTCATGGGCTTTTTCGATGGAAAAAATCCTTTATCGAATACGGGGTCAACAGCTGAAATCAGCATGATTACTGAAAGTCCTGTCTTGTTAATTGTCAACTGTGCGAGTATGGCGCGTAGCGCAGCGGCGATTGTTAAAGGGTTTCAAGCTTTTTCTACGGGTCCGAACATTATTGGAGTAATTGCCAATCAAGTGGGAAGTGAGGGGCATTACAAAATTGTCAAAGCAGCCATCGAGCAGGAATGCGATGTTCCAGTGATGGGGTATATGAAGCGAGAGTTAGATATTGATATTCCTAGCCGTCATTTAGGCTTAATTCCTGCCATTGAACGAGGTGAACTTGAACCATTTTTCGATAAACTCGCTCATTTAGTTATGGAAACGATTGATATCGAACAGCTGTATCTCTTGGCTAAGACCAGCACCATTTCCAGTGGGAATTCAGGAATCTTTCAGTCTAGTAGCAAGAAAGACGTGTGCATAGCCGTTGCAAAAGATGCGGCCTTTAATTTTTATTATCAGGAAAACCTTGAGTTGCTTGAAGCAAAAGGAGCGAACATCAAGTATTTTTCTCCATTAAAAGGGGATGAAGTTCCGGTGGATGCGGATGGCTTATACCTTGGAGGCGGTTTTCCAGAAGAATTTGCAGATGAACTTTCTCGCAATGAAATTGCTATAAAATCCATCAGAAATGCCATTGAAAAGGGTTTGCCAACTCTAGCAGAATGTGGTGGATTCATGTTTTTGAGCAAATCTATTGAAACAACTTCTAGAGAAATGTATCCGATGGCAGGATTGATTCCAGGTAGGATCAAAATGCAGAAAAAGCTTGCGGCACTGGGATATCGTGAAATAACTGGAACCGAAAGCAATTTTTTAATAAAAGATTGTGAGCAGGCAAAAGGTCATGAATTCCACTATTCCACATTTGAGTCAGATGATGTGCTTCCGCATGCCTACGAGGCGAAAGGAAGATTTGGTTCAAAGAAAGAAGGGTGCATAATAGGTAATCTGGTTGCTGGTTATACCCATTTTCATTTTGCTTCCAATCCTAAACTTGTTGAGAATTGGATAGGTGCATGCTTAAAACAAAAAAAACTGATGGGACACGAAACATATCAACAATGAAAAGTTGTTTTTTTGATAAATAAGAGGAGGCAAGAGCATGAAACCGGGAAAGGTACATCTGGTCGGTGCGGGTCCCGGAGATCCGAAACTAATTACGGTATATGGAATGGAATGTATTCAAAAGGCTGATGTCATAGCTTATGACAGGCTCGTCAATCCAAAACTATTAACCTATGCAAAAGAAAATGCGGAGCTTGTATATTGCGGGAAATCACCCGGGAGACATCATCTCATTCAAGAAGAAATTCATTCACTTTTGGTAGAAAAGGCCTTGCAGGGGAAAAATGTTACCCGCCTAAAGGGAGGAGATCCGTTTGTCTTTGGTCGGGGAGGAGAGGAAGCTGAGGTCCTGGCGGCTAATGGGATAGAATATGAAATAATCCCAGGAGTAACTGCGGGCATTGCAGCTCCAGCTTATGCCGGTATACCGGTTACCCATCGTGAACATGCGTCGAGTTTTGCGATTGTGACCGGCCATGGACGTGATTACAAGGGTCAAGACAACCTGAATTGGCAGGCATTGGCTCAAGGAATTGATACCATCGCCTTTTACATGGGAATTGGTAATATGCCATTTATCTGCGAACAATTGATAGAGCATGGTAGGGACGAAGAAACACCAGTGGCTGTCATTGAATGGGGTACTACAGATAAACAAAGGACGATAACTGGAACCTTGAACACGATTTCTATGCTTGCTTTGAAAGAGGAAATTCAAAATCCGGCAATCTTTCTGGTAGGTGAAGTCGTTCAATTAAGAGAAAAAATCCAATGGTTTGAAAAAGTGATTGAATCAGAGTCTACGAGTGAAGGGAACGAGTCTAAATGTCTATCATTCAAGAATTGAAAGACCGCAGAGCTATTCGGAACTATGAAGAGCAAGAAGTAGAAGATGAAAAAATCAGGCAGTTATTAGAAGCAGCTACATATGCCCCTAATGACCGACTACGTGAACCTTGGGGGTTTTATGTAATAAAAGGAGACGCGAAGCAGCGCTACGAACAGTTGGCAGAAAAATATTTACATGAGCGTTTCCCGACCAAGCCGAAATTGATTGATAGTTCACTAGAAGTTGTAAAAACCACACCGCTTATCATTGTCGTAACCTCTGATATTTTGCCTGACGATCCGGAATCAACCGAGGACAATGTGTTTGCCTCTTGTTGTGCTGTCCATTCGATGTGGCTTGCAGCAAAAGAACTAGGTCTTGGCTATGTATGGCGCACTAGAGGAGTAGGCCTTGTCAGAGATGAACGACTGCACGAATTTATCGGTTCGCCGGAAAACAAAAAAGTAATCGGTACTATTTTTATAGGCTATCCTAAAAAGGGTCAACCTGTTCCTGCTACTAAAAGAACTTCATACATAGAAAAAACAGTTTGGCTATGAAGGTAGGCGAATAAGATGGCTCGCAGAGGATTGTTTCTTATATATACCGGAAATGGGAAAGGGAAAACGACTGCCTCGCTTGGTGTTACTTTACGGGCGATTGGGAGAGGCATGAACGTTAAATTTCTCCAATTTATAAAATCTCCAGAGCGTACATATGGAGAGGCATTGGCTTTAAAGAAATTAGGGGTTGAAATGGAACAACTCGGGATTGGTTTTACATGGACCAAAACACCACAAGAGCATCGGGAGGCACTAACGATTGCTTGGGAAAAAGCAAAACAGGCCCTTTGTGATTCAACCATCGATTTACTGGTTCTGGATGAGTTAAACAATGCGTTAGCCATCTCTAAGTTCCCGATTGAAGATGTCTTGCCACTAGCAGAAGTAATCGATGTGATTCGTAATCGACCCGCTCATATGCATCTAGTCGTTACTGGCAGAGATGCCAAACGGGAACTGATGGATTTGGCGGATTTAGTCTCTAATATTGATGCGACTAAGCATTACTATGAAGAGGGAATCGGCGCTGTCAAAGGATTAGAGTTTTAAGGGGTGAGTCGAATGAAGGCAAGATCCATTATGATACAAGGGACGTCCTCTGATGTAGGGAAAAGTTTGATTTGTACGGCACTGTGCCGGGTTTTTTCCAATAAAGGATTACGAGTCGTACCATTCAAATCGCAAAATATGGCTTTAAATTCGTATGTAACGTTGGATGGCGGTGAAATCGGCCGTGCTCAAGGAGTACAAGCCGAGGCTGCACGTATTACAGCAACCACTGATATGAATCCGATTCTATTAAAACCGAAGCAGGATATGGTTTCAGAAGTCATTGTGCATGGAAAACATTTTCTTGATATGGATGCAAAAAGCTATCGATATCAATTTGTCCAAGAGGCCATGCCCATCGTTCGTAAATCGGTGGAAAAACTTCAGGACGAATATGACATTATCGTTCTTGAAGGAGCAGGAAGTCCAGCTGAAATCAACCTGAAGGACCGAGATATTGCAAATATGCGTATGGCCAAACTTGCAGATGCCTCGGTCATTTTGGTAGCTGACATTGATCGCGGTGGAGTTTTTGCGTCAATTATTGGAACACTTGCCTTATTGGATAAGGATGAACGCGAATGTGTAAAGGGGATTATCATCAATAAATTTCGTGGGATGCGTGAGTTATTGGATGACGGCATTGAATGGGTGGAAAAAGAAACAGGGATTCCAGTCCTCGGTGTACTTCCTTATATAGACGTGAATATTGAAGCGGAAGATTCATTAGCACTATCTTCCTTGCGGTTTAAAAAACCTAAAAAGGCGGAATTTCCAATCGATGTCGCCGTTTTAAGATTGCCTCGTATCTCCAATTTTACAGATGTGGATCCTTTCTTTGATGAACCGGGTGTAGGCGTCAGACTTGTAGGCAGTGTGCACGAATTAGGGAATCCTGACCTGCTTATCTTGCCAGGTACAAAAAACACGATGGAAGATCTAGAGTGGCTGAGAAGAGCAGGACTGGATAGGGCTATCCAAGATTTGCGTGAAAAAGGGACATTAATATTTGGGATATGTGGTGGATTTCAAATGCTTGGTACGAATCTTTTCGATCCTGATGCTGTCGAGGGCTGCGGAGAAAATGCAATAGGACTTTCTCTTCTTCCAGTACAAACCGTTTTTAATGCAGAAAAGAAAACGGTCCAAATGGAAGGTGTTCTTTCTTCAGGGATCATGGAAGGAGAAATGAATCTGACCGGATTTGAGATCCATTTAGGGAGAACATCATTGGACTCTGCACTAGTAAGGCCATTTCTTTTATTGAAGGATGGAAGAGAGGATGGGGCTATTTCTGCAGACAACAAAGTCATTGGAACCTATCTTCATGGGATATTCCATAATCGCTTGTTTACAAGAATGCTAGTTAATCAAATTCGAAGGTCAAAAGGATTAGATGAAGTGAAGGAAAATGTTCAAAGTGACTTAGAGCGAAGAGAAGAAGCTTATAACCTCTTAGCTTCACATTTGGAAGAAAATATAGATATGGATACTATTTATGAATGGCTGCAGTTTGAAACCATGGAAAGTTGAATAGTAGTCTCACCTTATCCATCAAGCTATCGTGAATTATTATCTAAAATAAAGCGCAATTCTTTCCATGTATCATGGAAAGAATTGCGCTTTATTGTATATCGTAAGGATTCAAATGAACTAATATTCTTTCGTTTTTATATTATTTACTTTCGTGAAAATCACATTCACCATTAATTACAGGGTTAAACTTTCTTTTATTTAGTCATATTAAGTGACAGACATATACAAGATATGTTATGTTGGCTTCTCTACATAATTTATAGAATTAAAAGGATGAGGTGTTTGATATGAACAAAACAGAACTAGTGAGTAGTGTGGCAGCACAAGCTGAACTAACAAAAGACGACGCTAAAAAAGTAGTGGATGCATTGTTTGAAACAATCACAACTACGCTTGCTAAAGAGGAAAAAATCCAATTAGTAGGATTTGGAACATTTGAAGTGCGCGACCGTGCAGCTCGTACAGGAAGAAACCCACAAACAGGTGAAGAAATACAAATTGCAGCTAGCAAAGTACCCGCTTTTAAAGCAGGTAAGGAATTAAAAGAAGCTGTAAAATAAAATAAACATGTAGTGAAAAAAACTCTGGAGATGAGAAAAGTCTCCAGAGTTTTTTTATTTAAATAAGTTTCATTTTAAAAGTTTATTCTTTTATTTGCGTTTAATTTAGGCCGTACTAACATTTAGTTATATTGCGCTGAAAAAGGTAGCTATTGAAGTTAAACAGATTTAACAAACGAAGATTTTTAATAAGTACTTATTAGTAAGGTTTATCTCTAGTATATGTTAGGCTATAACAATAAAACAGTAAGCGCTAGAAAAGAAGAAAAGAGGTGAAAAATATGTTTAAAAAAATAATGAAGAAAATTAAGCAGCTTTCCGAAGGCAGCAGCGAGGGAAGACATAGCCATTATCGCCGAGGCAGCAGTAGCAGTAGCAGCAGCAGCAGCAGCAGGGGGTATAAACGGTCTCCAATGAGTGGTAGTAACCGCTATAAACGAAAAGGAGGGAGGAGTAGCAGTTAATACCCCTCCATGAATTAATTTATTTTTCTTTAGATATAAGTGCAGCATGAAGATCTGCTGAAAGTTCACTGATATCTGAATAAGGTTCTTGAATTCTTAATAACCTTTTTAGTAAATGTACGGTTTCTTTTTCTAAAGAAAGTTCTTCTGTCCAAGGAAGAACTTTTTTATTGTTGGAAGAGTAAGTCGTATAAAGTAAATATAAAAGTATGTCTCCTAAATCATAATAGTCCTGCTGTTTCATTTCTAATTCTATTGATGATGAACAAAATGGGTCAACCGAGACAATCTGTTTCGACAGACCAAAGTCGATTAAAAAAGGCTCTTTGTCTTTTAGTAAAATATTTGGAATTCGTAAATCTTGATGGTACATACCATTTTTGTGAAGATAAGCTACTAATTCTAGCGAGGTGAGCAAGTAAAAGTAGAGACTCTTTCTCTTTAAAGGTTTTATGATTTAAGAAAATTTGGTCTTCCAAATTGTCCCCTTCAATGTAATTCATTACATAATAAAAATATCCGTTATTTGAAAATTCATCATATAACTTAGGCATACTTTTGTGGTTTAACAAACGCAGAATAGAGATTTCATTTTCAAACAGCTTAATCTCTTTTTTGATACGGCGTTTACTTGGACGAAGCTGTTTGACTACTCTATTCTCATTTGTTTTCAAATCGTTGCAGAGATAAACAATGCCGTAACTTCCAGTTCCTATAACACTTATGACCTCGTATCGATCATACAAAACTGCACCTTTTTTAATAGGTTTATCTACAAAAAACTGAAAGAACTTTCGAATGGAACGCCAAATTGAAACTTTCCTCACCTCTTCATTTACATTGGAGTCATACACACATAGGACAATTATGATTTAAATTAACATTATATTTTCTTGATGCTTTAAAAAACAAAACAGTTTGGAAAAAGAAGCATTATGGTTATCATTTACTTTTCTGGTAGTATTTGATGTTTATGCCTTGTATAATAATAAAAAGCTTATAAAAAGGAGATATCTGATGACTATGAGGCCACATTTGTCTTTACCTAAAGAATTAGAGAAATTCAGGAAAGACATTGAATCAACTATGCAACCGACTATAAAAATCTCGACATCAACGAACAAGCCGACTTTGTTTGCAAGCAAGTTTGCAGGCTATCCTTATTTACCTAAAAATTTTGAACACCCAATCGATGGAAAAGGGAACTATATGAAACTATTAGCGCAAATCAATTTTGAAGATTTACCACGTGTACTAAATGATATGCCACAAAAAGGTATGTTGCAAATTTTCCTTTCTGGTGACGATGATGTTATGGGGCTTGATTTTAATAATCAAACCAACCAAAAGAATTTCCGGGTCATCTATCATGAAGATATCTTGAAGGAAGGCGAGGTGACAACTGATTTCTCATATATGGCCACTTTTGAAGATGAGCATTTTCCAATTGGAGATGAGGTTAGTCTATCTTTCTCGGTAAATTTTGAAGCCGTTTCTACCTCTGATCGAGCTTTTGATGAATTCTATGGTGAATTAGATTTTGAGGAAATAATAGGAGAAGATGAAAATGGAGATGAAATTACTCTCTTGGAATTGTATGAAGAAAACCTATCTAATGAGGGTCATAAGATTGGTGGATATGCTTTTTTTACGCAATCTGATCCAAGGGAAGATAGATCTTATAAGCATTATAACGTCTTATTACTACAAATTGATACAGACGATGATAATGAGATTATGTGGGGAGATTGCGGCGTAGCTAACTTCTTCATCAAGGTAGAGGATTTAAAGAAACTTGATTTCTCTAACGTTTTATACAATTGGGATTGTCATTAATACTGGTATTAAGTGTAACGAGTAGAATATTTATTAGATCTCAGGTGTACATATAGATAAATCGTTACTCTGCTATCAAAAATTTAATAGATTGAGATATAAGATATTAATCTAGGAGCTGTTTATTAGTGGAAACACTACTCATTTTTAAAGACGCCACATCACATAAGTTCTGGAAAATTCATATTGCAGGAAACACATTTACCGTGACATATGGGAAAGTAGGTACTATAGGTTCGGTGAAATCAAAGGAGTTTGAATCAGAAGAAATCTGTAAAAACGAAGGAGAGAAACTGATTCAATCCAAAATTAAAAAAGGGTATGTGGTGACCCAATTGTCAGATCAGGTTGTAAAAGATAGTTCGATGACAGAAGATTTGTTTTGGGGATTACTGGATAGATGCAAGGAAAAGGGAAACGATGCTGATGAACAGGTCGAGTGGTTAGTCGCTCAATTGTCAAGAAAACCTGTGAAAGATATAATTATGTTTGAATCGATTTTTAAACAATACTATTACAAGTTGCACACATCCAATTTATGGGCAGCTGCCTATATTGTCATGGGTGGGTGTTCAGATGATTGCTTTGACTATTTCAGAGCATGGGTTTTATATCTTGGAAAAGACCCTTATGAAGCGGCTATACAAAATCCTGAAACACTGCTTCCCTATTTTATATTATTGAAAGAGCAAGAAGAAATACCCCAGCTGGAAGAATTGCTTTCTGCAGCATGTATGGCCTACGAAGAGAAAACGGGGCTGGATGATGATAGGTATGATAAATTATACCATCAATTGGCGAAAGATGATTATACCGAACCAGAAATAGAATTTGATTGGAATGAGGATGATGAAGAGGGGTTACGTCAAAAGTTTCCTTTGCTATGGGAAGCATTTGGAGAAAATCCGTTAGATTGAGCAAAAATCATTCTTTTGAAGGAGTATTAGGTGGCATCACAAAAACAAGTGATGCTGCTTTTCTTATGAGCACTCTTATTTTTTAAAAGGTTACTTTCCATATTTGATGTGTTGTAATTGTCCACGCTACACCTTTCATTTGCATTGAATATTATGTATAGTTAGTATTATATGCAAAATAGTTAGAATATTCAAAATAGAGAGAAGGGAAGTTATGAGCTTAACAATCACAGATTTGTTTATCGGACAGATTGCTAGTCTTCAGCGTACTTTTAATGAATCAGATGTAAGGTTATGCAGTGAATTAACAAAAGATTATAGCCCGATTTATCAAGTGAATAAAGAGGAGTGGAGAAGCAATTACAGCAAGCCGATTGTTCCTGGTTTGTTAACAGAAGGGCTTATTACTCAAGTAATAAGTGAAAAACTCCCTGGCAGTGCCTGTATTTTACTACAAAAGGAATTAGTGTTTTACCATCCTGTACATATAGGAGATATGATTTCGGCTGAGCTGGAGGTTATTGACATTAATTTAAATAGAGATTGGGTGACACAAAAGGTGACTTGCTATAATCAAGCAGGAATTGAAGTTATTAAAGGACAAGTTGTGATATTAGTTTTAACTAATCAAGATGTTAGGTGATGTGAATGGAAAACGTTAAAAACGTTAAAAGAAATTGGGGATCAATTGAAGTCGATGAAAACGGAAAAGTTATAGGCGCCAGTGCTGATTTTTATGAGCATTTCACTATAATACCGACTGATTTGATAGGGGAGTCCATTGCGAAGGTCATTCACACTTCTACGAATAATTCTTTAAAAAATCCTGATAAAAAACATGTGTTTCCCGGTGTGATCTCAGGACACTCTTGTTTTATTAGAACTATTCGAAAAAAAAGCATTACCATTTATAATGTAATCATCCGACAAGAAGAGCTTGAATACGCTGATTTAGTATATTATGCCAATTCCTTGGATAGGCATAAAGCTAAGAAAAAAACTGGAAGTCAAAGTCGATATGGCTTTGAAGAGATTGTTGGAAAAAGCCAAGCGATTGAACGGATAAAAGAGCTGGCAGCTAGAATTGCTACCAGTAGTTCAACAGTGCTGCTTACCGGAGAAACTGGAACAGGTAAGGAACTGTTTGCTCAAGCGATTCATGGTTTGAGTACAAGAAAATCACACCCGTTTGTTCCGGTCAATTGTGCTGCAATACCAGATGAATTATTTGAATCGGAGATCTTTGGTTATGAAGCTGGGGCATTTAGCGGTGCGAAAAAAGAAGGTAAACCTGGGAAAATAGAATTAGCTCAAAATGGTACCCTTTTTTTAGACGAGATTTCTGAACTGCCTTATCAGGCTCAGGGCAAGCTCTTACGTGTCTTACAGGAAAGGGAAGTAGAAAGACTCGGTGGAACAGGGAGTAAGAATGTCGATATCCGTATTATTGCGGCGACGAACAGAGATCTAAAAACCCTTATTCAAGAAGGAAAATTCCGGCAAGATTTATATTACCGTCTTTATGTTTTTGAATTGAAAATTCCTTCATTAAGGGAACGGCCGGAAGATATTCTTCCGTTAGCTTATTATTTTATCGATTATTTTAATAAAAAATTAGGGTGTAACGTTAGAGAAATTGAGCCTAAACTCCAAGAATGGCTTTCAAATTATAGCTGGCCCGGAAACGTTCGTGAATTTAAAGCAATTATCGAACGAGGTATGAATATCGTAGAGGGACGGACTTTAACATTGGACTCTTTATATTTTACACCTAATTTAACTTTGCATGATGAGGTAGAGGAACTGGGAATTTCTTACTCAATTAGCTTGGATGAGGTGGTCGGGAAAGCTGAGATATCTGCTATTCAGCGTGCGTTAACAGAGTCGGATGGAGATCGTTCTTTAGCCGCTCAAAAGCTGAAAATTCATATTGCGAGCTTATATAGAAAAATTGCGAAGTACAAGCTGAAATAACGTTACTATAAAGTTGATAAGTGAAATATAAATCAAGTTAGCCTTTGAACACACTTTAGAAGTGTGTTCTTTTTTTGATTTCGCATATTTGATTTGCAAGATTGCGAAAAAAATTAAAAATGCGAAAACGATATTAAATGAAGCCTGATATGCAGCAAAAATAAGTTGGCACACAACTTGCAATAATAGATTGACAAAGGATGAAGTTACTTAACTTAGATCATAAGATAGCCCGTGAATAGATTGTTTTGTAACTTCGTTAAACATAACAAAGGAGGTAATAATATGTTGAATTTTTCCTTTACAGAAGAACAAGATTATTTTCGTAAAATGTTGAAAGAATTTGCGAAGGAGGAACTGCTTCCTCACTATACAAAGTGGGATCGAGAAGAGATTACTCCAAGACACTTGTGGAAAAAGCTTGGGGAGTTAGGCGTAAATGGCCTGCGGATTCCAGTTGAGTATGGCGGTAGCGGTGCCGACTGTGTGACAACGGGGATTGCTGCGGAGGAGATAGGACGAGGTGATTTCAATCTAACCTATGCTGTGATGTTGAATGCGTTAATAGGTGAAATTATCAATAATCACGCTAGAGAGGAATTGAAAAAAGAATGGCTTCCCAAAATTGCGAGCGGGGAAAAAATTGTCGGCATCGCTATTACAGAACCATCGGCAGGGACGGATGCAGGCGGGATTAAAACAACAGCAGTACATAAAGGGAATGTATATGTTCTTAATGGAGAAAAGTCAGGAATTAGCGTAGCTACATGTGGAGATGCCTTTGTTATATTTGCAAAAACAGAACCTGAATTAGGAAATCGGGGAATTAGCGCTTTTATAGTTCCTGCCAATCTTCCAGGAGTTGAATGCAAAGGTTACAAAGACATGGGTAATATTCCAATTAGCAGAGGTTCTATCTATTTAAACGATGTAGAAGTTCCAGAAGAGTATATGATCGGTCTTCAGAATAAAGGCTTTTCCCAGGTGATGAATGGGTTTGATCTAAGCCGGCTCTTAATTGGATTGCAATGTGTTGGGGCTGCCTCACAAAGTATTGATGAGACCATCGAACATGTGAAAGTTAGACATTCTTTTAACAAGCCGTTGGCAACGTATCAAGGAGTTTCATTCCCAATAGTGACTCACTATACTCAGTTAGAGCTTGTGAAGTGGCAAGCCTATCGAGGACTTTGGCTTCGTGATCAAGGGTTGAACCATAGTAAAGAATCAGCTTCAGTAAAATGGTTAGGTCCAAAATATAGTGTAGATGCCATTCATGAATGTTTACTGTTGAACGGCCACTATGCTTATACGAAGGAAATGCCGCTAGAGCAACGTTTACGTGACGTCATTGGTTTAGAAATTGGTGATGGAACTGCTCAAGCCAATATGATGGTCATTGCAAAAGACATTATTGGAAAAGAATTCAGATCATATTAAACTAGAGGATTGTAGTGTATGGAAAAGGTAGATTGCTATTTTATCGGTCAAATTGCAAGAGTGCAAAGAACCTTTACAGAGGATGATGTGAAGCGCTGGAGTTTGTTAACGCAGGATTTCAATGATGTCTATGACCCGGAATTTTTCAGTAAAGATTTAGGTCGCTCACTGGTCCCAGGAATTTTAAGCGAAGGTCTCCTAACAGAGGCAATCAGTAAAGAGTTGCCAGGTGGACCATGTGTCATTATACAAAAGGAATTAGTGTTCATACATCCAGTTCAAATCGACAACACGATTACAGCAGAGATAGAGATTATTGATGTGAATGTACAGCGAAATTGGATCACAATAAAAGTTCGATTGAGGAATGAACTTCGTATTGACGTGATTCAAGGGAAAATTATTCTGAAACTATTATGACAATGGAGGGATTAATACGATGGAATTAACAGATGTTTTATATGAAAAAACCAATGGGATTGCAAAGATTACAATGAATCGGCCTAAAGTCTACAATGCTTTTCGTGCAAGAACAGTTCAAGAATTAATTTGGACCTTCCGTGATGCTTGGGACGATAACCGTATTGGCGCGGTAATCTTGACAGGAGCTGGAGAGAAGGCATTTTGTGTCGGTGGAGATCAAAAAGAAAAAGGAGAAGAAGGTGGATATGATTATTCTGGAGGTTTAGGGGGAGGGATGGGGTTGGAAATTGAAAATCTACACCAAACAATCCGCAATATCCCAAAGCCTGTTATTGCAGCGGTTAATGGATTTGCTATTGGAGGTGGGCATGTCCTTCATGTCGTTTGTGATTTAACGATTGCATCTGAAACGGCAAAATTCGGCCAGAGTGGGCCTAAGGTAGGAAGTTATGATGCCGGATTTGGTTCTGCTTATCTAGCCCGAATTGTCGGTGAAAAGAAAGCAAGGGAAATCTGGTATTTGTGTGAACAATACACTGCACAAGAAGCAAAAGAAATGGGACTTGTGAACAAAATCGTTCCCGCAGAACAGCTGCAACAAGCAGCAGAAGAATGGGCGGAAAAGATTCTCGAGAAGAGCCCGACAGCGCTTAAAATGCTTAAATACTCCTTTAATGCTGATAGTGCAAACATCCAAGGGATTTCTCAGCTATCGATGGGCAGTCTAGCGATGTTTTACAACACGCAAGAATCGGAAGAAGGAAAGAATGCTTTCCTAGAAAAGCGGCCAGTAGATTTTAAAAAGTTCAGAAGGTAATGAGGGGGGATGGAAACTAGTGAAATTGGATACGATTTTGAGTCAAGAATATGTGGAAAAATATCAATGTATTTGGCCAAATCGAACGATTTTAGATTATTTAAATGATGCGATAGAGAAGGATCCAGATAAAATAGCGATTATTGATAAAAAAAGCCGTTTTACTTACAAGGAACTCGGTAAGTTGGTTGATCGAATCGCTTTAGGCCTTTTGAATATAGGATTGGGAAAAGGAGATGTTATCTCTTTTCAACTGCCTAATTGGAATGAGTTCATTATCCTTCATTATGCGGTTACAAGGATAGGCGCCATAAGCAATCCCTTAATTCCGATTTATCGTGATCGGGAAATTGGCTATATGGTCGAAATGGCAGAGTCTAAAATGATCGTTGTTCCAGATAGTTTCCGAGGTTTTTATTATCCTGCCATGATTGAGAGGCTAAGCCATAAATGGCCTTCATTAGAACATATTTATGTGATAGGGAACGAAGTGCCGAATGGGATGAAATCTTTCTCTTCTTTGCTTGAGGAACCTTGGGAAGAGCGGATGGATGCATCCATTTTGGATGAAATCATACATGACCCAAATGATGTTACCGAAATTATCTTTACATCGGGAACGACGGGGAGTCCAAAGGGAGTCATGCATACACATAATACTCTTTGTGTATCAACGAATTACTGGATTGACCATTTACATTTAACATCCGATGACGTCCTATTCATGGCGTCAACATTTGCTCATCAAACTGGATTTGGTTATGGGGTGAGGCTACCAACTCATTTTGGGGGTACAGGTGTTTATCAAGACATTTGGAATCCGAATGAATTTATTGAATGGATTGAGAAGGAGAAGATAACGTTTACAGCGGGTGCGACTCCCTTTCTGCAAGATATGATTCAAATGGAGGGAATAGAAACGTACAATCTTAACTCATTCCGAGTCTTTGTAGCTTTAGGCGCCCCGATTCCAAGGCAGTTGGTGAAAGATGCGGCGGAAAAAGTACGGTTCAAAATATTGTCAGGATGGGGACAAACAGAAGATGGCCTAGTGACCTTGACGAGACTTGAAGATTCAGCAGAAAAACTGACAAATACCGATGGGGTTCCATTTCCGGAAATGGAGTTGAAAGTAGTGAATTTTGAAGGAAAGATCTGCGCTCCAAATGAAGAAGGTGATTTACTTGCTAGGGGTCCTGCCCTATTTGTCGGGTATTTGAAGAGGATTGATGACACCATTGCAGAACATAAGGACGGATGGTTCATTACCGGTGATCGAGCAATTATGGATGAAGAAGGATATATCAGGATTTCTGGAAGAAACAAAGACATTATCATTCGTGGAGGTGAAAATATACCAGTCGCTTACGTAGAAAACGTATTATATGAACACCCGGATATTTCAAGCGTGCAGGTCATTGCTGTACCAGATGTTAGGCTTCAGGAAAAAGCATGTGCATGTATCAGCGTAAGACCAGGGAAGAGCCCGATTACAATGGAATCATTAAAGAAATTTCTATATGAAAAAGGTTTGGCCAAACAATATTGGCCAGAACAACTTGAAATCATGGATGATTTTCCGCGTACTCCTAGCGGGAAAATCCAGAAGTTCCGTCTTCGGGAAATGATAAACGAAAAGATACAAGACAAAATATAGGACCAGTTAATGTAACCAATAGCAATTTCATGATAAAAATGGAGGGATTTATGATGAATAACCGAGTAGCATTTATCACTGGAGCAGGAAGCGGAATTGGTAGAGAGATTGCTAAAACATTAGCCTCTCGAAATATGAACATTGTTGTGGCCGATATCAATAGTAAAAACGCAGAAGAAACTGTTTCTTTAATTGAGCAAGCGGGTTATGAAGCTAAGGCCGTCTATTGTGATGTAACGAGTTTAGAGAGTGTGAAAAAAGCAGTTGAAGAATCAGTGAGCCTTTATCAAAAGATTGATGTATTGGTTAATAATGCAGGATGGGACAAAGTAGAACCTTTCCTAAAAAGTGATCCAAGCACTTGGAAAAGGATTATCGATATTAATTTACTGGGTCAAGTTCATACTTGTAAGGAAATTTTACCGCTTATGATTGAAAACGGTTACGGAAAGGTAGTCAATATTGCGTCGGATGCAGCAAGAATCGGATCTAGCGGTGAGGCCGTCTATTCGGCTGCTAAGGGTGGGGTCATTGCGTTCACGAAAACAATAGCAAGAGAAATGGCACGTCATAAGCTTAACATCAATTGTATTGCGCCAGGTCCAGCCGACACGCCTTTATTTCAAGAAATTGGTTCTTACAATGAAGGAATAGCTGGAGCTTTGGAGAAAGCGATTCCGTTCCGTCGTTTAGCTCAACCAGAAGATATTGCCGGTGCTGTGGCCTATTTTGTTTCGGAAGAAGCAGGATATGTAACTGGGCAAACTCTTTCCGTCAATGGCGGCTTAACCATGGTTTGACTTTATGAAACTGATTAAATGGTAATCACAAAAAGGAAAACTATAGCCTGAAAATATTTCTTAGGATTTTTAATCACCCAGTGGGTCAAATAGGTTGATTTTGTTTGATTTGATAGCCATTTGTATTATTTCGAAGCTTAGGAGAATAGTATCCTCCTATATGTAAAAGAAATCGGGTTAAGGAATTAAACCTAATACCAATAGAAGGGGGAGAAAATACCGTGAATTTTGAATTTTCAGACGATATCAAAATTTTAAAACAAGGAATCCGAGAATTTATTGATAACGAAGTAGAACCACATGCCATGTTAATTGAAGAAAGCAATGAAATCCCAGAAATCATTATGGGGAAATCGAAAGAAATGGGACTGTTTGGCCTTAGTATTCCTGTAGAATATGGTGGGTTAGGCATTGATATGGTTGGGAAATGCGCCATTCTAGAGGAGTTGGGAAGAACACATAACGGTTATACAACAGTAATAGGCGGACATACGGGAATTGGCGGCGTTGGAATTGTAGAGATGGGAAATGAAGAACAAAAACGCAGATATTTACCTGACATGGCATCAGGTGACAGAATTGGCGCTTTTGCTTTAACTGAACCAAGCGCAGGTTCACATGCCTCAAATCTGAAAACAACAGCGGTTAAAAAGGGCGAAAAGTATATCCTGAATGGAAGCAAACATTACATTACTAATGCTCCAATCGCAGATGTGTTTACAGTAATGGCTGTTACAGATCCTTCTAAGGGTGCAAAAGGAATCACATCTTTTATCGTCGAAAAAGACTCCCCAGGATTTCAACTAGGAAAAATCGAACGGAAAATGGGCCTTCATGGTTCACATTCTTCTGAAATTTTCTTTGAGGATTGTGAAGTTCCAGTTGAGAATGTATTGGGTGAAGAGGGGCAAGGGTATATGAATGCCCTGAAAATCTTGGCGAATGGACGTGCAGGAATGGCAGCACGAAACCTAGGGTCGTGTGAAAAATTACTTGAGATGTCGATTGATTTTGCTCATATGAGAATTCAGTTCGACAAACCAATCTTCGAACAACAAATTATTCAACATTACTTGGCAGATATGGCATTAGATACAGAAGCCCTTCGATCCATGACCTATCGCGTTGCATGGATGGTTGATCAAAAAAAGAACGTCATTAAAAATGCGGCTATGGTCAAGTTACTTGGTTCAGAAACGTATAATCGTGTAGCTGATAAGGCTCTCCAAATTCATGGAGGGATTGGTTACATTTCTGAATTTCCCATTGAACGTTTTTATCGTGATGCACGTATTACGAGAATTTATGAAGGTACATCCGAAATCCAAAAGAATATCATAGCGGCTCAGCTTCATAAACAGTACCAACGATAATTAGGAAAGCAGGATTAATAGTAAAATAAACTTTGCTTAAGGTTAATAGAGAATATTTTTTATGTGATTAAGTTCGATTTCCAAAGAGTATGTTAGGCGATTTTTTATTTAACATATCGTTGGATTTTATACATTACTAAAAAAAACTTTATTTAATAAGTTTGACAATTAGATTGAACGTGTTAATATAAAGGCAAATGAACTAAATATACAATTTGTACCACTAGGGGTGCTTTACAGGTAAAAGTCAATTTTACCGCAGAAGCTGAGATTAAAGTATAACTTTAAGACCCTTAGAACCTGATCTGGTTTACACCAGCGTAGGGAAGTGGGGTCATGAAACAATACGTTTATGTATTATTTCAAGTACAACCACTTTCTTTACGTCGGTAAAGGAAGTGGTTTTTTATTTGCTCAAAAGAGGTGATTATAGGTAACCAATCATTATTTATCCAGTTTCATTGCTTAATAAAATACAAATTTGGAGGTATAGAAAATGAAATTTTCAGAGGTCATTCGTAAAGAAGTAGATCATATTTGGGAAGCAAGCTTCAATCACCCGTTTGTTAGAGGAATTGGAGATGGCACATTGCCAGTAGAGTGTTTTCGTTTTTATGTCATGCAAGATGCATATTATTTATCTCACTTTGCTAGAGTTCAAGCTTTAGGTGCAGTCAAAGCAACAGATTTACATACAACTAGTCGACTAGCAAGCCATGCACAAGGAACATATGAAGCTGAATTAAAGCTTCATGAAAATTTTTCTGAGAGATTAGGTATTACAGAAGAAGAAAGGAAAAACTTTAAGCCTGCTCCTACTGCCTATGCCTACACATCCCATATGTATCGTGCCGCGTATTCTGGCCATTTAGGGGATGTGATTGCGGCCATCTTACCGTGTTACTGGCTGTACTATGAAATAGGTGAAAAACTGCAAGGGTGTATACCTGATGAGCCAATTTATCAAGAGTGGATTGCGGCATACGGAGGAGAATGGTTCCGTACGTTGGTAGAAGAACAAATCGCGAGACTTGATGAGATCGCTGAAAAAGTAACGGAAGAAGACAAAGAAAGAATGAAAGAGCATTTTATCCTTAGCAGTCAATATGAATACTCATTTTGGGAAATGGCTTATCGCTTAGAAACTTGGCCAGTGCATAAGGAAACATTAGAAGTATAAAGGAGATTGACAATGAGAAAAGGGTTGAAATTAACGGATATTTTAGTCACAATCGTGATTGCCGTCGCATTTGGAATAGTTTATATCCTTTGGGGTTCGATATATTATTCCGTTAAACCATTAGGGTTACATGTAGATCAATTAATTTATGGAATGTGGTTTATAGCAGGGCCCGTTGCCTTTTTAGTTATGAGGAAACCGGGTGTGGCTCTGTTGGCAGAAATCGCGGCAGCGTCCGGTGAATTCTTTTTAGGTTCACCGTGGGGATTAACCGTACTCTTATATGGAGTTGTACAAGGAGTATTCGCGGAACTGGTGTTTATGGCGTTCAGGTATAAAAAGTTTAATATGTCGGTTGCTGTATTAGCGGCGATAGCTTCATGTGTAGGATCGGTCCTCATGGATTTTGCATACGGAGAAATTGGTGCCCTCTCTCTTTGGAATTTACTATTATTTATGATTGCAAGATTTATCGGGTCAATTTTCTTTGCTGGTGTATTTGCTTACTATCTAGTAAAAGTATTAGAAGCAACAGGAGTAACTAATCTAGTTCGTCCAGTATCAAGTAAGGATTATGCTGCACTGGATCAAAAGTAGAGGTTGATAAGTATGGAACGAATAGCTCTTGTTGAAAAGTTAAGATTGAAGTTTCCCGGTGATGAGTCCTTGATATTCAAGGACTTATCCGTCTCGTTTGATAAAGGTGAAAAAGTTCTATTGTTGGGACCGTCCGGATGTGGAAAGTCTACACTTTTGCAAGTGTTAAGTGGGCTGATCCCACATTCCATTGAAGTCCCGATGAAAGCGAAAGAACTGGAGAGCCCTTCTTCATGGGGATATGTTTTTCAAGACCCAGATAGTCAGTTTTGTATGCCATTTGCAGATGAAGAAATTGCCTTCGTCCTTGAAAACCTTTCCGTTCCTAAGCAGCAAATGAATGAAAGGATTCACAATCATATCCGGCAGGTAGGATTACACTTAGATGATATCCATACAAGTATTGATACATTATCAGGCGGGATGAAACAGCGTTTAGCGATTGCGTCAGTATTGGCACTTGAACCTGAAGTGATATTTTTAGATGAACCAACCGCTATGCTTGATCCGGTTGGAACAAAAGAAATTTGGGATGTTTTAAAGGAAATTGGCAAAGACAAGACCGTTATTATCGTTGAACATAAAATTGACCATGTTTTAGAATTTATCGAACGAATAGTGCTTTTTAACGATAACGGTCAAATCATTGCTGATGGTCCCAAAGACAACATTCTTTCATTATACAAAAACAAAATGAAAGAACATGGAATCTGGTTCCCTGGTGTTTGGGATGAGTATATTCATGACCATGCACCCATTCGTGAACAAACGGAAGTTAATGATGGCGGTCCCATTATGCAAATGCAAGGTTTTAGAGGTTTCCGAAAAAAGGAAGAAAAAATTATGGTTGAAGAGCTGCAGATCCACTCAGGGGAATGGATTGTCATCAGCGGAGAAAATGGAGCGGGCAAGAGTACGCTTTTGCATGCACTGATGCAGTTCATTAAAACGAATGGTTATTATGATTTGATGGGAACCTCGATTAAAAAGGTGAAAAATCTAACAGATTACATGACGTTTGTCTTTCAAAATCCTGAGTTTCAATTCGTTGCGAATTCTGTATATGAAGAAATCGCTTATTCATTACGAATTGACAAAAAGCCTCCTCAAGAAATAGAAGAGAGAGTTCATGCACTGCTTGAAGTGTTCCACCTTACGGCCCATCGCGATAAACATCCTTTTCAATTATCGATGGGTCAAAAGCGGCGATTAAGTGTAGCGGCTTCAATAGTGAAAGAAAAAAAGATCATTCTTTTAGATGAGCCTACCTTTGGCCAAGATTCGAAAAATACCTTTGCCTTACTGGAATGGTTCGAGGAATATCGAAAGCGGGGTATTACAGTGATTATGGTAACCCATGATGATCATATTTCAAAAAACTTTGCAACTAGGATCTGGACGGTTAAGGATGGGAAAGTAATTAGTGATGAAAAGATTAGCAAGCAACTAGCGTTTTTAGAGACCGAAGTTTTATCACTATAGAAGGGGTGTCGTGTAAGTGAATGTTTCGAGTGCAGAAACATGGCTCCATAAGATTAATCCAAGCCTTAAGCTTTTTGTATTAATTGTGTTATGTATGGTGGCGTTATTTATTAAAGACCTAAATTATATGATTAACGTTACCATGGGTGTTTTACTTTTATTTTTGTGTTTTTCCGGTCATCCGATAAAACGTATTTTACTCCTATCAATTCCTTTTTGTTTCATTTTTTTATCTACTTCTTCTGCAATTATATTATTCGGACAAGGGGAAACACTTTGGTTTAAGTGGGGACTCATTTCGATTACGGAAGAGAGTTTCATGAGGGGATTATTGGTTGGCTTTCGAGCCTTGCTTTTTGCGGTACTTGGATTAACTTTTTCGTTAACGACGAGACCTGTCAACCTGTTTTATTCCTTAATGCAGCAAGTTAAGCTTAAACCTAAATATGCTTATAGTTTCATGGCGGCGTTAAGGCTTATTCCTATCATGTTGGAGGAATTTCAAACGATACGGAATGCGATGAGGGTACGTGGCGTCGAAAGGAAAAAAGGAATAAGATCCGTATATTTTAAAATGAAAGCCTACTCCATTCCGTTGTTATCCGGAAGTATTAGACGGGCTCACCGGATTGCGGTTGCGATGGAGGCCAAACGATTTTCAGATACCAGGAATCGAACATACTATTATGAATTTGGGTTTTCTAAAAATGACCATGGGTTCATTCTGTATTTTGTCATCTTGTTGTTGGCAGGGTTTTATCTATCTGTCCAATTTCCGTATTTATCAATTTGATTAAAGAAGAATTGATTATTATCGTTAAGGAGTTCTTAGTATGAATGCACAAGAATTGCATATTATTTCTACTGGGAAACAGCCAATTGAAAAGTTTGTTGAGATTGCTTCAAACATTCAGGATTATGTTGATTTCTTTTATCTTAGAGAAAAGCAGATGAGTGCGTCACAACTCTATAAAGCTGTGACCTTATTACATGAAAAAAAGATTCCGTTGTCTAAAATCATTATTAATGACCGAGTGGATGTAGCTTGGGCTATGAAGGTTTTTGGTGTGCAATTGGCTTTTCATAGTTTAGATGTCAGAGTCGTAAAGCAAGCATTTCCAGAAATCAGGGTTGGGAGCTCTATTCATTCCTTTGATGAAGCAAAGGCTGCTTTCCATAATGGAGCCAATTACGCGATTTATGGCCATATTTTCGAAACAAACTCAAAACGAGGTCTCGCTCCTAAGGGAGTAGAGGAGCTTCAAAAAATCACGATGAATATCAAACTACCTATTATTGCAATAGGTGGAATAACACCATCTAATAGTCAACTTGTACTAAATTCAGGTGCACAAGGGATCGCGGTTATGTCAGGTGTTCTAGAAGCGGAAAATCCAATACAATCTGCAAAAGAGTATGCAAGGTCTTTAGGAAAGGAGATATAAGATGAATTCCATATATGATGCGATCATTGTAGGTGGTGGTGTAATTGGAGGGTCTATTGCTTATCAATTAGCTAAACGAGGTAAAAAAGTCCTTTTATTAGAGAAAGATAGACTTGCTAGTAAAGCATCTAGTGCAGCTGCCGGGATGTTAGGAGCGCAATCCGAGTTAGAATCTGATAACCCGCTTTTTACATTAGCAAGACAAAGCAGGGGGATGTTTCCCGAGCTGTCGGAAGAATTAAAAGACATAAGCGGGATTGATATTGAATTAGTTAACAAAGGAATGTTTAAGGTAGCACTTACTAGTGAACAAGAATCAGATTTGAAGAACATGATCAAAATCCAGCAAAAAGCCGGGCTTGAGGCGGAATGGTTTACAACTGCTGAAATAAGAAAAAAGGAGCCTCTTCTTTCTGATGAGATTAGAGGTGGTATGTATATTCCAAAGGATGGACAAGTTTCGGCCTCTAGGTTGTCGCTCGCTTTTACTAAATCTGCTGCTGCTCTAGGCGCTGATATAAAGGAATATGTACATGTTTCTGATTTGATTATTGAAAACGCGTGTGTAAGAGGTGTGGTCACTAATATAGGAGAATTTTTTAGTGAAAATGTAATAGTAGCAAGTGGAGCATGGAGCAATTTTCTTCTAGAAAAGGCCGGGGTAAAGCTTGATACATATCCCGTAAAAGGCGAGTGCTTTTCAGTTTTGACTAATCGTCCATTGCTTGAAAAAACGATTTTTTCACATGGGTGCTATCTTGTACCTAAAGTTGGCGGGAGAATCATTGTTGGTGCGACGGTTAAAGCTCACACTTTTGACCAAAAGGTAAGTATCGAAGGAATTTCAACATTAATAGAAAAGGCAACACATCTGCTTCCAGCACTTAAAGAAACGGAGTGGGAAAAAGCATGGGCTGGAATACGTCCTCAAACAGGAGATGGCCTACCTTACTTTGGAGAACATCCAGCATACAATGGACTTTTTATTGCAACGGGTCACTTTAGGAATGGAATTCTACTATCTCCTATTACGGGTGTACTTATAGCAGATATAGTTGAAAGAAAGGCAAATTCTGAATGGTCTGCTTTTCGAGTGGATCGTTCGATAAATACAATTTTTTCATAATAGAGGTGAATGAATTGGAATTAATTATTAATGGAGAAAAAATACAAATTCCTGCTAATGAGTCAACTGTTGCGGAGTTATTGCAGCATTTTAGCTTACATCAGAAAGTCGTGATTGTGGAATTAAATGATGAAATTTTAGAAAAAGAATATCAGAATGAAACGCGTTTGTCAAATGGAGACAAAGTTGAGATTGTACATTTTGTAGGAGGCGGATGATATGTTAAAAATTGGTTCTTATGAATTTTCTTCAAGATTACTATTAGGTACTGGGAAATATTCAAGTTTCGATGTTCAGAAGCAAGCAGTGGAGATTTCAGAGACTGAAATATTAACATTTGCAGTTCGGAGAATGAATATTTTTGAAGCTAGCCAACCAAATTTTTTAGAAAAGCTTGATTTGAAAAAATATACACTTCTTCCCAATACAGCAGGAGCTAAAACGGCCAAAGAAGCTGTCCGAATAGCTCAGCTTGCCAAGGCGTCTGGGCTTTGTGACATGATAAAGGTAGAAGTGATTGGTTGTCAAAAAACACTATTGCCTGATCCGATTGAAACACTAAAGGCAGCAGAGGAATTAGTAAAGCTAGGTTTTATAGTGTTACCATATACTTCTGATGATGTGTTACTTGCTAAACGTTTAGAAGAAGTAGGATGTCATGCGATTATGCCTGGAGCTTCTCCAATTGGATCAGGCCAAGGTATTATAAACCGACTAAACTTACGATTTATTATTGAACAGTCCAATGTTCCGGTAATTGTTGATGCTGGAATTGGAACACCATCGGATGCAACGATTGCCATGGAATTAGGGGCAGATGGTGTATTGCTTAATACAGCTGTATCGGGTGCCAAAGATCCAATCAAAATGGCGAAAGCAATGAAGCTTGCTATTGAATCAGGGCGCTTAGGGTATGAAGCAGGGAGAATTGAAAAAAATGAGTACGCTATAGCAAGCAGTCCAGTTGAAGGAATGAGCATTGGATGAATGAACGTTATTCACGCCAAGAACTCTTTTCACCAATTGGAGTCGAAGGGCAACAGAAAATTTCTAAGAAACACGTTTTGGTGATTGGAGCAGGGGCTCTCGGTACGGGAAGTGCTGAAGGACTTGTGCGAGCAGGAATTGGAAAACTGACCATTGTTGACAGAGATTATGTGGAGTGGAGTAATCTTCAAAGACAGCAACTTTATTGTGAGGAAGATGCTGAAAAAAGAATGCCAAAAGCAGTGGCGGCGGAGAATCGATTGAAAGCGCTAAATTCAGATGTAATTGTAAAATCACATGTGTTGGATGTGTCAGTGGAGGAACTGGAGCGACTCGTTGACAGAGTCGATTTAATATTGGACGCCACCGATAATTTTGATACAAGGATGCTGATTAATGATATATCACAAAAATTCAAAATTCCATGGATTTACGGAGCGTGTGTGGGGAGCTATGGAATAAGTTACACAATTGTCCCAGAAGTAACTCCATGTTTGAATTGTTTGCTGGAAACGGTTCCAATTGGTGGATTAACCTGTGATACGGCTGGAATTATTAGTCCCGCCGTTCAAACGGTTGTTGCTTATCAACTGACTGAAGCATTAAAAATTCTTGTGGAAGATTATGATTCCCTTAGAAATAAAATCGTTTCATTTGACCTTTGGAAAAATGAGCATACAGCCATAAATGTAAAGAAATTAAAAAAAGACAGCTGTTTGTCATGTGGGTCAAAGCGAACCTACCCACACCTTTCTTATCTAAATCAAACAAAAACAGCGGTTTTATGCGGGAGGGAGTCTGTCCAGATTCGCCCAGCAATGAAGTTTGAAAGAGATTTAGTGCAACTTGAAAAAAATCTGCTTGCTCAAGGTGGTAAAATCGTTCGAAATCCATATTTACTTTCATTCACAATCGGGCCTCATCGATTAGTTGTTTTTAAAGATGGTCGGGCCCTGATTCATGGAACAAAAGAAATCGCAGAAGCAAAATCGTTGTATCATCGCTATTTAGGCTAAATTATTGCAGTCAGTAAAATGAAAATTCACACTGAAAGAGTGTTAGGCAAAGATGTGCTATCCGTTTATTTCAAGCTATCAATCACCCATAAAACTAGCATATATTTACCTCCGATATTATTGCTTAGGTGGTCAAGTAGGGGATGGAAACCTTGTTAAGCGTGAAAAGCCTACGTCTTTGTCTGACATCAGTGTGCCTTTTTCAGGTTCATTGAACCAAAGAAATAAAAGAGTTTCTGCATAACAAAACGAATTTAGCAGATATCCTTTTTCTCCTAGTTTTCAACCTATGCTAGTCCTACTTATTTAAAACCTCTCATATCACTGCTGACTAATCCTCTATACACTTGCCGTGTACCTTTCTTATATAAAAAAGCTAGGGAAAGCTGGTTTACTTTCTTCTATTAATAAGACGCAAAAGGAAATCTTATTAGATGAGATGCATGTAGAAGAGGAAACAGCTAAAGTATGCATGACTACAGCTTTTTGTATCTGGTGCCACCTTGCTGCAGTTACGTATATCTGTAACTAATAATGAAGTGATAAAAAGTAAATTGGTGTCATCTTTTGAGAATGGGAACTGTTAGGTGCAACAGGACAGTCTAACTTGTTGAAATATTAAGCAGGGCTTGAAAAGCTGAACTTAAGCGCAGAACCTACAGAAGGCGGCTATATTCTTAAAGGTGTTCTGGCGTCTGTTTCAAACCTTGGTATAATCATTGGTTCGGATTAATAGCAGGTGTCAACGAAAATAATCGTATTCTGGGTGTTATCTGGAGATGCTGATACATTTGTGGAGCAGATTCGTCCGGCATTCATAGCTTACCAAATTCCTCTCGGTCTGGGTGTTACCCAAGTGCTAATATCCGCCTTAAAGCGGAATACTTAACAATTAAAGCCGTTCAATCAAGTATGATGCATAACGGGAGTGCCGGTTATTTAAAAGACAGTGCACCATCACGTCGCCTTCGTGAAGCATATTTCTTCGCTAACTTGACACTTGACACCAACAGTAAAACATTTGGAAAAAGTCCTAAATGGATAACGAAATCCCCCAAGATTATAGCCTTATACTCAAGTGCAGAGATATATCTGGGTAATTAATGCGTACCCAAAAAATATTAAAAGATTAGTCCGGACTATTTTGAATCCAGCATTTGGTCATTCTGTGAATTAGAAAAAGTATGTAAACAAAAGCGATGTCGACCCTTTAAGGCGGCACCGCTTTTGTTATGGAACGAATATATAAGCAGAACCGTTTACATATCGTGACTGCTATTATGTTTCTGACGGGAATGCTGTCTATTTTTTACCTTATGAGAACCGCTTAGCGGGGCAGGTTGACCTGGGTTATTACCTTTAGGTGCATTTTTTCGAATATCTTTACCATCATTTTTGTTCATGTGCGATCCCTCCTACACCTTAAGATAATCAATCGGTGAAAAATTATTCATATACATATATTTGTATACCTCGTACATGCTATGGATGGATACTAATTAAGGAGATGAATCTAATGCAGGATAAACAAGATAAGCGGAGGACTTTTCAAGAAGCTCAGCAAAGCCATCAACAAGTAACTGATATGTACTCAGCCATTGAAAAAACGGCGCCGAATTACGGAACAGAATTGAAACATGTGAAGCAGGAAGTAAATGAGGCCTTTCAGCAAATACAATCAGCTTTAGTCACCGCTTCTGAGCATCAGCGAGAACAATTAAAACAATTTGAACAGGATATTCAGGCAATTGTAAATGAAGTCAATTCAGACGATTATTGATTTCTATACCTGAAGGCACTAGTAGAAGCGCTTTTTCCCTGTTTTTAGAATAGAATAGGCTTTTTGAAGAATGCAGTTCATCTGCATTTTCAAAAAGCCTTTACTATTTAATGCTAGAATAAGGAAATTATTGGTTTTTCTTTCGTTTTTTATTATTTTGCCTTTGGATCTCGGTTAACGGTGGTTCATTTCCTAATTCATCATGGTAACCCGCTCCATTACCCTGTGCTTTTGCAGCGTTCATTCCGGGTATTACATGATTAGCCTTTTGTTTTGCCATTTCGACACCTCCACTCATAGAGTGTGATAATGGTGAATGATTATGTATGCATTACTAATATGTTTTATTGGAATAATTTATCAGGTATATAATTAGAACATTTTAGAAAAACAACATGCAAGTAAGGCTTCCCAAAAGCACTTTAATAAATAAAGGAGATTTTTCTATAAGTCAAACTTATCAAAAACAATAACTTTCTTGTTATTTACTTATACTCAATTCTATATTAGTATTAAGTCGAAGGAAGAGTTAGGGTGGGAGAACAGAGAGAAAATTCGACAAACTAACTTTTTTACTTATATTTATAGTAGACATGGTTTCAGTGAACCAGGTTTTACTTTTATGTGCAGAATAAGTTCTGACAGTTTAATAGGGGGTAATATTCATGACGAAAAATGACGTATACCAAGCGCGTAAATCCTTTGAAATTGAAGGGGAACGCTACAACTACTACAGCCTAGACGCTATTGAAAAAGCAGGGGACGGCCAAGTATCACGCCTTCCATATTCCATTAAAGTCCTACTTGAAGCAGTACTTCGCCAAGTAGACGGAAGAGTAATCACAAAAGAACACGTTGCGAACCTTGCTAAATGGGGAACAAGCGAGCAACAAGATATAGATGTTCCGTTCAAGCCTTCACGTGTTATCCTACAAGATTTCACTGGTGTTCCAGTTGTTGTAGATTTAGCTTCTCTACGTAATGCATTCGCTGCACTTGGTGGAGATCCTGATAAAATCAACCCGGAAATTCCAGTTGACCTTGTAATTGACCACTCTGTACAAGTTGATAAAGCAGGTACAATTGATTCTCTTGATGCCAATATGGATCTTGAATTCGAACGTAATGCAGAGCGTTACCAGTTCCTAAGCTGGGCTCAAAAATCATTCAACAACTACCGTGCGGTTCCACCAGCAACTGGTATCGTTCACCAAGTTAACCTTGAGTACCTTGCGAACGTAGTACATGCGGTTGAAACTCCAAACGGCGACTTTGAAGTATTCCCTGACTCTGTATTCGGTACAGATTCACATACTACAATGATCAACGGTATTGGTGTTCTTGGTTGGGGTGTCGGCGGTATCGAAGCAGAAGCAGGTATGCTTGGACAGCCTTCATACTTCCCAGTACCAAAAGTAGTTGGTGTGAAACTAACTGGTCAACTTCCTAAAGGAACAACAGCTACTGACCTTGCATTGAAAGTAACTCAAGTTCTTCGTGCACACGGCGTAGTTGGTAAATTTGTTGAGTTCTACGGCCCTGGAGTAGGATACCTTCCACTTGCTGACCGTGCAACAATTGCTAACATGGCTCCTGAATACGGTGCTACAGTTGGTTTCTTCCCAGTTGATGCAGAAGCCATCGATTACATGCGCTTAACAGGCCGTGATGAAAAACAAATTAAAGTTGTTGAATCTTACTGCAAAGAAAATGGATTGTTCTACTCTCCTGAAAACGAAGATCCAGCTTACAATGATGTTGTGGAAATCGACCTTTCAGCAATTGAACCAAACCTTTCAGGCCCTAAACGCCCACAAGATTTGATTCCACTTTCTCAAATGAAACAATCTTTCCATGATGCTATCAATGCACCTATGGGTAACCAAGGTTTCGGCATGGACAATTCTGAATTAGATAAAGAAGTAACTGTTAAATTTGCCGATGGTAAAGAAACGGTAATGAAAACAGGCGCGATCGCAATTGCTGCAATCACAAGCTGTACAAATACTTCTAACCCATACGTAATGCTTGGAGCAGGTCTTATTGCTAAAAAAGCAGTTGAAAAAGGCTTGACTGTTCCGGATTATGTAAAAACATCATTAGCACCAGGTTCTAAAGTTGTTACTGGTTACCTTCGTGATGCAGGTCTTCAACCATACCTTGATCAATTAGGATTCAACGTAGTTGGTTACGGATGTACAACATGTATCGGTAACTCAGGTCCATTAGCGGACGAAATCGAAGCAGCAGTTGCTGAAGCAGATCTTCTAGTAACTTCAGTACTTTCTGGTAACCGTAACTTCGAAGGTCGTATTCATCCACTAGTGAAAGCAAACTACCTTGCTTCTCCAACTTTGGTTGTGGCATATGCACTTGCAGGTACTGTGGACTTCGATCTTAACAATGATTCACTTGGTAAAGATAAAGACGGCAACGATGTGTATCTTGCTGATATCTGGCCATCACAAGAAGAGGTTAACGCTGCTGTTAAAGCAACAGTTACACCGGAATTATTCCGTAAAGAATACGAAACAGTATTCAACGATAACAAACGTTGGAATGAAATCCAAACAAGCAACGAAGCAATTTACGCTTTCGATTCTAAATCAACATACATTCAAAATCCTCCATTCTTTGAAGGATTATCACCAGAACCAGGTTCAGTTAACCCACTTTCTGGCTTGCGCGTAGTAGGTAAATTCGGTGACTCAGTAACAACTGACCACATTTCTCCTGCAGGTGCTATCGGTAAAGATACACCAGCTGGTATCTACCTTCGTGAAAACGGTGTGAAACCACGTGACTTTAACTCTTACGGTTCTCGTCGTGGTAACCATGAAGCAATGATGCGTGGAACTTTCGCTAACATTCGTATCCGTAACCAAGTTGCTCCAGGTACAGAAGGTGGTTACACTACTTACTGGCCAACAGGCGATGTAATGGCTATCTATGATGCTTGTATGAAATACAAAGCTGATGGAACAGGTCTTGCAGTTATTGCTGGTAAAGACTACGGTATGGGAAGCTCTCGTGACTGGGCTGCAAAAGGTACTAACCTTCTTGGCATCAAAACAGTTATCGCTGAAAGCTTCGAACGTATTCACCGTTCTAACCTTGCGTTAATGGGTGTTCTTCCTCTTCAATTCAAAGAAGGCGAAAACGCTGAAACACTAGGATTAACTGGTAAAGAAGCGATTGCTGTTAAAATCGACGAAACAGTTAAACCACGTGATATCGTAACAGTTACAGCTACTGATGAAGCTGGAAACGTAAAAGAATTTGATGTACTTGTTCGTTTCGACTCTGAAATCGAAATCGACTACTACCGTCACGGTGGTATCCTTCAAATGGTATTACGTAATAAATTAAAAGGCTAATTTAAGCTTTTGAGAAGCGGCAAACCTACATGCTAGGTTTGCCGCTTTTTTTGTGTCAAGATTATGAAATACTGGAATAATATATAGTGATTTTTATTAATAACGCTTTTCTGAATATGCATTTATTGATAAGATGGAAGAGGTTAGTGGAAATGGAAGTAAGTTGTTCTATTTCTGGAATTGAACAAATATTATATTGTAATGGGACTAGGGGGACGAGTATGCTTAAAAAAATTATTGCCTCGGTGGTCTTACTGTCACTGTTTACGATAGCAATCGTGCAAGCGATGGATAATAAACCTGATAAAAATGCTGAAAATGATTCCCTGGGCGGACTTAAAATTGGTGCAGCGGCACCAGATTTCTCCCTAAAGACGCTCGATGGCAAGCAGGTTAATTTGTCGGACTATAAAGGGAAAAAAGTAATGCTGAACTTCTGGGCTACGTGGTGCCCGCCTTGTAAAAAGGAAATGCCAGATATGCAGAAATATTCGCAACAGGCAGGAGAAGATGTCGTCATTCTAGCTGTCAACATTGATCCGGAAAATGATGTACGAGCATTTGTTGAGGATAATGGTATCACTTTTACCATTCCTTTAGACAGTCAGAGTGCAAAAAACCCGGTAAATGAGCGTTATAAAATTCTTAGTATTCCGACGACGTACTTTATCGACAGTAAGGGTATTATCAGAAATAAAGTTATTTCAGCGATGCAGCTTAAAGATATGGAACGAAACATCAATAGCATCAATTGACGGAATCCTTATGGGGTTCCGTATTTTTTTATATAGTGGTTATTGATTTAGCTTATATGTAACAAATTTGTCATAAATTAATTGAAAAATCAAAAAAATATTAAAAATAAGGTTACTGCCTATGAAAAATGGGTTAAAGTATAGAGGGTGATATAAAGGGGTGTTTATAAATATAAATAACTGATAATTATGACAATTGAAAGAATTCGCACCATATAGTCATAATTTTACGTTAATTGGGTAATGCTGAACATTATATTATGAACAAGTAGGTGAAAAACATGAAAAAAAGAAAACGGACGTTTGAAGAATTGATTAAAGAAAATAAAAAAGAATTGTTGATGGACGTTAAACAAATGGAAAGACTTGAGGAACGACTTGAGAAAAAACATATGCAAAAGGCTGAATAACCTTTGCAAGGGCTTTCTTTCGAAAAAAAAAGAGCCAGTACATTGAAGTTTTCTTCAAAGTGCTGGCTCTTTTTCGGTTTAGTTTAAAAAATATAGTGCCTTTTCAAAAACTGGCACTCATGAATTTCAGCTTTTTTAACAATGATAAGGTAAGGAGGCGATTAAAAATGGGTAATCCTAAAAAAGATTCTAAACACTTCAGACCAAGCCATCTTGGTACACAGCCGAGAGCGGCAGGAGGAAATAACGGAAAGCAAATGCAGGACAAATCTGGTAAGCATGCTCAGGTTATTCAAACAAAAGGCGAATAAACTGCTTTTAATTAAATACTTGTAATAATATTATGTAAACTATTTACAAAAAAATAACATGATTTGAGGCGATAGAAAATGGGCTCATTTAAACACAATCAAGACAACAGATTGGATAATGTTGAAAAACTTCAGGATGCAATTCAGAATACAGAAGAGAACATAAAGGCTGCAAATGAAACAATGTCACTCTCTTCATCAGCGGATAAAGAGGCGATAAGGGCCAAAAACGACCGAAGGAAAGAGAGTATTGCTGGCATGATGTCAGAAGTAGAAGATGAACAACAAGCTCGTGAAAGAGGTTATAAAACCGATAATCAATTAGAATAAATAGAAAGGGGGAGAAAGAAGGTTCTTTCTCCCCCTTCTTTTATGATTTTTCGTTTTTAGATGAATGGATAAAGAATGGAGAGTAGGAGATTCGCTTACATGAAAGTTAGCCGGAAGTTATGGTAAAATGTATATTGCAATAGAAATGAAAGTGGGGAAATATGATGTTGATTGCTGAAAATGAAATTGAGGTTCGATATGCAGAGACAGATCAAATGGGTGTAGTGTACCATGCTAATTATTTTGTATGGATGGAACTTGGCAGAACGAAATTAATCAATGATTTAGGGTTTTATTATGCTGATATGGAGGCGGTTGGTATCCTCTCTCCTGTTATGGATATCCAGGCTTCATATAAAATACCTGTCCGCTATGGTGATAAAGTAAAGGTAAAAACTTGGATTGAAAAATATGATGGTCTGCGTGTCATTTATGGATATGAAATCATTAACGGGGAAAATGAAGTGTCTGCAACCGGCCAGTCTTCACATGTTTGCGTTAAAAAGGACAACTTCCGACCTATATCTATTAAACGTATGTTCCCTGATTGGCATGAGGCCTATGAGCAAAATAAAAAACAGGATTAACTAATGTAATTACATAATTTGAGGTGAATTAAGGATGGCGTTTGGGATAAAACGGGTAGACGTAGTAGCCTGGAAGCAGCAAATTGATCAGGGACAAATTGCATTTCTGACTCATTATTGGCTCGATGATCGCTTTCCTGGTTGTAAGACCGTGACAAAAGTTGGGTGCAATGATTTAGAACGATTAGCAGAGTGGGGCAAAAAATACGGACTGAAAAAAGAATGGATTCATCACCGGAAGGATGGCTATTCTCATTTTGATCTATTGGGGGCTAGGCAAAAGGAAATTCTTAAAGCCGAGGATATTAATGAAAGGCTGGTCAATTGAATAGGGAATTTTGCAACAGCAGTCTACACCGCTGCTGCATGTATCAAGCACTTTTTTCGTAATGAAATTCTGGCTCAGTTAGTTTTTCATTAAAGGTGATAAGTAAATCGTGACCATCGAAGTACCAGATATCTTTTTCTTCCACATAGAAAGTAATCTTATTCAATGTAGTTGCCGCTGCCACAGCTTCAGGTTCTTCTATCATGATACCTAATGAAAAGCCGCTTTGAACGGAACTATGTCCTCCATATCTTACATAAAAGCGCAAATGAGAGCCTTCCTGAAGCTCTAACTCATCGCTATACCACTTAGCAGCTTGTTCGGAAATTGTTAGTTTCATTCAAATTCTCCTTCCCAGAGGTTCGCTATTTAAGTATAAAGTAATTATATAGCAGATGCGAATATTGTGCGCTATAGAAAGGAAATCGCTATGGAGATTATATACAATATTTGTTTTATTACTCGAAAAAAATCTGGCAAAAATGAAGTCTTAATGCTTTTTCGCAAAAAAGAGCCAAATAAACATAAATGGAATGGTGTAGGCGGGAAAATTGAACCAGGTGAAACAATCGATGAGTCGATGGAACGAGAAATTATTGAAGAAACTGGTTTGAAGGTAAAAGGACTGACCTTTCGTGGGATTGTGACATGGAATCAAACGGGAGGAATGTATGTATACCGAGCCGAAGATACCGGGGGTGGACTTCTAGCTTGCGATGAAGGAGAACTTGCCTGGAAGCCATATCAATGGGTTATGGAGGCAGATGAAGTTGTGCCCAACATAAAGTATTATCTAAGCGATATTTTACTGGATGACCCTCCATACGAATTTGCTTGTACATATGAAAACAATCTTTTACTCTCCGTTAAAAAGAAGCCATTGCCTAACATGAAAAAAAGTATTTCTCCAACTAAAATCCGCCTTTGAGCGGTTTTTTTTTGAATTCAACGGAAGTATTTATTATGTCCTTAGCTATATAACATAAATTGGCAGATGAATATTTGGAATATTGGTATTATAGTGAGTTAAGCAAGCTTTTTATAGTTCCAATAGAATATTTCGGAAACTATACAATGTGAAGATATAGTGATAGATCATCTAATTTAGAGGGGGTAGCTGATTTGCGGAAAACAGAGCTGCTAAAAGGGAGTACGGAGATGGTGCTGCTTTCACTATTAGCTCAAAAGGATATGTATGGGTATGAAATGATTGAACAGCTTAAACAGTTAAGTGATGGCTATTTGCATTATAAAGAAGGTATGCTATACCCCGCTTTAAAAAGGCTAGAAGGCAAAGAGTATCTAATAAGTTATTGGCGAGATTCTTTAGAAGGTCCTAAAAGAAAATACTATTATGCGACGAAATTGGGTGTTGCTCAATTTCAAGTTCAATGGGAAGAGTGGAACGCCTTTCAAGATGTAATCGGTAAGGTTGTTTCACCTATCTATGATCGCACACAAAAATAGCTGCAATGTCTGCAGCTATTTTGTTTTTTCTTTGGCTTCAGCCTCAGCCAGCTTTTTCAGCAAGATGGGCGTGGGCATATGCATGATTTGCTCTAATGGCATGTTGAGAGATTCGGATAACTTTAATGCAGTTTCAGTTGATATTTGTAATGGTTTCATGGCTCTTCTCCTAAAGACGATTTTTGGTTAGTTCTAGTGTAGCCTCAATGCTTCAATTATTCAATCCTTATGAGGGCAATTTGCATGAATCAATCAGTCAGTCTTTTGCTTCCGCTAGTAGGTAGGAGATTAAAAGGTGAAACGTAATACTGCTGAACATATTTAATATTAACAATGAAGTTTGTTAAAAACATAATGATTTAGAAAATTGGGAATTATTCGGAAAAGGTGTTAGGACATGCCAGGATTCTGAAGCATATGGCCAATTAATTTTAGAATAGAAATAAGCCCGTAAAGACGGGCTTTTATTTTTGTTTAAAAAAGCCAATGGCCTCCTCTTACAACCATTTTACTTTTGGTTCAGTTTTATCGATTATTCGTTTGATGTTCGCACGGTGGCGGTAAAAAATGAAAATCGTTAAAATGCCAATTACAATAATAAGAGCCCAATCATCGGTATGAAACACTAAGCTGTAAATGAGAGCTAGTAGACAAGCAATCATGGAAGATAGTGAAACATATTTGGATATGTATAAGGATATAAAGAATATGATAAGGACAATAAGAAAAAATAATGGTTCATATGCAAGGATAACACCAGCCGATGTTGCGACTGCTTTCCCACCCCTAAAGTTTGCAAAAATAGGGAACATATGACCGATTACTGCAAAAACTCCGGCTAGCAATAGATTCATTTCCACGCCTAGCATTAACGGAAGAAAAGTTGCTAGAGTCCCTTTAAGTATATCCATGATAGTTACGGTTAGCCCTGCCTTGACACCAAGTGTCCGGAAGGTATTTGTCCCGCCTAGATTTTTACTGCCATGCTCCCGAATATCGATTTTGTAAAAGGTTTTTCCGATTATTAGACCGGATGGAATCGAACCAATCAAGTAGGCAGACAGTAAAGTGATAAATGTAAGCATTCTATGACCCTTTCTTTAAAGAAAAATCTTCTTATTTTATCTCGGTTAACAGGCTGAATGTTCCTTTTATCGATATTGGACGTGGAGGAACAGCTAAAACAGCCTTTAAATACCTGATAAGCTCCTCTTATTGTAACATTTTCGTGACAAAATGGTATGGCTGTCCAAAAAAAAATCCTCTAAAAAAAGATTTTTCCTTGATGAACATACATCATTTGATATACGTTTATGTTCATATAGGGTGGAGAGGTTTATGAATTCGTTTTTTCGTAAATATAAGATATGCGGGTTACCTATAGTGTATAAATTGATGCAATCCGTGGTAGTCTGTATGAAAATAAAGGAAGTTAAGAGAGACTTACCTTTTCGAAGCAAGTTATTTCTTGTATAATTGTTTTTCTTAATAATGGTAATAGTCAGCTTTTCTCTGTAAAATATCCATGTTGAGGAATACTTTATGCGTAAGAATACATTTTATTATAAAGGGGATTGATAAAAATGATAGAAAATCCAAGCAGAGAAGAAATGGGTCAGATGTTAAAAAAATCGAAGCGCATTGCTGTTGTGGGATTATCAAATAACCCCGAGCGTACTTCTTATATGGTATCAAAAGCAATGCAGGATAGCGGATATGAAATCATCCCGGTAAATCCAGCTGTATCTGAAGTGCTGGGCGTTAAGGCCGTAAAAGCACTTAAAGATATTGAAGGACATGTTGATATCGTCAATGTTTTTCGCCGTTCTGAATTCCTCCCGGGGATTGCAAAAGAATTCGCAGAAATCGATGCTGATATTTTTTGGGCGCAGCTTGGGGTTGAAAATGAAGAAGCTTATGATTATCTAAAAGAAAAAGGTTATACTGTCATCATGGATCGATGTATAAAAGTTGAACACGCCCTTACGAAGTAAATTGGAAAGAGCGGATTTTCCGCTCTTTAATTAAAGGTATCGAAAGTTTCATCCGAAGAAATCCAATAATGCCTAGCTATGACTGGATTTGGAGAACGTGGGGGCATATCGATCATTTTAAAGAATAATTTAAGCGAAATAGTAAAAGTATATTTGCCAAATGAAAAATTACCGCTACAATTAGAACGGTAGCTAAGATACGTTTACAAAACTAACAAGTTCTAACGGATGGTGCTAACGCTAATAAAAGGGACTAAAAAAATAGAACACTTGTTCTTTGTTCGTGAAAGTATTATACTTTTTGTATGATTATCAACGTATGAATTATTTTGTAAGAGCTAGAGAGTCATTTCATTGCAGTATGATTTGGCCCGGAAATTGTGTTTAGTAAGGAAAGGGGAATTTCTGTGGCAAAGAAAGTAAAAACAATCGAGTACAATGATGATGCAATTCAGGTACTGGAAGGACTTGAAGCGGTCAGAAAACGTCCCGGTATGTATATCGGCAGTACTGATGCACGTGGACTTCATCATTTAGTGTACGAGATTGTAGATAACTCCGTAGATGAGGCTTTGGCTGGATATGGAGACCAGATTAGTGTGAAAATACATAAAGATAACAGTATAAGTGTGACAGATAAAGGGCGTGGGATGCCCACTGGAATGCATAAATTGGGGAAACCAACACCTGAAGTCATTTTGACGATTCTTCATGCAGGCGGTAAATTTGGACAAGGCGGATATAAAACGAGCGGTGGCCTTCATGGTGTGGGTGCCTCTGTCGTTAACGCATTGTCTGAATGGCTTGTCGTGACGATTAAAAGGGATGGCTTTGTTTATGAACAACGGTTTTTCAAGGGAGGAAAACCGGAAACGACCCTAGAGAAAATTGGAAAGACCAACCAAGTTGGGACGAAAATCCATTTCAAGCCAGATCCGAAAATTTTTTCGGTTACGACTTTTAATTATGATATCCTCTCTGAACGTCTACGCGAATCAGCCTTTCTTTTAAAAGGCATGAAAATAGAATTGACGGATGAACGTAATGACCTGCATGAGACTTTTCATTATGAAAACGGAATTGAAGCCTTTGTAGCCTACTTAAATGAAGAAAAGGAAACCCTTCATAGTGTTATTAGCTTAGAAGGAGAACAGAATGGGATAGAAGTCGACCTGGCTTTTCAATTTAATGATGGGTATTCAGAAAATATTCTAAGCTTTGTAAATAATGTTCGTACAAAAGACGGCGGCACCCATGAGATTGGCGCAAAAACGGCTATGACACGGGCATTTAATGATTATGCTAGAAAAATGGGGCTGCTTAAGGAAAAAGATAAAAACCTCGAAGGTACCGATATACGAGAAGGCTTATCTTCAATTATTTCTGTGCGTATCCCTGAAGAACTGTTGCAATTTGAAGGACAAACCAAGAGCAAGCTTGGAACAAGCGAAGCCCGTTCGGCTGTTGATTCAATCGTGTCGGAGCACTTGGCTTACTTTTTTGAAGAAGATCCGACTACTAGTGCACTGTTGGTGAAAAAATCAATTAAAGCATTCCAGGCACGTGAAGCTGCTCGTAAAGCGCGTGAAGATGCAAGAAGTGGGAAGAAACGGAAAAAGTCGGATGCCATCCTTTCTGGTAAATTGACACCAGCTCAATCTAAAAATCCTGAGCGGAATGAATTGTATCTTGTGGAAGGGGACTCTGCAGGAGGATCCGCAAAACAAGGCCGCGATCGCCGTTTTCAAGCGGTACTGCCATTACGGGGTAAAGTTATCAATACAGAAAAGGCGAAACTAGCGGATATTTTTAAAAACGAAGAAATCAATACGATTATCCATGCTATCGGTGCAGGCGTCGGGGCCGAGTTTAATACCTCGGACACTAATTATGATAAAGTGATTATCATGACTGATGCCGATACGGATGGCGCCCATATCCAAGTGCTGCTGCTAACATTCTTTTACCGCTATATGAAGCCGTTAATTGAGGCAGGTAAGGTGTTCATAGCCTTGCCGCCGTTATATAAAGTGAGTAAAGGGACCGGGAAGAAAGAAGTCATTGAATATGCATGGAGTGATGATGAACTTCAGGGAGCGATAAACAAGGTGGGGAAAGGCTATATGATTCAGCGCTATAAAGGGCTGGGTGAGATGAATGCCGATCAATTATGGGATACGACAATGAACCCGGAAACCAGAACATTAATACGCGTGAAAATCGATGACGGTGCGCGTGCAGAAAGACGTGTGACAACGTTAATGGGAGACAAAGTGGAACCACGCCGTAAATGGATTGAAACCAATGTCGCTTTTGGTCTCGAAGAAGAATCGAATATTTTAGATAATGAAAATATGTCGATTGAAGAGGAGGTCAATAACGATGGTATTTGAGGAAACGTTTCGTGATTTGCCGCTTGAAGAGGTTATTGGAGACCGTTTCGGGCGTTATAGTAAATATATTATTCAGGATCGAGCACTTCCAGATGCACGGGATGGGTTAAAACCGGTACAGCGCAGGATATTATATGCGATGTATGTAGAAGGAAATACACAGGAAAAAGGATTTAGAAAATCTGCAAAAACAGTCGGAAATGTAATTGGTAATTATCACCCTCATGGAGATTCTTCGGTTTACGAGGCGATGGTACGGATGAGCCAGGACTGGAAGTTGCGTAAAGTCATGGTCCAAATGCACGGAAACAACGGTAGTATTGATGGAGATCCGCCTGCTGCAATGCGATATACAGAAGCAAGGCTTTCATCAATTGCATCTGAGATGTTACGTGATATTGAAAAACGAACTGTTGATTTTGTCCCGAATTTTGATGATACCTCAGAAGAACCTATCGTATTACCTGCGATGTTCCCTAATTTACTTGTTAACGGCTCGACAGGAATTTCTGCAGGCTATGCAACGGAAATCCCTCCGCATCAATTAGGTGAGGTCATTGATGCTGCTATAATGCGAATTGATAATCCAGAAGCAACAGTAGCAGAATTAATGACGGTCATTAAAGGTCCGGATTTCCCTACAGGTGGTATCATTCAAGGAATTGAAGGTATCCGTAAAGCCTATGAAACAGGTAAAGGGAAAATCATAATTCGTGGCTTGGCTGAAGTGGAAACAATCCGTGGTGGTAAACAGCAAATCGTCATCACTGAAATCCCTTATGAAGTCAATAAAGCGAACCTTGTTAAGAAAATGGATGAATTCCGTCTTGATCGGAAAGTAGAAGGCATTGCAGAAGTACGTGATGAAACTGATCGTACAGGTTTACGTATTGTAATTGAACTGAAAAAAGAAGCAGATGCAAATGGTGTCCTGCATTATTTATACAAAAATTCAGATCTTCAAATTGCATACAATTTTAATATGGTCGCGATTTATAAAAAACGACCAACGTTAATGAGCCTTCCAAAAATGCTCGATGCGTATATCAATCATCGTAAAGAAGTAATTGTAAACCGTTCTCGTTATGAATTGCAAAAAGCACATGACCGGGCACATATTGTCGATGGTTTAATGAAAGCACTGTCAATTTTAGATGAAGTTATTGCTGTCATCCGTGCGTCTAAAGACAAACGTAATGCTAAAGATAACCTTATCGCTAAATTTTCTTTTACAGAAGCCCAAGCAGAAGCTATTGTATCCTTACAATTATACCGCTTAACAAACACAGATATTACGGCTCTTGAAGAAGAGGCAGCGGAGTTGAACAGCAAAATTGAGGAATTGACCAAAATCCTAGGCAGTGAAAGGGTACTTCTTCAAGTAATAAAAAAAGAATTACGATTCATTAAAAAAGGGTTTGATGACGGACGCCGCTCTAAAATTGAGAAAGAGATTGAAGAAATCAAAATCAATCTTGAAGTCTTAATCGCGAGTGAAGACGTGATGGTGACAGTGACGAAAGAAGGATATGTCAAACGGACGTCCTTACGATCGTATTCAGCATCAGGCGGGCTTGATTTTGGAATGAAAGATTCCGATCGAATGCTCCAGCGGCTGGAAATGAATACAACAGACGTTCTGTTGCTGTTTACTTCCAAAGGTAATTACCTTTATTGTCCAGTTCATCAGCTTCCTGATATTCGCTGGAAGGAAACCGGCCAGCATATCGCGAACATCATTCCTATTGATCGAGAAGAACAAATCATAAAAGCGATTCCAATCAAAGACTTTACCCTGCCGCAATTCTTAGTGTTCGTCACGAAAAACGGTATGGTGAAAAAGACTGAACTAGCTTCCTATAAAGCACAGCGGCATTCGAAACCGCTAGTTGGTGTCAATTTAAAGGGCGATGATGAATTGGTTGATGTCCATCATACAGATGGTCAGGCCGAGCTTTTCCTAGTCACTCATAATGGCTACGGTTTATGGTTTGATGAAGAAGAAGTAAGTGTCGTTGGAGTCCGTGCAGCAGGAGTTAAGGGGATTAATTTAAAAGAAGATGACTATGTTATTGGCGGCAAGGTTTTAGCTAAGGATAGTAAAGAATCAATTCTGATTGTTACCCAGCGCGGAGCCATCAAGAAAATGAAATTAACCGAGTTTGAAAAAACTGGCCGTGCAAAACGCGGGGTCGTGGTCTTGAGAGAATTGAAATCGAATCCACATCGGGTCATTGGATTTGAAACTGTCAATAAAACCGACAGTCTTTTCATTCTTTCTGAAAAGGGCATAATTGAAACAATCCATGCTGCTTCATTAAAAAATCATGATCGTTACACGAATGGATCTTTTGTTTTTGATGAAACTGTAAGTGGAAAAGCGAAAGAATTGTGGAAGATATCTTTAGAGGATGAATCTGCTTTAGAGTCGTAAACAATTTTTTTATAAAAAGGGATGCTGACAATAATCAGCATCCCTTTTATTTAGTTTATTATGATGAAAAACAAACAAAACAAATAAACGGTAGGGTGCCGGTTATGTATCATGTTCATCGACCAAATAATCTCCTGATAATATCCCATTATTTGCAACTACTACAATTATTATTTTTTCGGGCTATATTCTTAAATCAAAAATGAATTATTGAGTCAATTTTAAATCCTTGTACTAGCAAGCTAATAATCTTATCCAAACAACAAATAATTCAATTATGAATTCTAATGCTGATAGAATCTATGCACCAGTACGATTTATTTTTGGCACACTCCTTGCATATTATTAGCATGACTTCTTTATTTTTTGAATGAAGAAAGGGGAGGACTAATGGATAGACCTTGGAACAAGCATATCCCGTCCGGAAATCCAATGGAAATTGATATACCTGAAATATCTCTAACAGAATTATTTTACCAATCAGTTGGACTGTATCCGGATAAAACAGCGATTACGTTTATGGATCAAACGTATACATATTCTGAGTTTGGGCAGTTAGTGAAAAGATGTGCCCGGATACTTGCTGATGATGGGGTTAAAAAGGGAGATCGTGTGGCTCTTATGCTGCCCAATTGTCCTCAATATCCGATTAGTTTTTTTGGAACACTTTTGAATGGTGCGATCGTTGTTCAAATCAATCCAATGTATAAGGCGAACGAATTGATACATGTCCTAAAAGACTCAGGTGCAAGACACATCATTGTGCTCGATAAACTTTATCCCACGGTAGAAGCCATATTACCAGAAACACGTGTTGAAAAGACAATAAGCGTGTCTATGGAAAATGGCAGGTGTGAGCTGACAAAAAGGCTTATGAAAATAATAGAGGAAGATTTTACTGTACCAATTGAACCTGATGAAAATGTTGCTGTCCTCCAATATACAGGAGGAACGACGGGGCGTTCAAAAGGTGCGATGCTAACACATCGAAACATCGTGGCTAACACCTTGCAAAGCGCGGCTACTTCACAAATCAATACTCAAAAGGCGAAGGAAAGGGTACTTGCCGTTTCTCCTCTATTTCATGTATATGGTATGACCTCTGCTATGAATCTGACGTTTTATAATGGAGGTAATTTAATTATAGTACCTAGGTTTGAGGTGGCTGAGATAGTTGATATTATTAATAAGCTCAAACCGACTATTTTCCCAGCTGTGCCGACGATGTATATTGCTTTATTACAATATTACAAGTCCCATCCTTTTGATTTGCATTCTTTGAAAACATGCACTTCGGGTTCGTCGCCATTGCCTCTAAATGTATTGTCACGTTTTAACGAAGTAAGCGGATCAATGATTGCTGAAGGATATGGTTTGTCTGAGGCTTCACCAGTGACGCATCGAAATCCAGTTAGAGGCCTGCAAAAACCCGGAAGTATTGGGATACCTATCCCAAATACAGATGCCGCCATTATTGACAGTATCACAGGTGAGCCGTCCCTTTTGGTTGATATACCTGGCGAATTGGTCATTAAGGGACCTCAGGTGATGAAAGGGTATTGGGGCATGCCAGAAGAAACGTTGCAGGCGATTCAAAACGGATGGCTATATACCGGTGACATCGCAAAGATGGATGAAGATGGTTTCTTTTACATCGTTGGACGAAAGAAAGAAATGATTATCGCAGGCGGATTTAATATTTATCCTATTGAAATTGAAGAGGTTTTTTACAGCCATCCAAAGGTACTTGAAGCAGCGGTATTCGGTGTTCCCGATCAATATCGTGGTGAAACCGTTCATGCAGCCGTTGTAATTAAGCCAAATGAATGGATAACTGAAAAGGAACTGAATGAATACTGCCGAAAACAGCTCGCAGCCTTTAAAGTACCGGAAGTCATCACCTTTCAAAGTGAACTTCCCAAAACTGCGGTCGGTAAAATTTTAAAACGAAAGCTTCAAGAAAAATATAAATCTGCTTATCCGGTAATGAATGAAAACGCTAACAAATAATTCGTAGGTAAAAAGGGGAATGCAAATGGACTTTCGCTTAGATGAAGACATCCTACTTTTAAAAGAAAATATACGGCAGTTTATTGAAGAAGAAATCGAACCATATTCAATGCAAATAGAGGAAGATGATCATATTCCAGAATCCATCATCAAATTATCGAAGGAAATCGGGCTATTTGGACTCAGTATCCCAGAACAGTACGGCGGGCTAGGCATTGGGATGGTAGGGAAATGTGCCTTATATGAAGAAATCGGTAAAACACATAATGGATATACCACTCTGATTGGTGCCCATACTGGCATAGGGACGGTCGGAATCGTAGAAATGGGCAATGAAATGCAAAAGCAAAAGTACCTGCCAGATATGGCAAGCGGAAATAAAATTGGCGCATTCGCTTTAACTGAGCCTGCTGCCGGATCTCATGCGACGAATCTAAAAATGACTGCTGTCAAAAGAGGGGATAAGTATATTCTTAATGGGACTAAGCATTATATAACGAATGCAGATGTGGCCGATGTTTTTACTGTTATGGCGGTAACGGATAAGGGAAAAGGAGCAAAAGGAATCACGTCATTCATTGTAGAGAAGGGGTTCCCAGGTTTTCAAATTGGTAGCATTGAAAGGAAAATGGGACTTCGGGGCTCACATTCTGCCGAACTGGTTTTTGAAGATTGTGAGGTTCCGGTGGAAAATGTACTAGGGGAAGTTGGGAAAGGATATGTCAATGCATTAAAAATCCTTGCAAATGGCCGGGCGGGACTTGCCGCACGAAATTTGGGGTCCTGCCAATACCTGCTTGATTTATCAATCCATTATGCTACTGAACGTGAACAATTCGATGTTCCTATTATCGATCATCAAGCCGTATCTCATATGATTGCCGAAATGGCGATGGAAATAGAAGCGCTCCGCTCATTCACATACCGGGTTGCATGGATGGTCGATCAAAAAGAGAAAATTATTAAAGAAGCGGCAATGCTGAAGCTGTATGGTTCGGAAGTATATAACAGGGTCGCCGATAGAGCAGTTCAAATTCATGGAGGGATGGGATACATGAAGGATTATCCAGTCGAACGTTTCTATCGGGATGCACGAATTACTAGAATTTATGAAGGAACGTCCGAAATCCAGAAAAATATCATTACAGGACAATTAAAGAAAAATTATCAAAAATAGTTTAATGAGAAAATGGAGGGGTTATAATGGATTTACGTTTATCAGATGAACAAAAAATGGTACAAAAAACAATACGCAAGTTCGTGGAAAATGAATTAATTCCTTTGGAAAATGAAGTACTTCGCAACGAAATAGCAGGAAAACCTAGTTTACCTGAAGGGAAATTAATAGAATTACAGGAAAAAGCAAAAAAAGCGGGGTTCTGGGGCATTAATACGCCGGTGGAGTTTGGCGGGGCCGACTTAGGGCAGATGATGATGGCAATAGTCTTGATGGAAGTATCAAAAACGTTTGTACCTTTCAGCTTTGGCGGTTCTGCGGACAATATTCTTTATTATGGAAACGAAGAACAGAAAAAGAAGTATCTGATTCCTACGATTAATGGGGAGAAAAAATCCTGTTTTGCGATGACGGAGCCGGGAGCTGGGTCCGATACTCGAAATATTAAAATGACTGCGATAAAAGATGGCAATGAGTGGGTGCTGAATGGAGAAAAAACATTCATTACAGGTGGAAATGATGCCGATTTCGTCATGGTCATTGCTGTTACCGATAAAGAACTTCATCAAGAAACTGGCACAGAAGGGGTCACCTGTTTCATCGTAGATCGGAGCATGGGCTGGAAATCTGAGTATATCAACACGATGGGAGAATGGGGACCGGCTGGTTTAGTTTTCGATAATGTTCGGGTACCTGAGGAAAATATTTTAGGAGAAGTGCATGGCGGTTATAAACTTGGCCTTGAATGGATTGGTTTTGCAAGATGGATCGTGGGGGCACGTGCTGTCGGTTCTTCAGAAAGATTGCTGCAAATGGCTATAGATTATGCAAAAGAACGCGTCACATTCGGTAAACCAATCGCTGAGCGCCAGGCTATTCAATGGCAGATTGCTGACTCGGCTGTTGAAATAGAAGCTGCAAGGTGGCTTGTGTTAAATGCCGCCTACACACTAGATCATGGAGAAGACAATCGTCATCTAGCTTCTATGGCTAAACTCTATGGAGCAAATATGGGGAATCGTGTCGTTGATCGCGTGTTGCAAATACATGGGGGCATGGGTTATACGAAGGAACTTCCAATTGAGCGCTGGTACCGTGAGGCAAGACTTTGGAGAATATATGATGGGACCGATGAAATACAGCGCATGATTATTTCACGGAATTTAATTAAAGGACATGTTAAATTAGGACAATTTTTATAATAGATTAGGAGGAAAAGATTATGACAGGAAGATTTTCAGGGAAAACCGCTTTAGTTACTGGTGGAAGCAGGGGAATTGGACGGGCAATCGTAGAACTATTTGCAAGTGAAGGAGCAAAGGTTGCTATCATAGATATAAATGAGGAAGTTTTGACCTCAACAGGAAATGAACTAAGGGATCAAGGCTATACCATTTTTACAAGGGTCGCCAATGTGGTGGATTCAGAAGAGGTAGAAGCTTCAGTAAAAGAAATAGCTGATACGTTCGGTTCGCTAGATATTCTCGTGAATAATGCAGGTGTCATTCGAGATAATTTACTATTTAAAATGACCGATTCAGATTGGCAGACAGTAATGGACGTGCATTTAAAAGGTACCTTCAATGCGGTTCGTGCGGCTCAGAAGTATATGGTTGAAAACAAATATGGGAGAATTATTAATATATCTTCCACCTCGGCACTAGGTAACCGCGGTCAGGCTAATTATGCAGCGGCAAAAGCGGGGTTGCAGGGGTTAACAAAAACACTTGCAATTGAACTTGGTAAATATGGAATAACGGCTAATTCGGTAGCACCTGGTTTTATTGAAACCGAAATGACGAAAGAAACAGCACGGCGAATGGGAGTGAGTTTTGAACAATTTATCCAGGATAGGGCAAACAGTATTCCAGTTGCTAGAAGCGGTATGCCAAGTGACATCGCTAATGCTGTTGCATTTTTCGCTGATGAAGCATCATCTTTCGTTAGTGGGCAAGTTCTATATGTTGCGGGTGGTCCAAAAAATTAAGAGTAAAGGCGGGATGATATGTTCAATGAAAGTATTGGAAAACAATCTAAACCGGTTAAAAATCTGGTTGAACGGGGAGCCGTTAAAAAATTTGCGTTAGCGATTGGTGACCCGCATCCGATTTTCATCGATGAAGAAAAAGGTAGGCAATCGAGGTATGGTACGAATATTGCGCCCCCAACTTTTCCAAGAGTTTTTGATTTTGGAACGATTGAAGGCTTAGACCTCCCAAATAAAGGATTGATACACGGTGAACAGAAATATCATTATAACCGTCCGCTGAGGGTTGGAGAAGAAATTACCTGTTATACAGAAGTGAGGGACTACTATGAGAAAAAAGGGAAGCAAGGGGAAATGGGATTCCTAGCCTTGAAAAATTACGGGACAGATGCAAATGGAGAAATTGTTTTTACCGCTGAACAACTTGTCATTATCAATGAAACGATAAAAAGGATGGTGATGAGCAAGTGACTACATTAACTGAACTGCATATTGGCGACTCGTTGCATTCGATAGAGCTTGGACCTGTAACACGTTTGGATCTCATTAAGTATGCAGGGGCATCAGGTGATTTTAATCCCATTCATACGATTGATGAAGAAGCAATAAATGCTGGTTTGCCTGGGATTATTGCACACGGAATGTGGACGATGGGAAACCTGGCAAAGATTTTCAGTAATCTATATGAAATTGGGTACATTGAAGAATACAAGATTCGTTTCAAAGGTATGGTTTTCTTGAATGATGTTATAACCCTTCAAGCAGATTTAAAAGAGAAAAAGGAAGATAAGTATTATTTCAATGTAGCAGCAATCAACCAATCAGGTAAGGAAGCGATCAGTGGTGAGGTTATTTTTAGGACCTACTAAAGGAAAGTAGTGGTGAAATTTATTTCATCACTACTTTTTTTAGGATTAAAATTCGACAATATTAAAGGAGATTCGAAATCTATCCAGAATTGTACTAAAAAAGAATTCTTTTTGCGGCGGTGAATATTATTAATGAATCATGTAAAACAGGATTCTCAAATTAATTTGCTCAAAGAGTGGATCTTTCCTGCTCTAGTCGTTGATTCTGAATACCGGATTAGGGATTGGAGCAGTTACCTAAATGATCGGATAGGACAGAATGGGAAGAAACTACTTACCGAACAATTTGAAGAGTGGCAATTTCTCGATAATAATAGATTGGCAGCTGCACGCCTGCATGACAAACGGTATTTATTTATATTTCTGACACAATTGGATAATGGCGATATTCTTTATGTAGGCAGTGAAACACAATTTTTGGATAATTTATTGGTTGATGCCCATGAAACGGAAAAACTGAATCGCGCTCTAGATGCCATTATTGAAAATTCCTATGATGGGATTTATATCACCGATCAAAATGGCATTACACTTTACACAAATTCAGCGATTGAACGGATTACTGGCATTCCGAAAGAGTATTATATCGGCAAATCGGTGGACCAATTAATAAAACGAGGTATTTTGAATACTTCGGTGACACATAAGGTAGTGAAGCTGCGACGAACGGTTTCAGTCGTACAGGATAATTTTGCTGGAAAAGAAACATTAATTACAGGAAGTCCCGTTTTTAATGAAGAAGGTGAAATTGAGCAAGTCGTTACGAACATACGTGATTTGTCAGATTTAAATGAACTGATGCATGAATTGACGAAAGTTAATGAATTGAATAATCAATATAAGCAGGAAATTGAAAAACTTCGAAAGATAACAAGTCAGGATGGGGTTGTTTTTGTCAGTGATAAGATGAAAATGATTTATGAGATTGCCGAAAGAATCTCGGATATTGATGCGACAGTACTGATCTTAGGAGAAACGGGCGTTGGAAAAGATGTACTGGCCCGTAATATTTACAACCGGAGCATCCGATCTAAAAAAGGAGACTTCGTAAAGATAAACTGCGGGGCAATTCCGGCGGATTTATTGGAATCCGAACTCTTTGGATATGAAGGCGGCGCGTTTACCGGAGCTAATCAAAAAGGGAAACCAGGGATGTTTGAAGTGGCTGAGAGTGGGATTTTATTTTTGGATGAAGTGGGGGAGCTTCCTCTACAATTGCAGGTAAAGCTACTTAGGGCACTTCAGGAAAGGGAGATTCAAAGAATCGGAGGAACGAAGCCCAAAAAAATTGATGTTCGAATAATCGCAGCCACGAACCGCAACTTATTGGAAATGGTTAAAGTAGGTGAATTCCGTGAAGATCTTTATTACAGGCTGAATGTCATACCAATTACGATTCCCCCTTTAAGGGAGAGAAGAGAAGACATTCTAGCATTGACGGATTTATTTTTAACAAAAGCCAACGAACAATATAAATTCTCGAAAGAAATAGATTCGAGATTGAAAGAATATTTTTTTCAATATGATTGGCCAGGAAATGTCCGTGAGTTGAATAATATAGTGGAAAGGCTCGTCGTCCTAACAAATAATCAATTACTTTCACTTAGCGATCTTCCGGAAGAATATCAGCAGGTAAATCAGAATCATTCCAACCTTAAAGGCACACTTACTTTAAAAGAAGCGGTAGAAAGAGCGGAAAAGGAAATATTGACGAAAGCGGCGCAAACCTACCAAACTACATATGAAATCGCAGAAGCCCTAGATTCGAGTCAGGCGACAATTGTGAGGAAACTTAAAAAATATCAATTAAAGGTCAGTGAAAAGGATAGGTAAGTAAGAGGGGATTTCCGTTTATCGGAAATCCCCTCTTACTATTTATCGCTACCCGTTGAATAACAAATATTTTAGGTCTTCATTCACGAAACTAACTTAATTCAGAAATGATTTTTTCAGTCAAAAGTGAATGATGACTATCCTATATAGAACCCCTTTTTTTCATTTATATGATTCAATAATGAATTTTCTGGGACTTTGAAATAGCCACAGTAACTGTGTTTAACTATGGCACAGCACTTGCATATTAATAAGGAATTAATCTACGGAATTTCCATGTAGAAAGTGTGAGGTGAGATAGTTGATTGATCCAGGTGATCGACCATGGGAAAGCGGTTATATTCAGACGATGAAATCTACGAATATCCCTAAAATCAGACTATACAGAATGCTTTCCGTAAAGAGGTTTTGGGGACCGGGCGCCCATTTATTATGAAGAACAAATGATTACTTATGCGAAATGTGGATGGTCTTGCAACTGCTTGTTATAAGGCTGGGGCAAAAAAGTGTAATAAAATTGGTTTCTTGCTAGGTAATCAACCCGATTATCTAATCGCCTATTATGCTGCTATTAAACTAGGAATGATCATTATACTAATCAACCCGTTATGTATGGTTAGAGAAATGTGAGAGATTCAAGAAGACGTACAATTGCAATACTTAGTCACTGGAAATGAAAGCGCTAACAAGTTGGGCGTTTTATCAGCTACTTCAAGACCTCGTATATATGTAGGTGGTGATAATAAAGAAATAAGACTCACATTGCCTTTTGAATATCTTGATGACCTTATCCATGCCCCTCCGAAAGAGGTAGGGGAAGCGACTATAAGTCCAAAAGTAGATATGGCTGTGATTAGTATATAGGCGGGACTTCCGGACAGAGAATGGGTGTGGAACTAACCCATTTTAATTTAGTTGCCAATGTGATTCAGAACCAAAGTTTTCTTCAATCGAGGATTCAGTTCGGTGAGGAAGTAATCATGACGGCTTCTCCGCTTTATCATGTGTATATGATGACTATCACGATGAACTTGGCTGTTATGCTTGGTGCAGCGAATGTCATCGTGCCCGTGTTTTAGGCTAAACGGGTAATCGAGTTGAGCGAGACTTGCAAAGTGACCATTTTTCCTGGCTTACCACAAATGTAAAACTCTTTAATCAAAGAACTCGGTGATACTCATAATGCTTTGCATACATTATAGCTCTGTTTATGTGATTCAGCCCATTTGTCTCCTACGATGTTACATCAGTTTGAAAAGCTAACAAAAATAAAAATCATTGAAGGCTACGGTTTATCGGAGGCTTCTTCAACTGCTTGTCGCAATCCATTATCGGGCGAGCGTAGGGTAAACAGTATTAGAATTCCGTTGCCGTTAACAGAATCAAAAATCGTCAGTTTGATTAATGTATAGATGCCTCTCACTTTTTTGAATGGCTGGTTTTCTAGGCATGCCTTTGATTGTGAAGCAGGAATAACCAAATAGCATGATAAAAATTCAATAATTAAGAAGGAGGAAGTAAATGGATATTTTAATCCAGCAGCTTTTTAATGGTTTGACAATTGGAAGCGTTTATAGTTTAGTTGCCCTGGGATTGACGCTTGTATATGGAATTTTGCATATCCCGAACTTTGCCCACGGAGCTCTCTATATGTTGGGAGGGTACATCACATTATCAATGATGACGTTATATGGCGTTAATTATTGGTTTGCTATGTTTGTATCCGTAATCGTTGTTGGTTTGATGGGTGTTCTATTGGAACGTTTCGTGTTCCGCTTGTTAAGGGAGGCACCGCCATTGCACGATAAAATTGCGGCAATCGGGATTCTTCTTTTTCTTGAAGCCTTTGCGCAATTTGTCTGGGGCGCCGATTTCCATACAATGAATTCTCCTTACGATCAAGTCGTCAACATCATGGGGTTGACGTTTACACTGCAGCGCTTGTTGATTATCGTTTCGGCTATCGTGGTGATGATTTTGCTTTATCTTTTCCTCAAGAAAACGTATACCGGTTCAACGATAATTGCGATGTCCCAAAGTCGTGAAGGAGCTTCACTTGTAGGGATTAACATCAACAAAGTCGCTATGCTGACCTTCATGATATCTGGTGGCTTAGCCGCCATTGCCTCATCTCTTGCTTCACCGATTAACCTCGTTTTCCCCGGCATGGGACATCTCGTCATCTTGAAGGCATTCGTCATTATCATTCTGGGAGGCATGGGAAGTATTCCAGGGGCGATTGTCGGCGGTTATATCCTTGGTTTCAGCGAGAGCCTGGGCGCAACTTATATTTCAAATGATTATAAAGACATCATTGCATTCGTTCTTTTAGTTGTAATTCTAACAGTGAAACCAACGGGACTTTTTGCTAAGGGGGAGAGGTAGCATGAAGATTTTGACGAAACGAAATGGAATTATTGCTCTTATCATCTTAGCTTTTTTATTCCCTATTATCGGTCAAAACGACTATTATCTTCATATGTTAACACTCTCATTCATTTGGACAATTGCTGTTTACGGAATCAATTTGTTATCAGGCTATACTGGTTATCTCTCGCTTGCTCATGCTGGATTTTTTGCAATTGGTGCATACTCACTTGGGCTGCTGACAGTAAAATCTGGAATGAATTTTTGGCTGGCTCTTGTGGGGGCCTGTTTGATCACATGTGCGATTGGATTTGTAATCGGATTAATAGCATTGAGGACAAAGGAACACTTTTTCGCCATATACACATTATGTGTAGGCTATATCATATATCTGGTCATTGATAAATGGGAGGGGCTGACGGAGGGAGTTAGAGGATTGATTGGCATCCCTGCTCCAGGTAATATCGGTCCAATAACATTCGATACGGCAACTTCACAATATTATCTTGTCCTTGTGTTTCTGCTTGCGGTGATCATAGTCATGTATCGGATTATCCATTCGTTAACAGGTAGAACGTATATGGCCATCAGGAATAGTGAGGACCTTGCTCAAACGATTGGTATATCCACGATGAAGAATAAACTGACGGCCTTTGTCCTTTCTACATTTTTCGCAGGTTTGGCTGGAGCCCTGTATGCTTCATTCATTCGGTTTATTGGACCTGATATCGGCTCCACCTCCATTATGTTCGACCTATTGATGTATCTCTTAGTTGGTGGAATTGGGACACTTTCGGGACCGTTGGTGGGAACGTTACTGCTCGTAATACTTTCGCAAAATCTGCAATTTCTTCAAGAGTACCGAATGTTGATCTTCGGACCTTTGCTTACATTAATCATCATTTTTTATCCACGTGGAATCGCAGGTGCCATCTTTGATTGGAAAATCAAACGAAAAGATAAGAAGCCGCCTGTTTTGAGAAACGATGTTTCTATTAAAGTGGGGGAGGGATGAAAATGATTATTGAAACTAAGAATTTGACAAAGCGGTTTGGCGGCTTAGCAGCAGTCAATAATGTGGATTTTTTGATTAAAAAAGGAAAAATCAATGCTATTATCGGACCGAATGGGGCGGGGAAATCCACTTTTTTCAACTTGATTAGCGGCTTTCATCGTCCAAGCTCTGGAACCGTCATTTTTAAAGGAATTGATATCACCAAGCTTCCAGCTAATGAAATAGCAGCGCTAGGAATTTCAAGGACCTTCCAAACAACCAGTCTTTTTGATAAATCGACCGTATTGGATAATGTCATTGTTGGGCATAGACTACGCACCAAATCGAATTTGGTAGACGCCATTCTAAGAACAAAACGCTTAAAACGAGAGGAAGCGGCATGTCGGGATAAGGCTATGGAGGTGCTGGAGATTGTTGGATTAACGGATGTGGCTGACAAAATAGTCGCTAGTGTTTCGCAGGAGGAAAAGAAACGGACAGCCATCGCCCTTGCTCTTGCAACGGACCCGGAAATTATCTTTCTTGATGAACCTGCTGCAGGAATCAACCCGGATGAAACGGAAGGACTGACAGTTCTGATCAAGAAGTTAAATCAATCCGGTCTTACGATATGTTTAATCGAGCACAAAATGCATATGATTATGAACTTGGCTGACCACATCATGGTTTTGAATTACGGAGAAAAAATTGCCGAGGGTACACCTAAGGAAATCCGAAGTAATGAAGCGGTTATTAAAGCCTATTTGGGAGGTAGTGCTAGTGCTAAAGTTATCTAATGTTGCAGTCAGTTATGGAAGTTTTACTGCAATCAAACATGTGAATATCGAAGTTGCCAAAGGGGAGATTGTCGTTTTATTGGGGGCGAATGGAGCGGGTAAAAGTACGACTTTTCGTTCCATTAGTGGTATCAGTAAGCTGTCTCAAGGAGAAATTTATTTTCAAAATAGTCCTATAGGCGGTCGGGCCCCGGATAAGAATGTTCAAGCTGGAATTGTTCAGTGTGCCGAAGGACGTAAACTGTTTCCGCAAATGACTGTCCAGGAAAATTTGAGGATGGGGGCATATGTGCATCGAAAGAAAAAGGCGGAAATCAAGCATTCTTTGGAAAAGGTATATAATTTATTCCCGATTTTAAAAGAAAAGAATCATAATGATGCAGGAAGTCTGAGCGGTGGGCAACAGCAGATGCTTGCCATAGGTAGGGCATTAATGTCTAAGCCAAAGCTGCTGATGCTTGATGAGCCTTCGGTTGGACTCGCACCTTTGATTGTGGAACAGATGTTTAAGGTTATCGAAGAAATAAACCGGGAAGGAATCACCGTTCTACTTGCAGAACAGAATGCGAATGCTGCCCTCAGCATTGCAGATAAAGGTTATGTTTTTGAAAATGGGGAAATTGTCGTTCAAGGAACAGCAGATGATTTATTGGCTAATGGTGAAGTACGGAAAGCGTATATTGGAGCATGAAAAAAAGAATGGGGGATTTATTTATATGAAACAACTGAAAGTGTTATTTGTATTCATGCTGGTAGTAGTAACTGCATTGGTTGGCTGTAACAAGGGAGACAGCCCCGCATCAAGTAGTGGTAAAAAAGGTAAAGGAGGAAATGTCGTTAACATCGGTTTTAGCGGTCCGTTAAGCGGGGCTGCAGCATTGTATGGGAAACGAACGTTAAATGGTGTGGAAATGGCCGTCAATGAAATCAATGATGACGGAGGGTTTGAAGTAGATGGAGAAAAATACACGCTTAATCTCGTTTCTTTGGATGATAAATACTTACCGAATGAAACAGGTTCGAATGCTAAACGCTTAATTCAGGAATATGATACACCGATTATATTTACGCCGCATAGCGGCGGTGTCCTGGCGCTGCAGGTTTTTAATGAACAAGAGAAATTTATCATTGGCGCCTATACGAGTGAGCCTTCAGTTACCGAAAGCGGAAATTCATTAACCGTACGAATTCCACCGAATTATGAAGGATATATCGAACCGTTTACAACGTATGCCATGGAACATTTCGGCAAAAAAATTGCAGCTTTGCCAACCTCTTCTCAATACGGAAAAGACTGGACAGAAGCGGTTCTCCCTCATTGGAAAAAGCAAGGTGGTAAAGTCGTTTATAATTCCTCGATTGATTTTGCTAAAGAAACAGATTTCTTTACGATTGTTACAAATGCATTGAAAAAGGATCCTGATGTGCTGTTTATCGGAGGTGCGTCTGAACCGACGGCAAAAGTAGCGAAGCAAGCTCGGGAGTTAGGGTTTAAAGGCGGTTTTATTATTATGGATCAGGCGAAGCTGGATCAAATGAAGCCGATTGCAGGATCATATGAAACATTGGAAGGCTCAATCGGTGTCCTACCTCTGATTAACTCCGATGAAGAAGCAGTGCCAGCTTTTATTGAGAAATATCAAAAAAATTATAAGGAAGATCCAAGCTCCGAAGTCGGTTTGAATTACATCGCGATGTATGCTTTTGTAGAAGCGATGAAATCAGCAGGAAGCGTGGATGACGTCAAGGCGATTCGCGAACATATGCAGGACGGGCTGACTAATATTTCTGCTGAACAGAAAATCTACGATATCCCAACAATTGATGAGAATGGAGGATTCGCATCTACAATTGTCGTTGGAGCGGTTGAAGATGGAAAAGTAGTTCCCATTCGTTAAGGTGAACAAAGCCAGTGCTGGTGTCACGAAAAATATCCCTGATAATCAAGTAAACAGTCATAAAAAAAGTAGCTAGTGTGCGGCAGAATTCTACCAGTATGTACTGATAGAGAAGATTGTTGTATTTCTTGGACGTGTACTGGAATCCTTCAAATGAAGGATTCCAGTACACGTTTCTTTTTTTGTTTCTTCCACAATGTATCCATTACTAGGGTAAGATTCATACTGTCAGGTACTTTCTAGAAATGATAATATTCTAGTAAAGGCCTGAACGATAGAAAAACAATAATAAAGGCGACAATAGCAAAATGTGAGCTTCGTGTAGTTATTTCCAACTCTGGTAAAAGAGTAGATGACGGATCCTTACTTTCCTAAGTAACGATTGAAAAAGATTTTTATAAGAAAGTAAGGTCTACTCTAGATATTATGGGAAAAAAAGATATGGTAAGTATGGATATTCTAGACGTGTAGGACCATTAGGTAGTACAGCACCTATAATGGTATCAAACAAGGAGAGCATATTTTTGAATTATTAGGTGATAATGGAATCCTTACTTTAGATTTCATGTATTTAAAAATCAATCTGAAAATTCAATAAATTGTCATTACCATACATAAGATGATTTGTCTGATTATAGGGGGAATATTAGATTAAATAATAATTCATTGCTGAAATGGGGCTAGAAGTAATTGAAAGACTATTTTTTATTTACCTTTGGATGTAAGCTTGATCATAGCAATATTGAATATTTAGTAAAAGAAAGGCTAGAATCTTTTGTACGACCAATAATGGTAAATAACAATTGGACCGACCAAAATCCTAAGATAAGAAAAGATTCAAATATACATTTTACGTATGATGTGTATGATGTGAATGACAAAAAACATAATGAAAATTTGTATTACATCAAAGATTATTATATATCGGAAGAACAACTTTTTGGTTTTGAATACTCTTTGAGAAAACTTAAAGGAAATCATATATGGTGCCGTCCTAATACCCGAGGTCACTTTAACATGAAAATTGAAGAAATCGAATATACTGGTCATATATATGTAACTATTAATAATGATATAGAGATACGTTTATTGGACAGGGAAGTGCCAAATTCATTAAGGGGGCAGATTCATTTAGTCCCTGAAAAAGATCAATGGATAGAACTCCCAAGAAGTCTGACAGAAGAGGAAAAAGATAAACGGACACTAAATTGGATAGTAGAAAGTCTGATTAAAGTTGAAAAAATGTAACGATAATTCAATTATCATTAACAAAGCCTTCCTCATAAAGAGAGTGGCTTTTTTTAATTTAATAATTGTGTATATATTAATGAATAGTGAAGGACCAAATACATTTCGACCAAATTCTTCAGAGAAACCACTAATACAGTTACCTAACTTACCTCAACAATTCAATTTAACTACAAGCCTTCTCAGCAACAATGAACCCAATATGAAATGAAATTCACAGGCAGTTCAAAGCATGTTCATCTCGATTTCACTAATAAGCAGCCATACTAATTCATTAAGTATGGCTGCAACTATTCCTGTTTTGTTCTCTCGGGATGTTATGGGTGGATAATGTTTTATTACTCTTTATATTTCTTTAAGCTCTTCAATACCGACTTCTGACCTTTCCTCTAATGGCCCTCTTAGATGTACAGTAGCTGTTCTTCCATCTTCATTTATATTATCAATCCAAACTGAAGTGCCATTATATCTCACCTCAATGTCAGATGGTGAAGAAAGAATCTGTTTTACACGATTAACATCCACAAAAATCCCTCCCTTATTATTTGTCTAATTATTATTTGAAAAGGTAAATGATTTTATTCTTTTTTTAAAAGAAATGCAGATGATAATCTAATAACACCGTCTACAATATAAGAAAATTCCGAAGTATTCATAAGAGTAGATATTATGCTATCAGGTTTATCCTCTAAGAATCCATCTGATGGCTGTGGTATTACATACTCCATAATATGACGTGGTAAGCGTTCTTTTGAAATAATAGAATGATTTTCTGAAATCAGGTATTAAAAAGTAAAATGATACTAAACTTACAAAAAAATCTTGTTATTTAGTAATGAAAGCGCTGCCATTTAATATAATATAAAATATAATTTCAAGATAATTGATTATAAATTGAAATTATATTTAAGTAATTGATAATAGGAGGATCTATTTGTCTATGGAAGAACGACTGCGTTCATTAACGACTGAATTACGCAATGAAGGGACCATGAACATCGACAGTGTAAATACACTGGAAATTATTACTGCTATTAACAACGAAGATTTAAAAGTGGCAGTAGCCGTACAGGAGGTTTTATTAGATATTAAAACGGCGGTTGAATTTGCTTATGAATCGTTAATGAAAGGAGGAAGACTCATCTACATTGGGGCTGGAACGAGCGGTAGACTTGGTGTTCTTGATGCAGTGGAATGTCCACCGACTTTCAGCACATCACCGGATAAGGTGCTGGGAATAATGGCTGGAGGGGAAAAGTCATTTGTTCGAGCAATTGAAGGAGCAGAGGATAAAGAAGAATTTGGGAAAAGAGATTTAACAAACGTGGATCTTACAGCTAATGATACGGTTATCGGCATTGCAGCAAGCGGTCGTACTCCTTATGTGAAAGGAGCTTTACATTATGCAAGAAAGGTAGGAGCAAAAACGGTGGCTTTATCGTGCAATAAAAACTCCATCATCACGGAAGTCGCTAATATTGGAATTGAAGTTGAGGTCGGACCCGAAGTTTTAACAGGGTCTACGAGAATGAAAGCGGCAACTGCACATAAAATGGTACTTAATATGATCTCAACAGCTACCATGATTAGAATGGGAAAAGTGTATGAAAATCTGATGGTAGATGTAAATGTAAGCAATCAAAAACTAAAGGATCGTGCAATAAGCATTATACAAACTGTTACGAATGTTGAATATGATATTGCAATGAAAATGCTCGAAAAGGCGAATAATCAGGTTAAACCAGCGATTGTAATGATAAAGACTTCAACAACTTATGATCAATCAACGGAGTTACTAGAAAAAGCGGATGGAGATGTCAGAAAAGCCATCTCGATGCGCGTGGATTAAGGAGAGAAAGCAATGGTTACTGGAGGATTATCCATTATACAGACGATGCTAAGTAAGCTTCCACAATCAGAACAAAAACTAGCAGAATATATCCTACAGAATCCTCATGAGGTAGTGAATAGCACTGTACAGGAGTTGAGGACTTCTGCTCATACAAGCGGGGCTGCTGTGATAAGGTTGTGCAAATCTCTCGGTTTGAAAGGATTTCAAGATTTGAAAATGCGGATTGCTGGGGATTTAATGAAGTCTGTTGAACAGGGTTACCGAGATATTGAGCCTTCAGAATCACTGTATAGGATTGTTGAAAAAACAACCAGTAATACGATTCAGATTATTCGTGACACTTCTGAAATTATCGATCACGATAATCTCAAAAATGCAATTAAATTGCTGCTGAACGCTAAAACAGTTCACTTTTGTGGAGTGGGGGCTTCGAATATTGTTGCCGCAGACGCTCAGCAAAAACTGCTTCGAATCAACAAAGGGGCAACTGCCTTTACTGACATGCATTTAGTTGCAACTCTGATTGCCAATGCGGATGAAAATGATATCGTTTTTGCTATTTCATTCTCAGGAGAAACACCTGAAGTTGTCAATATATTAAAACTTGCTAAAGATCGAGGAGTCAAAACGATCGGCCTGACTCATTTTGGTCAAACAACGGTATCTTCTTTGTGTGACGCTTCGCTGTATACATCCTTTTCAAATGAAGCTCCGTTTAGAAGTGCTGCAACATCTTCCCGATTGGCACAGTTATATATGATTGATATTTTATTTTTAGGAATGGCGTCAGAACAGTACGAAGAGACTGTCCAATATATTGATAACACACGGGCAGCCATCCAATCGATGACAGATCGTTATAAATGAACATTCATTTGGAGATTTTGACAAAGGGGGCTTTTGAATGGGCAAGGGGGATAAGTACGCCGATTTAGCACGAGAATTATTAGAAAAGTTAGGTGGGGCATCAAATGTTGTAGGATCTGCACATTGTATGACCAGGCTGCGGGTATCACCAATCGATCGTTCAAAAGTAAACATGGATGAAATTAAAAAAACGGAAGGCGTTCTTGGTGTCATCGAAGAAGAAACGATTCAAATCGTTCTGGGTCCAGGAGTAGTGAACAAGGTGTACGCTGAATTTGAAAAGTTTCTCGCATCATCTGAAGATTTTAATTTAAAAGAAACTGCTACCAAGAACAAATCAGAGATTGATAGGAAAAATGCAAAACCTTTTAAACTATTTTTACGTAGAATTGCGAGTATCTTTATCCCGTTAATTCCTGCATTAGTAGCTTCAGGCCTGATTACAGGGATTACAAAAGCGGTCGTTCAAGCGGGCTGGCTTGCGGGTGATTCACAATTAGCCATTATATTAACTGTTATCGGATCTGGATTATTTGCTTACCTTGGGATTTTAGTTGGGACTAATGCGGCAAAGGAATACGGGGGATCACCTGCACTTGGTGCACTGGCTGGTATCTTGGTTATCAACCCGGCAGTAGGCGACATTTCATTGTTTGGTGAAAACTTGCTCCCAGGACGTGGAGGGTTAATTGGAGTCCTTTTTGCTGCGATTTTTATAGCATTGGTAGAAAAGCAGGTAAGGAAATTCATTCCTCAATCACTGGATATAATGTTGACTCCAACCATCTCTTTACTTATTACAGGGATAGTCACTTACATTGTATTTATGCCGGTAGGAGGATTTTTATCGGATACGATTACAACAGGTTTATTAAATATATTAGATTTCGGTGGAGTTGTAGCTGGATTTGTGCTTGGAGCAACATTCCTACCGCTAGTCATAACTGGTCTGCATCAAGGTTTAACACCTGTTCATCTTGAATTGATCAACGCGATTGGAGACGATCCTCTGCTTCCCATTTTGGCAATGGGTGGAGCTGGCCAAGTAGGTGCGGCATTTGCCATCTATTTCAAAACGAAGAAAGCAAGCCTAAAGCGAGCGATAGGTGGAGGTCTTCCATCAGGAATGCTTGGTATCGGCGAACCTCTTATATTTGGAGTGACATTACCACTCGGTCGTCCTTTCTTAACCGCATGTCTAGGGGCAGGGGTAGGAGGCGCATTTCAAGCTCACTTCGGAATTGCGACCACTGCAATCGGTGTGTCTGGATTACCACTTACCTTTTTAGTTCATCCAAACCAAATTGTGCTTTTCTTGGCAGGGTTATTCATTTCCTACGCAGCAGGATTTATTTTTACGTACTTATTTGGATTTAAAGATGAAATGGCGGTTGAATTCAAGTGATTGGAATCTCTTTTTATCTACAAGACCCAGATGCAGAAACACAAATCATTCATGCAGCAAACTTAGGTGTGAAGCGAGCATTTACCTCGCTTCATATTCCTGAAGAAAAAGGTGATCACGTACAAAGAATGGTTGATCTATTAAAGCTTGTAGAGTCATATGAAATGGAAATCCATGCAGATGTCTCATTAAACACGCTTAATCATTTGGGAATTAGCAATTTTGAGGAGTTATCGTCATTAGGGGTTAAGGGAATTCGTTTGGATGATGGGTTTGACTATGAAACGATAAGATCTTTATCTGAGGTATTTTCTCTTTCGCTAAACGCAAGTACGTTAAAGGAAGATGAACTAATGGCCGCACTTGGGAGCGGAATAAAACCTGATAGACTCATAGCCTGGCATAACTTCTATCCAAGGCGTGAAACGGGTCTCGAGGAAGAATTCTTTCAAAATCAAAATAGAATGTTCAAGAAGTATGGAATACCTATTGTTGCTTTTATCCCGGGTTCAGGAAGTAAGCGAGGACCCCTTCATGATGGCCTTCCGACGCTTGAAAAACACAGGTTTATGAATCCTTTTGCTGCCGGAGTTGAACTGTTTCAGCATGTGAATGGAGTATATATTGGAGATCAAGGTGTGGAAAACGATTTGATTGAGAACCTATCCGCCTTCAATGATCGGAATATTCTGTCTATTCGCGTGAAGTCTTCCGTTTTGCAAAGCGGTATTTACGATTTGCGGCCAGATGTTTCAAGGGATGTGTATCGGCTACAACATACCCGTGTCACAACACAGATTAAGCCGCAAAATACTGTCGAACGCTGCCTTGGTTCCATTACGATGGACAATGATGCATATGGGCGATATCGGGGAGAGGTCCAAATTTGCAGGCGAGATTTAGAAGCAAATCATCGAGTCAATGTGATAGGGCTAGTTATAGAGGAAGATCTTCCTTTGTTAGCACTTCTAGAATCTGGTCAATCCGTAAACCTACAATGTGAAGAATTATATATATAGATTTAGAAATACACAGAAAATAGGTGATCATTTCACTCACTTCAGTTCAGTTCTTACACTCTATTACACTCACGAACTAAAAGCCCTGGCCCACGAAGTGTTAATTAGCAACTAACGATACAACAAGAGGATTTTCTGTCATTAAGAAAGCTAAGATCCCAGAAAAAGAGCTGGATTTTCCTTGGAAAATAAAAAAGTGAATGAGAAATTGATAAAGGTGGCTACTGGATTTCAAGGTGCTGCCTTTATTGTCATAAGAGTGTGGAAATTTGTAAAAAACGATCATACGGCTAACAACATTTAGTACACATCATCACACACTTAAGAAGCATTGAAGATGGATGAGGATTCACTAACTTCTTTAGACAGATATTGATTAAAGCTTCTTGGGAACCTTTTTACCTACTACTGCTAAGAAAGCCTTTTGAGATTAAAAAGTAAAAAGGAGGATGCCAAAATGAATAAAAAGATATGGGCACCTGCTGGGTTAGCTTTTTCCTTGGCTTTATCCACTCTTGGTGGAATTACATCAGCAAGGGAGTTTGCGGAAGAAAAACCAGTGCCGGATGTTCAGACAACCGTAGAAAATATGTCCATTGAGGAGAAAGTCGGTCAAATGCTCATGCCAGATTTTTGTAATTGGCAAGAACAAGGAGAAAGAAAAGCAACAGGTTTTATAGAAATGAACTCAGAAGTTGCAAGCATCATTGAAAAATATCATTTAGGCGGAGTGATCTTGTTTGCTGAAAATGTTGTAGATACCGAGCAAACGGTACGGCTGACAGATGGTTTACAGAATGCGAGCAGGGATCTTCCACTATTTATAACTATTGATCAGAAGGAGGAATCGTAACTCGCCTTCAAACAGGAACGAATCTTCCGGGAAATATGTCGTTGGGTGCAACTAGAAATAAGAATTACGCCTATCAGTCTGGAGAAATCATCGGCAAGGAATTGTCCTCTCTTGGTATAAATGTAAATTTTGGACCGGCTGTGATGTCAATAATAACCCTGGAAATCCAGTTATTGGCGTCCGTTCCTTCAGTTCTGATCCAGATCTTGTATCAAAACTTGGGATTCAAACCATAAAAGGATTGCAAAGTCAGAATATGATAGCAACGACTAAGCATTTCCCTGGTCATGGAGATACGGCGGTTGATAGTCATTATGGTCTTCCCCTTGTCTCGCATAATAAAGAGCGCTTACGTTCTATCGAGTTAGTTCCTTTCCAAAAGGCAATCGATGCTGGAGTAGATATGATAATGACAGCACATGTTCAATTTCCTGCATTCGATGATACTACTTATATCAGTAAAAAAGACGGACAAGAAATTATGGTCCCGGCAACACTGTCACAGAAGGTCATTACTGGTCTTTTACGTGAAGAAATGGGATTTGATGGCGTAGTGGTTACAGATGCATTGAATATGCAAGCCATTGCGGACAATTTTGGACAAGAAGATGCTGTTGTTTTGGCCTTGAAATCGGGTGTTGATATTGCATTGATGCCTGCACAAGTAAACTCGCTTCAAATGGAAAAGAATATAACCTCTGTATTCGATGCAGTGAAGGAAGCCGTGGAAAGTACTGAAATTCCGCTTGATCAAGTCAATCGTTCTGTAACAAGAATACTTGAGCTAAAAGTGAAAAGAGGGATTCTAAAGCTGGGAAAAGTCGCTGCCGACACCCCAATTGATAAAAAAATATTAAGGGCTCTTCAAGTGGTCGGTAATAAAAATTCTTTGAAAAAAGAAAGGAAAATTGCGGAAGATGCAATCACTCTTTTGAAAAATGAAGATAAAACATTGCCCTTCAAACCTAAGAAAAATGAAAATATTTTAGTTCTTGCTCCTTTTGCCGATCAGATTGAATCTATGTCAAGGAGCATCAATGAATTAGTTGATCAAAAGAGGATAAAGAAAGTCCAAGTTACAGGTATGAGTTTTTCAGAAAAGTCATTCACTATTGAAGTGGCAAGACTCATTGATGAAGCCGACTATGTCATTACTGGGTCCTATATTGTAAAAAACGATCCGGCCGTAAATGATGGAGTGATTGATGACAGTATTCAAGATTCAAGCAAGTGGGCAACAGCCTTTCCAAGAGCGGCCATGAAATATGCACAGAAAAAAGATAAAGGGTTTGTGTTAATGAGTGTAAGAAACCCTTATGATGTTGCCAATTTTGAAGAAGCAAAAGCCGTGATGGTTGTATACGGATTTAAAGGATATTCAAATGGGCGGTATAGGCAGCCAAATATACCGGCAGGCATCGCGACGATCTTTGGAGAATCAAAACCGAGGGGGACGTTGCCAGTGGGTATTCCATCCGTGACAAAACCATCCGAAAGCCTTTATAAATTTGGGTATGGATTAGATATTAAATCTGGCAAGCCTATTAAAAAGTAGAGGGGAAACACAATGAAAAGAATTCTTATTATATTCACCATTTGTCTGTTGGCCTTTAGTATAGTTTCCTCTAAAAGTGTTACTGCCGATAAGGAAAAGAAAAAACAAAAGGTCATGCCTGGTATTGAAGTTCTTTTAAAAGATGAGAAGGATGTACTAAAAGGAAAAAAGGTGGGGTTGATTACAAATCCAACAGGAATCGATTCCAAATTAACGAGCATCGTTGATCTGCTGTATGACGATCCGGATATTGAATTAACTGCGTTATATGGACCCGAACATGGGGTTCGTGGAGATGCGCAGGCAGGGGCAAGCGTTGAATTTTATATAGATGAAAAAACAGGATTGCCCGTTTATAGCTTGTATGGTAAAACGAAAAAGCCAACGCCTGAAATGTTAGAAGGTGTAGAGGCTCTTGTCTTTGATATCCAAGATGTCGGAACGCGTTATTACACCTATATTTATACGATGGCCTATGCAATGGAAGCCGCGAAAGAAAATAACATCCCGTTTATCGTGTTAGACAGGCCGAATCCGCAAGGGGGGATATCAGTAGATGGACCAGTACTTGAACCGGAATTCTCATCATTTGTTGGTTTGTATCCGATTCCGCTTAAACATGGGATGACAGTCGGCGAACTCGCTACATTGTTTAATAAAGAGTTTAAAATTGGTGCAGATTTAAAGGTCATTAAAATGAAAGGCTGGAAGCGCTCGATGGATTATGACGAAACTGGGCTTCCATTTGTCTTGCCATCGCCAAATATGCCAACAGTGTCCACTACATTTGTATATCCAGCTACAGGGCTAATTGAGGGAACAAATGTCTCGGAAGGCAGAGGGACGACTAAGCCATTCGAATTAATCGGTGCACCCTATATCAACAGCGATGAACTTGCGGGGAAATTAAATGGACTACGTTTGCCCGGTGTGAAATTTAGGGCTGCCTCTTTTACACCTTCGTTTTCAAAGTATGCAGGTAAACTTAGCCATGGAGTTGAAATCTATGTAACTGATCGTGATGAATTTAGGGCTGTACCAACTGGACTGCACATTATCAAGACCATTCATGATCTTTATCCAGATGATTTCGAATTTCTCGCAGCCAATAATTTCAGTCTATTAATAGGTAATGACTGGGTGAGAGCAATGATTAAAGAAGGCTCATCTGTGAATGAAATTATGAAAGAATATCAGCCAGAGCAAGATGCTTTTAAAAAGGTTCGCGCACAGTATTTACTTTATAAATAACCGGAGGAACTTAGAAAAGTCTGTAAGGGCTTTTCTTTTTTTTAATTAAAGGGGTATAACGTTAAGAATTCCCTAGAAATAGACAGTTTATAAAAGAAAAGAAGTTCTAAAAAAGAAGAAACCGCTGTCTAATAGGTGTATAGGGTTATCCTAAATTAATAACTGTCAGGGGGAAAGTGGGATGAAAAAATATCTTCAAAAAATTGGCCGTTCATTGATGTTGCCAGTAGCCGTATTGCCGGCAGCTGCCATTTTAATGGGGATTGGTTATTGGATAGATCCAGCAGGATGGGGAGAGGGAAGTCCGATAGCGGCTTTCTTAATTAAAGCTGGTTCTTCCATCATTGGCAATATGTCTATCTTGTTTGCTGTCGGGGTTGCATTGGGGATGTCGAAAGGAAAAGATGGTTCAGCCGCTTTGAGTGGGCTGGTAGCCTATCTAGTCGTAACGACATTGCTTGCCACAGAATCAGTAGCTATGCTGCAAGGTATTGATGTAGAAAGTGTAAATCCAGCATTTGAGAAAATAGAAAATCAATTTGTCGGAATTCTCTCGGGCCTTATAGCTGCTGCTATGTATAATCGGTTTAGTAAGGTCGAGCTGCCGGATGCCCTCGCTTTCTTTAGTGGTAAAAGGCTGGTCCCCATACTGACTGCGGTTATTATGTTACTCGTTTCCCTTATATTATTTTTTGTATGGCCGCTCATCTACTCTTGGTTAGTTAATTTCGGTGAAGCGATAAGTGGATTAGGTGCTGCAGGTGCAGGACTTTATGGATTCTTCAATCGGTTATTGATACCAACGGGTTTACATCATGCATTAAACTCCGTGTTCTGGTTTGATGTAATTGGGCTTAACGATATCGGTAATTTCTGGGCAGGAACTGGAACAAAAGGAACTACAGGCATGTATCAAGCCGGATTCTTCCCTGTCATGATGTTCGGATTGCCTGCCGCGGCACTTGCTATGTACCATTCAGCAAAATCTAAAAAGAAAAAACAAGTGGCGTCATTAATGCTCGCTGCAGGATTTGCTTCATTTTTTACAGGAGTTACAGAACCTCTTGAATTTGCCTTCATGTTTGTAGCACCCGCTCTTTTTGTTGTTCATGCTTTATTAACAGGTATTTCGTTAGCCATTGCTGCATCTTTTCAATGGACAGCAGGTTTTGGTTTTAGTGCAGGCTTTGTTGACTTTGTTTTAAGTTCAAGATTGCCATTGGCAAATGAACCTTATATGCTCCTTCTACAAGGGTTAGCTTTCGCTGTCATTTACTATATCTTATTCCGCTTCTTGATCGCAAAGTTTAACTTAATGACTCCAGGGAGGGAGGATGATACAGATGAAGAACTTAATGGTGGAGGAGTAGAGGCAAATGCAAGCAACCATGCTGAGTCAACAGGAAGTAAATTCTTTGGGATGGCTGCTGCGATTTATGAAGGCTTAGGTGGAGACGCTAACGTAATGTTTGTTGACAACTGTATAACCCGTTTGAGAGTAGAAGTGAAGAATATGGGAGCAGTTGATCAAAATAAAATTAAATTCACAGGAGTCGCGGGAATCAATATCGTTGGTCCACATAGCATTCAAGTCGTTGTGGGTACGCAGGTACAATTCGTAGCGGATGAAATTGAAAAGATTCGTAGACAATAGAGCTCCCATTATTAGTTGTTCGAGTAATCCTTCATCTTTCATCTAGAACTGCAAGAACAACTAGTTTACTTGCGAGATTAATAGACAAGGATTATACTCAACGATCAGGAATGAGATCCCGTTCCATACCTGATCGTTTTAGATTATTATAGAAAGCGTTTTAGTAACGAATTATCAAGCCTGAGTACACTTTGATCAAAAAACATTTATTTTGGCTTTTTTAATGAACACTGGGTAGAAATTAGAATAAAACAAATCAATGTTCTATAATATATTAAGGATATTTGTTTGGAGGGTATTGGATGACGTTCGGAGAATAAATTAAGAGATTAAATAATATAATCTCACATAAAATCATTTGAAAGAATTCTTTACTCATACTCTTGCGTAATTTTCGGCTAAAGATGGCTTCAATTGCCAATAACTTCACCAGATATAACCTCCACGTCGTTATACCGCACCCGTAAGCCTGGTGAAACCATAAATATACCTGCTAAAACAAATGCAATTGTGCTTATCAAATGATCTGAGTTTTAAGCATATGTTATCTTTGAAAAATATATATTAAATCCCTTAGTATAGGAGAGATTCTAATGTACCAACCAAAAACCAAAGAAACTGACAGCAGTGTTATCGAGTTTATTGAAAATGTCGACAGCCCCAAAAAGCGTGAGGATGCATATCAATTATTAGATATTTTTACTGAAACGACAGGTTTTATAGCAAAGATGTGGGGACCGAGTATAATTGGATTCGGTACATATCATTATAAATATGAATCTGGTCATGAAGGTGATGCTCCTCTTGTAGGTTTTTCACCTCGAAAAGCAAAAATCAGTTTATATTTTGCTACGGGTGACACAAAACGAGAGGAATTATTAAAGGGCTTTGGAAGACATACTTCCGGAAAAAGTTGTGTTTACATAAATAAAGTAGCAGATATTGATCTTAATGTTTTAAAAGAGTTAATTAACCAATCTGTAAAATTTTTGAGAGAAACCTATCCGAATAAGTAGAGTGAACGTATGTGGATGATTATCCTTTAATTGTTTCAGAAGATCAAGAAAGTGAGAGGAAGCAAAATGAGAAAAATTAAAGTGGGTATAGTTGGATACGGCCTTTCAGGTGCTACATTTCACGCGCCTTTGCTAAGTGTTTTAGAGCAGTTTGAAATAGCGAAAGTAGTAAGCTCTAAAAAGGAAAAAGTGCAGCAGGATTTGAAGCACGTGGCAGTAGTAAGTAGCTTAGAAGAAGTTTTAGAAGATGCAGCGATTGATTTAGTAGTTATTACGACACCAAGCGGTTTGCATTATGAAATGGCTAAACAAAGTTTACTTGCTGGAAAACATGTTATCTTGGAAAAGCCGATGGTAGTAGAAACATGGGAGGCAGAGGAGCTCATACAGATTGCTGAGGAAAAGGAGCTTCTTTTAAGTATCTATCATAACAGAAGATGGGATAATGATTTTTTGACAATTAAAAAACTTATGAATGATGGTGTACTTGGAGAAATCAATACATATCAGGTCCATTATGATCGCTTCAGACCAGTGGTTAGAGATAGGTGGAGAGAAAAGCAGGGTCCAGGAGCTGGCATGCTATATGATTTGGGCTCACATCTAATTGATCAAGCCTTACATTTATTTGGTTGGCCACAATTCGTATGGGCAGATGTTTTTGCGCAAAGAGAGAATGCAGAAACGGATGATTATTTTCATGTTATTTTAGGGTACGAAAAGCTGCGAGTGATATTGCATTCAGGGTCAATCGTTCCGATTAATGGACCGCGGTTTCAGGTACATGGAAGTAAAGGAACTTTTATTAAATATGGGCTTGATGGACAAGAGGCTGCGCTAAGTGAGGGGAAAAAGCCTATAGATAACTCTTGGGGTGCAGATAATCCTCAATTCTATGGTCAGTTGGTTACGATTGATGGAGAAAAAGAGAAACATGAAACAATACAAACTTTACATGGATCTTATTTAACATATTATAAAGAAATTGCAGAAAGTATATTTGAGGGGAAAAAGGCTCCTGTCACATCGGAAGAGGGGCTATCCGTCATTAAGATCATTGATGCAGCGTTGGAAAGCAGTCAAGGGAAAAAAGCTATATATGTTAATTGAAATACTTTGTTGTCCCATTGAATTCTTTTTTCTCTTTTTGCATCAAAATGAAATCAGAAGATGAAAATAATAGGCAGCCTTGTTTTTCCAAAAGGAATAAACAGGTTGCTTTTTACTGCTGTCGATAAAGCAGGAACTTTAGGTAAGTGTTAGTTCCAAGGGTTTTAATTTCCTAGTGGTCCTTACATATCAAGATAAAGTTACATGAAGGGAAATCAATTTTGGGGAACATTTTTCAAAGTGTATTAAATTATGGAGGTATTTATGAATTCTTATATTCAAGAACTGGTTAATGTATATTCAAAACACACTGATGTGGAATATGCAGAATGGTCTAAAAAATATTTGAGGAACCAATTTGAATTTTTGGGGATTCGATCCCCTATTCGTCGAACATTAACTAAACAGTTTCTGAAGGAACACGGATTGCCAACGGAAAGTAATCGTAAAGATATCATTCTTATGCTTTGGGACCTCCCAGAAAGGGAATACCAAAAAGCAGCCCTTGATATTCTTGAAAAGGAAAAAAAGAACCTCTGCCCTGAGGATATGCCTTGGTTAGTCAATTTGATTGTAAGTAAGTCATGGTGGGATACAGTAGATGTACTTTCTCCTCATATCATGGGCTATATGTTTTCAACTTATCCTAAACTTATTCCTCAATACTCCGATTTGTGGATTGAAGATGAGAATATTTGGTTGCAAAGATCAGCGATATTATATCAACTACAATACAAAGGCGGAACGGATGAAGAACGTCTATTCCGTTACATAATAAGACGAGCAAATAGCGATGAATTCTTTGTTCAAAAGGCAATTGGTTGGGTGTTACGTGAATATGCAAAAACTAACCCCGAGAGCGTGAAATCATTTGTTTTAAATCATCAATTAAAACCTCTTAGCAAGAGAGAAGCGCTAAAACATCTAACTTAAAATGAAATATTTTTGAATAATAAAGAGAGACTTCAAAGGTGAGGAGCTTCCCTTATTTTCAATAATACATAAATTTAACAATACCCCGAATAGTTGCTACTATTCGGGGTATTGTTAAAAATATATACATTATCTTTTATCGTAGCTCTACGATAATGCCTTCGCATGTAGGGATTTCTTTTGCCAAGCCATTGTAATCATTAAAGTTAGGATCAAGAGTAAGAGTCCTAAAATGAAAGGATAGGTAATTTGAACATCATACATCATTCCGGCAAGAGTGGGTCCAAGCACATTTCCAATGCTCATATATGCATTATTCATACCCATCGCAAATCCCTGCTCATTCCCCGCCATCTTAGAAATCAGTGTGTTTAAGACTGGTCGAAGGATGGAGGTAGAAAGGAAGATGATGAGAGAGATTCCAAAGAAAATTAGGTAACTTGAAGCAAAAAGTGAAAGAAGGAATCCTATGGCTGCGACGCTAATAAAGATAATTAGCACACTTACCTCCCCAAAACGACGAACAATCCGGTCGACAACAAAGAGTTGAACGATTACGCTGACGATACCAGTAGCTGTAACCATTGTTGCGATGTCCTTAGGTGTTGAATTAAATTGATTGTCAAGATAAAGGCCGATAACAGATTCATATGCCATTAATCCAAAGCTCATCACAAGTGTAATGATAAGAGGAATGAAATAGGGCATTTTCACAGACAAGGCAATTTTGCGAACCATCGATTCGTTATTTGCCATGTCCATAGCTTGTGAAGCTTGTTTCGTTTCGCTTTCCTTTAAAACAAAAATAGAAAATATTACTGCGAGGAGTGATACTAGCGCAGAAATCAAAAATGGAAATTTTAAGCCAAAATCAGCTAAAAATCCACCAATTCCTGGGCCAACAACAATCCCTAGGGACATGGCAGCAGATACTAAACTATTGCCTTTAGCCCGTTGATCGAAAGTGGTGATATCAGCAACATAAGCAAATATTGCTGGTACCAGCAAAGCAGCCCCAACCCCTCCGACAACCCGAGAAGCATACAGTAGCCAAATGGAATTAACAGCATAAAAAATAAACATGGAAATTGTCAAACCAATTAATCCATATATAATCATTTTTCTACGACCAAATTGATCAGTCCATTTTCCGGCAATTGGCGAAAAGATAAGTTGGGCACCTGCGAAAATGGCAATCATTAGCCCAGCAGCAGTTCCACCTTGATTAATGGAAGCCAGGTATGCAGGTAAGATTGGAATAATAATACCGAAGCTTCCTATTGCAATAAACATATTGATCATAAGGATAATTATCTTTTTACGTTGTTCTGCTGACATAAACAGCCTCTCTTTCTCTTTTAAATATCAATAACCAATTTAATTCGCATGGTTAATTTTTTGACACGTTAATTATGTTATAGTTTTAGATAGATAGTTGTCAATAAGAAAGGATTGTCTAATATGTATTCGAGTGAATTATATAATTTACATACTGCGATTAAAGAGCTTAGTAGTCTCTCACAGGAATTAATTGAGCCGTTATTAGTTAAATACGATTTAACTTCCGTGCAATATCACGCATTACAATTAATTGTCTTAAAGGAATCCATAGCTGTTAAAAATGTTTCAAATCATTTGAAAATTAAGCCTGCAGCAGGGACAGCGTTAATTGACCGGCTTGAACGGAAGAATCTAATTGAAAGAGTTCACAGTGAGGATGATCGACGTGTCGTTTATATTAAATCCACCGTAAATGGTAGAGAAACCTATCATTCTATCAATAAGTGCTTCGCAAATATTTTTCAAGATTTTTATAGTGTATTAAATGAAGAAGAAACCCAACGACTTAAACAAATCGTGGGAAAACTAACCGAACATGTATCGTCACGTATAGAGAACAACCTATAGAAAAAAGTCAGAGGAAAGTTGAATGGTTTTTTAGTAGCCTCAACTGAACAATATTATGCAAGCTTAGTCAACTTGATGTCATCATCATCTTAAGCTTTGTACAAGAAAAACCACTATAAAAGCAGTGAATTTCGCAATAATCTCACTGCTTTAACTATTCTATGAGATGTCAGCGGATAATCGGTGATCAATCCATTGTTTACACCGAGTAGAAAAACAATTAAAACAAAAACCCTCTAGACTTTCTTCACCTCTCATCTGCTTCTAGTAACAACTGAAACTTCTCCTTGCAGACTCATAATCTGTTACCTCTAAGAATTTTTTTACTATTAAGCCTATTGTAGCAATAGAGAAAATAATCCCTTATAAATCGTTTTGTTAGTAAGCTTTCAAATAGAAAAGACTAGTATAAGATTCTCTTTAAATGCTTACTGATTTGAAGTGAGTGGCTAACTATTTATGGAAATAATTTTTTTGTTTTGTCGGGTGACATTTCTTAATTAGAACATTGACGAAACTAGTAGAGGTAAGTATACTGAATTTTACAAATATTCAGGCAAATAAATGTTAAAAAAAGGAGTTGTTTATGATGTTTTCCCCATTAACCCCAATGGACTGGAAGCGTAGGGCGGTGAAATATTATCCGAATAAAGTGGCTGTCATTGATGAAGAGAAGGAGTTTACATATAAGGAATTTGGGCAGCGAGTAGATCAACTTTCTATGGCTTTAAATAAAGCGGGTATAGAAGAAGGTGACCATGTTGCAGTGATGTTGCCAAACACTCATTATATGTTGGAATGCTTCTATGGTATTTGTCAAATGGGTGCGGTAATGGTGCCTTTGAATTACCGTCTCTCAGCTGAGGACCTGGAGTATATTATCAGTCACAGTGATTCAAAAATGTTAGTCGTCGATGAAGAATTTATTGCTCCGATTGAGAAGATCGTTCATAAACTTGCCTTGGATAAAATCATTATGGTATCTGTTACAGGGCATAAAACATCTTTAAATGGTATAGATTATGAGAACTTTATTCAACAAGCTAAAGATTTTGATTTTGAAGCACAGCCAGAGGTTGTAATCGATGAAAATCAGCTTCTGACTTTAAATTATACGAGTGGAACGACTTCAAAACCAAAAGGGGTTATGTTAACTCATCGTGGAAATTATATTAACGCTGCAAATTTCATGTATCATCTTGGAGTAAAACATGATGATGTGTATCTTCATACCTTACCAATGTTTCACGCAAATGGGTGGGGGTGTTTGGGCGGTTACGGCTGCTGGTGGTACTCATGTATGTTTAAGAAAAGTTGATCCTCCTCTTATTCTGGACTTATTTGAAAATCAAAATATTACATTGTTATGTGGAGCACCTACTGTCGTCAATATGCTTGTGAATGATCCGAAAGCAAAAGAAACTAATATCAAGATGCGTCCACGTATGGCGACAGCTGGTGCTCCTCCAGCTGCGGCTCTTATTCATAAAGCACAAGATATTCTTGGTTTAAATATGATCCATGTGTATGGATTAACAGAAACTTCACCTTTCATTCTTTATAACGAGTGGAAGGATGAATTTGAATCTAAATCGCTTGACGAACAAGCAACAATTAAGGCAAGACAAGGAATAGAATTGGTTTTTAACGGGGAAACAAAAGTTGTTAATCAAGATGGAGAAGAAGTCGCTTGGGATGGGAAGGAATTAGGAGAAATCATTACCCGCGGCAATGTTGTGATGGATGGATATTATAAGGATCCGGAAAAGACTGCCGAAGCAATTAGAGGTGGATGGTTTTATACTGGGGATTTGGCAGTAACCTATCCTGATGGATATATTGAAATACAGGACAGGGCTAAGGATTTAATCATTTCCGGAGGAGAAAATATTTCTTCTACAGAGGTTGAAGGGGTGTTGTATAAACATCCAGATGTATTAGAAGTGGCTGTTATTGCCGTTCCAGATGAGAAATGGGGAGAAACTCCTAAGGCAATCATTGTGCTGCATTCCAATGCGAATGTGACTGAAGAAGAAGTTATTAATTACTGCCGGTCTCAAATGGCTCATTTTAAAGCACCTAGATTAGTAGAATTTGTGGAATCTTTACCAAAAACAGCAACTGGAAAACTGCAAAAATATCGTTTGAGAGAAATACATTGGAAAGGATCGAAGAAGGTAAATTAAAGGCTTTCTCACTTGTTTTTCAGATAAACGGTTATTATTAACTGTTTCTAAATACTAAGATTATTGTATGCAATATGGCGGTTCTAAAAGGATCTTCTAATTGAAGATCCTTTCAGACTGTAGACAAACTCGATGAAAATCGAGTTTGTCTACAGTTTTTTTGAGGGGTTGTAAAAATTCGAACGTTGATTTCCACTCCAGGCACTCGCTTTCCGCGGGCGGTCAGGGAGCCTCCTCGGCGCCTTTGCGCCTGTGGGGTCTCCCTTGGACACGCTTTTCCCGCAGGAGTCTCGCACCTTCCGTTCCAATCAACTTTGTTTTAACAATTAGAAATAAACACTTTTTCCTACAGTCTTTTTTGTTTTAATATAGGAGTATTAAAACTTGAGGTGATGACGATGCTTTCGAAACATAATTCTATTCAGCGAGATCAACTTGAAATGATTACTTTGGATCAACTGGTGCCAGCGAACCATTTGGTTCATAAAATTGAGGGGGCCATTGACTTCACTTTCATTTATGACTTGGTGAAAGAGATGTATTCAGAGATAGGCCGCCCAAGTATTGATCCAGTTATTTTAGTTAAATTGACATTCATTCAATATACCTTCGGTATTCGTTCGATGCGTAAAACGATTGAAGAAGTTGAAACGAATATGGCTTACCGTTGGTTTTTAGGTTACGGTTTTTGAATCAACGAATACGTGCTCTGCACTAATTAACTTTCTTTCTGAGGCTGTCATTAAGATACGATAAAAAATCTGTTCAAACAGGTCTGTATCTTTAAAGCGACGCTCATAATTTTTCCCGAACGTTGAGAAGTGAGGTACTTTATCATGACATGTGAAAGCCAGTGCGAATAAGCGAAAATTCGAAAAGAAAATCGTTCGTAAGGAAACACGAGCATATCAAGGACGCCTTCAAGAAGAAATAAATCAAGATCGTGAAAACAATGGAAAGAAGCCTTTTCCACCGGATAAATTTGATAAAGAAGAAACCAAAGAAATTAAAGAAAGTTCAACTGACCCTGAGAGTGGCTACTATGTAAAAAATGAACGAACAAAACAGTTTGCCTATTCATTTCATGCGGCTGCAGACCGCAACGGTTTTGTGCTGGGGACGATTGTAACACCAGGAAATACGCATGATAGTCATATCTTAGAGCCTCTTGTTGAACAAGTGATTGAGAAAGTTGGAAAACCTGAAGCTGTTGCCGCAGATGCAGCTTACAAAACACCAGCCATTACAAGCTACCTTTTTGGGAAAGAAATCACACCAGCTTTACCCTATACACGTCCACGAACAAAAGAAGGGTTCTTTCGCAAGCATGACTATGTTTACGATGAACATTTTAATTGTTATCTCTGCCCATCGGGCGAGATTTTAAAGTACTCAACAACAAATAAAGAGGGCTATCGCGAGTACAAATCACCCAAACACACTTGTGCGACATGCTCATTTTTATCACAGTGTACAGTAAGCAAAGACCATCAAAAAGTGGTGACACGCCATATCTGGCAAAATTATATGGAAGAAGCAGATCATCTGCGTCACCACAAGGATGTAAAACCTATATATGCGAAACGCAAAGAAACAATAGAGCGTGTATTCGCAGATGCAAAAGAAAAGCATGGTATGCGTTGGACTACTTTAAGGGGACTTAAAAAATTGTCGATGCAGGCGATGCTTACATTCGCTGCCATGAATTTAAAGAAGATTGCCAATTGGACATGGCAAGGTCCAATAATGGCTTAATAAAGTGGGCTCGTAGAGGCCCAATCTCTTAATCTTGATCAAAATTCAAAGGGAATTTCAAAAGGGGTCCAGAATTAAAACATTCTGGACCCCTTTTGTCTACAAACTGAAAGGATCTTCTAATTGAAGATCCTTTTTTAGTGCTTTTAAGACCTGTTAAGACACCCTAATCTAACATTTTAGAAACTTCATTCACATTCCATGAAATAAATAGAATTGGTACATTGAAATTTTTTTCTTGCGTTGGGGAAATTCAGTTTTTCATAAGGCAGGAATTGAAAAAACGTCAGCAAAGTAAATGGGTTAAGTTAAGGAGTCCAACAATGGCTTAAACCACAAATTTGTATTTAGCTCCATCAGTTTAAACAAATATGTGGTTTTCACTGTTTATGGGATTTAACTTCCTTCTGCATTAAAAAGCCCTGTCAAACCTTCGTTATTCTTTATACCTAATTATTATTAATAATGTCCACTTATAGCTAGGGACCTATGTTTAAGAGAAAAAATTTTTTTCAAGTATTATCAGGCAGCAACTTACGCATAATTAGAACTTGAAAATGCCTCCGAAAAAATATAAAACTAAACATTATAACGTTATATTGATTAATCCAGAAAAATGTGATAATCTATTTTTGTTAAGTGAAATAAATAACTACTTATAAGAGTTGTAAACGTATACAAAATCGCTATTTAACAATCTTTAGGGCGTACCGAAAAGGATGAGTGAAATGACAGGTAGGTTCGTACTACAAAATGTAGAAATGGTAGAGGGAAATGCTGCAGATATCATATTGGAAAATAGAAAAATTGTAGAAATTGTTCCGCCCGGAACTGGAATCGGCGAAAAAGTAATGGACTACAAACACAAAGTATTTGTTTCCAGCGGCTGGATTGATATGCATGTACATGCCTTTCCCGAATTCGATCCGTATGGAGACGATGTTGACGAGATTGGTTATAAAACAGGTGTAACAACGATTATAGATGCTGGCAGTACTGGAGCAGACCGCTTACCAGACTTGGTTAGTAGTTGTAAAAATTCCAAAACGAATGTATTCGCCTTCCTAAATATTTCACGAATCGGATTGAAGCGAATCGATGAGTTATCAGATATATCTTGGCTAAACGAAGAAAAATTAAAAAAGGCCATTGCCGAAAATAGAGACTTTATCATAGGTCTTAAAGCAAGAATTAGTAAAAGTGTGGTTGGTACAAATGGTGTTGAACCATTAAAAATTGCTAGAAAATTTTCTGAAGATACTGATTTACCTCTTATGGTCCATATCGGTTCAGGACCACCTGATATAAAAGAGGTCCTTGAATTACTTGAGGAAAAAGACATTATTACACATTACTTAAATGGGAAAGCTAATAATTTATTTGATGATAAAGGAAAGCCTCTACCTGAGTTCAGTCAGGCTATTGAACGGGGTGTTCATTTAGATGTTGGTCACGGAACTGCAAGTTTTTCTTTCCCAACAGCAGAAACTGCGAAAAAGTGTGGTATCCACTTCAATACAATTAGTACGGATATATACCGGAGAAATCGATTGAATGGCCCTGTTTTTAGTATGGCAAATGTTCTTTCTAAATTTTTGTATTTGGGATATCCGCTAAAAGAGGTAATTGATGCGGTTACTATTAATGCAGCAGTGTGGTTAAAGAAACCAGAGCTGGGAAGGATTTCTGTGGGAGATATCGCAAACCTCACATTATTCTCAATTGAGAATGAATCGACCCCTTTACTGGATTCCGAGGGCGAAAAGCGAGTAGCAGAACAAAGAGTTGATGTAAAAGGAGTGGTTATAAATGGAGAATTCATTGAATGCTAAATATGGTTTGAAAAGAGTTATTAATGCAAGCGGAAGAATGAGCATATTAGGTGTTTCTGCCCCTACAGATACCGTAATGGATGCCATGAAAACTGGCGGTCAAAATTACGTTGAAATCTCAGATTTGGTTGATAAGGCAGGACAACATATTGCGCAATTGCTTCAATCTGAAGCAGCGGTTGTCGTAAACTCAGCATCAAGCGGAATTGCCCTTTCAGTAGCCGCTATTGTAACGGAAGGAAACAGAAGGAAAAGCGAAAGACTTCATCAAGAACCTATTCAAAAGAATGAAGTCATAATGCTGAAAGGCCATAACGTTCAGTATGGGGCGCCGGTAGAAACCATGATTTACCTGGGTGGAGGAAAATTGGTTGAAGTAGGGTATGCAAATGAAGGGAAGGCAGAGCATATTGCGGATGCCATTAATGAAAATACAGCGGCCATTTTATTCGTAAAATCACATCATGCTGTTCAAAAAAATATGATTTCAGTTGAAGAAGCCTGGGAAGTGGCCAAAGCGAATAACGTACCACTAATCGTTGATGCTGCGGCGGAAGAAGATTTGGGAAAATATGTAAAGGTTTCGGATTTAACCATTTATAGCGGATCTAAAGCGATTGAGGGTCCGACATCAGGTATCGTTGCTGGGAAGAAAAAGTATATCGAATGGTTAAAGGTTCAATTACACTGTATCGGACGGAGTATGAAGGTCGGTAAGGAAACAACATTTGGATTGCTTCAGGCATTGGATGAGTATTTTATCAAAACAGACAATAGTGAAAAAGAAAAAGCTAGTTTACAAGTTCTCACATCACTTGAATCAATTGACGGTGTAAAAGTAGTGATTGTACAGGATGAAGCTGGACGAGCAATCTATAGAGCACGCATTCATATTAATCCTGTGATTACGGATACAACTGCGAAGGAAGTTAATGATAAGCTGAGAAATGGAGTTATTGCTATTTATACCCGTGATTACGGAGTTCGCCAGGGCTTTTTCGATATTGATCCACGACCATTGCAAGGTGATGATATATTCGTCATTGAAGCTCAATTAAAAGCCATCTTAGGAGGAAACAAAGAATGACTAACATAAACAAACGTTTTCTAAATAATCGTGTAGCTTTAAATGTTCTCGCTAATAGTGTAGAAAATGCAGTAGAAGTTTTTGAAGCTGCCGAAGGGCATGTATTAGTTGGGGTACTTTCGAAAGATTATCCTACTGTAGAGGCTAGTGTTACAGCGATGAAGGAATACGGGGCTGCTATTGATGAAGCTGTTTCGATTGGATTAGGTGCTGGAGATAATAAGCAGGCAGCCGTCGTTGCTGAAATTGCTAAATACTACCCTGGTAGTCATATTAATCAAGTCTTCCCTGCCGTAGCTGCGACAAGGGCCAATTTAGGAGAGAAAGATAGTTGGATAAATTCCCTGGTTTCCCCAACAGGTAAAGTAGGCTACGTTAATATCTCTACCGGCCCTGTAAGTGCTGAAGCTAGTGATCTTGCGATTGTACCTATCAAAGCTGCGATTGCCTTAGTCCGTGATATGGGAGGAAATGCATTGAAATACTTCCCGATGAAAGGGCTAAAGCATGAAGAAGAGTATCGTGCGGTTGCAAAAGCTTGTGGTGAAGAAGGGTTTGCTTTAGAACCAACTGGTGGTATTGATTTAAATAATTTTGAGACTATATTAGAAATCGCATTAGAAGCAAAAGTGCCTAAAGTTATTCCTCATATCTATTCTTCTATTATTAATAAAGAGACTGGAAAAACAAATGAGGAGGATGTACGGAAATTATTAGCCATAACAAAAAAATTGGTTGATAGACATGCGTAAACAGATTGTAGCTTTCGGAGAAGTAATGATGCGTTTGCAGGTGCCAGGATATGAATTACTGACACAGGCTAACACCTTACAATACTCTTTTTCAGGCACAGGAGTTAACGTTGCTTCTGCGATGACAAAGCTTGGGCATGATGGATACCTTGTTACAAAACTACCTGATAATCCTCTAGGAGATGCAGCGATTTCTTCCTTGCAACGCTTAGGAATTAGCCGGAATTTCATTACTAGAGGCGGCAAATACTTGGGAATGTACTTTTTGGAAAATGGCTTTGGACAACGAACGAGCCGTGTCACTTACTCCAATCGTCTGGAAAGCAGCTTTAATACAGCGTCATTGTCTGATTATGATATTGAAGTGATTGCAGAAAATACAGATATCATCCACTTTTGTGGGATTACCCTTGCAATGGCGGATAATGTGCGTGAAAGTATGAAAGTGCTTGCTAAAAAAGTAAAAGAAAAAGGCGGAATAGTTTGTTTCGATTGTAATTACCGCCCCTCCTTATGGGAGGGTGGTTACAATAAAGCAAAATCTCATTATGAAGAAATGCTTGCGTTGTCTGATATTGTCATGATGAATGAAAAAGATGCCATTTATGTTTTAGGGATGGAGGCAGTGAGTACCTTAAGAGAAGAACAGCTTAGAGAGCTAATTCCTAAAGTTGCTAAAACCTTCAATATTCACTCGATAGCTGGCACTCATCGTTCGATTAATAGTGACAATACCCATTCTTTACGCGGGTACATGTATAAAGATCAAACGTTTTACTTTTCTGAAAACAACTCTTTTTCTGTATATGATAGAATTGGTGCAGGTGATGCTTATACCAGCGGGATCTTACATGGCCAATTGGCAGGCTTTTCACCTGAGAAAACTGTCCGGTTTGCAGCAGCAGCAGGAATGTTGGCATGCACGATTGTCGGGGATACCCCAATGTCAACGGAAAATGAGATACTGTCAGCTATGGCAGGGGAAATGGAAGATATAAAGAGATAAGGGTAGGAGATAAGGAATGAATGTGAATAGAAAAAAAGGACCATTGTATTTACAAATAAAAGAAATATTGAAGGATCGTATTTTACATGGTGTTTATGCTATCAACACAAACATTCCCTCCGAGCCTCAATTAGAAGAAGAATTTAATGTGAGTAAAATTACTATACGCAACGCAATTAAAGAACTTGTTCAAGAAGGCTATGTTGAAAAGAAAAGCGGTAAAGGAACAAAGGTAATCGCGAATGCTTCGATTGTGAGGCTTTCCAAAGGAAAACGCTTCACAGAGTTATTAGTTGAGGAAGGTCACTACATTATAAAAAAAGTGCTAAGCGTAAGAAAGATTGAATTATCTTCAGAGTCAGACCTCTATCCTTTATTTGGAGAAAATTGCATTCAGATTGAGCGAATATACTTATTGGACAATGAACCATATATTTACTTTACACATTATATTTTATTGGACATAAACGAAGAAGATTTAAAAGAAATTCAGATAAATTCATTGTATGGTTTTTTGGAAGATCAAAACATTAAACTTGAAACATTTAGAGACGAGTTTGCCGTTGCTATTCCTCCTAATCACATTTGTGAAACACTGAAAATGGAAAAAGACAGAGCAGTACTAAAGAGGATCCGGATTTCTAGTGATGGAGAAGGTAATGTAATGGAATATAGTGAAGGGTATTACAATACGGCTAAACAGAACTATATTGTGACCTATAACGAGCCGATACAATAATTCTGTTTATTGTATTGGTTTGATTGTAAGCGATTTCTTAGGGATGGGGAGAATATATGGATCTATATTTATTAGGAATCACGCTGATAGCAATCGTAATTGTTATTTTGGGAGTATCATGGTGGAAATGGCATGCATTCATAAGCTTAACTGTAGCCAGTTTATTTTTAGCAGTTTTTTCAGGGTTGCCTATGGACAAGATTGTAGGTGCTTATGAAACGGGTGTCGGTGCTGTCCTCGGTCATCTTATTGGTATCTTGGCATTGGGTACCATCTTAGGAAAGATGATGTCGGACTCAGGAGCTGGTATGCAGGTAGCAGACTTCTTCATTAATAAATTCGGTGTGAAGAATCTCCCATGGGCTATGCTTCTCTCTGGGTTCATTATCGGTATTCCGGTATTTTTTGAAGTTGGTTTAGTAATATTGCTACCTTTAGTCATTTCCATTCGTAAATCAACCAAAGTGAACATCTTATTAATTGGTATTCCAGTATTAGCTGGTTTATCGATTGTCCATGGTTTGGTACCCCCGCATCCGGGAGCCATGACGGCTATAGGCATTTATAATGCAAACATGGGACACGTATTACTTTACTCATTAATCATCGCATTCCCAACAGCTATAATTGCTGGTCCTTTATTCGCAAAATGGATTCATAAACGGGTTATTCCTGTGGGAGAACCGGAATTAATCCGAGTAGAAACAAAGTCAAGTGGTTTACCTGGGACTGGAGTTTCGTTCTTTATCATCCTTTTACCTGTATTATTAATGGTATTAACAGTAGTGGCACCTTATTTACCACTACCGGGTTACTTTGAAAAATTCTTATTGTTTATCGGGAGCCCGGTCATAGCCTTACTAATTTCTTGTTTTGCAGCTTACTATTTCTTAGGATACCGACAAGGGATGGACAAATCGTTAATTAAAAAACTAACAGAAGAATGTTTATTGCCATTAGCCTCCATAATACTTATTATCGGTGCGGGTGGCGGATTCAAACAAATTTTAATTGATAGTGGAGTAGGGACTGCAATTGCTTCCATGTCTGAAGTAATATCATTATCACCAATTGTCTTAGCGTTCTTGGTGGCGGGATTAATTCGGATTGCCACTGGATCTGCAACAGTCGCTTTGACAACTGCAGCCGGAATTGTTTCTCCAGTTGTTGCCAATATGACGGGTGTTAACTTAGAATTACTTGTTATTGCCACAGGGGCTGGATCACTTATGTTTTCTCATGTTAATGACGCAGGTTTCTGGTTAGTAAAAGAATATCTTGGATTAACCGTAAAAGAAACGTTCAAAACATGGACAGTTATGGAAACCATACTTTCTTTTGTAGCATTTGGTCTGGTTTTAATATTAGATATATTTATTTAAAGCCTATTAAAACTTAACCTCTAACCTCCGTGAAACGTCTAGTTCAAGGACATATCACGGAGGTTTTTTGATGAAAGTTTCGGATCTTGTATTGCTACTTTGCGAATTCGATTCATCCATGTTATAAGTTAAGGGCATTATAAATAACTGAAAACGTTTCTCGACTGGAAGTCTTAGCATTAGAAGTGGAAGTAACCTTTAGTTCAATTATTGATTTAGTGGAAAGGTTCATACAGAGTTAGTTTGTTTTGCCCCTCGAAAGTATAAATCCTGACAGAGACTTCTATATTGCAAAATTGACAACTTACCGCTCACATATTCTTGCTGAATATAATCTAATAATTCATTTGCATGGCTAGGCTTTTGACGTTTTTCCTGAATATAATGGAGTATTAAAACTTCAATTGTCACACACTCACCTTACATTTCTTGATTAGTATTTTTTCATTAACAATATAACATGGGTAATTAAGGAATTGTCATTTTTTGAATATTTTAACTATCGACATTTTTATACAAAAATATTCCCCATAAAATTATGGATTAAGAAGATATAGAGTTACTCTAAGTAGGGGTAAGCAGTCTTTATTAAAAGATGATGATTTCGATTACTTTTTTCTTTTTCGAGGTGAAGTAGAGAAAGCAAACGGCTTATATTAACGAGTTTTTTTTCCTTTTCTTGGGCCATATTAACATCATCCAACTGCAGCCTGGCAAGCGGTTTAGATGCAATGTCGGTTCAAACTCTGGGATTGTACTTTGAAGAGAAGTGCAAAAATTTGATTTGCTTTTCTAAAGCGTACTATCAACCTAACAATGAAAGCTGCTAAGGTACAAGAGTATGAAAACTCAAAGTACTAGGGCAGCTTCATGAAATAACAGAATAGGGATATTGGCAATTGCACATATTCCTGCTCAAGATAATAATATCCTTGATATATCAGGGTTTAGAAAATCTATGAAAGAGGTCGGAGACTAGGAGCCTCCGACCTCTTTTTATAATTGAATTTTTTGTGCAGACAAGGGTGTTAAATGAAGTTCAGCTGCTTCCTTCTTGATTGAGAATATATAAGCACCTAAACCTAAAATAGCTGCAAAAATCAGCATCGCAATTGATGTACTGAAGTCCCCGCCTGATAAGTCACGAAGCCAACCCATGATATAGCTTGAAAAGCCACCCATAATATTTGTAAATCCTATCAGACCAGCTGCCCGGCCTGCTGTTTCGGGTGTTGAGTATTTTACCATGAGCATATTACTTAGATGGAACACACCGCCTTGGCATCCCATTGCCAGTCCCATACAAATCCCCGCTATAATTGGATTTGGGATGAAAACTGCTACTGTCAAAAAGACAGCAGTCATTGAAAATAAAATCGAGGCCATCAAACTTGGACGCCTCGTCTTGTCGGCCAGAAAACCGCAGGCTAGGACAAATCCTAAAGCAAATAACCAGGAGAGGGAAGTAATGCTTGACATCCCTTCTTTTTCGAATCCTTTAGCTTCGATAAGATAGGTAGGGAGCCAAATACTAATTCCAAAGAAAAGAAAAGAACATACAAGCATGCCAAACCAGACAATCCAGAAACGATAATCCTGAGTGAAACTCTTATTCACAGAGGAGTTTCCTTCCTTTTCTTCATCATCGGATTGACGGATGAAAGCCAGTTCTTCTTTACTAATTCGCGGGTGCTCTTCTGGTGTATTTCTTGTCATAAATATAAACATCGGGATATTAATAAAAAAGTTGAAGGACGCAAGCATAAAGAAAGCAGCTTGCCAGTGGAGAGAGGAAATAACAAGCACCAATACAATGGCTCCAATCGCCGGTCCTAAATAGTTTCCAGTAAGCCATGATGCCTGTGCACGTCCTAATTCGCGTTTGTTAAACCAGCTAGAAATGAATTTACCTGATACAGGAATCATCATCCCTTCGCCAAAACCAAGAATAACGCGGCTTACTAAAAACATTTCATATGAATTAGCGAGGCCTGACACAATCATGGTAAGTGTCCATACGAATAAACCGGCGATGGCTGTTTTTCGGGCACCTAATTTGTCAATGATGAAGCCCCAAAAAAGATTTGAAACTCCATAAGCAATGGTGAATACAAAAGAAAGAAGACCGATCTTTGCATTTTTGTCATCGCCTGTCATACCGAGTGCATTCAAGAATTCTGGATCTGTTTGAATGATGGAAATGCCAACCTTATCAATTTGTCCGAAAAACCAAAAGAAAAAAATTGGAACGGCAATATATAACCATCTTTTTTGCCCATTTAACATAATACCATCTCCTTGTCGATTTTTAAGCATGCTTAAAACACTTACCATCGAGTATAAGTGAATTACGGTTGCCCTAATCAAAGTAATTTTGTATATGTACTAGTTTTGATTTTCTCGTTAATGAGCTGTATCCCGCCTTTCTTCACAATACTGACCGATAAATATGCACTGGTGATGTTTTGCTAGGAAAACAAAGTTTTACTTTCTTAACGATAAAATAAATAGAATTGATTGTCAATTTAATATTTTAATAATTTTATATTTTTTGAATAAATAAACTTTTGTGATTTTAACATTTTTATAAAGATGTTTTTTATTTGAAAAAGTAAAAAGTCACGTGATTTGTAAACGGTTTATTTCCATGGGCACAATAAGTCTTTCTAATTTGTACTTGAAAGGATTGCAATTCTTGAACCGTGAGAATATAGGTAAGAAAACATCTATTGATGTAGGGGAAGAGTGCTTTCTTAGTCAACATGCAGAGGGAAACTTTCTGTTAAGGAAGAAAGATGAAATCTTAAAAAGACCATAACAATTTAAGGGAAATCACTGAGAAAGATTTTAAGGGATTTATCGAGGTACATAAGAATTAACATCCTGAATGGAAGAAGTTACTTGCCCTGATATTAATACTGCCAAACAAAAAAACTAGTATTGTCCATTTCTTTGGGTGATACAACAGAGACTAATTAGAAATGTGTATATGACTTTTTTGCGTCCAAAAAGGTTACTCAAACTTAAATCGAAAGATTCTGATTTATTCATATTGAATTTAAATTAAGAAAAATCTATAATTTATATATTAATAATGTTTTGTATATGAAATATTTATTACTGGAAATGATTAGATAAATAGTAGAAAATGTTACTAGATACACTAAATCAATATTTTACCTTCAGTGTATTAAATTTATATTTTTAGTAAAGTTTGTGTAGTTAACTGTAACTTTGGGAATAAGAAGTTCTTCCCTCATTTACGACAATAAAATTGGACCCCCCAATTAGTTTTATATACGGAAATATGTTTTAATTAAAAATATACATTAAAATCTATTTATTAGTGAAAGTGAAAAGATTGTGAGGTTAAAAAGGATGCCAATTTGTCAATTAGAAGAATACTCGATTCATTATCGGGAATCTGGTGAAGGAAAAGCGCTTGTTATTCTACATGGATTGGGAAATAATTCTCAATCTTGGGGACATCAACTCAGTCAGATGAAGGAAGAATTTAGAGTAATTGCTTGGGACGCACCTGGGTATGGTGAAAGTTCCGATCCAAAAGAAGAATTTCAAGAATTTTCCCAGTTTGCAGATGTATTGAAAGAATTCCTGGAGAGTCTGGGGCTGCACTCAGTTTACCTACTCGGGCATTCAATGGGATCGGCAATTGCAATCGATTTTACGAACCGTTTTCCAGAAATGGTAGAGGCGCTGATTATATCAGATGCGACACGTGGAGCAGCCGGAGTAAGTCCGGAAGAAAATAAAAGAAAGCTTCAGAGTAGATTACACTCTATCGATACGTTAAAGCCTAGTGAAATTGCGAAAAAAAGGGTGAAAGCGTTAGTGTCGCCAAATGCACCAGTTGAGGTAGTGAAAGAAGCAGAACGAATTATGTCGCAAGTGCGACCGCCTGGATACCGGTCTGTTTCCTACTCTTTATCAAATTTAAACCAAATGGAGATACTTTCTTCTATATCTATTCCGACACTTGTTATGTGTGGAGAGCTGGATCAGGTCACACCGGTAAGTGAATCAAAGGTTTTTCATGAATTGATTCCGAAATCAGAGTTTGCCATCGTTCCGAATACAGGTCATTTATGCTATCAAGAAGATCCTGGAGTGTTCAATAAATATGTCACTGAGTTTTTACAGAAACAACCGGTAGGTCAGAAATAAATGCTTACAAAAACAAAAAAGGAAATAAATAAAACAAGAAAATTTTCTAGGAAAACTGCAGAGAACGGTGGACATTTTACTGCATGTCCTTTTCTAAATTTCAGGTGATCTGTGATAAAGCTATGTTGAAGTCGGGAATTACATTTTTCTACTTTTTCTTAATCGATGAATGGTTGCATGAAGATAGATTTCTAAATTGTCTCTATCTTTTTTTATTTCAGTGTAGAAAAGATTAAAATAGTTGAAGGTATCTCCTCTGCATAGTTTTTTGCGACGCCGAAATGTAATGAATTTACAACGGGAGGAATACTTGAATGGCAAGCGAAGAGAAAGAGAAGTATAGTGCCAATTCATTAGTAAGAGGATTGGAAATCATTAAGCTTTTTAATGAATCACAGCCGAGTTTATCGCTTTCAGAAATAGCGAAACAACTGGGAGTAAGCAGAACGGTGCCATATCGTTTATTATTTACACTACAAAATATTGGGTACCTGTCTCAGGATGAACATACAAAACGTTATAATTTAACGCCAAAAGTGCTTGAATTGGGTTTTAGTTATTTAAACAGCTTGAAATTCCAGGAAATTGTCCAACCTTATATGGAGACGCTGCGTGATGAAATCGGAGCATCTTGTCATTTGTCCATCTTGGATGGTCAGGAAGTGGTATATGTAGGTAGTGCCCCAATCAGAGGTGTATCAGCTGTCAATGTGAACATTGGTTTGCGACTACCAGCACACGCATTAGCCAATGGGAAATTACTGCTGGCCTATCAGCCAAAAGAAATGTTAATGCAAATGTTCCAAATCACTAACCTCACTCCTTATACAGACAAAACCCTTACAGCGCCGGGGGAATTCCAGAAGCAGTTGGAAACTATTCGGCAAAAAGGATATTCGATGACAAGCGGGGAGTTTCACCCTGGTATCCGTTCTGTAGCAGCGCCGATATTTGACCGGACTGGAAAAGTATTGGCTGCTTTGAATGTGGTGGCAACAGAATCTGCTTATCAGGAAGATTTTATCGATAAAATAGCCTTGCCGAAATTACTGGAAGTTTCTCAACAGCTATCCTCTCATATGGGATACAGTGGAGGAAATATGTTTCATCATAAGGACGTCTAAAAAGCTGGATTTTTAATCTGAAAAATGAATAACCTTTTTCAAAAGTGTGGGTACCCAGTCTTTATGGGTATCCGCACTTTTTTGTCGTTTTAAAAAAATTTATGAATGTTATAGTTCCAGCCCCCTGTTGAATAAGGCGCTTGAACATATGTTCATAAAAAGGGTTGTTTTGATTATAAACAAAGTTTCAAATATTCTAAAAACTTATCTTGACAATGAAGGGCTTTCATTTTAGAATTAATTCATAGATAAAACAATGTTTTGCTTATGAAACAATATGAGATTTAGAAACAACAAATAAGGGAGGATTTTTAAAATGACAAATGAAACTTTTTCGGTGAAAGAATTTGAAAAAAAATATGTTGCACGCTTGGAAGACCGTACACTCGATTGGAACGTCTTAAAGTTCCAAGAGGAAATTGATCCAGCTTATAGACGTGCTCAAATGAGATATATTGGACGAGGTGCCACAGCGAATAATGATACAAATGTAATTGCAGGGGAACATTTTACACTAAGTACAATGGTGCTTCCTCCGGGATGTGTCGGGCCGTTACATCTCCACGATGATGTAGAAGAAGTATTTTTCATTCTTGAGGGAGAAGTTACAGCGTTGATTCAAGAAGACAGCTACAGCGAAGTACATGAGATTAAATTGAGTGCAAGAGACTGCATAAGTAGCCCTCCGGGAGTGTATCGGGGAATTAGAAATGATGGGAAAGAAGAGGCGCGCATGCTTGTTATGCTTGGAGCGGTGAAGCCTAATTTGCCAACATATCCAGAAGGTAGCGAGCTTGAAGAATTACGAAAACAACGGTCCAAGGAAAGAGAAGCCATCATTAAAGACTGATCAATTAAAAGAAGAGGGGCACCTACATTATGAAAAATAATGAGGCGCCCCTTTCGATTAGATTGTTAAAGGTGAGCAAGACAATCTATCAAAAAAGCAATCTATATAATGGGAGGCATAAAAAGATGCTTGGAATTACTCATTTACGGCATATTAGTTTGATCACTCCGAACTTTGAAGAACAGGCAAAGTTTTATGAGAAGGTTTGGGGCTTGGATAGAGTGGATGTTCCAGAAGAAGAGAATACAGTATATTTTCGCGGGGCTGGCCCAGAACATCATATTTTAAGCCTTTACAAAGGAGAAAAGCGTGGTTTGCACCACATCTCATTTGGAATGGTCGATAAAAACGCAGTGGATCGTGCAGCTGAAATATTACAATCAAAAGGCGTGCGTATTATCGAACAACCCGGGTATTTGGATGAAGCTGGTGCTGGTTATGGACTTCGATTTATTGATCCTGAAAACCGTGTTATTGAGCTTTCAGCATGGGTGGAAGTTCAAACGTCAATTTGGAACAAGAAAAATGTAGATCCTGTGAAATTGAATCATGTCGTCATGAATACAAAAAACTTAGATATGATTGTAGAGTTTTATACAAATGTACTTGGTTTTAAAGTTACTGATTGGAGCGAGCACCAAATGTCTTTCTTAAGGTGCAACCGGAAACACCACTCCATAGCATTCAACCAAGATGAACATGCTTCAGTCAATCATATTGCTTATGAGGTTGATTCTGTCGATGAACTAATGCGTGGTATAAGTAACGTTCGAAAAGCAGGACTGTCAGAACTTTGGGGACCTGGACGTCATGGGCCAGGAGACAATATCTTCTGTTATTTCCAGGATATAGGCGGTTTTGTTATGGAGTATACATGCTATCTCGAAACGATTGAAGATGAATCTGAGTGGAGAGCACGTGTTTGGAAACGAGTACCTCACTTAATGGATCAATGGGGTATTGCAGGACCCCCGAAGCCTGAAGCCCGTAAAGCAATGGGGGGGGAACCGGATCTAGGCTGGGTAGATTCTAAAGTTGATGTTTCGTTAATTGGAGGGAAATGAGGTCAAAGATGAGTGGAAAAAGATATAATTCGCGGAATTCTTTACCTCCCATTGTCATCGGGCAGGACGTTATAGATTCACTTGAGATGTAACATCTTGTTCTTTTTTAGCCCTATATCGTGTAAGAAAAACCTGTTATAAAAGGAGTGACGAGATGGATTTAGGCTTGAAAGGGAAAGTTGCTGTTATTATGGGAGGCACGTCTGGTGTTGGATTAAAAACAGCAGAAATGTTTCTAGGTGAAGGTGCAAAAGTAGCTATCTGCGGAAGAAGCAAAGATCGTATGGAAAATGCCCAAAGTCACTTGCTGTCATTTGGGGACAAAGAAAATATTTTGGCATCAACTTGTGATGTTACTTCTAAATCGGATGTGGATTCATTTATTAATGGTACTGCAGAAAAGTTTGGCGGGATCGATATATTGGTGAATGCAGCTGGGCAAAGCGTGATGGGTTACTTTTTTGATATTACAGATGAACAGTGGCATGAACAAATTCAATTAAAGTTTTTTGCTATCATATATGCCGTTCGTGCTGCGCATCCACATCTAGTTAAACGGGGTGGCGGGCGGATTATCAATATTAATGCAACGCTTGCAAAAGAACCTGAGCGTCACATGGTAGCGACGGCAGCAGCACGGGCGGGTCTTTTAAATTTAAGCAAAACGCTATCTCAGGAACTAGCCTTTGACAATATTTTGGTGAACTCAGTTAGCCTCGGATTGATACGGACTGATCAATGGGAGCGCAGAAGATTGAAAAATGCACCTGATATGGATCCGGAAGAATATTATGGAGATCTTGCGAAAAAACGGAATATTCCACTTGGCCGTGTAGGTGAGGCGGAAGAAGTCGCTAGTGTTATTGTATTTCTTGCTTCAGATAAAGCTAGTTATGTAGCTGGATCGACGATTGAAACTGCAGGAGCAATCGGTAAAGCGCTTTAATAATATTACTTAAAAAAGGTAGGATAACAATATGAAAAAACAAGAAGAAATAGAGTTTACGACCGCTGATTCCATCGTAAAAGAGCTAGTGCAAGCTGGCGTAGAAGCTGCTTTCGGGATTGTCAGTATTCATAATATGCCTATCTATGATGCGATTCTTAGAGAAGGAAGCATTAAACTCATCTGTTCACGTGGAGAGAGCGGTGCAGTCAATATGGCCGATGGTTATGCACGTGCGACTGGAAAACTAGGTGTAGTAATTACTAGTACAGGTACAGGAGCAGGAAATGCAGCAGGTTCATTAGTAGAAGCTTGGGCCGCTGGTGTTCCCCTTCTTCATCTTACCGGCGAAGTCGCTTCAACATATCTTGGAACAGGTAGAGGATACATACATGAATGTAAAGACCAGCTCTCGATGATGAGCGGTGCTTGTAAAAATGCAGTAAGGCTTAGAAATCCGGCACAATCAGCTGCGGTTGTAAGAAAGGCGATTCAAGAAGCGTTAACTGCGCCAACTGGACCAGTTACATTGGAAATTCCAATTGACTATCAATCGGCAATTATTGAGGATATTTCTCTCGATGGAATACAAGTTGCAACATCTGAAAAACAATCAACGGCATTTATTCCTGAACAAGCCGTGGAAAAAATGGTTGAAGCGCGCCGTCCAGTGATTTGGGCCGGAGGTGGTGTCATAAGTGCTAATGCTTCGCAAGAGCTGCAAAAATTGGCGGAACTTCTTGGTGCAGCAGTTATAACAAGCCAATCAGGAAAAGGTTCGATTCCCGAAAACCACGAGCAATGCATAGGACATTTCGCGGCTTATGAGTCCACAAAAGAGTTTTTGCAAAATGCGGATTTGTTAATCAGCGTAGGTGTTCGTTTTAGAGGGAATGAAACGTCCAACTGGAAAGTACCAGTACCTGAAGAGCATATTGCAATCGATGCAGATTTGCAGGCAATTAACCGTAACTATAAGTCGACAATAGGTTTGGTTGGCGATGCGAAAGATATGTTAGCGGCCCTCATTCAAAAGCTTGAAGAAAAGTCAGTTTATGCAGATCCTTCTTATGTAAGTGAAGTCCGTTCACTTAGAAATGAAGTGCGCGCACAACTGCGTGCAACGCTTGGACCGTATGAGCAATTTGTAGATGGCATGAGAGAAAATTTGCCGAACGATACCATTATTGTTCGAGATGTTACTGTTCAGGCAAACGTTTGGGGCAGCCGTTTATTTGAAATTTATGAACCGAGAACCTCAATTCATGCATCTGGTGGCGGAATTGGTCAAGGCCTTCCAACAGCTATTGGCGCCCAAATGGGCTGTCAAGATAAAACAGTTGTGCTGATGGCTGGAGATGGTGGTTTTATGGTTAATGTCGGGGAAATGGTTACTGCAGCTGAAGAAAATTTACCTGTTATCATTGTATTATTTGATGACTCAGGCTACGGTGTTCTCCGCAATATTCAAGAAGCTGCCTATGGGCGCCAGGTAGCAGTTGATTTATTGAGTCCAGATTTTGTGAAACTTGCTGAGTCCATGCACTTTGATGCTGTACGGATTGGTTCTGGGGATGAATTTGTAAGCGAACTGAAAAAAGCAAAAGAAAGACGTAAGCCTTCAATGATCGTTGTTGATATGGAAGCTGTGGGACCAATGGCAAAGCCGTTTGGTGGACCTCCAGGAGCAGCCGAAGCATTTAAACCAAAAAAACTTTAATGGAGGATTGAGAATGATTTCGACATATCCGGTTGTTTCAGGTAAATACCTTGTTAATGGAGAATGGAAAGAAATAACAGAAACAGTTGATGTAATCAATCCCGCAAACACGTCAGAAGTAGTCGGCCAAGTGGCAATTTGTTCTGAAGTAATCGTAAATGAAACGATAGAAGTGGCAGTGAAGGCTTATGAAACCTGGTCTCGCTCTGATGTAAAGGACCGGGCTACCCGGATGAATACAGCGGCAGAGGAACTGGCAAAAAAAATTGAGGAAAATGTCACAGTTTTTGTTCGAGAAAATGGAAAAACGCTTGTTGAAGCTAAAAAGGATTTACTACGTTGTGTTGAGGTCATGAAGGGTTGTGCAACAGAGGTACTTAACTGGTGGCAACCAGAAGTGCTCCCAGGAAATCAAAATGTACAAGTCAGAAGAAGAGCGAGAGGTGTCACGGCAATCATCACACCGTGGAACTCTCCGATGATTTTGACATTTAAACGAGTCATACCAGCGATTTTAGCAGGCAATACTGTTGTTGTGAAACCTGCTACAAATTGTCCGTTAACGATAATGACTTGTTTAAAAGTGGTAGCTGAACATTTTCCGCCAGGAGTCATTAATATTGTGTCTGGTTCAGGAAAAGCAATCGGAGACACACTTTGCTCTGATTCTCGTGTGCGTACCGTTGCTTTTGTCGGCAGTACAGAAACTGGAAAAGAAATTATGAAGAAATCAGCAGGAAATCTACAAAAAGTTTATATGGAACTTGGAGGTAATGATCCTGCTATTATTTTGGAAGATGCCAACATGGATGAAGCAGCAATCAAACGTTTGAGAATGGGTATTTTACGAGCTGCAGGCCAAGTATGCTCTGCTGTTAAACGAGTGTATGTCCATGAATCACGCTTTGACGAAGTTGTGAAAAAATTAACCAAAGAGTTTGGCCGAGTCGTGGTTGGTGATGGCATTCAGCCTGATGTAACAATGGGGCCATTGAATAATAAAGCACAGTTTGACTTTGTGAATGAGTTGATCGAACGTACGGCTAAGTCTGGTGGAAAAGTTGTCACTACTGGGATACAACTTAATCCAGAAACATGGGATCAAGGTTATTATATGCTTCCTTCTATTATTACAGGAGTCGATCAGCAAAGCGAAGTGGTCCGGGTCGAGCAATTTGGACCAGTCATCCCTATTTTGCCTTTCTCTGATGTTGATGAAGCGGTAAGGTTAGCGAATGATAGTGAATTTGGTTTGCGTGCGTCTGTTTGGACTGTGAATGAAGAATTAGCTATAGCGATGGCCGATCGTCTCGAAGCAGGAGCGGTTTTCCATAATAACCATACCGTTTTCAACGAATTGGCCCTCGATTTTCCTGGTTTAAAAGAAAGTGGTGTTTCCCGCGAAACGAGACATTGTGGACTTGAATTCTTTGCAGACTCATATGGGTTTGCTGATTGAGGAAGGATGAAATTACATGAAACTAGGGCTAATTGGATGCGGTAATATCGGGAAATTTCTGCTTCAGGCAATAAATAAAGACGGACTTCTTCCAGGAGGGAAAATCGTTTCGATTTATGCACGCCGTGAAGAAATAGCAGCTCAACTAGTTGAAGAATTTGGGACACAGTCGTATAGTGATGTTGACTCTCTCCTTAATTCAGATGTGGATTTAGTCATAGAAGCAGCGACAATTGAAGCTGCTGAAGAGTACGCATTGAAAGTGATAAAAAGCGGAAAAAATCTTTTATTAAGCAGCATAGGTGTAATGGCCGATGCTGCTTATGAAGACAATATTAAACGCCTCTGCCAAAAAAATAACGTTAATATTTTCCTCCCGTCAGGTGCAATCGGAGGTCTCGATGTACTTAAATCGGCAAAAGCAGTTGATGGACTTGAATCCGTGAGTATTACAACGAGAAAACCGCCTAGCGCGTTGCCTTCAGGTTCTTCATTAGATGAAGAAACGGTATTATTCGAAGGTTCTGCTGCAGAAGCAATTAAGCAGTTTCCGAGAAATATTAATGTTGCTATTGTATTGTCTTTGGCTGGTCTCGGGCCTGAAAAGACGAAAGTGAAAATCATTGCCGATCCATATGTATTGAAAAATATTCATCTTATTGAAGCGTCAGGTTCATTCGGAAAACTTAAACTTGAAGTAGAAAATGATCCAATGCCAAACAATCCGAAAACGAGTTACTTAGCTGCGTTAAGTGTATTGGCTACTCTGCAAAACAAAGAGAAGAGTGTTCAAATTGGGTAATAATTGATTTAAGTCATGTCATGTTCATAGAGGGGAGACTACAAGTATGCTTAAAACTGATAAATCCATAGAAGAAATGTCGAAACAGCAAGTTGTTAGCTATTTGAACGAAACGGTCAAACCAGAGGAAGGAGTAATACCTGCTTACCTCCTAGGCAATCAAACGGTTTACGATATAGAACATGAAAAAGTATTTTTGAAAACATGGGTCTTTGTCGGTCATGAATCTGAAGTCCCGAACAAAGGAGACTACATGACACGTGATCTCGCAGGATATTCGCTCATTATTACACGTGATAATGAAGGGGAAATTCGTGCTTTTTATAATATGTGTACCCATCGTGGAATGAAACTTTGTCGGGCTGACAAAGGTAACAAGACTTTATTTACGTGTCCATATCATGGATTTAACTTTAAAAACACAGGAGAGCTTGTGGGTGTGCCACTTCAAAAAGATATTTATGGCGGGACGCTTGATCGTTCACAAATGGGGCTTCACCAAGTGAAGCTTGAATCCTATAAAGGTCTTTTATTTGGAACATGGAATGAAGATGTAGAGCCGCTTGAAGAGTTTCTAGGTGATATTAAATGGTATTTAGATATCCTTGTAGGACGGGCAGAAATGGAAGTAATCGGGGTCCCTCAACGATTTGTTGTTAGTTCTAACTGGAAAGTAGGTTCTGATAACTTTGTTGGTGATTCCTATCATACGATGGTCACACATGGTTCAATTGCAAAACTAGGCATGGTACCCAATGCAACGTATTCAAAGCGTGGTTTTCAAATTCATACGGAAAACGGACATGGACTAAACTTAGGAACACCTAACCCTGATTTTGCTTTCCCGGAAGAATTGAAAAATGAATTTAAAAGTAATTTGTCAGAAGAACAATATGAAGTATTATCAAACTTAAAAAATATGATTGGAAACGTTTTCCCGAACTTATCATTTTTAATTTCTCATACAAAAATTAAAGACCAGTTTATCTCTAACACTTCAATTAGAATGTGGCGGCCAATTGGTCACAATAAGATGGAAGTAATCGCTTGGATGCTCGTTGAAAAAAACGCCTCTCAAGATTGGAAAGATCGTTCAAGAGATTCGTTTATCTTGACGTTTAGCCCATCTGGCATTTTTGAGCAAGATGACACGGAAGTATTTACGGACATTACTGAAGCCGCCCAGGGTCCGATGCCTTTTCTAAAGAATTTAACTTATAATTATACAATGGGTCTTCATCGCGAACCTGTTGATTTTATCGGACCAGGTGTTGCTTACGATGATAAATTTACAGAAGCAAGTCAACGGAATTTTTATAAATACTGGTTGGAATTAATGACGAAATGATAAGCGGGAGGGGGAAGAAAAATGAAAGTGGAAGAAATGCTTGTTAAATGTGAATTTGAACAGTGGTTGTATGATGAAGCACAATTACTTGATGATATTGAATTTGATGAATGGTTCGATCTAATGCATTCGAGTTTGTGTTATCAAATGCCTGTACGTGTCAATAAGGAAGGAGTTGAACGTCCGGATTATTCAACTAAAATGTTTACATTTAATGATGATATTGAATTACTTAAGCTCCGCGTAGATCGTTTGAAAACGGATTATGCATGGGCAGAAATTCCTCCTTCCAGAACGCGGCGTTTTGTCAGCAACGTGCGTGTTAAAGACTTTGTTGAAGGTGAAAAGGCGGTCGTTAAGAGCTATCTACTTATCTATCGAAGCCGTAGCACTGATATTCAACACGATTTGATTTCGGGGGAACGAAATGATGAATTCATATTCGAAGATGGTAAATGGAAACTTTCCAAACGGATATTCATTGTTGATCAAACAACAATAAATACAAGGAACCTCGCTATCTTCGTATAACAGTAAGTATCGTAAAAAAGATAACAAGGAGGTTGGTTACAATGGCAATGGCCTTAAAAGATAAAGTAGTGTTGATTACTGGTGGTAATTCGGGTATAGGAGAAGCTGTCACTCGACGTTTTATACAAGAAGGGGCAAAAGTCAGCATTATCGGCCGCTCTATAGAAACGCTAAAGAAAATGAAAGAGGAATTTGGTGAAGAAATTCTCATTAACCAAGGAGATGTAAGTAAATACGAAGACAATGAGAAGGCTGTACAGGCCACTGTTAAGCAATTTGGGAAGTTAGATGTTCTCGTCGCTAATGCAGGAGTCTTCGATGGATTTGCTAAATTTGCCGACGTAACTCCCGATGCACTTTCCGAAGCATATGATTTCCTGCTCAATATTAACGTTAAAGGCTCTTTCTTCGGTGCGAAAGCAGCACTTGAAGAACTGCAGAAATCTAATGGCAATATTATTTTTACTGTATCTGGTGCAAGTTTCTATCCTGATGGAGGTGGCGTTTGGTACACAGCAAGCAAGCACGCTCAAATCGGATTAATGCGCCAACTTGCGTTCGAACTCGCTCCAAATATTCGGGTAAATGCTGTAGCGCCTGGTGGCACACTGACAGCATTATCGGTCATTCCACCTCTGCGCCCATTTGTTAAAGTCGTGGATAATGATACAAAAGCAAGCAGCATTAAAAAAAGAAACCCACTTCAACTTGCCCAGTTGCCAGAAGATCACGTTGCTGCGTATGTACTGTTAGCTTCTGACGAAGCGCGCGCGATTACCGGTGAAGTCATTTCTAGTGATGGTGGATTGTCAGTGAGGGGACTTGGCTGAATGAATGTTTAGAATAAATAGACTTTAGAAAGAAGGTTTATAAACATGACTGAATCACTATTAGGCAATAGAAATATTAATCAGCTTGCATTTGTTGTAAAAGATATTGAATCTGCTAATGTAGCTTTTACAAAATTGTTAGGCATTAAGAAGGTTGAACCATTTCTAACTGGTGACAGTACTGTTTCGAAGGTGATTTTTAAAGGTGAACCAACAGATTCAAAATCTAAACTGGCTTTTCTTAATACACCAACCGTCCAATTCGAACTCATAGAACCGGATAAAAATCCAGGAACAATGCGTGAGTTTTTGGATACAGTAGGTGAAGGAATTCATCATATTGCTTTTGATGTTGACTCTATCCAAAAGAGGCTTCCTGTGATGGAGAAAAGTGGATATCCAGTATTGCAAACAGGTGAATTTACCTCGAGTGACGGCCGGTACGTGTATGTAGATACACTAGATGATCATAAAACGTTAGTTGAACTGCTTGAGAGTGCAGAACCGAGGCAAACAGTGTGGGAAAAACCGGAAGATGATAGCGTTCAGCCGCTTTTAGGGACTAACAAAGTAGAACAGCTTGCAATTGTCGTTAAAGACCTTGATGCGGCTGCGGATGCCTACTGTAGATTACTAGATATGGAAAAACCGTCGATCATTCACTCTGGTTCCTCTGAGGTAACAAATGTGATTTACAAAGGAAAGCCTACCGAAGGAAAATCAAGATATATATTTTTCAATACGCCATTAATTCAAATTGAATTGATTGAGCCGGGCGATTCTCCGAGTACTTGGAAGCATCATCTTGAAACGTATGGGGAAGGAGTTCACCATATCTCGTTTGTCGTAAAAGATATGGATGAGAAAATGAAGATGTTGGAAAAAATGGGTTATCCGGTCATTCAGACAGGTAACTTTTATAACGGAAAAGGACGATATGCATATATGGACACGACATCGACATATAAAGTGATTATTGAATTGCTAGAACGTTTTGATACGTAAACGAATGTCATTCAATTACCAGCTAAAATATGTGTTCATATTAAAGTGTCTGAACACTTAGGACTTACATAATGAGTAATTATCAATACTTAGTGAAGCATTAATTTGGAAACATAGAAAATCTGAACAAGAATGAGTAAATAGAAAAAGCATAGGAAATAGCCAGATTTCTACAACCAGATTTGTATGAGCCTTGGGTAGAAACTGGAACTTAGAAAGGAGAGAAAACGAGGGGAAATGGCTAATTATACGATTGTTGATAAAGAAACTTGTATTGCTTGTGGAGCATGTGGAGCTACAGCTCCTGAAATTTATGATTACGATGAAGAAGGTATTGCATTTGTTACATTAGATAATAATGAAGGAACAGCGGTCATCCCTGATGAATTAGAGGAGAATGTGCTAGATGCTTTAGAAGGATGTCCAACCGAATCTATAAAAATAGCCCAAGCTTCTTTTGATGGCAATCCTTTTAAACTGGAGATATCTTAAAATGGTCTCAACTAGTACCAGGTTTATATGATTCCTTAGAATCATGTTATTTTTTAGTAAGGAAAATAAAGTCGCTAGTTTGACATTATTTATTATTGCTACATTGAAAAGCATAAGCCGGATATTTAACATTTTTGACTCCTTGTATTTTGTTATCACTTATCAGGTAATGAGAAATATCACTAGAAATATGGCAAGTCCGCCCTTCAAGATTTATAGATCCATGACCAGAAAGAAGAACGATTGATTCTAATAGGGTATAACTCGAGGTGATTACTGATGATAGAAGAAAAGAAGATTGATGATATTACAATTATTGGTGGCGGTCCAGTAGGTTTATTTACAGCTTTCTATGGTGGAATGAGGCAAGCAAAGGTGAAAATCATAGAGAGTCTTCCACAATTGGGAGGACAACTCACCGCTCTTTACCCTGAAAAATTCATTTATGATATAGCTGGATTTCCAAAAGTACGGGCTCAAGAATTGGTAGAGAATTTAAAAGAACAAATGAAGGTATTCGAACCGACGATTTGTCTTGACGAAGCGGTTAAACTGATTGAAAAGCAAGAAGATGGGACATTTAAAATCACTACAAACCTAGATACTCATATTTCTAAATCAGTTATTATTACTGCAGGGAATGGAGCTTTTCAGCCTCGTAAATTAGAACTAGAAGATGCAACTCAGTTTGAAAACAAGAATTTACATTATTTTGTGAATGACATGACTCGATTCAAAGGAAAAAAAGTAGCGATTCTAGGCGGTGGAGATTCGGCTCTTGATTGGGCACTTATGCTTGAGCCTATCGCTGAAAAAGTAACATTGATACATCGAAGAGATAAATTTCGTGCTCATGAACATAGTGTAAACCAATTGATGAATTCGTCTGTTGAAGTCAAAACACCATATGTTCCTTCAGAGCTGGTAGGAGCAGATCAAATCACTAAAATTGTCTTAGAACACACTAAGACTCAACAAAAAGAACTAGTTGATATAGATGACCTAATTGTTAACTATGGTTTTATTTCCTCTCTTGGCCCAATTAAAGAATGGGGTCTAAAACTTGAGAAAAATTCAATTATAGTTAATTCCAAGCAAGAAACAAATATTTCAGGCATATACGCTGCCGGGGATATTTGTACGTATGAAGGAAAGGTTAAATTAATTACAACAGGATTTGGTGAAGGTCCTACTGCAGTCAATAATGCTAAAGCCTATATTGATCCTAAAGCCAAAGTTCAGCCAATGCATAGTACTTCCTTATTCGCATGATTTGCTAGTAGTGCATTAAATTGTAGTCTTAAAAGTGATTTTCAAGGGTAATGGTAAGGTAGTAATTTTTGACCATACCCTTGAATGTTTTCCTGTTCCAATTTTCTCAATGCTTCACGAACCGGTGTACGGCTATAGTTAAACTGTTGGGCGATATCATCTTCCGTTAAACGATCCCCAGGTAAAAATACCCCTTCTATAATTGCATTCTTAACAACGTAAAATATTGCTTCCCTTAAAGGTTTAGATGAATAATATTCAATTTGCTCTTTAATATACTGATAATGGTTTGCTTCCATGGTGCTCCCTTCGAATATACAATTAATATACATGTATATTAATTGTATATTAAAACTCATTTGAAGTCATTCAAAGCTTCTGGTATAAGTTACTATAACCAAATGCCGATACGTATATATGGGCACCCAGAGCCTTCTTGTTTCTAGAAATCGCATCATAATGTTGTTTTTTTGTCTCTGAATTCTTTTCTTCTTTTTCATTATGGAGGTCCTTCAGGAAAAAATGGTATTTTTCCTTTAATTATTCACAAAATATAATAGCTACACAAAATAATGTAAAAAAAGACAATATGAACATGGAGAGTGATTAGTAATGGAAGAAATACGCGAAGAAAGATTTTGTGAAACTTGTAAAAAAGAGACAGTTCATACAGTAAGAGAAGATGCATTAGAAATAGAATATATCTGCAATGAATGTAGTCAGCACCAAGAGGTTTTTAAGACGTTTTTTTAGAAATTATTCCAATTTAAATTTGAAAAGAATTTGAGAATTTCTTAAATTTTTAGGCACTCTCAATTATAACTTTAAGATTAAATAGTATGAATTTATTTTGTACCTATGAAATTGAAATCTGCGGAGTGAGTGGTTAATGGCTACTAACTCTTTTTTTCTTTCTTTTTTTGTTTGGATATGACCTACCATTTTTAATGTCAATAAAAAATAACACCTTATTTATTATTTGTTTCCTTCGTAGGATAAAGAAAACCCAGATAAAGGGCGCTTTATTAAGTGTCCTTTATCCGGGTTATAATCCTCTGGTAGGAGCTCTTTTCTTTTTATTGAGCTGTATAACCACCATCCAACACAACAGCCTGGCCGGTGATGCCTCGGGCTTTGTCACTTGCTAGGAAAATGGCATAGTCGGCGATTTCGCTTACGTCGAGTAAGCGGTTTTGTGGGACGAGCGGATAGATAACTTCTTCCAAAACGCTTTCTAGTGGCACTTGTCTTGTTCTTGCTAGATCTTCCAGTTGGCCGCGTACGAGAGGTGTGTCCACGTATCCTGGGCAAAGGGCGTTTACTGTTATTCCCGAAGATGCGCTTTCAAGGGCGGCGACTTTCGTCAATCCAATTACACCGTGTTTTGCACTATTGTACGCTGCTTTATTAGCAAATCCAATCAGTCCATTAATGGAAGAGATATTAATGATTCTGCCGAATCCTTGTTCTTTCATAATGGGCAAAACGTTTTTAATTGCTATGAATGGAGCGGTTAGCATAATTTTGATCATCTGTTCGAATTTTTCAGTTGGGAACTCTTCAATCGGAGCAACATGCTGAAGTCCAGCGTTATTAATGAAAATATCAATTCGGCCATATTTCCTTTTGGTCTGTTTGATTAGTTGAATAATATCTTCTTCATTTGTTACGTCTGCTTTAAAGCCGGTGACTTCCAAGCCTTTGTTTCTTAAATCTAGAGCTGCATCTTCAACTGTAATTTGATTAAGGTCTGAAAGAACGACCTTTGCTCCATTTTCAGCAAAGATCTTTCCAATTTCAAAACCGATTCCTCTAGCAGACCCCGTAATGATCGCCACTTTATCTTTAACCATATTACATTCCTCCAAAAAAAATGTAACGGTCTAAATCTGTCAAAAAGTTTAGTTTGATATATAGGGAATATTCATATGAAAGCAAATTTAAAATATCAAGGGAAGGTAATAAAAATATGGGGGGATGGTTATTGATTTAGAGTCTATCATAATTTTTAAAATAACAAAAGATTTTTATTTTCTCTTAGTGTTGGCATGGATATTGCATGTATATAAGTTGAGTAAAATATAGGAAATATCATGGATAAGAAAGGAGAAACGAGATGATCAAAAATATAGCAATTATCGGTTCAGGTGTAATGGGGAGTGGAATCGCTCAGTCATTCGCAGTTAGCGGGTATTTCGTCACTATCAACGATATTAAAGAAGAGTTTCTATCGAAAGCTCAAGATCGAATATCTGAGAATCTATCCCTGCTCATTGAAGAAGGTGCTATGACTGAACAGGAAAAGCAGGGTGCTTTATCTAATATTACATATAAGGTTGACTTGAAGGAGGCCGTCAAGGATGCTGACTTTATAATTGAGGCTATTCCGGAAGTCATTGAATTGAAGTTGGACCTTTATCAACAATTGGAGCAAATAGTGAAAGAGGATGCAATTATTGCTTCAAATACATCCACCTTCCCGATTTCTCGATTGATGGAGACTGCTTCGTTTGCGGACCGGATGATAATCGCGCATTTTTTTAATCCTGGGCATCTGGTTCCTTTAGTTGAAATTGTTCAGCATAATGTAACAAAGCCGGAAGTCGTCGAGGCTACACTTGATTTAATTCGTAAAATAGGCAAGTCTCCGATTCTTTTAAAAAAAGAAATAGCAGGATTCATTGCCAATCGTCTGCAGACTGCCTTGATGCGGGAAGCCTTTTATCTCTTAAAAGAGGGCGTAGCCACTGCTGAGGATATTGATACAGCCATTACAGCGGGACCTGGATTTCGCTGGGCGTTTACTGGGCCAATCGAGATTGCTGATTTTGGGGGACTTGATACATGGCAGCGCGTTTTTGATAATGTTGCACCAGAGTTGGACCAAAGTAAGCAAGCCCCGATCATTATTCGGGATTTAGTGGAAAAGGGGAAGCTTGGGGCGAAGTCAGGTGAAGGGATTTTCACTTATGAGGAATCTACCGTTTCTCAGAAAATCAATGAGAGGGACCGTAATTTTATTAAACTAGGAAAATTAAAAATGGAGAAGGAGGAAGTATTATGAGAGAAGTAGTGATTGTAGGAGCAGCAAGAACACCAGTTGGTACGCTTGGAGGTAGTCTTGCCAATGTTTCAGCGGTTGAACTGGGAGTGGTAGCAGCTAAAGAAGCAATTAAGCGGGCCAATATTTCGGCTGACATGATCGATGAGGTATTGGTTGGGAATATTCTATCGGCCGGGTTAGGGCAAAATGTGGCACGTCAGGTTGCGATTCATGCAGGGGTCCCGGAAACAACACCAGCTATGGCCATCAATAAGCTTTGCGGGTCGGGGCTCCGTACGGTAATTATGGGGGCCCAATTCATAGCACTTGGTGATGCCGATGTGATTCTTGCTGGGGGTATTGAAAGCATGAGCAATGCCCCGTATTTACTTCCGAATTACCGTTTTGGACAGAAGATGGGGAATGCCGAGGTCGTGGATTCAATGACTTATGATGCCTTAACGGATGTTTTTAATCAGTATCATATGGGTGTAACCGCCGAGAATATTGCGGCACAGTGGGAAATCAGTCGTGTAAAGCAGGATGAATTTGCTTTACATAGTCAGTTGAAAGCTGAAAAGGCCCAAATTGAAGGTCGATTTGTAGATGAAATCGTCCCTGTTGAATATAAACGCAGAGGAAAAACGGTCTTAGTTGACCAAGATGAACATCCACGCCATGGGCTAACGATAGACCAGCTAACGAAACTTCGACCTGCTTTTAAGGAAAATGGAACGGTTACGGCCGGAAATGCGTCTGGAATCAATGATGGCGGTGCGATGCTGGTATTGATGTCTAAAGAAAAAGCTGACGAGCTGGGACTGGAAATTTTAGCATCTATCAAGTCATATGCTAACGCTGCGCTTGATCCAAAAATCATGGGATACGGTCCAGTACCTGCGACAAAAAAAGCTTTAGCAAAAGCGGGATTGAAAATTGATGAAATTGATTTAATGGAAGTGAATGAAGCCTTTGCGGCACAGTCACTCGCTGTGCTGAAGGACCTTGAACTGGATCCAGAAAAAGTGAATGTTAATGGCGGTGCGATAGCACTTGGCCATCCTGTAGGTGCTTCTGGTGCGCGGATTTTAGTTACATTATTGTATGAAATGAAGCGTAGAGGTGCAAAAACGGGCCTTGCTACTTTATGTATTGGTGGCGGGCAGGGTACAGCGCTGATTGTTGAACGGTAAAGGTGACTTGGTCTTATTTTCCTATGATATAATGGGTAAACATCAGATGGATTAAGGAGAATAGGTATGGCCAATGATAATAAAACGGTTCAATTAGAATTAGTAAAAGCGATATTGGAAGAATTACCTTTTGGGATTTTGGTAACGAAAAACGAAAAAGAAATCGTCCTATACAATCGCGTATTATCTGAGGGGTTTTCAGAGGATCAATTTGATCAGCAAACAACGTTGATTATTAAAAAAATCTATTGTCAGCTGTAAATACGCCTATTTATTTGAACGGTAATAATGTGATTGTTAGAAAAGAGATTGTTCAAGTGGCTGATGAGGAGTATCAATTTTATTTCCTGTTATTTACGAACAATAAAAATGATTTTCTTAATATTGATAATCATGAAGAAATCCTTTTTAAAGATATTATTGAATTTGCCTATGATGGTTTGGTTATGGTCGATACGGAAGGGTATGTACAAATGTTGAGCCATGCATATGCTGATTTTCTTGGGGTCGATCAGGAAAGCTCAATTGGGAAGCATGTAACGGAAATCATCGAAAATACCCGTATGCATTTAGTAGCCAAAACTGGCAAACAGGAAGTCGCTGAATTACAAAAAATTAAAGATAATTACATTATTGCGACCCGTTCCCCGATTCTGAAACAAGGTAAAATCGTAGGGGCGGTCGGGAAAATATTATTTAAAAATGTCGGGCAATTTACGGCTCTTTCCAAACGGGTAAACTTATTGGAAATAGAGCTAAAAAAGTATAAAGGTGATTTTCGCGAGAGAAATAAAGCATCCTATACGTTTGATCATATTATGGGGAAAAGTCCTGCTCTTATGGAAGTAAAAGTACAAGCCAGAATTGCAGCTAAAAGTGACTCAAATGTGTTGATACTGGGTGAAAGCGGAACAGGTAAGGAGCTGTTTGCCCATTCCATTCATAATGAAAGCAGACGAGCCATGGGTGTATTCGTTAAAGTGAACTGTGCAGCTATCCCAGCAGAATTGCTAGAGTCAGAGCTCTTTGGCTATGAAGAGGGTTCTTTCACCGGTGCAAAAAAAGGCGGGAAGGCAGGTAAGTTCGAAGCAGCTGATGGCGGGACAATTTTTCTTGATGAAATCGGTGAGCTACCACTGCATATGCAGGTGAAATTACTTCGTGTTTTACAAGAAAAAGAAATTGAACGGGTCGGTTCTACGGGCAGTGTTCAGATTGATGTACGGGTAATCGCGGCAACGAACCGCAATCTAGAAGAAATGGTTTCAAAAGGTGAGTTCAGGCTTGATTTGTATTATCGGTTAAAGGTCATGCAAATTCACGTTCCGTCCTTAAGGAAGCGATTAGAGGACGTTGAAATTCTGGTGAATTATTTTGTTGAAAAATACCAAAACCTTATGAAAAAGCGTGTACAGGGTATGAGTGATCAAGCTTTACGGCTACTTCGTTTCTATAAGTGGCCGGGTAATATTCGTGAGCTGGAAAATATCATTGAACGCGCGTTGAATATTGTTGATGAAGAGGAAATGATAGATTCCAAGCATCTTCCTGAAGAAATAACGGGTCACAAAGAACTAGCCCCAATCCGCACTTTAGCCGAAGTAATGGAAGAAACCGAACGTGCTACAATATTTTCTTGTCTGGAAATGACTTCAGGTAATAAATCCGAAACGGCAAAGCGGCTCGGAGTGAGTCGGACGACACTTTATGAGAAGATGAATAAGTATGGTTTATGAATTATGATTGTAGAAAAGTACCCTGTGCATTTGCAACGGGTACTTTTTTATACTTTTGAACAACCTCTTTTAGAGGATTAATATAGATGTTTCGTAGTGGTCTTTATTAGGAACCTACGACACTTGTGTAAGTCGGCGAGTTTTCTTTGTTTGGATTTTTTATGAATGTGTTAAGAAATCCGTTCATTAAACGAGAGGTAATTTGAAAAGTGTATGAAAAGGCTTACACTTTTTTTGAGGTTATAAATAGAGTGTAAAGAAACCTGAACAGTTTTAGAGGATTTTAGCTTCTACAGTTAATAAAAAGGGGAAGGAAAATGATTTGAAATGCTTTAATAGATGAGTGATTTTAAATTTTAATTATGTTGGCACGAATATTGCATATGTATTTTACTGAATGGTCCATCTGTCATTTTACAAAGGGCTACGATTGGGAAAATGGATAGGGAGCAATTTTAAAGTTTCATAGTTTGTTGAAAGCATTATCAATTGGGGGAAGTAGTAGTATAATCATTCAGCTTGACTTGGGGAAGGCAGGCTCGAATTGTAAAATCCGATTGAAAATGTGAATTTGGGGGCATAGGGAGAAGAGAAAAGGGGGAATTGTATTGGTGATTCAAATTTTAGCCATTGTTGTGGCTCTTGGACTTTTAATCTTTTTAGCTTATAGAGGTTATCCGGTCATTATTATAGCACCGCTTGTTACATTATTGGCGGTCATTTTATCTGGTGGTCATTTGTTACCGAGCTATACAGAGACATATATGACATATGCAGCAAATTATGTAAAATCATTCTTCCCAATATTTCTATTAGGTGCTATATTTGGGAAAGTAATGGAGATGAGTGGTGCAGCAGCATCTATTGCCAAGACCATCGTTAAATCACTAGGTTCAAAGCGGGCCATTCTTGCTGTAGTCCTAGCCTGTTCAGCGCTGACATATGGTGGGGTTTCACTGTTTGTTGTAGCCTTTGCAGTTTATCCATTTGCTGCAGCGATTTATAAAGAGGCGGATATTCCAAAGCGGTTATTGCCAGGAACCATAGCACTGGGTGCTTTCACTTATACGATGGATGCGCTTCCTGGAACACCGCAGATTCAAAACATCATTCCAACGAATTATTTTGGAACAGATACGTATGCGGCACCATTAATCGGAATCATTGGCGCAATCATGGTATTCACAGGTGGAATGATCTGGTTAGAACATCGTCGTAAACAAGCGTTAGCAAAAGGTGAAGGTTACGGGGAAGGACATACTAATGAACCCGAAAGTGGCGAACAGCAAAACCTGCCTAACTTTTGGCTGTCCATCGTACCACTTGTGCTTGTAGTTGCGTTCAACTTCGCTTTCAGTCGCAGTGCTATTTCCGTAAAGAACTGGTATGATGGCACGATGTTAAAGGAAACCTTCAATATCGCTGATGTAAGCTCCGTAACTTCTTCTTGGTCTTTAATTGTTGCACTGACAATCGGGATCCTAGCAGCGATGCTTCTGAATGTTGGGCGCATAAAGGTCAAACTGGCAAGTGGTTTAACAGCTGCTGCAATGGGATCTTTGCTAGCAATCTTCAATACCGCTTCTGAGGTTGGTTTTGGAAATGTTGTGAAAACGCTTCCGGGTTTCTCTGTGATTCAAAATTGGGTGTTCAACGCAAGCAGCAATCCACTCGTTTCGGAAGCAGTCGCTGTCAATGTGCTATCAGGAATTACCGGATCTGCTTCTGGTGGACTTTCCATTGCATTAGAGGTAATGGGAAGTCATTACTTGCAGGTGGCACAAACTGTTGGGTTCAGCCCGGAAATGCTTCATCGTATTGCTTCCATGGCATCCGGAGGGATGGATACGCTTCCACATAACGGTGCCGTTATTACATTACTTGCGATTACAGGATTGACACATCGGCAATCGTATAAAGACATATTTGTTATTACGATCTTGAAAACGGTTACAGTGTTCATCCTTGCTTTTTCAGCATCACTGTTTATTTAAAAGAATAAACTAAGAAATGGAGATGGAGAAAATGGGAAAATTATTGTCTTCTTTGGATAGTGCCATTCAACAAATTGAGGATGGAGCAACGATTGTTGTTGGCGGTTTTGGATTAAGTGGAATTCCAGAAAATCTAATTCATGCATTGCGTGATAAAGGAGTAAAAGATTTGACTGTTATCAGCAATAATTGTGGAGTCGATGATGCAGGTCTCGGACTATTGTTGGAGAATAGGCAAATCAAAAAAATGATTGCTTCTTATGTAGGTGAAAATAAACTGTTTGAGCAACAATTTTTAAATGGAGAACTGGAGGTTGAGCTAGTTCCTCAGGGGACGCTTGCTGAGCGTCTAAGAGCGGGTGGAGCAGGTATTCCTGCTTTTTATACAGCTACTGGAGTTGGGACAGAAGTGGCTGAAGGTAAAGAACATAAGGAATTTGATGGTCGCACATACATTATGGAAAAAGGGCTAGTCGGGGACTTCGCCTTTATCAAAGCATGGAAGTCAGATCCGTTTGGTAATCTCATTTATAGAAAAACGGCAAGAAACTTTAACCCAGTTGTAGCCACCGCGGGGAAAATCACGATTGCCGAAGTGGAGGAGCTTGTTAATATTGGAGAGCTTGATCCAGATGAAATTCATACTCCTGGGGTTTATGTACAAAAAATCTTTGTAGGAAACCATTATCAAAAACGAATTGAAAAACTTACAACCACTAACGTATAAAAAGGGGGAGTTTTCGAATGTCAAGACAACAAATATTAGAACGGGCCGTAAAAGAAATCCAAGATGGTATGTGTGTGAATTTAGGAATCGGCATGCCGACCTTGATTGCTAACATGATTCCTGGTGACCTCAATGTCATGCTTCAATCAGAAAATGGCTTACTTGGAATTGGGCCTTATCCAAATAAAGATGAAGTGGATCCGGATCTGATTAATGCAGGAAAGGAAACAGTAACGGCAAAAGCCGGGGCTTCCTTTTTTGATAGTGCTGAGTCGTTCGCGATGATTCGCGGCGGACATATCGATCTTGCCATTTTAGGTGGAATGGAAGTTTCCGAAAAAGGGGATTTAGCTAACTGGATGATCCCTGGGAAGATGGTAAAAGGAATGGGTGGGGCGATGGACCTCGTCCAAGGGGCAAAACGAATCGTTGTCATTATGGATCATGTGAACAAGCATGGGGAATCAAAAGTGAAAAAGAGCTGTACACTGCCATTGACGGGAGAGAATGTCATCCATTGCCTGATTACTGACTTGGCTGTTTTTCAATTTTCAGAAGCAGGTATGGAATTGATCGAATTGCAGAACGGCGTTACACTTGATCAAGTGAAACGCAATACAGAGGCTGACTTTACTGTAAGCTCGTCTTTAGAAATAAAGGGGTAAGTAAAAAAGTCAATTTGAACTATGGTTTTTTCGTTCCATGAAGATCCTCATTTTTCAGAGGGTGATATCTCTATTTTTAGAACAGAGTGAAATTTTCACTCTGTTCTTTTACCTTTTGTGAAATATTAATTTAGCCCTATCGGGTCATAAAAGTATTACCTTTATCAACTCCTTTGAAGGAATAAAGAGGTTGTAATTAGATGCCATTTACTTCATCTATTAATTGACCTTATTCCGAAACGCCAGTTTGAAGAATGTGAACTTCAGTTTCTACTTTTATCGTCATATTAGGATAAATCTTTTTCCATTCTTCATATGTCATTCTTTTATTTTTGGCATGATATTTCTCCTTTAAGCCAATCGGATCAATGTTTTTTTTCTGAAAATCATTAATAAGTTTGTTAGCTTCCCTAGTTAAATCCTGTTTCATTGCCATTTCAATTTTTTTAATCATTTTTCTATTTGTTAGGTTTTCACTTCTCATGGATTCCTTTACTTGACCTTCAATTTTGATTTTAATCGTGATCGAGGGGTCACTCCCTGAGTTTGAAACATTATAACTTGAACCACTTCGGATACTCTCTACCACAATTTCGCTTTTTTTCTTATCTTTTAAACTGAATTTATAAATTCCTCGTTTATGGGATTGAACTAAAGTCTTAAATACAAACATATTTTGGGTTTTCACTTTACTCACTATTTTATTTTCGTGTATCAATGCTACTCCAGAAACCATAATATCGTTATTACGTTTTTTTAATAACGGAAGAAACGCATCTCCGCCATCTGCTAGAGCGTCCTTTAAAAAAATATGGAGATTAGTATCCGGTCCGTTACCAGATTCTTTTTGTTGAGTAATTAAATCGGCTAAAAAAATGCCAATATTCACATTGCTATTAGGAGATTTTGTATAAATGACATCTTTAACCTTTCCTTCGACAATTGCCAAAATAACCCTGTTCCCAAGTTGGGGTTCACGGTAGATATAATCGGTTAGCTCTGTCATTCCAATTTGTTGAACGATTTTCTCACTAAAAAAAACGATTCGTGTCTGTCCAAGGAGCACCGGCTTATTTGCCTTTTTTGATACAATAGCTTGAACATCACTCGTTGTCGTTGATTTTCCACTTAAGATTTGATATTTCCCCATCTTTTCTTGTTGAAAGATGGGGATGACGAACATTCCTTCGATCATATCATCCTTTGTTAAATCGTAGCCAATAGCCTGGGCCATATTCACTTCGTCGACTACTTTCTGTTGTGCACAGCTGCAAAGAAGTGAATAGATTAGGATAACAGGAAGTACTTTTCTCATAAACGTTTCCTCAATTTCTTTGTATAGATGATTAACAAAAGAAGAGGCAAGTATAAACAAATGAAGTACAGGCCATATGGATTGATAATTTTATTCAAAATATAAAGGGAATCCATATCAAAAACAAAAATATTGATAAGCAGAATAATAATACTCATACCCCATAATGGATACTTTTGCTGAACATTAAATAAGCGTTTAAATCCCCTGCTGGCAGCCCATAATGAAATGGTCATATTGGGTATGATAACTAAGGCCCACCAAGAGATCTCAATATATTCGAAACGTTGAATAAAGGGCAACTCGACAACGCTAGTCATTGTCAGTGTCGGCCAAATAGTCAGGACTAACTGTTTTTGTGAATAAAAGACCAGTGAAACTAAATAAATGAACACGGTCAGTAACGTAGTTGTTAAGGCACCTCCATGGGCATATTTTTGTGAAGTTTTAGCATCTTTGATAAACGGATAAAACATCAGAATCATTTCAAATCCAATCATGGTTAATGAATTATCTTTTACTCCTTTAAGTATATCTAAAATGCTGTGGTCAAAAATAGGAAGCAAATTCGTAAATTCAGCATATTTCATAGCATAGATGAGGTCAAATAGAAGCCAGTATGTCAACAATACGCTTAAAAAGGTAACGCCGGTAACAGTTCGGAACCCCCCAGAATTTATGTAATAAATCAGAATTAGAAACACTAGAGCAAATGCCCAGGAAGGTACTTCTTCAAACATCCAAACATGTACGACATTTATATAGCTAATTATTACTGTCATCCCAAGAATCAAAAAGTAAATGATGAATAACAGACTGAAAAAATTCCCAAGCCATTTCCCTAATGCCTGTGTATTGGCGGAAATGATATCCCCTGGAACGATACTGAATATTTTATAGATGATCCAAATCATAATATGAACAATTAGCCCTGCTAGAATTATGGAGATCCAGCCGTCCGTCCCCGCCGACTTCGCTAAAACTCTTTGGAAACTCAACACACCTATGCCTGTTTGCATGGAATGTACTAAAAAAAACACATAGAATGGTGATACTTTATATTTATCATTTACACCAGCTTGGTTCATACAGCACCCTCATTTTTTATCACTCATTAAAATCATTCTTTCTTTTTTTTGATGTTTTTTGCTTTTGTGGTTGTCTTGTCACATTCTCTGTTCGTAAATTTACAGGTCGTGACTGGAAAAAATTAAAAGGAAGCCGAACAAAGCTGTCTTTCCAATCTTTAATGCGAAACGGGTATATTGGTTCTAGGTAAGGATGTCCCATTGAAGTCAACTTAATAAGATGTGTCATTAAAAACACGGAAGCAAGGGTTATCCCAAGCAAACCCCAGATTTGTGCCCCTAGTAGAAAGGGGAATCTAAGTAATCGAATAGCATTTCCCATTTTATAAATTGGCGTTACAAATGATGCTAGTGCCGATAAGGCGACAATGATTAATAAAATATTACTGGTAAGTCCAGCCACAACAGCAGCCTGACCGATAACAATACCGCCGACGATACCTAATGTCTGACCTACCTTTGTTGGTAACCTGGCAGCGGCTTCCCTTAACAGTTCAATTGAAATCTCTAAGAATAAAGCTTCAATTAAAGGAGGGAAAGGTATCAAATTCCTTGAAGCAACAATCGTCTCCAAAAGGTCTTTAGGAATCAGTTCATAATGAAAGGTCAGCACGGCTACATAAAGAGGTGTAGCGAATATAGAAAAAATGACCGCGAATATTCTTAATAATCGGAAAGCGGAAGCTGGAACCCAGGGCATATTATAATCTTCCATGGTAATAAAATACTCCAATAAAATGGTTGGAGCAATTAGTGCAGAAGAAGACCTATCTATCACCATGGCTACCTTACCTTCAGACAAAGCACTTGCAATCCGATCGGGTCTTTCCGTATGTAAGAAAAGTGGGAATAGAGTATTTGAATCATCATAAAGCATTTGCGCTAGATTGGATCCATCCAAAATGTCATCGAACTCTATTTCATTGATTCGTTGTATAACGGTATCGACATTTTCCTGTTCAACAATTCCTTCTATATATATAACAGCTACTTTTGTTTTAGATAAGGATCCTACAGTTAATTCATTTACTTGTAACTCTGGGATAGGCAGTCTTTTTCTCACTAGATTCAGATTGATATCAATATCTTCGACAAAAGCTTCTTGAGGACTAATGATTCCAAATTCAAGCTCGGGTTTACCAATTTGTCTTCCTTGTTTGGAGGCAATATTTATCAACAAACACTCATCGAGGTTGGTATCTAAACGAATGGCAATTTCGCCTCTCATTATCCTTTCTTCAATTACCTTCCTAGTGCTAGTGATTAGAGTATTCTCTATGGGGATATTTTCTTTAATTTGTTCCAAACTAATCGTTTCTAAAGTTGGTATTACAGATAGTACGCTCTCATGTAGTTCTTGCCCGTCAATTAAAGAGCGATAAAAAGATACCCAATAGCCAATTCCTTTTAAGTTGCCTTGATGGTTTATAAAATCATTTGATGACGAAAGGGAATTAAATAGGCTTCGTATATCGGAAACCTTATTAAAATCGTCTTTTTGATTTAAGTTTTTTTGGGAATTTCTGCGGTTAAACAACATTTCCACCTCTAAACTTAAGCTTATTATCCTATTATTCCAATTACATCCCATATTAACCTTATTAGAATATAATTGTAACTTGTTTCGTAAATGGTACATTACTTGCCACAAAGCCGAATAGAGCCACTAGGCCCTATGCGTAAAGTGTGTCATTCGGAAATCATTTTATTCTAAAGAAGGATTATTAATCGACGAAAGGATGGGTGAATGTTTTGAGGTGTAGTCAAGATTGATTTTCAGCATGATAGAAAACTGTGTAAGATATATCGATTCAAAATTAAGAGTTAAGAATGTGTCTTTTATCGTTGTTCATTTTAAGAGATTTTTTCTTAAGAAAACAATAACTAAAATACAATCTGACATTTGGTATCATGGGCATCCTTCAAAGGAAGAAGGGGAATGTTGTCTTGAAAATTGATGTTATTGTAAACGCCTTAAAACTAGGGTCTAAATGATTGCACGCTTTCGTATATAAAACTGGAAAAAGAGGAAACTAGTTTTAACTCGATTAACCAAAGGAGTTCACCATGAGAAGCAAAACCTTGCATATTAAATTGGATCAAAAGCTGGAAAATCTAAAATCTCTAATGGTTATGCAGGATGATGTAGTTGGTGGTGTCATTATCGGACAAGCAGCTGTTCAAGCGAATCTGCTGCAGTCTCCAGATGATTATTATGAAAGGTGGGTAGCGGGCTGGCTAGCACTTCAAAACTAGCCACACCTATAAAGTAAATTGGTGAATGATATTAAAAAGTAAGCTGCGCATTCTCGGAACACTAGGCTACGTAGGCCGATAGTGTTTAAAGGATAAAAAGCTCAAAATTGTATCATAATATAACCATATACTAAAAGTTTACATAGGTGATTTTAGGTCCCATGTTTAGGAGGACGGGTTTATAGAAGCAAAATATTGCAGAGAATCAAGGGTGATAAGAACAAGTCGTATATTCCCAAATGATGTGAACAATCATAATACATTATTTGGCGGCAGGTTAATGAGTGACGTAGATCAAGTAGCATCGATTTCTGCAGCACGTCATAGCCGAAGAGAATGTGTAACTGCTTCAACAGATTCAGTTGACTTTTTACATCCCATTCGTACAACAGATTCAGTATGTTTTATATCTTATGTGGCATGGACAGGTACATCTTCAATGGAGGTATTTGTGAAAATTATTGCTGAAGATTTAAAAAGCAGTGTACGTAGAATTGCAGCGACTGCTCTATTAACATTTGTTGCACTTGATGAACATAAACGTCCAACACGTGTTCCACAAGTTATTCCGGAGACAGAAGAAGAAAAAAAATTACATGAAACGGCATTAGATCGAGCAAGTATGCGGAAACAGAGAAAACAAAAAAGCAAAGATGTGGCTACGTTTTTAAATGTAGATTATCCTTAACTTTCATATAGAAGATTAAACTTATAACCTACGAGGTGCAAAGACAATAAATAAAAATGTAAGGAATGAAAAAATGTTAATTCAGTTACAGGATGATTTATTATTCACAGGAATTGATTGATAAGAAGGTTCAAAGGGTATTTAGGATCCTGACATTTAAAATACATATATATAGGCTAGTACCCGTGCTTTTAATCTGATGTTTGTGAAAATTCCTCCTAAAAATGTCAATGCCAACCGCAAATACACACATAGACTACTATATTGTAGGGTATGTGTGTATTTTTATTGAGAAGGAAATATTTATTATTTGCACAGCTATAATAAAATCGCCGTTCGTACATGCAATCTAAGCTAGGTTAAGAAGCGATCAACTGGAAATAATATATCCCAAGAATAACCTCGACAGAATAAATATATTCTAATACTCAAAAGACGGTAAACAGGCTACTAAATTCCGACAAAAACTCAGAAAACATAGTATGTGGAATTTTATTAAATATTTTCCTTTTATGCGGAGATACTATCAGGAGACAAAGGTTAGAAAGGAAGACAGTATGGATCATATACAAATGGCCCGTGCGATGTTCGGGACGAATATGGCTGTACATATCATATTTGCAACGATTGGCGTCGGGTTGCCGATGATGATGTTGGCGGCAGAATTGATGTATCAAAGGACAAAAGATTTACAGTATGTTGTCATGGCGAAACGATGGACTAAAACATTAGGGGTGTTGCTTGGGGTTGGGATTCCGACTGGTACGATTGCGGGTGTACAACTGTCACTTTTATGGCCTGGATTCATGGAAGTGATTGGGCGAGTTATGGCGCTTCCGTTCCAGATTGAGATTTATGCATTTATGATTGAAGCGTTGTTCATGTCCATCTACGTGTATGCTGCTGAAAAAATCAAGCCATGGGCTCGTGTCGTGAGTTTATTCTTTGTTGCTTTTGGAGCAATGGCATCAGCTGTCTTGATTTCTAATGTACATGCTTTTGAGGGGACACCGGCTGGGTTTCGGTTTGAAAATGGGGAAATTGTCGATGTTGATCCTTGGGCGGCTTTTTTTAACCCAAGTTTCTTAGTAACAGCAGGACATACTGCACTGACAGCTTATACGACAGGTGCTTTTGTCGTAGCAGCAGTTGCAGCCTATAAGATGTTGAAGAATAAATTTGGTACTACTGAATTTAATTTTCACCAAAAAGCATTAAAGCTCAGCATTGTATTAGGATTGGTCTTCTCTTTTTTGACGGCACTTAACGGTCACGCGACGACCCAGCATTTATATAGGGAACAGCCGGAAAAATTGGCGGCCGCAGAAGGCTTGTTTGAAACAAAGGACCATGCAGGACTTACTTTATTCGGCTATACCGACAGGGAAGCTCAGGAAGTGAAGTATGGGATTGAATTTCCATGGCTATTAAGCTTCTTATCAGGCAATAGTTTTGATACAGTCGTTACCGGTTTGAACGATTTTCCAGAAGAGTATTGGCCACCGCTTTATGTCCATATCTTATTCAATGCTATGGTCATTATTGGTTCAGGCTTAATCGCTTTAGCCTTGTTCGCTTTAGTCTGGAATAAGTGGTTGAAGAAGGATACTTATCCCAGATGGGTTCTATGGCTGTTTGTTGCTGCAGGCCCGTTATCGGTGATTTCGATAGAATGCGGTTGGATTTTTGCTTGTACAGGCAGACAGCCGTGGACGATATACAGGATGCTTTCCACTGCGGATTCAGTAACTTCATATGAAAATCTAGGGTTTTTATTCACGATGTTCATTATTGTATATATCATTTTATGCGTATCCGTCGTGTTTACACTTTTGTATTATTTCAAACGTCATTCTGTGATGGATGATATATATATAGCCGAACAGAAAGATGAGAGGCTGTTCGATTCTAATTCATAAAAGGAGGGAAAGCCAATGAGTGATGCACTTCTTGCAATAACGCTAGTGTGGGGTTTTATTTTTCTTTATGCAATTATGGCCTCGATGGACTTTGGAGCTGGTTTCTGGGCAATGACTTACATTAAAAAGGAAGAAACGAATGCTACAAAGATAGCAAACAGCTATTTATCTCCTACATGGGAAGTGACTAATACCTTCGTAGTTGGCCTTGTCATTGCCATCTATAGTTTGTTTCCGGGGGCAGTTTTTACCATTGGGGTAGCATTAATTGTTCCCGCAAGTTTAATTTTAGTACTTCTATGTATTAGAAGTGCGTTCTTAGTTTTCTCGCATAGTGTAGACAAGTATGAAAAAGCATTAACGTATATATCAGGGTTAACAGGATTAATCATTCCCGGGCTATTAATCAGTGTATTGCCGATCACCCATCTTGGGTTTGTTGAAGGAATGCGAGGAAATGAAGAACTGAATCTTTTCAAACTTTTCACAAGTCCAAATGAGTATGCCTTTATGGGGTTCGGAATTTTGAGCACGCTGTTTTTATCATCGTTACTTCTATCTGATTACTCAAAACAGGCTGATGAAATGAAAGCATACAAAATATACCGGCGGGACGCGATGATAACGGGGCCGCTTATGTTAGTCATGGCTATAATGGTAATGATTACATTAAAAAGTGAAGCGAATTGGCTCTACGAGGGAATGATGAAAAACTCTTCATTATTACTCGTTTCGTTAGTCTTTTTTATCATTAGCGGAGTGGCTCTATATCTTCCTTATTTTTCTAAACGGGAGGTTAAAGGAATGCCACGACTCGCTGTCATAGCGATTATCATTCAGTATTTGGTCGGCAGCTATGTTTATGGGATTGCTCATTTGCCATATATCATTTATCCGAATGTAACAATCCTCTCAGGTTTTACCGACCCGACGTCATTCCGGGCAGTGTTTGCCACATATATTGTAGGCTTTGCGATTTTAGTTCCAGGTTTCTATTATTTCTGGTCCATCTTTATGAAAGATCAACGTCGAAAATTCAAACGGCGACAAATGACGAATTAGTATATCTTCTAAAAGCGAGGTTATCACTATGAAAAAGTTAGATTTGCTAAAATATGCGGTTTTAGTCGTCTCACTCTTTTTAAGTTATCAAGCAGTTGAAGCACATGATAAAAATTTTCAAGTTGATGGGACCTATATTTCGACAAAAAGAGATGTCACAGGTGACCAAAAAATAGATATCATCCAGGTTCAAGGATTGCCGTATGAGAAAGGAAGCAAGTTTCTTAAAAAAATAGAGCTGAATGTTGAAAGCAACCGCCGTACAATTAGCGTACTTCTAAAAGCAGGGTATAATCCCGAACTCAAACTTGCTGACTTGAATAAAGATGGGGTTCAGGATGTTTTAGTCACGGTTTTGATTGAAGGTACTGATCGCTTGCTAAATAGTTATGCCTTCACGTTCAAAGATGGTAAAGTTCAGGAATTAGAGGTTCCGCCATCTGTTCCTGTAATGGCTCAATTTCTTGACGGCTACAAAGCTGAAATCATTATTGAAGGGCAAAAGCCTGTGGTGATAGATGTCAGTTCAAGAAAACAAGATTATGAAGAATTAGGTATTTATCAAGATGGAAAGTTGAATGAACCGACCGAGCTTTTGGTTGATCCCTACTCGTCATTGAACCTCAAGACCGTTTTTGGAAAAGGAAAGGGCCTTGTGGGGGTTCAATATGTGAAAGGGGCCGACGAGCGTGATCCGTTGATGGAAATTAAATCAGTATGGACCTACAACGATGGGTGGAAACTTGTAAAGGCCCGGGTTAAACCAATCAAGGTAAAGAAGAAAGAGTAGTCAGGCACAAGGCTTGAGGCGGAGTGGGATCTTGAAACACCAAAGGAGTTAATTCCACTCAACTTATCCAGAATTCAAAAATCATGTTTGCTATGTATCACCAAGGCATTATTGGCTTGAATAAAATAGGAGACAGCTCTTAAGTATGAGAGCTGTTTTTAGTTTGTAATTAAAAATTGACAAATATAAAATATTTGGTAAAATCTAAATAAATCCAGTTTATGTATAATCATACTATTTATCTTAATATTACTGGATAAAATGTAAGCGGATACAACAGGAGGTGCTGTCTTACGGAGTTAAAAGAAAAAATAATCGAAACATCGCTGACACTCTTTGAACAGCATGGTTTTCATGGCGTCTCCGTTAACGAAATTGTAAAGGAATGCGGAACAAGCAAAGGTGGTTTTTATCACCATTTTTCTTCTAAAGACGAACTCTTATTTGTCATTCATGATTACTTTATTTCATATGTTTTAACGAAAGCACAGGAAGCCATTTCAGCAAGTACCCACCCAACAGAAAAAATGCAAAAGATTATTCAATCATTTGTTAAAGTTTTTGACCTCTATAAACCACACATCTCAGTTTTCTATCAAGAAAGCATATACTTAAAACCACCTTATGTAGAAGCAATCAAAAAGAAGCGTCAAATGTATAAAGAAATCATATTTTCCGTAATTCAAGAAGGAATAGACAAGGGTGAATTCCGCAGCGAACTGCCGGTTGAAATCACCGGAATGTCTATTTTAGGCATGGTGAACTGGTCCTATAAATGGTACAAAAGGGACGGGGGAAAAACAATCGAGGAAATTGGAGAAATTTACGTCGATTTAATATTACAGGCATTATTAACAGATAAACAAAAAAAAGACGCAATAACCCAGCCATATTTACTAAAAAATCAGATGGTTGTGGATTAACAATAAAAACGCTTGCATTTCACAGACCAACTAGTCGGTCTCATTAGAAAGGGGAATAAAGAAATGGATTTCTCACTTACAAAAGAACAGCAGATGATTAAGGATATGGTAAGAGATTTCGCTGAAAAAGAAATAAAACCAATTGCGATAGAACTGGATGCAAAGTCCATGTTTGCAGAGGATGTATTCAAAAAAATGGGGAAGCTGGGGCTACTGGGGATTCCATTCCCTGAAGAGTATGGTGGTTCAGGCGGAGACACGATTTCCTATGCTATTGCTGTTGAGGAGATTGGCAAGGCCTGTGGAGGCACTGGTTTAAGCTATGCAGCAGCTGTTTCACTTGGAGCAAGCCCGATTTATTATTTCGGTACCGAGGAACAGAAACAAAAATACCTTATTCCAATCACGACCGGTGAAACATTGGCAGCTTTCGGGTTGACCGAGCCGAATGCGGGCTCTGATGCGGGCGGTACAAGAACGACCGCAGTATTAGAAGGTGATGAATATGTGATAAATGGCGAGAAAACATGGATAACTAATGCAAGTTATTCCAGAACTGTCACCGTAACGGCTGTATCGGGAAAAGACAGTCGAGGCAAGAACATCATCTCTGCATTCATCGTCCCAACGGATACACCGGGAATAACAATTAATAGTAATTATGAAAAAATGGGAGTTCGAGCTTCAAATACATGTGAAATCATTCTTGATAATGTTCGAGTGCCAAAGAAGAACTTATTGGGGGATTCAGAAAAAGGATTCAAACAGTTTTTATTCACTTTAGACGGTGGAAGGATTTCAATTGCCGCGTTGGCGGTCGGTATTGCGCAAGCAGCCTTTGATAAGGCTTTAGCTTTTTCAAAAGAGCGAGTTCAATTCGGTAAATCTATTTCAAATTTTCAAGCAATCCAATTCAAACTTGCTGATATGGCGATGGAGATTGAATTAGCAAGAAATATGGTATATAAGGCAGCGTGGTTAAAAGACAATAAAAAACCTTTTGCGAAAGAAGCGGCGTTCGCTAAGCTTTTTGCAAGTGAGACTGCGTTCCGAACGAGCAATCAAGCCATTCAAATCCATGGCGGGTCTGGATATATGCGGGAATATGAGGTGGAACGCTATTTAAGAGATGCTAAATTACTAGAAATTGGGGAAGGGACATCAGAAATTCAAAGAATCGTAATCGCCAGACAATTGGGCTGTTAATCTTTTTAGAACGCAAATGAACCAAAATGCTTCTGTTCATTTTGGTGAAAGGCAGATTTTTTCTATACAGCAAGAAGCGTACATACTTACTTTTACTTATTGGGAGGAGTTTGATGTCTGATTTGCTAGATGTTACTATCGGAAAACTGCTTGAAAAGACAGCTGAAGAATACGGTAATAATGAAGCGGTAGTTTATCACGAACTAGGTCTTCGTTATACGTACAGTGAATTTGAAAAAGTTTGCCGGAAGGCGGCCCGCGGTTTCATGTCACTTGAGATTGAAAAAGGGGAACATATCGCCATATGGGCGTCTAATAAACCGGAATGGCTGATTTCCCAATTTTCAACTGCAAAAATGGGCGGTGTGCTGGTTACGGTCAATACAAATTACCGCACAAGTGAACTCGAATATCTGCTTCATCAATCGGATGCAACGACGATAATCCTGATGGAACAATTTAAGGATCATTCTTATATAGATACGCTTTATGAGATAGTTCCTGAATTGAAAACGGCTAAACCAGGAAAGTTACAATCTGAAAAACTACCAAAATTAAAGAATATCATTATCTTAGGTGAAACGCGTTATCCTGGTACGTTTTCGTGGGAAGACGTCATAAGCGGAAGCGAATCGGTTTCGGAGGAGATGCTGGACATCCGAATGAAGGACCTTGCTCCTGAGGATGTCATTAATATGCAATACACTTCAGGGACGACTGGATTTCCAAAAGGGGTCATGCTGACACATTCGAATTTAGTCAACAATGGGCTAAATATTGCAGCTTGTATGAAGCTTACAAAGAATGATCGGCTTTGTATCCCCGTCCCACTGTTTCATTGTTTCGGCTGTTCCCTTGGTACAATGGCCTCTGTTACTGTTGGAGCCACAATGGTGCCAATCGTAGAATTCAATCCACGTACTGTGCTTCAGACAGTGGAAGCTGAAAAATGTACGGGGCTTCACGGGGTGCCGACTATGTTCATTGCTGAATTGAATCTCGATGACTTCGATCAGTATGATTTACGTTCATTACGGACTGGAATAATGGCTGGCTCCACTTGTCCGATAGAAGTTATGAAAAACGTAGTGGATAAGATGGGAATCTCTGAAATCACGATTACCTATGGCCAAACGGAATCGTCCCCAGGAATTACGATGACCCGTACCGATGATCCAATTGAACTTCGTGTATCCTCAGTGGGAAAGGCTCTTCCGAATGTGGAAGTGAAGATCATTGATCCTAATAGCGGAGAAGAAGTCAAGCGGGGCAGACAAGGAGAACTCTGTTCAAGAGGATACCATGTCATGAAGGGGTATTATAATAATCCGGAAGCGACGGAGCAAGCGATTGATTCGGAGGGCTGGCTCCACACAGGAGATTTAGCGGTGATGGACGAAAACGGTTATTGCAAGATTACTGGCCGACTGAAAGATATGATTATACGCGGTGGGGAAAATATATACCCGCGCGAGATAGAAGAATTTCTCTATCAGCATCCTGCTATAGTCGATGTCCAAATCCTTGGTGTTCCCGATCAGAAGTATGGGGAAGAGGTAGCGGCATGGGTCATTTTGAAAGCAGGAGAAACCTTGACGGAGGAAGAATTGAGAGAGTATTGCAAAGGGAAAATATCTTTTCACAAAATTCCTCGATACATTCAATTTACTGATGGATATCCAATGACTGCATCTGGGAAAATTCAAAAGTATAAGCTTCGGGAGCAAACTCTTGAACTATTAACGGAACGTACCAAATAAGGGGGATATCGAATGATTCGAAAAATTCTTATCGCAAACAGAGGAGAAATTGCATCACGTGTAATCCGTACGTGCAAGAATTTGGGAATTAGTACGGTCGCTGTCTATTCCGAGGCAGATTCGGAAGCACCATTTGTAGAATATGCGGATGAGGCCTATTTATTGGGAGGGTCCAGAGTTCAGGAAAGCTATTTAAACGTCAAGAAGATTTTAGAAATAGCTAAAGAAACCGGTGTAGATGCCATCCATCCAGGATACGGATTTCTAAGTGAAAATGCAGATTTCGCTCGCTCATGTGAAGATGCTGGATTGATTTTCATTGGACCCAAACCTGAAGTTATCCAGCAGATGGGCAATAAAGTTGAAGCGCGAAAAAAGATGGAGCAAGCAGGGCTTCCATTAGTGCCAGGATTCTCACGGCCATTAATTGATAGCGCTGAAGCAGCGGCAGTTGCCGAAAAGATAGGGTATCCAGTTATGCTGAAAGCGTCAGCCGGCGGCGGTGGTATCGGTATGCAGGCAGTTGCAAATGCCGATGAACTGTTAAAAGCATTCGAAGGGAATCAAAAACGTGCTCAATTATTTTTCGGTAATGGAGACATGTTCATTGAAAAATTGATTGAAAAACCCCGTCATATCGAAATTCAAGTATTAGCAGATGGATTTGGAAATGCTGTTTACTTATGGGAACGAGAATGTTCCATTCAAAGGCGCCACCAGAAGGTCGTAGAAGAAGCCCCTTCTTCATTTCTTGATGAAGAAACAAGAAAGCAGATGGGGATAGCCGCTGTAAAAGCGGTGAAGGCTATCGGGTATTGTAATGCGGGTACCCTTGAATTCTTAGTTGATGCCGATAAAAACTTCTATTTTCTAGAAATGAATACACGCCTTCAGGTCGAGCATCCGGTCACTGAGGAAATCACAGGACTTGATCTTGTTGAACAGCAAATTAAAATTGCTTCAGGCAACAAACTCGACTTTACACAAGAAGAGGTGAAAAGGGAGGGGCATTCTATTGAAGTGCGCATTTATGCGGAAGATCCCAAAACCTTTTATCCTGCACCGGGGAAAATTAGCGGTTTGAAACTTCCTGAAGGTGAAGGAATTCGTCATGAACTGGCCGTTCAGAACACATCGGTCGTTTCACATTTTTACGATCCTATGATCGCCAAATTGGTAGTAAGCGGTGGTTCGAGGAATGAAGCCATCGATAGATTAAGAGAAGCATTGAACACCTATAAAATAGATGGAATTAAAACGAACCTTCCTCTACTTAAGGAAATAATCGTCCATGAAGCTTTTTCTAAAGGCGATACAACAACGGACTTTATTGATAAATATATTAAAAAAATTACTGTATAAACTGTTTGTCGGGGATCGGGAGGGAAAACCGATCCGTTACTAAAAACTAAAATTATTTGGAGGAATATGATATGGCAGAATTAAAAGCAAGTATGGCAGGAAGCGTATGGAAAATCGTAGCGGGTGAAGGTCAAAGTGTTACCGATGGACAGGATATCATAATCTTAGAATCCATGAAAATGGAAATCCCCATTGCTGCTGAGGAAGCGGGTACTGTTAAGGAACTTAAAGTTAATGAAGGGGATTTCGTAAATGAGGGCGACGTTTTGGCCGTCATTGAATAAAGAGACGGAGGGGTAAAATGAATTGGCCTGAAAAAGTAACCATTAAAGAAGTGGGTCCGCGTGATGGGCTTCAAAATGAAAAGGTCATTATACCGACGCAAAGAAAAATAGACTGGATCAATCAGCTTTCTGATACTGGTCTTTCCTATATTGAAGCCACTTCTTTTGTACATCCAAAATGGATTCCTCAATTGAGTGATGCTGTGGAGGTAGCCAAGGGTATCAATAGGAATCCAGATATCACCTATGCGGCTCTTGTTCCGAATCAAAGAGGATTGGAGTCGGCCCTAGAAGCGGATATTGATGAAATTTCAGTTTTCATGTCATCAAGTGAGACCCATAATCTAAAGAATATAAATAAAACGATTTCAGATACCTTTCCTGTATTAAAGGAAGTTATCGATTCAGCAGCAAGAAGCAGGAAATCAGTTCGAGGCTATGTTTCAACTGTATTCGGGTGTCCTTATGAAGGCGAGGTTTCAATCGAACAGGTTTTCAAGGTTTGTGATCAGCTGTTTGAATACGGAATCAACGAGCTATCATTAGGAGATACCATCGGTGTCGCATCTCCTAGACAGGTAGCCTTATTCCTTGAACAGGCTGTAAAAAGATACGATATAGACCGAATTGCTCTCCATTTTCATGATACAAGAGGCATGGCTCTCGCTAATGTCCTCAAATCACTAGATTATGGGATTAAAACTTTCGACTCCGCGCTCGGTGGTTTAGGGGGATGCCCATATGCACCAGGTGCGAGCGGGAATGTAGCTACGGATGACCTGATTCATATGCTACATAATATGGGGATTCACACGGGAATCGATCAAGGGAAACTTATAGGTGCAGCGTCTATGATGCAAAGCTTCTTGGAAAAACCATTGCCTAGCCATCAGATGGCTGTCTATAACGCGCAATAAAAAAACATGAGGTGAAACTATGACATCGATAGTAGAGATTAGTCATGAGGAACAGGGAATTGCCATTGTGACCTTAAATCGGCCGGATGCTGCCAATGCGTTATCCACAGAACTACTTCATTGCTTATACGAAGGACTAAATGAATTGAAATTACAGTCTAATCTGCGGACAGTCATAATAACAGGAGCTGGAGAAAAGGCATTTTGTGCTGGTGCAGATCTAAAGGAACGAGCAGGGATGAATGACGAGAAAGTCAGGGAGACATTAAAGCTAATTGGTGACACGATTACAGCGGTTGAAAATCTTCCAGTTCCAGTCATTGCTGCAATTAATGGCTCCGCTTTTGGCGGAGGACTTGAGCTGGCTCTTGCCTGTGACATTCGCATAGCATCTGAAACGGCAAAGATGGGACTGACTGAAACTGCGCTTGGAATAATTCCAGGCGGTGGAGGTACTCAGCGGTTGCCGCGGATTGTCGGAATGGCGACAGCGAAAGAACTGATTTATACGGCAAGGAGACTGGACGCTAAAACGGCACATGCCATGCAAATCATCAGCCATATGTACCCGCCTCAACATCTACTAGAGGAAGCGAAAAAACTGGCTGGAGAAATTGCTGTCAATGCCCCTTTAGCACTAAGAGCGGCAAAAGCTGCCATGAATCAAGGGGCAGATACAGACTTGAAAACTGGATTGCAAATCGAGAAGGACTGCTATCAGACAACACTGCAAACCCGTGACCGACTGGAGGGGCTGTCAGCATTCAAGGAAAAACGCAAACCGGTATTTACGGGTAATTGATTTCAATTGAAGGAGGAACATAGATGGTAACGACGGATAAACTTACAGAAACGGTAGAAACGATAAAAAAAGGCGGCTTAGAAAAATATCATCAAAAAAATGCTGAAAAAGGGAAGCTTTTCGTACGTGATCGGCTACAGCTTCTATTTGACGAAGGAGTTGAAATCGAGGACGCCTTCTTCGCAAATTGTGCGAGTGATGGGCTGCCTGCAGATGGTGTCGTTACAGGCATCGGCAAAATCAACGGACAGAGGGTCTGTGTCATGGCCAATGATTCGACTGTAAAAGCAGGTTCTTGGGGAGCGAGGACTGTCGAGAAAATCATCCGCATTCAGGAAACCGCTGATAAGTTACAATTGCCACTACTATATTTAGTTGATTCAGCTGGTGCCCGCATAACGGATCAAGTCGAAATGTTTCCTGGACGCCGTGGGGCAGGCCGGATCTTTTACAACCAAGTGAAGCTATCTGGAAAAGTGCCTCAAATCTGTCTATTGTTCGGTCCTTCCGCAGCAGGTGGGGCATATATCCCTGCTTTTTGCGATATTGTTGTTATGGTTGATGGAAATGCATCCATGTATTTAGGTTCACCGAGGATGGCCGAAATGGTCATTGGCGAAAAAGTGACCGAAGAGGAAATGGGTGGAGCGAAAATGCATTGTTCCGTTTCAGGATGTGGTGATGTACTCGTTAAATCAGAAGAAGAATCCATTGCCTTTGCTCGCCGATACTTAAGCTATTTTCCAGGAAATTATCAACAAAAGCCGAAAGCTACCAAACCTGAGCTACCTGCTGAATTTGAAAAAACGCTGGAAGAGCTGATTCCAAAAAATCAAAATGCTGCATTTAATATGTATGACCTCATCGACAGGATTATAGACCGTAATTCATTTTGCGAAATCAAAAAATTATTTGCCCCTGAATTGATTACTGGTCTTGCAAGGTTAAATGGCCATACGATTGGAATTATAGCCAACCAGCCGCGTGTCAAAGGGGGGGTTCTGTTCCATGATTCTGCTGATAAGGCCGCCAAGTTCATCAATTTATGTGACGCTTTCCATATCCCACTTTTGTTCCTAGCGGATATTCCAGGATTTATGATTGGAACTAAGGTCGAACAGGCAGGCATTATTCGCCATGGTGCGAAAATGATATCTGCAATGAGCGAAGCCACGGTTCCCAAAATTTCTGTCGTTGTTCGTAAGGCTTATGGTGCCGGATTATACGCGATGGCAGGTCCTGCTTTTGAACCGGATTGCGTTCTCGCCTTACCAACTGCTTTGATTGCTGTTATGGGTGCGGAAGCAGCGGTTAACGCAGTCTATGCTAACAAAATCAGTGCAATGGATGCAGTAGAACGACCTGCTTTCATTGAGCAGAAGCGAAATGAGTATAATGAAGATATTGATATTTACCGCTTAGCCTCAGAGATGATTGTTGATGCTATTATCCAGCCAAATGACCTGCGTGATGAATTGAGCGCTCGGTTTGAAGCATATAGTAGCAAGCAAATGACATTTACTGAGCGTAAACACGGAGTATATCCCGTATAATAAATATAATAAACAGCCCGGTCATGTTGACCGGGCTGTTTATTTTGCAGTACGGAAGAATATGATGAATGATTTTTCTAATAATATGAAAATTTTACTAAGTTAAGTGTTGCAATATTAATCAAGGAAGAGTACTATAATTAGTAATTAATGATTTACTAATTACTACGTTTTCAGTCTTAGTAAAAGAAAGTGAGAGTTGCCATGGTTCAGCAGGAAAAAAAGAAATATATTACTCCAGATGGATACACAGCAGATATTGCGATCTTTACGATTACCACCAAGAAGACGGCCGAGAAAGCCCCGCCTGAAATGTTATTAAAGCTATTATTAATCAAACGTGCTACAAAAGATAGGGAAGGAAGCCCGAATGTTGAAGGTGATAAATGGGCTTTACCCGGTGGCTTTGTGAATGCTGGCGAGACAGCCTATGAGGCAGCCAAACGAGAATTAAAAGAAGAAACAGGTGTGACAGGATTTCATGTGAAGCATTTTGGTGTATATGACCATCCGGGACGTGATCAGAGAGGGTGGATTATCTCTAATGCTTTTTATGCAATTGTTCAGGAAGAATTTCTTCATCAAAGAAAAGCGAATGACGATGCAGCTGAGGTGGAATTGTTCACGATACAGGAAGCTTTAAAATTAGAACTTGCTTTTGATCATTATACAATTATTAATGAAGCGATAAATTTAATGAAAAAAGAAATGGTGCAAACAACGATAGCTCAAAAGTTTTTACCAGAAGAATTTACACTTTCAGAACTCCAACGTGTTTTACTAACAGTTAGGGATGATGCGAAAATCAGTGCAGATTCACTTTTTTTTGCAAAAGCCCCAAAGCTCCCGTTCTTGGAGAAAGTATTGGATGAAAAGGGCTTACAGAAGAAAACTAAACGTAATTCATTTCGGCCTTCACAACTTTACCGATTTAATGCAGAGATTGTCATGGACTCTATTTATTATTAGGAGGAATGAGTGAAATGGGTAAAAAGGCTTTAATCAATATTGATTATACATATGACTTCGTGGCAGACTGCGGTGCATTGACATGTGGAAAGCCTGGACAGGAAATCGAAGATACACTGGTCGGTATAACTAAGGAATTTATCAAGCAAGGGGAATACACGGTATTTGCGATTGATCTTCATGAAGAAGGAAACCGCTTACATCCTGAAACGAAATTGTTTCCACTACATAATATTAGCGGTACAATGGGTAGAGACCTTTATGGTACGTTAAAAGAGGAATATGAAACAAATAAAAATCTAAAGAATGTTTATTATATAGATAAAACACGTTATTCGGCTTTTGCAGGAACGGACCTTGATATCAGACTTAGGGAACGGGGCATTACCGACGTATATTTAGTCGGTGTTTGTACCGATATCTGCATATTACATACTGCAATTGAAGCTTACAATTTAGGCTATAATATCTTTGTTTACGAAAATGCAGTGGCCTCATTCAATAGTGCGGGTCACGAATGGGCACTTACACATTTTAAAGGATCACTTGGAGCAACCATTCTTTAATATCTATTCACGCAACAGAATAGAAGAGAGGCGGCCGCTTCTCTTTTGGGAGGAACTATCCATGGAAAAAAAGTACAACGACGACAGTTACGCACTACACACAGATCTTTACCAAATCAATATGGCTCAAACTTATTGGCAAGACAAAACACATAACCGAAAGGCCGTATTCGAGGTTTTTTTCAGAAAGCTTCCATTTAACAGCGGATATGCAATTTTTGCAGGACTAGAGAAAATTGTTCATTACCTACAGAACTTTTGCTTTTCAGAAAGTGATATCAACTATTTAAAATCGGAATTACATTACGATGATGAATTTTTGGATTATTTGCAGAACGTCCGTTTTACTGGAACGATTCGTTGCATGAAAGAGGGCGAGCTTGTTTTTGGCAACGAACCGATTTTACGTGTAGAGGCACCTCTTGGTGAAGCGCAACTCATAGAAACAGCGCTGTTGAACATTGTGAACTATCACACACTCGTTGCGACAAAGGCTTCGCGTATCAAACAAGTAATTGGCGATGAATCTGCACTTGAATTCGGCTCAAGACGAGCACAAGAAATGGATGCCGCAATATGGGGAGCACGCGCTGCCTACATTGCAGGCTTTGACTCTACAAGCAATGTCCGTGCAGGTAAGCTGTTCGGTATTCCGGTTTCAGGGACACATGCTCATTCCATGATTCAGGCCTATAAAGACGAATATACGGCATTTCATAAATATGCAAGCTCTCATAAAGATTGTGTATTTTTGGTGGATACTTATGATACGCTACGTTCCGGCATCCCGAATGCAATCCGTGTCGCCAAAGAACTGGGCGATAAAATTAATTTCATTGGCGTCCGTCTTGATAGCGGCGATTTGGCTTATCTTTCAAAAGAAGCACGCCGTATGCTAGATGCTGCAGGTTTCCATGATGCGAAGATTGTCGCTTCAAATGATTTGGATGAATATACGATTATCAACCTGAAGCAACAAGGAGCAAGAATCGATATTTGGGGAATCGGGACCAAATTAATTACGGCTTATGACCAGCCTGCATTAGGTGCCGTTTATAAGATGGTTTCAATTGAGGACGAAAATGGGAATATGAGAGATACCATCAAAATTTCTTCTAACCCTGAAAAGGTAACGACACCTGGCCTAAAACGAGTATACAGAATCATTAATAAAGTCAACCACCATGCAGAAGGCGACTACTTGGCTATGGAATATGAAAAGCCTCAGGAACAGGAAAAATTAAAAATGTTCCATCCTGTCCATACTTTCCTAAGTAAATTTGTCACTGATTTCGATGCGGTGGACCTGCATGAGGATATTTTTATGGACGGAAGTTTAATCTATGAATTACCATCCATTGATGAAATCAAGACCTTTACGGAAAAAAATCTTCAAGTATTATGGCCAGAGTACTTACGTGCACTCAATCCTGAAGAATATCCGGTCGACTTAAGCCAGGACTGTTGGGATAATAAAATGAGAAATATAGATGAAGTAAAAGCCAATGTTGAGAGAATGTTTACGAAATAACGAGTCTATTTTATAAGGAAAGAGGGGCTATGCCAATGCGTCCATTACAAAATGAAATCGTAAAAAAATTACTTGTCCAACCAAAGATTAATCCTGAAGCTGAATTCAGAAAAAGTGTCGATCTTCTAAAAGATTATATGAAGAAAAACGCTTTTCTAAAAAGCTTTGTACTGGGTATTTCTGGAGGTCAAGATTCAACGCTAGGCGGCTATATTGCACAAACTGCTGTCAATGAATTGAATCATGAAACGAACAGCAAAGAATATAAATTTGTTGCTGTGAGCCTTCCATACGGTGTACAGGCTGATGAAGATGACAGACAATTGGCTTTGAAATTCATTAAGCCAAGTCAAACGGTAACAGTTAATATTAAGGAAGCAGTGGATGCATCGGTAAAGGCTGTGGAAGACGCTACGGGTGAAAAACTATCCCATTTCTTAAGAGGAAATGTCAAAGCACGTGAGCGGATGAAGGTGCAATACGATTTAGCCGGACTATATAAAGGTGTCGTGCTTGGTACAGACCATGCAGCGGAAGCAATCACCGGTTTCTTTACAAAACATGGTGACGGGGCAGCGGATATCATCCCGTTATATCGTTTGAATAAAAGGCAAGGAAAAGAAATTCTGAAATTCGTCGGAGCACCTGAGCGTCTATATACGAAAATTCCAACTGCAGATCTAGAAGATGACAAACCTCTGATTCCTGATGAAGTGGCTTTAGGAGTGAGTTATGATGAAATCGATGATTACCTTGAAGGTAAGGAGATAAGAACGGAAGCGGCCGAAATCATCGAAGGCTGGTATACAAAAACCGAACATAAACGGAATGAAGCCATTAACGTGTACGATACTTGGTGGAAATGAAGGAATAATGGAGAAGCTTAGTTAAGATAGGACTTCAGCATGTAATTGAATGATAAACGCCAATCACTGTTGAAAATGCAGGATTACGATTCTATTATTAGAGCCCATATTACTAGAAGATGCAGTAGAATACTATGGTTATGGGGAAGCAAACCAATCATGAGATTTTCAAATATTCCCATTTTGGGCCAAACCCAGCAGTAAAAAATGGAACCTTTCCTAAAGTGAAAGGTTCCATTCAGACTGTAGACAAACTCGATGAAAATCGAGTTTGTCTACAGTTTTTTTGAGGGGTTGTAAAAATTCGAACGTTGATTGGAACGTAGGGAACTCGCTTTCCGCGGGCGGTCAGGGAGCCTCCTCGGCGCCTTTGCGCCTGTGGGGTCTCCCTTGGACACGCTTTTCCCGCAGGAGTCTCGCACCTTCCGTTCCAATCAACTTTGTTTTAACAATTAGAAATAAACACTTTTTCCTACAGTCTTTTTTGTTTTAATATAGGAGTATTAAAACTTGAGGTGATGACGATTCCTCTGGAACAAAACCCTTACAGTCTTTCTAGTTCTACTATTATTTCTATTAACGCAGAAACTGAAAACCAGTCAGCCGTCACAGAAGAGATTTCAACAACCATGATGGATATCAAATCTTATGCCAGCCAACTGGCCTAAGTGGCACAGAGAATGCTAAAGGGAGAATAATATGAACAAAAAAATCATCGCACACTTTGAGAGGTATGCGGTGATTTTTTTAGTTGTAGACTATAACTCCATTTATAGAAAGACTCGTTAATACAAAGGGATTCTCCATATACAGGTCCAAGACCTTTTTTTGCATCGGAAAATAGTAAACAAAGTATTTGTATATTTAGATATCTTGAAGTAGAGTATATTTAATATATATAATTTTAAATGGTTTTCCGATGGAGGTTCTTTTTACGATATGAAGGCAAGATATGAACTCGAAAACATGAACTTAACACTTAGCAATGTTACTTTACGCAATGCAGCTGACAGTTATGTTCTTTTGAAAGCGGCAGATGAGAATAATAATGAAATAACGATTAAGCTTTCACACGGTCAAGCAGAATTTCTAGAAGCGGAATTAAGAGAAGTAAACCGCCGTCGTAAGGAAAATAGCTCTGAAATATCTGGACATAATCAGGAAAGTTTAAATGACGACGATTCTTTCAATCTGTTTAGCATTGATTTATTTAATGAAAATGAATCAAAGTAAATCTGAAATTCTAAGATTGTAAAATCTATTACTCCACATAATGCCAGCTTCTCTGTAACTACTCCCTTTTTCCATTCTAAGATATGCTACAGAGAAAGTTCTCATTATAACCTCTTATATAACTCCAAAGCTAAATTCCGATAAACTAGCGTAAGTAATGTTAAGAGCAAGGTGATCTCTTGTTACCTTTTTTTTGATTGTTTGAAGAATTTTTTTATCAATAAATACAGTGAGGAAATTGCAGCAAAAACTAAGAAAAATACGATGAAGCCCCAGAGGCCTACTGCAGCATCTTGAAATTCCATATTTCCTCTACTAGTTAGAGCTTGTTGTATTTCAATTGCAAATACTAAGACAACCATGACAGTAAAGGTATATAGGAAAGAAAGAATGGTAATCCCAAAACGCATCCGGGATATTAAATTAGATAAAAATAACACAAACAAAAATATAATAATTCCTATAATCCCCATTATCCAAAAATGTAGATCTTTGTCCGTTGCATTTGAATTTAGAGTGTCGCTTACAAATAATAGTATAAAATCATGAATGTTGTTTACGATTTCCGCTAATATCTGGATGAATTCTTTCATGAATAACACCTCCAATCCCTAAATTATAGCGAGGTTATAATTTTATATAGAAGGGATAAGTTATTAGGTTTATTCTGCATCATTTTACATAGATGTCATAGAAAATATAGCTAGTCTGATTGAGAAGGAAGGATAGTTGAAATGAATGCAATAGTTTAACGATTAAGCTAAGACACTCATTAATATCGAGTGTGTTTTTTGTTTTTCAGTTATTTTTAGCTCAGCACAATGGTTGATCTTTTTTAGGGCAAAACTAGGAAACATTTAAAGAAGAATTAAATGCATGGTATGAATGAAAATGGAGTAATTCGGAAAAGAAGAAGACCTTATCCGTAAAACTTAAGCAAGGATGCAATGGCAGCTAAATAAAGGTATAGTTAATATATGAAGTCTAGCCGGTGGCTATACAACATTCGATACATAGAAAAGATAAAGATCAAGTAGAAAATGAAAGTAACAATTTTAGCCTTGATTGTATTGATTGGCTTTTTTATTTATAAGTTGTTTAAAATAACAAAGAGCTAAATTAGTGATTACGAGCCTAATTATGTTCTAGTAACAACAGGTATATTGGATTATTATTATAAGTTAGATTTTTAACAATACGTAAAGGCTATTTGATTTATCTGGTGGAGGAAAAAGTATGCAAAAAGAAGATAATCACATGTTAACAATAATTGATTTTATGAAAACTGGTCACAAAACTTACTTTGTGAAAATAGTAGGTTTTGATGCTGATGCTGAAAGGGAATTTGAAGGTGAAATCAAATTTGTCCAGAATATGCCTTTTGGAGATTTGATTCACCCTCAAAGATCACATTTATCTTCTACTTGCAGAGAATTTGTTCGTGAAAATTTGATAAACAGATATGATTCTGGTGAATTTAACTGAATTTAGGAAACCATGAGTTCTATTTGAATGAATATCTCCTTGTTTGTTCATAGTTTACCTAGCTTTTCAATATGTCTGATAATAAATTTAAGACATCATATTCTAAGATAATTTTGTGTTTCAGTAGAGGGTCCATCTTTCCATTCCTTAGTAGATGAAGTGTTTTTTTGTTGTTTAATTTTGGTAAAAAACAGGGTATAAAGAATTTGTTGTACTTAATTATAATTATGTCAATTTTCTCTGTTTACAGACAAAATAGCATATTATTCCCTATTTAACTCTCAGACTTTAATCCTTATAATAGAAAATATGAAAAAAATGACAGTTATAATAGAAATATACTATTTTTGAGGTGAGTCTTTATGGTATATGCAGACATATTGAGTAACATGCACTCTGCTATCTCCAGTAAAATAGCTAGTTTAGACGAAAAAATTGAACGTTTAGTGAATGCGAAAGACGGTATTATAAAAGAACAAAGTATGTGTCTTAACGAGATTAGAAATATTAAAAATCCGGAGATGGGTAGTAGTTGGACAGGAAGCCGCTCAGGTGATTTCCAGGAAGCCCGTGGTGATGCTTATAATTTGATGTATAGCATCATCCATGACGACTATGACGACTATCAATGGAAAATTGAAGCGATGATTACAAAGCTAAATGCCGAGAAAACTCTTATGAATATAGCTGGAAATATAGCCCAAGAAGCCGATCACCTTTTAGACAAAGGTGAGGAGGCACTTGGGCAACTGGAAAGTAAAATATCAGATTTAAAAAGGCGGTTGATTTAATGGCGACAATCAAACTGAATCATCCTGCAGTAACAAAGCAAGTTAATCAGGTAAAGACTGCTCTTGGTACAGTAACGCTTGGAAATCTGCCGGCCGACGAGCTTGGGAAAAATAAGCTTGAATTTACCTCAAAGTGGATCGACCGTGAAGCAAACCTCGAAAAAGTATTTGAGCGATATATCAAAATCGTTCAAAAAAATGTGGAAGATACCCAGGCGAACATTGATCTATTGAAAGAACAGGACGATGCCATCACCCATTCGTCTTCAAATGGGTATCAGCCGCGATGAAAATATATGAAGCCAAGACATTGACGGCCGCAACCAAGTCGCGTGCCAAGCAATATGAAGAACTAAAGAAGGAAGTCGTTGCCCTAAAAAAGGAATTTCAGGGTATCGTCAGCCTGGATCACGAGTTTCAAGGCGCCGGGTCCGCGGCCATCAAAAGCTTCTATGAAGCACAAATCGATGTGGCGGACGCCTGGATCGAATTATTCACTACCCAGATCAGTTTTTTGGAAGGTATTCCTGCCAGTCTGGAAGAAGCGGACCTTTCCGGAGATACGGTGGTCGAGGTTCCCTTTTTAGATGGCGAAGTTTCGAATGGCATTAATCAAGCGAAGTCGCTTGTCGATGAACAAGCGAGTGATCTTCAAAGGTTCCTGAACAGCATTGACGATATCCTTCCTCTTCATATGTTCGACCAAAAAGACTTTAATGAAAAAATCACGCTGGCCGGACAAAGACTGGATGACACCATGACAAAGGTCGAAAATGTCGACCGGCAATTGGTGGAGGAATATGATGTCTCCGTCGGGCAGGAAAACGTGGCTGTTGGCCTTTTCCGTGCCTTGCTTGATGCCACGAAACAGGATGGCAACGTTTCGCCGATGACTTTTAACCAATCGGCCTTTAAGAATAGTGACGTCTATCAAGTGAAGGATGAAGTCGCCGGTCAGATGAAAGACTATCAGACCTTCAAAAAGCAACAAGCGGAAGCCAAGGAAATCGAACGCGAAATGGGAAGAACTCGAAAACCGCCCATGGTATGAAAAGGCCTGGGATACGATAAATACCTTTACATGGGAATTCACGGGATATTATCATTCAATCAGGGCATCAACCGGAGTCGAACCAGTAACGGGCCGCAAGTTGTCCTAAGCCGAACGAATCGCCGCCGGAGCTATGGCCGCCGCTGGATTTATCCCTGTAGTCGGCTGGGGCCGGGCCATCAAAGGCGGCAGCGCCATCTACAAAACGGCCAAAGGACTCAACGCGGGGAATCATGCACTCGCTGTCTATAAAACGACAAAAGGCTGTAGCCTCCTCCAGAAAACCGAATACGGCCTGTACGTGCTCACCGCAGCCAACGGACTAGGCGAAGCGGTCACAGGTATAGACATGTTTGGAAACCATCTAACCGAAGAACAGCGCCAGAACGGGCTGATGATAGCCCTTGTAATTGGCGGTGTGGCAGATGCTGCGAAGGTCGCTGATAAAGTAGCAAGTGGTACAAAGTTCATCCCTTACAGTAAGGAATTTGCGCAAAAGCTGGTTCAGAAGGTCCAAGCCTTTGGCAGGGAGAGCGGCAAAGTGAAATTGCCTCTTTGTATTAGGGTCGAGGAATTAGCTACTGCGTATGGAAACAGCTACAAGAATGTCACTTTTGATAATACGAAGATTAAGGATATTGTACAGAAGTTTGCAGTCAAGAGTGATTGTGTTAAGGGTACGGGTATGTAATACCATGTCCAAAGAATCTCAGAAATAGAAGTCAAGTTCAAGAAAAATCCTAAACACGATGCAGAAGAATTCGAAAGTCAGTTAAAACCAAGAAAAAGGGTTGAATGTTTCAATAAGTCTTTAAAACCAAATTATTTATGAGTGCTTTTCTGTACTTGTCCACACCTTCTTTTTGTCTATGCATATACAATATTAAGGAGGGTGTTAGGATGAATTGTTTTATAGAAAAATGCTTTGAGAATAATGATCCAAGTACAGTTTGGGTTCCTAAAAAGCGTTGTAAATGTAAGAACAGGCATCGTTTTTATTAATCACTTAAAAGTAAGAAGCAACCGTTTTAGAAGGTTTTTTACAGTCTAGAAGCAAATACGTAATAAGAAGCCTGATGATAGTGCGTGTATACCGTTTAATAGTAATATTTTTTGGGGGCAGTCCTAGAGACTGCCCTTTTATATGCTAAAAATCTAAATGGGAATAATATGATATATAGGGCAAGAAAAGGATTGAACAGGAGTTATATGCTGGATGTATGGAGGAACTGTGGGGATATTTTTAAAATATAAGTAATAAACATATTGATTAGTCTTTAACTACCAGGCTCCAAATAGTCATATTATGACTTAATGTCATGGAAAGTGAAAATTTGATAAAAGTGATGTGTGTAATAATAGAAACAGCACTAAACCTTACTGGCTAAGTGTTTTTTACATGGAACTATTCTTTCTTTAAAATTTGTCTGCTTTGTAAGATAATCTCTTTATTTTTATTGATTGCTTCAACATTGTTTAACTTAACATGGTCATTAATTAATTCGTTATCTTCCATATATTCAAGTAATAATTCGACAGACTTATCCAACAACCTTTCCAGTTGGATATTCCTTTCTTCGGCTAAACGAGTGAGTCGCATGTTTAAATGAGAAGCCAGAGTTACATCTATTGGATCTCTATCTCCGCTCAATTGTATTCCTCCTTCAGCTGTATTACTTCTATTATATGATGGAAAGGATTGGATGGCAAAATTATTATATGTTTTTGTGAACTGATTGCAACAACTTGGCTTTCACATTTGGGCTAGGTTAATAACTTCTTTTTTTATGATATATACTACCTTTTAATAAACAGTGGGAACAAACTGTACGGTATTTAAAAAATAATAAGTAACAAAATACGAGTCGCCTCTTAATAAGGGGGGGCTTTTTTTTATGCAAAGAGCAGTTAGGTGTACAAGCATTTGTGATTAAATAACATAAAAATAATATGAGGTGAATAAAATGACGGCAAAATTACAAACGTTATTAACCAGATCCGAAAAGAATATGGGCAGTGGTATACATCCAGTGGTGAAAGAATCAGCATTAGAAATGATTAAACGCGCCTATAAAGAAGGTATTTTTGTTCAAATCAGTGCGGGCTACCGTTCTATGGAGGAGCAAGCAAAGTTATATGGTCAAGGTCGCCTAGGATATAGTTATAAAGGGAAAAATTATAGTGATCTATCGAAACCAAAAGTGACAAATGCTCAGCCAGGTCAATCTTATCACAACTATGGACTAGCCATTGATTATATCATAGTAAGTGATGATGGGAAGAATGCAATATGGACAGTTGATTCAAAGTGGAAACGTGTAGCTGCTATTGGTAAAGATTTGGGTTTTAAATGGGGTGGAGATTGGGCTTCGTTTAAAGACTATCCTCATTTGGAGATGACGGGTGGATTATCCTATTCACAATTACAAGCAGGCAAAAAACCCAATTTGGTATCAAAAGTGCCTACTGGTAATCAGATTGTAAAACAAATCCAAAAAACATTAAACAGTAGGTATAATACAAGAATCGTTGTGGATGGTTTTTATGGACCTAACACTAAGACGGCGCTGATAAAGGGGTTCCAAAGGGAGCTAAATAAACAATATAGAGCAAAGCTTAAGGTCGATGGGAAATGGGGTCCTAATACAAAGGCAGCTTCACCCACTATTAGAGAAGGGGCGAATGGGAATATCACATATATCTTACAAGCTGTACTTTATTCTGAAGGGTACAATCCAAATGGGGTAGATGGTATATTTGGAAATGGCACAAAATCAGCGGTAAAAGTATTTCAAAAAGCTAACGGATTACCAGCAGATGGTATCGCTGGTGAAAATACATTTGCTAAGTTGTTTGCATGACATAAAATTGTGTGCATGAATATGCAATAATTTTATGGGTGAATTATTGTATAGCTCCCAGAATCACACCACGTTAGAAGCCCATCTCTAAATCGAGAGGGGCTTTTTTTCTCTATCTATTCAAACAGAGTATATAATCGAATCGGTTTTTGGTTTCCAGAAGAATCTAATCCGGGATTTAAACTTAAAAATACAGTCTCTACACTTGAATTATTTGGATTATTTTCAACTTTAATTCCTTCTGCTTCAAGATTGCCAACATAACTTCCTGTTATTTTTATGGTGTTGATATGCTCGGCATTACCACCGTTAGTATAAGAATATTTATAGAGTGTAGGTGTATCACCTGCTGCACCGCCATACAGATAAAGGAATTTGTTACCAGAACCTATTCCAGTGATATCAAATCCTTGAAAGGAATTATTGGGTCTTGTGAGTCCTGTGAAATTTGTCAACTGCAATGAGCTTAGATCTTTTATGGACATTTTATTATCTGATGAAGCCTTTAATGCCTTTGTTACGTCACTTAGTTTATATACGGCGTAGTAGGTATTAGATGCTGAAGTTCCAATTTGAATTCTAAAACAAATACGATCTTTTCCATCTGCTATTGCAACAGCACTTCTATAGGCACTACCACTTATTTTTGATGTGACTTCTTCTAGATTTGTTATCGTTTTTACATTTACTATTTCTGCGCCCGTTGGTTTTGCAAGGTTAACTTTATACTCAATAAGTGATATATCAGTAGACCATTTATTGCTATCACCACTATTTACGGTATTCCCTACCCATAATAAAGTTTTTCCATTCTCTTTTATCACTTCTAAAGACTCTCCGTGTCCATAGTCTCCAAGTATTACATAATCTTCTACTTCACATTTTTCACCTTTTATAATGCAGCGTGAAAGCACTGTAGCCGATTTAACTCTCTGAGTAATAAAAACTTCATTTTTATCACCATAATCAAAGTTTTGTATAGCATTTTCATATTTCAGGCCTAAATATTCAAATACCCGGTCTATAGTAGTCGTTTTTGTTGGGACTGTGTTGGCAGCGCTAGTAGTAATACCGGACATATTTAAGAGTATGAGGCATCCCAAAAGTGTTATAAAAGTTTTTTAAAAACTATTTTCATTTTATAATCCCCTTTTTATATTCTTATCATTATTATTTGCAGATAATATCATAACATGTTAATTATGTTTAATTTTATCTTAAAAGTTAAAAAATATAAGGAAGTAAAAGAGGAGTAAAAGGTGTCGTTAATTGGGATGTATTTATAGTATCTACTACAAATTCGGGAACTGATTTTACTTGAAGAATATAGACCAAGCGTTCTTTGAACAAGTTTTTCTCAAGGAAAAACTGCACTTTATTCCATGGGGATCACTACATCCCGAATGGTTAAAACAAAGGGTTACCTATAGGTAGTACTGGTACAGTAACTGATCATGTTATAAGTTAAGTTTAAAATGATTCGATGAACAGAAGGAATCAACTGTGTAATACTAGCTAAAAGATAATCCCCTGAATTGGAACTAGAATAAATGACCATAATGACCATAATAGCCATAGATAAAAATATAAAGGATGATATCATGATTTATATCTATAATGACTATGGTGGGACACATACCACGGCTCTAGCAGCTGCCTATCATTTAAAAGAAATTATCCAATCAGAACGAAAACTAACTAAAGAAGAAATATTAAATGTTAATTACTTCAATAAATTAACAAAAGATGATTCAGGGAAAATTATTTTTCATGGGATAGATGAAAATGGAGACTCGGTATATACTCTAGGACGGCGATCATCCAAAATTGTTGTTCCAGCATTAAAAAACTTAAGCTTAATACTGCAAAACAAACATCAATTTCATGAAAAAATAATATTCTCTAATACATCACCAACTGTGCCGCTTGTGATGTCAATTGGGGGTTTTTTATCAAGACAATTAAAAATTGATTTTATTGGTGTACCATTATTAATTATAGGTGCCAAACAATGCTGTGATAATATTTTTCGGTTGGTTGAAAACACCAAACAAATAGGGAAATTCTCAAGTGAGGAAAAAGTGATTATTTTAGAAAATGAAAAATATAAATGATAATCGTTAGTATTTTATCTAGGTGAGAAAAGAGATATCCCTAGCACAGGAAGTCGGTTTTTACATAAAAAAACTAAAATGTTAAGCAAGATACGTTGAGTCAACCATAAATGTTGGCACTTTGTTGTTACGCATCTTAAAGAAACTTCATGTTAACGAAATTATGTAAATTACCACTCATTTTTAATTAATAAAATCGAAAGTTTTTTGGAATCTATGTAAATTTTGTAATGAATATACGTGAATTTCGTAAATTTTTGGAATCCTAGGTAATTTCCTGATTTTTAGTTGTATGATTGTGAAAAAGGAGTTTATTGAGATGAAATTTTCAGAAACTATTGTAAATTTTTTTTCAATCAAACAAAAAGAAATACCTGACACACACTTTCAATGTCATGTCTGTGACGGAACAGGTGCCTATGATATATATACTGACTGTCTTACTTGTAATGGAAAAGGGCTAATAAGTAAAATTGAGTATTTTAGTAGGCTTGAAAACGGTGAAATCTAAAAGTTTTAATGTTGACTGTTACTATGCCTTATCGATTTACAGATAGTACTACAGAAAAACCTAAGAATAGGGAAAATATATAAAATTGTTTAGTTACACAGTTAGATTTTATTTTTTATCTGTGATTAAATAGGTAGGATTACATGAACCTTGTCAAATATATTAGTTACAATCATTGATAATGAATTCCCTAGTAGTCCTTTTAATAGGAAGAAACTGTGGGTATCTTGAAAAATAACTAAGAAACAAATCCAAAGTCGTCCAAAAGGTCGGCTTATTAATTTCGAAATGGGGAGACAAAAGATATTCGAACTTGGATTATCAGCTTTGTTTATTGGTACCCTGTTACCAAACTATTCAAAGCATGGACACCACGTTTGGCTATTTTAAAGGAATTAGACAACGGAAATTACGCCTTTAAACATGTGGATTTAGGGATTGAACCTAATGCGCTTAATGATGCTGTTGAATTCTTACAAGTCGAAGGGTATATTGATGGTGCTGAAGTATATCTTACTGGGAATTATGATATATTCCACGCTATGATAATTGAAAAGGGAGAAGACTATCTAGAGGATAACTCCCAATTAATGAAAGCGTACAAAGGGTTGAAGGGAGCGAGAGGTTGGATAAAAATTTAGTAACAACGTTAAAGCATCCAATCATTGGATGTATCTTTTTTATCATAAATCGGAACAAATGTTCTATAATATAACTTATAGAATGAATGGAGTTGTTCCTATGTCACTTAAAGATCGCGGAAATATTAAATGGAAATCAGCTATGTTTTTGCCTGAGCACGTTAAATTACTAAAAGATTTAAATAAAGATTATTATCGGCAAGTAAAACCAATATTAGATGAATACCAAATAGAGGAGTTTGAAAACAAAATACACAATGCTATGGAGTTTAGTTCACCCGTAAAGTTTACTGTTTGGGAAGACGGCTTCGATTGGGAGTATACAGGATTATTACATAGATTAGACCCAATAACTAATTTGATTCATTTAGAGTTGGAGAAAGAAAAGGGATATATTATAAAAATAAAATTTGAAGATATTGTAGAGGTTGAAGTTAAAGAGTAAAGAAATTTAAATGGAAATACCACTTTGTTATATTCATAATTTTACATGTTACTCATAGAAAAGTTAATAAATGTGAATTTAAACTTAAAGCAAAATAGAGGAAAAAATTAATACTACAAAATCAGAGATAAAAGATAATAAAAAAAGCTAGTGACAATAATATTACTAGACTGTGTTTGGATAAATTGTTGCTCAGGAACACAGTCAAAGTCATAAGAAATGTTGGTGAAAAGAGATATGAATACACAATCACACGATTTGTTTTTTTGCTTGTAATAATAAGTATTTCACTTGCTTTCTTTTTCTTAATCATCCTATTAATTGACAAGCGTTGTCCTATATAGCCACGAATTTGTTTGTTTTGATTAAAAAGCCTAGTATATTTGGGGTTGTAATACAAAGTAGTAAACCAATCGTATTCTTTTAACATATCAAGGTGTTTATCCGTATGTTTTGTACTATTATGTAATGACATTGATGCAACGAATAAAAAATCTAATGCTAATGATAATAATTCACCCATAATGAATGAACCTCCTTATATTGGTTAATTTTACCTTAAAAGGATAATTAGGAGAAGTGATTTATTATTTTTCAATAGCTGCATTTTTTCAAAACATAGCTTTTTGTTTACATAAAATGAATTAATCAAAAAAACCACCAGTCGGTTAGGATTGATGGTTTTCTTTTGTTTCAATAAACTCAACAACTTCCTCAATTTTACACAGATGTAAGGGACGGTAGCAAATACGTAAAGTTCAAAGGGAAGGATTCATCATATAAAGGTTCTTTTGAATGAAGGACCATTAAAACAGCTGCTCAAAGAATTGTGAATAACCATACTACAATCTATTTGTATAGAAAACTGCTGAAGTGGCTTAATGAGCAAAGTCGAGAGATTAATGACTCTCATTTGAAATGTATTTTTATGAAAAAAATATATAGAAACTTATGGTAATTCAGGTACATATGTATTAGGATAAATATAGTAAATTGTTCATTATAACGAATTCAGGGGAGAAAATGTGCGTAATAAAGGTATTTTGTCATTGGTTGCTGTAGGGTTATTAGCTTCCACAGTTTCCGTGGGTATTGTTAAGGCTGAAGGAAACAAGAACGAGTTGGCTAGGAAAGCTATAGAAAGTCAAGTAGAAAAACCTCTCCAAAAAGGTGCTATTGATCCTAAAACATTTAACCAAATTGAACAAGCATTAAAAGGTTCACAATCATACTCAGTAAATAGTTTCAATAAAATGGGTAGGATGAGTAGTGGCAATTCTGATGAAGATTACTTGATTGAAAGTGAATATAATGACGACTTTAATTCAGCAAATATATCATCATATGAAAAACCGACAATCGGTCAACTACTTCCTTTGTACGATGTTGATTTTTATAAAGTAAAAGTACCTCAGAGTGGAATTTTATTAGTAGGAGGAGAAACTAACTCATACTCCATTGATCTTCTATTTACTGCCGTACAAAAAGATTTTGTTGAGAGTAGCAATTTGGAATATTTGGGTAGTGAATATGAGGATGATGTTGAAGTACAAGCGTATCAAGCTAAAGCTGGCACATATTATGTGGGTGTTATAGACACTGATAATGACTACATTGACAATAATACAGAAGAGGATTTATATGCTATCTCAACTGGATTTGTAGATAATGTTAAGCCATCTAAGCCAAGTGTTAATAAGGTTGACAATAATGACAAAGTTATAACAGGGAAAGCAGAAGCTAATTCTACGGTTACTGTTAAAAGTGGAAGTAAAGTGTTAGGCTCTGCAAAAGCAACATCTAAAGGAACATTCTCTATTAAAATAGCCGTGCAAAAAGCGGGAACTAAATTGACCATCATAGCTAAAGATAGTTCAGGGAATGTAAGTTCAAGTGTTGCTGTAACTGTTCTAGACGTTGTTCCACCAAGTAAACCTACCGTAAGTAAGGTAGATAATAATGACAAAGTAGTAACAGGGAAAGCAGAAGCTAATTCTACGGTTACTGTTAAAAATGGAAGTAAAGCATTAGGCTCTGCAAAGGCAACAACTAAAGGAACATACTCTATTAAAATAGCCGTGCAAAAAGCGGGAACTAAATTAACGGTCACAGCAAAAGATAGTTCAGGGAATGTGAGTTCAAGTGCTTCTGTCACAGTGTTAGATGTTGTTCCACCAAGTAAGCCTACGGTAAGTAAGGTAGATGATAATGATAAAGTTGTAAAAGGGAAAGCTGAAGCATCATCGACTGTGACCGTAAAGGTAGGTAGTAAATCCCTTGGTTCAGCGAAAGCAACGTCTAAGGGGAGCTACTCTGTTAAGATAAAAGCACAGAAAAAGGGAACTACCCTTTCAATAACTGCAACGGATAAAGCAGGAAATGTTAGTTCAAAGGCAACTACTAAGGTTGTAAAACATTAAATTCACGGTAATATTACATCTGTTGTTACAGATGAATCATTAAAGAAAATGGACATTCTAATAAAACTAAATCAAGTAGGAGTACTCAATATCCGTTATACTTCAAAAACTTGGAGAGAAGAAAATGAGTATAAAGAAAAGTCAAACATTCGTACAGTTAGATGTAAGGAATTGGGATAATGCTGAATTAGTAGAAAGTTTATATGAAATTTGCGAGACTAGTAAAGAGTATGAAAATGATGTAGTAGAGGTTCATCAAGTTGTAGACTTAGGTAAACTTAAAAATGAATGGAGATATTTAATCATTCTAAATATTTCACAAGACCTAGATAATCTGGGTGCGCAAATAGATCATTATTAAAAACAAAAATTTCACTTAATAAAATCTTGAAACCACCAGTCCAATTACTGGTGGTTTTCTTCTGTTTGAACTAATTCAATTACGTCTTCTATATTGCATTCAAGGTATTCGCACATGTTAATTAAAATGGATAATACCACATTAATGTGGCTCTAGAGTCACGTTTCCGAGTCACAAATCATCCTGTTTTTTTTAAACCCCTTTAACGAACTGAATCGTATTGGCTTCTATAAGGAGGGAGAGAATACCGTTTAAATGGATAAGGTTTTTATAAATACAATTCTAATTCAAAGCTGCGTTCATCCAATACAAGAAACAAATACATCGCTTATAAAGATATTTTGGAATATTTATAGAAACAATGTTATAAGATGTTTAAAATAAAATTTACTATCTGTTATTTAACAATCGGGTAGGAAACATGGTTTGTTGGTTAGGGTTAATGTATTGGAAGGAAACTATGATGAGGCCTGTGAAGGGCATTTGATTTTATCAATAATAGTTGCTATTGGTTTTATTTATACAACTTTTTCATACATAGAGTTTACTAGTAAAGCAAGGTTTTCTAAAATATTCTTTTACTTTGGCATGATTTCAGTCGTATATGGTACGGGTATACTAATTCAAAAATATATTCAAGAAAAGATAAAATAATCTATTAAGCTTAAGCGGATGTTTGGTAAAAAAAGAGCGATTTTAACCATATTTAATTCTTTAAAAGCTCGTTAAATTACCTGAAATATGGTAAAATAGTTAATTGTAACTAATTCAACAGGAGGAACATATATGAGCAATTCAGTAGGGTTTTGGAAACGATTTTTAGCAGAAGTTCTAGATGGCATTATTATAGGCATTCCATTGGCGGTAATTTTTGGTTTGATCACTGGTCAATGGGAAGATGATAGTATTTCAACCTTTGTCGTCTTTCTTTACACAATGTTCGTACCAATATTTTGGTATGGATATACAGTAGGCAAAAGAATGATGGGTATACGTATAGTAAGGGTTGACGGTAAAAAATTAGGTATAGGTACTATGCTTTTAAGATGTTTAGTTGCTGGAATAGTTTATGGAATCACATTAGGAATAGGATTTATTGTTAGCGCGTTTATGGTTGGTTTAAGAAAAGATCATAGAGCAATCCATGATTTCATAGCTGGTACATATGTGACATCGAATAAACCTTGATTAAAAGATAAGCAGCTTAATAGCTGCTTTTTTTGTTAGGAAATTTCAGTTGATCCTTTATTAACAGAAGCACTTGATAAAGTTAAACAACTGAAAAATGTTGGATCTTTCTCGTTAAGGATTTATTTAAAGGCTATTTATGGAGTGGAAACAATATGAATGAAAGAAGTTTATAAGGAGCTATGATTTTAAATGAGATAATGAAGAAAAAAGATTATGTTGTAATTCTGGACAAAAAACTTCTCGGCATTAAAGGTAGGTACATGAAGTTAGAGTATGCATTGAAGTGGGCTGAATAAGTGACAATAGAGCAATGCAATCGGCATATGCTGACACGTTAACTACTACTATTGAAAAGGATAAAATGCTTTCAGTATTAGAAGTTATACAAAATGGTATTGTTAAAGAAAATGATGAAACTAAGTTAAACGTAGATTATGCTAAGGAATATGGTGTATCGAATACAGAAATTAATAATCTCCAATAGGCACTTATTGAAATTTCTTCAGATGAATTAAATGAAATTGAAAGTGAAACAAGATTATTAGATAAGGAAATACTTAAACAAGACGATGTTATTCAAATAGACGAACTAACAGCGTCAGCTACAGGTAGACATGCTGCACCGCCTTCAGCATTGGAAAAAACTTTAAAAATTGCATTTGGAACCGTTGTCGGAGTGACTGGTGCTACTTTAATTGTTCAAGACATGTATAAATTAGGAGCTTATGCAGCTTGCCACAAATGGGGTAAAAGAAACCTAAAGTTAAAAAACGTGTAAAACACTAGGATACTGGTAAAATATCTGAAACTAAGGGGGAAACACAATGTTTGACATAGCTGACTTTTCGAGAGTGATAATGCTGAAATTATTGATACATTCTTTGCTTATATGCATTTTATTAAGCTTAGTTAGTTTAATTATTAACGATATTTTTTCAATTATCGTTGATAGAAGAATTAATTTGAATTTATTTTTTATTCCAATAATCATGGTTTTTTGGGTTTTGATAGCAATTAAAAAACCAACATACCAAAAATAATTTCAGGACAAGAGTCTGGGCACAATGCTCAGGCTTTTTTTATATTTGTTTTACAATAAAATATCACTATTAACCCTATTTACGAAAGGTTTTTCTTTATTAAATCATCAATAAGAAGTAAACACCATTGAGCAAATGGATATTGATTATAAGCGAGTAATCTTCACTCTGACGAAGTGTTGGCATCTTTCTACCTAACCTGCAGATTTTCGTTAGTGAGGACGAAATAGACCTCGACATGGACGACTTAAACATAGCGCTGACCGCGGTTGATAGCGGTCTTGCAGTAGTAAATCGCGTAATCATCATTGGCGACGACGATTCGCAAGTGTAAATTTGGCGTTAACTCCCGAAAATTATACGGAAGTTTTAGACGAAGCAATCCTGGATGCATCCTTTAATTCCTTTATTTTCTTTTATTGTTACAATAGTCATTTTCTTAGTAGTGCAGATGAATACTTATTATCGGAGCACTTGTGATGAACTTCGGCCAGATTACGGAATCATTCTTTCCTCGAAGGCTAAGGTTTTTGGGTACAAAAATAGGCAACTGCGAAGAAAGATGAACCCATTTGTAGGCGGATGCGTACATATAACATATAAGATAATATAAGGAAAAGGGACGGTACTATTATGGGATTCTGGAAACAGGTTTTTAGACCTCGGGTCAGCGTATTGAAGGGCGGTCACGTATTAACTGATAATGTCGAAGGCAAAGGGCTAGTTAATAGAATGTCTGTAATAAAGGGGAGGAAGTCAGGCGAAGTCAAGGTCACAACGGCATATGGACATAAGCACTTCACACTTTCACAGATTGAGTGGGAACAAAGTGGAGATCGAAACGTCGGTAAAGGTTATGGTAGTACTATACTTAGTACGGCACTTGTGGGTTCAGTCGGTACAATCGCTGAAGTTGCTGTCAGAGCAATGAAAAAAGACAACTCGACTGCGTACATTTATTTGATCGACGAAGAAGGCGAGGAGCACAAAATCCTCGTTCAGTGTACGAAGGAACAATTTGTACAAATATATAAATTGTGTAATTTATATAAAAATTAAATAAAGTGTTTCCTAGGAGTGTGAAAATAATGAACCCACAAGCAAGAGGAAATAGATCCATTATAAAGGTAGAGTAAGAAGGTATAAATGACTGTAGATGGAAAGAAAGCACATAGAGAACTTTAAGAGTTATATGATCATAACGAAAAAAGTGGCGGAAGAGTAGCAGGTATCAAATATACGGATCTTTATGAAAACGATGATGAAAAACAAGAGCATCTAGTGTATGAGTATCTACAAGATAAAGGATTAATTGACTATAAAATTCTAGGTAGTAACACTTATCAAGCCAAAATCACTCCACCTGGTATTGATAGAATAATGATAAGTGGGCGATCTTTTGGATCAATTCATTATTGGGTTTAAATTTTGTAAAAAGTAAAAGCACTTTACCTTAAATGGTCGAGTGCTTTTTTGTGTTTATATATTTAATACGTCTTTATTCTGATTAATGATGATTTTATTTCTTAATATCATTTCTTTATTATTAAGCCCAACATTTAGTTCGGTAGTATTGCTCATCTTCTCTATAAGGGAAGCTACAGATATTTCTAATAATTCAGGGATAGACATGTCTGTTTTAGCCGATAAGCTTTCAAGCTTATTGATTAATTCTGGAGATAACAATAACTCTAATGCTTGTCTTTCCTTTGTGTCCATGATTGTACCCTCCATATGATGAGTTATTTTTATTAGTTTAATTATATTATAGAAATTTCAAACTCAACATTAAATTGGGGTAAAAAAAGTAAAGTTTTGATGTCAATTACAAAAAAGGAAGCATCTGGAATGTAATTTTGATTTGTGATAGATGAAATACTTTTAACTAAATATGGTTTAGGCGGTCAGAATAAAGCAGCAGACACATTAGAAATGATTTTGAGCGGAATAAAAGAGGGTACAACGTTCAAATTAAGTCATAAAAGGATAAATATTCAAATATTAATATGAATAATTTCAGTATTTAGAAAATGTAATACAGTCCTCCTATTATTATGGTAAAATTTAACTGATATTATAGAAGGGGGCGAAATTTTGAAGTGGTTGCTTAAATGGGTAATAATTGTTTTTATTTGCATCATATCAGGATTCAGTATAAATCCAGTGGTTAAGGCAGAAAGTACAAAGCCAAATATTTCTTTTAGCATTATTTCCCCTACGTCAAATTCTACGAAAAATGATGAATTAAAAGTTATTATTTCTAAACCCAACTCCACCTATCAAGTAAGTGAAGTTAAGGCAAAGGTTGAGGGGAAGGAAATCCTTCTAACATATGATAACAATGCTTATGGTGAACATCTTTCAGGATGGGTTGGTACATTAAATTTGAATGGTTTATCAAGAGGAATAAAAACACTTGAAGTCACTGTCTATGATGTTTATGGGAATGCTGTAGCGAAACAAACGACATTTAAGTATACGCAGCCACCAGGTTTAAATATTATTTCTCCTAAATCTTTTGATTTTGCAAATGGAAAATTACGGATCACTGCAGAGGCTTCTGATTTAGCTGGTGAAACCTCTACAATAGGGGTATATGTCTCTTCTAATGATGAAGGTTATGGGACGAAATTGCTGGAGAGAGTAAATAGAATCGATGAGACTGTTGATATTAGTAAATATAATGGAAAAGAAATCTATATTTATTTTGTAGTTTCAAATGAATCTGGGGGCACATTTACTACAACTAGGGAAATTTATGTTGATAATAGCCCACTCTTAAGCCCAAAAGATCGAATTGATGGGGAAATATTAGATTATAAGGATAATAAAATATTATATCGAACAAATAATGATATAAGAATAAAAGATTTACACACAACAAACGAAACATTAGTTTTTTCTCATTCGATAAGTGGATTATGGTTTTTTAACTCCTTTAGGTGTGATGCTTGTTGTACAAAATGTTGATCCATACTATATCTCCAATAGTTTATATGAATATAAAAATGGTACTCTTACTTATTTAGGGAGATTAAACTCAAATAGTTCTTTAAAGGTTAATGGTCATTACGCAATTTGGACTGGTGATTTAAAACCTTTTTCAACACCTGGTATTGCTTCTGGAGTCGAATTATATTTAAAGAATCTAGAGAGTGATAATATCACACTTGTATCTAACGAAGCAGGAAATTGGATGAATAATGTAACATCTAATGGTGATGTGATTTATTGGTCAGGTTCTGGATGGAATGGGTCAGGGGATACAATATTTAATTACAATATTTATAAATATTCCAATGGAAATACAAGTAGGCTATCTTCTGATGGAAGTTATTTTAATGTATATCCAGTGTCGGATGGAAGCTTAACTGTATATGAAAGACATCGATATAATGAGAATACACATTTCTTAATTTTGAATGTTGATGGAAAAGATGAGACGATTGCTACATCATCAAATGATTTCTCACCTGGAAGAGATTATACCATTAACAATGGCTATGTGGCGTATACCAATTATATAAATGGAACAAAGCAAATTTTTATTTGGAAAGATGGTATTTCTAATCAAATCACTTATTTAGGATCTGATGTATCAATAGTATCTCTAAATGCTAATGGTGATGTCATAGCTAGGTTTAGTAATGGCTACTATATTATCAAGAATGACGGAAGTCAACCAATAAAACTATATACAATAGGTTTGAACAATTACTGGGTTAATAATGAGCTTTATGGCGTTATCGGTGGGTCACTTTTAAGAATAGAGACAAAACCAGTTAAAGTTACAGGAGTTACTCTTTCCAAAACGAATCTTGAATTAAAAATTGGAGAAGAATTTAATTTGACTGCTAGTGTTTTGCCTTCTAATGCAACAAATCAAAGGGTTAAATGGAAAAGTAATCATTCAGATATCGCAACTATTGATGACACAGGTAAAATAATCGCAAAAAAAGAAGGTACAGCTACCATAACAGTAACCACTGAGGATGGAATTAAGACTGCAAGCTGTACTGTGGTGATAAAAGATGTAACAGCACCATCCATACCAACAGTCAATACTGTATATGATAATGCTACTGTTATTACTGGTAAAGCTGAATCAGATGCAAAGGTATATGCGACGGTAGGAAGCAAGAAAATTGGAGAAACAATTGCAAAAAATGGTCAATATACGATTAAGATTGCAAAACAAAAAGCAGGTACAACCATCGTTGTTTATGCTAAAGATACTTCAGGTAATAAGAGTGGAAGTAAAACAGTTAAGGTAATAGACAAGACAGCTCCATCGATACCAACAGTTAATAATGTATATGATAATGCTACTGTTATTATTGGTAAAGCTGAATCAAATGCAAAGGTATATGCGACGGTAGGAAGCAAGAAAATTGGAGAAACAACTGCAAAAAATGGTCAATATACGATTAAGATTGCAAAACAAAAAGCAGGTACAACCATCGTTGTTTATGCTAAAGATCCTTCAGGTAATAAAAGTGGAAGTAAAAAAGTTAAGGTAATAGACAAAACAGCTCCATCCGTACCAACAGTTAATAAAATTACAAGTAAGACAGTAACAGTAACTGGTAAAGGTGAAAAAGGAGCATCTATTTATATTTACAATGGAAGTAAGAAGATTGGGCAAGGAATCGTGGATAGTCGAGGAAACTTTAAGGTGAAAATTAAGGCACAAAAGAAGGGTTCAACCTTAAAGGTTTACGCTCAAGACAAATCAGGCAACAAGAGTAAGAGTAAAACCGTAAAGGTAAGCAAGTAACAAGATTAAATTAGTTTTAAAAGCTATCTGTTTATACATTTTGCGGTAATACTGGACCAAGTATTACCGCTTTTTTTATGATGAACTTTAATAGAGACTTTAAAAAGACCATTAAATCCCTAGAAAGTCTAGGAGAGTGATAATTACTTTTTGCAGTTTTATATACTTTTTGGTCTTTGGAGTACCAACATCATTAATAATATCAACAAAATAACTGGTGTGATAAAAAATAAAGACTGAGTTGATATTTGATTCGGGTTGAAGTATGTGTAAGCACTCATTGTGATGCATACTACGGCCAACAACACTAACAGATATTTTAATACCTTCACTTTTAATCACCATTTTCATTATTTTGTGGTTTTACCCAGTATGGATAAACCTTGCCTGTGATTGGATTTTTTAAAATCTTGATTTTGATTCCATTGCCATCTGCAGCATTGTAAGAAATAACCGCTCCACCAATAGTGTATATTGCAACTGCAACAACAGCTATTGCTGCTCCACCTGGAAGTAATGCAACAAGAGAGCTTGCTCCGCCTCCTCCAGCAATAATGGCAATAATTTTGTTTGTTTTACAAGAATCAACGTATACTGTACCAGCTACAATATTACCTACAAATTTGTTTGTTCCCCCACAGTTTGCTTTTGCTTGAATAGAGAATTTGGGTTGTTGTTTTGCTAAATACGCATTAGCTTTATCATAATCTTCTTTTAGTCTTCTGCACAAGTTCCAACGGCAATCCATCTTCTAGAGCCTTTACATCATCAAATTTAATAAATGTTCCACTATCGTCTATATATGGCTGTGAAAGATTCCCTTCTTCGGCCTGTTCCTGCAACTCTTCACTTTCTACGTTTGCTATTATTTTATCAATTTGATCTTGAGTGAAACTTTCATCAAAAACATAACCGTTTTCTTCCTCATTGATGTCGTTTTAAGTTTGAGCTGAACCAAAAGGAATAGCTACTGTTAAACTCATTACTAGTGTTAATAATAAAGATATAAACTTTTTCATTTCCCCCGAACATTTTTTCTGCTATTATCATCACTCGCCCTTGAACAGGGTAACATAATTAAGAAAAATATGGATTTGTTTACAATTTTTATAACACGCATCCTGAAAAATGAATAAAAATAGCTATATAATTATCAGATATATAAGGTCTTTTTACCTGTGTTATATTAACTAATGGGTAATTAATCATTGTTTTGTGGTTGTTTGTCTGAATATCCTATTTACTTGTGATGGGTTGACTATATTTACTGTTTACAAATATATGCCTGTTTCGTACAATTTGAAAATTTAAGGCAAATTTGTAGGAGTGATTTAGTGAAAGTCGCTATTTAAACAAGCATATCGACAGATAAAGAAGAACAAAAGCTATCGTTTCAATCTCAGAGTGAGTACTATACACAAAATATTGTTCGGAAAAAGGCTATGATTTGTACCACATATACGCAGATGAAGGGATAACAGGGACAAAAAAAGGATCGAAAAAACATGATGTTAGAGGCTGTTTGGATGTGGAACGGAATTGTCGCTAAATATACAAAACTTTATATGGTCAAATTTATTATTGCGTTGATTGCTGTTGGTTTAGCTGGAGTAAGTCGAGTTGAATACAAACATAGTGCTGGGTGGTGGCCTAAGACAAACAAGATAACATTATTTAATCGAAGAAAAATAAAAAATAGGCAGTCACAAAGACCGCCATAATCGGGATACAACACAGGTATAGTGTGACTCTAGAGTCACGTTCCGAGTCACAAATCATCAAATTTTCTTGTGACTCGGGTTTTCATCAATTTTTATTTAGGATTTTTTCTACTAAAATTTGCAAATCATCAGGTCTATGAAATTCAATCGGCGAAACGCCTTTATCGAACTGAATTGAATCGGCTTCTATCATCAATACATACTTCCCATTAATCTTCCCTAAATGAATGCTTTCCCCAAAATCGGCTAGAAGTCCTTTGATAGATGTACTCCCAAGCTTCATTCGTAATTCAGCTTCAGGTGTATGTTCGACAATCTGGGCTGTGGCTTCGACGACTTGGTGGGTTTCAAGACGTTCTTGGATTTCCCGTTTATCGCTTGTTTCCCAGATTTCCAGGTCCTGTTCGAATTTCTGCAGTTCGTCACTGTTTTCTTCGAATTGGGCGGATACATGTTCATGAACCATGTGGATGACTTGGTTTTTCATGATTTCCGGCATCGATTCGCCATATTCAACGAATTTCAAAAAGTCCTCAAAATACCGAGCATGTGAAGCCTGGTGGATTTTCAGTTCGGCTTCTTCGACCATTCCTTCTTCGGGCATATAGGGGTATTGGATGGATTTCATATTTTTAGTGGTGATTGCCATTTCAACGTGTCGAATTAGTGTTCGTTCATCTGAAATGGAAGCAACCTTCGGCTCGAAATCACATTTTAATAAGAAGACGAACGGTTCATCTAGATATTTCGTTAATTTAGCAGATGCGACTAGGAAGACTCCGCCACGTACTGCACTTGTATCTATATAAGACTGAGCGAATTGTTCATTTTCCTGCTGGAAGACTTCTTTTGTACCGGCAAAGCGGACACGGTTAAATACATTGTAATTAGGGTTGGAATCAAGTGCATGGCCTTCTTCAACAATAAAAGAACCGATTTTTGTGGGTATTTGTTCAGTTTTTGGATGACGGTCTACTTTTCGTTTGGAGATTTTCATCAATTCCCCATCCAAAAAATCCTTTAAAGGACTTTCTTCGTATTCCTGGGTATCGAGTGTTTGAAAATGTTTAAATCGTTTATCAGCTTGATCGCCTTTTCCTTCAACCTGTATTAAATAAAAAGACAGATAGGTAATCGTAAAATCCATGAAAGTCACCATCTCCAATTAAGCATATTTCCCGTACTTTTTAAGACTTAATAAGTATAGAGATGTACATCAATTTCGTCAAACCATTAGTTCTTGAATGGCTAGAATAATTATGGTGTATTATTCCATAATAATAAGAGTAGGGAACATATATTGGAGTCTCTATCTAAAATTCGGATATATTGGGAAATAGAATCAAATGAAGATCTAAAAGGGTAAGTAGGTATCCCAGCTAGGATTTGTCAAATCCATTAAAGTAAGATTATAAAATTTTGATATTTATTTTAACGTTCTATATGTAAATGCGCCTAAACATTCGATTGAGAATTATGTCGAAAAATCACTAGAGATATTCAGCGAATTTTCAAAATAGAAATTCTACTATAATAAAACCATTGACGTATAAGGGTTTAATACGTATAATTTGAAAGTCAGATAATTCAGGAATTGTTGGATTTTGTCGAAAATTCTCTAATAAAAAAAGTAAGTGAATTCATTTATTTGTTATTTTCTGAATAGTTTTTTAAATTTATGGAGGAGAAAACATGAGTATTTTTAGAAAGAAGTCTATTGAGGACTTATTGAAAAACGCTGGTTCCCACAGTAAGGGGTTGAAAAGGGAACTAGGTGCTTGGGATTTAACGATGCTTGGAATTGGAGCAATAATTGGAACTGGTATTTTTGTATTAACGGGAACTGGAGCAGTTAATGCTGGTCCGGCGCTTTCGTTATCGTTCGTCATTGCCGGCCTTGCTTGTTTATTCGCAGCACTTTCATATGCTGAATTTGCATCATCCGTGCCGGTATCTGGTTCAACTTACACTTATGCGTATGCAACACTAGGTGAATTTGCTGCCTGGATTATAGGGTGGGATTTAATCCTTGAATACTTATTGGCAGTTAGTGCCGTATCGGCCGGCTGGTCTGGTTATTTCCAATCGTTTTTAGGTGGATTCGGGATTAACTTCCCGGAGAAACTCACGGCAGCACCTGGTTCAATTGAGGGTGTTACAACTTACATGAACTTGCCAGCCTTTTTAATAGTTATGGCTATTACTTTATTGATTTCTAGAGGTACGAAACAAACTACAAGGATCAACAACATTATGGTTGTTATTAAAGTGATCGTTGTTTTGCTGTTTATCGTCTCTTCTATTTACTATGTGAAACCTGAAAACTGGCAGCCATTCATGCCATTCGGAATCAGTGGAGTATTTTCTACAGCCGCTTTAATGTTCTTTGCATTTATCGGCTTTGATGCAGTAGCATCTGCTGCTGAGGAAACAAGAGATCCAGGAAAGAATTTACCACGAGGAATTATCGGTTCATTGATTATTTGTGTTGTACTTTATATGATTGTTAGTTTAATTATGACAGGTGTGGTACCGTATGCACAGTTCGCAACGGCACTGGATCACCCGATTTCTTTAGTACTACAAAGCGCAGGCCAGAATTGGATTGCAGGAATTATTGACCTTGGAGCCTTTATTGGAATGACAACGGTCATCTTGGTTATGTTATATGGACAAACTCGTATCATGTTTGCGATGTCACGTGATGGATTGATGCCTAAATCTTTATCAAAACTTCATAAGAAATATAATACTCCTTATGCGGCATCATGGATGTTTGGTATAATTGCCGCCTTACTAGGAGCCTTTATACCGCTTGGTGAATTGGCCGAATTGGTTAATATCGGAACGTTAACAGCGTTTACGATGATTTCCGTAGCGGTAATCGTTTTACGTAAAACAAGACCAGATATGAAACGCGCTTTCTATTGTCCGGCTGTACCGCTTGTGCCAGGTTTAGCCATCGTTTTTTGTGTATTCCTTATGTTACAACTAGGTAGCCATACATGGATACGCTTCTTAATTTGGATGGCTATCGGTATCGTGATTTACTTTGTTTATTCTCGAAAACATTCCAACCTTAATCAGCAAGAAAAATAATAATTTTAAAAAACACTCAACGGAGTGTTTTTTTGTTTAACTCTAAATTAAAGGTGGATTTAGTCAAAGTAGTTTAAGACTAATATGCAGTGTTATGGTTGAAATAAAAGAGGCAAGTATATATTGAAGCTTGATCAACAATGATTAAGCTATTTTAAATGGAGTTGAAGTTAATCAGTAATAAACAATATGTTGGATTTTAAAAGTAAATAGGAGAGAGGTCGTCTAAAAGATGGTGCAAAAAGGAGTGTAGTATCTTTACAAGAAGGCTAATGCTTGTTTTTTGCCAGAAAAGAATATAGATATTAAATTTTATATTTGACAAGTTTCCTCGGTAGAATATTTAATTATAAAACATCAACCCGGGTTAGTAGGATAAAATTACATGGTTTTTTATTAATTTATAACCAATTACAAAAAGAAACGGTTTTACACTAACAACTTACAACAATGAAATTTCTTTAAAGAGTTTAAATAATTCTCTTGAAATAATAAAGGATAAATGTTATATTAATAAAGCGATGAGCTAATTTGTGTAAGTCGAAGAACATGCTTTTTAAGCTAAACGTCGGGATGTGGCCTGACGGTTCCCGCCTCAAACGCATCAAAGACGCCTGCTGCGTGCAGGCGTCTTTTTCATTGTTTTTTTATTTTACCGATTCTTTTTTCGCAGCTTGAACGTCTTCTTTAAATTCCTCTTGAATTTCATCTGTTATTCCCTTCGTTGCATCCTTAAACTCTCGAAGCGATGTACCTACAGCGCGTCCGATTTGAGGAAGTTTTTTCGGCCCAAAGACAATTAATGCTAAAAGAAAGATTAGAATTAAACCAGGAAAACCAATGTTTGAAAGCATAGCTAGTCACTCCTATCAAATCTGATATATAATATTATAGACCCCTGACGAGCATTTGCAAATGTAAATTACTATTAATTGTAAGAGTCTATATATATAAAGGGATAAATAGTACTTTAAAAACCTTTAGATTCTACCTCCTATATCTTATAAATCACATGAAATTCTATAGATCTTTCTTCATTATAATGTTTGTTACATAACATATTATACTTTTTTGAAAATATTAATGTCTTTACATAGATAGTCTTTTATGGAAGGATTACAGAACCCACTATTAGAGTCTCATTGCAATCAATAACTAATTACGAAATACAAAAATTTTTTTGTTACTTGGGAATTATTAGTCTTGCAAGAGAGAATGAATTTATGTATTATAACTATACAAGCTGCGTTGTTCGTAATGATAATTAAGTTTTAACCTTTAAGCTGTAATAGGGAGTTTTACATCGAAACAGGAATGTTATGCCTCGTCACTGACTTGGACAACAGGATTGTTTCTGCAAACACCCACTTTGAGGAGTGGTGGTTTAAAACTTTCTTACGTGAATACGGCAATGGCGGCTCTATCTTTAAAATTAGAAACCAGTTCCGATCAGGGACTGGTTTTTTTCTGTTTTTTCATCCAGTTGAGCTACTGAATAACATAACTATAATAAATTGTTGTTGTATTATAGTGTGAAAAAAATTTTTTAATACAGGTAACTTGGAAACGATTTCAATCGAAATCATCTTAATTCTCCATTACACTCATGAATTCATTATATTTCAAGATGGCTTATGCTGTGGTGTTTTGATGTTTATGACTAATTTGTGAAAATTTTTATTGAAATATCAGATAATTGCCTATTATAATAATAATAAGATAACTCGGTTCACTATTTGTATAAAGTTAGTGAAAAGTTATCTTTTTTAATTAGCAATTCCGTAAGCGCTATCATGTGGATTATTGGTAGTCACCTAGAGAGGGGAAATTTTTATGGCTAGTATTAACACGACAGAGGTAATTAGTAACAGTAAATTTAACCGCTTTCATTTGGGTTTGTTGGCATGGTGTTTCATTATCATCCTTTTTGATGGGTACGACCTTGTCGTTTATGGAACGGTTGTACCAGTGTTAACAGAGGAGTGGAATCTAACTTCAGTGGAAGCGGGAGCAATGGGAAGCTATGGTCTATTCGGTATGATGTTCGGCGCCATCTTTTTTGGGACATTAGCGGATCGGATTGGAAGAAAAAACGTCATTGCCATTTCATTGATTTTATTTAGTTTATTTACATTGCTATGTGGATTTGCGAGTACACCTACTATATTTTCTACTTTTCGATTTTTAGCGGGGTTAGGACTGGGAGGCATTATGCCGAACGTCATCGCTTTATTGACGGATTACGCCCCGAAAACAATGAGAAGCATGGTCGTTTCGATTGTATTATGCGGCTATTCATTCGGGGGGATGCTTGCCCCGATACTAGGTATCCTACTTATGCCTTCATTAGGCTGGGAGTCCATATTCTGGTTTGCCGGCATACCTTTACTATTTCTACCAATCATGATGAAGCATTTACCAGAAACCTCCACACATCTCATTAGAATTAACAGAAAAGAGGAATTAATCAGAGTATTATCCAAAGTCAGTCCTGATAGCAATTTCACCATACATGACGAAATTGTAGAAGTGAAAAAATCAGATGAGAAACTGCCGATTGTCGGATTGTTTAAAAATTCCCGCGCTCTAAGTACTTTGATGTTCTGGGTTGCCTTTTTCATGTGTCTACTAATGGTATATGGATTGAATACATGGCTACCAAAGCTAATGATTGAAGCGGGGTATGCTTTGAATTCAAGTCTAGGTTTCTTAATCGTTCTTCAAGGTGGAGCTATCGTAGGTACTCTTATAATAGCTAAGCTTTGTGATAGATATGGTTCTAAAAAAATGCTTGTACCGTTGTATGCGCTAGGTGCAATTAGTTTGACACTGTTAGGAATGGGTGGAAGTTCCTTCATGATTTACACATTAGTAGCGATTGCAGGGGCCTGTACGATTGGCGCCCAAAATCTTGTACAAGCCTATGTTTCCCAGTACTATCCACCAAATATTAGATCGACTGCACTTGGGGTTGCATCTGGAATAGGAAGGATTGGTGGTATGCTCGGACCCATCCTTGGTGGATTCCTATTATCAATCTCGCTACCAATTCAATTGAATTTTATTGCTTTTGCTATTCCTGGTCTTATTGCCGCGATTGCTTTATCCTTTGTTCCAGTTAAGATGGCTTATTATAAAAATAATCAACCAAAACAAAGTGAAGAAATAAAGGTAGACTCCAATAAAATGAATATACTGTAAGAATTAACATGAAAATGGCAGCGTAGGAGATATCCACGCTGCCATTTTCATGTTAATTTTATGTTAGGAGAGATTGTATAGTTGCTCCTGATTAAATTTCTTTCTTATTCTTATAATTAGTTTCGTCGCAGATCTGCTCAAAGGACACAATGTTCTAAATAACGAAGGGCGCTGTCTGGATAGAGTGTAATCATTACAAAAATGACATTCAATAGATGACTGATGCAAACTATATTGTAAACCCCATTATCTATAAATTCCTTAAATGACAAAGTAATTATTTTTAGGGGAGTGGAAAATGTATATTTGTCAATGATAGGTTGTAAAAATAAATGATCTCATAAATAATGTGGTATAAGTTTTAGAGCAATAATAAAATTTCTATGAAAAGTTGCTTAATTGTTCATATTTCGCAATATGATTTACTCCATTATTTAAAGGATAAATGTTAAAATGAAAGAACGGATAATTAAAATTCCTCCTTGAAGTGGAGCGAACTAGAATAATTAATCTCATCTTTTGAGAGGGAGTCATTACTTTGAAAAAAATTCTAAAACATTTAATTTTTTGGTTATCTATAATAGGAACATTATTCTCAATGATATATTTCTTTGTAGCGGATATTCCGTTATATATTAAATTGTTAGGCGCAGTCATTATCCTTTATCTTGGTTATGATCTTATAACAGAATCTAAAAAAGAAAGAGAAAAGAAGCATTAGATGCCTAAATTCTTTATTTTCAAAAAAGTCCTCTTTTGACTAGAGGGCTTTTTTTTGCCTTTTTTCATAAAAAGTTTTTCCTATTCTATGAACCTTAATGAACTTTGATAATTGACAATATTCTAAAAGTTAAGTTAATGTATAGTGAACTTAGTTCTATATAAGTGTAATTTAAGTCTTTATTTTTATTTTTTAATTTGGTGGTTAGCTGGTTTCAAAAAACTTAGAATGTTCCTTTAGACTTTCGTCAATAAAGGAAAAGAAGAAAGAGGCGAAGGAAATGCGCACAATCCGTGTATCTGAAATGATTGATGAACAAAAATTTAACCGCTTTCATTTACAGATTTTATTATGTTGTATCTTTATCATTATCTGTGATGGATATGATATGTTCATGCTTGGAACAATCCTACCATCTTTGATGACTGAGTGGAAAATCACTGCTGTAGAAGCAGGATTATTTAGCAGCTATGCTTTGTTTGGAATGATGATAGGCGCGTTAGTCTTTGGACCAATAGCTGATAAATTTGGAAGAAAGAAAGTCATCTTAATTTGTACAGTCATTTTTTCTATATTTACTTTTACTTCAGGGTTTGCAGACACGCCAACTTCTTTTGGAATACAACGTTTTGTTGCAGGTTTAGGATTGGGGGGAGTCATGCCTAATCTAATAGCAATTATTACTGAATATGCTCCGAAAAAAATTCGTAGCACACTGGTTGCTATTATGTTCAGTGGACATGCATTAGGTGGTGTTGTTGCATCATTAGGTGCGATGTATCTGATTCCGAACTTTGGATGGCGCGCAGTGGTATGGCTTGGTGCTCTTCCACTGATCTTTATGCCGATTCTCTATAAAATGTTACCAGAATCATTGAATTATTTTATATTAAAAAACCAAAAAAGCCAATTGGCGGACATACTGAATCAAGTGGATGTAAACGGGAAATACACTGCTAATGATCATTATGTTCTTTATGAGAAAAGTAAAAATGATTCTACTGGTTTCCCGGTGAAACAATTATTCAAAAATGGTCGGGCAGTTAGTACAATCATGTTCTGGGTCGCCTTTTTCATGTGCCTGTTTGTGATGTACGGATTGAGTACATGGCTTCCAAAAATTATGGAAGGGGCAGGATATGAATTAGGATCCAGCTTAACATTCTTAGTGACACTTAACCTCGGCGCCGTATTTGGGGCAATTGTCGGAGGAAAGCTTGCTGATCGATTTGGATCTAAAGCGGTTCTGGTTTCCTTCTTAGTCATAGGGTTTGCAACACTTACGATGCTGAGCTTTAAACCAAGCATGATCATGCTCTATGTGTTGATTGCCATTGCGGGAGGAACTACAACTGGTACACAAATCGTAACGAACGCTTATGTATCACAGTTTTATCCTAACGAAATCCGTTCAACTGGAGTAGGCTGGGCATTAGGTGTAGGAAGAATAGGTGGAATTATCGCTCCTACTTTCTGCGGGGTCTTGCTTGATATGAAATTGTCATTGCAGGTTAATTTCTTAGCATTTGCCATTCCATGCATTATCGCGGCAGTTGCGATTTGGTTTATACAGGAAAAATCCAGCAATATGGCCGTTAGTAGTAAGGAAAAGAAATTGGTTTAGTAAAACATTCATTCCAAGGTTATCTGAAGACAACTAAATAATGATCCCGAGAGGACATGAGATTTTATATTGCGTACGCTTACGATCGAAAAATATTTAATCAATCGGCTGCTTTGAGTAAGTAAAGGGCTTTAAAGCCCTTTACTTCTAATGTCTCGGCGCCCAAATGATGACAGACACCCCAATTAAACAGATTGCAGCCCCAATCCAATCATATAAATCAGGTGTTTTCTTATCGATGCCCCATCCCCATAATACCGATAACACAATAAAAACACCGCCATATGCAGCATATACACGCCCGAAAGTTGGAAACGTTTGGAATGTTGCAATGATGCCATATAAAACTAAAACGATCCCTCCAATAAATCCTAAATAAATGGATTTTCCATCTCTTAACCAAAGCCAAATAAGATAACCCCCACCAATCTCAGCTAGACCGGCCAAAAGAAATATAATAGTGGTCACATATGTTAACCTCACTTTCTCCTTGAAATTTTATCATAAGTGAAAATGGAAAATAATCATTATTTAGTAATGTCTTAATGGTCGTTTCTATTATTTTGTGAATAAATAGTGATAATAACTGAAAGTTAGCTACAGAATCTCCATCTATTCTAGCTTTATTTAAGAAAATGAAGTCATGCTACATCTAGACTAGGAAATTCATTATTGGGTTTCTTTGAGATATTCAATCGTATTTCCGACAAATCGAAGCTTTTCAATATAATTAAAGGTATCACTACAAGAGGTATGTTACCAAGTAAACTTTTTTTGCTGAATACCTTTTATTATCAATATCCGCAGACCATATTTTCAACCGACCATTCACCCTAAAAGGGTTTTAATTTGTATCACACTAAAATAAATTAAATATACTGATTTGCTTTGAAGAAATCAGATTGTATTACACACATCGAAATTGGAACTAACTTCATGAAGTTAGTTCCAATTTAATTTACATACTAAACTTAAAAGGAGATTTAATGTTAAGTACTTAGGTATTGTTTCAAGTTATATTTTAAGCAGAACAGAAGAAGCAAATCCTTTACCTACGGATTTGCTTTTTCTTATTGCCTTTTTAGGAATCTTAGTTTTAGTCATTCATATAATACTAAAACCATCCAAATATAATAAAAACCAAAAGATATATAACCAAGAGTAAAAACTTCGCTAATCGTAACAATTTTTGTCCTTCCTAAGAATAATAAGATTACTGAAGCTTAATATAACCTGCAATATTTAAGGGGAGGATCGTGGGACCTGTATCTTTTACCTTTAAACTTGGGTTGCAATTCAGATTCAAGGGGTACTATACCTAAAATGGATATATAGTAGTCTAGTTGAGGAGCTGCATCTATGAAATCCCAATCTTTTGCATATATGTTGGCCATATTTCATGCCAGTATTGTCGGCCTATCATTCTTATTCACGAAAATGGCAATTGCTGAATCAAATCCACTTGATACATTGGCGTTCCGATTCAGCGTTTCCTTCGCCATCATATCATTATTAGTTGCTTTTAAAGTCATCAAAGTAAATTACACGTGGGAGTCAGCAAAAAAACTGGTTCCGCTGTCATTAGTATTTCCAACTCTTTTCTTTGCCTTTCAAGCCTTCGGACTTAAATACTCACAATCCACCGATGCTGGAATCTTATCAGCCGTTACCCCGATTATAACGGTGATGATAGCGGGATATTTCTTAAAGGAAAAAACGTCTTTATATCAGAAGCTTTCGATTGTCTTATCGGTAGTGGGTGTCATTTTTATTTTTGTATTGAAAGGGAGCTCAATCAATTTTTCCGACATGCTCGGAATGGTGTTAATCCTTCTATCCTGTATTGCTACCGCATGTTATACGACAATGACCCGTTCACTAGCCAAAGATTATACCCCAGGTGAAATGTCCTTTTTTATGATGGGAATAGGATTCGTCATTTTTAACATTACCGCTATCAGTTCCCACATCAACCAAGGAACAATGCAGGAATTCTTTTCACCATGGTTGAGCATGGAATTCATCAGTTCCATTTTGTATTTAGGAATATTGGCCTCATTGGTCACTTCGTTGCTATCCAACAGCATTTTATCAAAAATCAAGGCGTCACAAATGAGTGTCTTTGCAAACCTTTCTACCGTTGTCACGATAGTGGCAGGAGCACTTATTCTAAATGAAAAGATTACAACCTACGATATAATCGGGTCGGTCCTTATCATTTTAGGTGTAATCGGAACAAATTATTTTGGGGGAAAGAAAGATCATACTATAAAAATGAATCTTTATTATAAGTAAGAAAGAACACAGTTAAATAAATAAAATCAGTCTATCCCAAATTAGGATAGACTGATTTTATTTCCACCATATTGTTTGAGGGAACTCTTTTACTCCAATAAATACTGGTTCGCCTATTTGCGGTGTAGAAACCTGAACGGAATGTTCTTTGGCCGCATTAGTTACCCTTTCAATTGGGTCTGTCCAGTCATGAAATGACAATGTGAACCCTGCCCAATGAATCGGAATCATTAGTTTTCCTTGCACATCGATGTTTGCTTGAACTGTTTCTTCAGGCTTCATATGGATGGTGGACCAGCGCTCATCATATTGGCCACATTCCATTAATGTAAGATCAAATGGACCGAATTTTTCTCCAATTTCTTTAAAATGTGTACCATACCCACTGTCCCCGCTAAAAAATATCTTGTCTTGTTTTCCGTTAATTACCCAGGAGCACCACAGAGTTGTATTGCCATCGCGTAAACTTCTTCCGGAAAAATGTCTCGCAGGCGTGCAAACCAAATGCAGGCCGTTGTAATTAACTTCATCCCACCAATTATGCTCCTGAATCTTTTCTTTTTTAACGCCCCATCTTTCAAGATGGCCCCCAACCCCCAGTGGAACAATGAACTGACCGACCTTATCTTTTAACTTCTTTATAGAGTAATAATCTAAATGATCATAGTGGTCATGTGATAGGAGAACCGCATCGATTGGAGGAAGTCTTTCCAAATCTATAGGCAAGTCCCTGCTAAACCGCTTATTTCCAAACAGTGGAAAGGGAGTGGGGGCCTTACCAAACATTGGATCCACTAATAAGGTTTTTCCATCCATCTCCAACATGAAGGCAGAATGTCCAAACCAGGTGATTTTATTGAAATCACCTATCATATGTTCTTTAGTTTCAATCAGAATAGGATTGTCGGGCCGCCTATTGGGATTTCCTTTTATATAATCCCGTAGTATCGAACCTGTATGTTTGAGGCTCATCGCCTGACTTGCAGGAATCTGGTTGATGAACTTCCCATCAACAAAATTCTCCTTCGTGCTGAAACTTTTTATTTTTTCTTTAGTCGCTCGTCTCCCTAAAGGAGGATAAAGGTACAAAAAAGTGTACCTGAAATAAAAAAGAAAGTTAAAAACTTTATAATTTTCAGCATATATACTTTCCTCCTAAATTTAATCAATATTTTCGTTTACTTATCATAACACAGAATTTGGAAGGTTATTTACTGTGATGTTCTAAAAAGCCTTACATCTTATTCCTTAACTGGCATGTTTATTGTATATTACTAAACTGAATATAATTAATAATCAGAAGGAGTGAAGGATATGTTTGATTTTAGCCCATATATAAAATGTTTGGGTTAGGTTTTAAAATAAAATAATTCCATTAAAATAAACTTCAATCAACTATCTTAATTCAAAAAACAGCAAGGAATTCAGAAGAATTCCTTGCTGTTTTTTACATCTTACTTTTTATTTCATCATTGATTGGCATGTCGTCCATACATTTTATTGGATCCAATTTCTTTTTCTCTTTAAATCTAAGGATGACAGCATCGTAGAAAAGTAAAAGCGCTTGCTCAACAAGAGAGCCCATTAGATGGATTGGTTTATAATCGCCTTCTTACTGACCTTTTGGTGAGCCAGGTAATTTTATTGCGATATCCGCTAATTTCCTATACTTGATCTGGAAGTATTGTAGCAGTTGCAATCGCCCCACAGATACTTTTTGCTGACTTTATTGATGAGCTAGAAACTGTATAACTTTGTCATTTGCTTCCTCAGCTGCTTCTGTTATGTAAATGTGGCCTGCACAGGATACGGTGTGAAACTGAGAACCCTGAATACGTTCAGCTAACATTTTACCGTTTTCATATGGAACCAAATTATCTGCATCACCGTGTATAATCAATGTTGGTATGTTTATTTTATCAAGTTCATTGGATGTATCATGAGTTAGACAAGCTTGTAGTTGAGACAGATATGCGCTTGGCGGAGTAATGATTTCTATTCGCTTTTGGATATCTTCCTGAATTAATTCAGGGTGCTTCTCAATAAAAGCTTGACTATAAACTATTGGTGCCGCTAACCAGGCATTATCCCTTGGAGAACCTGTAAGGGAGGCTCGAGATACCATTAAAGTAGATATTTCTGGAGCAGGTTGAATATGAGTAGTACCACCCGCAGTGGTACAACCTAGAACAAGAGAACGAACACGTTCCGGATAAGTGATTGCCAGCCTTTGGGCAATCATTCCACCCATTGAAATCCCATATACATGTGCTGAGTCAACCGAAACAGCATCAAGGACCGCTCTTGCATCCTCAGCCATCATTTCAATAGAATATGGCTGTTCAGGCTTACTGCTCTTACCAACACCACGATTATCAAAAACGATTACTTTAAAGCGCTTAGCTAAAGTGGGCAACGTTCTATGCCAGGATAAAGAGTTATAGCCGAGCCCCATAATCAACAATAAAGGATCACCTTGTCCGTGAACCTCATAGTAAAGGCTTTCATTGTCATGATTTACGAATGGCATGAAAATACCTCTTTTCTGTAATTAATATTTTAATCATTATATATGATTCTATTATGTGATCGTACCAAATATTTCAAAAATTGCTAATTGACTAAAATCCTATACTACATTACGCTTAATCTGGACACCATAGGGGTTAGTAGATTAGGAGAATAGAATGCCAGGTATGGAAAATGAGACATATATTGAATATAAAAATCTTGAAGAAGAGTGGAATAAACATATTAAACAGACGGCAAATTGCGAACGATTCGTATTGCTGGTAGAAGAGTTAGTAGGGTCACACCTAAACCAAGTCCAGGACCAAAGAGCCATTATTAAATATTGGTTGGACTTCATGAATTACATGAGTAAAGAAGAGATAGTTAATGTTGCTAAGCATTATATTATGAATGAAACTAAACTAGATCATTTAGATGACATAACATACAACATATCAAAAAAATGGAATGAAAAAGGTAACTTCACTTCCTTGAAAGAAGTATTGAATGAGATGAGTCTTGTACTTAAAGAAAGTCGTATGGAAATGATGAATAATGAAATCAATAATTTAAAGGATGAACTAAAAGAGGTAAAGTTGCTCTTTGTAAAGTGACAAACTTGTCAGTTCCAAAGGAAACAATTAAAGAATGTAGAGGGAAGGATGAACTCCTTCCCATTTATCCAGCTTTTTCAGTCAGTCCGTTTTCATTTAAAAAGTGACGCAATGTATGATTGAATTTTTCTGTTACTTCAAGCTTTGCAATATGCCCTGATTTCTTAAGAATAACTAATTTAGAATTAGGGATTAGCTCGTGCATAAGGATCTGTATCCAAACTGGGATTATTGAATCATATTGACAACCAATAACAAGTGTAGGAACCTTTATTTCTGGCAACAAAGAGCGATTATCGACCTCAAGGCATGCTTCCATAGATTTTACATAACCTTCTTTGTTTGGTTTGTAAAACTTGTAGAACTCATCCATATTCTCCTGTTTCCAAGAGTATAAACAAGTTTTGGCAGCCATTAATTTTTGCTCCTCGGAAGACAACAAGAGTGCTCGTGCCTTTCGAACAGGGAAAAACAATGTTCTTAATTGAACTGGAGCATGATAAAACGTACTGACTAGAATTAAAGATAGGCATCTCTCTGATGCTTGCCGATAAATTTCCTGTACTACAATACCCCCCATTGACATTCCACAAATGTGTGCGCTTTCTATTTTTAATTCATCAAGTAAGGACAAAATATCCTTCGCGAAATTTTTAATCGTTATTCCGTCCATTCTTGGATTATTGCCATGACCTCTTAAATCAGGAACAATCAGGTCATACTGATCTGCTAATTCAAACTGTTTTTCCCATCCTTCCTTTATTTCACCAAGTCCATGAATGAGAACTAAAGGTTCGCCATTGCCAGTACGCAAATAGGGCATTTCGTCTTCACTAACAGCTATCGTTTTCACATTCAAAACCTCCTTAACTTGTTTTAATAGAGTTTCCATAATTACGGATGGTTAATCACTTGTAATTGAGTGTTTAATAATTGTTTCTATAATCTTTTGCCTTCTTTCCGGTAAGAGTTTTATGTTGTGCAGTTGTACGGTCGTCTCTTGCTCAAAATGTGTGGCATCTAAAAGAACTAAACCCTTTTCATAGCATGAAGAGGAATGGAGTCCTGCACTTTTTCCAGCATATTATTTCTGAGATTTCTTGACTAAACGGGAATAGGAAGTAACGGAGGATGTATATCAGAAACGTGATTGTTACATTCGCAGCGAAAGTTAAGGTCATGTTTTAATCTTTTTATCAAGTCTTTGATAGTAGGGAGGCGCTCGACAATCCTCTCGAACAAAGAATATATCTTCCAGCATAGTTCAAATCTAAAATAACTATTTTGAAATGTAAGGCAAAATAATATCCAGTCTTAAAGCGTAGGACTCCTGAATACCCTAAAGCTTCTTTGTCTTATATTACGTGTTGGGAGTCACCACTGTTCTAAATGGATGTGAATTATAAATTCATTCAATTTACCTAAAGATATGCTGAAATAACCCTAAAATCATGAAGTGATGATTAGGGTTATTTTAATAAGTTTAATAAAGGCAAAAATGTCAACGAATTAACGTTAAAGTAGGACTTGTCTCTTAATGAACCGATGATTTTGTCCCCCGATGTTGTTCAAATAATTTGATTTCCCCTCAAAGCCGTGAAAAGAATGATATCCTTTGCACATATTCAGCTATTTAATTTCTAATCATGCAAAAAACTCACTCAATTCGAATGAGTTTTTGATTATGTAAAATAACTTCCGTGCTCCTTCTGTAACTGTTTCAAAGGAACGGATTGGGTGGGAAAATAAAATCTAAGCATTAACAATCAATGTAGTGATCAATGTTCAATAAAATAAAGAAGAAATGCTTCCATTGAAAAAGGAATCATTTCTTCGTTTCTGAGACTGAATTATTGGTGTTGATCTAGAATTAATAATATTCTTTGATTCCAATGGGTAGATAAAAGGGAAGAAAGTACTCCTTCGACAAGTTATCCAGCTTTTTCAGTCAGTCCGTTTTCATTTAAAAAGTGACGCAATGTGTGATTGAATTTTTCCGTAACTTCAAGTTTTGCAATATGTCCTGATTTTTGGAAAATAACTAAATCAGAGTTAGGGATTTGTTCGTGCATAAGAATCTGTATCCAAACTGGGGTTATTGAATCATATTGACAGCCAATAACAAGTGTAGGAACTTTAATTTTCGGCAATAAAGAGCGATTATCGATTTCTAGGCATGCCTCCATAGATTTAACGTAAGCTTCTTTGTTTGGTTTATAAAACTTGAAGAATGCTTCCATGTTCTCCTGTTTCCAAGAGTATAAACAAGTTTTGGCAGCCATTAATTTTTGCTCCTCGGAAGACAATAAGAGTGCCCTTGCCTTTCGAACAGGGAAAAAGATTGTTCTAAACTGTGCTGGGGCATGATAAAACGTACTGACTAAAATTAAGGATAGGCATCTTTCTGGTGCTTGCCGATAAATTTCCTGTACTACAATACCCCCCATTGACATTCCACAAATATGAGCGCTTTCTATTTTTAATTCATCAAGTAAGGACAAAATATCCTTTGCAAAATTTTTAATCGTTATTCCGTCCATTCTTAGATTATCACCATGTCCTCTTAAATCAGGAACAATCAGGTCATACTGATCTGCTAATTCAAACTGTTTCCCCCAACCCTCCTTTATTTCACCAAGTCCATGAATGAGAATTAAAGATTCGCCATAACCAACACGTAAATAAGGCATTTCGTTTTTACTGACAGCTGTCTTTTTCACAATCAAAACCCCCTTAACTTGTTTTGATTTAATTGCCATAAATACGAAGAATGAAACATGGTAATTGCATCGATGTCCGCATGCTCTCTTTTAATGTAACGTCAAGCTGCTAGTAATAAAATTTTCGTACAATAGTGGATGAGCTCGCCATTCACTCCACTCGTACATATACCATCAGCATAGTTCAATTCTTAGGAGCACCCAACCATGGCTATTTTGAATTATAACGCAAGACAAAATCTTAATCGTGACAAACGTTCTCGGTTCTAAGTCGTATAAGTTCTGGATGCCATTTCTTTGTCTAACACGTGTTGGGAGTCACCACCGTTCTCAAATAGTTTGGTCCGTACTTGACTAATTCGAGATTTAGTGATGTATTCCTTTTTCTGTAAAATTAAATTCTTGCCCCTTAATGGATTTACTTTATTAATTTTTCAGTCAATTACACTATATATATATGTGCTCGCTTGACTTGTAATTACTTATAGGTGTAAAATACATATATAGATTAATTATCGAGGTGAAATTGGATGGCAAAAGACAACAAAGAACAATCATTAGCCCCTTCGAAAAATTTTATTATGCCATTTATTTTGTTACTTCTCAGCGGATTTTCCTTACATGGCTACGAGCTTATCCAAAAGCTGCAAAACTTTGGGTTCCAAACCCTTGATCAAGGGAACTTATATCGGCTATTGCGAAAACTGGAACAAGATAATTTAGTGAGTTCTGAATGGGATACCACAGGCAGTGGTCCCGCTAAAAGGAAATATTCGATCACAGACGCTGGTGTTGCTTATTTAAGAACCCATGCAACCCATTTGGAGAACTACCAATCCATGTTGGATCAATTTTTCCGTATGTATTCAAGTTTTTTAGAGCTCTATATGCCTTCATTTCAGATGAGGGATTCAATAGAGAAATCTAGCAAGAATAAGGGGAGGAACAAAAATGAGTCAAAAGAAGAATGAACAAATTGAAAAGGCCTATATTTCTGAATCAATCGTTAATACAGTTTGGAATCAGTATGAAGGTGCTATTGAGCGGTCCCGCAAAGTCCTTGAAAATCAAGAGGAAGTATACATTAGGACACTTGAGGAAACGTCAAAGTTCAATGCTGAACTTCGTAAATCACTCACATCCTTTTACGAAGGAAATAAAAAAGTAAATGCGGATGTTATGAACTCATTCCAAAGTAATAAAGCAGAGGAAGTTTTGTCAGAGGGACATCGTTCTTTCATTAATGAAGGACAGGAAGTCGTGAATCGATTCGAAAACATTATGTTAACTCCATTAAAATCATCCTTTGATATAATGGAGCGATTTGAAAAGAGGGCTGTTGAAAACAATAAAGCCTATGTAGAGAACTTACAAACACATAGAAAAGAACGTACAGCTAATTCAAACGAATACATTAATCTTGCTAGAACAGCACAGCTTAGATTATTACGTCGTGTGGAAGACGGTTTTAAAGTTATGGTAGGTTCAGGGGTAAATAAGTAGTAGATTGTAAGCTCGAGACCGTTAATTATTAAAAATGAAAAATCTCATTGAGAAATAACCATGAACAGGTACTTTCCATTAGTGCTTGTACGGGTTATTTTTTTGGCCATTTTCAAATTCATCCAACTAATTAGAAGTTTTGTAAAGAATTCGTTAACTATGTAGAGTATAGTGAAAATTCTGAAAAAAGAGAAAGGTATTTCCAACAATTTGGAGAATTAAATAAATAAATGTAATTGAGTACATTTTGAATCACCTATGTTTTTTGATTCGAAAATTCATCATTCTATTTATCTAAAACAAAAAGTTTATTTAAAAACGCTTTACCTGTTATTCTTACAAAACACTTTTTAGGGGCGAATGAAATGCAAAATATGTATACAATTGGTGACTTCATCATATCTCAGGACACCAAGATAGAAAGTGTTGACAATACAGACATCCAAAACATCTTAGCTTCCATATTTCAGTCAAGTTACGATGGGATATACGTTGCCGACAAAAATGGTAATGGAATGATGGTAAATCATGCATACTCAAGAGTTACTGGTGTGAAAAGCCAGGAACTTCTTGGTAAAAATATGAAAACAGTGGTGAAAGAGGGCCTAGTTTCTGAATCCGTTACAATGAAAGTTTTAGATGGAAAAGCGCCAAAAACGATTATTCAGACTGTAAGAGGAAAGGAACTATTAGTTACTGGAAATCCTGTATATGACAAGAATGGGGAAATTGCTTACGTTGTAACGAACGTAAGGGATATAACGGATTTAAACCATATGAAGACCGAACTGCAAAATTCCATAAATTTAACCCAAAAATATTTAAATGAAATCGAGGAACTTAAAAAAAAGGAAATGCTGCATATGAACCTTGACGGATCCGTAGCTCAAAGCCAAGAGATTATAAAGGTTTTTCTTCTTGCTAAAAAACTGGCAAAAGTTGATTCAACTTTACTCATCTTAGGTGAGTCTGGCGTCGGGAAAGAAGTCATCGTTAAATACCTACACCAAGAAAGTGAACGCGCAAACCAACCTTTAATTAAAGTGAATTGTGCAGCCATACCAAAGCACCTTCTTGAATCTGAACTTTTTGGATATGAAAAGGGCGCATTTACAGGTGCGGACAGTCGTGGAAAACCTGGTTTATTTGAACAAGCAAATGGGGGTACGATTTTTTTAGATGAGATTGGAGACATGCCAATTGATCTTCAAGTTAAATTATTAAGGGTTTTACAAGAATTTGAAATCACTCGTGTCGGCGGGAGAAGTAGCTTCAAAATAGATGTAAGGGTCGTTTCAGCGACACATAGGAATTTGGAGGAAATGGTCGAAAATGGCGAGTTTAGAAAGGATCTTTACTATCGATTAAATATTGTTCCCATTAAAATACCAGCATTACGAGAAAGGAAAGCAGATATCGTACCGCTAGCCTTCTATTTTTTAAATAAAATGAACAAAAAGAACCGATTAAATAAGCGTTTTCATCCGGAAATCATTCGTTTCTTCGAGGAATATCCATGGCCTGGTAATATTAGGGAGTTGGAAAACTTGATTGAGAGATTAGTTGTAACGGCCGATCTGGAACAAATAGGCTTGGAGGATTTGCCACCAAGTATGTTACAAGGATTAGAACTTAAACAAAATGTAAAGAGTACATTAAAAGAAATCATTGAAAATGTTGAACGAAAGATAATAAAAGAGAAAATTCAAGAATATAAAACAACACGTAGCACGGCTAAAGAATTAGGCATCAGTCAATCGGCACTTGTAAAGAAAATGAAGAGATTAGGTTTGTAAACACGGTAAATGATGAAGAAAGTAATCAAGGGAAATTTATATAATCCATTATGGTCAACGTATATTCGTTGGCTTTTTTTGTAATAAATAAAGTTTTACTACCCCGATTCATTGCTATATAAACATATTTCGGGTAAAAAAGGTGCCATGAATTAATTTTTTCATCCAATTATAAAAGTTGGCACGGCAATTGCATTAACTAATTATTTGTGTAAGTCTAAAAAAATATATAAAGGGCGGTTTGATTATTCTTTTGCTGAAACAAAAGAACAGTCATTCAAAAAGGGGAAGGGGAAAAAGAGTATGAATTTGCCTACATTTAATCTAGCAGGAAAGATTGCACTAGTAACAGGAGGTAGTAAAGGTATTGGATTTGGAATGGCTCAGGCTTTAGGCCATCATGATGCAACAGTTGTCATTTCCAGCCGAGGAACTGAGGAAGGAGAACGAGCGGTTTTACAGTTAAGGGAAGAAAATATTGATGCACACTACATTTCTTGCGATGTTACTAAGAAGTGTCAAGTGGAAGATTTGGTTAGCCAAATTGTCGATAGATTTGGTTCACTTGATATTTTAGTGAACAATGCGGGACTCAATATTCGTAAGCCGTTAATTGACATAGAAGAAAGCGACTGGGATACAGTTTTAGAAGTTAATTTAAAAGGAATCTTTCTAGTTGGTCAAACTTGTGCAAAACAAATGATCAAACAAAGCTATGGAAAAATAATCAATATCTCATCTATTTTAGGAACGGTTGGAATGCCATTCCAAACATCTTATGCTGCAAGTAAAGGTGGCATTAACCAAATGACAAAAGTATGGGCGGAAGAATTAGCTGCATATAATATTACCGTTAATGCAATTGGACCAGGATATATAAAAACTCCGATGACTGGTGACTGGCTCTCTGACCCTGAAAGGCTTCAAAAGATAATAGATTCCGCAATGATCAAACGAATTGGAGAAATTTCAGACTTGGTAGGGCCAGTGGTTTTCTTGGCTTCTGATACATCTGCGTATGTTACGGGCCAAATATTGAATGTCGATGGGGGCTGGACTGCAAGATAAATAGCTAGTTAAGGAGGTATGAAAATGAACATCGTGGAAGAAATGCATTTTAATCGTAAAATGAAGGTTTTCGGAAAACGACCAAAAAATATCATGTCTATGTTGAAAGAAACGGTTGAACAATATCCCGAAAAAGAAGCACTGGTCATGAATGGAATTCGACTCACATATCAAGAGATGCTCGATAAAGTGGAAAATATTGCCGGTAATTTACAAAACTCTTTGCTTGTTGGGAAGGGAGACCGTGTGGCCCTTTTATTGGGGAATAGTATCGAGTTCTCTTTACTAGTGTTTGCTTGTGCGAAAATTGGCGCCATAGTTGTGCCATTAAATACGAGATTAAAAGAAAAAGAACTTTCTTATATGGTAGAACATTCCGGCACCAAAATTTTGATTACGGATGATGAATTTTTACCTAAAGTAGAAAACTTGAGGGATGAAGATTCAATCATAAATGTTCAAAATTATTTCTTGATTGGAAATGGAACACCAAGGCGAAAAGACTATCTTCCTTTTGAAGTCCTAGAACAAAAATCTTCAGTTGTAAACATAAATGTCTCGGAAGATGATGAGTTATTCATTATGTATACTTCAGGTACAACGGGACTTCCAAAAGGAGCCATTGGTAGTCATTTAGGAGCCATTCACAGCTCAATGAATTATGAACAGGTACTAAAATTAAATCAAGAAACACGGACATTGATCGCTGTTCCTCTCTTTCACGTCACCGGCTTGATTGGCCAGTTATTGCACATGGTTAGAATAGGTGGGACATCCGTTATCATGAGTAGATATAGGACGGAAGAATATATTCGTTTAACAGCTGAAGAAAATGTTTCCTTTTTATTTAACGTCCCAACCATCTATGTCATGATGATGTCTCACCAAGATTTTCTAAATTATAGGTATCCAAATGTAAATTGTATTGCCTTTGGTGGTGCACCTATGTCTTCCGAAACTATTAATAATTTAAAAAGGCATTTTCCGAATGCCTATCTGCATAATGCTTACGGCGCAACCGAGAGTACTTCACCAGCAACAATAATGCCACAATCCTATAATCAAAACAAGATTGTTTCGGTTGGATTGCCGGTTCCTGTTGGAGTATTAAAAGTGGTTAATGATAAGGGTGAACCATGTTTACCTGAAGAAGTTGGAGAATTATTAATGAAGGGACCAATGGTGGTTGAGGGCTATTGGGACAATGAGGTAGCGAACCAAGCATCATTCATTGATGGGTTCTGGCGCTCAGGAGATTTAGCAAAAATAGACCAGGATGGTTTTGTATATATTATGGACCGTAAAAAAGACATGATAAACCGTGGTGGGGAAAAAATATTCTCGATTGAAGTAGAAAATGTTTTATATAATCATCCAAAAGTATTAGAAGCCGCTGTAGTAGGAATTCCAGATCCTCTCTGGGGCGAAGTCGTAAAAACCTTTATCATACCCAAGGCTGATGAAACCATTGAAAAGCAAGAAATAAAAGATTTTGTTTCCGAATATTTAGCCAAATATAAGGTCCCAACAGAAATTCAATTCGTAGAAGAATTTCCTCGTAATTCGGCAGGCAAAGTTTTAAAGGCCGAGTTGAAGAATCTTCTGCTTAATTAAAATTTCACACTATTTAGTAGTAAAGCATCTCTAATTATTTATTGCGGATTGATTTACCATAATCTATGTAGAGGAAGCGATCATATTGAATAAAATTGTGAAAAAAGCATGGAACTACCGTTATGTCGTTCTTGTCGTTCTTTGGCTGGTCTATATTATTAATTATTTTGATAGGATGGCAGTCTTAACCTTCCTTCCATTTATTCAGGAAGATTTAAACTTAACCCCAGTCGAAGTAGGACAACTTGCATCCGTGTTTTTCTTTGCTTATGCTGCTGCTCAAATAAGCGCTGGTTATCTTGCTGATAAAATTGGTCCTAAAAAGGTTATGTACATTGCAATATTGGTATTCACTGTCATTACAGCCTTAACAGGAGCTGTCAAAAACTTCACCCAGTTTTTATTATTACGTATTGGCTTAGGATTTGGAGAAGGACATCATTTTGCCCCAGCGATTCGGGCAATAAACAACTGGTTTCCTCAAAATGAAAAAGGAAGAGCCACTTCTTTTTTCGCAACTTCATGGGCAGTTGCTCCCGCAATTGTGCCAGTTATAGTCACTAGTATCTCTTTCTACTTTTTTGGGGGGGATTGGAGACCGGTATTCTATGTTCTTGCTATTCCGGGTGCGGTTGCAATTTTTTTACTGTGGTTTTTTGTATCGAATACCCCAAAAGAAATGATTGCTAAAGGGAGAATAAGTAAGGAACAGGATATTGATGGACAAGACGATTCTCCAATTGAAAAGATGTCGAAGGAAGAGAAAAGAAAAACCTACGGGCTTTTCTTAAAAGACTTTCATTTTTATGTCTATACTTTGCTTCTTTTTTGTCAATTGGCCGTTTATTGGGGAACTACTACCTGGTTAACTAGTTTTTTGGTTACGCAGCATGGGATGAATATTAAGGAAATGGGCTTCTTTGGTTCTGCCCCTTATATCATTGCTTTCTTCGCTATGTTATTAGGGGGATGGCTGATGGATAAAGTTCTTGGTCGTATGAAACCTGTTGCTTTAATTGGAGGGATAGGTAGTATTCCTGTATTGTGGATGCTTGGTGCGATAGACAGTGGGAAACCTACCCTGTTGCTCACTCTGCTCTTGCTTGTCGGTTTCTTTGTTAACTTAAACTTCGGCTCAATTTATGCTTTTTTGCCTAAACGCTATCCAAAGGAAATAGTCGGAAGTGCTACTGGGTTATCTAATGGTATTGGTCAACTGGGTGCGTTTGTGTCTCCTCTTGTCGCGGGTTATTTAGTGACTGTAGGGGCGGATGGTTCACAAGACTTTGGTAACGTTTTTATATTTTTTGCCTCAGTAGCGGCCTTGTCTGTTGTTTGTGCAATCATACTTAAAGAAAAGCCGGTATCGGATTCAGTTATTCCAACGGTAAACCAAGAGAAGGTTATTTAAGGTTGCTTAGTAATTTTTATTATCTTTGATTATTTGTGGGTAAGGGAAGTATATATGAATTTTTGACGAAGCCCTATAAATAATGACTTCGATCGTAAAGCGTGGAGGGAAAATATAATGGCAAAAATACACCAAATCGAAAAAAACACTTCAAGTTCAAGTTTAGACCTTTTATGGAATCAAGCGTTTGAACAATTAGATGCTTGGGTTGAAAGGACAGAATTTCGTGAGGAAGTACTACTTCAATCTGCTCTCCAATTTGCAGAAAATGTTAAAAGGAATCATAAAAATAGTAAAGAACTCAGTGAACAATTTTCTAAAGAGCTGCATCATTGGGAAAAAATCTCTAGAGAGGAACTTCTCAACGCAACGACTGTCCTGCAATATTTTTTCCCAGTAAAGTCCTATGAGGAAATTAACAAACAATTAGATGATGTTCAAAACAATACAACAAAGTTAACATCAGGGGCTAATCTGCTAAATGGCGAACATGTTGACAACTTTATGTCCGTATTGAAAGAGCATGTTGAATTTAGACAAAATAACCGCAATCTGTATGTGGACAATATGAAACAAACTGCTTCCATTATCCAGAATAAACAACGTGATTTCTTGAAAATAATGAATAACCAAATGAAAAATGTGTTTTTTCCTTTTCATACATATATGGAGGGATTAAACGAATCAATTAAATCAAATCAAAATACAGGGGGTTCTTCAGAAAATGGTAGATCAAAAAACATTTGATCCTTATGATATGTTTAAAAAATTTAGTGACCAATGGGAAAAACAAGCAAATGATTTCATCAAAGGATCGTCAAATAATCCGGAATTTGTAAGCTATTCAAGATTAACTTCGGATACCCAAGCACGTTATCTGGAGTTTTTTAAAAAGAACCAGGAGTTTTTCGCCAATCAATGGAACGTACCTACTAAAGCAGATTTGTCTAACGTAGCGAAATTAGCTATCCAAACGGAAGAAAAATTGGACTCGCTGGAAGAACAGTTATGGAAATTACAAGATTCTGTTGATTCCTCCAATAAGGAAATGGAAAGCATTACTGAAGTTTCCCGTGACATTATTAAGCTAGTAAAACAGCTAAAAAAAGAGCAAACGATATCCAAAAAAGAGTTAGAAGAGGTAAAACAGTTGAAATCAAATCTCCAAGAAGTGAAAAGTGAATTGGCAGAAATCCATAGCTTAAAAGAGGAGATTCTGATTCTTAAAGAGCTAATGGGCAAAAACATTGATACAAAAGCAAAACAAGAACAAAACCTAGCTGTTACATCTAAATGATAATAAGGAGGAATAAATTTGGCTACTGAAACTCTAAATAATAATACAATTCCCTCTTTCGATTTTGAAAAAGAGATGACGCGTTGGAACGAATTTTCAAATGCCATCAGTGGACCTGAACTAAGTGAAGGTCACACTCCAAGACATGCTATTTGGAAAAAAAATAAGGCGACTTTATGGCATTATCCTACCGTTGAAAAAAAATATGATGTTCCTGTCTTTATTGTTTACTCGCTAATCAACCGCCCTACTATCCTAGATTTTGCACCTGGTACCAGTGTAATAGGAGGCCTTGTAAACAGTGGCTATGATGTGTATTTATTAGACTGGGGGATTGCGGGATACGAAGATAAAGACATTACTTTGGGTGATTATGTTGTTGACTATATTAAAAAAGGTGTAGGGCGAGCATTAAGGCATTCGGGTGCAGATGAAGTGTCTGTAGTCGGGTATTGCCTGGGAGGGACACTTGCAGCCATGTATGCCGCAATTGCGGATGAGCCAATTAAGAACCTGGTATGTGCGGCAGTACCAATTGATTATAGTGTGCCTGCCATGCCTGAGAAATGGGCGGAGGGACTAAAAGAAGGTGCTTTTAATATAGACCGCTTCATTGATGTTTACGGATTAATTCCTCCTGTCTATATTGAAGCAATGTTTAGGTCCATAACTTCTCCAATCTACTACAGTCCTTATGTTACACTTTTGACCCGTGCTAATGATAAGCGTTTTGTGGAAAAGTGGCGGCGTATGAACCAATGGACAAAAGGCCATGTACCTTTAACTGGAGAAGCTTTCCGACAAATAAGTAATGACCTCATGAAAGAAAATAAACTCGTTAAGGGCGAGTTCACTATTCGTGGTAATAAAGTCGATTTGGGTAAAATTAAGTCAAACCTATTAGTTGTTATCTCAAAAAATGATAACCTTATACCTCAAGGACAAAGCCTTCCATTGATGGATTTGGTTTCAAGTGAAGATAAAACCCATCAACTTGTGGAAGCCGGCCATGCTTCCTTGGCATTAACCGGGAAACTTGCAGGCATATTAAATAGTTGGTTATGTGATCGTTCAAATCATTGAGTATATCCAATAAAAATTAGTGATAGAAACCTAGTTCCAATTATTCACTTGTCTCCCAATATACATGGAGACAAGTTGATTTTTGGTATTTGTGAATAAAATTTCAAGCTAAAAAACCTAAAGAAGCATCATTCTAAAAAAGGTGGGATTGGATGACTGATTTACATTCTATTTTTGAACTTATTGATGAATCAAGATCTGTTCGATTTCTACAATCACTTATTCAAGTGAACAGCGTGAATCCACAAGGAAATGAAAAAAGGGTTGCTGAGGTTATTCAATCTTATTTAAAATCATCAAACCTTCAAGTCGAATTGGATGATCTCGGTAACGATCGTGCAAATCTATTTGTAACATACCCGAATGTGAAATCAGATGATAGATATTTAGTGTATAGTGGGCATTTTGATACGGTCCCTACGGGTAAAGTAGAATGGGAACACGACCCGTTTTCCGGAAAATTAATAGATAATAAAGTATTTGGTCGAGGGGCAACCGATATGAAAAGCGGTGTAGCTGCAATGGTCCTCGCTTTAGAATGTATCGAACGGGCTGGTGTTCAATTAAATGGGAAGTTGCAGTTTGTCGGCACTGCAGGAGAAGAGGTTGATGGATACGGTGCAAAAAAAGTCGTAGAAAAGGGACAAATAGATAAAGCTACTGCGTTAGTTGTATCGGAACCTAGTGAAAACGAACTGTATACATCTCATAAAGGATGTCTGTGGCTGGAAATTATCACCTACGGAAAAACGGCCCATGGATCAATGCCTGACCAAGGGATAAATGCCATTACAGCGATGAACGAATTAATGAATCGTCTCCATACCTATGGATTTGAATACTCTCCACATCCACTATTAGGCTACCCAACGATTAATATTGGAACAATTGAAGGTGGAGTAAAAACAAATGTTGTGCCTGATCAGTGTAATTTGACTCTAGATATACGAACTGTCCCTGGACAGGATAATGACAGCATTTTACATGATATTGAGAATATGATCAAAGAGATTTCAGAGAAGTTACAGTCAACATATCAAATAAAGGTTATTAACCGAATGGATTCCGTGTCCACAAATGAATTTGATGACTTTGTAAAACTTGCTGTTCAAACAGGGAAGAATCACCTTAATTTAGACCTAAGGCCCTCAGGTGTTAATTATTATACTGACGCTTCAGTGTATTGGCCGCATTTACGAATTCCAACTATTATAATTGGTCCCGGAAACCCACGACTTGCTCACCAGCCGGATGAATATGTAGAAATTGATAAGTTCATAGAATCTATCCGTTATTTTATTGCACTTGCCATTGATTATTTAGATGGGGAATAGTATGGATTATAGAAACACAATATTAGTCTAGTCAATGGTTTTTCTTTTCGGATTATTATAGAAGAACAGTAAAGGTGAAGTCCAACAGATTTCACCTTTACTGTTTTACCATGTTGTTGGCAATATTATTTTTCTAGATTGCTTTTCGTCATATCGCAGAAGGAATCGAACATGAAGATCAAGGGAATTTCTTCAACAGAATTCATGGGAAATTGGTCAAGATATCACTTGAATCCATTTATTCGGAAACAGATCTCTGAATACTATGAAACCACCCATAGAAGAAAAACTCCACAACCATCTGGAACAGAAATGATCGTGAAGTTTTTCTGTCTTGGTCTTGGGCTGTTTTTGTATTTTATGGAAATGTAAATAATATGAAATGTCTTGGTGTCTAGCACCAGACACCATCGGCTCGAGGGCATATGCTAATCGTTGAGGTAGAAGACTAATCCAGCTTACTGACATCCGCCAGTCGCTGTTAAGTGGGAATTTGTACTTTTAAACATTTATCTAAATTTTTAACCCAAGGTGTGGGTAGACACTTCCAATTGTTACTTATAACAATTCACGGTTTTTTGCTCGATTTGCTTGATGCATTAAATTTTTGATTCCAATGTGTAAATGTTCAAACCGGCTGTCCTGACTATCCCCATTTTTCCAACGATAATAAAGCTGCTGAAGGACAACGGCTATCTTATAGAAGGCAAAGGTTAGATAATAGTCAATATCACTGAGACTGTTGCCACTTTTTAATGCATAAAGGTTGGCAAATTCCCTACGTGTTAGGAATCCTGGCTTGCTAGTAACGGAGGTGAGTCCTGTTTCGGTTTCACCTGGCTCGGTCCAATAAGCCAAGCTGATGGCGAGATCCGTTAATGGATCACCGATTGTGCTCATTTCCCAGTCAAAAACAGCCACGGCTTCAGGGCTATTGTAGGAGAACATCATATTATTCAATTTGAAGTCATTATGCACAATACTGGAAAGTGACGAGGAGGGAAGCTTGCCGAGCAGCCACTGCTCGGTTTCACCTACCCCGTCTAATTCATCTGTTTTCGACCGTTCGTAGCGTTTAATCCAGCCTTTGACTTGACGTTCGAGATATCCATTCGGTTTGCCGATCATATTGAGCCCGGCTGCTTGATAATCAATGCTGTGTAAACGTGTAAGTGTATCGACAACCGTTTCCGAGACTGCCTTAGCATATGCTTGATTTCCATCCAACTCAGGGGGAAGGGAATCATCAAGGACAAGCCCTACCTTCTTTTCCATTATATAAAATTGCTTATCCGTAATGGCTGGGTCATCACAATATAAAAACGGTTTTGGTGCCAAAGGAAAAACGGGATTAAGCTTGCCCAAAATCGTAAACTCTCGCTTCATGTCATGTGCATTTGGCGGGAGGTCTCCGAATGGTTGACGACGGAAAACACCCTCCCACTTTCCGATATTGATTTGGTACGTAATATTCGAGTAACCTGCAGAGAAAGCTTTAGCCTGCAGTGAATCATTCGGTAAAAAAGGAATATGTGAGCGGATGTAGTTTTCGATTACGTTCCAATCAATTTGACTGGCTTGTGTTTTGGACTGGTTTTTGGACATTGGATTCCCCCCCCATGAACTCCTTGAGTTCCAGCTTGGCTACTACGCTGCGATGGACTTCATCCGGACCGTCATAGATTCTGGCAGTCCGTGCTTCACGGTAAAAGCCTTCAAGTGGCGTATCCCCTGTAATTCCGAGAGCGCCATGCACTTGAATGGCTCGGTCGATGACATCATGCAGCACTTTTGCTCCAAAATATTTGATTCTTGAGATTTCCTTACGAGCTTGATCACCATTGTCCAATTTCCAGGCAGCATGGAGCGTCATTAGACGAGCAGCTTCAATATCAGCAGATGAATCAGCAATGAAGTTTTGGATCGATTGGAACTCGGTTAGTGTTTTTCCACGTGTCACACGTCGAGAAGCGTAGTCAAGCATTAAATCGAAGCTTCGTTTCGAAACGCCAATCCAGCGCATTGCATGGGTGATTCTTCCTGGTCCAAGCCTTAGTTGGGCAAGCCTAAACCCTTCACCACGCTGTCCAAGAAGGTTTTCTTTAGGAATGCGGCAGTTCGTATACCGCACTTCACAATGGCCACCAGTATAATGATCGCCGATAATAGGTACTTCACGAACGATTTCAAAACCAGGATTATCAGAATCGACGAGAAACAAGCTGAATCTTTGATGACGTGGAGCTTCCGGATCTGTCATCGCCATTACAATGGAAAACGATGCACCTATAGCGCCTGTTGTAAACCATTTATGGGCATTAATGACCCATTCATCGCCCTCCAGTTCAGCTCGGGCCTGAAGTGTCGTAGGGTCCGATCCGGAAACTTCTGGTTCTGTCATCGCAAAACAGGAGCGGATATCACCGTTGGCAAGAGGCACCAAGTACTTCTCTTTCTGCTTCGGGGTGGCTGCCTTCCATAGAATTTCCCCATTTCCAGCATCAGGTGCCATAGAGCCGAAAATGTATGGACCAATTGGACTTCTACCAATTACTTCAGACAGTAAACCGAGGGAAACGAAGCCCATCCCCATTCCATTAACTTCTTTTGGTAAATGACCGGCCCATAATCCAAGCTCTTTCACTCGTTCCTGTAATGGTTTTAAAATATCATCCGGCAGGCCGCGATGTGGAACCATATATTTTTCATTTGGGTAAACGAACTCGTTCATAAATGCAGTTGCTTTTTCAATCATGATTTGTTGTTCTTCAGAAGGGTTAAAATTAAACAAGAAAATCACTCCTTTAATTTTTTCATTGGTAATACATGCAAGAATAATGCCAGGTCAAGGGCCGTTTAGGTGCGTTCTAATTCTAAAACACATGATTACAATTCGAATCGAGGTGCAAAGTTTTTTTGAAAATAATAATAGGATTGAGATGTATTAGAAAATGAGAAAACTTTGAAACTATATAACTATCTTTAATCAAGCTATGATGAATTTATGTTGCTAATGTGATCGGATATGGAATCATGGGAGGGAGGCATATAAAAAATAACAGGGTGACATAGAGAAGAATTGATTTGTAAGGAACTACGGGACATTAAACGGAAAGGTTTCATTTTAGATTCAATCACTTAAAAGCTAAAAGAGCAGCCAACTGATTACGATCATCCAGCTAGTAAGGGAAAGAAGTTCTGGAGACTGGTAACAAGAAGGTAACACTAAAGTATGGAATAATATCAATAATCTATTATTAATTTAAGGAATACACCCTAGTAGCTTTTTGGCAAAATGCAAGGGCGGCATCATTCAAGGTAGCGGGGGCGTTGCTCGATCTTGGGAGTCGGATGTAGGTAAATTAGTGAATGCATTTATATTCCATGGATCCAACCAACTCTAGTTTAAATTAGATTTTGAAAGTGATTACATTATTCATCAATGATTCCAAATAGAATCGGTCCATTTTATCGAGGATGCCTAGGACAGTGCTTTAAAAAGCTCTTAGAAAGACACCCTGTAAAAAAATAAATAGTAAGCGTATTTGTAAGTAGCTGTCGTCCAAGCTGTTTCTGTTATTATGAATCGAGAAGCAAGTACAGGAAAGGCTGTTTCATTAACCCCAGAATCAGGAAAAAAGGGGCTAACATTGTCGTTTTTCCTGATCCCAGCTACCCGAGGGGATTCAGCCTTGGAGTAACAGTAGGGAATTGCTCTCCTGAAGGAAAAAAACTGGCTTTGTTATTGGGAAAATTCAGTTCCTGTTCCAAGTAAAACAACTGAAAGGTTGGGAGAAGCAGTATGGAAGGCTAGTGGCTATATCGTAATCGGCGTGATTGAAAGAGACAAACAATTCAGTATGAATACTATCTTGCTATGTTCTTCACCATAAAAATATGAATTTTCTGAAAATAATTGAAATGGTAAGACGGAATTTAAGATCAGATTAAATGTAAGTATTCGGTGCAGTAAATCACATCGCTACCTGAGTTAAAAGCCGTTCGTGATGGTATTTCAAGTATTTTCACACGTCCTCTAATAAATGGTTAGGTAACTACTACTATCCTTGCTGGAATCACAGGTTCTGCATCAGGAGGAATGGGAATTTCTCTATGCGTTAATGGCAGATAAGTACATCCAAAATACAGACCAGTATCCGTTTGAAGTAACATCGAGTAGTTTCTAGTAGTTTCAATGGCTGCCGGAGGGATGGATTCCTTCCTCACAATGGTGAGGTTATTACTTTACTTGTCATTACAGGACTAACACACCGTCAATCGTACCGAGATATGTTAGTGTCTTATTTATATAGGGAAAGACTCTCCACCGGCACATAAGTTTCACACTCCCTATGCAGGGAAAAGATGTATATATACTGAATAATATATAGAGAGAGAGATGAGAAAGGTAACAGCTGTATGAGGGGCAGGGTGATAAAACGATGTGTTAATGTTTTTCAGAGTCTTTGTGTGGATTGTATTTATAGCTTTATTAGCATATGTTGTTCTTTCCTGGAAATTTAAAGATAAGGTAAGTAGGCAGATTGAAGCGATTAGGAAAACTTGGTATGTCATTTTTATTTTGGGAGCATTGATTTATTGGAGTTTCTATCCGAAAAGTATATTCATTGAGTGGAAGAACTTTTTGATTATGGCGATTGTGTTTGTTCTGGTGGATATGTTTGTGTTTTTGAGTATGTATATATCCAAAATCGGCGATAATGAACTTTCCTATGCCACAAGAGCTGTTGCGGAAAGTGACAAACTTTTAACGGACAACCGCGAAAAGGTAAAAAATATGTTTCACCTTTTGAAAAAAGAGGGAATTCCGGAGTATTATCAAACGAATAAGGAATACCTAGCTTACTTGAGTATTCTGCTTCAGGCCTATGCCGCTAAAGAGGGAATGAACGTGAAGATTCTCCCTTTTAAAACGGAACAGGACAAGCAATTGGTGCTAAATGGGCATCCGAACTTGAATGGCAGTATCATCCGTGCTACATTGGAAAGAGAAGATACGTATTATAACGATGAAGAAAAAATGGCATTGCAGCCTGTAAGTATTTTAATGGAACCCTATATCCTAAATGTTAAATCAGAAAGCTTCGTTTCAGAAGTGGATTGTTTATTAATAGCATTATTGATCATGATGTTTGATATGGTCATAAAACAAAAGCAAGGTGGTGAAGGATGAATGAGCATTTATGATAAAGCAGGCAGCGAGATTTCAGTTGCTGTAATCAAACCGCAGGTCAAGATTCCCGATGTAGGCTTAAGCCCTCATACTAAAAAGGTGATGAAACAGAATGAACGCATTATCCTGAATCAAAAAGAAAAAACTGCACGATTCAGCCGATTAAGAGACGTACTATAAGAATAAGGGCAGAGGAAAATTCCTCTGCCCTTATGATATTTAGAGGAAATATGCATATACTATTCAAAACTAAAGAATAGGAAGGGTCTTTCAGTATATGAACAAAAAACCCGAGAGAGTGAACATCCCGACCCCCTCCGCTTCACCATCTGAAAAACGGATACAAAAAGAAAATGCTGATTTGCTGAAGCTTCTGCAAAGGTTGAAAGCGAAACGTTGGCTCTTTTTACGATAATGGAAAACCAGTGTATAATAAACACTGGTTTTTGTATTTATTTAGAAGTGCAGGAATCATTCTTGATAGTATCGGATATTCTTTCGTCCAGACTCTTTAGCCTTATACATTGTCCAATCCGCTTTTTTCAATAGTGACTCCATTTCGGTACCGTTGTCAGGATAAAAACTTATCCCGATGCTTGCGGAGACAAAATAAACATTTCCATTAATGTGAATGGGCATGGTGGATAATTGTTTTAAAATGAATTCAGCCTTTTGTTGGGTGCTTATTAAGAGATCCTCACACTGAGATGTAGGTAACAAAACGATAAATTCATCCCCGCCGATTCGTGCCACATAACTATCCTCGGGTACAAATTGCAATAGACATTCAGCCGTCCTTTTAATAACAGAGTCTCCAACATCATGACCAAAAGAATCATTGAAATATTTAAAATGATCCAAATCAATATAAAGTATAGCCATTTCATTGTGCATTTTATCCTTATTATAATTGAAATAATTATAAATGAAGTTCCGATTATAGAGACCTGTCAATGAGTCCCTGATAATCCCATTTTCAAGAACGATTGATTGACTGATTAAAGTTGCCAAAGACTTAATGAGTATCACATCATACTCTTTGAAATCAAAAGGTTTAATGTCAAAAGCACAAAGTGTCCCGAAGATATTCTCCCCATTTGTAAGGGGATAGCCCATAAAACATCCGTTTCCAATAACCTTCGTTATAGGATGATCACTTGTCAATGGATGTTGCTTTAAGTTGGGGATAACAAGCGGTTCCAAATCATTTTCAACAACTAATTTGCAAAAAACCATATTATAAGGAAGGGTGTCTCCTTCAAATATTAACTCTGCATTTCGGTTAAAAGATTTGATCATAAAACTTTGTAAGGGAGTACGAATAGAAAGGAAGAATGTATTGACCTCTATCGTATGTGCTAATAATGCTAATACCTCCTTAGCGATAGAGTCGAAATTTTTATAGTAATTGATATCATGCTGAATCATTTTCAGGCTCCCCTTTTTCTATAGTCTTTTTAGCTTTTCTGGATTTTTTCATAAACAACTAGAAAGACTCAAGAGCAATATATTGATTGCCGTGACAGTTTGAATTCATTTATAAGGACACATAATGTTATCGATTATGTAAGTAACACTCTCTATATTTCTAAGTTCAGTATGTTTTGTCAGTATACTCATGACCCTTATTATATTTCGGATAAATTGAAAAATCATTAAATTCCTTACCCTCATTTAAAATCTTCCTTATATACCTTTTACATAAGCATTAGTCAATATATTGTCATTCATACGTTTCCTCTGCAAAATCAATAAGACGTGATTTGTATCACTTCTCGATGAAAGTCCATTATAATAAGTAACTAATCTAACTATCATGTATTATACTGTACATGAAATGGTAAGAGTACCATTTACCTAACACACCTGGTATGATTTATCATATTATCTGCAAGGTTGCGTTTGTAAGTTTCTTTAACGAACGACTAAGTCCTTATGAATTTTGCAGATAAAACATGCGTGGAGATAATTTATAAAATTGTTTTGGAGAGGATAAATAAGAAAAAGAGTCAACTTACATACAGGAAATTCAAAAGGGGATCATTATGGGAAAATTAGAAAATATATACCCAATTGCAATAGAGAATACAAAACAAAAAATCATCCAGGATATGGATTTTTATTTAGAGAATCAAGAGACATTACCTTCTTATTCGACGTACATATCTGACAGGATGTCTTATATAGAGCAGATATGGATTAATGTCTGGTTGAGTAAGGCTTCAAACGATGTGCCTAGAAAAGAAAAAAGGGGATTTTTAAACGAAAGGGGCTTTGTTACTGAAGGGTCAGATCACAAGCTAATCAACAGCTTGTTCCGCAATGAATTAAAGAGCTATCGTCCTTTTGATGTTTTAACCTGGATTAAAAAAACCTTCTCTGAAAATCAGGAAGAATGGGAAAAGAGATATAAAAAAGCAAGGGAAAACTTCTTTAAACGACAAGAAGAACAACGGCTGGCTAATGAGCGGTGGAAAGTACGTCAAAGGCTTCAAGACGAAGCTAATACTTTTTTTGAGGAGAGTTCGTTTCTTTTATATTTGCATGTTAGGTATTATATCGCTGAAATATTAGTAGCTGATCTGCAAAATAAACCGAAATTTCAATATGTTACCCCATATATGCTAGAAGAACAATTGGTGGAAGCAGGTTTGTTTGAATCAACAGAATACTTAATGGTGACTGATTTTTTTGAAGAACTAACAGGTGATATACACTCCTTGTTTGATTGGGGGAAGAATCATTACGAATATGAAAATTATTTTTATAGGTATGAAAGGTTAATTTCAGAGTTTATTTTAGGATTCGCCCCCAAAAAGTTCATTAACCATTTACCTGTAACACTGCACCATGATTTTTTGGAAGCATATGGGGAAAAATTGACTTCGGGAGCCCTTCAAGGAATGCTTCGAGATGAATTGGCTGATTTGTCACAGGCTTGTTTTGATGAACTTCAAGAAGAATACCTTTCTGATTTACTGAAACTTGCGAAGACTCCTTTTAATGAATCATTGCACCAGAAAATATTTGAAGAAGATGAGGAGAACAGGGAAAGAAGAAAAGCTGAAGCATTAGCGGAGCAAGCCAGAAGGCAAGCAGAAGAGGAAAGGATTATTGAAGATATTTTTGGAAAGGCCTATACTCCTTCATTAGGAAAAAGGGTTAGGTATGTTTTGCATATCGGTGAGACCAATACTGGGAAGACACATCAGGCACTCAAAAAAATGAAGGCAGCCGAAAGTGGTTTATATCTTGCCCCGCTAAGACTTCTAGCACTAGAAGTCTTTGACAAGCTAAATGCAGAAGGGGTGCCTTGCTCATTAAAGACCGGTGAAGAAGAAAAGTCAGTGGAGGGTGCTAAACATTTCTCTTGTACAGTCGAAATGTTTCATGAAAAAGACTACCATGAGGTAATCGTCATTGACGAAGCCCAAATGATTGCAGATAAAGATCGTGGCTTTTCTTGGTTTCGAGCAATCACGCAAGCAAATGCTAACGAAGTACACATTATTGGGAGCAGGAATATAAAAATGATGCTTCTCAACTTATTAAATGGAGCAAATTTGGAACTGCATGAATACACACGGGACATTCCCTTGGAGATAGAACCAAGAGAGTTTGGATTGAAGTACACCAAAAAAGGGGATGCGCTTATTTGTTTTTCAAGAAGGCAGGTTCTAGAAACTGCCTCCCGTCTCCAAGGGAGTGGGCATAGTGTCAGCATGATATATGGGAGCATGCCCCCTGAGAATAGAAAACGACAAATTGAGCTTTTTAATCGTGGCGAAACATCTGTTGTTGTTGCCACAGATGCAATAGGAATGGGATTGAACTTGCCAATCCGTCGCATTGTCTTTCTTGAGAATGAAAAATTCGACGGGACACGCAGAAGAAGACTGACATCACAAGAAGTTAAACAAATCGCAGGACGGGCAGGGAGAAAAGGTATTTACGACACCGGAAAGGTTGCTTTTACAGCAGAGATAAAAATAATGAATAAACTGCTTGAACAGGTAGATGAGCCCGTTCAAACTTTTACTATAGCTCCTACTTCTGCAGTATTTGAACGTTTTCAGAAGTATTATCGGCATCTAGGAACATTTTTTGAATTGTGGGAGAAATTCGAGCCCCCAAACGGAACTAAAAAGGCATCCCTCACAGAAGAACGCGAGCTTTACGAGTTGATTCGAGATACTGAAATCGAAGCACGTTTTTCGTTAATGGATTTATATGGATTCCTACATCTACCCTTTTCAGCTAAAGAACCTAGACTTATCCGGCAGTGGCTAGAGACGGTCGAAGCCATTGCCGAGAGCAGCAATCTACCAGATCCAATCATCAAGACAAGGAATCTAGAGGAATTGGAACTTTCCTATAAAGCCATAGGTCTACATCTTTTATTTCTATACCGAATGGGAAGAAGAACTGAAGCCATTTATTGGGAACGTGTCCGTGAAGAGATCAGTGATGGTGTTCATGATCAGTTAAAAGATGAAATGATTAATTATCAGAAAAAATGCAAGCGATGTGGAAAAAAGTTGCCGGATAGCTTACGGTTTCAAATTTGTGACGCATGCTATCATAAGGGTCAAAGAAGAACACACAGATCCAAATAGCTGAACTTGTTTAAGGAAATTGGCAACTGGTGAATTTTAGAGACAGATCAACCCGAATAAATACGCCTTTAAAAAGCGTCGTTATTCGGGTTGTTGGTCATAAAATGATTATTTTTACACTTAGTCATTTCTTTTCGACTGGGCAATAATGGCGGCCTGCTGCTTCATTCTTTTATCGGCTTTCTTATCATGAACGACCAAGATTGCATGAATCAAACCCGGTACATAGAAAAATAGGGTAAGAATCAAATTAAGCACGGCCTGAATTGGTTTGCCTGCTAATAAGACTGCTAAAGGCGGGAAAAGAATCGCGATTAAATAAAGAATAATAAACACTCTCCAAATATAATAATTTTCATCTAAATATAACATTATCGCTATATAAACACTATGTTAGCCATAAAAAAATATAGCAGCTTTTACTATTTAATACTTCTTTTTTTCGGACTAGGGAGGATATACTGATTCCCAATTGACTTGCACATTCTTGTAATGAAGTTGAACGACTTAATGCACGTGAAATATAAGCCTGTTCAAATGAAGTAACAGCTTCCTTTAATGTGCGGTGCTGGTCGAGTTCACTCCATTCTTCACTTTTTTCTAAACGAGATCTGTGTCTAAGCAAATTTTCAGGTAGATAATCAGTTGTAATCGTTGTACCTTCACTCAAATGATATAGCCGCTCCATCAAGTTTTTCAATTCACGAATATTACCAGGCCAGCCATATGCCATAAATTGCTGTAATACTTGATTGTCCACTTTCTTTTTTATGTGGTATTTTTGTTAGAATTGTCTCAGATAGTAAAATACAAAACTTGGAATATCCTCTTTTCTTTCCCTTAATGGTGGTATATGAATAGATAATACATTCAGTCTATAGTATAAATCCAAAATGAATGCTTTCTTTTTGACTAGTCCTTCGATATCCGCATTTGTGGCAGTAATGATACGGACATTCACTTCTTTCATTTCTGTTCCACCCAATCTCCTTATTTTATAATCCTGTACCACATTTAATAGTTTAACTTGAAGCGAATAGGGGAGATCACCTACTTCATCCAAAAAGATGGTACCATCCTGTGCAGCTTCAAATAATCCTTTCTTCGCCTGACTGGCACCAGTGAAAGCACCTTTCTCATACCCGAATAATTCTGATTCCAAAAGATGATCAGGTATCGCTCCGCAGTTAATTTTAATTAATGGACCTTTTCGTTTACTTTGCTCGTGAATGAAATTAGCCAGGACATCTTTCCCGACTCCAGATTCTCCTAACAGTAATATCGGTAAGTCATTCTCAGCAAACCTTTCTGCAAGCGACATCACCTGCATCATGTTCTTACTCTGATAAATAATATGCTGTTGATTGTCTATTTCATTCCGCAACCGCTCTAAGTTCTTTTGATACATGTCTTTGATTTGTTGTGTTTCTTCCAGTTCTTTTTGCAGCCGGTTCATTTCTGTTATATCCCGTAGGTTGGAAACAACGAACAATATTTCATTATCTGCATCTAAATAAGGAGTGGCTGTGACGATACACTTTTTCCCGTGTTCATATTCAATAATTGTCGTACAAGCTTGTTTCGTTTCAAGGACAATCGCAGCGCTAGTTTTTGGAACCGCCATCATTTCTACAGCATCGTAAATAACATAGGAATTTATAAATGAATGAGACAAATTGGTCATTTCTAATAAGGCTTCATTATAGAGAATCGGATAACCTTCTATATTACATACGAAAAGACCATCAGATGAAGTATTTAATACGTTTGATAACAGTGAGAGCAAATCATTAACATTCTGGGTTTCGAAATACCGAGTTTTATAAATAAAATTCCCTCCTCATCCTTTTTATAGAAATTATTGCATAGCGATAGATGATGGTCAATATTGATCATCTTGTCAAAAGTGGATAGTCAAAAATGAACATGGTATTAAACCATTAGTAGTTTTGATAATACTTTCGATGCTGGTATGGAAATTGCATATTAAGTAATAAAGAAAAGAGAGAGTGCTATAATTTCTGATTCACATGATTTGAAAGCGCTACCTTTTCGATGTAAATAACTAAATGGAGGGGAAATAATGAGAGAAAATGAGGAGATTTCAAACATTACTTTATATGAAATGCTTGAACAATCGGTTTCTAAATGGTCGAAAAATGAAGCCATATCTTATAAGGGAGAAATATGGACTTATACTCAATTGAAAAATCAGGTCGATGCTTTTGCTGCTGGCCTACAGAAAGCGGGCATCAAGAAAGGGGAAAGAATTGCTTTGATTCTTTCCAATTGCCCGCAATATGTCGTTGCCTATTTTGGGATATTAGCCATTGGGGGAGTAGTTGTTCAAATCAACCCGATGTTTACGAAAAGGGAGATTCAATATATTGTTTCTGATTGTGCTGCAGAAACAATCATCGCCTTGGATTCCCTTACTCCTATCATTAAGACAATTCAAGCTGAGACTACTATAAAGAATATCATTTCTGTTAGCATTAAACCATCAGCCTCAAGCGATTTAGTCAAACATAGCTATGAATCTATTATTAAAGCAGGAAGCAGTCTATTTGAACCGGTTATGTTAAATCCGAAAGAAGATCTTGCTGTAATCCAATATACCGGTGGCACGACAGGCCGTTCAAAGGGGGTCATGCTTACTCATCGTAATCTAGTTGCGAATATTGAAAGGCATAACATGATCTTGAAGGAGACAATGATACCGGGCGTGGAAAAGGTCCTAACTGTTATTCCCTTATTTCATGTGTACGGAATGACCATTTGCATGAATCTAGGAATATTACAAGGTTCTTGTTTAATCCTTCTTCCAAAATTTCATTTAGAAGAGGTGTTAAACACAATTAAATGGGAAAAACCTACTCGTTTTGCAGGGGTTCCTACTATGTATACAGCCCTTAATAATCATCCGGAGGCTGAAAAGTTTGGGCTCAATTCAATTAAACTTTGCCATAGTGGATCATCACCATTACCGGGTGAAGTGATGGATGAATTCGAGCGAAGGACAGGAGCGGAAATTTCCGAGTCATATGGGTTATCGGAGGCAGCCCCAGGGGTTTTGTGTACCCCTTCTTACATAAAGCGGAAAAACGGATCCGTGGGTATACCTTTACCATATACAGAGGCAAAAATCCTTGACCTTGCTACAGGATTATATGAAGCCGACATAGGCGTAGTAGGAGAGCTGGTAATAAGGGGGCCGCAAATTATGAAAGGATATTGGAATATGCCAAAGGAAACGGAAGCTTCGTTAAAGGATGGCTGGTTATATACAGGAGATATAGCCAAGAAGGACGGTGATGGATTTTATTACATTGTAGATCGGAAAAAGGATTTGATAATAGCGAGCGGATACAATGTTTATCCTCGGGAAGTGGAGGAAGTTCTTTATGAACACCCGTCGATTTTAGAAGCGGTTGTAGTTGGGATTAAGGATGATTACCGTGGAGAAACGGTTAAAGCGGTTATCGTGCTGAAGGAAGGCAAATATTTGACGAAAGATGAATTGACCATCCATTGCCAAAAATATTTATCGCCCTACAAAGTGCCAAAAGTTGTGGATATACGTGAAACGCTTCCGAAAACCAGTGTAGGCAAGATTTTACGAAGAACCCTAAAGGAATAAAAAAATGATGGATAATTCTTGAAATTTAATTTATTTGGAAGGAGCAATATTAATGCAAAAAACAAAAGGAATATACGGCGGCAGTTTTATTGTGGAAGACCTAAAAAGTGATACATGCGTTACTCCAGAAGATATAACAGAAGAACAGAAATTGTTTGTTAAGATGACTCGTGACTTTGTCATAAACGAAATTATTCCTAATGAAGAAAAACTAGAAAAGTTAGACTATGAGCTTACTAAAACATTACTTGGGAAAGCGGGGGAAATCGGTCTACTGGGGGTGGATGTTCCCGAGCAATTCGGCGGTTTGGAACTTGATAAGGTTTCTAGTACCTTTATTTCAGAAGCATTATCAAAAACTTCATCATTTCTATTATCGATTGGCACACAGACTGGAATTGGTTCTCTTCCAATCGTCTACTTCGGAACACTCGAACAAAGACAGAAGTATTTACCTGATATCGTAACAGGAACTAAAGTAGGTGCTTACTGTCTTACGGAGCCATCCGCTGGTTCTGATGCACTTGGGGCGAAAACTACAGCAGTTCTTAGCAGGGACAGCAAACAATACATATTGAATGGATCCAAAGTATTTATTACAAACGGAGGTTTTGCGGATATTTATATCGTTTATGCAAAAGTAGATGGAAAACATTTTAGTGCGTTTATCGTGGAAAGAGATACTCCAGGATTTACGGTTGGTCCTGAAGAGAAGAAAATGGGACTTAAAGCATCTTCCACCTGCCCGCTTTATTTTGATAACGTGCATATACCAGTCGAGAATTTGTTAGGAAAAGTCGGTAAAGGCCATTTGATTGCCTTTAATATATTGAATTTAGGCCGTCATAAGCTTCCCACCAATTGTCTTGGAAATGCAAAAGAAGCGCTTGAATTAAGTGCTACTTATGCGAATGCTCGTACCCAATTTGGCACTACAATTGCTAAATATCCACTGATAGGAAAAAAACTTGCTGAAATCAATATCCTGATTTATGTACTAGAAACAATGGTATACAGAATTGCAGGAATGTTTGACGATTCCATGCGGGATATAGATCATTCTTCTCCAGAAATCGCGAGCCAGTCAGAAAAGGCCATAGCTGAATATGCCATCGAATGCTCCATAGTTAAGGTGTTTGGTTCAGAAGTGCTCGACTTTGTTGTAGATGAAGGTGTACAAATTCATGGAGGATACGGATTTATCCAGGAATACAAAATTGAACGGATGTACCGTGACTCACGCGTCAATCGTATTTTTGAAGGGACGAATGAAATCAACCGTTTGCTCATTCCAAGTACATTATTCAAAAAATCAGCTAAGGAAGCATCTCCATTAGTGCAACGAATGGAAGAATTTAGAAAGGAGGCAGCAACCTTTATCCCACAAAGTTCGTTTACTAATACATTAGCTAAAGAATCGTATTTAGTGTCTATAGCTAAAAAAATGTTTTTATTTATAGGCGGTATGGCAATCGGAAAGTATGGAGAGGAACTTGAAAAAGAGCAGGAAATAATGACGAACTTAGCCGATATGTTGATTCAAATTTTCGCAATGGAAGGCATAGTAGGTAGGACAGAAAAAACAATTTCCAAAAACGGAGAAAACAAAGTATTAAATGCGATTGAAATGACACAGGTATTTGTACATGAAGCTTTTGAACAAATTCATGCATCGGCTCTAGAAGCATTAACTACCATGGAATCTGGAGAAGATTTGGAAAGGCAGAGAGCCATTCTATCAAACCTTTTCGAACATTCACCAATAAATAAAACAGCACGAAAAAGATCCATTGCGGAACGTATCGTAAAATCAGAAAAATACACTGTCTAAGTTGAAGAAAAAGCACTAACTATCGCGTTAGTGTCTTTTTTTATCTTTTTAAACTGATTTCGTTTCATTATCTATAAGTCTATTTGAGAATAGTATGGCACCCACTTTACATTCGGCAATCCATTCAATTTGTTCTTTAACCCTTTTTTGCGCATATGTATCCTTAAATTTATCATCTGATGTCACTCGATGCATCAATGCCGGGTCTACAAAATGTATCAATTCAATATCGAATTGCGGGGCTTTTTCTATGTATTCTATATAAGAATAAATGGATTTTATGCTATGGATTAAGGGAGAAATATAATCAGGAAATTTACAAATACTTAAACGATTTGATTAAAGATGAAAATAGAATACTTGCAGTGACCCAACTATCAATGGTTGAGGCAGCAGAGCAGTTTGAACATTTGACAACTAAGACTATAATTAATCCATTGAATGTATGAACAGATTCCGTGATTGATCAATTAGATCTTCGGAAGAAACCATCAATGAAAGATGGTAGAAGTTAAAGTGTTTTGAAAAAAATTAATTGGATTTATAAAATATAAAAAAACATGAAGACTTCCTCTGAAAAATCCACAATTTAGAGTCTTGTATAAAAGAACATTAATACTGCCCCAAATTAGGGGCGATTCAACTGTCTGATGAAACTAAAGGGTCCTAAGTATATAAGCTAATGTGAATTTTGCGTTTTACTAAGAATCGCATCAGAATTGGGGAAATCCATATGCAGAAAGATTTTTCTTAGTTTTCTTTATTTCGTATTTGTTCACGGATTGTTTCAAGTTCTTCTAAGGATAGATCACCTAGAGATTTTTTTATTTCTTCTTCAATCCTTTTTCGATCAAGCTCCCTATATTTATTCCACCAGTCTCGTAATCCTTCCGTGTTTTCTAGTAGATATTCAATGTCGATTTCTTCTTGTTCATCATCGGATAAATACTTCATGACGGCACCTAACAATCGGTTGAGTTGAACTATTTCATTTTCCTTAACTAATGGTGAGACCTTATTTTCATTCTCTTCATTATCTTTGTTTGCCGGTACATTTCGAGGTGTCATATATATTATCCTCCTGTTTTTAATAGTAGTGTTCCTAAAAGAATGGAATTCAATTTATTTCTAATTAATTTTCTATAGCCGTTACTATTCCTAGCTTGAAAAATCTTGTTGCAGAGAAAAGATATTAACATTTATGCTTATTACTAATTTCAACATATACCTCGTTAGAATATAAAATATAACCGTCAACCTGTAAATTAGTGATAAAAGTAAGGTAGAATTGTAAGTAAGATATCTCAAAAGGATAAATAAATGTAAAAAACGGTGGGGCAGCTCTAAGTTATTCCTTGATATATTCACCATATAAAGAGGAGGAATCACTTACGCAAATTGTTAAGTACGGAGATTATTTAAAGTACATACATTTAGCAGATACAGTCCGTCATCAATCGGGAACTGGCGTATATCCATCCTCAGATTTCTCTCAATGTACGAGTTAAGTAACCGGGGACAACTGAGGTATAATTGACACATGAAATCCGAGGAGTGTTGTTGTACCAATGATTACAAACGAAAACATAAAGCATGTGGCTATTTATTTGCGACTATCAAGAGATGAAGAAAACCGAGGGATTGAAAAAATCCTCGCTAGCCACAGAAATTCATTAACGGAACTTTCCTATGAAAACGAATAGAAACTCACTAAGGTATAACTAATAGTTCAATAATGAAAACAAAAAAAGACGCCCCGTTGTGGGACGCCCGATTCCTTCACATGCAAGTTGTTGACGAATGGGTCTTAGACGGCGATTACACGCAATTTTCATTATCTAGTGAAGCACATCAACCAGGGCGGTTTAGTGAACAAATAAAAAAACATCCCCGAAAGGATGTCTGTTTTCATTTATTCATTATCCTTTTCAATTTTCATTTCGTTCACTATATTTCTGAGTTTTTCGGTATACTCTTCACCTGTAAGAATACCCTTTTTTTCAATAAATTTACTAAAGTTAAAACAGTGGCCATTTGTATGTCCTGCTTACTTAATTTGCCAACATCCAAATTTTTAAATTCATCTTGAGCACTCATATTATCACTTCCTTCAATTTACTTCGTTTCACCAAATGGAACGGTTTTACATGCTTAAAAAAAGGACTTCGCTTATTAAGCGGGGGTCCTTTTAATATTCATATTCATCTATAATTGGTTTATACCATTCATAGTTATATTTTTGTTCCTCCGCAATTTTAATTTTTTGATATTCATCTTTTGGCATACCTTCCCAAACTTTTGAAGCGCCATGGTCAACTTATAGTTGATTTAGGATTCGTATGCGGGGTTGTGTCCAAGAAAGCACCGCTCAAGTACATTACTCCATAACCGAATATCATGGTCATGACGGTGAAAATGTAGCCAGCTAATATTAGAAAATTTTTCATTGGTAGCATATGTAATTTTCTAAGGTCATTTCAAATGACCTTAGGATTTCAACTATATAAAATCCGACTTTCAACATTACGCAGCTCTCCAGACAAACGAATGACAGCCACAATATATTGTGGCTGTCATTCGTTTGTCTGGATGTTTCATTTGAAGATACTGTTGTATCGCTCGAAAAAGTTCATTATTCTTCGGTCGGTTAGGGTTATATATTTTTTGTAAACTATTTGGCTTTTCCATGGCTTCTCCTACTTTCCAATGACTAATATTCGTACAGGCGGTACTTGATACGTAGTTCCTCAAGCTCCGCCTTTTTCTTCATAATGTACAAACAACATCAAGTAAATTGCCAATAGAAGGTGCAAATAAAGTGGAATATTCTTATCGTTTTGAATGACAACAAATATGAAAATTCCATATAGCAAAATTGGAATTGTTAAAATGATTCGTGACTTTGTCACATGCTCACCTCCTTTTTTTCCACTCTTCAAATGCTATGTTACTCGCAATAATTTCAGCATTCATATATCCCAATCCACTTAGAGTAACTTCAATTTCATCAGCGCTCTTGTTATCGAATAATCGTAGTTTGGGAACCAGAGCGTAAGCTCCTTGTTGTTCAATTGTCACAGCTACAGTTGTTGTATCACTAAGCAAATCCAAATCGCTGATGTAATACTCCATTGTCCTCATGGCTAGGAAATCGGTGCTTGTATTCTTACGGAAAAACAAATCTCCTAATGTTTCGATAGCAATTGATAATATTTCTGGTTTCATGTTTTATCCTCCTAATATACTAAATATTCTGATGCTTTAATACTAATTTACTATTTTTATGCTGGCAGTCTTTATTTCATCCAAATAAAAAAAGGTCGAAGACATAAATGTCCTCAACCGTAATTCATTTCATCGTAATATGGCCATTCATAGGATTCAAATGGTAAATCCCACAATTTTGTTACTGTTGAAACATGTTTTTTCGGTTTGTATCCATTTTCTACAAGCATGTCATTCATCAGCAAAAAGCATTCAGTTTGTGATTCGTCTGGGTTTTTGTAATGAGCGTTTCTGTAACGGTTAATGAATTTCTTCATCATGTAAAGCTCTGTTTGTTTTGGACGTTTAAATGAAAGATGCCATTTTTCATTTTCGTTCAGTGTAATATCGAGCTTTTCATTTAATAGTAATGGATTCATAGATTTTTTCCTCTTGTTTGGTATCGTCACTAAAAACACCAATCCTATCCTTTAAGCGTGTAACGTCATGACCTTTAATTATTGCGGACCTTTTGTTTTTGGTTTGTTGAACATCATCACCTTATGGCTTAAGCCATAAGGTGCCATAGGTGCGTGTGTTGGCATTGAGTAAGTATTGTACCAGTAGGGCTTGGCCCTGCATGCTGCTGACATATATCGGCACATTCATAACCATATCCTCCATGGGATTCGCACCAATCCATACATTGTTCATAGGATGAAAATGGTTGACGATACAAAGACAATCACTCCTTATCTTAATCTTATTTTTCACGATATTATATTTAGCTGTATACTTTTGGGTGATTGTCAAACATAGATAGAAAGGCTTATGATGGTGCAGGATTTTGAAGATGGTAACAAACGAAAGGACCGAAAAATGGTCCTTTTTCATTTGATGAAATATCAACATAATTATTTAACAGAGCTTATTTGCAAAAAAATCATCCCCAAATTCTCTACTAACTAGAGGGGGAAATATTACGGGGAAATTAGCAGCGAAGCTTTGTAAAATTTATAGGGTAAAGGCCAAAGGTTGAGCATGATCAAAATCTAAAAAGTCAATGACTTCGTACTAGAACAGAATCATGACTTTTCTCTTTATAGACAAACTTTTATGTTTGAATTATAGTTTGATTAATTATTATTGAAAAAAGTTTTGTATCTTTATGAGAAGGAGGGTTTTTTTGTCAAATATATTGATATCAGGAAAAATCTCTTTGAATGAACATGTTCATCGCATTGTACAAAATGGGGCGGCGTTTTTTGTTCATTACTGGGGCGTCATGCCTAAACATTATGATAACCTAACGCATAAACATTCTTTTTTTGAAGTGTGTTATGTGGTTGAGGGGAGAGGAATCTATATAGATGAAGATTGTACCTATTCGATAAAAGAAAACACAATGTTTTTTTCCAGGCCAGACGTTCACCATCAAATAAAAAGTGAAAGTGGACTATTTCTTCTATATGTTGGGTTTGAATTAATAGAATCAGAATCAAGCGAAGATTGGAAGCAGATAATAGAGGAAGCTAAAAAATGTTCTGAAGTGGTTATTGATGTAAAAGAAGATACAATTGCTCCGTTAATTTGGAAATCTCTGCTTATCCAAGCGACAAAGACTGAACATACTTCTTTTGAAGGAATACTAACAAACTTAGCGTACTCCCTTATCCTTTCGTTACTGCAAACTTTTGTTCCTTACTCACATCCCAATAATCACAAGATCGTTCATAAAAAGTCTTCGATAATCCATACTCAAGCGAAATTATATATAAAAGACAATCTATCTACTCCCTTAAAACTTACTAATGTAGCTACTCATTTGCACATATCCAGTCGGCAATTATCACGATTATTTAGTTCGGAATTAGGCGTGAGTTATTCAGACTATGTTCAAAACGAGAGAATACAGAAAGCAGCCATATTACTCAAAACAACTGATTTATCTATCAAAGATATTGCTGAAGAAACTGGTTTTACAACTGTTCACTACTTTACTCGCGTTTTTACTTCTGCGTTACGTTGTTCACCTGGACGTTTCCGAGCTCTCTACACAAAATTAAAAACAACTACATATACAGATTAGTCAATTGCCCTTTACTTCATGCTATGCATTGAAAGTAGAGGGTTTCTTGTTTTAAATAAAATTCACTGATACTTAGAAAGATGTCTTCATAAGACAAAATTTAGTCCTCACAATATAAAGACGATTATGATGCATTGTTCTACAATAACAATTGTAAGTGTTATTAATTATTGAATTTTCAATAAAATAAAAACGCTTACAAATGAAGAGTATTCAATAAATGGAGGCTTAGATGAAAACAAAGGGCTAAAATTACAAATCAACTAATCACTGAGAAACAAGTCTTTCAATAAAAAAAGAAGTCTTAAGGGAATAACGATGTTTTTAATTTTGTCCTATTTTTACAATTCTAACTGACTTATTTTTAAATGGATTATTAGGAGGCTACAATCATGAAATTATCTTATGTAACAGATAGTTTAGGACACTTACCTATTGAGAAAATGTTGGATGTTATTGCTGAAATGGGAATTGATACGATCGAAATGACCACTGGAGGATGGTCTTCAGCACCTCATTTGAGATTAGATGAGTTATTAGAAAGTGATTTTAAAAGAAGTGAATTTTTAAATAAGTTAGAAAAACGTAATATTAAACTGTGTGCTTTAAATTGTTCTGGAAATCCTTTAGACCCAGGGGAACTAGGTAAAGAGCATCGAGAAGTTACAGATAAAACATTTGAATTAGCAAAATTATTAGGGGTAAAAAAAGTGATCATGATGAGTGGACTACCAGCAGGAAGTCCTGAAGACAAGATTCCTAACTGGATTACATATACTGTGAGTTGGCCTCCAGTTCTAAAAGATATTTTAGACTATCAATGGAACGAAGTAGCAATTCCCTATTGGAGAAAATTAGTTGAAAAAGCTGAATCTTGCGATGTTGAAAAAATTGCCCTTGAAAATTTCAGCTCCCAATTAGTATATAATCCTGAAACGTTATTTAAATTACGTAATGCAGTTGGACCTATTGTAGGCCTAAATTTAGACCCAAGCCACCTAATATGGATGGGAGCAGATCCAATTTTGTCAGCTAGAGAATTAGGAGGAGCTATTCACCATGTTCATGGTAAAGATGTTCGGCTTGAGAGACATTTATCAGGTATTAACGGTGTGATGGAAACAAAAGAAGTTACTGATGTAGCTAATAGAGCTTGGAATTACGTAGCAGTAGGCTGTGGACAAGATTTACAGTGGTGGAAAGAATTTTTCTCTGTGATTAAGATGATGGGATATGATGAAGAAGTTTCTCTGGAAATGGAAGATCTTACTATGTCTGTAGAAGCAGGAGTTAGAACCTCAATTGATGCTTTAAAACAAACCCTTAGCTTTTAGTATAGAGAAAGCTTCTGCTAGGGTAGTCTATTCTTTGACTTAAAATATATAAATTATGCTGGTATTGATGACTTTGTTCTAACTTAGAACTTTAGTTAATGTGGGATGGCTGAATAATTATATTTTTTCTTTTGTAGAGAATGACAATTATCGTCTTATTATTAAGCATTCTTTTCTAGTAAAAGTAAAAGTCCGTAAACAACATAACTTAAGAAAATTATTTGAAAGTGAGGAATTGTACAATGATAAATGGAGAGAAGAAAATTTCAAGAGCACTACGCTGGTCAATGGTGGGTGGTGGTCAGCTTAGTCAAGTTGGATATAAACACCGTATCGGTGCACTAAGAGACAATACAGCCTTTCAGTTAGTCGCAGGTGCATTTGATATAGATCCCGGCAGAGGAAAGGATTTTGGTATCAATATTGGTGTTTCTGAGGATCGTTGCTATAACGACTATAAAACTATGTTTGTGGAGGAGGCTAAGAGGGAGGACGGTATTGAGGTTGTATCTATTGCAACTCCTAATGGTACTCATTATGAAATCTGTAAGACAGCCCTTGAGGCTGAATTGCATGTTATTTGTGAAAAACCATTGTTTTTTACCTCTGATGAAGTTCGAGAGATTAAGAGTCTTGCAGAGGAGAAAGGAAAGATTGTTGGCGTGACTTATGGTTTCTCTGGTAATCAGATGTTACTACAAATGCGTGCAATGATTGAACAAGGTAAAATTGGTGAGATACGTGTGGTAGATTTGCAGTATACCCACGGTTTTAGTGCAACTGAGGAAGAAAAAACAAGTGCTGCACAAAAATGGCGTGTTGATCCTAAGATTGCAGGACCTAGTTTTGTATTAGGAGATCTTTCCACTCATACTTATTATATGTCCCAGTTAATTATGCCGCATATGAAAATTAAAGAATTGTTATGCGACCGTCAGAGCTTTGTTGGAAGTCGTGCTCCGCTGGAAGACAATGCCCATGTACTTATGCACTATGAAAATGGAGCTGTAGGAACTATGTGGACATCTTCCATCAACGCAGGATGTATGGATGGTCATAGAATTCGTATTGTAGGCTCTAAGGCCAGTTTAGAATGGTGGGATAGCAAACCTGGTGAACTAACCTATGAAATTCAGGGAGAGCCTATCCAAACTTTGATTCGTGCAATGCCGTATTTAGATGATAGTTGTAATGCTGATGAACGATTAGGAGCATTACATGTAGAAGGATTATCTGACTCTTGGGCAAATATTTATCTTAAGTTTGCTATCGCTATCGATGCTAAAAACCAGGGTGACGAGGAAACTATAAAGAATCTTATATATCCGGATATTGACGCGGGACTGGAAGGCGTTCGCTGGATTGAAAATTGTGTGCGGTCTGCAGATAAGGGAGCAGTTTGGGTAAATTTTGAATAATTAGATGGACTTAATGATCGTTCAGATTATGAATATTTTAAGTCGTAAAAACGTTTCAGACTTTATAAGAAAGCGGAATACGGTTCCGCAATCACTCTTAAAGACTAGAATAAATTGATGCTATCAATCTAGAGATAAAGGACCGTATTCCAATTGAAAAGCCAAAAATTATCCAGATGGCAGTATTTTCAGTCTCATATTATTTTATTAACGATATGATCTTACCTACGATACAGTCTGATTTGATGGAAATGTGGATAAGAGTGGCATATCCATAGCTAAAAGATCATGTGATGGGTTTTTATCATATCGACAAGAATGATATATAAATGGGAAATTACTTATCTATTCTTAAAAGGAATTGAGGAGAAATTGACATGAATAAACAGGTAAACCAAAAGTCGTTTTTGCGTACCATTATCGTAGTCTCCACATTAGGTGGGCTTCTCTTCGGATATGACACTGGTGTCATCAACGGTGCCTTGCCTTATATGTCTGAAGCTGACCAGCTAAATCTCAACCCATTCACTCAAGGTCTCGTTGCGAGTTCACTTCTTTTTGGGGCAGCTATCGGGGCGTTATTCGGCGGCCGACTATCAGATTATGGTGGTCGTCGTAAAACCATTCTTTATCTCGCAGTTTTGTTCTTTATTGCTGCACTTGGATGTACTCTTGCTCCAAATATTACGGTTATGGTTACCTTTCGTTTCCTTCTAGGGCTTGCTGTTGGTGGTGCGTCAGTAACGGTTCCAACCTATTTAGCAGAAATGTCATCTGCGGAAAGAAGAGGTCGAATGGTTAGTCAGAACGAATTGATGATCGTTACTGGCCAATTATTAGCCTTCATCTTCAACGCCATACTTGGTAACACAATGAGTGACAGCTCGCATGTCTGGCGATACATGTTGGTTATCGCGGCACTTCCAGCGATTTTCTTATTCTTTGGCATGCTTAAAGTACCGGAGAGCCCTCGTTGGCTTGTATCAAAAGGGAAAAGTGCAGAAGCTTTACGTGTTCTTCAACAGATACGTGAGAAGAAGCAGGCTAAATTGGAACTCAGCGAAATTGAGGCCGCTTTCGCCGAAGAGTCAGATATTAAGAAAGCAACCTTTAAGGATTTATCTGTGCCATGGGTCCGCCGTATCTTATTTATTGGGATTGGTATTGCCGTCGTGCAACAAATTACGGGAATTAATTCGATTATGTACTATGGTACTGAAATCCTCAAAGATGCTGGCTTTCAAACGGAGGTCGCCCTAATCGGGAACATCGCTAATGGCGCAATTTCAGTTTTAGCCGTTTTCTTCGGCATCTGGCTCCTCGGCAAGGTTGGCCGTCGACCAATGTTACTAATTGGTTTGAGCGGAACTACAACGACACTTCTGTTCATTGCGATATTCTCATTTACGCTTAAAGATTCAGCAGCACTTCCATTTGTTGTACTTGCTTTGACAGTCGTATTTCTCGCTTTCATGCAAGGGTTTATTGGGCCAGTAACATGGTTAATACTCGCGGAGATATTTCCAACAAGGTTAAGAGGCCTCGGTATGGGTTTAAGTGTGTTTTTTCTATGGATCACGAACTCAGTTATTGGTTTGGCTTTCCCAGTATTACTTGGAACGATTGGTTTGTCCACAACCTTCTTTATCTTTGTAGCTCTTGGAATAGGGGGAATCATATTTGTGAAGAAATATATACCGGAAACCAAAGGGCGCACACTTGAGGAGCTGGAACATTACTTCCGTACCTATGATAATCAAGATGATCAGAAAGACATAATGATGAGAGTGATTAAATAACAGTATTGAAATGTAAACCACTCTCGATTTTTGTAAGCGTATACAATATATATAGAAACAATACATGTATTATTTAGGAATTTCATTTATTAACAAAACACCTAAGAATTTGATTCGATGAAAAAAACGAGAGTGCTAGTTTAATATTTAGTAGAGATATAAAGCCATAATAGTTATGTAACACCAAATAATTTATGTATAAAAGCTACTAAATTTTGAGAAGACATCTCCTTTCGGATGTGTTGTGCTTTTATTAGCTGGGTCTTCTTATCTATATAACAAAGTTTGAGGTTTGGCTATAAATGAGTATAAATGTTTTATTATTTACTTAATTAAAAATTGGGAAAAATTCTTAATTGGAGGCGTTTGACTTGAGTATAAAAATTGCAGGCGCACCTTGTTGCTGGGGAGTGGATGATCCAAAAAACCCAAACCTTCCATCATGGGAGAGAGTATTACAAGAAGCGTCACAAGCTGGTTATAAAGGTATAGAGTTAGGTCCTTACGGTTATATTCCAATGGATATTGAACGAGTACAAGTAGAACTTTCCAAAAATAATCTCACAGTTATTGCAGGAACAATTTTTGATAATTTGGTAGCAGAATCGAATTTGGAACACTTAGTGCGCCAAGTTGATGAGATTTGTTCTCTAATTATCAAACTTCCTCCTTCGATACAGGAAGAAGGACAGCAATTTCCAACACCTTATCTTGTACTAATTGATTGGGGACATGATGAAAGGGATTACACAGCTGGTCACCCAGATGATGCAAAACGCTTATCTCCAGAGGGATGGAACAATATGATGACTCATATCCGGATATTGGCAGAGCATGCATGGACAAAATATGGAGTACGATCGGTAGTCCATCCTCATGCTGGTGGCTATATCGAATTTGAAGATGAAATAAAGAAACTTATGCAGGATATTCCACATGAAATTGCAGGACTTTGCCTTGACACAGGACATCTATATTATTCAAAAATGGACCCCGTACAGTGGCTTAGGGACTGTACAAATAGACTGGATTATATACATTTTAAAGATATTAATCTATATAAATATCAACAAGTAATGACTGAGTGTATCCGCTTTTTTGATGCATGTGGCAAAGGAGTTATGTGCCCTATCGGACAAGGCATCATTGACTATAAATCCATTAACAGGTTACTGAAAGAAATCGATTATCATGGGTACATTACTGTAGAGCAAGAGCGTGATCCTAGAAATTGTGATAGTAGTCTACGAGATGTTAGCCAGAGTTTCGCTTATTTGAAGAGTATTGGTTTTTAATCATAAATACAGTATGAGAACAAAAGTATGATTAATGGCGAAAAAATTATAAGAAAATCGGTTCTGATGCAAAAACTCAAGATAATCTCAATGGATGATAAATCTTGATGTTTTACATCAAAATCAAAATCAAAATCAAAATAATGTTGTTTGAACTTTTTATTTTCACTATTAACTAATATACTTGTTCTCCGATATATTTATCATTATCTTTATAAGGAAATTGCAACCAATTTCTGAAGATGAAATACAGATAATTTGGATGAAGCCCTATTTCTATAGAAATAGGGCTATTATGGATTACCGATATGGCTGTTATCAATAGAAAAAATTTGAGAAAACAATCCAAAAGAATTTCCAGTCAAAATTATTGAAAGTCAAAGAAGGTCAATGTATAATAAAGTCAGAAAGTCAAAGAAGGTCAAAGTTGATTCATAAAAACAACAAACTTTAAGGAGGAGTACTACATGCTTTGTGAAAAATGCCATGTAAACCAAGCTAATATTCAAGTACATCTAAATATGAATGGTCAGGAGCATGATGTTATGCTGTGCTCCACTTGTTATAAAGAAGAGAGAAATAAACTTGGTGCAGCTATGGGAGGAAAAGATTTAGGGAACTTCCAATTTAATGGATCCCACAATTTATTCAATCCCTTTAATAATAGTAAAATCCCTCAACCGGAACCTGCTCAACAAAGCGGCGGAAGAGGATTATTAGAAGAGTACGGGCAGAATCTGACAGATGCTGCTAAAGCAGGCCTAATTGATCCGGTTATCGGCAGGAATGAAGAAATAAAAAGAGTGATTGAAGTTCTAAATAGACGTAATAAAAATAATCCAGTATTAATAGGTGAACCTGGCGTAGGTAAAACAGCGATTGCTGAAGGACTTGCTCTAGCCATTGTTGAAGGTGCAGTTCCTGTTAAATTGCGTAATAAGCTGGTGTATATGCTTGATATCGCTTCACTTGTTACAAACACTGGAATCCGGGGACAATTCGAAGAACGAATGAAGCAATTAATCAGTGAATTGCAGGAAAGAAAGAATGTCATTTTATTCATTGATGAAATTCACCAAATTGTCGGTGCTGGTTCAGCCGAAGGATCGATGGATGCTGGGAATATCTTAAAACCCGCACTTGCACGAGGTGAACTTCAGCTGGTGGGAGCGACCACTTTGTCTGAATATCGGAAAATTGAAAAAGACGGAGCACTTGAACGCCGCTTTCAACCCGTTCAGGTTAATGAGCCTACAACAGATGAAGCATTGATTATTTTGCAAGGTTTAAAAGACAGTTATGAAGCGTATCATGGGGTCACATATAGCGAGGAAGCGCTTAGAGCAGCTGTTGAACTTTCAAACCGCTACATTCAAGACCGTTTTCTACCTGACAAAGCAATCGACTTAATGGACGAGGCAGGTTCTAAATTAAACTTGACCATTGAAGATGGACAGGAAGAGGCTATGAAAGAACGTCTTGCAAATATCTATAAGGAAAAAGAGCAGGCCCTAAATGAAGAAGACTATGAAAAAGCAGCTGTACTTCGGGATGAAGAAGAAAAACTGGAAAAATCATTGCAAGCTGGAGTAAATTCAGTTAAACCAAACGTCACTGTCGAAGATATCCAAAAGATTATCGAACAAAAAACTGGAATCCCTGTAGGCAAGCTGCAAGAAGATGAGCAGGAAAGAATGCTTCATCTTCAAGATGAGCTTATGAAAAAAGTAATTGGGCAGGAAGAAGCAGTCAGAAAGGTTGCGAAGGCCGTCCGAAGGAGTCGTGCCGGTTTGAAGTCCAAAAACCGTCCCACTGGTTCTTTCCTATTCGTTGGTCCGACAGGAGTTGGGAAAACTGAATTAGCGAAAACCCTTGCTTTGGAATTATTTGGTGATAAAGAAGCCATGATTCGCCTTGATATGAGTGAATTCATGGAGAAACATAGTGTTTCCAAATTAATTGGTTCTCCTCCTGGATACGTAGGACATGAGGAAGCAGGCCAATTAACTGAAAAAGTTCGTCGTAAGCCCTACAGTATTATCTTATTGGATGAGATTGAAAAAGCACATCCAGATGTGATGCACATGTTCTTACAAATTCTAGAAGATGGCCGGTTAACTGATAGCCAGGGACGTACCGTTACCTTTAAAGATACCGTCATTATCATGACATCTAATGCTGGAGTCGGGGAAAAACAAAAAGTAATGGGATTCGGTACAAGTACAGCCGTAGATGAAGCTTCTATCTTACAATCATTAGGCAGTTTCTTCAAACCGGAATTCCTGAACCGATTTGACAGCATCATTGAATTCTCAGCACTGAAGAAGGAAGACCTTTTGCAAATTGTTGATATTATGATTCAGGATCTTGACAAAACACTTACTTCTCAAGACATATCATTGGTCGTAACAGATGAAACAAAACAAAAACTGATCGAGTTAGGTTATCATCCATCATTCGGGGCAAGACCGCTCCGCCGTGTTCTTCAGGAACAGCTAGAAGATGGCATTACTGACTATATCTTTGATCAGCCTAAAGTGAAAAACTTCATGGCAGTTGTTGAAGATAATCAGGTTAAAATAATCAAAACACCATAAAGAGTACTAGAAATGCCTCCAAGACCGTAAAACTGTTATGGAGGCATTTTTTTTATCACTTTTTAAGGTATAGAATTTCAATATGACTATTTAAAAGACAAAGAGAGGTATATTCTACACAGAAGTAGAATTTTATGTAAAAGTAGTACAGGTTTATGATTTTTGGAACAACTTAGATAAACTAAACTATAAAAAATGGACATCGAGATTCTCAATTATTCCTGAACTTATTTCGGGTGATAATACTTATTATTGATAAATGAATACATCAAGTTTATTAACATATATCCCTGAGACCCTAGGGCGTTGGAATCATATTGAAAATATCACACTGATTTTTGATAGCAACCCTTCATAAAAAGGAAATAATAAAAATATATGAAATAAATTCCTGTTTTGAAATAGGAATTTCATTGGAGGAATGACCTATTAAAGATTCACTTTCTTATTTTGAAGAGGAAAATACCAATCAAACACCTAATGATAAAGATCTCGATAATAAGTCGGATGTTCTACCCATTGCAAATACTCAAAATCCTGAAGAACTGGATAATCTTTATTACTATGAAGGAAAAGACTTAGGAAATTCCTATTTAAAAGATAAAACTTCCTTCCGGTTATGGGCTCCCACTTCATCTGAAGCTAAGCTCGTTACTTATAAACGTTGGGATGATACAGATGGAATAGAAATTGATATGCAGCGTTCGGAGAAGGGAACGTGGACTGTTGAAATATCCGGTGATCAGGATGGGTTGATTTATACATATAAAGTGAAAGTGGGCGATGTATGGAATGAAGCTGTGGATCCCTATGTCCGGGCAGTGACTGTAAATGGGAATAGAGGTGTTGTAATAGATTTAGCAGACACCAACCCAGAAAAGTGGACAAATGATAAACCTGCGCTGAATAGCCCAGAGGATGCAATTATCTATGAAATTCATATCAGGGATTTATCGATTCATCCTGAAAGTGGAATTCAAAATAAAGGGAAATTTTTAGGAGTAACCGAAATGGGTACCAAAGGTCCTGAAGGAGTTAAAACTGGTCTCGATCATATTAAGGATTTGGGTGTGACTCATGTTCAATTTATCCCCATTTTTGATTTTGCTACTGTCAATGAACTGAAATTAAATGAACCACAATATAATTGGGGATACGACCCAAAGAATTATAATGCACCAGAAGGTTCTTATTCGACTGACCCTTTTCAACCAAAGCTCAGAATTCGTGAGGTAAAGCAGATGATCCAAGTGTTACATGATAATGGATTACGTGTAATTATGGATGTAGTTTACAATCACGTATATTCGGTGGATGATTCTAGCTTTAACAAACTTGTACCCAACTATTTTTTTCGCTTTAACGAGGACGGCACACTATCCAATGGTACCGGTGTAGGAAACGACACAGCGTCCGAACATAAAATGATGCGTAAATTTATCGTTGAATCTGTAATCTATTGGGCGAAAGAGTTTAACCTCGACGGCTTCCGTTTTGATTTAATGGGGATTCATGATGTGGAAACGATGAATGAAGTGAAAAAAGCTGTTGCTGAAATTGATCCGACTATTATTGTTTTAGGAGAAGGGTGGGATATGAATACCCCATTGTCTCAGGATCAGAAAGCCAATCAAAAGAATGCTTATAAAATGCCTGGTATAGCACATTTTAATGACGCTATCCGGGATGGGTTAAAAGGCTTTGTGATGAATGAACATGATAAAGGCTTTATCAATGGCAAACCAGGGATGGAAGATATCATTAAAAAAGGGATAGCTGGTGGATTGAAATACGATGATCATATAGCAACCTATCAAAATCCAGCCCAGGTCATCAACTATGTCGAAGCCCATGATAATTATACATTATGGGATAAGCTCGTAATTACCAATCCAGATGCGACAGAGCAAGAACGTAAGCAGATGCACAAGCTTGGTTCCTCAGTGGTATTACTGTCACAGGGAATTCCAATGATCCATGCTGGACAAGAATTTATGCGAACAAAGGATGGAGATGAAAATAGCTATCAATCATCTGACTGGGTTAACCGATTGGATTGGAAAAGAAGAGCGGAGTTTGATTATGAAGTAGAATATTTAAAAGGGCTAATTTCGCTTCGAAACAATATTTCCGCTTTCAGGTTAAGAACAGCTGAAGACATCGAGCAGCAGTTAATATTCCTTGAAGCTCCTGCGAATGTGATTGCATTTTCTCTAATGACAGAACATTCAACGATTGTTGTTATTCATAATGCAAACTGGGAAGCTGTAAATATTACACTCCCACTTCATGGAGATTGGTCTGTTTTAGCGAATGGTCAGCGGGCGGGTCTTGAAGAAATTGAAAGGATTCAGGGGAGTCATATAACCGTTTCCCCTTTAAGTTCATATGTGTTGAGAAGTAATTTGTAAAATAGTGATTCGAAGTGAATGATAGGTTATCACTCACTTCGAATTTGTTTTTTTAGCTTTTCATCGAAATATTTACTAATAAATGGAATAGTGAAATAGCTAATAATGTTGAAATATAATCTCCCATCATTAATTAAGTTTAAGGGAAATTTGCCAGGGTAGAATAAATTTTCTCGTTTTTTTAGTGAGGAGAGATTATTTTGCCAGAGAAAGTTCATATAATTATTAATGAGGCTGAGGCCATCCTGAACGGTAATCAAACAATTTTACATATGCTAACAGATAGTTCGATTGAAGTTCCGAATGTTTGTTACCATCCAAACTTAGACCCGATTGAAACATGTGATACATGTCATGTCTCGTGAATGTTAATGGAGAGCTTATGAGATCGTGTTCTACCGAAATCAAAGATGGGGATGTAATTGATACAGTTGCACCTGATGTCAAAGAAGCATAGGTTATCGCAATGTACAAGATACTGTATAACCATGAACTGTACTGTACGGTTTGTGATCCGTTGTGTAGAGGCTTGTCAGGATGTACAAGTCACTGAAATTTTAACTATCGATTGGGAAGCAAAATGGCTCTGAGTCATTTGGGATAAGTAACTCTAGCTGGTTTTGGATTTTAGCCGGAAATTCGCTCATAACCATTCCACTGACACTACCAAAGAAGAAACAAATGAGAATAAATTAATATGGAAGGGTCCTTTAATGAATGCCTTTCTTACATTACTTGAATAATTTAAAAATATCTTTTCGTGAAGACATCATTTAATAATGTACTTTTTGTGAAATAACTTGTAGAAATACATTCCACCCCATAAAATGGGAGTAACTATAATATTCAAGGAGTGTACAAATGAATTTTAAATTAATGGCCATAATTGGTATCTGTTCATCTTTACTACTTTCCGGTTGTTCGAATGAAGAAAAAAATGTTGTGGATAAAGAAACTAGTCATGAAGGCCATTCAGCCCATACTGTTTCAGGAGATCTACAAGAAGAGACTAGCAGTAAGGAAATAGCACCTGAATTTCTATCTGGAAAACCAGAAGAAATGAAAACCATCTATTTAGCGGTTGCTCAAAATCAGGAACTATTAGAAAATATACCATGTTACTGTGGTTGTGGCGAAGAAGCTAACCATAAAAACAATTACGATTGTTTTATCCATGAAAATAAAAAAAATGGTGAAGTGGTTTGGGACGATCATGGTACTAGATGTGGAGTTTGCCTAGAAATAGCAGCTCAATCCATTTTAGATTTAAGGGATGGAATGTCAATTAAAGATATCCGTACTAAAGTGGATGAAAAATATAAGAGTGGATATGCAAAACCAACACCTACCCCTGAGGTTTAAGTTCATGAATTTCCAAATTAAATAGTTACAAGCGAGTAAATAAATGAAAAAGAGCCTGAAATGAAGTGAACCCAAAAAGGTAGACACTTTATTTAATAGGTCAGCCTTGAAGGCATGAACCCGGTAATCTACCCGGCTCATGCCTTTTAATTTTACCTTGATTCGTTTGAGACTGTAGTAATGGATATATTCTTCTTCTAGTTCTTGTTTGAAATGCACCATGCTTTCAAATTCTTGAAGATAGAGTAACTCTAATTTTAATAGGGCAAAGAAGTTTTCAATCACCGCATTATCGATACAATTTCTTTTGTGGGACATGCTTTGTGTAAAGTTAGTATTTTTAAATCATGCGAATATTGTTTCATCTGGTAATGCCAGCCCTAATCTGAATGAAGAATGGGTGAATCTTTCGATTCCAAGAGGTCAAACGCTTTATCTTATCCAGCATTTTGGTAACAAAGGCAATAAATTTATAGTTTTTTTCCCTTCCAAGTACTCTAAAGCTGCATGTGATTTTTACGTCTATCGTATATTTAGTCAAAAAAAACTGCTCCCCCCAATTGTTAGATGTTGTCTAACAATTGGGGGGCAGTTCAAATTATGAGGCTCTTTTTTATTATTCATATTAAAAATAAATAAGGGAATAATGACAAAAACAACTAAAAATATAAGGGGGTTATCCATTTGACTTTAATCCGCCTTGGTTATGTGGCCATGAGTACTCATGTGCCAAACTGCTCACCATCCCAAACCATGACTTTTTCCCAGTTTTCGAAAATTAAGGATAGGGAGGCAGCCATAAGAAAACTTGAACGCATTTCAGTTTCTAATCTTAATAATTGCTGGCGATTACTAATCCATAACGCAGCTCATGATATCCAATTTTTTAGGCTTTCATCTAAACTTATTCCCCTTGTCAATCACCCAGAAATTCCAGAATGGGACTACCTAGAACCAATTTCAGAAGAACTTGAAAAAATTAAAACCTATCTTACTAATCAGCCAGCTATAAGAATTGATTTTCATCCAGATCATTTCGTCATTTTAAATAGTTCGAATATCGATATACTGAAGACTTCTCTAAAAACATTAAGAATTCATTATACTTTATTAAAAAAAATGGGATTGGACCCTGAGCATCGTTGTGTTCTCCATGTCGGTGGTGGTTATGGTGAACATGAACAGGCGCTAGAGCAGTTTATACATAATTGGGGGTTTATACCTGAGTCGATTCAAAAAATGGTGATTCTTGAAAACGATGATACTACATTTACTTTATCGGAAACTCTCTACTTGTGTGAAAAACTAGGAATTCCCATGGTTTTTGATTACCACCATTACCTTGCGCACCATTCGGCATCTGAAAAATGGATTGATCATTGGAATCGAATACTCCAAACTTGGGATTACTCCAAACTATCTCCGAAGATGCATATTTCTAGCCCAAGATCCGAAAAAGAATTTAGAGCACACGCTGATTACGTTGATCCGGATATGTTTATAGAGTTTTTACAACAAATAAAAGGAAGTTTACCACAGTTAGATTGTATGATTGAAGCGAAGCAAAAAGATGGTGCACTTTTCCAATTGATGGATCAACTAAGAGCTTTCCCGGAAATTGAGATGATTGACGGTGCAAGTTTTTATATCCGCTGAGAGACTTGGATAAAACTTACATTTGATGAAGAGATATGTAAGGCTCTTTATCAAATGTAATAGAATAAATATTAAAAATATATAGTTTACATAATGTTATTATCGTAAATAAAATAAATGGGGAAAGTTGTATAATGTCACAGTGAAGAGAAAGGGTATTATTGTAAATTATAATCCTGAAAAAAATACCAGTGTTTGAACTTCTACATTTTTCATAAAAAAAAACAATAAAAGATAAAAAACAGGTCCCATAAATTGATTTTAAGGTGTCCATTTTTAATCGTTAGGGTATTTCATCGCGATTGTTATAAAGTCTTTCTAAACGCTATTAAAATACATTTAAGGGGATTGGGAGAATTAAACTCTTTATCTACTATTAATATAAGAATATTCCGAATGTAACAAAGGACCTGTATTGATACATTCGAAATCGCGTCAAATCAAGGTTTTTGAGAGCATTATAATTTAAAAAACTTGCCTTTTTTTCGTCAATTCACGTACAATGAAAGAAGAGGAAAGGGGAATGAGTTACTCATGCAAGCAACCTCTCAAAGAATCAAAAATGTCCAGCCGATACGCCGACTGGATCACATAGATAAGATGAAAAAATCTCTATTAAAATATTGCAGCTACCGCGATTATATGATGTTCTCTATCGGGATTAACATTGGACTTCGAATCGGTGATCTTTTACAGTTACGTGTAAAAGATATCCTAGAGGGAACGCATATCGTCATTGTAGAGCAAAAGACAGAGAAAATTAAACGGTTCCTTGTCAATCCTCAACTTCGGAAAGAAGTCCGGAAGTATGTTCGGAAGATGAACCTAAAAAGTGAAAACTATTTATTTCCTAGCCGAAAAGGAAATGGTCCAATCACTAGGGTACAAGCATATAGGGTTTTAAACAAAGCAGCAGAAATGGCTGATATTCCGGATGTTGGCACACATACACTCCGAAAAACATTTGGCTATTTGCATTATCAAAAATTTAAGGATATCGCTTTACTTCAACAAATTCTTAATCACTCCAATCCAAAAGATACGATGATATACATAGGACTCACACAGGATTTAATGGACGAAACATTGATGGATTTCTATTATTAAAAAAAGGACCAATAAGGTTCTTTTTTATTTATCATAATAACATTATGTAAACTAGTTATTTCAATTATAATTCTAAATTTAAGAGTAAATTATCTAGGATGAATCATTTGTATATAAATTGGTGGTCCATCTTATAAGAAACCCTGGGGAATAAAATGAGGTAAATCAAAAAAAGTTTTGTTATTAAATATCTTTACATATTAATATAATATTCTTTTGGAATAGTTGTTATTTTATAGAACCATCAGCGCACATTATAAATAACTGGAAAGTAGAATTCCTTATATTTAGAAAAGATATTTAAATCTGTACTAACAAAATATTTGATGAATCTAAAATAAAGAGGGAAGAATAAAGAACATGAGGGAATATTGCTCAACAAGAGTAATGACAGTGTCTTTTTCTTCTTAGATATTAGGTGTTAAATTCAATGGGAAATTGAGCTAAGGATAGTATAGATAACAAAGATCTTAGATAACTATTTTTTAGGGACATTACAAAAGAACCCTATATTTTATAGGGTTCTTTTGTTAATGCATTATTTAATCGCTATATGTATTTCCACTTTTCCATCAGGATAATATTTTTCATAATCCAGGTTATATGCCCTATTTAACTTTTTTCATCTTCAAGCTGCCATATCTTTTTCCAAGTTTCACTTATGGAATGCTCATCTTGTAAACATTCAAACACTTTATATTCATTTTCTGGAATAATAATTTTTTCATTTGACACTGGAGTTTCAGTAGCAATAGTTAAAGTATAGTCACCACGATAATTACTTGTGTATTGATGGTAAACCCCATACTTAATATCATTTTCAATATTGAAATCATTCATTTTATTCCATAATGACCCAATTTTATCGAATAAATTTTCATCCGTGAAATTATTAGTGCGAATATCGCCAATAATATATACTTCTTTACTCATTATATCCTCACTCCTTTGTATAAATTTGGTTTTTTAGTTAATTGTATCATAGTCAGAAAAAAGAATCACCTTTTTCAAAATAACAAACGGAAGCATAGTTGAAAAACATAAAGAGGACCAAGTTTTTTTTCCTCTTTTAAATACCAACATTAATAATTATATAATCTATACAAAGGAGAGGATGTGTCTAAACTGATGAAAAACTCGGTCTTCCATAGAACGACATTATTACGTAGAGTAGAAAAATTAAAGATTGAACTAAAGTAAGCGTAGCAGAAGGTTACTTTCTTTTGTGATAGATAAAAGGTGGATTTTCGATATATTGTATCCAATTATTTTAGGATTGGATACAATATCTTTTATTTTTACTATTGTAATCGTTTTATATAGTTGTTATAGTTAAAATTGTATCCAATGTTGAAAGGTGGAAGATAAATTGGATAATGCTAATAGAGATAAGTCAACAATCGTAAACAATGTAACAATAAGTCTTAGACAGGCAATTTTAAACGGGACACTGAAAAAAGGCGAGCGTTTAATTCAAGAGGAATGGGCTGAACGATTAGATGTAAGCAGAATGCCCATTCGAGAAGCGCTTACACAGCTTCAAATGGAAGGTTTAGTGGAAATGGTTCCACACAAAGGAGCTATCGTCACTCCAATAACCCGAGATGATATTGAAGAAATCTACCATACTAGGTCTCTTCTTGAAGGCCTAGCTGTTGAAAAGTCACTTCCCTATTTAACAAAAGAAGACAAAAAACAATTAGAGAAAATATTGATTGAAATGGAAGAGATTCAGTTATCCGATGTAACAAATGAACACTATATTCAATTGAATGCGGCTTTTCATGAAACCCTTCGAAAAGGTTGTCCATGGCCTAGGGTTCAAAAAATGGTAGAAACGCTAGGTATCTCGCCAATTGCGCCCAACTTGCTTATTGATTATTACCCTGAAACTCAGCGGGAACACAGGATGATTTATGAAGCAGCTTTACGAGGCGATCCTGCAGAACTTCGAGCATCTGTGGAATATCATATTTTACGAACAAAGAATAATTTAATCACGTGTATGGAGTTGCTAAAAAAACCATAAATAATAAGGAGTGGTAATTATGTATGATTTTGCAATTGTTGGTGGGGGAATTGTAGGTTTATCAACGGGAATGGCACTTTATAAGCGGTATCCTAATGCGAGAGTGGTAGTTATTGAAAAAGAGTCTGTTGTTGCAAATCATCAAACTGGTCATAACAGCGGTGTTATTCATTCCGGAATATATTATAAACCAGGAAGTTTTAAAGCACGATTTGCTCGCCAAGGAAGCAAATCAATGACGGAATTCTGTCAAACACATGGAATCGAACATGATATTTGTGGAAAGGTCATTGTTGCGACAAAGCAAGATGAGTTACCAATTCTTAATGATTTGTATACACGTGGTCTACAAAATGAATTGGCTATAAAAAAAATAAGTGTAGATGAATTAAAGGAAATCGAACCACATGTAAACGGACTTGGTGCGATTCGCGTCCCGCAAGCAGGTATTGTAAATTATCGTCAGGTCAGCGAAAAAATCGCCGATATTGTCAAAGAATATGGCGGTGAGATTAAGCTAAATACAAAAGTAGAAAAAATTAACGAGGAATCAGATAGTGTAACGATTGAGACGAACAACGGCACCCTAAAAGCACGATTGGTAATTAATTGTGCTGGGTTGCACAGTGACCGTATTGCAGCAGCAGCGGGGTACAAAACTGATATGAAAATTGTACCATTCCGTGGCGAGTATTTTAAGTTGATACCAGAAAAACGCCATCTCGTTAACCATTTAATTTATCCTGTTCCAAATCCAAAATTTCCGTTTTTAGGGGTCCATTTTACTCGGATGATTAGCGGAGAAGTAGATGCTGGTCCAAATGCTGTGTTAAGTTTTAAACGTGAAGGCTATAAAAAAACGGACTTCAATGCAAAAGATTTAACAGAAGTTTTAAGTTACAAAGGGTTCTGGAAACTCGCGAGTAAATTTATGAAAGAAGGGATGGATGAATATGTCCGTTCTTTTAGCAAGAAGCAATTTACGAAAAGCCTCCAGGAGTTAATTCCTGAAATTCAGGAAGATGATTTAATTCCGGCACCTGCAGGCGTTCGAGCGCAGGCTCTACAGGACGATGGGAATATGGTAGATGACTTTCATATTATAATGGGGAAACGTACTGTTCATGTATGTAACGCTCCGTCTCCTGCAGCTACAGCTTCTATTGAAATTGGAAAAGAGGTTGTTAACCGTATTCCAGAACAATCGCACTTATTGGAAGCAGCTTTAATAAAATAAATCATTTTTAGAAAGGAAGAAGCCTCATGTTTAATGGTAAAACAATATTTATTGCAGGTCACGCACGTTTACCCCAGGGAATGGCAGCAAAAAGTGTCTTTGAAACGTTAACCATTACTGCAGAAGTCGATGCTAAATATGGGGTTATACTAGAAGCTTCCTGTACATTGGCAACAGAACATGGACGTGAATTTATTGGACGCGTGTTAAAAGGGACTAGTTTAAATGATGGTGTTGATAATGCGATAGAATCTATTCAATCCTATTATCGGGGAAAGGCAACAAATGCGTTGATCGCTGCATTAAAAGACTTAGATCTCCATTTTCAGCAAATTAAGGCCGGGGAAAAACCAAAACAACCGAACTAGATTTTTGATTTAATTTATCTGAATAATAAGTAAAAAGAGTTGACATTAGAATACGCAAGTGTTTTAATTGAATTAAGCCAATATTATGACATTATCACCTTTTGTAAAATACCTTTTCAAAATCGTGAATAGATTATAATAATTGGAAACAGGAAACATAAATAATACATAAACTGCATATTCGCTGTGACTCTATTTGCATAGAGCAGTGAAGTGAATATAAGCCAGTTGTACAAGTAGAATCCTATTTTAGTAGGGAACTTGTGCGACTGGCTTTTTATATTTCCCGTTAACTCATTACCCTATTTTACAAATAACAGGAGGAATTATTCATGAGTATTGCAGAAAAAAAGAAAGCGAAGTTTGAAAAGAAAACTGAAAAATATGAGGTGAAAGTTCACCCGCAAACAGATCGTTTGTATCATATTGAAATCTCAAAAGAGGCAATTGCAAGTTTTTTAGAAGTAGTATTAAAGGATAATCAATCTGTACAACATTTGGAATATACACCATACGCACGTCGCATTGTCGCTTCTTACCTATTGGACCAAGTAGGAGAAGAGTTTGGCGAAGTACTTCGGAGCATTGTTCATGATCGAGAGTCTGGCGGATTCACTCTTGGTTTAGAAGGTGTCTCTGAAAATACTGATGAATATGTTATTTTCGCAACAGCGATTTCACATTTACTTGGAACTCCAAACCATGATGCAATGTCTGGAAAGTACTATGCACGTTTTAGTGTACAAGATACAGATAGCAGCGATTCATATCTACGTCAGGCATATCGTTTATTTACTCTTCATACAGACGGTACCTTTGTAGATGAGCCGACAGACTGGTTGCTTATGATGAAGACGATCGAAGAAAATGCCCGCGGAGGCGAATCACGTTTATTACACCTTGATGATTGGAAGGAACTTGATAAGTACGTCAATCACCCATTAGCAAATCAAAAATTTACGTATAAAGCTCCAAAAAGTAAAAATATTGATCAAGAAATTGAACGTTTAACTTTCTTTAATCATAATAACAAGCCGGGTGTTTGTTTTATCGATCAATTTGTTTATCCTGAGTCCATTGAACAAGCAAAATACCTACGTGATTTCTCTAAATCATTGGAAGCTGATGAAAGTGTAATTGAACTAGAACTTCCTGTTGGTGATTTGGTTGTCGTTAATAATATTTTTTGGCTTCACGGACGTGCTGCATTTGAAAAGGATCCAAACTTGAACCGAGAATTACTACGCCAGCGCGGACGTTTTAACCAATAAGTTTTACCTGTAAACCCTATCGTTTATCTCTATCCCCAAAAACCTTTTAAAGATAAATTCTTTTCCTGCCTTTCGGTTCGGAACGAGAATTTGTCTTTTTTTTCTCTGAATTCGAAACTGAAGTACGATTGCATACCGAAAAGAATGACCCTGGACAAAGGCCGGGGTCATTTAGTGGTAAATCAAAGATATTACTGTTGTCAATCGTCTATTTCTTGGGCACAGTTCATATTCTTAATCTATTTTATTTGTTTCGTGTATTTATATATCGAGCGCTAATACAAGAGGTTACATTTCTATAGCACCCTTCACGTCATACTTTTCTAAATCGATGTCTATTTCTCTATCAAGTGCAAGATTTGCCAGTTGAGAGCCGATATAAGGGCCCATTGTTAGACCGGAAGCACCTAGCCCATTAGCAACTATGATACCTTCCCAATCAGGTATGGGGCCAATTACTGGAAGGAAATCAGGAGTGAAGGGTCTGAACCCTACTCTTGCTTCAATAAACGTACTATCTGCCAAACCAGGAGCAGTATTTAATGCTTTATTAAAAACTTCCTGTAATCCTCCTGCGGTCATTCGATTATCGAATACTTCCATATTTTCATGTGTTGCCCCGGCTACGATTTTATTATCTTCGAAAGCCAACAAGTATTGGTCACTAGGCGGCATAACAACCGGCCAGTTATTTGTGTTTGTATCCGGCAACCCTAGATGAACAATTTGAGCTTTTTGAAAGCTGACTTGAAAATTGACTCCCAATGGTTCCAGTAATTGATGGGCCCATGCTCCTGCGCATACAATTACTTTATCGGCGGCAATGACCTCATCAGCAATTGTTACACCTGTTACCTGTGAATCGCTATATGTCAGAGCAGCCTCACCATACATAAGTTTCGCTCCGTTTTTTTGTGAAGCACGAAGTAATGAATCACGAAGTGCCCGTCCATCGACTCGTGCGGCTCCACTTATATGGACAGCAGCATATTCGCCGGAAAGAGGCGGAAATAGGGCATTCGTTTCCTCAGAAGTGAGCAAAGTAATATCCCCTATCTCAGGTGCATCTTCTTTTCGCTTTGTCGCTCGTTTCTGCATGGCCAGCAGTTTTTCTTCATCCGTATGTAAGCTGATAGCCCCTACTTGGGCATAGCCAGTCTCTGTTTCCCCGTCCCGTTCAAGCTCTTTAATTAGATTGGGATAAAAACGCGCACCATTTTTCGCGAGGTGATACCAATCTTTATTACGCCGTTGTGAAATCCATGGACACACGATGCCTGCCGCAGCGGCGGTGGCTTGTCCTCTATCTAGGCGATCAACAATGACAACATCGGCTCCCATTTTTACAAGCTGATAGGCCGTGGAGGCTCCTAAAATTCCTGCTCCCACTATAATGATTTTTTGCATGTTTAACATCTCATTTCTTTCATTTGTATAAAACCCTCTAGTATAACTATATCGAAGACGCCAAACGATTGCCACAATCGATATATTAATTGATTTTTCACATAGTTATTTTATCTGTAATGAATATGCTATGATTGAAACGGATCAGTTTGAAAAGATACTAGGAGGACATACCATGTTAAAAAAACAAATGGAAGCATACATATCAAAAACTTTAAGTGAAAACAAGCTGGAATTGTTTAAAGAAGAATTGGATTATGCAGAGAGACATAAGTTAATCCCTGACGATATTTCTATCGTAGAAAAAGAAAACACTTTCCGCTTTGCTGATGCTTATATCGAACGCAGTAATAAAGAAAGCGAAGAAATGATTTCTGAAGAAACTGCTGCATTTTTATCTCAACCAATTGAGTTTTTAAAAACAAATATAGAGGAATTCCTTTACTTTGAATCTTCATGGTTCGAACTAATCGGGGTTGAGGCACTTTCTTTGGAAGTTGATGATGTATTCAGTACTTATAACGCCATGTTCGGATTAAAATTTCAGAAAAAAATAGGAGATGCTATAAAAGCCTATTTAAATAAGGAGCTTCAAGGCGGTATCGGGTCATTCAGTTTGATGTTCAACCAAGGTGATGGGCTATGGGACGTGAATTTTGCCTTGAATAATGTTAAAGGATTTCGAGAAGACATGTCATTAGGAGAAGCTTTTAGTCTAATCTATAATTTTCTATTTATTCTTGTTGAAACAATCGAGGAAGATAAGTAAAGCGAAGAACCGCCATCATATAGTGATGGCGGTTCTTTTTCATTAAGTTAACTAGTAGTGATTACAATGGAATAAGCAAGCAAAATGACCTCTCTAATAGAATAATTTCTACACGAATTGAATTTGATGTAAGATTATCGTGTTGCTTTATACAGCAACTCAACTATTTAAAGAAAATAATAATTTGATTTTTATACCATTATCGATAAATCCAAGGATATTGATTAGAGGAACATCAGAGAACTCGTCGAATTAATAAATTATATAACTTTAGTTAATAGTTACTTCTATTAACTATTTGTTTGTAGAATATGATAACCAAACAGTCCCCATAAAAGGAATCCCATAACTACATGGCGTAAAATGTTTTTTCGTTATTAAAGAAGGAGGGAATCCAAGAAGAAAAGTGAATTCAATAGTTATATTGGAAGGAGAATTAGACTTGCTGAATGAATTGGAAGTTACTCAAGTTACCATTCCATTGCCTTTTAGGTTGGACCACGTTCATTGTTTTCTAGCAGAAGGTGAAAAAGGGTGGACAATTATTGATACAGGATTGAACAACAAAGTAACAAGGGATATATGGAATCCCATAATTGAAAAACACGATGTTAATGATATCGTACTTACTCATTATCATCCAGATCATTTCGGCTATGCTGGAACTTTACAAGCATTAACAGGTGCAGATGTTTGGATGACACAAGTGGATGAATTGGCGGGGACGACATATTGGGAGCCTGGTTCACTACAATTCCTTAAGGGCAATTATGATGCATGCGGTATTATAGATGATAAAGCATCTGCCTTGTCCAGTGATGAAATTAGCTTTATCACACAGGTAAAACCCTATCCTACTGTGAATAATCACCTTGAAGAAGGGATGAAAATATGTTTTGGCAAGTACGAATATGAAGTGATTTTGACACCAGGACATTCAGATGGGCTAATTACCCTATATAATAAGGAAAATAGTGTCCTTTTCTCAACAGATCATATTTTACCTAGGATTTCACCAAATATCTCGTATTGGTTTCGAGGCATCAACAATCCATTAGAAGCGTTTCTTACTTCATTGAAAAAAATACAAAAGCTAGACGTTGAATATGTCATCCCTTCACATGGAACACCTTTTAAAAATGCCAATAAAAGAATTGTGGAATTATTGGATCACCATCAAGATCGATTAAATGAAGTTTATGAAAACATGAAAGAGCCGATAACAGTAAATGCCTCGTGCAATGTCCTTTTTAAAAATTTATCAATCCACGAATCACGGTTTGCGGTGGGTGAAACATTGGCACACCTTGAATACCTCTATTCCAACGACCAATGCAGTAAATTCAAACGTGAAGGCATATGGTATTATCAATCCATTTAATTTTTCTTCCTAGTTTTGATTTTAAAAATTTAATTTGGTTTATACAAGCTCATACACATGAGCTTTCAGACTGTAGACAAACTCGATGAAAATCGAGTTTGTCTACAGTTTTTTTGAGGGGTTGTAAAAATTCGAACGTTGATTGGAACGTAGGGCACTCGCTTTCCGCGGGCGGTCAGGGAGCCTCCTCGGCGCCTTTGCGCCTGTGGGGTCTCCCTTGGACACGCTTTTCCCGGAGTCTCGCACTTTCCGTTCCAATCAACTTTGTTTTAACAATTAGAAATAAACACTTTTGCCTACAGTCTTTTTTGTTTTAATATAGGAGTATTAAAACTTGATGTGATGACAATGCTTTCGAAACATAATTCTATTCAGCGAGATCAACTTGAAATGATTACTTTGGATCAACTGGTGCCAGCGAACCATTTGGTTCGTAAAATTGAGGGGGCCATTGACTTCACTTTCATTTCTTTTCGTATCGAAGGAAATAGAAGAGGAGACTTCGACAAAAAAAACGCCTATCAACAAAATAGGCGGTGGTTTAGTACTTTTACAACTATTTACTTACTCTTATTTGTCCCTTTACTTCATTTAGAATATTTTCAAGGGACGTGACGATTCCTTTGTCGTCCTTATAGCTAATATGCATTGGCTGGAAACGAACGGGAGAATCTAAACCAGCGGCTGCTGATATTCGGAATAGTCCTTTTCTTAGGGTAACGAGAAAATTTACGACCCGGTATTTCTTTTCATCAATGACTAGTGCCTGTTGCAATTCTGGATCAGTCGTTGCAACCCCGACAGGACAAGCATTGGATTGACATTTCATAGTCTGTATACATCCGATTGAAATCATGAAACCACGAGCTATATTGACAAGATCGGCTCCCATAGCTAAAGCGATGGCAATTCGGTCAGGAGTGAACAGCTTACCAGAGGCAATGATTTTTACCTGATCTCGGACGCCATATTTTTCAAGAGTTGAAACTAGGATTGGTAAAGCTGATTTGATAGGCAACCCTACGCTATCAATCAATTCTTGATAAGAAGCACCTGTGCCTCCTTCTCCGCCATCCAATGTTATGAAATCTGGACCTTTTCCAGTATCTTTCATATATTTGGCAAGTTTTTCAACACTATCATTTCCACCGATAACCATTTTAATACCAACCGGTATGCCTGTATGGTTTCGGATTTTGTCAACGAAGTCACACATTGATTCTACATCATGAAATTGATGAAATCGATTCGGACTATCGATTGATTTGTAAGCCTCAACCTTTCGAATCTCTGCAATTTCAGGATTTACTTTTTCAGCATCGATATGACCTCCGCGAGTTTTTGCCCCTTGGGCTAATTTAACCTCAAAGGCTTTGATTTCTGGAATTTCACTTTTTCTTTTTAACTCATCCCAATCCATTTCGCCGATACTATCTCGAACTCCAAACATGGCTGGTCCGATTTGCATAATAATATCGACCCCTCCTATTAAATGATAAGGGGAAAGGCCACCTTCTCCTGTATTCATCCATGTGCCTTTTGCTAAAGCTAATCCTTCAGACAGAGCAGTGATAGCATTCTTCCCCAATGATCCATAACTCATAGCAGACATCCCGATAAGTCCTTTTAATTTAAAGGGATTTTTTGTGTTCGGACCAATAATCACAGCATCCTCATCATCCAATAAATAGGCATTGGATTCTTCATCTCCCCATGTTTCTTCTCGTTGTGAGAAAAGCGGATCCTTCATAAGGACGTATCTTTTAGTCATCACTTTTGTTTCTCGGTCGTATTTTTCTTCTTCAGCCAATTTTGGGAACATACTATTCCTTACAAAGAATCCTTCTTCATCGAAATCTCGTTTTGAACCAAAACCAATGACATCCCGTAAATATTTTGAGCTTTTTACCATGTGTTCATAGTCATCTCGAGAAAAAGGTTTTCCCTCATTATCACTGTTGAACCAGTATTGACGCATTTCAGGACCTATCTTTTCTAAAAAGTAACGAACCCTTCCCAGCACTGGATAATTCCTTAGAATCGCATGATGTTTCTGCCTACGATCAAAGAAAATCATATAGATTAATAAAAGAACTATTACAATGAAAATTAAGAAAATAATAGAAAATCCAAGAATAATTAAAATATTGGCGATGCTATTCATCCTAGCCCTCCTGTATGCAAAGAATCATGTATTGTTAATCTACTCGGTACTTCGATTATTTATACAAAAATTTACTTCAGACTCTTAAACAGGAAAGGAACATAATTAGATTGAAGGTACAACTTTATCACTCAATAATAATCAAACTTTCCGCTGCATTTGTTTGACCCAAATGGCTAATTGTAAGGTTATTGCATCATTTAGCTCCTGAGGGTTATAACCGGTGATTTCCTTTATTTTTTTGATTCTGTAAATAAGAGAATTACGGTGAATGTACATACTTTTTGCACATTCGCCGATATTTAAGTTACTAAGGAAAAATTGTTGGAGTGTTTCAATCAGTTTTTCAGATAAGCTCCCCAATATTCTTTCTTGAAATTGTTGTTTCGTTCGATCATCTATTCGGTCCAAAAGGGCTTTGGTTTCCACTTCTGTATATGTAGTTAAAGACTGATTGTCGTCGCCGAGTAGCAGGGCTGATTCGGCTTCGTGGAATGAGTGACATATATATAATTCGGATTCCGCCAATGAACCCATCCCAACCCGCAAAGAAAATCTTTTTGCGATTAATTGATGGATAGCTGTATTCATTTTTTGCTTCATTAAATTTTCAGTAAGGGTAGAAGTTAGTATGAAAACTCGATTAACGTTTAAGAATCCAATAAGGGTGTGTTGTGTATCGAAAACATTTTCTAATAGTTGGATCACCTCATTCTTTTTTAACGGATTCAATTTTATTTCCAAAATACCTACTTGAAAAGGAGGTTCTAATTTCATTCCAATCAGGTTGAGTCGCTGATCTATTGAATTTTGATTAATCGTTTCCTTAAGTAAGTCTTCAAAAACGAGTTCCTTCAAATGCTGTTTCCACTCGAGTTGTTCTGCCATAAATGATTGATTAAGCATCATTTCTGTAATCATTTTCACTAATTCTCCAAACTCCTTGAGTTCTGCGGGGTCTCCTGTGATTCCTATAACACCAATAATTACTTTCTGGAACTCTATGGGTAAATTAATACCAGGAAGTACGCCCAGCCAATGATGGCGATCCTGTTCATGAATAATTAAAGGTTTACTGGTTTTAAGTACCTCTATTGCTCCAAAATGCGCTTGGTTAATACGATCAGGATTCCCTGAAGCAATAATGATTCCTTTCTCATCCATAATATTGATATTTCGATTGAGTCTAATAGTTGTTTGTTTAACAATTTCCCTAACGATTTCTTGAGTTAGCATATAAATCATCCTTAAATAGTTTTTTAGGTAGTTTTACTGCTGAGATAGAGTAAGTGTAGCTATTTTTATTAACTAACCTTTTAATTTTTATATAAGTGTTTTAAGGTAATACTCAAACCCGCTCTAATACTAGTAGTTTTATAAATTTAGATATTAATGAAAAAACAAACATAGGATAATTATTTCTATGTAGTATAGCCAAAAAAACTAAATATGTCATACTAATTTTTTGTATAGCTTGAACGATGATTAAAATATTTCTGAAGATTATAATAAACCTAATATTAAATTTATTCGTAGGGGGGCCTGACCATGAAAATTGTTATTGCACCAGATTCCTTTAAAGGAAGCTTGACAGCACTAGAGGCTTCGCAAGCAATAGACCGGGGAGTCAAAAAGGTATTGCCAGCAGCAGAGACACTACTAGTTCCCGTAGCGGATGGCGGCGAGGGTACAATGGATAGTCTTGTTGCTGCAACAAATGGTCGGAAAGTCGAAGTTACAGTAAAAGGACCATTACTTGATAGTGTGCAGGCTGCATATGGAATCTTGGGAGATCAGGAAACATGTGTGATTGAAATGGCAAGTGCATCAGGTTTATGTTTAGTCGAGTCAGATAAATTGAACCCATTGATAGCCACTACATATGGAACTGGCGAGCTCATTCAAAAAGCATTGAACGATGGATGTCGAAAATTTATTTTAGGAATTGGTGGAAGCGCTACCAATGATGGCGGAGTGGGAATGCTCCAGGCTTTAGGAATGAAAACATTAGATTTAGAAGGGAAATCGGTTGGATTCGGAGGGGCGGAATTATCACGAATTGTGGAAATAAATACACAAGATTTTGATTCAAGAATAGCAGAATGTGAGTTTATAATCGCATCAGATGTTCAAAATCCATTGGTCGGACCTGATGGGGCCTCTTCTGTATTTGGTCCACAAAAAGGGGCAACACCAGTCATGGTGGATCTTCTCGATAAAGCATTATCAATTTGGGCTGATTTGGTAGAAACCAAGACAGGTATTCGCTTGCATAATAAAGCAGGGGCTGGTGCTGCAGGCGGAATTGGCGGTGCATTCCAAGCCTTTTTCTCTGCCGAAACGAAAAGAGGCGTCGATATCGTTATTGAATATACCAAACTTGGAGAAAAACTCCTTGGAGCTCATTGTGTCTTTACTGGTGAAGGACAAATCGATTACCAAACTGCATCAGGTAAAACACCCATGGGGGTGGCAGAAGAAGCGAAAAAGCAAGGCATTCCTGTATTTGTCTTAGCTGGTTCAATTGGAACAGGTATTGACGTTTTATATAATCATGGAATTACTAGCATTCATAGTCTTGTAAACGCTCCCATGCCGTTACAAGAAGCTATGGAAAGAGGGGCTGAATTTTTAGAGGTTTCAGCTGAGCAAGTTATGCGCACTTTTTTAGCTTCTTTTAAAAAATAAAAAATAGGGAGTTATCATATGTTATTTATTGTTTTAGCCATCGGAGTTTTTTTGATTGTATTTGCAACAACTAAATTTAAGCTACATCCGTTCTTATCGCTTCTATTAGGAACCTTGTTTGTTGGGTTTGCTTCAGGAATGCCTCTAGAACAAATTGTAGAGAATATAAACGGGGGATTTGGCGGTTTGATGACAAGCATTGGGCTTGTCATCGTTTTTGGAACAATTATTGGAACTATTTTGGAAAAGGCAGGAGCAGCTTTACGAATGGCAGAGGTTGTACTGCGTATTGTCGGTCCAAAAAGACCGCAGCTAGCGATGAGTTTGATTGGCTTTATTGTATCCATACCTGTTTTTTGTGATTCTGGATTCGTAATTCTATCCAGCTTAAGAAAAGCCTTGGCAAAACGGGCAAAAGTAGCTGTTGCTTCAATGTCAGTTGCGCTTGCAACTGGTTTGTATGCAACGCATACGCTTGTGCCGCCTACTCCCGGTCCAATTGCAGCAGCAGGAAATATAGGAGCAGATGGATATTTAGGAACTGTCATTTTAATAGGGCTTATTACCGCTATTCCTGCGGCACTTGCTGGATATTTATGGTCAATAAAAGTGGCCAGCAAAATAGAGGTAGAAGATGATCGAAATGATTTGGACTACGATTATGATGAGATTGTTCGTTCATTTGGGAAAATGCCATCTGCTTTTCAATCCTTTTTACCGATTGTTTTACCAATCGTCCTAATTGGAGTTAGTTCGGTATTAAATCTGATTGGAACAGAAGGAAGTATCGCTTCATTTTTCATTTTCTTAGGCCAGCCTGTGATTGCATTGCTTGTAGGTGTTATCTCAGCACTCACCTTGCTACCAAAATATGATGAAGAAACGTTAACAAATTGGATTGCGACAGCCTTATTAGATGCAGCCCCAATTTTATTAATTACAGGAGCAGGCGGGGCTTTTGGAACAGTCATTAAAAATACAGGTATCGCTGACATCATTCAAGGTTGGGATCTTGGAAGCATCTTTAGTGGAGCTTTGTTCCTGTTAGTTCCATTCCTTATTGCAGCTGGTTTGAAAACAGCTCAGGGGTCATCCACAGCATCATTAGTCATTACATCATCACTGATTGCACCAATGCTACCAACACTAGGTATTGAGGGTGCTGTCCCACTTGCACTGGTTGTTATGGCTGTTGGAGCAGGTGCGATGACTGTTAGCCATGTAAATGATAGCTTCTTCTGGGTAGTCACCCAACTTAGTGGAATGAAAGTAACGGATGCCTACAAAGCACAAACGATGGCAACATTGCTCCAGGGCGTAGTTACGATAATTACCACGATGATTTTATGGGTCATTCTTGTAAGATTTTAATAACGAAATGCAGAGAGGCGGAAACCGCTTCTCTTTTTTGTGATTCTAAAATTTCCATACACTAAATCCTTTTTCAGAAAATATTTACATTTTTTGTTGGTGTAGGAACTATAATAGTGTATGATACATAGTATAAAGTATAGTGTACGTCACATAGTATAGAGAAGAGGTGAGTGGGTGAGCACTTTATTGAATTCATTAACAACAGAGCTTCGCAGAGGAACTTTGACGTTAGCAGTTCTAAGTCAGCTCAAAAAACCCCAATATGGTTATTCGCTTGTCCAACGATTAGAGAAGTCGGGAATTACCATTGATCAAAGTACATTATATCCATTGCTTCGACGCCTGGAAAAACAGGAATTGGTGACTAGTAGCTGGGATACTACAGAGAGCAGACCGCGTAAGTATTATATTTTAAGCGATTATGGAAACGAAATTTTCATTCAACTAAAGAAGGAATGGGAAAAAACATCTCAGGAGCTTTATATTTTATTAAAAGGAGAGGAAGACGATGGAACTGATTGAACTTTATATTCAGGAAGTTACCCGCAGACTACCAGAGAAAAACCGAGAGGATATTGCGCTTGAGCTTCAGTCTACAATCGAAGATATGCTTCCAGACGATTATACCGAGCAAGACGTGAAAGAGGTCCTTTTAAAATTAGGAGATCCGGTTACACTGGCAAGTGGTTATCGAGATCGGCCGATGCACTTGATTGGACCACGTTATTATGATGTATATATCAGTCTATTAAAAATGATTTTACCAATCGCAGCCGTAATTTCCTTGATTGCACTTATAGGAGAAAATGTGTTTGGAGATATTGGTGAAAAAACGATTATAGAAGTAGTTATCATGTTAATAGGAAAAGGGATAGCAGGGATCATCAGTACAGGTATCCAAGTGTTTTTTTGGTTAACGCTTTTATTTGCCATTTTAGAACGCACAGATACTTCAAAGGATCAGATGCCTTTAACAAAAAGTTTGAAACGATGGACTCCAGAGGATTTAAAACATATTCCGAACATTTCTAAGAAAAAAGTAATTCCTAAGATTGAGATTTTCGGAAGTTTGTTAGCTATCTCAATATTCGCTGTCGTTTATTTCAACGCAGCCAACCTCTTAGGTGTCTATGAAGGAAGAAATAACGGCCTTATTTTTGTGACACCCTCTTTTAATCAAGAGGTCTTGAATTCCTATTGGCCGCTGATTTTTTGCATCATTATCTTGGGTGTCATCTTGGCTATTTACAAGTTACTCGTAGGACAATGGACGCTAAAACTTGCCTTGATCAATGCCATTTATCAGCTACTATCCACTATAACATTTATCATCATCATCAGTAATCCGAATTTATTCACCCACGAATTCATTACGTATATCTCGAATCTATTTTCTATCAATGAATGGAAAAGCTCGATTTACTGGGGAGTCATACTAATCGATGTATTTTTTACAGTCTTGGAATCCTATAAAGGCTTTCGAAAAGCAAAAATCCGTTAATACACAGCATACTTGCTGTGCTTTATTAGAAGTGAGGTTCCGCGCCATACACAAATATGAGCCTATATAAAGAATTATCCATTCAAATGGTAGTTCTCATAAAAAATACACCTCTTATCCAATATAGTTTTAACTATTTGGATAAGAGGTGTTTCATTTTGCTATTTTCTTATTGAACTGCATCGAACTGATTTACTTTCCAAGTAGATCCTGACTTGTAAAAGGTAACAATTCGGTTTACGGTGTCACCATCAACAGTAGGAACAATTAATTTATAAGATCTAACGTTTAGTTTTTGAGAGACCAATTTAATTTTTGCTTTCCGCCATTCTAACATGCTGTCGCCGTCCCCTATAGGACGAGCTAATTTTCCTTTATACGTAATATATTTATACTTAGTCAGCCCTTTTTCTACTGCACTATTAGTAAATGTTTCAGTTAAATCTCCAAGGGCTTTTGTGAAATGTGTGCGTTATTGAAAGCTTTTATGACCAGTTCTGTCGTCATTGAACGAGAAAATGAATACCCTACTATTTTCTTAGAATGAAGGTCCAGTACCGAAGCTAAGTTACACCATCCGTCTTTTAACGTGTGGATATACGTAATATCTGCTACCCATTTCTCATTAATGGTCTGAGTAGTGAAGTCTCGTTTTAGCAAGTTATCCAATTGAATAACCTTTTCTTTAGATGGATAGGGACGGTATTTTTTCTTAGTAATAGAACGAATTCTCGCCTTGCTCATTAAACGTTGAACACGCTTTAGACTTAGGGAAAACCCTTTGGATAATAAGCTTTCATGAATATTTGGAGCCCCATATCGTTCCATTGCTTTCCTGGTAAATGAGATGAATTTCCTTCGTGAGTTCTTGGTTTTCCTGTTTGCGATTTGATAAGACTATTTGAAGGGACTGATAATGGCTGCTTCTTGGGATTTCTAGTATTTCACACATTTTTTGTATGGGATATTGTTTCTTGTGTTCCTCAATAAATTCGGTAAGAACTGTCTCGGTTACTTTTTCGCGAATATGGCCATAGCCTTTTTTAAGATTTCAACTTCTTGCTTTAACCGAAGGTTTTCCTTCTGTATGGCGGCTAATTCCTTTGGAGTCATAGACTCTTCCCCTAAACTGATATGGGTAAATTCTTTAACCCATTTATAAATGGTAACTTCTGATACGCCATATACGCCGCTTAATTCTTTGACCTAATTACCCGAGTGATAAAGATCTACAATAGTCTTCTTGAATTCATTATTATATTTTTTACCTGTATTCTTACGTTCCAAGACGGACACATCCTCTCAAAAATCATTGTAAGGACTTAACTAAAATGTGTCCATGAAACTATACTAACTCCACGATATACGCTTTATTTGATATTAATTGCATTTAAGGGTGTATGTAAGATATCATCTCTTTTATATAAATTTACTTAAAAATTAAATATAAAAAGCCAAACGAACATTAAAAATCACACTTAAATTAGAGGTGAGTACAATATGAATACAATCATGATTGTAGAAGATGATATAAAAATCGCTGAATTACTGCGAATTCATATTAAAAAATATGGATATCAAAGTGTTATTATAGAGGATTTTGAAAATATCTTAGATACATTTCAAAAGATTAAACCAGATTTAGTGCTATTAGATATAAATCTGCCTAATTTTGACGGTTATTATTGGTGCCGCCAAATACGAGCTATTTCTACTTGTCCAATTATATTTCTATCTGCAAGGAGTGGAGAGATGGATCAAGTGATGGCCTTAGAAAATGGTGGTGATGACTATATTACAAAACCATTTTACTATGAAGTGGTAATGTCTAAAATTCGTAGTCAATTAAGAAGGGCGTATGGTGAATATGCACCTAAAGTAACGGAACGTGTAGTTGAAAAATCTGGATTAACCCTTTTTCCTGAAAGGATGGAACTTCGTTTGGAAGAAAAAGTTGTTACACTTACAAAAAAAGAAACATTATTACTAGAAATGTTATTAATAAAGTCCCCTATCCTTGTAAAACGTGAAGCAATTTTAGAAGAGCTTTGGGACGTTCATACATATGTAGATGAAAATACGTTAAGTGTCAATATCGGTCGAGTTCGAAAAAAATTACAATATTTAGGAGTTGGTGATGTACTAGAAACTGTTCGTGGTGCCGGATATCGCTTGAATACTACTTGGACAAAGGGTGATAACCAGTAATGAAATTATTTTTAAGAGAACATATCCCACTTATTTGTATTTCAATGATTCAATCATTCATCATCCTTTTAATATATTGGCTGGATGGTTTTTCCCATGTATCGATTGTATTATATACATTGTTTCTCGGTGTTTGCTTATTAATTGTATACCTTGTATATCGATATTGTAGTCATCGATCATTTTATACAAGTTTATCAAATCCAATGGATACACTAAGTGAATCAATAAGGGAGAGGGATTTCACTCCTTTATCAACAGCGTTAGATACATTACTGCAAGTCCAATATCGTCATTATCAAAAACAATTAAAAAAATGGGAACGAAAACACCAGGAACAACTTACCTTTATGAACCAATGGGTTCATCAAATGAAAACGCCTCTTTCTGTCATTGAATTAATTACACAGGCAACAGAAGGTTCCGAATTTGATAGTATAACGGAAGAAACGGAGCGAATCAAAAAAGGATTAGAAACTGTGCTATATCTTGCTCGACTAGAGACATTTGAACAAGATTTCATTGTAGAGAGGGTATCATTGCTGAAAATGATTGATTCTGTCATTCATGAAAATAAACGTTATTTTATACGTAGTGATGTCTACCCAGAAGTAAAAGTAGATCCAGATCTTACAGTAGAAACAGATAAGAAATGGTTTCGATTTATTCTTAACCAACTTCTTTCAAATGCGATTAAATATTCAACAGGAAGCAAAGAAAAAATTACAATTTCAGCCTTTACCAACAAACGTACAGTTATTTTAGAAGTGAAAGATCGGGGTGTGGGAATCATAGCTTCTGATTTACCGCGCGTGTTCCGACCATTTTATACAGGAGAAAACGGTCGGAAATTTAAAGAATCGACAGGAATGGGATTATATCTTTCACAAGAAGTATGTACTAAATTACATCATGAAATTAAATTGGAATCTAAAGTAGGAGAGGGAACAACAGTTCAACTTGTATTCCCTTATGTATATCATTAGCCGATGAATGAAATATCATTTATCGGTATTTTTTTGAATCTTACAAAGTTGTTAGATAAATGTTAGGAAGTTCGATATGAGAGAAAAGAAAAATTGGTTACACTTTATAATATAAACAACCAGAAATGAAAGGTGAGAATGCTATGGGAATACTAAATGTTTACGATGTAAGTAAAATATATAAGGGGGATGTTTCCTATACAGCCCTGTCTAATATTGATTTAAAGATAAATAAAGGCGAGTTTGTAGGAATTATGGGGCCATCTGGGAGTGGTAAAACAACACTACTAAATATGATTTCAACTATTGATACCCCTACTTCAGGGGAAGTTATCATTGATGGAGAAAGTCCACATCAGTTGCCAATAAATCAATTAGCTTTATTTAGAAGACGGGAATTAGGATTTGTGTTTCAATCATTTAACTTATTAAACACATTAACAGTAAAAGAAAATATTATTCTACCGCTTACGTTAGATGGGGTACCCCCTCAAGAAATGAATCAACGTGTGGCATCTATTGCTGGAAAATTAGGGATTACAGATATCTTAAATAAGCGTACGTATGAAATTTCTGGCGGTCAAGCACAGCGAACGGCTATTGCACGTGCAATTATTCATAATCCAACATTATTACTAGCAGATGAACCCACAGGAAACTTGGATTCACAATCTGCAAGTGATGTGATGGAACAATTTTCAAAACTCAATAAAGAGTTGGGTACAACAATGATGCTTGTGACACATGATGCGATGGCTGCAAGTTATTGCGATCGTATTGTATTTATTAAAGATGGAAAGCTGTACAATGAAATTTATTGTGGAGATAGTCGTAAAGTGTTTTATCAAAAAATTCTAGATGTTTTATCGTTATTAGGGGGACGTTGGAATGACTTTTCGGCAGTTCGCGTTTAATAATATTATTCGAAACAAGCGCACATATGTTGCTCACTTCTTGAGTAGCGCATTTTCTGTGATGGTTTTTTTTATATACGCACTACTAGTATTCCATCCTGACCTACAGGGTGAACTGACTACTATAAGTGCAACAATAAATATACTAGGAAAGATAGGGATGCAAACATCTCAATATTTAATATTTATCTTCTCATTTTTCTTCCTCTTATACTCTGTAAGTGCATTCTTAAAAGTGAGAAAAAAAGAATTTGGACTTCTAATGATTCAAGGTATGTCACCTAGACAATTGCATCAACTGTTATTCATAGAAAATATGCTTATTGGTATGGCTGCTATTATATGTGGGATTACGGTCGGTCTTATTTTGGCTAAACTTGTTTTAATAATATGCGCTAACATTTTTGCGATCCATAAAGGATTAGCGTTTTATATACCAATAAAAGCAATCTTAATGACTGTCGGAGCTTTTTTACTGTTGTTTCTATCCATTGCTTTATTAACTTCTAGAATAGTGAAAGTAGGACAACTAATTGAACTTTTACTGTCTGAAGAAAAACCAAAACCAGAACCTAAAGCATCTATTGTACTTTCTTTGCTGGCAATTATATTAATCGTTGTAGGGTATGCAGTAGAGTTTTATTTTCCTTTGCATCAGAATTTGCTCGTTTTGATTCCAATAGGCGTAGTGTTGGTTGTAATAGGAACATATTTCTTATTTACTCAATTGAGTGTGTATATGTTGTATATATTGAAACGTAAGGAATCCATCTTCTTAAAAAAACTCAACCTACTTACAATTTCAGAATTAATATATCGTATGAAAGATAATGCCATTATGTTTTTTATGGTAGCGATTATTTCAGCTGTTTCGTTCACAGGGATTGGAACTTTTATGTCTCTGGGAAATCCAGGATTAGCTGAAATGACCAACCCATTTGCTTTTACTTATCAATCCTCTCCTGAAAACAAGCAAGAAGAAACACATGTTTCAGAAATTAAAAAACAGTTGTCAGAGGCTCGTTTTTCCTATCATGAAGGTACTGCCACTCCAAAAGAGACCGAAAACGACCTTATTATTTTTAGTTTGGCAGATTTTAACAGCGTTGCCAATGCACTTGGGCATCCAAAAGAAACACTCAGAAATGACGATGAAGCTATTATAGTGCCAACAACAGTTTCACAGCAAACAAAATTTAGAAATAAAGAAGACGTCATTAAAACAATTGATTTATTGCAAGGAAATATGGATATTCAGTTTCATATTAAGAAAACGGTATCCTATATAGGATGGAATGAAAAAGATACTGGAAAAACGATGGTTGTAGTTTCTGACAGCATGTATGAAAAAATTCCAAACATGAGCCTGAATGCAATGGGGTTACCAAAGTTCCATGTATTTGCTGTGAAAGATTGGGAGAAATCCAAAGAAGTTGCCAGTCAATTACAGCACTCTATCCCACTGGATGAAGAAGGAAAATATTATCTTAACTCTCTAGTATTGCAATGGTTGTCTGACAAACAAGAAAACGGAATGTTACTCATTATCAGCGCATTAGTTGGAATTGTGTTTTTTACCTTTGCTGCAAGTTTTCTATACTCACGTCTATATACAGACCTAGAAAGGGACCAACAACAATACAAGACGATTGCGAAAGTTGGTTTAACTCAAAACGAGTTAAAAAAGATCATAACACGTCAGCTCTGTATCATGTTCTTTTTACCAATTACAATAGCTGTAGTTCATAGTATTGTTGCCTTTACTGCACTACAAAATCTAGTTTCGTTTTCTATTGTAACTGATTCTTTTGTTATACTTGTATCCTTTATGTTCTTACAAATTGTATACTTTTTTGTGATTCGTTGGCGTTACCTTCGATATTTGTATAAAAAAACCATGTGAATTGTTGTCCAATATATTTAATTGAGGAGAATGTAAAATGAAGAAAATAATTCGTATATGCATCATTGGAGTAATGGCTATTTCTCTTTTGAGTGCTTGTTCACTATTCGATAATAAGCACGAAACCCAGACTAGAAATGGGATGTTACTGATAGGTAACGAACAACCATTACAAGACATAGTTAATCAATATAAAAATAAAATTCAATCAAATGCCGTATATAAAATTAAACAATCTACAATCGAAGATTTAAATACGTTAATTTTGAAGAGAGATACAGCTGAAGAGCTTGTAAAACAAGGATTGTTACGACGACCAAAGAATGTGAAATCTCCTACTTTTTCTGATTCTTATTCCATTCAATCTTTACCCGATGTTGAAAAAGATACCGCATTGCTATTATCACGATACGATAGCTCGGAAAATGTAAAACGTTTAAAGGAAGTTACGATGAATGATATTAAATTTAAAGCACAACATGATGATCCAGCTTGGTTCGGATATATCCCAGACCCAAGTTTCGAAACTGTGATTGCCATAGTTAGTGACGAGATGTTTAATAAAATTCCTGTACCAGAAACAAGTATGGCGACTTTACACCTCAAGAAGACCTATGGAAGTCTTAGAGACGAAGTAATAGCTCCTGATGCAAGTGATTCTGATGCATTAAAAACCAAAACAGAATGGTTAAGATTAACTAAAGATATAAAAGAACATGTGAAGCATTTGAAGAGCATTTCCTTTCTTGAAAAGTAAAAACTTCATTGCTAAATTATGTTTTACGGGCCTCATAAATAATTATGTTAATTCGTATGACTATTTATGAGATGTAATATTAAAGTCTGTTTCATTTATATAATCCATTAAATCAGTTCTTTGTATAGTAAGGAATTTAATTATTTGTGTCCAAAATATATCTAAACGCACAGTTTTCCTTTTTTGAATATGGTGCCCCCTATAATCACTTTCATAAACTGTGTATTTATCAATGTCCAGTTATCTATTAGAATGTAGCTTTTAAAATAAGTAAATATGTTTATGTGTGCCAATAAATTGGAATAACATTTTTAAAGAAACTTTAGATAAAATTTCTTTTATTCTTTCTATTATTATTATTATATAATTTGTGCCTAAATACGAAAATTCCCTTCAAAAGATACACAGATTGACTTTGTACCGCTTATATCAGGAATTTAAAGAAAAATAAGCACAATATGTACAATTCTCCCACTACACTAGTATAGTGGCCTTTATTAACTATATACAAGGAGAACATTTTATGAGTAAGAGAATAAAAGAATTAGATTCCATACGAGGAGTAGCGGCTATTACAGTGGTATTTGGACATTTTTGTTTAATGCTACCATCGTTGCCTAATTCTATTAAATTCTCCCCGCTTAGGTTTTTATGGGCTGGTGGGGAAGCTGTAATCGTTTTTTATGTACTCAGTGGTTTTGTGTTATCTATGGCACTTTATTATTCAAAAACAAATTATTGGGGATATTTAATTAAGCGATTTGTACGAATCTATATCCCTTATTATTTCTGGATATTCATCACCTTTGCTTTATTTATTTTGTTTTCGCCGTATGAAGTGACAGGACTACGGGATTGGTTCTATGATAGGTGGCAAGGGTCTATAACAAAATTAGATATTATAAATCACTTTGTGCTTCTTAATAACTTTTTTACGGAAAATTATAATCCAGTTATCTGGTCATTGGCTCAAGAAATGCGTATATCTATTGTGTTTCCTTTGTTATTCCTTCTTTTTTATAAACTGAGTTGGAAGAAAACGATACTATTTGCTATGAGCTTTTCTTTAATTAGTATTTTCCTTAATATGTTGCATATTGGGAAAGCTGAGGGATTTTATAATGGTTATGCCGATACACTGCATTTCACATCTATGTTTATGGTTGGAATGTTACTTTTTAAGCATCAGGAAAAACTTATCTACTTATATAGGAATATGAAAAAATTAAAAAGAGGACTTCTTATTGCATTAGGGATTATTCTATATTTATATTCCATTTTGATTTATGGGTTTTCTCGTAATGATACTACTTTCTTATTAAAAGATTGGGGTGTCGTAATTGGTGTTAGTACACTTATTATAATGGCCATGAGTAACCTAAAAGTAAAAGCAATGTTAAATAAGAGTGCATTTGTATACTTAGGAGAAATTTCATATAGTATCTATTTGTGTCATTTCCCAATCATGATGGTACTATTTAAACTTTTGTATGCAAAGATATCTATTCTGTTCCTTCTTATCTTATGTATAACAATGACAATACTTTGTTCTATATTATCGTATCATTTAATTGAAAAGAAGTGTATCAATTGGGCGAAACAAAGAACAACAAAGTTTCAAAAAAAGTATGATACTCGTAGGAATCTTATTTCTTTAGTAAATATACGAATATTACCGGTTCCTTAGTATATTAGGGATCGGTTGATTTGTGTCCAAATTTTGTCTAAACGTACAGTTTTCCCGAAATGATATGGTGACCCCTATATGACAAAATTATTTTCACCAAATGAATGGGAAGGTTCGATATACTGGGGTCTCATCATGCTGACCATCATTTTTGCAGTAATTGATTCTTATCAAGGCTTTCGAAAAGCAAAAATACGTTAACGCACAGCATTCTTGCTGTGTTTTCTTTTTTTAGGGCTCTAAAGGTTGGCAGAGCAATAACAAGTTTATAGATGAAACCTATACCATAGTGAGGGGAGTATTTAATATGAAGCTTTTAAATAGTGTGGTGATGGGGAATCTGAACTCGCGGGGAAACATGCAAATGAAAAACCTCTTATGTTTACTGCATAAGAGGTTTTTCATCAAAGCCATTAACTTATTGGACTGCATCGAACTGATTAACTTTCCACTTGGATCCGGACTTATAAAAAGTAACTGTTCTTTTAACCGAATCACCGTCGACTGTAGGGACCGTTAAATTATAGGATTTAACGTTCGGTTTTTGATAGACCAATTTAATTTTCGCTTTTCTCCACTCTAACATGCTGTCGCCGTCTCCTATAGGACGAGCTAATTTTCCTTTATACGTAATATATTTATACTTTGTCAGTCCTTTTTCTACTGCACTATTAGTAAATGCTTCAGTTAAGTATTTAACTAGCTTGTCTTTAGTATTAAATTCTTGGCAAAGGTAAGAATACTCTGTACCTTTATAATTAAATGTTTTTTGTGAACAGGATTGATTAGTGTATCCATGTAATGCATTCCAGAAATGATTGCTGGCTTTATCGGCTATCTTTAATGCATTTTTGTCAGATAAATTCTGTGATGTATTTTGTGCTGTAACTACGGTACTCATTGTACAAAAAAGAATGATGATTGATAATAGCATACCTGAAAATTTTTTCATACTTTCTCTCCCCAATCTCTAATTAGGATAATTATGTAACAATAGCGCAATTAATATTACAATTGTTACATTTATATTACAACAAGATCGACATTAGTAAAAGAGAAATTTTAGTAATTTCATAATATATTTTTAGTTTTTATTGGAGTATACATAATTTGTTCATATTATTTCTTTCAAAAGTAGCGTTTACCCTATCTACATAAAGAAAAGGGAATGATTTAAGAGTTGCAATCCAATTTAGCTTACAGCTAAGTATTTATTTATCATCCATCGCTTATTCTATGAGGAACTTACATTATATAGAAGAGCTTCCGCTATATTAGGCAGTTATCGGAATAAATCGCTTTTCTTGTTGCCCTAACGTAAGTAAGATAGTGAAATAAAGAGTTGATGTTATACATTACACGAATCTGTTTAAAAAAAAGGCATAGAGATCATATTTAACCAAATGGTTGAGTTATTTAGTTTTATCCATTTTAGTTAACCATATGGTTGAACATAATAATGATAAACTAGATAATATTTTCCAAGCTTTGGCTGACCCAACTCGAAGAGAAATAGTTCGCCTTATTGCCTCTAATGACCGAACAGTTTCAGAACTGGCAGCACCTTTTGATATGTCTTTAGCAGCAATTTCTGAGCATATCCAAGTTTTAGAACGGGCAGGATTACTAAATAAGACATCGAAAGGGAGAACACATATATGTCGTCTAAACCCCGATTTGTTATCATCCGCTATAGAATGGCTTCGTTTTTATGAGTGATTTTGGAACAGGCAGTTTGATGTTCTTGAACGTGAGCTAAATAAAGCCAAAAAGGAAGAACATTAGATTGTTAGTACAATTTAATAATTAACTTATTTAGGAAAGGTTGATAAAGATGGTTAATACATCAACAACAACACTTACTATGATTCGTCGTTTTGATGTCCCGGCGAAAAGAGTATTTGACGCTTGGCTGAACCCAGAAATGATGAGAAAATGGTTTTTTACAATGGAATCAACGAATAAAGTGGCAACCAATGAGCCTATTGTAGGTGGCACCTGGGAAATTGTCGACCATAGAGAAGGTAAAGATTACAGGGCAGTTGGTAAGTACATAGAAGTTGACTCACCAAGTAAATTAGTTTTCACATTTAAAATGCCTCAATTCAGTGATACGGAGGACAGGATTACCGTTGAAATTAATCCTTTTGAAAATGGCTGCAATATGACCTTCACACAATTGATTGTCGTTCCTCACGAAGAAGGCCAAAGCTTATAAATTTCGAATCTATCCAACTAAAGAACAACTAGTTCTAATCATTAAAACGATCGGCTGCTCCCGTTTTGTCTTTAACTTCTTTTTAGGCAAACAAAAGGAGAAAGATGCCTACTGGTATATTTGTGAAGAAATGAAGCAGGACGGCCAATTACCCTCTAATGAATGGAAAGGTTATTTTCTGGATAAATACGCAACAATCAAAGAACTTCCAGCTTTAAAGAAAGAGTATTCTTTCCTGAAAGAAGTAGACAGTATTGCCTTACAGAAATCGGTGGAAAATTTAGCAGATTCCTATAGTCGATATTATAAAAAGCAAAATAAGTCACCACGCTTCAAATCAAAAAAGAATCCTATCCAGTCATACACGACTAAACAGACGAATGGAAATATCGGAATAATTGGAAACAAAATCAAATTGCCAAAACTCGGTCTAGTTCGTTTTGCTAAAAGCCGCGAAGTCGAAGGGCGAATCATCAATGCCACAATCAGGCGGAACCCTTCGGGTAAATATTTCATTTCCGTTTTAGCCGAAACCCATGTACAAGTACTTCCTAAAAATAATCGTTCGTGCGGTGTAGATGTTGGTTTGAAGAATTTTGCTATTCTTTCAGATGGTACGGTCTATCAAAATCCAAAATTCTTCCGGATGGTCGAAAAGAAATTGGCCAAAGCACAACGGATTCTTTCAAGGCGACAAGAAATGCCTTGAATCAAAATAAACCATTGGCTGAAGCTAAAAACTATCAAAAACAAAAACAAAAAGTGGCTATCCTACACGAAAAAATTTCAAATGCCCGAATGGATTACTTTCATAAAGTTTCTACCGAAATCATCAAAAACCACGATGTTATTGGAATGGAAGACTTGCAAGTGTCGAATATGATGAAAAATCACAAACTAGCTAAAGCTATTTGTGAAGTATCTTGGTACCAATTCAAAAAAATGTTGGAATACAAAGCAAAATGGTATGGTAAACAAATCGTGACCGTATCTAAAACGTTTGCTTCTAGCCAATTGTGTTCTAGCTGCGGTTACCAAAATAAAGACGTTAAAGATCTGAATCTTCGTGAATGGGATTGTCCTTTTTGTTCTACTCACCACAATCGAGATATTAACGCAGGACTCAATCTAATGAATGAAGCCATAAGGCTTCTAACCGTAGGAACTACGGGAGTAGCCTAATTAAAAATTGGCCGATAGGCTAATGTTCTTAGGAATCCCCCACTTCAATCAGACCGTAAGGTCGATAAGTGGTGGGTAGTTCAATTCGGAAATACGCAATAATGCAATAGAAAATAAGGTTCTTGTTTAACTATCGGATAGTTCGTATTATAAGGTCGACCAGTAAAAATGAACTGCACCCCAATTGTTAGACACAACTAACAATTGGAGGTGCAGTTTTTTTATGGCGAGATTTTCTTCAGAAGAAAAAATACAGGCAGTAAGACAATATATAGATGGTAATGAGGGAGGAAAAACAATTGCTAAATCTATTGGTGTTCATCCGAGTTTACTCCATCAGTGGATTAAACAATTTGAACTTTTTGATGATGATGCTTTTGAAAAACGCTATACACTCTACCCCGCACAGTTTAAACTAGATGTACTCAATTATATGAACGAACACGGGACGTCTATCAGGAAAACAGCGGCGATTTTTAATATTCCATCTTATGAAACGCTTAGAAAATGGAAAGTTGCTTATGAAACAAAAGGATTTGATGCCCTACAATCAAAGAAAAAGGGGCGTCCATCCATGAAAAATAAAAATAATAAGACATCAAATACTCAAGTACCCGATGAAGGATCAATAGAGGCTTTACAGGCGGAGAATGAACGTTTACGTATGGAGATTGCCTATTTAAAAAAGTTGAATGCCTTAGTTCAAAACAAGGAAAAATCACCAAACAAGACAAAGCACTAGTAGTCTATGAATTAAGGTATGCATTCCCGGTGAAAGCACTTATACAGCTCGCAGACATTCCGCATAGCACGTATTACTATTGGGTGAAAAACTTCGGTCGTCCTGATCCAGATCCCAGAACTGAAAGTATTGATTAAATCTGTTTTCGATGAACATGAAGGTAGGTTTGGTTACCGTCGTATTCGTGATGAACTTAGAAATCGCGGACACAAAGTAAACCACAAAAAGGTACAGCTTATCATGAAAGAACTAGGGCTAAAATGTCTTGTCCGTATGAAAAAATATCGCTTTTACAAAGGAACTGTGGGCAAGATTGCACAAAATATTTTAGATCGCAATTTCAAAGCTGAAAAACCAAATGAGAAATGGGTTACGGATATTACAGAGTTTAAATTATTTGGAGAAAAGCTATATTTATCGCCGATATTGGACTTATTTAATGGAGAAATCATTACGTATACAATCGGTTCAAGACCAACCTACTCACTCATTTCAACGATGTTAGATCAAGCTTTTGAACGTTTAACAGACGACGATACTCTCCTTATTCATTCAGATCAAGGCTGGCATTATCAAATGAAACAATACCGTAGTGCCCTTAGGGAACGTGGCATTACGCAAAGTATGTCTCGCAAAAGGAATTGTTACGATAACGCTGTTATGGAAAATTTCTTTGGTATAATGAAATCGGAACTTCTCTATCTAAAAGAATTTGAAAGTGTGGAACACTTTAAACAAGAACTAGCAAAATATATAGAATACTATAATCACAAACGAATCAAGGCAAAATTAAAAGGCATGAGCCCGGTACAATACCGAGCTCATGCCCAACGGGCTGCCTAACGAAATAACCTGTCTAACTTTATGGGGTCAGTTCAAAATTACTGGTTGACCTTTTTTAATAGATTCTATTATATCAGTAGCCAGGGAAGGATATGAAAAAAATTTCCCCTATCCTCCTTTTCTGACAAAAGAACAGAATTACACCTTCAAGAAAAAACATGGGGATTATATAGTTTTTTTAATCAATATTTAAATTCAATATAAATATATTTTTATCGAATAGGTGTTACATAAACTTTTGAGACAGTGATCATTTAAGTTAGTAAAAATGGGAATATACCAATATTTTGATTTACTAATGTTCAATTCATTCGTAGCTATTTTTAGGTTGTATCGGGCTTTGCTGAATCTTTTTAGATAATGGTAATTGTTTACATTGTGGAATGAGCGGAGTTTAGGTAATATAAGTATACAAGCTGCGCTGTTCGTAATGATTATTAAGTTTTAACCTTTAAGCTGTAATAGGGAGTTTTATATTGAAACAGGAATGTTATGCCTTGTCACTGACTTGGACAACAGGATTGTTTCTGCAAACACCCACTTTGAGGAGTGGTGGTTTAAAACTTTCTTACTGAATACGGCAATGGCGGCTTACATCTTTAAATGTTGAAACCGGTCTCGGTCTGAGGCCGGTTTTTTGCTGTTTTTTTCACAACGTACTATAGGAATTGTATGTATCGCTTTGTAGTCTGAAGAACCGAACCGATAATATCGAACCCATATTGAACTAATATATTTATTTTCAACCGTCTTACTTTTTTTAATTCCATAGTTTACAGCTTGGTACCTTACGTGTTGTTTATTAGCAACATTTATTCTTGCTTTGTATACCGATTGGCATAACTTGAGGCAACGAAAGCATTGGGTTTAATTTTGGGTTCCACTCCCATGGATTCCATCCTAGCTACCATTTCTTTTACAAACTCACTTGTTTTGTTCCGTTTTCCAATCCCGATATCAATGTGGCCCTCCATGATGAACGTTGCCCCTTGATATACAGCAGGCAGTACAATATCGATTAACTGATTTTTTCTTTCTTCCGTAAACATGGATACAATCTCCTCAGTTAACGACAATTCATGGGAAATACGTTCATGTAATTGGGTCATCCTTCTAGGAATCGTCACTTTTCTTATACAAGCCCACACACCATTCCCGACCTGCTGTATCACAATGCCTGTAATGAAAACCGTATGTTTTTTATGTACTTGAGAATCAGTACCGACCATCAATCGATAGTTACCAGATGGATTTAATTTCATGAACTTTACAATATGATCGAATACCTCTTCAAATGACATGTTTTTTTCCTGAAGATTTTGAAATGGAATGTTATGAATTGGATATTGCCTCATATTGTTGCACCCAACCTTTCCCTGGCTATAATACTGATTGTTCCATATCTACTCCCCGCCAATAACACATCATATGAAGTAAGTTCTTGTTTCGTGCAGTGAGTAGAACCAACCCTCAAATGAAGATGTAGTCATCAATAAAAGGAAATGTAAGAAACAGCTCTTATTAAGAATGCAAAATCCTTAATGAAAATTCTAATTGAGAGATACCGATTCAATCTATTAATGACATTTGCTGATGAAGCTCATTAATAGTTTGAATCGTTAACGGTTCGAAAATATATATCCCTAACTAAACATACATAGAAAGAGCATCCATTAGGAATTTTTTTCTGGATAGTCTTTTTTAGGACTATCCAGTTTTTCTTTTTGAGAGTTATGAATTCCTGAAGTCCCTGCTTAGCGAGACGGATATTTCCCTATCTTTCCCGAAAAAATAATTGATAAATATTTCCAAGTGAAATATACTTTTTTGTAAAGGTCAACTTTATTTTTCACGAAAATGAAAACGTTATCACATCATGAACCTTATTTCTGATTTTATTACTAAGTCTCGGTTTCTATTATCAATAAGGGAAGGTGTGGTTTTTTGAAAAAATTATCTATTGGAATGTTTACCTTTATGCTGTATTTTGTTCCTTTATCAAGTACTTCACCTGGTTTTGCAGAAGTAAAACCAGATTACAAGCTATATGTGATGGCGCCATTGGGTGAAATAACAGATTGGCAAGCATTTAAAGCAGAATTGATTCAGTTGAAGGAAAATGGAGTATATGCAATAACAACAGATATCTGGTGGGGATTAGTCGAGAGTAAAAAAGATAATAAGTTTGAATGGTCCTATTATAAAAAGTATGGGGAGGTAGTGGAAGCTTCCGGTTTAAAATGGGTGCCCATTTTATCTACGCATCAATGTGGTGGTAATGTGGGTGATGATTGTAACTATCCCATCCCAAGTTGGCTCTGGAAGAAAGATTCTGCCGAAAACATGGCATTCAAGAGTGAAAGTGGTTACTGGAATAAAGAAGTACTTGCTCCATGGTGGGATGGAACAGCTGATCAATACAACGAATTGTACAAATCCTTTGCAACGAACTTTGCTGATAAAAAGGATCTAATTGTCAAAATCTATCTAAGTGCAGGTCCAGCTGGGGAATTGAGATATCCCTCCTATCAAAATGCAGACGGTTGGAACTATCCTGAGAGGGGACAGCTTCAAGTTTATACAGAAGGTGCGAAACGGAATTTCAGGCTTACCATGAAAGAAAAATATTCCACTATTAAAAAACTCAATGCTGCTTGGGGAACAGAGTATAAAAAATGGAATGAGATTCAACCGCCAGGTAACGGGGATGAATTTTTTACTAGTGGTGAAGCAAGTGACACACAATTTGGAAACGACTTTATGGAGTGGTATCAAGGAGCTCTTGAAAATCATCTTTCAAAAATTTCGAAATTTGCCCATAAACATTTTGATAAAGTTTTTAATGTACCAATTGGGGCTAAAATCTCAGGTGTCCATTGGAAAATGAATGATCCAGTTATGCCGCATTCAGCAGAGTATAGCGCTGGTTACTATAATTACTCTCAACTACTTGAGCAGTTTAAAAAGTCTAATTTGGCCCTCACGTTTACTTGTTTAGAAATGGGTGATTACGACGCCCATACTGCACCATACTATAGCGCTCCTAAAACGTTAGTGACTCAAATCGCTACTTTAGCTAAAGAGAAAGGAATTTCCTTAAACGGTGAAAATGCACTTCCTCTTATCAATAATGAATGGGGTTTCGATAATATAGCAGAAATGGTTTTCAACTACGATTTTGACGGCTTTACCTTGCTTAGAATGTCATATTTATTCGATGATGAAGGAAATCCAACAAATGAGTTTAGGATGCTGGCAGATAAATTAGAAGGTAAGTCTATTCCAGTTACATTCACAGTTGAAAATGTACCTGTCTCACCCAATCAGGGTGTTTACTTGATTGGTGATAGAGGAGAAATCGGCAGGTGGAATCCTGCAGATTACGAATATAAGCTAACCCAAAATCCAGAAGGCAACTGGAGTGGAACATTCCATTTAGCCGCAGATCGATTCTATGAATTCAAGTTTCTCATAAAAGATGAAAATGGAAATACTACATGGCAAGATGGTAAAAATAATAGCTATAAAACTCCTTTAAATGGTAAAGGAAACTACAAAACCTCATGGTAGATAAATATATAAGGAGTTAAAAGAAAATGAGTACTAATGGTAGGTAGGCAAAGCTACTGTTTAGAGGGAATGGTGAAATACGATTTGGAAATTTGAAAAAAAATACCTTACTATTAAAAAAAGATTTAAGAAGAAGTAATTAGATACTTAGTAAATGGTTGGAATAGATGGCTTATTAAGTTGGCTAGTAATCAAAATGTAAATCGTTTGTCATTGTAATACCCTTGATGTTAGGAGTTTATACGTATAAACTTTATTTAATATTGAGGAGTGGTTAAGTTGAAAAAGGTAACAATAGACAAATTAACATTTAAAAATCATCTATCGACGATTGAACAACTTTCATTGAAAGATTTTATGTTTAAGTGGCTAGGTAGCCCCGAAGAAGGTTTAGATGATTTTCTTCCACTTACGTACACAGATACTGTCTTTGCAAAGATGGAAACACCATTGGAAACCAATTTTCGGATTCAAGGTGATGAAACCTTAAGATATGTAACAATAACGGAAGATAATCAGATTGTTATAGGGGTCTTGGACCTAAATCAAGAGTTAGCGTTTAGAATTTTGTCTCTAGAGGAGCATTTGGAATCAAATCTGAACCGTTAGTTGAACAAGATAACAGAACCTCGCATAAATAAAGCCTTGTAATTTTAAGGAAATGCTTTTTAAAATTTTTCCATCTATAGAGTAATATTAGCTTTTTTGAGTTGTTAGAAATTAAATTGGGCAAATAATCAATGAATAGGCAATTTTGTCCAATGAAATTCAATTCAATTAGGAAAACACCTTAAATGTTCGAATTGGATTCTTTATCTGAACCTAAGAAAATAGACTTTCAAACATTTTCCTATTATTGGGGTTTTTGTATAAGATAGTGAAATGGAGTAAACTGAACGAAAAAAATTGACTTTAAGTTGAAATTGAATCTAATAAACATCCGGAACTAAATCTAAATAGTGAGTATGACCAAACATTACTTTCCGTTATATTTATGGCCCATTGTATGTTTTAAGTGTCCAATCACTAATTTATAGCAATCTTGTAATTCTGGAGACATATTTTCATTCTTCACTAACATCCTTAAGGTCTTCTCTGTTTCAGAGACTACTTGGTGTTTAATTGACCTAGTTTGTTGTATCGACATTTTATTCACTCCTTTTCTAAGTATTATCGACATATATCAATTTAATTAATCTCAATTTGCCAAAATTACATTAATTTTATACGAGGAAGAGTTTACTTTTTAGGAGTATACAATTGTCTATGCGGACTATTTATTTCTGTTGGAATTCTCTGAAATCGGCACCTATGCTAGGTTAATCTTTTCTAAACTAAATAGAATCAGATGCTATTTCTAAAAGTGAATGAAAATTATATGAAATGTTTGAATAGCCCTTCTCAATGTGAGAGGGGCTATTCTTACTTTAGTTGCTTAGCTTTCTGTATTTAGTGTGAATATGTGGTACTTAATTATATAGTAATTACGCTTTTGACATTAAGCCCGATTTACATATATACAGATTTTGCAAACGTGCTGATGCAAGGGTGGCAGCGTGGCTACCTACTACAATAAAGTTGATTTATTTATTGTAGAATAGCGGCACATAATTTGTTGCAACATGTAAAACTGTGTCAGATTTCACTAATAATATGTTTGATATTAAAGGTATCAAGTTCTTATTGGAGAAGTATTAATATCATGGCGTTTTTTAACGAGAGTATAACTACATGGAATTAAGAATTTCAACTTTAAGGAGGGCTCTTAATTATAAAACAATTGTATAAAATATTAGGTATCTGTTGTTTCACTCTCTTTTTTCAAACAATATGGTCCCCTGATATTTTTGCCGAACAAAAAACGTATAAAATTGCGGGAGAATGGGCTCTTCCACCTTTTTCATTTAAAAATAAGGATGGAGAGCTGACTGGTATTAACATTGATATAATGGAGAAAATAGCGGATTATAATGGGCTTGATTTTGAATATATTCCTATGGGTATGCAAGATGCGGAAAAGGCATTAAAGGATGGATCTATTGATGCGATTGTTGGTAGTACATATAGTACCGAAAAAGATAATCAATTTGATTTTACCCAATCATATTTCACAATGTCTCAATCAATAATTATCCCAAACGCCAAGCAAAATGATATTCATACTCTCACAGATTTACGTAATTCACATGTTGTACTTGATAATAACACGCCAGTAATCAGCACATTTTTGAACATGAGAAATACAAACCTAACTACTGTTTCTAATCAATACTCGGGTATTCTAACATTATTGAACAAACGGGCAGATGTATTTATCGGAAACAAATGGACTGCAGACTATTATTTAAAAAAGTTCAGACAAGAAAATCATTACATCATACTTGATGAAGTTATTGAACCCGCAGATTATACGATTGCAGTTAAAAAAGGGAATCAAACGTTGCTTTTCATGATGGACAATACACTCACTGAACTTAAAGCAAATCGAAATTTAAACGAGATAATTGATAAATGGGTCATGCCTCAATCCAATCAAAAAATTGCCAAGCTGGAGCAATTTATCTTTTGGTTAATCATAATCTTAGCCGCAGTAGCTCTGATCCTTTTAATTATTTACATATGGAATCAAAAACTTAAGAAATCAGTCCATGCCCAAACAAAGAGTCTACACCTTTTAAATAAGGATTTACAGAAGCAACGGCAAAATATTGCTAATAGTAAAGCATTTAAAGATCAAATTTTAAACAATATAAATACAGGGATCATTACATTCGACCTTGATTTTGTAATAACTAGCTGTAATACAAAAGCATCGGATATTCTTAACATCTCCGCGAAAAATATTTTGAATCTTAGGAATTATCCAACTCTAATAAGGTTATTTAATAGTTCCTATCAAGAACATGAAGAGAAAAATGGGACAAACTATTTTCAAGTTTTGGTATTAAATGAGGAGAGTGAACGCAAAGTAATCTCGTATACGGTACATAAAATGTACAATTCTGAAGAAATACAAACAGGATTCTTACTTTCCATGAATGATGAGACGGAAAAGAAACTATTAGAGAAAAAATTGGTCACTCAAGAAAAGTTGCATGCACTTGGTCAACTAGTCGCAGGTGTTGCACATGAAATTCGGAATCCCTTAACATCTATAAAAACTTTCATAGATCTGCTTCCGAGTAAATATGAAAATCCTCAATTTCGCCAAGTTCTTATGGAACACTTGCCTACTGAAGTAAACCGGTTAAATGCGATTGTTACTGATCTAATTGATTATGCACGTCCACGTCCACCAAATATACGAAATTATTACGCTCACGAACTTATTTCTTTACTTGCTTTTCATAAGGTAACTATGGAAAAAAAACAAATTAATTTTGAACAAATAATTGATGAAGACCTTGTTTTTTATATAGATTTACAACAAATTCATCAGGTGCTTCTTAACTTAGTATTAAATTCTATTCAAGCGGTAGAAGAAACAGAGCATAAAACTATTAAAATTACAATTGATAAAATGAACGAAAAAACAGGACGGATTGTCATAGCTGACACGGGCAAGGGGATGAAACAGGAGGAACAAAATCACATCTTTGAACCTTTCTTCACCAATAAAGAAAAAGGGGTCGGATTAGGCCTTACGTTATCATACAGACTAATTAAAGAAAATAATGGGGATATTTATGTGAAAAGTTATCTTAATTCAGGAACAAAGTTCGTCATCTTATTACCTTTATCTGAAGAACAAGAAGCCATTTTGAGTTAATAATGTTATTAAATCTTTTGTTATGATCATAAAAGGAGGAACAGAAATATGAAGCCACATGTGCTAGTGATCGATGACGAACCTCGCAATTTGTACAGCTCTTAGCTTTGCATTAGAAGACGATTATCAAGTTGTCACTACTACAGATCCAGATGAAGGTCTTCGACATATTGAACAGATTTCAGTTGATATTGTTCTACTTGATTTGCGGATTGGAAGTAAAAGTGGATTAGATATTCTTCAAAAAATTAAACACAGGTCCCCCAATGTTACTGTAATTATGATGACGGCCTATTCATCTATTGATACTTCCATTGAGGCAATAAAAAATGGGGCCTATTACTATATCGAAAAGCCTATCAATATAGAAGAACTGTCATTGCTTTTAATGAGGGCAGCCGAATTTAAACAGATGTCCAATCAGTTAGAGACGCTTCATGAAGAATTAGAGAAGACAAGAGGATTCGGAAATTTCCTTGGTAACAGCAAAGCAATGCAACGTATTTTTTCAATGATCGAAAGAGTGAAGGATATTGATTCAAGTGTTCTTATTACAGGAGAAAGTGGAACTGGAAAAGAACTTGTCGCCCGAAGCATTCATACTTTAGGAAGACGAAAAAACAATCCAATGCAGATTGTTAATTGTGCAGCTATACCCGAGATGTTGCTAGAATCTGAATTATTCGGTTATGAAAAAGGAGCGTTTTCCGGTGCCACACAGCGGAAGGAAGGGAAATGCGTTGCTGCCGATGGGGGTATCCTTTTTCTCGATGAGATTAGTGAAATGCCACTTCCTCTTCAAGCTAAATTATTACGTGTGCTACAGGAACGGGAAGTAACACCTCTTGGTTCCAATACAAAAATCTCATTGGATGTCCGTATTATAAGCGCAGCTAACAAGAATCTAGAACAAATGGTAATGGAAGGTAAGTTCCGAGAGGATTTGTATTTCAGACTAAATGTTATCCCAATTTCTATGCCACCATTAAGAGAAAGAAAAGAAGATTTACCATTGCTTATGGATTATTTCATCAAAAAACACGCTAAGGATATGAATCGGGAAGATAAGACGTTCACAGCATCAGCACGTCGGTTATTGCTAGATTATCATTATCCAGGGAATGTGCGCGAGCTTGGTAACATTATAGAGTATGCTGTTGCCCTTTCAAACTCAAATAATATGGAAGATACTGACCTGCCACAATATGTTCAAGAACAAAAGCTAATATTACAGTCTGGCAGTCCCAATGAAGACTCTAACAGTTTTAGTATCCCAATCGGAATCTCGATGAAAGAGATAGAGGAAAAAGTAATAACAGCTACACTTCAATACTGTAAAAATCACCGACAAAAAACAGCACAAATTCTAAAAATTTCAGAAAGAAGCCTTCGCGATAAAATTAAGCTTATTTCAAATGGGGAATAAGAGATAAATTAAATCAACCACTTACCGGCATTTTTTTCTGGGTACCCGGCAAAAAATGCCGATTTTTAAGATTAAAATGCACAAAAATTCGGCAGGAATTGCATTTTATAGCTATAAATCGACTTGGCACAGTACTTGCATTTAACTTTACTAAGAAAGGAGGGCCAATATGAAAAATGGAGCACTCTTTATAAAAGCTGCTTTGTTATTTTGTTTCATAACAGGATGCTCTTTTATGAAAGAGCAGCAGGAAATAACTACACCTGCTAATACTTTAATTCAGAAGCAATTCACTTCTGAGGGTCAGGATTTAAATAATAGACTGCTAATTATTGCAACAGGAGATATGTCAGGGGTTTATTTTTCATTAGGACAAGTATTGTCCAACTTGTATGAAAAATATAATGGAGCAGTATCGGGGACTCAAATCACCCATGCATCTATTGAAAATACTGAATTAGTTAGCCAGCATCAAGCAGAAATTGGGTTTACTACAGTAGATGTACTTGATTTGCCAGAAACGAATAAATCAAAGTTACGTGCATTAACCACCCTTTATTCTAACTATGTTCAAATTGTTACAACGAAACAAAACAATATTGATTCCTTAGAAGATTTAGTTGGGAAACGCATTAGTATCGGTACGTCAGGAAGTGGTACAAGACTAATTGCAGAACGAATCCTTTTGGAAACTGATTTACCGCTTGACCAATTGAATTTATCCTATCTTTCATTTTCTCAATCTGCAGAAGCATTACGTAATGGTACTATTGATGTGGCTTTCTTCTCTTCAGGTATCCCGAATAATGAAATCGCTTTCATCTCAAAGGAAACGAATCTCTCATTTATACCTATACCGGAAGATATCATTGACCGCCTTCAAAAACAAAATGGTGGTTATACAAAGAATGAAATTTCAAGTGACACATATAAAGGAATGAAAAAGAATATTCAAACGATTTCAATTAAAAATGTCTTATTAACTTACGACGAAATGTCAGATTTACAGGCGTACAATCTTGTTAAAACATTATATGAACATCTGCCTGAGTTGCAGCATACACATCCGGCTGCATCTGATATTTCAATAAATGAAGCAACTATGCAAATTCCTATTGAGTATCATCAAGGTGCCATAAATTATTTTACCGAACAAGGAATTATTCATTAATAAAGTAAAATGGGGAGGTTCATCAATTGAAAAAAATAATTAGTTTATTCTCAATAATATTATTGGTTATGCTTGCAGGATGTGGTAATCCAACGCCACAAAAGCCGGGGGAAGCAACTCAAACAAGTACAGGTGAAAAAGGTGAGAAAAAATTACGATAGCCGGTAATGGCGGGGTTATTGAAAGTGCCATTCGAGATGTGATTGCTCCAAAATTCAAAGAAGAAACTGGGATTACAGTTAACTATATTTCGGGTTTATCAGGTGAAATTTTGTCAAAAGTGGAATTACAGAAAAACTCTCCACAAATTGATGTCGCCCTTTTTGTACCTGTTGATGTAATACGAGCTCAAGACAAGGGACTTATTGATTCCGTTGATGAGTCTAATGTTCCAAATATGAAATCTGTAGATTCGCGATTCATTCCAATTGAAAAGGCTGCTGCTCCAGTATTCGGCTTGGTTATTGCACCAGCTTACAATACAGAAACATTTAAAAAGAAAGGGTTAAAATCGATTGAATCTTGGAACGATCTTGTATCTCCAGATTACGAGGGTAAAACGGCATTTTCAGACATTACGAATGATTGGGGCTTTAATACTCTTAATGGTTTAGCAATTTCAAATGGCGGCAGTACAGACGACATGGAGCCAGGGCTTGAAAAAGCAAAAGATCTTGCTGGATATTCTAATACTTTTTATAAAAATTCAACGCAAATGATGCCAGCTATCCAACAAGGAGCTGCTGACGTAACCGTGATGGGAAGTTATTCTATTGGCGAACTTGCTGTTTCAGGAGTTCCAATTAAGATGGCTGTTCCTAAAGAAGGTGTGCCGCTTCAAGCATTTAATGCTTCACTTGTGAAGAATACACCTAACAATGAAGAAGCACTTGAATTTATCAACTATTTAATTAGTGAAGAAGCACAAGCGCTTATTTCCGAGAAAGGATTTTATCCGACGGTAGAAGGAATGGAAATTTCAGAAAAATTCGAAGAGTCAATCGGACTTAAAGAAACGGATAAAACATTCAAACCTGATTTTGCTAAGTTTGCTGAGATTCGTGCTGAAGTGTCTGACAGATGGGCAAAAGAAGTTACTCCTGAACTAGGTAAAAAACTCAAATAAAAAGGAGCGGGTTGAACACATGGAAGTCTTAAAAAACGATGTAGAAATTAAAAGGACACATACACATCTTGAACCAGTTCAACAGAAAGGTACGAATAAAAATGATGTAGAGGTGAAAGGAGCATTTAAACAATTCGGATCAAATGTTGTATTAAATGGCATTGATTTAGAAGTGAAGCAAGGAGAGTTACTTACTCTTCTTGGTCCTTCTGGATGTGGAAAGTCGACTACCTTAAATCTAATTGCAGGTTTTCTCGATGCAGATCAAGGTGAGGTTTATATTAAAGGGAACAATGTAACAAAGGTTCCGCCATATAAGAGAGATTTAGGTATGGTTTTTCAAACTTATTCCCTTTTTCCTCATATGACAGTCTATGAAAATCTTAGCTTTGGATTGAAGTTGCGAAAAGTAGGTAAAGCTGAACAAAAAAAGAAAATAAGTAAAGCACTTGAATTAGTAAAAATGTCAGGATTGGAAAATCGTTATCCAAGAGAATTATCAGGAGGGCAACGTCAGCGTGTTGCAATATCCAGGGCACTTGTAGTTGAGCCAGAACTCCTTTTACTTGATGAGCCCCTTTCAAATCTTGATGCTAAGTTACGCCATGAGCTAAGAGCCGAGATTAAACGTTTACAAAAGGAGATTGGGGTAACAACTATTTTTGTAACACATGATCAAGAAGAAGCTCTGTCTATGTCAGATCGAGTAGTGGTTATGAATGCAGGGAAAATCGAACAAATCAGTACTCCAACTGATATTTACAATCATCCTAAAACAGAATTCGTCTTTCAATTTATTGGAAAGTCAAATTGTTTTGAAGGTAAAGTTTCAGAAGTGGATAAGCGGAGAATTTCAGTCAAAATAGGTGATGATATCACTCATGTTGATGCAGATAATATCATGGGAAATGATAGCAATTTGAAAGCTGGGGATGAGGTGAAGATGTATATTAGACCCGAAAAGGTACAAATTGTTCCTGTAGAAGAAACCGCTTTATCACTTTTTGATTACCATAAAGCCAAGATTAGTCAAATTAATTATCTTGGTACGTCATGGGAAATTAATGTTTTATTACAAGGGAAAAGTGTTCAAGTTTTAACTTCTTCTTTTAATTCTTCATGGCAAAATGGGAGTGAGGTGTATATCGGATGGAGCCCATCAGAAGTTATGCTAGTCAAGAAATAGAAAAGGATATGAATCCAATAGAGCCACAAAAAGAACCTAAATTCAAAAAAAGAAAAATTTGGATACCAGGACTACTCCTTTTAACACCTATTTTATTATTTATCTTTGGTTTCTTTGTCATTCCAATGCTATACATTCTATATTTAAGCTTTATTTCAACTGATAATCTTGGTGGGGCAGATGCAGTATATAGCTTGAAAAACTATACACAAATATTTACGGATAGTTACTATTTGTCTTCTTTATGGTTGACAGTGAAAATCAGTTTATATTCGGTCTTAGTTTCTCTATTTCTAGGTTATCCAGTAGCAATGACAATGGCAAAAAGTTCACCACGAGTTAGAGGGTACATTACTCTCTTGATCGTGTCACCACTTTTGGTAAGTATAGTGGTTCGTAATTTTGGTTGGTATCTATTGCTACTGCCTAACGGAACGATAAATCAAACGTTGATGGCTCTAGGTATTATAGATACTCCATTGAAACTACTATTTTCGGAAATTGGAGTTGTTATCGGGCTTTCTAATGCATATCTGCCTTTCATGATCTTATCTATTGTTGCTAGCTTATATAATATTGATCCTTCTTTAGATAAGGCGGGAGCAATTCTTGGGGCAAGTCCTTTCAGAAGGTTCTTTTCAATTACTTTGCCGCTAAGTATACCTGGTATTGTCTCTGGTTGCATTCTTGTATTTAGCTTGTCGATGAGTGCCTATGTTACACCTGCACTAATGGGTGGAGCAAATGTACCTGTTATGCCAGTTGTCATATATGATCAAATAAATAACTTGCTTCACTGGACATTTGGATCAGCTCTTTCTTATATTCTATTAGCAACAACGGTCATTTCAGTAGCTGTCTTTACTAGAATGTTTGAAAAAGGGAAATTTAAGGAGGTATTCCGATGATGAAAACTCTTGGTGGCCTTCGCATCGCTGTTGCTGTGTTAGCAATAATCTATATCTTAATACCACTCATTGTAGTTATACCTGCTTCTTTTACAAGTGCTAATTATCCAAGTTTTCCAGCAGAAGGTTTCTCACTACAATGGTATACCAAAATTTTAGAACGCCCTGAGTTTTTGGAAGCATTTATTAATAGTGCCAAATTCGCCGCCTTAGCAGCTATTTTCTCCGTCATATTTGGAACTTTAGGGGCTCTTGGCATTGCAAAGTATGATATACCCGGCAAATCGTACATTACGGCACTCTTAACTTCTCCATTAAGTGTGCCGCAGCTTGTTTTAGGTATTGCACTGTTGATGTATTTCACACCAATGATGCTTGCCGGTACTTCTACAGGATTTTTAATTGCCCATATTGTCATTTGTATCCCATATGTAATGCGTCTCGTTTTAACTGGTTTAAGTGGATTTGATTATAATCTTGAACGTGCTGCAGCTATACTTGGTGCTAATCCACTTACTGTTTTTTTGAAAGTGACACTTCCGCTTATTGGATCAGCTGCTATCTCAGGAGGACTATTTGCATTTCTAACATCATTTGATAATGTAACTGTCTCTCTTTTTATGGTATCACCTGAAATGCGTACGCTTCCAATTGAGATTTTTTCACAAATGCAGGATGCCTATAATCCAATCGTTGCTTCCGTGTCAAGCGTAGTTATTTTCATATCAGTCGTTCTAATCGTTATACTTGAAAAAATTCAAGGTGTCGGAAAGGTTTTCGGCGGTTCTCATCATACGAACGGTTAATAGAAACGTAGACAATAAGTTTATTATTCACTAGCTTGAATTAATTAATTTTTCAGACATTTTCCCTGCGGGTTTTTACACAATTTGTCCATTCAAATAAGCTAAACACCGTTTTGCTGCTGATAAAGGAGCCGTTAGGATGGGGACAGAAGGGTTAACCAGCTTTGCTACATGTTCCATACTATATTGGGAAAGCACAATCACTTCTGTTCTCCCATCTATTTGTTCAACCATCATTTTTACCCGCTCGTCATGTTCTGTTCTTTTTCCTTGCGATAATAAGTGAATAATCCCAGGATCAACTATGGATTCCACAATACAGTCTGGGTTTTTATCTCTTAGATAGTTTTGAAGGGCGATTGGTGTTTCTTTTACTGTAGATATTAGACCGATACTATTATATTGAAGTGCTTCATCAAGCATCGCCTCATCTGACCGAAATAACTTCACAGGATAAAGAGGTTGTAAAATTGATGTAATATCGTTAAATGCAGAGCAGGTAAGTTGAATACAGGAAACACCAGCGTCATAGGCTAAGTTCACTAATAAAGAAAAGCGGCGAATGATTTCTGGAGTTAGCGTGCCGCTTTTTTCCATTAAAGCAAGCAGGTTCGTGTCCATGAAATGAAGAAGCTCAAGGTCTGGTTCAACTGTCTGAAACGCTTTTTCAATCGGATTTAGTGCGGTTGTTGTTGCATGAATCAATGCAATTTTCAATAGAAACCCTCCTTTTCCTTTAATTTCATTATATCTAGCAGGACACTGCAACGCTATCATATTCTTGAATACGAATGACAGAGGTTACAAAATCACTTCGATAAAAACCTCATTTAATAAAAAACGTTGGATAGGTGTTCAATAAAGTATGTCTCTTATTAGGAAAATTATAAAGTGTTTGACTGAAGAAGTGATATCACTTATCGATGATCTTTTCTGTCGTGAAACTCGATTCATATGTGTACAATCTTTTCGATCAGCCATATTTTTATTCGAAAACTATAAAGTGGGTATGATGATTTTTTCTATTCATTTATCTCTAGATTATTATAGAGAAGGCAGTGAGAAGCATGGAGAAAGAAGTACTTGCTGAAATAAGTCAGATTATCCCCAGTGACAGAATATTTAATGATTTATCAGAAAGGTATTGTTATAGCTATGATGCTTCTTTTGGAGAGTATTTACCTGAAATAGTTATTCAACCAAAGAATGCAAATGAAATTAGTAAATTAGTAAAATTGGCAAATATACATATAAAAGCTGAAGAAGTGGGATTGTTCTATCCACCTGACCCTAGTAGTTCCAATGTGGCCACAGCCATCACTGTTAATCCTGGCTGTCAGATGCAAATGAGCATTGGCATTCAAAGAGAGGGAGCGGCAAAGCGAATCAAAAGTATGCATCTTGTTGAAATACTCGCTGAGGCTTGCGGATTACATTAATGAATGGAAAGAAAAATGCGGTAATTAGTCAATAGAACAAGTAAGCATAAGAAGCACCAGCAATTCCTTTAAATAAGGAGAAATTGCTGGTGCTTTTTGTTAATCCATAATAATCTATTTCATGCTCAATTCTTAAAGCATATGTTACGAAATTATATGATTGATTTCAATACATACTATAGCTGTCTGACTCGGTAGATGGCATTATCAGTTGCTCGAAATGTGCTGGTAAGAAATCTAAGGAGAACTTATATAAACAGTTTAATTTTTATTGTACAGAAGCGGATGTTTCTATTCCATTTTTTAACTTCATTTTATCGAAAGTTAGGGTGAGCCGCCTCGATGACCCCTTTTAGTTCGATTGATTAAAACCTTTAATTGATATTACTAATCATAAGGCCTTGAAATTTTACTATATTAACATATGGAAAAGGGTATAATAAGAAATGTAAGAATAAATTTCTTAGTAAAAAGGATATTTGTAGTATCGGGTTTAATTTTTTATAAAACCTTAGATACTTACATAAAGACAGAAGGAGAAATGATTCGTTTGAATAATAAAGAAGCAAAAAAAATTGAGTTACCTGCAAATTATGAGGAATTAAAAAAATCTGCCAATCGTACATCGAATTGGAGAGAACGTTTAGATGCGATTGAAGAGTTAGGTCAGTTCAATAATAAACAAGTTATCGATGTACTTACACATATAATGAATAGCGATGCTGTGTATAAGATTCAAGAGGCCGCTTACCGTAAACTTAAAGCATTCGGTGAAGATGTTCAATTACCTTCAAGGAAAAAAGGAGAATTGATTAAGGGATTACGAAAAATCCTGTTAAGAATTAAGAAGAGCTTACCTGAAGATCATACGTTTAAAGAATTCAAAGAGAAGTTAAAGAAAATGAGAATGGACATTTATGATATTTACGAAGGTGAAAAGGGAGCGGACTTTGATAATTGGCTTGAAAACACATGGACAGCCTTATCTAAAAAGTAAATATTAAATGACACAATTTTTATTTTAAAGAATATAAAGTAAGTTACTCGTTCAACTATTAGCGTTTTAGTTTAATAACATAAGAAAAAGGAGCATTGTTTTGCTCCTTTTTCTTATGTTTAAATATCATTACATTAAAATTCACAAAAGTAATGTTCTTCTGATTCACTCAATATTGAATTCGTTAATAATTAATCATATTCCATATTAGGTGTTGTCTTACAAAGCATAAGCTGAGAAAACCAATATAGATGAAGCCATAAAGCAAAAGGTTCTTCTAATGGGAAACCTTAGCTCCAAAATGCACTCCAAACACTTTGTACATTTCATTGTATATATAATGAATTATTTATTAATTCCCCCTAAAAACACATTTTCTTTATAACTCAACATAAAGTTAGTAATACATATATTTGAATTCATACGTTAATGAACGGTATATATTATGCTTGAGCTTGAGTATGTTGATCAGAAATTGATAGAAAACTTTTCTCCTAGAAGTAATTTAATGTCCAAAGATATAGATGTTAATTACATAACACGAAAAACCCTTTTTAGTATTCGCTTTAATGGTGGCTACCATCATCGAAGTATTCAAAAAGAACCTATCTACTCCTTAGTTGCTTCTAGTTTTCAAGACTGTTACAACCTCCAATACTTAGAGACAAAAATATCTTTTTCTGAAATTAACAATATACAAGGAAACCAAGAGGCAAAACATATTCTGAAGTTATAGATAGCGCAGGAATACTTGTGTTTTTTTAGAGGGAAATCTGTTTGCTTACATTGATGATATATTAGATTACTTATTTTGGGAAATTGATATTTGATAACAATTAACCAAGAATAATAATGATAACGAGGGGATTCTATATGGATATTATCGGAAAAGGTGTAATTCGTAAAGATGCATGGGATAAGGTGACAGGACAAGCGATTTACACCGGTGACCATAAAGAAACAAAAATCCTTCATGTTAAAAAGGTAATTAGTCCGTATGGACATGCCAATATTAAAAATATTGACATAACCAAGGCTGAAAAAGTTGCTGGAGTTCGTGCAATCATAACTGGCGGGAATTTACCGCTAACAGGAGAAGAGATCAGGGATAGGTACCCCATAGCTCAAGATAAAGTCCGCTATCATGGAGAAGTTGTCGCACTTGTTGTTGCTGATACACCCAAACAAGCAAAATTTGCAGCAGACAGTATTCAAGTTATTTATGAACCTTTACCTGTTATCAATTCACCAATGGATGCCATAAATCCTAAATATCCTTTACTCCACCCAGATTTAGATACCTATAAAAAAATATCCGAGGTATTTCCTGAGCCAGGTACAAATATAGCAAATCGAACCAAAATCCGAAAAGGTGATATGAAAAAAGGTTGGCAAGAGAGCGATATTATTGTCGAGGAAAAGTTTTCTTTTTCCCCTTCAGATCATGTTGCTATGGAAACAAGATGTTCCTTGGCAGAAATTCGGGCAGATAATAAAGTTGTGATAAGTTCTTCTTCTCAAGCACCATTCATGATCAAGCGTTTAATAAGTGATTATTTTGGTGTTGAAATTGGAAATGTTATTGTAAACACGCCTCTAGTTGGAGGTGCTTTTGGTGGTAAAGCCTCGGTACAACTTGAACTATTAGCCTATATTGCATCAAAGGCTGTTAATGGAAGGCTAGTAAAAGTTGAAAATAGTCGTGAAGAGGATATTTTGACATCACCATGTCATATAGGATTAGATGCGACAGTGAAATTAGGATGTACAAAATCTGGTTTGCTTCAAATTGCGGAAATGACTTATCTTTGGGACGGAGGAGCATATGCTGACAAGGCTACAGACCTGAGTCGTGCTGGAGCAGTTGATTGCACTGGTCCTTACCATATAGAAAATATTTGGTGCGATTCTCTTTGTATGTATACGAACCATCCATATGCCTCACCTTATCGTGGCTTTGCGCATTCAGAAGTTTTGTTTGCATTTGAGCGGACTATGGATTCCCTTTCCAAAAAGCTTGGAATAGATCCACTTGAACTTCGTGAAATGAATGCGATACTCCCTGGTAATTCCACTCCAACCCAGGTTCAATTGAATTCTAGCACGGTAGGTAATCTCCCTAAATGTATAAGTGAGCTTAAGAAAAAAATGAATTGGGAAGAGGGCCAGCTAGTTAAAATAAACGAAAATACAATAAGGGCGAAAGGGATAGCTTGTGTATGGAAAACTTCTACGATTGATACCAACGCTGGCTCAGGTGTCATTTTAACCTTTAATCCTGATGGAAGTGTAAACGTCATATCAGGAGTAATAGAAATCGGTACAGGAACGAAAACGGTTTTAGCACAGATTGTATCTGAAAAATTGAAGATGGATATTGATCATGTAAAAGTTCAGATGGAGGTAAATACACAGAGTACTCCAGAACATTGGAAAACTGTAGCAAGTCGTGCGACATTAATGGCAGGGAGGGCAGCGATTCAAGCTGCCGAAGATGCTCTATTACAAATAAAGCAACTTGCTTCCATTGTGTTAAGAGCCCCAGTTGAAGACATCGACCTCGGTCAAGAAAGGGTATATCTAAGGGGCGATCCTGAAATTGGAATACCATTCAATCAGTTAGTTTATGGATATAAATATCCTGATGGAAGTGCAATAGGAGGACAAATAATCGGTAGAGGACAATATACCATTCCACACATAACAAATTTAGACCCCGAAACAGGTGCAGGCAAGCCAGGACCTGAATGGACAGTTGGTGCACAAGGGGTTGAAGTAGAGTATGACATAAATGAATATACTTACAAGATAGTCAAGGCAATATCTGTCATTGATGCAGGAAGGGTACTGAATCAAAAAACTGCAGAAGGACAAATAATGGGTGCAATGAGCATGGGCTTAGCTTTTGGCGGACGTGAAACGTTCTACTTTGATAACTTTGGTAGGGTGTTGAATCCTCAATTTAGAACATATAGACCGTTAAGATATGGAGAAAATCCTGAATATATTTGTGAATTTGTAAATACACCACAATTAGATGCTCCATATGGCGCTAGGGGCCTTGGAGAACATGGTCTTCTTGGCATGCCAGCCGCTCTCGGTAACTGTTTATCTCTTGCTGCTGGAATACCATTAAACCAGTTGCCGTTAATCCCTGAACTTATTTGGAGAGGGAAGAAAGGGAGTAGACTGTGATGTTATCTTACAATTTCGAATACTATAAACCAAAATCCATAAAAGAAGCGATAGAACAATACCAAACATTAAAATCACAAGATAAAAAACCTTTGTACTATGGTGGAGGAACAGAAATTTTAACATTAGGACGTCTGAATTATATATATACCGATGCGATTATTGATTTGAAGGGTATTCCTGAATGTAAGGTATTCGGCTTTCAAAACAATGAACTAATCATTGGTTCAACATTGAGTTTAAGTGTATTTGAAGAAAACAAGGTGTTCCCTTTATTAACGAATACTTCAAAAGAGGTTGCGGATTATTCATCAAGAAATTCAATTACTATAGGTGGAAATATATGTGGACAAATTTTTTATAGGGAGGCTGTACTGCCATTTTTATTATCAGATAGTACTGTTATTATTGCAGGACCAAGCGGAGTAAAAAAATTTTAATTAATGAGATTTTTAATAAAGAGTTACGCCTGGACGAAGGGGAATTTCTAGTTCAAATTGGTACAGAAAAAGAATATCTAAAAGCACCATACCTAAGTGTAAAGAAACGTAAGCAATGGGACACGGGATACCCACTTTTAACAGTTGCTGCTTTAAAAAAAGACGGGATTATTAGATTTGCATTCAGTGGGGTATGCTCATATCCATTTCGTTCAATTCCAATGGAAAAAATACTAAATGACAAGAAATTATCTTATAAGGAGCGAGTTTTAGCTTCTTTTGAGTATTTACCAAGTCCTATATTAAACGATATTGAAGGATCAGATGGATATAGATTATTTGTTTTAGAAAATACCCTATCTAATATTTTGTCATATTTAGGTGGTGAAGAACTTGAATAGGTACCCCACAAATCAAAGAATCACAATTAATTTAGAAATAAATAAAGAGTGGTACGAGATAGATATACTGGCTTCAGATATATTGCTTGATGTACTCCGAGATAAAATCGGACTTACTGGAGCTAAACCTGGGTGTTTAAATGGGGACTGCGGGGCTTGTACTGTGATAGTGAATAATCAGCCAATAAAATCCTGTTTAATGTTAGCTATTGAGGCAATTGATACAGAAATTCTTACAATAGAAGGTCTCAAGGATACACCGATTCAAAGAGCATTTGTAGAGCATTTTGGTTTTCAATGCGGGTATTGTACATCAGGATTTATATTGATTTGTCAGGCATTACTCCTTAATGACAACAATCCTAGTCCTGAAAAGATTAAATCATGGCTTTCTTCGAATATTTGTCGTTGCACCGGATATAAAGAAATTGAAGAATCAATACGTTCAGTAATAAACAATATAAAAAATCAATCAATTAAGTGACGTTTGTCAGTATATCTGAATAAAATGCCTACATAGGGAGTGATGATATTGAATGAGACCTGTGAATTTGATACAAATAAAAAAGTAATTCACTCCTTTCAACGTAGTATCGAAATTACTTCAGCAATCCTATTATTAACCGGGCAAATCACAATCATTGGCATATTTGTAAGGCCAGGCAGATTTAGTCTCTCATTAGGTGGTCCTCTTTTTGGAGGACATCGTTTAGAAGGGAAGGACCACTCGCAAGAAGGAAACCTTTTTATCGATATACTGGACATCATTATAGCTATATTATTAATCAATGATGTAATACATGTGACTGGCTTTTTTGTTTCGTCTGGTGAGTTTACAATTAATGTTTCAGGTCCTATTTTTGGTTATCCTGAAGTTGTTCCGGCACTGCCAATTGAAGATTATAACTTATTTAATACAATCATAACTAAGCATTATATCGTACCACCAGAATTATTAACTAATATAAGAGGGAATGAGTAAAATGTCATTAACAGATATTCCTACAGTAAAAAGTTCTAGAAACAATGCATTTCTAATAGCCCTTCCCATTATCATTTTCATATTTTTCTTCACTCAGCAAAAGTCCACAGATGACTAAATTCATTAATAAAGGTAATACCTTAATCCTAGATAAGTGTCATCTGCTAAAAATGCTAATATAGAGAATCCTTGATACAAAAGGTGAGGGAGGTAAATGAATTATCTTTAAGGTATTAAATAAATTGATGAAACACCCGTAAAGATTAGATCAGTATATGAATGAGCGGAACAACAAGATAAATGAATTAGCTTTGATATCTTGAGAGAAACATAGGTTTTAATCATTTCAGAGGTGAGGCCTGATTTTTATGCTTTACCTTTTTTGTTTTGTTTTATAAGTTCTATGTAAATAAAAAATTTTGCATTGCAAGTATTCTTGATGTGGAAACATTTCGAAATCAACATAAACCTAATATATATTGGAGATGCATGAATTAATAAAGACTTATCATAAAAAAATCCCTGAGAATGCATTTTTAAATAAGCTTTGTATAAAAAAACACAAGCATTAAATCGCAGTTAAACATAGAAATGAGAGAGGGAGATAGGTAGAAATTTCAATGAGTCTCTCTGAATAGTCAATTCAGTATTTTATCAATAGTCTGTTTCCAAAGAAATTTCCTTTCTACAATCCAGTAACTATGACCTGATTTTATGCTAATAAGGTTTCACCATACTTATTTTAGGAGGTAGATTAAAGTGGAAAAGAAAAATATGATAATAAATGGAAAGAAGATATCTTATATTGAGAAGGGCAATGTTAATGACCCCCCTGTTCTTTTATTGCACGGGGTACCTGAGTCCAGCCTTTTGTGGAGGGAAATGATTCCTTGCCTTGTGTCTTGTGGATTTAGAACCATTGCACCGGATCTCCCTGGATTCGGCGAAAGTGAACGGTTTGATGAATCCTCAACATGGGAGAGATATGAACAGTTTGTCTCGGATTTTACGAGGGAACTAAAACTAGATAAATTCCATCTGATTGTACATGACTGGGGCGGACTTATTGGACTTAAATGGGCATGTGATCATCCAGAGAGAATACTAAGTCTCTTTGTTTCAAATACAACCATATCAGGAGATTACAAGTGGCACTCACTTGCTCAGATTTGGAGAACACCAAATGTCGGAGAAAAAATAATGAAGCGCATGTCAGATGATTCCCAATTTCAAACTGACATGAAGAATTCGATTCCGAACATAGTTGACGAAACTCTGGAAGACTTCTATCGTGTCTTTAGAACTCCCGAATCAGGTAAAGTCATCTTAGATCTATACCGGTCAGGAAATATAGAAAAGGTTAAATCGTACAATCAAAAACTAAACCAGATCAAAATACCTGTCACCATAATTTGGGGGGAGAAGGATCCTTATATCCCTTTTGAATTTGCCTACAAGCTCCAGAAAGAAGGTTTACCACATGCACAGGTTCACATCATTCAAAATGCCGGGCATTTCATCCAAATTGAAGTACCTGATAAAGTGAATTTTTATATCCAACAGCATTTTAAAAACGTGTAAACCTTTAATAATTTTTATAGAGTGGGAGAAGCGGCAGCATTTCCCTTACACTCTTATCGTTTGATTCTTTAGATCGACTTGTTCTCCCGTAAAAGACACGATTTCTGAACGCCTCATTCCCTTTTTCGCAAGTAATGTAAACATTACTTCATTCTGTTTGAATAATCTTATTGTATTATTAGAATAATTACCTATAAAATAGGGTGATAGAAATCCTTAAAAGTAACAGTGAGTCAATACACAAAGCATTGAACGAAGTTAAGAATGACGAATGCTAATCTGTTGAGAGATCATTATTGAAAAGGGCTTTGTTCATTATCAGGAGCTGATTTGCAGCTCTTTTTCTTTTGCAACTATGGGGTAGAATAGTTTAAGAAAGTATTATACATAAATTATATAATTTGAGGAGAGAAAAGATGAAGACAGATAATTTTGATTATATTGAACTTTGGAGACAAGCCATGGTAGATCATACTGGAAATATACCGAAAAGGCTAAATGATGATGCAGCAGAAGAAGCTTTTTGGTCTTCGAGGGTTGAAGGGAAAAAACAACATAAAGAGGACCCTTATGCAAAACTTGTGCAACAAGAGCTACTAACATTATTAAATCAAGATGATCATGTTTTAGAAATCGGTCCTGGGTGGGGCAATTATACCTTCGCTATTGCTGAAGAAGTCAGGAAGTTAACTTGTATAGATAGTTCAAAAAGCATTATCAGTTTTTTGGCATCTCAGGCAAATGAAAAAGGTTTCGAAAACATGGAATTGATTCATAATAAGTGGGAAAGTGAGACAAAAAGAGAGAAATATGACGTAGTATTTGGTTTTAATTGCTACTACCGTATGAAAGAAATCGGTCATACCTTATTAAAAATGAATGAGTCAGCAACACGTTTAGTTATCGTAGGTATGACAACAGGACCAGAAAAACCTCATTATATGGAATTGAAACAACGAGGATATACAATCAATTTGAGAAAACGAGATTACATACACATTTTAAATGTATTGTATCAACTTGGAATACTAGCCGACTGTAAGATCGTGAAATTGAAAAGCAAAAAAATCTATTCTTCTTATGAGGAAATGATTCGCGATAATACTACAAAAATTCTGGATCAGCATTATTCTGACCATGAGGTGAAAACTATTCTTGATAAATATGTGGTAGAAAAAGAGGGGAAATATGAGTATGAATATCCATTTCATGCAGCCTTAATGTATTGGAGTCCAAAGGGAATTTGAAAATATTAGTCTGGTAACCTTTAATAGTATGTGGTGAGGTATATATAGAAGGAAGGAGCTTCGTCTGAAATACCTTTATTTAGCAGGTGTAATGCCGCCCATGTTGTTTCAATGGACTGCCTTAGCCATTGTTCAACCAGCTAATATTATGTACCGACGCAACCACATATAGGACAAATCCTTTTATATTCAACCTATCCGGTACTAACTCATGGGGGAATCTATCAACGACCTACAAATCCTCAAATGGAGTATCAAACAGATTTAAAAATAACTACCCAATTGAGGTAGTTATTTTTTTAAGTAAAAGGGATTACAAAATATCAAACGAAGAATTGATGGTTTTCTTCATTTGTAAAAACGCGATATGCGTAAATACTTGTGTTGATGTAATACTTTCATGGTCTAAAAGCTCCTGAAGAGTCCGTAAATCGATGTTAAAATGGTTTTCCTCACACACAAAAGGGGGCGTAAGCGTATGCTGTAAAATGAGACAGGGAAAAACGCGCAGTAAGCAACCGTGCTTTTTCACTTTATAGCCACGTATCCCCAATTACTTTCCATCTTTATAAAAGACTTCCTTATCGTGGATTTGAAACGAACCCTTGGGGGGGAGAAGCGGATGAAACGGCAGCAAAGTCTTTTTTCCATAAATTCATATCGTTTAATTTAGTAGATGTGTTCCTACGTAAGAAACATGATTTCTGAACGTCCGATTCCTGTTGTCGCAAGTATTTAAAAATCACTTCATTCGGTTTGGCTAATCGCGATGTATTTTGTTTTAAGAAGCGGAAAAACACTATTTTAAATTAAATCCTACAGAGACATATACCGGTAGTTTTATGATCCATTTTCAATCCCATTCATAATTTCCGAGTCAAGGTTAATTTTTTTTGTTTTTGAACTTGATCTAATTTGATGCTGTATGAAACGCGCTCAAGTTTTGTTTTCGTGATAGTCTGTAAGCCCATTCAAAAACGCTATAAACATATTCAAATTGCTTATTTTCAAATTGAATGTACAGAATGGATTCAACTATTGCTTGCTGTAACTACAAACAAACCACTATAGTCAAAGGTGCATATACGATAATAAATTATTCGTTCAATAACTTCTAATTATAATTCACATGAAAAGTATTCATAATTCTAAGGATCTTAAGAGGTAGAGGTTCCAAAGTCCAGATAATAAAGGAGGTTCAAAGGTTTAACTATATCATAACTAATTTTTATTCTAGTTTACATAATATATATTATAGGAAGTTGTATTTTAATTGTTAATTTTGTCTCATATCTTAAGAATACTTAACAAAGTGAGACGAAAACTCAGATTTTTATTATTGTTTTATTTATTAATTTTAGAAATTACATTTAGTTAGAAAAAATCAAATAATTATCATATATCATAATTTCGTTAAAAATTTGATTGATTTAGAATCTCAGCATTATAATGTGTTTTTTATTTCTCATTATTGCGGTTCTTACTAATTTCACAGAAAGTTCAAATCTTATGTAATTTACTTTTACTTAATTCTATAATTATCTGCTAATTTCTTCTAGCTACGTACATAAATGATTTTCAATCTTTATTTTAACCAGGATCTAATATTTCATTCGTAGTTTATTTCGGATTTCTCCCAAATTAAATCCAGCATTAATTATCAGAATGTTTCCTCACGATTTGTTTACATAAAAACTCTTACAAATTCAGCAAATATTTTGCTCTGTACTTGGTATCCTTCAACTTTAAGAATTAAAATGACAAATTTATTATTCTGATATATATAAATATAAGCAAAATGAGAAATATTTCGGGTTAACACTTCGAAAAAGTTATATTAAAATAATTTTTAAAAAACGGAAATTCCTTATTGAATTGAATAAATCCATCAAAAATTATGCAGTTGTTTAATTAACAACCTGAAATATCATAAGTTCCGCTTACCAATAAGAAATAATAAGATAGTCTTCTCTCTCTACCCACATAATTCTCATAATACCGTTAATATGTTTTATTATTAGTTAACTGTTTATTGCTAATGCTACTTAAACAAAGTTGTGTTTGAAAATGCTGTTAGAGGAACGGTTAGCATAAATAACTTTCAGAAATAAGTTAATAAATATCAAACATTTTGATCAAATATTAAATCCGCTCTTAGGTAGATTAATGCTGAATTAATTAACCATTCTTATTAAGCACACTAGGAAATAATGATGGAGAAAAACAAAGTAGATCCGCTTTCATATGATCTAACTTAATTACATCATAATAAAGATATTATGACTAATAATGTTAAACGTAACATTAAGTTTGAGTCTCTTTTCCGCTATATTAAACACAATAATGCTCAAATAGCTACTAAGTCATTTCAAGTAGTATTCTGTAATGTACTAAAAAATCACTAAACAACTAAGCATTTCGAGAAAAGGATACGAGATACAAAGATTCAGCAATCGGAGAGTACTTTCGCATATTGCGCGATAATTAATAGCTTTAAGGTAAAATAAGTTACTGAATATGAACACAATATGATCTTTTCAACATATAGCTTTGTAAACCTTAATAATGTTGATTTTTAAACATACAAAAGAGACCACTTATTGTGGCCCCTTTTGTATCTGTTTTACTAAAATTTAATAAAGGCATGTAATCAATCCGTATCTTAGTTTCATTTAGGTCTTGTAGCTCTTATTTTCGGACTTTCACCTAGCTCACGAGAAAACTCTTCATTAACACGTTCCGGTTCTATTTTTAAGTTTTTGGGAGTTTGAGGTAATGATTTTTTTCTGCTAGATGATTTTTGATTGTTTGAACTTCCCATAATACTGCCTCCTAACTAAATTTTAATCTTTATTAGTATGGCTAGGAATCACGATTATATATCTTTAGATTAGCTCATGAACAAATATTTTATCTTAATAACAGTTTTTTTGACCAGCTCCTTTTTATACTACTAACGTACGAGTTAGTTCATAAAAAAAAGCGCTTCTTATTTAAGAATCGCGCTCTTTTATTTAACCCTTTTTTAGGTATTCCCTTATTCAAAAAATGCACTTGGATATTCAACAACTCCTGAAATATTATAAAGAGCATTTTCTTGCAACTCCAATGCCATAAATGCCTCTTCTGGTACTTCGAAAGGTGCTTTTATTCCCCATAAAGATGTTTTTTTAAACCCGAATTTTGGATAATATTCTGGGTGCCCTGTACAACAACAGAATTGTATTCAATTTCTTTTGCTTTTTTTAATGCTTCAAGAATTAAGAGTCTTCCTATACCTTCATTTTGATACTCTGGCAAGACTGAAACAGGAGCAAGGGCAAGGGATTCAGCAAATTGATTGTCATTATTAATTTTTAATTTAGATAAAAGAATATGGCCAACAATTTCTTTATTCACGGCCACTAAAGATAAATTTGGAATAAATGCGTCGGATTTTCTAATACGAGACACCAATTCATGTTTTTTTTATCACTAAACTCCATATTAGCAAATGCACTTCTTACAACTTTTTCAGTAATTTTATAATCCTCAGATAGTTCCTGCCTAATTGTAATGCTCATTCTTAAATCTCCTAACTCATATAGCTTATATTTTTATATAAACCCGTATTTTATCATATTTTTTTCGTCAACTAACCTGATCCTTTCATTCCTTAAGAAAGAGGTTGCAACAGCAGAACTTCCCTTGAAGTAAAGCATCAATGACCTGTTTTAGTTGAGTAATCTATGTAGAGAATAATTACTTTTAAATAACACATATTAACGACAAATAAAGAAATCATTTTATATA
>NZ_JAEKEM010000001.1:0-1113 GCF_016651095.1 Peribacillus sp. TH16 | reverse complement strand
GCATCTGCGGCAACAGCTTCAGGTTTTCCAACTTTCTCAATCACTTGTTCAACAAGAGGCTCTAAGATATGACTATCATGCGTATTTCCCGGTGTTACAATCGTCCCCAGCACAAAACCGTTGCGGTCCGCAGCCGCATGAAATGAATAGGCAAACTGTTTTGTTCGTTCATCTTTTACATAGTAGCCACTCTCAGGGTCAGTTGTACTTTCTTTAATTTCTTTGGTTTCTTCTTTATCAAATTTATCCGGTGGAAAAGGCTTCTTTCCATTGTTTTCACGATCTTGATTTATTTCTTCTTGAAGGCGTCCTTGATATGCTCGTGTTTCCTTACGAACGATTTTCTTTTCGAATTTTCGCTTATTCGCACTGGCTTTCACATGTGTTGAATCAACGAATACGTGCTCTGCACTTATTAACTTTCTTTCTGAAGCTGTCATTAAGATACGATAAAAAATCCGTTCAAACAGGTCTGTATCTTTAAAGCGACGCTCATAATTTTTCCCGAACGTTGAGAAGTGAGGTACTTTATCATGGAAACCGTAACCTAAAAACCAACGGTAAGCCATATTCGTTTCAACTTCTTCAATCGTTTTACGCATCGAACGAATACCGAAGGTATATTGAATGAATGTCAATTTAACTAAAATAACTGGATCAATACTTGGGCGCCCTATCTCTGAATACATCTCTTTCACCAAGTCATAAATGAAAGTGAAGTCAATGGCTCCCTCAATTTTACGAACCAAATGGTTCGCTGGCACCAGTTGATCCAAAGTAATCATTTCAAGTTGATCTCGCTGAATAGAATTATGTTTCGAAAGCATCGTCATCACCTCAAGTTTTAATACTTCTATATTAAAACAAAAAGGACTGTAGGCAAAAGTGGTTATATCTAATTGTTAAAACAAAGTTGATTGGAACGGAAGGTGCGAGACTCCTGCGGGAAATGCGTGTCCAAGGGAGACCCCACAGGCGCAAAGGCGCCGAGGAGGCTCCCTGACCGCCCGCGGAAAGCGAGTGCCTGGAGTGGAAATCAACGTCGAATTTTTACAACCCCTCAAAAAAACTGTAGACAAACTCGATTTTCATCGAGTTTGTCTACAGTCTGAA